>CAVSTL010000018.1:0-29478 GCA_963730805.1 uncultured Acidobacteriota bacterium | reverse complement strand
TGGTGGAGGCGGCGGGAGTCGAACCCGCGTCCGAAATCGCTGTCAGCCAGGAGAGTCCATGCTCAGTCCGGTTCCGCATGTATTCGCCTCCGGCGCTCAGAACGGACAAGATGCGCCGAAAGCTAGTCCGATGATCTCGTGGTTACGACACGGACCGAGCCGCAACCACCAGCCTACTGAATGACGTCCGATTCACAGCCCATAGGCGAAGCCGTGGAGGACGGCTGCTTAGTTAATTAAGCAGCAAGTGCCAGATTGTCGTTGGCAACTTTTGTTTTGCAGGCGATTACGGGTGCCCACACCCCGACATGCCTCCTCAGCCGCAATCGATCCCGTCGAAACCGTGACGCCCCCAATGGAGCGCGCTCGTTCGATGATTCGCGAGTGCGCAAGGGTGCGAGCCCGTCCAACTGGCTCGGTGCTACCTAACATCATTCTAACGCTTGTTTGTCGTTGTCGTGATCCGGAGACCTCGGCTATTGCTTCTCGAGATCGATGTTTTCGTACTCATGCTTCGCTATTGCCGCGCGAATCTCGGCCGGTGTCTTGCCAAGTTTGGTCTGCTGGTAGGCGTAGAAGCCTTCCTTGGCACACGTCGAGCACTCCGTCCCATGCAGAGTCTCAAAACAGCTCCGCAAACTGGTATGACCCAGTGCGCGATCGCACCGACAATTGCAAGGCAACTGGTAAACCACGTTGCTGACCTTGGCAACTTGCTGATAGACGTGCACCTGCCAGTCGAAACGGAAATTCTGCCCGGTCAGCTGATTGCCCGCCATGATGGGTGGAAGTGGAGAAAATTTAAGAGGAGCGGACGGATGATATGCGGGTACGTCGTCCGCCGGGTTGGACCACTGTGCATAGCTGACTACCGTTGCAGCGGCCGCTACCATGCCCACCAGCCACCGGCGCTTCATCCAGTTCCTCATTGGCGACACTCTCTAGGATTGATTGTACAAAAAAAGACGGCACGAACGTTCGAGCTGTTCGTGCCGGGAGGCCAGTGACGCAAACTACTCCCAGCCTTGAAGGCGGCCCGATAGGCCTCCCTCATTGCTGGAATATCTACACGATACTATAGATTTCAAAAAATGCAAATACAAATTTTGAAATTTTTGTAAAGCTAGTCTTTGCACTCCTTTCCAGGAAGTAGTGCATCTAAGACCTGGCGATTCCGCATAACGCATCTTTCTACGGGTGAGATCTACCGATGCAAGAAAACGGGGCAAACAAATTAGAATCTTCGACTTCACTCACCGCAAACGACCCTAAACGCTCTGCCAGAGCGTGGATGAAGGTGGGGGTTATCACGGCTGCTTCCGCCATGGCCGGTGGTTTGGCAGCCGCATGGTTCTATCGGAAGACCTTAAATACCCTAAGAGACGCCGAAGCGGCGGGAATCGGTACCGGCGCCAGCGTCTCGGATACTGAAACGGACACCGGCATCTGACGTCCCTGGGTGGGTTACATCGAACCGCGGCTGGCCGGTGGCACAATTCCGTTCATACGCAGGTAGACTACCAGCTGGCCGTAATGATCCATCATGTGGGCCAATCCAAAAGTTGCCATTTCCGAACGCGTACTGCCGTTGGGCATCGTTATAAAGGCGTTCTCGGGGGAGATGCCGTCGATGAAGGCATGAGCCTTGGTAAACGACTCCTTGAGAGCTTGGACGATTTCAGCTTTGGTAGTGAGTTTTTCGACCCCGTCTTCCTTGGCCTTGACGTCCGCCTGGCTCATGTCGGGACCGCCGAAGAAGTAATAGCTCGACCCTGTCACATGTTTCACCTGCCCTGAGAAAGTTCGGACGCCCTTGAATTCGCCTTCGGTTGGCACGAAATTGAATTTGTCTTCGGGCATGGCTTCAACGGCACTCACGAACTCTCGCTCCATCATGCCCAGCAGTTTTCCATAGGACTGGGATGGCGCGACTTTCGTGCCAGGCGCGGGCTTGGCAGGCGCAGCCTGGCTGTGGCCGAGAGTGGCGAAGGCAAGCACACAACCGGCGAGAATACAGCCGGCATTGCGAACGAATCCGTGCATGGAGAATCTCCTGGGGCGGCATGGGTTCGCCGCACGTGGGGAACTGTAGCAGACCGCGGACGGCTTTCGACACATCCGATTCGTGAATAGGTCTGTGATTGTGACCAACCGGCGAATGTGGGTCCGACGTCGCGAAAATCAAATTTGCCCGTACAATCAAAATAGGAGATTGCCGACATGCGAAGAGTCTATATGGATGCCAACGCCACCACACCCCTGCTACCGGAGGTGATGGAGGCCATGCGCCCATATTGGATGGAACACTTCGGCAACGCCTCGTCGATCCATCTGCACGGCCAGGAGGCGCGAAAGGCCGTGGACCGCGCGCGCGAGACGCTGGCGGAGTTCTTCAACTGCCACGATGCAGAAGTGGTATTCAACTCCGGCGGCACCGAGGGCGACAACACGGCCATTTTCGGCCTGCTGCATCCCGGCGATCATTTCATCACCACGTCGATTGAGCACTCGGCGATTCTGGAAGCCGCCAGGCGCATGGCGCAGCAAAACGTGGAAACCACGTACGTGGCGCCGCAGCCAAACGGCCTGATTGATCCCAACGACATTCTACGCGCGATCCGGCCCCAGACGCGGCTCATCAGCGTGATGCTGGCCAACAACGAGACCGGCGTAATTCAGCCGGTCGAGCAGATCGGCAAGATCGCCGCCGATACTGGCGTGTTCTTCCATATCGACGCCGTGCAGGGCGCGGGCAAGGTGCCGATAGACGTGCGCAAGATCGGCTGCCACCTGTTCTCCATCAGCGCGCACAAGATGCATGGGCCGAAAGGCATCGGTGCGATGTTTGTTCGCCGTGGGACGCCGGTTGAGTCGTTGCTCGTCGGGGGAAGCCATGAGCGCCGCCGCCGCGCCGGAACGGAAAATGTCGCCGGCATTGTAGGCCTCGCCAAGGCGGCTGAACTTGCCATGCACAGCCTCGAGGACGGAACCATCGATCGCCTCGGCGGCCTTCGCCACAGGCTCGAGACGGAGATCCTGAAGCTTTCCGGTACTGGGATTAACGGAACGGAAAGCAAGGGAACATACGTACCCCGGGTCGCAAACACCGCCAACATCTGGTTCGATCAACTTGAAGGCGAGGCGCTGGTCATCGCGCTCGACCTGAAAGGCGTTGCGGTATCGGGCGGATCGGCATGCCACTCCGGCGCCACCGAACCCAGCCACGTTCTGATGGCGATGGGACTTGACAAAGCCCGCGCCCGCGCCAGCCTGCGCTTCAGCCTGCTGAAGACGGCCACGGAGGCTGACATTGATTACGTCCTGACTGTCGTGCCGGAAGCGGTGCAACGGTTACGGGCTCTGTCGCCGGTTGAAGCCGGAACGCTAAGCTAGCCATCAGCTTTCAGTTGTCAGCATGATCAACGAACGAACACTGTGGGTTTCTTCCCTATGAGTGAGCACAGTACCATTGCCGTAGCCATGTCCGGAGGAGTTGATTCTTCGACGGTGGCGGCGATCCTCGCCCAGGGCGGAGATGACGTCGTCGGCCTCACGCTTCAGCTTTGGGATCAGACGCGGCTGGCCGGCAAGCACGGCATTCCCGATGCGCCCAAGGCCGGCCGCTGCTGCTCGCTTGATGATGTATATGACGCGCGACGCGTCGCCGAGCATCTCGGCATTCCCTACTACGTGGTCAATCAGCAGGAGCGTTTCGAGCAGGATGTTGTGAGGCCGTTCGTCAGCGAGTACCTCGCCGGGCGCACGCCGATTCCCTGCTCTCTCTGCAACAACCATCTCAAGTTCGATCAGCTGCTCAAGACGGCGCGGTCGATCGGCGCCAGCCGCATTGCGACCGGGCATTATGCCGTGAATGAATTCAGCGAGGCGCGCGGCCGCTGGATCCTGAAGCGTCCGGCCGATCTTGCCAAGGATCAGACCTATTTCCTGTTCGGGCTTACCCAGGAGCAGCTTGCGCACACTCTGTTTCCGCTGGGGCGCATGACCAAGCCCGAAGTGCGCGAGGTGGCGCGGCAGCGCGGGCTGGCGCTGGCAGAGAAGCCTGACTCGCAGGAGATCTGCTTCATCCCCGGCGGCGACTACAAGCAATTCCTGACCGCGTATCTCGAAGAGCAGGGTGAGCCTATGCCCGAAACCGCCGGAGAGCTGGTGACTGCGCGCGGTGAAGTGCTGGGGCGCCATGAGGGCATCTCCAACTTCACGGTGGGTCAACGGAAGGGTCTAAAGGTCGCTTCTCCAACTCCTCTTTACGTGCTGCAGATCGATCCGGCCAGCCATCGCGTAACGGTCGGGGCCGACGCAGAATTGGCTACGGATTCGCTGCGCGCCAAACGCGTGAACTGGATCAGCATTCCCGCGCTCACGGCTCCCATGCGGGTGAAGATCAAGATCCGGCACCGCCACCAGCCGGCGTGGGCCACTCTCGAACCTGCCGCAAACGGCGAAGTTGACGCCAGGTTCGACGAGCCGCAGCGCGCCGTCACGCCCGGGCAGTCTGCGGTGTTCTACGACGGCGACGAGGTGGTTGGCGGCGGCTGGATCGTCTAGAAAACCTCCAGTTTTGCGCCGGAGATGCGCGCAAACAGACCAAAGAAGCTGGGAGACTGCGCGACGATTTTAGCCATTAAACTACTGATTTAAATGACATTTATACCCTTTCTCACAGTTTCACGAAAAACGTCGAATTTGCACATGTTTTGCAGCAATTTTTGCCACTTTTTCGAAGCATGTACCACTCTATCTATTTTAAAAACAACGGCTTGAGTCAATTTTTGTTGTTTCATTGAGATTTTTTTTGGCAATCTTGGGGTTTTCTACTTCCCGGTTACGATATTTAGCAATCAAAAGCACGCGCCGCAGCCATGAGATTTCCCCAGATCTTCATTGTGCTCCAGGCGGGCGTAATTTTCTGCAAATGGAATTAAGCCGTTGTGAAACCGCGCAAAACTTGACGAACGGCATCTTTATGCCGGGAGCTACAACTTCTTCGAAAAATGCCACGAAATCCTGACTGGTCGCATAACAAGGCTTGGCCGGATGCTTCGAACAGGAGCAGCTTGGTGGGAGTTGCAGGGTCACTTAAGGACTCTGTAAGGAACATGCATGATCGGGTGGCCTGCCGAACGGGTGATGAGCGCCTCGGCGCGCGTCAGCTGGCGAGCCAGCAACAGCACCTCCCGCACCCTCGTCTTTCGTTTGGGCACGAAACATTGCCGCCTGTTCGGAGCATTTGCGGGATAGAGACTTGAAATGATCGATGCGATTCCGGGTGCTTTCCACTTGCGCAGGATAGGAGCGAGCGTGATAGGGAAGAGCAAGAAGTCGATAAAGTTCCTTTTCTTCTGCTTCATATCTCGCCGCATACATCTCCGCCTGGTGATCGAAATATGCCGCGACGTTTCCGAATTCTACAGCAGTGTGCGCGCTTGTCGTCAGACGCTTCACGTCTGCACGACTGTACGCCGACGCGACTTCTGATTCCTGCCGGAGAGCAGAAATTGAAATCATGCTTGATCCCTGACCCAACGCACAGATTCGGGCCGCGCAAATCAATAGCAATATGGATGGGGCTCTCAAAGATGCTCCTCATGGGCGTCTGCAGCACAGGCGTGCGCAGACGCGTTACGCCACATGACCAGTAAGACATGCTTATGCTGACTAAGGCATGAAGAATGGCTAAAGGAGTCGTAAGGGATGGAGTCTTTTTCCGGTATCGTGCCCGTGCAGGCGGCGAAGGAGCGATGAGTGAGCACTTTTGAATCGATGGCTTGAGGGCAGATGGCGCCGAACAGACAATTCAGAAGATCTACGTCAGCCGCGATCTCACCTCAACCAAGCCGCAGTAAGACGTGAGCCGCTGATCTGCAGCGTAACCGCGCTTGATCCACCTGAATTTCACATCAACAGGAACAAAAGAAGTCGTAACAGTGGCGTTTCGATCCTTGCTTCGAATAGGGTCTATTGCTGCTGCAGGGACTCGCTGAACCGATACCCAATGTGGGCTTCCGTCAAGAGATACCGGGGATTCCCGGGATCATCCTCAATTTTGGTCCGGAGTTGGCGTACGAAGGTTCGAAGGTATTCGAGCTCGTCTCCATATTCCGGCCCCCAGACATATCTGAGCAGCCTGGCATGAGGGACGGGCCTCCCGGCATTGGACATTAGAAAATGCAGCAGCTCGAACTGCTTTGGAGTTAGGTGCAAGGACCGCCCCTTCTTATGAACTAAGTGGCGAACGGGATCCAGCCGCACATCTCCTACTGTAATCACGGACTCTTCGGAATCTGCGACCTTGTTCCGGCGTACCGCCGCTTTGAGGCGGGCGATTAATTCCCTAAGCTGGAATGGCTTTGTAATATAGTCGTCGGCGCCCGCATCCAGGGCTTCCACCTTGCGATCTTCGCTCCCTTGGACCGTCAGCATCACGATTGGCAGCCGTGGGGATTCCGTGCGCATAATCCGACACACATCGACACCGTCCATCCCCGGCATGTTGACATCGAGCAATACAACATCAAGCCGCGCTGTCCTGGCGAGTGACAACGCTTCCTCTCCGCGCGCCGCCTCGACAATTTCAAAGCCGATGTTCGAAAGAATGGTGCGCAGTGAAACGCGGATTGATCGTTCGTCATCCACGATAAGAACAGTGCCTTGCGTTTGACTCATTGTGAGATCCTTTCGTGCTGAGGTAATGCAAGAAAGAAGGTTGTGCCTTCCCCTTCATCGCTTATGACCCAAACATGCCCATGATGAGCTTCCGCAGCCATCTTTACCGCTGACAGGCCGATCCCGGTACCGGCGGCCATGTTCTTCGCCCCATCGGTTCGGTAGAATCTTTGAAAGATTTTCTCTCTGTCCGAGATGGGTATTGGCGGGCCGTAGTTATGGACAGAGATCATCACTTCGGAGTGGCTCTCCCAGGCGGAGACTTTGACCGGCTTGCCCGTGAAGGAGTATTTGGCCGCGTTGTCAAGAAACTGTGCCAGCGCCATGGAAAGAAGTTCGGCATCGCCCCGGATTGTAAGGTCGGAATCGGGAACCGCGACCTCAACCGGGTGGCCCGCCAGGTGGTTCGACTGCTCTTTGAGAGCCTTGGAAACAAGGTCAGCGATGGCAATTTCGTTCTGTCCAAGGCTGAAGTCGTCCGCCTCGAGTTGCGCTGTCTGCAGCAGCCGCGTGCACAAGAGATTCAATTGATTCGATTCGTCCTCAACCAACGACACGAGTTTTTCCTGGGCTTCATTCAGGCTTCCGACCTCTCGAAGACCGGAGCTTGCGGTCTGAATGGCAGTGAGCGGAGTTTTGACCGCGTGGGCCAGCGAATCAAGAACCGCCGCGCGAAGGCGCTCGCTCTGATTTGCCGCTTCGATCCGGGTTTCGTTTTCGAATGACACCCAACGGTCCAGGGTGATCGACGCCAGCGACGCCAGTGCATCCGTCACCAGCGGGCCCAGATCTGCGCGGATCGCCATCGAGCCGACCGCATCGCTCCCAATCCGAAGCACCCGCAAAGAGGTTCGGCTCACCGAGTCGTAAGAATCCGAATGAACGACGAAGCACTCCTTCGCAAGGTCCATTTCGTCCTCACTCCATTTTCCCAACCGATCACATTGGCCGGAGTTCGCATCGTAAATCGCGACCGCATCCACGGAGAATATTCGTTGAATCAATTCGGTTAGCTGAGGTCCTGGCGCTTGGTGGAGGTTAATGAGCAGCGTACTGCGGCTCAGCTCGTACAGTTGTTCCATCGCGATCCGCTGAAAAGTCGCTTCGCGAGAACTTCGCTGCTCGCGCGAAGAGACCCGGCTTACGACCAAAGCGCTGATTTCGAATGCCCCGAGCGACACCCAATCCTGCGGATCGGAAATAGAGAACACAAGAATTGGTGGGTAGAAGAAGTAGTCCAGACACGCACAGGCCAGAATCGAGACAATCGTGGCTTGCCAAAACCCGCATAGAATGGCCTCTGTTACCACGACCAGGAGAAAGAGAAATCCCACCGGCGCCGAATTGAAGTGAAGAACGTATCCGGAAAATCCGAGGAGAGCAATAACCCAACATCCGGCCAGGCTCTCGCCAAGGAACTGGCGACGAGTTCGTGGGCTTGGCTCGTCAAGGATTTCGGAAATCTTCATGGAAATCGCGGACTGTGAAGATTACATCGGCCGGCAATTGCAGATTAAGGGGTGGTGCATCAACGAAACATAAAGGATTCGCAAAGAAAGGATGCCGGACGATTCGTTGTCTCTAGACAGTATTGCTGCTAACACATAAACAAGGCATAAAGGGGGATGCGGGCGCCATGTTATTCGCTCCAATCGCGCCAGGTAACCAGTAAGTCATGCAAGTCGGCCGCGGTTAGTAAGTCGTGCGCCCTTCCCGTACAAGAGCCAGAAATCTCCGCGCCAGTTCGTGGATGCGATGGCTCTGACGCTTGAGAATGGCCTCACTGGGAAGTAATTCCAAGCCCAAACTGAGCGCAGAAGCACCCGCACGGATGAAGTCGATGGCATTTCCCTTGTTCACGCCGCCGGCGGCGATCAATTTGACGTGAGGCAAAGGCAGCTTCAGCGAGCGAACGTAGAGATCTCCGCCCATGGACGCGACGGGGAAGATCTTAATATAGTCCGCACCGGCCTTCCAGCAGGCGATGACCTCGGTAGGCGTAAGAGCCCCCGGGATGCTGACCACATTCGCCCGCAGCGTCTCTTCGATCACGGAAGGGACCATCCCCGTACTGGTAATGAACCTGGCGCCGGCATCAAGGCATCGCTTCGCCGTCTCCGTATCGAGGACTGTCCCTGCGCCTACCGCCAATTCGGGGAACCCCTGGGCGAGTGTGCGGATGACTTCGACTCCACCGGGGATAGTCATGGTGATTTCGGCAACAGGGACGCCCGCTCCCCAGAGGATCTCCGCGCAATAGAGGGCGTGATCTTCGGAATTCACGCGGATGACGGGAAAAATCCCAATCTCCACAATTTTCGCCGCGACTTCTTCGCGAGTCATGCCGTCGCTCCGTCCTTTTGCGAACCACGAGGAAAGCGCTTCGAATGGTGGCTGTTTACCGGATATTTCATTTGTATTCCTTGAACTTGAGCGACCGGAATTATTGCAGGACCTCGCTTCCGACCGCCAGATTCAACGCGCTTGCCGCCGTCAGGTAAGAACCCACGAGCTGCACGTACGCAAGTTGAACCTGGCGATAGTCGCTCTGGGCATTCAAAAAGTCCATCAGGGATGCTGCGCCGCGCTGCCAGGCAAACGTCACCGTTTCCCGAACCCGCACCGCCTGGGCAAGATACTTCTCCTTGTACGGCCGCAAGAGGATCACATTGCTCTTCACTTGAGCATAGGAGGAATCGACGTCGTTGAACACCTGCGCCCGCGTGGCATCTTCCACCTGCTGGTTGCGCCCGATGTCGAGCTGGGTGCGTTTCTTTTCTCCCTGGTTGCGATCGAAGATGCGGAGAGGAACGCTGATGCTGAGGCCCAGCGTCTGCTGGTCGTTGGGATTATTAAACGAGGGATTGTAGGAATACCACGTGCTGAACGTAGGATCGGTCGATCCGTTGGACACCGCCAGCTTGTAATTTGTGTTTGCCTGCTGGATTGATTCGATGGCCGCCCGCAGGTCGGGCCGATTGTCGAGCGCCAGTTGGCGGCAGTCGACCAGCGGCTTGAGTTCGTCTGTAAAATCAAATGGACCCTGAACATCGAATTGTTCCACGGGGGTCTTGTCATCGAGCAACTGAAGCAGTAGCAGCTTGGCGGTTTGCAGGCTCACTTCGGCCGTTTGCCAGTCGGACTCATACTGCACACGCTGCAGCTCGACGCGGTCAAGATCGATCTGCGCCATTCCGCCGGCTTTGAATTTTTCCCGGCTGATGTCGATGATGTGGTCGTAGTATTCGAGTTCCTGTTTAGTCAGGTCCAAAACCGCCTTCGCCTGGAGCACGCCAATGAACGCGACGCGCAGGTTGAATAGCAAGTTGCGGTATAGATCAGAGTGCAACGAAGCCGCAATCTGCGTCCCCTCCTTGGCGCTTTCCAGGCGCAGTTCGCGCTTGTGGTCGCGTTCATGCAGATAGCTGAAATTGGTCTGCATCTGCGTGCCCTTGGTGGGCTGCCAGACACCGCCGTGGGGAGCAAGCTGTGTCCCGTCCGATGACAGAGTAAATTGCGGATTAGGCCGCAGGAACGCGGTAATCTCCTGGGCTTTCATCTCGTCCACGTTGATCGCATCAGCCTTTAGCGTGGGGTTCGCAGATTCAAACCTGCCCTTGACCTGGTCCCAGGAGAGGGCAGACGGATTGGGCGCGCCTTGCGCAACGGCCAACGCCCGGCAGAACGCAAGGATCAAGCCCACCAATATGTACGAGTTTATGGACGGACGAGAGGCGCAATTCTTAGTGCTCAAGCGACACCCCCGTGTCTGGTTCCGGCAATTTGTCGCCATCCCTCGCCACCCAGACATAGATCGTAGGCAGTAGCACAAGACTCATAAGGAGAGCCGCCATCAGCCCGCCGACAATCACGATGGCAAACGGGCGCTGCGAATCGGAACCGATGGCATGGGAAAGCGCCGCCGGCACCAGACCAAAGGTGGCCACGAGCATGGTCATCATGATGGGCCGCAACCGGAGTACGGCGCCCTCAATCGCAGCATCCTCCACCGTGAAGCCCTTGGCGCGCAGTTGATTGATGTATTCGAGCATGATGACCCCGGTTTGCACCGAAACCCCAAACAGCGCGAGGAAGCCCACGCCTGAAGAAACACTAAAGTGCGTATTCGTAATCAACAGGGCGAGCAGTCCGCCGAGAGGCGCCATGGCGACCACCCCAAGAATCAACACGGCCCACTTTGCCGACCTGAACATCGTATAAAGAATGATGAAGATGATAAGAACGGTGATTGGAAGTACAATCAGCAGTCTTTGTGAAGACCGTTTCTGGCTCTCGTTCTCACCTGCCCAGTCGATGTGATAACCCTTCGGCAGCTTCACATTCTTCGCGACCTTATTCATTGCATCCCGTACGGTGCTGCCAAGGTCGCGATCGCGCACCTCGTATCGCACGCCGACATACCTCTGGTTGGCCTCACGGTAAATGTCATATGCGCCCTCGCGCACGTCGACTTTTGTAAGCTGCGCCAGTGACACGCGCTCACCGGATGGGGAAAGCAGCCGGATGCCGGCAATAGCCTCCTGGGTGTTGCGATACTGCTCCTTGAAGCGCACCACCACGTCATAACGCGCCTCGCCCTGCAGAACCTGGCTCACGGCGTTGCCGCCCACCGCGGTTTGGATCGCATCTTGTATATCCGCCACGTTGATGCCAAACCGGGCCGCGGCTTCGCGGTCTACCGTGAAGTTGAGATTCGGTTGGCCCATGTCGCGAAACAGCCCGAGATCCTTGATACCCGGCACCGTCGCCATTTGCGACATGATTTGCTCGCCCTTCTCCTCCAACGTCTTGAGATCGTCGCCGAAGATCTTTGCGGCGAGCCCACCTTTTACGCCGCTGATCGTCTCATCCACGTTGTCTTCGATCGGCTGGGAGAAGTTCCATACCACCCCCGGTAGTTTCGACACCTGGCGATTCATGGCGGCGATCAGTTCTTCCTTGTCTTGATGGAAGACCGGCCGCCATTCTTCCTTGGGCTTGAGATCGACAAAATACTCCGTGTTGCCGAATCCGCCGGTGTCCGTTCCGTCGTCCGGCCGGCCCGCCTGACTTACTACCTTTGTAACCTCGGGGAACGATGCGAAGATAAGACGCGCCTTGGTGGCGAAGGCCTTGCCTTCCGACAGACTGCTGCTGTTGCTAAGCGACCCGCGCGCCCAGATGGCACCCTCATCAAGGTGAGGAAGGAACTCCGAGCCGATGATCCCGCTAAACGCGAAGAAGAGCGTCATCGCGAAAGCAGCCAGCCCGCCGCCGAGGACAACCCAGCGGTGTTGAATCGCCCAGCGCAGACGGCGCCGATAGTGAGTCGTGAGGAAGCTCATTACCGGGTTTCGCCATTCCTTTACGCCCGTGCGAAACAATACACTCGACAACACCGGGGCGATCAAAATGGAAAAAGTCATCGCGCCCAGCAGAGCGAATGCGACCGTCCAGGCCATGGGCTTGAACAGTTTTCCTTCTACGCGCTGCAAGGTAAAGATCGGTAGATACGCCGTGATGATGATGGCAATTGCGTAAAACACCGGTCGCTGCACTTCATGACAGGCTTCGCGAATCAACGTCGACGGGGTTTTGGGAAGAGCGTGATCGCGAACGTTTGACTGGACGTTGGATGCAGAGCCATTGGTCCCTGTGGAACCGAAACCGCGGCTCATGTGCCGCACGATGTTCTCCACCATCACCACCGCGCCATCCACTACCATGCCGAAGTCAAGCGCTCCGAGCGACAGCAGGTTCGCCGGAATTTTGCTGACGTCGAGCCAGATCGATGCAAACAACAGGGCAAACGGAATGGTAAGGGCGACAATGAATGCTCCGCGAACGTTGCCAAGAAAGAGAAACAGGATGATCGTGACCAGGATCATCCCCTCGGCCATGTTATGAAGGACGGTGTGCAGCGTGTAGTGCAGAAGATCCGACCGATCGAGCATCGGTACAACCTTCACGCCCGGCGGAAGAACGTGATCGTTAAGTTCCTTCACCTTTTCGTGAATCGCATCAAGCGTGGGTTGCGCGTCGGCCCCCTTGCGGAGCAACGCCACGCCCTGAATGACCTCGGGGTTGTCGACGATGGTTCCATCGGGCAGGTGATCGGCCCTCGCCATCGCTCCCAGCAGGATCCTGGGACCTTGCACCACTTCAGCGATGTCCTTAACCCGCAATGCCGTGCCGGTCTGGGTCTTGAGGACCGTATTCTGAATGTCCTGCACAGTGTGAAATAGCCCCAGGGCGCGAACGTTCATTTGCTGCATGCCCGACTCAACAAAGCTGCCACCGGCGTTGACGTTATTGTTGGTCAGTTGCTGCTCTACTTGCCCAATGCTCAGCCCGTACGAGACAAGCTTGTTCGGATCTACGCGCACCTGGTATTCGCGCGTAGTGCCACCGAAGGTTGAAACATCCACGATATTCGGAACCGATTTGAATTCCTTCTCCAGGGTCCAGTCTTCGATGGACTTCAATTCCATCAGGTCGTACTTGGGATTGGCGCTGTGCAGCGTGAACCAGTAGATCTGGCCAACGGTGCTCCAGTCAGTGCCCATCTGCCCTTGAATCCCCTGGGGGAAACTGACCTGCGAAAGCCGCTCCAGCACTTTCTGGCGGTTCCAGTCGTTGCTCGAATCGTCATCAAAGATCATCAATACGAATGAAAGGCCGAAAATCGATTCGGAACGCAGATGCGAAAGGTGCGGAAGGCCATTCATCTGAATCTCGACCGGAATGGTGATCTGCTGCTCCACTTCTTCCGCAGCGCGGCCCGGCCATTGTGTAATCACGGTGACGTAATTATCTGCAATGTCGGGATAAGCTTCCACCGGAAGATTGTGGAAAGACAACGCCCCCCACAACACCAACAGCGCGGTCGCGGACAAAACCACGAAACGGTTATTTAGAGCAAAATCAACGAGTGCTCGTATCATGATTTCTTTCTCGAGGCCCCTCTACGTTCACTCGTTATCGATTTCGTTTTGCAAGGCAAGCGTATTCTGCACCAGTTGCTGCCCCGGAATAATCCCGGATCGCAGTTCCTGCATTCCGTTGGGAAGGGACCTGCCACTGATGACCTCGACCCGGCGGAATTTGTTGTCCGGGGCCGGGACGTACACCCAGTCTCGATCGTGCATGTGCAGAATGGCCGAAGCCGGAACACTTGTATGGGTTTCTTTCTTTCGGCTCTCAAACGCCGCCGTCGCAAACATCCCGATACGCAGCGACCCTGGATTGTGGACCTCGATCCGAACCTTCGCGGTTCTGATATTTGGATCGAGGATCGGTCCGATATTGCTGACGGTCCCCCTTAAAACGAGATCGGGCAAGGCATTGAGGCGAACCTCCGCGCTGTCGCCGATTCGTACATTCGGGATGTCATTTTCATATACGTCGCAGACAACCCAGACATAACTCAAATCGGAAATGGTGAATGGATTCGTGCCAAGACTTTGTACGCCCGCGGCATTGGTCACCTGCTGGTCGGTAATAACTCCATTTGTCGGTGCAAGGATGTCAACGATCCCCGATGGATGTTCGACAGTACTGCCAAGCAGCTTTAAGTGTTCCGAAGCTGCCTCTACGGCGATCTTGGCCTTCTGCTCTGCGTCGTCTGCGATCTGGAGGTCGTTGAGCGCAATTGCTCCGTGCTTGTACAACTCCTGCGCTCGCTCCCATTGGGCCTTGGACAGAACCTCATCCGCAACCGCGCTCTGATAAGTGGCAAATCCTCCAGCAACGTCGTCGCTTCTGACGCGCAGAAGCACCTGGCCTTTCTTGACTTCATCTCCGAGACGCGCCCTGATCTCCACGACTCGACCCGTCGCGAGCGAAATCACAGGCACGGTCCGCGCGATGTCGGGATTCACCGAGCCTGTGACCATAAGTGTGGATGCCGCCTGGAATGCCGCAGCCGTGGCGAGAGGATACTTGGACGGATCGTCCACTGCCCAACTCGCCACGTCGACATCGCCGACCACTTTTGTCGGTGGAGGTGCTTCTGCCGCTGCATCCGCCGCCTTGACCTTGCAGCCCATCAACCCCGCTAAAGGTGCCGCAAGCGCCGCAAAGACAAGAAATGTCCCTGACATCCGTTTCATGCCTTTTTCCATTTTCCGCCGGAAGATCCCATTCCAACGCCGTCACCAAGTGCGCTATCGGCGCGTCATCTCAATGACCGGCCTAGAACCGAACCATAATCGCGAACGTAGTTACCGTCTGATTGGTGCGCAGATCGGGCCACCATATGGCGCTAAGTCCCGCTGTGGTTCCGGCGTTCTCCCCGGCGCCGCAGGCTACTTCCGCGGCGGTGAGGCTGCCGTACCCGAAACCTGAGGCGGATCCGCTGGCACATGCATACTGCGTTGGAAATCCGTTGTTGCCGCCGGGCGGAGTGATTCCTCCTCGGCCGGTCCAATACGGTACGTCGGAGTAGCGATACCCCTGCTCCAAACGGAAGGTAATGAACTGGCTGGGCATGTAATCGAAGGTGATGGTTCCATCGTGCATCTGCGCGCGGTCGCCGGGATTCTCTGTAAAGTACGGAGTCCCGCTGAAAGCGGTCGCGCCGTTGATGGGCGGAAGCAGCGTCAGGTAACGCCCGGGGTTGTTCATCTCGCCGCCGCCGAGGGTCAATGCATAGCGGTCCTTCTTGAACCAGAATCGGTCGTAGGCCATCCAGCCGATGAACATCTGCTTCGGCCTTCCATTCTTGCCGCTGTGGCAGTTAACCCCGCCCGCATAGATAGAAGAGCTTCCCTGTTCCGGGGACTTGCCGGTGGGGTCATAGGCAGCCAGAGCCGGACCGCCGCCATATTCGCAACCCGCATCGCCGGTGATCGTAAACGCCGCCTTATCGAAGAACCTCTCGGGCTTGTCGTAGTACTTGACCTGCGCGCTGTAGTCGGCATGCACACGCGAGCGTCCAGGCTGCCCAATCACGTCCTCACCCATGCCGTAGTTGTTCCACACAAAATCCAGATAGGGCGTGGGGCGCCACAAGATCTGCCCGCCCAGTCCGGGCTTGCCATTGGCACGCGCATAGGACTGCCACCCATTGATGATCCACGGTTCTATCTTCAGCTTCTTGGTGGGAAAATACTGGATACGCATGCCGTTGAAGAACCACGGAGTGTTCGACGAAACGAATGATGGCTGATAGGTCCAATTGTCGAAGTTGTAGTAACTGAACAAACCTATGTAGGAAACGAAAATGCCGGCATCGACATTCAGGCCGTTGGCGACGTCCCAGTGATATCCACCCCACGCTTCCGACACGTACTTGTATGCATCTGCCAAATCCCATTGGCCCCGGGCCGGGGTGGCGTCATTGCGCGGGGTGGTCGTGGCGAACAAGCCCGCCATGGTCAGGATGCGCCCGCGCACGTTGTCGATGTGAATGTCGCCACCAATACTAATCTGTTCAAGCTGCCATTCAGCGTGGCGGAAGCTCTCCGTCGCACCACCCATGGAGTCATCCTTGGGATGGTTGTAATCGAGCATGTAGTGCGCGTCGGCGCGAAACTCCGGCGTGAAATATTTTGTCGCCATCGGACTATCCGATGCATGGCCATTGCTGTTGAGCCACGTCCAGTCGCCGGGAAAAGGTTCGCCCTTGGTGGTTCTCTGGGCGCTGATCTCGGGCGGAGCCGGTGCGGCGGCGGGAGCAATCTCTTTCTGGCCCTGTGGACCGCTGGTTGAGGCGGATTCGCTTAGCGATGCCTGGGGCGCGGTGTTCCCGGCGCCAGAGGCGCTCCCGGCTATCAGCTGCTTTGCGGCCGCTTTCAGCGCGGAGGCGTCGTTCTCGCCGTCTGACTTTTCTGCGTGCGCCTGTCTTACTTCATTCTCGAGTTCGTTGATTCGGTTCTTCAGAGCTTCAATTTCCTGCTCTACCGTGGGTTTGAGTTCCGGCTTTTGTGGGGATGGCGGCGTACCAGGAAGGTTCCCCTTGTCTTCAGCGGAAGCATTAGTCGCTGTCGTCCCCTGGTCGCGGCCTGATTCATTGGGCGTGCTCGTCTGCCCCAGGCTGAACAATGGCGCACCAACGGTGAGCACCGTAAGCGTTATGACCCTCCAAAAAGCAATTCTCATTTTCACCTCGGCTATCTGTGGAAATAAAAAAACGGAGAACGCGAGTAAGATTGCGATTATTCAACGGAATTTACGCGCGCGGGCACCTGCTCGTTGAATACACGTTGATCCGTGGTTAGTCATGAAGGCTAACTCGAAATATCAGGATCCCTCCCTTGCGCTTCCAGCTAAGTGCAATTCTCGTGGGGGATGCGTAAAGGATTCATAAAACGGTTGTGGGGAGTTCGTAAATCAAACTGCGGGTGTGATGCCATTCAGAACAAACATCAAGAACATGCATGCGCACACTTATCTCATGTTACTTAGGAGCATAAGTCTGCCATCCTATTACCCGGCTATGCGAGCCAAAGCGCGCCGATCGCGGAAGAATCCGGCACCGGACGGAGTCGTCAACGGCGACGATACTGATCCAGAGATGCCGTGATAAGTCCAATGATGTTCTACGGGTCATGAAGAAGGCATGAACAGGGACAGAATTTATTTCAGGCCGATTCTCTTGCGACGTTCAGCCCCTCTGCGATGTTGTGCCTCAGGCGTTGGGAATCCGTCCACCCCAGTGCCACCCCGGGTCTTTGGTACTTATGCATTCTTTATGGACAGCGAGGCCAATAGTTCTTTTTAGTGAGAGTGTGTGCTTTTGCAAAAATCCATTTTTGTTTGCTTCTTTTAATCCGGAAGCTCAGTGCCGATTTTATGACTTCCTTATGCCTTGATTGTGCGCTGTTTATTTGATTTCGTTTCTTCTAGAGGAAGCAGATCTCCGCGCTTAGTCGAGATGGTGAGGTCTGGCGGAAATGGGGACACGGTGACACACGTCTTAGAACTGAAATGGCTCTTCCTTATTCCGGTGCTGCCAACGATGGGTTTCATGGCCTGGAGCTTATTGAAGCTCACCAGGGACCGCAACGGGAGACTTCTGCGATTGGTAGGCTTGCGCCGCCGCAACCGAGTCGAAGTCTGGGATTGATCGGCAACAGGAGATCGGTGGAGTCGCCGCGAGGCGTAGTTCTCATTCCGTGATGGATGGGGCAGCCCGAAATGAGTTAGTCCCATCCGCAGCGGCGTTAATGGAGCCGTCCCGCATCTGCGCAACCACACAGAACACCAGATTCGGCTGATGGAGACATAAGCGAGTTTGCCCTCGTCAACAGTCAAGATAAGCGAATTGTTCTGTCCGATTCATTCTTCGCGAAGCAGGGTCATCGGGTCGACAGCGAGAGCGCGTCGGGCCGGGATCGATGCAGCCAGAATGCCCACACCCAGCATGGTGAGGACAACGCCGCCAAGGATGAGCGGGTCTTTGGGCGTCGCCTGGTAGACGATCGACGAAAGAACGCGCGTAGCCAGCACACCGAGGATCATGCCTGCCGCCGAGCCGACAGCGAGCAGGCGGAAGGCTCGGCCGAGCGCGGCGCCGAGCACCTTGCGCTGATTTGCGCCCAGTGCGACACGGAGGCCCAATTCGCGGAGCCGTTTGCTCACCGTGTAAGAAGCCATGCCGAAGATTCCAGTGATGGCGAGCATCGCGCCAAGCATGCCGAGAACTCCGAGAGCCACAGTGGCGACACGGGCTGCGAAGAGAGCCGAGTCCATTTCGCTGTTCCATGTTTTGATCTCGAGCGGCAGGGTGGGATCGAGACTGCGCATGGAGCGTTGCAGGGCAGCGCCGATCTCCTGCGGATCGCGTTCCGAGCGCACCAGGATCCAGACATCGCTGCCCTGATGCTGGAGGAACGAAAAGAACATGGCGGGCTTCTGATCTTCCGTCAAGGTCTGGTATTTGCCATCCTCCACCACGCCGATCACTTCCGCTCGCTGGCCGCCCCAGAACTTGAAATGCCGGCCAACGGCCTTGTCGACGGACCCAAATAACTTGCGGGCAAATTCGCGATTCACGACTGCGACGTTGGGAGCCTTCTCCTCGTCGTGCATGGAGAAAGTGCGGCCCGCAAGCATCGCGGTGCCGGCAGCACGGAAATAATCGGGCGAGACCTGGAAGTTCTGGGCATCGGCCGCGGCATTCGTGGGCCGGTAGTCCGTGGTGGTGTCGGCGTACACCTCAGAATCGCCGCCTCCGATGCTGAGCGGCAGCCGATCGGCGTAACCCACCGCAGTGACCCCGGGGATTGCGGCGGCAGCATCGAGCATGCGCTTCTGCATCAGCAGTCGCTGCTCTCCGTCATACCCCGCCATGTGCAGATCGGTCTTCGCCAGCATCACGCCCCTGGGTTGTACTCCATAATTGCTCTCGAGGGATCGCGCAAGGCCGCGCACCGCAACAAGCGACGCGGTTACGAGAACCGCGCAAATGGCGATCTGCAGGCCTAGCAGGATGTCCCGCAGAGAGAAGCGGCGAGAGCTGGTTACGTTGGCGGCGCCGGAGCGGATGACCTGCCAGGGATCGGTGCGAAGCATCTGCCGGATGGGAATGAGACCGAAGAACAAGCCGCTGAGGATGGCGAGCAGCAGTGCAAGGATGTAAGTCCTGACATCGGGATTGACGGGGACATTGATCGGGATGTCGGGAATAGGCCGCCACGTGCTGAGCAGACGCAGAATGGCGATCGCCGCCGCCATTCCGCAAATGCCCCCAACCACAGAAACCAGCAGCGCTTCCGTGAGCATTTGGCGCAGGATCAGCTGGCGGCGCGATCCCAGGGCGATGCGGACTGCAATCTCGCGCGCCCGGTCCGCCGCGCGCGCCGAGAAGAGGCTGCCAAGATTAGCGCAGGCGGCCAGCAGGATGAGGCCGGCGAGCAGCATGAGCCCGGCCATGAAGGCGCGTGTAGGCCGGCCGAGGGTGTTTCCGGCGAGCCCGGGATGCGACAGGGAAAACTTCAGGCCGTCGTCTTCCTTGGGGTAGGATTTGGCCAGCGAGTTGGCAATCCGGTTCAGGTCGGCCGTGGCGGCTTCCGGAGTGACATTCGGCTTCAGATGGCCGATGGTCCATGCAGAGTGGTTGCCGCGTTCTTCCAGAAAGTCACCATCGCCGACCTGAGACAGATTCATCATCGGAGCCCAAAGGTCGGGCGCAAAGAAAAGCTCTGTCCCGCGGAAGCCGGCTGGCGCGACGCCAATGATCGTGAAGGGATGCTTGTTGATCTGTACGACACGGCCGATTACATCGCGGTCGGCGTTGAAATAGCTATGCCATAGCGCATAGCTCAGTACGATCTCCGCCATGCTGTTCTTGCCATGCTCTTCCGAGGCATGAATAAACCGGCCGAGGTACGGTTGAATGCCGAGCGCGTCAAAATAATTGCCGCTGACCATGTATGGCCACACCACGGAAGGATTTCCCTTGCCGGTATCGAGCCCCACGCCGCCCCGAATGTCGTACATCACCAGCGAATCGAAACTGCGGTTCTGGTCGCGCAGATCGCGGTAGTCCGGATAGGACTGCGACGGGGTTGTTTCCGAACCGTAGTTGCGCTCCACCATATATAAATTGGCGGGATTCGGCACATTTAACGGGCGCAGCACCAGCGCGTTCAGCACGCTGAAGACAATGGCATTGGCCCCGATTGCCAGGGCGAGGGTGAGCACCGCGGTCAAGGCGAATCCGGGAGCTTTGCGCAACTGCCGGAAGGCGAGTCGAAGATTGGCTCTCATGCGTCCCTCGTTCGAGCTCCTGGGTCGTCGTGCTTTCTGGGGAACCCGGGCTTGCTTCTTTGGTACGCACGAATGGGAGCCGCGGTTCCGTTTGATATTGCGTCGTCCCGACAGGATCCGAAACCTCCTGCCGCCACTTTACCGGACAGTTCTCCATCGTGAATCGAAACGCTTCGAATTCGGACGGCAGCCTTCCGTGGTCAACACTGCATTCATCCATGGCAGATTGCCGATGACTTCGCATCCATCGATTCCTGTCGATGTCATCGTTTCCACTCTGTAGTTGACATCGGCCGCCATTAGAATCACAATGTAGTTCTAATATGGTCGGTGAATTCGAATACCTGATCCTTTCCGCGGCGGCGCACCTGGGCGAAGAGGCCTATGGGGCAGCGATGCGAGAGGTGATCGAGACGATGGGCGGCCGGACCTGCTCCCTGGGGGCTCTCTACACAACGCTTGATCGTTTGGAGGCCAAGGGTCTGGTCAAAACGTGGATGAGTACGCCGACGCAACTGCGCGGCGGGCGAGCCAAGCGCATGGTGCGGGTAACCGGTGAGGGCACCCGCGCTGCGCGGGAGTTCTACCAGGCCGTGGTTCGGATCAGCCGCGGAACAGCGTGGGGAGAGAGTCGGCGTAGCCGCGAGCCGGGTGACGCCGCATGAAGGCCCCGGGCGGGGTTTCCGGCGCTGGCTGGCGATGCCTCGAAGCTGCGACAGGACTGCTTGCGCCTCTGGAGCGCGAAGTGGTGCTGGGCGATCTGGCGGAGATGGATCGCGGCGCGTGGCGCGGGCTGCGTGATGTGCTGGGCCTGGCGGCACGGCGGCAGCTTGCGCTATGGAGAAGCTGGCGGCCATGGGCGGCGAGTTTGGGGCTATCGCTGCCGGCAAGCCTGTTCCTGATGGGCTGGTCGGTTGCGGCAAGCGGGGCTGTGGCCAGCCTGCTCGCAGAGCCGGCGCAACCACGCCTGCTGTGGCTTTCACTTTCCAGGCTCTTTCTTGTGATTTGCTGGGCATGGATGGCGGGGTTTGTGGTGGGCGCAGTCTCGCCGGGCACGATCTGGGCCAGCGTGCTGGGATGCAGTGCGCCTTGTTTGTATTGCCTGTCAGAGTGGCCTGGACATGGGCTTTCCGGCCTGCGGCTGCTGATCTTTGTGCTGCCGGGACTGTGGGGCGTATGGCGCGGGCGGCGCGATGTACAGCTTGGGCTGGGCGCGGCGGTCTTTTTTGCGGCCGCCGCCACGCTCGCGCCGCTGCTGTGGGGCAAGAGCGGATGCTGGCTGTTGTGGCCCGGTTGGTACCTGGCGGCGACGACGCGGCGACGGCAGGAGTAAAACAAGCGGAAACCGAAACGAGGAGGGAACCATGAACTTCATGGGAAGGCGCATACGTGTGTCCGGGCGCTGGTTGGGGTTTGTATTGGCGATGGCGCTGGGTCCGGAGATGGTGATGGCCGTCGGCAGCAGCCAGGTTGTGGTGAGCCAATTGCGCGGCGAGAGCCTGTCGCACAGCTTGACCGGGACCGATCCGGTGCGCAAGCTGGCGGTCTATCTGCCGGCCGGTTATGACGGCACAGCGCAGCGGTATCCGGTGATTTACTACCTGCCCAGTCCACTCGCGAAGTTCGACGAGGATTTTTACCGCGGGCAGGTGCGCGACTTGCTGGACCGCGCCGTGGGGGCAGGGGAGATCGGCAAAGTGATCTTTGTTGCTGCGGATATGGCCACGCCGCTCGGGTGCTCCTGGTATGTGAACTCGCCCGTGACGGGGAATTGGGAAGACTTCATGGTCCGGGAGCTTGTGCCTTATGTCGACGCCAGGTTTCGCACGCTTGCCAGCCGGGATTCCCGCGGCATCGCGGGGGACTTCATGGGCGGGTATGGCGCCATCCGGTTTGGGATGACGCATCCGGAGGTCTTTGGTACGGTGTATGCGCTGCACCCGGTAGGGACGGGGTCAGGAATCTACACCATGTATTCCAGGCCGGATTGGAAGCTGCTGGCCCACATCCAATCGGTGGACGAACTGAAGGACAGCCCTTTCGGCGTGATCTTCACTTCGATCTTTCAGGCCAGCGTGCCGGACGTGAACAGGCCGCCGCTGTTTATCGATCTGCAGGCGCGCCCCGTGGGGGACACGGTTGAGATCGACAGCGCGGTGACGGAGCGGCTGCGAAACAACTTTCTGCTGGAGACGATGATCGGGAAGTATGCGGATAACTTGAAGTCGCTGCGAGGGCTGCGATTTGACTGGGCGCGGAACGATGGAAACCAGGACCACGTCGTCGCCAACCAGGCATTCACGCACAAGCTGAATGAATTTGGGATTCCGCATGAGGCAGAGGAGTACAACGGCGTGTGGGGAACCGGAAATTGGGGCACGGACGGGCGAGTGTATACAGAGCTGCTGCCGTTTTTCGGGAGGCATATGGTCTTTGCTGCGGGAGTGAAGTGACGGTCGCAGTCAGGAGGGCCTTGAAGCGACTCGCCTGAGATGTCCAGAGTATGCCCGCCGTTTTTCTCGACCATGGGGGGACCGGCTCCCGTTGGGCTACTCTACGGTGAGGGTCAAGCTGGGCACGGTCTTCGTTGTGCCGTTAATCGAGATCGAGACGGCGAGCCCCTGCACGGGACCGATGGGCGTGCCGGGGTTGCCGCTAACTCCGCCTCCGCTCCCACTGCCTCCACCGCAACTCACGCAGGTTTCGGTTGCGACAAAAAGAAGCACGGTAAAGACAACGTACCCGCAGCGATCCTTGCAACGGAACGCAAACCCAAGCGCAGCGAAGCAAACGAAGCATGCGGAAGCCAGAGTGGGCAGAATCTGCAAGTGTATGGCCGGCGGCCCGCTCTGCGGACGGATCTGCATAGATGCGCTGGTGTTGGAGGCGGCGGTGGACCGGAAGGTAAGCACCGAGGTTGCAGTGCCGTTTGCCGGGAGAGTGAATTCGGCGAGTGAGCAGGTGATTTCCTCGACGGCGGACACACCGCAGGTGGAGGAAGAGAGGGTGCCCGAACCGGTGAAACCGTTTTGACTGGTGAAGGTCAGGGTAGTGGAGACAGGCTGGCCGGGCGCAGAAATGGTCAGGGCGGTGGGACTGGCGAACACGGTGTATGTCGGCGCGGCGGTGACGGTTTCCGTTAACGATCCTGTAGATCCGGAGTAGTTCGAATCACCGCTGTAGCTGGCGAGGATGGAAATCGACCCGACCGCCAGGTTGGAAGTGGAGATCTGTGCCTCGCTGCCCGACACGGTCGTACTGCCTAGGGATGTGCCATTGGCGGTGAACTGAATCGTTCCAGTGGGGGTGGGTCCGCCAGCATTCACCGGAGCGATTTGGGCGGTGAAGGTGACATTCGTGCCGACGACGATCGAGGAATTCGAAGAGGTGACCGTTGTTGTGGTTGGCGTGGCCAGCCCTGTACCCGCCAGAGTAACCTTCTGCGTACTGTCCGGGGCATTGTCCGAGAATGTAAGGCCTGCAGTTGCAGTCGCTGTCTTGTTCGGGGTAAACGTGACACTCACGGAGCAGGTTGCCTGGGGGGCAATCGTCGCGTGGCTGCAAGTGTTTTCGCCGATTGCAAACTCCGCGGCGTTTGCCCCTGAGAGCGCTACGCCGCTTGAGCCGAAGATCAAATTGGCAGATCCACCGTTCGTGACTGTTATGGATTGGGGCGTGCTCGACGTGTTAACCATTTCGCTGAAAGTGAGGCTCGAAGCCGAAAGCGTGACAACGGGCGCCGGCGCAGCGGGATTGACCTCGAATACTATGCCAACCTGCGGGGCGGCCTGGCCCACTTCAGTAGTGCTGTAAAGGTTCCCGTTACGATCCATGATTAAGGCGGCAGCAGGGCTTTCTCCGTCGCCGATCCCGCCGAAGCTGTGCAGCACCTTCTCCGCATAAGTCCCGGAGGAATGGACCAGTTCAAAAACCGTTCCGCACCCGTAGCCGGAGCACAACGTTGCAGAACCGCCCATCTTGGTGGTACCGAAAAGATTGCCGGAGGTGTCCATCAGAAGACCTGCGACGGGCATCACGCCGTCGGTCGGGGTGCCACCGAAACTGTGCAACACCGTAATTGCGTAATTCCCGGAAGCATTGGTTAGTTCGAATACTGTTCCGGAGCCGTAGGCGCCCCCATCGCTGGTTGTGCCATAGAGGTTTCCGGATGAATCGGTGATCAGCGCCGCGAGGGGGTTCGCGCCCTCGCTTTCTGAGAACGTGTGGAGCACCCTCTCTGTATAACCGCCCGGCGAATTAACCAACTCGAAGATAGTGCCGCACGACGACAGGCCGCAGTGGTATGGACCGCCATTCACGCTGGTCGTACCGAAAAGATTGCCTGCACTATCCATAACAAGGCCGGCGACCGGATACCACCCGTCGGTGGCGCTGGCCCCGAAGCTATACAGCACGTTCTCGGTGTATCCGCCCGTGGAGTTGACCAGTTCGAACACTGTTCCAAAGCCGAACGCGCCGCCCCCGTTGGTAGTGCCATAGAGATTGCCCGACGTGTCCCGAATCAATCCGGAAAGCGGGTTCGCGCCGTCGAAGCCGGTGAAGTTGTGCAGCAGTTTTTTGGTGTAACCGCTGGAGGACTTCACCAACTCAAACGCAGTCCCACACGACGAGAGGCCGCAGATGTCTGGGCCGCCATAGCCCGTAGTACCGTAAAGATTTCCGGATGCGTCCATAATCAGACCGGCGGTTGGTTCATCGCCGTCGCTGGGCGCGCCTATGAAGTTATACAGCACGTTCTCCTTGTAGTTCCCCGAAGAATTGACCAGCTCGAATACGGTGCCACATGCGTTCAATCCAGAGGGATCCGGGCACAATACAGCTGTGCCGCCCCCCGATGTGGTTCCGAACAGGTTACCCGACCCATCTAACAGCAAAGGGGCAGCGGGCTCAGTTCCGTCAGCAGGTGTGCGGCCGAAGGTGTAGAGCACGGTTTCCGTCTGGGCCATGGCATGGACGGACAATGACGTTAAGGACAGCCCAAGCAAAAACGCGATGCGCGTCATCGCGCGATTCTTTCGAACGCAATGTACATCTCTTCCGTCGCTGACAGGGCCTTGCATCAGGGCTCCCCCCCGGGGGAAAGCAGTGCAGGTAAAGGATGACTGCAGTGTACACCCGAATGGCTTCCGATCCTGCGTGAGAGCAATCAGGCGGAGGCGATCGCCAGGTACCGTGGAGTCGCTCATTGACGCCGACTTAATGACCGCGGATGGTGAGCAGGGAGTGGGAATCTTATCCCTACATCAACACCTCGGAATTGAAGGAGAAGGCGTGCGGGATTTGAGGAGGGTGTTTTCGAGGTTTTGATTATCCGGCTGTCTGCGCGCTTCCACTTGACATCCAAGCGAGAAGCTTGTTCACTTGAATATCAAGTGAAGACGATGCCGATCCAGATCCTGCAGGGTACTCTCGACCTCATGATCCTCCGAACTCTCGCCACCATGGGCCCGCAGCATGCCTATGGAATCGCCAGCAGGCTCCAGCAGGTCTCGGAGGATGCCTTGAATCTCAACCAGGGCACCATCTATCCCGCTCTCGTCAGGATTGAGCAGCGCGGATGGACCCGCGGTTCCTGGGGCACGACAGAAAACGGTCGCGAAGCGAAGTATTACGCCGTCACCAAGGCGGGGTTGAAGGCGCTCAGTGAGGAGATAGAACGCTGGCGCCAGATGTCTGGTCTGGTTGAAAAGCTGCTGGCGGAGGAACAGTAACCATGGTGTATTGGAGAAGAATCATCGCTCAGCTCCGCACCCTCCTCGCCAACAAGCGCACAGAGGAGGACCTTGCGCGCGAAGTGACCTCGCACCTCGCTCTGCTCGCCGACGACCTCGAACGTCGCGGAATGCCACCAGAAAAAGCGCGGCTGGCCGCGCGACGCGCTTACGGCGGGGTGGAGCAGGCAAAACAGGCACATCGCGACGAGCGCTCTCTGTTGTGGATTGAGCAAGCCAGGCAGGATCTGCGTCATGGCCTGCGCACATTGAGCAAAAGCCCCGGCTTCTCGATAACCGCCGTGCTTACGCTCGCGCTCGGAATCGGCGCAAGCACGGCCATCTTCAGCCTGGTGAACGCGGTGCTGATTCGATCGCTGCCGTACGGAGACCCTGAGCGACTGGTTTATTTGTTTTCGCCGAATCCCGCTCTCAAGATCCCTCCAGAGGTCATCTGCCCGAGCTATGGCGACTTCAACGACCTCAAGCGCGAGGCCAAGTCGTATGCGAATATGAGCAACTTCGAACAGGCTCAATTCAGCGTGACGGAGCAGGGCACAACGCAGCGTATGGGTGGGGCCCGGGTTGACGACAACTTTTTCGCGACCCTGCAATCGATGCCCGAACTTGGCCGCAGTTTTACCGGGGAAGACGATCTGCCCGCACATGGGAAGGTCGCCATAATCAGCCATTCGCTTTGGGTCGCAATGTTTGGAGCAAGACCGGACGTCCTGCAACATTCCATTCAACTGGACGGCGCGAATTATCAGATCGTCGGAGTGATGCCGCCGGAGTTTGAGTATCCCTTCAAGTCCGATCTTCCGTATGGAGATTCCCACACCAAATCCACGCAGATTTGGGTGCCTCTAGCGCTTAGCTCACAAGCCAGAACTTCCCGAGCCATTGGGAACAATGTTTCGTTCGCACGGCTCCGTCCTGGGGTGTCCATTCATCAGGCGCAGGCGGAGATGACGGGCATCATGGCGCGCCTTGATAAGCAATATGCGGCCGATCCGAGAGATGCTGGTCTCCCACGCGAATGGAGTTCGCTGATCGAAAGTTTTACTGGGATCTCCCTTGGGCCCGTGCGGCCGCTGATGCGGTTGCTGCTGGGGGCGGTTGGCCTGGTGTTGCTGATTGCCTGCGGAAATGTAGCCAACCTTCTGCTGGCGCGTACTGCCGAAAGGGCCCGCGAACTGGGGGTACGCGCTGCCCTGGGCGCGGGCCGCGGCCGCATAGTCCGGCAGCTGTTGACCGAATCGATGCTGGTTGGCGTTGGCGGATGCGCGGTGGGCATTGTGTTGGCAATGCTCTTTCTCCGATTGCTGCCAAAGCTTGATCCGGGAAATATTCCGCGGCTGAATGAAGCGTCTCTTGATGTACGGGTCATTCTAGTTGCCATCGGCGGGTCGCTTTTGACGAGTTTGCTGGCAGGATTGATGCCTGCGATCGGCACTTCACGGCTGGAGCTGACGGAGTTTCTGAAATCGCATGCCATGGACCGAAGCTCCGCTGGGCACGGGCGGTTGCAGAGTGCGTTGATTGTTGGGCAGACGGCAATGGTTGTTGTGCTCCTGGCAGGAGCAGGGTTGCTGATTCGCAGCTATATCAATGTTGAGTCAATCGACACAGGGTTTACGCGGTCTGCGATGACGTTCCATGTGAGCCTTGACCAGAGCCACATCGCACCAGAGAAACAAGGTCAATTCTACAAAGAGCTCATAAGGAAGCTCGAGGCGTTGCCCGGTGTGCAGGCCGCTGGAGGCGTCAGCAATCTTCCGCTATCCAATTCAGAGAGTCTGGGTATTCTGTGGATCGAAGGATTTCCGAACAAGGATTTTCAACAAACGGAAGGACGCGGTGTCACGCCGCATTACTTCGAAGCCATGGAGATTCCGCTGATTGCCGGACGCTACTTCACCGAGGCAGATGCGACGCCCTACGGTCCGACCATCATCAACCAGAAATTTGCGGCGACGTATTTCCCGAATCGCAACCCGATCGGGGGGCGAATCAGCACGGATGAGAAGCATGCACACTGGTCGACAGTCGTCGGTGTGGTTGCTGATGTTCGCCACATGAGTTTGGAGGAAGAGCCGCAACCGCAGATGTACGGCGCGAGTTATGATTTCGGCGATGAGTCTGTCGCTGTGCGGTCGACGCTTCCGGCGGCGACAATTGAGAACGAGATTCGGGGAACGCTGAAGGCCATCGATCAGAGTATTGCGGCGACAGATATTCAAACTATGGGAGATCTTGTCTCGATCGCCACCGCACGACGGCGGTTCCAGACTTCGCTGCTGACCGTGTTTGCCGGGATTGCCTTGATCATGGCGCTCGTGGGATTGTCGGGGCTGATGACGTTCTCAGTAAATCGGCGCACGCGCGAAGTGGGAATCCGGATGGCGCTGGGCGCAGGGCGGCGCGATGTGCTTCTGCTCATTCTGAAGAATGCCGCGGTGCTGGTGATTTCGGGACTGGCTTTGGGACTCGCTTGCGCCTTGGCGGCAACGCGATTGCTCAAGTCATTTTTGTTTGGCGTGGGCCAGTATGATCCATTCACCGTGGTGATGGTTTCAGTGCTGCTGGTTGTGTGCGGCCTTATGGCGGCGCTTGTGCCTGCACGGCGCGCGGCCTCCATCGATCCCATCGAGGCGTTGCGGACTGAATAGGAAGCCCCGGGCATGGCTGCCCTTTGGGATCGCCTGTTGAAGGTGGCCTCCGTTCATGCCAAATAGCCGAGTCACCCGACGAGTTTTGCTCTAAGCTATCTTTATGGCAGATCGGGCGCCGTACACGGCAAACACACGAGGAATAGCGGTAAGCGTAGAACCAACTTACCTTGAGGCGCAGTCATCGCCGGACCGTTCGGAGTATTTCTGGGCATATCGAGTGATCATCGAGAATCAGGGTCGGGAAACGGTGCAGTTGCTGAGCAGGCACTGGATGATCTCGAATGCGCGCGGCGAACTGAACGAGGTCAAAGGACCGGGTGTGGTTGGGGAACAACCTGTGCTCCGGCCGGGGGAAAGCTATGAATATACGAGCGGCGCGCCCCTGAACACGCCGTCGGGAATGATGGGCGGGGCTTACCAGATGGAGAGTGAGAGCGGCGAGCGGTTTGATATTGAGATACCGACGTTCTCTCTGGATCGTCCGAATCAGGGTGTATTGCTGAACTAAGGCGTCGCGGCAAAGGTGCAGATATGCCGGCTGATTCTGCCGGTACGCAGGTGCCGACCGGTCGACGGTCATCTCCATGGTCATGCGCGGCGCGACAATTCAACGCCCGTCTCTAACGGATGTTCTTCCGGACCCTCAAGGCGCAACATGTGGACGTGGCCGAACG
>CAVSTL010000017.1:0-117222 GCA_963730805.1 uncultured Acidobacteriota bacterium | reverse complement strand
CTTAGGAGCTAGCGCCGAAAGGCTTAGGGGTTCAAGTCCCCTCTTCCGCACCAACATTCCCGTCCTCGACTGAACTCTCTTGCCCGGCAGACACCATTCCCTCTCCCCAGCAGAGTAATCTGATGAAGTCATGAGTCCAAACGCGCAACCTCAGCTCAATCTCACCCAGGCGTCCGATTACCGCGAGTCCTACGCCAACAGCGTTCAGGTTCGCGTCAGCATGTGGGATTTCCAGCTCGTCTTTGGATTGGCTTCCAGCGAGACCCCCGACCAGGTCACCATCAAAAACCACCAGGCCATCTACCTGAGTCCCCAACAGGCCAAGGCCCTGTGGAACGTGCTCGGCCAGAACGTCGCCCAGTACGAACAGGCTTTTGGTACGCTCTCTCTCGAGCCCCAAACTCACAATTTCCCTCAGGGACCCGTGAACTAACCCGCCCAGGGGCGTTTCGAGGATTGACAAGCTTGACAAGCTCGCCCTGGAAAAATCTCATCACGCCGAGGCTCGATGCCCCTTTTCCCCTCTGGATGATCTTTCCAGTGGTGTTCGCGGCCCTTTACGCCAGCCACTTCTCGCTGCTCCGGCTGCCCTACTACTGGGACGAAGCTGGCTATTACATTCCCGCCGCATGGGACTTTTTCCGGACCGGCTCGCTCATCCCCACCACCACCCTGACAAACGCCCACCCTCCGCTTCCCAGTGTGTACCTCGCGCTGTGGTGGAAGGCTTCCGGCTTCTTCCCGGAGGTCACGCGCGAGGCGGTTTTGATTATTGCTGCGATTGGTTTCCTCGCGGTGTGGAAGCTGGTCCTGTCCCTCCACGGATCTCGTGTCATCGCGTTCTGGACCGTCGTACTTACCGGACTTTACCCGGTCTGGTTTGCGCAAAGCACCCTGGCCCACGCCGACATCTTTGCGGCGGCGTTTCTTCTGTGGGGCCTTGTCGATTCGCTGCCCGAGCGCAACCGCAATCCTCTGGCCGCGGCCCTCTGGTTCACCGCCGCAGTGCTCTCCAAGGAAACTGCCATCGCCGTCCCGCTTACGTTGGCCGTAATCCGCGTCGTCGAAGGTTTCCGTTCACAACCTCCCAATCGTCGCCGGCTCTGGCGCGAAGCCGCGTGGCTCTCCAGCTGCATTGTGCCCCTTGCCGCCTGGTACGTCTGGCACTTCCTCAAGACTGGATACCTCTTCGGCAATCCCCAATTCCTTCGCTACAACGCCCAGGCCACCCTCGCGCCCGATCGGGTCGCGGCGGCTTTCATTCATCGCGTGCTCCATCTCACTGCCCACATGAACATGTTCGTTCCGGTGTTGCTTACGCTGGCCGCGCTCATGTTGCAGCCGCGGATTGAAAGAGACGGCAACCCGCGGCAAGGCCTCTCCGCGTCAGTCCGGCGCTCCATTCTGATCCTTCTCCTCGTCAATGCCCTGCTCTTCAGCGTGCTCGGCGGAGCCCTTCTGTGCCGCTACCTTCTGCCAATGTACCCGCTTGTCCTGATCCTGGCCCTCACGACCTTTTATCGCCGCGTTCCCTACTGGCAGGCATTGGCCATGCTTTCGGCGACGGCGTTCGCGGCCGGCCTTTTCATCAATCCACCCTACGGATTCGCCCCCGAAGACAATCTCGCCTACGCGCGGGTCATTCGCCTTCACCAGGCCGGAGTCAATCAGCTCAGCCGGCGTTTCCCCGGCGCCACCGTTCTCTCCGCGTGGCCCGTGACCGACGAACTCCGCCGCCCGGAACTCGGCTACGTCAAACAGCCTTTCGACGTCTACGCGATTGAAGATTTTTCTGCGCCCCAGATCGCCCGCGCAGCCGAAGAACCCGGCCAGTATTCCGCAGCACTGGTCTTCTCCACGAAATCCGAACCCGCCCGCCCGCTGCTCAGCCTCGGCTCCCGCAGTGCCGCCATGGATGAGCGCTACTTCGGCCTGCACTACGATCTCCCCCCCGACGCCATCGCTCATCAACTCGGCGGTACGCTTGTGTGGAAGAGCAACGACGATCAGAGCCAGTGGATCGGCCTCATCCGCTTCAACCGCCAGTTCGAGGCATCGCTGCGCTAGCACCCGGATTTCCCCGCCAAACTATAATCAGAGTGCCGTGTCCCATCACTCTTCATACCGTTTCTGCCGGATCTGCCTTTCTATCCTCATTCCTTTCGCGCTCCTGCTGTCGGTAGCCGCCGCCGCTTCCGCCCAGAATCCCTCTCAGGCGCCTAGCCCCGCAGAAGCCGCCGCCGCCACTGCTGGCAAAGATCGAATTCTCCTGGTCCTCCCCTTCGACAACCGCACCGGCCAGCCCAGCCTCGAATGGATCCGCGAAGCCGCTCCCGCGCTCCTCAGCAGTCGCTTCACCTCGGCCGGCTTCGCACCCATGAGCCGCACCGATCGCCTTTACGCCCTCGACCACCTCGGCCTCCCCCAGGGATTTCAGCCTACCCGCGCCAGCTCCTTCAAACTCGCCCAGACCCTCGACGCCGATTCCATCGTGGTCGGTAACTACATCACCGACGGATCCGCCATCATTGCCGAAGGCCGCATCGTCGATGTGCCCCACATGCGCATGAGGCCCCCTGTCACATCGCGCGGCGAACTGAAGAACCTGGTCGCCGTCTTCGACTCGGTGGCGTGGAAGCTGACCCGCCAGCTTGACCCCGGCTTCAATGTGGCAGAAGAGACCTTCGTCGCGGCCGGCGCCAATCTGCGCCTCGAGGCCTTTGAGCAATATATACGCGGCATCACCGAGTCAGACCAGGCCGAGCGCCTCCGCCATCTGCAGCAGGCGGTCAAGCTGAGCCCCGCATTTGCTCCTGCCTGGATGGCCCTGGGCCGCGAAGACTACAACGGTCAGCAATACGAACAGGCCGTGGCTGCCTTCGCCAAGGTGGGCCGCGACGATCCCGACTTCCTCGAGGCGGGCTTCTACCGCGGTCTCTCGCTCATGTTTTCCGGAGACTACGCCAAGGCCGAAGGCGACTTCTCCGCCATTGCCCGCGTCCTGCCGCTGGCCGAAGTCGTCAACAACCAGGGCGTTGCCATCAGCCGCCAGGGGCACGATGGGACCGCCATTTTCCGCCAGGCGTCCGCCTCCGATCCCGACGAGCCTGATTACCACTTCAATCTCGCGGTGAGCCTCAAGCGGCACGGAAACGGCCCCGAGGCCCTGGCCGAACTGGGTCAATGCCTGAAGTTCCGGCCCAACGACAGTGAGGCTCAGACTTTGATGGCGGCATGGAAACAGCCAGGATCCTCGACCGTTGATCCGCTGGAGCGTATCTCCCGTACCTTCGACGCTGTGGCCTTCCGCCAGGCCGCGGTGATGCTCGACAAGATGGAAGCCACCAGGCTCGCCTCTCTCACTCCGCCGGAGCGTGCCCGCACCCTCGCCGTCCAGGCGCGGGATTATCTCTCGCGCGGTTTATTGCTCGAGTCAGAGCGTCTCTACCAGGCGGCAGTCGTAGCCGATGCCGGCGCGGAAGACGCCCACGTCGGACTGGCCGAGGTCAGGGAACGCACCGGCGACTCTGCCGGCGCCCGCAAGGAAGCCCAGGCCGCCCTGGAACTCAAGCCGTCCGCCTCCGCGTATTTGGTATTAGCCCGGCTCGATTTTTCCGCCAGCCATCTTGACGAAGCCAACCAGGAGGCTTCCCAGGCGCTCAAATTGAACCCCAACAGCCAGGCCGCCCAGGAACTCCTGCGGCAGGTCGCAGCCAGGGAAGCGCAGCCGAAGTAGGGAGCTGAAGGAGCACGCCATGCTTCAATCCGTGCACAGGTTCGTGACCGGAATCTCACGGTTACCGATTATTGTCGGAATGTTCTTTTGCGCCCCTATCGCAACCGTCCAGGCTCAGAAGCCCGCGCCCCAGCCAGTTGTGGAAGAATTCGTGCTGGCCGACACGGTCCAGCCCGTCACTGCAGGCCAGCTTCAACGCGCCATTACCAACGCCAACTCCGAAAACGCCGCCGCCCTGCTCATCGAACTCAACACCCCCGGCGGCCTCGTCGACTCCATGCGCAACATGGCCGGCGCCATTCTCAGCTCGCGCGTCCCCGTGATCATCTACGTCGCGCCCGCCGGAGCCCGTGCCGGATCTGCCGGCTTTTTTCTGCTCGAAGCCGCCGACATCGCAGCCATGGCGCCCGGGACCAATGCCGGCGCCGCGCACGTCGTCTTTGAATACGGCAAGCCCGACGAGACCATGACCCAGAAGGTCGAGAACGATGCCGAAGCCTTTCTGCGCTCCTACGTCTCCAAGCGCAATCGCAATGTGGACGCCGCAATCGCCGCCGTCCATTCTTCGCAGTCCTACACCGCCGAAGAGGCCCTGGACAAGCACTTGATCGACCTCACCTCCAGCAGCGATACCCAGCTGATCGCCTCGCTCGATGGCCGCGAAATCACCCGCCTCGATGGCAGCAAACAGGTGCTGCATCTGGCTGGAGCGCGCGTCGAGCGGTTTGCGCCCACGCTGCGCGAGAATCTGCTCGGCTGGCTGGTGAACCCCAACGTGGCCCTGCTGCTGCTGGTGGGCGGCGCGCTGCTGATTTATCTCGAATTCAATACCCCCGGCACCATTGTTCCCGGCGCGCTGGGCACGCTCATGGTCCTGCTGGCGATTTTCGCTCTCGACCTTCTGCCCATCCGCTACACCGCCGTTTTGCTTCTTCTCGCCGCTGTGGTCCTGCTCATGCTCGAAGCCAAGTTCGGCGGCCACGGCGCGCTGGCGATCGCTGGTATCGTCTGTCTCACCCTCGGCACGCTGACCCTCGTTTCATCCCCCATTCCCGAACTCGCCGTCAACCCCTGGATCGCCATCGCCGTCAGTACGGCCTTTGGAGTCATCACCGCATTCCTTGTCCGCCTCGCTGTTCGCGCGCGCCGCATCAAGTCCAAACTAGGCGTCGATGCACTGATCGGTCATCTCGCTTCAGCCATGGAACCGCTCACTCCCGAAGGCCACGTGCTGGTCGATGGCGAAATCTGGCGCGCCGTGGCCAGTGAAGTGATCCCGGCCGGAACGCCGCTCCAGGTGGTTGGTCACGAGCAATTCCTCCTCAAGGTCACGCCGGTTCAGCCGCCCCTGGCCGACGCTTAGCCCGCACTGGAGTACAATCCCTCCTGAACTCCCAAAGAGAGGAAAGGCCCATGTCTGCTGCCGATCTGCCCATTCCGATCCTGATTATTATCGCCATCGTCGTCCTCTACGTTCTCAACTCCATCAAGATCCTTCGCGAGTACGAACGCGCCGTGATCTTCCGCCTTGGCCGCGCGCTGCCCGTTCCGAAAGGGCCCGGCGTTACCCTGATCTTCCGGCCTTTCGATCAGATGATTCGCATTTCCTTGCGCCAGGAAGTTCTCGAGGTTCCGCACCAGGACGTCATCACCCGCGACAACGTAACCATCAAGGTCAACGCCGTTGTCACCTTCTACGTGGTCGATCCCAACATGGCCGCCATCAAGGTTTCCAACTACGTCTACCAGACGTCGCAACTTGCCCAGACCACCCTGCGCACAGTCCTCGGAGAAGTGGAACTCGACGAGCTTCTCAGCCACCGCGACAAACTCAACCTGCGCATCCAGTCCATCATGGACCAGCGCACAGAACCGTTTGGGGTCAAGGTCGTTTCGGTCGAAGTCAAGCAGGTCGACCTCCCCGAAACCATGCAGCGCGCCATGGCCAAGCAGGCCGAAGCTGAACGCGAACGCCGCTCCAAGATCATCCACGCCGAGGGCGAGTTCATGGCCGCCCAGAAGCTGGTGGACGCCGCCGCACTCCTCGCCACTCAGCCCATCACCCTGCAGCTGCGCTACCTGCAGACCCTGACGGAAATCGGCGTCGAGAAGAACACCACCATCGTCTTTCCGCTGCCGGTTGAACTGATCTCGATGCTCAACAAGATGGCGCCCGGTTCGTCGGCAGCCCCGGCCCCACCCGTGGTGAAACGACCCGAGCCTGCCGAATAGTCGGCGGGCGTCTTGAAGGGCCGCCCGAACCTATCCCGCCAACCGCCTGCCCCCAAAATCGACGCAAAAATCTTCGTCTCGCGTAAACTATTTTCAGAGGAATCCATGCAGCGTGGTTTCGGCGGTACCGTCTTTGAACCCGTGCAGCAGGCTGAGCAGCGCGACCGCGAACTGACGCTCGGCCCCTTCATGCTCACCCTCATCGGCTGCGCGCTCTTCACTCTTTGCGGCATGTCTTTCGTCTTCGGCTATTCGGTGGGTCGTCGCAACCCCGAGTCTTCGGCGGCCATTTCCGTGCCTCCTGCCGCCACGCCCGCGTTCGCTCAATCCGCCAATCCTCAGTCCAAGCCCTCGGCCGGGCAAGGCGGATCTCAGCCGCAGTCGGCCGCCGAGTCTTCCGACTCCACCGCCGGTACGGATGCAGATTCCTCCGCAACCGGTGCGCAGCCTTCGGCCAGTCAACCAGCCGCCACCTCGTCGGGCAATTCAACCGAATCCGCCGCCCATACCGTACTGGCCAGCCAGCCCAGTGCAGCGCAGCCCGCAGCGGGAGGTGGCGCGGTGCAGCCCGCCCTCGCTCAATCCACCGGAATCATGGTTCAAATCGCCGCCGTCTCGCACTCTGAAGACGCCGACGTCCTGGTCGGAGCCCTGCGCAAGCGCGGCTACGCGGTCGCCGCTCACCGCGACCCGACCGACGGCTTGCTCCACGTTCAGGTCGGCCCCTTCCCCAATCGCAGCGACGCCTACGCCATGCGCCAGAAGCTCCTCAACGACGGCTACAACGCCATCGTCCAGCCCTGAACTCACTCGCTCCCTTGTTCCCTTGTTCCCTCGGTCCCTATACTTCGCATCCACTCCGGCAGCCCTGACGCAATCGCCGCCCGCACGGCTTCCATCAGTTCTTCGCGGCTGCCGAACTTTGCCGGATCGAGCGGCTCATGAAACGTGATATATGCCGTCCCCGGTCGCACCCGCGAGCTCCCTTTCGACATCATGCCCTCGGTTCCATGGATCGAAACGGGAACCACCGGCGCACCTGCCTCCATCGCCAGATAGAACGGTCCCTTCTTGAAGGGCAGCATCCGGCCGTCCCGCGATCGTGTGCCCTCCACGAACGTGGTGATATGAATTCCCTTCTCGAGCACGCGCCGCGCCACGGCAACGCTTTCCATCGCGCTCTCCACCCGCCCATCGCGATCCACCGGCACAAAATCTCCCAGTTTCATCCCATAGCCCAGCAGCGGAATCTTCATCAGCGAGCGCTTCAGAAACGCCGACGTCCGCCCCGGTATGCGCGGAATCAGCGCCGGAGGGTCGAGATTCGAAACGTGATTCGACATGAAGATGCACGCGGTGCGCGCCGGCACGCGCTCGCGGCCGGTGGTCTCCACGCGAATCCCCGCCAGCCGAAAGGCCAGTCGCACGATCTTCTGCGCCATGTTGTAAAGCGGCGTGGCATTCCCCGTAATCATCGCCCAGGGAATGAACACGATCGCCGCGGGGAAGCCGAGGATCAGGATCGTGAACAGCAAAGTCAGTGAAGCAATCATTCGGGTCCCGGCTATTCAAACCTCTGTTTGAGTCGCGCGGGCAGTTTCTCATAGATGCCGTCGAACCCGCCATTCGAAAGGATGGCGACCACGTCGCCCGGTTGCAGTTCCGGCACGATCGACGCCACGATTGAATTTGCATCTGGGTGCAACTCGGCAGGCGTTCCCGCGTCGTTAAGCCTGCGCACCACGTCTTCCGAGTGCAGCCGTTCTTCTTCGGGAATGCGCTCCTGCTGGTACACCCCTGCGAGAATCACGCGATCCGCAAGCCGCAGACTATCGACGATCTCTGCTTCCAGCACCTTCCGCCGCAGCGTATTCGATCGCGGCTCCAGCACCGCCCACAACCGCGAATTGCGATACACAGAGCGCAGTGCCCGCAGCGTCTCGCGAATGGCCGTGGGATGATGCGCGAAGTCATCAATAATGGTCACGCCGCCGATTTCGGCCCTCACCTCCAGCCGGCGCTTCACGCTCTTGAAACTCGCCAACGCCGCCTGAATCACTTCCTTGCCAATCCCCTGCCCTGCCGCCAATGCCGCTGCCGCGGTTGCATTCAACGCGTTGTGTTCCCCGGCCAGCCCCATCGCCAACTCAGCCCACAGCGCACCCTCGCGCCAAACCTCCCAGCGCGTCAGCCTATCTTCGTGCCGCAGATTTTGAATGCGCCATTGTGCCTCCGCAGTGAACCCATACCGCTCCACCCGGCAAAACGCGCGCGCCACGCATTCTGTCACGTTGGCATTTCCGTCGTAAGCCACGATCACGCCCCGCCGCGGCACCAGGTTCACCAGCCGCTTGAACGCTGTCTTCACCGCCTCGAGGTCCGCGTAAATATCGGCATGATCAAATTCCACGTGGGTCAGGATCAGCGCATCCGGAAAGTAATGCAGGAACTTCGGTCCCTTATCAAAAAAAGCAGTGTCATATTCATCGCCCTCCAGGATGAACGTCCCCGTAGGCCGCAGCTGAAAGCTAGTTCCAAAATTCTCCGCGACTCCGCCGATCAAAAACGACGGCTCGCGGCCCGCCGCCTCGTAGAGCCACGCCAGCATGCTGGTCGTAGTCGTCTTTCCATGGGTCCCCGCCACCACCAGCGATTCCCGCCCCGCGAGAAATTCTTCCTTGAGCAGCGCCGCCATCGATGCAAACGGAATGCGTTGATCAAGCACGCGTTCAATCTCGGGATTGCCGCGTGACAGCGCATTGCCCACCACCACCAGGTCCGGTTTCGCATCGAGATTGCTCTCCGCATACGGTTCCAGCACCGGTATGCCAAGCTCACGCAGCAAATCGCTCATCGGCGGATACGCTGCCTTGTCCGACCCAGTAATGCGATGCCCGCGCAACTGCAGCAGCCCCGCCAACGAAGCCATCGCCGTCCCGCAAATGCCAATCAAATGGATATGACGCAAAGAAGAGTTCATCATTCAGTATGTGTGTCTGCTTTCCGGGCGGCCGCATTTCGCAAAACGCGAACTCGCCAACTTGCCATCCGCCGCGCGGCGCCAACTCGCGAAACCCTTTTCCCAACGCACAATCTGCCGCTCAACTCCACTCCAGCCTGAGCTGTGGTTCCTCATGCGACGCCGCCTTCAGCTCAGCCGGCACGCCAAACACCAGCGTCACGTTCCCCCGCGAAACATGCCCGCTGCGCAGTCCGATCGCGATCGGTCCTTCAAAATCGTCAAGCGCGCTCGCGATCACCTGTTCCAGAAATTCCGGCGGCATGCCGGGAGAAGCACAATCGAGCATCTCGCCGAAAACAATTCCCGTAACTCCCTCGAGCTTTCCCGCTTGGCGCAATTGCCACAACATGCGATCGATCTGGTAGGGCTTGGCTCCCGTATCCTCGAGGAACAAAAGCCGGCCCTCGGTCGCCGGTTCCCACGGAGTTCCAAGGAGCGAAACCAGTATGCTCAAGCATCCGCCGTACAGGGTTCCCCGCGCTGTCCCAGCCTTCAGCACCCGTAATCCCTCGCCTGGCCCCACTCCATACCGCTCTCCAGCCAGCGCCGCGTGAAAGCTGGGCAGATGCACGCCGTCCTCGCGATAAAAATCGGCCGCGGTCATCGGCCCGTGAAATGCGGGCAGGCCCACCTCATCGAGCAAATGCAGTTGCACTCCCGTCAAATCGCTGTAGGCAAAAAACGGCTTCGGATGTTTCTGTATCAGTTCAAGGTCCAGCCCGGGCAAAATGTAATTGGAACCGTAGCCGCCGCGCAGCGACATCACCACCTGCGACTCCGCATCGGCAAATGCGGCATGCAGATCGGCCAGGCGCTGTTCCGCGGTTCCCGCAAAGAACAGCGGCCCGCGCGCCTGCGCGTTGTCTGCAAATCGCGGCGCGAACCCGAGTCCGCGCAACGCTGAGACCCCGAGTTCCACACGCTCCTGCCGCGCAAACGATGCGGGCGCAACGATGCTGACCCCCGCTCCTTGCGGAACAGGTCGCAGCTTTACGAGCGGATGATCTTCGCGCCGGACCGTCATCCGTCCCACGCCTCGCCCCGCGCGATCAACGCCGCCGGCCCGGTAAGCTTCAACTCCGTCCCCGGCCCTTCCCACGCCACGGTCTGCGCGCCGCCCGGAGCAACCACGCGCAGCGGCGAAGTGCATCCGTTCAACGCCATTGCCGCGGTTGCCGATGCGGACGTGCCCGTTCCCGATGAAGTTGTCGGTCCCACCCCGCGCTCAAAAATGCGAATCTCGATCTCTTTCGCGCTCACGATCCGCATGAACTCAACGTTGGTCTGATATGGAAAATCGGGATGCCCACAGATCTGCTGCCCGATGCTCTGCCAGCGCTGCCCATCCACTGAGAAGTCCGCATTCTCCACCACAATCACGAAGTGGGGATTGCCCGTGGACACTTCAACTCCCGGTACCTGCACGCCTCCAGGAATGGTCACGGTTCGCGGCGCGAATCGCGGCTCTCCCATGCCCATCGTCACTTCGACCACAAATCCCTCGCCGGCCTGCACTCCATCGATATGGCACAGGCGCAAACCCGCGTCCGTCGAAATCTCCAGCGCATCGCCAGCCTTCGAGCCAATCGCCTCCGCCATCCACGCCGCCACGCAGCGCGTTCCATTGCCGCTGATCTCCGCGATCGACCCATCTGCATTATGCAGTCGAATCCGCCCCGCCCTCGGCCCCGTCCACGCGAAGACCTCAATGCCGTCTGCCCCGACGCCCGAATTACGCGCGCAAAGTCGCCGCGTCAGTTCAGCCCAGTCGCGCCCTTGAATCGCCTCTTCGGTCACAATCAAAAAATCATTGCCGCAGGCATGCGCCTTGGTAAATGAGATCAATCTCTCTCCCGCATCTCTGGCCCCTCGGTCTCTCGTTCGCTTGGTCCCTCGGTCCCTGTCCTTCTCAATCTTCTTCCGGATCGCGAAACGTGAGCAGCGCATCGATGGCAGGCTCCGCGCGCAACTTCGTCAGCAAACTCTGGTGCCGCTTTTTTGTCGTGGTCACTGCGAAGGTCACCCGCTGCAGTTCGCCGATCGCGTCCCTCTCTACGTTGCTCAGGCGTTCGCCCGCCTTGTCCATTGCATCCAGAATCGACGTCAGCATCAGCGTCTGGTCTTTTCCGCGAGCTTCATACACCAGCGGATAGCCCTTCAGGTTTGCGCGTCTCTCCAGGAAACCGACCAGTTCCAGCGCAACCACCACCATGATGGCCGCCACCACTGCCGCCGCGTACAAGCCCGCCCCGCATGCCATGCCGATCGAGGCCACCACCCACACGCTGGCTGCGCTGGTGAGTCCGCTGACGCGGCTGCGATTGTGAATGATCAGGCCGGCTCCGAGAAACCCGATGCCCTGAACAATATTCGAAGCCACCTGTCCTTTATTGGGGCTGGCATCGCCGGCCAGCACCGCCGACAACAGGGTAAAGAACGCGGCGCCCATGCAGATGAGCAGATTGGTCCTCACCCCCGCATCCTTGCGGCTTACCTCCCGCTCCAGGCCGATCAAGCCGCCCAGTAAGCACGCCGTCAGCAAGCGCCCGACAGCGCCGTTGACCACCACGATCTGTTGCAGGCGATCGAAGCTGAAGGGCAGGGCGAAATTAGCAAACTGGACGATCATGCACGCGTTTCCTTGCCCGATGCTACCACCGTGGAACACCAAAATTCAGCGACATCACCGCGCCCCCGCGGCATAGGTATCGGACACGTAAATCGTCCCCGCCGGCTGGTCCTTCATGGCAAAATGCCGCACTGCCCTCAGCCCTTCCGGATGCGCGTGCACAGCCCGATCCACGTCATCGCCGTCAAAGGCAAGGACCACCGCCGCGTGCACAGCGGGCGCGGCCAGCGCCGCCTGCAGGTATTCGCGATCGCTTTCGTTGATCGTCTGCCGCAGCGTGATCCCGCTGAATGCCACGAACTCGGGGTGGACTGAAGTATTCATCAACACCGGCGCCCCCGGCCGCTGCGCCGCCAGTTCCCGCAGCACCGGGGGAACCTCCACGTCATAGGCCCGCCTCGACGCCAGATTCTTTGTCCCTTCGACATACACCAGCGGATGCTCCCGCACTATGATCACCGCATTCGCAATAATCAACGCGAACATCGCGGTCAGAACGTATTGCGGCCACTGCGGCCTGAGTTCGCGCACGCCGGTCATGACCATGTGGGTGAAAAACGCAATTCCGAGCGCGAACGCCGGCAGCAGTTCGAGCCCGTAGCGCGTGTTGTACCACGAGTGCGGCCACCAGGGCGGCAGAAAGATCGGCACCGCCGCGTACGCCACCGAATATGCATAGAACGGAACCGGCAGCCACAGCAGCAGCGACCACGAAAATGCGCGCCGCCGCGCGATCAGCCACGCCCACGCCGTCCCCACCGCGCTCGAGCCAAGAAGCCAGGTTCCCCATCGCTCACCGGCCGTGTCCATCTCCGCGGCCTTCACAAAAAACTTCAGCGACACCCACGGATTGTGCCAACCCGGATGCGGCGGTCCTTCTCCGGGCGTCGCGGTGCGAATCTCGATGGCCTTTGCCGAATACGGTCCGCGCATGAAGTCGAGCCAGTCGCCAAAAACGATGGCGTTATAGGAGAACCACACCACCGGCGCCGCCACCACGATCACGCTCGCGATCCAGAAGGCCGGCGACCGGAGCAAGCCGCGCTTGGCCAGCATCACTCCGATCGCCACCCACGCGAGGAACGCCATCACCCACCCGTCGTAACGCGTGAAAACCGCCGCCACCAGCGCCACCGCGATCCAGTAAAGGAGGCGATTGGCGCGGCGGCGCTCCATTGCAGAGTCGGCCGAACGATCGAGCGCAACCCGCCATTCCACCAGCCAAACCGACGCCCAGATCATTTCGCACACAAACAGCGGCTCGGTCATGGCCGTGGTCTGCATGTAGAGCAGGTTGGGATTCAGCGCGAAAAATGCCAGCGCCACCGCGGACGCCGGCGGAGCAAGCCAGCGCCGCGCCAGCCGGTACACGCCCGCGCAGCCGGCCAGGTAAGCCAGAGCGGAAGGAATCCATCCCGCCACTCCATTGGCCCACCACGCATACACCGCCACAAACGGAATCATCAGCAAGTGCGGAAGCGGCAGCCACACCGAGCCAAGTTCAGAAAGCCCTGGCCGCCGCGAGTCAATCACGCGCCGCGCAATGTGCAGGTGAGCGATGGCATCGCCATAGTTCAGCATCGCTCCGTGCCGCCAGCTCCACGCCGCCGCCAGCAGCGATGCCGCCGCGCAGCCGGCCAGTACCGCCAGCCATTCCGCGCGGCGCATCCGGTCTTCAGTCAAGATGAGTCAGCTCGCGGAACATTTCAAATCGCTCATCGACCTGCTCGCGCGACAGCTGCTGCAGCCGCTCGGTTCCGAACCGCTCCACCGCGAACGAGCCCATCACGCTGCCGTAAAACATGGCGCGACGGAATGCGCCGGGTGTCAGTTCCTTCTGCGATGCCAGGTAGCCGAAGAAGCCCCCCGCAAAGCTGTCACCGGCGCCGGTCGGATCCACCACTTCTTCCAGAGGCAACGCCGGCGCGCGAAACGTCTTCGCGCCGAACCCATTTTTCGCCTTCTCGTAGAACGCGGTCGCGCCATACTCGCCGTGTTTCACCACCAGCATCCTCGGACCCATCTCCAGCACGCCGCGCGCCGCCTGCACCAGGTTGTTGTTTCCCGCCAGCATGCGCGTCTCCGTGTCGTTGATCAGCAGGATGTCCAGGCCCTTCAGCATTTGCTTGAGCGCGTCGCGATGATCGTTGATCCAGTAGTTCATGGTGTCGCCCGCCACCAGCTTGGCCTGCGGCATGGCTTCGCGCACCCGCCGCTGCAGCACCGGGTCGATGTTCGCCAGAAACAGGAATTCCGAATCGCGATAGGCGTCGGGAATCTTGGGCTGGAACGCGCCAAACACGTTCAGTTCCGTTGCATGGGTCTTGGCCTCATTCAGGTTCTCGAGATACGAACCCTCCCAGAAAAAGCTCTTGCCCGCGGCGCGCTCGATGCCCTGTGTATCGATGCCGTGCGCGTCGAACACTGTCAGCTGCTCGGTGCCAAAGTCCTCGCCCACAACCGCGATCACGCGCACGTTGGTGAAATAGCTTGCTGCCAGGGAAAAATAAGTCGCCGCGCCTCCCAGGCACCGCTCCCTTCGTCCCGCCGGAGTTTCAATGGAGTCGAAGGCAACGCTGCCCACCACTGTAATTGCCACGTATAGTCCTCTCTTGTCGTTATTTTTGAGTTTTAAACAGCGCCCATCGGACGGCGCCTCACCATCCGAAATACTTCCCGAACAGCAGCTTCAGGTTCTCCTTCGCCTGTGCGGGAATCGCATCCTGCTGCGTCAGCACTGCGAACCGCGCCGCCGACGCGCAAGCGCACGTCCGTTCCTTCGGCATGGCCGCCACTGCTTCCTTCACCACCTTGCAGGCGTTGGCCGCGTTCTGGTGCAGCACGGCCACAATCTCCTCGATCGTCACCGCGTCGTGACCCTCGCGCCAGCAGTCGTAATCGGTCACCATGGCTACCGTCGCGTAGCAGATCTCCGCCTCGCGCGCCAGCTTGGCTTCCTGCAGATTGGTCATGCCGATGACATCGGCGCCCCAGCTGCGATACAGATTCGACTCCGCCTTGGTGGAGAACTGCGGCCCTTCCATGCACACATAGGTGCCGCCACAGCTTGCCCACCACGCCGGCTGCCTTGCATGCCTGCTCGGCGGCTTTGGCCACGGTCGCGCACACCGGGTCGCCGAACGCCACGTGCCCCACGATTCCGTTTCCGAAGAAGGTGGACACGCGATGAAACGTTCGATCGATGAACTGGTCGGGCATGAGGAAGTCGGTGGGATTGTGCTCCTCTTTCAGCGACCCCACCGCCGACACTGAAACAATCCGCTCCACGCCAAGCTTCTTGAAGGCATAGATATTGGCGCGGAAATTCAGCTCCGAAGGCAGAATGCGGTGGCCGCGTCCGTGCCGCGCCAGAAATGCCACCTTGCGCCCTTCCAGCTCGCCCAGAACAAAAGCATCGGAGGGCTCGCCAAACGGCGTCTTAATATGTTCTTCCTTTACGTTGGTAAATCCGGGCATGGAATAAAGCCCGCTGCCCCCGATAATGCCGATCTCCGCTTCCGCCAAATCTCTCTCCCGTGTGGGTAGTTGCAAACACCCCAGTATAAGCTGCCGGGGCTGGCGCTTGGTGAGTGGGTGATCGGGCTCACTTTTTAACCGAATTCGTGATTTAAATCACTGTATTTTTTGGCTATTTCTGGATGGCTTCAAGACATCATTACGATGTGTAAACATATGAATCAAAATAATTTGAGTTAAAAACCACGGTTCCACAGTCCAAGAAAAAATTTGCCGCGTTCTTTTTTGCGGTTGACGTGGCAGGAAGTGGAGAGCACCGACCATCCGGACGTTTGTTGCATGATTCGAGTCTGCGCCTTTGGAGGGAAATGATCCGCAAGCACACGCGATAAAAATTTGCCGTTTCGCAGTCGCAGACGCAATCCGGCGGGCCGAAATACTTCGGCCCGCCGGAATGGCAGATACGAGCTGCTGGAGACTTATTTGATTTCCACCACGTTCATGCTCCACGGGGTCAAGGTAAGGGTCAGCGGCAGACTCTTCGCGCCAAGGTCGGACGTAGTAAGGCCAGTCCACTTGGCTCCTCCCGCATTGGCGGGATTCGACTGGTCGTAGATCGACTTGTCGTAGGTTGTGACCGTAACGTCGTTGCTGGCGCTTTGTTTCGACAGCGTGATGGTGACTGGTTGGCTCTGGTCCTTGTTCAGGTTGAAGAGGAAGAGAGCCGTGCCGCCCTGGTGTGTAGCCGTGTAGGCGCGGATGTTAGTCGAGTCGCCGTTGACGGCCGTGCTGAGCGCGCTTTCGCCCGTCACTGCAATGGTCTGGAACAGGTTGAAAGCCTGCGCAGTGGGCGACATGGTGCCTATCGGGCCTGCACCCGGACACTTGGGGTCGATATCGGAGAAGATGCTTAAAGCTCCCCACGTGTTTTGCCAACCGTAGAGAGATGGATTGCTATTGTTATTGTTGGGATTGGGTCCGCTACCGGCGTTGCCCAGGCAATTGCCGAAGCCGATCCACCAGGTCAGGCGTGAAATGCCGTCGTTCATGGCCTCGCCCAGGATCTGGCCGGCATACAGGCCCTGCGTGATCGACCAGCTCTGCGTGCCCGGATTGGCGCTGTTGCCGCCGAGCTCACCCACGTAAATCGGGATAGGAATGGTATTTCCGGCTGCCGTGAGCTCGGATTTGATTGTTTTGATATTGGTAGTGAAGTCCAGCGCCGCCTGGTAAACGAGATAGTTGTCGTTCGTCACACTACCGTACTGAGGATAGTAGTGATACTCAACGAAATCGTATTTCGCATTGGCCAGAACAATTGGATCCCAATTGGCTAGACCGTTGCCGCCGACAATTCCAGCATCCACCACGACACCAACCAACGTAGTCGGGCTGGCGTTCTTGATCAATTGGTAATAGCCGCCCGTGCCGATCACGGAGCTGGCATAGGTCGTGGGATCCCACTGTTTGGTATGCAGGTCGAATTCCCAGCTTCCGTAGTTCTCGTTGCCGACGGTGACATGACTGGGCGGATAGCCCTCACTGGCGGCCTCCGCGACCCAGCCTGCAGCCTCGGTTGGATCGCCTCCACCGTTGCAGGTCGCGTTGCTGCCGTAGTTCGCCGTCAGTGCGAGGTCATAGTTGCCCCCCTTGGCGATCGAGGTCACGAAATCGGCAAAGGGACTGTAGCCGCCCCAACCCGTGCCGGGGCCCGGGTCATTGCAGTTGTAAGGGAGCAGGTTGGTGGGCGACGTGCGCCAGTGCCAGATATCGGACCACGAGCCGCCAGGCCACCGGATCGCCTTGATCCCGGCCTTTCCAAACGCCGTATTGATCGGGGTGGCGTTTCCGACGACGTCGTACCAATTCGCCAGGTTCATTCCCAGCAACTGATTGGTGACGGTGGCGAGCGTCGTGGATTGATTCACCGTAATCGTGCTCATCGTAATAACCGTGATCGCCGCCGATGTGCCGGTCGCCGGCTTGAAGAGCGTCGAGCCGGCGGTGTCCGGCGTGTAGGTGGCCGTCAGCGTATCGCTGCCCGCCGCCAGCGCACCCGCGGCGATGGTGATCGTCGCGCTCCCTGCGCTCAATGTCACCGGCGATGGCGAAGTATAGCCACCCCCCGTCACGCTGATCGCTCCCGTCGCTGCTGGAGCGCCCGTGCCGCCGCTCACCGTGATCGTTACACCCAGGCTCTGGGCAGTGTTGATGCTCGACGACGCCGGCGTCACGGTCACGGTCGGCGTCGCCTTCGCCACGCTGATGGGTGCGCTGGTTCCCGCGGCGCTGGTGTAGGTCGCGGAGCCGGCTGAATCCGGCGTGTACGCAGCGCTCAGCGTGTCACTGCCGAATACCAGTGAGTACGCGGGAATGACGATCGTCGCGGTACCGGCAGTCAGCGTCGCCGCCGCCGAGCTATAGCTTCCGCTACTCAAAACGATCGAGCCGGTGGGCGTGGCGCCCGTCCCTGTCACGCTCACCGCCACGCTCAACGGCGACGAGGTCGCCAGGCTCTGCGATGCCGGCGTCACCGTCACCGTCGGCGTCAACTGGCTGGTCACCGTTACCGTCGCCGAACCGGACGCGCTGGCGTAATCGGCCGAACCCGCCGTATCGGGTGCGTAAGATGCTGTCAGCGTGGCGCTGCCCGCCGCCAGCGTTCCCCCCGGAACGGTAATCGTCGCGCTCCCCGCAGCGAGCACCTTGGCTCCGGAAGAATAACTCCCATTGGCGCCGGTCAGCGTGACGCTTCCCGTTGGTACGGGCCCCCCGGAGAAGCCCGCCACTGTCACCGTGACATTCAGCGCCTGACCGGTTCCAATCGACAACGAAACCGGAGTCACCGTAACGGTCGGGGTCGCGACAGTCACCGTAACCGTGGCCGATGCGTTGGCGTTGTTGTACTTCGAAGAACTGGCGGAGTCGGGTGTGTAGCTGGCCTTGATGGTGTTCGACCCAGCCGCAAGCGACCCGGCCGGAATGGTGATGGAGGCGCTTCCGCTACTCAACGCGGTGGCCGTGGAGCTATACGTTCCGTTGCTTAGCGTTACGGTGCCCGTGGGTGTGGATGAGGTGCCGGTCACCGTCACGGTCACCTGCAGCCCCTGTCCCACCGGGATGCTGTTCGAGGCCGGCGTGACGCTGACAGTGGGCGTGGTTGGGTTCTGATTTCCGCCTCCCCCGCCGCCGCTGTTGCCGCCGCCTCCGCAGCCAGCCACGAAAACCGCAATCGCCAACACCAGAAAAACCACCGCTTTGCGCGTAAAATCTCGCATCCCCAGGCTCCCTGCCCGCAAAGGTCCATCCGGGCCGGAAGAGGAGTTCCGGCTGGCAAAGGTCTAAGCGGAGTAACTTGAATCCGTACCATAGTACACGACAATGTGGTATCGGTATCATCGAAATTCGACCAGCGCGCTCCCTGCCATCATTACCAGCGTGTCCAACCCCGCGGGCTCGCCGCTTCCCCCATCAGCTTTTTTTCAGTTGTTTTGCATAGAATTATCGATCGCCGGAGCACAATCGAGATGAATCGGGCCTTCCGCTTCGCGCGAAAAGGCTGGCGGCGCAAAAAAAAAATCGGGCTGTAAAACTGTGAAACTGAACTTAACCATTGTGCATTCATAACATTAGCCGAATTTTAGTGCCCACAATGTCGCAAGGGTGGTGCAAATACCCGCGTTTTAGCCACTTTTTGCCCGTCATTGTAGCCCGTTGATGGATGACTCCCGAAGGTCCTTCAACCTGTTCTTATTGCTACGCTTGATCGGATTCTGAACACTTCCTCACGGTTCCGAAGGAGCCGCCGATAGGGGCAGTTGTGCGACGAATGTCGCGTGCAAAAGGAGGGCCGCGGCCTTGCAGAAAACTGGAAAGCCCCCGATGTCGATTTGGATGAGAAATGACCTGGTCAGAGGTGCCGCCTTGGCGCTCATGTTGGCAATCACCCTGCCTGCCGGCGCCGCCAACGATCGCGCGGTCAAGACCAAGGTCCCGCCCGTCTATCCCGAACTCGCCAAGCGCATGAAAATCGGCGGAATCGTGAAGGTGGAAGCCACCGTGGATGCCGACGGCAAAGTTACCGGGGTGAAGACCCTGAGCGGCAACTCCGCCCTCACCAATGCGGCCGAAGATGCGGTGCGGAAATGGAAGTTCGCGGCCGGGGATGGCACCGCCACCGTCGAAGTGGATGTGAACTTCGCCATCGCGCCATAGTCATCGAGCGAGTTTAGGCCGGGGCCGGCAAGTCGTGTGTGCGCCTGTTCATGGCGCGCCTCGATCGCCGGCCTCCGCACTTTCGCTCAGCCTTCCGCGCCGTGGCACTTCTTGTACTTCTTGCCCGAGCCGCAAGGGCAGGGATCGTTGCGGCCAACCTTCTCGCCGCTCCGCCTCTGGCTGGTCTGGCCCCCATTTGACCCGCCCGCCATGCTCGCCACCGCAAGCTCCCTCTGCTTCTTGCGCGCGAATTCCTTCTCGAGCTGGTCGATGGTCGTCGATGGAGTGCGCGTGGAAATCGGAATCTCGCGCGGCGCGGCCTCCAGCATCGGCGGCGATCCGCCCATTCCCCGCGGAGAAGCGCTGGCCACCGGAGGAGCCGCGGGAACGGCACGGCGAGGCTGCGGCGCGATCGTCACGGGCTGCCCGTCCGGCCCAATGATCTGCATCCGGAACAGGAATCGGACCGTGTCCTCCTGGAACTTCAGCATCATGGCTTCGAACATGTCGAAGGATTCGCGCTTGTAGGCCACCAGCGGATCCTGCTGCGCATAGCCGCGCAATCCGATGCCTTCCTTCAGGTGGTCCATGGCCAGCAGGTGATCTTTCCACAGGCCGTCGATCACGCTCAGCATCACCATGCGCTCGTGGTAGCGCATGGTCTCCGCGCCCAGGATGGCTTCCTTCTCCTGGTAGCTCTCCTTGAGCTTCTCGAAGATTTGGTCGCCAAGCTCATGCCGCGCCAATTCCAGCGGTTTCATGCCCGCCGCCGACATGCTGAATCCAAATTGGCCGATCAGGCGTTCTTCCAGGCCCTTCATGTTCCACTGATCGGCATGCTTGTCTTCCGGAGCGAACTCGTCGAGGGCGCCGCTGAGAATTCCGCCGACGTAGTCCTCAAGTATCAGTTCGCGTTGCTCGACTCCTTCAAGCAGCTGGCGGCGCAGCCCGTAGACCGCCTCGCGCTGCTTGTTCATCACGTCGTCGTATTCGAGCAGGTGTTTGCGCGATTCGAAGTTCTGCGCTTCCACGGCCTTCTGCGCGGCCTCGATGCGGTTTGAAATCATTTTCGACTCGATCGGGACACCCTCTTCCATGCCCAGCCGTTCCAGCAGCACGCTCACCCACTGCTTGGCGAAGATGCGCATCAGGTCGTCTTCGAGGGAGAGATAGAAGCGCGACTCGCCGGGATCACCCTGGCGGCCGGCGCGCCCGCGCAACTGGTTGTCGATGCGGCGGGATTCGTGCCGCTCCGTGCCCAGGATGAACAACCCGCCCGCCTCGATCACTTGTTCGTGATCCTTTTGCGCCCATTCGTTGTGGACGGCGAATGCCGCGGCCCAGTCCGCATCCGCGACTTCGAATTCCTGCCCCTGGTAGTAGAAGCGCAGGAACCCGGGGGGCGCCATGGGATTGATGGCCCCTTCCGCCACGCTGATGGCACGGGCGTGAGCCTTCTTCACCAGTTCCTGGCGGGTCATGAAGTCAGGATTGCCGCCCAGCAGAATGTCGGTGCCGCGGCCGGCCATGTTAGTCGAGATGGTCACCATCCCCAGGCGCCCCGCCTGCGCCACAATCTCCGCTTCACGCTCATGGAACTTGGCATTCAGCACCACGTGACGCACGCCGCGCCTCTGCAGAATGGCCGACAACCGCTCCGATTTTTCAATCGATGTGGTGCCTACCAGGACCGGCTGCTTCTTTTCGTGCAACTCCTCGATGTTGTCCGCGACCGCCTTGTACTTCTCTTTCTCGGTGCGAAAGACGACGTCGGAATTCTCGCGCCGCAGCATCGGCTTGTTTGTGGGGATGACCACGATTTCGAGCTTGTAAATCTTCTCGAATTCGGCCGCTTCGGTTTCGGCGGTGCCGGTCATTCCGCTTAGCTTCTTATAAAGGCGGAAGTAATTCTGGAAGGTAATGGTTGCCAGGGTCTGGTCTTCCTTGCGGACCAGCACGCCTTCCTTGGCCTCGATGGACTGGTGCAGGCCGTCGGACCAGCGGCGGCCCGGCATCAGGCGCCCGGTGAATGTGTCGACGATGATGATCTCGCCGTCCTTCACTACGTAGTCCACATCGCGCTTGTAGAGACCTTCGGCCTTGATGCCGGTCTCGACGTAGTGCTTGAGATCCCAGTTTTCGGTGTCGGCGATGTTGTCGATTCCCAGGGCTTTTTCAATCGTGATCCAGCCCTCGTCGGTCACACCGATGGTCTTGTGCTTCTCGTCTACGACGTAGTCGCCGCTGAGGAACTTCTCGCCTTCGCGGAGCTGAATGCCGAGTTGTTCCTGGCGCTTGGTGTCGCTCCACTCGACTTCTTCGCCCTTGACCAGCTTGGGAATGATCTGCCGCACCTTCACGTACTTGTCGGTGGTCTGATCGGTGGGGCCGGAGATGATGAGCGGGGTACGCGCTTCGTCGATCAGGATCGAGTCCACCTCGTCGACGATCGCGTAGTAGTGGCCGCGCTGCACGCAGTCCTTGAGCTCGAACTTCATGTTGTCGCGCAGATAGTCGAAGCCGAACTCATTGTTGGTGCCGTAGGTGATGTCGGCGGCGTAGGCCGCGCGCCGCTCGTCGTCGCTGAGATCGTGCACGATCACGCCGACGGTGAGGCCGAGGAACTCGTAGATCTTGCCCATCCACTCCGCATCGCGCTTGGCCAGGTAGTCGTTCACCGTGACCACGTGCACGCCGTGCCCGGCGAGCGCGTTCAGGTAGCAGGACAGCGTCGCCACGAGCGTTTTGCCTTCGCCGGTCTTCATTTCCGAAATCTTGCCGGAGTGCAGCACCATGCCGCCGATCAGCTGCACATCGAAGTGCCGCATGTGCACCGACCGCCAGCCGGCCTCGCGGACCACGGCGAACGCTTCCGGCAGCACTTCGTCGAGCGCCGCCTTTTCGGCGGCCTTGATTTCGTCGGCGTCCGTTATACCTTCGAGCCGGGCCGCGATCCGTGCCCGGAACTCGGTGGTTTTGGCCCGAAGCTGTTCATCGGAGAGCTTTTGCATCTCCGGCTCCAGGGCATTGATGGCGGCGACGTTGGGCATCAACTTCTTGATGACACGCTCATTCGCCGTACCGAAAATCTTGGTGAGTACCTTATCGAGAAACACGGGAATCTCCGTAAATCAGTGTAAATTGCCGTCAAAGTGCGCCAATGTGTGGGTGCCCCAGGTCTCGTTTTTGAGACCTGGGAATCCACGGAACATCCGCGCCTGCAATCTGTGCCAGAGGGCGGACCTCACTCCAGCCGCCACACCAGCCTGTCTACCGTTTCACCCCGGCGAATCTGCCGCAACTGCCGCATCAGGTGGCGCTGCGGCTTGTCCGGACCTCCCTGGTCGTCGTCGTCCGCGTCTTCCTGCTCCTGGATCCGGGCCTTGGCGACAAACTCATGGTTCGGCCGGTGGGCCATCACCAGAAACAGCAGCGCCGCTCCCATCGCATCGGGAGAAGTCGCCCCGACCCTGACGATGCGTGCCGCATCCTCCGGTTTAGTGTCCCGGCGTCGAAATACGTGACTCCAGCCGGCGACCATCATCATCGCCACCAGCCAAGTCACCGGGTTTGAAAGCCACAGGAGAACATTGAGAATCATTCCTGGCGCTCCTTTGTTTCACGCAACGTTTATGAAAAGATCCAATCCCCGAGGGACACGTTGCCATCGGCTGGTCCTCAGGATTGGAAAACGCGGTGGGGAACTAAAGGAGCGACGGCGGAGGCCGCTGGAACCAGGCAGGAAGGTTGGGGGCGGAAGACGTACGGCCCAATGAGATCAGGGACTTGGAAGAGATGAGGCTGAGGGGCGCCGCTAGCCCGATGAACAACACCGGCAAAACAGCGGACCACGCACCTGCTCCGGTGTTGTGCAGAAATGCCAACGACCCATGACGCGCCGAACCAAAGTGCACATACTGCGTTGCGCCCGTTGCCGCGCTGCTTCCAGCACTCTGCTGCCCGGCCAGAAACTGCAAAACAGGATTGGTATATACGGTCGTGTTCTCAACGCCGGCTTGGACGCGCGCCAGCGAAACGACCGCCATCGCGGCGACCGCCAGCCACATCCATGCGTTCCTGTATCGGGTTTCTGTCATTGGTTGAGCAAAAGGCTCATCTCACATTGTGCCACAAAATCAGGCCGCCCGATCAATCCATCACTCGGAGCCGGTCCGGAATCAGTGCCCCCCGGTTGGACCGCCTCCGATGCGGAATTTCGCCGTCAGCAACACAATGGGGGCCGCGATCAGCGTGATCACACCGATGATATGAAAACAATCCATGAACGAGAGCAGCTGCGTCTGCGCCTGGAGTTGATGGTAAACTCGCCCGAACGCAGCGCCCATCGCATCGGCGTGCGCAACCCCGTGCGCCTCGAGGTAGGCCGCCGTCTGCCGTACCTGGTTCTGCAATGCGGTTTGCGACGGCGCCACATTGGCGCCCACCGTGGACTGGTGGAAATTCTGACGGCGCTCCAGGACCGTGGTGGCGAAAGCAATGCCAAAGCTCCCGCCCCAGTTCCGGAAGAAGTTTGTAATCGACGAAGCCTTGTTGTTCTGCCCGGGTTTCAATTGCGAGTACGCGATCACCGACAGCGGAACAAAGAAGAACGCATACCCCAGTCCCTGCAGCGCCCGCGCCCACGCGTAGTGGGCATAGTCGGTCTCCAGCGTGAAATGGCTGTAGTGGAGGAACGACATTCCCACCACAATGACCGCCCCCGTCAACAGGTAGCGTGGCTGCACAATCCCGCGTTGCACAAGCTGCGCGCCCACCGGCGCCAGCAGCGTAATCACAAACGCCCCCGGCCCCAGCACCAGCCCCGCATCAATCGCGCGATAACCGTACAGCGACTGCAGGATCTGCGGAATCATGGTCGTCGAGGCAAACAGTCCGAACCCGAAGATGAAATAAAACAGGTTGGCAATGGCGAAGTTCCGCGACCCCAGCAGCCGGAATTCGATCACCGGGTCCGGCTGCCGCAACTCCCAGACCACCGCCGTCGCCAGGCATCCCACCGCAACCGCAAACGTCCAGGCGATGAACCGCGAGCCGAACCAGTCATCGATCTGGCCGCGATCGAGCAGGATCTCGAGCGCCGCCGAGCCAAGCGCGATCAATCCGATTCCCACGCCATCCACGCGAAGCTTTCCCTTTTCATCGCGCACCAGTTTTCGTTCCTGCTCAAAGGCCGGCGTGTCGTGGACGAAGCGGGAAGTCAGATACATGGACAGGAATCCGATGGGAATATTAATGAGGAAGACCCACCGCCAGTTGTAGTTGTCGGTGATCCATCCGCCAAGGACCGGCCCGATCGCCGGTGCGGTCACAATCGCCACCGTATAAAGCGCGAACGCGGAAGCGCGCTTGTGCGCCGGAAATGTATCCACCAGGATGGCCTGTTCCACCGGGGCCAGTCCCCCTCCCCCGATACCCTGCAAAACCCTCGCGAACAACATGATTTCGAGGCTCGGCGCGAGCCCGCACAGCAAGGAAGTGGCGGTGAACAGCGCCACGCAAAGCATGTAGTAGTTCTTGCGGCCGATCACCCGCGACAGCCAAGCCGACATGGGCAGGACCACCGCATTGGCCACCAGATACGTGGTCAGGATCCAGGTCACCTCATCGTACGAACGCCCCAGCCCGCCGGCGATATAGGGCAGCGACACGTTGGCGATCGACGTATCCAGCAGCTCCATGAACGTCGCCAGCGTGACCGTGAGCGCCACTACCCAGGGATTGATGGTCCGCCTGGCAACGAGTTTGAGCTGCGGCTTGGGCGCGACTACTGGAGCGGGGAGGCTGGAAGCGGCGGCCATGCAAGCACCTTGGGCGAAGATTGAGACCGAACGGTCTCGTTTGCCATTTGATTGATTCTGCAGATTTGAGACCGATCCGTCTTTTTTTGCTGTATGCTGGTTTTCGAAGGTGCAAGCCATGCGAAAAGGAGAATTGACGCGCGAGCGCATCATCGCCCAGGCCGCTCCGCTCTTTAATCAGCGGGGTTTCGCCGGCTGTTCGATGCAGGACGTAATGGACGCGACCGGCCTCGAGAAGGGCGGCCTCTACCGCCACTTCTCTTCCAAGGAAGAACTGGCCACCGAGGTGTTCCGCTATGCCGTAGCCCGCGTCAACCACTTGCGCAGCGAAAAGATCGACCGCGGCCACGGCGCTCTTGCCGAGTTGCGATCCACCGTGCGCCGCTTCGTCGAGATCCGATCCGACGTCGCCGGAGGATGCATCATCTTCAACACCGCTATTGAACAGGACGATGGCAATCCGATCCTTCGCAACATGGCGCTCAAAGCCATTGAAGACTGGAAGGGCCGCCTGGCCAAGGTCGTCGAGCAGGGTATCCGCCGCGGCGAAATTCGCAAGGGAACGGTCCCGCGCCGCGTTGCCAACGTGCTGATCGCCACGCTCGAGGGCGCCCTGACCATCAGCCGCCTGGAAGGCACCCGCACCGCGCTCGAAGATGCCCAGCAAACGCTCGAGTCTTTTCTTGATAGCCTCGCCGCATGAATCGTCTCGCGATTCCAGAGGAGCGTCTCATGAAACGATCCGTCGCACTGGCAGCACTGCTGGTCGCCGCAATCCCCCTGGCGGCGCAATCGCAACTCACCTTGCCGGCCTCGCCCTCGACCGTGGTCTGGGGCTACTACTCCGCGAAGGCCAAGCCTGTACTCACCATTCATTCCGGCGATACGGTGCGGATTCAGACCCTCTCGACCTGCGGACCGACCGAGCGCCTGGTCGACCAGGGAGTGGCTCCCGCGGATGTTCCTTCCTATAACGCGGACATCTATCGCGAAGTGAAAGACAAGGGTCCCGGCGGTCACATCCTCACCGGGCCGGTCGCTATCGAGGAAGCCGATCCAGGCGATGTTCTCGAAGTCGACATCCTCAAGGTCGATATTGACGTGCCCTTTGCATGCAACGCTTTCTCCGCAGGCCGCGGCTTTCTGCCCAACGACTATCCCTATAGCCGTCGCAAGATCATTCCTCTCGACCGCGATCGCATGATGGCGAAGTTTGCGCCCGGCATCGAGATTCCGCTTCGTCCCTTCTTCGGCAGCATGGGCGTCGCGCCGCCGGAGTCCGCCGGACGCTACGACAGCGCTCCTCCGTGGATGCACGCCGGCAACATCGACAACAAGGAGATGATTGCCGGTACCACTCTGTACATTCCCGTCCATGCCAAAGGCGGTCTCTTCGAAGTGGGTGACGGCCACGCAGGCCAGGGAAACGGAGAGGTGGACATCACCGCCATGGAGACATTTCTCTCCGGCACTTTCCGATTCATCGTGCACAAAGATCGCCATCTTCTCTGGCCGCGCGCCGAGACACCCGAAGCCTACATCAGCATGGGATTCAGCCCCGACCTGAAAGAGGCCACGACCCTCGCGGTCCGCGACATGATCAACTTTTTCGTCGACGAAAAGCACCTCAGCCGCGACGACGCTTACATGCTGACCAGCGTGGCCGTGGATGTGGACATTACGCAACTGGTGGACGGAAACGTCGGCGTGCATGCCATCTGTCACAAAAACATCTTCAAGTAAGCCACCTCCGGGCAGTTACCTCCGCAATTCATCCTCATCTGCCGTAGTATGCTTCCTTTGCAGAATTTCTCATTCCTTTTTGGTTTCCAGACTTTCATCGCATTTTGCATTCAGTTCATCGGTCCAGCCGATATGGAGTTTCCATGCGCATCCATCGCCTGATCCCTACCACGGTGTTCGCCGCCTTTTCCTGCGCGTCGCTTTTTGCCGCCGCGCCAAGCGCCGCTGAGCAAACGCATCGCGGCTACTATCGTTTCCCCGCGGTACATGGCGACACCATCATCTTCACCTCTGAAGGCGATCTGTGGTCCGTCGGCATTCATGGCGGCGCCGCCCAGCGCCTCACCACCAGCCCCGGCATGGAGGCATTCGCGTCCATCTCTCCCGATGGCAAAACAGTCGCTTTCCAAGCTAATTACGAAGGGCCCAACGAGGTGTACACGATGCCTGTCACCGGCGGGCTGCCGGAACGGCGAACCTGGGACAGCCCAGCCTGGCCGGCGGGTTGGGCGCCCGACGGGCGGCTGATGATCATCACCTCGCGCTATTCCACCCTGCCCTCCGAGCGTCTGGTGCTCCTCGATGCCCAGGGAAAGCGCGAGATCGTTCCACTCGCCGAGGCTGCGGAGGCGGCGTACTCCGCCGACGGGCATACCCTCTTCTTCACGCGATGGGGATGGCAGGGTAGTTCGACCAAGCGTTACAAGGGCGGCTCGACGGAGAGCCTGTGGCGCTTCGATGGGCAGAATGAAGCGGTCCCGCTGACAGCCGACTACGATGGCACCTCTGCAGGCCCCTTGTTCTTCCAGGACCGCATCTATTTTCTTTCCGACCGCGATGGAGTGATGAATGTCTGGTCGATGAACGCGGATGGCAAGGGCTTGAAGCAAGAAAGCCATCAGCACTTCTTCGACGCTGAAGTGGCTTCCATTTCCGCCGGACGCATTGTGTATGCGTCCGGCGGCGACCTGTGGCTGCTCGATATCGCTACCGGGCACGAGGAGATCATTCCGATCACCCTTGCTTCTGACTTCGATCAGTTGCGCGAGCACTGGGTCAAGAAACCGCTCGAATACCTCACCGCGGCGCACATTGCTCCCGATGGCTCCAGCGCCGTCTTCACTGCCCGCGGCGAAGTGTTCACCCTGCCCGCCAAGACCGGTCGCATCGTAAAGGTCGCCGGTAACTCATCAATCCGCTATAGAGAAGCGCGCTTCATGCCTGATGGAAAGGGCATCCTCGCCCTCTCCACTGATACGGGCGAAGCCGAATTCTGGAAATACCCCGCCAACGGCATCGGCAAGCCCGACCAATGGACCAACGATGCCAAGGTGTTGCGCCTCGATGGCGTGGTCTCGCCCGACGGCCACTGGCTGGCCTATTTCGACAAGGCGCAGCAACTCTGGGTCTACGACATCAAGGCCAAGCAGCAGAAACGCATCGCGCAGTCGATGAACGGAGACTTCTCTGACCTCGTCTGGTCCCCCGACAGCCAGTGGCTCGCTTACTCTGAAACCGCCGACAACTCGTTCCAGCAAATCAAATTGTTCAATGCGAACTCCGGCGCCATCCAGGCTGTCACGTCCGACCGCTTCAACTCGGGCTCCCCCGCGTGGAGTTCCGACGGCAAATGGCTTTACTTCCTTTCCGATCGCATGCTGAAGACCACGATCCGGTCTCCTTGGGGACCGCGCGAGCCCGAACCCCATTTCGATCGCTCCTTCAAGATCTATCAACTCGCGCTCACCCCCGGCCTGCGCTCGCCTTTCCTGCCGCCCGACGAGCTTCACCCCGATCCCGACAAGGACAAAGACAAGGATAAGGAAAAGAAGGAAGAGCCCAAAAAAGAAGACAACAAAAAAGCTGCCGACGAAAAGAAGACCGACGCCGCCAAAAAAACTGAGGACAAGAAATCGGAAGAAAAAAAGCCTGACGAGAAGAAACCCGACGAAAAGAAACCGCCCGAGGTCAAGATCGAATTCGCCGACCTGGCGTCCCGTCTCACTGAAGTCCCGGCGCCGCCCGGCAACTACGACAAGCTGCAGGCCGCCGAAAAGCGCCTTTGCTGGCTCAATGCCGGCGATGATTCGCGCGACCACATTTCCCTGCAGTGCCTCGACATCGCCAACAAGGGCGATGAGCCCGACACGGTGATGAGCGAAGTCAAGGGATTTGAAATCTCCGCCGACCGCAAAAAGATGCTGGTCCGCAAGGCCGACGATTTCTACATCCTCGACTCCGACGCCAAGGGCGCATCGCTGAACGATCCCAAGGCGCTCGCCAAATCCGCCGTCAACCTGTCGCGCTGGGCCATCTCCACCAACCCGCGCGAAGAGTTTCGCGGTATCTTTCTGGATTCCTGGCGGATGCACCGCGACTTCTTTTACGACCCCAACATGCACGGCGTGAACTGGCCGGCGATGCGCGACCGGTATCTGCCTCTCGTGGACCGCGTGGCCGATCGCGACGAGCTCAACGACGTCATCGCCCAGATGGCCGGAGAGCTATCCGCCCTGCATACATTCGTCTTCGGCGGCGATCAGCGCAAGCCCGCCGATCAAATCGACTTGGCCGCTCTGGGCGCCCGCTTGTGCCGCGACGAAAAGGCCGGCGGCTACGTTGTCGAGCATATCTATGACCACGATCCCGACTTGCCCAACCAGGCCCCTCCACTGGCGCGCCCTGATTCGCTGGTGAAGGAAAACGAAGTCGTTACCAGCATCGATGGCGTCGATGTGCTCAGCGTTCCCGATGAGCGCTCTCTGCTGCGCGGCAAGGCGGGAACGCAGGTTCTGCTCCACGTAAAACCGGCTTCGGGCGATGGGCGCGATGTTCTCGTGACTCCCATCAGTTCGCACGACGATGAGGAAATGCGCTATGCCGAGTGGGAATACACGCGCCGCCAGTCGGTCGAGAAAGCCTCGAAGGGCAACATTGGCTACGTCCATCTGCGCGCCATGACCTCTCCCGACATTGACCAGTGGGCGCGCGATTACTACCCGGTGTTCGACCGCCAGGGCCTGGTCATCGACGTTCACCGCAACGGCGGCGGCAACATCGATTCCTGGCTGCTCAGCAAACTCATGCGCCAGGCGTGGTTCTATTTTCAGCCGCGCGTCGGCAACCCCAGTTGGAACATGCAATACGCCTTCCGCGGGCACGTGGTTGTCCTCTGCGACAGCTTCACCGGCTCTGACGGCGAAGCCTTTACTGAGGGCTTCCGTCGTCTGAAACTTGGCAAGGTCATCGGAACCCGCACCTGGGGCGGCGAGATCTGGCTCAGCTTCGACAATCAGCAGGCCGACAACGGCATCGCCACCGCGGCCGAACTGGGCGTCTATGCCGATGGCAAATGGCTCATCGAGGGACACGGCGTGGATCCCGACATGGTAATCGACAACCTGCCTCGCGAAACCTATGACGGCAAGGACACGCAGCTCGACGCCGCTTTGAAGGAACTTGAGCAGGAAATCCAGGCCGACCCGCGCCCCGTCCCCAAAGCCCCCCAGCATCCCGACAAGTCCTTCAAGTACCAGCCGTAGACCGGCGGGATTTTAAATCGCCGAAAATGGCCGAAGCCGAAGTTTCGGTCCCGACGAACCACCCGCTGCCGCATTCAGAAACCTGCGAATGTCCTCGGGGGATGCGAATTCCAGCGGGCCATTCGGAGTGGCGATCAGCACAGAAGAAATCTCGCCCCGCTGATTTAAGAACGGAGTGCCCGGATCGGTCTTGGCAATTTCCAGATCGTCATAGGAAACCGAAGAGAAATCAGGCGAGTCGCTTTCCAGCGGCAGAACGGACAACTGCAACTGGGAGCGGAGCAAGGGGGAGTCAAGATCGATGCAGGCAAGGTTCAAGCCGAGCGGATAGAACCCGATGTCGCGAAATCGCGCCGGATATCGATTTCCGTCGATCTCCACTTCGACCTTTTGTCTTACGTTCTTCCAGGTTTGCCGCTCCTCGTATGACTTGACGACATCGAAGGTTGTGATCACATCGCAGGTGTCATTGGGAAAACCTGCTGCCTGAGCGATCATGACTTCCTTGTCATGACCATCCCGGGTGCGACGCAGCTCACTGACTGTGACGGTGATGATCTTCGATGCGGGAGCGGGATGGGCGACGGGTTGGGCGGCCTGGTCCGCGGCATACGCAGGGTTGCTGAGGGACAGAACAATTCCGAGAACAGAAACGATAAGTTCGCCGATACGATTCTTCAAGACGCGACCTCCATGGACGAAGCTAGAAAAATGCCGATACCGCCGGGGGGTGTCCCGAAAGTATGTCTCCTTGGGTGCAGTCCATTTGCTGCATGACAAGCATTCTTACCCTGGTAATCCCGACTCGACTACACGCTGGTAACAGAAACCGGGCGCTCCCCATGAAGAGCGCTACGGAACGAGGATGGGAAATTCCAGGCATCCTTTCCCGTGGTGGCTGAATCCCTCCATCGGAACGTTGTTCGAGCAAGACAAGGAGATCGCCGACCGCCATGCAGAAAGATGCACCCCTCCGCCAACACCTGCTTGATTTGCTCAAGGGCGGCAATGCCCACGCTACATTTAAGGACGCCATCCAGGACTTTCCCGCCGAGCTGCGGGGCAAACGCCCCAAAGGGGCTCCGCATTCTCCGTGGGAATTGCTCGAACACATGCGCATCGCGCAGTGGGATATCCTGGAGTTTTCGCGCGACCCCAATCATAAGTCGCCTGAATTCCCCGATGGATACTGGCCGAAATCGCCCGAGCCGCCGGATGAAAAAGCCTGGGATCGGGCCGTGAACAGCTTCTGTCACGATCTGCAGTCCTTCTGCGCATTCGTGGCCGACGAGGCCACCGACCTGTACGCCCAGATTTCAGGTGGAGACGGTCAAACCATCTTGCGCGAGGCCCTACTGACCGCCGATCACAACGCCTACCACCTCGGCCAGCTGGTCCTCCTGCGCCGCACTCTCGGTGCCTGGAACGTGGCCGCATAACACTGGGCCGGAGACAGGTGGGTGCAGCGTCCTGATGCCACGCTTGCGAATTCATAAGTAACAATTCCTCGAGATTGTCTTGCAACCCTCCGCGTAGTCGGAAAGAACATGCCCACATTCGCGACCGACTTTGGCCATGTTTGTCTGTTGACGCCTCAATGTTCAGTCCATACAGTCTGCGCATGGCTAACGACAAATACCTCACCGACTACGACCAAATCGTCAATACGATGCAGATGTACATTGACGGAAGCAAGCAAGGCAAAAGCTTACTTATGCGTCCGGCCTTCCACCCGGACGCTTCCTTCTTCGGATACGCGGGAGATCAACTCGCGATCGGAACCCCGTTCCTTTTCGACTGGATCGACAGGAATGGTTCTGCTGACAAAATTGAGCCCCGCATGGTGAGCGTGGACATTCTCGAATCCATCGCCGTGGTTCGGCTTGACGTCGCCGGCTGGTCGGGCAAGTTGGCCGGCTCGGGTGTGTACATGTCCGATCTGTTCACGCTCCTCAAGACGCCGAGCGGATGGAAGATCATCCAGAAGGCGTTTCATTGGCATTCATGAGCCCCAGCTAAGCAGCACGGCTTCTGGTATAGTCTTCCGCGGGAGTCTTAGGATGCCTGAGCGGAACACCCCCCAGAAGACGCTGGAATCCTGGAAGCAGATCGCGGGTTATCTGGAGCGCAGTGAACGCACGGTGCGGCGCTGGGAAGCCATGGAGGGACTTCCCGTCCACCGCCGCGAGCACGAGAAGCAGGATACCGTCTTCGCATTCAGGCACGAAATCGAGGCTTGGAGTCGGTTACGCACCAAATGCCCAACCGAAGTCTCGAACGATGTATCCGAGAACCTCGTCCAGGTCAAACCAACAACCAATGCTTACCTGGTCGAACATGACGCGATCACCCAGACGATGCACCGTTATATCGCTGGGGCCCGAGCCGGAGACGGAGATTTGATGCGCACCGCTTTTCATCCTTCCGCGACCATCTCCGGCTACTGCCAGGGTGTTGAATATACGGGCTCTGTCGAACACGTCTTTAAGTGGATCACTGAGAACGGACCGGCACTGAAGATAATTCCCCGCTTTGCGCGCATCGAGATCATCGAGAGCATCGCGATCGTTCACCTTGAGGTCGAACGCTGGTCTGGGAAGTTGGCGGGCGCCAATGCCCGAGCTTCCGACGTATTCACCCTGCTCAAGTGGAACGGCGAATGGAAGATCACGCATAAGCTCTTTCACTGGCACGACCAATGATCCGTCCATTCGGCAAGGCTACTCGGCCGCTGAACCCACCGCCTCGAATGTCAGGTGCTCCGCCGGGGAGTGATGTTCCTCGCGCCATTGTTCGAAGAGGCGCCCATAGCTGAGGGTCATGTACGCGGAATGGGGCACGCCCAGCCGCGCCGCAACCTGATCGATCCAGGCGGGGTCGCCCTCGAGCTCGGCGAAGTTTCCGATGGGCGTTTCGTCCACGACGCAGTGGCCCTCGCCGTCGCTCCACTCACTACGCCACTTTTCGTAGCGAAAGGCCGGAATCAACCCCAGCGACTGGAAGACCTCCGCCAGGGCCTTGCCGTCCGACACTTCGGTCTCGGTCTCGATGCGATGCTTGTGGCGGTCTTCGCCGGGTCCGTTGTCGGGAAGCCGTTTGTGGGTCAGCGTGTATTTGCCGCCGTAGTCGCGAATGCGCAGAATTTCCGTTCGCGCCCGCATCGCGCGGTCGGGCGTGTCGTAAAGCACGTTGCTCTCGAATGTGCGGGGAGTGTCGAGGTGGAACCCGGCCTGCTCTACGCGCGCGGCGAGCTCGGATAGGTCAGCGACGCGAAACTTGATCTCGGTCTCGACAGCTACCATGATTTGTGAGTATATGCGAGCGGGCCGAGTTCCCCGCGCGGCGGCGAAGATAAACAATGGTGAACACTCTCCGGCTTAATCTGAATCCCGACCACCTCGACAGCGCCGAGTCGCGGCACGCCCTCGATCATGCCGCGGAGATCATTCGCGCCGGAGGGCTGGTCGCGTTTCCAACGGAAACGGTCTATGGCCTGGGCGCGAACGCTCTCGATGCCCAGGCCGTGGCCGGTATCTTCGCCGCAAAACAGCGCCCGTCGTGGGATCCGATCATCGTCCACATCGGCGGGCCCGTTGTCGAAAACCCCATGCTCAACCTTCTTGCGACCGATGTTCCCGAAAACGCGCGCAAGCTCATGGCCGCGTTCTGGCCCGGCCCCCTCACCCTGCTGTTGCCGCGATCGGAGGCCGTTCCTGACAGCGTGACCGCAGGGCGTCCGCTGGTCGGGATACGCATGCCATCCCATCCGGTGGCGTTCGAGCTGATTCGCCGCGCGGGCGTGCCGATTGCCGCTCCCAGCGCCAATACGTTCAGCCGGACCAGCCCCACCACCGCCGGTCATGTACTCGAAGACCTTGATGGCCGCATCGACGCGATCCTCGATGCCGGTCCCACCCCCCGTGGCGTGGAGTCGACAGTGCTCGACCCATCCCAGACGCCGGTCCTGATTTACCGCCCCGGCGCGATCACCACGGTTGAAATCGCACGGGTGGCCGGCGCCGTGAAGTTCTACCGGTCCGCCCGGTCTTCGGGACCGCCCCAGGCACTGCCTTCGCCGGGAACAGCCCTGCGCCACTACGCCCCTCGGGCCCGCCTCGTGCTTGTGGAAGCACCGCTCCCGGATTTGCCCCGCGAACTCGCCGAAGCCGCCGCGCTCTACCCGTCCGACCGGGTCGGCATCATGCTGCCCACCGACGTGACATTACCAACCACGATGTCCGCGAAAATTTATCCCTGGGGACGATGGTCGGCGCCGGAAGAGATGGCGCGCGATCTCTACGCCGGCCTGCGCGCGCTCGATGCCAAGGATTGCACCATCGTCCTGTGCCCCGTTCCGCCCCGCGATGGGATCGGAGAAGCGATTTGCGACCGGCTGCACAAGGCGGCCCGGAAAGGCTAAGCACGGAGCTACTTACGAGCAGAAGTATTAAGTTGTGAATGAGGCTTACTGGCCGCCTTCGCCAAGCTTGTACATGTACTTGATGGCGGACTTGTAAATGAGAGTTTTGTTGCGCCCCCGAACCTTCAGGGCACAACGGTCGTACCACTCGATCTGGCCTTCGACCAGTTCCCCGTCTTCGAGCACAATCACCATCGGGGTTTGCGACTGGATCTGCTTCTGCAGGTAAAACAGTTCGGCCTGGCGCTGTGCAACCTCGCCATCGGCAACGTAGGCGGGAAACCGAAACGTGGAAGGCGCAACCGCGTGCTTGTGGTGCTTGCGTGAACCGGGCGAGTTGAGTGCGCCTGCACCCGGGGAACCGCCAACGGGGGTATAAGCCGTCTGACTGCTCATCTTTGGTCGTCCTTCCTGAACGCCGAGCCCGAAACTGCAAAATTGAGAAGCTGTTGGTTCAACATGCGCCGATTGCGTAGATGGCGGCTTGATCGAGCGCAACCAAACGCGAAACCTCTGCCCAAAATCGCGCTGGAATGGCAGTCACGCCAATTTACCGATTGGCGGATCCCTGGGTCGTCTGAGTACAGCACAGCCCTGCGGCTAAACGCGCAATCTGTCTGCTGCTGACCAGTCGCTTGATTGCTTGTACCTGAAAAGATGCCTGGATTCTACCGCTAGTTGCTCTTATTTCGTGAGGAAAATCTTTCGCCCGCGGTTTGCTATGAAAACTTGTCGCCATCGTGAAGAGGAAAAAGCGACTCAGTGGAGCTCCAGGCTGACAGCCATGGCGTCGAGTGAAAGCGAACGTAACAGGTTTCTCCGCATGCCCAGTTCGACATCGAAAAGCGCCTTGGCTGCGGCGTCGAGCCAGTCGGCAGTTACCCCGGCCCCGAGGCGCTGCAGTTCGGGCCCGAGATCTACGTTACGCACCAGTTGTGGACTGCCCGCCACCACCAGCAGCAGGTCCTCGAGAAGCCGTGCCAAGGCGCGCAGAAGATTGATGGTCTTCTCCTGCCCATCCGCTCCGGCGCGATAGCGTTCGGTGGCCTGAAACAACTGGGAATAGTCTGGGTCGCGAAGAGCGGTCTTCAGGATGATGAACGCATCCTGCCGGCTGGCGAGATAGGTTCCCAGATCGATGGTCAGCGCTCTGCCCACCGCGCCCTCGGCCAGCCGGGCCGCGAGGGCCCGATCCGGTGGTTTCAGTTCGGGCCGGCGCGCGGCAAGGAGGGTTTCGAGCTCCTCCGGAGGCAGCGCGCCAAGCGTGTGCGTGATGGCTCGGGAGCGAATGGTCGGCAGCAGTTCCTGCGGATTCTCGCTCAACAGAATCAATGACGTATACTCCGGGGGCTCTTCCAACACTTTAAGCAGGCTGTTGGCCGCCTCTTTCATAAAAGCCGACGACGTGAAGATCGAGAACGAGCGACGCGCTTCCACCGGGGGCCGGAAATACGCTACGTGAATGACCTGACGCACCTGCCCCATTTTGATGACCAACTGCGGTGGATCGGGCGGCACGATCAGCACGTCCGGGTGAGTCTGAATCAGGATGCGGGTTTCGCGCTTGTCGGCGTCCCGCATTTCTTCGCGGGCAGCAACGGACTCTGCTACCAGCTGATCGAGATTGGCGGCCTCCCCGATTCGTTCGCAGTTGCGGCACCGGCCGCAGAAGTCGGGCAGGCCGTCGGACTCCGTTGGGTTGAGGCAGTTGACCGCCTGCGCCAGCATCGTCGCCAGGGTGTACTTCCCCGCCCCCCGGGGTCCCGAGAGGATCATGGCCTGGGGAAAATGCCCGGACCGGACGCTCTCGCGCAGCCGGTTCACGGTCGCCGTATTCCCCAGAAATTGCCGGAAGCTCACCGTTCGAGCCTAGAGCATCAACGGAGGGCGTGTCGACTGCCAGTGGTCAGTGGTGAACGGTCATATGTCAATGGACCTTGACATTAACGAAACCATTTGTGTAAAGTTTGCTTGTCCATAAGTAAAGGAGTCCAATCATGTGGTGCATGCCAAGCAATCCTGTCCAACGCCGGTTCGTTGTCGAAATGTGGTGCGTGGCAGGTTTGTGCATACTGTTTGCTCTTATCGCAGCCTTTGGCTTCCGCTACGGTCATCTGTCGGGCCCATTAGCGTATCCGGTGGCGATCCTTCCCGCTCTTCCCATCATCTGGGCCTTAGTCAGTACGGGAACCTACCTGAACAACGAGACCGACGAATTCCAGCGGAATCTCCTGGTGCAGTCTCTTCTGGGGGGTATTGGAGTGACTCTGGCCGCGACCACAGTCTGGGGGTATCTCGAGGGCTTTGTGCACGCCTCGCATCTCGACCCGATCTGGGTCTACCCGATTTTTTGGTTCTCCACGGCGCTTTCGTACCCGTTGGTGCGGATGAGGTATCGATGAAGAACCGATTGAAAGTGCTGCGCGCTGAACGCGACTGGTCGCAGGCCGATCTGGCCCACCGGCTGGAGATCTCGCGGCAGTCGGTGAACGCCATCGAGACCGGCAAGTACGATCCCAGCCTTCCCCTGGCCTTCAAGATCGCGCGGCTGTTTGAGTCCACGATCGAACAGATCTTTTCAGAAGATCAGTAAGCTCGATTGATTCGAAAACAGGATCGGTCCAATCGAACCTTGATCGACACTTCCTGCTGTTGATTTCTTTTTGCTCAAAGGGGCCGGTTCCGCCTATTCTGGCAGCGGTTCTCGGATCGAGGTTGAATGGGGCGCGCAATCTTTATCAGCTATCGCAGGGACGACACCGAGGGCGAGGCGGGGCGGCTGTTTGACGACCTGGTGGGCTCGTTCGGCGAAGACTCGGTTTTCATGGATGTCTCAGGAATCAATCCGGGAATGGACTTCCGCAAGGCGATCGACGACAACGTCGCGTCCTGCGGGGTGCTGCTGGCGATGATTGGGCCGACGTGGTGCTCAATGAAGAACAGCGCGGGCACCCGACGGCTCGACGATCCGAACGATTTTGTGCGGCTGGAGATTGCCTCGGCCCTGGCGCGAAATATCGCCGTGATTCCGGTGCTGGTGCATGATGCCAAGATGCCCCGGCCCGAGGAACTTCCCGATAACCTGAAGGACCTGGCCTTCCGCAACAGCGTGGAGATCACGCACGCGCGCTGGAACTCCGACGTGCAGCTGCTGACCCACGCGTTGACGCGTTATGTCGCTCCGACCGCGCCGTCCGATACCGCGCCCGTTCATGCCACCGTGGCGGTGCAGCTACCGCCGCCTACCGCGCCGACGCGGAAGCCTCGTTCCAGCCGGCCTTCGAGCGTGCCCCTGATTCTGGGCATCGTGGCCGCGGCGGGAGTGGCACTCGGCATCGTGGCCTATTTCATGTTCCGCGGGCCGGCCCCTGCGCCGCAGAAAGGGCCAGCCACGCCGGCCGGCGACGTCACCCCACCCGCTCCGGTTCCTGCGCCGGCCAACCCAATGGTGGGAACGTGGACGAACACGGCACCCATTCAACAGAATGGACTGGCGAAGGTTGAGATCTCGCCGAATGGTGAGCGGACCTTGTCAATCCACGCGTGGGGTCAGTGCGCACAGACGCAGTGCGACTGGGGCACTCAGGATGCTACGTATGACGGTCAGCAGGCGCAGGCGAGCTGGCAGTTCGGAGTTGGGGGCGCCGGTACGACCGCAAAGCGAACCGCTGTCGTTACCATAAGGCCCGAAAACGAACAGCTGAGCGTGACGGTCACGAACACTTACGCAGACCACCCTACGAACCAGCATGAATTCGCATTTGTGAAGGCACAGTAGGGTAGGCGGCGGCAGAGCGTCTAGGGATGCAAATCCGTCGCCTGCAGCATTTCCAGGAATTGCCTGCGCGTGCGTTGGTCGATCGCCACAGCCAGCAATTTGCCATCGCGGCCAAACAGAAACGTGTGCGGAATTCCATCTATATGGAATTCTTTGTGGACCTTGCCATCGCCGTCGAGCAGGACGGGAGGCTGATAATTGGCCGGCGCAAGGTACTGGTTCACTTTGAAGCCGGTTTCATCGGTGATCGAGAGAACCACCAGGCCCTGCGCCTGGAAGTAGCGGTATAGGAAGTCGAGATCGCTCATTTCGAGACGGCAAGGGCCGCACCAGGTCGCCCAGAAATTCACCATCACGATCTTGCCGCGCAACTCTGACAGGCTGTACTTCTTGCCGTGCAGATCCTTGAGCGTGAAGTCGGCTTTCTCGATGTCGGCTTCGTCGTCGGCCAGCTTCTGACTGGCTTTGGCAAACAGCGGGTCGTCGAGTTTCACGGTCACGTGCTCGTAGCGCACCAGCCTGGCCAGGTCGGTATACGGCATCGGAACCTCGTCTTTTTTAGGCGCGACCGGCGACTCCGCAAGCGACCTCGAAAGCGCGTCGGCCGCGGCCTGCACCGCGTCTTTGCCCGGGTCGCCTTCGGTCACCAGGTGAACAAGATTGTCAGCAAGTTTGACCTTCTCGATGCCGGCCGGCTGCGTGCTGACGTCGGCGGCAATCTTCGCAATCGCGGCGCCCTTCTTGTCGACGGCAACATTGCGCAGGTTCCTTAGCTGATCGATGATTTTCGCTTCCTTGACCTGGGCGTGAACCGCCGGCGAGGCTACGGCAAGGGCAAGGGCAAGGAGAACGCGAGGCAATGCTTGCATATGGATTCCATTCAGGACAGAAGTCAACTTCGGAGCGAAGACATGAGCTTCGCGGGAATTATATTCGAGGATCCCGTACGTGAACTTCCGCCGAATTCCAAAGAATAAAAGCGAACAAAAAGGGTATACGCGCAGAACGGCCTTCAAGAAGGCTTTGCGCGATTTGGGTGAGGAAACAGGCGAAAACTGTGGCCGGTTGCAGGATCGCACTTTAGAGTAGAGAAAAGCCTTACCCGGAGAGTGCCGCCCGATGGGGTATCACGACGCGTTGGAAGCCGGTTCGAAACTCGACTCCTACCACATCGACGCGCCCATCGCGCGGAGCGGCATGGCGTCGATCTATCGCGCTACCGACACTCGCGACAACCGTACCGTGGCGCTGAAGATCCCGCACCCTGATCTCGAAGCCGACCCGATCCTGTTCGACCGCTTCAAGCGCGAGTCCTCAATCGGCGAGAAGCTTTCCCATCCGCGGGTGATGCGAGTGTTCGGCGGCGAGAAGCGCTCGCGGATTTATATGGTCATGGAGTGGTGCGAAGGGCGCCTGCTCCGGCAGATTCTCGACGAAGGAAAAATCCCACAGGAGCATGCCATTCGCATCGCAATCGCGATCCTGGAGGCTCTCCAGTACATTCACGACAACGGCGTGGTGCACCGCGACATGAAGCCCGAGAACGTGATGGTAGACGAGCAAGACAACGTCAAGCTCATCGATTTCGGGATCGCCAGCGACGCGGCGGCCCGCAGGCTGACCTACGCGAACATCACCGCCACCCTGGGGACGCCAAATTACATATCGCCGGAGCAGGTCAAAGGCAAACGCGGCGATGGCCGCTCCGATATTTACGCCGTTGGAGTAATACTCTATGAAATGCTGACCGGCAAGCTGCCGTTTACAGGGGGGAGCCCGATGCAGGTGATGAACGATCGCCTGCTGAACTATCCGGTTCCGCCCACGGTGCTGAACTCGTCAATCTCGCCGCAGCTCCAGGAAGTGATCTATCGCGCGCTCGAGAGGGATCCCAGGAACCGCTATGCGAAAGCGAGCGAGTTTGCCCACGACCTGGCCCACCTGGACGAGGTGGGCGTGGAGGATCGCGAAGAACTCCGTGCCTGGCAAAAGCGCAAATCGCCCTGGCTGCGCAAGTTTCTCTACTACTCCGCACTAGCCCTCATCCCCGTCGTAGTCCTGGCGTTGATGTTCATCCTGGCTCGCCATCGTTGACGGGCGATCTCCTCAGTCCTGGTTTCAAATCTTGATGGGATCTTTATGGCGAAGGTTCTAACCTGAGCTTGAACTTCAAAATCCCTTTTGCGCATGAAGGAGATCCATGCCCAAGTACAAACTGGAGTACATCTGGCTAGATGGCTATAAACCCGTTCCTAACCTGCGCGGCAAGACCCTGATCAAGTCCTTTGAGAATCCACCCACCCTCGAAGACTTGCCTAACTGGGGTTTTGACGGCAGTTCGACCATGCAGGCGGAAGGCAAGAGTTCCGACTGTGTGCTCAAACCCGTGGCTCTGTATCCCGATGCAAGCCGCACCAACGGCTTTATCGTGTTGAGCGAAGTGCTGCACCCGGACGGCACGCCGCATTCCACCAACATGCGCGCAACGATCGAGGATGATCCCGACTTGTGGATTGGCCTGGAACAGGAATACTTCCTCTTTCAAGAAGGGCGCCCACTCGGCTTCCCGAAAGAAGGCTACCCCAGTCCCCAGGGTCCGTACTACTGCGGCGTCGGCTACAAGAACATGGGGAGCCTGGCCCGCCGGATTGTCGAAGAACACCTGGATCTCTGTCTCGCTGCGGGGATTAATCATGAAGGCATCAACGCCGAAGTCGCCAAGGGGCAGTGGGAATTTCAGATCTTTGCCAAAGGCTCAGCCAAGGCGGCCGATGACACCTGGACCGCGCGCTATTTGATGATGCGGCTCTGCGAAAAGTACGAAGTGGACATGGTGCTGCACTGCAAACCCATCAAGGGCGATTGGAATGGATCGGGAATGCACACCAACTTCTCCACAAGTTACATGCGCGAAGTCGGGGGCAAGGAGTATTTTGAGAGCCTGATGAAGTCGTTCGAAGAGAATGTCGCCGAGCATATCGCTGTTTATGGCCCAGATAACCACCTGCGTTTAACCGGCCTGCATGAAACCCAGGCTATTGACAAGTTCACGTATGGCCTCTCCGATCGGGGGGCTTCGGTGCGGTTGCCAGTGCATTTCATCAGAAATGGGTACCGCGGCTACCTGGAAGATCGTCGCCCGAATTCTGAAGGAGATCCTTACCAGATCGTCTCGCGGGTCCTAAAGACTATCAACAAAGTCTCGAAGGCGTCGCTTGTGGAAGTGGGATGATCGGGGCGTCGCGATAACATCAGTATCATGGAGTAGCGGGGAGTGTTACGACAGAAAGGTTCGCACTCCCCGGTGCGTCCAACCCCTGGGTGTCTTTAGTGCCGGTAGCAGCAGTCTTTCTGCTGAGTGCTTCCCCGCTTCCTCGTAAAAAAAGGAGATCAATGTCCACTGAGTACCGCAATTTTCTGGCTCTGTCCTATAGCGAGCTGGAAGAGTTGAACCTGCAAGCGAAGTCCGACCGCCTGAATCGCGTGGCGACGGAGGAAATCCGCGAGAAACGACTGAAGTACCTCACCGATGAAAAGCGGATCAAGGCAGTCACCGTCCTTTTCTCGGACCTCGAAGGGCGTCTGCACCTGCTGGACTATGACAAGAAATTTCTGCTGGGCGCATATGAGAACCTGACCTTCGACGGATCGTCAATCCGCGGATTCACCGCGCAAAAAGAGAGCGATCTGCGCCTCGGCATCGACTGGAGCGCGTTCTACTGGGTACCTGCCGACGTGTTCGGCCACGGCAAGGTGCTGGTGTTCGGCACCGTCATCGACAAGGACGGTACTCCGTATTCGGGCGATATCCGCGGCGTGCTGAAGAACTATGCTGACGGCCTCTACAAGGAACGCGGCTACACTCTGAATGCCGCCAATGAAATCGAGGGATTCCTGTTTGCTGGCCGGGACGCCGAGAAGCGTTTCCACGAGACGGGCAAATTCGAGTTCATCAACACCGGGGGTTACTATCACGTGCTGCCGCTCGATCCGCTCCGGCAGTTCATCGATACGTCGGCCGAAGTGCAGCGCGCCATGGGATTTCAGAACGAGAAAGACCATCCGGAGGTTGCGCCCAGCCAGTTCGAGATCAACTACGGCTACGGTGAAGTAGTGGCCGCGGCGGACCAGATCCAGCTCTACAAGCTGCTGACGCGCCAGATCGCCAACAACATGGGATTCACGGCGAGTTTCCTGCCGAAGCCGGTGGTTGGCGTGAACGGCAGCGGCATGCACACCAACGTATCGGTGTCGAAAGACAAGGTCAACCTGATGTGGGACGAGAAGGGCCAGGAGCAACTGTCGGAGTTCGGCTGGTCCTTCATTGACCGCATCCTGACCCATGCGCTCGATATCTGCCTGGTCTTGAATCCCAGCGTGAACGCATACCGCCGGCTCGATCCGCACTTTGAAGCCCCCAATCAGATCAAGGCTTCGGCGACGGACCGCGGCTCCATGGTGCGCGTGCCCATCGGCAATTCGCGGTCGATGCGCGTGGAAGTGCGCTCGGTTGCTCCTGACGCGAATCCCTACCTGACCATGTTCTCGATCTTCAAGACCGGCATCGACGGCACCACCGCCACGATCGAGAACCTGCGCCAGGCGCAGCGATATCTGCCCGACCACATTCTGCAGGCCATTGAAGACTTCAAGGGATCGAGCTGGATTGCGGAAATTCTTGGCGCGGATGTGCAGAGCCGGTTTGCCGACCTGAAGCAGGCCGCCGCCAACCGATCTCCTCGCGAGTTGGGAACGTTTGTGAAGGCCTCGGAAGTGCAGTACCATCACGAGGTCTACAACCAGTCTCTGTGGAATTTGTTTTAAGATTCCATCGAAATTTTCAATTGTCCTGGGGAGACAAAAGGCGCGGCCTTACACGGCCGCGCTTTTTGTCTGTGCCCCCTGATGCCTGGTCGATTTTCGTTCATGCCGCCTGAGACAGTAAACTTCGAAGTGGTTCGAAAGGCGGAGATTTCCGATGAAGGCGTTAGTCAAAAGTAAGGCGGATCGCGGACTGTGGCTGGAAGATATTGCGGAGCCGTCGATCGGCATTAACGACGTACTGATTCGCGTGCGCTACACGGGGATCTGCGGAACCGATGTTCATATTTACCAGTGGGATGAATGGGCGCAGTCCACCATCAAGGTGCCGATGGCCATCGGGCACGAGTTTGTGGGCGAGATCGTCGCGGTCGGTTCCAACGTCAACGACTTTTTCCCCGGCGATATCGTCAGCGGCGAAGGCCACGTGGTATGCGGACGCTGCCGCAACTGCCTTGCGGGGCGCAGGCACTTGTGCGCGCACACGGAGGGCGTCGGCGTGAATCGCGCCGGCGCGTTCGCGGAACTGATCGCGCTGCCAATGACCAATATCTGGCGGCACCATCCGAATATCAACCAGGAAGTCGCCGCGATCTTCGATCCCTTCGGGAACGCGGTGCACACTGCGCTTTCGTTTCCGGTGCTCGGAGAGGACGTGCTGATCACCGGAGCAGGACCGATTGGCGTGATGGCCATCCCGGTGGTGAAGCACGCGGGGGCCCGCCACGTCGTGGCTACAGATTTGAATCCGTTCCGATTGGAAATGGCCATGAAGATGGGCGCCACGCTGGCGGTGAATACCAGCGAAACTTCTCTCGCTGATGTACAGAAGCAGCTGGGAATGACGGAAGGATTCGATGTTGGGCTGGAGATGTCGGGAGCTCCGAAGGCGCTGAGCGAGATGATCGCTAACATGAGCCACGGCGGAAAAATTGCGATTCTCGGTATTCCTGGAAAGAAGTCCGAGATGGATTGGCGGCCTGTGATCTTCAATATGATCACCGTCAAAGGCATCTACGGCCGCGAAATGTACGAGACCTGGTACAAGATGTCGGTGATGCTGGAATCGGGCGTCGACATCTCACCGGTGATCACCCATCGCTTCTCCTACAAGGATTACGAACAGGGATTCCAGGCGATGATTGCCGGGCAGGCTGGAAAAGTGGTGCTGGACTGGACGAGCTTGCGCTGAGAATTCGGACTCCGAAATCATCGGCTCGTTCGCATTCGTAGTCTGCCGTCCTGGCGCCACAAAGCGTCGCCAGGATGGGACACATGCGTTTCACGCCGGCTCCTGCTTTTGCTCGCCTGGCCCGGCAAATTCGCCGCGACGGGTGCGGGTCCATTCGCGGAATTTCTCGTGTTCTTCGGGCGTCATGCATTCCCAGCGCGCACCCGAGCGCTTCCGCGACTTCGAGTTGTTCGATCCGCCGCCCGAGCCCAGTCCGCCGACCAGAATGCGCGCGAGGACCAGCAATCCCAGGCCCTGCCAGAAGGTGATAATCTTCAGCCCGAACAACGCGGGCATCAGCCAGTTCCACAGATGCATGACGATCTCGCCGAAGATCCAACCAAACAACACCATGGCTGGCGGCGCAACCAGAAAAACCCACCATTTCCTTCGCATGTCTCTTCCTCAATTCCTCATGAACTCGTCATGAATGTCTTGTAACCGCGCTCGCAGGTGCAGCACGGCATAACGTTTGCGCGACAGCAGCGTGTTGACGCTGACGCCGGTTTCCGCCGACAGTTCCTTGAAGCTTCGCCCTTCTACTTCGTGGGCGAGAAACACTTCGCGCTGGTCGGCCGGCAGTTCGGCGAGCGCGGATTTTAATTCCTCCAGTAGCACGCCTCGAATGTAAAGCGCTTCCGGGCCCGCGTCGGGTGAAGGCAACATGTCCTGGATCTGGAGCAAATCGCCGTCATCGGCTTCGATGGCCGCATCGCTAAAGGCTTCCGGCCGCTTCTTGCGGAAGAAGTCGGTGATGCGATTGCGCGCCACGCGAAACAGCCACCCGGTGACGTAATCGATCGGCTTGAGGAGGCGGTTGGCCTCGACAAGTTCGCTGAGAACCTCCTGAAGCAGGTCTTCCACATCCGCTTCATTGGGCACGCGCCTGCGAATAAAGCTTCTCAGCCGGGTACCTTCTTCCGCGATGACTTCGGAGATTTGCCGATCTTGCTCGATCATCGCGTTCATGGCGGATACCTGGTTTGCTAGACGAATGAGGGGTGGAAATATTGTAGTAAATTTAAGGGGAGTCTGGCGGGGTTCGAAGCAGCCTGCAGGACGCGTGGTCGCGCAACCCAGGGGTGCTGCCGCGCTTCACCCTGGACCAGTCTCGTCTCTTCCCTCCGCGAACGGGAACTACCAGGTGGCCGAGTCGGCAAACAGGAAATCCCACGACGAGTCGAGATAGAGCCAGCGCTGGCCGCTGAACCAACTGGTGGGGAGCGACGGAACGTGGAGCAGCGTGTGGCCGCCCATGCACATCATCTCCGTGCCGTTCCAGCCCAGGAACGTGCGCGAGGCAAGCCCCACCCGGGCGGGATGCGTGACACGGCGCAGGCAGACCGGGCAGCGCTGCCGCTGATCCGACAAGGCCCACCGGAATCCGAAGAGACAAATGGGAAAGCACCAGACAAGCTGACTGAATTCGGCCATCGGCGAATAGTTGGACACATTCCAATAGGCGAGGTCGAGCGAGGCAAAATAACCAATCGACGCGACCAGCAGAAATTTCGCTGCGAGGAATGCCCAGCGATAGAAAGCATGCTTGCGCGACGGGCGATGCGAGCTGTAGTTGGATTCGCCCATAGTCACCGACGTCACCGCCGGCAACGCCAGCAGCGCCAGGATCACCGCGAATTCGAACAGGCCCCACGGGCCCTTGAGGCGGTTTGCAAACGAAACTCCATAGAGTCCGCCCTCGTCCTCAACCGCGGCGCGCACGTTGATGGGAGTACTCTCGCCTTCCATCGCGGCTTCGCCGAGGGGAGACAGATGCGCGATAAGGTAGCCCAGCGCCTCGGGCGCGGTGCCGGCGGCGAGTTGAGAGTCCGCCTCCAGCAGCCACGCATCGGGATTCCCGGGAAGACGCCAGGAACCATATGGCAGCACTCCGGCGATGCGGGCGACGTGGCTTCCAACCCGCACCATGCGGCCGGCGATTCCCGGATCGGCCGCGAAGTCGCGGCGCCACGCTTCATGGCTGAGAATGACGCTGCGAAATTCCCCGTTGTCCGGCGTCGGGTCGAAGGGAAGCTGCAACCCGAGCAGTGAAAACAGATTGCGGCTGGCGTGGGTCACGCTCCATCCCGCCACGCGCCGTGAAGGCAGCGATGCGGTTTCGCTGACAGTGCGATAAAACGCGAATTCATCGAAGTAGCGCTGGCGAGTATGTTTCCAGTCGTGAAACAGTTCGACGGATACTGAAGGCGTGAAGGTCTCGGTCGACGACGAATTCTGGATGAGTATGACGCCGGGGCTGACCTGGAAACGCGCCGGATCGCGCTCGGCCTGCACCCCCGGCAGCAGCCGCGCGATGACAACCACCACCGCAAGCAGCGTGCCCAGGCGAAGCACACACTGCATGGCTGCACCGTCGAGGCGCGCCGACGGAGCCTGGGCCTGGCGGAATTCGCGCCGCAGGCAGAACGCATCCTGGAGAGAACCAAGGCAAAAGGCATTGATTTCGCGCTGCGCCGGCCACGAGCACCCGCCCCCTTCGCAGAACGAGCGGCGCACATGCCAGAGTTCGGCTTGCCACTCCCGGCGCCACTCCGGCCGCTGGTCGGCAGGAACCAGGAGAGCGGCGGCGCATACAAAGCCGTTCTGCAGCGCGCGAAAGGCTCGATCGGACGAAGGCGTCATAAAGAATTAGCCTCCTCAGTAGAGATGAGACGCTCGAGCAGGGGGTACCGTTTGCGCGACGCCTCGAGGGTGGATTTGCCTGCGGCGGTGAGCTTGTAGTACTTGCGCGGCGGGCGCTGCTCCGCGTCGGCGATGGCCTGGCGCTCCCACTGCGAGCGAATCAGCTCATCGCGCTCCAGGCGGCGCATGGCGGGGTAGACCGTGCCGCTGGGCAGGCCGGTCATCTCCATGATGCTGAATCCATAAACGAACCCGGCGCTGATGGCCTGAAGGATCATTGCGGCGGTATGGGAAAGTTTGGCTTCGCCGGCCATGGGCGCCATTCTACCTATGTAGCAATCTACTTGACAAGAGATTTAAGCGGCGTATGCTGATTGCTACATAGGGTAGTCTTTCCGGGAGGATCCCAGCCAATGCTCGAGGTACAACACCTCTTTCGCAGCTATCGCGGCATTCCCGCCGTTGAGGACGTCAGCTTCAGGATCGCCCCGGGAGAGATCGTCGGGTTCCTCGGACCCAACGGCGCGGGCAAGTCGACCACTGTCAAGATCATCACCGGCATGCTCCGCGCCAACGAGGGCAAGGTGCTGTTCGAGGGCCGCAATATTCGCGACGACATGGTCGGGTTTCGCAGCGTGCTGGGATATGTGCCGGAGGAGGCGCACCTCTACACTTACCTGTCGGGACTGGAGTATCTGCAACTGGTGGGGCGATTGCGGGGCCTGAGCGAATCGCTGATCGAGACCAAGGCGATGGGACTACTCGACCTGTTGAGCCTGAATTCGTGGCAACACACTCCGATTTCCTCTTATTCGAAAGGCATGCGGCAGAGGGTGCTGATTGCGGCTGCGCTGATGCACGATCCCAAGCTGCTGATATTCGATGAGCCGCTCTCGGGACTCGATGTGGTTTCCGCGCGCTTATTCAAGGATCTGATGTCGTCTCTTGCCACGCAAGGCAAAGCGGTGCTTTACATCTCGCATGTGCTGGAAACGGTGGAGCAGGTTTGCAACCGGGTGATCGTGATAGCGCGCGGCAGGATCCTGGCCGACGCGCCGCCTTCGGAGCTGACCACGCTGATGAAGCTGCACAATCTGGAAAGCGTGTTTACGCAACTGGTGCGGCAGCAGGACACGCGCACCACAGCGCAGCAGATCGTGGAGGTCATGCAGATCACCCATGGCTGAAGCTTTTCAAAGACTGCTCACGATGTCGGGACCGGACGCCCGGTCGCTGAACGCGCAGGCTGCATTGGGCCCGGTGCGGGCACCCCGGCGCAGCCAGGCCGCGCACCTGGTACGCCACTTCCTTGAGCGATTTTTCAATCATGAGACCGCTTCCCCCGACGGGGACGCCAAGGCGCGTCTGATTCTGATTGCGGTGGCCACAGGGCTGCCCCCATTCATGGTCGCCATGTACCTGTGGCCGGTATACCACCCGTTCATTGGATGGCCGCCCGGCCATGTCCCCGCGGGGCCGCCGCCCTATTGGGCGCAGGTGAATCATCACCTCTTCTTCGTGATGTATTCGTTTGTCGCCATGGGCATCATTACGGTGTTCGAGTGGGACATGTTCTTCCCCGATCAACTCGACGTGTATGTGCTGGGAACCTTGCCCGTGGCCGCGCGAACATTGTTCGTGGCGCGTGCCGGGGCCATCGCCGTTTTCATTTTCGGTTTTTTGTTCGACGCCAATGTTCTTGCTCCCGTGGTGCTGCCCATGGCCACTGACCCTCCCCGCTTGTTGCGCTTTGTTGGGGGACACGTGGTGGCCGTGGCAGCCGGCGGGCTCTTCGCCGCGGCGCTCGTGCTGGCGGTGCAGGGCGTGCTGCTATCGATCCTCGGAGAGCGGTGGTTCCGGCGCATCTCCCTGGCCGCGCAGGGGCTCGCAGTCACCGCGCTGGTGGTGCTCATGCTGTTGTTCCCGGTGCTGTCCGGCGTCACTCCCGGGTTGTTGCAGTCGGGCATCGGAGCGGCGCGGTGGTTTCCGCCCTTCTGGTTCCTGGGCATGTTTCAGCGGATCCTCGAGGGACCAGCCGCTCCGCCGGTCTTCGCTGAGCTTGCCAGACTGGGAGCAATCGCCACCCTGGCGGCGTGCGCAATTGCGATCGTGACCTACCCGCTGGCCTATCTGCGCCGCGTGCGGGCGTTGGTGGAGGGAGCCGCCGCGCGATCGATGCGCAACGCCGCGACAATACCCTTCGATGCCGCGCTGCATGCCACGCTGGTGCGGCCCCCCGTGCGGCGCGCGGTGTTTCACTTCATCGGCCAGACCCTTCTCCGGCTGCCGCGCTACCGCATTTATCTCGTCCTCTACGGTGGAGTGGGGCTGTCAGTGGTGGCGGCCACAGTGCTGCGGTTCTCGATGCAGGGGCAGCATCTGCGCGCTGAAGTTTCCTCCGACGGGATTCGGGTAGCGGTGGGAATTGTGGCTTTCTGGGTGATTGCCGGATTGCGGACTGCGTTTGTGTCGTCAGGAAATCAGCACGGAGGCTGGGCCATGCGCATTGTGCATGGGAGCCCGCCCCACTTCGATGCCGCCATTGAACAGTTGCTGGCGGCGAAGGTCTGGGTGGCCTTGTGCGCGGGAGTGGTTACGGCGGCGGCGTTCGCGCTGCTGCGCACAGTGGCTCCAGCGGAGTTACGGAGCTGGCCGGCAACCGCATCCCAGCTACTCGTCGCCGGGGGGATGTGCCTGCTGCTTACCGACGGGTTCTTTCTCAACGTGACAGTCGTGCCTTTCACTGGCGGCAGGCGAGAACCAACCAACCTCGCGTTCACCCTGTTGCGCTATTTCACCTTCTTTCCCATGGTGATGCCGCTGTCGATCGCGTCCCAGTTCTGGGTGGAACGAAGCGGGCGCAACTTCGGAATCGCCGCGGCCATCATTGTGGTCTTGCATCTGTGGTTGCGCAAGCGTCACCGCGATGCGATTCAGCTCTACTCTGATCAACTGGAACTGGAAGAGGACGAAGAGGAATTCCCGATCCGGCTGGGGTTGCGGTATTGAGATGCAGGGACCAAGGGGATAAGGGAATAAGGGAACAAAGGCCGGTCGCTCCAGGTCGCTTCAACGGCCGTGAGTGAGCCGCTCGGCGAGAAAGTCGGGCAGGCCGGCGCGGCGAATGCTCTGCTGGGTGCTGGCGACGTCGTAAGGAACACGGTGCCAGGTGAACAGCGCGCGAGCATCATCATAGATTGCGAAGGCGGCGCGCCAGTCGCCGTCGCGCGGCTGGCCCGCTGAACCGGGATTCAGCAAATACTGCACTCCGCCGCGGAGAGGCAGATCAAACTCATCCGCCTCGTCATCGGAACTGTAAAGCGGTTCGAATTCGAAGATATCTTCGCGATCCGAGGCGAATCCCACCTGCTTGTGCGTGTGGCCGAAGAAAGTAATACGAGCGGTTGCCGCCTGCAGTGCGAACACAGCTTCATCCCCGCAAATAATGTATTCGTCTTCGTCGACCGGTGAACCATGCACGCAGCTCACGTCGAACCCCGGCGGTGAAAGCGGTCCGGCGGGCAGGCGATCCAGCCACTCGTTATGGACGCGAGTCAGCACGCCCCGTGTCCACCGCACGGCGCGATCCGCGATGGGGCTGAAGTCGTCCCCGTCTTCGGGCCTGGTGCACGCACGATCGTGATTGCCGCGGATGCTGACGGCCTCGAGTTTTTCAATGGCGTCGATAACTTCGTTGGGGTTGGCGGCGTAGCCGACCGTGTCTCCGAGGTTCCAGACAACGTCATGTGGCGGAGCGGCGGCGAGGACCGCCTGCAGGGCTTCAAGATTGGAATGGATATCGGAAATGACAAGAGCGCGCATTAGGAACTTATCTGAGTCTCGCACACTCGGCGCACGTGCGCAGAATCGGCCTTATTCAGACGCGCACTGATTCCCGGGATGGCTTGCGCCGGCACGAAAGACCGCGGGACGCATCGCACCATCTCCTGAACCAGCTTAACTCTCTCGCGCCGACGCCACCGTTTGGGCGGATTCTGCCCAGTAGGATTCGATTTCCTCGAGGCGCTTGTTCTTTGTTTCCGGCACATACATCCATGTGAACAAACCCTGGCAGAAACACATCACGGCCAGAAATCCAAACGTCACCGATTTGCCGATCACGTGGAAGGCGTAAGGAAACAGGAGAACCACAAAGGCGTTCGCCACCCATTGAATCAGGACCGGAACAGTTATGGCGATGCCGCGCACATCGTTGGGAAATATCTCCGGAACCAGCGTCCAGAACACCGGTCCGATGCAGGCGCAGAAGAAAGCAAGATAGGCCAGTATGAGTACGAGGACGAGGTAGCCGTGAAAATGTCCGGTCAGGACCGTAATCACCAGCAACACGAGCGAAATTGCCATGCCGAATGAACCGCCGATGTAGAGCGGCTTGCGCCCGAACCGGTCGATCATCCACAGCGAGGCCACCGTGAACAGAAGCTCGGTGATGCCGACCAGAAACGTGGAGGCCAGCGCCGTATCAATCTTCCACCCGGCGGACTGGAAGATGCCGGGCGCGTAATCGATGACAGTGTTGATACCGGAGACGTGAATCAGTACCGCGAGAAAAACGCTAACCACCAGCGCGCGGAAAACGCCGGGGCGCAGCAGCGCGCGCCAGGAGCGCTCGCCGGAGTGCGCGGTGGCGGCGATCTCCGCCAGCTGGGTGCGCGCGGTAGCTGCTCCGCCAATGCGCTCCAGCACGGCGAAGGCTGCCTCCTGTTTGCCGGCCAGCGCCAGGAACCGTGGCGACTCTGGCGCCAACAGAACAAAGACCAAGAAAATCACCGACGGCAGCACGCCGGTTAGAAACATCCATCGCCAGTTATTGATACCCGTGTTGCGGAGAAGGTAGTTGATGCCGTAGGAGGTGAGGATTCCGGAAACGATCGACATCTGGTACATGGCGCCGAGCCGGCCGCGAATGGCGGGCGGTGATACCTCCGAGACATACATCGGAGACAGGAGCGATACCGCACCCACGGCGAGACCGCCCAGAAATCGGGCGGCGACAAAGGTCGCGAAGCTGACGGCCAGGGCCGTGCCAACGGATGTAAGCGCAAACAGCACGGCGACAAAGATGAGCAATCGCCTACGTCCAAAGCGATCGGTGAGCTTTCCGGCGATAAATGAGCCCAGCACGCAGCCAAACAGGAGCGAACTGAAGGCCCAGCCCAGGCCCAGATCCCCGAGCGCGAAGGCGCGCAGAATGAAAGGGCCGGCGCCGGTAATGATGGCGATGTCGAACCCGAAGAGCAGTCCGCCAAGCGCAGCCGTACAGGCCAGAAACACGATGTAGCGATAGTTAATAGAACTCGTCACTCAAGTCACACTCCCGCGCGCCGAAACCATTGACGTCCCATTCCCGAATGGCCTCGCTCGCGACTTGCAATGGTAATTGCGATTGCGACTACAGTACACGGGGGGAAAGTGAGTTGGCCAGTCGCACGCGGGTATGCGATGCTGGTGCGCATCGGGACTGCAGCGGCTTCCCGAGCCTACATCGCGCGAATCGAGGCAGCCTGATTGCATTTCCCGTCGACCACCCCGCCATGCGACAGTCCGGTGTGCGCCGATCTCGAGAGCGCCATTCACCGCGCCACGCGACGACTGGCACCTTGCCTGATGATGATGTACGTAGTCTCGTTTCTTGACCGCGCCAACATCGGCTTTGCCAAGCAAGCACTCGAATCCGCGGAAGGCATCAACGAGCGTGTGTATGCTTTGGCCGCCGGGCTGTTTTTCCTCAGCTATTCGTCGTTCGGATTTCCCAGCAACCTGATTCTTCATCGCATTGGCGCAAAGGTGTGGATCTCCGTGCTGATGGTGGGCTGGGGGCTATTGTCGATGGCCACCATGTTCGTTACCGGCCCCACGTCGTTCTACGTGTTGCGGCTCTCGCTGGGAGTGTTGGAGGCGGGCTTCTTTCCGGGCGTGATTCTTTACCTCACCTACTGGTTCCCGAATCGCGTGCGCGGGCAGATGATGGGTCTGTTCTATATTGGCGTGCCGCTCTCGCTGATCCTGGGCGGCCCGCTTTCAGGCCTGCTGCTCGAAATGCCTCCGTGGGGCGGGCTGCAGGGATGGCAATGGATGTTCCTGGTGGAAGGCTTCCTCGCGGTGGCGCTGGGTTTTGTGGCGTACTGGTACCTCGACAACAAGCCCGCGCAGGCGCGCTGGCTGCCCGCGAATGAAAAACAGGCGCTCGCGAAAGCACTTGCAAACGAGGAGACGGAGCGGCGCTCCATCGGCCCAACCCACCTGTTGCCCATGCTGCGCGACCCGCATGTTTTGCGCTTCGTGCTCATCTATGCGCTCATGCAGATGAGCACCTACGGCGCCATCTTCTACCTGCCGGCGGAAGTTTCCGCATTGCTCCACAAACCCGCGGGTTTCGAAGTCGGGATGGTAACAGCGATTCCGTGGATGTGCACGCTGGCCGCCGTATATTTCCTGCCGCGGCTGGCCGATGATCGCAGGAATCACCGCCAGGTCGCGGCATTGATTCTCCTGGTTGCGGGCGCTGCCAGCTTTGTGTTTCCAACCGCCGGGCCGCGGGTGGGAATTCTTGTGCTGTCCATTGCCGTGGCCGGATTTATCTCGGTGCAGCCGATCTTCTGGACGTTCCCCACGGCCTACCTTGCGGATGTTGCGGCAGCCGGCGGCATTGCGCTGATCGGGACAGGCAACGTGGGAGGCTTTCTCGCGCCCAACCTGAAGGTATGGGCCGACGAGCATTTCCATTCGCCGCGGGCCGGGTTATACCTTCTGGCAACGCTCACAGTTGTGAACGCGGCCCTGATCGCAATGATCCGGCAGCGCCGAGCACACGCCAGCACGAACGATAGAGCCAGCGGATTGAGCTAGCGCGCCTTGGTCAGCGGTGCCCCGGCAATATTCAGGCGGATTCGATAAACACTGCTGCTGGCGGTAATGTACAAAGTCTTTCGTTCCGCTCCGGCCCATGCTAAGTTGGCCGCTTTCTCAGAGATGAGGATGGTGCCCAGCGGCTTGCCCTCAGGAGAAAATATCCAAATCCCGCCGGGACCGGTGCTGTAGACATTTCCTTTCTCATCGACCTTCATGCCGTCCGGCGACCCCGGGCGCGGATCCGACGTTGCGTCGTAGAACAACTTCGGCTCCGTCAGTGAGCCGTCGGGCTGCACGCGATAGCGCATCCATATCTTCTTCGGCTCGGAGTTATTCACGTAGAGATATTTTTCGTCGGGCGAAAAGGCGATTCCGTTGGGGCGGGTCAGATCGGTGACCAGCTGCTGTAGTTCGCCGCGCGCGGCCTCGCTGCCCGGCTTCTGCTCGAGCGCGTGGGGAATGCGATACACCGCGTTGACCTTAAGTTCCTTTTCCGGGTCGTCGTCTCGCTGCGTGCGCAGCCCGTACGGTGGATCGGTAAAGTAGAGGGATCCGTCGGACTTGTAGACCAGATCGTTGGGGCTGTTGAGCTTCTTGCCCTGGTACGAGTCAGCGAGGATGGTGATCTGCGCCTTCGCATCGAGCGACTCGAGCCGGTACACATCGCGCTGCGCGTGGCCGGCAGCGGTCAGACGGCCGCGCCTGTCCAGCGTCATGCCGTTCGATCCCGATTCGGGCCCGCCGTAAGGCTCGGCGCCCTTGTAGCCGCTCGGCTGAAAGAAGATGCTTGTGCCCGAAGCAGGATTCCACTTGCGAATCGTGTTGCTGGGGATCTCGGCAAAGTAGAGGCTGTCGCCTGCCCACACCGGGCCTTCAACCCACTTGAAGCCGTCGGCGAGACGCTCGAGCATTGCCCCCTTGGGGATGATCTGGTCGATGGCCGGATCGAGGCGGTCGAATTTGGCCGGGGCGGAATCAAGGATGCCGCCGCCTGAGGTCCCGCCAACGGCGGAAGTGTACGTAAAGGTCATAACGGAAAAGGTGAAGATCGCCATGCCAAAGATACCAAACCGTCGAGAACGCCTGCCGGTCTTCATTCATTCCTCCTGGGAACTGCGCGGGACGGGGTGCAGGACCGATGAACCTGACGCCATCCATCAATATCGATGGGGCTCGGCGCTGTCAAGCCGTGAGAAACCTGGGGGACTCATGCAAGCCACGCCGACGGAACAACTTAGTTGGTGACCACCGCAATCGGAAGCGGTAACATCGATTCCGAGCCTCGGGGGCCTTAGAACGCGTTTCGCCCGGACAAATAGCAATCCTTCCCGCTGTCGAAACGGCACGCCGTTTTTGTACACAAGTAAATAAGTCGGATCGCATCCGAGTTAGTCTTGGCTCGTCCAGAGCCTTTCCAGACCGTTTGTATTCGAGGTTCTGATTCTTCACGTTGAGTATTTAGGAGACGGACCCAAATGAAGCGTGGCGCGGGATTCTTCGCCCTGTTCGCGTTCCTCATCACCGGCCTGCGCTTGGTGAGCGGCCCGGGGACGATCAAGGAACCGTCCGCGGTGAAAGCAGACGAACGGATCGCCTCCACGCCCAAGACCCTCCTTCGCGAGGAAACTACGTGCCAGGCTTTCGATTATCCTCAGGGCTCCGCTCCCCAGGGCGAGGATGCGGCGCGAAATCCGAACAAAAACGGCGAAGTTGCCCGCCTTATCGATCGCTATCTTTACGGGTCCGCGGAGAAGCAGAGGTTGTCTCCGGGAAACCTGCCACCCGGGATACGGGTGATGATAGCCACCATTCCCGATCCCCGTCACACCCATCTCAGCCTGCAATTCGACCGCACCCTCGAAGCCATTCAGCAAGCTGCGCAGGATGAGCGCTACACCTACGACTCGTCATGGCTGCCCTGGAAAACGCAACGAATCGAATACGGATCGATGGCCGATCGAAATGCCGAGATGAAGGAATCTGCGGAACGGGAAGTCTGTCCGGGTTTGGTCCTGTTCCGCAGAAGCTTGTCGGCGGGAAGTCCCAGTGACTGCAAGGATGCCACTGGAGCGGTACCGCGGTCCGGCGATGCTCCTTATCAATGCGGCATGTTTGTCTTCGTGGTTGGTGAAGAGCCCACCGCGGGACTGAATCGCATTCAATGGGACAATGCCCTGCACTGGATCGACGGCCACGCCAGCAAAAACCGGGCGGACAAGGTGCTGCGCATTCTGGGTCCAAACTTCTCGGGCTCCATGCCATCGTTTGTGCGCGCTCTCGAAGAGACCGGGATGTATGCGGGCACGTTTAGCAGCACGCTGCTCTACACCGGGCGCATCCGCGGGTGCGCTTCGTGGCGCTGGCTCAATCACGAACTGAATCCGGTGCTGCAGCCGGGAGCGCCTGCTCCCACAACTGTAAAGCTGCCGGTGCGCATCGCCGATTTCGAAGAAAATGATTCCCTCCAGACCGACCGTTTCTACCGCTACCTGAAAGATCGCGGGCACCATCTTTCCGAAATCGCCATCCTCTCGGAAGATGAGACCGCCTATGGCGGCTTGCCTGATGCATCAGCGCGGCAGGCGGACGCGGAAGGAGGCAGTCCCGAGAACTTTCCCTGCAATCCGGAATACTCCGAAGGCGACCGGCCGGTTCACCTCTACTATCCGCGCGATATCTCCGCGGTCCGCTCCGCCTATCAGGAACAGTCGATCTTCGCTCCGGGATCCAAATCGGATTCCAGCCAGCCGCGCACCGTACTGCGCCCGGAATCGAGCGCCGACGTTCACGAAGAGACGGATACGATTGCGCCTTTCAGCGGCAACAACCTCGCGCTCACGCAGGAAGCTCAGCTATACGGAATCGTGAACACGCTCAAAACCCACGGTATCCGCTACATCGTGCTGCGCAGCACCAACAGCCTGGACTACCTTTTCCTCACCCGATTCATGCATCGCGCCTACTCGACGGCCTACATCGTCACCATGGGGTCGGACCTGCTGTTCGCGCGCGAAGTGGACTCGACCGAGTTCCGCGGGGTCGCGGCGCTGAGCAGTTTTCCGCTTCTTCCCCGCGGGCAGGATTGGACCAGGCAGATCGAGAACATCCCCCAGCACGCGCATCGGGTGTTCGGAGCCTACACCATGGAGGGAGCCTATCTCGCCAGCCGCTTCCTCATCACCGATCCCGAAGTCACTCCCGAAGAGACAAAGTCGCGCCAGCCGTTTATCCATCGCGCCAAGCGCGACATTCCCGACTTCGCGCTTCCCTTCTGGGAGTCGGCCAGCGGCGAATCCCAATTCACCCAGCCGGCAACCTGGCTCACGGTGATCGGGCGGGATGGATACTGGCCCCTCGCCACGCTCAAGGAGACGCTGGGAAATACTCCGCGGTTCTCCAGCCTCGCCGTGGTGAAAAGAGCCGAGGACAAACCGGCCCCCAGGCCCGCGGACCAGGTGCGGCCGCAAACGCTGAGCCTGACCGGTTCGTGGAGATTCGTCTGCGTGCTCTCGTTGCTCGTGTTTGGGGTTCACTACTTCGCCAGCCGATACGGATGGGATCGCCAGGACCTGGGCATGTTTGTCCAGTTCACGCGGCTCCATGGTCGTCGCGGTCCGGCCCTGATCGCCGCGGGCTGGGCCGCGATTTGCTGTTTGCTGCTCATCCTGTTCCTCACCTGTGCCCGCATCTTCTTCGAGATGGGCACAGCGGATAGGGTCTGGGTCGTGATCCTGGGGCTCGCTACCGTCGCTGCCTGTGTTTTCGCGATCTGCGAACTGCGCTGGTGGAGCGTGCCGGGCACAAATGGAAACGGCGATCCCAATGACCGATACAGACGATCGCAGCAACAGCAACTGCGCGACTACCGGCTGGTCACGGCGTGCATGTTGGTTGCCATCGTGGCCTTCGGCGTCGCCGTATTCCTGATGCTTGAATTTCGCCGCCATAGCGAGAGCGGGGTGATGGCGGCCTATCGTTCCGTGCACATGACCAGCGGCGTCTGCCCGCTGCTGTCGCTCATTACCATGCTCGCCGGGTTTTACTGGTGGTTCTGGCAGTCGCTTTCGGGACTGGCGCTGCTTGGCGCGGGCCGTCCCATTCTTCCCCGCAGCCTCCACGAGTGCCAGCGCGGCGTGTGTAATCAACTGGCAGACAGACTTGAACAGTCGGCGATGCCCTTCCCGAACTTCGGCAAGTCGACCATGCTGTTGTACATTCTTCCCCTGTTCCTGGTATTGCTGCTTTCCATCGTATTGCAGCGGGCATGGATGCAAGCCTTCGACCTGATCCTGCATAGCCTTGAGAACACCGCGTTCAATCGCACCCTGCATGTGCTGCTCGGGATCGCGCTCTATCTCATATTCCTCGAATGCATTCAGTTCTATTCCACGTGGCTGGTGCTCAAGCGGCTGCTCGTTTCTCTCGATCGCTTGCCGCTGCGGCGTACTTTCGCAGCTCTGCAGGGGCTCTCCATGCGTTCCCTCTGGCGCTTGAGCGGCGCAGGATCCCGCGCCCGCGCCAAGGTCTTTTCCCGGCAAATGGAATCGCTGCTCCACCTCGACAATGAACTGAATGCATTTAAGTGGCGCGACAGTGGCACGCGTGCCCTGCGCGAATCCGTGCGTGCCACCTGGGAAGCAGGCCGGGGGTTCATCGAGCGCCGCAACGAGGGAAAAGATTTCGCGATGCTGAATAATGCGGACGCGAAGGCAGTACGTCTTCGGTTTCGCGAATGCGCGGAAATCATCACCGAGGATCTGCTTGTGGCGGAGTGGCAGGGCGAGCGGTGTTCCCTCACCGTGCAGGACCCGCCAATGGACGGCGTGGCCCACGAGCGGATCCAACTGAGCGATAGCATGCCGGTGCGAGCCGGAGAGGAATTCCTCTGCATGATCTATGTGGGCTATCTGCAGAACCTGCTGGGACGGATGCGGACCATGGTTCTATCCATGATCGGGTTATTCGCCGCGATCGCGCTTTCGGTGGGTTTTTATCCCTTTACTCCGCGTCCCACTATTTCGCTTTCTCTCCTGGTCCTGCTGCTGGTGATCGGTACCGTCGTCGGCCTGGTGTTTGCGGGCCTAGACCGCGACAGCACTCTCAGCCACATCACCAATACCGAACCAGGCTCGCTGGGCGTGCATTTCTGGCTGCGCATGATCAGCTTTATCGGGGTGCCGGCGATGGGCCTGATCGTCGCGCAGTTCCCCGAGATTACGGACTTCGTCTTCTCCTGGGTCGCTCCCACCATGAGCGCCATGAAATGACCGGCGCCCCTATGATTTTGCGTTATGAATACATGGGCTAACACTCGTACCGCCTGCTACCGGCTCCCCTTGCCGAGCTGCAGCTTGAAGCCGGCGCGGAAATTCATGGGCAGGCTGGGGTAACCGAGGGGCGCGATGTGCTGAGTGTTCAGAAGGTTCTCCGCCTGCCCGTAAACTCCCAGCCAGGAAAAGAGCTGATAGCTTCCGCCGAGATCCAGCTTCGCGTAGCCGTGGTCGAGATTGCGATTGGGCAGCAGCATGGTGCCGCCGAAGTTCGCATCCGACAGGTAAGTCGAATCGTCGCTGCGGCTGGCAAAAGCGGCCGTGAACAATCCAGTCAGTTGGTTACGTGTGTACGTCGCCGTAAAAAAGCCGGTATGCGGGGCGCGGCGGAATGGGCGCGCGCCGACCAGGGGCGAGTATGCGCCAATGGGAATGCCGTTATATTCAGGCGCATAACCACCCAGGAGGGCCTGGTTATCGCTGGTAAACGAGCGCTGCACGACCGCATCGAGATAGGTGTAGCCGCCGCGAAGAAAGGTACTGCGCCCGATGCCGGCCTCTACCGCCGCCTCGGCGCCCTGCGCGCGATAGGCCTGCGAGTTCAAGGTCAGGCTGAAGGCGAAGTTCTGGGTGAGGAATTGTTCCAGTTGCAATTGATCTTGCTGGCTCAGATTGGGAAGCAGCGCCGGCACCAGCGCCGCTCCCACCGACTCCAGTTCTCTGCCATATTGGTTGTGAAAGTAGCTGGCCCGGAACAGGATGTGCTCGCTGAGAAAGGATTGCGCGAGCCCTCCTTCGTAAGTGCGCGTGGTCGGCGCACCCAGCGGACGAATATGGAACTGGTCGATGGACGATTGGCCGCCGTGCTGTTGGAGAAACTTGTACAGGGACCCGAACTCGTCGGTCAGCTTGGGTTCGCGGACCGCCTCGCCAAAATTGAACAGCACCCGGGTTCCGCTGAAAACGCCGGTTCTGGGACGCAGCACAAACAAGGTCAGGCCCGCTCGCGGAGATGTCTGCGTCCCAAACAGGGAGTAGCGTTGCAGACTTCCACCCAGCGTGTAGAAGAAACGACTCTTATAATCTCCACGCACTGCCGCTAGATAGTCGTAATTCATGCGCTCCGCCTTCTCAGGAGGGGGAAACGACGGAATATTCAGTGCCCCGCGTTCGTATTCGAAGCGGAACCCGATCAGCGCCAGCAAGTGCGAAGTCACGTGGTAGTCGCCCTGGTACGTGAGGTGGTCGCGGTTGGAAACGAGCTGATCGGCAAATGTGCCGGGCGCGTCCAGGATGGCCTGGCCAGTCACCGAATCGCCGTTCGCCCCGCGGATCGTGACGACCTGACCCAGGCTGTCGCCGAAGGCATCGAAGTCCCCGCTGCCGCGCTGCTCCCAGAGAGAATACTGCTCCCGCTTGCGGGTTGCGCCATAGCGCAGCAGATTGTGAAAGTCGGCCGTCGTCTGGTTATCGATCGATGCGCTTATGTAGAGGTTCTGGTCCTTCTCCGTGGCGTTATCGGTCACATGATAGAAGTCCCATGCATTGGGCACTCCCGTGGCATCGACAATGTAGTGCACTGTGCCGCGAAGCTGTGTGGAGCCGACGGGCTGCCAACCGAAGTTGGCCACTGCCGCAGACTGGTGGTATTGGTCCATGGGCAGCGCATTGGAGGTCTGGAACCAACTGAACGCGCCCAGGTAATCAAGCTTGTTATGCGCGCCCGCCAATTGCGCTTCCTCTCGCGTGGTACGAAAGTTGCCGGCATCGCCCTGCACGAACAAAGACGGAAAACTGGTTGTCCCGCGGGGAGTGGTCAGGCTCACCACGCCGCTGGCCGCATCGGCGCCGTAGAGATTGGAATCGGGACCGCGATATACTTCGGCCCTTTCGACTGCGGTCGTGGCTAATGTTCCGAAATCGAATTGGCCGCCCAGGTCTCCCCCATCCACACCGTCTACCTGAACCATGTTGTTATTGGGGTTGCCACCACGAATGAACAATGAGGTTTGCGCCCCGCGCTGGCCGGATTGCACGACAAATGTGCCCGGGCCGGAGCGCAGGATGCTCACCATGTCGTCGCGCGTGGCGAGATCCGGCGGTCGAAGGACATCGGTGGCAGCGCTGGTCTGGGGCTGGGGTGTCGGAGTTCCGGTAGCCGTCACTACGATCGATTCGCGTACCCATTCCGGCTCGAGCACGATATTGCGCTCGACGGAGTCGAGGCGGCCGGCATAAAAGCCCGGCGTCTCCAACTGACGAAAGCTTTTCGCAGAAATGATGATGTAGAAGCGGCCGGTTAACCCGGTCAGTACTTCATAGTTGCCGTCGGCACCCGAGACTGCAGACGCAACCACCTTTCCGTTGTTGAGGAGGGTCACCGTTGCACCCTTGACTTTTGCGCCGGAAGCGTCGGTGACTAGGCCCCGAATTGAAGCCGCACGAGTCCCAGCCGCGAGGAATGCGAACAGGACTAGCGCAATGATGGAACGGTTGAACTGATTCAAACGGAAGACATAGAAGGGCGCAGACAGGCTGGGCGTAATGCGAAAAGGCATCAGGGCTCCTTCGTTCCCCTCGGAACGCAAGCGGTTTAAGGCGCCAAGGACCGGTCTCCTGACTTGCGCTTGGACCAGCCACCTTCCCAAAGTGGACCGCAACGGCTCACTTCAGTGGCATACAGCCTCACCGAAGACACGGCGAGACTCTGGCTGGTTTCCTGCCCGGTCCAAAAGACGGACCGCGACGCAGGTGCGCTCACAGTTGCGGGGCAGCGACGGACTTTCACCGTCTTCCCGAGCATCCTGGCAATCTTTTTGTTGGTTTGGACGTTGGCAATGCCGACGACCAGCGTGTCATCAAACTATCTTCGATGACATCAACATTTATAAAGGTCGAATGTGATGAAGTCAAAGGGGCTCGGAGCTGATTTTCTGGAAATCATGGAGTGATGACCCGGGATTCGGCGGTGGCTAACGATGGTGACCCCGGGCTGATTCGAACAGCCGACCTGCGGTTTAGGAAACCGACGCTCTATCCAACTGAGCTACGGGGCCACAGCAAATAGTTTAACCGTAATACGGGCAGAATGTGGGGCCAGGATCAGTTGGTTTGAGATGCCGATCGGACTATGGCCGGCGGCACTTCGCTGTATTCGCGTTTCTCGCAAAGTTCGCGCGCCCAGCGTCTCACGGCATCGCGCCGCAGGGGGCCACCTTGGGCTTCACCGGCAGCCATCTGCACTGCAAAATTGCCAACCGTGGAACTCTCCACGTTGCCTGTTTCCACTGGAAGCCCGGTGCGCTCGGCTGTCAGGCGCGTCAGCAACTCGTTCAGGCTACCGCCGCCCAGTATGTGGATGCGGTTGATGCTGTCGTTAAGCAAGTGCTCGAGGCTGCGCAACGCCGACTCATAACGGGACGCAAGGCTCTCGAAAATGACCCGGGCAAACAACGGGTCGTTTCGCTCGTGATCTTCGATTGGGGCGTGTCCGTTTAACTGCAGTTGTTCGTTCAGCCGCGAGGGCATGTCTTCGTCGAGCATCAACGGCGGCGCGTCGACGTTCACCGTGCCGGGGAAATCGTCGCGCTTGCCCGCCTCTGCGATCAATTCCGGAAATTCCCAGGTACGGCCGGCTTTGCGCCAACTTTCCAGGCACTGCTTCAGTATCCACATGCCGTTCACGTTGGTATGAAAGCAGAATCCACCGCACGCCGCGCCCTGGTTGGTGTAGCCAGCGTCCATGGCTTCCCTGGTCACAATCGGTGCGGGAATCACCGTGCCGACCAGCGACCAGGTTCCAGAGCAGATGTAGGCTGTGCCGTCGAGATCGGTCTGAATGCCCGCGATGGCCGACGCCGTATCGTGACAGGCAGGCACGATCAACTCGGTGTCGCGATAGGCGGGCAGCTCAGTCAACGATCCGGAAAGCTTTCCAACAACCGTTCCCGAAGGCACGATGGGCGGGAACGCGCCGAGAGGCAGATCAAGCCGTTTCAACAGTTCTTCCGACCAGTCGCCGGTGGCGATGTCGACCAGGCCGGTGTGCGTGGCATTGGTGTACTCGGCAACACGGCGTCCGCCCAGACGGTACAAGACATACTCGGGGAGGTTGACCCAGGGCGCGTGTGCCTCGATGCCGCCGGATGGATCGGCCAGCAACTGATACATCGTGTTGATGCGAAGGGGCTGCGCACCGGCGTGGTGAAATGCCCATTCGGGAGGAGCTTTTCGATCCGCTGTTTCCTTGGTGGCTACCGTGCGCTCGTCGCGATAGCAGTGGGGATTGGCCAGGGCGTTTCCATCGGGACCGAGGCGCACATAATCTACAGCCCAGCCATCGACGGCGATGGATGCGATACCCTCCGGCGCGGCGACCGCGGCCTTACGCAGGCCGTCTTCGAGCCCGGCCAGCGTCTTGTCGAAAGGCCAGCGGAGCGATCCATTGGAATGAACAGGACCGTTAGGGATGCGATGGACGAGCGTGATTTCCGGCGTGCCTTGGCGCCAGCGCAGCAGCGATACGCGGCAACTTTCCGCGCCAAGATCAATGGCCACACGGGCGAGCGACTGCAGACCATTCGCGAATGCGGTGCCGTTGCCTTCTGTTGGGCTCACCGCAAAAATGCCTCCGGCAATCCGCCGTCTACAGGAATGAGATGACCCGAGGTGCAGCGCGAACGCTGGCTGGCGAGGAACAGAATCGCTTCCGCACAGTCCACTGGATCGATGGGCTGATGCGTAAGCGTTCGCTGCGCGTAGAAATTCGCCAGCAGGCCGCGCAGTTCCTCGTCGGTCATTGATTCCTCAAACCCGATGCCGTACTTGGTGAGGGAAGCGCGAACGCGATCGCGCGGGAACATGGTGGAACCTTTCACCACGGTCGCCGGGCAGATGCCGTTGACACGCACGTCCGGCGCCAAGCCCACGGCAAGTTCACGAACGAGGTGGCTCAGCGCGGCCTTGCTCACGTCGTAGGCTTCGCTGCCGCGCTTGGGCACCACGGCGTTGGCAGAACTGGTGAGCACGATGGTCCCGCCGAGTCCCTGCGCCTTAAAGACCTTCGCGGCTTCGTCGGCGAGCAGGTAGTTGGCCGTCACGTTCACATCGAGCGTCATCGCCCACTGCGCTTCGGTGATGACTCCGTCGGGCGATGACGGGAACATGGCTGCGGTGTTGATGAGAATGTCCGCACCACCGAACACCGCAATCGTGGCGTTCAGCGCTTTGTCGATGGCGTCGCGGCTGCGAATGTCGACGCCGGTCGAGGCCACCCACTCCTTGGTCGTAATCTTGCCGAGCTCATCGGCCACTTTTGCGGCGGCGCCGGTGTCGCGGTCGGCGATCATCACGTGAGCGCCGCGCGCAGCCGCGATCAGCGCCACTTCGCGCCCGATCCCGCTGCCGCCTCCCACAATCACGGCGATGTTGCGGCTCAACTCCTTCTCGGCGGGCTGGCGGCGGAGCTTGGCTTCTTCCAGTGCCCAATACTCGATGCGAAACGCTTCGCTGAGCGGCATGGCAACGTAGTTGGTGAACACCTTGAAGGTGGTTGGGTCCATGCCCTCACCGCACTGCGGCACCACCGCCGCAGCCGATCCCTGAACGTCTTCCTCATCCTCGTTCAGCAGGCTTGCACCTTCCATTACGTGAATGGCGTTGACGTAGAACTCTCCGGTAATGCGCGCTTCGGTCTTGTTCTTGCCGAAGCTGAACATGCCGAGGCCCGGAACCAACACAATGGTCGGATTGGCATCGCGCAGAGCGGGAGAGTCGGGGACTGCGTGCGCCTTATAGTACTCGCGATAATGCTCGCGATATTCGGTGAGCGACGCTTCGATCCGGCCTTGCAATGTCTGCACGTCTTCGCCATACGCCCACGGCACAAACATCGGCCTGATTTTGGTACGGACAAAGTGATCGGGACAACTAGTTCCGAGGAAGGAGAGATCCTTTGCATGCGATGAGTTGACGAAGCGCAGAACGTCGTCGTCGTCGTTGAAATTGGCGATCCAGCGGCGCTGCGCGCTGATGCGTCCCCGCAGGAACGGCAGAATGTCGATGGCGAGTTCCTCGCGATTCGGCCTGGACTGACCGGCATCGCCGCCAAAGCGGGTATCACCCTTGCGCTGACCGTGATTGGCGATGAATTGCCCAAGCTGATCGATGATGGTGATGGTGTTCACGTAGCACTCGCGCTGCGTGTCGCCCCACGTGAAAAGGCCGTGGCCGCCGAGCACGATGCCGTCGCAGCCGGGGTTCTTCTCGACGGCGCGCTTCAGCATCATGGCGAGTTCAAATCCCGGACGCTGCCAGGGAATCCAAATGAGGCTGTGCTCGAACTCGCGATTGAACTCCTCCATCTTCTCTTTGCCGTTGGCCGAGGCAGCCAGCGCAATGCCCCAGTCGGGATGAAGATGGTCCACGTGCGGAAACGGCAGAAAGCCGTGCAGGGGCGTGTCGATGGACGAGGCGACCGGGTTGTTGCGGAAGGAACAGAGCGCGTACATCTCCACCATCTCGTCTTCGGTGTCCTGGCCGCGATAGAGGCGTTCGAGCGCGAGCAGTTTGTCCAGATATAGAGTGGCGAATCCACTGCGCGTGATGCTGCCCAGATCGCCGCCGCTGCCTTTCACCCACAGGACCTTCACCCTCTGTCCGGTGAGTGGATCTACCTGGTCGATCTTGGAACTGGTGTTGCCGCCCGCGAAGTTGGTAATGCGCAGGTCAGAGCCGAGCAGGTTGGAGCGATAGCGCAGTAACTCGGGCTCATCCAGCGTGTCGGCCACGGCTGGGTCCCAGCGGTCATCGAGAAACTTGAGGGAGGGGGAAGCAACGGCTGCGACGGTCATCTTTGCACCTTAACCCGTAATCAGTCGAACTCACCCTATCATAACGAAAAAGCAATAGGGAATGTGTTTCTCAAGAGAATTAGGCCGGCCGGCAGCTGACGTTCGGTGCGGCGGTGGGTGCTATGATTTTTCCGCATCGAAAGAGACCCATTATGGAAACCCAAAAGAAAACGGTTTCAATTTGTCGCGGCTGGCTGGTTCCAGTATTGCTTGGCGTGCCCATGCTCATGACCACTCCGACCCTGGCCGCGCAGTCGGCTCACGTCGCATTCGACGCCGCCACCAAGGTTTTCCGCCTTGACGCTGGGGCGTCCTCGTATGTGTTCGGCGTGAATCCGCACGGGGAACTGCAGCAGGTCTACTGGGGCGGCCGGCTGGGGGAAAACGACCCGATTCCGCAGCCAAAGCCCGAGGTGGAGTGGGCCTCATTCGACTCGCCGTACAACAATACGCCCGAGGAGTACGCCGGCTGGGGCTCCGGTCTGTTCGTTGAACCGGCGCTGAAGGTGACATTCGCCGATGGCAATCGCGACCTCGTGCTGCATTACGGCAGCCATACGGTCCGGCCCGACGGAGTTGATGTAGTTCTTAACGATATCTCCCGCAAGATATTGGTAACGCTGCATTATTCAATGGATGCGAGCGGGATTTTGGCGCGGTCCGCGACCATCGAGAACCGTGAATCGCAACCAGTCACCATTGAGCAGGCGGCGGCGGCCGCATTCTCCTTTCCCGCGGGGGACTACACGCTCAACTACCTGACTGGCCGCTGGGCCGGCGAGTGGGTGCTGAATCAGGAACCCATCCGTCACGGGGCACGCGTGATTGAGAGCCGCCGCGGGTCGACAGGACACCAGGCCAATCCCTGGTTTGCCATTCAGGCCGGCGAGCCTGACGAAGATCACGGCGAAGTCTGGTTCGGTGCGCTGGCCTGGAGCGGATCGTGGCGCATCACCGTCGAACAGGATCAGCTAGACGCCATTCGCGTCACAGGGGGATTCAATCCTTTCGACTTCGGCTATGTGCTTCATCCCGGCCAGTCGCTGGAAACACCGGTGTTCTATGGAGGCTATTCGAATCACGGGCTAGGCGACGCCTCGCGCCTTTTGCACCGCTTCGAAATCGATCACGTGCTGCCGCGTCGCCCCGGCCAGGAAAATGCGGTGAAGCCGCGGCCCGTGATCTACAACTCCTGGGAAGCCACCGAGTTTCGCGTGGATGAAGCCGGCCAGATGGCGCTCGCCGAGAAAGCGGCGGCGCTTGGCGTCGATCGCTTTGTGATGGACGACGGCTGGTTCGGCCAGCGCAAGGATGACCACGCCGGCCTGGGCGACTGGTATGTCAACCAGCAGAAATTCCCCCACGGCCTGAAGCCGCTGATCGACAAGGTGCATTCCCTGGGGATGGATTTCGGCCTTTGGGTCGAGCCCGAAATGGTCAACCCCGATTCGGACCTCTATCGCAAGCATCCCGACTGGGTTCTCAACTTCCCCGGGCGGCCGCGCTCCGAGCAGCGCAACCAACTGGTGCTGAACGTCGCTCGTCCCGACGTCCGTGAGTACATTCTCGACTTTCTTGACAAGCTGGTAAAAGAGAACGACATCGCCTTTCTCAAGTGGGACTACAACCGCAACTGGAGCGAGCCCGGATGGGACCAGCTACCGGCGGCGGAGCAGAAGCGCGTCTATGTTGATTTCACGCGTAACTTGTACAGCATCCTGGATGAGCTGGCGAAGCGCCATCCCAAGCTCGAAATCGAGTCATGCTCGGGCGGCGGGGGCCGTGTCGATCTCGGCATTCTGCACTACACCGATGAAGTCTGGCCCTCCGACAACACCGATCCCTTCGATCGCCTTTCGCAGCAAGATGGGTTCACCTACGCCTACACGCCGCAAGTGATGATGGCCTGGGTCACCGACTCGCCGGACTTGCATGGCAAGCGCACGTTCTCCCTCCCATACCGAATGCTTAGCTCGATGCAGGGCTCGCTGGGCATCGGCGCCAACATCCTGAAATGGAATGACGAGCAGATGGCCACCGCCAAGCGTCTGATCGCCGCCTATCACCAGGTACAACGCACCATCGTGCAGGGGAACTTGTATCGGCTGATCTCGCCGCGCAATGGCAGCGAATTCTCAGCCACCCAAACGGTAAACCAGGATAAAAGCCAATCGGTGGTGTTTGCGTTCCTCCATTCCACGCAACTGGCCCGGCCGTTCCCGCGGCTCAGGCTGAAAGGCCTTGACCCCGCATCCACCTATACGCTCACCGCCATCGAAGGCAAAGCGAGCGCGGGGTCGCCCCAGTCCGCCAGTGGAGCGTTCTGGATGAATCGCGGCCTCGATATGGCCAACGATTTCATGGGAGACTTCCAGGCCGCCGCGTTTCGGCTGGACCGCAAGTAGCGCCGAAATGACCGGAGCTCGATGCCCCACCCTCGCCGCGCTTTGTCTATGCTGAGGGGGTGGATAAACGAATCCTTCCTTTCCGACTGACATCCGTTACTTATGGACAGCGGAATCGGTCGGGAATGGTTGACCTTCCGCAAGATTGTGTCTGGCATATGACTCTGTTAGTATCGGAATCACAGATGATCCGCGCCTCCCTAAGCCGCTTCTGTTGTCGCCTGCCGAACAAATTCGACGGGTGTACGTTCTAGTCTCTCGATCTTCCCAGCAAATCTGATCAGAAAGACGCACCCGTAGCTGTTGCGCCGGGGCTTCTTTCCATCGTCATCCGGCCTGCAGCATTCTCAAAGAAATGGATGCCCACGAGGTCCTGATGCCGGTAGCCGAACAGGTTAGAACGCAGCCAACACACCCAACTGCCCCGCGAGTTCCGCGAAAGCTGAGTCATCTTCGCCTGCTCGAAGCCGAGAGCATCCATATTCTTCGCGAAGTTGCGTCGGAGTTCGAGCGCCCGGTGATGCTCTACTCCATCGGCAAGGACTCGTCGGTGATGCTGCGCCTGGCACAGAAGGCCTTCTATCCCGCCCCGATTCCCTTCCCGCTGCTGCATATCGACACCGGATTCAAATTCCGCGAAATGCTCACGTTTCGCGACGAGATGGCGCGCTCCATCGGCGCCCGGCTGCTGGTGTGGCGCAACGAACCGGCCATTGCCGCCGGCACTAATCCCATCGTCCTCGACACCAGGCGCTGCTGCGGTCTGCTCAAGACCCAGGCCCTGCTCGATGCGCTGCGCCACTACAACTTCGACGCCGCATTCGGCGGCGCTCGCCGCGACGAAGAAAAATCGCGCGCCAAGGAGCGCATCTACTCCTTTCGCGACTCCGCCGGCCAATGGGACCCCAAGAACCAGCGCCCCGAACTCTGGAACCTCTACAACGCGCGCATCCATCCCGGCGAAAGTATTCGCGTGTTCCCGCTCTCCAACTGGACCGAGATGGACGTGTGGCAATACATCCACGAGGAGAAGATTCCCGTGGTCGATCTCTACTTCGCCAAAGAGCGCCTCATGTACATTCGTGGCGATGCGCTGCTCCCAATTGAACAGGACTTCGTAGCCTTCCCTGGGGAAAAGGCGCAACTGGTGAAATCGCGCCTGCGCTCGCTCGGCTGCAGTCCCTGCACGGGGGCCATTCGATCCAACGCCGAAACCATACCGGACATCATCGCCGAGTTGGTTTCGTTCCGATCGTCAGAGCGTGCCAACCGCGCCATCGATCACGACCAGGAAGGTTCGATGGAGATCAAGAAGCGGGAGGGCTACTTCTAAATGGCCGCGATCACCTCTCCAGTTTTTTCAATTACCGAATTCCTCGACCAGGAACGCGACAAGGATCTGCTGCGCTTCTCGACGGCCGGCAGCGTTGACGACGGCAAGTCCACTCTGATCGGCCGACTGCTTTACGACACGCAGTCGGTCTACGAGGACCAGGTCCGCTCCATCGAGGGCAAGGGCACCACAGCGCCGGGGCAGATCGATTTTGCGCTGCTCACTGACGGCCTGCGCGCCGAGCGCGAGCAAGGCATCACGATCGATGTCGCGTATCGCTATTTTTCGACGGCGAGGAGAAAATTCATCATTGCCGATACGCCGGGCCACGAGCAGTACACGCGCAACATGGCCACCGGCGCATCAACAGCCGACGCGTCCGTCGTCCTCATCGACGCCGGCAAGGGCGTACTGTTGCAATCGCGCCGCCACGCGTATATTGCTTCACTGCTGCGAGTGCGTCACGTGATTGTGGCCGTCAACAAGATGGACCTGGTCGGCTACGGCGAGCAGACATTTCGCACCATCGAGCGTGACTTCCGGCAGGTGCTTGGGCAGATCGCCGCCGACACCGGCAACCCTGTTGAGGTCAGCTTCGTTCCGGTGAGCGCTTTGGCGGGCGATAATGTCGTCCATAGTTCGACTGCGATGCCATGGTACGACGGTCCGTCGCTTCTCGACCTTCTGGAGTTGCTGCCGCCATCGCATCAGTCGCGTACCGCTCCTTTTCGCTTTCCTGTGCAGCGCGTGTTGCGCCCCGATCACACCTTCCGCGGGTTCTCGGGCCAGATCGCTTCGGGAACCGTGCGTCCTGGGGACGCGATCACGGTCCTCCCATCGGGCCGCACGGCCAAGGTCGCGCGCATCGTCACCTGGGACGGCGACCTTGACGAAGCCTTTGCGCCGCTTTCGGTCACGCTGGTACTGGATCACGAGGTCGACATCAGCCGCGGCGACCTGATCGTGGCTGCGCAGGAGCCGGCCACCGTCGCCAAGGCCGCGACCGCCGCGCTGGTATGGATGGACCAGCGTCCTCTCGAGCTCAATCGCCGCTACCTGCTCAAGCACACCAGCCACACGGTTCCTGCCTTCATCCCGGCAATTCAGCATCGCACGGATGTCAGCACGCTGTCGCACGCGGCGGCGCAGGCGTTCGCGATGAACGACATCGGCGTGGTTACGCTCAATCTGCTGCGACCGGTGGCTCTCGATCTCTACGCGGAGCATCGCTCGACCGGCGCGTTCATCCTCATCGATCCCAAGACCAACAGCACCGTCGCCGCCGGCATGATCACGTCCGCGGTGGCCGACACGTCTGACGGCGAGGACCAGTTCGCCACCGAATCCGGACCTGTCACCGCGCGCGAACGGGCGGCACGCTGGGGCCACCAGGGCGGCGCGCTGGTGCTGGACGGACCGGCGGAATTCGTCGATGCCATCGAACGTTCGCTGTTCGTCGCGGGGGTCATAACGCAACGCGTGGATGCCGCCGACCCCTTGTTCAACGCCGACCCCAGGGTCCTTGATGCATTCCTTCGGCTGCAGATCGATTCTGGATTCGTGGTGCTCCTGGCCACGGTGCGCGACAGCGACGAACTCAGCGCGCGAGTGAATGAACGGGAACTGGTTTTGAGCGATGCCGATCAAAATGCGGCCGTGGCCGCGGTTCACCAGATGCTGCACCAGGAAAAGATTCTCTTCGATAGCGAAGGAGTGGGACTCTAATGAGCACAGTCGAAATCAACGATCAGGTGAGCACGCAACTGAATGAAGTTCGCGCCGCGCTGGGTCGCGCCATTCATGGCGGTGGCGATGTATGCCTGACGTGCAGTTTTCAAGCCGAAGACGTACTGTTGACGAAGCTCGCCCTCGAGCTCGACCCGAACATACCCGTCCTGTTTCTCGACACCGGCTATCACTTTCGCGAGACTTATGAATATCGCGATCGCATTGCGCGGGAATGGCAACTGAACTTGATCAACCTGCTGCCTGAGAAGACGGTTGCGGAGCAGGAAGCCGAGCACGGTCTGCTGTATCAATCCGCGCCCGATCGCTGTTGCGGACTGCGCAAGGTCGAGCCGCTTTTCAAGGCGGTGGCGGAGTATCGCGTGTGGCTCACCGGCCTTCGCCGCGAGCAGGCCAGGAGCCGCACAGCTTTGGAGGAATCCGCGATGTTCACCCTGCCGGGTGGGAAGCAGGTGCTCAAACTGGCACCGCTGGCAGCGTGGACAACACGCGACGTATGGTACGCATGCGAACAGCTCTCGATTCCGCTGCTGCCGCTCTATGAGCGGGGATATTCCTCCATTGGGTGCGAGCCTTGTACGTCGCTTCCTCTCGATCCCAACGATCCGCGGTCCGGCCGCTGGGCGGGGCGCAAGGTGGAATGCGGAATTCATATCCAGGCAGTGCCGGCCAGTTAACCGCTACTACTCCTGAGGGCCCCGAATGCCTTATCTCATCGGACTCATTATCGCGCTGTTCATCACGCTGACCGGTGTGGGCGCGGGGACCATCACGGTGCCGATTCTGGTGCTGTTTCTAGGCGTGCCAGCTCCCATCGCGGTCAGCATCGGGCTGATGTTCGCAGCGGTGGTCAAACTGATCCTGGTGCCCGCGCAGATCGTACGCGGCAACGTCGCCTGGCGCACGCTGGGATACATGCTGTTGGGCGGCACACCGGGAGTCCTGATCGGCTCATTCTTCCTCAAACACCTTGTCACCTCAGGATCGGAAAACATAATCAACGCAATTCTCGGTATCATCCTGGTCAGCACTTCGAGTTGGCAGATTCTCTTCTCGTTCCGCCCCATGCGGCAGCGCTCCGAAGTAAAAGACCGTAGCCCCTGGCTGTCGTGGCTAATGTTTCCAGTGGGCGCCGAGGTGGGATTTTCGTCGGCCGGCGCAGGCGCTCTGGGTTCGGCGGCACTGCTCAGTCTTACGCCCCTCGCTCCGGCACAGGTGGTGGGAACCGACATTGCGTTCGGGTTTGTGGTATCGCTCATCGGCAGCGGTGCCCGCTGGTTTTCGCCTCTTTCCGACGCAACGCTCCTGATGCAGCTCATCGCAGGAGGAATCGCCGGCGCGATCGGCGGAACCCTGGTGAGCACGCGCATTCCGCGCCGCCCCCTACGCTTTGCGCTGTGGATCTGGCTGTTGGTGCTTGGCGGCCAGTTCCTGTTCAACAGCTACAAGCTTTGGACGCTGCCGAACAAGGATGTGGCGCACCACTTCACGGCGGAGCGCGTGAAGTAGTCCTTCCACGTCCTCTGCTTGCGAGTTGTAGAATCGAGGTTTGCGCGTGCGACTTCGACTCAAGACCTGCGCGCGGATGGGATCCCTATGAAATCGCTGCTCCTGAAGGAGTATCTGCAACTGGAAGTCATCGATTTTCCCGAGCCGCAACCCGGGCCCGGCGAGGTGCTGATTCGCGTGGCCGCATGCGGCATTTGCGGAAGCGACGTGCATGGGTACGACGGCACTTCCGGCCGCCGCATTCCTCCGATCGTGATGGGCCACGAGGCGGCGGGACTGGTTGCCGCCGTCGGGACTGGCGTGAGGCGCTTCAAAGCGGGCGATCGCGTGACCTTCGATTCCACGGTCTATTGTGGAGAGTGTGTCTTTTGCCGTCGCGGCGAAGTCAACCTTTGCGATCGGCGCGAAGTCATCGGCGTATCGTGCGGCGAGTATCGCCGCCATGGCGCATTCGCTGAATACATTGCGGTCCCCGAGCGCATCCTTTATCCCCTTCCCGAATCGATGTCGTTCCCGGAGGCCGCGATGCTTGAGGCAGTCTCGGTTGCGCTGCATGCGGTTCGCGTGTCGGGGGAGATCAAAGGGCAGACGGCGTTGGTCATCGGGGCCGGCATGATCGGTCTGCTTACCATGCAGGCCGCGCGCGCCGCAGGGGCCGCCCGCGTCCTTATCGCCGACATCGACACCACCCGTTTGAATCTCGCGGAGGCGCTCGGCTCGGACGAAGCGCTCCATCTCTCCGGGGCGAACCTCACCGAGGAGATTCTAGAGCAAACCGGAGGCTTGGGGGCTGACGTGGTGCTTGAGGCGGTGGGGCGCAACGAGACCATTGCCACGGCCATTGACAGCGTTCGCAAGGGCGGCACTGTCACGCTGATCGGCAACATCACTCCGAAGGTGGACCTGCCGCTGCAGAAAGTTGTCTCGCGACAAATCCGGCTGCAGGGCACAGCCGCGTCGGCAGGCGAGTATCCCGATGCCATCGAACTGATCGCCTCCGGCAAAATCCAGGTCAAGCCGCTGATCACCGCGGTCGCGCCGCTCGAAGAGGGGCCGCAGTGGTTCCACCGGCTCTATGCGCACGAGCCCAACTTGATGAAGGTGGTGCTGACCGCTGACTCCGAGACCATCGCGCATGCGGGCGCCGCGTCATGAGCGAGAATTTTTTTGATCTGTCTGGCCAAGTCGCGATCGTGACCGGGACGAGCCGTGGCCTGGGGCAATACTTCGCGCGCGCGCTGGCACGCGCCGGAGCCGACCTGGTCCTTACCAGCCGCACGCGCGAGTCGCTTGCAGCATTCCAAGCCGAGATCCACGCACTTGGCCGCCGCACCGTCGCCGTTCCACTCGATGTTCGCGATTACGCGAGCATCCAGAACATGATGCGCGAAGCGGAGGCCGCTTTCGGCCAGATTCACATCCTGGTCAACAATGCCGGATGCAACGTGCGCAAGCCGGCGCTCGATGTCACGTGGGACGACTGGAACCTGGTGCTCGACACCAATCTGCGCGGCAGCTTCTTCACCGCGCAGGCGGTGGCACGGAGCATGGTCGCTCATGGATACGGGCGCATCATCAACATCGGATCGGTGACCAGCGTGGCCGGCTATGCAGGACTGGGTCCGTATGGCGCGAGCCGCGGCGGCATCCGCCAGCTCACCATGAGCCTCGCTGCCGACTGGGGCAAGCACGGCGTTACCGTCAATTGTCTTGCGCCCGGATGGTTTCGCACCGAGCAAAACAAGGTGATGTATCAAGATGCCGGATGGGTCGACTACCTGAGGGAGCGCATCCCGATGGATCGGCCGGGGCAACCGAACGATCTAGATGGCGCTGTGGTCTTCCTGGCGTCGGAAGCAAGCCGCTACGTGACCGGACAGACGCTGCTGATCGACGGCGGCATATCTACGGGTGCATTGCGCGCGACACCGGCGCGAAAGTGAGAAAGACAGCGATTAGTCTTCCGCTTCCGGGTCCAATTTAGAAGCCGTCTTACCCGGCGCGACGATTCCATACTTCTGATCCAGAAATTCCTGCAGGCCTGCGGGCAGCAGCGCCGCCAGTTCCTGCCATGTCATCACCTTCAGACGAATGCGCAGCTCTGCGCTCTTCACCGCCGCCATTACGCTAAACCAGGCCTCGCGCAGATCCGGACGGCGGGCATCATGGACAACGCAAAAGCCGCAACCATGCGCGTGCGCCGCAAGCACATTTCGGATCAGTTGATAGTTCGCATACCCGGGCACCGCGGGGGTTGCTATCCACGCCTGTTCGACGAGCCCCATCTGAAATTCGCGAGCCACAGCCCCGCTTCCAGGATCCGAGGAACTCTCGGTTTCTTCCCACTCCTGGGTGAAGTCCTCGGCGAATTCGGCCGGCTCGCGGCGCCGCTGCTTCCGCAACGCCACTCGGGGTAGAAGATCCGCTGAAAATACTTCTTCGAAATCCCGGTAGCCCTCGACCACGATGGCTGCCCTGGTTTGAAAATCTGATTCCGTCAGTTTGGCTTCGATCAGGAGTGATCCCCAGCGCAAATCGACCTCGGTGGTATCGGTCCTGCCGTTCTTGAGAGGGACGCGCGCCTTCCAGCCGAAGACTGCATCTGCTTCGTCCTCGACGCCCAAAGCCGTCCGCACCACCGGCGATTCCGCTACACGCGGCGTGCAGAACACGTTCATCAGCAGGGCATCCGAACTGGTGGATGAATCCAGTTCGCACCAAGGCCGTTCGGCTTGCGGGAGCGATCGGCGGCCGGTGTGCGCCTTTTTCAACCGGCGCATCCAGTCCTGGCGCTCGAGAATCGCCGCATATGCGGGACCGAAGAAGTTGCCGTGGCAATTACCGTCCGGAGAGTAGACAATGACCGGTTCGGTGCCGTAGCTCTGGACATGCAGCCGGCCATGCGCCCAGCGGCGATTGCGCAGGGCCAGTTCCCGCCGCAACGGCGCAGCACAGACGCCCGCTCCGAGCCTCATCCCGTTCTCGCTCATTCCAAGACGACCCGTCGCCGGGCGTGCGAAAATAATCTTTGTGATGCGTCTGAAATCTTCAGTTTTCCTTCCCCTGTTAATGGTGTTCGCTGCAACCGCCGCTTATCCGTTTCCCGACTCCAGCGCCGACGAAAAAGCCGGGTCCGTACTTTATCGCGACAAGGGCTGCCCACAGTGTCATGGTGCGGACCTTACCGGGAACAAGAAAGGGCCGGCGCTGGCCGATATTCGCAATGATCCGGCGTGGCCTCCCGAAAAGATCACAAAGCAGATCAAGGACGGCGGGGTCAAAATGCCGCCATTCGGCGAATCGCTTACGGACCAGGAGATCGCGCAGCTGGTTGCGTATCTTCGCGCCAAGGACCGGCCGGCTCCGCCTCCGGCAGCGCCGCCATCGAACTGACCCCGGCGCGGGTCATGCTTCCACGGGCACGTTGGTTACGCCCTCGGTGCCGAAGATCCGCCGATAGCGTTCGATCTCTTCGGGCGGACCCATGGCCTTGGCAAAGTTGTCGGAGAGCTTCACCGCCGGCCGGCCTTCGACCTCCGACAGTTTGCATACAAGGCTCACCGGGTTGAAGCTCTGGTCACCTCGCGGATTGCAGTTACGAAAATCGTTGGTGAGAAAAGTTCCCCAGCCGCCGCTGGACCGGATCCGCCGGTGCGGTATCCATTTCTCCGCGTGGCAAAAGTCTCCGGCGCTGCGAAAATCTTCGGCACGAGCGCCTTCACGGACCGTACCGCCGAAGTACGCATGCAGCGCAAGGATGAGGTCCACGTCCAAGGCGTCGGACGCGATCAATCGCTTGCGACGCGGGTCGCGACCGCGCCCCTCGAGCCACGCAATATATTCGTCCCCTGCAACGAAAGGATCCTTGCTATCGATGCGCTGGCCGGTCCAGTCTGCCACCCAGGCCGGCGCGTTACGCAAAAACTGAGTTGTCCCGTAAGTATCGGGAAGGAGGATGAGCAATTCCCCCTGGTAGGTCTGCTGCCACAACTCCAGAAGCCGGTACTGCGCGGTGCGTACTTCATCGTCGCTGTTGGCCAGCGCCGCCAGCGCCATGGGCAGTTCGTGGGCGTTGGTCCCGATCGCTTCGAGGTCATGCTTGTAGGCGAGGTAGGTGTTCGAACTGCCGGTGAACGTCGCGCCCAGCACGTCGCTCATCGCTTTCACGACGTATTCCTGCCATAGAAAGCTGTGCCTCCGGCGCGTGCCGAAGTCGCTCAGGCTCAGGCCCGGCACTCCGCGGAGGCGTTCCATTTTTTCCCACAACCGGGTCTTGGCCCGGGCGTAGAGAATGTCGAGCTCAAACTCGCTCAGCTTCTTCAATGCGGCGCGCGTCTTCAACTCATCGATAATGGACAGCGCGTAGATCTCCCACATGGTGGTCTCGGTCCACAGTCCATCGAAGTGCAGGCCGATCTGGCCGTCCTGAATCGTCAGGTCGAATTCTGAAAGCCGGAATCCGGTATTCAGCCATTCGAGAAATCCGGGTTCGAACATGCCCCTGCGCCCGTAGAACGTATTGCCGGCGAGCCAGATCATCTCCGACTTGTGAAAGCGCAGCTTGCGCACCGCTTCCAGCTGCTCGCGGAGTTCGTTGACTTCGATGATCTCGCCCAGCCGCACGGAAGCGGTCCGGTTCTGGAGCGCAAACGTGGCGTGGGTCTGGGGAAAATGCTTCCAGATGAACTGCAGCATGAGTAGCTTGTAGAAGTCGGTATCGAGCAACGAGCGCACAATGGGATCGAGTTCCCAGTTATGGTCATGAGCACGGCGGGCGACGTTGACGATCACGATGTTTACTTTACTGTATGGCCCGACCTTCGATGGAATTCTCGATGCGCGCTCGCACCGCCTCGTTCAACGGCGGCATTGCTCCGGCCTGCGACGCGACCCAGCCTCCCCAGCGATTCCCTGCCTCGTTCCGGGTGGCGAGATCGGCGCCGCGCAGCATGTAGTGCGTCATGGCCGCAGTAAAGGCGTCACCGGCACCGATCGTATCTTCGACCGCGACCGCAACTCCACCATGCTCGTGCCACGCATCCCGGGTGACCAGCAGGCTTCCAGATCCCCCACGCGTCACCGCCACCATTTTCATGGTGGGAAACTCCTCGAGCAGTTTTTCCGCGCCGGACCGCAGCGCACCGGGGTCCTGCGGATCGCACGCCTGAAGGCCGAGCAGACCGAGCACGAGTGGCACTTCGGCGTCATTCATCTTCATCACGGTCGCGAGTTCCAGCGATTCCTGCACCACTTCGCTCGAATAGAACGGGGCGCGCAGGTTTACATCGAAGACGCGCACGCAGCTTGCCGGGGTTTGCGCGGCAAGCGTCTGGATCGTCTGCCGCGATTCGAGGCTGCGCTGCGCCAGCGAGCCAAAGCAGATCGCATCTGCTCGCTCTGCAAGCTGAACCCACTCGTCGGAAAGCTCGAGAAAATCCCAGGCCGCGGGTTCGTGAATTGTGTATGCCGGTTGCCCATCCTGGAATGCTACGGTCACCCGCCCGGTTTGGTGGACCGGATCCACCTGTAGGAATTCGGTATTGGCGGGCAGCGGGTCGAGCGATTCCACGGCCAGGCGCCCCAGGTCATCGCGCCCGATGCGGCTTAGAATCGCGGCATGGTTCCCGAGCCGCCCCGCCATCACCGAAAAATTCGCCGGCGCTCCCCCCAGTCTCGGTCCCTCTGGTAAAAGATCCCAAAGCAACTCGCCAATTCCCAAAATCAAATGCGGTTCCATCGAACGTACACTCCAGCGGCTTCGCCGCAGTCTGATCGTCATGGACGACTGATGCCCGGACTGCCAGCAGACAGCTTTCTACTAATGGGGTCGGTTCGTCAAGACTGACCGTGGCACAGTCCGAGGGCCACAATGCCAATCCGTGATACCGACTCACGTCCAGCGCCAGATGGAGCAATCCTCGTAGTTCGCCGAAGCGTACTCTCCATCCGGCTGATTGGAGAGAATGCGAAGGTCGGCGATGGCATCGGCGCGCGAACGGCGCACTTGGCCATGAAACACGCGCACCAGTCCCTTCTGCATTTCGAGGATGCCTTCCTGCTCGTTATTCACGTAGAGAAGGTCCAGATGCGCGGGGCGTTTGGCGAGACTTCGAAGCAAGCGCCGCATGACCGCCGCTCCAAACGGGTTGAAGAGAAACGCGACACATGCCCCCCGGGGAAACACGAATTCCGCCGCGTCGCTTTCTACGAGGCGCATCGGCGACAGGGCCCGACCGGCCTTGCGCCAGACCTCGAGATTGCGTCGAGCAATGCGAACCAGGGCCGGATTCAGTTCCACGCCAATAACCGCGCGAAACGGCAGCTGAGCCGCAAGCAGCATTGCCCGTCCCATGCCCGCGCCGACGTCGACGAACGTGGTCTCTTCCATGCGATCCGCAGGCCCGCTCCGCAGCCATCGCCGGATCAACGCCTGAAAAACGGACGGGGCGACGCCATAATAAGCCGTGGCGTGTCGGTCGTGGCGGTGGCCGCTTTTCAAATGCCGCCCCGCGACCAGCCCGCTCGTTCGTACGCCGTTGGACGCGTCGAACGGATGGCGGATAAACCCCTCGGCAATGGTGAGGCCGGGCAGACGCCGCCGACCGGCCGCTTTCTTTGACGAGACTTCTTTTGCCTGAACCGGCTTTTGCGCTCGCACGGTTGAACGTTAGCACATGCCGGAAGGCTCGCCTGATGCTCTTTCTGCGACCATTTCTCAGGCCACCCGAATCCCTTCGCTGAATACCGGCAAAGACAAATCGCTACCGTTCGGCGTCAAACGACTGGAGGTGGGTACGAAAAGTGTTTGCGCAAGAGCGTTGCAAGGCTGCTGCCTCGGACTGTCGGTCCTTGCCGGCTGCAGTTCCAACTCTCTGCCCACCGCTACGGGGAGCGCCGCAAGGATCGACACCGTTTTCGTCATCGTTCTGGAGAACCACAACTGGACCGGCGATGGTTCCCTGAGTATCAAGGCCAATCCCAGCGCTCCGTACATCAACGGCACCCTGATTCCGGCCGGCGCGCATGCGGAGAATTACTGGAATCCGCCGCATGAGCATCCCAGCCTCGGCAACTACCTGTGGATGGAAGCGGGAACGGACTTTGGCATCAATGGTCCCGCCAAGACTCAGCTCAGCGTCGCCGAAAACACGCAGACCAGCCATGCGCATCTGGCGTGGCAACTGATGCAAGCCGGCCTTTCATGGAAAGCCTACAGCGGCAAGACGTGGCCCGCCGACACGTGCCCGGTTGTGACATGGAGCGTTCCGCAGGTTTTCTTCTCAGACGTCACCAACGACGCGTCTCCCACTGCGCCTATGTGCGTGCAGCATGTTCGCCCGCTTAGTGAGTTAGCAACCGATCTATCGAACGGCACCGCCGCGAACTACAGTTTTATCGTCCCCAGCCTCTGCGAAGACATGCATACAGCGTGCGGTCACTCCGATCCGATCCATGACGGGGACAACTGGCTTAAGTCCACGATCCCGTTGATTCTGGCCTCGAAGCAATATCAGCAGGGCGGCGCCGTGTTCATCGTGTGGGATGAAGCCAGCAAGGGCGACGGCCCAATCCCGATGATCGTCTTATCGCCGCAGGCCAAGCCCGGCTACTCCAACAAAATCCACTACACTCACGGCTCATTGCTTCGAACCGTTGAGGAGCTCTTCAACCTGCCCCTGCTGGCCGATGCCGGCCAGGAAACCGACCTGAGCGACTTCTTCATGAAGTTCCCCTGATATCGATGCACCGGGCAACGGCTGCACCAGAACGCGGGATCGTGCCGAGCATCGGAAATGTCGATCGTCCAAGGGTTTGGCACGGTGACAGGCGTACCCGATTCGCGATACTCTTGACTATCCGCGCTCCGCCGCGATTCAAGGAGTTCGCTCACTCTCATGCCCATCCAAACAACCTCGAAAATCTGGCATAACGGCAACCTCATTCCGTGGGAACAGGCAAACATTCACGTAATGAGCCATGTCGTTCACTACGGCTCCAGCGTCTTTGAGGGCATCCGTTGCTATGCCCAGCCCCATGGCTCCGCGGTATTCCGCCTCCCCGAGCACATGCAGCGCCTGCTCGACTCGGGCCGGATCTACCGGATGACGATCCCTTACACGCTCGACGAGCTCTGCGCGGCGGTGGTGGATACCATCGAAGCGAACGGGGTGGCGCCGTGCTACATCCGCCCCATCGTGCTGCGCGGATACGGCGAAATCGGCGTCAGCCCCAAGGGCTCGCCCATCGAGGTTTACATCGCCAACTTCCCGTGGGGGAAATACATGCCGGGAGGCGATGGCGCCGATGTCTGCGTTTCGAGCTGGAATCGCCTCGCGCCGAACACTATGCCCGCGCTTGCCAAGGCCGGCGCGAACTACATGAACTCGCAGCTGATCCGCATGGAAGCCGACGTGAACGGCTACGCCGAAGGCATTGCCCTGGATGTGAACGGGCTGGTCAGCGAAGGCTCCGGCGAGAATATCTTTATCGTGCGCAACGGCGTCCTTTATACGCCGCCGCTGGCGAACTCTGCACTCTCTGGAATCACGCGCGACTCTGTGCTCACAATCGCCCGCCACCTGGGCTTCACAGTGATCGAGCAGGCCCTTCCGCGGGAGCTCCTTTACATCGCGGATGAAGTGTTCTTTACCGGTACGGCCGCCGAGGTGTCGCCGATTCGCTCAATCGATCGCATCCTCATCGGCGACGGAAAACCCGGCGAGATCACCCGCAAGATTGCTGACGAGTTTTTCGCTATTGCCAACGGCTTGAAGCCCGACCGCTTCGGGTGGCTCACGCCCACCAAGGTCAACGCGCAGGAGCCGGTCACGGCATAACTGAACCTGCTTCAACCTGCTGGCGGGCGGTCCGAACGGGCTGCCCGCTATAATTTTGTCCAGCGCCCAAGCGATCCGTTGACCGACAACTGAGAACTGTGAACTGAAACCGTGAAACTCGACATGAAAGTAAAGTTCGCCGGCCTGGAGCTGACCAACCCGGTCATCGCAGCCAGCGGGACGTTCGGTTACGGAATCGAATTTGAAGAGATCGTTGCGCTGGAACGGATCGGCGGGTTCGTGACCAAGGGAATTTCGCTCGAACCCATGCAGGGGCACCCGGCGCCGCGCATCATCCAGACCGCGGCCGGCATGCTTAACGCCATCGGCCTGCAGAATGTCGGTGTCGACGAGTTCATCGCCAAAAAGCTGCCGTCGCTGGGCCGGTACCCAGCCTGCAAAGTCATTGTCAACATCTTCGGCTACACGGTGGCGGATTATATCGGCGTGATTGACCGCCTGAACGGGGCCGAAGGGGTCGCGGCATATGAGTTGAATGTCTCCTGCCCTAACGTGCATGCCGGGGGCATGGCGTTTGGCGCTGAATGCGGGTCTCTTGAGTACCTGGCCAGCCGGGCGCGATCGTCGACCAAGCGTCCCCTGATCGTGAAGCTGTCGCCCAACGTGACCTCCATCGCCCAGATGGCCAAGGTGGCGGCCGATGCGGGCGCCGACGCGGTGAGCCTGGTGAATACCTTTGTGGCCATGTCGATCGACGTGGAGACGCGCAAGCCGCGGCTGAGCAACATCACCGGGGGGCTGTCCGGCCCGGCCATCAAGCCGATTGCGGTGCGGATGGTGTATGAAGCCGCCCGGGCGGTCTCAATCCCCGTTCTTGGGATGGGGGGCATCATTACTCCGGAGGATGCGGTCGAATTCATGCTGGCTGGCGCCACCGCCGTGCAGGTGGGAACGGCCAGCTACGCCGACCCTCGGGCTACCGAACGACTGGCCCGAGGCCTGGAATCGTGGTGCCGCAGCCATGGTGTGGAGCGCGTTGCGAGCCTTACCGGAGGTCTCGATGTTCCGCGACCGGCTTCGGCCCCCGCCACGGCGCCCACCCCGCAAAATGCATTGCCCTGAACGGCCCTGAATGGTTCTAGTCTAAGGCGGTCCGTCTGGTTGGAGCGTCCAGGTTGGCCTGGGGCGCGCGCGGCACGGCCATGGCACAAAACAAGGCGAGGTTTGAGGTTGCTGCACCCTATTCCAGGGACGGTCATTGAGTGGAAGCGGCGGAATGCTCTGCTTGAATGAGCGGCAGGACGCCGAGGATGGCGAAGAGGGCTACGGGAATCACAAACAGTCCGAGGCGCAAACTGCCGGTATGGGCCGAAACCAATCCGGCCAGCCACGGCAGCACCGAGCCGCCAAAACCGCACAACGACAGGACCCAACGCGAATCGGACGATTGGCGTGCCAGTGCGAAGAAATGCGCGAGCAGCAAGGGAAAGATGGGCGCCAGGGCAGCACCCAGAATGACCATGGCGATCACGTGGCCCGCCGTCCCGGCGACACTGACCAGCAGAATGGCGGCGCCGAGTGCGACGATGATGGCGGAGCGCAGCAGGCGCGCCGGTGCAACACGCAGCAGCAACAGCGAGGACACTCCGCGAGAAGCGAGGAATCCGCACCAGTAAAGCGAGGATGCGGCTGCCGCCAGCGAGGCGCCGGTGCCCGCGGTGCGAACCACAAATGTCGTGAGCCACGAAGCGGTTGTGTTTTCAACTCCCACTTGAAGAAATGCAACGAAAGCAAAGAGTGCGATGAAGCGGAGGTTGAGAATTCCCGAAGATTGGGTGGGCGCGGCCGCGGGTTCAGGCGTGTCGCCGAGTTGAAACCAGCAGGCCAAGGCAGCAAGGAGCGCGGCGCCCGCGAGGATCACGTAAGCTGCGCGAAAGGTATGGGTCGTCAGTAGCCGTGCCGCCAATAAGGGCGCGGCGAGAGCGCCGGCACTCCAACTGAAATTCAGAAAAGTTAGCGGAGCAGCGCTGCGGGCACCGAACGTGGCGCCTGCATACATGCTGACGGCCGTCATGGGCACTCCCACGCATACTCCGAGAAGAAGAAAGGTGGGGTAAAGCCAGGCGCGGCTGGTGACCGTGACGGCAAAACACGCGCCAACAAGAACGGCGAAGCCGAGCGTAATGGTTCGCGCATGGCGCCGGCCGCAAAGGAGCGCCCCCAACGATGTACCCGCAAAGTAGGAAAACAGGAGAAACCCTGCCTGGTTGTCGTTCAAATGAAACGCCGGCTCCAGCGAAGGGAGCAACGGGCCGCCGATGGAGTGACAAATTCCGGTGAGGGCGAACGCAGGATGCAAAACAGCCAGGGTGCGCGCGGGAGAGCGCTTGAACCACGTCCTCCGGATATCCGTAGCCATGGAAATTCAGCCCCGCCTGGGCCGGCTGCGGGGAGGCGGGCAGGTGGATTCGCGAATCACCAGCTCCGGATGAATGGGGACGATATCCGGAAAGCTCGCCTGGCCGCGAATGCGCTGAAGCAGAATGCGCGCCGCCACCGCGCCCATTTCATGCAACGGCTGGCGAATCGTGGTGAGGCTGGGATTGTGGAAGGCTGCTCCCTGTATGTCGTCAAACCCGACCACGGAGACATCTTCCGGGACGCGCCGGTTGTGATTCATGAGCGCGCGAATGCCTCCGATAGCGGCGATGTCGTTGAAGCTGACCAGAGCCGTGAATTCCCCGCCCCGACTAATCAACTCATTCGTCGGTACAAACCCCAATTCGGGCGTGGAGACGCGGAGCTCCAATTGAACACAGAGTTCAGGCAAGACGGGTAGCTTGAGATCCCTCGCCACGGCCATCAGGCAATTCCATCGATCGTCAGCATCGGAGCTGTGACTTCCGCCGCGCATGAAGGCGATCTTGCGATGGCCTAGCTGATAAAGGTGGCGAAGCGCAAGTTCGGCCGCGCGCTTCTGATCGAGGACCACGTTGGTGACCCCCTCGATTTTGCGATGACCGGCGACCACCACGACAGGCAGGCTGAGGCTCTTCTCAAGGATGGTGTCGATTACGATAAAGCCTTCGACGGAGCGCTCCATCAGGAGGCGGGGGTATTCCTCAATGAGATCAGGCTTGCGGCGATGACTTGCAGTGAGATAGAAGTAGCCCTCCTCGATGAGAAACTCCTCGACTCCGGAAAGAACCTGGGTGGCATAGCTGTCGCTCAGTTCGGGGACGAGAACCCCGATGGAAAAAGACTGGCGCTTGCGCAGGGAGCGGGCGTAGAAACTGGGACGATAGTCGAATTTCGCGGCTGCCTGAGTGACCCTGTCGCGGGTCTCCTGCGGGATGGACCGAACGCCCGGGGCGTTGTTCAAAACCAGAGAAATCGTAGCGGGCGAGAGATTGAGATACTCGCCGAGCGTACGCAGACTGATCGGCTGGCCTGGCTGGGGTGGAACGGCCGGCCTTTGTCGTTTGGGCATGCACTCCTTTTGTAACATTCTTTTGGGGCATCCGTTGTGATTTCAGGGGTTTCAACGATACCGCTTCCCGCAACGCCCATCTTGCGCCGGCCTGCGAACATTTCAAAGCAGGGTCAACTTCGTTCTCAGTCGCGTGAGATCGAAGGTGCAGCAGCTTTGTTCGCAATTCGATGCAAGGCCACACTTGCGGGAACTGCAGGATGCAAATCCGCAATTGTGGGGCCAAAGGGCCGTTGCGGTGGTCGCATGGCTTGAGCAATACAACGCGCCATGTGGACTCGATCCGCCCCAAGGGTGGCCTTCGTGGGTTCGCAAACAGGTGTGGTATCGTACTCGGTACGGAAGGTTGGCAGAGCGGTTGAATGCACCGGTCTTGTTAATCGAGCGCTGACGCGGAAACGCGGCAGATGTAAGGAGTCAAAATCGGCGAATCCCCTGGACACGTCCGAGGCAACGCCGAGCGAAGCCTGGTAGAAGAAGCCAGGAACGTGTAGAGACTTGACGGCTCCCACCTAAGGCCCGCAACGGGCTAGGGTGAAGGCAAAGTCCAGACGGCAAACGAGCAAACTCGGTAGCGAAAGCTATAGACGTAAGGAAAACCGGCAGAGTCGTAAGGCTCTCCAGGGTTCGAATCCCTGACCTTCCGCCATCTCCAGGAACTTGCGGCGTTTCCAGACACATTTGAAACCAAGAAATCGGGCCTTGGCCAGGCAGCGAGGCATTGAGCGTCGTTCGCCGGGCTCGACGATTTGCGGATCAAGCAATCCTAAAATCGCTGGATATTTCAATCCGCGGCTCCGCGAGGCAGCGTTACAACGCGTGTGCGCGGCGATGCCAATGGAAATAACGTTTTGATCATCCAGCGGGGATTTTACGGACGCAACAGGGCAACGCTGGGCGAACTTCGGCCTATGTCATGGAAATTTCATGGGACGGTCATAAGTCCGTCATAGGCACTCTGCAGACTCCCAGTGAAGGGGACGGCGGCCGTAGAAAGAGGTCCTACGCCCCGGTCACACAACCGATTTCGACCGCACAGACGTCCCCGATTCGATAACCCGCGCTTCACTCCATCCGCATACCCTGCAGCCAGCGGTGGCACCTGTAACTGCCTGCCTGTCCCTGCTCCTCGGCCGGAAACGGAGCCGCATATCTCCGTCATCGCCGGTCGGCCTTCTCAAGTTGCGCGACAAAGTTCCGAAGGAGAAACGATATATGTCCCTGAAAGAATCTCCAATGAGTTTTCCGAGCAACGGCCTGCGCTCGCTCCTCGCCGTCCTGATGGCGGCGGGGCTGAACGTTCTGGCGCTCGCTCAGTCCGTGCCCTTCCCGACTTACCAGGTTGGCCCCCAGCCGAACGGCGATTTCGTGGTCAGCAATGGCACAATCATCACCCCCGCCGGCACCCAGGTAAATCTGGGCATTCGGGTGCGCGCCAAGGCTGTGGCGGTCAACCCCACCGGCAATCACACCGCGGCGGTCCTTACCATGGGAACGCGGCCGTCCAATGGCAACGGAGCGGTAGAGGTGTTTAACGTCCAAACGGGCGCCGTCCTGCAGAGCTACAGCTACGGTGGAACCGACTCGCGGGGCAGCAACCTCGGCCTCACGTATACACCGGACGGCAAGTACTTGCTGTTCAGTCAGGACGACAGCTTTGTTGCCATTGCCAGCGTCTCGGCGGCCGGGTTGCTCTCCGACTATGCCCACGTCAGCGTTCCCATTGATGCCACCCTCGTAACCGTGCCCGGGTTCGGTTCGGTGGATCTTCTGAGCACCGTCACCTGCTTCCCGAACAGCCCCCCGGGGACCACGGGCAGCTCACCTGTTCCGTGCGGCATTCCCATCTCGCAAGGCACCTCATATCCGACCGGTATCGCGGTCTCGCACAATGCCAAGACGGCCTATGTCGTGCTGGACACCAACAACACGCTGGCGAAGATCGACCTTACCCAGGCGACGCCCGTCGAAATCGGGGACATCCGCGTAGGCAACGTTCCGCACAGCGTGGTGATCTCGCCGGATGGCAAGACAGCGTATGTCTCCAACGAGGCAGGCCGGATTGCAACCCAAACAGATTTCCAGGAATACTCTAACGGCACGCCGGTCGTTGCGCGGTATCCGGAGGGCTCGACGGCGACAGGCACCGTGTCCGTGGTCGACCTGGCTTCGTTCAAGGTCGTCCGCAGCATATCGACCGGCCTACACCCGACGGCCATGGCGTTCTACGGGAAGAACCTCCTGGTGGCCAATGCCTACAGCGACAGCATCTCGGTTATCGACACAACTGAGAATGAAGTGGAGCGGACGATCAACCTTGGGCTTCCGATTTCTGTGCCGGGAGCGAATGAGGCCGCCTATGGGGCAGGCCCGAACTCGATCGCCGTCGATGCCAAGAACCAGATTGCCTACGTTGCCCTGTACAACGCCAACGCGGTTGCGGTCGTCGACCTCCGCGAAGGTGCGTCCGACCCTGTTGTGGGCATGATCCCTGTGGGCTATGCGCCAAGTTCGGTTGCGCTGGACGCGACCGACGACGCGCTAGTGGTTGCCAACGACAAGGGCGTGGGCACCACCGATACCCCGCCACACGATTCGTTCGAGACCGATTATGGCGTAAGTTCCCACAACACCCACCAGGACCTTGGCACTGTGAGCATCGTTCCCGTGCCGCAAAGCGCAACGCTGCACACGATGACGAAGCAGGTCTTTGAGAATAACCACTGGGATCTGACGCAGAATATCAAGAGCGCATCGGGCGGATCGCCGAGCGCCAAGCCGCGCGCCATCCCCAACAAGATCGGCGAGCCGTCGAAGATCAAGCACGTGTTCCTGATCATCCGCGAAAACCGCACCTATGATCAGATCCTCGGCGACGTTGCCGGCGGCAACGGCGACCCCTCCCTGGCGGTCTTTGGCGCCACGGTCACTCCCAACGCTCACGCGCTGGTGCAGCGGTTTCCGCTGTTGGACAACTTCTACGATCCGAGCCGGCAGTCGGCCGATGGCCACAACTGGATCGTGCAGGCCATGGCGCCCTACTCCGACGACATTCAGGCGCCCGACTGGTCGCGTGATTACCCCTCCAACGGCGGCGATGCCATCGCTTACCAGAAGAAGGGCAACCTGTATGATCTGGCAGTGAAGTCGGGCATCACGATCAAGAACTACGGAGAGTACATCGAGTGGAATTCGTTCAAGACCCCGGCGGGATCGACGACTGAGCCGAGCTGGACCGACTTCTACAACGATACGCTGGCGTATGAGTCGGGCCAGGAGAAGCAGCTGTACTACTTCAACACGGTCGCTTCGTACTCCCCGCTTCCGGATGTAATGAACACCACGATTCAAAACTATCCGCAGTTTGATCTTGGCATCCCCGACCAGTTCCGGGTGGATATCTGGGAGCAGGATTTCCAGAAGGATGTGAAGGCCGGAAATGTGCCCCAGTTGAGCATTTTGTGGATCAGCTCCGACCACACGGGCGGCCCGCCGACGGCGCAGGCCATGCAGGCCGATAACGACCTGGCCTTCGGCCGCTTTGTGGACGTCATCAGCCACAGCTCGGTGTGGAAGGACTCGGCAATCTTCATTGAGGAAGACGACGCGCAGAACGGCGTCGATCACGTCGACGGTCACCGCAGCCCGGGCTATATCATCAGCCCCTATGTCCGGCAGGATGGATTCGTGGATTCCCATTACTACTCCCAGGTGAATTTGACCCGCACCATCGAGCAGATTCTGGGTCTCAGGCCCATGAATCAATTCGACCTCGTGGCCTCGCCGATGAAGACGGTGTTCATCAACGACCCGCCCGCGGAGAACTTCAAGCCATGGACGCACGTGCCGAACCTGATACCTCTAAATCAGGGTGTCCCGTCTGAAACCCATATCGCTCAGGACATGAGCCCGAAGGCCAAGGTTCTGCAAGCAGGCTGGCTCAAGAAGAAGCGGCAGGTCTTCGCCGGCAAATACCACACTCCCGACAGCGAAGACACCGACACCGTCAATCACATGAACTGGTACGAGGCCACCGGGTATACGAGGCCCTATCCCGGCGAGACGAGGGTTCGTCCAGCGAGCGAATTCAATCATCGAGCGCCCGCCGCCAGCTCCGACATGGACGACTAACCACAGTCCCAAAAGCCCAAAACCCTCTCCCAATCACGGGAGAGGGTTTTGTTACGGTTCTAATTAAATCCGCCGAGCGGCGCGGCATTGTGGTTGGGTGAGAGGAGCAAAAAATGACAAGATTCATGCGCCCGATGCATAGATGGAATCGGATGCTGGGCTTGTTCTTGCTGGCGGCGTTAGCGTTAAGCTATACCTCAGCCCTGGCGCAAACAGGCGTCGACAGCGGCCTGGTGCGCGGCGTTATAGCCGACACCAGCGGTGCGATCATTCCTAATGCCGCGATCAGGCTGATTTCTCATGCGACAGGCACCGCCTTGACGCGCACTTCCAATTCCGCGGGCATGTTCGTTTTCTCTGCGCAGCCTGTGGGGCGCTATACCGTGGAGGTAAGGGCGGCCGGCTTCCATACGCAGCTTGTCGACGGCGTGGATGTTGAAATCGGCCAAGCCACCGCAGTGAACGTTCGCCTGAAGCCGGGAGCGGCGACCGAGTCGATCACGGTAAACGGCGAATCCCCGCTACTCAGGCCCGAAGAGTCGGACCTGAGTTCAATCGTGAACCGCGAGATGTTTGATGATCTGCCGCTGAGCGGACGCCGTTTCCTGGACTTTGCCCTGCTCGTCCCGAACGCTTCGCCCGACGGTCAACAGGGGTTGGTCACGTTTGCAGGAGAGGAGGGCGGGCAGGATACCGGATACGCGAATGCCAACGGCACCAACTCCTTTACAGTGGACGGCGCGAGTGCAACCAGCAACTACTTTGGAGCGGCTCGTGGCGGCGAGCGGGTACCTTATGTCTTCGGCGAGAATGCTATCGAGGAATTTCAGGTGGCGGTTTCGCCGTACCGAGCCGAGTTTGGCGGGGCCGCTACCGGCTTTGTGAACGTCGTGACCCGCTCCGGCAACGACAGCTTCCAGGGCGGAGCTTTCTATTACAACCGCAATTCCGGGACCGGGGCCAATGATGCGGTTGACAAGGGCGCCGGAATTCCCCGGCCGGTCGACATTCTGCAGCAATTTGGCGGCAGCCTTTCCGGACCGGTGGTGGCGCATCATGCCTGGCTTTATGGCGACTATGAGCAGCAAAGGCAGAAGAACCCGATCTCGGTCGTCAATCCCGCATTTGCGACCTTAAGCCCGTCGGATTTCGAGGTGCCCGACAACGTGCAGCTTCCCGCTCCCAACGCGGCGTTTCCGGTCCCTCAAGGCATCAGCACGCCGGCCCCCGCAAACCCGATCTATTTACAGCAGGTCGCGAATGCATTGCACGCCATTCAATCGAACCTGGGCGTCCGGCCCCGGTACCGAAATGACTGGTCGGCATTCAACAGGTTCGATTACCACGACATCAGGGACGACCGTTTCTATCTCAGCCTGAATTGGAATCGGTTTGACTCCCCAAGCGGGATAATTACCGCGAATAACACGCCCCTGTTCGGGATCAGCACTTTGGCCAACAGCTTCGTTCGCGATTATCATGCGAGCTTTGGCTGGAGCCGCGCCATCGGCAGCGGGGTGCTGAACGAACTCCGCTCCAGCGTCTCACGGGACGATCAATATTCGACTCCCACTGGATTGGTGGACCCTGTTCTCCCCAGCGTTGTCTTGAGCCCGGCGGGCGGCGAAGACGGAGGCGGAAGCAATCTTGAACTTGGCAACGCAGGCTTTGCCGGCGGACGCACCAACGAAGCGCTTTGGCAAGTCTCCGATCATGTGACCTATCTGCGGGGAAGGCACACGCTGAAATCCGGACTGGAACTCACTCGGACGCATGTAACTGACCTGGCATTCGGCGGCTTCGATCCGGACGCCCAGGCACAGAACGGAACGTTTCGCGGCACTTACAGCTTCTCCAGCCTTACCGATTTCGCCCTGGGGATTTACGAAAATTTCTTCCAAAGCGTGGGCCAGCCGAAGTTTTCGTTCAACGTACCCTACCTTGGCTTTTACTTCCAGGACACATATCGGATTCATCCCCGCTTGACGGTCGACTTCGGGGTACGCGAAGACTTCCAGATCTACCCGCGGCCGACCGAAAATCCGGTTTTTCCGCTGACGGGTCAGTTTGCCAATCAGTACGACCGGCTCGTCCCCAGGCTGGGATTTGCCTGGCAACCTCTGGACAAGACTGTTCTTCGTGGCGGCTTCGGAATGTTTTACGAGAATCTCAATGGCTTGAACTACCGCAATGCCGTGGTGTCTAACGGTGTCTTGTCGCAGCAAGCCTCGGTTTCGCTGGGGTATGACCCCACCCACGCGCCCGACCAGCAGATTGCGGTCTTCCCACAGCAGGTCACCAATCTATCTCAATTTTCGGCGTCGGACATTTCTTTGGTGGATCCACAGTTCCGTTTCCCTTACATTCTGCAGGCAAGCCTGCAGATCGAGCGCGAGATCCTGCCCGAGACGGTGGTTACCGCGGGGACTACCTGGACGCATGGAGTACACCTGATTGCTTCGAGCGCCTACGATTTGAATCTCAATCCACCCACCGGAAGTACTACCTACCAGCTTTGCCCCGCGGGAACAACCAGTGTGAGCCAGTGCGCAGGAGGCCGCTCGGTCGTGCTTCCAAACCTGGACCCGGGGCTCCTGACGGAGGGAAGGCTCACCGCGAATTTCGGCCAGATCAACGAACTGATCTCACCCGGCATGAACCATTACAACTCGTTTTTTGTGCAGGCCCAGCGGCGCTTTCACCATGGTGTCTCATTTCAGGGCGCCTACACCCTGGCGAAAAACATGGCGTCGCATGGAGTGGATTTCAACAATCAATTCGATTTCAGCAATACGCACGCGCCGTATCTGCTTGACCAGCGCCATCGCCTCTCGATTGCCGGAGTCCTCGAGCCGGGCGTTGGTTCCCGCCTTCATTCCGGCTTCTCACGCGCAGCATTATCCAATTGGAAAATCAGCACCGTGATGCAGTTCGCGTCCGGGCGCCCCTATGCCCCGCTGATCGATGTTTCCTGCGCCGCCGACGATATCAGCGGCGGGTGTCCGGATGACGCTGCGCAGAATGCCATCAATAACACCGCGGCTCTGCAGGCGACTGCCAATTCAGCTCTGGGCATCAATGGCGGAAGCCCCAGTCCTCTCGCCGGCTTGAACTCGTTTTATGGCCCCTGGACCGAGCAGATCGACGTTGGGCTGGCGCGCCGATTCAATCTCACGGAACGCCAATCCGTCACCCTTGAAGCGCAGGCCTTCAACCTGCTGAATCATGCCAATTATTACGTCCAGAATGGAACCGGTGTGAGCCAGATTCAATACGAGCCGTTCGGTTCAACCTGCGGGGACGGCCAAAGCCAAAACCAACAGTGCTATCTTGTCCCGCAGCAGGAGTTCGGGACGCTTCTCGTCATAAATGCACTCAATGGCCCTCGCGTTTTGCAGTTCGCGATGAAATGGAATTTCTGACGACTGCGCCAGTTGGAAGCCTGGAAATGGAACGTTGCGCCGCGACTTGCTCACCAAGAAGCACGCCACATCGACAGGTAAACCCCATCAATCGGCTTCCGCGGCTCGAAGTTTACGCAAGCGCCAGATTCATGTTGCTGATAGCCTCATCAATCTCTTGCGTGCTCTTGAAGCCAATCGTCGCGCTGTCTACCCCTGCATTCTGGAAAGCGAACCTCATCGCCTTCACGCGGTCGTCATGACTATGCTGGAACTGACCGCCGCCGCACAGCTTCATACCGATCACGCCCAGCCCTTCCTTCTTCAACTGGTGGATGTGATCGACCACTTCGCTCACGTTGTCGGGGTGGTTGGTGTCCTCGTAGGTTGGCCCGTCCATACGCGCGCCGTTGTGGTTGATGCGGATCAACCCCACGTCGAGCCAATCGGTGCCCGGCATCTGGCGCAGGGCCGGCAGGCCATGCACTGAGGCGCCATGTGTACGGATGATTTTTCTCTGCTGTGCTGCAAGGATCCCATCCTGCCAGCGTTTCGTAGTCTCCGGCCAGTCCGCCGTGTGCTGCCAGTGGAGCAGCATGACGTCGAAGTATTCGGTCTGCGAGGTGCGCCGCAACTCGTCAAACTTTGCCTGCGGGTCAATGCCCTCGTGAAACGTAGTCACCTTGCTCATCAGTTGATAGCTATCGCGGGGCAAGCCTTTCAGTGCCTCGCCCAGCATGGCCGGCGTCTGGTAGGCCTCGGCCGTCTCAAAGAACCGGACTCCGTGGTCGTATGCATAGCGTACCAGCCGCGTGAACTCCTGCTGCCCCAGCGCGGCCTGCACCGCACCGCTATCCGTCCCGGTTCCGAAGGCCAGTCGCGTCACCTCCATCTTTGACCGGCCTAACACCACGGTATCGGTCGCGGTGCGCTTGGCGGCCAGGGGAAGCGTTCCTACGGTCGCCATGGCTCCAGCGGCCAGACCTGTTTTGAGGAAACTACGCCTTGTGGTTGGACTCATCTCGACCTCCGCGGCTCAAACCTGTGGCGAGCCAGATGAGTGGATGTTAGCACGGGTCGCGGGTCGAATCCGATATAAGTCAGGCATCTCAAGTTCCGGTATGCTGGATTCCGCACTTCTGCTCAAGACCTAACGTGCCGGGAGCTCCATGAAAAAAGCAATACTGGTCGCTGTCATCTTGTGCCTTTGCCCGGCGGTTTTCGCCGCATCCGTCATCACTACCCGTCTGGACGACCCCAGAGCCATTTACGTGGATCCCCCGGCGACGAATGGAGATAGTTCGTCCGCGCTCCAGGCAGCCATCGACAAGGCATCGGGCACCGGGCGGGAGGGCATCGTGTTCGTCTCCACGGGCCGTTACAACATAACGCGAACGGTCTATCTGTGGCCGGGAGTGCGGATCATCGGCTATGGCGCCACGCGCCCTGTGTTCGTGCTTCCGCCGAATACGCCAGGCTTCCAGAAAGGTATTGGTGTGATGGTGATGTTCGCGGGCCTGACACCGCATGAGCGGCCACGTGCCGGCGATCGCATTGCATTTCCTCCTCCGGGATCTGTCCCGCCGAACAACAACGTGGCCGATGCCAATCCAAATACGTTCTATTCGGCGATAAGCAACATCGACTTCGAAATTGGAGATGATAATCCCGCCGCGGTCGCGGTGCGCTTCCATGTGGCGCAGCACTCGTTTCTGACTCACATGGATTTTCACCTGGGATCAGGGCTGGCCGGGATTTACCAGGCGGGGAATGAGGCGGAGGATCTGCGCTTCTACGGAGGGCGCTACGGAATCCTCACAGAGAACACCTCGCCGGCCTGGCAGTTCACGCTGATCGACTCGGTATTCGACGGGCAAAAGGAAGCCGCGATCCGGGAACATGAAGCCGGGTTGACGCTGATCCGCGATACGTTTCGCGACGTGCAGAAGGCGATCGATATAGATGAGGGGTATCCCGATCAGCTTTGGGTGAAAAATTCGCGGTTTCACAACATCAGCGGGCCGGTGGTGACGATCAGCCTGGAGAAAAGCCCGTTGACGGAAATCGGATTCGAGAACGCAGTGCTTAGCAACGCACCGGTCTTCGCCAAACTGCGCGAGAGCGGGAAGACCGTCGCCGGAAAAGGCTTGGTTTATGCGGTGACGAACTTCACCTATGGTTTGATCGTGCCGGGGGAAGGGCGGATGGGGGCCATCGGCATGCAGTATGAGGCTGCACCGCTTTCCTCCTTACCCGCAACGCTTTCGCCGGCGATTCAAGCGCTGCCGCCAAGCAGTGAATGGGTGAATGTACACACACTGGGAGTGAAGGGCGATGGAACCACGGACGACACTGAAGCATTGCAGCAAGCCATCAATACGCATCGCGTGCTTTATCTTCCCGGTGGGCATTTTGCTGTGCGGGACACGCTAACGCTCAAGCCCGACACGGTGCTCATTGGGCTGCATCCCACGCTCACGCAGATCGACCTGCTGGATGAGGCTCCGGAATACCAGGGGGTGGGCGCGCCAAAGGCCGTGCTTTTCGCTCCGCCACGCGGAGAAAATATCATCAGCGGAATTGGAGTATTGGCGGGCGGCACTAACCCGCGTGCGGTAGCGGTTCTGTGGAAGGCGGGCGAGCAGTCGCTGATCGATGACGTGCGCTTTCTCGGCGGCCACGGCAGCGGCGGCAATCCTTACAACAACAACCACACGGCTGATTCCGACCTGCACAAGCGCTGGGACGGGCAGTATCCCAGCCTCTGGGTTGCCGATGGAGGCGGAGGAACATTCGCAGACATCTGGACGCCCAATACGTTTGCGCAGTCAGGCTTTCTGGTATCGAACACGAAGACGCCCGGGCACGTGTACGAGTTGTCGGACGAGCACCACGTACGAAACGAGATCAAATTTGATCACGTGGAGAACTGGGACATCAACGCGCCGCAGAGCGAAGAGGAGGCCGGGGAGAGCCCGGAATCGCTTTCGCTCGAGATTGAGGACTGCCGCAATCTCACCATCGCGAACTATCACGGCTATCGTGTAACGCGTTCGCGGGCGCCATTTCCGGCGGCTGTGCGTATCTATCGATCGTCGAAGATCCATTTCCGTAATGTCCATGTAAACGCGGAGAGCGGATATGGCATTTGCGACGCGAATGGCTGCGGCACATTCCTGCGCCTGAGCAAGTTCCCTTACGAGAATGCAATCGAGGATATGACGCATCATCTCGAGGTGCGTGAACGCGAGTTCGCAGCGCTGGACATCCCGGCTGATCCGCAGCCGCCGCACCAGAGGGATGCCTCCCCGGTGCTCGAGAAGGGGACGTCCGTAAAGAAGTTGGAAGACGGCTTCTTTTCTATTTCAGGAGCAGCGGTGGACGCCGCAGGCAAGCTCTATTTCGTCGACCACCACAACCAGCGCATCTATGGGTGGTCAGAGAAGGATGGTCTCACGGTTGAACGCGACAATCCGCTCGACCCGGTGAACCTTGCGTTTGACAAGTCAGGCAAGCTGCTGGTTGTTTCGTCAGCCGGTGCGGAGAGCACGGTGTACACGTTCCAGCCGGGAAGCTCAGCGGAAGAATTGACAGTGCTGAAGCCGCGGCCGGTGCAGCCTCACGGCAAAGCCGCGGTGATTCTTCCAGCGAATTGGTGGAACAATGGGGAGTTCAACGACCAGCTGAATCTGGATACGATGCGTTTCACAACGCTGGCGGAGATGTTTGCCGCGGATGCGAACACGCCCAAGATGCGCGAATACGTCTCGGAAGATGGCAGCGTGTTTCTGCCGGCGGGCCGGGTGTTTCAGCAGGGCCCGGCGAATGAGACATCCGGCTGGCGGTTCAGCGATAACCTCGATGCGTATGGGTTCCTGGTCGCAGAGCCGGGACAGGAGGTGTATGTCAGCAGCGAATCGGAGGACATTACCTACAGCGCGACGGTCAAGCCGGATGGGACGCTAGGGGAACTGAAACCGTTCGTACAACGAGGAGGCGAGAGCGTGGCTGTGGATGCGCACGGGAACGTTTACGTGGCCAATGGGCAAATCTTCGTCTACGCGCAGGACGGTCATCCGATTGCCGAGATCGACGTGCCGGAGCGGCCTTTGCAGCTGATCTTCGGAGGCTCGGATCACCGAACGCTCTTCATTCTTGCGCATCACGCATTGTTCGCGGTGCGGGTGCGGTGACCGTGCCTTCAGCGCCAACCTGCTAGTCCCGTCGACTTTGAATCGCAATTGTTTGGTTAACGCTTCGGCTTCGGCGGCAACATTTTCATCAGGAAAGAGCCCAGCCGGAGCGGTCTTGCCGTCGAATGAACGGCGCAGCCTGAGGACAATTTTTCGCGACCATCTTCGGCCCGTCCCACTCGATCTTCTGGCCTGCGCGCAATGATACGCAGCCCAGCAGCATGATTTCGGTGAGACGCGCGGCGATATCAAAACGCGAGTAGCAGATCTCCGGCTTGTTTTCCTTGATGGCAACCAGCCATTCCTGCGCGTGGGCAAAAACACTGCCTCCGGATTTCTTGCCGTCGCCTGTCTTGCCATACTGGTTGCGCGGAATTCGCTCGGGATACTGCGCCAGGGCCGGGTGCTTGGTGTGGTGGAGGAATTTTTGATCGCCCTTCAGCTTTACGAAGAAACTGGTTCCATAATCGTCCGGTGAAAAGACCGTGCCTCCGTCGCCAACCAGCAGACAACCGCTCTCGGGAACTTCGCCTTGAAGAGCAATGATGTCGGCGGTGAGTTCGACGGGCGGTTTGTTGCTCAGGTCATGACCGCCACGGGCTTTGGGGTCAGGCTGGCCGCCGTCGTACCACCACAGGGTCACCGGATCGTGCTCGATCTTTCGGTAGCGGTGGAAAAGATGCGGGTGTTCGGCGGGAACGCGCGCCTTACGTTTGGGAAAGTCGAAGCGAATTTTGGAACCGACGGGATATGATTCCTTGTTCATCTGCCCGAAAGGCGTCGCTTCCACCTCCGTCGGGTAACCGAGATCCAGGGCGCGAAAGGGCATGTTCACCGTGTGGCACGCCATGTCGCCCAGCGCGCCGCAGCCGAAATCCTGCCATCCGCGCCAGTTGAACGGCTCGTAAATTCCATCCTTATCCTCTGGATTACGGCTGCCTATATACGGCCGGGTCGGAGCCGGCCCAATCCAAATATCCCACTCTAATGTCGCAGGAACCGGATCTTCTCCGATGGGACGATCCATAGCCTGCGGCCAGACCGGGCGGTTTGTCCAGACGTGAACTTCATGCACTTGTCCGATGAGCCCGTCTTGAATGGTCTCCACCCCGCGCCGCAAACCGTCCGCGGCGCTACCCTGGTTGCCCATCTGGGTAACGAGCTTTCTCTCCTTGGCCATTTTCCGCAAATAGCGCGCCTCATAGATCGTCTGCGTCAGAGGTTTCTGGCAAAATACCGCCTTGTTTCTCTTCATCGCCGCCGTCGCCACAATCGCGTGCATATGGTCGGGAGTCGAAACCGTCACCGCATCGATCCGATCGCCCATCTGGTCCAGCATCTGGCGGAAATCCTTGTAAAACTTGGCGCTCGGATATTTTTTGGTCTGGGTGTCGTAAGCCTCTGAACCAGAATCCACGTCGCACAGCGCGACAATGTTCTCGCCGGCGCAGGCATCGGTGTCGCTCCGGCCTTTACCGCCGATTCCGACGCAGGCGACATTCAACTTGCTGTTGAGATTCTGTCCGCGCAAAAGCGCCGGTACGCCAAACGCGAGCGCACCGGCCGCCAGAGAACCGGTTTTGATAAACTCACGGCGGTCGATATGCGGGAGCGAGGCGGTTTCAGGAGATTTCAGTGAGTGCATTTTTTTGGATGGCATCGATACTCGCATTAGCATACACTCGCCGGGGCTCGAGTGAGCAAGATTCCTGTTGTGCAATACCTCCCCATTCCCTGCCTTTTTGCCTTTTCCAACGTGGAATGAGACTGATGGAGGCGGGTTGCAGGCCGGGGCTCAAGAACCACCGTTGATGCCGATTTCATCGAGGCGGGGAATATCGCGGGGATTGATGGTGCGCACGACCACAAGGCTGAGGCACCATTCAGCCTATGCAATTAGCGCTCCGATTGGGGCTTGAATCGGACCCCACAAAATTTGAGAGGGAAGGTTCATTTGCTTTCAGCTCAGTTGCCGGCCTTAAACATCGAACTGGCGGAGATGGTGATCGAGGTGCTGATACATCAATACAGCCCACTCCATGGGAGTCAGCGGGCCGAGGAAGAAGTGCGGATGCCTGGTGCATATCGCAGGCCCGCCCGATGCAAAGCGGTCAATCGCTTCACGGAGTCGTTGCCGCTCCACCACGAAGTCCCGCTGGTCCGTCACCAGCACGCTTTTCTCTGTCATCGCATTGCGGCGCATTGGCTCGCCCTTTGCGATGAGTGATTTTTTGGCCAACGGTCCCAGCAGTCTTCCCAGCCAGATTCGCGGCGGGGTCACATTGCCCTCCGCCATCCCGATAGCCGCGGAACAATGCGCCAGCATCTGCGCGACATTCATCTTGCCCCACTGCGGTTTACTATTAGGCCCGAGGTGCGCCATCCGTTCCTTGATTCCGACCACATCCGCGGGTTCAAAAAGGTTTTTCACGCCCTTACACCTTTCTCCGATGCCGAAAAATGCCAACATCTCGACCAACGGCTCGCAAGGCCGGTACTATACCGTCCAGTACTTCTGATTGCCCTAATACTAGACCGTCCAGTACTATCTGGTCAAGGGGGCGCTCTTTTGGCCCGGGAGGATGCAATGGCGACACCGGCTGAAGCCGCCAAACCGGCCCGAAACAAAGAACCGCGGAGTTCTGAGCGGAAGCACAGCGCTATCCTCGACGCGGCCCTGAAGGTATTTCTCAGGAGCGGCTATCTCGGCGCGAATATGGAGGAAATTGCGGCTCTGTCCGCGGTATCGAAGCAGACCATTTACAAACACTTCTCGAGCAAGGAGGCGCTGTTCGTAGAGATCGTAACCAGCATGACCGATGTCGCGAGCGACACGGTGCACAATCAAGTTCCAGAAATTGCTGACGCCAAGGACATCGCTGAGTTCCTTCAAATTTACGCGTATCGTCAGCTCACCGTCGTTCTCACTCCCAGGCTGATGCAGCTGCGCCGCCTGGTGATCGGCGAGGTGGCTCGCTTTCCCGAACTGGCCAAGGTCCTTTACGAACGTGGACCGCAGCGGGCGATCGCTTCCCTTGCGCAGACCTTCAAGCGCCTGGCGGGGCGTGGTCTGCTGGTTATGGAAGACCCGCTGATGGCAGCCTCTCACTTCAACTGGCTGGTCATGTCTGAGCCGTTGAACAAGGCCATGCTGTTGGGGGATGAGGCGATTCCGAAACCCACGGCACTTCGGCGTCATACTGCGGAAGGCGTGCGGGTATTCCTTGCCGCGTACGGGAAAAAATGATCCTCGCGACGCCCAAAGGCGCGACAACAGACTGAGCATCCGATTCAACCTTCGGGAAGATCGTAGAGCCCTTCGGAGGCGACCTCGCCCTGGAGACGATCCACAAGTTGGTCGATTGTTCGCGTGAGGCGCTTCAAAGCATGTTCGCGTTCGGAAAATCCTGCTTCGATACGGGCTGGCGAAGAATCGATGCGGTCGACCAGGCTTGTCACTGCGCAGGCATTGCGAGCCCTGTTCGCGAGTTGGAATTCGAGGCACTCCGCGATGCGGAGGAAGATGCGTCCGCACTCGAAACGAAAGTCATCCTCTAAGGCGGTGAAGGCCAGCGACTTTGATTCGCCGCGGGCGAATAGCCGGAACTGGAGCAACGGAGCCTGCAGGAGATAGAAGCTGCGCAGAGATGCCTGCCAGCGCCGAATGCGGTCGCGGGCGGCCATGTCGCCCGCGCGCAGCGGGCCGGTTTCGAAGGGAACGGCATCGGACTGCGCATTCACTTCCCCGAAGTGGCGATAAATCTCTTCGCGGAGGCGGCGAATATTGAGGATGGCGGCGCGGTCATTGCTAGACTGCGAGGATCCGACAAGATCGGAAAGCAGACGCAGATTCACGGCAAAAATGCGGACCATCTCATCGGCGGCGGAACGGGGAAACAGCCTTTCGAAGACCAGCCACATCATGGTGATGCCGAGCAAGACGCCGAGGGCGCGATCGCGCGCGACAGCCAGGTTGGTCTGAATGGAAAACTCGCTGAGATGGATCAGGTAGAAAGCGAAGGCAAATTGAACGCCCGCGTAAGAGAGCCGCGAACTAGCGGTCCCGAGCCAGGCGGCGATGGCAGTCGCGCAGGCAAACAGCACGGTGAATCCACCGATGGAATCGATGGATGGAAGGACCAGGATCTGGGCTCCCAGTCCGACCAGGACTCCGCCCAGTACGAAGCCTGCGATGCGGAGAATCTGTTTCTGGCGCGAGGATCCGATCGTGGTCAGTGCAGTGAGCACGCATGTGGTGACCGAAGTGGAGAGGTTCGGCCAGTCCAGCGACACATAGAAGACATAGCAGAGCATGGCCGCCAGCGTTCCACCGAGGATGTAACGCAGATGTTCGGGATTGGAGAACGCATCGGGAATGAAGATGCGGATGGCGCCTGGCTCGTCTTCGAGCGGCTCGAGCTCTGGATCCGTGGCATTCTCTGCGCTGAAGATGGAGGGCATCAGCGACACCATGGCCTCGATCTCCGACAACAGCGGAGTGCCGGGACTCGGCCTGGGTTCGAGTGTTGTTTCGCACGGCTGACCGTGGGTGCGCAGGCACAGGCGTATGTCGGCGATACTTCGACCGAGGCGTGCCGCACGATCCTTCAACTCGGCGGGAAGAGAAGGATAAGCACTGGCGAGGGCGGCGGCAAAATCGGTGGAGCGGCCAACGAGAGAAACCAGCGCACTCATGCGGGTGCGATAGAGTTGCGCATAGGTTCCGCGGGCTACATGACGGCGCAGCGCACCGGCTCCAACGATGGCAAACTGCGCCAGTCCGCTTTGCGTGGCGGACGAGACCGACCGGGTATAGGCGTAAGTTGCCATCAGATCTTCAATGAGCGCAAGGCGTGTGTCGAGACCTTCCGTGAGGTCATCCCGCTTGTGAAGGGCGTGATACACAACTTCGACGCAGAGAGTCACCAGCGCGCCGGTGGCCGTGGCCGCAACCAGCCACAGGGTCAATTCAACATTCCTTGCCGCCGGACCGGGTAGGTACCAGATACCGACAACATTGGCAACGACAAGAGCCATTCCCGTCGCCACGGCGTAATTGGCCAGGCAACGGAGTAGAAAGAAGACCAGGAAGAGGCTGCAACCGACCCACAGAAAGTGCGTCTCGGGAGTGGACGCGAACAAGCGGGCCCCCACAGGGATGAAGAGAGCTCCGATGAGAAATGCCGAGAGCTGGAAGATGGCGGAGCGGGCGGTGGCGAACAGGTTCTCACGCGAATAAAGAAAAGCGGATAAGGCGCCGATGGTCCCGCCGGGGATTCGGAAGGTAACGAGGAGAATCATGGTCAAGGTGGCGGAAATGACGATGCGCGCCACCAAAGCACCGCGGCCCGGATAGGGAGCGAGCTCATTCTTCAAGAAATTTGGGAACCACTCGCTGAAGCGGATTGCGTGCGGGATGTGAAGTGTCCCGGAGCCCATGTCTACTCCCTTGCCGCACGAGGCGCGCCGCCGCGAATGATCACCACGGCGGACTCGCCAAGGCGAAACACGTCGGAGGAATCGTCCTGAATGCGCACGTGCACGGGAAAGCGCGAGGCCAGATGCACCCAGTTCAACGTACGCTGCACGTCAGGAAGGCCGGGGGCTGCGACTCGGCCTACGAGGTCGGCATCGGGAGCAACACCGAATCCCACGCTATCGACAACGCCTTTGTAGCGGATGCTGGGGCGGGACATGACGAAGACGTCGGCGAGCATTCCGGGCTGGATGCGGTGCAACTGGGTTTCCCGAAAATTGGCGATGACCCACCAAGTGCGCGTGTCAATAAGTGTGAATATATGCTGGCCGGCGGTCGCATAGGCTCCCTGCGAAATAGTAAGGTTGGTGACGCGTGCGTCAAACGGAGCGATGACGCGGCAGTTGTCGAGATTGTATTGTGCTGTGTCAATCGCGGCCTGCTTCCCGGAAAGTTCTCCTTCCAGCGGATCGAGCGTGGTGACGCTATGGGTTGCCTGCTGGACCTGTTGATGGCTCTGCGCGACAACCGCCTGCGCCTGTTTGTATTGTGCTTCGGAAGCGAGCAGGCTGGCCTCAGCCAAGGCAAGTTGCGACCTGGCCTGGTTGGCAGCCTGAGAACGCGAAATCTGCAGGGTGCGCGCCTGGTCAACCTGATCGACAGTCACAAACTGGCGGGCCAGCAGCGGTTCGATGCGGTGCAGATTGTTCGATGCATAGTCCATCTCTGCGTTCGATCGCTCGACCGCGGCTTTGGCGCTGGTAACATCGGCTTTTGCCTGTTCGACGGTTGCTGCGGCGCGAGCCACGCTGGCGTCGGCGCTGAGCACGCTGGATTTGGCGACATCGACACCGCTTGACTTGGCAGCGATAATACGGCGTTCGTCGCTGATCTGCCCTTCGAGGGCATGATGGTCTGATTGGGCGCGGGCTAGGGCATAGGCATAGGGGCGCGCGTCAATATCAAAGAGCGGAGTTCCCGCTTTCACAAGCTGATTGTCGGCGACGTACAGATGCGTGACCGGGCCATTGACCAGCGGGGCCATGCCGATAAAGTTCGCAAATACTTCGGCATCATCGGTGCGCGGGTTCGCATTCCCCTCGCCAACGACCAGCATCGCAAGCACGACGGTGCCGATCATGATGGCGATGCTAACTGCACGGCCGATGACGTGAAGGCGGCGGTGCGACGGATCAGAAGACATGGTTTCAGCTCCAATCAGCTAAAAAAGATGAGCCAAAGCGCGCAGGCACAAAAGAGTGCAAGACACGGATAGACGATAACTGGCCAGAGAATCTCCTTGTCGATGGCAAAGCGGACGAAGAGGCGATTGGCGACAGAGGCAAGAATGATGCCCGCGAACAGGCAAACGAGCCAGGAGGGGAAGAACGAGCCGAGGATGTTAAATGTGGGAGCCCGCCCGCAACCGGTGAGTGCGGTGGTAAGGGCCACGCCTACCAGAATTAACCATGGTTGGCGCCGGTTCATGCGTGGGCGTCGCTTCCTTCGCAAAAGAGGGTTGGTCATGGACCCGGGCTCCAGTGCTGGGTTTGAATGAGGTCTCCGGTTCGAAACGCGAGATTGGTGACCTGAAGCAGCAATTGCGCGCGGGCCGAAATGTCTTCGGAACGAGCCTGCGCCAAGACCCTTTGGGCCGAGACAACGTCGAGCAGATTGCGGACTCCGTAACCGTAGGCTTCGTGCGCGGCCTCGTAGGATTGCTGGGAAGCTGTCAACAGGGCAGCGGCGGCCTGCTGCTGCCGAACGGCGGTCCGCATGTTGGAGTAGGCAGCCCACACTTCGTCGGCGATCTGGTCCCGCAGGGCATCGATCTCCGCCTGGGCAGCCTTCTTATCGGCCTTGGCCTCGGCAAGACGGTATTCGCGCCGCGCGCCGTCGAAGAGATCCCATTTGAGTGCCAACTGGGCGTTCCAGACCTCCCCTTGTGCATAGTGCCCGGGAAGAAGATCCTGCTGCCCATAGGCGCGCGCCAATCCGCCATCTCCCGTAAAACTAAGAGAAGGAAAATACGCCGATCTTGCTTGCTTGATGGACGCATCCGCGGCGCGCAAGCGCGCCAGTTGCCGCAACAGATCGGGGCGCTGGCTGAATGCGCGATCGATCTCCTCATCGACCGACGCGGCGATCGCGGACGGCAGTTTTAGCTCCTCGATGTCCTGTACCTTGAAGATCGTACCCGGCTCCAGCCCGAGTACCGTAGCGAGTTCGCCCCGGGCAATATCGACGGCTCCGACGGCCACCTGCAGATCGAAATCCGCCTGGGCGCGCGCGGCGGTCGCTTCGAGTTCGTCGGGCTTGGTGGCCAATCCGTTCGCAAGGCGCGCTTTCGCATCCTCCTCCACGGCTGTGGCGTTTTCGAGATTTACTTCGGCTGCCTGCCGCTGGCCTTCGGCATTGAGAAGGCGATAGTAGGCAGAGGCGACCTGGTAAATGATGCGGCGATTCGTGTCGTTGAAGCCAAGGTCAGAAGCCAGCAGGTTCGCCTTGGCGGCGTCGATTTCTCCGCTGCGGCCGCCGAGATCGAAAACCATATACTCGACGTGGAGAACTGGTTCAAACAGGCCGATCGTCTGGCGATGAAAGAATTCGCCGATGAGCGCAGCCTGCCGGATCGAAACGGCGAGCGCGACCGCGGACACGGTGGGATAGAGTGCGCCGCGCGCGATGCCCAACGCCGCAGCCTTCGATTTAGCCTGCTCCCAGGCGGTGCGCGTTTCAGGATTATGGCGCTGGGCCAGGTCAATCAACTCAGCGAGGGTGTAATTTTTGTCGGGCTCGAGCCTGATCGAGTTGCCCGGTTTCACGGCCGATTCCCGTTCCAGAGATTGCATTCCCTTGGGCTGCCAGATTGCGCTCGATGCCGGCGGGGAACCTTGAGCACTGAGGCGCGCCGACTGCGCGGCTGAAGCGAGCAATGCAATTGTCAGAAGCCAATTCGTCGATGTCATGCGCCGTTGAGAGGGTAAAGTCGGCGTAGCAGTCTTGGGAGCCGGAAGCATCACCGCCGTTGGATATCGGCGCAGGTGCGCACCGGTGAATGCCATCGCACCGAAACGAGCGAAAACTTGACAAACAAGGAAAGCAGAAACGTGGCGGGCCAGCGTCGGAACCTCCGCATGGAATACACGCGGGATCCAACTGACAAGCCGTAGAATTGAGGGTAGCACGTAGGTCGTCATCAAGAAATCGAAAAAACTGTCGCAGGTTGGGACGGGCCCGCTCACCCGATGCATTCAGGGTAAGGCATCTTGGCCACGCTGGGATAAGCGTGACCTGCAATTTATATATCAAGAGAACCGCGGAAGCAGTAACGACAACCCTTCTGAGATAAAACTCATTCATCCGGAAAAGAAACACCTCTTCCGCAGCGGAATGCGGATGATGCACAATGAACGCACGCCGACGCGTTATCGGCGCTGACGGCACCCTGTCCGAATAGGACACTCCTACGTCCGATTTAACCGCTGATAACTTGACCCGTGCAAAAGAGAGCGGTCCGCGATGATAAAAAGACATAAAGATGTCCGCTCGGAACGTGTCGCTTCCTGCCCCGGGGGCCCTATTATTCCGCTCGTGGTTGACGCTGTGATCCAATGGCTACCGTAAATCCTCGCAAGGTCATCATTTCCTGCGCGATCACCGGCTCTGTGCATACTCCGACGATGTCGGAGTATCTTCCCATTACGCCGTCTCAGATCGTCGACAGCGCCCTCGAGGCAGCCGAGGCCGGCGCCGCGGTTCTTCATCTCCACGCCAGAGATCCGGAGAATGGCAAGCCATCCGGCGAACCCAGGCACTTCCAGCAGATTTGCCCTGTTCTGGCAGAACGCACCAGCGCCATTATCAACATCACTACCGGCGGAAGTACGCAGATGAGCATCAAGCAACGCCTTGCGTATCCTCTGATGATCAAGCCGGAAATGTGTTCGCTGAACATGGGATCGATGAACTTCTCCATTCATCCCGTGGCCGAGCGCATTACCAAGTGGAATTACGACTGGGAGAAGGAGAAGGTCGAAGGCATGAGAGACCTTGTCTTCAAGAATACCTTTGCGGACATTGAATACATCCTTCGCAATTTAGGGGAAGCGGGTACCCGTTTCGAACTCGAATGCTACGACGTCGGTCATCTTTATAACCTGGCCTATTTCATCGATCGCAAGATCATTCAGCCGCCGGTCTTTATTCAGGCCATCTTCGGAATTCTCGGCGGCCTCGGTCCGGATCCGGAAAACGTACTCATGATGCGATCGACGGCGGACCGATTGTTTGGACGAGAGAACTACCACTTCTCGGTACTGGGGGCGGGACGTCACCAGATGACGCTTCTAACCATGGGAGCAATCCTGGGTGCGAGCGTACGTGTGGGTCTGGAAGACAACCTGTATCTTGGGCCCGGGGTCAAGGCGAAGAGCAATGCCGAACAGGTGAGAAAAATTCGTCGCATCCTGGAAGAACTTTCGTTTGCGATTGCCACTCCCACGGAAGTCAGGGAGACACTGCACCTGAAAGGCGCGGAGAAGGTCCAATTCAGCTGATTGCCGCAAGAGATGCGAATTACAGAGTTACGGCCAGTGGGGACTGACACAACGATGACGTTCAAAGATCGACTCTACCCTGCTTCGGGACTTCGTGTACTGGTGACTGCCGGAGCTTCCGGCATTGGAGCCGCGATTGCATCCGCATTCGCGGAAACCGGCGCCAGCATCCACATCTGCGATATCGACGACGATGCCTTGGCCATGTTTCAGAGAAGCTTTCCGGCGTATGAGGTGACCAAGGCCGATGTGGCCGATGAAGAACAGGTCGCCTCGATGTTTAAAAAACAGCGCGAGAGATATGGGGGCCTCGATGTATTGATCAATTGCGCCGGCATCGCCGGCCCGACCGGCGGGATCGATCAGCTTCGAGAACAGGATTGGAATCGCACCATCGATGTGAATCTGAACGGACAGTACCGCTGCCTGCACCATGCGGTGCCGATGCTGCGCGAATCCAGGCTGGCCCGTGTCATCTGCATATCGTCGGTTGCGGGCCGCCTGGGCTATCCGTGGCGCACGCCATATGCCGCGTCGAAATGGGCAATCGTGGGAATGGTGAAATCGCTGGCCATCGAACTCGGCTCCGACAACATCAGGATTAACGCGGTGCTGCCGGGTATTGTCGAAGGGCCAAGGATGGATCGGGTCATCCGCGACCGCGCCAAGCTGGACGGGGTCGACGAGGCGGCGATGCGGGAGGAATACCTCAAGAAAATCTCGTTACATCGCATGGTGGCCGCGGACGATGTGGCGCTGATGTGTCTCTTCCTATGTTCGCCGGCTGGTGAGAACATTTCCGGCCAGGCAATCAGCGTAGATGGCAATGTCGAGTATCTATAGACCAACCCCCGCAACTCCACGACACCCGCTTGGCCTCGCCAAAGCTCCCATCTCAGCAGGTGCAATGCAGATAGTCGCGAGAACCAGCGGCCGCCTGGAACCTCTGCCGTAGCCATATCTTGTCGGCCAGAGTTTATTCGCCGATTCCATTGGCGGCGACTTTGTTTTTCGCGAGCGCGATGCGACAATTCCACGCCCGACGTGGACAGTTTCTTTGGCACCGCGGGATTCGGTCAACTCGAGCCGGACCGGCTCCCTGGTCTCGGTTAGATGCCCCAGATATAGCAGGTCCCAATCGGCGGCGGTAATCTGCCGTACGATTTCCGGCTCGAGGGCCGGAAACTGCGACACGAAGTCGAGGTCGTCCTCGTGGACGAGCACATTGCGCGCACCCGCATGCGAAGCGGCTTCAAGCACGCGGAAGTGGCTTTGAAAACAGCCCCATGCGCCGGCGCTCGGCCAATCGCCAGCATCCACTGCACGCACTGCCGGGAAAAACTTCGCCTGCAAATTTACGCAATTCAATTGCGTCTGCATCTGGCTGCGCCGATCGGTTCGGTCGGGGAGGTTGATTACCTGTACCTGTTCGAAATAGTCATTCAGTTTCATACGCCGCATTCGTAGCACGGCACATGCCAAAGAATCGGGCCAATTGCGGCGCGAGACTGTTTCGTTGCGGAACAACCAAGGCACTCCTGTCTTGATTCGAGCGCCCGGGCGGGCCGGAAGAGCCGGAAATCGCGCCAAAATCGTGGCATGGCGCTTGCAAGATCACCAGCGTATGAAAATACGCATCGCCTACCTGGTCAGCCGCTACCCGGCCATTTCTCATTCCTTCATCCTGCGAAAGGTGCTGGCACTTCGAGGTCGCGGCTTTGAAATCCACACTGCCTCGATCAACCTCCCCGATCGGCCGCCCGAACAGCTTACCGAGGAAGAACGCCAGGAATCGGAGACGACTTTCTGCATCAAATCGGCCGGAGCGAAGCGGATCCTTGCCGCCCACCTGTCTATGCTGCTGCGGTCGTCAGGGAGCTACGCGGCCGGTGCTTTCTACGCTCTCCGCCTGGCCCGTACAGATCTGCGCGCCATGCTGTTCAAATCTTCTACTTCATCGAAGCCGTTCTGCTCGCCGACTGGATGCGCCGCGAACAGCTCGACCATGTCCATGTGCACTTCGCCACGCCAGCGGCCACGGTGGCGATGATCGCGAGCCGCATGCCGAGCGTCACCTTCTCGCTTACGGTTCATGGGCCCGATGAGTTCTATAACGTGGATTCCTAATATCTCGCCGAGAAGATGCGCCGGGCTCAGTTTGTCCTGGCCATCAGCCAGTTCTGCCGCAGCCAGTTGATGAAGATCACCGATCCCGTGCTGTGGCACAAGTTCGAGCTATGTCCGCTGGGCGTGGACCCAGAAGCATCCCAACCAGCCGAATCCGAACCTTGCGCGGAGTTTCGCCTGCTGTGCGTCGGGCGTCTGGTGGCGGCCAAAGGGCAGGCAATCCTGCTCTGGGCCGTTGCCCGCCTCCTGGGCGCTGGCGAAAAGGTTCCTCTCACGCTCGTCGGCGATGAACCGGACCGCGCAAGCCCCGGAGGCTTCTCCCGAGGGCTTTGCCCCACGCCAGCCTCAGCACGCCCCCACTCCCGCCGACCTCCTCCGCGAGTTTGACGCGCCGGCTGAAACCGACTACCGGCTCGCCTCTGGCGACGAAATCCGCATTGATGTCTGGGGCCGGAGCGAAATGAGCGGCAAACACGTGGTCGGCCCCGACGGCAAGATCACGCTGCCTTACGGCTTTTCCCTCAAGGTCGCCGATCTCACTTGTGACCAGGTCGAGGCCGCTGCTGTGAAAGCATGGCAGGACCTGTATGAAAACCGTAAGGTCACAGTCGGTATCGACCACTATGTAGGAAGCCAGATTTATGTGCATGGCCGCGTGGCCACACGGGAGCGATTCATTTTGATCGTCAGCCAACTTTACTTGAAGCGATCTCGCGCGCCGGGAGCCTGCCCCTCACCGGGTCTCTCACCGACCGGTCGCCGCTGACCCGCTGCATCGTGTTTCGCGGCTCCGACAAGATCGCGTGGATGAATCTGCGCGGCCTGTTGAACTCTCAATCTGAATCGCCTTCGTGGTAACGGCAGCTCCATTGAGATTCCGACTACAAGCTTTTCTATTATCTTCTCTTTTTCTGTTGCCATTTGCATAAATCGAATCAGGCAGGAACAAACTGGCAACTAAGAGCGGCGTTAACGTGATCCGGCCTGGATCAACTCGAAAGTCTGATGAGGCTTTGACAATGACTTCAACGACATTGAACCCAATCTCTCCATCCCATTCCAACCCGGAATGGGCGGCTTCGATCCAGCAACTCCTGGAGAGCCAATTCGCAAAGAGAGTGGCGAATGCCACGCCGGACGAGATGTTTCGAGCGACCTCCGCGGCACTACGCCCGCAGATCGTCGACGCCATGCTGGAGACGGAAGCGAGATTTCGGGCAGCCAAGGCCAAAACCGTCTTCTACTTGTCGATGGAGTTTCTACTGGGGCGCTCTCTGCGGAACAACCTTCAAAGCCTGAACCTCTACGAGACATTCGGAAGCGGGCACGCCTTCGCCATGGTTCCCGCGACACAATTTGATCCAAATTTGCAGCGCCCTTATAAATACGGAGGTCGAAGATAGCCGAGCAGGAACGCCTGCTCGCCCGCGCCTACGTTACTGACGCATTTTCGGCCGCAATGCTATTTGTGACTGCGGCAATTTCGATACGCTTTGCCGGCTTGCTGACATAGCCGTCCATGCCCGCTGCTAAGCATCGTTCCCGATCGCCCTGCAAGGCATGAGCGGTCATGGCGAAGATGGGGACATGTCCGCCGTTCACTTTTTCAGCTTGACGAATGGCCTGGGTGGCGGCAAATCCGTCCATGACCGGCATCTGCACGTCCATGAATATCAAATCAAATTTGTCCCGGGACGCCGCGTTAACCGCTTCGCGGCCATCGGTAGCGGTAACGGTGGTATGTCCCATCTTCTCAAGGGTAATTTTCAAAAGAACCTGATTGACCGGCGTATCTTCGACGATAAGGACGCGGAGCGGCCTGACTGGACTGGCCGGTCCCTGATCGGAGGATATCCTGATCGATCCTCGCATTGCGCCTTCGCCCCGCTCATGGAGCACTGCTAGGACCGAATTGAGCAGTTCCGATCTTGCGATCGGCTTCACAAGGTAGCGGTTGATCCCCAGGGCCTGGCAGCGTTTGACGTCTCCGTCGCGATCCGACGAGGTAAGCATCAAAATGAACGCCCCGGCCAGATTCATATCATCGCGAATCGCGTTTGCGAACCCAAACCCATCCATTCCAGGCATGTTGCCGTCGGTCAAAACGATCGGGTACGGAGCTTGTGAAGCGTGCGCATCGCGGAGAATCCTTAATCCCTCCTCAGCGCTCGCGACGGCCTGACATTGCATTCCCCAGGACGTCACCACTTCGTGCAGGATGCGACGATTCGTGGCATTATCGTCGACCACAAGAATGGGGACGCCGGTCAGATCCAAGTCGCCGCCTGCAAACGGGGTCTTTACGGGCGGATCGGTCTTGAGGATTGCTGTGAAACCAAAAGTGCTGCCGCTGCCCAGTGTACTCTCCACCCAAATGGACCCGCCCATCATGCTAACCAGGCGCGCCGAGATGGAAAGACCAAGGCCGGTCCCTCCGAACTCTCGCGTGGCGCTGCTGTCGACCTGGGTAAACGCCTCGAAGATGGTGTCCTGTTTATCCTTCGGTATGCCGATGCCGGAGTCGGTGATGGTGAATTGCAACTCAGACCACCCCTGGCTCTCCGACCGGCGGCTTATCCTGACCACGATTTCGCCGGTTTGCGTGAATTTAACTGCATTTCCGACAAGGTTGATCAATATCTGGCGCAATCTGCCGGGGTCGCCATGCGCGAACTCCGGAACATCCTGGTCGGCGGAGAAGGCCAGTTCCAGGCCTTTCTGATGAGCGCGCAGGGAGAGGGTCTTCAACGTTTCAGCCACAACGTCATGCAGGTTGAAATCGACTTTCTTGAGTTCGAGCTTACCGGACTCGATCTTTGAAAAGTCCAGGATGTCATTGATGATGGCGAGCAGGGATTCGCTCGAATCCCTCGCCATTCCGAGGTACTCGCGCTGAACGGAGTCCAGATCCGTATCGAGCGCCAACTCCAGCGTGCCGATCACTCCGTTCATCGGGGTACGAATTTCGTGGCTCATATTCGCCAGAAATTCTGACTTTGCCCGGTTGGCCGCCTCCGCCTTGTCTCTGGCTTGTTCCAGCTCACGTTGATGTTTTATGTGTTCCGTCATGTCGCGGAATATGCCGCGCACCGAATGGAACTGTCCGTCAGAAAATTGGACATTGCTGATTCCATCAAGGATGACGGGCTCGCCGGCCCGGGTTTGCAGATTGAGTTCCAGCCGGCTGAGGTCCTCTTGATTCTCCAGTCGCCGCAACAGATCGACGGTTCGTTCTCGCGACTTTTCCACCGTCAGTTTTATGATGCTCGTTGCCTTTAGCTCTTCTTCTCCATAGCCGAGCGTTCTGCGCGCCGCCGGATTCGCATAGAGGAATCGCCCATCGCGGCCGAAGCTCATCACCAGATCGTTGGCGTTCTCAAAAATTTCCTGGTACTGGGTTTCTAGATGGCGTTCGCGTTCCTGCTTCTGCCGAATGGTGGCAGCCTGCTGCTCCACGCGATGTCGAAGCGCAAGAACCCAGCCGAATGCCGCCAAAAACGCTACGAGAATTGCGCCTAGCGCCTGAAGTCCGTGCTGAGGAGTGAGCCACGACGGCCGGCGAAGAAGAACGATGTCGGAATCCTGAGCGACAAGCAGATCGAAAGACACATTTCTGGCGCTTTCGTTCGTGTGTACCTCGGCAACACCGGCAACCCGCAGCCATCCGCCCACAGGCAGTGAATTGTACTTCGATTTGATTGCGGGACCCAGACCCTGGGCGCTGAAGACGACGCCATCCGATTGGAGCAAAAGGGTTCGCGAGCCACCGGACAGCTCTTTTTCTATCAAGCGCCCTTCCACCGCTACCAGATTTCCGTCATAGTCACCTTTCAGGACCTGGGCGGCGCCGATGGTTTGGGGAGCCGGCGATGGCCCGGAGGAAATCACTCGATAATCCGCATCTTCCAGAATCGGACGAAAGTCGTCAACGGTGGGGAATCCGGTTACGTCTACTCGATCTCCCACTTGGAGCGGATTGGTTCGAGGGCTCTCGATGCGCAAAGATGCGTGCTGATCGGTGATGTAGAAGAGATGACCGGGCTGCCACAAGGTGACGGTTCCGTTTACATGGATGCGATGCCCAAAACTGGAAGCCATCGAGAACCGCTGGACGCTGTCCAGGGACTTGACCGGCGCATCAAATGGATGCGGCACCGCTGGAACTGTAATCCTGATCAGATCGGAGTGAGGAACGAACAACAATACACCGATGATCTGGTTTCGCCCGTTAAACAGGGCCCCGCAAGCGCCCTGAATCAGAACCTCGGCATCGATAAGATCACCGCGTTCCGGACCACGGTAATCGGGAATCATAACGCGAACCCTGCCGCCACTCACTGCAACTTCGAGAAACAGATAGTCGGATCGCTTTTCTGCTTTACGCACGATTCCCCGAATTTCTTCCCACTGGCTGTCTTCGGCACCGACGGCCATGCTTTCGAAACTGCTGCGGCGGGGCACCGGGAGATTCGAGTGACCTACGACCTTCCAATGGGCATGTCCGATTTGAGGGGCGACATCGAGGAATTCACTGGTTCCATCCAGTTCGACCATATCGCCGGCTTTGGCCGCGGGAGTGCCGGCCGGCAGGTTAATGTAGATACCCGCGCTGGAGTCCTGCACGAACATGGTCGGGGTGGTTGAATTGGGAATGCTGCTTCCGTCCAATGACGGCTCGCTGGCGTCGTAGTACGTAACTACCGCGCGGATATGAACGGGGTACCCGCGATTAGCGTCTTCAGCCGACAGCTTACGGACCTGTTCAAGCCGGGTTAGGGTTGGAAGCCGCGCAGGCAGGGGCACGGAAGTGCAATGTGCCGTCGCCAGGCCAAACAGGCAGGCTATCATTACCGACGATAACCCAAGGCACTTGATCAACGGGAGGCGAATGGTCATAAGCATTACGGACAGTCCGAGCCAGAAAGTGAATCGCAAGACCAAGGTCGTGCTTCGGACTCGCCATCGCCGAATAATACACCTCGGACGAGTAAACTTCATCTTCGGTCGCGGCGCTGCCATGCACCACGCCCGCTTCAGTAATCAGTCCGACCCGAGACAGCAGATAGATGGCCCGCCAATCTCCGGACAGTTTTTCAATTTCTTGCGGAAAAGTGGTCCATGTCTCTGCTGCATCGGTAGCCGGCAAGCGCACTACTTCTCGGCGTTTGAATTCTTTGCGACGAATCAACCTTACGACTGCAAGCACCGGCAACGTCACAAGAAACAGGATGACGCCGACGGACCTGGACGCGAAACCAGCAAGGTGCCCACGGCTCTTTGATCCTCTCATGGATCCGAGGATGAAGCTGCCCCACTTCCAAACGCGCGGCTGCCAGTACAAGGCGGCCGCGGTCGGTCATTTTAATCAGTATCGCGACAATCAGAGACAGCCCGGATAGCGCCATCAGCATGGCCGTCGCGACCGCGATGTCACTGAGTCTCTCGGAGGAGAATCGTAGGATGCGCGTATTGCGATCGTTTGCTGCGTTCGAAGAAGAATTGCCGCTGGAACCCTGAATAATGCCGGCCATTCATGGCGCCAACCATTCGGTGGCCATGCCGGCGCACTCCAAAAACACGCCTATTCCAGCCTTTGACGCCACCGGTGCCACGCGCCGGCGCAATTCTTCGCGGAGGTGAAGACTCGACGCCAATTTCTCCTGCCTTCTGGTGAGAACTGCAATTCCGAGCCATTTACGCTAGGCTTCGCCGATCCCCACCGTGACCCTCGCGCGATCTTCTGAAGTCACTCCAAGCTCCTTCAGCTTCTTTAGAAGAGTGGAAAGTGCGACCGGCTTGGGGCAATGGGCATCGGCTCCCGCCTCGAGAACCTGCTGGAACACGTCGCCGGAGGATTTGGCCGTTAGAACGATAACTACGGGCCTGCGTTGGCCGGTCGAACGATCGAATAAAACCTAACACTTCCAGTCCGCTTCGATGAGGTAGCCCCAGGTCGAGGAGGATTGCCGAATATACATCGATTCGATCTTCTGCTCTGCTGCGTCCCCATCGAAGGCGCAGTCAACGGCGAAGCCCTCTTTCAGAGTACGAATTCCAGAAGCGTGCTATGTGACGTTCGTCTTCGACGACAAGAACTTTGGAATTTGATTCGCTGGCCAAGATGCGCTTCCCGGTCTGGCCACGCTGCGCCCCCGCATGTCCAATACACTTATCCGTTATATATGGGACAGCGGAACCCGCAAATGCCAGGCCATTCTTCGTAATCTCTTTGCTTGTCCCATCCCGAATCAACTGAAGCTGTGATTCGAATCACGCGGACCTATTAATCACCGTACAAAAAGCCGAATTGGCGCTCAACTCTATCCATTGTGTGGCACGTGGAAATGAACGCGTTCCCCAAGAACTCGACCAAGTCGTCCGTTCCCACGAGATCTCCCCGCACCGCCCGCTCTTCCAATTCCGTAGCGGCGCGAGCCGCCCCGTCCTGATGAAAGACCATAATCGAGCCTCTGATCTTGTGGGCGAGGAATGCAACCTTGCGGCTGTCGCGCGCCGCGCTGGCTGCGCGCAGGTCCTGGAGATCCACGGGAAACGTCTCACGAAATAGTTCAGATATCGAGGAAAATATCTCAGGGCAGTCCCGAAAGTCATCGCACACCAGGGCACATGAGCGTTCCGGGTTGGAAGCGAAATCGTCGCGCATAAAGTGTCCAAAGATTTCAAAAAGACTTTAATTGATTGTGCGGCTCAGACCTGTACACAACAATGCCTCCTTTCGTATGACCGAAATGCCCCGGAAGTTGTATCGATTTGAAGGGCTGGTAGTCTCTAATTCGTTTTGCGCAATTGATCCATATTCTCTTCAAGACTAAACTTCTTGAGCATTCGGTAAAGCGGGTTTTTCCAATGTTCAATTCGCGCATTGCCCCTGATGCATTTCCCTCATGCTTGATAAGTACATTGAGGAGCAGATGTTTGGAGAAGCCCTCGAGCGTCGTTTACTGCACGGCGGTCTCTTCCTCGTCAAGAGCCTTTTCGACATTCCGCGGTGCGGTTGCCCTGATGGGATCGGGCAGATCCTCGAGTTCGATTTCATCCCCATTGCAAAGCACAACCGCACGCTGGATCAGATTCTGCAGTTCTCTCACATTTCCGGGCCAATTGTAAGTTCGCATCGAAGATGCCGCGGATCTGCTCATCGCTCGCTTCTTCTGTCGCCGCGAACAGGCTCGCGCCGGCATTGTTGACGAGGACGTCGAGGCTGCCGAAGTGCGAGTATGCCTGAAGATCGGTCTGCTGCACTTGCGCGGAGTCGGTCACGTCGAGAGCGAGGGGTAGCACCGCATCACTAAAACGCTCTTTGAGATCGGCGCCGTCTAAAAGTTTGCGGCGGTCGGTGTAACCCGATCACCGCGTTTGAGAGCAGCCTCAGCCCAGATGCGGCCGAACCCGCGCGAGGCGCCTGTGATGAACCATGTCTTTTTCATGTCGATTCCTTCGTGATTGTGGGGTTAGGTTCAAGCCTCGGAATAGCGCATGTTCCCGAGATCGGTGAGAAGCGAGGGGCCGGTGGGGTTCCATTCGAGCTTTGCGCGGGTTTCTGCACTCGAGATGCGGGCATCCCTTCCCGCGAGGAATCCGAGGAAACCGAAATTCCTGGGCCTGTTCCTGCGCAATGGAAAGGACAGGCACATTCAGGCCGCGGCCGATAACGGTGGCGATTTCCTTGAGACCTACGCCCTCTTCAGCGACAGCGTGGTACCGGGCTCCCGCTGTGCCCTTCTCCAGGGC
>CAVSTL010000016.1:0-38501 GCA_963730805.1 uncultured Acidobacteriota bacterium | reverse complement strand
AGACTCCCGGAGTGAACTGAACATTGGTCGTCCACATTCGCGGGAACTCGTCTCCGTGATTAAGTGGTCTTTCTGATCGAGTTTTTCGGTCGCTCACGGCCATGAAGCTTCGCCGCAGGTTGATGCTCGTTCAGTTGCGGGACTATCACCGCGCACTCTTCAGTGTCGTTAGCAAGTAGAAATGTCCGCTTTTCTGAGCAAGTGAAGTGTCCGTTTTTTGGTTAAGTAAGAAAATCATCCAGTAGTCGTCGTAGAGGCGGTGGGAAAGTGCGAATCCCGCGTTATTTGCGGGATTTGCAAGTTGGTGGGGAAAGTCGTCTTTTTGACTTTTCCAACCAACGTCTTTTCCACGGCCTTGATTTGTTTTTGGGAAAGCGGCGTCACGAGCTCTCCTTGCGCGCTGTAGTGTCCGATGCGATGTCCGGCGATCATGAGGGTCAGGGTTGCGTCCAGATGCTGATGGATGATCGCCTTGCATCCGGCCAGGGTGTGGCGACAGTGGGCGCGCTCGAGCTGCATGACGAGGTTATTGAAGTGCACGGTGTTGTCCCGATCAACGGTGCGCTCGTAGCGTTGGGTGAAGATCATCTCCAGGTTCCGATGCCGGCAGGATAGGAACGCCGTTCCGCGCTGCGCTGCCGCAACCGTAAAGCGGCTGTTGAACTCGGCGATGTAATGCTGGGAAAGAAACGTGTTGGCCCCTTCCAGGGTGCGGATCCCGTGCAATCGCAACTTCTGTGGCACCCGTCCCTGCCAGGTGGAGAAGTTGCGTTCCGAGCGTCCCCGCGCCTGCGGTGAGTAGGCTGGGATCATATGCACGCCCAGCTCCTTCATGGCACGGCCCACCTGCGTAGGACGGTCATAATCAACCTGGCCTCCGCTCTTCGGCGTCAGCCAGAAGTGAGCTCCGCGGTCGGAATAGAGCGAACAGAACAGCCCCTTCAGTTCGATCACCGCCCGCAACCCGGCCATCACTGTGGCGGTCGTCTCTTCCTCGGCCAGCTGCGCATAGTAGATCTCGCAGGTGGCATCGTGCAGGATGACGATCAGGTCGTGCCGACGCTCATCCTGAGACCACTGGTGATCGCTGCCGTCGATGTGCAGCATCATCCCCGGCAGGGGGTCGGCGGTGACTCCCGGGACGAAGAATCACCTAAACAAGGGCTGGATAAGTGCATGGGCGATTCACAACCCTATGAGGTTGGCTCTTGCCGATCGATCAACTTTGACCGGGAGCCCGGCCGGGAGCATCGACCCCTGTATGGTTGGGTGAGTTCGTCGTACTTCGTGTCGGACTGAAAAGGGTGTCCACTATGTCCGCACGACTCCGAAGGTCGATAGATCAGTGGCGTGGGCGACCTAGGCGGCAACATGGTCGACAATCTCATTCGAGAGTTCCTGCTCAGCCGCATCACCACGCGCGCGAAGCGCTGATGCTCTGCAACGTTCTGGAATTGTTGCTGCGCGACCGGAGTTCCTGCACGAGACTCGAACCTATACCTTGAGGTACGTCGGGGCAGCAGGATACGGGCGCAGCCTTAGCGTGCTATTCCTCATGGTACAGCGGGTTACCTTCAGGTCCTACCTGGATCTCGGAGTATTTTTCCAACTTGGCCAGGTGCGCTTCATACGCCACGAGTTTGCCGTCCTTGGTCAGCGATTCCACTTTTTTGATCTTGGCGCCCGCCGCCTTCGCCTCCAGACCTTTCCGGACCTGCGGACTCAGCGTATTGAACGCCACCTCTTCCTCAACCTCGAGAACCCGGCCATCCGGGGCAATGGACACATCCTTGCTATGTCCACTGACGGTCATCTCGACCTCGTATTCGATCTGACCATTTTCAGTTTCTTTGTTATATCCGCGGACTATCGCGCCCTGCGACTGCTCGTCAGCGGTCTTGCGCGCTGCTTCTGGAAGTCTATCCCGGCTGATTCTGGTCTCTGCCGCGTTTGCGTCCGTTGCAAGCAAGGCGCTAAATGCGATCGTGCAGAGTAGCGTCTTCCAACCTTTACTCATTCTTCTCTCCTTCGCCTTGTTCGTCACCTGACCTAGCATACGGTGCGCGGCTTAAAGCTCGCTGAAGTTGCAAGAGACGGGTTAAGCCGCATTTCGGCTTTCGCGGCGCCGATTGTTACGGTGCCGTGAAATGAGCATTAATGGTCTGCTAATCCGCGCAGATCTTAAGTCTTCCTTAAGTTTTGTCACCATAACGTTGAGGGAGCCTAGTCTTCTTTCCGTTTATTTCCATTCCCGTTCGTGCGACTTGTGACGAAACCCACTCAAAGAGGTTCAGAACAGATGCATCGCAATCCATTTCGCCTCGGCTGTTTCCTCGTTTTCTGCATATTCTTCTGCCGCCTCGCTCATACCCAGGGTGGATCGGGTGGCATCACCGGCATCGTTCAGGACACTGCGGGGGCGAATCTTGTGAGCGCCAAAGTGGAAGTTGAGCCCGGCGATCGACAGGTTCCCTCGGACAATCAAGGCCAGTTCCGCATCCCTAGTCTGCCGCCCGGAAAATACACGTTGACGGCAACCTATGTCGGATTCAAACCGTACACCACGACTGTACCTGTCTCGGCTGGACAAATCGCAAATGTAACGGCGACCCTGCAAGTCCTCTCCCAAGCCGATTCGGTGCTGGTGACGGCGCCTCGCTTGCAGGGGGATGCCGAAGCAGTCAACGTCGAGCGCATGTCGGTCGAAATCGTCCAGGTGGAGCCCCAGGGCGTCATCACCAGCTTGCCCAACACCAACGTGGCGGACGCCATCGGCCGCCTGCCAAGTGTCTCCCTTGAGCGCGATGAAGGCGAAGGCAAGTACGTGCAGATTCGCGGCACCGAGCCGCGCCTCAACAACCTCACCATCAATGGCGTGAATGTTCCTTCAGTGGAAGTGACGGTGCGCAACGTCAAGATGGATGCCATTCCCGCCAATGGCATCGAGCGCATCGAGGTCTACAAAACGCTCGCGTCCGATCAGGATGCCGATGGCGTAGGCGGCACGGTGAACCTGGTAACGCCCACTGCGCAGGATCGGCCCACCTATGCGCTGAACGGAACGGCCGGCTACAACCCTCTGCAAAACGGGTTCTGGCGCGGGGGCTTCGACGGCACCTTCGGCCACCGCTTTGGCGGCGACAAGAAATTCGGCTTCTTGTTGGGAGGAAGCTGGGATCGGACGAATCGCGGCATCGACGACCTGGAGCCCAGCCAGACCTACGGAACGACGCCCGATGGTACCAACGTCGCCTTTATCAACAGCGAGGACTTTCGTTCCTACGAGTACTACCGTACCCGCTACGGGTTCGACATCGGTGTGGGCGAAAAGATCACCCCCCGGTTGACGGCCTATCTGAAAGGGCTGTTTTCCGATTTCCACGACTACGGCGAAACCCGAGTATATACGCCCAGCGGTGCGAACATGATCTCCTCGGCCACCAACGACACGGTCACGTTCTTCACCCCGGCGGAATGCAGCGCATACAACGCGGCCAATCCGCCGCCGCCCGGGCAGTCACCGCCGTGCTCGCCCGGCAACTGGGCCTATCGCCATTACATTCGCCGGCCCGACCAGCAGGAATTCAGCTTTCTCGTGGGCGCGCGGCACGACCTGTCGAATGATGTGATTTCGTATGACTTCGCCGTCTCGCGCGGCCACAATATCGGTGGCCAGGCCTTTCCCACGACCAGTTTCAGCGGAGGGCCCAATCCCAGCGGCGCCAACGACCTGAGCCAGGTGGCGTTTGTGGACGACAAGAGCGATCCCTATCGGCCGAATCTCAAGGCAACCGACGGAACCAATGGCTTTGACCCCACTAGTTATACCGTAAGCAATTCCGTCGTCTATCAATATCACGCTACCCAGATCAATACGCAGGGATCGGCCTCGCTGGCTCACAACTACACGGTCCATGGGCATCCCAGCACCTTCTCGCTTGGAGCAAAGATCCGCAACTCTTACTCCACCCAATTCGAGAACCCGTATAGCTACGACAATGTGGGGGGATTTACGCTGGCGAAGGTCGAGAGCAACTACACCAATCCGACTTACTACGACAAGTCGTTCGCGATTCATGGCCTGGCCTACGGGCCTACCTCGTCGTATTCCAAGATCCAGACAGCAGTAATTGCCAATTCCACCGGGCTCACGCTCGACCCTGTGGGCGCGGGGCAGGCATTTTTCCACGCGGATGAGCGGATTTCGGCCGGCTACATCGAGGATGTGATCTTCTTTGGCAATTTTCGCCTGATGGGCGGCGTCCGCTTCGACAATGGAGCCACCCACTTCCTCGCCAACCAGATCGCCTACGATGCCAATGGAAATGCGAACATCTCCCCCATTCGTCAGGATGCGAGCTACTTCAACGCACTGCCCACCGCGGCCCTGCAGTGGCAGGTGCAGAAAGACACCAATCTGCGTGCGGTCTATGGACGCGGCCTCGCCCGGCCCAACATCGGCGACCTCGTGCCGGCTACCGTCATCGATCCCAATCAAACTCCCTATCCAACCATCGCTACAGGCAATCCCAAGCTGGTGCCCACGATGGCGGACAATTTCGATATCCTCGCCGAGCATTACTTTCAACCGCTGGGCATCCTGCAGGCGGGATGGTTCTACAAGCGTCTGACCAATCCGATCTATCCCACCGCAACGCTGCTTCCCAATTACAATGGCACGGGCAAAACCTACCAGTTGACGCAATCCATCAATGGTCCCAACGGGCATATCCAGGGGTTTGAGGCACAGTGGGAACAGCGTTTTTCGTTCCTTCCCGGCATTCTCAGCGGGTTCGGCGTCAATGCAAACTACAGCCACACGGTTTCGCAGGTAACTTTCCCGTCGGGATTCGACGGCGGCAGAACTGATAAACCGGACCTGGACCGCGATTCTCCCAATGACTACAACTTCAACCTTACCTACGATAAGAGCCGCTTTTCGGGACGGTTCGCGATCAGCCACAATGACGCCAGCATCGCCGCATATCAATGGAATACGTCGAACGGATCGGCGAGCGATCCCATCGTCGGGCTGAAGGGCCCCGCCGGCGACAACTACTTCTACCCCCACACCCAATTCGATGTGCAAGGCAGTTTTCGCTTGTTCAAGGGATTGCAGGTAATCGCTTCCGGTCCAAACCTCAGCAACGAAGTCTTCGGCTTCTACAACGGCAGCCCCATTTATCCGGTGCAGCGCGAGTACTACAAGCCGACGACCTCGTTCGGCCTGCGGTGGACTACGAGCAGCGAATAATTGTCCGATACAGCATTTCGGCTCGCGCGCGCACATATTGCGCCAGTGCGAGCCGAATCCGCTCTCCCGCCGTGGCCCTTTCCCGGTCCCGACCTTCAGGTCCTCTTAAGCTGAATTCTTATAGTCTGCTTTTGGGCACAATTCCGTCGTCTTCCAGGAAGGAGCAGAAAATGCGATCGCTTCGCGCTGTTGTCTCCAGTCTTTTCGTCAGCCTTCTCACAGTTGGTTTGGTGCAAGCTCAATCGGGCTGGAAGGTTTCCAAAACTCTTCACGTCGGCGGGGAGGGCGGCTGGGACTACATGACCGTCGATCCCGAAAACCATCGTCTGTTCGTCACCCGGACCACCCACACGTTGATCCTCGACGCGGATTCGGGAAAGACCCTGGGGGACGTGCCAGGCCAGAAGATTTCCCACGGCGTGGCCATCGTCCCGAAACTCAATCGTGGATTCATAACCGATGGCGGCGGCAGCGGAGCCGTAATCGTATTCGATCTCAAGAGCTATAACGTGCTGGGCAAACTGGCGGCGGTTCCCGATGCCGACGGGATCATTTATGACCCCGGCACCGATCGCGTATTGATCTCCGCCGGCGACAGCAACGCATTGCTCACGTTTAAGCCCGATATCGACGTACAGAGCGGAAAGATCGATCCGCCCATCCCGTTGGAAGGAGCCCCGGAATTTCTGGCCGCAGATGGGCAGGGAAAAGCCTTTGTCAATCTCGAAGACAAGAACGAGGTTGCTGTGGTGGATCTGAATGCGCGTAAGGTGATTGCCCGCTGGCCCGTTGCCCCAGGAGGTCAGCCGGTGGGCATGTCCATGGATGGGAGCCTGCATCGGCTCTTCATCGGCTGCCGGAAGCCCCAACAACTGATCGTTATGAACGCCGAGAACGGCAAGGTGGAGGCGTCTATTCCGATCGGGGCGGGCGTGGACGCAACGGCCTTTCATGAGGGACAGGCATTCGCCAGTTGCCGCGATGGATCGCTCACCGTTGCCGGATTGAAAGACGGAAAACTGGAACTGGACCAGACCGTCAAGACGCTGGAGGGCGCCCGCACCCTTGCGATCGATCGGACAAATCGCCGCATTTACTTGCCTACGGCCGAGTTGGAACCTGCCACGACCGGGCGGCCCAAGGCGAAACCCGGCACCTTTATGATCGAGGTTGTCGATCACCAGTAATACGGATTCCGGGACGCGGTTTGCAAGTGTGTCCTATCTGCAGGTCTCGCTCGAATTCAGAATCACCAGAATTGATCCGGCCCGTGTCCCGGAGCCACTTTGGACGTCCCGCCTGCAAACAGACTAAGATTCAGTCTGTAACGGCAAGCAGAGGTTTTCAGTCAGTTGCGCGTTCTTGTTGTGGAAGACGAAATCAGATTGGCCGATAACATCGCCACAGCTCTGCGCGACGGTCCGGGGTTCGCGGTGGACGTTTGCCACGATGGCGAGGAAGCCCTCCTGATGTGCACGACAGCCGAGTTTGATCTCATTGTGCTCGACCTGATGATCCCGAAGATACATGGCACCGATGTTCTTCGAACCATACGCACGCGCGATGGAATTACTCCGATCATGATCCTGACGGCCATCTCCGAAATGCGGAGCACGATCGATCTCCTGAACATTGGCGCCGACGATTACATGACGAAGCCCTTTGACCTGGGCGAACTTCTGGCCCGTTCACGTGCGTTGATTCGGCGCGGCAAAGGGCAGAAGCAGGCAGTCCTCAGCTTTGGCACCATCACGTTGACCCCAACCGACCAGACGGTCTCCGTGGAGGGCAAAGGCATCGATCTCTCCCCCATGGAATATCGCGTCCTCGAATACCTGATTCATCATCCCAGGCGGATTGTCTCGAGCCGCGAACTGCTGGAGCACTTGTACGACTTCACGTGGGAACGCCACTCCAACGTGATTGAGGCCCACATATCCAATCTGCGCCGGAAACTGCGGAGCGCGACCCAACAGACCGTCGTGGAAAACCTGCGAGGACGCGGCTACCGTCTAGCCGTTTTCGCTGAGAACGATCCAACCGAATGCGAATGAAGTCCCTTGTTCGGCAGGCCACGGTCAGCGTTCTCTCCATCGAGTTATTGTGCGCGCTCACTTTTGCAGGCGCTTCCCTTTGGCATGAATGGGAAGCAAGGCTGAGAGCGCTGGATCTCAGTCTGCAGGGGCGCTCCGACTCCTTGATTGGCGCCGTGCAGGATGCGGAAGATCCGATGGACTCGGTGAAGATCGACCCCGAAGAGTTTACTCCAGGCAGAAACGACGAGTTCGCGGTATATAACCCGGATGGAAGATTGGTCGGCGCTTCCTCCGGAGATCATTCCGCCTTGAGCATCCAGAATCGCAACGGATTTCGCAATGTCCGCGTGAATCACCATCACTTCCGCGTTCTTGAACGAGATGCTCTGCGAATCATCGACCGGGACGAAACCGGTGGAACCGGGCTGCGCCGCCCTATCAAGGTTCTCTACGCGATTCCGACCGATCACGTCTGGCATGAGGTGATGGAGGCTACTCAGTTCTACCTGTTATTGAGCCTCGCTTCAGTTGTGGTAACCGCACTGGTTCTTATCGTTCTCGCTCGAAGGCTTCTCCACCCGCTCAACGAGCTGGCCTCGGAAGCAAGCTCAATCGGGCCATCGGCGCTCGAATTCACTCCACCGGCATCAGCCTTGAACACGAAGGAACTGTTGCCTCTCACCCTGATCCTGACACAGGTTATGGCCCGCTTACGGGACGCATATGAAGCGGAACGGCGCTTCATGAGCGATGCCGCCCATGAGCTGAAGACCGCGGTTGCCGTGGTGAAGTCCAGCATTCAGGTTCTGGGGATACGCAGCCGGTCTGCAGAGGAATACCGGGGCGGACTCGATCGTGTGTTCAATGACAATCAACGGGTGGAGGACCTCGTCTCACGGATGCTGATCCTGGCGCGCATCGATGAGGGTGCCTCGAAACCTGTCGATGACGTCGACCTTGGGGAAGAGATTCGATCCGCACTGGAGAGCATATCGAGCTACGCGGAGGGCAAAGGAGTCGCCATAGAGCCTACCCTCGAAGGGAATCTGCGAGTTCGCATCGCACCCGATGGAGTGAAGATCGTGGTGTCTAACCTGGTCATGAACGCAATCCAGCACAGTGCCGAAGGGTCCCGGGTCCGGCTAACCGCCAACACGATCGGATCCAGGATTCTTATTACCGTTCAGGATTTTGGAACTGGCATTTCAGCCGACAGCCTTCCTCACGTTTTCGAGCGATTCTTCCGCGAGGACGCCTCTCGATCGCGCGACACCGGAGGCGCCGGGCTGGGCCTATCCATTTGTAAGGTCATCGTGGAAAACTCCGGAGGCAGTATTGGAATTGAGAGCGAAAAGGGAAGGGGAACAACCGTGACAGTGCAGCTCGCGCGAAATGCGGAATGAGATGGGAACTGCTTCTTCTTCGAAGGTCAGTTAACTACCACTCTGAGATCTCGTGACGGGCTGGTCCGGTTGGTCGGGACGGCAAATAACGCCGGTACACACCGAGAAGGCGCCTCGCAGTGATATGTAATCGGCGACACAACGGGCACCTGTGGGCACCGATGCGAAGTTCTCCGCTTGGCTGTATTACACGAAATAACCGCCGAGCCTTTTCAACAGAATCAAAGATGGCTCTACCCCGGCAGCCCTGGATCAGTGTTCCATGTTCTGCTCTATTAAATGAGCAAAGCCTTCGCGACCACAAGGTTTCCGTGGAGCAGACGAGTTCACTTCATTTTCCCTATCGACATTGGTTGTTGAATCGATCCTCACATCGTGGTCAGTGCCAGGTGGGGTCCATATTAACGAGTTGCTATCCGCCGTGCGACGAGCTGTGGGAGAAGCCCTGCTCCGCTCGTACGGACTATTGGCCGGCGGGGGGCTGAAGACAAGGTGGAATGATTGCAAAACTGGGGATCGATGACCAGGATGGCCCGCATATGAACGGCCATAAATATACCGAACAGCCAAGCCTAAGAAACGTGGCCAGTCATCTTCCTCTTGCCTGATCGGCGGTCTCTGAGAGTGCCAAAGAGGACTTGAAGAAGGTTCCAGACCAGATACAGAGCGATCGCTGCCCCGCCTGCCCAAAATGCAATTCGTAACATATTGGCCTCGAATTTCGGAGTATGTAGAAGACCATAGATAAGCCAAACTAGGTTAACAAGCTTTAGTTATAGGTCTGACAGGTGGTGATTTCGTGTGAAAATAGCTTTACAAGGGATCCACCTGAAGTTCGTTCTGACGCAGAACGGGGCAATATCCGCCGCTCGAGCCCGCAACGACGGCGACGTTAATCAGCTCTTCTGGGTATGCAATGATGGTCTGAAGCCCGGGGCCCTTGATCAGACCCGGAGCGATCTGGCGGCGTGTTCCACTCGACATGTTGGCAAGGCGAACGCTGAACGACGCAGCCACGGGGCAGCTGGCGAGGTTTTAAAAGATTCTCGAAGTTCAAGCTAAGACGCCCCCTCGCAGCCTTCCGGGGATCGATTTGGTTTGGCCCATTACCTTTGATCGGGATTCGAGAAATCGGTCATCATAAATACTCCGAAAATTGCTCGCGGACGCATCCTCCCACTTCGACGCGGTTGGGAAGGCGGACTCTGCGGTCCCTCCGGACAGGTTCCGGGGCAAGACCGAATGGATATATGTATCGTGGATGCTCCCACTTTCTGCCTCAGCGCTGAGTCCGTGTCGTAGCTTTTACCGACGCGGGATTCAGGCTGCGAGTTAACTCTTTGGGGTTGGCGGTTTGATCGCCACCGGCTGCGGTGCTGGACTTGATGGGACAGTTGCTTCGGGCACCTTTGTGTTGGTCTCTGCAACGGGCTCGGATGTTGAAGCGGGTTTGGTGGATGAGTCGGAAGGAGCAGGCGTTGCTGCGACTGGCGGGGCGACCTTAATTCCAAGATAACCGTCGACGTCAGCAACTTTGATTCCGAGGCTGGAGGCAATCAGCCCCGGACTCTTACCTTGTTGATGCAAGAGTTTCGCCTGACCTGCCAGCGAAAGCTTGACGATATCCGGCTTGAGTGTTGCACTGGTTTGGGCTACCGTAGCCGTCGAGACTTCTGGTGCGGTCTTGGTTATCGATGCACCTTGCGCAGCTTTCGACAGGTCGCCTAGCGCACTCGTAATTTCGATTGAAGACAATGGTGGTAGCCTCATCAGGCAACCAGACTGGCTCCTGATCAAGGCCCGTCGCCTGCCCGTAATCAGAAACGCATCGGTTGCCGTTGTTCTCCTTATCGGCATAGCTCCAGCTACCATGAGCTAGTGATGGACTCGGTCAGTCCCGTCCGATCAAATACCCGGAATTGACGCCCAAGGTCAACCGGACCTGGCCAGAACATTGGACATTGCCCTCAGTCGGCTAGTAGGCCGGACGTCGTCTCCGATCAATTACGGGCTTCCGCTCTTCGCTTTCTGCCCTTGGCGGTTCCGATGGTGGCGAGCGATCAACCACACCCCCGCGCTAGCTGAATCGGCGCTAGAAAAGCTTCCTGATTTCAAGATGCGATGCGTTCTCGACGAAGGTAGCGATGGCTGAGTGATCGAACTCGCCCTTGCCTTGGCCCATAAGGGAGAGGAGCATCTGCTGAACGACCGCCGTCATGGGCAGAAACATCCTGTTGGCTTCGGCAATTTGGAGAGCATTGCGCAGGTCCTTCTGGTGAAGCTCGATTTTAAAGCCGGGTTTGAAATTGCGCGTGATCAGCATAGGCCCCTTCGCGTTCAACACTGCACTGCCGGCAAGGCCGCCTTTAACCGCGTTAAGAACTACTTCGGGATCGAGCCCACAACTCGTGGCCAGCGAAAGCGCCTCGCCCATCGCCGCAATGTTGCACGCGACCATGATCTGGTTTGCAAGTTTTGTAGTATTTCCGGCGCCCACCGGCCCAGTGAGTATGACGCTGGAACCCAGACACTTGAGCAGCGGCTCGGCCTTCGCGAATGCTTCCTTGCTCGAGCCAACCATGATTGCAAGCGTCCCCTCGATGGCTTTTGGCTGCCCGCCGCTCACTGGAGCATCGATGAAGTCCACGCCGCTAGCGGCACAAACCTTAGCGATCTTCTGTGATACCAGGGGATTGATAGAACTCATGTCGATAATCAAAGAGCCGGCTTTGCATCCTGCCAGCATTCCACCCGCTCCGAGAACTACTTGCTCCACTTCAGGGCCGTCAGGCAGCATCGTGAAGATGATGTTTGCCTTTTCGCCCACCTCGCGATTCGACGCGGCTCGCTGGGCTCCCTCAGCTACGCAGGCATCCAGCACGCCGGCGCTGCGCGTATATGCAACCACCTTGTGGCCGGCCTTCAGCAGGTTATTCATCATGGGGCGTCCCATAATGCCCAGGCCCACGAATCCTAGTGTCGCCATCCTGTTCCTCTCTTGTGCTATTTGATTCTTGTCAGCATCTGCGAAATCGTGCGGCTACGTTCTCGGCTCCGCGAGCAAGAAGGCCCACGTCACTGCCCGCAGCGATAAAGTTGTATCCCATCTCGAAGAGCGGATCCACATCATCGAGGTTTCCCGACAGAGTGCCGGCCGATCGGCCTGCCGCGCGAATGCGTTGTGCCACGTCTTTTATTGCCGTCTGAACTTCAGGGTGACTGGGATTGCCCAGATGTCCGAAGTCGGCGGCCAGATCGCTGGGGCCAATGAACAGCCCATCCACGCCTTCGACTGCCGCAATGGCTTCCACTTCCCTCAAGGCAAGCCTGGTCTCAACCTGCACCAGGATGCACGTGTCCAGGTGGGCGTTGCGATGGTAGTCGCGCAGGCGCCCGTAGTCATTCGCGCGGGGCGCCACGGAGACGCCGCGAATGCCGAGCGGAGGATAGCGGGACGCGGCCACAGCCCGGCGAGCTTCTTCCGCATTCTGCACGAACGGTACGAGCAGCGAGCGGGCACCGGCGTCGAGCGCGCGCTTTATGATGACAGGATCGTTCCACGGCACGCGAAAGACTGGCTCGGCTGTGCCTCCACGCATGGCCTGAAGCTGCGAGACCAGCAGGGGAATATCGTTTGGCGCATGCTCGCCGTCGATCACGATCCAGTCAAAGCCCGCACCAGCCAGGATCTCGGCGCCGATAGGACTTGCCATGCTGCACCACAGGCCGATTTGGCAGTGGCACGATGCCAGGGCCTGCTTGAAAGCATTGCGAGGGCTGCTCGCCGATTCGCTGGGCATAAGCTCCGATCTCCTCCTCATTCAGCAGAACGCACAATATACGTCAACCTTGTAGCACTACTGCTTACGGTGCGCTTCCTGCTGCCGCTGGAACTGCTAACTCGATGCGTTTGATCTCACCTACAATCGGGCCGTAACTGATGATTGCGCAGAAAGCGATGAAGCTTACATATACCAGCGCCAGGTTAAATGAATGGGTTTTCTCCACGATCCACCCAATGATAATGGGCGTGGTAATTCCAGCCATGTTGCCGATGAAGTTGAACAAGGCTCCGTTCATTCCTACCAAACCTCGCGGCGATGTGTCCGATACCACCGTCCAACCGAGTGCGCCGATGCCCTTGCCGAAAAAAGAAATGGACATGAACAGTAACATGACGCTCTGCGCGGTGGCGTAGTTGCACGCGATCATGGTCATAGCCAGCGCCATCCCGGCCATGATGGGCGCCTTGCGAGCAAAGCTGAGCGAGCGCCCTCCGCGCAGCAGCCTATCGGAGATGAAGCCGCCAAGAATGCCGCCGAAGCCGCCGCAGAGACCCGGAACCGCCGACGCGAATCCGGCCTTCAAAATCGACATATGCCGCGCCTGTTGCAGATAGACCGGGAACCACGTAAGAAAGAACCACGTTAGCGTCGTGATGCAATACTGACCGAAATAAATACCAACTAACATGCGATAACTCAGGAGCATTTTCACCGTGGCCCATGATAACGGGTTGATTCTCCTGTCGGCCCTATTACCTTCGTCAGTATTTACCAGGCCTCCACCGCGTTCAATGACCTCAATCTCGGTCTCTGAGATGCGCGGGTGCTGCTTGACGTTAAAGACATTTCTAAACCAGACCACGGTAAGAACCATGCCTAAAGCGCCCATAAACCAGAAGCAACTTCTCCAACCCATGACGTGGATAAGCCAACCGAAGATGGGAGCGAATATGGGCAGGGCAAAATACTGCGATGCATTAAAGATCGCCGAGGCGCGCCCGCGCTCGACGGTGGGAAACCATGCGGCCACGATGCGGCCATTGCCAGGAAAGACGGGGGATTGCGCAAAACCCGAAAGCAGCCGGAGAAGGAAGATTGTCGTGAACGCCAGGGCCGGCCCAAGATAACCTGCGAATGCGGTAAGAAACGCAAGGAATGACCATATGATGATGCTGAGGCCATAGACTTTCTTCGATCCAAAGCGATCGAGCAATCCACCTGAAGGCAACTGGCCGAGCACGTAAGCCCAACTGAATCCGGAGAAGAGATACCCCAAGCGCATCGGCGTCAGGTGAATGGTCTGCTGCATTGAGGAACCCGCCAGCGACAGCGCCACGCGATCGCCGTAGCTGAAGCAGCTTACGGCGAAAATAATCGCGATGATGAGATACCGCACGCGGGTGGTTCCTGTTTCTGACACGATCGAGCGTCCATTCTGCCCGGAATTTTGGCCGAGCTTGCTTCGATCCTAAGTTATGACGTCGGCATGAACTTGGTTCTATCTAGGCTGTGGAACAGACAAACTGGATTAAGGCGCGAATGTAGCCGTAACAGAAGGCGAAGGATTGCAACGAGTGCGGGTCGGCATTATCGGCGGCAACGGGAACATGGTCGGGCATCAGCATATAGGGATAGCCGATCTCGCGGTAGACTTTGATCGCTTTCACAAAATCAATATCACCTTCATCGGGGTAGACTTCGACGAAGTTATCGCGATGGCCGCGGATGTTGCGGAAATGCACATTGAAGATCTTGTTGCGCGTGCCGAAGTAGCGGATCACGTCAAAAATCTCGGTCTTTGGATCGTGAAGCATCTCCGAGACGGTTCCCTGGCAGAAGTTCAGTCCATGATACGGGCTCTCTTGAATGGTAATGAATCTTTTCAGGCCGTCGACGGTGCCCAACACCCGGTCCACGCCCATGTAGCCTTCGGGCGGTACGCCAGGGTCATGTGGATGGCACGCCATGCGGATCTTGTACTCGTTGGCAACCGGAATCACTTGATTGAGAAAGTAAGTGATGCGTTCCCAGAACTGGTCGGCATTCACGGCGCCGGCCTTGGTCAGCGGCTCGCGCGGAGGCGTTTTCGCCAGGTCCCAGTAATGGTCAAGCGAATCGCCGCGGCCAGGAATGCGACCGCTTCGCAGGACGCCCAGAATGCTCATGTTGTATTTGATTGAAGGAATGCCGGCCAGCGCGCAGTTGCGGATATATTTCTGCAACTGCTCGATGTCGCGGTCGCGCTCGGGGCTTTCGGCCAACATAATGGCCGGATGCTTCTCGGTGTCAATGAAGCTCGAGGCCAGGAACGGCGGCGCGATGCAATCCACGCTGATGCCATACTTGGCGGCCATATCCGTCGTGCGTTTCAGCTCATCCACAGTGGCGTACAGTCGCTCGTCGTCAATTTCCGGATAGGCGCAAATGTTGCGCACGCCGTAGCGCGCCAGGTACTTGAGATGGGTTTCGTTGGTCGGAGACGTCTGGTCGCCCAGCTTCATGTCGACCGATGACGGGGACGCCGAAGAATTATCCGCGTACGCAAAATTGCTGCCAAGGGCCAGGGCGCTAACGGTGCTCGAGGAAAGAAACTCTCTTCGATTCATGGCGGTTCCTCGCTGTTCCTGTTGGAGTGGTCTGGAGGCACACAGCGACAGAAGCTCGCCCGTGCGATCGGCCAACCGTCCGCAGGCTGGCCATGGCGAACTTGCCGGGTGATGCCTTTGCCATTGAATCCTCCAAAAATAGGAGTTGATTGTCAATTCAAGATCGAAATATATTTGGCATCGATCAATATGAGAAGCGCATTGCCGTTCGAACTCAAACAACTTCGCTGCTTCGTGACGGTGGGTGAGGATCTTCATTTTGGACACGCCGCCAAGCGCCTCAATATGACCCAGCCACCGCTGAGCCGGCAAATCCAGATGCTGGAGTACGCGCTAGACGTCCAGCTTTTTTCGCGGACCAGCCGCTCCGTCCAACTTACCCCAGCAGGCCGGGCGTTTCTGGCCGACGCGCGGCGCATCCTGGCTCTGAGTGAGAGCGCCGCCATCGCGGCTCAGCGGATCGACCGTGGCCAGTCGGGACTGATTAAGCTGGGCTTTACGGCGGCATCGAGTTACGCGTTCCTGCCGAAGCTTCTTGCCTGCGTCAGCTCCGACCTCAAAGATGTTGAGGTTGTGCTTAGCGAAATGGTGACCATCCGGCAAATAGAGGCACTAGCCGAGAATCGCCTGGATCTCGGACTTGTGCGCCCGCCGGTTGAGTTCCCTGGCATGAGTGCAGCCCCCATCGCCAGCGAACCGCTGGTGCTGGCGGTTCCTAACAGTCATCGCTTTGCCAAAGGGCCACGACGGTCCATTCGCGACATGGAAGGCGAGAATTTCATTACATTCTCTCCTGTCGAGGGGCGTTACTTTTACGAATTGATCCAAGGAGTGCTCAAGCAAGCCAACGTCTCGGTCAAATCAGTGCAACAGGTCAGCCAGGTTCATTCCATCCTCGCGTTGGTAAGGGCCGGCGTCGGCATCTCCATCGTGCCCGAATCGGCAAAAAACCTGCACTTTGATGGAGTCGCTATCCGTTCGCTAGCCCATTCCACGGCAACCGCGGAACTCCATCTCGCCTGGAGCATCGACAACAACAATCCTGTGCTTGCGCCCTTCCGTGACCTCGTGATCCGTCGAGTCGCAGGCAATTCTGGCATAAGCCGCTCCAGCGCGGGGATATAAGGCAATTCAGTCCGCTCTCAGCTCAGAGAATCCCGCTCGCGAACGTCCAGGAGCTTCTTCTCCCCGCATCCAGTTCCGTTCGGTGAAGCGGCGGGAGTGCGCTCGCCGGCAGCCGGGCGCGTGTCAGGTTCCTTCCTTCATCGATGCAGCTGTTGTATTGATCAATTCCAACTATGGTTTGACCAAGGATCGATCTATCTCATATAAGACTGTTCAACTCGCAATCTGCTGCTCCGGCGCGAGAGCGAGTGTTTCCCGCCCGATGAAGCAGGTCTCGAAGATTTGGAGGGGGTCATGAGGCAATTCGTCTCGTTGTGCATCGGCGCTGCAATCCTGAGCAGTCTCCTAAGCATTCAACGTGCTATCGGCCAAACCAGCAGTGCCCAGATCAGCGGTATCGTCACTGACCCCAGCCAGGCGCCGATTTCCGGCGCCACGGTGACACTGGTCAACGAGTTCAACGCCGGGGTGAGAACAACGCTCACCAATCAGACCGGCAGTTTCGTATTTGCCTCGGTGACGCCCGGCACGTACGACCTGAACATCACCAATCAAGGATTCAAGACACTTTCCAAACGGAACATCGTGCTGAATGCATCCGATCAACTCTCTGCGGGAATTCTGCAGATGGCGATCGGAGCAGCTTCGCAGTCCATCGAGGTCCAAGCCGATGTCACGCCGGTGCAAACGGAGAGTGGAGAACGGTCGGCGCTGATCGACGAGAAACAAATGGCGACTCTCCTGACTCCGAACAGAGATTTCCTCAATTTCACTCGTGTGCTGCCCGGTGTGGTGGCGACCGGGACCGAGGGGCAGGATCAACTGGGAATCTTCGGTATGGATACGGTCAACGGGCAGCGCAGCGAATACAGCACCGTGAGCGTGGATGGAGTCATCGCCAATACCAACATCAACCGGCTGAACCGCGTGACGACAGCGCCCAATGCCGACTCCCTTTCAGAAACCAAAGTCCTGACCAACAACTATCAGGCGGAAGATGGGGGCACCTCCGGGGCTTCCATCGACGCCGTGACAAAATCCGGCACCCGGGACTTCCATGGCAGCGGGTACTACTTCAAACGGCACGAGGAGTTTAATGCCAACGACTATTTCAATAGCGCGTATTGGAATGGAACCGCGCAGCCGATCAGCCAGAATCGCTTCAACACCATCGGATACAACCTGGGAGGCCCGGTATTGATACCGGTAGTCCACTTCAATAAATCACGGGACAAGCTGTTCTTCTTCTTCTCGCAGGAGATCTGGCCTACCGTTCACCCCGGAGACGGCAATCCGCTGCGCTTGCGTGTGCCCACGGCCGACGAGCGCAAAGGCATCTTTTCCACTCCCGTTGCCGACCCCAGCAAAACGGCCCAGGGGCTGCAGTGCAATAACACCGGCGACCCGGGATGCTTCCCCAACAACACCATCCCTTCCGGCCAAATCAACCCTGACATGCAGAAATTGCTCGATCTTGTGCCCCTGCCCACGCCGGGCTACTCCGATCCCTCGGGAACTTCGAACTACATCCTCAACCTCACCGAGCACAATCCCGTCAACCAGCAGCTTTTGCGGCTGGACTATAACGTCTCGCCCAAATGGCGCACCTATATCCGGGGCCTCCACATGTCTGTGGGGTCGACGGGAAATGCCGCCAATGCCATGCCCATGGAATATCTGCAAAGCTTTCCCGTGAACTACCTCAATATCGCTTCCAATGTGCTTTGGAATCTTACCTACGTCGCCAGCCCCACGCTGGTGAACGAGATGAATATCGGATATGCCGGCTGGACCGAAGACCAGCAACTCCCGCACGGCAAGAGCGAGTTGGCCGCGGTGCAGAAATCGGCTCTGGGCATTAATCTCACGCAGTTCAGGCCCGACCTGAATCCGCTCGGCCTGATTCCCACCATACAATTCGGCGGCGGCGGATTAAGAAATCTACCCAATATCGGTTTTCCAGGAAGCAGCGGCGTCCGGTTCCCGATCAGTTCTCAATCGTACTCCTATGGAATTAACGACGGCCTCACCAAGGTCTGGCAAAGTCACATTGTCAAGGCTGGCCTCTACCTGCACATCGATCGGTTTGTGGAGCACCACGTTGCCGGTAACTTCACCGGTCTTTACGATTTCAGCGTAAATCCGCAGAACCCGCTCGACACCGGCAATACTTTCGCCAACCAACTGCTGGGCAACTTCTACGAGTATTCCGAGAGCACCAGCGCACCCGACTTCGATCCTGTAACGCGTGTTCTGGAATGGTATCTGCAGGACAGTTGGAAAATCAAAAAGACCTTCACGTTCAATTATGGAGTGCGGTTCAGCTACGACTTGGCGCAGACCGTGCATATCGGCGCCAACTTTGTCCCTAGCACCTATGACGCGTCGCAGAAGCCGGTGCTTTACCATCCTGGCAGCGACGCAAACGGAAACCCGGTGGCCGTCGATCCCCGCAATGGAAACACCGCGAACGCCCAGTTCATCGGCGCAGTGGTCCCAGGCTCGGGAAACCCATTCGACGGCATGGTAACGATTCACAAGAGCAACCCGGTGAATGGTCAAGGGCTGCTGGCCGCACCGCGTATCGGGTTTGCATGGGACGTGTTTGGAGATGGCAAGACGTCGGTTCGCGGCGGGGGCGGCATGTACTACCAGTCGCGCACTTCATCGGCCTTGGGAGGCTCGCTGACCACCAACGCCCCCATTCAAGAGAACCCCATTCATCCTTTCGGCAACGTCAACACGTTGTTCTCCGGACCCAATAACAGCGTTATCTTCCCCGGCAATCTCAGCGGGGCGCTCCAGAAAAATGGGAAATGGCCGGTGTTCTATAACTACAGCCTGGGCGTTCAGCGTGCGGTTGGATTTGAGACCGTTGTCGATATAGCCTACGTGGGCAACCTCGGCAGGCATCTGGGGCAAACCTACGAAGCGAATGCATTGACGCCGGGAGCGCGCTTCATCAGCGCGGCCGCGAATCAAAATCCGAACGATCCGGGCAAGCCGCTCCCCGATAACTTCCTTCGCCCCTATACCGGATTGGGAAGCATTCCTTTCACTGAATCCGGGGGAACGGCAAACTACAATTCACTTCAGGTTTCGGCTACGCGGCGCTTTACCCACGGGTTTTCTATTGGCGGTAATTACGTGTGGTCCAAGGCGCTGGATTATACCGACGACACGACCGGCATTGAACTGCCCACCTTTGCCCCCCGGCATGCGTACTCGTACGGGCTGGCCGGTTTCGACCGCGATCATTCCGCCGTGGTCAACTGGCTGTGGAACATACCCGCGGCCAGCAAACTGTGGGACAGCGTACTTACACGCCAGGTGCTCGATAACTGGCAGATTTCGGGCATTGCCTCATTCGTCCGCGGCCAGCCGTACGGCATCAAGTTGAATACCAGCGGGGTCGACCTGACGGGCGGATCGGATCTCCCGCGCGCCTTGATTACGGGAAAGCCCGTTCTTCCCCACGCAAAGCGAACCGTGCTTCATTACTTCGACACCAGCGCCATCAGTATGCCGCCGGCAAACTCCCCGAACAGCAACGGCCAGTACTCCAACTTCGTCGGAAATGCCGGCAAAGTGGTCTTCCGCGGGCCGGGCACGAACAACTGGGACGTCGCGCTGTTCAAGAACCTTCCCATCAGGGAGCGCCTGACGATCCAGTTCCGCACCGAATTTTACAACCTGTTCAACCATCCCTCGTTTAACAGCGTGGATAACGAAGCGATCTACTCCGACGGCGCCCAGACCAATGGCACCTTTGGTGAGTTAAATGGCGACGCTGGAGCGCGCCAGATTCAACTGTCCGGACGCATTAGCTTCTGACCTTCAGCTTGATTCAACCTCTGCCCTGGTCACCGCGGCTTTCGTGACCAGGGCGCCTATTCAAAGACACCACCACCAGGGCGCTTCTCCCAGGAAACTTACATGCGAATGATGCGATTCATCCTCTCGGCGTCAGCGGCTCTCCTGATGACCGCTTTTTCGCTTGCCAACTCGCAGCAACCCACTTGGCAAATCAGCAAAACCCTGCACATCGGCGGCGACGGCGCATGGGATTACGTTACGGTGGATCCCCAGACGAACCGCCTTTTCGTCACCCGCTCCACGCACACGCAGATCATTGACACGACCTCGGGCAAAGTCGTCGGGGATATTCCCGGACAGTCCCGCTCGCATGGCACGGCGATCGTGCCCGCTGCCAATCGTGGCTTCATCACCGAAGGCGGCGGCGAGGGCTCCATCGATGTTTTCGACCTGTCGACTTACAAATTGCTGGGCAAGATTCATACCATGCCCGACTCCGACGGCATCATCTACGATCCTTTCCAGAACCTCATTCTTGCCGTCTCTGGCGACGAAGGCAAGCTCATGACCTTCAAGCCCGATATCGACATTGCCACGGGGAAGTTCACAACCATCGACCTGGGCGGCGCCCCCGAGTTCCTCGCCGCCGACCACGGTGGCAAGGCCTACATCAATCTTGAGGACAAGAACCTGGTCGCCGTCGTCGATCTCAAAATTAACAAGGTCGTCGACCGCTGGCCGGTCGCGCCTGGCGGCAAGCCCGTAGGCATGTCGATAGACGAACGCAATCACCTCCTCTTCATCGGCTGCCGCGACCCGCAGAAGCTTATCGTCATGAACACCGAGACCGGCAAAGTGGTCGCCGCTCTGCCCATCGGCCCGGTGGTCGATGCAACCAAGTTTGCCGCCGGACAGGTCTTCGCCAGTTGCGGCGGCAGCGGGGAATTGTTCGTTGCCTCTGAGAAAAGCGGCACGTGGCAGATCGATCATGTGGTCAAGACCGCCCCCGGCGCCCGCACCATGGATCTCGATCCCCGCAACCACATCATCTATCTGCCCACCGCGGAAACGGAGCCGGCCGCACCGGGAGAACCTCGCCCCCGCATGAAGCCCGACAGCTTCATGATTGTCGAAGTGAGCCAAAAGTAAGCTGCCGGTCCCACAATCGTCGGGACCATATTTCGCGGACCCGGGATCCCGCCCGTCAACGCGGGTTGGACCCCGGATGAATTGCCGGTTATGAAGGAGCTGCCGGCCTCGGCAAGAGCTCCCGTGTAAGTAAATAGATCTGGAGAAGCGCCATGAATATGAATCGCCGCGAATTCATAGCGGCCCTTTCCATGCTGGCGACGAGCGTGGCTCACGCCGAGAACGACAGGCCGGCAAACCGGAATATCAAGTGGGCACTATCGCAAGCATTGTGGAGATATTATCCTCCCGCCCCTTTTACCGAAATGCTGGATGTGATGCAGGCGACGGGCTTTATCGGAGTTCGCCTCGCCGGCTTTCCACACATTCTCAGCGACTATCAAATGACGGCGGCGCAAATGCTCCGCGAAGTCTCCCGGCGGAATCTACATGTGGTGACCATCTCCTGGAACGGCGCGCTGCACGATCCATCGCAGCGGCAGGCGGTGCTTGAGAGCGCCCGCAATGCCATGAGGTTTCTCGCCGACTTCGGGGCCAGCCACCTCGTAGTTTTTTCACCAAATCGCAAGTTGCCCGAAACCCAGACGCCCGCCGCATTTCGCGAACTGTGCGAGCGCTCGAACCAGATCGGTGAGTTGGCCGGCGAGATGGGCTTCACGGCAGGCCTGCACAATCACATGGGACAGATGGTTCAGAATCAGGGCGAGGTAGATCGTTTCATGGCCATGACCGACCCCAAGCTCATTGGACTCTCTCCGGATACCTGCCACCTGAATCTCGCAGGTTGCGATGTCGTCGGCACTCTGGAAAGGTACAAGCACCGCATCCGATTCCTGGATTACAAGGACTCGAAATGGACCACCCCGACCAAGACTGGGTGCAGCCGAACGGAAAGGTATTGCCCCAGGATTCGGATCAGGCCCGTCTTTTCAATAGCAGCTATGACCTGGGGGACGGGCAGGTGAATTTCCCCGCATGCCACCGCATCCTGAAGAGCGTTGATTATCGCGGCTGGATCTGCGTCGACCTCGACACGGCCCGTCTGAGTCCCCTGGCCGACTTCCACCACTCCGGAGCATACATTGTCAGCAAGCTGGAGCCGATTTATCTATGACGATGACGCGCCGGGAATTTTCTCTTGCAGGCATTGCGATGGCAGCTACGGGACCGGCATCAAAATATCAAATCGTCGATGCCCAGATTCACGTGTGGATCAATCACCCAGGTTACCCCTGGGCAGCCGGAACGAAAGATCCGCCGACCGAGAATCGTACTCCCGAGATGGCGCTGGAACTGATGAAGGCCAATGGCGTTGAGCGAACGGTCATCGCGCAGTACATCGGCTACAAGTGGGACAATCGCTATTGTCTCGACTCGATCCGCAGGTATGCGCAATCTTTCCGCGGCGTATGCCGCGTCGATCCGACCGATCCCAATGCGCCGGACCAACTGTCACACCTGACAGATCAGGGGTTTCACGGCGTGCGCATTAGTCCCTCGGCCGATGCGAGCGGCGACTGGATAAACGGCCCATTGATGCCGCCACTGTGGAAGCGCGCCCAATCTCTCAAGATTCCCATGCAGGTTTACGCGCCCATCACGCGAATGCCGGACCTGGTGCATCTCATCGAGCAATGCTCCGATCTGACAATCGTGATCGATCACATGGCCGATTGTCCTGTCGATCGCCCTCAGGAGCTCGAAAAGCTGATCGCATTGGCCCGCTACCCCCGGCTCTTCGTCAAGATCTCCCACACCTGGTCGATCTCCCGTCAGCCGTATCCATGGCTGGACGCCCAGGAGCACGTGAAACGGCTCCACGCAGTCTACGGTCCCCAGCGCCTCATGTGGGCGTCAGATTGGCCTGTCGATCTGGGTTGGACAACCTACGAAAAGACTCTGAGCGTCGTCCGCGACGATATGAAATTCCTAAGCGCGGACGACAAAAGCTGGATTCTTGGCAAAACCGCACAGCAGGTTTGGCCGTTTGCTTAAGCATGGGACCTATGGCTTACCCTGCATGAAGACTCGCCTGTGCTTCACCAACCCCCACTTACCTTTCCGAAGCCGGCGACAGCCCCTTACGTAACCGGCGACGGATTGAACAAGACCATGTCGTTATGCAGTCCCAGGCGATCCGCACAGACTTGTTTCCGGCCGCTGGCGACGTCGAGAATAAAGTGAAAGATTTGCTCGCCGACCTGCGCAATGGTCGCATCGCCCGACGCGATTTTACCCGCATCTACGTCGATCAGGTCAGGCCATTGTTCGGCGAGCGACGTGCGCGACGAGACTTTCACCACCGGGGCCATGGCCAATCCATACGGAGTGCCGCGACCGGTGGTGAAAACGTGCACATTCATCCCGGCAGCCAGTTGCAGCGTGCCGCACACAAAATCGCTTGCAGGCGTAGCCGCGAAGATCAGGCCGTTCCGCGTAACTCGTTCCCCAGGGCCAAACACTCCATCGATCCTGCTTGTGCCTGCCTTGGCTACGGAGCCGAGCGCCTTCTCTACGATGTTGGATAGTCCTTCCGACTTGTTCCCCGGCGTCGGATTGGCGCTTCGATCGGACCGGCTTTTGCCGAGATATTCGTCATACCATCGCAGTTGAGCGATCAATTCGTTGGCGACCTCGCGGTTTGTCGAGCGCGCGGTCAGCGGCGCTGCCGCATCGCGCACCTCGGCCGCTTCGGAGAAGAGCACGGTCGCTCCTGTTCTCACCAGGAGATCGGCGGCGTAGCCGACCGCGGGATTCGCCGTGACTCCCGAAAATGCATCGCTCCCTCCGCATTGCAGGCCGACAACCAGGTCCGCCGCCTGCCCAGTCATTCTTCTGCGTTCATTCAGCGAAGCCAGACGTTGCTCGGCCAGTTCCATGATCCCCCTCGCCATATCGTCGAATCCCCGGAATCGACGATCCTGAAGGCTCACGACCTGGGCTGAAGGTCGCAACGCGGGCAGCGCGCCGTCGACGACGGCCGTGGCGGTTGCAGTTTTTCGCAGCCCGGCCCCACGATCAGGGGTGCACCGCCAAAATTAGGATGGACGCTGAGATTGCGAATTGTCCGGATAGGAATCTCCGCTCCTGAGCATCGATCGCGACGCCGCAACCGTATGAATGAGTGATCCCTACCACGTCATCGACGTGCGGGTACCTCGGCAATACCGGTTTTGATCCGCTTCACGACATGACCAATGACGGCTGCGACGCACTGGTCCGTAGTCGTTATACCCAGGATGTTTCGTGTTCCGACCGAACCATCCTCATTGATGAACCCTTCGAACGTGTAGCCTTCGAGCGGTTGCATGGGCGCCGGAACGGCGTCGCCAGAGGCAAATGGCTCAGTTGAGGCGCCTAGGCAGGCAAAAGTTTCCATCGTGCACCCATTGCCGCGAGCCATGGAATGGGAGGCGTACCAATCGTCGCGCCGTACCGGATGACGGGCGCACCCGCGTCAATATCCACCAGGGCGACCTTGTGCCCTTCGGGTATGTCTTCCAGAAGAAGACACTCCGAGCCCCGCGAAGTGCCTGCCCTCAGACCGCCGTCCGTTGCCACGATGGCAACTTTGTCAGGGCATTCACCTGGATGAATCGCGGCCAGGATGTTTGTGACTTCGCCATGGCAGTCTCCCGCTCCATTTGCGCTCCCATCGCAATCCGCAGTTTCGGTAGACGCGTGTCGCGCTGACCGAGCCCGGATGTATCTACCTGTAGACTCTAAACCGTGACGCGTCCCCTAAACTTTCCATGCGCCGGATGGATGAATCGAGGCAAGGTATGTTAGGGCCAAGTCACGCCCCCATTGAAACATGCTCAGGCATTTGCGTTTCCGGCTAAGTGGCGACTGCGTCATGTTGAGGCACGTGCCCGCGTGTCCGGGGGTTCAATTCTCCCAGCTGCAACAAGGCGTCGAGGCTGTTTAGAGTCCGAAAATCAATGCACATCCCGGTATCGATCGATGCTCACTATAGTTCGGTTCGGGATCGACCTTCAACTATATTTTCCATAGGTCGTGCCTTGGACGTTCAGCCCACCTGCGGAGCGCACGCCACGCTCCCGCACATGAGCCGCTGGTTTCAAGTTGTCAAAAACGCAACGACCGCGTCATCCATGAACCGTTCGGAGGAACCGCGCATGAGCCGCATGGATCCCGCAGAGATGGCGAGAGGCATCGCTCAAGGCCTTCTCTCCTTTCCTGTCACCCATTTTTCCGATACGTACGAGTTCCTTCCCGGGCCGTACCGCGAACATATCGCATGGTTGCTGGCCCACGGGCCCGCTGGATTGTTCGGGCGGGAGGCACCGGAGAGTTTTATTCACTCACTCTCGACGAGTTCTCCCGGGTGATCTCCGCAGCGGTAGAAGAAGTGGCGGGCCGCCTCCCGGTGATAGCCGGGTGCGGGTACGGGACGGCCATGGCCCGCCAGTTTACTGCGGCCGCGGAGAAGGCAGGTGCCGACGGGATCCTGCTCTTTCCGCCCTCGGTCAATCATGTCGAACAGAAAGGTCTCGCCCGCCACATCGAATCTGTATGCGCCTCGACGCGGCTGGGAGTGATTGTGTACAACCGCGACCACGCACTGGTGGATGACTCAACGCTGGCATGCTTGTGCGAACGTTGCCCCAACCTGGTGGGGTTCAAGGACGGCGTCGGCGATATTGAGCGCATGACTCGCATCTACACCCGGATGGGCGACCGCCTCACCTATATCGGAGGATTACCTACGGCGGAAACATTTGCACTTCCCTACCTGGAACTGGGGGTCACCACATACTCTTCGGCAATCTTCAATTTTTTGCCCGGATTCGCCAACGCGTTTTACGCGGCCGTGCGGGCGCGTGATCGCCAGACCATCATGGCTCGTTTACGCGATTTCATCATGCCCTACATCCAGATTCGCAATCGGCGCAAAGGTTACGCCGTGTCCATCGTCAAGGCGGGCATGCGCACGGTGGGCCGTTCTGCAGGCCCCGTGCGCCCTCCGCTCGTCGATCTCGAAAACTGCGAGATGCAGGAATTATCTAAACTTGTCGAAGGGCTCTCATCGATCGAGCCCATTCATGAGAGGGGCCGAAGCGCAATCCCACATCCTCTACCTCCCCGGAGGCTGTTGAATGGCGGCGCACCGCGTGAATCCGATGATCACCCTGCGTGAAGACTCCCCTGTTGTAACCAGCATGCGGGTGGTGCCGGTGGCCGGTTACGACAGTATGTTGTTGAACCTGAGCGGCGCCCACTCGCCATTCTTTACCCGCGACGTGGTTTTGTTGTGCGACTCGGCCGGTCATACTGGTGCGGGAGAAGTTCTGGGCGGGGAAAGAATCCAGCGTGTTCTCGAGTAATCCCGTGACCTCGTTATGGGAAAAAAGGATGCCTCGGTCAACGAGATTCTCGGCGAAGTAAATCGCACGTTCGGCGGCGCGGATGCGGCGGGGCGCGGGGGACAAACCTACGATCTTCGCACCACGGTCCACGCGGTCACCGCGATCGAATTCGCGCTATTCGACCTGCTGGGCCAATTCCGCGGCGTTCCAGTGGCATCACTGCCGGGTGCCAGTCTCCAGAGAAACAGCATCGACGTGTTGGGCTATCTGTTTTTCATCGCCGACCGGAAGAAATCGAGCCTGCCTTATCGCGAAGAATCCGGCGCTGTTGATCCGTGGCGGCGCCTGAGGAACGAAGAGGCTCTCACTACCGAAGCAATCCTGCAACTGGCCGAAGCGTCTCATCACCGCTATGGCTTTCACGATTTCAAACTAAGGGGGGAGTACTCGCCGGGCCTGTCGAGATGGAAACGGTGGCCGCATTGAAAGGGCGCTTTCTCGATGCCCGCATCACGCTCGACCCTAACGGCGCATGGTCGTTGGAAGAAGCGATCGCACTCTGCCTTGGCAAACAACACATCCTCGCCTACGCAGAGGACCCTTGTGGCGCCGAAAAAGGCTACTCCGGCCGCGAAATCATGTCCGAGTTCCGTCAGGCCACTATGCTGCCCACCGCGACAAACATGGTTGCTACGGACTGGCGCGAGCTCAAGCATGCGGTTCAGTTGAAGGCGATCGACATCCCTCTCGCCGATCCACATTTCTGGACCATGCAGGGGTCGGTGCGGGTTGCACAGTTCTGTGACGAGTACGGCTTGACCTGGGGATCGCATTCCAACAACCACTTCGATATTTCTCTCGCCATGTTCACTCACGTGGCTGCTGCCGCTCCGGGAAGAATCACCGCGATTGATACGCATTGGATCTGGCAGGATGGGCAGCGCCTGACAACTGAGCCATTCACTATTCGCGACGGCAAGCTGACCGTGCCCAATCGTCCCGGCCTGGGCATGGAAATCGACATGAAGCAGATCGAGCAGGCCAATGCTCTCTACCGGCAGCTTGCATCCGGCGCACGCGATGATGGAATCGGTATGCAGTACCTTCCTCCTGGATGGAAGTTCAACCCCAAGCGCCCCTGCCTGGCGCGATCATCCACGAAACAGCCCTCACCGACATTGCTTCGCTACGTCGAAGAATGACGATGGGGCAGGCAGGAATTCGCGGCTCGCGGCAACATCAAAGATGCGCGTGATGACAATGCCGTCTGTTACATCGAAATCAATGAGCAGACTTGGGTCTGAAGGGCCGGCAGGGGATTGGTCCTTTCTGGATCCGGTCCGTCAATGGCTTGTTTGTGCGTTCAGGATCAATCGCAACAAGTGGCCAAACTGCGCTCTGTCCTCACTGACGGAACCGCGGTTGCTCATTTCCGCAATTGTCTTCGCATCTCGTACCGGGGGATCGTTGTCGGTGCGGTGAACGATGACCAGGTCGAGCGTCGGGATGACGAACAGATAGTGCGCTCCCGCACCCCGCGCCGAATAGATGCCAGGAAGGGAAACTTCGGGAAAGTGCACACCGCCGTAGTCGATCCACCAGAGGTATTCGTATCCGCCAAGATTCACCCCATTGGACGAAATCATCTCGCTGGCATGACTGCTTTTCTCGACCCAGGCCTCGGGCACTATCTGCTTTCCCTCCCAGCGGCCATGATGCAGATAAAGCAACCCAAACCGTGCCAGGTCGCGCGCTGTGATTTCGAAATGATACGTTGGATGGATGGAAGCAGGTCCACCAAAGTAGAAAACGTCGTTTGGTCGAAAGTCCTGCATGCCGATCGGCTTGGCGATGCGCTCATAAAACGCCTGACCAATCTTCAAACCGGCCTTCTTCTCAAAGATCGTTCCCAGAACATTGAAGTCCCAGTTGTTGTAATACCAAAAGGTTCCGGGGGCGTGACTACCACGAGGCGGACGATTCTTGGTCATCGACGCAGTTTCAAAATCGACGAGGTGGTACACACCCGATCTAGCGCGCAGCAAATCCACTACCCGCGCCTGTTTCTCTTCCTTGGTCAACGAATCGGGTGAATCATCAATCCCCAGGTGTTCGAGGGTCTCGTTGATGTCTATCACGCCTTCAGAAGAATAGATTCCGTAGAGCGCGCTGATCAGGCTTTTGCGCACTGAATAGGCGTCGATCTTTTTATCGCAGTCTCCCCACTGATCGACAACCTGTCCACTCTGGACAATCATGACCGCGGAGGTGTGGATCAATCGGTCTCGGCGAATTGACGCGCAGCGGCAAGTTTCTCTTGGACCGACCGGCCTTCTCCGGGGTCATTTCGTCTGCCAAGAATCTCCAGGAAAGGTGTCCGGAGAGTTCGTCGACGCCGCGACGGATTGACCCGCGACCGTGGAGGCGAAAATAAATGAGATGCAGCAGAGGAAGGCTGCACAGAATGAGTCATGAAAAGCCTCCTAGCCTTGCTCTCGTTGTGAATTAGGTAAACTCGCCGAAGAAAAGCGCCCCACGCCACCCCCAAAGCTGATTCGGATCGAAAGGGGATTGCGGCCAATGCCAATGTATTTGGCCGCGGATGGCTCAGAATAGCATGGGCCGTGCGCTGTTTAGCGCGCTTCCCAAGCGGGCGGCGCCGCCATAAAGATCCAGCCCAGAACTAAAATGGTGCCCCTAAGGTGAAGACAATAACGAAGGAAATCGGGTTCATGCCGCTGATGTAAGCCTTTCCGTAGGGAATATACATCGTGCCCAGCAGGACCGCGCGCTAGAGCCGCCACAATGCCAATGATGGCCTTGTCGGAAGAACCGTTGGCGTGTTCCGCCGCCTCTTCCAGCCATGCACGGAGATTTAGCCGTAGGATCTGCGCGGCGCAATCGCGTAAAGTCATATGCTGAATACATTGAGATCTGCCAGAGGTCGTGAAAACCCCAATGAATAGGAGACTTCGCTTTGGTCTGATCGGCGCCGGGCGCATTGGCCCGGTTCACGCTGAAACCCTCGCATTCCGGGTGTCTCAGGCACAGCTTGTCGCCGTCGCAGACGTCAATCCGTCAGCTGCGCAGGCCGTCGCTTCCCGCTATAACATTCCGAGGATTTTTTCTTCGGGCGCAGATATGATCGCCGACCCGGAAATCGACGCGGTAGCCATTTGCTCTCCTACCGATACTCATGCCGACCTGATCGTGGCGGCGGCAAAAGCAGGAAAGCACATCTTCTGTGAAAAGCCCATTTCGCTCAGCTTGAAGGAGATCGACCGCTCTCTCGCGGCGGTGGAAACGGCCGGAGTCAAGCTGCAGGTTGGCTTCAATCGCCGCTTGACTCCAACTTTCTCCGCGTCCGTCAAGCCGTGGTGTCCGGTGAGATCGGCACGCCCAATCTCTTTCACATTGTGAGCCGCGATCCATTTCCGCCGCCCCTCACTTACCTGCGCCCCTCAGGCGGCGTATTCCTCGACATGATGGTGCACGACTTTGATATGGCTCGCTTCCTCATTGGCGATGAGGTGGAAGAAGTCTTCGCGGCGGGGGCGGTATTGGTTGATCCCGGCTTTGCTGGGGAAGATCACTTTGATACCGCTGTCGTACTTCTCCGGTTCCGCGGAGGAGCTATCGGCACCATCGACAACAGCCGCAAGTCCACCTTTGGCTACGATCAACGCGTCGAGATCCTCGGCAGCAAAGGCAAAATCGCCTCCGAAAACCGTTATCCCAACCAGGTGATGGTAAGCGGGGAGAAGTGCGTTACTCCGACCTGCCATACAACTTCTTCATGCAGCGGTATACCGACAGCTTCACCGCCGAGATCCAGGCTTTTACCGAAGCCGTGCTCGAGGACAAGCCCATTCTGGTCACCGGTGTTGAAAGCCTATCCCAGGTCATGGCTCTGGCAGGGGGAAAGTCGAGCCAAGAGAATCGTCCGGTCCGCATAAGCGAGGTGGCCGCATGAGACCTTCGTTTTCGATCTGTATTCCGTCAGATTCATCCCGCCATTTCCAAATCCTTGAAACCACCTTCACGAAGAGAGGGTATTGGTAACAGCGACCTAAGCCAGGCACCACATAAGAAAAGGCCCGCAGGATTGACGATCGGAACTGAACCTTTTCCATGTCTTGAGGCCCAGTGGCGGCCGTTGATTTCCAATTGCTCGGACCGCGGATACGCTACAGCAGACCTTGCCCGTGGTCGCAACGTTGAGACGTCGATAGTAACGTTCCACTTCGGGGCGCTTCGGCGTCGAAGTTGCGTGCCCGGTCGGGTTACCGAATTCCAGCCGCGGCACAACCAAACCGCATAGCATGGTTATTGTGATCCCTTCGGCGAGGCCCACAGCGAACCCGTTGAAGGCATCTCCTGCTCCGGCGGTATCAACGACCGCTCCGATCTGAAAGGCCTCAACGTGTTCGGCGACTGGCGGCGGAGCACAAAGGCTCCCGAGCTCCCAATGTCGGAATGACATGTGGCTCCCCGCTCCAGGAGTTCGCCGCCGCGCGTTCAATCTTCGTCATCGTGTCGACCGGCATCGCCATCAGCGCGCAGGCTTCAGCGGCTCCGATTGCAATGTCAGGAGTCGTCAAGAGGTAATCCAGTGAGTTCCGGCGACGCGGTGAACGCTCCTGGCTAGCTCCCCGAAAGAGTCGGTCCCCACTTTGGAAATAAATCGACCAACCGCCAGACGCCCATAGCGATGGCTTGGTTGGATTCTTTGCCTCCCGCTCCTCGCCGAAAGGCGCTGCCCATGATGGTTTCACCCCATCCCGGCAATCGTCCCGTTAAAAAATTCGGTCTGCGGCGAATATTCCCGTCACATGACAAAACGCATGCGAAGGGCATCTCCATGCGGCTTTTGCCGTAATGCGACATTACTATCTCTCGGCGATGATTCGTCGAGCCCCAGATTGTTCATAAACTTGTCATAAATGGTACTGCTGGCGTTTTACACGTGTGTTACTTTTCACCCCTGCGATTCATTTGCTCTCTAAGGGTTAGTTGCTCATTCCCTCTTGTCCGCCCGGCTGGTAGACGCCGCAAAACATCGCCCCATTCCCGAGCAAAATGTCGTCCCATTTCCGAGTTGAAGGAGAGGTCATGCAGCGCTTCAAGTGGTCATACTCCTGGGCCTTTTGCTGTGTCTGTCCCTGTTACTCTGCCAACTCGCAAGTCCAGTGCCCGCCCAAGGCCAAGAAGGGTCCATCTCCGGATTGCTAAACCGATCCCGCTGGCGCCGTCTGAGGGCGCGCAGGTGCTGATTCCCGCCCAAGGCTTAAATATCGCCACAGACCAACAAGGTCTGTTTTTCTTGAGCGGCTTGCCAGCGGGCAGTTACACGCCTTCCGTCAGCTATATCGGCTTCGAGAAGGTGACGGTGTATGTGCCGTCATTGCCGGGCAGACAACCACTGTGAACTCCATTCCAGGTCGAATCCCAACAACAGACCGTATTATCACGGCCGCAAGCGCATCGGCGGAAGTGGGAGCCGTAAATGAAGAGCGCGCCGCGGATAACATCCTCCAGGTCATGCCCGTCCAGACCATCACCAGTCTGCCTAGCTCCAATCTGGGCAACGCGATCGGTCGCCTGCCCAGCGTTAGCCTCACGCGCAACGAGGGCGAAGACCAGTTTGTGCAGGTGCGCCAGAACCGGCCCCCGCCTGAACAATACCACCGTGAACGGCTTTAACATGCCCTGGGAAGATGCCGGCACCCGCGAATTCGATTTCTCGGCCATTCCCGCGGGCATCGTGGATTCGATCCAGATCAGCAAGACTCTCCAGGCCAACATCGACGGCGACGGCATCGGCGGCTCGTTGATCTGGTCGCCCAGACTCGGCGACCGACAAACCGACCTACGAGATCAGCGCGCTGGGCGGCTATACGCCCATCGAAATCGGGCGCCCGAACGCCAATAATTACAGAACCTCGGGCAGGCGCTTCGGAGCCAGCAAAAAGTTCGGGTTCGTCATCGGGGCGAATATACCTGGGAGGAAACCGGGATAACGACAACGAGCCCACACCGGATATTGCCACGCTGGCCAACAACCAGAACGTACCCTGGTTTGACGCCGAGGACATGCGCACTTACGAGTTCCATCGCCCTCGCTGGGGAGTGGCGGGCAGCCTCGATTACCGCCTCAAACCCAGCTCTTTATTTTTTTGCGCTATCTCTACTCGCATTACCGCGACAGCGGCGACAAGACGGTTTACTCCTTCCACGACAACACGCCCGGCGTCCAGTTGCTTCTTCCGGCAACAGCGGATGCACCGGCACCCCCACCGACAGTGGGGTAACCACTCCACCCTGCAACACCCCGGCGAGTTTCTACAACCAGGGTGAGAATGCCCTGCTTTATTCGGGCAACGTCCAGCTCAGCGGCAATCACGTATTTAACAAGACTTGGTATTCCTGGAACGCCGCCATCGGGACCGGCTTTTATGGCGATGAGCCTTTCGACACCGCCGACTTCAGTGACAACCTTGCCACCAGCGGGTGCCAGTTCAACCAAGGCGCGACCAGGAATCCCCACCTGCCCCAATGGACGGCGGCCTGTGTTGACGAGATAAACACTCCGCAGAACTACACCCTCAGCCAGACGCGGCGTGAGCCGGGCCATAACCAGCAGGTCAACATCGGCATCCAGGGTTCGGGCGCATTCCGCTACCACATGGGCAGCTCCAGCGAGAACACCTTCGAGTACGGCGCCAAATTCCGCAGCATGCACGAGTACGCCGACACGTATAACATCTTTCCGCTGCAATCGGCAACGTCCCGATGTCGACCTTTCCCAACGGCCTGAAACAACCGAACTACTAAGATGGCTGGTACTAAGTTGGCTACAATGTCTTTTACGCCCCTGTCGCAGCCTACTTCAGGCAGAATCCAAGCCAGTTCACCTTTTCCAACGATCAATGGGTGGATTCATCGGACTACGGGATTGTGGAGCATATTCCCGCCTTCTACGTGATGAACACCACCGACTTCGGGCGCGGCATCCGCCTGGTCCTCGGTCTGCGCGCAGAGTTCACCACGGACAGCATCCACAACCTCGCGTTCGATCGCGACACCGGCGACGCTTCGCCGAACCACTTCTCAGCCTCCTATATCGACCTGCTGCCCAGCGCATCGCTGCGCTTCAATGCCGGCCCCAACAGCTTCCTGCGCCTGATCTACGCGCGCGGCGTGTCCCGCCCTGAAGAGGCGAGCCTGGCGCAGCCGATCAACTGGAACCAGAACGGAAACGGTTCCTACAAGTAAGTGCCACCTTGGGCAACCCCAACCTCAAGGCTGAAACCGGCGACGATATCGACGTCCTCTACGACCATTACTTCAAGACCTTCGGCGTTATCTCGGCCGGGTATTTCTACAAGCATCTGGGACTTCCGATCGTCAGCACGGAGCACCCCGTTCCCAACTTCAGCCGCCGGGCGGCCCGCTGGGCACTTACCTCGTCACCCAGCCCATCAACGCCGGCAGCGCCTGGGTCAGCGGCATCGAATTGCAGTACCTGCAGCACTGGTCCAGTCTGCCCGGTTTTCTTGGCGGCCTGGGCATGAACGCCAACTACAGCCATATTGGATCCCAGGCTGCCGCCATCGCAGGCCGCAGCGACAAGCCGCGCCTGCTGGATAATGCCCCCAACATCTTTAACATCGGTCCCACCTACAACCGCGGGCCTCTGTCGATGGGTATGACGATCAACTACAACCAGGCAAGCATATTCGCTTATCAGTACGCGGACGGGACCCCCGGCGGCATCAAGGGCCCGCTCGGCGACATCTATTTCTTCAACCACACCCAGGTCGACGCGCAAGGCAGCTTCGCAATTCGCCGCGGTCTCCAACTGGTCGTCCAAGGCCTGAACCTCAACAACGAGGTCTTCGGCTTCTATAACGGAAGCGAGCCCTACTGGATTCAGCGGGAGTACTACCAACCCACCTACACGGCTGGTGTGCGCTGGTCGCCAAGACGCGAGAAATAGCACGGCCGCGATGGATCACTTCACTATTTGGGTTTCGGCGACGCGACAATGAGCCCGGCTAGTTGACCGAGTTGCGAGTGTGCGAGATACACCGTGCCGCCTTTCGTGACCGCTCCGTTGCGGGCTCCCTCGTGCGTCGGTACTCGCGCGATTATGCTGAGCTTGCCTGTACGTCAACTCGGGCGATGGTGAGCTGCGCATCACTGGCAGCGCGCCGGTGTCGATGGATGACAGTGTCTCACCGTTGTGGGCGATATTCAGAACCTCCGCTCGTGTGCTGCAGGCAACGAACAAGAAACCCAGATCCTGATCACTGACAAGCCGTGCGGCCCATCTTCACCACATGACGAAGGCCACTTCGCCACCGTTTTATGAGTTTTGAGATCTATCGCGGTTGTGAGGTCTTTGTCTTCGGAATTCATCTAGAAGCGCCCGCGCTTCGCATCGACGGCATAGCCCTCGGGTCGACCCTCGAAGGTGAGCTTTTCCTTCTGACTCAAGCTGCCGCTGTCCAGGACGCGGACAGAATTGTCACGCGGCACCGTCACCCAGACTTCCTTTGTTGGCGCGACATAGACAACTCCGTCGGGAGTTGAATCGATGTGTCCACAGCTTTTGCGTGTGAGTGTCCTTCCATCGACAGCGCACACGCTGGAATCGGCTCGATCACCGATGTATACCACACCCTCGCCGACGGACACGCCACTGGGCCCCTGAGTGCGTTTGCGCCCCCCGAATTCCACCTCATTTGTGGCAAATCCAGGAATCTCACGTACGGACCCGGTACGAGTGTCTACGACGTCGACTGAGCCAACGTTGATGGCTGGTACCCAGACATATCCCGTGCTGGGGTCGTAGGCTATGTAATCCATGGTGATGTTTCCCTTTTCCGTGATCAGGGAAGGGGCAGAGTGCGAACTGTGTAGTTCACGCTCTGGTCGGTCGCGCCCGATGTAATCGCGATGGCGCTGACGGATATTATCGAGCAGGAACAAGGTCCGGTATCGCATGCCAGGAATAGTAGCATTACGGCTCCAAGCACGTCCGTTGTCCCTCGACGTCTTGTAAGTTGCTGTAGCAGTTGGGTCGTTCAGTTCGTGAGAACCTGGTGTTAACTTTAGGTAAAGGGGAGAGAACTCCCACCCAACAGAATGAGGACCGCTGTTCTCCACAAGAGAGAGGTGAACCCGACCAGAGGCCCAACTGTGCGCGACCCTGCTTGCCTTTGGTTGCCTGAGCATAATGGAAGCGCAAGAGGCGCCCAAGTCCCAGCTAACGCCCGGCTCCGCACGGAAACTGGCTCCGGCATCGAGCGCTCCGAGTACGAGCACGCCCCCGCAATCCATTGCCTTGTCCGTTCCCCCAGGCACACCGTTGCAAGTAGCCTTGGACCAGGAAATCCGCGTGAAGAACGTGGGTCAGCCAATTCATGGACGCATTATGGAGCCAGTGTGTACCCATTTGACCGCATCGTCATCCCCGTCGGGTTGAAGGTGATAGGCCGGGTACCGGAGATCGGCGCAATCTCTGGCGGGCACCGCGCGATGGCGGCGCTGGACGCGGACTTTACCCCCGAGCGGAAAGTAGAAGCGAATTTCGACGACCTGGTGGGTCCGGACGGAAAAGCGCACTTCCCACTGCGGTCGAGTGCGACGCCGGGGTTCGGGCCAGATGATCCGCTTTGTTGCGGCCGCGGAAGGCAAAGAAAAGAAAAAGACCGTCAAGGACGCGGTTTCCGAGAGGACCAATCAAGCGAAAGAGCAAGCCCGGCAGCAGTGGAACAACGCTATGAAGCAGTTGAAGATGTCCGGCCGGATACGCCGGCTGGAACGGTACGTTGAGGCGCAGCTGCCAGTTCATCTTCAGTACATCCCTGCAGGTACGGTTTATTTCGTGGAACTCATCGCGCCACTGGATTTCGGCACCGAGTTGATGACGCCCCTCATGGCTGCTTCTATCGGTAGCCCGTTGCCGCCTGGCAGCGTGGTGCGTGCGCGCCTAATTACTCCGCTGACGTCGGCCACCACGCAGAAAGACGAGGTTGTGGAAGCCGTTATATCCCAGCCGCTCCTTGATGGCGAAGGTCATTTGGTCCTACCTCAAGGGAGCCGGCTTAAAGGTACCGTTCGCCAGGTCCAGCCTGCCCGGCGCATGAAAAAGAATGGACAACTCCGTATCGCGTTCCAGCAACTCGTTCCGCCGGATGGCATCGCGGAGAAGATCGAAGCCACGCTGGAAGGCGTGCAGTCTGGCAAAGACACCAACCTGAAGCTTGACTCGGAAGGCGGGGCCGAAGCCACAACGCCGAAGACCCGGTACCTGGCCACGGGGGTGTCGCTCGCCTTGGCGGCCGCCTCGACCGGCGATGGTGAAAACGACGTGGACAATGGCGTGGGCCACATTAAAGCCAACACCGGAGCGCAGGTTGCGGGCGGCATAGCGGCTTCAAGGTGGTGGGGATGGTGCTGGGCTTGGCTGTGCATTCGCGCGCGGAAACGAGGTGGTATTCCCCAAAAACACTGCAATGGAAATAGGGATCGGCACGCGAAAGGACGGCCTCGCGCCACGCCTTTAACGTCTTCTCCAGTGAATGTCAATCGGGCGTGAATCGCAATTAACCCTAGTGATGCGTGCATCATCCTGTGCATATGCAATCATTGGAGTCCCCAAAAAATGAATTGTGAAGCAGTCGTCTCATTCTGAGCCATTTTGAGCGTCTACAAAATCGCCACCGCCTGCTGGTCCCACCCGAGGCCGGTCGCGTCAACTTGGGTCTGGCTGATCCGAGTACAGGAACCTTGGACCGCTAACGCGTGCAGAGAAACACTGGCGCCCAGAGGCACGCCCAGAATCCAGTCCTGGAACCGCTAAGTAACGCCGTCCTCACCGTTCAAATGTGGGGCGAGGAATCTCGCAAAAGAGCCGTCGCCATTGGTTCCGCCTGTCCTGGCGCCCCCGTTATCCATGCGGCTGCGCCGGCTGCGCAGGCAAGCTAATGATCATCGGCGTTTTCCAACTCTGAGTGGGGGATAAGATGAGAACCATTTGGAGCCAGCGCAGGCAAAGCGACATTCCCGGATGGATTCGGCTGGATTGCCATGGTTAAACCGTTCGGTTCGGCATTCGGACACACCTCTCGAAGTCCTCTCCTCCTATGTCCAACTTTTCCCTCGCGAACTCTCTGCAGTCGCGACGTCTTTCGCTTTCGCATAGTTCCGGCTCCTGAACAAATCCAGAAGAAATGATGACGACGCTTCTACATTCCAGATTGCGACGGTCGTCCCGAATTCTCAATCCCTTGTGACGTTCCGTTTCCAAGAATGATTACGTCGCATTCCAGTTCAGCACACTCACCGAGAAAGAAGCGGGGTCAGGAAGAGACCGCACTTGGTATGGATATTAGGGCCAGACTGCCCGTTTACCCGGCAGGAAATTATGGAATCGACAAAATATCTGACCCGACAGTGGCGGTTGATGTCAGAGATAGGTGGCCGCTCTTTTCAGAACGGAAAAGGTTTCAGCTTGGCAAATAACTGGATCTATAGGCGAGGCCGCCAGGCGCTCAATTTCGGTATGTAGTTTCGGCATGGTACTCAGCATATATCTGGCGAAAATTGTAACTGCACTGGAAGCTTCAGCTTCAACAGCGAAACCACAAACAACCATGATCCGAATGCTGGCGATATATTGAATGTAAACACCACAGGAAGTGCCTTTGCCAGCTTCCTTTTGGGTAATGTTGATACGGCGTGTCGGAGCGAGACCGCTCTGGTCAAGTTACGCAACTTCGCCATCGCTCCGTATCTGCAAGACAATATCAAGCTAACGGCGCCACCTGACCTGGATGCAGGGTTACGCTGGGACATCATGGTCCCGTTTACCTCAGTCGGATCGGGGCCTGCAGGTCATATGTGAACCTAGTTCACCGATCAATCCCGGTCCTGCCAAAGTCGAGATGGTTGAGAATAGGAGCGCCGTCGCTGGACGAAGTTGGGTCC
>CAVSTL010000015.1:0-391806 GCA_963730805.1 uncultured Acidobacteriota bacterium | reverse complement strand
CCTTTCGGCGCTAGCTCCTAAGGCTAGTGTGTTTGCCATTTCACCACTTCCGCACTTGGTGGCGTCCCAGGGATAAGTTTAGAACGAGGCGGAACTGGTGGCAAACGCTGATAGCCGGGCCCGATTCATTCGCTTCATGGCGAAGCAGATTGGCGGCGGTGCAAATCAGCGGTTGACTTTTAACTGTACTATGCGTAATAGTACACGTGCGTGATCCCGTTCAAGGTCCAATTCCGAGCCGGAGTTAGCCTGTTCGACCAAATTGTCTATGCGTCGAAGAAGGCCATGGTTTCAGGACAGCTGCGGCAGGGCGATGCGTATCCATCGGTCCGCGCGCTGAGCAAGGAACTCAAGATCAATCCCAATACCGCGGCCAAGGTGGTGGCTCACCTGGTGAACGAGGGACTGCTGGAAATGCGCCCGGGCCTTGGCACCGTCGTATCGCGGCTTCCCGACTCCACCCGCAGCGAGCGGACCGAGCTTCTGGGCCATGAAATCGAAACCATTGTTGTGGAGGCCAAGCGGCTGGGCATCGGCCTGGACGAAATGCTGGGGGCGGTTTCGGCGCACTGGCAGCGGCTCACCCGCGAAGTCCCCGATGGCAACAGCAAAGACCGAGACAGAGGAGGACGATGATTTCCGCCATTCATACTGAAAAGCTCACGCGGCGGTTCGGCCGCACGCTGGCGGTTGACAGCGTCGATCTCGATATTCCTGCGGGAGCGATCTACGCGCTGGTCGGGCCCAATGGAGCGGGGAAGACCACGATCATCAAGATGCTGATGAATATCCATTGCGCCACGTCGGGGCGCGCCGAGGTGCTGGGCACCGATACGCGGCAGCTTTCGGGGAAGGCCTTTCAGCGGATCGGATATGTCTCGGAAAACCAGGAAATGCCGGAATGGATGACGGTGGGCGCGCTGCTGGATTACTTCCGGGGGTTTTATCCGCAATGGGACCGCGACCTGGAGCAGCAACTCGTGAGTCAGTTCGCGCTTCCTCTCAAGCGCAAGCTTAAGCATCTGTCGCGCGGGCAGCGGATGAAAGCCATATTTGCGAGTTCACTGGCTTATCGGCCGTCGCTCATCGTGCTCGACGAGCCGTTCACCGGGCTCGATCCGCTGGTGCGCGACGAACTCATCGAGGGGCTGCTGGAGCGCGCGACGGAAACGACGATCTTCCTTTCTTCGCACGATCTTGCCGAGATCGAGAGTTTTTCCAGCCACGTCGGATTCCTGGAAGAGGGGAAGCTGCTTTTCTCAGAAGAACTGAGCGTGCTTACGGAGCGGTTCCGCGATGTTACGGTGACGCTCTCAGGGACGACCCCGGTTCCGGCCGACTGGCCCACGGCCTGGCTGCTGCCGCAGGCAGCCGACAGCGTCATTCGATTTGTGCACAGCGGGTACGAACGGGGAGAGGCGGAGCGAGAAGTCGCGGCGATGTTTCCCGGCGCCAGGAATGTGGCTTTCGATCCCATGCCGCTGCGCGCCATTTTTCTTGCCATCGCCAAGTCCAATCGCAAACGGCTTCCGGCGATCCCCAGCGCAGAGGATCGGAGGGTCGAAGCATGAAGCAGATCGTGCACATTTTCGCCAAGGACACGCGCCACCTGTGGATGGAGATCCTGGTTTCACTGGTGCTCACGGCGGCGCTGGTGATTACGTTCCCGATGCGGTGGTTCTCGTTCAATGGGATGGATTACGCATTCGCGTTTTCGTTTTCGCCGCGTGCCGGAATGGCGGCCCTGCCTTGGTTGTTGAACGTCCTGGTTCCGCTTAGTTGGTGGATTTTGATTTCGCCACTCATTCACGAAGAACGCCTGGTTGGCGATCGACAGTTCTGGCTTACGCGTCCTTATGAGTGGAAGCTCCTGCTCGCGGCCAAGATCCTGTTCGTCGGGGTGTTCATTTTTCTGCCTCTCCTCAGTGCCCAATGCGTGATGCTGGCGGTCATGGAATTCAATCCGGTCCACTATCTTCCCGGGCTTTTTTTCAACCTGTTGATGATCACCAGCCTAATAATCCTCCCCCTCATCGCATTGGCCGCACTCACCAGGAATTTTGCGCGGATGACCCTGGTGATCCTCGGAATTCTGCTGTGCATCGTTGCCATTGCCTGGCTGGTCTCCGAGTTTCCGGGAGCCCATATCGAAACGCCGTTTGGCGATTGGCTCTCTTTGGCCGTCGTGGTTTGCGGATGCATAGCCGTGGTCGCATTGCAATACGGGCTGCGCCGAAACAATGTGGCGTGGATTCTGTTGGCCGCGACCCTTTTGGTAGTCGCCGCCCTGGCGTGCGCCGCGCCCGACCAGGCGCTCATGAGGCGCAGGTATCCCCTGAGTTTCGGCTCCGCTTCCGGAATCAATCTTTCCTATCAGAAAGATTTGGCCGGAGGACCCGTGGCCGCAGTGGCGGCGGGCCTGCATGATGTTGCGATCTGGGTGCCCCTGCAGGTTTCCGGCATTTCCCCAGGCACGATGGTGACTCCCCAGGATCTAAAGGTGACCGTCGACGCCCCCGATGGTTTTCACTGGACTTCTTTCTGGCAGCGGGTCTATATGGAAAATCTTCTTCCCGGCCAGGTGTCCGCGCGCATTAACTTCGCAATGCCGCGTTCCCTGTATGAGAAGCTCAAACACTTGCCGCTCCGATTGCATCTTGACCTTGCCCTCGAACGAAGCAGTGAGGGTGGCACAACCACGATTCCCATGCCGCTCGAGGAATTCCAAATTCCGGGGTTCGCCAGGTGCACTCCGGCGACAGGGTTCTTTAACAAGCCGTATGAAATCGGCGGGGTCTTTTGCCGTTCCGCTCTGCGCGAGCCCCCGCTCACAAGAGTTGAAGTAGTCTGGGCCCTCAATGATTGCCGCGTTCCTTCCGAACAGCGCCGCAGCGTCCAGGGTCAGGCATGGGCAGGGGCGCTCGACCGCCCGATCGCCGACTTTGCAATTGTTCCGATGTGGCGTAGTCCCATCACATTCACCCCCAACGTGTCCGACGTTCAGGTGAACGAACCGCGTCATATTTGCGCCGGCACTCCGGCTCAGTTTACGTCTTATTTTCCGACCGGGCGAACGCGGATGGGGCTCGAGATCGAGGAGTTTCAGCTGCCTGAGCTGAATCAGGGGCAATTGAGGATCATGGCAAACTAGAATGACGGGGAAGGAAACCGGTCAATCGCCCTCTCGACTCCGCTGATCCCGATCACAGTTCGACGTGACGCAGGAGTGATATTCTGGCACGTCGTTTTATGGGACCGAGGAGGATGACGTGAGAAATGGGATCTTGGTGGTGATCGGTGTATTGGCGCTTCTGGCAGGGTGCGACGCGGGGAACAAGGCCAATGTTCCGATTGAGCCCAAATGGAAGGGGGCTCCCTACCGGATTACGTTTGATCCGCCGCCAGCCAAGCCGAACCCCACAGGCGTGACCATTCCGCCGGTGAAGTACACGGCAAATCCTGAGGCGCTGGAGAACAGGGCCAAACTTGTGGTCCGATTCGACGCGGCGGCGCTAACAAAACAAACCAGCGATGGCCCGCAGATGAACCAGATGGTGATGGCTCCCATTGATATCCGTACCGCGGAGGGAGCCCTTCCGGCGGACTACATGGACCTGGCGAACAAGGATCTGTCAAGGTTTCTCGGGGCCTACTGTCCGAAAGGAAAGATAAGCCTGTCCCTGGCGCTGGCGAGGTCCTCGCTGACGGCCCATCCAACGGACGCGGAACTCAATGCGAAGCGGTTGTCGGATTGGTTGCCGATCGAGGTGGACTTCAAGAATCCTCATCCGAAGTGCTAGGTCGCTACCGCCGATTGGGTGGGGCTTGATCCTATTCGGTCGATTGTGAAACGGGAGACTCGTTTTTGAGAAACGAGTCTCCCGTTCAGTTACGCAGCTTTGTTGACGGTGCCATGGGGGTCGAGGACGAATTTCTTGGCGACGCCCGAATCGAAGTCGCGATAGCCCTGGGGCGCATCGTTGAGCGAAATCACGGTGGCGTTGACGATCTTAGCGATCGGCAACCGATCGTAGAGGATCGCCTGCATCAGGGAACGGTTGTATCTGAGCACGGGCGTCTGTCCGGTATAGAGGCGGTGGGACTTTGCCCATCCCAGGCCGAAACGCATACTCAGGGAGCCGTGCTGCGCGGCTTTGTCCTGGGAGCCGGGGTCCTCGGTCACGTAGAGTCCGGGGATGCCGATGCCGCCGGCGGCGCGCGTGATTGTCATCAGGGCGTTGAGTACGGTGGCGGGAGCTTCGACGGTATGCTGCGCTCCATGCCCACGCGCTTCAAAGCCCACAGCATCGACGGAGGCGTCCACCTCGGGAACCTTCAGCACAGCTTCGATCAGGTCTCCCAGATTGTCACTCTTGCTGAGATCGATCGGCTCAAAACCCACAGACTTTGCATGCGCAAGCCGTTCCTTGTTCATGTCGCCAATCAGGACTACTGCCGCTCCCAGGATCCGGGCGGAGGCTGCGGCGGCGAGTCCAACCGGCCCGGCGCCCGCGATGTAGACGGTAGAGCCGACACCGACTCCGGCGTTGACGGCACCGTGGAAGCCCGTGGGGAGGATGTCGGACAACATGGTCAGGTCGCGAATTTTCTCGAGCGCCTGTGCTTTGTCAGGGAACTTGATCAGATTGAAATCGGCATAGGGGACCATTACATAGTCAGCCTGCCCGCCGACCCATCCTCCCATATCGACATAGCCATAGGCGCCGCCGGCCCGACTGGGATTGACATTGAGGCAGACGCCGGACTGCTGCTCCCGGCAAGTGCGGCACCGTCCGCAAGCCACGTTGAACGGTACGGTCACCAGGTCGCCAATTTCGAGATATTCGACATCCGCTCCTTTTTCGATGATCTCGCCGGTGATCTCGTGGCCGAGCACGAGTCCTGCCGGCGCGGTGGTTCGGCCGCGAACCATGTGCTGATCGGAGCCGCAGATGTTGGTCGTGACCACTTTCAAAATCACCGCGTGTTCGATCTTCTTGCCAGCGGGATTTTGAAGCTTGGGAAAATCGATCGATTGTACCTCTACCTTATTTGGTCCGAGATATACGACACCGTGATTGTTCGCCATACGAATTGCTCCTTTTCGATTTAGAAAGCGGCGGCGCCGGCCTCGGCAACCGCATGGTCCTGGTCTCCGGAGCCGCCACTGACTCCGATGGCTCCAACGACCTTGCCGTCTTTCTTCAAGGGGATGCCGCCGGCGAAGATCATAATCTTGCCGTCGTTCGAGGCATGAATGCCAAAGAATTGCCCGCCCGACTGGGAATGCGTCGCCAGATCCTTGGTGGCAATATCGAAGGCGCGGGAGGTATATGCCTTCTTGATAGAAATGTCGATGCTGCCCAGCCATGCGCCATCCATGCGGATGTGGGAGACCAGGTTGCCGCCGGCATCCGCAACCGCGATGTTCATGGGCTGTCCAATTTCCTTTGCCTTCGCCTCTGCCGCGGATATGACTCTGCGGGCATCTTCGAGTTTGACCATTATTTCCTCCGGGGATTCAATCGAATGCCCGACAACCATACGTCAGCGCATTATTGCTTGGCAAATTCAGGAGGGATATGCGGTTAGAGGAGGGTTTGGGGCGGATCGATCTTGGGCAGCTTGCGCGGCGGGTCTTCGTGGAGTTCGTGATGCAACTCGTCGACTTTTGTGCGGGCGTTATTGAGGGCGCGCCGGCCCGATGCCGTGATGGTGTAGACCCTGCGGCGGCGTCCCTCGACGTTCTTGAGTTGAGACTTCAACAGGCCTCCGCGCTCCATGCCGTGGAGAAGCGGGTAGAGGGTTCCAGGACCGACGCGATAGCCATGTTGGTTCAACTCGTCCATCATGGCGAGGCCGAAGATGGGTTCGTGAAAGGCGTGCACGAGCACATGAATCCGGATGAACCCGATGAACAGATCGCGCGGACGGGTTGGCTCTGCCATTGTTGCTTCTCCGGTTCAGCAACTATCTTAATATCGAATTTCGATGATATGATCCGGGGAAGCCGGTGATTTTTATCGAGAAGTGATTTGCGGTTCACTTGGATGCCCAGACGTTTCTCGCTTTTCCTTTTTATCGCGCTGATCCTTTTGATGCCTACTCCCGCCGCAGACATGCTGCGCGCCCAGGAAGCCAGCGGTCAAGGCATGACGCTGGCGCAGGTGATCGAAGCCGCCAAGGATCATTATCCCGCGATCAAGGCGGCCAAGGCGCAGCAGCAGGCCGCGCAGAGCGCCATCGGACTGGCCAGGACCGCTTATCTTCCGCAAGCCGAGATTCTGTGGCAAACCAACCGGGCGACGGCGAACAATGTCTATGGGCTGCTGCTGCCGCAGAGCGTGATTCCGAACATCTCGGGCCCGGTGATTGCGTCGGACAACACGCGCAGTGCATGGAGCAGCGGCGGAGGCGCGCTCTTCAACTGGCAGCCGTTCGACTTCGGAGTACGGAGCGCAAGGGTGGATGAGGCTCGGCGCGGGAATGAGGCTGCAACCCAGGTGACGGCGCTGACAGTGCTGGAGGTAACGGCCTCGGCGGGGAGCGCGTTTTTTGATCTCGCCGCGGCACAGAAACTGGTGGCGGTGGCGCAGGCGAACGTGAAGCGATACGAAGCGTTTGCAAAAGCTGTCCACGTGCTGGTGGACAATCAACTTCGCCCGGGCGCGGACGCGTCGCAAGCGGACGCGCAACTGGCAGTAGCGCGGAACCAACTGATCCAGGCGCAAACGCAGGAAGCGGTGCGAAGGTCGGCATTGTCAGTGTTTGTGCAGATGCCGGGCGATCAGGTTTCGATTGATGCCGCGGCGCTACTGGGGGCGCTACCCGCATCGGATGCTGAGGCTAGGCCTGCTGCCGTACATCCCTCTGTGCTCGAGGAGAACGCATTGTCACTCCAGCAGCTGGCGCAGAAGCGCGTTCTCGATCGGAGTTATGTGCCCTCGATCAGCGCGCTTGGCGCCGTGTCGGGGCGCGGAGTGGGCACGGGGCTCACGGGAAATTTTCCCGGCGGCACGGCCGGCCTTGCACCTGACACTTTTAACTGGGCGGTCGGCGTGCAGGTGAAATTTTCAGTGTTTGACTATTTCGGCTTGCGTGAGGAGAAAAAGATCCAGAGCGCCAGGATCGATGCCGAACATGCCCGCTACGACCTTTCCATAAGCAGTGTTTCGGCGACGGTGGAACAGGCACGCGCGACACTCGAAGGGGCGCACCGGATTGCTGCGAATACTCCGGCGGAGTTGGCGGCTGCGCAGGCCAGTGAACAGCAGCAGCAGGCGCGATATCGATCGAGCCTGGCAACGGTTGTGGATGTTAGCGCGGCGGAAGGAGTGCTGGCGCAGGCGGAAGCGGATGATGCCATTGCCCGGCTGGGCGTATGGCGCGCGGAACTCGGCGTGGCGGCGGCGGAGGGGGACCTGCAGCCGTTTCTCGATTTGCTGCAGAGCCAGGGGAAAGGAAAGTAGTTCATGGGGTTGATCCGCATTGCGCTTCGACGGCCCATCACGGTGATGGTGCTGGTGACTGCCCTGGCGCTGGCATCGGTGCTGGCGATCCTGCGCATGCGCGTGGACATTCTGCCCAATCTCGACCTTCCCGTGATTTATGTGGCGCAGCCCTACGGGGGCATGAGCCCGCAGCAGATGGAAGGGTTCATTTCGTATTACTACGAGTACCACTTCCTCTATATCAACGGCATTGAAAACGTGGAAGCGAAATCGATCCAGGGAACGGCCCTGCTGCGGCTCACATTTCATCCGGGAACGAATATGAGCGAGGCGCTGGCGCAGACGATTTCGTATGTGAATCGCGCGCGCGCTTTCATGCCGCCGGGCACGGTTTCGCCGTTTGTGATTCGCTTCGATGCGGGCACGCTGCCGGTGGGTTACATCGTTTTCTCGAGCCCCTCACGGACGCTGGGCGAGATTCAGGACCTGGCGCTGAATCGCGTGCGGCCGGTGTTTGCGACGCTTCCCGGCGTGTCGTCGCCACCGCCGTTTGGAGGCAACCAGCGCACGATCGTGATCAATGTCGATCCCCAGAAGTTGCAGGCGTATGGCCTTTCGGCGGAGAAGGTCGTGCAGGCGCTGACGAGCGGCAACAGCATTCAGCCGGCGGGCAATGCGGACATCGGAACCACTCATACACTGGTCACGACGGATTCGACCGTAACCCAAATCAGTGATCTGCTCGATATCCCGTTGAAGCTGGGCGCTGGCGCGTCTGTTTACATTCGCGACGTGGGCAGTGTGGCCGATGCTTCCGATGTACTGGCCGGTTATGCGCTGCTGAATGGGAGGCGAACGGTTTATATTCCGGTGACCAAGCGGCCGGATGCTTCGACGCTCACCGTGGTTCAGGAAGTCCGCGACAATCTTGCGCGTTTTCAGTCGCTGGTTCCGGAAGACATCAAGATCACGTATGAGTTTGATCAGTCGCAGTATGTGCGCGACGCGCTGAATGCGATGCTGCGCGAGGGCATTATCGGAGCGCTGCTGACGGGGTTGACGCTGCTGTTGTTTCTGCGCGACTGGCGGTCGTCGTTGATCGTGGTAATTACGATTCCGTTTGCGCTGCTGACGGCAGTGGTTTTGTTGCGGCTGGCAGGCCAGACGATCAATATCATGACGCTGGGCGGGCTGGCGTTGTCGGTGGGCATATTGGTGGATGAAGGCACGGTGCTGCTGGAGAACATCCATGTGCATCTGGATGCAGGCGAGAACGTGGGGCGCGCGGTGCATGCTGCCAGCGGCGAAGTGGCGCTTCCGCGCTTGCTTGCGATGCTGGCGGTGCTCGCTGTGTTCCTTCCGTCGTTCTTCATGACCGGCCCGGCGCACTCGCTGTTTCTGCCGTTGTCGCTAGCGGTGGGATTCGCGATGCTGGCATCGTACCTGCTTTCGAGTTCGCTGGTTCCGGTACTGGCGAACTGGATGTTGAAGCCGACTCGCGCATTGCATGCTGAGGAAGGGCCGACCGAAGGAGGATTCAGCCGTTTCGCTCGACGCTTCGAGCGAGCCCTGGAATGGGCGATGGGTCTGAAGGGTGTCATGCTCATCGGGTACGGCGTGGTCGCGGCACTGGTGCTGTTGCTTGTCGCGCCGCGCATTGCGGAGGAAATTTTTCCTTCGGCGGCGTCGAAGCAGTTTCGTTTGCGCATTGATGCGCCCGACGGCACGCGGGTAGCCGAGACAGAAAAGCTGGTGAATGGCGTTCTGGCCACGATTCGCGACACGGCAGGAGAAACGAACCTCGATCTTAGCCTCGGCTATGTCGGCGTGCAAGCGTCTTCGTATCCAATTAATGATGTATTCCTGTTTACTAACGGGCCGCAGCAGGCAATTATGAATGTCGGCCTCGAGCGCGATACTTCGCTGAGGCTTGCTGATTTGGAAGAGCAACTGCGCAAGAAGTTGCCGCAGAAGTTTCCCGATGCGCATTTTTCGTTCGACCCGGGCGACCTGGTGAATCAGACACTGAATTTCGGGTCGCCGTCGCTGGCGGAGGTTACGGTTTCGGGCCCGCAGTATGCGGATGTTGCAACCTACGCCGAGAAAGTTCGCCAAAAGCTCGCAGGCGTAGGGGAGTTGCGCGATCTCGAATATGAAGAGCCGTTGAAATATCCAACCATTGACATTCGTGTCAATCGGGCCATGGCGGGGCAGTTGGGGACAACGGCGGACGCAGTGGGGGCGGCGGTTGTGTCGGCCACGGCGTCGAGTCGATTTGTGGCGCCGAGTTACTGGCGCGACCCGCGATCGGGCGTGAGCTACCAGGTGCAGGTGCAGGTGCCGCAGGCGAAGATGACCTCGCTGAGCGACGTAGCGAATATCCCGGTGGGCAGTGCGACGGGAGCGCAGCCAATGGTGAGCGAAGTGGCCGATCTGCGCACCACCACAGTTCCGGGTGAACTCGACCGGGAGAATGGATTGTGGATGCTGGCGCTCTCGGCCAATATTGGAAATCGCGATCTGCGCAAGGCCAATAGCGCAATTGAAAGGGCCGTGGCGGGTACGGGCAAGCCGCCGCGCGGAGTTACGACACAAATTCGCGGGCAGGTGAGTGCATTGAACGAGATTTTCGGCGAACTCGCGATCGGACTGGGGGCGGCGATCGGCGTGATTCTCCTGTTGCTCACAGCAAATTTTCAATCGCTGAAGCTGGCGCTGATTGTCTTGTCCACCGCGCCGGCGGTGCTCGCCGGATCGGTGCTGATGCTGCTGATCACGGGGACGACGTTGAATCTGGAAAGCTTTATGGGAACCATTATGGCGATCGGAGTTGCGGTTGCGAATGCGATTCTGCTCGTGACATTCGCGGAGCAGAATCGCGTGAATGGCGCGGATGCGGCCGCGGCGGTGCGTGTCGCGGCGGTGGAGCGCCTGCGGCCGGTGCTGATGACAAGCCTGACCATGATTGCCGGAATGATTCCCATGGCGCTGGCGTTCGGCGCGGGCGGCGAAGAGACGGCACCGCTGGGGCGCGCCGTGATTGGCGGGCTCGCGGCGGCGACGCTGGCGACACTCTTTCTTTTGCCGATGGTGTTTGGCCTTGTACAGCGGAATGCGTCGACCAGGTCCGGGTCTCTCGATCCGGAAGATCCCGACAGCCGGTGGTTCGAAAAGAGCGCGGAGGTGGCGCGATGAGATGCCTGCTGGTCGTACTCGCGGGAGCGGCAATGATGACGGCGGGGTGCAATTCGGGTTCGCCGGATAAGAGCGGTGCCGCGTCCGCAGCGGCCGCCGCGAGCGGGCCGGCGAATGTCAGCACCGTTCCCGTGGCTTCGAAAAAGCTTTCCACGACAATCGCGCTGCCGGCGCAACTGGAGCCATACGAGCAGGTGGACATCTATCCCAAAGTGACGGGCTTCGTGGAGACAGTGACTGTGGATCGCGGATCGCGGGTGAAAGCGGGGCAGGTGCTCGTTCGGCTTACGGCGCCGGAGTTGCTGAGCCAGCGTTCGCAGGCGGAAGCGAGTGTGCACGCGGCGGAATCGCAGATGGCCACGGCGAAAGCCAAGCTGGCTTCGGACCAGGGGACGCATGAACATATGCAGGCGGCTGCGAAGACGCCGGGAGTGCTGGCGGAGAACGACGTCGCCGTGGCGGCCGAGGCGGTTAACGCCGACCGCGGGCTGGTGGATGCAGCCGAACAGAATATCGCGGCGGCTCGCGAGTCGCTGAAGAGTGTGAGCCAGGCAGAGGCTTACCTGACCATTACGGCTCCGTTCGGCGGAGTGGTCACGACGAGAAATCTTCATCCCGGCGCCTTGATCGGGCCTGCATCGGGGGCGGCTGGGTCGGCGCCCATCCTGCAGATTGTCGATGACCGGCGTCTGCGCCTCGTCGTGCCCATTCCTGAAGCTCAGATCGGCAGCATGAAGGTGGGGCAGGCGGTTTCGTTCACGGTGCCGGCTTATCCGGGGCGAACCTTCAAAGCGCCAATCGAGCGTATTGCCGGCGCCATGGACGAGAAGTCGCGGACTATGCCGGTGGAACTGGACGTAATGAATCGCGATGGCAACCTTTCGCCTGGGAGTTTCGCCACTGTCAAATGGCCGCTGGAGCGCGGCTATGCCACGCTATTTGTTCCAGCCACAGCCGTGACCAACGATCAGCAGCATACGTTCGTGATTCGAATACGGGATAACAAAGCCGAGTGGGTTACTGTACAGACCGCGCAGACCGTAAATGGAGAGGTGGAGGTTTTCGGGGATCTTGCGGGGGGCGACCAGGTGGTGAAGATCGCTACGGATGCCATTCATTCAGGGGACGCGGTGCGGGTGCAAACTATTCACTGATCGTTGCGATCAAGATATATTGGCTAGGCGAACTCCATCCCAGGTCTCAAAATCGAGACCTGGGTACCCCGTTGGGGGATGGTGGCCACGTGATTTGGGTCACCGACAATGTTTACAACCGGGTTCAACCATAGACCCAGTTTCGAGCGCATTTTTCGTGAGGGGCTCTATGGTCAACCGGCGAGAGTTCATGTCCGGGGGCGCACTGGCGGGCGCCGCACTGGCCGCATCCTGCACGGCCTGCCGGCGGACAGCTTATGGCTTCCTGAAGGAGACGGACGCCGCAACTCTAGCGGCTATCTGCGACCAGATTATTCCCGCAGACGATTTTCTCGGTGCTTCGCAGGCAGGAGTGCTCCATTACATTGACCTGCAGTTGATGGGTCCTTATAAGCGCCACCGGCAGGCATACGCGGACGGCCTGAAACAGGCGAACGCGATGAGCCGGAGCCGGTTCGACGTTGGACTGGCGCGCGCCTCGGCACCACAGCAATTCGAAATCGTGAGCGCGATCGAGAAGACCAACAAGACGTTCTTCGAACTGGTTCGGGCGCACACCATGCAGGGCTATTACGGGAGCCCGCGGCATGGGGGGAATCGCGACGCCGTGAGCTGGCGGATGCTGGGCCTGGACGAGCCTCCAGTGCGCGGGCGCGCGCAATATGACCTGACCGCAGGGGCCAGGCGATGATGCATGTAAATGCGGTGATCGTGGGGGCCGGCGCGGCGGGAGGAATCGTCGCCAAGGAACTGGCAACCGCGGGACTCAGCGTGGTCATGCTGGAACGTGGCAAGTGGTACACGGCGCACGACTGCCGCAAGGACGACCTGCGCAATCAACGCACCACGGTGCTGGGCAATGCCTTTGGGCCGGAGGATGACGGTCACCCGCGCGTGTCGGTCGATGCCAGCGGGGTTATTCACACGGTTCTGCCCAGCGAGGGCGCGTACAACAATAACGCCGCGTGTGTAGGTGGCGGCACGTTGAGTTATGGCGCGCAGGCCTGGCGTTACATGCCGCAGGATTTCCGCATGCGTTCTACGTATGGCGCGCCGCAGGGGAGTTCGCTCGAAGACTGGCCGATTTCGTACGACGATCTCGAGCCGTTTTACGAGAAGGCGGAGTACGAGATTGGCATCTCGGGCGACTATTCGGCGACGCCGTTCAAGGGGCCGCGCAAGCGTGACCTGCCCATGCCTCCTCTCCCGCCCAATCGCGAATTTGGAATTCTGGAGCCGGCAGCGAAGCGGCTGGGGCTGCATCCGTTTCATTTGCCGATGGCGCGCAACAGCGTTCCCTACAATGGGCGCGGGCCGTGCATGCGCTGCCGGTGGTGCTGCGGGTTTGCCTGCGAAGTGGACGCAAAGAACGGCTCGCAGAATACGGTAATTCCGATTGCGCTGGCGACTGGGAACTGCGAGTTGCGCACCGAGTGCACGGCGGCGTGGATCCTCACTGATGATCGCGGACGGGCGCGCGGCGTGACCTATATCGATGGCGATGGAAAGTGGCACGAACAGTCTTCCGACATCGTGGTGGTTGCGGGCTGTGCGACGGAATCGGCGCGGCTGCTGCTGAACTCGAAGAGCAAGCTTTATCCGACCGGAATAGGAAATCGCTACGACCAGGTGGGACGACATCTGCAGGGGCATCACTACACAGGCGCGATTGGCTACTTCGATTTCGAGACGTATGACGACGTGGGACCGGGGGCCAGCATTGCGATTACCGATTACAACCACGGCACGCCGGGACTGTGCGGCGGGGGAATGCTCGCCAACGAGTTCATTCGGCTTCCCATCCACATGGTGGATCGGGTTCCGAAAGACACGCCGCGATGGGGCCTGGGGCACAAGCAGGCGATGCGGGCCTGGCACAAGCGCAGCATCGTGATCATGGGACCGACACAACAGATTCCATCGGCCGCGGCGCGGGTCACGGTCGATCCGGTGGTCCGCGACAAGTGGGGCTTGCCGGTGGTTCGCTTCGAAGGAAACGTGCATCCGCACACCTTCGATATCGGCGATATGCAGGCGAAGCGCGCCGAAGCATGGCTCAAGGAAGCCGGCGCGATTCATGCCAATCAGTTGGCGGGTCATCCCTCCACTGCCAGCGCAGGGCAGCACCAGGCCGGAACGTGCCGCATGGGCAATGATCCGCGCGGCTCGGTAGTGAACAAGTTCTGCCAGGTGCACGACGTGGATAACGTGTTCGTGATCGACGGCAGCGTGCACGTCACGAATGGCGGATTCAATCCCGCGCTGACCATCATGGCAATCGCGTACTACGGATCCGACGCACTGGTTCGCAACTGGAAAGGTACGAAGTTCCGCTCATGAAACGCTGGCTAATCATCGGTGTGGTGGCGGTGGGTTCAGCGGCGCTGCTGGGACTGGGAGGCAGCTATGGAGCCACCTTGTATTACTCGGCGGGCCATGGTTCGGCTTGCGCCGATTGCCACGAGATGTCGGCGCACGTGAATGCGCTTCACACCTCGCCGCACCGGAGCGCTGGCTGTACGGATTGCCACGAAGCGACTCTGGCCACGAAATTGCGGCACGTGCGTGTCCATATTCTGAGAGGCGCGCCGGAAGAGATTCATCTGCGCGAAGCCGATCTGGAGCCCATGATGGCGAAATGCCAAGGCTGCCATCGGCACGAGTACGCGGCCTGGCATGCGGGACCGCACAGCGCAACCTACTCCGACATATTTCTGAATAACGCGCACAACACGAAGCGTCAGTTGATGAACGACTGCTTCCGCTGCCACGGAATGTATTTCGACGGCTCCATTCGCGATATCGTGCAGCCGGTCGATAGCAAGGGACCGTGGCACCTGGCGCGCCCGGAACTTGCGAATCACGCGGTGATTCCGTGCCAGGCGTGCCATTGGGTTCATCGCGAAGGTGCGACTTCACAGAAGTCCGCGGAGCGGGCTTCGGTTGCGGGGCGCGCGGTCAACGATTCGGTTGCGCTTTTTGATCGGCGCGAGCAGATGCATTTTGCGGGGGGTTCGCTGGCGATACCTGCGCTCTACGATGGCCCGAGGAAGCTGAAGGTCAGTCCTGATCCGCGGCAGGCACTTTGCTATCAGTGCCACGCGCCCCGGCAGCCCGATACGAGCAGCGTTGCGGCAACGAATCATTGGGGTCCGCAGGCAGGTTCGGGCGACGATCGAACTCCGGTAGGCGTCCACGAGGGCTTGAGTTGCGTGTCATGTCATGACGGCCACGGTGAGAGTGCGGGGGCGTCGTGCGCTACTTGCCACCCTGCAATGTCGCACTGCGGAATCGAAGTGGAGGAGATGGATACCACGTTCTCCAACAAGGCAAGCGGGCACAACATCCACTGGGTGAAGTGCGCCGATTGCCACGAGCACGGCGTGCCGACAGTAAAGACCAAGATGGCGATGGCGGCTGGAAACTGAGAAGAATACCCAGGTCTTAGAACCGGGACCCGGGGGCGCCCATTTCCGAGTTGCCCAGGGCAACAGCCCTCAGATGCGCAGGAACAGGCGCTTGCGATACATCCAGTAGAGAACGGCCCAGTAGAGCAGCATGACCGTGATGCCGAGCATCAGGGGCTCGAGGCCGAGGCCGAATACCCGGAAAATCGCGTATCCAAAATTGGTGTGCAGATTGGTAATGAAGAACTCTTCCCATAGATGCGCGATCATGTAAGCGGCAATCGAATTCATGCCCACCACGATCAATGGGAAAGCCCATCTGCGATAGCCTTTTACATCGATGATCCAGGAGAAGGCGGCGAGGAAGTAGAGGCAGACTCCGCCGCTGAAGAGAGTCCAACTGGGGGTCCAGATGCGCTTCACAATGGGGCAGATGCCGGTGAAGTGCAGAATGAGGCCGGCGGCCATCAGGAGGGCTCCGGCGATAAGGAATTTCTTTACCGGGATTTTGGGAGCGGCGGCGCGAAACCACTCACCGGTGCGCAGGCCGAGGATCATGGTGCCGAGGGTGGGAATGAAGCTCAGCGTGAGATAGCCGCCGTCGTTGTAGGAGAATGGCGACACGCGCGGGAACAGGTTGAGGAACCAGCGATCGAAGGCCACGCCGAGGTTGCTGTTCATGTTCCAGTGGGAAGCGAACCCGGTGAAGTTGTGGGTCCAGCCGGCGGGGACGCCGACCGCGGCGTAGTCGAAGTTCGGACCGGGTGCGGGATAGAGCGCCCAAGCAAGCCAGTAGCCAAAGAGCAGTACGCCCAATGCAGTCCACTGCCATTTGGGCGCGCAATACGCCAACAGGAAGGCGAAGGTGTAGCCCATGCCGATCTGGGTTAGAGTGTCTTCGAAAGTGAAGTACGTGATGGGGTGATCGAGAGAACGCAGAAAGAAGCCGAGGATCGCGAGCAGGAAGCTGCGCCAGATGGCATGGAAGAGTTGCCTGCGAAAGCTTTCGCCCTTGCGGGCGCGGCTGACGATGGAGTAGGGCAAGGCCACGCCAACCAGGAATGTGAACCCCGGCTGGATGGTGTCATGGAGACTCATTCCGGACCATGGCACGTGGGACTGGTTGAAGCCCAGGATGCGCCAGAAAACGCTATCGGGAAAGTTCCGCGACACCCTGGCAAAGCTCATGACTTCGCCCATCATGAGAAGCATGACGAGTCCGCGATAGGCGTCGACGGCTATATTGCGCGGCGGCGCCGCTACGGATCTTTCCGCGGCCGAAGTCCCGACGGCTGGGGGTTTTTCGATACTTGCGGTCGCGTGCATGGGGTTACCTTCCTGAAAATGGAATCAAAGTACGATTGGGGGTAAGTTAGCACATCGGAAACACTGATTGCCAGGAGTCCAACTTTGCACCCTGCGCGACCCCATCCCCGCCCGCTGTTCTAAAATGAAGGGGTTAACGACCTCACCCAGGAAGTCCTCACTCATGTCCATTCAATCGAAATCGTCACTTGTCAAGTCGCTGGAAACGGCCGCATCCCAGTCGGGCCTGGTTCTGCTCTCCACCACGGAAGGCGCAGATTTCCACGGCAAGCCCACGGTGGTTTTTCAGCTCGGACTGCCCGGGGTCGGAGGCCGGTCCCTGCAACTCGAGCTCAGCGAGGCATTCGATTTCGACAAGCCTGATCTGCTGCCGACCATGACGGCGCATCTCGCCGCAGAGGCCAAGCGCCTGCGCAATCCGCGCCCTGAATGCTACGTGACCCTGGGCGGCCTGCCCATCGCGCTGGGCAAGTTCCAGTGGCCGTTCCACCGCTCGACCTCAGGCGCCGACACCTATATTGTGCATGGCGAAATGTACCTGGCCGACGGCACTCCGCAGCAGCTTCACGCCAAGCTCGCCGCTTCCGTGACAGTCACCTTTGCCGAGATCGTGCCTGCCATGGAGCAGCCCTATGCCGAGACCTTCGTCTACAATGCCATCCGCAAAACGGTCGACCTGGGCCAGCTCGAATTCCTGAAGTCGGGCAATCGCCAGCCTGTTCCCGTGACCACCCGCTTTTATAGCCGCTGGCAGAAGCGCTTCATCTTTACCGAGACCGACGACAACGAACGCCTTGCCTATCTGCTGGCCAAGGTGTACTGGCTTTCCGGGGTGTTGGGCGAAGGCAAGCCGGTGTGGATCGCCGATCCGCGTGATGGGCAGTACCTGAATACGGGGGAAGCCGACCTGCTGCGCATGGCAGGCCATGAAGCAGCCGAGGGTCTGATGGTTCTGGATGGAGAATTTGCGGCGCCGACCGCGCAATTGATGGAAAGGGCCCCCGAGTTCCGCGCGCGGCTTGACGCCGCTCTCACCTTCACCAAGCCGCAATTCAACGAGGCGATGCGCTCCGGCCACGCCAACATGTAAGAACGGCCTCAGAGCCCGGCGCCGCAACCGGAGCAGAACCGCGATCCCGCCACGTTGGTGCGCTTGCAGTGCGCACAGGTGATCTGGGCACCCGCAAGAGGCATGGCAAACACCGCGGCGGCTGGTACGGTTGCCGGCGCCGGCGGGACATTCACAGTCACGTTGACGGGCCAGCCCCAGCCCTGGGGCACGCTCATGCCCAGCGCCGCGGCGATGCCGGCGGCCTGGATGGCGTTGAACTCGCGCACGCGCCCGGGCATAAAAAAGCACTCGATGAGACCAAGAAAGAAGGGAATGCTCGACCAGAAAAAGCAGCAATAGAGAATGCCGAGACCCGTTCGGCGCAGGTAGAAGTGATGCACTCCGAAGGTGCCCAGAAACAACGCCAGCAGAACACCCACCACTTCGTCGCGCCGCACTGCTTCGTATTGCTCGTGAAACATCGCCTGGGTATTGGGAAGTGGAACACCGCTCATGGCTGGAATTCTCCTGTAGTTTCTAGTCTCTGATACGCAACCGCCGGACCGGCAGTTCCGCTTGCCCTCAGGGGGATGGCGCCTGATAGATGTTCTATTAGCATGGCCTTTGCGATGTCCACGACATTCGCAGCCTGAGGCCGGGTCGGGTGTCGGCAATCCGAAGCGACGCTCATCGTACAATGTGAACGTTGCGGGCTGTGCCGGATAACGCCGTGGCATTCAAGTGGCGATGAGGAATTTTGGTGGATCAGGCTGCGGACATCACTCAATCGGGTAACAGTCGGGGCCGACGGAATGGGGCAGGGGCGGCCGGCCTGGGTCGATCCATCGCTGCGGCGGCCCTGGTGATTTTCCTCTGGCTTTCGACAGCGATTGCGCAACAGACGGCCACGGCAACCATACGCGGCATTGTTCAGGATGGCGCCGGCAATCCAGTGAATGGCGCGTCCATTCGTTTCGAGCGCGAGGGTACTGCGCCTGCGAATATAGAGACAAACGTAGATGGCGCCTTCACGTTTCCCGCGACTGCGAACGGCACCTATACCGTTCGCGCGGAAAAATCCGGCCGTCGGAGCGAGACGCTGACCGTCAAGGCCGGACAACCTGAAGGCCAGCATCTGACGTTGATTATCAAGGATGGCAATTCCACCAAGACCCTTGAATCGTCCTCGATGGAATTCGCCGATGCGCCCAATTTCACCATTGCCGCAGTCACTGATTGGACTGCTGCCGGCGGCCACGGCTCCGATGCCGTTCTTCGAACCAGCGAGTCGCTGAATCGCGAAACGCTCAACTTGAAGTCGGGACAAAATGAGGGTGGTTCCACGCAGCGAACCGCCGGATGGAGAGAACAGCAGAGCGCTCTTCGCGCAGCCGTTGCGAGCGCCCCGGACAATTTCGAAGCACATCACGCGCTCGGCCGGTTTTATCTGCAGGCTGAACAATTCGCCGACGCACTTCCACCACTCGAATCCGCATACAGGATCGATCCAAACAATCATGGCAATGAGCTTGACCTCGCACTGGCACTGAAAGGCAAAGGTGATTTTGCGCAGGCCCGCGAACATGTCCAGAACCTCCTCGCGAGTCACGAGGCTGCCGAAGTGCATCTGCTGGCCGGCGAACTCGACGAGAAGTCAGGCGACCCATTGTCGGCAGTGCACGAATTTGAACGCGCCGTGCGCCAGGATCCCAGTGAACAGAATTACTTCGAATGGGGGTCCGAACTCCTTTTGCATCGGGCGGTATGGCAAGCGAGAGATGTGTTTTCGTCAGGGGTCAAGGCATACCCGCAATCGGGGCGCATGTTGACGGCTTTGGGCGCTGCTCTTTTCGCCGGCGCCCTTTACGACGAAGCCGCACAACGGCTGTGTGAAGCTTCCGACTTGAATCCGGTCGATTCTGAACCTTACATGTTCATGGGCAAGATTGAAATCTCAGCGCCCAATCCGCTGCCTTGCGTGGAACAGAAACTGGCGAGGTTTGCGGAACAAAGACCTGCCGACCCGTTGGCGAATTACTTCTATGCGATGACGCTCTGGAAACAAAAGGGGCAGTCGAAGGATCCAGCGGCACTGGCACGCGTCGAGGGTCTGTTGAACAAAGCGGTCACGATCGATTCCAAGTGCGCCGATGCGTATCTCCAACTCGGGATACTTGAAGCCTCGCGGCGGGAGTATGCCAAGGCGATCGAATTTTATACCAAGGCGATTGAAGCGGATCCGCAAATGAGCGAAGCGCATTATCGATTGGGCGTCGCCTACGATCGCATCGGAGAGAAAGACAAGGCAGCGCAGCAGTTCCGGTTACACGACGAGATTGAAAAGCAGCAGGCTGCCGCGGTCGAGAAGCAGCGGCGAGAGGTGAAGCAGTTTCTGGTGGTGATGGACGACAAGAGGTCCGGCGCGGCCTCGCCTGAAAGCAACCGGCCTTGAGGTTGCCAGCCCAGGCTAACTTCATTTCGGTTTGGTGGTTGGGACGATTCCCGCACCTTCGCGGATGGTCAGGATCTGGTTTGCCTTGACCTTGGTGAAACGCTCAACCTTCTGTGTCGTCGGCCATTTGACCTCGATGACATCAATTTGTTCGACGGTGCCGACGCCGAAGTGGAGCCGCAAGTCGTTTTGCGACATCACGCTGGTTCCGCTGTTGACTTCATCCATTTGAATGTGTTTGCCCGTAATCACCCGTGCACGCGCGCCGATCGCCGTTCGATTGCATTTGGTCCCGACCAGTTTCAACTTAATCCAGTTCTGCTTGCTGCCGCCTACATTATGGAGGAGAGATGGCGGGTCGTTCATGTTCAGGATGAGCATGTCCATGGCGCCGTCGTTGTCATAGTCTCCAAACGCCGCGCCGCGGCTGGAGAAGCGCGCCGTAATGCCCGGCCCCATTTCGGATGAAACATCCTTGAACCGGCCATTCCCGAGATTCTTGTACACCAGCCTCGGATTCTTGAAGGTCTCGCCAAACTTGTAATTGTCAATCTCCGGGTACACGTGTCCGTTGATCTGGACGATGTCGGCCCAGCCGTCGTTGTCATAGTCGATGAAACCGCAACCCCAGGCGACATAGGTGTTATTGATCCCGACCCCGGAGTTGAAGGAAAGATCGCTGAAAGTGCCGTCGCCGTTATTGTGGTATAGGTTGCAGGTATCATCTGCAAAGTTAGTCTTGAAGATATCAAACCAACCGTCGCAGTCATAGTCGGCAACGCCCAACCCCATGCCGGCCTGCTCGTGTCCGTCATCGTTATAAGCGCATCCGGCCATGACCGCGATGTCGGTGAAGGTGCCGTCGTGATTGTTCTTGAAGAAAATACTCGGCTCGGAGTCCACGGCGACGTAGATGTCGGGCCACCCGTCATTGTCAAAGTCATACGATACCGAGGTAATGGAATATCTCGGCCCCGGCTTGAGAATTCCAGCCTTTTCCGACACGTCGGTAAAGGTGCCGTCGCCGTTGTTGTGGTACAGGATGTTGGTGTCGCCGGGCATGCCGCGCGGCCCGCACATCGTCGGCACCCCCTTCCATTGACAGAAACTTGCCTCGTCCACCGACGGCGGCTTGTCGGGATCGAGCTTGACGAAGTTACAAACGAACAGATCGAGATTGCCGTCGCGGTCGTAGTCGAGGAAGCTGCAGCCCGTGCCCCAACGCCCATGCGCCTGCGCCAGTCCGGCCTTCGCGGTTACATCGGTAAACGTTCCGTTTCCGTTGTTATGGAAAAGGATGTTATGGCCCCAGAACGTGCAGAATAAGTCGTCCCATCCATCATTGTCGTAATCGCCCACGCACACTCCGGTCTGCCAGCCACTGCGCCCGAGTCCAGATTTCTCGGTCACATCGGTGAAAGTGCCGTCACGATTGTTCTTGTAGAGATGAGTCGTGGGTGCCTTGCCGGCAGGCCAATGGGCATCGAGGCGGCTGCCGTTGGTCAGGTAAATGTCGAGCCATCCATCATTGTCGTAGTCGAAGAAGGCCAAGCCGCTGCCCTTGGTCTCGATGATGACTCGCTTCTTATCGACGGCGCCCCACACATTGGGAACCGTGAGGCCAGCTTTTTCGGCCACATCAATGAACTGAACAGGCGAGGCAGGCGCGGTGGCAACCGTGGCCTTCGTTTGAAACCGGTCGCGCAATCTCCACAGGGGCGTCGTCAACGCCTCAAGCAGATTGTTGCCGAGCAGAAACACCGATGAGCCAAGAAAACGCCGCCGAGGGATGATCATAGGACTATCCGATTATAGTGAGTCGCCTGGACCGCAAAGCGCTGGGAGGAATCTCATCGGGCGCGCACCCTTGGAAAGGGCCGAGGAACAAGGCCCGCACCCTCCTTCACGGCGATGATGGAATCGAGCGGGACATTGGTCACCTTGTCTACCTGCCCGCTTGGCCACGTGACTATGAGGGAATCGACCTTCGAACGCTTGCCCAATCCAAAGTGGATGCGAGGATCGCTGGCCGACATGTAGCTGGTTCCTCCCTTTGCCTGGTCTACCTGCACGATTCCTCCAGAGGTCAACTTGAGAACCGAACCAATGCCGTCGCGGTTGGATTTGGTTCCGATCAGCGAGACCTCCAGCCAGTGATTGCCATTGGTTCCATCGTTTCGCAGTAGTTCGGGAGAATCGCCGCGGCAACTGACGGCAAGCCCAACCTGACCGTCGTTGAAAAAGTCCGCTGTAGCCAATCCTCGGCCGACGACCGGGCGGTTGAAATCGGTTCCGAGCGAATCGGACACTTTCTCAAATTTCCCATGCCCCAGATTCCGAAACATGAGGAGCGGTTCCTGGTACGAGACCAGGCTGTGATAGAGCGTGACATTGTCGATCATGGCGCCATTGGCTTGCACGATGTCGGGCCAACCGTCGTTATCGTAATCGATGAATTTGGCCGAAACCCCGCTCAGGAGGATCGCCTTGTTGCCGATTCCGGAGCTATAGGTCACGTCGGTAAAGGTATTGTCGCCGTTATTGTGGTACAGGCGGTTCAATTCAAAATCGAGGTGAGTAATGTAGACGTCCATCAACCCATCGCCATCAACATCGGCGGCATCGATGCCCATGCCCGCCTCATAGCGTCCATCTTCACTGGCCGCAAGACCTGAGATGAGAGAGATGTCGCTGAATGTGCCGTCATGATTGTTCTGGAAAAGGAAATTTGGCCAGGTGTCGTTCGCAATGGCGACGTCAGGCCAGCCATCGCCGTTGAAATCCGCCAGCACCAGGCCCATCCCTTTGGATTCCGCTAAACCTATGCCGGATTTGTCGCTAACATCGGTAAATGTGCCATCATGATTGTTATGGTAAAGTTTGATCTTCTGTCCGTGATAGTTTCCGGGATTGCAGTAAGAGCGGTAACCTGGCGCCCGCTCTCCGCACCATAGGTTGTTCTTTGGCGACCAATCGATGTAATTCGTTACCACCAGATCGAGCCAGCCATCCTTGTCATAATCGAACCAGCCGGCGCTGGTCGACCAGGATCCTTCATCCGAAACGCCTGCTTTTGCGGTAACATCTGTAAACGTTCCGTCTCCATTATTACGGTAGAGGATGGCGCGCCCGTAGCCGGTTACGTATAAGTCAGGATAACCATCGTTGTTATAGTCGGCAACGGCTACGCCCTGTCCGTAATGACCTTCGCCCCCGACGGCGGCCTTGCTGGTCACATCGGTAAAAGTTCCGTCGCCATTGTTGCGGTAGAGGGCCGATCGCAGCGGATGCGGCGGGGTATATGCGTCGGTAGCGCCGGATTGAACGAAGTACAAGTCCGTCAATCCGTCCTGGTCGTAATCGATCCACGCGACGCCGGTCCCCATCGTTTCGAGATAATACTTCTCGTCGGTCTGGGTCGAGTCCTGGACAAACGTGATTCCGGCCGCGCTGCGGATGTCGGTAAAATGGCCGCTGACCGGCGCTGCCGGACTGGTTGGTTTTGGGGTTTGCTTTCCGCGAGGCTCACCCGACTGAAAGCCACCGGGCATAGCCATCCAGAGCAGAATCGAGGAAAGAGCGATTCGCACCATCATAGCGTTCGATCTGCCAATGACAGCGCAAGTTGCAGGAACTGCTCCTTGCCGGCCGCAGTCATAACCTGGCTGTCAGGGGAGGGAACCGAGGGACTGCGATCGAGCACCTGCTGGATGCGGTCGATTTCGAGACTTCCGCTGGCGCCGGTTTCCTTGAATCGATTGAGTACTTCGCGGGCTTTCTCGATTTTTCCGATTTGAAAATAAAACACACCGAGGGTTGAGTAACCTCCGCCCCACTCGGGGAGCAGGTCGACCGCTTTCTCAAGTTGAGTGGCGGCCTCGGCGGTATTGCCGCGCATGGCAGCGGCAAGACCCAGTCCCCAGTAGATTTTTCCTGAAGCCGGAATGCGAGCCTGTCCTTGGGCAAGAATCTGCTGGGCCGCGTCTATGTCGTGGCCGCGCAAGTCAATCAATGCCAGCGACAGGTAATTCTGATCATTATCCGGGTTGTGAGTTATCGCGTCCCGAAAAATCTGCGAAGCGCGAGATGTATCTCCGGTTTGAGCCGCGATATCTCCCTGCAAGTTAAGGACGGCGTCATCCTTCTGACCTTCCGCTGAAATCTTGCTTGCCATTTCCAATGCCCGAGGATAGTCGCGCTTATGAAAGTAGGCGTTAGCCAGGTCAAACTTGATGTCGTCGGAGCTGGGATTGGCTTCGAGCGCTGCTTCGAAGTGTTGGATGGCGTCGTCATAAAGGTGGTAGCGGGCCAGAAGCACGCCGATCCCGGCAAGGGTGCGGAAGTCAGATGAACTTAGCTTGTCCAGTTGAGCCACCGTGGCCTTGGCGTCCGTCAACTTGCCGGATTTAAGATACGCTTCGGCGAGCAGGTAAAGATCCTCCGGTTGGTCGGGATGGGTCTTGAGTTGGTTCAGCAGCGATTCCACATCCAGTTGGTTGCGCGCCCCGGCTGCAAGCGTCGATCGGTTATCGAGATAATCGAACAAATGCTGGTAGGGCAGGGGGCCGGTAGAGGCATTCTTCGACAGCGTCTTGAAGACTCCCAGGTCTCGGTCGGCCGCGGCTGTCTCGTGCAGGCTTCTTTCCGCCATCGCCAGCTTGTAGTAGCCGGTACCCGGGTCGCGGCTCACCCGCACGTATCGCCTCAATAGATCGACAGCTTCGGCAAAGTTCTTGGCGGCGATGCGAATGTTTGCAAGTTCGAGCAGGGCTTCAGGGAAGTCAGGATTGGCCTTGAGCGTCTGCTGGAAACGGTTTTCGGCGTCCGCTGCATCGCCCTGGCGTTCCGCAATGAATCCAAGATTGAAGAGGCAATTGGCATTGTGGGGATCAAGCTTCAAGCCTTGCCGGAAATACTCCTTGGCCTCATCGAAGCGGCCGAGATTGCGATACGAAAGTCCCAGGAAATTGTAAGATCGAGCCGACTTGTCGAGTTCAAGAAGTCTCTTGAATTGCTCAATGGCCTTTTCGACTTTTCCGGCCATGAAGTAACTTTCACCCAGGGCCGCCAGAAGGTCGGCACGCTGAGGAGACATCTTCAGACCTGATTCCAGAAGCGGTATCGCATCTTCATAGAAGTTCTGCGACATGCTTACCTGGGCCATGAGAAAAATAACATCGACATTCTCAGGAGCGAGCTTATGCGCCTTGACGAGTAAGTCGAGCGCATCCAGGGGATGCGACTGATTGGCGTACGTCTGTGCCTGCAGGTACATGGTTTCCGCCGATTCGGGTTTCAGCTTCATGGCCCGCGTCAGGATCAACTGCGCTTTGCCATTTTCGCCGCTGCGAAGAAGCACCTGGCCGAGGTTGTAAAGGATTTCGAATGTTTCCGGCTGAAGGGCGTCCGCCTTTTCGAGTTCCAGCTGCGCGGGCTTGTATTGCTTTTCTGAAGCCAGCAGAACTCCGAGGGAGAAGTGCACTTGCACTTCCGACGCGCCGTGTTGGGAGAGTTCATTGGCCGTACGCAAGGCATCCGCGGTGCGATTAGCCTGGAAGTATGCGCGAACAAGATTGAAGCGTGCCGCCGTAGTGGCGGGACGAACGCGCTCGAAATGGGGAATGGCGCTGGCCGCCGAGCCTTTCATCATCAAGAGGACGCCGAGATTGTAGTTTGCCTCGGAGTTTGCCGGGTCCATCCGGAGAACGGTCCGGAATTCGCTCTCGGCGAGGTTGTTCTGTTGTTGCGCGAGGTACACGTTGCCCAGGTTGTTATGGGTTTTTGTGGAGTGTTGATTGAGTTGCACCGCTTTCTGCAAGGATGCGACGGCACTGGGAAAATCGTGCTGGTCGGTCTCGATAATTCCAAGCAGATTCAGTCCCTCGACACTCGATGGATGCTGCTTCAATGCATCGAGAACAGCGGTTTTGGCTTCAGAGAGCCGCTGTTGCCGAATCAGGGCTTCTACTTCGTGATAATCAACCGCCACCGCGTGCTTTGCCTGGGCCGTAAGGTGGGGTCCACCAGAAAGCATTATTCCGAGCAGGGCTGTACCCATCGCGCGGATGCAAGCTATAGAGCAGCGATGCAGAGATTTACAAGGGAGATCATGCCGTGCATTCGAGACAGTGTGAAGGTCTCCTGTGATGGGTGTCATTTCAGCAACTCCATCGCGTCTTTCGCGCCCGCATTGTCAGGCTGTTTGCGTATCAGATCCTGCAGCACTTCCCGGGCTCTTTCCTTGTCGCTCCGCATGACATAGAGACGGGCGAGATTGAGATAGGATTGGTCAAAGTTGGGGGCCACGCGGATTGCGGACTTGAATTGTTGTTCCGCTTTTGAAAGATCCTGCCGGCGAACAAAGACGATGCCAAGGTTATTGAGCGCCTCGGCATAATCAGGGCGCAGGTCAATGGCTCGCTGCAGATAGTCTGAGGCGAGAGGCATCTGGTTCTGTTGGGCATAGAGCATCCCGAGGCTGTAATTGACTTCGGGGTCGTCCGGTTCGAGGGCGAGCGCACGGCTGAGGGATTCCTGAGCCTTATCAAATGCTTTCTGCCTGCGATAGATGTTGCCCAGATTCAGGTAGGCGGTTGCGTAGCCGGGCCGGAGCGCGAGGGATTGCTGAAAATCCTGGATTGCTTCGTCAACGCGTCCTTGCTGTCCGGCGATCATTCCCAGATTGTTCCATGCTTCCGGATAATCGGGCTGCAGTTTCAGGGTCTGCTCAAGATATTGGCGAGCCTCGTCGAAGTTATTGCGGCGCAGTTTGAGGGTTCCGAGGTTGTAGTAGGCGTCGGCATTGTCGGGTTTGGTAGCGATGACCTGCTGAAACGACGCCGCAGCCTGGTCGAAGTAACCGTGCTGATACATCGCCACTCCATAGGTAAAGTCGTTGCGCCGAAATGTGTTCTGGACGACGAGGCCCGGAAAGGGAAGCGCCATGAACGTGCGCTGGCTGGTGTTAACCGGAGCGGATTCGATGTCCCTCAGAAGACGACTCACCTTTCCCAGACCCTGGTACACCTTGATCATCATCCCATCCCGGTCCAGGAGAAACGAAACGGGAATCGGCAAGTCGCGGCGGCGATCGAAGAGGTGGCGGTAGAGGATGTTGTAGATCCCCGCCACTTCTTCCGTCGCAAAAACCAGCGGAAGTGAGATGTGCTCCCGAGTCGCAAACGCTCGCGCTCGCTCTTTCGCGCCGTTCTCGTCCAGGTTGATCGCGAGCAGGCGAACCTTCCTGGCCCCAACCGAGGAACCGGTCTGATTCAGGCCCTTCAGCAAATCGAGACTCGCCGGCGCCGAAGTGGACCAAAATGCAAGGAGGGCGAAGCTGTCGCGCATTGAAGCGAGGTCCAGTTGTTTGCCGTCGAAGTCGGGCAGGGAAAACTCCGGAGCTTTCAGTGGTTCGATCAGCCAGGTTTCGACGTTTTCAGGTAAGGGATCCGCCACTGGCGCGGGGGCATCTCGCAGGGCCGCGGCCGGGGAGAAGGCTTTGGCGGAGAATGATGCAGCGCCTTCTTCGATTTGAATGCAATGGTTGATGGGCAGCTGATCAAACACCTGGGTGACGCCGGACGGCCAACGGATCGTGGCGCTCACCGTTGCCTGATGGTTTCCAATGCCGAAGAACAGTTCTTTCGAATGCTGTGCCAGAAAGCCGGACCCCGCCTGCAGGTATTTGGTCTGCCGCAGTGTTCCCACTTCCAGCGTAATCGCCGCACCGATCGCGTCGCGATTGCTGGTGTGTCCCCGCAAGCGAAACGAAATGGATTGCCCGATGTCCCGCATTGCATTGTGCAGAATGCGTAGCTGCGGGGCGTTGCGATTTTTGAGTAAAACCTCAAGTCGACCATCGTGATCGATATCCGCCAGAGCGAACGAGCGGCTGTCTTCAAGAAAATCCAACCCCAGGGTGCCGGACGCTTCGGTAAAGGTTCCATCGTGGTTGTTCAGATACATCACGTTACGGGCATACCCGTGCCACGTGCTGTCGGAACGAACCAGCTCATTGATCGCATTCCATCCGCGCTCATAGGCGTGAGAGGCGGTCGCGTCTTCGGGCGATTTCGCCACCACCTGCCGCCAGAAGAAACTAGCCACTTCGTTCTTCCGCGGCCCGGAGAGATAGCCATTGGCGACATAGAGATCGGCATAGCCATCGTGATCGAAGTCCCAGAAATCGGAGCACCACGACCAGCGGCCCATCTCCACTCCAGCCTCGCGGCCGGTGTTTTGAAAGGTTCCATCGCCGGAATTGCGATAGAGCGCATTGCCGCGGGCATGGCGCTGATAAAGCGCGCGGATGCTTTGCGGCGCTTTGGGATGAAACTGCGCTTGTTCCGACACCCTTTGGCCCGCGGCCTCCCACATGCTGGGTACGTAAATATCCTGGCGCCCGTCGTTATCGTAATCGGCCCAGCAGCAGCTCATACCCGCGCCCACGCTCTCGACATGGGCCTGCTTTGAAACCGCTGTGAATGTTCCGTCGCCATTGTTTCGGTATAGCTGCGAACTGCCGAAATCGTTGGCCACAAACAGATCGGGATGCCCGTTGCCGTTGGAGTCGCCCCAGGCACAAGCGAAGCTGTAGCGATCGTTATCGGCATTCAATCCGGCGCGCTCCGTGGTTTCAACGAAGGTCCCATCGCCCTCATTATGAAAAAGACAATTGGGCGGACCGTTGCGCGCGTCATAGTAGGGGATCGGGTAGTGATATTGGTCGAGGCCCAGGTAGTACATGTACATGCAGAAATAAATGTCGAGCCGGCCGTCGCCATCGTAGTCGGCCAGCGCTGCATGGGTGAAAGTCCCCTGGGGAGGGCGCGCGAACTTGAAGGCATCGGGCTTCAGGGAGAAGGTTCCGTCTCCCCGGTTCAGAAAGACCAATGGCCCCGTGCCGCAAACCACCAAGAGGTCCTGGCGGCCGCGATTCTGAAAATCGGCGAACAGTGCGCATGAAGTGCCGTCGAGCACTCCCACACCGGCCTTTTCTGTCACATCTTCAAACGTGCCGTTGCCCCGGTTGCGATAAAGCCGATTGGGCAAGCCGGAGGGCTGGCATACGTACAGGTCATCGAAGCCGTCGTTGTCGAAGTCGCCTGCCGCCACTCCGTTGTTGCCGTAAACGTCGACGCCGACGGCTCCGTCAAGAATGGTTCGCCAGTAATCGGCGCCATGCAGGAGTTGCGATTGGTACGATTCGACTCCCGCCATCGCGTGCGAGGTTACATCGACGAACACCGGCGTGTTGGCCCGGCAGATCGTCTCGGCCCCGGCTGTCCACTTGTGCGCGGTCCAACGTCCCGATTCCTGGCGCGTCCATTCGGTGGTCCAGGTCCCGACGCGCTCCTCGCGACGGTCCTTCGTTCGTTCGCCTACGAGGTCGAAGCGGATCTCGGCAACAACCGTAACCGGGGCACTCCCCGATTGCAGGATGCTGAAGATCTCGAATTCGGCGGTTTCAATGCGGGTGAAATCGGACAACCACTCACCGACTTCTTTGAGAAAACGATCGCGCCCGGAAACAAGCTCCGGACCAAATTCCCGTCGGACGACGTCGATTCCGTACGCCGAACGCACCGTTGACTCCTCCAGGGGAATCATCGAGGAAGCTTGAATGGCGGGGTCGACGATCTTGGCCAACGCGGGATGACTGCCAACGGAGACTCGCAGCTCATCTCCCCACTGTTGGAGGATAGCCTCGATCTCAACCGCATACTTCTCGGTACTGTAATCATCCGACCCCGGCTCCACGAGGGCCAGAATGTCGGAGATCGGCGATGGGGAAGGGTAGTGGGGCGCCAGGCGGACGTCGTGGACGGGGAAACCCGGGGAGCGGCCAGGTTCATCGGCATATCCCGCCAGAGGCGATAGCCCACGCAGCGGGGCGCACCTTAGAAGCAGGGGAGCCAGAGCGAGATCCTTCAGGATCGCCCGCCGGGAAATCGATTGTCTATGATTCTTGAAGTGCGTTGTCATCGTTTACGGCTGTGATTTTGCGGGCGGATTGTTGGCAATCATAGCATCTAGAAACCTGGATCAGGCATTCACGCGTAGCTTGAATCAAAAGCGCAAAAGGCATGCTCAAAAGAAGCATCAGAGTCGGCATAAATCGGAGGTCACCAGACCAAAATTGCCCTCGCTGAATCGGCGATTGGGCCACCAGGTCCGAGGGTACAGTAGACCTCACTGTAACTATACTAAGTAACTGCAAATAAATGACATATATCGTGGTAGACCAAACTATTCTCACCCGTCCCGGATCGCCTTCTGGCGGGATTCCGGGGCCGCCTCCACCTTTTGGTTGACAAACATTGTGCGTATGATCTAGGCTTCGTCGCACGATTTAGTAATCGTTTACAAAAGCTCCGAAACAAGAAGAATCACGCCCCGCAAAAGGGCTAAGGAGCGGGTAGTAGTGGAAGTAGAACGGAGGATACTCGGATGGGCCGTGCACGCATACCTCTTCCTCGTTTGAAGATCGTTGGTTACCTAACCCTCACATTTTTGATCTTTCTGCTAATCCAAAGCCGAAACGCATTCGGGCAGGTGGATGAAGGAGCAATTACTGGAACCGTGCAAGACAGCACCGGCGCGGTGGTCCCGGACGCGCAAGTGACGCTTGTGAATACGGACCAGGGCATCACCCTCGAGACCAAATCGAGCAGCAGCGGCGGGTTCACGTTCTCCCCGGTCAGGATCGGGAACTACACCATCACCGTCACCGCCAAGGGATTCTCCAAGACAACCCAGAAGAATATTCACGTAAACGTTGCGCAAGTCGTCCAGGCCAATATCGAAGTGAAGCCGGGCGCCGCGACCGAGACCGTCGAAGTGAACACCGCGCCTCCCCAATTGCAGACCGAGGAAGCCTCAGTCGGGCAGGTGATTGGCGAAAGCGAAGTCAACAATCTGCCGCTCAACGGACGAAATTTCACTTTTCTCGCGCAGCTTGGCGCGGGCATGCAGACCCCTCAGGCCGACACCCGCGGCAATGCCGCTTCCGGTGCATTTTCCGCCAACGGTCTTCGCCCGGCGCAGAATAACTACCTGCTCGACGGGATCGACAACAACTCGAACGCTGTCGACTTCCTGAACGGCACTAACTTCGTGATTCTGCCTCCGGTTGACGCGATCCAGGAGTTCAAAGTGCAGACGGCGGACTTCAGCGCCGAACTGGGCCGTTCCGCGGGCGCGGTGATGAACGCGACAATCAAGTCAGGCACCAACAGTCTCCACGGCGCTGCCTGGGAGTTTTTCCGCAACGACAAACTGGACGCCGCTGACTATTTTGAAAACAACAATGGCCGCCCCAAAGGCAAATTGCGCCAGAACCAGTTTGGCGGCTCCGCCGGCGGCCCGATTATCAAGAACAAGGTCTTCCTCTTCGGCGATTACGAAGGCTTCCGGCGCGTTCAGGGAACCCCCGAGAACGGCAACGTGCCTACGGCCCTGATGCGCGACGCGACACAGCCCGGCGGAGCCTATCACAACATGACTGACATTCTCAAGATCAACGACGGAACCACGCGCGGAGATCTCCTCGGCCGGGGTATTCAGAAGGGAACCGTTCTCGACCCTGCCACGACGCGGTTTGTAGCAAATGGAGCGGCGGACCCGATTACCGGATTGGTGAATACCTCAGGAAAAGACGGCTATGTTCGCGATCCATTTGGTTCATGTGCCGGCGCCAAGGGATCTATCACGGCCGCCGCTTGTTCCGACTTGAACGTGATCCCGTCCAGCGTCGCGCTCGATCCAGCCGCGATTGGCGTCCTGAATCTTTTTCCGGCGCCCAATTCCGGCATCAACACGTTCAGTGCCAGCCCCGGACTTTACGAGCATCGCAATCAATTCGATATTCGCGGCGACGTGAACCCTAACGACAAGGAGCAGATCTTCGTCCGGTTCAGCTATTCCGACGATCCCATCTTCATTCCGGGTATCTTCGGCGGCATCGCGGACGGCGGCTCTTTTAACCAGGGCCTTCAGACCGCCAAGTCTCAGCAGGCGGTAGCGGGGTACACGCACGTATTTACACCCAACACCGTTAACCAGGTGCGTGGAGGATTCGCTCACCTTCACACGACTCGCTTCGGCCCCAAAGCTACGGTGGCCGACATTCCGGAGCAGAACGGAATTCCCGGGAATGGAAACATTCCTCAGGGCCAGGAAAACGGCGGTCTGCCCGCTTTCGGAATCGGCAACCTAGCGCAACTGGGAAGCAACAGCTTCCTGCCATCTGACGAAGTCAGCCAGACACTCCAGGTAACGGACGACTTCACCAGGATCTATGGCAAGCACAGCTTCAAGATGGGGATCGAATATCAGAACGTCAAGTTCTCCACGCTGCAGCCGGCCTGGTCACACGGCCAGTTCAACTACGGCGGCGGGTTCACGGATATCCCCAACCAGGGCCAAACCACCGGTGGAGTTGCTCAGTTTGTTCTGCCTCCGCAGGCGGCTGCGGCCACGATCGGCGGCGTGCCCAATACCACGGGATTCAATTATTCCGGCGGCCCGGACAATGTGTACGCCTCGAATATCAACAAAACCTACGACCAAAAGGTCTATTTTGCGAGCTACTTCCAGGACGACTGGAAGATGACCCCAAAACTGACCCTGAACCTGGGCGTCCGGTGGGATTACTTCGGTCCGATTAACGAAACCAACGGGGGCCAGGCGAATTTCGTGCCAGCGCCGGTGACGGGAACGGCCATCGGTGCGCCGACGTTCATCATTCCCGCGACGGGCAAGGATCCGCGTGTCCTGTCGACGACCACATCGTGTTTGCAAGGCGGCTTGAAATCATGCACTGGTTTCGTCGATCAGCTTAGCGAAGACGGGATCAGTTTGCTGTCAACCAATCGATGGGGGCAGGGCTTGTTGCAGACGCAGAAGGGCAACGTCGCTCCCCGCATCGGCTTTGCCTATCAAGCCACTTTGAAACTGGTTGTACGCGGCGGAGTGGGATTTTTCTACAACTCGTTTGAAAACCAGGGATACGGGCCGAACATTGGGGAGAATTACCCCTTTGTTTACAACCTGAACCCTTCGCCACACTCCAACCCGGCCGACCCGGGTGCATCGTCCCAAGTCGCTCCCATCAGCTACAACACCGGGTATTCGGGTTGCGTCGGGCAGGCCAGCGGGGATCCTCAGCACGGACGTGGAGTTGCAAATTTCGAATCAGGATTCAACTGCGTTCCGCTTGCGCAGTCGGATCTGAATGCACAGGGACTCGGATTGCAGGGGCTGCAGTTCGACTACAGCACACCGCGAACTACCAGCGCCAACCTGACGCTTCAGTATGCGATTACGCGCACCCTCTCTGGGCAGGCATCGTACGTGTTCACCCAGGGCGGAGATCTGCAGGGCGGCGTTGGTTATCAGAATGTTACGCAGATCCTGCCGTCGGGCATCGACACCAAAAATTGCGGCAAGTATGCGGTCTTCTCGGGCAGCGGCGGCAAGAACTCCTGCGTGCCCTTCCCGGACTTCGGCGGCGGCAGTTACCAGGCCACCTACGGAGCCAGTACCTATCACGGTTTGCAGACCAAGCTGGAAGAGCAATTCAGCAATGGCCTGACGTTCCTGCTCACGTACACGTGGTCGAAGGCCATGTCCGACGCCGGCGATTTGTTGAACGGCGGTTCCCAGGGTGGACTGCGTGCTTATTCGATTCCCGGTCTTGGACCAAGGTTCGACTGGGCCCGGGCGGATTTCGATCTTCGTAATGTGATCCATTTCAGCGGCGGGTATGAGTTGCCCTTCGGTAAAGACAAGCGCTTCCTGAATACGGGCGGCATTGTCAACGAGGTGCTGGGCGGCTGGGCCACAAACTGGATTGTCACGGCCCAGGGCGGCCAACCTGTGAACTTCGGTTGCCCGACCGGTACTGTTTCTGGACCTGGATGCAATGATGTTCTGGTTTCGGGACAAAGTCCGAAACTGGGGATCAAATCGCACATTCCAACCGGAGACACTGTCAACCGGCCGTTCTGGATCAACAATCCGGCTGCTTTCGCTCAACCTTGTCAGCTATCGGACAAAACGGGAGTGATCGCTCCGGATCCCGCTTCGGTTTCCGGTTGCGTCCCGCTGAATGGTGCGGCAGCTCTCGGCCCCAAGCCAGGCCAGATCGACGGCCCCGGCTTCCACCGCCTCGACTTCTCGCTATTCAAACGCTTCCCGATCACCGAGCGGTTCTCGACCGAGTTCCGGGCGGAATTCTTTAACATCCTTAACCATGCGAACTTCAACGCTCCCAACTTCGGTGGCAACGGAGTTGTGGCCATTGGGGGCTCGGGCAACATCACCGATCCGCACTTCGGCGAGGTTGGGTCCACCCGCGACAATCCGTACGATCCGCGGCAGATTCAGTTTGCTCTGAAGCTGTACTACTAACCTGCGATGACAACACCCCGGTGCGGCACCTTCTGGGTGCCTTGCCGGGGTGTTCTTCTGTGGCGCATAATCTGCGCAAAGAGTATCCACCGGCAGGCGGAGCGGGGTGGCGCGTGGTGATCCTGGAGGCAACGGTGTACAAGGGCAGGCGTGCTCGGCTTCGAACCTCGATCCTGGGTCTGGCCGTGTTCTGCTCGTTCGCTGCCGCAGCCGAAGACGCTCAGAAGAACAAGCTCGATCAACAGTATCAGTCGGCTGTTTCTGATTACGAGGCGGGGCGATTCCGGCAGGCCGCCGACCAACTCGAGAAACTCCTTCCCTTTGCCCCTCGAAGCTATGAACTCCAGGAACTACTGGGTATGGTCTACGCGTCGCTCTCGCAAAACGACAAAGCCATCGATCATCTCAAAGCTGCCGTGCAGATCAAACCCGATCTCGCCGAAGCCCGGACGAATCTCGGAGCGACTCTGGTCCATGCAGGAAAGGCGGAATTGGCCGCGGAGCAGTTTCGCAAAGCCATTGCGCTCGAACCAAAAAACTACGACGCCAACCACAACCTGGGCGAGTTCTATATTCAAACCGGAAAGCTGGCAGAAGCGCAGCCGTATCTCGAACAGGCCTACGGGATTCATCCTGATTCCTACGACAATGGCTACGATCTTGCAATGGCCGACTTTCTGGTCGGCAAGCGCGACGATGCGCGCCAGGTTATTCATGATCTGATCAAGATTAAGGACACCGGCGAATTGCGGAACCTGCTCGGCCAGATTGACGAGAAAGACGGCAAATACGTGGAGGCGGCCAATGACTACGAAGCCGCCGCTCACCTCGATCCCACCGAGGACAATATCTTCGACTGGGGAAGCGAGATGCTTCTCCATCGCACCTACGAGCCTGCGATTGCGATCTTTGAGCAGGGCGCCCAGCGATTTTCGAAGTCGCCGCGAATACTGATCGGATTGGGGCTGGCTTACTATTCACGCGGCAAATATGATGAGGCAATCAAGGCCCTGATCACTGCCGCGGACCTTAATCCCAGTGATGCGCGCTGCTATGTGTTTTTGTCCAAGGCTTACAACAGTTCTCCTTTGCAGGCCGACGATGTGATCCAGCGGTTTCGCCGTTACGCGGAGACGCAGCCGGGAAATGCTCTCGCTCAGTACTATTACGCGGTGAGCTTGTGGAAGGGCAAGCGCGCGGGCGATGCGGGTACCAACTTGAGTTCGGTCGAATCGCTGTTGCAGAAAGCGGTCTCGCTGGATGACTCACTGGCTGAAGCTCATGTGCAACTGGGCAATCTTTACGCCGACCAGCACCAGTACGAGAAGTCCATTCCCCAATACGTTCGGGCACTGGCGCTCGATCCAGACCTGTCCGACGCGCACTACCGTCTCGGAACGGACTATGTGCATGTCGGCGAAAAGGAAAACGCGCAGAAAGAATTTGCGGTCTACCAGAAGCTCCGCGCCGAGCACCTCGCCGAAGTAGAGAGGGAACGAGCGGAAGTGCAGCAATTCGTATACTCGGAAAAGGGCTCGGCTATCAGCAAACCGTAATCGCAGAGTCAAGCGAATGGATCAAACCTCATTGAGCGAACGATTCGGAACCACGCGCAACGAAGTATCTTCGTTCGAGATCGCCCGCTCGCTCAGCCGCAGCCGTCGCGAATTCCTGCGCGGCGCCGCCGGGGTCGCCCTCGGGTCGGCGCTGATGAGTGCCAGCCCATTGGTTCGCGGCGAGGCCGCCCGCAAAAAGCGGAAAGTCATCGTCATCACGTTTGGCGGCGGCGCGCGCGACCAGGAAACATTCGCGCCCGAGGGACAGGAAAACATTCCCAACATGCTCCGCGAACTGGCTCCGCAATCGAGTTTCTTCACCCACGTCACCAACCAGGGAATTCTCGGCCATTACGTCGCCACTGCGAGCCTAGCCACCGGCGTTTACGAAACCCTCAACAACTTCTCCGCGATTGCGCCCGAGCATCCCACCGTCTTCGAGTATTTCCGCAAGGATCTGAAACGTCCCTCATCTGATGCGTGGGTGGTAGCGCCGAGCAACGGGTTCAATCGCATTGGAGAGAGCGAGTGCCGTTCCTATGGCCAGGGTCAGGGAGCGCGCGTGATTCTCCCCAAACATCTCCTCAGCGCGGCTGGCGGCGGAGCGGTTGACCTTGCGCACCTGCTCCGTGACAACTACGAAACCCCGCTCTACACGCCTCAAATCGGTGGCGGTGAAGTCGAATTGCAGCAGTTGGAGAACATCCTGCGTCTCTCCGTGGACGACTTCATGGCTCATGCCAAGTCGGCGTCGAGCCCCGACGAACTGTCCATGTACATCGCCAAACGCCTCATGCAACAGGAGGCGCCCAGCCTTCTCTGGATTACGATGCATGACATCGACGTCGCCCATACGGGCGCATATTCGCTTTACGTTGAGGCCATCCGGCGCACGGACCGCCTTTGCGCGGAGCTGTGGAAGGCCATTGAGAGCCAGCCCGAATATGCCGGTAACACCACTCTCTTCATCCTTCCGGACTTCGGGCGCGACTCCGACTATGACGCTGGCGGCAACGGCTTCCAGCATCATCGCACCGGCGACGCGGCCAGCCGTACCACGTGGATGATGGCTTTGGGCACGGGCGTGCGCCAGGGAGTGGTCTATGACAATCCCATGCAATCCATTGACCTGGTGCCGAGCCTGGGCGCGATCATGGGCTTTTCCCCCGCCCAGTCCGATGGCAAGCCCATTCGGGAGTTGTTGTAAACCTATGCAGCCGAGCGATCTCCAGCCGGAACATTTCGCCGCGTACCCTCCAGAGGCGCATAAGTTGATCGCAGCGCACCTGGATGTGCTCCGCCGGCTCCCGTTGAGCTTCGTGCCCAGCCTGCTTCGCGAAATCATCGAATACGACTACAAATTTCCCGCTGAACGTTCTGACATCGACCATGAACTTACCAGTCTCAACTCGCTTTCCGCGACGCAGCTCAAGCAGCGTTTTGAGGCATTCTCGCAAATCTCGTTGTCTTTCGCATTGGAGCAATTCGACTGGATCAATCTTCCTGCGCAATTTGTGGAACAGCAGTCGGCTTATCTCTGGAGTACCCATCAACTTGATGCTTTTCGCAAAGCAGCCACTGACTACGGTGCCGAATTGCAAGCCGCGAAGGCGCCCGAGACCATGCCGGTGCGTCGCCTTGGCATCGCTGTCATCGGACAGGGCGTGAGCTTATATGAGGGGAAGCTCTTTCGCAATCTTCGCCAGCACGGCACGTATTTCAGCCACGTGAAACCCGACCGCGGCTTTGATCTGCTGCTGGCAGGCATCGAGGCCCGCGCCGAGGCGCACCCAGTGCCTTATGCCCACTGGTATGTCGATGGCGGACAGCCAGCGTTGACCAGCCCGGCATTAACCGGCATCTCTTACAATGGCCTGGAATCGGTCCGCGCCGCGTTGTTGAAGAAAATGCAAGCCGAGATCGCGCGCCCTGGCATGGGTCCTGAAGAACTGCGGACGCACATGGCTCGCCTCGTGCCTGCGGACCTTGGCATGAACAAGGCGGGCGACGCCATTCTTGATCGCTTCCAGGTGAAGCTTCTCACCGAGGGTTCAGGAACGCAGATCTTCAGCACCACCTTTGCTCAGTGGACGGCTCGCGAGGTTCTCCGCCGCGCCCAGGCCCTCACCCTGATGGTGCGTTTTGCGCCTCGCCAGCGGCAGCGTCCCATGAACGAGCTATTGGCAAATACCAAGGAAAATGCGGAACTCGACCCGCTCGGTTCTCTCATTGATGGCGACATGGGCTCGTACTATCACTGGATCAATCAGCAACGGTTGCCTGGTTCCGAGCAATCCTCATTCGTCGCCTGGTTCGAGGGTCACAACCAGGCCGTGGTAATCGCCCCATCCCTTCCCAAGGGGGCCGAATCGAGCAATGCGCTCGACCTGGGAGAACTGCTCTCCCTTGCCACCACATGACGGCGCCGTCGAATGCGCGTTCGGAGGGCCCGAATTGAGAAACATGACAACTTACGCCTATAATCCATTCAACATTCAGTTGGTCTTCAAGCTGTGGCGGTTCAAAGCATCCCTGGGGAGGATCGCGGAATGGTCATGGATTTTCGCGAAAGCGCGCTCTTGGACCCCGGCGATGCCACCCCGGATATTCTGTTTGATCCCTCCAAGCGAAACTTCCTTTGTGCAGCCAGCCTGCTGGTGGCAGGGATGATCGTCCACCATGCGAACGGCGAAGAGAAGCGGGCGGCTACCGGGCCCGATCACAAGGTAATTCTGGTTGTTATCGGCGGCGTGCGCCGCGCCGAAACATTCTCGCGCGACGGACTAGAGAACATCCCGCATCTCTCAACGGATCTCTTTCCTCAGTCTCTGTTCTATCCGCACAACCGAAACGAGGGTGTGACCGCGCACTTCAACGCGATCTCCAGTATCCTCACCGGCAACTGGCAGCGCGTCGACGATTGGGGAAAGCTTGCGCCCACTACGCCAACTTTGTTCGAGCAGTTTCGCAAGGAACACAAGGTCGATCGCAGCGATACGTGGGTGGTGGCCAGTAACAAGGCTCTGACCAGCCTGATCGGCGCAAGTTCGGCGTCCGACTACGGGACGGCCTACGGCGCCAACGTCGTTTTCCCCAAGCAGTTGATGCTGACCGCCGTTGTCGATGCGGTGCGCAGCGGGCGAACGGCCAACATGGCCGACCGCAGGAGGGTGGAATCAGAGCTCGAGAGCGCACTGGCGGGAAGCAACTATGAGGGCCTTGGATGGAACGTGTTCGACGCAGCAGAACGCCTCGATCGCCGCACCCAGAGCGCCATAGAGCGCGCTGTGGCAACTTTTGTCCGCAGCGGCGGGCCCACCAGCGGGGACGAACTCACCTTCTTCGTGACCAGGGAAATCATGCACAAGTTCGCGCCACGCGTGCTCCTCGTGGCGTTGTCCGATGTCGAGGCCGCACACTTCGGTTCGTATGCGCTGCATCTTGCCGGAATTAAGACCGCCGATCGGCTGGCCTGGCAGCTATGGCAGGAGGTCCAGGCGAATCCCGATTACAAAGACAAAACGACGATGGTGATTCTGCCCGAGTTTGGCCGCGATCCGGATGGTTCCTCGACCAACGGCTTTTTCAACCACCGCGGCAACGACGATTCCACCCGCGATACGTGGATGCTGGCAATGGGAGCCGCAGTCGAAAAGCCTCAAGTCATCGAGCGGCCCATTCGCCACGTTGACGTGTGCCCCACTCTCGCGGGACTGCTCGGGTGCAGGCCTCTGGCATCGCAGGGAGCCAGGCTCAACGAAATCCGCGTCTGATTGTTCTTGATGGACGAACCAATGCAAGTAAGGGAAAAACATCCCGCGCAACTCGAGGACGCATTGAACAAAGGCGTCCTGAAGCGCCTCCCGTTGACGTTTCTTCCATTTGTAAATCAGCAGCTTCGTCAATGGGAGTTCCTCTTTCCCAACGAGCGCATCTCCACCCACCGTCTTATTGTTTACGTCGCGAATCTGAATGATGACGAGTCTTCGGCGTTGTTTCGCGATGTAGTGTCGCTCGAAGACAAGATGGGTGTTCGCGGCTGGCGGTTTTCTACCACCGAACAATCCATCGAGAACTCTTCTGAACTTGCGCGCTCGCCCTACTTTCAGGAGTGGCGGCGCGCCGTGCAGGCGGTCTTCGATGCGTCCGACCGCGACGCCCGGCGAGCGGACGGCACGCCTGAATCATTACGGCATCGTGTAGTACTGCTGGAACTTCCCAGAGCCTTTCCGCTCCATCCTGCCAAGGTATGGCGACAATGGCAGGGAATTGGCAGAGCCATTGAGTTCGATCGGGATTCCATCGCCAGTGGCGCCTCGCCTCTCGCAGCGCTTCTTCGTGGACGTTCGCCGAGCGAAGGGCTTCTCGCTGCAGCGCGAAACCAAGCGTCCTCGGCACCGGCGGATGCCTGGGTTATCGATGCAGGCAGGGAACTGATCGACGGGCTCGCGACTCAGGAGAGCCCGGATAACTCTGGGCCCGTCTTACTCAGTTATGGGCGTCTGAACGCCTATCGCGAGAATTTTTCGTGTGAGATGAACACCATGCGCAAGGATCTTGCCGACGCCGACACGGTCTGGAATCGCCTCCGGCAAGTCGATGTCGCGCCATGGTGCCCTCCCGAAGTAGCCGGCGACGCCGCCGTACGCGAGTTTGTTCGATCACTTTATCTTTCCGGAAATGGCGCAGTCATCTTCGGCAACTCGTTCGTCGAATGGGCCGCCTCCGAAGCATTTCGACGGGCGCGGCCTTCGTTTCTCGCAGCGCGATTCGGGGTGCGGAGCACGCCCAAGCCATTTACCGGGGTGGCTGTTTTTGAGAATCCCGATAAGGTAAATCCGCTTCCCGCGGTCGACGATCTCGAAGGAAGCGCCATCGATGCACAGATGCTCGCGCTCTACATCTGGCTGGCAGCCAGCCGCTACGATGAGTATCAACACTCGACTGTCTGCGTTTGCATCGCCGAAAGCCTTTCGCAGGCCTACGTGGTAGCCCCCCAGGAGTTTAGACTTGAACGGGGCGCAGAGCCGTTGCCTCTGAAGCAGTTAGGCAGCGCACTTCACCACTGGATTACGGAAAAGTAATCGCTGAAAAATCAAGAACGGAGACAATGGATGATTCGCCGCGACTTTATCAAAACAGCCGGTGCCGTCTTGGCTACAACTGCACTATCGACATCGGCAATGCGCGCAGAGGAAACGACTTCCCAGGGACGTACGATTCTTCCCATCAATCGCAACTGGCGCTATCATCCGTCCAAGGTCCAAGGCGCCGAGTCTCCCGACTTTGACGATGCGAAATTCAAGCGGGTCGTGATTCCCCATACCAACGTCGAGTTACCGTGGCATAACTTCGACGACAAAGATTATGAATTCGTATCGACTTATCGCCGTCGCTTCAAATATCCCAAAGAAGCGGAAGGCAAGCGCGTATTCGTAGATTTCGAAGGAGTCATGACCGCCTCAGTGGTTTGGCTCAACGGTGTCCGGCTGGGCGACTACAGAGGCGGTTTCACACCGTTTTCCTTCGAACTCACCAAGCACCTGCGCAAGGATTCGGAGAATGTGCTCGTGGTCCAAGTAGATTCAACCGAGCGAGCCGATATCCCTCCCTTCGGTTACGAGGTTGATTACATGACCTTTGGTGGAATCTATCGCGAAGTAAGCCTGCGCATTGTACCCTCCACCTACATCGACAATATATTTGCGCTTCCCGGGGGAGTGATGAGCGGCAACCCGTCGCTTGATGTAAGTTGCTTCATAGCCGGCGAGCAGCTGGGCAAAGGCGCGCTTTCGATTGAAGCCGACCTGCGCGATGATGACAAGGTGGTTGCCAAGGCCACGCGCACTCTCGAACAGGGCGGCGTCACCCCTGGGGCAGCCGCAGTCGACTCATCCCTCGATCCCTACACCGATGCAGCGCCTTACGCGACCACGGAAACGCTGAAGGATTCGGCGAAGCATGTCGTCTCGTTATCGCGCCTCGCCAACATCAAGCAATGGGATCTTGCCAATCCCAAACTGTACACGGTCACGGTGCGACTGCTTCATTCCGGCCGCGTGATTGACGAAGACACACGCCGGGTCGGTTTCCGCGAAGCGACCTTCACCGATCACGGCTTTTCGCTGAACGGCAAAGTTATCAAACTACGCGGGCTCGATCGCCACCAGACCTTTCCGTTCGTCGGCCAGGCCATGCCCGCACGCGCGCAGCGCAAGGACGCGGATATCCTGCGCAAGAACCTCCATTGCAACATCGTGCGCACGTCGCACTATCCGCAGTCGCGCCACTTTCTCGATCGCTGCGACGAGATTGGCTTGCTGGTGTTGGAAGAAATTCCCGGGTGGCAGCATATCGGCGACGAAAGCTGGAAGCAGGTGGCTATTGACAATGTGGGCCGCATGATTCGCCGCGACTGGAATCACCCTTCGATCATCCTCTGGGGTGTGCGCATCAACGAGTCGAAAGACGATCACGATTTCTATGTGCGCACGAATGCCATTGCCCACGCGCTGGACGATTCGCGCCAGACCGGAGGAATCCGGTACTTCCAGGAATCCGAGTTCCTTGAAGACGTATTTACCATGAATGATTTTGGCTTTCCGCTGAAACCGCCGAACCATCCGCGCTATCTGAATACGGAATTCGTTGGTCATACGTTCCCCACCAAGACCACCGACGATGATGAACGGCAGCGCGAACACACGCTGCGCCACGCGCGCATCCACAATCAACTGGCTTCGAATCCGCAATACGCTGGCGGAATCGGCTGGTGCGCCTTCGACTACAACACCCACGCCAACTTCGGTTCGGGCGACCGCATCTGTTACCACGGCGTCACGGATATCTTTCGCGAGCCCAAGCCTGCCGCCGGGTTCTACAAATCGCAATGCGATCCGGAAGAAGAAATCGTGCTCGAACCGGCCTTTCACTGGGCGCGCGGCGATGAGTCAGTGGGCTTCACGAAGGCCGTCTTCTGCTCCAATTGCGATCAAATCAAGATCTTGGCGCGCGCCGGAAGCATGGCGAGCAACCCATGGGTCGCGCTCGCTGAAATCGATCCCGACCGCACCGAATTCGAGCATCTTAAATATCCGCCTTTCGTCCTTGATCTCGCGCGGCTGGATACCAGCAAGATCCGGCTGGGCTGGGGCGACCTCCGTGCCGAAGGATACATTGGTGGGAAACTCGTCATTACCAAAACTCTGTCGGGCAATGGTGTTGACACGAAGTTCTCTCTAGTGGCTGACGATCGCGAACTGGTTGCCGATGGCGCGGACAGCACCAGAGTGGTAGTTCGCGTCACCGACGAATTCGACGCGATTCGCACTTACGCAAATGACCCGATCGAATTCACGCTGGACGGTCCAGCGAAACTGATTGGCGACAATCCATTGGCGCTCATCGGGGGGACCTGCGCGGTCTGGGTTCGCGCCGGAGAAGTGGCCGGTACTGCGCGCCTTACCGCGCGTCATCGCCGGCTCGGCGAACAAAGCGTCAACTTCACGTTCAGCGTAGCGTCCGAGGAGCCAGTCTAACGGCTTGGCGGGCCTTCTACTGACGGGGTTGAACCTGCGTAGATCCTCTTCGCGAATGCCCAGTTATGTCCAATGCAGAAGTTGAGAAACGAGCAGACCACCACCGCAATCAAATTCGCGACGAGAACCGGAGCGCGGAATCCCTGTACCAGCATCCGCATCAAAGCGAGGTTTCCCAGCATCGAAATGAGCCCGTTCGAAGCATTGAAGCGAAGGAGTTGCCGCAATACCATGGAGCCGTCGCGGCGGTCGTGCCAGGTGTAATTGAGGTGCCAGACAAAATTGTGCACCAGCGTGAGCTCGATCGCTGCAGCGGCCGCAAACAGGTAGTTCCACCTGGTGAAACGAGTGAGCACGGCGAGCATGGCGAGTTGAAAACCCATGCCGATCGCGCCCACCATGTTGAAACGGCACCAGCGAGCGAAAGTGCTCATGGCAGCGGCTCCTGCCGGTAGAGTTGCGTTGTATGCCGCACCGTCACGATCACCGCCATCGCGAACATGCCGATCGCTGCGATCGTACCTCCGAGGTCGAACAGCAGCATGCGGTGCCCTAGCACCGTTGCGAAGGGGCTTCGCAGCAGAGCCAGATTTCCGATGATGAGAAGGATGCGAATCTCGGTGGGACCGAAGATGCCGTGCGAGAGTTGGAAACAGGACAGCGTGTAGGTCGCCAGATAGCTTTCGCCCGACAACAGCAGAAACGCAACCAGCATCGCGATGGCCGTCTGCCAGCGCAGAAAGCCCGAGTAGCCCAGCCCGCACATCAGCGCCACCGCTCCGAAGATATCCACCATGTGGTCCACGTAGAATCCGTAACGGGGCCTCTGTTGCTGCCGCACCCGCGCCAGGGTCCCGTCGAGACTGTCTCCCAGCCAGTTCAGCACCAGGCACAGGATCACCAGGAACAGGGCATTGCGGTTGTAGCGGGCCAACCCATAAAACAGGCCGGCCCCGATCTGTGCGGTAAGGCCAAGCGCGGTCAATTGGTCCGACGTCGCCCATCGCGGTGCTCGCGTCGCCATCCACTCCAGGACGCGCTTCTCGGAGGCAGCCGTAACCGACCGATTTACCCGCCGCGCATTTTTGAAATTCATTGCATCCCTTGTCGCCGATGAATTCGTACCCATGATTCTGTCCTTTCGTTTTACTCGCCCGATCACTTTTCATCGAGAGCTGCGTTTGTGGCGCAAAGCATCGCAGGTTGATTGCAACGTGAATTCAAGAGACTCCCTGGGCACGCTTTCCACAAATGGCTTAATCGCCCATCCGAGTCCGGTGGGAATGGAGCGCGTCAGCGACACCGACTCAATCTGCAGGTAGAGCCCGCCATCGCGTTCCTCGTAGCTCCAGTAGGTATTCAACCGCCACAGAAAACCGTGTTCCTCGTCCGCACTGAGCGCCCGCTCTTTGCTGGTGCCGGCCTTCTCAATTTCTGAGATTCGAGTGCTTCGCGAAACGCTATACCCTTGCTGCGCATTGAGGCGCCCGAACGTGACGTCGTACGTCGTATCCAACACCACCGTGATCACATGCTTCTGGCGAATCCGCATTACCACCTGAAAGCGGTCGCCCTGATGAGTGATGACTCGCGCCTGCAGAATCTGAGGAGAATATCGTTTGGGATAGGTAGGAAAGTCCTTCATCAGGCGCTCGAAGTCGGCGGCCTTTGCTCCAGGCGCAAAGGCGGTCCCTCGCCAGTGGTGGAGCATTGCGCCCGGCAACTCGGTCCGGTCTGGCGGCGTGAGCTTCTCGACGATCTGCCGGCCCTGGCGCAGCCGCGCCCAATCCTCGGCTGCAACGAAGGCCTTCGGCGAGCGGTGCTGCTGCTCAAGCCGAGCCTCCACCTGGCTCACGTAGCAATTGAAATCGGAGAGGGCGGCTTCCGCCGGCCCCTCTGCCATTGCCCGTCGCGCCCCGGCGGCCGCGCTTAGAAACAGGAGGCAGCAAATAAAAAGTAAGAATGGCGCGGCGTCGAATCTGTGCCTCATGAATTGAATATTGGCCCAACAGGGTGGCCGCGGGCAATGCGGGGAACCGCAAATCACATCGTATGTTCCTCCCCGTGCAAATAATTGCAACCAAAGAGGATCTAGCAAGTTGTACCTGCCGGTGATACTCCGTATCGAGGCGCATCATCGGATACACTGGACATATTGACTCGAAACATGGTCGACCCCCAGCCAGCCCCGCGTTATCGCTTCGGAGCATATGAGGCAGACGCAGCTACCGGGGAGCTGCGCCGCCAGGGAATCCGCATCAAGCTCAATGCCCAGCCGTTCCAGGTACTGCTCATGCTCCTCGAGCGCCCTGCAGAGCTGCTTACCCGGGAAGAAATTTCCCGCTCTTTGTGGCCCGACGGTACGTTTGTCGATTATGAGCACGGGGTCAACTCCGCCGTGAATCGCATTCGTGAGGCTCTCGGAGACACGGCCGCCAATCCGCGTTTCGTCGAGACCCTGGCTCGCCGCGGATACAGGTTTGTTGCGCCGGTCGAACGGATCAGTCCTGCCGGGTTCCAGGCGATCCCGAATCCGCCGCCTGTCCCGGCCTCGAGCGAAGCGGAGACTCCTGAATCCGATCCCGAACCCAGGCTTCTTTCCAGCATTCTGGCCTCACCCCGGGACCTTCCCAAGACCTCTTCTTCGGTCGTGCAGACGCTTTTTGTCCTGCTGCAGTTGATGTACATCGGGTTCTATGTCGGCGCGCTGGCCAATCTCGCGGAAATTGAAGACCTTCTTGCGCCGCTACCCAAACCCGCCGTCGTGCTCGACGTCGTTATGGTGACGGCCGCGATCCTCATTCCGGTCCGTGCGTTTTTGCTCACCGCGGTCTTCTTTCGTGCACCCCGTATGCGCGAAAAGTTCCTCAGGATCTGGCCATTCCTGGTCCTGTTTGATGAGCTTTGGGCGCTCTCGCCCTTTCTCCTGCTTCACCACATCAACTTCGGCGTGGCTCTGGCGTGTACGGCCTTGCTCGTATACTCGCCGTTTGCCCAGCGCTCTCTCGTGCTGATGGGCGCAGGAGGAACGAATCAAGAGCTGGCCGCACCGCGACGGTAGCCATCATCCACAGGAACGAGTTCGCCGAAGCATCCGCGTCGCATTGGGAGCCGACGCGTTTCCGCTATCATGACGAGTTAGCCCGCGAGCGATTCCGCTGAGGTACCAACATTGTCTGAGACGCCGAAAACCTTCACACGCCGAAGCCTCTTGCAGAGTGCGCCAGCGGGCGCGGCATTGCTGACTCCTGCCGGAGCATGGTCACAGCTGACGAGCTCAGGTCATGCCCAAGTTGACCTTGATCTTCCGGTCCTCGCCCAGCCTGATCTTGTCTTTGTTTTCATCGGGGACGCTGAAGCAGAACGCCACGCACTTTCAAGAACGGGAACAACCTGGACAGGAACAGCCGGTGCCGCCAGTCTTAAAGTAGATTTCGTCGAAGCAGCGCAACACGCGGTGGTTTCCATCGACGCTCCGTCCACGCCCATTCAGCGCCTGCACCTTCGCTGGAAGCGCCGCCTTCCCGGGGATGTTCTTGTATTGGGAGACGCATGGGAGCGCAGTTACGGCGATCTCGAGTGGCGTCCGCTGCAGGCGGAGCGCGTGCTGCCGTGGTATGCCCTACTCCACGGCAATGCGCAAACCTCGGGCATGGGTGTCAAGACGGGGGCCGCATGCTTTGCGTTCTGGCAAGTGGACGCATCCGGCATATCGTTGTGGCTTGACGTGCGCAATGGCGGCAACGGCGTGGCTCTCGGGAATCGCCGGATCGAGGCTGCAACGATCGTGCAGTGCAAAGGGACCGCCGGCGAAACCGCCTTCGCCGTAACGCAGCGGCTGTGCCGCGTTATGGCTCAAGGCACAACCGTGGCGTCGAGGCGAGGCAAGGCGCCAACCGATGTCATCTATGGCAGTAATGATTGGTACTACGCCTACGGGCAGAATACCCATGACGGAATCTTGCGCGATGCCGATCTGGTCGCATCCCTTGCTCCCGCGGGCGGCACCAGGCCATTCACGGTGATCGACGACGGCTATCAGGACCAGGCCCGCTTTCCCAGCCTTTCTCGGCTGGCAGGAGCAATCCGCGATCGCAATGTGATTCCCGGGCTATGGATTCGGCCCTTGCGCGCCGCGCCCACAGTATCCAAAAATCTGCTGCTGCCCGACTCTCGTTTTGAGCGCTCCTCCAACGAGCGGGCGGCGCTGGCCTATGATCCCACCATTCCCGAGGCGCTTCACGCTGTCACGTCGGTCGCCGCCGAAGCCTGCGGCTGGGGCTTTGAATTGATCAAGCACGACTTCACCACCTGGGAGTTATTCGGCCAGTGGGGAAGCCAGATGGGGGCTTCTCCAACACGAGGCAACTGGCACTTCAACGATCGCACTCTCACCAATGCCGAGATCGTAACCGCTCTATATCGACAGCTTCGCGCGGCCTGCGGACCGGACCGAATCATCCTGGGCTGCAATACGGTGGGCCATCTGTCCGTCGGCCTGTTTGATGCATCTCGCACCGGCGACGACGTGAGCGGAAAGGAATGGGAAAGGACCCGGCGAATGGGTGTAAACACGCTCGCCTTTCGCAGCCCGCAGCATAAAATCTTCTACTCCATCGATGTGGACTGTGTCGCCATCACCCCGGATGTGCCGTGGTTCATGAGCCGCCAGTGGCTGCAGATTGTAGCCAACAGCGGGACGGTATTGCTGGTCTCGTGCGATCCGAGGGCAACTGGCCCGGAACAGAAGCGGGCGCTTCGTGAAGCCTTTGCGCGATGCGCCGCGAAGCCGCAAAGCGAACCATTGGATTGGACACAGACGCGCGCACCTTCGTCGTGGCGTTCTTCTCAAGCAATGCAGAACTACGAATGGATTCTCGAAGAAGGGGAAAGTCCATTTCCGATCGGCATACAACGGGGACCCGATTAGCGCCCGCGCGCTAGAAAGTCACGCGCATGTGCGCCGAAAAGCTGCGCGGCGGCGCAACCGCGGTTCCTGAAAACACGCTCTCAAAATTGATCACGTTCACGCGATCATTCAGGTTCGCGCCCTGCGCCTGGAACGCAACGCTGCGTTGCTCCTTGTGATACAGTTCCACGCCGGCTCCCGCATCGACCGAAAGATTGGGCCGCACCCGCCCTCGTTCCAGGTTCACTCGATCCACGATTGCCGCGCCGTATTGCGCCACCAGAACGGCCCGGTCGGCATCGCCCGTATCCGCGGGCAGTCCGCTTCCATATTGGCTGCCAAGGGCAAACCACGATCGCCGCGGCCCACTGAACCGCACGCGCGCCCGTGCGGTATTCCGCTGGTCTTGCGAGACCGCAAACGCGCTCGTATCCTTCAGTTGATCTCCGGCATCGCTGCCCAGGAACAACCCTCCGGTAATCGGTCCCTGGCCAGTGCCCGATTGATTTGCGTAGCTCAGGTAGCCGGACCATCGCCCCCAGTGAGGAACTTCCATCCGCAGCTCTTCGCCAATGATCCGCGCCCGCGCAAAGGCAATGGGAAAACTCACGCCGGTATCCAGCAGGACATCGTCGTCAGCATAATTTCGGAAATCGCGGCGGAACACGTTGGCGTCGATTCGAAGCTTCCCCGTCAAGCCCTGCGTGATTCCAATTTCATAGTAGTTCCCAAACGAGGGTCGAACCGGAAGGCGCACCACGATGGGGTTCAGGGAATCAAGTTGCGGCGAACTCGCCAGCAGGAGATTCTCGATTGCCGGAGTCTGAAACGCGCGATCGTACGACCCATGCACCAACAGATTCAGCGCGGGGAAGAATCGAGAAACGCCGAGTCTTGGACTCCATGCCGACTCATCGACAACGAACGCATAGTGGTCGAAGCGCAGCCCTGCCGACACATTCCAGTCGCGCATGCGTACCTGGTCCTGCACAAAAGCGGAAGGCTCGATATCCCAGCGGCGATCGGTGAATTGAAATTGCGGCTGCGTGCCAGTATCGAACTCCGTCGGATCGGTGATTGTGTAATCCAGCCTTTCATGGACAGGATTGAAGATGCAGTCGGAGCCAACTTTCCAATCGTGTCGTCCATAATGCCCCGCTAAGTCACCGCGTACATAACCCTCGCGATACCCTCGATCCTGCGCGACGATCACAGGAGTCGACGACGCATTCGACGACAACTCCGCATTTGCGTCGCGCACATTGCCGGAGACGTTCAAAAGCAAATTGGAAGAAATAAGATGTTGCAGCGATGCCTGGCCGCTGGTCTCTGTGTTGGCAATGTTCTGCCGCTGTCCGGCATCTTCCTGCACGAGATAGTCAGGCACAAGGAATCGAGTTCGCTCGTGTGCGAGAGTGATGTGCACTCGGTCGCGATCCGACAGTTCTCGCTCGTACGAGAAGGAAAACCCATCCTCGTGTCCGGTGTTGGTGAAGTTTTCCAGAACCGGCGGGTCCAGGTAGCGATCCGTATGAAAACCGTCAGCGCCGGCCGCGAACCGGTTTTTCTTGTGCGCATAGGAAATTGTTGCGGAGGCGTTCCCGGTCGAGAAACTGCCTCCGCCCGCGTCGATTCTGCCATGCACGCCGGGCGGAACGTCCTTTTCTGTTGTGACCTCGATGATCCCGCCCAGCTTCCTTCCGTATTCCGCGGGATAGCTTGCAGTCAGCACGCGCATCGACTCAACATCGTCGGTATCAAGCGATGGCGCAAAGGCGGGCGAGCGATTCTCGGTGAGCGGAACTCCGTTCACCACGTACTGTACGTCATACTCCGACCCGCGTGGATGCAGGAGACCGTTCGCCTCATACAACCATCCAGGAAGATCGTCCACCAGGTCGGAAAGACCCCTGCCTGGTTGCGTCGTGGTTTGCTCATCAAGTTCCTGGCGCCCCAGCGCATATTGAGTTCCAGTGCGATTCGGATCAACCAGGGTTCCGGAGTCGGTGACTTCAACCTGCATGGTTACGGACGGCAGGCCCAGCGTAATTGCAAGATGAATCGGCACCTCCGACGGTACAGACACTAATTCTGTTGCCGGAGCGAATCCTGGCGCCCACACGCTCAGGCGGTAGACACCAAATGGCAGCGCCTGCACCACATATCGGCCGTCCTGGCCGATTTGAAAGTTGCGGCGAAATTGATTGCCGTTGCTGACCAACTCTCCGCTGGAGGCCAGCGCCGCACCCTGTGGATCGCGCACTTCAATCCGTAATTCGCCGCGCGCTCGCTGCGCGTGGGCTCGCAAAGCTATGGCGAGAACGGCAATCAGAAAGATCACGCCGCATCGACCTCTCCTCATACTGCTCATAGCACCTGGTTGGAGCCCGCCTCCTGAGTCCCGCTCGTCTTGGCTGGGCCGTGTTTCTCTAAGCTAGCACAGGACGTTTTTCCGCGACAGTCGCATCCCGCACCACTGCGCACGGCGGCCCGATTTGCCACCTCTCCGGGCACATGCGATACGATGCCATCTCGGAGCTTCGTGAGTACCTGCGCGTCACGAAGATATTGCGAAGCAGGCCGCACGCCATCCAGGTCCTTCCATGACCCCATTCCCCGCATTCATAAACCAATTCCTCCGGCGCGTTCCTGAAGCCACTGTCGCACGGCTGCCTCATTTTCTATTGATGGCGTCTGTCCTCTTCATTGCAGGCTGCGCAAGCATTGTTCTCACCGGCATCTCATCGACTCCCACGCTTCCGCCCGGCCCGTCGCCCACGCCCACTCAAAAAGGCGTGGTGGCGTTAACGCCGCAATTCGTTGCCCTCGCTCCTGGCCAGCAATTCAAATTTGTTGCGACCGCAAGTAACGGGGGCGAATTGAACTGGAGTGTGGCTGCTGCTGCAAACTCCAGCGCGGGGACGATCGACGCCTCGGGAACCTATACCGCTCCCGCCACCGTCTCGCAAAGCGAGAATGTCGTCGTAACGGCGGCCCTCGCCGCTTCGCCGCAACAGGACTACGCGACCGCCATCGTCTCCATCATTCGGCCCGGCGTGGTCCGCTGCCCTCCGCTAACGGGGAATCCGCAGGTTGCTCAGTACTCCATCTACCTTCCCGCGGGTGGAGATGTCTCGGTGCAGTTTGGGACGACCACCAGCTACGGCCTGAATACGTGGCGCGTGCCCGCCCCGTCCGCAGACGGCGGCCAGGTGCAGTTGTGGGTGGCCGGCATGCGCGGCCAGACGCTTTATCATATGCGCGCGCAGGTCACGCTGAATAATGGCGCCACGCTCAACGACGCGGATCAAAGCTGTACAACCGGAGTTCCACCGGTCACATCGCCAATCAAGATTTCTTCGTCCGGCTCCGGCAACGTGCAGCCCGGAGTAGAAATGTGGAACACCATTCTTCCAGCAACACTCACTGAAGCAGTTGCCACGGATCTCGAGGGTAACGTCATCTGGACTTATGCCTACCACCACAAGGTGGAGGATTCCATTCAAGGAGTCCAGTTATTGCCCAATGGCGATCTCCTGATGGTGGTCACGTATCTCTCGTCGCTGAATCCAGCTTCGCCCGCTACCCTGATCGATGAAGTCCGCGAGATCGACCTCGCCGGCAACACGGTCCGATCCATCACCATTGACGCTCTCAATCAGAAGATGGCCGCTTCCAATCTGCGCGATGGCGCGGGAAATTCCTATCAGTTCAAAAGCTTTCATCATGACGTGCTGCCGCTCCCCAACGGCCATTGGCTGCTTCTGCTTTGTTACAACAAGTCGTATATGAATGTCGCCGGTGTGGCAGGCAACACTGAGGTTTTAGGCGATGCGCTTGTCGATGTCGATGAAAACGGGAATCCCGATTGGGCGTGGAACGCATTCGATCATCTCGACGTGACCCGCGGTCCCATGAATTTCCCCGACTGGACTCATGCTAACGGCATGGTCTACTCGACCGACGACCACAATCTGCTGCTTTCCTTGCGGCACCAAAATTGGATAGTGAAGATCGAGTTCCTCGACGCCATGGGCTCAGGCAAAGTGATGTGGCGGCTGGGACAGGGCGGCGATTTTGAACTCATCAACGGGGCTGACCCGGAAGATTGGTTCTACGCCCAGCACGGAATGGGTTATTTCACTCCCAACACTACCGGCGTGTTTCGCCTGGGTCTCATGGACAACGGCAACGACCGCATTTTTCCATCCGGGCAGGTGCATTGCGCGCCCGGTCCCACCATCCCGGCGAATTGCTATTCGAGCGTGCCCATACTCGAAATCAATGAGGCCGCCATGACCGCGACACTGGTGAAGCACTATGTTCCGCCGTCCACTTATTTCAGCTTCTTTGGAGGAAACGTTGAGCAGTTAGCCAACGGCAACATCGAAGCTGAGTTCGCCGCGACGTCGACCGGGGCCGTCGTCCAGGAACTCGATCCTGACTCGCTCGCCGTGGTTTGGCAGGGAACCACTCCAAAGGCATATCAATACCACGTCGTGCGCATGCCCAGCCTGTATCCCGGCGTGCAATGGTGATTGGATGAGGTCGCTTTCAGAAGAACGTCAGGTGGCCTGTTCCTGTCGGTTCGCAACCATCTCGAAGGAAAACTTGACCTCATCCTTGAGCTTCAGCGCTCCGCCCGCGACCGACACCGGTTTAATTTGATAATCCGATTGCTTCAGTGTGAAGTCGCCTGAGGCACGCAGCATCTCTCCCATCATGGTGATGCGCACCGCAACCGGCTGGTTCCTTGTTACGCCGTGAAAGTCAAGGGTCCCGCTCAAGGCCGCAGAGAACATGGCGTCGCTGAGCTTCGAGACCGAAGAAGTAGAAGCCTCGTAGCGGATCTCAGGATATTTGGCCACCTCCAGGACGTCGCCCTTCATCATGCGCTCAATCTCGTTTCGATCCTTGGCGCTGATGTCATCCTGCACACTCAGCGAGGCGGCTTGGATGGTTAGCCGCAACCCGCTTGCATCGAGCCCATCCGGATCGAAATCTACCTCACCGCTGAAAGTACGAATTCCGATCGTGGGATTGTGACCCATCGCGGACAGGATCCCTGTGGCAAAGGCTTGCACGGTGAACCTGCTGCGCCTCGCGTCGACCACGTAGTGTGCGCGACTCCCAGTCGTCGACGCCGAGTCCGCTACGATTTCGCCTGCGTTCTCCATTTCCTTGGCTGCCCCCCGCTTGTTTACATGGCGCGCAGTTTGAAATACCGCTCAACATCAGGCATTACGGCCTGCGCAATGTTGCCGACACCAAGCCCCGACATATACCGCCGGATGGCGGGATTGGAGAGCACCAGTCCCGCTCCAAATACCATCAGCGCCACACCGCCCAGCATGTACAGCGTGTCTTTTCCACTGTCTGTTCCGTTCGTGGTTGATTCCACCAGATCCATCGCCATACTCGTTCTCCCTTCCTGTATTCGCGAAATCTAGAGCCCGTTGCCATCGAGAATGCGATTCACGATGGCTTCGATCTTGTCCACCGCCGCGTCCACTGCGGATTCGACAGCCTCGCTCAAACCCATGTACCCTTCGTCTCCGCCAAGGAACTCCGGCTCGCAGCCCACCAGCAGCACCCGTTTCATTGAGCCGTTCATGGCTTTGGCCATCCGCAGAACATTCATGGGATTCATGGCGTGCGGCTGCACGAAATCACCGGGCGAGGCAGCGAGGTCATCCAGGTCCGGTTCCACGACTGACACGGTGCCCGGTTCCTGCCCATGCGGAAAGGCATCCACCAGGATTGTCGTCTCATAGCCGTCTTGCAGGGCATAGGAAAGATCGAAACCGCGAATGCCGAAGTCGATCACGCGCACGGCCTCGGGTCGGGGACGCGTGAGCATGCGTCTCGCAACTTCCACTCCAAATCCGTCGTCGCCAAGAAAGATATTTCCAATGCCCGCAACCAGGATCGCCGGTTTTTTCGGATCGCTCCTCTCACGCTCTCTCAGCCCCGCTGCCTCTTCAACCAGTTCCACTTCTTCCGGCGTAAAAAAGAAACGGTGTCCTGGCTGGCGCATCATGCCGAGGTCACGGCCGGGATCGTTGTCGAGAACCACGCATACGTGTTGCGCGCCTTCGTAGTTCTCTTCGATGCTTTCGACCACCGCCAATTGCCCGCGCAGGGCGATGTCGAGAATGTCGCCGCCCTCTTTTGGGTGCAGTCGCACGCGGTCTCCGGGCCTCACCATGACCCCGCCGATTTCGACGTGGTCCATCGTTGTTTTGTCTTCGAGCAAATTCCATTCCCATTCGTTCATCCCTGCGCCTCCTTTAGACTCGTTAGGCCGCGCAGCACCCCGTGTAGTTTCATGAATTGTTCGTCAGGGATATTTTCGGTGCGCTCCAGAAGTTCTCGCGCACGATCGTCCGATTGGCGTATCTCCATCTTTTCCTGTTCGGTCAGCGTGAGAATCCGCAGCGAAAGGATCTCGTCGATTTCGGTTGCGTCAAATAAATTTCCGGCGCTTTCCGGGGCGATCTGTGGATAGTCATACAGAATGATCGGTGAGGCAAGCATCGTGGTCGCGTCATCTCCCGCGAGCACAGGCCACGCGCCGGTGTGTTTGCATTGCGCCGCAAGGTCTTCATAGCCGGCCGGCGGGTCCAGCAGCGAAAGAAATTCTCCATCCTCCACACCGAGAATCGCGTGCGCTGAAACCAGGGAATGCAGCAGAGCCTCGTCGCGGCGGGATTCAGCTTCTCCGAAGTTGCAGCAATTCTCAATCCGAATCGTGACTTTGACCAGATTGTCGCGACAGGCTTCCGCGTTAAGTTGAAGGCGGCCCTGCAGCGTGTTCCATTGCCGTAAAATTGCGCCAACCAATCGACCCTGGCCATCGCGCACATTCTCGACGGAATCCCCTTCAGGGAAATTGAATTCAATTGGATTCGAAGGGCAGAGAGTCAAAATATCAAGGTCTTCATAAGTGAGGGATCGTTCCACGGCTTCCTGCCATGGCTGGTAGACGCGCCCATCGACGTCGAGGCGATCGACGAGTTCCAGTTCCTCGCCTTCGTCGGCCCCATCCGCAACGGAATTAATATGGCTACCGACCAGGCGCTGAACGATCTGAAGAAACCGGATCCTCACGGTAACCCGCGTCGAAGGCGTCGACCTGACAAGGCATTCGGTCTCAAGGAACGATGACTCTGAGCCGGTCTGCTGCTCGCAATACGACCGCGGGCACAACACCCCGAAGTTCCAACGCTGTTGATTCTTTACCGACGACGGCCGGTAAGGGTACAGCATGTATCCCTCGTAGAGGACAGCCTCGGCGATCTCTTGCACCTTTTCCAGATTCACGACCGCACCATCGCTTCGTTCTGAAGCATTTGTTCAAGTGCGCGCTCCCATGTCGGAATGCCGTGCTCCATCTTGTATCGGTAGAGACGATCGAAGACATCCCTGTGCAGATTGAGCCACACGCTGTTGGGGTAGTAGATGTCCATCATCTCGCGCCACATCGTGACGGGCAGCTTGTATCGTGCTTCCAACTCCCATGAAATCGGCGCGACCTGTAGTTCGCCCTGGGGCGACGCGTAGAACACGGTTCCGCTGAACAGGAAAAGTAGTGGTATATCTCCGCCGGCAAGCCCGTCGAAATACTTTGTTGCCGCAACGTTAAAGTCGAACGTGCAGGGAACGTTCATATCGACAGTGGTGCTTGCGCCATCGAATGCCGGCACCACGACGCTCGTGTGCATCCACAGCAGGTTGCGTAACGTCTGGCCCCAGCGATCGGGATGGCCGAAGAGATCGAGCAGGCGAGCCTGTTCGGGGGGCGCATAGCCGCGCCGCGTAACTTCAATCTGAATCTGGCAGCGCAGGGCAATGGTATGAATATCTTCAGCTGCCAACGCATTGCTGATGTGTAATTGAAAGGCAAGGGTGGGCGACGCGGAGAAGGGAACTACTCTTGCCGTTGCGACCTGGATGCTCAGATCAGGCATCGGCGCCTCCACTCACGGTCTCCGCATTCTCGCGGAGGTCAGCAAAGAACCGGTCGATCGCTTCCCAAACTTCAGCGCCACCGGACAGTCCCTTCCAGTTCGCGCGAATCAGTCCGACCAGCTGATAACACTTATCCATCGGCGCAATGTAATACTCCGCCGGGACGGCCTCGGCTTTTCGGCCGATACGATTTACCAGCAGGGCTTCCACGTCTGGCTGCATGCGTTGAAGTATGGGATTGTTCTCGACAATCTCATTCCATGCTTCAAGCGTGAGCAGCGACTCGACCGCACCCGCCGGACTCGGATAGTACGCGATCATGCGCCCCTCAATGCTGGACTGAAAAAAGAAAGCCAGGTTGATGGGAATGATCATGCTATCCCACTGGCCATCGGACATCATAAAGTTCTCGAGAAACTGGATGCTCCGGGAAACCCGTTTGTATTTCGATCGGTCCATGCCATCGAAGAGCAGCGCGCAGGCGTCGCATGAACATACCAGTTGCCTTGAAGCAAGCTCCACGAGATGCGGGTGCTCGCCACGCAGTTCGTCACTGCACAATTCGCAGTGCTCCACCGCCCGGGAGGCGGCCCGGCGCGCCCCGCGAAACTGCCGCAGAACCCCAATCGCCTGATCAAAAGGCAAAACCGGCTCTGGTGGCATCGCGATACCCTTTCCCATGGATGTCAGTGGCAAATTCAACGCATCCCTGAGGCGCATGTTTATCGTTGCGAAGCCGCTGCCAGCGTGTGGCCCAGCAGGCTTTCCAGGGCAACAAAGCCGGTTGCAGATGCCTCTTCCAGGCCCGATATTTCGAGCGAGGCCACGTCAGGGGCCAGTTCAAAAATACCGTTCTCAACCACACTCCTCAACTCACTCGACGACGAACCGCAACTGTGCCCGCCCTTGCTAACTCGCACCCGAGCAACGCCGTCTTCGATGCTCAACAACTCAACGGTGCAGGACAGTTTGCGGAGCCGCGAACGCATCCGCTCGACCGCCGACTGAACGCGAACCTCTAGGCTGTCGGGATGGAGAGAATAAAGCAGGAGCAGACCTCCGGCGATGTCGTCCTTTCCCAGCCGATCGATCAGCGCACTGCCTGACTCGTTGCTGTCGAAGACGATTTCCATCATCCTTTCCAGCCCCTGGCTCTGCACTTCCATCAGCAGCTGCACGAGTTCCTTGCCCGCCGTCTTCTGCGGACTGTCCGGCATCTCTTCAAATTGAGACACCAATTCGCCCAGCTTTCGCACCTGTTCCTGAAATCCGCTGCTGTCCCCCACGAGCCTCCTTTGGGAGTTGTCAGATTTCAGTTGTCAGCTGTCAGCACGAATAACTGAAGACTGACAACTGACGACTGACAACTGAAGCCTGACAACTGCCTTACAGATTCAGACCGAACATTGGGGAATGATGCGTCTCCAACACCTTGCCGTTGCCGAGATACATATGAACCCCACAAGGCAGGCAGGGATCGAAGCTGCGCACCGCCCGCATGATGTCGATGCCCTTGAACTTGTCCGGGCCGTTTTCCTCGAAGATCGGCGTGTTCTGCACTGCATCCTCATAGGGGCCCGGAGTTCCGTACGAATCACGCGGATTCGCATTCCACGGCGTCGGCGGATAGGGATGATAGTTAGCGATCTTCTTTCCGCGAATTACCACGTGATGTGACAGCACGCCCCGCACCGCTTCGTGGAAACCGCAGCCGATGGCTTCATCCGGTACCTTGAAGTCATTCCAGGTTCGCGTCCGTCCCGCGTGCAGCTCTGCCAGCGCCTGCTCGGCGAAGTACAGCGCCGCAGCCGCCGCGTACGCTTGAAAGTAAGTCCGCGCGCGATCCCGCTCGATGGCATTGCTCCATTTCGGAATCTTCCACTCAAACTCCACTTCGGGCATTGACACGGTTTTGGGCAGATAAATCTTTACGCTGTGGCCCGTGGCCTTGATGTAACCGATGTCCACGATGCCTGCCAGCGCGGTTGCCCAGAAGCGCGCGATCGGCCCGCCGCCGGTATCGAGCGCGAGATAGTCGCCGGTGCGCTTGTCATACCAGCGCGGCGACATCACCCACGTGTACTTATCCTTGAAGTCGCGCTTCTGCGGCTTGGGGTAAGTGCTCTGGTTCCATGGATGCCGCTGGTCGACCTTGTTACCCAGCGGATCGGTCTGCACAAAGGTCTGCGAATTCTGCCAGTCCTCGTAGAAAGAGCTTCCCAGCAGAATGCGAATGTTCAGGTTGATATCTACCAGGTCGTTGGTGACAAGCTTGCCGTCCACCACAACTCCGGGTGTGACATACATTCCGCGCCCCCACTCGCTCATGTTGGCGTACGTGTAGTCGCACACGTCGGGATTGTTGAACGATCCCCAACATCCCAGCAGGATGCGCCGGCGGCCGACCTCTTCGTACCCGGGGAGGGCTTCGTAGAAGAAGTCGAAGAGATCGTCGTGCAGGGGAACAACTTTCTTCATGAACTCCACGTACTTCATTAAACGCACGATGTAGTCCGTGAAGAGCTGCACAGTGGGAACAGTTCCCACGCCGCCGGGGTAAAGCGTTGAGGGATGAACGTGGCGCCCTTCCATCAGGCAGAACATTTCGCGGGTCATGCGGCTGACCTGTAAAGCCTCGAGATAGAACGCGCCGGAGAAGGGATTGAGCGCCTTCATGATGTCGCCGATGGTTTTATAGCCATGCAATTCGGCGTGTGGCGCGGCGGTCTTTTGCGCTTTTTCCCAGACTCCGGGGTTGGTTTCCTTCACCATGGTCTCGCAGAAATCCACGCCCACCAGGTTGTCCTGAAAGATGTTGTGGTCAAACATGTACTCGGCGGCTTCGCCGAGATTCACGATCCACTCCGCCATCGCCGGCGGACGCACACCGAACGCCATGTTCTGTGCATACGTAGCGCAGGTCGCGTGGTTATCGCCGCAGATGCCGCAGATGCGGCTGGTGATGAAATGCGCATCGCGCGGGTCCTTGCCCTTCATGAAGATGCTGTAGCCGCGGAAGATCGACGAGGTGCTGTGACACTCGGCTACTTTGCGCTTGCCGAAATCGATTTTGGTGAAGATGCCGAGGCTGCCAACGATCCTGGTAATCGGATCCCAGTTCATCTCGACTAATTGGCTCTTGTCGGCGTCTGTCTCGGAACGCGTCGCGGTAATGGTCGCCATCGAAATCTCTCCTTGTCAATAAGAGCTGGGGTGATAGCCGGTAGTGAGTTCCGCGCGAGCGTGGCGCCACCTGGGCTCCTTGTTCACCGTCGCATTGGTCAGGCTGCGCAGGCCGCGGATAGCTTTGCCCCAGCCCTGTACCGCGGTCGTTGACATCCTGGCGCCCGGGGGTTCATCCATGAACGGCATGAATTTGTCGGGGAAGCCAGGCATGGTGCAGCCGATGCAGATGCCGCCCACGTTGGGGCATCCGCCAATTCCGGCCATCCAGCCGCGCTTGGGCACGTTGCAATTCACCACCGGCCCCCAGCATCCGAGTTTCACAATGCACTTCGGAGAACTATAGGACGTGGCAAAGTCGCCCTGCTCGTAGTAGCCGGCGCGATCGCATCCTTCGTGCACCGTCTTGCCGAACAGCCACGTGGGGCGCAACTGCGGGTCGAGAGGAATCATCGGCGCCAGGCCGGCAACCTGGTACAGAAGATAGAGGACCGTCTCCATGAAGTTATCGGGCTGCACCGGACACCCGGGTACATTCACAATCGGAAGTCCCGCCTTCGACTTCCAATCCCACCCCAGATAGTCAGCCAAACCCATGCATCCGGTGGGATTGCCTTCCATTGCGTGAATACCGCCATACGTGGCGCAGGTCCCAATCGCAATCACCGCGACAGACTTGGGCGCCAGGCGGTCGATCCATTCGCAGGTGGTGATTGGCTGTCCCGTATCCGGGTCTGTACCCACCGCGGCCCAATAGCCTTCCTTCTTGATCTTCTCGTTGGGAATCGAGCCTTCGACCACCAGCACGAAGGGATCCAGCTTTCCTGCCTCCGCCTGGTAATAGAAGTTAAGAAAGTCGCCGCCGTTTTCATAGGCCAGCACGGGATTGTGCAGGTGAACCTTGGGAAGCCCTGGAATTGCGCCCAGCAACACGTCTTCAACGCTTGGCTGGGTGGCAGCCGTTACTGAAACTGAGTCTCCGTCACAGCCCAGACCCGCTGTGATCCAAACAATATGCAACTCAGCCACGGCAGGTTTTATCTGGGTCTTTCGACCGTAAGGCACGGCGTGTTCAGCCATAACTGGATCCTCCTTTCCGTCTCGCGTGGGAGTCCACTCGCACCCTTGGCTCGGACAAAGAACTCCTCAAGCGGATTCCCCCAACCCAGCGGCGACGCCAATTGAACCGAGAATGCGCTAGAAAAACCGCGCAAACATCGTTCGACCTCAGCGCCGTCGATCCATCTTTTTCGGTACCGACCTCTTTTGTGTCTTGAATCCAGCGAATCTGTCGCTCCGTTTCGTCCGATATCTTTGTGACCGGACGGTCGATGGCGGACACGACAGCGGGAAGACGCTGTCTTCAAGCAGGGTCATCGAAACAGACCCGCTAAACGAGTCGCAAGCGGGACGGGCCTTATTCTCTTGTCGTGGATTTGCTGTATGAGGGGTAAGACTTTCCCCGATAGTCCGGTGACGGGCTTTCAGGTCGCCTTCTCATTGATTTTCCATTGGATAGCGTGTTGGACCAGTTCCCGTCCGCTGCGCAGCGAGAGCTTTTCCTTGATGTGAGCCTGGTAGGTTTCCACCGTTTTAATGCTGAGATGCAGTTCTTCCGCGATTTCCCTCGTGGCCCGGCCTTCTCCGATGCGGCGAAAGACCTCAAGCTCCCGGTCCGACAAGATCGCGATTCGCGACTGCAGCGTAGGGCCGCCGTCGATGTATTGCTGCAGCATTTTTTTTGACATGTTTTCGCTGAGGTAGACGTCGCCATTGAGAATGCGCCGCAACGCCACCAGCACCTTTTCGGTTGCCTCCTGCTTCATGATGTAGCCGTTGGCCTTGGCGCGCAGGGCGCGTTCGGCATAAATGGCTTCATCGTGCATGGAAAGGACAAGTACCGGCAGATCCGGGTCGGAGGCGCGGATGCTCTTCAGCAGTTCCAGGCCATCCGGCCCCTTCAGCGAGATGTCAAGGATCATGATATCCGGCCGCTTCTGAGCTATGGACTGCATGGCCATATGGGCTTCCTCGGCCTCCCCGCAAACCTGCATGTCCTGCTGCTGGTTGATGAGCATCGCCAGCCCCTGGCGCAGCAGCGGATGATCGTCCACCACGAGGACCGATTTTTTCGTCGATGGAGCAGTCTGTTCGGGGTAAGTCGTTGTCTGCATTTGCATGTCCTTCGATCTCACCTTGGCCGCATCGGAAATGCGCAGGAAACGGAGGTGCCTCGCATCTTGTTGCGGCTTACTTCGAGCCTTCCGCCGATCATTGCCGAGCGATAGCCCATGATGTGCAGTCCCATGCCTTGCGTGTTCTGGCGATCTTCCGGAATTCCTTCGCCATCATCGGCAATCAGTAGTGTTCCGCAGCCATTTTCCGACGTCAGGCGGAGCAGGATGTTGCGCGCTTTTCCGTGCTTCAAGGCATTGTTCACGGCTTCCTGCGCAATGTGGTAAAGGTGGGTTGCGATCGCGTTATCGTCAATCAAGACCGCGGTCTCGCACTCGAATTTGCACGAAACTCCGAAGATATCTTCCACTTCGCCAGCCCATAATTCGAGCGCCGACATCAGTCCTTGAGCGTCGGACATTACCGGAAGCAGTCCGCGAGCCAGTTCCCGCGTCTTGTGCACCGCCTCGTTCACCAGGCGGACCAGCTTGGCCGCATCGGCTGCGTCGGACATATTCGTTTTGGCAAGTTTCTCTTCGTGCACCTTGGCCATGAACGCGACTCCGGTCAGGTGCTGCCCCAGGCCGTCGTGCAGATCCTGCCCGATGCGCCGCTGCTCGCGCGCGCTGATGTTCAGGAGTGCCCGCTCCAACTGCTCTCGCTCGGTGATGTCGATTCCCGTGGCGATGATGTACTGCGGTCTTCCCTCGCTGTCGGGCAACTGCGAACTGGACCAGGCAATGAGCCGGCTCGCTCCATGGCGCGTTACCCAATGGCTCTGGTAATCCTGCGGAAGGAGATCGGCGCTTAGCTGGGCGATCACCGACCGGGAGTGGGCCACCTCTTCCGGCATCAGGAAAAACTCCCAGATGCATTTTCCGCGCACTTCTTCGAACGAGTAGCCCGTGGTCAATTCGCAGGCGCGATTGAATCGCACGATGCGGCCTTCCTGATCCAGAACCGTGACGAGCGCGCCGACGGTGTCGAGTATCCCGGCGACAAATGTCTGCTCCCGTTGCAGTGCGCGCTCCGTGTCCTTGAGGTCGGAGATGTCGAATGCGACGCCGTGAATGAACCACGGTTGGCCGTCGGGCCGGCGCACCATCCTTGCGTCACAATGAAACCACACCACGTTCCCGCTGCGGGCGATCACCCTGTACGACGACCGCAGCGGCTTGCCGGAGAGAAACATCTCCGCTGCTTCGAGGCTCCAGCGCTGCTTGTCGTCAGGGTGAATCCGGTCGTACCAGCGAACAGGATCTTCAAGCCACTCTTCGCGCGAGTAACCCAGGGCGGCCTCGATCTCCGGGCTCACATAGGCCTCACTGGTGCCGCGGTCCACGTAGGCCATGAAGACCACGGCCGGAATCTGCTCCAGGAGCGCGCGGTACTTGGCTTCGACGTTGGAATCTTCGGCCTCCGCGGCATGCCCGCGGAAATCGATGCGGGACGAGGAATCGCCGGCCGAGGCGCCGAAGACGCCGGCCAACTCCATCAGCAGAGCCTCAGCCTCTTTGACTTCACGCGCGGCGGCGTCTTCAGATTCCGGTACTCCCGTTGGCATGCCTCGTGCGACAGAAACCATAACACCCTCAGTTTTGGATGCCCGAGTTTCCCGGCCTGTCAGCTTGCCTGGCCGGTCGAGGCAGGATTTCGCCGCCAGCTTGGTACCTTGTTCAACGATGCCTGCGTAAACCTGCGCAACGAGTGGATCGCCCGTCCGTAGGTTTGAACCGCGGCAGATGAAAGCAGTGATCCCGGCGGTTGATTCATAAAGGGCATAAATTTATCGGGAAATCCGGGCATCGTGCATCCGATGCAGATTCCCCCGACATTGGGGCACCCCCCGATCCCTGCCATCCATCCGCGTTTCCCTACATTGCATTGCACAACAGGCCCCCAGCACCCCAATTTCACAATGCAGAGGGGGGAACCGTATTCCTCGGCAAACTGGGCCTGTTCGTAATACCCTCCGCGGTCGCAGCCTTCGTGGACCGTGCTGCCAAACAGCCAAGTTGGGCGCAGCACCTCGTCGAGAGGAATCATAGGCGCGCGGCCGGTAGCCATGTAAAGCAGATAGAGCAACGTCTCCGTGAAATTATCCGGCTGCACCGGGCATCCTGGGACGCATACGATCGGGGTTCCGGACAGCGCCTTCCAACTCCACCCGAGGTAGTCGGGAAGCCCCATGCACCCGGTCGGATTGCCCTCCATTGCATGGATGCCGCCATAGGTGGCGCAGGTGCCTGCAGCGATCACTGCCCAGGCCCTGGGGGCAAGACGGTCGATCCATTCGCAGGTGGTAATGGGCTGCCTTGTCTTCGCGTCCGTTCCAAACGAGGCCCAGTAGCCTTCCGGCTTGTTGTTCTCGTTGGGGATAGAGCCTTCCACTACCAGGATGAAGTTCTCCACCTCACCCTCGGCTGCCCGATGAAAGCGGCGCAGGAATTCATCCCCGTTTTCGGCGGAAAGGAACGGGTTGTGCAGATTGACCTTGGGTATCCAGGGAATCCCACCCCGCACAATGTCCTCGATACTTGGCTGGGTGGCGGCGGTCATGGCGATGGTGTCCCCGTCGCAGCCCAGCCCGGCGGTAATCCAAAGGACGTCGATCTCCTTGATGGGAGGACATTGCTGGTTTCCGCTCGTCACCCGCTCGCCTCCAAACGCAATTGATGCTCGGATCATCTTGGACCGCGGCCGGAAAGTTAGGCAAGGGAAGAATCACTGCCGCCCCTCAAGCCGGGTGAGCGAATCTGCGATCATCGGGGATCTTAGCGTTCTAGGGGGAAGGGTTAACCGCTGTCAAACGCGCTCGGAGAGGCCAATTTGATGACTATCCGGCTTTCGTGCTTCGGTCCGAGACAGCCCTCCCACAAAAAATGAGCGAGATTCACAGCTTGCGACTTTTGAGAAATGTCCGGGTTTAGTCCGTGAATGGCTTCAGGCTGCGATGCTTTTGATTACGTCACTGGAGACAAAGAAGCATACTTCCTTCGCATCCAAGGTCATGTGGAGAGGTAACCCGATGAACGTCATCCCCCGAACTGGCTTTTGGACTTCATTCTCGCTCGCCGTTGTTTTGGGGGCTGCAGGATGCCATGGAAATCAACCGAATGCGACGGATCAAACTACGGCGGATCAGTCCCCGAACCCGGCCCAGGATCCGTCCAGGGCCAATATCGCTCCCATTTCGAATACCACCAGCGCCGCTGGGGATACAGGGACACCGGCTGGATCGGATGGGCAGTATGCGGCCAGCCAGCCCCCGTCGGAAGAGCCATCCCGAAGGGCGCGACGGCGATCGGATCAATATGCGGATCAACCTCCTTCAGATCAGTATTCCGGCGACGATGGCGGGGATTACGATTACTCCAACTATGATCAGCCGGTGGATTATGCGCAGGAGCCCCCTCCGCAACTCCCTCAATACAACCAGCCTCCGTGCCCCGGGGACAACTACATCTGGACGCCAGGGTACTGGAACTATGATTCGGGCGACGGCTACTACTGGGTGCCGGGAGCCTGGGTGACGGCGCCGTACCAGGGGGCTCTGTGGACTCCGGGGTATTGGGGCTATGACCGCGGCCGCTATGGATTTCATCGTGGATTCTGGGGCCGCTTCGTGGGCTATTACGGCGGCATCAATTACGGATTCGGCTATGTCGGGTCCGGCTACCACGGCGGTTATTGGAATGGCGACCACTTCGCCTACAATCGGGCCGTCAATAACGTGAACACCACAGTCGTCCATAACGTCTACAACTACACCAATATCACCAACGTCACGAATGTGACCCGGGTCAGCTACGCCGGCGGGCAGGGGGGCATCGACCGGCGGCCGCTGCCGGCGGAAATCGCCGCTGTTCGCGCACCGCACGCGCCGCCGATGGCCGCCCAGGTGCAACAGGTACAGGCGGCACGAACCGAGCGGGGCAACTTCGCCAAGGTAAATCAGGGTCGTCCGGCGTTGATGGTGGTGAGTCATCCCCTCGCAGCGGACCATATCCAGCCCCCACCGGTGGTGGCCCGGGTCGCGCAGCCGGTGAACCAACCGCAGCGCCCGGCTCAGCCTCAGTCCGCGCCTCAACCTCAACACCAGCCCGTGGCTGTGCAACAGCAACCACGCCCAGAAGTGCAGGCACGCCCAACCCCGGCGCAGGGTCACCCGGTACCGCAGCAGCACCCAGTTCCTGCAACGAACCGGCCGGAAGCAGCGCCGGCTCATCAGGCTCCGGTCCAGCATCCGCAGCCGCAGCGAACGGAGCCGGCACGTCCGGCTCCCCAGACGCAGCGCACCGAACCGGCCCGTCCGGCCCCGCAGCAGCATCCGGAGGTCCGCCCCGCTCCGCAGCAGCATCCGGAGACGCGCACCCCTGCTCCCCAGCAGCACCCGGCCGAGACGAGGCCTCAGGAACACCACAATCCGTCTCCACCGCAACATCCGCAAAACGAGAAACGCCCCGAGGAGAAACAACCTCAGTAAACGAAATCAGTAAACGACCTGAAAGCAGTGAGGCCTCTTCCATGTGAAGAGGCCTCTCACTTTTACAGGGTTTTCGCACATCAGAGACCGAATTGCTGGAATCGCGAGGGCAGTTTTGGACGTGGATGCAAGCTAGTAGTGTTTACTTCGCGACTTCCCACTAGTAGCTAGTAGCTAACCGCTGTTTACTCATTCCTCAACGCCACCATCGGATCAACCGCCGCCGCCCGCCGCGCCGGAGACCACGACGCCAGCAGCGCCAGTACCATGAACAGCAGCGGCACCAGCGAATACGTCAACGGATCGAGCGGGCTGGTTTCAAACAGGAAGCGCCCCATCAGCCGTGTTATCGCCACCGCTCCCGCAATGCCGAACGCCGAGCCCAGCACCGCCAATGTCAGGCTCTGCTTCAAAACCAGCTCCGCGATCTGCAGCCGGTTCGCTCCCAGCGCCAACCTCAGTCCGATTTCGCGCGTTCTCCAGCTCACTGTGTAGGAGATAAGGCTATAGACGCCGATGCCGCCGACCAGGATCGCCAAAGTGCCGAATGCGCTCAGCAGCAGCGTAAGCGAACGAGCCGCCGCCGTGGACGAGGTAACGACGCTCCGCAGCGTGCGTACCTTGGTCACCGGAACCGCCGGGTTCAGTTGCATCACCAGGTCGCGTAGATTCGCCGACAGCGCAGCCGAACCCACTCGCGACCGCAACAGGATATTCATCACCGGCTTTTCCGTCCGCGGCGTAACCGGGAGGTAAGTTTCCCAGCCCGAGTCCTTGTCCAGCCGTTCGTGATGCGTCCCTCTCACCACGCCCACCACGATCGATGCGGTTTTCATATCCATCACTGCGGGCGACGGCTCCTGGGTGCTCACGTCGGCCAGGTGTTTCCCGATCGGGTTCATGCCGGGCCAAAGCTGGTTGGCTTCCGTCTCGTTCACCAGCACCGCGCGGCTCGCTCCCGACTCGTCGTCGTGGTTCAGCCACCGTCCGCGCACCAGGCGAATCCCCATCAACTCGAAATAACTCGGAGAAACCGTGCGGCTCGACCCCTGCAGCGCCAGTTGGCGCGGGTCGCGCGGATGGTCCTCGGCGTCGAAGACGTACCACGAATCGTATCCAGTCATCGGGAGCGCATCCACCAGCGCCGCCGCCTCGACCCCGGGCAGCCCCTGGGCCCGTGTCAGGAGCGTGTCGAAGAAGGCCAGGCACGAACCCTTCTGCGCGCACGCGTTCCGGTCCAGCGAAATCTGCGCCGTCACCGTGTGCCCGGCTTGGAACCCCGGATCGGTGTTGGCCAGCCGGTACAGGCTGCGCAGCATCACTCCCGCCGCGGTTATCACGACCACGGCCAGCGCAATCTGCCCGACCACCAGGATCTGCGAAACCTTGAACCGCGGTGCATTGCCGAACACGTTTCCGGCGTTCGACCGCAGCGCACCCTGCAGGTCGCGCTTCCCGGCCTGGAATGCCGGCACCACCCCTGACAGAATCCCGGTCAGAATCGACACCCCCGTCGCAAACAGGAATACCCCTCCATGCAGGCCGAGATTAGCCAGCCGGGGCGTATCCTGCGGAAGCACCAGCTTCAACGCATTGAGGCTCATCGCCGCCAGCAGCACGCCCAGCCCACCCGAAATCGCCGCCAGCACCGCACTTTCCGTCAGCATCTGCCGGATCAGCCGCTTTGTGTCCGCACCAAGCGCCGAGCGCACGCTCATCTCCCGCTGCCGGGCCGCCGCGCGCGCCAGCATCAGGTTTGCGACATTTGCGCATGCGATCAGAAGCACCAGCCCCACCGCTCCCGAAAGCAGCAGCAGCCGCGGGCGTACGTCGCCTACGATCGACTTGAGCAGCGGCGAGACCGTCACATCGCCCGCCCAGTTATCCGGCATTCGCCAGGGGAACATGGCCAGCATCTCGCGATGGAACGACCGCAGTTCGGCCTGCGCCTGGTTTGGTGTCACCCCGTCCCGCAGCCGTCCAATCGCTTCATAATCCATCGGCGCCCACGGATCGAAGGGGTTGCCGGGGTTGAACGTAATGGGAATCCAGAACTGCGTCTCGAAGTCCGGGAAGCGGATCTGCGGCGGCGCAATTCCGATGATCTGGCGATTGATGCCGTCCACCATCATGGTCCGCCCCACCACGTTCGGATCGCTGCCGAACTGCGCCTGCCAGAACCCGTTGCTCAGGACAATGACTCGATCCTGCCCCAGAGTCTCCTCTTCCGGCGCAAAGAAGCGCCCCACCGTGGGCCGCACCCCCAGCGTCTCGAACAGGTTGGCGTTGACCGTGCTTCCGAACGCGCGCCCCGTCGTGCCTCCCCCGGTCACGTTGTATTCGACATTCAGCGAGTACCCCGAAATCCCCGCAAAAGTATGGGAACGGCGCTGATACTCGCGCACCCAGCCCTTGGGATAGTTGTAGTAATCGGTGCCCGCCGAAAGCTGCATCAGCCGGTCCTGGTGTGGGAAGGGCAGCGGCTCGAGCAGAATCGAATCGATGACGCTGAAGATGGCCGTATTCGCGCCGATACCCAGGGCCAGCGTAAGAATCGCTACGGTCGCGAATCCCTTGCTTCGGTTCAACTGCCGCAGCGCGTATCGAATGTCCTGCTTGAGTCTGTGCATTCCCGCTCCTCCGATAAAATCACCGGCTGGTCTCAGAATCTGCATGTCCGCGGCCAAGCGCCAGCCAACATCAACGCGAAGCACGTCAAGGAGTTAGCGCGCTACCCCTGCGCCGCCCGGCCAAGTTCCATGTCCGCTGCCGCAAAGAATCGTTCAGAAGTGGACACCGCCTGCTCAATCAGATAGCGGATCTTCGAAAAGTGCGATAATCGTTTCTGTTTTTTTCGGAGCTTTCCCTGGGATCGCCACAGCCAACAATCTCGCGAGGACCGGCAGTCGCTCTCGCGCTCGCAGTGTGCGCATTGAGTGGGTGTGGCGGCGCAGCCGGCTCGTCATCGATGTTGCCGATCACTGTCTCACTGGCTTCGTCGACGATTGTCGTATCCCAGGACGGCCAGCCAGCCCGCGTCCAGATCTCCATCGTCTCCACCAGCGAAACGGCGCTCGTGAACTTTCGCGGAATCCCCGGCGGCGTTCAAGCGATGTACGCCGCGTCCGACACAAGTCCCTCGGGGTTGCTCACGTTCATTGCCGCCGCGTCCGCACCGGCGGGAACCTACACGCCGTTCATCACCGTGAACTCGGCTGGGCAGACGGCCACGATCCCCTTCACTCTGGTGGTGGCCGCGGCCGCCAAGGGTGGATAAGCTACCACCCCAGCACGTAGGCAAACATCAGCGGCGCCACGATCGATGCATCCGACTCGACGATGTACTTGGGCGTCTTCTCGCCCAGCTTGCCCCACGTGATCTTCTCGTTGGGCACCGCGCCCGAATAGGACCCATAGCTCGTCGTCGAATCGCTGATCTGGCAGAAGTAGGCCCACAGGGGAACATTGTCGCGCTGCAGATCCTGGTGCAGCATCGGAACCACGCAGATGGGAAAATCGCCCGCGATTCCGCCGCCAATCTGAAAGAACCCCAACGGAGATGTTTTGGTCGTCTCCGTGTACCACTCGGCCAGTTCCATCATGTATTCGATGCCGGTGCGCACCGTGTGCACCTTCTTCACATCGCCCGAAATGCAGTGCCCCGCGTACATATTGCCCAGCGTCGCATCTTCCCACCCCGGCACAAACATGGGCAGATTCTTTTCAGCGGCAGCCAGCAGCCAGCTGTTCTTGGGATCGATCTGATACGACTTCTTGAGATCGCCCGACATCAGGATCTTGTACATGAACTGGTGCGGAAAGAAACGCTGCCCGGCCTGGTCGGCCCGTACCCATTCCTTCAGCACTTCGTTTTCGATGCGCCGCATCGCTTCCATCTCGGGGATGCAAGTATCCGTGACGCGATTCATGTGCCGCGCCAGCAGCTTGGCCTCATCGGCAGGGGTCAGGTCCCGATAATGCGGAACCCGCTCATAAAAATCGTGCGCGACAAGGTTGAAGACATCCTCTTCAAGATTGGCGCCGGTGCAGCAGATGCCATGAATCTTGTCCTGGCGGATCATCTCCGCAAGCGAAAGACCAAGTTCGGCAGTACTCATCGCTCCCGCGATCGTGACAAACATCTTGCCGCCCGAAGCGAGATGATCGACGTAACCCTGGGCCGCATCCAACAGCGCCGCGGCATTGAAATGACGATAGTGATGCTTGATAAAAGACGTAATCGAAGACATTCGCGTGCTTGCTCCAATTAACTAAACTAACACACGGAATTCACGGCAAAATGAATCCATCGGCGCCCGCGCAACATGGCAGCGTACGGCCAAAACACACTCCCGTGCTCTATCCTTTTCGCGTCTTTTGCGAAAGGGGGGAAATCGCAGAGCTGCGAACTCGCTACTTGTCTGCCTCAAACATCGCGTTAAGTTTCGCCATCACCTTGAACGCATCCGCGATGTAAACAACATCGGCCTTGCCGCGCGTCCACCCGCAGTTGGGATCGAGTGAAATGGCGCGCCGCTCCCCGATGAACCGCCATCCCACCACGTGCGGTTCCTCGCCGTGGCAACACGTCGAAAGGCCCTTGCCGTGGCGCGGTGTCGAGCCGGTTTGCCCGATCTGATTCATATGCGTCAAAAAAGGCAGCACCGGCTGGCTATCGCCGCCCTGATCGACGAGCGACTTGCTGCTTCCCAGGGAAGCACCCGATGCGCGCAGGAAGCCGAGAATCAATTGACCCGCATCGTCCGCATGCATCTGCCCGTCGGGTTGTTTCTTTGTCCATCCCGCGCCGGCCACGAATAGCAACTTCGCATCCGGGCGAATCGTCTGCGCGTCCTGCGCGGGCGCGCGGAAACCGCTCACATTGGTGCGGGTGGACGGAAGCTCGAGGTCGACCGCTTCCACAGAAGCCGCCGCACCCGTTCCCGCAAATGGTGCGCAGATGCCTCCCTCGACCAGCAGCAACCACGGACGCTTCTCGCGCGCAAGCACGGCTTCGACGCGTTGCCGATAGAACCAGCGCGTGGCCTCGATCGAGTCGTCCCCGCCGATGGCCGTGATATGGGTATCGATCACGCCGCCCAGCCGGTGCGCCACGCCCGCTGCGACGCGCGTAAAACGCGAACTCAATGGCGCCAGCACAAGCGTGGCTTCCGCCGCGCGGCATAGAGCTTCACATGCCGCCGCGTCCGTCGCATAGCGGGCCTGCGCCAACGCCTCGCCCTGGACCGCTAGAACACGCGCGGTGACTGAGCCAAGTGCCGCGGCGCAGTTCGCAGCGTCAACCGCCACGATGCCGATGGTAAGTGCTGCCGAAAAGCGGGCGGCCAGTTCCTTGCCTGCTGCCACTGCCTCCAGCGAGGCGCGCGTAAGAGTGGCGCCGGATTCATCCGCATGTGTAAGTACGAGTATCGATTCCATAAACTACAAACCTCAATCACTGTCATCCTGAGCGAAGGTCGCGCTGCGACCGCAGCCGAAGGATCTGCAGCTGCATTTGCACTGAAATGGGGTTCCCAGGGAGTTAGCCAATGGTCAATACGCTCGCCGTTATTCCACTCCAATCCACTCAGCGAGCTCGGCCGCGATGTCATCCGGGCTCATGTCCTTCACCACGCGCGTGCTGCGCTGCCGCTTGGGCAGACTTACCGACAGATAGCGAAGCCCGTTGCCGTCGATCGCCGCGGCCTTGGCTTTTTGCAGCGACGGCATCAGGGTGCGCATGTTGGCCATACCGATCTGCGGATTGTTGCGCGGCTCCGCCAGGCTACCCGTCGCCCATCCCATCACCGCGGGAGCACCCGCGCATTCCGAAACCTGGTGTTTGCCGCCCTCCACGCGCTCCAGAACTTCAAACGACCCGTCGTCGCGGAAAGCGATCTCATCGACGCCCTGGAACTGATCGGTAATGCCCAGGCGCTCGCCGATAATCCCGAGCGTAACGCCCGCTCCGCGCGTCGCCGATTCCCATCCCCCGAAAAGCAGCAGCCGCTGCCGGTCGAGCCCGGGAATGGCTGCGATGGCGTCGGCGAGAACCGCGGCGGTCGAATGAGCGTCGGCGAAGCCACCGATAGGCCCGTCAATCGCAACCAGTTCGAACGGCACCTTCTGCGCAATCGTCATCATCACCTGTTGCAGCTTCGCTTTCGGCCCGAGCGAAACCAGCCACACCTTGCTGCCCGGATGTTTTGCGGCTAAGCTCGCGGCTTCATACAGCGCGCTCGCCGCCCACGGATCAAGCATCGCAGGCAGCACCATTTCATTTTTCAGCCCCGGCCCATTCGGACCGGTAACGGGCTCGAGCGTCTGCAACGGATCCGGCACAATCCCCGCGCAGACGACGATGTGGAAAGACATAACTTCTAGCTCCTGGCCCGTGGGCAGCTACTAGCTCCTAGCTTCTAGCTGCTAGCTCCTAGTTTTTTCTTGCTTATTCCTACGTTCAGTTTCTGAATTAAAGATGCAAGCATTTTGGATACTTCGTTACTGAGTAATTCTGCTTGGGTCAATTTTTCCCAGTCTCCGAGTCCAAGAGACTTCGCGACGATCAGTTGCGTTTGCAATTCGTAGATCGATCCTTGCGCCAATCCCAGAAACTGCCGGAATTCAGGGGCGTTGAGCCTACCCCGACCCTCCGCAATATTGCTCGCAACCGAGACACTGGCCCGGCGCATCTGGGAACTCAGGCCATACAGCTCCTCTTTAGGAAATGTTTGCGTGAGCTTGTAAGTGCAAACCGTCAGTTCGATGGCCCGCTTCCAAACAATCAAGTCCCGGTAATCCTGTGCCAACGTTTAAGCCTCTCGTCTGAATCCAATTGAGCCTATGAGGAGTCCGTGAGCTAGAAGCTAAAAGCTAAAAGCTAAAAGCTAAAAGCTAAAAGCTAAAAGCTAAAAGCTAAAAAGCTAGAAGCTGTCTTTCTCAGTTCTCCCCCGAATGCAATCCCCCCGCCCCCGCGCGAAACTCGAGATTCACATGCTCGCCATCGGCCGATTTGGCGCAGTTCCATAAACATCCGCCGCAGTGAATGCACTTCTCGCGCTCGAACACCGGGAGGTGGTTTGCGCCCAGCGTAATGGCTTGCCCAGAGCACATGGAGATGCAGGTCTTCTCGTCGCAGGCGCCGCACAGACGCAGGTCGCGGAAGACGACGTGATCGGCGAACCCGGGCATGGCCTGCACCTTGCCGCCCATCAGCAATGCATCCTGCTGCGACACGAGCAGATGCCCGTCGAATGGAATTTCCGGCCAGCCGCGCGCCGTCAGCAGCGCATCGTGGAAGGGTCGCCCGTCTTCGAGCACCAGGTCCGCCGCGCGCTGGCGTTCCAGGCTCTCCGCCGCCGATTGCGCCCGCTTGATCTGTCGGTGCGATGGCAAAAGCCTGGGCTTGAGAGAGAGCGTTCCGCCGGTGAGCCCGCTCAGCGCCATGCCGACCAAGCCCCGTACAATTCCGCCGTGAAATCCGTTGCGCGCATCTTCCGCTTCGCGCGCCGCCGTTTCTACCCAACTGTCGCGCCGCCTCGCCACATAGGTGTCGTTGAGATTCTGGCGTGTAAATGGCTTTCCCGCGCGCAGAAGCTCAATCACCGATTCCGCAAGCTGGGTGCCGGTGGTCCACGCCTCGTCCACGCCCGATCCCGTCAGCATATTGGTGCTGCCCGAGCCCTCGCCGATGCGTGCATACCCGTTGCCGGTGAGAAATGGTTCGCCGCGCCGCCCCGACTCCTCCAGCGACTTCGCTCCCCAGGAGCGAAGCGTCCCGTCCTTCAAGTAACGCCACAGCGCCGGATGCTGAATAAAGTGCTGCAAATAGCGGTAGGCCGTGCGCGATGGATCGCCCATCCACGACGGCACAAAAATGCCCACCGACACCAGCCGGTCGGGATGCACATAGAGAAAACCAAAAATTTCCGGCTCGGGATAGCCGAACGTGTGCCACACAGTGCCCGGCTGCAGCGGAGACACTTGATGCGAATCGGCAATCACCCCATCCCTGGTCAGAGAACCCTTGTTCAGCCCCTCGGGATTCGATTCGTCCGGCGGCAGTTCGATCACGAACTTCATGCCCATCGCCCAGTCGCGCCGCGCGTGGCCTTCGGGCATGCCCAGCCTCTGGTCGATGGCCTTTCCCACCGCCCCCACGGGGCCATCGCCCACCACGGTCAAGCGCGCATGGACGTCCATGCCCGGCATGTATCCATCCGCCGGTATGCCCTTCTTGTCCACGCCCTGGTCCGAGAGCCTCAGGCCGATCACCGTGCGGTTGGCAAACAGGGGCCCTTTTACCGGCGTGCCGGGCCAGATCTGCACCAGCCCGCCCGACATCAGTTGCGAGGCCACCCACTGATTAAACTGTCCGATCGACATCACCAGCCCATCATGCTTGCGCAGGAACCCGGGCGTCCATGGCAATTCAAAGGCATAATCCTTGAGCCAGAGCCCTCGTCCAAGACCAAGAAGAAAATCTCCAACCCGCAGCACTTTCGATCGCCGGCTGGCCCCGTTCGGATCGAGCAGATAAAGCACCCGTTCCTGCTTCACCGCTGCCGTCATCGGGATATCTTCGGGTTTCAGCTGCGGCAGCGTGGTGCGAATGCCTCTGGCCCGGGTCACCACGCCGCTGACGCCTGCGGCAAGGTCGTCGGAGCGCTCGTAGCAGAGAATCTGCAGGGGCATGCCTGGCATCACCTTGCTCTCGAAAGCAGGATCGTTCGGGTTCTCCGTCCAGGCTTGGGTCAGCGTGGTCAGAAACCCGCCCATCGCCGGACCAAAGCCGATGCAGGCGATGTCGATATCCATCGAGGCGCCGTCCATCTCCGGCGCGGGCGATTCAGAAGGCGTTGGCTCCCACGTATCCACGGCTACGGCCGGCGCGAACGTTCCCCGCCTCGTCGAACCAGTTCCCGTCACCGCGTTTGTGTGGTCTTGGCTCATGCCGGATAGTCCAGGGCTTCAGGAATCATCACCGTGCTCACCGTTTCGGCCGCGCGATCCTTGGCCAGCCGCGAGCCGCTCAGGCAGCGGGACAGTTTGTTCTGCAGAGTAAGAAATTCATTCGCGCCTTCGCATCCCGCGCACGGACCGGCTTTCAGCGGATGGCTGCCGTCCTCGCGAACCACGTCGAGCGCAAACGCCGAAATCCCCGGCATGGTCTGCTCTAGTTCCTCCAGTTCGCAGGTGGAGAAGCAGCGCTTTCGCCCCTCCTCATCCCACGAAGGATGCTGGTTGTACCCAAACACCAGTTCCGCGCAGATGCGGCCTACCTCTCCGGCGGATTGCGCGGCCTGCACGTGGCAAAGATCGCTGAGGAACTGCACAGTGCCGGGCAGGCTGTCGGCCAAATTAGCGTCTCCCGCTCCCCGCTGCTCCAGCTCCAGCACATCGAGAATCTGGCACCGCGAAGCCAGCAGCCAGCACAGCGCGTCAGTCATGGGGAAGGTCACACCCTGGCGGTTGCCGTGGTAAAGCTTGTTGCCCGCTGCGTCGGTTGCCTTCTGGAGATGGTTGAGCGTCCACTGCCACATCTGCATCGCCGAGGCCAGCGTGCAGGCGCCGGTGCCGGGATGAGTCGAGGCAATGCGCCGCATCGCGGTCGTCCATGCACTGAACTGCGCCAGGAACACGTCATTGGTCATCGTCACTGAGAGCTGCCGCCGTTGAACGGCTTCCGGTCCTTCGTAAGTGGCCTCAAGCTGCGCGTCCATCCACTTGCCAGCGAGGAATCCCGGGCAATCCTCGGTGATACCGTATCCGCCCATGAGGCTCACGGCCTCGCGCATCACGTTGGCGCCGTGGCCGGTATTCCAGAGCTTGGTCGCCGGGCAAATCACATTGGCCTCGGCATCCTTCAGGACAAACTGCACCAGGGGGTCGGCCTCGAGTTCGGCCCACGCCGCATCGTCCGGCCGGATTCCCACCAGCCATATCGCACGCGCTTCACTCTCGCGCAGAGCCTTCATCTCCGCCCGGCTACCCTGGATGCCGCGCTCCTTCAGGATCGCCGTCTTCTGCTTCTCGATCGGATCGAGCTCGTCGAACAGCCGGGCCGTCGCGAACCCCAGCGACGCCGCCGCCTCGCCACAGGCCCACACGTCCACCAGCCGGTGCAACGCGTCTTCCCGCTGCTGTATGCCTCGCTCGTAGCGAATGCTGCCCGGCCTGGCTCCCTCGGCTCCCCGGAACCGGCTGCGCTGATACCGGATCACCGGCTCCACCGCCGAAAGCATCTTTGCCGCCGTCATCAGGCCGACTGTCACGCGCGTCCGGCGGAACACCGCCTCGATCACTTCGCCATGATTGAAGTTCGGAACGATGACGCCGTCTTTCACCGTGTATCCGCCGACGATGCGGCTTGCCGGCACTCTAAGATTGAAAATTGGGTCACCCGTCGATGAGAGCTGGTGAACAAGTTTCTTGGTCGGCGTGCCGTGGTCGAAGGTGCCTTCGTCCGTCTCCTCCAGGATCACCACGCAACTGCCCTTGATGCGCGGATCGTCGGAGCACACTGCGGCAGTCACAAAATTGGCAAACGCAATATTCGTGATAAACCGGCCGCGCTTGTCCACCTGCAGCCATGGCTCTTCGCCGTCTTTCCACTCGGCCACGCGCAGCTTCCCGCTCAGCATGCCGGTGTCCACGCCCACATAAGGGATGGGCTCGGTCAGCGCGAACGCGCCCCGCCACGGCTTGCGTTCCTCTCCCGGCTGCGGAGGCGCGGCGAGGCTCATGTAGTGCTGGGCCTGCTCGGGCGTGCCGCGCTCGTGAATCGGCGCCAAGGCCAGGAATCCAGCCAGGCTCGCGGTGGCCGCGCCGCCATCCACCCACGCCAGCTCAAAAGCCGCCAGCGCCAGCGCCAGGTTCTTCGGCCCGGCGATGAAGCCACCCTCTGCCGGCTCCATGAAGATCGCGCTGATGCCGGCGCGGTCGAACGCCTCCATCATCTCTTCCTTGGCCGGAGTCCACTCGTGCGTGTTGCGCTGGCCCTCAGCCACCAGGCGCGCCACCGTTCCGCGGGCCACGCCGCGGGCGGATTGCACCAGCATCTGCAGGTCGAACCGTTCCGAGAAGCGCCACTGAACCTGGCGGATGACATCGGTGGGAAGGGTGAGCATGGGTCGGGTTTCGGGAAGAGCGGCGGTGCTCATAGAGAATCCTCAGCAGCGCCAATATTGTTGCGTAATGTGGTCACACTAGGTTGTGATTCGCGTCACTTTTGCTCTGGCCTGATATCCGTGCTTCCGGTTGCGCCGGAGGCGCAAGGTTCATTGACCTACGTTGCGCCTACGGCGCGCCGATCGGCTTGCTAAAGATATCGACGTTTGCGTGATGCAGAGCATATGCCCACCGTCTCCAATGACCAGATTGCGAATCCAGTGTGACCCAGCGCAATCCCAAGTTAAGGAAAGACTTGAATTCCCGCTCCACCGCTTGTGACCCCTATCACGGCAATATTTTTCAGTTAAGCATTTCCTCAGAAAAGCGAATCCCGCATAACTTGCGAAACCAGCCAAAGCGGTATCCGCACAGGTACGTCCTCAAGAGACCGGCAACAGGTTCGGGGGAGAAAGAAGACGCCAGGATGAGCAGAGCTGAAACGACAGCCTCCTCAATCGCTCCGTTGGCGCACAGGCACAAAAGACTGACGGAGCAGGATATTCGAAGGAGCTCAGGCGAAGTTTGGTGGAGAGCCCGGAAAGCAAAGATCTTCATAACGTTTCTGATCGGTTTCTTTGCCCTGCTGTTGTTTGCCATGGTTCCGGGAAGGCTCTCGGCGCAAGCCGACTGTCTCGCGTGCCATGCCGACAAAGGCCTTCAGGACGCCGCCGGACACAACATAAGCGTCGATGGCGACGCGTTCGGCAAAAGCATTCATGGCGGCTTCAAATGCAACGACTGCCACGCTGACATCAAGGGATATCCCCATCCCGATAAGGTCGCCAAGGTTCAGTGCGACAAATGCCACGCGGGAGAGGCGACGGAACTCGCCAGCAGCGTCCACTCCAACTCCGCCGACCATCCTTGCACCAGTTGCCATGGCGACGCCCACGCCATTCTCACCAAGGATGACAAGCAGTCGGCCGTCTATCCGCTGAACGTGCCCAGGACCTGCGGCGCCTGCCACGGCAAGGATGGCATGGCGCAAAAGCACGGCCTGCCCAACGTTTTTCCGTCCTATATGGATTCGATCCACGGATCGGCGTTAACCAAGGAAGGACTGCTGGTCGCGGCCAACTGCAAGAGCTGCCACGGCTCGCACCACATTCTCAGCCGCAAGGATGTGCAAAGCCCCACGTTCAAGGCCAACATTCCGCAGACCTGCGGCAACTGCCACGCGGGCATCACCGCGCACTACTTGGAAGGCGTGCACGGCAAAGCTGTCATGGCGGGCAAAACCAACGCTCCGGTCTGCTCCGACTGCCACACCGCCCACTCCATCGAGCAGCCCACCGCCGCCGGCTTCCGCATGCAGTCTACGCCCATCTGCGGCTCCTGCCACAAGGACAAGTTCAGCACCTATCGCGATACCTTCCATTCGCAACTCGGCGCGCTGGGCGGCTACGTGGAAACGGCGCGCTGTTGGGATTGTCACGAAGCTCACGATGTCCGCCCCGCGGCCGATGCGCATTCACCCGTAAACTTGGCCAACCTCGTAACCACCTGCGGCAAGTGCCACGCCGGCGCCAACGTCAGTTTTGTGCAATATCAGCCCCACGCCAACGCCCGCGTCCGCAAGCTCAATCCGGCGCTCTATTTCGTGCGGCTCTTCATGAACCTGCTGCTGATCGGTGTGTTGACGTTCTTCGTCATCCATACCGCATTGTGGTTGATCCGTTCCCGTTACGACCAGGTGAAGAAAGCCGCTCAAGGAGGACCCCATGCCTGAGGTTCTGGAATCGCCAGTTCAAGCTCCGGAGATCGCAGTAAAAAAAGAGCGCTTCTTCATTCGCTTCACGCGCGCCCAGCGCACCATGCACGCGGTGCTGTTCAGCACATTTCTCGGGCTCGCCGCCACCGGCCTGCCGTTGCGCTTCAGTCAGAGCATCTGGGCCAGGCGCCTGGCCAGCGAAGTCGGCGGATTCGGCGCCATTCTCTTCTTCCACAAGCTCTGTGCCATCGTGCTCACCTTCGCCTTTGCTCTCCACGTGAAGGAAATCTTCGGGCGCGGCATCGTGAATCGCGAGAAGGGCATCTTCTGGGGCGCCACCTCCATGGTCGCCAACTGGAAGGACGCGAAAGACATGTTCGCCCACTTCCGCTGGTTCCTCGGCCTCGGTCCCAAGCCCACATTCGAGCGCTATGCCTACTGGGAGAAGTTCGATTACTGGGCGGTCTTCTGGGGCATGATCGTGATCGGCTTCTCCGGGTACGCCATGTGGTTCGCGCCCTTCTTCGCGCATTTCCTGCCCGGCTGGGCTTTGAACGCGGTGCTCGTGATCCACAGCGAAGAGGGCTTGCTCGCCATCCTTTTCATCTTCTCCATTCACTTCGTCAACACCCACCTTCGGCCCGGAAGCTTCCCCATGGACATGGTGATCTTCACCGGTGTCGAAAGCGAAGAAGAGTTCAAGCACAAGCGCGCGATCGAGTATCAGCGTCTCGCAGCCGAAGGCAAGCTCGAAGCGCGTTTAGGCGAGAAGCCGGCAAACTGGCTGGTCAACTTCGGCCGCCTTGTCGGCACCACGGCAATCGTGATCGGACTGGTACTGCTGGTTCTGACATTGACAGCGTATTTCGGAGAGTAAGGGAAAGATGGCCGTGCAGGAGTGGCAAGGGTTCCGAGTGAGAGGGCCGTTCGAGAATGCAAGGCCTGACCCTGAACGCAACCGAAATCTTGTGTGCCCCATTCTAGCGGCGCTTTTCGCCGCTAGGGTGGGAGACCACGATCGCAAACGTGTCGAAGTCCTCTTGAACCGAGTCCTTCTACTCGGACTTCTGGCCCTGCTGATCTGGCCGCAACCGGCTTGCGCCGCCCCAAAAATCAAAGACGCCGACTGTCTCACCTGCCACGGCGATACATCTCTCGCCACCGACGAAAACGGCAAGCAGGTAAGCCTCTTTGTCGATCAGAACAAGCTGAAGCATTCCTTTCACGGCCGTCTCTTCGGCTGCGTCGATTGCCACACCGACGTCAAAAGTCTCGTCCACGACGCGCCCCCAAAGAAGATCATCTGCGCCGGATGCCACGAGGCCGCCCAGCAAGCCTATGCCCGCTCCATGCACGCCCGCCCCGCCAAAGCCGGCGCCGCCGCAGGAGCCACCTGCGTCGATTGCCACGGCAGCGCCCACGAAACCCTCACCCCCGGTAACCCCGACTCCCCCGTCAGCCACGCCAACATCCCCGCCACTTGCGGGCGCTGTCATGGTCAGAAATTCATCGCCTCCTCCAACGGCGTCAGCGCCCAGACCTTCGGCTCTTACCAGGAAAGCGTGCACGGCAAAGCCATCGAGAACGGCTCGCAGAAAGCCGCCGTGTGCACCGACTGCCACGGAGCCCACGAAATTCTTGCCGCCAACGAAAGTCATTCCCCCATCTACAAGTTCAATGTGCCCGCCACCTGCGGCAAATGCCACGCCGACGTCGCTCAGACCTTCATGGCCAGCATTCACGGGCAGGGAATCGCACGCGGCAACGGCCTGTCCCCAGTCTGCACCGACTGCCACGGCATCCACTCCATCAAAAAGCACGAAGATCCCAATTCCCCCGTCGCAGGACAGAACCTGTCCCAGGACACATGTGCCCGCTGCCATGAAGGCGTGCGCCTCTCCCAGGAATTCGGCCTGCCCGGCAACCGCGTCTCGTCCTATATGGATAGCTATCACGGGCTGGCCGCCAAGGGTGGCTCTGTCGTCGCCGCCAACTGCTCCAGTTGTCATGGTGTCCACAACATCCTGCCCTCAAGCGATCCGCATTCCACCATCAATCACGCCAACCTCGGCGCCACCTGCGGCCAGTGCCACAAGGGCGTAACCCAGAAGTTCACCATGACCCGCGTCCATCTCGGCGATGGCACGCAGAATCGCGACATCGATTCGGTCATCACCCGCTGGGTGCGCCTCATCTACGTCCCTTTGATCATTCTGGTCATCGGCGCCATGTTCCTGCACAACGTCGTCATCTGGCGCAGCAAACTGGCGGCGCGCCGCCGCGCGCATCCCGCCATGGTGGTGCGCATGTCCGTGAACCAGCGCTGGCAGCATCTGGTCCTGCTCACCAGCTTCATCATCCTGGTTATCACCGGCTTCGCGCTCAAGTTCCCCGAGACCTGGTTCGCCCACGTTTTTGGAATGGGCGAGCACCTGCGCGGCATCATTCATCGCATCGCGGGCGTGGCCCTCATGTCCGCCGGGATTTATCACTTGTTCTACGTGATCAAGTCGCGCGAAGGCCGCCGCCTGCTTCTCGACCTCGCGCCCCGGCCCGCCGACGGATTCGACGCTCTCAAAGCCATGCGCTACTATCTGGGCCTGAGTTCAGAGAAGCCTGAATTCGGCCGCTTCAACTACGCCGAGAAGGCCGAGTACTGGGCCCTGGTCTGGGGCACGGCGCTTATGGGACTCAGCGGAGTCATCATCTGGGCCAAGGTCTGGGTGGGCAACCTGCTAGCTCGCTGGTGGGTCGACGTTGCCACGGCGATTCACTACTACGAAGCCATCCTGGCCACCTTGGCAATCGTGGTATGGCACTTCTACCAAGTCTTTTTCGATCCAGATGTCTATCCCATGAACGGCGCGTGGCTCGACGGCAAAATGCCTCTCGACCACTATCAGGAAGAACACGGCCTGGATTCAGAAGCCCTCAACACCTCAGCCGATGCCGCCGGACCTCACCCACCCTCGGAGTTCCCCGCAGACTAACCGCGAAGAAATGCCTTCAACCCGCCATGCCCATTCTTGCATCTCGCACTACGTCTCTGATCGCAGATTTAGGTACCATCATCCCGTGCCCCATCCTTGCGATTTTTTCCTGTCGCAAGGGTGGGATGGCTCAAATCTGAAGGTTCGAATTCATGCGATCAGCGACTTTGAAGCCAACCAGCTTTAGCTAGCAGGTAGCAGCTAGAAGCTAGCAGCTGCTCTTCTCACACCCGCCAGTGATCCGCGCGCCAGTTCCGAATCCGCTGCTTGATCTGTTTGCGAGTGAGATTCTCTTCCAGAGCCGTCTTCGCCAGCGCAACTACTTCATCGTCCCCGGCAAAGCGCAGCCCGACCAGCTGGTCTTCACTGAGGCGATAGATCTGCGTGTGCCACTCCGTTGGCGCCAGAGACTGCAGGCGCAGCCGCTCCTCCAGCCGGATGACGCGGTCCTGCACCTTGAGGGGATACAGGCGGATCTTGAGAACGACGACGATCGCCGCCACCGACAGAACCACAAACCACCCGCTGCGCCAGCTTACGTGGCGCACCAGGTGAATGATGCTGTAAATCAGGTTGAGAAGGAGGATCAGTCCAAGGAAAACGTGAAAAGCCGGATCAAGCCGGGCGTGATTCTTTAGGCTCTGCGTGCTGGTCTTACTCATGCGATGTCACGTCCTCTTTTATCTCCGTCTCGTCAGAAGCGTCGACGCCAATGCCGCTATTCTCGCCGCCAGCGGCGCTGCCCGGATTCTGAGTGGCCAGGGTAGAGGATGTCAACAAGGAAAGTTGATCGGGCGTCAGAACCGGCGGGTGTTCTGGAATAGAAGGGAAACGGCCGCGTGTGAGATAGTCGAGAAACAGCCCGCCGGCCAGGTACGGATTCCACAGAAAAATGGGAACCGCGTATCCGGTAGTCATCAGCGAAGCGGAGACGCTCTTGTTGGATCGGCTCATGCGCCGATAACCCGGAACCTGCGGAATCTCGAAAACGTTGAGTTCAATCTCAGGATGCTTGCTGGCGTACCGGGTCAGCTTGTACGTAATCTGTTTCGGCGTGGTCATCCCCGCGTCGGGAAGAAAATTCCGCCGGAACGTCCGTGGAAAATAGACGTTCAGCACGGTCCGCGCAAAGTCCGCGCAGTTGTTATAGGCGAGGTTGAAACGCGAGCGGTTGGGGCGCGAATTCAGGCGTGCGATGACCGCATCGTCCTGCTCCCGCGTTGTCGCAAACCGGAACGCGTAGGTGCGCCGTTCAAACGCCACTCCGATCAACTGGGTCCAGCCGCCGCGCACCATGTTGCCTTCGAACACCATTTCGCCAAGAGAGTCAAGGTGTTCCTCGTGATAACGATCGCGCAAGCGTCGCACCATCGCACCGTCGACCTGCGCCGGTGCCTCGGAAAGGTTCTCCACTGAGTAGAGATAGGGAACCAGCGGCACAACCACCCAGTCATATCCGGCAATGCCCTGGTAGCGCGAGATCACCGAGCCTGGCTCTCCGGGACCGCAGCGGCGCAGCTTGACCGGGGTTTCCGCGCAGATATTCGCGAAATAGATCGCAGTATGGCCGGTAGGATTTATAGCCCCGAAAAGTCCATACGGCTCTTCCAGCAGCAGCGCCGCCTGTGCCTGGGTACGACGGGCGCAGCAGGCGGCCAGAACCAGGACAGTCAGAGCCACGGCAATTGTGCGCTTGTGCCGCATCGAAAGCATAGAAATCCTCTCCGAGTTATCCCCTTCCTTGCTATCTGTGATGATGCCGTGAGTATGACCCGATTTGGTGGGCCGACCGTGGAGTCGCCGGAAATACGCTTCCGTGAATAAGACACCGGGCACGACCAAATGTCTCGCCCGCACAGCGAAAACCAACTCACTGTCGGCCATTCGCTGATGCAGGGGCGCCCCTTCTGATAACGTTCCCCTTCCGGAGAAAATCACCTTGCCAACAACGTGAATGATCTCCGGAGTCATCCTTGCTTCACGGGAGTTCTCCATTGAACTGGCGCCTGCTGCTTCTCGCGATCCTTCTTTCTTCTTCGTTCGCCTCCGCCCAGGTCACGCTTCCCAAAGTAACCTCCGACCACATGGTGATACAGAGGGACCTGCCAGTCCACGTGTGGGGAAGAGCGACACCCGGCGAAGAGGTTAGCGTGACGTTCCGCGACGAGAACAAGGTCGTCGTCACCAACCGCCTCGGACGCTGGAACGCGTACCTCCAGCCCGGCTCCGCCGGCGGTCCATTCGAGATGACCGTCAAGGGACTTCCCGCTGAAGTGGCGGCGGGGACCGTCGCCTCCGGCGTTTCTCCCGCCATCGAGATCCACGACATTCTGGTCGGCGACCTGTGGGTGGCCTCGGGGCAATCGAACATGGAATTCGAGATGCGCAAAGCCGCGACTGCCGGCGCCGACCTGCCCAACGCCGCCAATCCACGCATCCGACTCATGATCGTGAAGAAACGCGCTTCCGACTACCCGCAGGACGACGTCGATACCGACGGCTGGGCCGCTTCCTCTCCTGAGACTGCGAAGGAATTTTCCGCTGTAGCCTGGTACTTCGCCCGCGAGATCGAGCAGAAAGAGAACGTACCCGTCGGTGTCATCGATTCCACCTGGGGCGGTACCGTAGCCGAATCGTGGGTGCGCCTGACCGCCCTCGGCGAAGATCCCGCGTTAAATCCGCTTTTTACGTCGCGCGGCAAAATGCTCGACAAGGCCTCCGACACCGAGAACGAGCTTAAGGAAGAGAAGCGCCAGCAGGACGAAGCCAAAGCCGAAGGCAAGCCCGTCCCCCAGTTTTCGTGGCATCCCCCGCTGGCCAGTTGGGGCCCGGGCCTGCTCTGGAACGGCATGATCGCGCCGCTGACGCCGCTGCCTATTCGCGGAGCCATCTGGTACCAGGGCGAATCGAACAGCGCCCTTGAACGGTTCCCGATCTACAACCGCATCATGCGCGCCCTCATCGAGGATTGGCGCCGCCAGTGGGGCGTCGGCGCCTTTCCCTTTCTCTACGTGCAGATCTCCAACTTCAAGTCCACTCCCAAAGAAGACTGGGCCAACCTTCGCCAGCAGCAGGTCGACACGCTGGGCCTGCGCAACACCGCCATGGCAGTGACAATCGATATCGGCAATCCCGACGACGTTCATCCCACCGACAAGATCGACGTGGGCCACCGCCTGGCGCTGGCGGCGCGGCACCTGTCCTACGACGAAGCGGTGAACTATTGGGGGCCCATGTTCCGCCAGGCCACGCCCGAGGGCGCGTCCATCCGTGCCTGGTTCGACCACGCCAAGGGTCTTACCGCGAAAGGCGGCGATGTTACGGGCTTTGAAGTTGCCGGCACTGACGGAAAGTTCTCGCCCGCTACTGCGAAGATCGACGGAGAGACCGTAGTGGCGTCGAGCCCCGAGGTAGCCAATCCCGTCTGGGTGCGCTACGGCTGGGCCAACAGCCCGCAGTGCAATTTGTTCAACGGGGAAGGCCTGCCTGCCTCGCCCTTTACCTCGTTCCGACCGGAATAGCTGGAAAGAAGCTCTGCTTCAGTTTGCATCTTGCAGGCTACGGGTTTGAACCGGTACAAGATCATGGCCGAATCAGAGAGGCTTTACCTGAACCCGTATTCCTGCTCAAGAATCCAGGACTTTCCAAGAACTTCGAGTCCCAGTCAAAGACAGTCTGCGTCTGGATGTGCAAAACGTTTGTTGTCTTACTCCGCATAGACGGTTGCCGAGACAGTAACTAGCGGATATGTGCGTCTCTTACTGTCAGACTTCAGCGTGGTGTCATCCTGAGCGAAGGTCGGCGCAGCGGCCGAAGTCGAAAGATCTGCGGTTGCTTCTTCTCGGTGGTTACCGGTCTCCCCGAGAGTTTTGGATAAGTTTCGAGTACCGGTGATCCGCTCGGAATCGTGACAAAGCCGCAGAAACGTTTGAGAAGCCGACTTTAAATTCCTTACCAGGGCTACTTTCGAGACTCCCGGCTAGCTAAAACGCGCTACCCGTTGCAACTATGGGCGGCATACCCGCCTCGCACAGCATTTCTGACTGCAATAATTGGAAATCCCGCTTCGGGAGTTGAGCCAGACGCTCAGTCCAATAGCCAATCGCCAAAGCGGGTACCTTGTCCGGTTTGTCGGTTTGGCTCGCCCGCCGCTCTGCCTTCTGCGCCGGCTCTCCCACTTTGCCTGGCGGTGTGGGCGAGTTGGAGTTGCCCCAAAGCATTTCTCGACCTTCTCTTGCTTGCCACTGGAAGCCTAAAGGATCGCGGGCGGTGGCAACCACTATTCATCTTCAGCCAGAATGCCCTGGCGGATTGCAGTCGCTACTGCCTCGGTTCTATCTGAAACCTGTAGTTTTTCCATGATGGAGACCACATGATGACGGACAGTATTTTCACTGATGTTAAGTTCCTTTCCGATTTCCTTGTTAGTTGATCCGTGGGCAACCAACTCAAGGATCTGATGTTCGCGACCTGTTAGATCAGACCGCGCCATGCGGTCGGCGAGGCGAGCGGCGATATGGCGCGGCATATACCGCTTGCCCCCGTTCACTACGGTAATAGCCGCGACCATCTCGGCCTCGGCAGCGTCTTTAAGCAGATACCCGGCGGCCCCCGCTCGAATCGCGCGATAGATATCTTCATCTTTTTCGAAACTGGTCAGGATAAGCGCTCGTGGTGGACAGGCCATGGATTTCAAGGCGTGAAGAACAGCTATTCCATCCATTCCGGGCATACGAAGATCGAGAAGAACGATGGCCGGATGCGTTTGCCTTATAGTTGCCAACGCCTTTTCCCCACTCGCTGTCGAACCGACGACCTCAAACTCTTTGTGGCCGCTTAACATGCTGGCCAGCCCCGCACAAACAACCGGATGATCGTCGACAATGAGGATCCTAATAGGATCACTTCTCTGAATATGCATTTAAGATACGCTCCCACACGTAACGCTGCAATGAACGCCGGATTCCTGAGAATCCAAAAGCAATCTGGCTGGGAACCGAAACTGTGATCTGGGTTCCACATCCAGGCGTGCTGGAAATTTCGAAGCTTGCCGAAACCGCCGCGGCTCTTTTTCGCATCCCTCTCAATCCGAATCCAAGCAGATCTCCACTTTCGACAAATCCGATTCCATCATCTGTGACGGAAAGAGTGACCCTGTCTTCGTCATAGGACAGCGCAATCCCTAGATGGCTTGGGTCTGCGTGGCGGATTGAGTTTGCGATGGCTTCCTGTCCAATCCGCAACAGGGCTGTGGCGGCGGGAGGACGAAGCGGACGCGGGGTACCGGCACTAAACGAGGTGATCTCGACCGTCCCTCCTTCCGCCATTTTCTTAGCGGATTCTTCCAACTCTCGACGAAGGTCGATTCGCTCATTCGTATCAGAACCGATGAAAACAAGAGTGCGACGGGCCTCCTTGTGGCTGTGGCGCACAAGGTCGCGGGCCAAATCCACCTGTTGCTGAAGATTCCCGAGTTCCCGCGGAATTTCTCGCCGGATAGCCTGAAGCTGGAAGCCAATTCCCGCAAAGCTCTGGGCCAATGTGTCATGTATTTCATGCGCGAGCCGTTCGCGTTCAGCGAGCACAGCCTGCAGGCGCCAACGCTGGAAAAGGTTCCGAATCATCTGGACCAGGAACAGCAATGCCAACGCGGCCAGGGCTATCGCGATATAAATCGTATGCCGGACCGTCCACCACGTGGGCATTTGGACCACCAATGCGTCATTTTCTGAGCGGAGCAGAATTTTGCAACGGACCTTATCAACGCCGACTGCGTCATAGTTCCACGCCCTGTCAATTTCGAGCGCGTTAATGCCATGAACGCGAACAGTGCTTCCGTCCTGGATGGTACGCAGTAGCCTGGGGTCCGCACTACTGCCAAGCTCAGCTTCAATAACATCGGATCCATCTTTGAGCAGCAAAATCTGCTGAGATGGACCATGGAGTTGCTGAAGCAGAACGCCCTCGGTGCTGATCAGGTTGTAATTCAGATTGCCAGAACATACATCCGCAAGTTTGACTGCACTAGGAGAAAGCTCCGGGCCTGAAGAGACCCGCCGAACAACAGCATTCACAAGAATTGGGCCGACATCACGCGGAGTGGGAAACCCGACTGCCTCGACGTGATCTCCCAACGACAACTCCGACGAGTCATCCGTTCTCACATAGAGTGCAGCGCCGCGGTCTTCAACCACAAGGCTCTCGCCAGGGTGATAATAGGTAACTGTCCCAGCGATGTGCACCCGGTGATGGAAGTTCGTCCCGGAGCGCCATTGCATGAGCCTCCCGATAGGCAACATCGGAGTCGACCAGGGATCGGTGGCCGGGGGGCGCAGCAGAACGACGTTCTGCATGCCCGATACGGAAAGAATGGGGGCTATTAACTGGCGATTGTTATTCTTAGAGCACATTGCTGTTGCCGTGATTTTGACAACCCCATCGATCAGATGACTCAGCGATTCGTCATGATCTCCAGGCAAAGTGACCATCAACGTTCCGTTGCCGCTTTCAACTCTCATGACCAGATGCTTTGAGTGCCAATTATCCTCAAATTTACCCACAGCGCGTATGGAGCCGGTAAAGGTGACGTACTGAACATCAAACGTGCCAGAACTCAGCTGATCGAAAGTCACTGGGATAGGTTTTGGAAGAGGCGCAGTACCGAGTTTGCGCACAGAGGTAGCATTCACAACGGGGGCGAATTTGCCGGGGCCGATGCTTCCCTGCACTTCAATCTCATCTCCAGCTGCATAATCCTGCGGTCTATTCCAATAAACCCAGATCCCCTCGGTTGCGTCATGGACTACCAAGCCACCATCTGACGCCGTAACTACACCACGTATCAAAGCGGGATAGCCGCGGTTCAACTGCTCAAATGGAAGCGTACGAATAGCATGGACGGAATGAAAGGCGACCGTCCGCTTATCAGGTTGCTGGGCCTTGACGTACGGATTGAAAAGGATTAAGACGATGAGCTCGACGCAAGTGAAACTCCGCGAATGTCGCAGGTTTTTCATATTCGACTCACAATGTCTGCCAACCCGCTCGCCTATCGCGGGAGTTCCGACTCTACTTCCCGAGGAGCTCCACTCGCAAGCCCCGATCACCGGCCATTGCGCGATTTCAGCCTGAGCATGGTGTTGTTAACAAATTTGATTCCCAAAATTATGGCCCGTTTGTACGATGCCAGCCTCCGCCATCAGCGCCTACGATTCCTGTGGTCGTTCCCCGGCATTATTCCATGAAGTGCATGATGTCTTGGTCCCGTCCCGACTAGATCTGTCCAAAGCCACATGTTGAATGGCAGGCGATATTCCGCCAGCGTAGTGGTTAAGCCAAATAAAAGGTGGTAGTTGCCGCGATATTCAGGAAGCCGTTTTTTAAGGAGGGCTCATTATGTTGTCAAGGAAAACTGTACCGCAATTGCTGGCCGCATTGATCGTATGCCTGCTCAGCCTGCCGGTGCTCGCTCAGAACTTTCGCGGACAGGTTCGCGGAGTGGTTGCTGACCAATCCGGGTCCGTCATTCCCGGCGCCAAGGTAATACTCTTAAATGTCGCCACGGGGGTCAGGGCCACCAAGCCAACCGATAGCGCCGGCATATATGTGTTCGATTTCGTCGAACCAGGAACCTACACAGTAACGGTCGAATCGGGCGGATTCGCAAAGTATGTTCAGACGAACATTACCGTGCAAGCCAATAGCGACGTAACCGTGGATGCGACTCTAACTCCCGGAGCCCTGGAACAGTCGGTCATGGTTACGACCACTCCTCCTGCCATCGAAACCACCTCGAGCGACGTGGACCTGACGATTGATACGCAGATGGCGAACGACACGCCGCGGATCGATCGCAATCCTTTCAAACTGACATTGGTGGAGCCAGCAGCCATCAACACGCGCGGCGAGATGCTTCCGTACCAGTCCTGGGCGGCCAATAGCGTCGATCTTGGCGGAGACACCAACCTGAAGAACAATCTGCTGGTGGACGGCAATCCTATCGGAATCGGCCATAAGGCCGGCTATCCGCCGAACCAGGACGATGTGCAGGAGTCAGTTGTGTCCCAGAACAGCGTTGAGGCCTCCAGTGGGCACAGCGCCGGCGGCGCCATCAGCCTGACAACCAAGTCGGGCACGAACGAATGGCATGGGATGGCGTTCTACCTCGGGCGTTATCCTTGGCTAAGCGCGCAAGCCGACCGCACGCGCGACGTCACCAATGCGCAGCGCCAGAATATGTACGGAGGCACCTTCGGTAATCCGATCCTCAAAAACAAGCTGTTCAACTTCTTCTCCGTCGAAGACTGGAAGATCAATTCGCCGGGAAGCTACACTGCGACCGTCCCAACGGCGCTGGAGCGTGGTGGTGATTTCTCCCAAAGCATTGCTGCCAGCGGCTCGCAGCGCACGATCTATGATCCGTTCGTAGCCCCGACCGTGGATCCCTCGAGCGGCGCGCTGGTGCGTACGCCATTTGCTGGCAACGTGATCCAATCCAGTCGCTTCGATCCGATCACCGCCAAGCTTGCGTCGCTCTTCCCAGACCCCAACAACGCTGGACAAGGCCCGTTTCATCTGAACAACTTCTTCAAGAGCCTTACCCAAACCACGGATTACTACAACTTCTCAGACAGGGTTGACTACGACATCAGCAATAAGTGGCGCGCATCCGGCTACTTTGGCCGTTATCATTCCACCGACAGCCAAACGAATCCGCTGAATAACGTACTCTATCAACCGGCAGGAAGCCTGCGCGGGGCCAACCAGTTCCTGGGAGATGTGATTTGGACCATGACTCCGAACACCGTCATTAATGTTCATGGTGACTGGTTCAACCTCATTGACGCCTACGTCTCCAAGGGCTTGCCCAAGGACGGCTGGTCTCAGGTGTGGCCAAACAACGCGTGGTATGCGCCTTATCTGGACGCGTCGTCGAACGTGCCCCTGTACTACCCCAAGCTAAATATCGGCGGGAGCAGCTTCGGCGGCCCCGGCTTCTTCTGGGACCAGCGCCCGTCGGCCGAGGCCATCACGGTGCAGGTTGCGCAGACGAAAGGCTCACATTATCTGACCTATGGGTTCGAGCAGCGTCGCGGCTCCGGGGCGGTGTTCGTCAGCAATACGAATAATTTCAACTTCGACCAGTCCCTGACGGCCCGCGAGACGAGCAACCCCGACCTGACCCAAACCGGGGACACCTTTGCCACGTTTCTGCTTGGTGCTCTCGATAACAACTCACAGATGGTTGGCGGCCCTGCGCCCGATCCCATCACCAACTTCTATGGTCTCTACCTCGGAGACACCTGGAAGATTACTCGCAACCTGACGATCAACGCCGGTATGCGTTACGAGTACGAATCGGCGTGGCACGACGCGAACCACTTTCTCTCACAGGGGCTCGACCTGACAAAGACTGATCCATATATTGCGGGGAACCCGCCTCAGATGCCGTCGCAGGTTACCAGTCTTGTAGGGTCGAATCAAAGTTTTGCGGGTGTCTGGAATTTCACCAGCAACAGTCACCCCGGGATGTGGAACTCTCCGCACGGCGACTTCCAACCCAGGTTTGGTGTAGCGTATCGTATCAACCAGCGCACTGCGGTGCGCTTCGGATACGCGCTCTACAAAGACCCGACGGAGTACAACTTCACGCCCGCGCCTGTTTCAGGTTTCGAAGACGTGAATTTCCTTGAACCCCCGTTCTTCGGCATGACTGGATATCAAAACGTGGCCCCTCCGCTGAACGGCGTTCCCCAGGCCACATTTGCTAATCCTTTTCCATCAAGTAACCCGCTCGTGCCGATCGCCGGCAAGTCCAGCGGCGGAAACGTAGGCCGCGGCGGATCCCCTCTGTTGTGGTATCCGCTGGGATTTCAGAAGGCCTATAACAACCGCCTGAATGTGTCTGCGCAACGCGAGTTACCCGGGCAAATGGTCCTGTCGTTAACCTATTTCGCAAACCTGGGAAACCAACAATATAATCGGGCGCTGAACAATATCGATCCAAAGATCTTGCAGTCCTATTCACCCGACTACCTGAACAACACGAGTGTCAACAATCCCTTTTATCTCTACGGCAGCCAGCAGTTGCTGCCGGGCCCGTTGTACAACCAGCAACAGGTCCCGCTCGGGTCTCTACTATCGAAGTACCCGCTATACGGACCGCTTTACGAGATTGGCGTACGCGGTGCGTTGGAGCGCTACCAGGACATCGAAGTCCGAGTGCAAAAGAGATGGAGCAGGGGATACAACTTCCTGTTCGGGTACATCTACATCCACGAGAAATCACAAATCAACAGTTTCAACGACGCCACGCTTTTCAACAACACTTTTCAGTGGCAGGACAGCAACCAGCCGCACCATCGCCTCACCTCCGCCGGAACATATGAGCTTCCCTTCGGTCATAACAAATGGCTCCTTTCAACCGTGTCAGCGCCTCTGAATACGGTTATCAGTGGCTGGCAGGTTACCGGTCTGCTAACGTATACCGGTGGGGATTATCCACGTTTCGGGACTTTGATCGTCAACAGTAATCCCTGCAGTGGTGTTCCCTCGGGTTACTATTTCAACCCGACTGCGTTCAGTCCTGTTCCGGCGAACACTTACGTGCTGCGATCAAATCCAGAGCAGTACAGCTGCATCAAAGGCCCCAGTTTCATCAATCTTGATGCCACGCTGCAAAAGAACATACATTTCACCGATCGAATTCAGGCGCAATTGAAGCTCAATGCTTACAACGCGACCAACAAGCTGAATCTCGGCGATCCGGACACAAACATATTCGACACCGGACTCTTCGGACGGGCCTTGTACCAGGGTGCCCCGGCTGGCGAGTTCGGGGGACAAACCGCGACATACGGCAACCAGGCGGGGCGGCAGTTGGAAATCGGAGCGCGTATATTGTTCTAAAATCCACGCCGAGTCTTGGGCTTCGTCTCGTCGAACATTGGGCAAAGATGTCCCGCCGGAATTCCAGGTGGAGTTCCGGCGGACACGTCATTTGTGAGCATGCTATCTTTGAACCGCGTGCACCTGTCTCGTCCCCGCGGGCTTGGCTGAATCGGCTGTGCCCGCGCCAGGAGCAGCGCCGTGCTGATAAGTGGACCCATTGACGATGATGGATCGTAGAGCCTTCATTCAAGTCGCTGCCTTGGCCGCTGCTGGTACAAGTCTGCAATCTCTTTCCGCGCAAACAGGGCAGTCAGCCGCACCCAATGCGAATCAGGGAATGGCGTCTCGGGGCGTGAAGAGCGGCCCCCGCCTCAAGCGCTCAGGGCTTCCGTTCCGGGCACATCTGACAGACGTTGCTGCTACAGCCGGCTTACACGCGGCCACGGTTTGCGGTCACCCGAACCATGATGATTACGTAATCGAGGCAATGGGATGTGGCTGCGCGTTCTTCGATTACGATAACGACGGCTGGCTGGACATTCTGGTGCTGACCGGTTCACGGAATGGTGATCCCCCGGGCGATGCCACCAATCGTCTGTACAAGAACAATCGCGACGGTACATTCACAGAAGTTACAACTAAGTCGGGTTTGTTTCGAACGGGGTATTGGTACGGAGTTACCGTAGGAGATTACAACAACGACGGCTTTGAGGACCTGTTCCTCACCGGTTACCCCCATAACGCCCTGTATCGTAACAATGGAAACGGGACGTTTACTGATGTAACCAGGGAAGCAGGCCTGCTCAATATCGAACCACGCTTCGGCTCGGGATGCGCGTTTCTGGACTATGATCGCGACGGCCACTTGGATTTGTTTGTGTCGAACTATGTTCTCTTCGACCCGAAATCGGTGCCGCGGGCCGGCGAACTCTCCAGTTGCAATGCTGAGAAAGTGTTTTGCGGACCGCGCGGGCTTCCGTATGGCCGCCACTCGCTGTACGCCAACAATGGCGACGGCACATTTCGCGACGTGAGCGCCGCGGCAGGAATCGACAAAGTGATGTCGGGGTACGGTCTCACCGTTGTTGCGGCGGATTTTGATGACGACAGCTGGCCAGATATCTATGTCGCTTGTGATTCCACTCCGAGTCTTTTCTACCGAAACCAGCACAATGGTACGTTCGCAGAAGAAGGTATGGAGCGCGGAGTAGCCTTGAGCGAAGACGGAATGGAGCAGGCCGGAATGGGCATCGGCGTCGGTGATCTGGCTTGCGATGGCACACTGGATATCGTAAAGACCCATTTCGCCGCAGACACTCCGGCCGTGTATTCAAACGACGGGAAAGGCGAGTTTTCCGATACAACTTTGCGCTCCGGGCTAGGCAGCGAAACCCGTTTCATCAGCTGGGGTGTCGGCATCGAAGACCTGGACAATGATGGCACACCCGACATTTTCTGGGTGACGGGCGGAATCTATCCGGAGATGCAGGGAAGACCAGACCAGCCCTATCGCGGGCCGCGCATCGTCTTCCGCGGCCTTGGAAACGGCCGTTTCGAAGAAATTGCGGCTGAGGCGGGGCCGGGAGTTACAGCCCAGCACTGCAGTCGCGGTTGCGCCTTCGGAGATTTCGACAACGACGGCGATGTGGACATTCTTGCCGTCAATTTGTACGAGCCGCCATCGCTGTTGCGCAACGACCTCACAGGCCAGCAACACTGGATCAAGTTCAAACTAACTGGAACCAGGTCGAACCGCAGCGCGATCGGCGCGAGACTTACAGTGCGCTATGCTAACAAGGTCCAGGTCCGCGAGTTGCTGAGCCAGTCCTCCTATCTCTCCGCGAACGATCCGCGGATACATTTTGGGCTGGGCAGTACGACATGGGTTGACGTGGAAGTGCGGTGGCCGCTGGGCATGGTTGAAAGGTTGACAAATGTCGCTGCCGACCAACTGGTCTTCCTCACGGAAGGTTCCGGCATTAGCAGGGTGCAAAAGTTCCGTTGACGACGATACGCAGCATAGTTCTGATGCTGATTTGCGCCGCGACCCTCGGCGGCCAACAGTCGAAACTTGAGCAGGCGTGGACGCTCGCTGCGAATGGCCAACGCGGCGAGGCTATTCAAATTTTGCGAACATTGATCGCCTCTGAGCCACGCAATACGGATGCGCGCCTGCTTCTCGGCAGCCTGCTGATGGAAGCGGGAGACAAGTCCTCCTCCATTGAGCAATTGCAGACGGCGGTGAAACAACGTCCCCGCTCGGTTGAGGCGCAAAACGCGCTCGGAGAGGCTTACTACAAATTCGGCGAAGTCGCCGCAGCCAAATCGGCATTCGAGAACGCGCTTGCCATCAAGCCGGACTACGGAGTCGCGCAACTTAATCTTGGGCAAGTCCTCGTGATGCAAGGAGAGCTGGATGGCGCCGCGAAGCATCTGGATCGCGCGATTCCCCTCTTGAGGCAAACTGAAGATTCGGCCAATGCGAATTATCTTCGGGGCAAGATCTACGCGGCGCAAAACCAGCCTCGCGCTGCCGCAACACGATTCGAGACAGCCGTCCGCATCCGGCCGGACTTCGCAGAGGCCTGGTCGGAACTGGGACAAACTCGTAAACAGTTACTGGATGATGCCGGTGCGCTCACTGCTTTCGAACATGCGGTGTCCGCTAATTCAAGCGATGCGGTTGCACAATATCGCCTTGGCGCCGAGTACCTGCACCAGGGCAAGACTCAGCCTGCAGTCGACCACCTTCGTCAGGCCTATGGGCTGAATCCGTCGGATCAATCCACGCTGAACGCGCTGCAGATGGCCTTGAGGCAAAGCGGCGATATCGACGGAGCAAATGCTGTCAAGCAGAAGCTTGCGGAACTGCTGCGTGATCGAGACCGCGTCAATCAAAACAAACTCCTCGCCGTACAAGTCAACAATGATGGGACGGCTCTCGAAAAGTCCGGCGACCTCCGTGGAGCGCTCGCCAAATATCGCGATGCAGCCAAGCTGGATCCAAGTCACGCTGGCATTCGAACCAACTATGGCGTAGCGCTTTTGCGCCTGGGCAAGTGGGCAGAAGGCCTCGACGAACTTCACCAGGCATTGCAGCTCGATCCGCATAACGAACAACTCCGCACCACGCTGAAAGACGCATTATCGCAGGCCCCGGAAACAGCGCTTCCTTCCTGGAAGGACGAGGTGCGCTGAATTCTTTTGTCCTGAAGGCACGCCCAGTGTTGCTGTTCCAGCTTCGAGGCGCGAGTTATCGTTGAGTAGAAACCCGACACGGCCAGATCCCTCCATTCCGCCCTCATCAGATCAGAGACAAATTCCCATTCACCATGACAACGGTTTTGCCCGCCCGCGAGCCTGTGAGTGACACCACGATTGGCACTGATGCGCTTTAGCGCGAGTTCGGCACTCCGAGATGTCGTGCCCGGCCGCTTGATAGCGGATTACGTCACAGCCTTTGAAGGCTGTACCAACAATGCGAAGACTAGAACGGCCTGTAAATGCTTCATTGCATTATAATTATGCCCGAATAAAATGGATTGGTAATGTAAAACGTCGCAGGATCCGCGAATGCAGATTCCGGTCGCATCGTCGCCCAACCTGCAGTTCCAAATCGTCTCGCTGATACCAACCGCAGATGTCTGCCAAATCTCACAAACTCGATCTTTGCCCGACAGTCAACGACATCTGTCCCGGAACTCTGCCGACAACGTTAGTTTTTAGGCGAAGATCTCTTGAGGGCAAATGCAAAACAACTTGTGCAGAGTTCCCCTGCGAGGGTTGACCGCCGAGGTTCGCGCCCTCCCACCCTTTCGCCTGCCAAAAGCCAAAGGATGGGACTGAACTTTGGGGCGAAGCAAATGGGCACGAGCCTACCGGATCAGTTCAAACTTCTCCCAGGCCAGATTGCAGGTGGGGCAATGTTCCGACTCGGGTGTTTCCGACGTGTAACCACAGGCCGTGCAAACGTAGAAGTTGCGGGCCGCGATCAGCCAGCCCGATTCAAGCACCGCGATGGCTTCGCTGAACAGGCGGGCATGGCTCTTTTCGGCATCGAGAGCCCATTCGAAGCTGCGCACCGCGGCGCTATTGCCGTGATTCTTCGCCTCGCGGAGAAACTCCGGGTACATCGAGTCAATCTCATAACGCTCGCCGGCGCGGGCTTCATTCAAATTTTCGATCGTGGATTTTATCTGGAATGGGTGGATGGTCCCGGCGGGTTCGGCGCCCAACTGGCGCAGCACCCTGGCGTGGTTGTTGGCGTGAATCTCCTCCGCGCGAGCGGCCGCGCGAAACAGGCTGGCGGCCCCATGCAGGCCTTCGCCATCGGCCTTGACGGCGAACGCGCAGTACTTCGCATGCGCGTTCGATTCGCCCTCAAAGGCGGCCAGAAGGTTCCTGACAGTTACTTCGTTTTCAAGGGATATTGGACTGGTCAGCATCGTGTTTCCTCAGTACTGCGCCCTCAACAGTAGGGACGGAACGGAGGTCACGCTGTGACGGCGGACACCCGGCGCAGGGCAAAATTACGCCTTTGAATCACCTCGGAAAACGCCCTCCGGCGCTCAGTTTCTGGCCGGCACGATGATGCTGGTTTCCTGTATCTCGATCAACCCGCACCCGCAGAGGGTCTGCAATTCGTCCAGAATCGAATCCACCTTTTCCCTGGTGTCGATGAATTCGATGCGAATGGGCAGATGATCGGAAAGCTCAAGGATGTGGGAGGCGTGCATGCGGTGCCCGGCCCCGAATCCGGCCACCCCTTTCACCGCCGTGGCGCCCGCGATGCCATGCTTGAACAGATAGTCCAGAACGCTGGTATACACCGGAATTCCGTGGTGCTTGGCCGTATCGCTCGTGTAGAGAGTTACTTTCATAGCCTTGCCGGTGGTGAGCATGGCAGATCCTTTCGCGTTTGCCAGAACTGCGAACGCCCGCGGCAAACTGCCCGCACAACGAGGGATTCAACACCATTTCCGGACAGATTGCAAACCGGTCCGGTTGGTTCGGATGCGCCCTGCATTTCTCGCAAGATGGTGGTCCCTGGCAAGTTCCTGTCGTGTTTGCAGAAAATTACGCCCACCTGGAGCACAATGAATATCTAGGGGATTACACGTGCATCCGCGTGCCACTAAGACGCAAATCGGGAGGCTTGAACCATAAACCTGGGCCTCGATTTCGCCCTTTTAGCCTCGTTTTGCAAAAAAAAATTCGGGATGAAACAACAAAAGCTAATATAACTAATGTTTTTTCAACTACATAATCCGGTACATGCTTCGATAAAGTGGCAAAAACTGCTGCAACCATGGTGCAAAATTCGACATTTTCGCCCCCTCTTAAAGTGCTTCTGCCAAAGCGGCCCCGCACCACGTCGCCGCCAGTCCCAACGCCATGCTGCCCAGAGCATAGGCCGAGGCGAGCGCGAACGCGCCCGACCGCAGCGAGGAGAGCGTCTCCCACTCGTAGGTGGAAAAGGTGCTGTACGCCCCGATGAACCCGACCGCAAGCAGGTAGCGCCAGGCCGGGCTGATTTCCGCGCGCAGACTCAACCAGGTAAGGGTGAACCCGATTACCAGGCAGGCAGTGATGTTCACTACCAGCGTGCCGTAGGGGAAACGCACTCCCATGCGGCCGCCTACCGTGGACCCGACCCAGTATCGCGCGATCGAACCCAGACCGCCGCCAAAAGCAATCAGCAGATATTTCTGCAAAGCTGTTCTCCTTTCGTACGGCTCCGAGGCGCGGAAATGGCGTTCCCAAGTCTCAAATCCGAGACGCAGGTTTATCCATGTCGGGGACCTCAGCATGTGCGGGGTTTCTGGCCGGGACATGACTCCGCAACAGGTTCCCCTGTCAGGAGTCATCATCTGTCCGGCCTATCACCACTCCAGCGACGAACACCCGTCGCCGGGGACCCGGGATCGGAAAGGACAGCGGTTAAGGGTGAACTCCATCACCACCAAGTCAATTCAAGCGCGGATGCGCTGGATTGTCAATGGATTCAAGTCGCTGCAGGTCGGGAGCGAAATCAGTTGTGCTTGCCCTTCCACTCCTCGTAGGGACCCTGGAAGTCTTCGATCTGGCCATCTTTGAAGATCCACATCCGCGTCGCAACTTCATCGATCAGGTCGTGATCGTGCGTGACCAGCAGGACGGTACCCTCGTACCTTTGCAGCGCGATGTTGAGCGCGTTAATGGCCTCGAGGTCCAGATGGTTCGTGGGCTCGTCAAAGATCAGGAAGTTGGGCTTGGTCAGGATCAACTTGCAGAACACCAGTCGCGCCTGCTCGCCGCCGGAGAGCGCCTTGATCGGCTTTTCGCCTTCTTCGCCGGAGAACAGCATCTGGCCGAGGATGCCGCGAATGTCCTCGACGTGGGCCGCGGGATTCCAGCGGTGCAGCCATTCGGCAACCGAGAGATCAGGCTCTTTGCTCGAATCAATGACGGTGGCAACATCCTGCGGGAAGTAGCCGACCTGCGCCTCGTGGCCCCAGAAGACCGCGCCGTTGTCCAGCGCGAACTCGGGATCGGAAAGCCCGGGATAGTTTTGGAGCAGGTTTTTTAGCAGCGTCGTCTTTCCCGCGCCGTTGCGGCCCATCAGGGAGATCTTTTCGCCGCGCAGCACGTTGGCCGAAAAGTTGTCGATCACTTTCAAATCGCCGTAAGTCTTGGTCAGGTGCTTGAATTCCAGAACGTGCTTGCCGCTGGGACGAACCTGGTCGAACTTGATGTAGGGCCGCTGGATGTTGGAGCGCGCCAGTTCGTTGGTTTGCAGTCGTTCCACTTCCTTGCGGCGGCTGGTCACCTGGCTCGAGCGCGTGCCTGCGGCGAACCGCGCGATGAATTCGTTCAGCTGCGAGATCTTCTTTTCGCGCTGCGCGTTCTGCGCCTCCAGCGTAGAGCGGATCTGCGTCTTAGCCATCACCATGTCGTCGTACCCGCCGGTGTAGGTAATGATCGTCTGATAGTCGATGTCGGCGGTGTGGGTGGTGATGGAGTTCAGGAAGTGGCGGTCGTGCGAGATCGTGATCAGTGTGCCGTCATAGTTGTTGAGGAAATCCTGCAGCCAATGGATCGATTCGAGATCGAGGTAGTTGGTGGGCTCGTCAAGCATCAGCGCTTCGGGTTTGCCGAACAATGCCTGCGCCAGCAAGACGCGCACCTTCTGGCCGCCTTGCAACTCGCCCATCTTGCGCTCGTGAACGTCGTCGGCAATGTCCAGGCCCTGCAGCAGCACGGCCGCGTCGCTCTCAGCAGTGTAGCCGTCCTCGTCGCCGATGATGCCCTCCAATTCGCCCAGGCGCATGCCGTCTTCGTCCGTCATTTCAGGCTTTTCATAGATGCGGTCGCGCTCGGACAGAGCAGCCCACAGCGGCGCATTGCCCATGATGACCGTGTCGATGACGCGATAGTTGTCGAATGCGAATTGATCCTGGCGCAGAACGCCCATCTTGCGCGGGCGCACCACATTGCCTTTTTGCGCGTCCAGTTCGCCAGTGAGAACTTTCATGAATGTGGACTTGCCGGAGCCGTTTGGGCCGGTCAATCCGTAGCGCCGTCCCGCGACAAACGTAACCGTCACTTCCTCGAAGAGAATCTTCGCGCCGTAGCGCATCGACACATTGCTGACACTGATCATCTGGTTCTATTTCCTAAGCGCGGACCGCAGTCTGGTATCGGCTCCGCAAAGCCGGGATAAAGCCGGGTTGCATCGAGGTGTGGGGCGCGCACAGGGGCAGCCCCGGAGACTTTCTGCACTCTTAGTTTCTCACAGGTTGTGGAATTGGATCCGGTGCGTATCCAGCCGGCCACTCTGCGTGCTATGCAATTTGTTCAGGGAATCAGGTACGCTCCGGGAATGTCCTCATCCAGAGTGGCGAGAATGGCTCCGTGCGATTTTGCCAGTTCAACCAGGTGGCCATCAGTCGTTTGCCTGGATACGGTCACCCAATTGGGAAGCAGAGAAACATCGTTCCCATCGGGTAGAAATTCGAAGCGGAACGCGGTGTTCTTCTTTAGTCCGAGCAGCACGCTTCGCGCCTGGGTAATCGTGAATCCATACGCCTGAGCCTGCGCAATGATGCGCACGAATCCCAACTCCGTGATTGAACATGTCAGGAAAGTGCAATCGGGTTGGGCGTTGACCCATGCCCGGACCCTATCGTGAAACTGATGCCTGCCAAGCCCCAAGGCGATGAGTGAACTTACGTCAAGCAAATATTTCGTCATGGAAAATCGGAAAGCATCTCTTTGATCTGCTCGTGGGTCAAGATTGGAGCATCGGGCCCGGCTTCAAGAACGGGTAGGCCTGTCAACGGGTCCGTGATGATCTTCGCCTCATACTGACTCTTGCTAGGTGGAGTCAGAACAATGCGTCCGCCCTCAACGCTGGCTTCGAGAGAGTCGCCTGCGCGGATGCCGAGCTTTCGCCGGATCGGGCCCGGAAGCACAACTTGACCCTTTGTGGAGACGCGTGTCTGCATGGTAAGACAATCTTACTATTGATGCGGATTCCGCGACACAAGTCTTAGCCGAAGATGGCGGTGACAACGCGATTGACCACGAACGCCGAGCTGTAGGCGAGGATGAGCATATAGGTGAACTGGAACGCCGGCCATTTCCAGCTATTAGTCTCGCGTCGAACTACGGCCATGGTGGACGTGCACTGCATGGCGAAGGCGAAGAAGATCATCAGCGCCAGCGCGCCGCCCAGCGTGATGTCATGGTGCAGGGCGTTCTGCAGGCTGAGAGCCTGCGTGCCGGGGTCGCTGCCGTAGAGCGTGCCCATGGTGCTGACCATTACCTCGCGCGCCAGTACGCTGGAGATGAGGCCAATTCCGACTTTCCAGTTGAAGCCCAGAGGTGCGATGGCAGGCTCGATGAAGTGGCCCATGCGGCCGATCAGGCTGTCGGCGAGATTGGGAATGGTCCAGCTCCCGGTTGCGGTATGAACCACAGGAAGATGCGCACCGATCCAGAGGACAAGGGTGACCGCTAGAATAATGGTGCCCGCCTGGCGAAGGAAAACCTTGGCGCGATCGACCAGCCGCATGGCCAGAGCCCGCACGGTGGGCATGCGGTACTGCGGCAGTTCCAGAATGAACGGCGTGTCACTGGACTTGAGGATGGAGCTCTTCAGGAGGAATGCCGTGGTCATGGCCGCAATAAAGCCTGCAAAGTAGAGTCCCAGCATCACCAGGGTCCGCAGCCCAAGAACGCCGTGGAGCCAGGTGATATTCGGAATAAAGGCCGCAATCAGAAGCATGTAGACCGGCAGTCGCGCCGAGCAGGTCATGAAGGGCGTGACCAGAATGGTGGCGAAGCGATCGCGCTTGTTTTCGATGGTGCGCGAGGCCATGATGGCGGGAACGGCGCAGGCATACGCCGAAAGCAGGGGAATAAACGCCTTACCGTTCAGGCCGGTTGTACGCATGACGCGATCGGCGATGAGCGCCGCGCGGGCCAGGTAGCCTGAATCCTCAAGGATCCCGATAAACAGGAACAGAAGCAAAATCTGGGGGAGGAAAACCAGCACCGAGGTGATGCCCTTCCACGCGCCATCGAGCACCAGCGACTGCAGCCACCCGGCAGGAAGCAATGGCCTGACTAGTTCGCCGGCTCGCGCCAGAAGTTCGCCGAATCCGTCCGACAGCGGTTGGCCGATCGAGAAGACCACCTCGAATACGGCAACCACGACCACAAGGAACAGCAGCGGTCCCCACACCCTGTGCAGGAGGATGTTGTCGAGCTTGCGGCTGTTTTCCGCCGACAGCGGGGCGAGGTATCCCGTCCGTCGGCTCACCTGGGCTGCCCAGGTGTGAGTGCTGGCGGCGTTGCCGAGCACGGGCAGGGTCAAGGGCTTGGCCAGGGCGCCATTCCCGTTAGCGCTGTGAATCGCCCCATTTGAGTGTTGGTTCAGAAACAGAGAAACGGCCTCGAGCCCGGTTCCGCGAACCGCGCTCACCTGCGCCACCGGGGCGCCCAGTTCGCGGGCCAGTTTGAGGGGGTCGATCTTGCCTCCGCGCGACTCCATCAGGTCAGTCATGTTGAGCAGGACCAGGGTCGGCAGGCCGAGGGCAAGGACGGGAGCGGCGAGCATGAGCTGGCGGGTCAAATGCAGCGAGTCCAGGACCAGTAAAACCGCATCGGGCTTGGGAGTGCCGGGCATTTTGCCCTTCAGCACATCCACAGCGACGCGAGCATCTTCAGAGTAAGGAGTCAGGCTGTACACGCCCGGAAGATCGATCAAGGTGAGATCGTCGCGGCCCACGCCCGCCATCAGGCCCATATGTTGTTCGACCGTGACACCGGGATAGTTGGCCACTTTCTGGCGCAATCCGGTCAGGCGGTTAAAGAGGGTGGACTTGCCCGCGTTCGGGGGCCCGATCAGGACCACTGTCTGGAGCCCGCCACCCGGTGCATCTGGCGGCCGAAAGCTGGGAGGAGCGCAGCAACTGCTGCTCATTGCGCTGCCTCGGCGAGTTCTTCGGAATCCTGCGCTTCGGCACCGGCCTCGCGTACGCGAATGGCTTCCGCAGTTTCGTGCCGAAGCGCGATGTGCATGCCATCAATGCAGTAGACGGTAGGGTCACCTGCGGGCGCTCGGCGCAGCGCGGTAACCATGGCGTTGGGGACAAAGCCCATATGCATCAGGTGATTCTGTACGGATTCGGGAAGGTCCAGGGCGACCAGGATCCCGCTTTCGCCCACGTTTAACTCGCTTAGCACACGCACCTGCCGGACTCCGTGGCGCCGCCGGAACGGAAGCACCCTGGAACTACGACCATTTAGGTCTGAGTTCAGTATACGACCGTTTCGGTCTGGGTTGCAAACTCGAAGCAAAGCCATGATTCTAACCTCCCGGAAGGGGATTGCCGGGCCTTTCCAGCCTCTCCATACCTTGCGGACCCACTCATTTCCTATCGGTACATTGACCTATTTTTATCAGCGACTATTTTGGTCGTATGTGACTTAAATCACTCGGCAAAAAAGGCAAATGCGCTGACTTCTGTGCCCGCGAAGTGGTAGAAGAGTTGCATGGACGCGAAGGCATTCCGCGCAACGCTCGACCAAGACACTCCCCCCGCCAGCTACCCGCCCACGGTTGCTGCCCTGTGGTGGGATGCGAAAGGGGACTGGGCGCGCGCGCACGGATTGGTGGATGAACTCGAAACGCCGGACGGGATGGCTGTTCACGCGTATCTTCACCGCAAGGAGGGCGCGGCGTCCAATGCCGAGTATTGGTATGCGCGGGCCGGGCGCAGATTCCATCGCCCCGCGGTCGATGCGGAGTGGGAAGCGCTGGTAGAGGAGCTGGCCTAGAGTGCTACAGGCTAGCGCCTAGTGATCGTGAGGCTGCTCACGTTTTCCTCCAAAAAGTGAGATAAATCACCCTCATTTTGCCCTGATTCGGGCCTGTCTGGGCGGGCCTCTTTCGCGCAAGTTATTGTTTCTAAACTAGTAAGTACCAGTCCACAGTTTCACGGCCCGATTTTTTATTTTTTGCTGAGAACCTCGCGGAGCTGCGGTGTTCGCGATGCTCGCAACAAAGATGAAAGCGCGGGACGCCACCCCTGCCGCGTTCAGGAGCGAGGCGGCGTGTTCAGGGAGAATGGCGCGAACCACCGCTCCGTGGCCGCGTATTCGGATTTGGATCGTGACTCCATTGTGCGCGCGCAGGGGGAATTAATCTGCAAAAACCCGAGAGGCCGGGAACGAGGGAGGAAAAGGAAGAACTGGGTTGGAGTGGGAACGCTCTCTTGTGTAACCACTGGGTTTGCGCCGCTTCGTCGACGGAGCAAATCCGCGAGTCCGGACTCTGCCCAAGGGATTGTCTAGCCGGGCCTATTTTCCGAGTGGTCCACGGCGCGGGTTCGATTGTTTCGGATCTCTGTGAGTGCTTGCTTACAAAGAACTGTGATCGATACCACGGACATATGGAGATTCGTCTGGAATTCTGATAAGTTTACTGACGCGCCCTGGGGATTCTCCCTCCTTCTGCCTGGCAAACGCATTCCTGGCGAGTGCAGATTACAAGTTGTCGCCGCAAATCGGATGTGGCCTGACGCGTGTTGAGTCGCACTGATCAGCAAGGTTGAACAGGAACTCAAGAGCAAGCATGAGCACGAAAGGCATAAAAGCATCGGTAGCCGGCACGGAACCGACCGGGGCTGCTGAGGAAGCGCCAAATCGGGAACCGTTGCAACGCGTGGGCGAAGGCATTGGTGTGTTTCGGGCGCTGCTGCTCAACTTTTTGTTCTATGTTGCATTCGGATTTCTGATCTGGCTTGCCTGGCATGCCTGGAGACATTGGCACCCGCATTAATCCCTATCACAACGCCGCCTGGGCGTCGCTCCGGGATAGATTCAGCATTCTCTCCATACCATGGAGATAGGCCTTCGGAGCGCATTTCAACACTCCATTCGCGAACGTTCGCCCGATGGAAGGTCCCTCGCACCGCGTGAAACTCTTTCCACGATGTGGGATCCGGGGACCGCCATGTGTCAATCATCACAGCCACTCCCTGACCCAGCGACGAGACTCACGATAGCGGTTTTTTCAGCTTTTGGCCGCTCTATGGAGCAAACCGAATGAGTGAACAAAACATGGTCATTTTGGATGGGAATGAGGCAGCCGCCTCAGTTGCCTATCGCCTTTCTGAAGTCGTCGCCATCTATCCCATCACCCCCTCGTCGCCCATGGCCGAGTGGGCTGACCAGTGGCGCTCGGAAGGAAAGAAGAATATCTGGGGCGCTCTGCCGATCGTGGAAGAACTTCAGAGCGAAGGCGGCGCGGCCGGCGCTCTCCATGGCGCCCTGCAGGCTGGCGCTTTCGCTACCACGTTTACGGCATCCCAAGGCCTGCTGCTGATGATCCCCAACATGTTCAAAATCGCGGGCGAGCTGACCCCGGCGACCATGCACGTTACAGCCCGCACCCTGGCCACGCATGCGCTGTCGATTTTCGGAGATCACTCCGACGTGATGGCGTGCCGATCGACCGGCTGGGCGATGCTGGCGTCGAACTCGGTGCAGGAAGTTGCCGATATGGCGCTGGTGGCGCAGATAGCGACGCTGGAATCCCGCATTCCGTTCATCCATTTCTTCGATGGTTTCCGGACCTCGCACGAAGTGGGCAAGATCCTTCCCATCAGCGATGAGACCATCCGCGGGATTCTCGACGACAAGTACATTATCCAGTTCCGGCAGAATGCGCTCAGCCCCGATCGCCCCATCATTCGCGGCACGGCGCAGAACCCGGATGTGTTCTTCCAGGCGCGCGAAGCCTGCAGCCCGTTCCACAAGGCTGTGCCCGGAATCGTGCAGTCGGTGATGGATCGGTTTGGGGCACTGACGGGCCGCGCTTATCACCTGTTCGACTACTACGGCGCAGCCGATGCCGAGCGCGTAATCGTGATGATGGGCTCCGGCGCGGAAGCTGCCGAGGAAGCCGTCGACGCCCTGAACAAGTCCGGCGAAAAGATCGGGCTGCTGAAGGTCCGGCTGTATCGGCCGTTCGATGCGTCCGCGTTCCTCAAGGCTCTGCCGGCGACCGTGAAGTCGATCGCCATTCTGGATCGGTGCAAGGAACCGGGCTCTGCCGGCGAACCTCTCTACCAGGACATCGTTACGGTGCTGGCTGAGAACTCGGCGAGCCTGCCGTTTGCCGCCATGCCCAAAGTGATCGGCGGCCGCTATGGGCTATCTTCGAAGGAATTTACGCCCGCGATGGTCAAGGGCATCTTCGATGAGCTTTCCAAGCCGGTGTCGAAGAATCACTTCACGATTGGCATTGACGACGACGTCAGCCACTCGAGTCTCGATTACGATCCCAGCTTTTCGACGGAAGATCCGAAGACGGTTAGGGCATTGTTCTACGGTCTCGGGTCAGACGGTACAGTTGGCGCCAACAAGAACTCCATCAAGATCATTGGCACCGAAACGCCTAACTTCGCGCAGGGCTACTTTGTGTACGACTCGAAAAAGTCGGGCTCGATGACCACCTCGCACCTGAGGTTCGGGCCGAATCCGATTCGGTCCACTTACCTGATCACTCGCGCCAGTTTTGTGGCCTGCCACAACTTCAGCTTCCTGGAGAAGATCGACGTGCTCGAGCCGGTCATCCCTGGCGGAGTATTCCTACTGAACTCGCCGTATCCGGCCGCGCAAGTCTGGGACAAACTGCCCAAGACGGCGCAGGAGGAGATTCTTCGCAAGAAGATCGAGTTCTACGTGATCGATGGATATACTGTGGCTCGCGAAGCCGGCATGGGCACGCGTATCAACACCATCATGCAGACCTGCTTCTTCGCCATCAGCGGGGTGCTGCCGCGCGAAGAAGCCATTGCCCAGATCAAGAAAGCCATCAAGAAGACCTACGGCAAGCGCGGCGAAGCTGTGGTGCAGAAGAACTTCGCGGCGGTCGATCACGCGCTGGCGCATCTGGAAAAGGTAGAGGTGCCCAGGTTGGCCAGTTCCGATTTCGACATTGTGGGTTCACTTTCGTCCAGGTCTCCAAAATTCGTGCACGATGTGCTGGGACAGATCGCGGGCGGCAAGGGCGACCTGCTTCCGGTCAGCGCGATTCCCGCCGGCGGGGCATTTCCGACCGGCACCGCGCAGTGGGAGAAGCGCAACATCGCACAGTTCGTTCCCGTGTGGGACAAGGACCTGTGCATCCAGTGCGGCAAGTGCGTGATGGTTTGCCCACACGCCGTGATTCGCGCCAAGGTTTACAGCGCCGATCTGGCCGGCGACGCTCCGGCCACATTCCAGTGGGCCAAGCCCAAGTGGAAGGGCATGGAAACCGACCGTTACACGCTGCAGGTGGCGCCGGAAGACTGCACCGGGTGCGCGGTCTGCGTAGAAGTGTGCCCGGTGAAGAGCAAGAGCGACGCCAGCCACAAGGCCATCAACATGGCGGCCCAGTCTCCGCTGCGCGAAGCCGAGCGCGACAACTGGGAGTTCTTCCTGGGACTTCCTGAAGTTGACCGGAACAAGCTCTCGCACGGCCAGGTGAAGGATGTCCAACTGCTGCAGCCGCTGTTTGAATTCTCCGGCGCCTGCGCGGGTTGCGGCGAGACCCCTTATGTCAAGCTGCTCACGCAACTTTTTGGCGACCGGCTCTACATCGCCAACGCGACGGGCTGCTCGTCGATTTACGGCGGCAATCTGCCCACGACTCCGTACACGCACAACGTGCAGGGCCGCGGGCCGACATGGGCCAACTCGCTATTCGAAGACAACGCCGAATTCGGTTTCGGCATGCGTATCGCTCTCGACCAGCAGAAGGTGTTTGCAGAGACGCTGCTGAAACGGGTTTCGCCGGCCGCGGGCGATCAACTGGTGGAAGCAATCCTAACCGCGTCGCAGAAGACCGAACAGGAGATCAACGCCCAGCGCGAGCGGGTAAAGATCCTGCGCGAAAAACTCGAAGAGGTCGACTCGTCGGATGCGCATAACCTGCTGGCCATCGCCGATACCCTGGTCCGCAAGAGCGTGTGGATTCTGGGCGGGGACGGATGGGCGTTCGACATCGGTTTTGGGGGACTCGATCACGTGCTGGGCTCCGGCAAGAATGTGAATGTGCTGGTGCTCGACACCGAGGTTTATTCCAACACCGGCGGCCAGGCTTCGAAGGCCACGCCGCGGGGCGCGGTTGCCAAGTTTGCCGCTGCCGGAAAGTCGAACAGCCGCAAGGACCTCGCCATGGAAGCCGTCAGCTATGGCTCGGTTTACGTGGCGCAGGTGGCGCTGGGGGGCAACGACAGCCACGTGATCAAGGCCTTCCAGGAAGCGGAAGCGCACGAAGGGCCGTCGATCATCATCGCTTACTCGAGCTGCATCGCGCACGGCTACGACCTGGTGCACGGGCTCGAACAACAGAAGCTGGCGGTGCAATCGGGCTACTGGCCGCTGATGCGGTACAACCCGGAACTGAGGGAAACGGGCAAGAATCCGTTCCAGCTCGACTCCAAGTCGCCGTCGATCCGGCTCAAGGAATATGCGTATCGCGAAGCGCGCTACACCATGCTGGCCCGCGGGAACCCCGAGCTGGCCGCTGAATTGTTGAAGGATGCACAGGATGATGTGGAGCGCCAGTGGCGCGTCTACTCCGCCCGGGCTGCCATGCCGGGCAGAGGCGAGACTCCCCACATCGCTCCTGAAGAAAAGCCGGCCGAGAAGCTTGAGCCGGTTGCCGCCGGAGGCGAAGAATGATTGACTTCTCTACAACCTATCTCGGTCTGAAGCTGAACGGGCCCATCGTGGTCTCGTCCACGCCGATTGCCGAGTCCGTCGAAAACGTCGCCCGCATGGAAGAAGCGGGAGCATCCGCGGTGGTGCTTACCTCGTTGTTCGAAGAACAACTGGCGCTTGAATCGAGGGCGCTCGATGAAGACCTGTCGCGCGGGACGGAGTCGTTTGCCGAATCGCTCGACTATCTACCCGACCTGAACGACTATCGCATGACGCACGAGGGATACCTCGAGGGTCTGCGCCGTTCCAAGGAAGCGGTCGACATCCCCATCATGGCCAGCCTGAATGGAGCATCGACCGGAGGATGGGTGCGGTTTGCCCGCGAGATGGAAGAAGCGGGAGCCGATGCCATCGAGCTGAACACCTACGCGCTCGCCACCGACGCCAGCCAGACGTCGTCGGACCTCGAGCAGCAGTTGCTTGAACTGGTGGATGGAGTTTGCCGCGCGGTCAAGATTCCGGTGGCCGTCAAGCTCTCGCAGTCGTTCACCAGCATTCCGAACCTGGTCAAGCGGCTTGAAGACGCAGGGGCCCGCGGAGTGGTGCTGTTCAACCGCTTCTATCAACCCGATTTCGATATCGAGACGCTGGAGGTGCGGCCCACGCTGCACTTCTCCACGCCGTCGGAATTGCTGCCCCGGTTGCACTGGGCCGCGATACTGTATGGCCACACCAACATCGACATCGGCATCACCGGCGGCGTGCACTCCGCTGAGGATGTTCTGAAGTCAATCATGGCCGGCGGTAACGTCGCGATGATGGCGTCAGCGCTGCATATCCATGGCATCGAGCACATCGGCCGCGTGCTGGCCGACCTGCGCTACTGGCTCGAAAAGCGTGAGTACACGTCGATCTCGGAGACGCGCGGCTGCCTCAGCCGGCGGTCCGTGCCTGACACCTCGCCGTTCGATCGTGGCAACTACATCAAGACGCTCAGTTCCTACAGCCTGCGTCAGACGGTAGCCGCGTTCTAGCTAGCAATTCCCCCGTGGCTGATCTTCTCGCCTTCTTTCTGGCGCGAAGGTGGGAAGCCACAAACCTCAATCCGGACTGGCCCAGACGGCGGCCGCACCGTAAGGTGTGGCCGCCGTCTTTCTTGGAATTGGGTGCCCCAGGTCTCGAGTTTGAGACCTGGGGTTTCTCAGGCGGCCCGCGCTTTCAGGATGCCATCAGGTCGCGTACCGTTTTCTCCAGCAGCCGGCAGGCTTCGGGCAGAGAATCGTTCACGCACTTGCTGAAGGTCTCGCCCATTTCTGTCGAACCGGCTCCGATGGTGAGCAGCAATGCGTTGCGGGGCAGGGAATCGTAGAGTTCCTTTCCGAGCGCCAGCAGTTCGGCGGCTCCCACGTGATGGGTTTCGAGGGCAGGGCTGGAGGTTGCCGGTGAAATTGGGGCGATCGCGACTTTTCCGGGAGGCGAATCAATCGCGCAGTCGAGGAACAAAACCGATTCGGCGTGCGCCACTTCTTCAGCCAGATCGGGAGTCCACTGCTGGCGGGAAATGATGCGCACGGCGGGTTCTGCGGCGAACCGCTCTTCGGCCCAGGCCGCAAGCCATGGACCAACGCCGTCATCGCTTCGCAGGGTGTTGCCGCAGGCGAGGATGAGGCAGCGGACGGGAGTGTGGCTGGCGGGCAGCATGCGCAAGAAGCAACCGCAGATCCTTCGACTGCGCCGATCGCGCGTAAGCGCGAGCGGCTTCACTCAGGAGGACAAGGTCAGTTTAGAGGTAAGAAAGAGTGAGGAGAAATCCCAGGTCTCGGAAGCGAGACCTGGGGCACCCAGTTGATGGAGGTTAACGGATGGCCTGGTCGATGACTTCGCGGTCGGCGTTGAGCAGCGAGATGGCCAGCGGCATCTGCCCGAAGGCGTGAGTCGAGCAGCTCAGGCAGGGGTCGAAGGTGCGGACCACGGCCTCCACGCGATTGAGAATGCCTTCGGTGAATTTGCCGTCCTTGATGTAGTGCTTCGCGGCCTGCGCCACGCCCTTGTTCATGGCGTTGTTGTTGTTGCCGGTCGCGATCACCAGGTTGGCCCATGTGATCAAGCCGTTCTCGTCCACCTTGTAGTGATGGTGGAGGGTTCCGCGCGGGGCTTCGGCCTGGCCGGCGCCTTCGAGGCGGTTCACGCCCGCGGTGGCGCGCACATGCTTGTCGAGAATTAACGGATCGCTGAGGATCTGTTCGATCTTTTCGATGCCGTGGAGAATATCGACGAGGCGTGCGTGGTGATAGTAGAAAGAACTCTGCACCGGCCCGCCGGCGAGCTGCTTGAATTCGGCGAGCTCAGCGTCTGCCAATGGCGTGCCCATGGTCTTGGCGATGTTGAGGCGCGCCAGCGGACCCACGCGATAACACCCATCGGGATAGCCGAGTGGCGTGTAGTAGGCGAACTTGGTGTAGCTGTAGGGCTCCACGGCTTCGCCGATGACCTCGGTGAAACGGGCAGCGGTGATGCCGTCTTCAATCGTGTTGCCGGCGGGGTCGATGAGCCGCAGGGCGCCGTCGGTGAACTCGATGGAGTCGTCTTCGTTCACCAGACCGAGGTAGTTGGTCGGGAAGTTGGCGAAGACTTCGATTTCCGGCCGGAAGGTATCCGCGATCTGCTTATAGGCGGACAGCGCCAGCTTGATGCTGTGGAAGGCCTCGGGCATCATGGCCAGGATTTCGTCGCGCTTGGCAGCGGCAAGCGGCTCGGTGACTCCTCCAGGAATGACCCAACCAGGATGGATGCGCTTGTTGCCGAGCAGCTCGATGATGTGCTGGCCGAAGCGACGCAGCGCGATGCCGGCGCGACCCAGTTCGGGCTTGGCGGCGACGACGCCGAAGATGTGCCGTATCTTGGGATCGGCTTCCATGCCCAGCAGAAGGTCGGGCGAGGACAAATAGAAGAAACTCAGCGCGTGCGACTGCACCATCTGCGCGAGGTTGAGCATGCGCCGCAGTTGCGCGGCTGTATGCGGAATGCGCACGGACATGATGGCTTCGCAGGCCTTGGCCGAAGCGATCAGGTGCGAGACCGGGCAGATGCCGCAGATGCGCGCCATCAGGCTGGGCATTTCGTAGAAGGGACGGCCTTCGGAAAACTTCTCGAATCCGCGCACCTGCGTCACATGAAAGTGCGCGTCTTCCACTTCACCCTGGCCGTTCAACTGGATGGTGATTTTTCCGTGGCCTTCCAGCCGTGTCACGGGATCAATCGTAATTGTCTGTGTCATGATAGGCTCCGGGATCAGGCTCCAAAGCGGGTGAGCGCCGTAACTTCCAGCGGTCCGCCGGTTAGCAGCGCGGTAAGCGTTTCGTGGAAGGTGTCAGCCGAGGGCGGGCACCCGGGAAGAAACACGTCCACACTGACGAACTCGTGAACGGGCCGGACCTTCTTGAGAAGCTGCGGCACTACGATGCAGGGGATCTGCGGCTGTGCGCTCACGTTCTCGATGTAGGCACGGTTCAGAATCGCATCCGGCCCGATGGGATTGCGCATGGAAGGCACGTTGCCCGCCACGGCGCAGTCGCCCATCGCCACCAGCAGTTTGGAATGCTCGCGGATCTTCTTGATCTTTTTCTCGTCGTCTACCGAAGCCACCGCGCCCTCGACCAGGGCGATGTCCACTTCGTCAGGAAATTCCTTGGTGTCCACGATGGGGCTGTAGACCACGTCGACGAGCTCGGCCAGCTGGAGGAGCCGTTCATCCATGTCGAGGAACGACATGTGGCATCCGGAGCAGCCGTCCAGCCAGACTGTTGCCAATTTCAATTTGCTCATTGCGCTTCCCTCATCAGGTTCAGGTAAGGCAGAAAATCAGGGTACTTGGGATGGTCGGAGCCGACTTTGCTCTTGTCGAAAAGCGCTCCTGTCGGGCACACCTGGACGCACTTGCCGCAGCGCGTGCAACTGGATTTGCCCCATTCTGCATGCAGGTCGGCAACGATCATGGAGTCTGTTCCGCGGCCCATCACATCCCACACATGCGCGCCTTCAATCTCCGCGCATACGCGTACGCAGCGGGTGCACATGATGCAGCGATTGTGATCGATGGTGAACCGCTCGTGGGACGCATCGACAGGCAGTTCCGGACTGCGGTAGGGCAGGCGCACATGAGTCACGCCCTGCCCCTGCGCCAGCGACTGGAGTTCGCAATGGCCGTTGGCGACGCACACCGAACAGATGTGATTCCGCTCCGCAAAAAGAAGCTCGAGGATGGTGCGGCGGTGTTTGGATAGCCGCTCCGTCCTGGTGCTAACCTCCATACCCTCGAAGATGGAGGTTACGCAGGCGGGCTGCAGCTTGTTGCTGCCCTTGATTTCGACCAGGCACATGCGGCACGCGCCTACATCCGACAGGCCGTCTAGATGGCAGAGCGTGGGGATGTCGACGTCATTCTCCTTGGCCACTTCAAGAATGGTCTGTCCACGGCGGGCGCTGACTTCGTGCCCGTCGATGATGAGTGTTTTGACTTCAGCGGTGTCGCTCATGCCAGCACCTCCACGGCGGGTTCAGCGGAAACGGGAGCTTCCATGGTGCACACGCCGGCCGGGCAGCGCTTGTGCACGATGTGTTCGATGTATTCGTTGCGGAAATACTTAAGCGTGCTCAAGACTGGATTCGGCGCGGTCTGGCCAAGGCCGCACAGGCTGGCGCTCTTTACGGTGTCGCAGAGGTCTTCAATTAGTTCGAGATCATTGAGCGTTGCCGTGCCGTTGCAGATGCGCGTCAACAGCGTGTGCAGCTGGGCTGTGCCAGCGCGGCAGGGAATGCATTTGCCGCACGATTCGGTCATGCAGAACTCGATGAAGAAGCGGGCCACGTTGACCATGCAGGAGGTGTCGTCCATGACGATCATGCCGCCCGAGCCCATGATGGAGCCGGCCGCCATGAGGGCGTCGTAGCTGACGCCCAGGCTGAGCATGTCGGCGGGAATGCATCCGCCCGAAGGTCCGCCGGTTTGGATCGCCTTGAGCTTGTGGCCGCCGGGTACGCCGCCGCCGATGTGCTCGATGATCTCGCCGAGCTTGATGCCCAGCGGAACTTCGATGAGGCCGGTGTGGGTGATGCGGCCGGTGAGCGCGAACACCTTGGTGCCCTTGCTGCGCTCCGAGCCCATGTTGAAGAACCACTTGCCGCCGTTGCGCACGATGGGCGCGATGTTGGCATAGGTTTCCACGTTGTTGATCAGGGTTGGCTTGCTCCACAGGCCGCTGACAGCCGGATAGGGAGGACGTGGCTTGGGCGTGCCGCGGCGGCCTTCGATCGAAGCCAGCAGGGCGGTTTCTTCTCCGCAGACAAACGCGCCCGCGCCGAGACGAATTTCGATGTCAAAGCTGAACGTGGTGCCGCCGATGGCGTTGCCCAGCAGGCCGCGCCGCCGTGCTTCGCGAATGGCTGTTGTGAGGCGCGCAACCGCGACCGGGTATTCCGCGCGCACATAGATGAATCCCTTGCTGGCGCCCACGGCATAGGCGGCAATGGCCATGCCTTCGATGACGCGGTGCGGATCGCCTTCCATCACGCTGCGGTCCATGAACGCTCCGGGGTCGCCCTCGTCGCCGTTGCAGACGACGTACTTGATATCGCCGCCGGCTTTGGCCACCGTGCTCCACTTGAGGCCGGTTGGATAGCCGCCGCCGCCGCGTCCGCGCAGGCCGCTTTCCGTAATGCGGTGCACGATGCCGTTGGGGGTCATTTCGAGCAGTGCTGTCAGAAGGGCCTTGTAGCCGTCCCGGGAGATGTAGTCGTCGATCTTCTCGGGGTCGATGTGTCCGGCGTTCTCGAGCACCACGCGAACCTGCTTGTCGAAGTGCTCGTTCAGGTCGCACTGCAGTTCCGCCACAGGCTTGTCGCCGAGACCGTTCACAATCGCCTCGGCACTCTCGTGCTTCACCTTGGCGTAGAGCGTCTCTTCGGGATCGACCCGCACCAAGGGCCCTGAAGAACAGGGGCCCATGCAGCCGGTTTTCCGAACGAGGATCTTTTTACCCGACGCCTGGGCAGCTTTCACCAGCGCTTCGCGCAGCCGGTCGGCGCCCTGGCTGGCGCAGGCCAGATCCATGCAGACGTTTACTTCGTAGTCATACTTGGAGTTGTCCTGGTGAACGCTCTTGGCTATGAGTTCCAGTTCTTCGAGTGTCATTCGACGGTCCACCTTTCCAGCTGCTCGAGCATCTGTTCCCCGGTCATTTCGCCCTTGACCTCGCCATCAGACAGGACTACGGGCGCGCGGCTGCAGGCGCCCACGCAGCGGGCAACCATCAGGCTGACGTTGCCGTCCTTCGTAGTCTGGCCCTGGGCAATGCCAAGCTTGTTTTCGGCCGCGGCGATCAGCTTATCGGCGCCCTTGATGTAGCAAGCGGTTCCGGCGCAGACCGTGACGGTGTGCATGCCTGGCGGCTTGAGGCTGAAATAGTGATAGAAGGTGACCACGCCGTAGGCCTGGCTGAGGGGCACGCGCAGCGACTGGGCTACGAACTTGATGGCGTCGTCATCGAGATAGCCGAATGAGGACTGCACGGTATGAAGAGTTTCGATCAGCGCGTGGCGGGCAAACCCATTCTTGCGCATGGTGCCGTTCACGATTTTCCATCGTTTGTCATCGCTGGGTAGCGGCGGGGGTGTGAAAGCAGGCACGATTCCTCCCTTTGCGGCATCTTCCCGGATGGTGTTGAACGCCGAGTTGCGGCGGTGGTCCGTTCTGTGCTTCTCGCGGGAGATGCGTTTTGCGGAACGAGACGCGCAGTGCTGGTTCCGCTGCGCGGGCTTCGGTTTCCTCTTATCAGTCTGGCTTTCTTATACGTTTAGTGGCCGGGATGCAACCGTGACATTGGTCACTTGTGGGGGTAACAATTCCCATCCCTGCGGGGCTGTTTCAGGACGGGAAAGGGAATAGCGCAAAGATATCGTATGCGCTATTCCGTGTCGAGTTTCAGCGGTCCGTGCAGGAGTAGCACGGGTCGATGGAGGCCTGAATGAGGGGAGTGTCGGCCAGGCGGGCGCCGGTCACCATGTAGCGGATGGCAGGCATGTTAGCGAAGGTTGGCGTGCGCACGTGGACGCGCGCGGGATTGCGGGCGTGCTCCTTCCACGAAACACTGTACATTACTTCGCCGCGCGGCGCTTCCACACGGCTGAACGCGGTGCCGGTTACGAAGTTGAACTTGCCGTCGCCGGTATAGAATTCGCCTCCGGGCATTTTGGTCAACGCCTGGCGAAGGATCTTGCAGCTTTCCAGAATTTCGAGCGCGCGAACCAGCAGGCGCGCCTTCACGTCTCCGTCGGGCTGTACGGGGACTTCAAATTGCATCTCGTCGTAGGCCGCGTAGGGTGCGTCGCGGCGCAGGTCCTGGCCGACGCCCGAAGCCCGTGCCACCGGGCCGACGGTGCCGCAGGAGAGAGCTTTCTCATGGGTCAGCACGCCGATGCCGGCGCAGCGCGAAAGCGCCGTCCTGCTGGTGGTGAAGATCGGAATGACGGTCTTGACCATTTCGCGTTCCAGCCCGTCGATCAGGCCAACTAACGCCAGCGGGTCTTCGATATCGCGGTTCACGCCGCCAACGCGGTTCATGGAGTAGTTGACGCGATTGCCGGAGATGGCCTGAAGCACGTCCATCACCTTCTCGCGCAGTTCGAAGCAGGTCATGAACATGGTCTTGAAGCCCATGAGCTTGGCGGCGATGCCTGCCCACAAAACGTGCGAGTGGAGGCGTTCGAGCTCTCCCATGACGACGCGAATATATTTGGCGCGCGGAGGCGGCTCGAGGCCGGTGAGTTTCTCCATGGCCTGGCAGAGAGTGAGCGTGTGAATGAAGGAGCAGATGCCGCAGACGCGCTCCATGAGAGCGATCACCTGGATGTAGTTGCGCGTCTCGGCGAGATGCTCGATGCCGCGAAAATTGAAGCCGATGTGCAGCTTGGCTTCGATGACGGTCTCGCCGTCGCAGGTCATGTCGAGCTTATAGGGTTCTTCGAGGCCGGGATGGTAGGGGCCCATGGGGATCTTGTAGCTCACTTGGAGACCTCCTCACGCATGTTCATGCCCATTGTGTCGCCTGGTTTGAGGAGCAGGGGCTCGTACTCGCGCCCGATGAAGTCGATGTTGAATCCTTCGTGAACTTCGCGCTCGATCCAGTCCACGGCTTCGGAGAGGTCGTAGATGCTGTCAATGGAATTACCGGCCAGGTTGAAAGTGAACCCGAGCAGGCGGCCGGCGAGGTCCCAGTGATATTCGAGGCGGAAGCCTTCGTCTTTGGGAAGCTGGTAGGCGGTGATGGTGACGAAGCGGGCCTGCACGGCGTTCATGGCGCGGGCGAGGTCGCGAACATTTAAACCTTCGCAGTGGAACCAGTAGACGCCGTTCTGTTCGATATAAGGCTCGGCGGCATCGAGAACTTCAGGGATGGTTTCGACGGTGCTCATTCGGTACCTCCGGGGGAAGCGGGAGCAGCGGCAGGGGCCGGCGCGGCTGCCGGTTTGGCCGCGGGCGGCTTGACGGTGGTTTTGCGCGCCACGGTGTAGGACTTCTTCAATTCGCCGAGGGTGGTGTAAACCGGCGGGGTATCTTCGCACTGGCTGAGGGCGTGGTCTTTGCAGCCTTCTACGCAGCGTCCGCAGAACGTGCACTGGCCGGGATCGTAGCTCCAGGTGAATTCGCCCTTGCCGCCCTTGAAGTCGATGGCGCACGAGGTGCAGCGGAACTTGCAGATGGCGCAGCCGGAGCAGCGGGTGGCGTCGAACTGGACCAGCCCGCGGAAGCGTTCGGTAACGTTGGGACGGGCGGGGAACTCGAGAGTCCGATGGCCGCCCCAGAAGTTCTTCCACAGCATGCTGAGCATTTTCATGATCTGAACCTCATGAACAGCGCGGAGGAGATGGCGAGCACTGCGAAGATCAGCGTGCATTGCCAGTAAAAGCGAACCGTGGTGTCGATGGCGAGCCTTGCGGTTGCCGACGCCAGGACCGAGAGCAGAAGAACAATGCCGAACGACAGGGCGATGAAAACAATCGCCGCCAGCCACCACAGGGTGAGGTGCGGCGCGGCCAGGGTGGCCACCAGGCCCGTCGCTGCGACCCACTCGAGGCCGTGCGACAGTTCCCACATGGCGAGTTCAGGGCCGGCGTATTCGGTCATGGGGCCGGAGTAGATTTCCTGCTCCGCATTGGGGAGCGAGAACGGGTTGAGATGCAGCTTGGCGGGCAGGCAGACCAGAAGCGCTGTCACTCCCAGCCAGCGCAGCGGTGAGGCCGGCAGCGCTGCCAGAGTGTCGAGCCGGAAGGTGTGCTGCGAGGCGGCGATGGAAACGATGGCCAGCAGGAAAACTATGTTGTAGGAGACGCTCAAGACCGCTTCGCGTGCGGAGCCGATCTCGCCAAAGATGGAGCGAGACGAGAACCCCGCGGCGATGATGCAGAACGAGGGCACTTCGAGCAGTGCCAGCAGGAAGATCAGGTCGCCCTGGAAGCCGCCGTAGTTGGGCAGCACGGGCAAGAGCGCGACTGCTCCCGCTGCCGACGAAACGGCCAGTAGCGGCCAGGCCTTCATCATCGCGCCGGCGAGGCCGGTTCGCGAAGGATTCGATTTGCCCAGCAGCTTGATGAAGTCATAAAAGGGCTGCATGAAGGGCGGCCCCACGCGTCCCTGCATCAGGGCCACGGCCTTGCGTTCCACCCACAGGAAGAACCAGGCGGCGGGAACCGCAAAGAGCAGTCCGGGAAAGATCAGCAGGCGGGCGAGGGAGGTAGTCAGATTCATTTCTGTACCTCGGCGAATTCAGCCACCGGCAGTGGCATGGGTTCGGGCGTTGGGTTATTGGCCGCCCGTTCCGCCAGGATCGCTGCCGCCCGGGCCACGCCCTGGATGATGGCGTCGGGACGCGGCGGGCAGCCGGGCACGAAAACGTCGACGGGAATGTGCTTGTCGAGCGGACCATCGAGAGTGCGGCTGTCGATGAATACGTTGGTGGTCGCGGGGCAGGAGCCAATCGCTACGACGGCTTTCGGTCCGCATACCTGGCCGTATACGGTTTTCACCGCGCCCACTGCCTTGCGCGTCACGGGGCCGGTGATGCAGAGGATGTCGGCGTGCCGCGGGCTACCCTCGAGACGCACGCCAAGCTGTTCAGCGTCGTAGCGGGGAGTAAGGCTCGCGACCAGCTCGATGTCGCACCCGTTGCAGCTTCCCGAGTTCATATGGAAGAGCCACGGGCTGCGACGTCGGCAGTAGCACATCAATCGATTCCACATTTTCATCAGCGACCCCCTTGGAGAAGTTGCAGCAGATGCGGCCAAACGCCGGTGGCCAGAAGCACGACCGCCAGGCCCACGATGGCGCTTTTTAGAAGGAATGGCTCTTTGCGCCCAGCCGGTGAGTCAGCCTGCGCCGGGCCCCACCAGTTGCGGGTAAGCGCCAGGACATAGGCCACCAGAGCCAGGATGGAAGACAGGATGAAGACCGCGGCAAGGGCAGGATGGAACTGCAGGGCGGCGTCATATAGTCTCCAGCGGCCCAGGAATCCCAGAAGCGGCGGTACGCCGAGCATGGCCAGCATTCCGAACAGGAAGCCGAAGGCGCTGACCGGATAGCGCGAGGCGAGGCCAACGGGTCCGGTTTCCAGTTCGCCGGCGGCTTCAGGAGCGCTAAGGCTCGCGAACAGAAGGGCCTTGGCGAGAGCGTGTGTCGAGGCCGCAAAGATCGCTCCCTGCAACCCGGACGTAGTTTGCATCCACGTCACGGAGGCAAGACCCAGAAGCAGGAAGCCCGCATCTTCCATGGTGGAGAGAACCAGCAAGCGCTTGAGGCTGCGCTGCGTGAGCATCAGCAAAGCGGCCACGAACGATGTAAGCGCGGCCGCCCACAGCCAAAGACTCTGTGGAACCAGGACGCTGTTCAGGGTCATGGCGCTGGTCATGAATTCGCCAAAGGCCGCCATATCGACGACAGCGATGATGAGGCCGAGAACCAGCGCCGGGAGTTCGTCCGCGAGCGAGAGCAGCCAGAAGAGCATGGGAACAGCTGCCAACTTGACCAGGATTCCCGTGAGCAGAAGCGCGCGCGACCAGCCCTGGTTTGGCTGACTGGCCAGCAGTTCACTGCCGATTGCGCAGAGCGCCGAGACGGAGACGACCGCGAGATAAGTAAACTTGGCAGCGCGGGTGCGCGCCGAAATCCAAACGCGTACCACTGTGAGGAAAGTTGCCGTCTCGAGAAGACCGAGCCGGAGCCATGGGTTCGCAACCAGCAGACCGCCGACCGTGAGGCCACCGACGACGAGCATGCAGAACCAGGCAGGAATTCTTTGCTTTGCGCCGCTGACCAATGAGGCAAGTAGCAAGCCGGCAGCGGCCATCGCGATGGCTGCGATCAACACCGGCGGCATGGGCATTGCGCCGCCCTCATGGGCGCCCAGGGGACTTGGCATCCCCCAGCGAACGAAGGCGAACATCGTGGCGGCAAAGACAACCACCAGCGCTACGGAGTTCCGCTCCATCCATCCGACCACTACTCCCAGTGCGCGCGAGACAGCCTGCAACCCATCCCAGACGGCGAGGTAAACCCGGTCTACGTTGGACCAGCGGAAGAACGATTTCCAGTTCTGCTGGAAGATGCTGGAGAAGTCACTGGCAGAAAGGCGGTCGCCGTCCGGCAAAGGCTCTCCGCCGGTAAAAACTCCGCCGCCGGCTCCAGCCATCGCCGGACCGCCGCCTGCGGTCGCCGTTACCGGCCGTGCGACGTATGCGAGCGCATAGATGCCTCCGCCCACAACCAAAGAGACCACGGCCAGCACCAGTCCGCCGGTGGTGGAAAACGCGCCAGTGTCGGGCGAGAATCCGAACCAGGTCACGTGAATCGCCGTGAGCGAAAAGGCGCGCAGGATGGGGTTCAGCAGTGTATTGACAGCTAGTTGCGGTGCGATTCCCAGGATGATGCTGCCGGCGGCAAGAAATCCCATGCCCCAGACCATGCTGGCGGGGGATTCATGCGCATCCTTGATTTTGTCCGGGAGCGGGCCGAGGAAGACGGCGCTGGTGGCTTTCACGCCGAGGAAAACGGTGCCCAGGCTGACCGCCCAGGCAATCACCGCGGGCGCGACCTGGCCGGCCTGCAGAGCCGCGGCATAAAGCATCCACTTGCTGGCGAATCCGCTCATCAGCGGGAAGCCCATCATGCTGCCCACGCCGATCAGCCAGGAGAGTGTCGTCCGGGGCATGCGCTGGGCAAGGCCGCCGAGCTGGTTCATGTCACGGGTGCCGGCCGCGTGCTGCACCGAGCCAGCGGTCAGGAACAGCCCGCCCTTGAAGAATCCATGATTGAGGCAATGGAGCAGGCCGGCGGTGATGGCCAGGGGCGTCCCGATGCCGATGCCCATCATCATGTAGCCGATCTGGCTGACGGTTGAGAACGCCAGCATGCGCTTGAGGTCGGTCTGGACCATGGCGTACATCACGCCCACGGCCATTGTGACCGTGCCGATCCACATCACTGTGTCGCCCCACGCCGCCGGCCACGCGCCAAAGCTGTGCATGCGCGCCGCTAGATACACGCCGGCTTTCACATAGCAGGCCGCGTGCAGCAGGGCGCTGACGGGGGTGGGAGCAGCCATCGCTTCCGGGATCCAGGTATGGAGGGGCACCTGCACCGATTTCGCCACCAGCGCCAGCACCATCAGCAGGAAGACGCCGCCGGTAAAGGCATGGGCCACCGCCGGGTCGGTCCATAGAGCGCTTCCGGTGCGGTGATAGATGACAAGGATCGCGGCGAGCAATCCGTAGCCCGCGATGTGGGTCATCAGCAGCACCTTGCGGGCGCCGTTGACCGCCTCGCGGTTGGTGTACCAGAAGCCCACCAGGCTGAAGGAGCAGAGTCCTACGACTTCCCAGCAGAGGTAGAAAATAAAGAGGTTGGCGCTGTAGACCAACCCAATAAAGGCGCCGATGAAAACCAGCATGGTGGCGTAAAAGCGGGTCGCGGACTTGTCGTGCGCCATATAGCTGATGGAGTAGAGCAGCACGAATCCGCCGATGCCCGCGCCCATCAGCCCGAACAGAACGCTGAGCGCGTCGACATGGAGGACTAGCGCCAGGGGGCCATCCCAGGAAGAGACGTTCACATCGATAGCCTGTCCCGCCTGCACCAGGCGAACCATCGCGGCCACGGCGATCAGGGAGGGCAGGCAGAACAGGGCGGCCAGGATTCCCTTGGTTCGTGCGGAAACGAGCTTCGCGACGAAAATCTGCAGCGCGGCTCCTACGAGGAGGGAGCAGGGCGCGATCAGAATGAGGTTCACGGCTGACATGCCCCGATTCTAGGAGGGCAGCAAATCAGCGATATGTGACGTGTCGCACCTCTGCGATGTGGAACACACCGAGATCCGGCATCTTATACCGTGATGTGGTATAAATCACCACATCGGATGCGCGGGCTGCGCCCGGCCCTCGATGGGGCGAAAAAATACACCTTATCTATATAGTTTGCGGGGGCAGTCGGGGCGGGACTACCCCAAGACTGGAAGGCGGTCGGAAATACCAAACAGGAAGATCATCCCGATGATGCAGCTGTAGGCGGCCCCGGTCCAGGCAATGATGTGATAGAAGCGGGGATGATGCCCGCTGGCTTTGAAAGCCCCGCCCATGGTGGCGGTCATGAGAGCGTTCATGGCTACCAGGCCGAGCGCGAAGGCCGTCAACCCCAGGAGCCCGCGCGAAGTCCCGCCCAGGTTTGCGGTGAGGAAGAACAGCGCCAGCTGGCTCGGTGTTTCCGCGCCCACCCCGTGCAGCACTCCGATGAGAAAGACGGACTTGCCGGTGTACATCCACTGAAACCGTTCGGGGCGCGGCGTTTCGGGATTCCACAGCCTCCGCATCCGCCACGCTGCCCACAGCATGCCGTTGATGGCGATGGCCAGACGGCTCTCGACGCGCGAGTGCCGGTGGCCGTGGGCGTCTTTGCGCAGAATGCCCGCCACCACGCCCAGCCCGAGCACGATCAGCGTCAAACCGATCAGGCGCTCCGTCCAGTGGTCCAGGCCCTGGGGAAGCCCCATGTGCATTTCCAGCACCATGATGCCCAAGGCCGCCACCATGCAGGCGTGGCCGAGCGCATAGGTCATGCCTAAACGCAGACCGCTCTTCCAGTTGCACTGTACGGCGGTGATGTCGGAGATGGCCGCCAGGTGATCGTAGTCGAAACCATGCCGCAGGCCCAGGAGCAGGCACGAGCCCAGCGCTGCGTCGAGTCTCCAGTCACCCGGAAGGATGGTCACGAGTGCAGTATAGAGCAGGGCACAATGATGAGAAGCGTCAAAAATCACTCGAGTGTGACGGAGCGATTCCCCCCGACCCGAGTGTCATTTCGCCGGCTGGAGCTGCATCTGGTAGCCGGTGTAATCGATCTTGATCGTGGTCTGGCCCAGGAGCGAACTGTTCGAAACCGCCTTGGCGTGGGTGGCCATGGGAAGGCCATCGATCTGCGTGTACTGACGGAAGACCTCTGACGGCCCCGTGAGTATCGACGGACTTTTCGCCGAGATTCCACTCAGTTGCACGATCGACTGATTCTGGGCATCGACCCAGATGGTCCCGTTGAATAGATAGGGAGAAACCCGCCGGGGTTTGATGGCAACGGCCACGCAGTTCCTCCCGTCCACTGTCTCGGAATCTTTCACAGTCATTTCATAATTGCCCGGCGTGATCACCGCTGTGGCGCGGTTGGCGGGCTGGGTCATCTTTCTTTCGCGGTCCAGTATGGTCTCGAGCATTTTCCGGAGCAGCAGCGGTCCGGTCGCGGAAACGATGCTGAAGTTTTTGCCTAGATCGCGGCGGTAGGTGGTTTGGACTACCATCTCCGCAGTGGGATGCTGCTCGTCGCGGTTCCGGAAAACGGCGTAATGCTCGGTGACCGTGTAGCCGAGCAGGTAGTTTTCTCGGGCATGAACCGATGCGTCGATGCCCTGAAGGATGGTCGTATCAGCATCCGGCTGGGCGTCCGCGGGCGGCAGCGAGGAGGAACCGATCAGGAGGCAACTGCAAAGGATCCGGGATACTGACCGAGCGCGGATAACCGACTTGAAACTCAAACTTACCCTCAAGGCCGAGTGTATCAACCGGCGGCACAAATGAAGCTGATTCGGAAACTGTCGCTCCCTGATTCACCTCGATGCTGCGCAGAGATGAATTTGCCCCAGCCTCTTTGGGGAAGCTGGGGCAATTTGTGCTTAGGATCAGCAGAATTCGGGAAACAGATCCAGCTTACTGGTTGGAAGCTGTCGCCTGTGCTTTGGCTCCGCGAACCGCGGCCAGGAACGAGTGGGCTGCGGCAGGGGGCTCAACCTTGCCCATCAGTACCGAGCGTTCAGTGACGTCGGGGCCGTAGATCGCCGACATCGAGTCCTTGTCTTCCTTCACGGCCGCACCGTTCAGGGTGAGTCCGGCGAAAGCGCCCTTGGCGCGCGAGTAGGTGAGGATCTCGGCGTTCATCTTCCAGTCGGTATCGGCTGACGCATGACGTCCCACGGGACCGGCGGCTGCCGAGGCATCCGCGCCGATTTTGAATTTGCTGTTGAGGAGATGCTCCATGCCCTGATCGTTCTGAATGATCATCACCAGGTCGATTCCCTCGACGCCGATCTGCAGGCCCCAGCTTCCGCCTTCCACGGTGAAGAAGGCCGGTGCGCTCCATCCATTAGCAGTGCGGCATGTGGCCACGCCCTTGCCGCCTTCGGCGCCGATCACAAATCCACCCTTGACCATGTGCGGAACGACGGCAACGCACTTGGCGTGATCCAGCACCTCATCCGGAACGCCTTTGTCGGGAGTGGCCATGATTTCGTGCAGCACCTTTGCCGCATTGTCGAGCCGGTCAGCGGCATCGTCTTTCTTCGAGTCGGCCCAGCCCAGGGTTGCGACTCCCAGCATGGCGCTTAAAACTACCAATTTCTTGTTCATTATGCCCACCTTCCTTGACCTTCTTTGAGTTGATACTCCGGGGGATTCTCAATCGCGGGGAAGCTCCACCCGCAAAGGACAGAAGCGCTCAGGCATATCCCAGACCCGACTTCGCTGCTGTTCAGTTAAATGACAAGCGGGCCCTTTTGGTTGCCCGCTTTCTTGCTTGCACAATAGCCTGTTGACGCCGAAAGCTTCAAGAAGAAATGCGATTGTTTGCGCGTCGCCAGACAAAAATCCGGCATCACGGATGCTGCCGGCAACAAGCATTACAAACGTGCCAACCACGACCAACGATTTGAATCACCGGGGCTTCAGCGTCCGGGCTATGCTCTAAGCTGTTGGTGCAAGCGAGGTCGCTGTTGGCGGAAGATATCCCCCAGGCCGAGATGGACCATGTAAAACGCCGGGCCGTCCTGGTGCGCGGGGTAGTGCAGGGAGTCGGCTTTCGGCCTTTCGTTTTCCGCCTGGCGCAGGAGACGCGACTGGCGGGATCGATCGGCAACAACACCGATGGGGTGACGATCGAGATTGAAGGCTCTGAAGCGCGGGTGCACGAATTTCTCGCCCGTCTTCGTTCCGACGCACCGCCCATGTCGCGCATCGATTCGGTGGTCGTGGAGGACCGTGTTCCAACCGGCGAAACTGATTTCCATATTGTCACCAGCAAGGTTCTGGGCCAGGTGAGCACGGGCATTCCCGCCGATGCGGCCACCTGTTCCGACTGCCTGCGCGAACTGCTCGATCCCACCGATCGACGTTACCGTTATCCATTTATCAATTGCACCAACTGCGGACCGCGCTACACCATTACTCGCCGCATCCCCTACGACCGCCCGCAGACTTCGATGGCGGTGTTTCCAATGTGCACGGCGTGTGAGGCCGAGTATAACGATCCGCTGAATCGGCGCTTTCATGCGCAGCCGAATGCGTGCTGGGAGTGCGGGCCTCGGGTGTGGATGGCCAATACGCCGGGCGATGCAATGTTTGTTTACGATCCCATCGCCGCATGCATTGATCGGCTGATGGCCGGCGAAATCATGGCCATCAAGGGCATTGGAGGATTCCATCTGGCGGTCGATGCGACGGACGAATCCGCCGTGATGCGACTGCGTGATCGAAAGCACCGCTACGGCAAGCCCCTCGCTGTGATGGTGCGGGACATCGAGGCGGCTCGCGGGTTGTGCGAGTTGACCCACGACGAAGAGGCGCTGATGCAGACGCCGGCGCGCCCCATCGTACTGGCACGGAGGCGAGCGGGCAACGGAATCGCCCCGTCGGTCGACCCCGGCATTCCGTGGCTGGGAGTGTTCCTGCCCTATGCGCCGCTGCAGCATCTGCTTTTTGCCGATGAGCGCGTGAGCGCGCTGGTGATGACCTCGGCCAATCTGAGCGAAGAGCCGATCGCGATCGACAATGACGAAGCGCAGGCACGGCTTAGAGGTATTGCCGACGCGTTCCTGTTTCACAACCGCGACATTCTGCAGCGGTGCGACGACTCGGTGCAGGCGCTTGTGGATGGCGCGCCGCAGATCATTCGGCGGGCGCGCGGATTTGTGCCGCTGTCGGTCGAATTGCCCATGGAGTCCCCTGCGTTGCTTGCTGTCGGAGGCCATCTCAAGAGCGTGTTCGCGCTGGCACGCGGTCGTTACGCATACCAGAGCCAGCACCTGGGCGATCTCGAAAACGTCACGAGCCTGGAGTTCTTCGAGCACTCGCTCGATCACCTGATGCGCACCTTCGAGATTCGACCGGAGACAGTGGTGCACGATCTGCACCCCGGCTACCTGTCTACGTCGTGGGCAAAACAATGGGCCGGTGCGCGCGGCCTTCCTCTGATCGGGGTGCAGCATCATCACGCGCACATCGCGGGATGCATGGCCGAGCACGGGCTGGATGGACCTGTTATTGGACTTTCGCTCGACGGAACCGGATACGGGACCGATGGACGCATCTGGGGAGGGGAAGTGCTGCTGGCTCGGCTGGGCAGCTTCGAGCGCTTTGCTCATCTCGGCTACGTAGCGATGCCCGGCGGCGATGCCGCGGTGCGGGAACCGTGGCGCATGGCATTCGCTCATCTTCGCGCCGCGGGCGTGGACGTTGGTTCGTCAGAGATTCTGGAATTGCTAGGCGCCACCGAGAAGGAATCGCGATTACTCCAGCGCATGATGGAGCGCGGCATCAATGCGCCGCTGACGTCCAGCCTGGGGCGGCTGTTTGATGCAGTTGCGGCGGTGGTCCTCAATCGGCGCGCGGTTGATTACGAAGCGCAGGCCGCCATCGAACTGGAAGGCATCGCTGTTGACGAACCCGACGATGTCATTGGTTACGAAATCGAGGTGGCTGCGGGCAATTGGGACAAGCGCGAACCAACGCTGGTGAATGTCGCGCCGCTATGGCGGGAACTGTTGGGCGATCTGCAAAGCGGCAGGACCAAGCCGCGCATCGCCGCGCGCTTTCATGCCGGAGTGGCGCAGGCTTTTGGGCGGGCAGCCGCAGCCGCTCGCGATGCGACGGGCGTCGGGACAGTGGCGATGAGCGGCGGCGTAATGCATAACCGGCGTCTGGCGCGCCTGCTGCGCTCGAAGTTGGAAGACGCGGGTTTCCAGGTTATCGAGCACGCCCGAGTCAGTCCGGGGGACGGCGGCCTCAGCTACGGGCAGGCAGCGGCAGCCGCCGCGATGCTGGCCAATCCAACCTGAAGATGCGTACAGTTGCGGCGCAAAGTTGGTGTTTGCGGCAAAGAAGCGCCTGAACAAGTCTCCAGGAGCATCCTGTACAAGTCGCGTACTTTCAATGCATTAGCTCCATGAATGGGGGGCTGGGAAGGTCGGGGGCGACGCGGTTTAGGGGGGTTATACTTTTGACCTGTCCCGCGTTAAGTTGCTGATAATAAATGACATATTTTTACCATTTTTGCGGTTGGCGTACCCCGTAACTATATGATTGTAAGGATGTTATATGCGAATTTTGAGCTTTGGCCCAAATTTTTTCTTTTGCAAATTAGCGTCGTTGCCATCGTTTTCCCGTATTTAGTCCGACTGAATTCAATTGTGCTCCAAAGACCGTTAATTATCTGCAGACGGGCATGGAAAAGGGTTTCCACCCGAGACGATGGGAAATGCAACCGCGGATCCTTCGTCGCTGCGCTCCTCAGATGACAGCAGCGTGGTGGTAGCGAGGCGCTACCCTGAAATCCGCACCAGCTGCTGAGCTTCGCTGCGCGCGCCCAGGATAGACATGCGCGGAATGCGCCCGCGGACCATGGCTACTTCGTCGCAACGGTGCAGCCGCGGACAGATCTGGCAATCCTTGAAGATCTTGTCGGGCAGGTCGGCCTTGTCTTCCACGGTGCGGAATCCGTACTTGAAGAAGAAGTCGGGAATGCGCGTGAACAGGCACACCGAGTGAATGCCGTGATCTTCGGCTTCTTCAATCAGCGCGCCAAGAATGCGTCCGCCGGCGCCCTGACCTTTGGCTTCCGGCTTGACCACGATGGATCGCACTTCGGCGAGGTGAGGACCATATAGATGCAGCGCGCCGCAGCCGAGAAACACGCCGCCATCGGACTCGGCGACGGTGAAATCGCGAACGTTCTCGCAGATTTCGGCGAAGGCGCGCTTCAGCAAAGTGCCGTCGGTGGAGAGCGAGTTCACCAGGTCGTAGATGTGGGACGCGTCCTGGAGGCGTGCCTTACGCACCAGCATGGGCTACCTCCGGGACGGATGAAGTCAGCGAAGCGATGCGAGCCTCAACATCGTTCAACGCGGTGCGTACGCGTGCGCGAGCGGTTCCGCCGATGACATCGTGGCAATCGAGCGTCGCCTGGAGGGAAACGGCGGGATAGAAGTCTTCGGCGAACTCCTCGCCAAACTGGCGCAACTCATCGAGCGTGAGGTCGCCGAGTTCCACGCCTTTGCCAAGGGCGAAGCGGACCGCGTTACCGATTTTCTCGTGGGCCTTGCGGAAGGGGACGCCCTTGTACACGAGATAAGTGGCGGCGGCCATGGCATTCAGATAGCCAGTGGTGGCGGCGGTGCGCATGCGGTCGAAATCGAAGCGCAGGGCAGCCGTGAAGCGCGCCACCAGGGCGAGCATGGCCGAGACAAACTCCACGGCGAATGCCGGCTCCTGGGTCTCCTGCATGTCTTTATTGTAGGCCAGGGGCAGACCTTTCAATTGGAGGGTGACGGCTTCGGCAGCCGCGTGAATGCGCCCTACCTTGGCGCGGATGAGCTCCGTCAAATCCGGATTCTTCTTTTGCGGCATGGCGCTGGAGCCGGTGGAAAAAGCCTCGGGCAGCAGGACAAAACCGAACTCCGCGGTGGCGAAGAGCGTGATCTCTTCGGCGAACCGGCTGAGGTGCAATCCGACAAACGTCAGGGCCTGCAGATATTCGAGGACGAAATCGCGGTCGCTGGTTGCGTCCATCGAATTGGCCGTTGGGGCGGTGAAACCGAGTTCGCGTGCGGCAATGGTGCGGTCCAGCGTGAGTGTTGCACCCGCGACGGCTCCCGATCCCAGCGGGCAATAATTCAACCTTGCCGCGCAATCCTGCAGGCGCGCCGCATCGCGCAACGCCATTTCGACGTAGGCGAGAAACCAGTGCGCAACCAGGACGGGCTCGGCGCGCTGCATATGCGTGTAGCTGGGCATGACGGCGTCGCCTGCAGCCTGTGCCTGCACCACAAGGGAAGTTGCCCAGGCCGCCAGCGCCTCTATCACCTGTCCGGTTTGCGCCCGAACGTAGAGCCGCAGATCGGTTGCGATCTGTTCGTTGCGACTGCGGCCCGTGTGGAGCTTGAGCCCCAGCGAACCGATGCGCTCTGCCAGCGATAACTCCACAAAGTGGTGAATGTCTTCGGCCGTCGCATGATCGCGCACCGCCGCCTTGCCCGCTTCGGTGGTGTGCTGCGCCGCGATCGCATCCAGCGCAGCCCGCAGCTCCACCGTCTCCTGCTCAGTGAGAATTCCTGCCGCGCACAGCGCCGACGCATGCGCCTTGCTGGCGGCGATCTCCTGTTCGAGGAGCCGCCAGTCGAAGGTGATGGATCGCTGCCATTGTTCGAACTCCGTATCGAGCGGCTCCCGAAAGCGCCCCGACCACATCTTCCCGGATTGTTGTTCGTTCGACATCTACTTGTTGTCTGTTTCCTGTTCTGGTGCTTGCGATTCGGACGACTCTTCCTCAACCGGTTCGCAATCGCAGCCGATTAGCTGTTTATGGCAACGGGGGCACTCCTCCATATCGCAACCCGGGTGATGGTAGTGCCCGGGAAGGGCATCACAATCGTGGCACCGATGTCTCGGGGGCGGAGAGGAATATCTGGCTTCGCTCCCGTATGGGACAGAATTGAGGTCGCCGTCAATAGTCTTTACCGGCATCTTCACGCAACCGTCGGCCCCGTTCATCTCCAGTTCGCAATACTTGCAAATAGCCACGCTATTCCTTCTCCTTGCCATTATTGAGCTGGGGCATTTCGCTGTTTTTGCTGAGCGTGAGGAGGCCGGCTTTGGCGTAGGTGAGGAGCTTCGCACGGGTGTCGGTGATGTCGAGGTTGCGCATGGTGAGTTGCCCGATGCGGTCGCGCGGGGAGAAGGCGGATTCAGTCTTCTCCATGCTGAGCCGCTCGGGGTGGAACGTAAGGTTGGGCGACTCGGTGTTGAGGATGGAGTAGTCGTTGCCGCGGCGCAACTCGAGCGTGACTTCGCCGGTGATGGGCTTGGCGACCCAGCGCTGGGCAGATTCGCGGAGCATGATGGCCTGAGAGTCGAACCAGCGACCCTGATAAAGCAGACGGCCAAGCTTGCGGCCATGGTCGCGGTACTGCTCGATGGTGTCTTCGTTGTGGATGCCGGTGATGAGACGCTCGTAAGCGATAAAGAGCAGAGCAAGGCCCGGGGCTTCGTAGATGCCGCGGCTCTTGGCCTCGATGATGCGGTTCTCAATCTGATCGGACATGCCGAGGCCGTGGCGGCCGCCGATGCGGTTGGCTTCGAGGAGGAGTTCGACGGGCGAGTCGAATTGACGGCCGTTGAGGGCGACTGGAAAGCCTTCCTCGAAGCGGACGGTAACCTCTTCGCGCTTGATGTCGACTTCGTCGCGCCAGGATGCGGCGCCCATGATGGGGACAACGATTTTGATGGACGAAGACAGATGCTCCAGGTCCTTGGCTTCGTGCGTGGCGCCAAGCAGGTTGGAGTCGGTGGAGTAGGCCTTTTCCGCCGACATTTTGTAGGCGAAGCCGGAGCGCTGCATGAAGGCGGACATCTCGGCGCGGCCGCCTAGTTCGTCGATGAAAGCAGAGTCAAGCCAGGGCTTGTAGACCTGAAGGCTGGGATTGACCAGGAGTCCGTAGCGGTAAAAGCGCTCGATGTCGTTGCCTTTGAAGGTGGAGCCGTCGCCCCAGATGTGGACGTCGTCCTCCTTCATGGCGGCCACCAGCATGGTGCCCGTGACCGCGCGCCCGATGGGGGTGGTGTTGAAGTAGGTGGCGCCGGCGGTGGAGATGTGGAAGGCCCCGGCCTGCAGCGCGGCGATTCCTTCGCGAACCAGCGGGCCGCGGCAGTCGATGAGGCGGGCTTTTTCTGCGCCGTAGTCGAGCGCGGCCTGCGGAATGGCCTCGTAGTCGGTTTCGTCGGGCTGGCCGAGGTTGGCTGTATAGGCGTAAGGGATCGCGCCCTTTTGTCGCATCCAGTGCAGGGCGGCGGACGTGTCGAGCCCGCCGGAGAAGGCGATGCCGACTTTTTGTCCGGTGGGCAGGGATTCAAGAATTACAGACATGCTTTGTTAAAACCTCAGTTCGTAGTTCGTAGTTCATAGTTCGCAGTTGCTGGCTTTCCGGGTTCGTTCACTGTGAACTACGAACTACGAATTGTGAACTCACGCCCGAACTGTGAACTGGATTATTGAAAGCTTGGTACGTTGGGCAGGCCGCCGAGCAACAACAGCAGCAACGCTTTCTGCGCGTGCATGCGGTTTTCGGCCTGGTCAAAGACGATGGATTGCGGCCCGTCGAGGACCGCGTCGGTAACTTCGGCGTTGCGGCGCGCGGGCAGGCAGTGCATGAAGACTGCATTTGGCTGGGCCTTCGACATGAGTGCTTCGTTCACCTGGAACGGGCGGAAGATGGGGGCGCGCTTGGTGGACTCATGCTCGAATCCCATGCTCACGCACACATCGGTGTAGACCGCATCGGCACCTTCCACGGCGGCCTGCGGATCCTGCAGCAGGCGAACTTCGCAGCCGTTCTGCTCGGCGATTTCGCGTGCCTTGGTGACGATCTCGATGTCGGGCGAGTAACCGCGGGGAGTGGCGATGGTGACGTTGGCGGCCAATTGTGCGCCGGTAAGCATAAGGGAGTGACAGACGTTGTTGCCGTCGCCCAGGTAGGTGAAGTTGAGCCCCGCAGCCGAGCCGAAGTGCTCTTCGAGCGTCATGAAGTCGGCCAGGGCCTGGCAGGGATGTTCGAAGTCAGACAGGGCATTGATGACCGGCACGCGCGAGTTGGCGGCCATTTCGGTGATGGTGTCGTGGGCGTAGGTGCGGAGAACGATTACGTCGACCCAGCGCTCAACGTTGCGCGCCACATCGGCGATGGCTTCGCGTTCGCCCAGCGGAGAACTGGTCTGGTCGACAAAGATTGCATTGCCGCCCATGGTGTTCAGGCCGGCTTCGAAGCTGAGCCGCGTGCGCAGGCTGGCCTTCTCGAACATCAATACCATCTGCCTGGCGTCAAGGGCGTGGCGAAACTCGCGGGGATTGCGCTTGACCTCGTGGCCGAGCTTCAGGATGGCGCGCACTTCGGCGCTGGACAGGTCGCCGACGGAGCACAGATCTTCGCCGGCCAGCCGCGCGGCGGCGGCGAGAATGTCAGGGTCCTTGTGAACGGGAAGGGCAATTCCCCGATGTTCGATGGTCGCTCTGCTAGCCAAGGTGTTTTCCTCCTGCGGCGTGCGCGGTAGTGTGGGCTCCGTGTTCGGTGAAGATCTGGTCGAGGGCCGCTATGCTCAAGTCCACATGCTCGGGCTCCAGAATGTAGGGCGGCAGGAAACGAAGAACCGTGTCGCTGGTGCAATTGATGACGATGTGACGTTTGAGCATTTCGGCGACGGTGAGCTTGGCGAGATCCGCCGAATCCAGCTCGGCGGCCAGCATCAGGCCTTTGCCGCGCACATCGACAATTGAATCGTGCTTTGCCGCAAGGGCGCGTAACCGCTGCATGAAATAATCGCCAACTTTCGCGGCATGAGCCAGCAGCCCGTCCTTCTCGATGGTGTCGATCACCGCGATGGCAACGGCGCAGGCCAGCGGGCCTCCGCCGAATGTGGTTCCGTGCATGCCGGCGTGAATGGCGCGGGCGGCTTCTTCAGTGCAGACAATTGCGCCGAGGGGGATGCCGCCCGCAAGGGGCTTGGCCAGCGTGGTCACGTCAGGCTTTATCCCGTAATGCTGATAGGCGCACCACTTGCCGGTGCGGCCCATGCCGGCCTGGATCTCATCGACGATGAGCAGGGCGCCGGTGGAACTGGCCAGCGTGCGAGCCTCGGCGAAAAATTCGTGCGTCAACGGGCGAATACCGCCTTCGCCCTGGATGGACTCAACCAGAATCGCGCAGACCTCGTCTGAAAACTTTGCGCGAAGATCGGCGACATCGTTGAAGCGGACAAACTCCACGCCGGGAACCACTGGTCCGAAGGGCTCGCGGTACTTGGCTTTGTATGTCGTCGATACCGAGCCGAAGGTGCGGCCGTGGAAGCTTTGCTCAAGAGCGAGGAACTTTGTTCCGATCTGGGTGCCTTCGCTGCGCAGCAAGCCGGCATGGGCGCGCGCCAGTTTCATTGCGCCTTCCCACGCCTCGGTGCCGGTATTGGCGAAGAATACGCGATCGAGCCCGGTGCGCTCGGTGAGGCGCAGCGCCAGCTCAGCCTGGCCCTCGTGATAGAAGAGGTTCGAAGTGTGAATGAGCGCGCGGCCCTGGTTGATGATGGCTCGCTCGATGGCCGGGTGCGCGTAGCCGAGCGCGTTCACGCCGATACCGCTCAGCAGGTCGAGATAGCGCACTCCACCCTCATCGATGAGGTGAACCCCCTCGCCTCTCACGAAAAGGATCGGGTTGCGATCGTAGGTTTGAAGCAATAGCCGTGCTTCGGCGGCTTTGATCTGCTCGAGTTTTTTCAATTCGATTTCTCCTCAGGCCACCATCACTTCGGTGCCGTGGGCTACGCGGGAACTGCACAGGTCGGGAAGGGAACCGGCAGCTTCAGCGGGCAGAATCCGTACGCGCTTGACGCCATTCAAAAGGGCTTCGCGGCAGGCGCCGAGCTTGGGCAGCATGCCGCCGGAGATGATCGCGTTTTTGGCCATCTCCGCAATTTGATCGATGGACAGCCATCGGAGTACGGAGCCGTTGGCGCCCTTCACGCCGGGCACGTCGGTAAGGAAGACCAGCGCATCGGCGCGGCAGGCGATGGCGCAGGCCGCGGCCATCTCGTCGGCATTGATGTTGTAGTACTCGCCATCGAATCCCAGCGCCATGGACGAAAGGACCGGTACACCATTGAGGTGCCAGATGGCTTCGAGCCAGCGCGTATCGCTGGCGGCGATTTCGCCGACGTAGCCGAGGTCCGGAGAAGTGCGCTTTTTGCGGGCGCGGAACAAGAGGCCGTCTCCGCCGGAGAGGCCGACAGCGGGCTGGCCGAGTGCACCGAAGGCGGCGACGAGGCCTTTGTTGACGCGTCCGGCCAGCACCATCAGCGCCGTGTCGCGGGTTTCGGCGTCGGTGACGCGCAGGCCGTTGATGAATTCGCTCTGCTTGCCGAGCGCTTTCAGAGTGCGCGTCAACTGGACTCCGCCGCCGTGCACCACGGCGACTTGATTTCCGTCGCGCACCAGTTCGGCGATAGCGCGCACGCAGCCGCTAAGCAGTTCCGGAGTTTCCAGGCCCGCTCCGCCGAGCTTGACGACATATCTCATGATTCGAGCCCTACCTTCATTCGAGTCCTTCGGGTTCGTCCCAGCCCAGCATGACGTTTAGATTCTGGACAGCCTGTGAGGATGCTCCCTTGAGCAGATTGTCGAGACAGCTGACAATCACCGCGTTACGGCCGTCGGGAGAGAGTTGAAAACCGATGTCGGCATAGTTGGTGCGTACCGAGTATTGAATTTGCGGGAGCGCGTTGTCATAGAGCCGGACCATGGGACTGCCCACAAAAAACGAGTGGTAGAGATGTGCCAGGCCGGCGTGAGTCTGCGGCTCCCGGAAGCGAACATAGATGGTGGAGAGGATCCCGCGCGGAATGGGCAGCAGGTGCGGGGTGAAGATGATGGATTGCGCGGGAATGCCGATTTGCTCCAGCAGTTCGCCGGTGTGGCGGTGCGAGAACACGCCGTACGCGGAGAGATTGTCGGCCGCGTACATGAAATGAGTTTTGGCGGTGGGCGCCTTGCCTGCACCGCTTACGCCGCTTTTCGAATCGGCAATGATGCCGTGGTCGAGATCGACCAGCCCGGCCTCGATCAGCGGCTTGACAGGAAGGATGACGGAGGTCGCATAGCATCCCGGGTTGGCCACCAGGTGCGCTCCGAGAATCTTTTCACGATGAAGCTCGGGCAAGCCATACACGGCCTGCGACTGCACATTCATTGCATGAACGGAGCCCTCGTCTTCGAAGTTGTAGATGGCGCGATGGGCGGATTCATTCAACCGCCATGCTCCGCTCAGGTCGATGACGCGGAGCCCGCGCGACAAGGCTTCGGGAACCCAGGTCCGGGACTGCTCGTGGGGAGTGGCGAGGAATAAGACTTCGACATCGAGGTCGGCGAGCAGGTCCCACGAGAATGGCTGGAGTCTCAGCTTTCCGCTGCCCTTGCTGTCGATTAATTCCGGATGAATTTCGCCCAGCGGGATGCCTCCGCGGGCAGCTTCTCCGGCGTCCATGCGGCCGACAAAAACAGGAGGCTTGTGGACAAGCCTTGGATGATGCAGGAGGAGCCGGGCCAGTTCCGCGCCGGAATAGCCTGTCACTCCCAGGACTGCGGTTTGCACGGTTTCGGTCATGACTCCAGAATCTTTCTCAGGCGGGTTTCTACCTCGGCGGCCCGGCGCTGATCGTGGCAGACCACCAGCACCGTGTCGTCTCCCGCGATGGTGCCGACCACTTCGGCCCAATCTTCGCGATCGAGCGCGGCGGCCACGGGCTGGGCCCCGCCCATCACCGTGCGCACGATGACCTGGTTCATGGCCTGGCGGACGCGCACGCCGAAGCTCTCCAGCATTTCGGTCAAAACCGGGAGGCGCATCCACTTCAATGGCCGTGCCTCCCCCATTGGAATTGCGGTTGGGGAGAGAATACCCGCTGGGTCCTTTGAAGAGGCGCAATTCGTGGATGTCGCGGGAGAGGGTCGCCTGGGTGACCTGGAAGCCGCGGCGGCGCAGCTTGCGCCTCAGCTCATCCTGGTTGGTTACCCGGGAGCGGGCTACGAGTTCCCGTATCGCAGTGTGCCGCAGATCCTTCATCGCCGCCGTTCTCTTTTAGACAAATCGAAAGCGCGGCCGGAAATCACGGCCGCGCTTGCATAAATATACAACAAAAATGAATAACTATTCAAGATCGCGAGGGCAGATTTCCACAATCTTCGCCCCGGCAACGGGCCTTTCGCATTTTCAAATTATTCGGTCAAACGGCTTGAATGGGGGCGGGGAACTAGACGAGAATGGCGCTGTCCTTCGATTACTATTCTGGCGCATTTCTAACGTTCCGGGAAAGGAACTTCCGATCATGAAGAAGTCGTGGTTCATTCTCTCCTGCATCCTGATTTTCTCATCCATGGCCTTGGCACAGAACCAGCCGGCGGGGCAGCCGCCGATCATCGATCGCGACCTGATTTTCGGCAATCCCGAAATCGCAGGAGCGCAGCTCTCGCCGGACGGCCGCTACATCGCATTCCAGAAGCCGTGGAAGGACACGCGCAACATCTATGTGAAGGGCGTCAATGAGCCGTTCAGCGCGGCGCGCCTGATGACGACCGAGACCAAGCGCCCCGTGGCCGGCTATCTGTGGACGCAGGACGGCAAGTACATTGTTTTCGCCAAGGACCACGACGGCGATGAAAACTTCAACGTGTATGCGGTCGATCCCTCGGCCAAGCCGGCGGCGGGCGAAGAGGCTCCGGCATCGCGCGACCTTACCGGGCTTAAGGGCGTTCGCGTGATGCTGTTCGCGGCGCCGAAGAGCGATCCAGATATTCTCTATATCGGGTTGAACGACCGCGACAAGGCGTGGCATGACTTGTACAAACTCAAGATCTCGACGGGCGAAAAGACATTGGTTCGCAAGAACACCGACCGCATTACCGGGTGGAGTTTCGATCTGAACGGACAGCTGCGGCTGGCCACCCGCAACGCCGATAATGGCGACACCGAAATCATGCGCGTCGACGCCGATAAATTCACCATGATTTATTCCTGCTCGGTGTTTGAGAATTGCAACCCGCTGCATTTCCGGCCGGACGGCACGCACGTCTACATGGAGACGAATAAGGGCGCCGATCTGTCCTCGCTGATGCTGTTCGATACGCAGACGGGGAAGACGGAGCTGGTGGAATCTGATCCGCTGGGCAAAGTCGACCTGGGTGGCGCACTGTTTTCCGAGAAGACCGATGAGCTGATCGAGACCTGGTATGTCGCCGACCGGGTGAAGGTGTATTTCAAGAACAAGGATTTCGGCGATGACAACCATTGGATCGAGAAACAATTTCCGGGAAAGGATATTCGCGTGGTGTCGCGCACGCGGGATGAGAGCCTCTGGCTGGTGACGGTGGAAAGCGACACCGAGCCGGGCCAGACGTTTCTGTTCGATCGCAAGGCGCACACGCTTTCGCCGCAATACAAGATATGGGAAAAGCTGCCGCGCAACGATCTCGCGGAGATGAAGCCGATCTCCTACAAGTCTTCCGACGGTTTGGAGATTCCGGGGTATCTGACGCTGCCGAAGGGAGTGGCCGCCAAGAATCTGCCCGCGCTGGTTCTTCCGCACGGCGGCCCGTGGGGGCGCGATGAATGGGGGTACAACCCACTGGCGCAGTTCTTCGCCAATCGCGGTTATGCGGTGCTGGAGCCCAACTTCCGCGGATCGACGGGCTATGGGCGCAAGTTCCTCGACGCCGGAAATCTCGAATGGGGCCGCAAGATGCAGGACGACCTGACGTGGGGCGTGAAGTACCTGGTCGCGCAGGGTGTCGCTGATCCGAAACGCGTGGGGATTCTGGGCGGATCGTATGGGGGCTATGCCACGCTGGCGGGAGTCGCGTTCACGCCTGATCTTTACGCAGGTGCAGTGGACATTGTCGGGCCATCGAACCTGATCACGCTGCTCGAATCGATCCCGCCCTACTGGGAGGCGGCGCGCAAAGTGTTCGCGCTGCGCATGGGCGATGCGAGCACGCCAGACGGCAAGAAACTGCTGATGGAAGAGTCGCCGCTCAACTCCGCCGACAAGATCAAGACTCCTCTGCTGGTGGCGCAGGGCGCCAATGACCCGCGCGTCAACCGCCGCGAGGCCGAGCAGATCGTGATCGCCCTGCGCGACCGCGGATTCAACGTGGAGTACATCCTGGCGCCCGATGAGGGACACGGCTTCCAGCGGCCCATCAATAATATGGCTCTGTTCATGGCGTCGGAGAAGTTTCTGGCGGAGCATCTTGGAGGCCGCTACCAGGAAGGGGGGACTGCGGAAGAAGTCGCGCGGTTGAAGGAAATCACCGTCGATCCGAAGACCGTGGTTCTGGCCAAGAAGGTGGATGCGGAAGCGGTGAGCGCGCCCAAGCCGGTGATGGACCTGAAAGCCGGGACCTACAACTATTCGGTGAAGATCGAGATGGGCGGCCAGGCGATGAACCTGAAAGTATCCACGGCGATTCAGGACGCGGGCAGCTCGTGGACAGCGGTGGATCAGACCGAGACCCCGCAAGGAACGGCCACGGATTCGGCCACGATCGAAAAGACCAGCCTGCTGGTGCAGAAGCGCAGCCTGAAACAGGGACCGATGGCTGTCGATGTTGATTTTGCCGACAATAAGGCTTCGGGAAAGATGAGCATGAACGGCCAGGACAAGCCGATCGCGGCCGACCTGGGCGGACCTATTTTCGGAGATGCCGCCGGGGGCGATCTCGCGATCGCGTGCCTGCCGCTTGCGGAGGGTTATACCACCACGTTCCGCAACTTCGATATCCAGGCGCAGAAGGCAAAGATTCAGCAATTGACGGTGGCGGGCGCAGAGAGCGTCACCGTCCCGGCGGGAACGTTCGACACCTGGCGTGTGGAGGTCGCGGCGGCCGAGGGCGGCGCCGACAAGAAAACCATCTGGATCGCCAAGGACTCTCACAAGGTGGTCAAGATAAAGGCGGTGCTTGCGTCGATGGGCGGCGCGGTCATGACGCAGGAACTGGCGGAGTAGACGCTTGACACCTGTCTCAATGGTTGAGAGGCAGCTCACCGCGGCAGGTGAGGTGCGCCGCGAACGGTTGGCCCGTCCCATCGGTAGATAACGTCCGTCAGGCCTTCGAATCCGCTCGGCCGCTCGGCAAAGAATTCGAAACCGGTTTTGAGATAGAAGGCCCGCGCGCGCCAATGCACGTCGAGGGTCTGCACAAAGAGCGGCGCACCATAATGGTGCTTCATTTCCTTCAGGAGCCGGGTGCCAAGGCCCTGGCGCTGGTTCTCCGGCTCTATGAACAGATTGCGAATCAGCCGTGATTGCACCGACGAGAATCCCGCGATCTCTTTCGAGTTCACCACAACCCACAGATCCCCGCCGCCGGTCTCCACTTGTTTCAGTCTCGTTAAGAAATGGTCAGGCGTGAACCGGCCGCGCAAGTCAGGCAACGCGGAATAGAGTGATCTTGACCAGAGAGATACGATTACCTCATAATCCGCTGGCTGGGCACGTCTCACACGGCACGGGGGCATCGTCCAGAATCTTAAAAGGAGGAGGTCAAAACAGCAATGGAGAGCATCGGGTCCGGCACTGGTGGAAACGACGGCGATGAGAAAAAAGAAGATGAGTGGTGGAAACAGTTTGAAGACAAAAAGAAAAAGAAGTTTGACAATCCGGATAAATACCCCAATTTTGCTACGCCGGCGGAACTCTTTTCAATCAAGCACGGGATGGCCGTATTCATAAAGGCGCCCGGGAAGAAAGCCAGTTTTCGTTATGGCGGGGCGCACCTGAAGGCGATCCGTGATCTGATCAACGCCTACGATGTCGTATTCAAGAATGGAGATCAGTTCCTTGAAAACACCGAAAAGACCGTTGAGGAGATCAGGAAAACTTCCATCGGGAAGCTTGCCTTGGCTCGTGATGCCTTGATGGCGTATTTGTTCGCCATTTACCAGAACGAAAAGGGAGAGTGGGAAATGCTGCGAGTGAGTGGATTTTTAGAGGTCATGATCGCGGTTGCCCAGGGAGCCACGTGCAACAACGAACTCGCCAAGGAACTGAGGAAGTGCCTGAGCGGTAGTTGAACCGTCATGAATCTGACCCCAGCAGATGCATCCCTGACTTTACCGGGTGACTTTCAACACCCAGCAAGGTTGATGGAGCAGATCTTCGGGAAGGGAGCCCAGTTCCACGCGCGCGCCGCCCGGCTCCTGCTTGAACTTGAGCGGCTGGGTCGATCCGAGAAGATGCACTTCCTTCACGCCGCTGACATCCTTTAGCAGAAAACTTCCTTCGGGCCAGCGCGGCAGGATGGCGTACACGTCGGTGCCCTTGCTGGTAAAGAAGGCCTCAATGCCGGCTTTTCCGGGCTCGGGTTTGTTGGTCAGCTTGCTTACGTCGTAGGCTGATTCGAATTCGCTGTTGTACTTCACCTGGGGCAGCTCGCCGGCGCGTCCACTGGCGCGATTGCTTCCAGGGCCGCGTGCCGTAGATGGCTTCGCCGTTCACATGGAGCCAGTCGCCGATCTCGTGCAGGCGCTCCTGCATGATGACGGGAATGGTGCCGTCGGCGGCGGGCCCGATATCGAGCAGCAGGTTGCCGCCGCGGCTGACGATGTCAGTGAGCATGAGGATGAGTTCGCGGCCGGTGTGGTAGTCCTCGAGACGCTCGGCGCGGTTGTACCCGTAGCTGAAACCCATGCCGCGGCTTTCTTCCCAGGGGTGATCCATGCCGCTCATTCCAGCGGTGTATTCGGTGGTCCAGTAGCCGCCGTGATGGTGGCGGGTGTCGCTGCCCCATCGGTCGTTGATCACCACGTCGTCCTTAACCGGGGATTCGTTGAACAGCCATGCGAGCAATTCCGCACTGCGCCATTGGCTGGACGGAAGCTCCCACTCGCCGTCGCTGAAGATGATGGCCGGCTTGTAGCGGGTGACCACATCCTTGAACTGCGGGAACATGTGTTCCTGGATGTAGCGCGGCTTGTCGTGCAGCCACAGCGGGTTATACCACTCGTAAAGGGAGTAGTAGATGCCCATGCGCACGCCTTTTTCGCGGACCGCGTCGCTCAATTCGCCGAGCAGATCGCGTTTCGGACCGATCTCGACGGCGTTCCACGGGCGTCCCCAGGTGGCGGAAGCTTCCTTGCTGGGCCAGAGGGCGAAGCCCTCGTGGTGTTTGGAAGTGAGCACGACGTATTTCGCGCCGGAGCCGGCCAGGGTCTCAGCCCATTGGCGCGCATCGAAGAGTTGTGCGCGAAATTCCGGGGCGAAATTCTGATAAGGGTAATCGGGTCCATACATCTTCTGCTGGTAGGCCCAGGTGCCTGTCTCGATGGGATTCGCCTTGGGGTTATCGCGGCCTTCGGTCATCTGGTGCCAGTACCACTCGGCGTATGCCAGTTTTCCCGGAATCACGGGAGCATAGGCAGGCACGGAGTAGACGCCCCAATGGATGAAGATTCCGAATTTCGCATCGCTGAACCATGCGGGGGTGGCACGGCTGTCGATTGAGTTCCAATCGGGCTGGTAGGTCTGGGCGGCCAACGGGAGTGCGAGAGCGAGGCAAAGGAAGAGTTGCTTCATGCGGCGTCTCCTGTATCCAACCAAGAATCATCGCACGGAGTTGCGGGGTCTCCCTTCAAACCGAGGCGGCATCCTTTGAGCCTGGTTTGATTGAATAAGGATTGCGGCCAAATGTTCGGGCGTGATTTCAGATTCTGGTCGTTTTTGTCGAGCGACCTATACTAATCGACATCTAAGCAGGAGAGGAGAAACAAATGTCAGAAACAGTGATGGGCCGTGCCGGGGAACAGATCGCCGAAACCGCGCGCAATGCGTCGCGCATGACATCAGCGCTTGCGGATGCTGTGGAAGATGGTTTAGGCGCCGCGAGGCGGGTTGCGAAGCAAGCGGGGGACGCAGCGGAAGAGCTGTTTGACGATACCACCAAGCGGCTGCAGAGACATCCTGTTGAAACGATTGTGGCATCGCTGGCGGCGGGTGTCTGCATTGGAGTCGTAGTCGGCTGGCTCATGGGACGAAGGTAGCCTACGCTGGGAAGAACGCCGGGCGCCAAACGAAGGCGCCCGATTGCGTTGCGCTTATGCATTCGTTGAGGGAATGATGGCCCCTGGATGGATGGGGTCAGAGGCGGTCTGGCGGAGAGGGCGAGATTCGAACTCGCGGTACCCTTTCGAGTACGTCCGCTTTCGAGGCGGGTGCCTTCAACCACTCGGCCACCTCTCCGTTTTTGTAAATCGCTCGGAATCAGGGGATTGCAAGCGACGGCCCGGACTCCCTGATTGTACCAGAATTCTTGCGGGCCGATGGTGAAGCGGATGGCGCGCTGACCCCCTTCTGGTGGACCTCGGGATCTTTCGAAAAGCAATCGTCCAACTCCAACATGCATCCATACCCATTTCAGGCGCCCGGGTTTTCGGAGGGCACGTGCGGGCTGCTCTTTACATGGTCTGTCGGGACAGGACGACGCCGTGGGTTGCAGGAGGCGTTGAGGCGGCCCGGAATGTTACTGTACTCCTGCAACGCTTGTTCGCGGGATGGGCTAAAGCATGGCAACGGAGGGCAGTACAGCCCTCCTTCACATCGCTGGCGGTACAGGTTTGGAGCTCGTTTCCTATGATGGAATTTCATATTTCGCGCGAGGCGCGGGCACGCTACCAGTTCTCCGACACGCTCTTCTCGTTCAACGGCAACGTGGTCTTTGCCGATATGCCCGCGTGCCGGCGCTTTGCGCACAAGATGAACCAGGTACGGGAGGCGGACAAGAATCCCGACCTTGCCATCCACGCCGGCTCTCTGTTCGCCATGGGCCTGATCGATGAAGCCAGCCACGTGCTCATGGCCCATTATCGCGAGCAGTTCGATCGCAGCGTCATGGCGGACGCGCTCTCCTTTTTTGGTGCGCAGACGAGTCCAGAAGCTCTGGACAAACTGCTGCTGGCATTCGTGGAACATTTTCCCGGCTCAATGGTGATGCGCGGCGAGCAGACGCCGCAGCAATGGCTGCAGGGCTCGACGGAAGGAATACCCCACCGGGAAGCCGCGCTCGAAGAGTTGCTGCTGCTGTGGACCGCCAACCGCAACGAAGCGTTCCAGCCGTTCGAAGAATTGTTTACAGAAAAGCCGCTCGCCGAACGGACCGTTTATCAGCAGGTAACAACGCAACTGCCCGAGTATTTCGCGACGCGGCCGCTGATTCCGATGCCCGGCGCGAAGTCCATGAATCTCGTCGAACTGCTGCGGGCTCCCGCCAAGGCCTCGCCCAAATCGCTTCGCGAGCAGCTGGACCTGGTCCGCCGATTGTGGAAGCCGCTGATTGGCGATGTGCTCGACCGCCACCTGCAGGTTGCGGGCGAGATACTGCACGAGGAAGAGCTGGCCATCTGGATGCAGTTCAATACGCCCGCGGTGATGACGCGCCGTGCGGCGGAAGAAGCCGCTCGCCGGCGCCGCGAAGCCGGCCTGCCGCAGTGGCCATCCATCACCAGCACTGCCGAGGTGCCGGTTTTCGGCGATCCGATGCACGAGTACGAAAAGTTCTCGGCCGACACGGCGTGGATGCCCACGACGGTAATGATCGCCAAGAGCACGTATGTGTGGCTGGCGCAGTTGAGCCGGTTTTATGGACGGCACATTCGCCGGCTTGACGACATCCCCGATGAAGAGCTGCAGACGCTGGCTGATCGCGGCATGAACACGCTGTGGCTGATTGGCATATGGGAGCGCAGCCGCGCCTCGAAGACCATCAAGCTGCTGTGCGGGAACCAGGATGCTGTGGCTTCGGCGTATTCGCTGTTCGACTACAGGATCTCAGAAGATCTCGGGGGCGAATCGGCCTATATCAATCTCCGCGACCGCGCGTACCGTCACGGGATTCGGCTCGCCAGCGACATGGTGCCGAATCACATGGGCATCGATTCGCCGTGGGTCGTCGAGCATCCGGAGTGGTTCATCTCGCGTTGGGAATCGCCCTATCCGGCCTACAGTTTTGAAGGCCCGGACCTATCTGTCGACGGCCGCGTGGAACTAAAGATCGACGACCACTATTACACGCAGACGGACGCCGCGGTGGTCTTTCGGCGCCGCGACAAATCGAGCGGAGAGACGCGCTACGTGTATCACGGAAATGACGGCACGAGCTTTCCGTGGAACGACACGGCGCAGCTTGACTATCTGAACCCCGCCGTCCGCGAGCAGGTGATCCAGACGATTCTCTACGTGGCGCGGCTGTTTCCGGTGATCCGTTTTGACGCCGCGATGACGCTGGCCAAGCGCCATTTCCATCGTCTGTGGTTTCCCGGCCCCGGCTCGAGCGGGGCGATTCCTTCCCGCGCCGAATACAGCATGAGCCAAGCGGAGTTCGACCAGCACATGCCGCATGAGTTCTGGCGCGAAGTGGTGGATCGCGTGGCCGCGGAGGTTCCGGGCACGCTGCTGCTGGCGGAAGCATTCTGGCTGATGGAAGGCTACTTTGTGCGCACCCTGGGGATGCATCGCGTGTACAACAGCGCCTTCATGGTGATGCTGCGCGATGAAGACAACGCCAATTACCGCTCGGTGATCAAGAATACTCTCGAGTTTGATCCGGACATCATGAAGCGCTATGTGAACTTCATGAGCAATCCCGACGAGCGTACGGCAATCGACCAGTTTGGCAAGGGGGACAAGGGATTTGGCGTTGCGGTGATGATGGCCACGCTGCCCGGCCTGCCGATGTTCGGACACGGGCAGGTGGAGGGCTTCACCGAGAAGTACGGGATGGAGTACCAGCGCCCCCGCTACGAAGAGTGGCCCGACCAGGGGCTGGTTGAGCGCCACAAGCGCGAGATTGCGCCCCTGCTCAAGCGCCGCTGGTTGTTCGCGGAGAGCGCCAACTTCCTTCTCTACGACCTTTTCCAGGCTTCCGGCTCAGTGGATGAGAACGTCTTCGCTTACTCGAACCGAACCGGAGGGGAGCGCGCGCTGGTCATCTACAACAACCGCTACGGGAGCAGCCACGGAACCGTGAGAATTTCTGCAGCATACGCGGATAAGAGCTCCGGCAGCATTCGCCAACGTTCGCTCTGGGAGGGCCTTGGACTGCAGGACCGCGGTTCGATTGTAAGCTGGCGCGATTCGCTGACGGGGCTCGAGTACCTTCGTCGCGGGCACGAGATCGCCGATCAGGGAATCGCGGTGAGCCTGCATCCGTATCAAAGCTACGTCTTTCTCGATTTTCGCGAGATTTACGCCAGCGCCGACAAGGGGTGGGACGTGCTGTGCGATCATCTGGCTGGACGCGGCGTCCCCAGCCTCGATGACGCGCTTATCGCATTGGAACTGATGCCGGTGCACAACGCGTTGAAGGCCGCGCTTGATCCCGCTGTGATTCGCATGTGCGCGGATGCGGCCGAGATCCCGCCGGCAACCGCAACGGCTGCGGAAAAGAAACCCGGCAAGAAGCAGACCGAATTTCTGGACACGGCCTGGGGGCGCTGCGAAGAGGTCCTTGCTCTGGTTCATTCGGCATGGGCCCGTTATTCGGGCGACCGGCGCAACCTGCGTTCTACGCGAGCCGAGTCACTGGCTCCCATGTACCGGAAGTGTCTACGAAGTGTTTTGCGGCTGACCTCTGTGGAGGTTCTCATGCCTGCGCCCTGGGCAGCCGCGGCGCGGCGAGTGCTTCCGGCGGTGAGCCCGGAAGTGGAGGCGACCGCGCTCTGGGGCCCGGTGATGGGCTGGTGCCTGCTCGAGTTTCTGGCGGAAGCCGTGGATGGGAACAACATTCCTCGCACGGCGCTCGCTCTTTTCGACGGCCTTCGTTTGCGCGAACCGCTGGCGCAGGCATTTCAGTCGATGGGGCTGGAAGGCGAAGAGGGATGGCGCGCGGCGGCTCGCATCAAAATTCTCTTGCTGCTTGAATCCGGAGCGGGTGCGGATGCGGGGTCGGAAAAGGATGGTGCGGGGAAACCCGGAGCGTCTTCGCGCAAGCTCACGGAGGCGGCGGAGGCTCTGGCATCCGAAGCGTCGTCGGTTGCGCGGAGCGGCAAGAGCGGCGCGGGAAAGGCATCCGAGTTTCCGGCGTCACGGATTCCCGCGGCACTCTGGCAGGATCCCGATGTTCGCTGGCTGACCGGCTACAACGAAGCAGAAGGCCACGCCTATGTGAATCGCGAGCAATATGCGGAATTACTGTGGTGGCTGTCGCTCCCCGAACTTCTCAAGGTGGCCAACATGACGGAGCCGCAGCGCGCAGCGGCGTCCGAGATCAGCAAGAGTATCGACGCGGAGGTCGTGGCGATCGAAAAGGCAGGATACCGGGTGGATGTGTTTTTGAAAGGAGCCACGGAGGAAACCATCCATCCGAAAGAGGCGACCACACCCAAGACAACGATGGCTGATTCCCGACCAGACAAAAATGCGCCGGTGCCCGACCTCGAAGAACTCGAACCGGAGGAACCGGTGAAGGCAAAGGCGGTCGGGCCGGTGGATCCCGAGGGGCCGCCCGAAGACTATTGATTGCGCCGGATCATGAAGCTCGCAGCGTGTTTGGCTGTTGGCAAGGTCCCTGAGATAATCCTGTAGGCACATTGAAAAAGCTTTCTTCAGGGAGGTCGGCCCTTCATGATCCGGGTGCGGAATCTTGTCAAGACTTTCGGCTCCTTCACGGCCGTCAACGATGTTTCGTTCGACGTTGAGGAGGGGGAAATCTTCGCCTTCCTCGGACCCAATGGGGCAGGGAAGACCACCACCATCAAAATGCTTACCACGCTGCTGAAACCGACTAGCGGCGCGATCGAATTGGACGGGCTCGACCCCCAGGTTCGCCAGAACGAGGCCCGCAAACGTTTCGGTATTGTTTTTCAGGACCCCAGCCTTGACGGGGACTTGACCGCGTGGGAAAACATGGAAATCCACGGCGTTCTGTATCACGTGGCGCACAAGATTCGCCGGCAGCGCAGCGAAGAACTGCTGAAGCTGTTTGAATTGTGGGAACGGCGGGGCGACCAGGTGAAGAAATTTTCCGGCGGTATGAAGCGGCGCCTGGAGATCGCGCGCGGATTTTTGCATACGCCGCGCATCCTGTTTCTGGACGAACCTACGCTGGGCCTCGACCCGCAAAGCCGCAACCAGCTGTGGACTATCGTGAAGAAGGTTAACGAAGCGGAGCGGGTGACCGTATTTCTCACCACGCACTACATGGATGAGGCCGACCGCGTGGCTCATCGCATCGGCGTGATTGACCACGGGAAGCTCGTTGCGCAGGGCACGCCGCGCGAGATCAAGGACCAGACCGGGACCGAGACGCTGGAAGATGCATTCCTCAAGCTGACGGGCTCGACCATTCGCGACGAGAGCGCGGACCCGGCCGCCATGATGCGGCAGTTCGCCAAGATGTGGAGCGGAGGCAAACGATGAGTGCGATTTACATTCTGTGGCTGCGGGAAGTGAAGCGGTACATCCGGTCGCGGGCGCAGATCGTGGCATCGCTGGGCCAGCCTATGCTGTATCTGCTTGTGCTTGGGTTCGGGCTGGGGCCGGTGTTCAAGCGCGCCGGGAATGGCGACTACCTGCAATTTGTGGCGCCGGGAGTGATGGGGATGACGGTGCTGTTTTCCTCCATCTTCTCGGGCCTGGGTTTGTTGTGGGACCGCCAGTTCGGATTTCTCAAGGAGACGCTGGTAGCGCCGGTGCCGCGGCTGCAGATCATGATCGGCCGAACCATGGGCGGCGCCACGGTGGCGATCATGCAGGGACTGCTGGTCACCGTCATTTGTGTCATTGCGGGATTTCGACCCGCGCATATTTCCACGATTCCGATCGCAATCGGATTCATGATCCTGATCGCGCTTCTGTTCGCGGCGTTGGGAGTGGCTATCGGATCGAGCCTCCAGGACATGCAGGGATTTCAGCTGATTATGAACTTCATCGTCATGCCGATCTATTTCCTGTCGGGCGCGATGTTTCCCTTGAATGATGCGCACAACGTTCTCAAGTGGATTACCCGCGCCGACCCGCTGTCGTACGGGATCGACGGGTTGCGCAACGTCCTTGGTTCGCCGAATGCCGCGTTCGATCCGCGGCTCGATGCTGCTGTGCTTGCTGTGGTGGGCGCGGTCCTGCTGGTGATCGGCGCGTACCGATTCTCAAAGATCGAGATTTAGCGCGATAGATTGGAAAGCGAAACGAAGAGCGACAATGAGAACGGAACTCTTGCGGTTCAACGGTGCTGTCGAACGCGATCCCGCTATTGACGCGTGGATGAGAGAGCATCCAGGTGAATTGGGAGCCATCGCGCAACTGTGGTTTGAGGTGATGCGCAAATGCGGGGACGAAGTCCGGGAGCTATTGCATGACGGCTGTCCGGTGGCATGTTTGGGCGATGCGCCCTTTGGCTACGTCAACGTATTCAGTTCTCACGTAAACGTGGGGTTCTTTCGCGGCGCATCCCTGCCGGACCCGGCTCATTTGTTGCAGGGAGCAGGCAAGTTCATGCGCCACGTGAAACTGAGACCCGGCACAGCTACCGACGCCGCATCGCTCAGAAGGCTGATCGAAACGGCGTACCGGGACATAAAGGCGCGCGTGGAATACGGCTAGGTCAGAGAAACAGGTGATTTAGCCAAACCTGTTTCGCAAGTCAGGGCTGGCGGAATGGGATCCTTGGCTGAGTGACACGCGGCATGAGAAAATCAACAAAGAGCCGCAACGCCTGGTCTGAGGGCAAAATGCCCGTTCCTAATGATGCGGAGTACCTGCAGTTAACTCTCACCTTCGCGAATAAGTGAGGCTCCGCTGCATCGCAAAGACAAACTGCCCCACTTCCATCAAGGTTCTTCATTTTGAACCGTTGCAGACCGTTCGCGTTTTTTCATTCTAGATTTCCGGGAAGGTTTTACTCCTGGAGATTGACTATCGATTAAATATGTTCAGTTTTGCGAGGACCAGGAGCCACGAAATGAAGGCATTCGCCAGCCCCAGCCAAATTGGGGGTTCTCGCATCGGGAGACTATGAGCCTCAGACGCATTGCAAAAACGGGGGGCGCCATGATGGGGGGTCCAGGCGTGAACCTCATCAATCAACTCCTGCTGCCTCCGATCTTCCTTCACAAATATGGCATCCCGACGTATGGCGACTGGCTCACGCTCTCAGCTACAGTAAACTATCTCACCACTTTGAATTTCGGGCTGCACACCTATGCCAATAACCAGGTTGCGATTCACTACAACCGCGGCGAACTGGAGGAAGCAAAAGTCCTGCAGGCAACTACGCTGCTCATGATCCTGACAATTATGGCCGGCGCCGCCATCCTTACAGGTTTCGTATTCTTTTTTCCGATCAATGAGTGGCTTCGAATCAGCACCAGCCGTTCCGTTGTGTCGGTCACGATCTATCTGCTGGGTCTTCAAGTTCTGATGCGAATACTCTTTGGATTTTTTGTGGGCATGTACCTGATTGTCGGTGTCGCGCATCGCGGAGCGAATTGGGGCAACGCTCTAGGATTAGCGGGTACCCTGGGGAGCGCCGTGCTGATTTTTGCGCATGTTTCGTTTGTATGGCTTGCGACGTTTCCGTTCCTGGTGAGTATCGTGTTCTGTGTGCTGGTGATGATTGATTTTCGAATGAGGGCGCCGGCGTTGTTTCCGCGCCTTCGATACGCGCAGCCGAGACGATTCAAGGAGATTCTGAAGCCGAGCGGATACTTCGGCATGCTGTTCGCTTCAGGTTTTCTTGTCTACCAGCTTCCTCTTGCGTTGATGCAGCGAATGCTGGGACCGACGAGCGTGGTAGTGTTTTCGCTGACGCGGACGATTTACTCGATGTCGCGGCTGTGCCTGGTCACGATGAGCTGGGCCATCGGACCGGAAATTACCGAATTGTATGGAAAGCGCGACTGGAAGCGGCTCTTCCGGCTGTATGAGCTTTCCGAGCGTCTCATCTTTGCGCTCGTGCCGGTCATTACCATTGGTACACTGCTTGCCACGCCGCTGCTTATGGCAATCTGGCTTCACAAGCCGGGACTCTACGATCCCCAGGTGTGCCTGCTGATGGCGCTCATCTCGGGCGTCATGGGAATCAAAGAGCACAAGTATCAGTTCCAGACTTCGAGCAACGAGCACACGCTGCTTGCCAAGCTCATGTTCTGGAGTTACGTAGGCATGATCGCCATCTCCCTTCCGGGAATCCACTACTTCGGAGTGCTCGGCTTCCTGATGGTGTGGTTGATCACCGAAGTGATACAAGTGCTTGCCATCCTGCGTTTGAACCAGCACCTCTTCGCCAACGTTTCGAAGCTGGATTTCTCGCCAGTCTACAAGCTCTTTGCGCTGATGGGCCTGGCGACTGCATCAGGCGCCTGGTTCGCGACGACGGCGGGGCACAGGTCGTTACTGTTCGTGGCGCTCACTGTGGTGGTCTTTGTAGGAATCCTCATAGCGGCAGGATATCCATTGTTTGGTCTGTCAGAGGTTCGGGACTATCTCAAGAGCCGGTCTGCGATGCCGCAAAAGAACACAGCCTGAGCGAGTACCATCATGATCAGTCCGGGGCAGAGTTGAGCGAGCTGCGGCGCCCGGGCATTGAGTTGCGGGGTGGGGCAACTTTACGGGGAGATTGGCTTCGAGATGAGCGTCTTGGCGATGTAGCTGACCGTCTTCAACATGCCGACAAGCACGAGGAACGTCCCAAAAGATAACACGACAATGCTAAACATCGCTGCGGGGGAGCAGTTGCCCGCTATATTCGCTTCGGTACCGATCAGCACCAGGGCCCAGACGCTGCCCTCCGATGTGCCGACGAAGCGCACCATGGCGAGAAAAAACAGGAAAAAGCAGATGAGCGCAGATACGGCCAGAGTGAGCCATCCGCCAAGGTCGAAGAACATTGCCGGACTGCCGATCGCGATGCCAGTTGTGGTGTCTTCGTCAGCCATCCTGAAACCTGCCTTGTGGCCCAATTCATTCGTACTTATGGGGTCAGGGCGATTGGGCCAAAGCGCGTGGGGCACGATGGCGAAAACCACCGGGACATATCGTCCGATGGAAGTGTAGCCTGTTTTCAGGTCGCCATCGATCAACATGTCGGAGAACCGCAGGAGCGAATAGCGGGCTACGATGTTGACCTTCGAGGAGCCGGTGCCAAACTCGCCCGAAACGTCAGCGTCGGAGATGCTGCCTGGAAACTGAGAGGGATCGCGGACGAATTCTACTATCAGATCTATCTTGTCGGAGATTGACGCGGTGTCTCGTACCGGGCCGCGCGCGTTCTGAGAGAACGGATAAACAAAGCCCCACACCATCAACGCGACGAGCGCCAGGGCCGTCATGCCCTGCCACGAAAAGCGGTATCTTAAACCCGCAGCCACCACAAACCAGCACAAGAGCGGGGTGAGCATCCACTCTTTGGAGGCCCAAAACAGACCGGGCGCTGTTGCGACAATGAGAAGGAATGCGACATACCAGCTCATCACCGACTTCCCGTTTGTCGTCACCACCCGTACGTAGGTTGCGAGGATGGTCGAAATCGCGAACAGAATCGGCCAAAAATGGTTGAGAGCCGCCAGTATTGACCCATCCTCCACTGCCTCTGTCAAGGTGACGATTCTGATGGCGACCGAAATGGCGAAGACGCATGAGAGCGCGCTGATGACTCGTAACTCGAGGATTGAAAACTCGATGTGATCAAGGAATGGGGCAGGATGGCTGAACGAGGAAACTACCAGAGCGGCAACCATCATACAGAGGAAAAAGACAGCACAAACGCCCGCGGTGGTTAGCGGATGCTGAAGGTTGTAGTCTCCTGGCTGTCCCAGGAGGAGATGGGCGATTTCAGGGACTGTCGCGTTAGGAAGAATCGCGAAGAAACAGAATGCCCCAGCCATGTGGTTCATCCCGCCCAAACGATTGAACGCCACCGCTGCCGCAAGTTGCGCTATAAGCATGAAAATCGCAAAAAAAGGGTCCGTTCCTTCAATCAACTGAATACTGACCATCGCAACAAGGACGATGAGCAGCGGGCGGACGGGAATGGATTTGGGAAAGGGTATTCGCATGCTTCATGTTTTGCGCTATGTCCGGAACCGTGACCTAGAATTCGTCTACCTGACAGAACTGCAACTGCTTCATGATACCGGAATTGCATCGTTGCAGGATACGTGGACGTTATTTCTGATTGAAGAATCAGCATGTTTTGGGACAAGACAAAATCGTGTCCGACGACCCCATGGTTGCCCGTGACCAAGAGTTTCTACTGCCGATGAGTTATGAATTGGTCATAGCGATTTCGCAGAAATCTTCTCGGCAGTATACCAATCGCAGCGGCGCGACATATAAGTCCCTTCACAGGCCCCGCTGGCTAATCCGTTCACTCGAACGCCGCGTTTATAAGGGTTTGTGCAACTTTCTCATTGGTCCAGCCGTTCTTCAGATAGCGCAGGTGTCCGTTCTGTGCCACCGAGCGCCGGCGCGCTTCATCGGCCAGCAGGGCACGGCACTTGGCTGCGCACTCCTCGGGGCTGCTCCAGAACATGGCTTCTTTGTCTTCCTCGTAAAGAGCCAGATGCTCCTCGGTTCGCTCGGCGCAAAAGACACCTCCCAGCGAAGGGATCTCCAGCGAACGCTGCGTGTGCAGATCGCGATTTTCCTTCGACAACAGCCCCAGGTTTACTTTCGCTGCGATGATCGCCGCGGCGTAAGTATACTTATCCGCCAGACAGGGTCCCTTCCAATAGGGCTGAATGGTTTTCCATTCCTTTAACTTCTGATAGAGATCTCCATAAATGGCAAGGGGAACGCCGCAACGGATGAGTTCCGCGAAAAATGGGCCGCGCTCAGGAAACGCAGTACCCACAAACAACACGTCGGTGGCCCACTTCGCTCGCTCTTGTTCGCTCAATTGGATGGGGGCATGGGCTACCTCATCCGCCGAGCGGTAGACCATCAGAACCTTCCGGGCTCCCAGGGAACGCGCTTCCTCGACGTTCTCCTTGCGCACCACGGCCACCAGGTCATAGGCGCGTACCGCGCCGCGATACTGAAACCAGGAATTTACATCGCGGCTTCCATAGGGGTCATCCACATTGTAGTTCAGCACCCGCTTCGCAATTCTCTTCAGGTCTCCCACCAATTCGCGTGACACTGCCCCGCCTGAGTCAACCCAGACAAGATCGAAGCCACTGCTGCCCCCTAACTTGTCGAGGACCCGTCTCCGAATCAAAGCAGCCAGGCCAACCGAACCAAAATAACGCCGCCATGGTCCCACGATCGGCAGTCTTGGAGCGAAGGTGAAGGGATCGATAATCTGCACCTCGTGACCCAGTCGCCGCAACGCATTGGCGCGATGGCCAGAGGTGAACGTATCCGCTCCGAGGAAGAGTATTTTCATGGTGGCTGGTTCCATCAGCTCTTCAGCTCCAGGGGCGTTACTCTAAGCTTTCGCTATCCAGGGGTTGGACCGAATCTGTCAAGCATTCTTGCCGACCTCGGCAAACGTCCGGCTGTATAAAATTATAACAAGCGCCTGGGGCCTTGGCCTTCTTTCGCGGGGTTGGCGCTCGTTGTTGTTTCACTGTTCGCCGTGCAAGGGTTACTACCCCTTGAAGCGGCAGATCCGGGAACGCGATGAGGGAAATCCGCTGCGAAGTCGAGCACCTCACTCTCTGACGCCTCGACTGATGCCGAACGCGGCCTCGTTCCGCGGTCTTGCGCTCGGGGCGCCTCTCCAGTCTATTGCGACGATTGCGCCGCCTCAGAATAGAGTGTCACGTACTCTCCCATCATGCGCTGCGTCCGAAACCGCGATTCGATGTTCTTGAACCCGAGTTGCTGCAGGCGATCGCGATAATCGTTGTCCGTAGCGAGCCGCAGAATCGATGCCGCCATGCCCGCCTCATCATCGAGGCGGTGAAGGAGCGCGGTGTCACGCAACACCTCGGCGACCGGCGGAATATCGCTCGCAACAACAGGACATCCGCATGCCTGTGCCTCGATCGGAGGCCAACCGAATCCTTCGTACCGCGAAGGAAAAATCAAAGCCGTGGCGCGATTGTAGAGCGCCTCTATCACGCTCACATCCGGCTGAACGATTTGCACGACGCGGCTGGAAACCCCCAACTCATCGGCAAGCCGTGTCAGTTTGTCATTGAGCGCCTCGCCGGCGAAAACAAGCTGCAGATCACTCGTTGCGGCTACATTCGCGAACACCCGCAGTATCCCATCGCGGTTTTTGCGCGCATGGTTCGATCCAACGTGCAGCAGATACGGTTTCTCAATCCCGTTCATGCCCGCAAGTCGGCCCTCCGCCTCGCCAACAGGAAGTGGGTGAAATGGATAATTCAGAGCATTGAGAATCACGCGAAGGTGGCAGCTTCGTCCCAGGATGCGGCTAGCATCATCGAACGTGGCCTGCGAAATGCACGCCACGCGCGTGGCTCGCCGCAATCCGCTGCAGATCCATCGCTGCAGATACCGGCCAAAGCGTGATGCGCGCAACGCAGGTAGCTCACCCATGGCGCCGCGCACAGCTAGCATGTCGTGGCACGTGACCACGGTTGGCTTTCCTTTCAACATCCAGCAGTACATCGCGCTACCGTGATCGCATATGTGTACGACGTCGGCCTTGGCGGCCGCGGCGAGCAGCGCAGGCAGAAACAGCAGATAGCGGTCGATGTAGCCAAGCCATTTGCCAACACCGTGTGACGATGGTTTCAATCGTCCTAAGACCGGCGGCGGAGAGACGAGGCACACATCTATATCGAGCTCGCGAAGTTCCCGGTCCAGCGCACGTGCCCAGATTTGCATGCTTGTCGACTCGTTAAATGCATAATCACCGATCAACAGAACCTTCATCGATCTCCCAGTTGGAAATGGGCCGAAGGGACCAAAGCCGCTCTTGGACCCGGTGCGTCTCCATTCTTCAATGGTCATCCTTGCGTCAATTGCATTGGCGGCATCGACTAAACTTGGTAAAATGGCACACTTTATCCACGAGAATCAAGGGCAAGAGAATCACGGCGCATACAAGAAGGTTGAACCAAGAAGGGCATGCCCCCTTCAACCCACCGGATTTGGGATCGTAATCAGCCGAATCTTCCAAATAACCCCATTCGCAGTTGATCTGGTCTTCGCGTGCCATGTCTTGCGAGCTGAGAATTATCATGCCGAATTCCAATTCTGATGGCTGCCGGAGGCGCGGTCTACCATTTCAGCCAAGAACGCGGTTTCCGCGAGGTGCTCGTCCAACTTGCGAGTCCCCACGCCCAACTTTGGATTATAACGCTCGCCCAGGCGGTGAAGATAAAGAGAAAATGGCATTCAGGTGCGGTACTGAATTGGGGATCCATCGTGACCGTCCGGCTTGTGTACAATCAGACGGGTCGGACTTGATGCAAAAGGCTCTTCGAAATCGACCAGCGCCGAGCCAATTTCCCTGGGCCAGGCTGATCGTCGTCGATTTTTAGTCAAAAGTGGCGAGACGATGAACAGCTATTTGCTTGTTATGACAGCGTGCGTAGATCCGAGCAAGGGTACCTATCCTTTGAAGCGGGCGGATCCCGAAACACGCCTGCTGGATTATCAGATTTCCTTACGGCACTGGCTCGCACTCCCAGATCTCAGGCTGAATAACATATTGTTCCTCGAGAACTCAGGATATCCGCTATCGACCCTGGAAAGAATAGCGCGCGAGGAGAACCCGTTTGGAAAGCAGGTCGAGTTTGTCAGTCTTGACTGCAACGGATACCCCGAAGGCATCCATTTTGGCTATGCAGAATTAAAAATGCTCGATCTAGGGTTGCAGGCAAGCAAGTTGAGAGGGACTACAACTCATATGATCAAGGTATCGGGAAGGTATCGTTTCCCGTCGATCAGCCGTTTGTTGAATCGCATTCCCGAGGAATTTGATGCCCTAGCGGATGCCAGAGGTTCGGCGGCGTTCCTGTTCAGACGTCACGCTCATCATTACGTGACGACTCCTATTATCCTTTTCAAGCACTCGTTTTATAAGGCGTACTTGCAGGACTGCTACAAGGACCTTGAACCGAAACGGCTTACTCATATGGAGAACGTATATTACGAGAAGTTGAGGTCTTTGCGAGGCAGCCACAAGGTCATTCTTCGGTTCCCTTGCAACGCGACACCAATTGGCGTTTCCGGTAGCAGGGGCTCGTCTTATTCTTCGCCAAGGGAAGCGGTCAAAAACTCAATTCGCGCACTCGCTAGGCGAGTTGCACCGAATTGGTGGATCTAGAATCCGCGTAACTAAGTGATACATACGCGCTACGTGAGTTCCAAGCAAGATGTGTCGTCGTTTGCGACGGCTTGTTTTATTATGAGGAAATGAAATTCCGCGGCCTACGTAACTTGTTTTCAGACGTTTCCACCTGCGCCCGCCGCTTCGGCTTGGGCGTAGCAATAAAGTATCTCTCTGCAAATCTTAAGCGAAAGGCTGGTTTAGGCGCGAACGACACTTACTCTTTATCAATTAACTCAAATCCGTACCCGGTTATGCTTCGAGGTGGCCGAAGCGACTTTTTGATTTTTCGGCAGATCATGATCGAAGATGAATATGCCCCTCTGAAGAGTCTGCGCCCGAGAACCGTTCTTGATCTTGGGGCCAATGTCGGCTTAGCGAGCATATGGTTTTTGAACAGTTTTCCCGATTCTGCTGTTGTCTCGGTCGAAGCAAATCCGGATAATCACCGAATTGTTTCCAGGAATCTTGCACCATATGGCAATCGAGTGAAAACGGTTCAAGGTGCGGTGTGGTTTAAAAGCGGCGACTTGACGATTGTCAGGCGCAATAACCAATCGGACGCTCAAGTACGTGAGTCACTACCGTCAGACCCGCCCGAGAATAGAATCAAGGCCTGGGATATTCCGAGTCTCATGGAGCTTGGTGACTTCTCGACGATTGACCTGCTGAAAATTGATATCGAAGGCGCCGAGATTCCACTATTCGGGAATGGCGTCGACCGGTGGCTTCCGGTTACCAAGAACATTTGCATCGAATTGCACGGGCGCGAGAGCGAGGCGGTTTTCTTCAAAGCGCTTGGGAGTTACGAGTTCGAGAAGGCCATATCCGGTGAGCTGACGATCTGCACCAATCTCAGGCCGCGCGCGCTGTGAGCTAATTAGATCGCAGATGGAGCAGGTTCATAGATCGGGCCTGTCATCCGCGCTTGCCATAGAGGTCGCGCGCAAACGTCAGCATTCCCCTTCCCCACCGGTGATAACGCCCTGTGACCAATTCGCGAGTGGTCAGGGCTATACGCATAGGCAGCGCGGATTTGCGGCCACGAGTCCGTCGGGCGATAAACTCGACTTTTTGCGTCAGGGCGTACTCTACGTCATCAGGATCTTTAAGCATGGCGGGGTGCTCTTGCACTCTGGTCAGGAGTTCCCTCCATTTATCTTCTTCATTGCGCTCCGACTCCTGGGAAAGATTTGCAGAGCGGTCTGCCCAGTCGCGAAGCCCTAATTTGCGACTTGCTACAGCCTGATTTTCATGCTGCCTGTGCAGTGTCAGCGGCACTGTACTATAGGTAACAAACCCGGCGGCCGCCGCGAGTATGAAAACCCACTGATCATAAATCCAGCTCTGCGAGAAGGGCACGAGCAGCGGCAAGATGGTGGAGCGAAATGCCATCCCATGCCCGGCGGAGATTCTCTGCCGCAGCACGTGGTGAAACTGGTTTCGAGGCATTCGCATGGTGGCGTTGCGCATGGCATTGGAGAAGCGCTCCGATTGCTGCGTATCGACTCCGGTGGGAACAAGTTCCTTGTTCACATAGGTGCTGTTGCTTGCCACGGCCATGATGCGCGCATCATTTTCGATTGGCGCTACCAGGCGCTCAATATGGTTCGGAAGCCAGACGTCGTCCTGATCTGAAAACAGGATGACGTCTCCGGCGCAGTTTGTTGCAGCGTGCTCGAAATTCTTATTCGATCCCAGCCGTTCCGCGGGCACTACAAGCCTCACCGGGAAAGGTGCTTTACGCCGAAAATCTTCGATAATGCGGATGGTTCCATCGCGGGAGCCGTCATCACTTACACACAGTTCGTCGGGGAGCGTGGTTTGATCTAAATAGGACTTCAACTGCTCAGGCAGGAACTGCTCGCCTTGATAAGTAGCCAGTGCCACGCTGATTCGCATCTTTTTCATTTGGCGTTCACGGCTCGGGTCACTGCTGCCATGAGCAGCGGGATTTTTCTATATCGGGATGCGGGCATTGCCCCAGGGAAAGTTTATCATTAGTGCGGCTGGCCAAAAAGGCGAGGCAAGGGACGCTTCCTCCTGGGGGCAGAACCGACTCCGCAAGCCGCATTGCTTGCTGCTTGAACTCTGGTGTGAAGCTGGCCCGTTTCCCGCCCTCACCGCGGGCTATGGTGCTTCTGTACTAAGGACCAAATATGCCCAATAATGCAAAGTCAAACATTTTCGACCGACAACTCCAACTCGACCCGGTCGCAGAGCATGTGCCCGAAAAGGATATGGCATTCCTGGATGCGGGCTGTGTCGCTGGAAGCGGCTCTAAAACAGGCATGCGCAAGGGTGGCCAGTCTGCCTCCGCCTTCCCCGGTCATACCCACGGTGAAGGCTCCCAGCGAGCGGGCGCACTCGATCGCATTGCAGACATTTGCACTGGTGCCGGAAGTGCTAAGCCCAACCAGCATATCGCCGGGCTGACAAAGAGCTTCCACCTGGCGCGCAAAGATGGCGTGGTAGCCATAGTCGTTGCCGACGGCCGTCAGAATGGACGTGTCGGTCGTAAGAGCGATGGAGGCCCAAGCGCGGCGCTCGCGCCGGAATCGTCCGACGATCTCGGCGGCGAGATGTTGCGAGTCGGCAGCGCTGCCGCCATTCCCGCACCATAGGATCTTCTTTCCATTCCGAATCGTACGGATCATATGATCCGAAATATACTCAAATAATTCCTGCTGGTTTTTGAGTTGCTCAACCGCCGTCAGGTGAGCATGAATAGCCTTGAAATACAAGTCCAGTGATTCCGAGCCATTTGTCATTAATGATTTCTCGAAACGGAGTCTTTCCGGGAATTAGCGCCGGGGAAAGCTATCTGTTGCAAGCGATTATATAATGAGAGGATGAGCAAGCGCTGGCATCGAAAGCGGACCCCTGGCATTCCCCAGTAAGTAGGTCGGAGCCCGCGAGTGCAAGCGTCTCGTGTTTGAGAAACGGATGTTCTAAACCGAGAATTCAGGCCAGGGTTTCTCGAAACTGTATGGAAATCTATGATCATTGTTACAGGCGGAGCCGGCTTCATCGGAAGCAATGTCGTTCACGAACTAAATTCCCAGGGGGAAGACGCCATTTTGGTGGTTGACAATCTCTCTGATGCGGCGAACCCACACAAGAAGTTCTTGAACCTTGCCGATGCCCGTTTTGTCGATTATATGGACAAGGCAGAGTTCCGGCAGTCACTGGCCTCCGGAGCACTCGCCCAGAGCGGCATTCGCGCCATCCTGCACCAGGGAGCCTGCTCAAACACCCTGGAAGACGATGGCCGCTACATGATGGACAACAACTTTACGTATTCGAAAGAAGTGCTGCACTTCGCGCTTCATCACTCCATTCCCTTTGTGTACGCTTCGACAGCGGCGACTTACGGGTCATCGACGCAGTTCAAGGAGGTTCCTGTCAATGAACGCCCCTTGAATATTTACGGCTTCTCAAAATTGTCGTTTGATAACTACGTGCGTCATCATCAAGCTTCGTTTGCGAGCACGGTTGTGGGCCTGCGTTACTTTAACGTCTATGGCCCACGAGAGACTCACAAGGGGCGAATGGCTTCAGTGATCCACCACTTTACGAAGCAACTAAAAGACACTGGCGCGATCCGGATGTTTGAAGGTTCCGGCGGGTATGGGGACGGGGAGCAGCGGCGGGACTTTGTGTTTGTGCGGGACCTGGCGAAGATGAACATGTTTTTTGCATTCGGCGACATTCGGACGGCCATCGTGAACGCAGGTACGGGCAAGAGTCGCAGCTTCAATGATGTCGCCAAAGCATTGATGCAAGTGCACGGGCCCGGCAAAATCGAGTACATCCCATTTCCGGCCGATCTTGAAGCACGTTATCAACACTTCACAGAGGCCGATATCACAGGGCTGCGGGCGGCGGGCTACACCGCGGAATTTACAGAACTGGAAGCCGGGGTTAGAGAGACCTTCGCGATATGAGCCCGTCGATCAAGATCGGAACCGGAACAAGCATATCCTGCAGGAGGAATCTCAGGTGAAGGATCTGCCCCGCATTTTGGATCTTATCGAGAATGGAATTCGGTCGATCCGGGTATTGGTGATTGGCGACGTGATGCTGGACCGATACGTGTGGGGCACGGTGGACCGGATCTCGCCCGAAGCCCCGGTGCCCGTGCTACGTTCCATGCACACCACCCGGGTTCCAGGCGGGGCGTCCAACGTCGCCATGAACCTGGTTGGACTGGGGGCGCGAGCCACGCAAGCCGGATTCTGGGGCGACGACGTGGAACAGCGCGAACTGGGCGAGTTGCTGAGCGGCGCGGGCGTAGATCTATCGGGCATGATTCTTTCCGCGCATCCAACGATTTCGAAGACGCGGGTAATGGCGCGCCAGCAACAGTTGCTACGAATGGACATCGAGAACGCGGCTGTTCACCCCGCAGTTGAGCAGGCTGCTCTGCTTGAGCGGGCTTTGCAACTGGTCTCAGAAGCCGATGCGGTGATCTTGTCCGATTACGCCAAAGGCGCACTGAGTCCTTCGCTTTGTCGAAACGTCATCGAAGCCGCTCGGGGGCGGCGCATTCCTGTGCTGGCCGACCCGAAGGACAAGAGCTTTGCAAAGTATGCGGGCGCTACGACCATTTGCCCGAACCTGGGCGAATTGTCGCTGGCAACGGGAGTAGAACGGAGCGATCTGCCGGAACTGATTGCCGCCGGCGAGAGGCTGGTAGGGGAGACGGGGATTGATTTTCTGACGGTGACAATGAGCGAGAAGGGAATTCTGCTTGTCTTTCCCCACGCCTCGTTCCATTCTCAGGCACGAGCTCGGGAGGTGTTCGACGTGTCCGGGGCCGGCGACACCGTGATTGCTACGATGGCGGTCTGCCTGGCGAGCGGTCTGGACGCGGAGTCGGCAGTGAACCTATCGAATGTGGCGGCAGGGATCGTGGTAGGTAAAAGTGGCACCGCGGCAATCTCGCGAAACGAGCTGGTTGCCGAGCTAACGACTTCGGCATCGATGGTCAGTCCGGAAAAGGCACTCGACATCGAACAGTTAATGGTGAGAATCGGAGAATGGCGCGCCACCGATCATCGCATCGTTTTCACGAATGGATGCTTTGACATTTTGCACATCGGGCACGTCACTCTGCTTGAGCAGTGCCGTCGATTCGGGGACAAGCTGATCGTAGCCATCAACAGCGATCAATCCGTACAACGCTTGAAGGGTCCCGCCCGGCCGGTGGTCAAACAGACTGACCGAGCACGGATTCTGGCAGCACTGGCGTCAACAGATGCGGTCACGATATTTGACGAAGAGACTCCATTGAACCTGATTCGACAGATTCGGCCGGATGTGCTGGTGAAGGGGGGCGACTACACCACATCCACCGTGGTAGGAGCCGAAGACGTAATGAGTTGGGGAGGCAGAGTGGAGATTGTACCCATTGTTCCGGGACACAGTACCAGCAGCATCATTGCGCGAATGAACACGCAGTCTTCCCCGGAGCCGGTAACAACCAAGTAGGAAGCGGAATACGGGACAATATGTCAGCTGTGCAGCGTCGCGCAAGGGAGTGGCAGGACACCGAAACTCGCATTCCCGGTTTGTAGAACCTATTCATGAGAACCATAGTGTCATAAAGGAGCACGATGAACGGGAAGGCCGATATTGCGGTAATTATCCTGACATATAACGAATCCATCCACCTGGCCCGGGTTCTAAGTCAAGTAAAGGATTTTGCTCGACAAATCGTGGTGGTGGATTCATATTCCACAGACGATACAGTTGAGATTGCCAGAGCGCACTCGGTGACCGTGCTCCAGCATCCATTTCATAACTACGCCAAGCAGTTCCAATGGGCTTTGGAGAATGCGTCGATCGATTCGGAATGGATCATGCGTCTCGACGCCGATGAAACGATCGATGCCGATCTCAGCAATGAGATTATCGCGAGGCTTCCGCAGTTGCCTGCGGATGTAACCGGGATATATCTAAATCGCAAAACCATTTTTCAGGACAAATTTATACGCTACGGCGGCAGATATCCTTTATTACTTCTCCGTATCTGGCGCAATGGCAAAGCTCGAATCGAAGATCGTTGGATGGACGAGCACATGTATCTCCTGGAAGGCCGGTCCGTGCGATTCTCCAATGACTTCGCAGATCATAACCTTAACGACATCGAATTTTTTACGTCCAAGCACATCAAGTATGCGACGCGAGAAGCACTTGATGTGATCGGGAGACGGCGCAATCTGTGGCAGATTGAGTCTGCGAAAGTGCTTTCGGACGAATCCGGAATGCAGCAGCCGAGAGTCAAGCGATTCCTGAAAGAACATCTCTTCAATCGCATTCCGTTTGAGTTCGCCGCACTCGGTTACTTCTTATACCGATATATAGTGCTGCTGGGTTTTCTCGATGGACGGAAGGGCCTTACGTATCACTTCCTACAAGGCTTCTGGTACCGGTTTCTGGCCGGTGCGAAGGTCCTCGAACTTGAGGAAGCTCTAGTGAATGTCTCAAATCCGGATGAGGCGCGCGAGACAATAGCACGCCTGACTCACCATAGAATCGTGTGAAGCGGACGTGTCCAGAATGCCGCGGCCGTGTTTCCGATCGTTGGCCCGCGTTAAGTTCTCAAGCGTTGATGATTCCGATAGGGAACGGTCAAGTGGGCCAGTCAGTGCGAAACGATCCGCCTCGAGTCTCAGGGGGCGCATGTTTTCGAAGGCGCCCGGTTGAAACCGTCTAAAGTTTGTTCCTTATTGAGACTGCTCGGACAGGACTAAGCGGACTGCGGCGGCCATGTCGTCAACTGTGATCGAGGTCAGGCACATCCGGTTTGAAGCGGCGAACCTCCAGGGCGAGGCGCAAAAAATCGCGCGGGCTCCGTGTGCCGACGGTATAGCACATGTAGCCGTGGATCAGGTTTGAACCATCCAGTACAACCCCAGCAGCAGGAGCCTTTGCGTGTACAGGGAAATTTGTGAGGAGGATAAGGGGTTCGATTGCATAGGGATGGCGTGAGTCACCCCTCAGGAATCCTGGCGCGGAGACGGACAGATTGTTGAGCTCCGATTTGCCAGGAACTGCGCCTGAACCGAAGGCCCAATCCTTGAGGGAGGCCAAATTGCTGACCAAACCTGGTGTACGGGCGCCCTGTGAAAAGTGGGTCGAAATCCCGGGCCGGCACTCGTAAGCGAAGCTTTACCGCGCGCACCGTTCCTCACCATTGGTCAGCGCTATTTCAGTGCTCGCAGAGAGCCGGATTTTTCGGCGGGCAAGGTTACCTCTCGGGTTAAAAAAAGCTCTCTCCATGTGATATGATCTTTCTATTGAACAAGATCGGCTTGCTTACGGATTCTAAGCCCAAGTCGTTTGGGTTGCCGGTTTTTGAAGATCACTACCCCGAAATAGCTACTTCTCTTCGATTGCCTTTGAATTGTGCCAGAGGATGGCGAGGCACTTTCGAGATTTACGGTTCGCTGTGCAAAGACCGGGACTGATGTGATTCGAGCGCGCCTGAAGGCGATGCGTACGCTGCCGACGGGCAAACATAAAATCACGCTTCTCATTTCGTCCCGCTTTGGATATTTCATTGATTTTCAATCAACGCTTGCACCAATTCTCTTTGCTGTCACTCACCTCTCTGCGGACGCTGCGGTTCCGTTCCATTCGAGCGGGACTTCGGGATGCGGTGGTGCGTGGCGCGACTCTACAATGTCTAAGAACCACACGGAACCCGGGCGGGGCCCGCGAATTCTCTTCAGCCGTCACCTGCCCGGGGGGATTGCTGGAGACTTGCAGAGATGTGATTGACACAGAGCTTTGGGACATCCAAGGGGATTTTTGTAGATGCGAATTCTGATCTTAAGCATCAACTACTGGCCAGAAGAGACAGGAATTGGTGCGTTCACAACCTATCGGGCCGAGTTCCTAGCCAATTCGGGACATGAAGTGACGGTCTGTACTACATTTCCCTACTATCCTGAGTGGAAAGTTGCGCCGGACTATCAGGGCAAGCGCTTCTCCAGCGAAACCAGAAACGGAGTAAGAATTCTCAGGAGCTATGTCTACGTTCCGGGCGCCGTCAGCGCCATAAAGCGCGTGGTGCACGAGGCGAGCTTCATTGCGAGTTCGTTTCTGTCAGCTCTTTTTTCAGGAAGGCCTGATCTGTTGCTGGTGGTTTCTCCTCCGTTGGGTCTCGCGGCAAGCGCCATTTCATTGAGCGGAATCTGGGGGATTCCATACGTCTTCGACGTCGAAGATCTACAACCCGATGCGGCTGCGATGCTTGGCATGCTTCCCAATTGGGTTCTTCGTCCGATGTACTGGCTGGAAAGCATCGCATATCGCCGAGCATCTTTGGTCAGTACGATCACGTCGGGAATGCGGCAGCGAATTGTCGAAAAGGGAGTTCCCGCTCGCAAGGTGGTCCTGTTTGAGCCCAGGATGGACGTAATGCTGGCCGATATCAAGCCTTCGGAAGGATTGCGGTTTCGCGCTAAACTCGGTTTAGAAGGAAAGTTCATTGTGACCCACAGTGGCAATGTGGGTGAGAAGCAGGGGTTGGATGTTGTTTTAGACGCTGCCACATTATGCGGCGAAGACGCGTCTCTGCTTTTTCTCATTGTCGGTGATGGCGCGGCAAGACTATCCCTTGAGCGTCGAGTGGCTGTTTTGGGGCTTAAGAACGTGCGATTCCTTCCGCTCCTGGAATCGGAAGAGTTTCGTGGCTTACTCGCGGGAAGCGATGTGTGTCTAGTGACGCAACGAAAGTCTGTTTCGGATATAGTGTTCCCATCAAAAGTGGTCACGTATCTGGCCGCGGGCAAGCCTGTCATTGGATCAGTAAATGCGGGCAGCGAAGTGGCACGCACAATTCAGGACTCGGGCGCAGGTATGGTCGTGGAGCCTGAGAATGCCCAGACATTGCGCGATGCGATTTATAAGATGCGGCAGGAAAACCTCGACGAGCGAAATCAACGTGCTCGTTCTTATGCCTTTAAGCGCTGGGCCCCGGCCACCGTCCTTGGGAATTTGGAAGCAAATCTCCTAGCAACTCTCGCGGAACACGCCGGTCGAAGTCGGAAATCAAAAATAGACACCAAGGCTTTGGGGAGCATTGATGAAACCTAGGCTTGAGTCTGCTTCCTGAATTCGACCTCGCAACGACCCTTATCTCAATCATGAACCGCGGTTCGAATTTCTCGAGCGGGATATCGCCAGGAACAGGCAAGGTAGCGATCTATGAAACGAGCACTGATCAGTGGAATCACCGGACAAGACGGCGCCTATCTGGCGGAATTCCTATTGCATAAGGGATATGAAGTGCATGGCATCAAGCGCCGCAGTTCGCTTTTCAATACCAATCGGATAGACCACCTTTACGAGGATCCACACCATCCGGCGCGCCATTTCCTTCTCCACTACGGAGACTTGACCGACTCGAGCGGCCTGATTCAGATCGTGCAAAAAGTGCAGCCTGACGAGATCTATAATCTGGCCGCCCAGAGTCACGTGAAGGTCTCGTTCGAGGAGCCGGAGTATACCGCAAATGCCGATGGGCTTGGAACCCTGCGCCTTCTCGAGGCGATTCGTATTTGCGGACTGGAAAAGGCGACCAAGTTTTATCAGGCGTCCACGTCCGAGTTATACGGTTTGGTCCAGGAGACTCCGCAAACGGAGACCACGCCTTTTTATCCGCGTTCTCCATACGCGGTGGCAAAGCTCTACGCGTACTGGATCACGGTGAATTACCGCGAAGCCTACGGTATGTATGCCTGTAACGGCATCCTCTTTAATCACGAGTCCCCCATGCGCGGCGAGACATTTGTAACCCGCAAGATCACCCGTGCCCTGGCACGCATCAAGGTCGGCCTTCAGGACCGGCTTTATCTTGGCAATCTTGCCGCGTTGCGCGATTGGGGACACGCGCGGGATTATGTGGAAATGCAATGGCTCATGCTGCAGCAGCCGGAACCGAAGGACTACGTAATCGCGACCGGGGAGCAGCACAGCGTGCGCGAGTTTGTCACAGCCGCAGCAGCATGTTTGGGAATGCAGATGTCGTGGAGCGGCAATGGAGAGCAGGAGCAGGGCGTGGATCAGACTGGGAGGACAATCGTGGCGGTGGATCCGCGTTACTATCGCCCTACCGAAGTGGAAACTCTTTTAGGCGATGCGAGCAAAGCGAAGCGTGAGCTTAACTGGCAACCTCACACTTCATTCGACAAGCTCGTCCGGGAGATGGCGGAGGAGGATTTGCAGATTGCCGAAAGGGACGCGCTGATCAAGAAACACGGCTATTCGGTACTCAATTACTTCGAGCGATAACAAGAGAGCAGTCTGCATGAAGATGGAGAAGAATAGTCGGATATTTGTCGCCGGGCATCGCGGCCTGGTGGGCTCTGCCATTTGTCGCGGATTGGCACGGCACGGTTACACCAACCTGTTGCTTCGGACCCACGCGGAACTGGATCTTTCCGATCGCGAGGCGGTGCGGGTGTTCTTTCGCGAGGAGCGTCCGGAGCATGTGCTGTTGGCGGCTGCCAAGGTTGGCGGCATTCTTGCAAACGACACGCGCCCGGCGGAATTTATACATGACAACCTCGAGATTCAGACGAATGTTATTGATGCCGCCTATCAAAGCGGCACAGAGCGCCTGCTTTTTCTAGGATCCAGTTGTATCTATCCAAAAATGGCGCCGCAGCCTATCAAGGAAGAGTATCTCCTGACCGGCGCCCTCGAGCCGACTAATCGTCCTTATGCATTGGCAAAAATTGCGGGCATTGAAATGTGCTGGTCCTACAACCGCCAATACGGCACGCATTTTCTGGCTGCGATGCCGACTAACCTTTATGGTCCGGAAGATAACTTCGATCCGCAGAACTCCCATTTGCTTCCGGCCCTGATTCGGAAGGTTGCACACGCCATACGCTCCGGAGAAAAGCAGGTAGTGGTGTGGGGGACAGGGAATCCCCGCCGCGAGTTACTGTACAGCGATGATCTCGCCGAGGGCTGCATCCACTTGATAAATCTTCCAGATTCCATTTATGACAGCCTTCTCACACCCGATTCGGCACCGCTGATCAATATAGGAACCGGCGAGGATCTAAGCGTCAGGGAGATCGCGGAGCTGGTTATGAAAGTTCTGGATTTTGACGGCACTTTGGTTTTTGATACATCCCGGCCCGATGGTACGCCACGAAAGCTTCTGGATGTCAGCAGGATAAATTCGCTGGGATGGCATGCTGTCACTTCGCTCGAGGAAGGGATACGGAAGACCTACGATTGCGTTCGAGACCAACTGGAACTCGCCGTTTGATTCAAGAATCGTTCGGGGCGCGTTTCCCGAAGGAGTTGCCGACGCTAATGTGCAACAGGCCACGGTCAGAGGCCGGAGCGCTGGCAGGCCTGAACCCAACTTATCCTCCAATGGGCAGGCAGGCATTATTGTTGCGGAAACGATGATGAAGCGATGGAGAATTTGTGCACCTGTTACGAGTAATCAAGTCGACGAATCCGGAATCGGGCGGGCCGATTGAAGGGTTGATCCGCACTACGGAGATTCTGATACGCGAAGGGCACCGGGTAGAGGTTGTGTGTTTGGAGGAGGAGGCGGACGTAGCGCAATTCGCTTTGCCATTCCCAGTGATTGCCTTAGGTTCGGGAGTGGGTCGATATGGTTACAACCGCCGGCTGGCGCCGTGGATCATGGAGAACGCCAAGCGGTTCGACGCGGTGATCTTGCATGCGTTGTGGAATTATTCATCGCTGGGTGGCTGGCGAGCGCTTCGACGCCTCGACGTTCCCTATTTTGTATTTCCGCATGGAATGATGGATCCCTGGTTCCGCGACGCATATCCCATCAAGCACGCCGCCAAGCAACTGTATTGGCTGCTTGGTGAAGGCCGGGTGTTGCGCGATGCGGACGCGGTTTTATTTACCTCGGAAGAGGAAATGGTGCGTGCACGTAACGTATTCAGAGGCTTCTCCTATACGGAACGAGTCGTACGATATGGAACCGCCGATCCTCAAGGAAATGGGGGGAGTGAACGAGATGCATTTCTTAGCGTTTTTCCAGAGTTGGCAGGACGCCGCTTTTTTCTGTTTCTCAGCCGGATTCACCCCAAGAAAGGCTGCGATCTTCTATTGCGTGCATTCGCGGAATGCGCAGGCGATGCGAATATTGACCTGGTCATGGCCGGTCCAGACCAAACGGGTTGGGTGCAAGAACTGAAGAACATGGCCGTTACGCTGGGAATCGATAAGCGCGTCCACTGGACGGGAATGTTGAAAGGTCAACAGAAATGGGGAGCCATGCGCTCAGCGGAAGCGATGGTGTTGCCCTCGCACCAGGAAAACTTTGGCGTCGTTGTTGCGGAAGCCATGGCATGTTCCACGCCCGTACTGGTCAGCGATAAGGTAAATATCTGGAGAGAAATAAAGCAGGCTCGGGCGGGACTTGTGGAAGCCGACACGGTTGAAGGGACGCGATCGCTGCTGCAAACGTTTCTTGGAATGAGCGACAGCGAGCGCTCCGAGATGCGAACGGCGGCCCGCAAAGAATTTCTGCGATCTTTCGAAATTGAGGCCGTCGCCCGGGATCTAATGGTCCAGATCGGTTTCGCGGGCGAGGCTTCCTTGAGCCGTGATGGCACATCGCAGGCTGGAGCCAGATGAAGTCGTTGACCTGGTGATGGAGCGCTTGCGGGAACCGGACCTCGAATCAAACCACGAATTGTACGATGACGCTATGGAACGAGAAACCCTCCCCAGCCGGCGAACGAATGAAGACAAGCTTCGCCCTCTGCGTACAGTCTTTCTCGATCGGGACGGAGTTGTGAACGAGAAGATGCCGGAGGGTCAGTACGTCACTCGCCGGGAAGAATTCCGTTTGCTTCCAGGAGTGGCCGAAGCGATCGGGCGCTTGAACGGCGCGGGATTCAGGGTGATCCTGGTGAGCAATCAACGCGGCGTTGGGCTGGGCCTGTATACGTCCGCCGAAGTTGATGCGATGCATGCCTGGCTTCAGGCACTCCTGCAGAAGCAGGCCGCCCACCTGGATGGTATTTATTATTGTCCTCACAGCAAAGGAGAATGCCATTGCCGCAAGCCGATGCCGGGAATGTTCGAACAGGCGGTGATGAACTTTCCGGAAATTGATGCCTCGAGCAGTGTGATGATAGGCGATTCGCTCTCCGATATCGAATTTGGGGAGCGGCTGGGAATGATGTCCATCTTGATTGAAGGCGATCCCCTGCGCCGCAAGCCCGGGACTGAGGAGGCGCGACGGCGGGCGGATTTCACCTGCGCGTCCCTTGTCGAAGCAGTTGACCTTTTGCTCGACGCACACGCGCAGAAGACGGGGATCTGACTTGGATTGCGTATCGGTGTGGCTTTCCGATCGCATTGAGTGCGGGTGCGGGAGCGTCACATGCCCGCTGGCTCTGGCGGCTTATGCGCCGCAAGCAGGATTGTGAGGCGCACGCCTTCGAACATCCTCGAGCAATTAACTAGACGTTCGTAAGCCATGAAGGGGTAGAACAGTATCGGATGCGCGCGGCCATACGATGGTTCAGGTTCCAGCATGGTAATCGATGGCTTATTCAGACCAGCGACGCGGCAGAGTTTTTCAAGCTTGCGGCGGGAATTGGATCGGAACCACGTGGGATAAGGGTCGTGCGCATCGTCGGCCAGTCGCCGCAGCCGATTGGCGATGAGCAGATGCATAGAGTGAGGAAGAAGCCTGGCCCCCATCGAAACGTAATGATAGAGGTTGGGAGTGCGAAGGCAGTAGACGCCACCCGGGCGCAGGACACGCGCAACTTCTCGAAAATGCTCGATTGGGTATTCGACATGTTCCAGCACCCAGTTTGAGACGCATGCGTCAAACGTAGCGTCATCAAAGGGCATTTTTCGTCCGTCATAAACCACGGCTCGAGACAAAAAACTGTTGTTCTTCACATCGGGGTCAATATCGAGGCCTGTAACATTACCGATAGCACTTAGCGTTTGCGAACACGCATTGGTTGGACCTGCGCCGATCTCCAATATCCGGGAGTCAGGACGGATGTTCTCCCGGCAGAGGCGGAAGAAAGGCAGCGTTCCACCTTCAAATCGGGATTTTGGATAGTACTTTTCGAAGAGATCAGAATTCATGGTATTCGCTATAGTGCAAGCCTCAAATGTATAAGAACCTCAGTATATCAAGGACAGAATGGCGGAAAGACGTAGAAGGCCAGGTATGGGAGCACTTTAAAGAAGCTCTTATTTGCCCGAATGGTCAATGAAATTGACTCGGCTTTAGCCATGCGATTGGATAGTAGATGTGAGCCGGCAGATCTCTCTTCCCGTAGACGCCCTCGTCCCGGATATTCTTACCTCTCTCGGGCAAACGTCGAATCTCGTCATCGAGGCCGAACCGGGCGCCGGAAAGACCACGCGAATTCCCGCGGCATTGCTGGGAGCAGTGAGGGGCCAGGTTCTCGTACTCGAGCCGCGGCGCATTGCTGCCCGGCTCGCGGCGCGGCGTGTGGCGTGGGAGTTCTCAGAGGAGGTCGGGCAGACCATCGGCTACCAGGTTCGATTCGAGCGGATAGCCGGCCCCCGAACTCGCCTCCACTTTCTCACCGAAGGCGTGCTTACTCGCCGTTTGCTCTCCGATCCCGAGTTGGATGGTGTAGATGCCGTGGTTCTGGATGAATTTCACGAACGACACCTGGAGAGTGATCTCGCTCTTGCACTCCTCAAGCGACTGCAGCACCGTCGGCCGGATTTGCGCATCGTGGTGATGTCGGCCACGCTTGATACTGCGCCGATTGCCCGATTTCTCGGTGACTGTCCGGTGCTGCGTTCCACCGGAAGGCTTTTCGATCTATCGATCGAGCACACGCCCTATTCTTCCGCTCCTCTCCACGAGCAGGTGAGAGACGAGTTGGAAAGGGTACTGCGCAACCAGCAAACGGGAGCGGTGCTCGTCTTCTTGCCCGGCGCGGCCGAAATCCGCCGCGCCGCCAGAGCCTGCGAATCATTGGCGCGCGGCTGCAACCGGCTTCTCCTGCCACTTTATGGGGACCTATCACCGACAGAGCAGGATCGTGCGGTCGCGCCTGCGGAGCAGCCCAAGGTGATCCTTTCTACGAACGTTGCCGAGAGTTCGATCACCATCGATGGTGTCACCACCGTCATCGACAGTGGCCTGGCACGCATCGCCATTTACTCGCCGTGGACAGGATTGCCGACTTTGCGTCTCGGCCGCGTCAGCAAGGCGTCCGCCCGCCAGAGAGCGGGCCGCGCCGCGAGGACCGCTCCCGGTCGCGTGATACGGCTTTATTCGCAGATGGACTATCAGGCCCGCGCAGACCACGATACTCCGGAGATTCTGCGCAGCGATCTTGCCCAGCTTTGCCTCGCCTTGAGGGCAATGGGCATTCACGATCCAGCTCAAGTCGAATGGCTTGAAACCCCGCCGGAGATGGGAGTCAAACATGCGGAGCAGCTGCTCGAACTGCTGGTTCGCTCCGAGGCAGACGCGGGAAAACTGATGCGATTACCTCTGCACCCGCGCTTGTCGCGAATGATTGCGGGTGCGACCGAACGCGGCGTGGGGCGCGCGGCCTGCATCGCGGCGGCACTCCTTGGGTCGGGTGAACGTTCAAAGCACAATGACCTTCTGGAAGCCATGGACGAATCTCTCAGCGACTCAGCGCAGCAGCAGTTGCGTCATTTGCTCCGCCTCGTCCAACCGCCCGGCATTCCCAGGCATGATGATGACGCCTTGCTGCAATCGGTGCTGATGGGCTTCCCGGATCGCGTGGCGCAGCGCAAGGCCGGCAATCAGGTCATGCTTGCAAATGGCACCCCGGCGGAGATCATTGGCCCTCCGCCTTCATTCCCCGTTTTCCTTGCGCTCGATGCGGAGGATCGCACCGAGAATCCTCTGCCGCAGGTTCGCCTTTTCGCACGCGTAGAACCGGAGTGGCTCCTCGATCACTTTCCGGAACGAGTGAGGGAGGAGACGGCACTGATCTGGAATCGCCAGGCAGAGCGCGTCGATTCGGTAAGCCGGCTGTTCTATGAGAAGCTGATTTTGCAGGAATGGAATGTCGAGCCCGACCCGGAGGCCGCAGCGCGATTGCTCGCAGAAAAGGCGCTTGAATCAGGAATCGAACGCTTCGTGGACGAGACGGTGCTCGACGATCTTTTCGGCCGCCTCGAATTTGCCGGGATCGACCTCCCTGACATATCAGCATCGTTCAGAGAATTCTGCCGCGGCCACCGCAGTTTCTCTGAATTGAAGGCCTCCGGCAACAACTTTTTCTCCTGGCTCGAACAGAATCTCGATACCCATCGCCTCCGCGAGAATGCGCCTCGGACTTTGCGTCTCAAAAGCGGCCGGCAGGTAAAGATCCACTATGAGCGCAGCAAGACTCCGTGGATTGCCTCGCGCCTGCAGGATTTTTTCGGGATGGATGAGACGCCTCGTCTTGGCCCGCAGCGAATCCCTGTCGTTCTGCATCTGCTTGCGCCCAATCAGCAGCCCGTGCAAACCACCACCGATCTGGCGGGATTCTGGACGCGGCTCTATCCCCAGGTGCGCCGCGACTTGATGCGCCGCTATCCGCGACACTCGTGGCCAGAGGATCATCGCGCTTCGGGGCGTTAGTCCGCGCGTAATGGTGTCTCGGTCTGCGCTCGCATGCCCCGCATCGCCATGGAGCCTCGTCGCGGAGAAAGGAAGCGATGGGCGGCGGAGACCTGCACCGGATGAAACGAAAGGAGGGAATACTAAGGTAACCGATTTTCGAATGAAAATGTGAGCTAACTCACATCGCTTGTCACTCAATTCTGGGATGATCAAGCCATCATGGTTGAGATTCTCTGGAAGAGTGACGCCGCAGAGAGAAAGCTCCGCGAGAGGGAGTTTTTTGAACTCAGATTCGTGGACCTGGGCGTCGAGGTCAAACCGCGCTTTGTTGTTCGCGAGATTCACGCGGTGTGGTCACAATCGGACCAGCGAGTCAAATGGAACGGATACCAGGATGAGAGCTGCTGGACACCTGAGGAAGCACTCCAGCACTTCGCGGCCAGAAAAAGCGCTATCGCTGCCAAAGGATTCAACCGATCAAACCTCGATTCTACAATGGCAGTTTAGATAAAAAATTACGCAGGATCTTGCACTCTTAAGTGTCTGACTAATTTCCCCGCGATCCTGAAATCATTACGGAAACTTCCGGTCATCAGCCAGTACGACTTTGCCTTCGAACCTAAAGAGCGATCGAACCCTGCCGATGAATGTTCACGGAGGGCCCACGACTTTTTGGAGCCTTCCGGGACGAAACATGATTTCGATTCGGAAATACATCGATGGTGTGCGGCCGGCGGACCCGTTGCGAGAGGCGGGGCCACCAAGGCCAGTCTCAGGCGGGAACCTGGCGGACGCCGCCATGGGCGAATACTGCGCATCGCTGCACGCTATGGGACGATGTGCTTCCGATGCTTGTCCGGCCGAGGGGCGGGACCTGAACGAGGGCCTGGGCAAACTTGCGGAGGACCTGGCCCATGCTCAATGCGCCGAAGCGGTGGCGGCGGCCGGCCAGAGCGTGCGCGTTCAGCTGCAGGAGTGGGGACAGAAAACCGCGCGTCACTACCAGGCCAGGGCTGGAGAGGTGAAGGACATGCTTCTCATGATGGCGGGCGCGGCCGAATCGGTGGGGGAACGCGACCTGCGATGCGCGCAGCAGATCAACGCGGTGACGATCCAACTGAAGGGCATCGCCAACCTCGAGGATCTGACCGAGATTCGCGCATCGATTGAGAAAAGCGCTGCGGAGCTGAAGACTTCGATCGACCGGATGACAGCAGAAGGCAAAGCTGCGCTTGAGCAGTTGCGACGCGACGTGACGACGTATCAGGCGAAGGTCGAGGAAGCCGAGCAACTTGCGTCACGCGATGCGTTGACGCGCCTTGGCAATCGACTTTGGGTGGAGAGCCAGATTGAAAGGCGAATAACCGAGGGGGCTCGATTCTGTGCCGCAATTCTCGATATCGACGATTTCAAGCGGGTGAACGACGAGCGTGGCCACCTGGTGGGGGATGAGGTTTTGCGCCAATTTTCAAGCGAGTTGCGTTCGGCTTGCCGTGCTACAGACGTGATCGGACGGTGGGGCGGGGACGAATTCATCATAGTGCTGGATGGCGGCCTGGCGGAAGCCGAAGGCCAGATGAGCCGAGTGAGCAAGTGGGTGTGCGGAAACTACACCGTGGCGCGGAATGGGCGACAAGCCAGGCTTCATGTCGGCGCATCCATTGGCGTGGCCGAATACAAGCCGGGCGAAAGCATGAAGGATCTTCTCGACCGCGCCGATGGTGAGATGTATAGGGAGAAGTTCGGGGCCCGAAACGCGCGCACGAGTGGGGTGTGATGACCTGTCATCTTAAGGACTGGTCCGCGGGTAGTTTCGGATTGTACGCGGGTGGTTTCGGCTTGTAACGGATTTCCCAAAAAATCGGCGCCTTTCCTGAGTGCGTATGGCTGGGCCTCCCCCATGCGCCATATTTTCTGTGCTCTCCGTCACGGTTCATCGTTTATCGATCGCATTCGGGACATCGCTTCTGCGCTCCTTCCTCTTCGGAATTGGGTTCCGCTATCTTGCACTTCTAATCTTGAGTTCTTCCTTATCCAGTCGCACTGTAGAGAAGTCCCGCGAAATTAGGACGCGCTAAGCCGAGTGATCAGGGGCTTGGAACCGAGTTACGAAATGCGGGCATGTTCTGTTGAGAAAGGCTGCCATGAGGTTGTTGATCGCCGAAGACGATAAGGCGCTGGGGATGTTTTTGAGCCGGGGACTGGAGGCGGACGGACATCGCGTCCGCGTGGCGTGCGACGGCGGCTCCGCCGTGACCGCGTTCCGCGAAGACCTGCCGGATCTTACGATCCTGGATCTGAATCTGCCAGTGAAAGATGGAGAGCAGGTTCTCGAGGAAGTGCGGCGGATGGATGCGGATTTGCCGATCCTGGTGCTAACCGCGCGGCAGGAAGTGGAGACGAGGGTGCGCTGCCTTGATCATGGGGCCGACGACCTGATGACCAAGCCGTTCAGCCTGCATGAACTGCGCGCCCGGTGCCGAGCGCTGCTCCGGCGCAAGAGGGAAGCCAGGCTGCTGCTTCGGGCGGGCGACCTGGAACTGGATCGGATGGAGCATACGGCCAGGCGAGCGGGCGAAGCAATTGCCCTCACCAACAAGGAATTTGCCCTGCTCGAGCACCTGATGCTGAATCGCGGCCAGTCGGTTTCGCGGGTGGAGTTGCTGGAGACGGTGTGGAAGCTGGAGCCGGCCCAGACCACGAACATCGTGGATGTTTACGTGAACTATCTTCGCCGCAAGCTGAAGGATCCTACCCCGGGTTATCTGATCCGCACGGTGCGCGGAAAGGGGTACACGGTTCCCGGCGACGGTCAGCTGGCGGCTGAAATCGATCCCATGCTGATGCGAGCGGAGCGAGTGGGCTCCGAGCTTCTTTCCGGTTTGAAAGTAAATTAAATCGCCCGGATTCGGGCCGAGACGTCAGGAGAAATCATGCAGCCCTTTTCGATGCCTGTTCTTCCTATCCCCGCGATGACCCGCCTTCGTACGCGCACTGCATTGCTGGCCAGCTCCGACCGGAGTTTTCGCCAGCGGTTGAACCAGACACTTACGGGCTTGCGCTGGCAGGTGCGCGAAGCAGGAACGGGGGCGGAGGCGTGGGCTGTAGCTGAATCGTCAACACCCGAGGCGGTTATCGTCGATTCCTGGCTGCCGGATCTGGACCTGAGCGAATTTCTCAAGGAATTCCGCGCGTCCTTTCCCAAAGTGGATCTGCTCACCGTGTCCGGTCCAAGTGCGGATGATGGCCCGCGCAGCCCGTACCGGCAGGAGCTTCTCTACGCGCTGCGCAGCAGCCAGGACAACGATACCGCGATTTGGAATACGCCGGGCGCCATGGCCTCCCCATCGACCCCTGGGAAGCCCGGCATCCTGAAAACGCCCGATGTCAAGGAAGAACATGCAACGGCCGACAGAACTGCGATCGATGCGGCGGCACACAATGACCAGTCGCTCGCCAACGCAACTATCGCGGCTCCGGCGGTTTTGACGGAAAGGCCTTCCGCCGCCAGTTGTGAAACGGCGGCAAGCGAACGGCTTCCTGAACTGGTAGGCAACGCTCCGTCGATGCTGGACGTAAGCCGGCGCATTCGCCTGGTGGCGCCGCGCTCCACGGCGGTGCTGATCGAGGGCCCGACGGGATCGGGAAAAGAACTGGTGGCCGAAGCATTGCACCGGCTGTCGGCGCGAAGCCGGAAGCCGTTTGTGGCGATCAACTGCGCGGCTATTCCAGAGGCGCTGCTGGAAGCCGAGCTCTTCGGCCACACGCGCGGAGCTTTCACCGGCGCGGTGCACGGACGAATGGGGCGGATCGAATCGGCCGATGGGGGAACACTGTTTCTTGACGAGATCGGCGAGATGCCCATCAGCCTGCAGTCGAAGCTGCTGCGCTTTGTAGAGAGCGGCGAGCTGCAGCGCGTGGGTGACAACGAAACCATCAAGGTTGACGTGCGGATTGTGGCGGCGACACATCGGCCTCTGGCGAAGCATACACAGGAGGGAAAATTCCGCGCGGATCTTTACTATCGGCTGGCCGTGTTCCTCATTCGCACCCCGGCGCTGGTGGATCATGCGCAGGACGTGCCCATGCTGGTCGATCATTTTCTCGAACAGATGGGCCGTGACGAACCGGTAAAGCATCTGGACGGGGGCGCGATGGCCAAGCTGGCGACCCATGACTGGCCGGGCAATGTGCGCGAATTGGAACACGTCCTGGAGCGGGCGGCGATTCTTGCGGGAAGTTCGACACTGATTACTTCGCGTGAAATCGATTTTGGCTTTTCTGTGAATTGAATCGGGCCCCGGTTCAGATACCGGCGGCGGGAAAGTCGGCACTCACTCCTCAGGCCTCATCGGAGTTGGAAAATGCAGATCGAAACCATGCTGAGCGACCAGGTTGCGCGTTACCTTGACCTGGCCTCGACCCAGGCAAAACTGACGGCGCAGAACATGGCCAACGTCGACACGCCCGGCTACAAGGCCGTGGGTATCGATTTCGAAGCGGAGATGCGCGCGGCGATGGCAGGGGTGGGAAAAGGCCCCGGAGCGCAATCTGTTCGTTCCGGGCTCGAGGATGGGCTGGTCGCGCGTCCCGACGGGAACAATGTCTCGATGGATCGCGAGAGTCTCAACCTGGCCGAGGCCCAACTGAAGTTCAAGACCGGTGTCGCGGTTCTGCGGCAGCAGTACCAGATGGTGATGGATGCGATCCACTCCGACAAATAGGCGGGAGGCAGGGGGCACGGTATGAATCTTTTTGGATTGATGGAAACCTCGGGCAGCGCCATGCAGGCGGAGCGCGTACGCGCCGAGGTGGTTGCCGCGAACATGGCGAATGCGGAGACCACAAGGACGGAATCGGGAGGCCCCTATCGGCGGCAGCATGTCGTGTTTGCCGCGAACCAGCCGGCGGGCAGTGCGGGATTCGCGGAGACACTGGCGGGAGCATCGGGGATTCCGCAGGGTATGGCAGGCTTTCCAGCGTTGGATGCAACCAGCCAGGGCCAGCCGGCGGGCGGCGTACATATTGCCCAGGTGATCGCAGACCCTGGCGCGCCTTTGAAGCGTTACGACCCGGGACATCCGGACGCCGGGCCCGATGGCTATGTCGCGTATCCGGATATCAACCCTCTCACGGAGATGGTGGACCTGATGGGCGCGACACGTGCGTATGGACTGAATGGCTCCGCGGTGCAGGCGGAAAAGGGAATGATCAGCTCGGCGCTGGAGATTGCCAAGAGTTAGCGAGCTGACGGTTTGAAATCGTGAAAACGTCGCATTCCCAGGGCCCAGATCGAGACCTGGGGCACGCAATGGAGAGGTCATGTTGACAGCAATGAATCAAATCGCAAGCCTGACGATGGGAGGGCCGGCAGGAGCTTCGGACCTGGCCCAGCTGACCGCTCCCGGGATAAAGCCGTCGTCGCAGGAAGGTGCGGGCGGCCCCTTTGCGGATTTGCTCACCAGTGCCGTCGGGGACGTGAGCCGGCTGGAGAACGAGGCGCAGAATGCGGTGTCGGGACTGATGACGGGATCGGGTGTGGATGTGCACCAGGCGATGATCGCTACGGAAAAAGCGAGCATGGCGTTCGAACTGTCTCTGGCGGTGCGCAACAAGGCGGTCCAGGCCTACCAGCAGGTCATGAGCATGCAGTTCTGAAATGGATCTCCGCCGATGGCGAGTCAGACACGATCAGGATCGGCGATCGTGAAGGATTCGGCGGCAGGCAGGGCAGGGACAGATGGCCACGGGAACACAGTTGGAGAAGAGCACACCGGGTGCGCCGGACAAAGCGCTGGCGACGGGCCTGTCGACGCTGTGGGTGCGGAGCCGGATCTGGTGGGCGTCCAGAGCGCCCGCGCAGAGAGCCTGGGCGATCCTCTCGATGGTACTGCTGGCGGGACTGCTGGGGGGAATGCTCTGGTACATGCTGCGCACCGACTGGCGGACGCTCTATGCCAATCTCGATGCGGAAGATGCGCGTCAGATCGGGACGGTGTTAACCCAGGCGCAGATTCCGTTTGATGTCAGCAGCGACGGTTCGGGGATAAAGGTTCCGGCGGCAAACCTGGACAAGGCGCGGCTTGCGACGGCAGCCAAGGGAGCGGTCCGGAGCGGGCGGATGGGTTTCGAGCTGTTTGACAAGCCCAACTGGGTGGGGTCGGAATTTGACGAACAGGTCAACTACCAGCGCGCCCTGGAGGGCGAACTGGAACACACGGTGAGTTCGCTCAGCGATGTGGAGTCGGCAAGGGTACACCTGGTGATGCCGCACGACTCGCTGTTTCGCGACCAGGAGCGTGCGGCCAAGGCTTCGGTGGTGTTGAAGCTTCGTCATCGCTCGCTGGGCGATGGGGAACCGGACGCGATCCGAAACCTGGTGGCGTCGGCGGTGGACGGGTTGACGCCCGACCGGGTGGTGGTGGTGGATGCGGCCGGCCAGGCGCAGTTGGGGCCAAAAACCGCCGACGGGCTGCGGCTCTCGGCCGAACAGGCCCTTGAAGAGAAACTGGTCTCGACGCTCGAGCCGGTCACCGGCATGGGCAATGTGCGCGCTTCGGTGACGCTCGATTATGACGCGGCGGCATCGGAAGAAACCGAAGAAACCTACGATCCGGATCAGACCGTGACGCTTTCAATGCAGCGAACGGAGCAGACATCAGGACCGCAGCCGGTGGCCGCGGGGATTCCGGGTACGGCGTCGAACGCGCCCAACGCGCAGGCTCTTCCGGTCTATCCACAGCAGACGACGCAGCCGCAGAGCGCCAAGACGGAATCGGGCACCTATGGGGCTTCGAAGACGGTGCGTCACAAGGTCGAGAATCCAGGACGAGTGCGGCGGCTCACGGCGGCGATCGTGGTGAATGACCGGCTGATGCAGGCTGCACAAAAGGGCAAGTCCGGGGTATGGCAAAACCGCTCGCCGGAAGAGATTCGGAACCTGACCGTACTGGCGCAGGCGGCGATTGGATTCGATCCCGGGCGCGGCGATGTGCTGACGGTGCAGGATTTGGCGTTTGACCAGAACCGGGCGACCCTGGCGGAGTCACCAGTGAGCCGCGCTCTCGATGTTGCTGAGAAGTCGCCCCTGCTAGTGAAATACGCAGCCCTTCTGGCGGGCATCATGGTGGTGCTTATCTTCGGGGTCCGCCCGGCGCTGGCGCGCATCGGGGCAACCGTGAAGCAGGCGCCGGCGGGAACCGCCAAAGAATTGGCGTCCGCAACAGCGGCGGGTCTGAATCCGCCGGAGGCACCGGCCGCAGATCCGCTGCGGACGCGGGCGCAGCAGATTCTCGAAGAAGTCTCGGGGCATTTAAAGCGCGAACCGGCGCAGAGCTCGCGCCTGTTGCAGAGCTGGATTCACTCGGAATAAACGGGGAGCCTCGAGCCCCAACGAAGTACGCGGCCAAGCATGAACTGCGGGCGGCGATAAAAACCGGGAAAGAGAAAGAGAATCGTGGCAGAGCCGGAAGTCCAAAACGATGAGCCGAGGAAGCGCAAATCGGCGCAGTTGAACGGCATTCGAAAGGCCGCCATCCTGCTGGTTGCGGTGGGCGAGGACCTGGCCAAGGAAATCCTGCGCGGATTGCCGGAAGCGGACGTGCAGAGGCTGACCGAGGAGTTGGCCGATTTGCGCGGCATCACGCCGGAGATGTCGGCGGAAATTATCGAGGAGTTCTGGGAACTGCTCGAGACGCAAAACTTCATGATGCATGGCGGACTGGATTATGCCAGCCGTTTGCTGATCGACACGTTCGGGAAACAACGCGCCGACGAGTTGCTGGTCCAGCTTCGACATGCGCAGGAAGAGGCTCACGGCAATCTGGCCAAGTTGCAGCGTACCGATCCGGCGCAACTGGGCAAATTGCTGGACAGCGAGCATCCGCAGACGATCGCACTGGTGCTGGCACACCTTGATCCCAAGCGGGCCTCGATGGTGCTGGACAATCTGAGTGAAGAGCACAAGGTGGTTTCGATCCAGCGCCTTGCCGAGATGCGGCAGTTTTCGCCGGAGATGGCACAGAAGGTCGCGTTAATTCTGCATCGGCGGCTGGAGAGCGTGGGCGACAACGGCCGGCGGAGCTACTCCGGATTCAAAGCGGTGGCGGACCTGCTGAACCGGCTCAACGCCGAGGAGTCGAAGAAAATCCTGGAGACGATCGAGGACAGCCAGCCCGAGCTTGCCCTCAGTATTCGCAACCTGATGTTTACGTTCGAGGACCTGGTCACGGTGCCGGCGGCGACGATTCGCGAGATTGTTTCGGGAGTCGACAAGCGGCAGCTGGCGCTGGCCTTGCGCGGGGCCAATGAGGAACTGCGGGCGCAGATATTCAAGTCAATGAGCTCGCGCGCCGTGGAGATGCTGAAGGAAGACATGGAAGTGCTGGGTCCGGTGCGGTCGCGGGAAGTCAACCAGGCACAGCAGGAGATTCTCAGCCTGGCGAGACGCCTGGAGGCCGAGGGCAAGGTAATCCTCAAGCTGGAAACGGGCGACGAAATGCTGGCCTGAGCGCGCGCATCGAACCTGAGCGATTTTGTGAGAGGCGCAGAGCGCGAATGTAGTCGGAGCATCGGAAGCCAGATGGAAAAAGTTTGATGGACATTGCCAATGGGCGCGACCGTGGCAGGGAAATGATGCAACCAGGGATGATCGAAACCATTGCCGTGGAAAACACGCCGGTGTTCGAGGCGTTCGACTACCCCGAAGTTCCCGGATCGCCGTTGCCTTCCTGGGAAGCGTTCGGCGCGGAAGCCCCGGTCTTGGTCGGCGCCGGGGGAAGTCAGCCTCTACCCCGCGCGGTCACCGATGCAGCGGAAGAGAGGCGATCGAACGCGGCGGTCGAAGCGCGGCTTGCCGAGGAGGTGCAGCGCGCCTTCGAGGCGGGGAGGGAACGGGGAATCCAGGAAGGCCGGGCGGGAGAGCGCGAGGCGCTGGCCGCCGGTGCAAAGGCAAAAGACGCCGCCAGGATCGAACAGGCCGCCCACCTGGTGGAGGGCTTTCATACGGAGCGCGCGCGCTATTTCGAAGCGGTTGAATCCGAGGTGGTGAAGCTGGCGCTGGCGATATCGGCCCGGATTCTGCGGCGCGAATCGCAAATGGATGCACTGCTGCTGAGCGGGGCCGTGCGGGTGGCGTTGGGACAGCTTTCAGCGTCGACCCAGGTTCGTTTGCGCGTGCCGTCCGCCGATCTGGAACTTTGGAAAGATACCATCGCGCACCTGCCGAACCTGGCGGTAAAGCCCACGGTGGTTGGCGGTGAAGGCATGCGGTTGGGAGAGTGCGTGCTGGAAACCGAGCTCGGATCGGTGGATCTGGGCGTGTCCGCGCAACTGCGGGAGATCGAGCGAGGGTTCTTCGATCACGGGGGGCAACATCCGGCGGAGGCGAGCAGGATCGAAGCCGCCGAGGAGATGTCGGAATGAGCGGAATTCTTTCTCCGTACTTCGCCCGACTGAACCGGAGCCAGCCCTGGCATTGGGAGGGACAAGTTCTCGAGTCAGTTGGGCAGACCATTGAATCGGCCGGTCCGCTTGCCTCGGTGGGGGAGTGCTGCGAAATCACCGACCAGCGCGGTGGACGGCATCTGGCCGAAGTCATCGGGTTTCGCGGCGCGCACGTGCTTTCGATGCCGGTCGAGACCACCGAGGGAATCCGTTTTGGGGATCGGGTGTCGGCACTAGGAGTGCATGCGGAGATCGAAGTCGGACCAGCGCTTATGGGCCGTGTGCTGAACGCCCTGGGCGAGCCGATTGACGGGGGGCGAGCTCCCACGCCGGCGGGCCGATGCATTCTGGATGGAAAGGTCCGATCGCCCCTGGATCGCGTCCCGATCAAAACTTCTCTGGGCACGGGTATTCGCGTGGTCGACGCGCTGCTGACCACAGGACGCGGACAGCGTGTGGGTATCTTCGGCGGGTCGGGGGTGGGGAAGAGCACGCTGATCGGCATGATGACACGCAACACCGAAGCCGATGTAACGGTGGTGGGACTGGTGGGGGAACGCGGCCGCGAGGTGGGCGAGTTTCTCGAAGACGCCCTGGGGGAAGAGGGGCGCAAGCGTTCGGTAGTGGTGGTGTCCACCTCGGACGAGTCGCCGCTGCTGCGCATGCGCGGGGCGCTGGCGGCGACGACCATTGCCGAATTCTTCGCAGCGCAGGGCAAGCACGTGCTGCTGGTGCTGGATTCTTTGACGCGGTTCGCGATGGCGGCCCGTGAAATCGGGCTGGCTGCGGGCGAGCCGCCCACCGCCAAGGGATATACCCCCTCGGTATTCACGCGGCTGGCGCGGCTGGTGGAGAGGACCGGGCAATTTCAGAGGGGATCGATTACCGCCTTCTACACGGTGCTGATGGAAGGGGACGACCAGCAGGATCCGCTGGTCGATGCGGTGCGTTCGCTGCTCGACGGGCACCTGCTGCTGTCGCGCGCGCTGGCGTCGGAGGGTTGGTATCCGCCCATTCAAGTGCTGGATTCGATCAGCCGGCTGATGCCCGCGGTGACATGCGATAGCCATCGCGAGCAGGCGGCACTGGTGCGCAGGCTGATGGCCGTCTACGCGCGCTCGGAAGATCTGGTGCGGATCGGCGCGTACAAGGCGGGATCGGATCCGGATCTGGACCGCGCGCTGCGGGCGCGGAACGCTATGCGAACGTTCATGACCCAGGGGGCGCACGAACAAACCGGGTTGGCCGAGTCGCTCCGGCGGCTGGCGGAACTGACGGCGGAGGTTTGAACGAATGGGTGTATCGAAAGCGTTGCGGCGCCTGCTGCAGATTCGCGGTATCGAAGAAGAACAGCGACGCCTGTCGCTGGAAACAGCCCTGGGGGAATTGGAGTCGCTCACACTGGCGCGCCAGGCTGCGGGAGAACGAGAGCGACAGGGACATGCGCTGATGGCGACGGGCGCGAAGTCGGGAGACATCGCGGATCGCCAAGCGGGGCTGGTGGAGGCGGACGCGGCGCGTCGGCGAGCGCTGGTGCTGGTTCCGCGCATCGTCGCCACAGAATTTGAAACCAGGGAGCGGCGCCAGGAATTTCTCGATAAGCGAGTGGAGCGCCGGCAGGCCGAAACGCTGCTGGAAGAGACTGAGGCCGCGGATGCGCTTGAATCGGAACGGCGCAACCAGAGCGCCATCGACGACTTGTACGGGGTGCGGCGCCATCAGCTGGCGAACAGTTCCCAGAGTCGTTCGACGTACAGCAGCGACGGCTCCCGGTGAAAATGCAAGGCGGCAATAGAGAAAAACTTTAGAGAAAATCCAGAAAGATCTGGGCACGTTTCCCAAACCGGCGCAGAGGCCCGAATCGTGACAACCTTCTAACCGTTACCGCCTTGGGTTGGCAACCGATCTGCTTCGTTCCTCCGCATGAGCATGGCCGCAGCAATACCGACGAGCGTGGCAGCGGGGGCTGACAGCGGGGGGCAATGTCCGATCGCGGCGGCCCCGGGGGCGGGTGTTTCACAGCCAGCCTCCGACGCGGCATCCGCCGCAGCGGCAGGATCAATGCGAAGTTGGTCGAGTTTTCTCGAAGCCCTCGGAGTGGCGGGGACCGACGCTGTTGAGGGCAACGCCACAACGGTACTCACCTCTTCGACTGCGAGCCCGCAGCCTGGTGTCGCCGAAGATCACGGGTCTCCTTTGAGTGCCCGGGTTTTTCTGAATGCGCATGGAAAAGTGCCGGGCTCGCCGGCAGGTCCCTTGCCTGGCGGGACTCAAGGTTCGGAGAAGCCCAACCGGGTACGAGGCATTCAAGCAGCCCCGCATCAGGAAAGAAAGCTAAAAGCCGGAGATGGGGCGAGCTCCCAGGCTCCCGCCGCAGGTGTTGGGGGAGACGCATCCGCAATCGCAGCAATGCCGGCACCCGTTTCCACACTTCGGCAGTTTCCTCGAGAGAACTGCGCTATCGGCGCCGGGCACAGGATGGGCGGGGACCCGAAGGAGGAGCTCGGAATTGCAGAGCGGTGGGACATGGGCCCGGTTCCGCGTGGTGGCCAAACCTCCGGCTTCCCGGCCACAAGCCGATCGGTGGAGGGGAGTGCCCGCGACGCGAGTCTCCCAACCGCGAACAACCGCGAGCAACCAGCTACGGCGGCTATGGGTCGGAAGGAATCGGACACCGCAGCGGTTGCGATGCCTTCGCCGGTTCCGGAAGAAGCAAGAACATTGTCCCAGTCGACCGGGGTGGTTAATAACCCGGTTACATCGATCGATACCTATCCGCCGCAGCACTTTGCGGCGCGCAAGGCTGAGGCGGTGGAAGCGACATCGGCGAACAACTCGCTGAAGACTGCGCGGCCTTCGAACGCCGCTTCGGTGCACGGTTCAAAATCGGGCCGGCTGGATCTTGCGAATGAAGGACTCAACCAGGAAAGGCCGATCGGTGTTGTCCAACAGCAATGGAACGGCGCCGGGCCTTCTCATACGCCCAACGAACTGACAGGGGTGGGCTATCGACCTGGAAGCAACTTGAGCGGTTTGCATCCGGAAGGATCGATGGCAAATGATACCTTCGCAGCGATCGACGCGGAGCGAACGGCATCTCCGCCGACGTGGATTCACGCCGGGACGCACCGCGCCGAAGCCGGCTACCTCGATCCTGCGCTGGGCTGGGTGGGGGTTCGCGCCGATGCGGCCGGAAACGGAGTTCATGCCGCGTTGGTGCCCGGCTCAGGGGAAGCTGCGCAGGTGCTGGGAAGCCATCTTGCCGGACTCAATACCTATCTCTTGGAGCATCATGGACAATCCGCAACCGTTACGCTGATTGCTCCGGAGAACGCGATGCCAGGGACCGGCTCGGGGACCGGGGCCCAGACGGGACAGGATCACCCGGCGCGCGGGGACACAAACCAGGGCAAGGAAGAATGGCGGGGCAAGCAAGTGGCTCCCGGATCTGAGCCAGGAACGCGGGAACGTTCGCATGGGCATGCCGCGACCACGACGGGGATTCCGAAGCCGGCTGGGGAATATATCTCCGTGATGGCGTGAGTTCGAAACTGATCCAGCACGGTGGTGAAGTCAAGGGTGAGAAACGAAGCAGGACAGGGGGAAGAATGGCAGCAGCAGCGATCACAGCAGGGAATCCGTTCATGCGCGCGAACGCAACGGCCAGCGCATCGGACGCGAGCGGAAACGCAGGGAGTACGGCATCGAGCATTTCGTCCAATGACTTTCTAACTTTGCTCGTCACCGAAATGAAGAACCAGGATCCGACGGCTCAAACCGATCCCAACGAGTATGTCAATCAACTGGTGCAGGTGAATAGTCTCGAGCAACTTATCGAGATCAATCAGAATGTTTCAAGCGCGCTGGTCAGTCCGGGCTCGGGTGGGACAGGTCCGGTTTCCGGGAAAGCGGTGATTGCTTCCGGAGCACAGGGCACAAGTAAGGCGCTCTCCGCGCAAACCTGTGCGGAGATCCCCATGAGCAACGCGAGCAGCGCAAAGGAGGCGGGAAGTTACCGCACTTCGCTACCGGCCGCGCCCGGCAATCTGAGCGTGCCGAGAGCAATCCCGGCGGCGCACCGAATTGCGCAGGGTTTGAGCGGCCGCAATTAGCCGTTCTGCGAGTGGTGTGCGCAGAGTGGATTGCAAATAGATGCTTCGCGCAAAAGAGACATCGACGCAACACGTTTTGAACCCGGCAGAACAGAGGAGACGAGAGAATGGCTAGTTTTTACATTCCGCTTACGGGGCTTACCAGCGACTCGACGGCCCTGAATACCATTGCCAACGATCTGGCCAACATGAATACAACGGCATTCAAGTCGCAGTCGGTGAACTTCTCCGACCTGTTTTATCAGCAGATCGGTTCGACGGGTTCCGGCGATCCGATCCAGCGAGGTTCGGGTACGCAGATCGCATCGATTCGAACCAACTTCAGCAGCGGCGCGGCGAATTCGACGGGCGTCGATACCGATGTGGCGCTGCAGGGCAACGGTTTCTTCATCGTGGGCGAGGGCGACAGCCAGTACCTGACCCGTGCAGGAAGTTTTTCCACCGATTCCAGCGGCAACCTGATCTCGTCGAATGGCCTGAGTGTTATGGGCTTCCCGGCGAAGAACGGAGTAGTCGATACCAATGCCCCATTGACGCCCATCAACATTCCCAAGAGCCAGGTGCAGCCGCCGCATGCGACAACCAGCTTTGGCATGCAGGCCACATTGGATTCCGAGTCGGCTGTCGGGGACAGTACATCAGGGCAGGTGAAGGTCTACGATTCGCTGGGCCATTCCTACGAGGCGACCGTCACCTATACCAAGACAGGCAACAACGCCTGGAGTTATGCGGTTTCAATGCCGGATACCCTAACTGCCAACTCGAACACCGCTGCCGGCGTGACCACGATCAATTACAACTTCGGATCGGCAGGCGGAGCGCTGGCAACGGTGAACCCCGGCACGAACCTGACCATTACCGGTCCGACGGCGGCGGCGACTGGAACGATCAGCGCCCCAGCTGTCGCGGCAGGCGAAACCGTCGGCGCATACGCGGCGGCACTGCAAGCGGCAGTGACGGCGGCAGGGATGGCGGGTGTCACAGTGACGTCGAACGCGGCGGGTCAGTTGAGTATTACGGGAGCGAATATTTCCACTTCCGGATCGGTGATACAGGATCCGATCGCCACGGCCAATGCGACGGGGTCCCTTGCTTTCGACGCGAATGGAAACCTCGTCACTCCCGCGACCAATGTTGTCGGCATTACGTTTTCGGGACTGGCGGATGCGGCTGCGCCATTGAATATGACGTGGGATTTGTATGGCAGTAATGGAAAGGCGAATATCTCGCAGGTCGATCAGACCTCGTCAGTGGCTTCGACCTCGCAAAACGGCTACGAGAGCGGCGAGTATTCGGGCTTCTCGATCGGGCCGGACGGAACCGTTACGGCGACATTCATGAATGGCCAAAAACTCAATGTCGGACAACTTGCTCTTGGAAACGTGGTGAATCTGCAGGGGCTGAAGGACATGGGCAGCGGACAGTACGGAACGACGCTGGCGAGCGGAACCGCGACCATCGGAGTTTCGGGGACGGCGGGCCTGGGAACGATGGTGGGCGGAGCTCTGGAGGCTTCGAACGTGAATATTTCCGGAGAGTTCTCCAACCTGATCATCGCGCAGCGTGCGTTCGAGGCCAACTCCAAGGCGGTCACAACCTTCGACACCGTGACGCAGGAAACCATCAACATGATTCATTGATGCTGATCCGCTCCGGTTCTGTAACCGGAGCGGACGGTAGCTGGTCATCCGTGCGGTGCGGGTTCGCCGGAGAGGACGACACGCTCATGGCGGGGACGCACCTCGATGAACAGGCCTTTGCTGTGCGCGAGGACGGCTCCGGCGTCGTCAAGGATGCTGGCTTCGGCCCAGTGCTTGCGGCCCTCGTGATGGTACACGCGGCCTTCGAGGCGAATGGGTGTATCGCAGGGAACCGGACGTCTGTAGTCCACTTCCATGTGGCGGGTCATACCCACCACGTTGCGGGAGCGAACAGCCTTGCTCATGGTTTCGTCGAGGAGGGTGGCGATGATGCCGCCGTGCACGTAGCTGCGCGGGCCTTCAAAGGTGTCTGGAATTGACGCCAGGCAGACCACGGTAGCGTCTTCGGCGAGCATGAAGTCGAGATGCAGACCGATGGGGTTTGCGGGGCCGCAACCGAAGCAGCGGTTATGCGCGGTGTGGGCGAACGGGGTGAGCTTCTCAGAATGCGCGTTCATCGTGTTTGTGCGGCGAGCGTGTTATCGAAGGCTCCGGAGAGGACCTTGTCGAACAGGTCCATATCTACGTTGGCCCCGGTGATCACGAGCCCGATCCGCTTATTTCTGATTGGATGCTGATCGTGCATGGCTGCAGCCAGGGGAGCCGCACCCGCGCCTTCGACGGCATTGTGGGTGTCCTGAAAATAGATGCGCATGGCTTCGGCGATTTCGGCGTCGGAGACTTCGACAATGCGAGCCACGTTCTCCCAGATGACTTCCATGGCGCGGGCCGCGGGAATGCGGCAGGCGAGGCCGTCGGCGATTTGGGTCAGCGCCGGGGCCGGTACAATTTTTCGCTGGGCGAAGCTGAGCGAGTAAGACGGGGATGCGGAGGAAACTACGCCGATGATTTCGGTTTTGAGCCCGAGCGCATTCCGGGCCGCGGAAACGCCGCAGATGGACGAGCCGAGGCCGATGGGCACATAGATGCGATCGAGCGGCGGCGCGGTCTGAAAGAATTCCATCGCATAGGTAGCGGTTCCCATTACGAGGCGGTCGTGGAAGCTGTCGATCATGGCGAAGCCGCGTTGGGCGGCGAGGGTGGAGGCGTACTCGAGTGATTCCTGGAAATCATGCCCGTGCTCGATGAGTTCGGCTCCCTGCGCCCGCATGGCGCGGTTCTTCTCCTTGCTGTTGCCGTGGGGAACGATGATGACGGCTCTCACGCCGACGAGGCGCGCGGCCATGGCAACGCCTTGTCCGTGATTGCCGCGAGTGGCGGCGACTACGCCTTCAAGATCAGGTTGGGCCTGCTTGAGCCAATGCACGTAGACGAGAGCTCCGCGCAGCTTGAATGCGCCGACGGGCGTGTGGTTCTCGTGCTTGATCCATGCTTCCGTGGCGAGGCGCTGGTTGATCAGCGGCCAAGTGTACTGGGGCGTGGGCGGCATGTGGCGATAGATGAGAGATTGCGCTTCATGGATCTGGGCCGGCGTGGGGAGCGTCATGGAATCAGCATAGCGGAGAGGCGAGAATGGCGGGATATAATCCACAGGAGCAGGCGCCCAGAGTCGCACATATTGAAGTGGCGCGGATTTGTTTTTAACTTTTTAACGGGAACGATTCATACTAGAGCGGCATCCTATTGCCGGAGCTTTCCCGGCTTTCCCGCAGTTTCCCCACCCTTGGAACCAATCAGCACGGAGGTTATTTCCAATTATGATCGATCGTCGAACTGCCCTGAAACACCTCGGCGGCGCGGCCAGCGCATTGCTGTTAACCGAATCCCTTCGCGCGGAAGGACTGTATCCCGGCCAGGCAGCGCCTGCTCCGGCTGCTGCACCGTCTGGGCCTTTCAAACTTCCCGCGCTGCCGTATGGGTACGATGCGCTCGAGCCGAACTTCGATGCGGAGACCATGCACCTGCATCACGACAAGCATCACCAGGCGTACGTGAACAACCTGAACACGGCGGTAGCGTCGCATCCGGAACTGGCTGCGAAGAGCGCGGAAGAACTGGTGGCGAACCTGGGCGCGGTGCCTGATGCGGTGCGGACCGCGGTGCGCAATAACGGAGGCGGACACGCCAACCACTCGTTCTGGTGGCCGACGCTCGGCAAGGGCGGCGCCGCTCCCACGGGCGAACTTGCCAAGGGCATCGACGCGAAGTTTGGTTCGCTGACCGGCTTCCAGGAGCAACTTACCAAGGCGGCGATGGGTGTTTTCGGCAGCGGCTGGGCGTGGCTGGTGAAACAGGCGGACGGCACATTGGCGATCGAAACCACTCCGAACCAGGACAGCGTTCTGGCTCTGGGGCACAAGCCCGTGCTGGGGATCGATGTTTGGGAACATGCGTACTACCTGAAGTACCAGAACAAACGGGCGGACTATGTGAAGGCGTATTTCCAGGTTGTGAACTGGGACTACGTGAGCGGGCAGTTTGCGCAAAAGGCGTAAAGACTTCGCACGCTGGGTCCTGCGCAGGTGCGCATGGACGGTCGCACTGGGAACGGCGTCCGCATTCGTGGGGGGATGCCGTTCCGCACCTCGACTAACGGCGTTTTGGAGGGGGATTTACCCGTTCAAAACAACCACAAAAACTGTGCGCCTGTGAAGGCCATTAACGTAAATTACTGATTTCCATGCGGCTCGTGCATTCTCACAGTTTCACAGCACATGAGGAGTGGGTCGGCCGTTTTCAGCTCATTCCGAGAAACGCCCGGAATAGCGTAATCGCATTACCGGCAAGAGCCATTGGCATAGAACCCTGCAGATTCATTGTGCTCCGGGGACAGTTTATTTTCTGCAAGCGGCTATTGGATCGCAGGCGATAGAGCGTCCCCAAGCTGCCAACGATTACTCGCAGCGGATGGCTTTCATGGGGTCGATACCGGAAGCGCGCCATGCGGGAAGGACGCAGGCTATGGTGGCTACCAAGGACAAGACGAAGGTGGCGGCCAGAAGCATGAGCGGATCGCGCGAGCTCTCCGCCGCCCAGCTGGCCATCAGTTTGTTGAGGGCGAGAGTGAGGGCGACACCGGCGAGGATTCCTCCGCCCACGCTGAGCACGGTGGAACTGAAGACGATGCGCAAGACATGGGTTCGGGTGGCGCCGAGAGCGATGCGAAGTCCGAACTCGCTGGTGCGCTGGACGGCGAGGTAGGAGACCACGCTGTAGAGTCCTACCGCGGCAAGGGCGAGCGCCAGCACGGCAAACGCGCCGAAGAGCCAGGACACGAGGCGGCCGCGAGCGAATTCGGGCATGCGCGAGATCCATTGATCGAGGTCGCGTACGTCGCCGATGGTTTGCTGGTCGCGGTCGATGGAATTGATGGTCATGCGCACGGTGTGGAGCATAGCGAGGGGCGGGCCCGGGGTACGGACCAGGATCTGGGTGTACATGGTGGTGGCCATGGTGTAAGGAACGAAGGCCTCTGGCAAAATGGGCCGGGAAAGGCCGTCATCCAGCTTGTCGGCCATCACTCCGACGATGAGAAGCCAGCCGTCAGCCCCGGGAGCGGTGAGCCGGAACGGAGGCTGCGGGGTCACTTCCGGAGCTTTGAGGGAATGTCCGATGGGATCCTCATTGGGAAAGTACCGTTTGGCGAACGTCTGGTTGACGACAACGACGGGCGCGGCACGGCGTTCTTCGTCACGGTCCCAAACGCGGCCCTGCAAGAAGGGAATGCGCAGGGCGGGGAAATACTCGCGGCTGACAAGGTTCAAACGGAAGGTCTGATTCTTGGCGCTCGGTTTGCCGAGGATTTCAAACTTAGTGTTGAAACCATTCTCAGGCGGCGTGGCATTGCTGGAGACGGCGGCGATGGTCACGCCGGGGATTTGGGCGACCTTGTCGTGCATTTGTTCGAAGTAGGCGACGCGCTCCGGCCAGGTTTTGTAGGTGCCTTCGTGAATGGGGATTCCCACCGACATGATGTTGTGGGGGTCGTAACCAAGGTTCGTGTGGGCTAGCCGGAGGAATCCCTGGATGGCGGCGCCGGCGCCGGCGAGCATGACGAGGGTCAATGCGATCTGGCCGGCGATGAGCACGTTGTGGGTTCTGCGCCCGCGCACGCTGCCGATGGACTTGCGCGAATTGGATTGCATGATCTGGTTGACTTCAGGTCGGGACAGCTGCCAGGCGGGAGACAGACCGAAGAGGATTCCCGTGCCTACGGCTATCACGATGGAGAAGACAAGGACGGGCAGGTTGATCTGGATTGCGGCTTCGTGCGGGAAGGAGAACTCCGGGAGGTTGGCGACGATGATGGAGACGGTCTTATAGGCAAGGAGCAAGCCGAGCATCGCGCCGGTGAGGGAGAGCAGAAGCGATTCGGTGAGCAGCTGACGGATGATGCGCTTGCGGGAAGCGCCGATAGCGGCGCGGACCGCGAACTCATGCTGGCGGGCGGTGGCTCGGGCGAGCAAGAGAATGGAGACATTTCCGCATCCGATGAGCAGGAGAAGGGCGACGGCGCCGAAGAGCAACGCCAGGGTTCCACCAAGGTCATGAATAAAGTCCTCGTTCAATCCAACGACGTGAAACTTTCCGTGATCGGATGGGAAATACTTCGGAGTCTCTTTCTCGAAGGCCTGGATGAGCGGGGCGAGGGCGGCATTGGCCTGCTCGTGAGTGATACCCGGCTTGAGGCGTACGCCGGCGTAGTAGGACTTGACGGTGTCGCCGGTGACCTTGAGGGGGAGGTAGACGTCGCCGTCGCCCCAGGTGAAGCGCGAAGCGGCAACACCGACGACCAGATAGTTCTTGCGAACAAGCTGAATGGTTTTGCCAACAATGCCAGGGTCGGAGTCGAAATGGCGCTGCCAGAACTTGTAACTCAGGACCACGACGGGTTGCGGGTCTTGGCCGTCGATCGCGTCGGAAGGTTGCAGTCCGCGGCCCAGGGCGGGGGGAACGCCGAAGAACTCAAAAGCGTTGGAGGTGAGATAGATACCCGACACGTCTTCAGGCAGATCGCTGCCGGTGACAGTGAGGTTCCATTCGTCTTCCATGAACGAGTCTTCGACGACAGGAGACTTGCGCAACTGCTGCCATTGGGTTCCTGTCACACCGAAGCCACGCAGATCGCCATTGGGCTGGATGAAGCGCATGTGGACCATGCGGTCGGGAGCCGCGTAGGGATAAGGATCCATGATGATGGCATAGACCACGCTAAAGACGGCAGTGGTGGCACCGATGCCGAGGGCGACCGAGATGACGGCGGTGAAAGTGAATCCGGGCAACTTGATCAGCTGGCGGACGGCATAGCGCAAATCCTGGAGGATGGTTCTCATCGGACGCTCCTTCTGTGGGACGAGGTGATCAGGCTTTCCACTGGAAGCACAGGCCGTAGCCGTCGGGATCGGTGAGATACAGCTGCTTCATGCCGTAGTGGGCGATTTTGGGCGGGTCGAGTTTAAGACCTTTTGCGATCAGGTAGTGGTATGCGGCGTCGACATCGGGACAACCGAAATAGACGCAGGTGTCCTGATGGCCGGCCCATCGGGAAGGTTCAGGAGAGGGGGGCTGGTCTTCGGGATCGTAGGCGGTGTTGAGCATGAGGGTGGCGCCATTGAGATCGAGCATGCACCAGTTCACGTGATCGGGGTCGGCGGAGAGTGCCGGAGAGGACCCGGTAACGGTGAAGCCAAGCAAGTCGCGGTAAAAGGGGATGGCGACACGCATGTCGAAGACCGAGAGGAGAGGGGCGAGACCGTGGACAGCAATTCCCGAGACTTCCATCGGCATACGGGGAGCCCTCCCGTTCAGACAGACACTCCTGGAACAACGGATTGCATTTGACCGGCCAAGGCGCAAGTGAAATGTAAGTTGAGCATTTTGAAGGAAGAGCGCGAGAGGCGCCGGGTGGAGAGGGATTGTCCGGTTTCACGGCGAGGATGTTCGGAATTGAACGATGGCGGAGCGGCGAATCGTGGGTTTCGAACCGCTATGAGGGCACGGTATACTCAGGATTGTTATGGCAACCGACAAAACCTTCTATCTTGAGACCTTCGGCTGCCAGATGAACGCCCATGACTCCGAAAAGGTGATTGGCACGCTGCAGCGTGAGGGGTACGCGCAGGTGGAATCGGAGGAAGAGGCGGGTCTGATTCTCTACAACACCTGCTCGATCCGGGACAAGGCGGAGCAAAAGGTGTTCAACCGCCTGAACGACTACAAGAAGCTCTATAAGGCCGGCAAGCGGTTCGGAGTGCTGGGGTGCGTGGCGCAGCAGGAGGGCGAGAAGATCTTCGAGCGGGCGCCGTACGTGTCGCTGGTGTCGGGGTCGGCGTCGTATCGAAAATTGCCGGAGATGCTGGCGCGGCTGGAGGCGGGCGAGAAGCGGATCACTGGGCTCGACGACCGCCAGACCGACGAGACGTTCGAGACGGAATTCACGGCGCGACAGAACCCCTATCGGGGATATATCACCATTATTGAAGGCTGCGACAAGTTCTGCGCGTACTGCGTGGTGCCGTATACGCGGGGCAAGGAGCGCAGCCGGACATCGACGTCGGTGCTGGCGGAGGCAAGACGGATTGCCGATGCGGGCTACAGCGAAATCCAGCTGCTGGGGCAGAACGTGAACAGCTATCGCGATCCGGAAGGGAAGTTGAGTTTCGCGGAGTTGCTGGCGGCGGTGGGACAGGTTGCAGGGATACGGCGGGTTCGCTTTACGACCAGCCATCCGCGGGACTTTACGCGCGACATCGTGGAGGCGATCGATGCGTTCCCTACGCTGTGCGATCATGTGCACCTGCCGGTGCAGTCGGGGTCGAACCGGGTGTTGAAGGCGATGGCGCGCGAATATACGCGGGACTGGTACCTGGAGCGGATTGCGTGGGTGAAGTCGGCGCGGAGGCCGATATCGCTTTCGACGGACATCATCGTTGGGTTTCCAGGCGAGGCGGCGGAGGACTTCATCGAGACGATGGATCTTCTGGCGGAAGTGCAGTACGATTGCGTCTTCGGTTTCAAATATTCGCCGCGGCCCAATACGCCTGCGCTGGTGATGATCGATTCGATCGCGGACGGCGAGAAGGCGCAGCGTTTGCAGGTGCTGCTGGATCGACAGCGCGAAATTCAAAGAGGCAATTACGCCAAGCATTTAGGGCAGGTAATGGAAGTGATGGTGGAGGGCGCCAACCCGGCTCGAGGCCAAATCTCGGGACGGAGCAGCCAGAACAAGCCGGTCAACTTCACCGTCGCGCAGCCGATTGCGCCGGCACCGGGGAGTTATGTTCAGGTTCGGATTACGGGGACGCATCCAAACAGTCTAGTGGGAGAGGCGGCGGGAATTTGAGAAGCCGTCGGCAGGCGAGGAGAGAAGAAGCCATGGACGTGGAGGTTCGGATTCGCGGGCTGATGATGGATCCGGCAACGAACATGCCTATCGTGGTTCTGAAAGATGTGGGGTCCGATACGGTGATGCCGATCTGGGTAGGAATCTTCGAGGCGAATGCGATTGCGATCGAGATTGAGAAGATGTCGGCTCAGCGCCCGATGACGCACGACCTCACACGAAATATCATCCAGAACTTGAATGCAAGGCTGGAACGCATTGTTATTAATGAGCTTAAGGATGACACATTCTTCGCTACCCTGTGGGTGACGCAGGGCGAGGAAACGCTTACGATCGATGCGCGGCCTTCCGACGCGATCGCGCTGGCGCTGCGGTCGGACTGCCCGATCTTTGTCTCGGAGCAGGTGCTGCAATCGGCCAAGCTCAATACCACCGGGCCTCCGGATGGGCCGACCGCCGAGCAGCTTCGCGGGTGGCTTGAGGGGTTGAACGACGAGGACCTGGGTCGCTACAAGATGTGAACCGGGTCAGGCCGGTGTAGTCGGAAACTTCCCCAAAGTACACCCCAAAATCGCCCTAAAACGCCGATATTTGCACCATTGTGGTGACATTTTCAAGGGTCAACTTCTTGCGTAAGTTATTGAATTAAAATTACTTAAGTGCGTTTACACAGTTTCACGGCCCGAAATTTTTTTTTGCGACGGCGATTGGATTGCATGTCTAAACTACTGCACTGATTGCCTTTAGCGCTACACGTCAGGGGTAAAAAGTGTGATTCGTAATCATTTGGAAGCGGGTGCGTGAGAACCGAGTTTGTTTGCCGGGAACCCAGCCCAAAGAGCGGTCGAATTCAAAAAAACAAGCGCTGCGCTTCGTTTCCATACCCCATTGTGCTCCGGGAATGCAGAATGATCTGCAAACCTGCCAGCAGAAAATTGGGCGGTTGATTGGCAGGCAGGGATGCGAGAAAGACGCCGGGTAGATCCGGCGCGGCGGAACCCACGCGCATTCGGTTGGCTGGCGTAAGCTGATCGGGTCGTTCTTTGCTGTGATCATGACTAAATCTGAATGGAATCGCCGCAGTTTTCTCAAGGCGCTGGGGACCGCTGTTGCCGCGGGAGTGTCGGCGCCCGAAACATTTGCCGCGGCTGTACCGCGAGTGGGGATTGTGGTCGATGCCAGCGATGCGGTGGCGGGTTCGCGGGCGGGTTCGCGGGCGATCGAGTCCCTCACGAAAGCGTTGAAGGCGTACGGCATTGTCGTGACAAGGGGCGAGGGTGAGTCGGCGGCGGTGCGCATTGTTGCTGCCGGCGCGCAGAGCTCCACGGCGCGAACGATGCTTCGCGCGGCGAGAGTGGAAGTGCCAGCGGCAGCGGAGGCCCTGGGGATCGTCGCCATGGATCAGCATCCGGGCCGAACTCTGCTGGCGTGCGGACAGGATGCGCGCGGGCTGGTGTATGCGCTGACCGAGTTGGGGGACGTGGTGAGAAATGCGCCTGATCCGGTGGCGGCGCTGAACGCGATTGAGACGACCATCGAGCGGCCGGCGAATGAAGTGCGCAGCATGATGCGGATTTTCACAAGCGAGGTGGAAGACAAGCCGTGGTACAACGATCGCGCGATGTGGCCGGAGTACTTCGACATGCTGGCGGCGCAACGGTTCAACCGGTTCAATCTCGGGTTCGGGATCGGGTATGACTTCATCCGCAATGTGACGGATGCGTACTTTCTGTTTACCTATCCGTTTCTTGTGGATGTGCCGGGATACAAGGTTCGCGTGCCGCAGCTGGCGAACGAGGAGCGCGATCGCAACCTGGAAATGCTGAAGTACATCAGCGAGCAGTGCGTTGCGCGAGGCCTCGAGTTCCACGTTGGTTTGTGGATGCACGGGTATGAGTGGATCGACAGCCCGCATGCGAACTACACCGTTGAAGGACTGGACAAGAGCAATCACGGACCGTATTGCCGCGAAGCGGTGCGAATGCTGCTCGAGCAGGTGCCGAACATCAGCGGGCTGACGTTTCGGATCCACGGCGAAAGCGGGGTGGCGGAGGGCAGCTTCGATTTCTGGAAGACGGTGTTTGAGGGTGTGGCGACGTGCGGGCGAACGGTCGCAATCGACATGCACACCAAGGGCATGAGCCAGCCGATGATCGACCTGGCGCTCGCGACCAGGCTGCCCGTGACGATGTCGCCGAAGTACTGGGGCGAGCACCTGGGCATGCCGTACCACCAGGCCGATATCCGCCGGATCGAGAAGCCGAAGGCGGAAAACGGACAGGGGCTGATGGCGCTGAGTTCGGGGACGCGCAGCTTTCTGCGGTATGGGTACGGCGACTTGCTGCGCGAGGATCGGCAGTGGAACGTGGTTCATCGCATCTGGCCTGGAACGCAGCGGATGCTGCTGTGGGGCGATGCGGAGTTTGCGGCGGGGTATTCGCGGGCGTTTGGGTTCTGCGGCAGCAACGGCGTGGAGATTATGGAGCCGCTGTCGTTCAAGGGACGGCGCGGGTCGGGGCTGCGGGGAAGCCGGTGCGGCTATGCCGATGGCACGCTCGATCCGCAATGGGACTGGCAGAAGTATATGTACTCGACGCGCGTGTGGGGGCGCATGCTGTACAACCCGGATGCGCGGCCGGAGGTGATGCGGCGCGCGCTGGTGAGGCAGTTTGGCAAGAGCGGGATGGCGATGGAGACGGCACTGGCAAGCGTGAGCCGGATTTTGCCAACGGTGACTACCGCACACGCTCCGTCGGCGGCCAACAACGCGTATTGGCCGGAAATGTACGTGAACCAGTCGATGGTGGATGCGGAACACTTTGAGCCGTATGGCGATGAGGAGGCACCGCGGGTGTTCGGGAATGCGAGCGCATTTGATCCGGAGATGTTTTCGACGGTGGATCAGTTCGCGCGGGAACTGCTCGATGGCAGGGCGAGTGGAAAATATACGCCTTTGGACGTGGCGCAGTGGATTGAAGATTTTGCGGCGGCGGGGCGAGCGGCGTTAGCAGGTGCGAGGGGAACGGCGAGCGGGCGCGAGAGTGTCGAATTCCGGCGGGCCAGGGTGGATATCGAGATTCAGGCGGCGCTGGGGGAATTCTTCGGGACGAAGCTTCGCAGCGGGGTGCTGCTCGCGATCTACCAGGCGAGCAGGGAAGAGGCGGCGCTGACGGGGGCGATCGAGCAGTATAAGAAGGCGCGGGCGGCGTTTGCTGCCGGGGCGAATGCGGCGAAGGACGTGTACGTGAGCGACGTGAGCTTTGGGGAACAAAAGTATCTGCGCGGGCACTGGCTGGACCGGCTGCCGGCGATGGACAAGGACATCGACGCGCTCACGGCGATGTTGAGCGGAGGCGCGACGAAGGATGCTTCGCCAGGAGTGGCGGCGGCAATCAAGGCAGTGCTGGGACGGCCGGAGCGAGCGCAGCTGAGTGTTGGGCATGAGGCGCCTAAGACCTTCAAACGCGGAGAGGATCTTGAGATCGTATTGAGGTCAAGGGCCAAGGTTGGCGTGGCGCGGCTGCACTACCGTCGCGTGAACCAGGCGGAGAACTACGTTACTGCCGAGATGGAGAGGAAGGGTGATGAGTATCGGGCGGTGATACCGGGGGATTATACGGGCACGGAGTTTCCGCTCGAGTACTATTTCGAGGTGCGGATGAGCGATGGTTCGGCGGGAGTGTATCCGGGGTTTTCGAAGACACTGACTGACTGCCCGTACTTTGTGGTGAAGGGAAGTTAGTTTTCCGCGTTCGATGATTTCGATTTTTGCGGTGATGGGGCACTCGGAACGCTTTGTCTGTGGTTAGAAGGATTGACGATATGAGGGCATTTCGCGTGGTGGTCTGCATGGTTGCGGGGTTCGTGGGCGGCACTCTGATGGCAGCAGGCCAACCGCCAGGCCAGCATGTGCCTGCGCAGGATGCGCGCAACACTGAGATTATTACCACGGACACGCATCTGCCTCTGCCGCAGTTCAACAGCTTGAAGGAGTGGGAGGAGCGGAAGGCTTTTTTGCGCAAGCAGGTTTTGATTGGAGCGGGGCTCTCGCCGATGCCGGAGAAGACGCCGCTGCATGCGCAGGTCTTCGGCAGGATTGAAGAAAAGGACTACACCATCGAGAAGGTGCTGCTGGAGACGCTGCCGGGGTTTTATCTGGGCGGGAACTTGTATCGGCCTCGCAACAACCGGGCGAAGCATCCGGGAGTGCTGAATCCGCAGGGGCACTGGCCGTACGGTCGGCTGGAAAATGAGCCGCTCTACTCGGGACCATCACTGGGGATAAGCCTGGCGCGGCAGGGATATGTTGTCTTCGCCTACGACATGGTCGGGTACAACGATACGATCCAAGTGCCGCATCGGTTCGGCAGCGCGGAGCAGCGTTTGTGGTCGTTCGGTCCACTGGGACTGCAATTGTGGGATTCAATTCGCGCGCTCGATTTTCTGGCTTCGCTCGAAGATGTGGATGCAAGTGAAGTGGGGATCACGGGCGCTTCCGGCGGCGGCACGCAGACGTTTCTGCTGACGGCGGTGGATGAGCGCGTTCAGTTTGCTTCGCCGGTGAACATGGTTTCGGCGATCATGCAGGGCGGCGACCTTTGCGAGAATGCACCGGGGCTGCGGCTGAATACAAGCAACGTGGAGATCGCGGCGATGTTTGCGCCGAAGCCGATGCTGCTGGTTTCGGCGACGGGAGACTGGACGCACAACGTACCGAAAGAAGAGTATCCCGCGATCAAGCGGATCTACGATCTTTACGGCAAGGGCGACCAGGTGGAAGTGGTTCAGATAGACGAGAAGCACAACTACAACCGGCTGAGCCGCGAGGCGGTGTATCGATTTTTCGCGAAGCATCATCCGGGATTGAGTGACAGCAGGGAATTGACAGAGCGCGAAATGGACGTGCCGATGATCCAGGAGATGGCGGTGTTGTCGAATCGGAAGCTGCCGGAGAATGCTTTGGACCTGGATGGCGTATTTGCGCTGTGGCAGAAGATGGCGCGCGATCAAAACAGTGAGACGAAGGATCGCACGTTTCTGCGGGATCGGTTGAGGCAGACGCTTGCGGTGGAAACGCCGTCCGATGTGATCGCCGATGTTCAGGGCCGGTCGATCGTGCTCAGCCGAACGTCGAAGCGCGATCGCGTGCCGGGTGTGTGGATTGAAGGAAAGAACAAGGCGGCGAAGGTCGCGGTTGTGGTGAACCAGAATGGTTCGGCGGCGGCACTGGAATCCGATGCGGTGAAGAGGCTGGAAAAGGAAGGACGAACGGTACTTCTGCTGGATGCGTTTCAGACGGGAGCGGCCAAAGCGCCGCGGCCGGGCGATGCGGCGGTGGGATCTATTCCGAAGCCTGCGGACGATGATGAAGAACAGCGCGCGGATGCGGCTGCCGGCTATGGAAAGTTTCTGACGTTCAATGTGAGCGTGGATGCGGCGCGGGTGCAGGATGTGGTGACGGCGATTGCCTATGCCAACAAGAGCGGACGGGGCGTGGAGGTTTTTGCCAGTGGGGACGCGGCCTTGTGGGCTACGTTCGCGGCAGCGGTGAGTGACGTTCCCGTTGTGCTAACTGTGGATCATGTTCCTGAAGTGAACTCCAACTCCGACTATGTTCGGCATTTCAATGTGCCCGGGATTCTGCGGGCGGGCGGTTTGCCGGTTGCGCAGGAATTGGCGAATGCGCATTGACTGAATATCTGCGACGGTGGTCTCCCACCCTTGCGATAAAGAGAAATCGCAAGACGGGGGCACGCGAGGATGGTGGCTGATCCTGTTTTGACAAGTGTCTGGGGAGTCTGCAAACATTTGACACGCAAAGTAAGTGGTCGGACCACTGGTTGTGAGCAAGTTTCCCTTCCCCCATCATGGCCCGCCGAGCGGGCGAGGAGCGTCATGACAATCGATCAGAAAAATCGCCGTGATTTTTTGAAAGCCGGCAGTGCGGCGCTGGCTGCAACCACCGTATCGTGGAACGCTTCGAGCTACGCGGCGATCGTGGGAGCGAACGAACGCGTGAAGGTGGCTGTAATCGGCTGCGGCGACCGGATGAAGAGTTCGTTGATTCCGTCGTTCCTGCAACACTCGAAGGAGATGAACTTCGAGTTCGTTGCGATTTCCGATTTGTGGAATCGGAGGCGGGAGCAGGGAGTTGCCTATATCGAGAAACTGGGCGGCGGGAAAGTGGACGCGGTAAGAAACAACGATGAGTTATATGCGCGCAAGGACGTTGATGCGGTACTGATTGCGACCGCTGATTTCCAGCACGCGCTGCATGGAGTGGAGGCCGTGGAAGCGGGGCGCGATGCCTACGTGGAGAAGCCGACCGCGCACACCATGGATGATGCCCGCAAGTTTCTGGCGGCGGTGAAGAAGACGGGGAAGATTGTGCAGGTGGGAACGCAGCGGCGCAGCACGCCCAGTTATCAGAAGGCCGCGGAGTATATCAAGTCAGGCAAGTTCGGCGATATCGTGATGGTGGAGATGACGTGGAACGTGAACCAGCCGGGACGCTGGCGCCGTCCCGACGTGGTGCCGCTGCTGAAAGAAGAAGACACAGATTGGAAGCGGTATTTGTTGAACCGGCCGCACGAGCCGTTCGATGCGCGGAAGTATCTTGAGTTTCGGTTGTTCTGGCCTTACTCGTCGGGGATTCCTGACCAATGGCTGGTGCACCAGATCGACACGGTGCACTGGTTCACGGGTCTGCCGCATCCGCGCAGCGTGGTGGCCAACGGCGGGATCTATCTGTGGAAGGACGGGCGGCAGAACTGGGATACGATGACGGCGGTGTTCGACTACGGCCCGCTGGATGATCCGACCAAGGGCTTCCAGGTGCAGTACACTTCGCGCTTTACCAACTCGGCGGGGGGAGTGAAGGAACTGTATTACTCGAACGGCGGGATGATCGACATGGACAAGCAATGCGTGTCGGCGGAGGGCGGCTTGACGGCAAAGTCCGCCGCTGAAATGAAGATGCAGCCGAACCAGCTTTCGAGTTTCTCGCTGGTGGAGCACGCGGAAAAAGCTTCGACGTCGGCCGATACGGGGGCCGATCCGGAGACGTCGGCCAACATGCGCAACTGGATGGAATGCGTGCGTTCGCGCAAGACTCCGAATGCGCCGATTGAAGCGGGTTACAGCCATTCAATCGCGCTGTGCATGAATGTGGCGGCGATACAGACCGGCCAGAAAGTTACGTTCGACGATGCCACGCAGCAGGTGATGGTGGGGGGAAAGCCGTATGGGTAGGGCGGCCATGGCGGGGATTGCAGCCCTGGGGATTGTGTTGGGAGGGGGCGCTGTTTCCGCATATGCGCAAGGCGTACAAGTGGTGGCCAACGAGGCGGAGCGCCGCGTCGATATCACGATGGACGGGAAGCCGTTCACTTCGTATATCTGGCCCACTTCGCTGAAGAAGCCGGTGCTTTACCCGCTGATTACGGATGAGGATGTCACGGTGACGCGCGGGTATCCGCTGCAGCCGCGGCAGGGAGAGCGGGTGGACCATCCGCACCATGCAGGGCTCTGGTTCAACTACGGCGACGTAAACGGATTCGATTTCTGGAATAACTCCGATGCGATCAAGCCTGAAGACCGGCACAAGATGGGTTCGATCACGCAGACGAAGATCGTTTCGATGAAGAGCGGGGCCGATCGCGGAGAGCTCGTGGTGGAATCGTTGTGGGTAACGGGAGAGAACAAACAGATTCTTGCCGAGACGACGCGTTACGTTTTCGCGCGCAAAGCGCATGCGAGGGTTATCGATGAGGTGGTTACGCTGAAGGCGCTCGACCGCGCGGTGTTTCACGATGACAAGGAAGGCGTTCTGGGCATGCGCGTTGCGGGTTGGCTGGAGTCGCCGGATGAGAAGGGCGGGGAGTTTATCGATGCCAGCGGAAAGCCGACCAAGGTGCAGGCGGGCGGTTCGACGGGGGCGAGCGGCGTCTATCTCACCAGCGAGGGCGTGAAGGGCGGAGCGGCGTGGGGAACGCGGGGGCGCTGGTGTTCGCTAACGGGCCACACGGGCGAGCATACGGTGACGATTGCGATTCTCGATCATCCGGGGAACCCGGGATATCCGACTTACTGGCATGCGCGGGGGTATGGGCTGTTCGCGGCGAATCCGCTGGGGAGGAGTATTTTCGATCCCAAGCAGTCGGCGTTCAACTTTACTCTCGAGAAAGATCAGACGGCGACGTTTCGCTATCGCGTGATGCTGGTTTCGGGGGAGATGAGCGCGGAAGAGTTGAACCGCGAGGCGGATGCGTTTGCGGGAGAGATTAAGTAGAGTAAGACATCCAGGTCTCAGAAGCGAGACCTGGGCACACAAATAAATATAAGTTCAGCGACTTACTCGAGCTCGCGCACCCAGATGTTGCGGAAGCTGAGGGGCTCGCTCTTGTCGCCGTGTGCCTGCAGCTTGATGGGTGCGCGATCGTAGGCTTTGTAAAAGGGCTTGCCGATGTAGAGCGTTTGTCCAATCAACTGGAAATGGTTTTGCACCAGGACTCCGTTGAAGAAGACCGTAACGTATGCGGGAGTCTTTACGGAGCCGTCGTCGTTGAAGCGGGGCGCGGTCCAGACTATGTCGTAGCTCTGCCACTCGCCCGGCTTGCGGTTGGGGTTCGCGAGGGGAGGGCTCTGTTTATAAATGGCGCCGGCCTGCCCGTTCACATAGGTCTTGTTGTTGTAGTTATCGAGAACCTGCAATTCATATCCGTCGTCGCCGGGCCCGGTGGACGCAAGAAACACGCCGCTGTTGCCGCGAGCCTGGCCAGAGCCGGTGATGGTCTCGGGGATGCGCCACTCGACGTGAAGCTGGTAGTCCTTGAACTTGCGCCTGGTTTCGATGTTGCCGCCGCCCTCGCCTTTCTTCACAGTGAGTATGCCGTCGTGCACGACCCACTGCGCCGGCGACTGGTCCTTGACTGAAACCCACTCATCCTCGTTCTTGCCGTCGAACAAAACAATGGCATCGGAGGGGGGCTCGGCACACGTGGCGCCGGGAGTAACGACCTTTGGTTCGGGGGTCCAGATTTCGGTGTCTTCGGGTTTCATCTTGGGGGGCGCCTGGGCAAGCAGCGGCAGGGCGAGAGAGGCGAAGGCAAACAGGGCGAGAGTGCGCTGCAGTCGAGTTTTCATGGCGGTTTGAGAATACACTGCCGGACGCTGGTGCGTCAGTTGCTTCGCGCGGCAAGTCAGCAGGGGCAGGGTTCGGCGTTGATCAGGGCAGGCAAGGGCGCGCCGTCAAGGGCGGGGAGCTTTCGCGGCGCGCAGCAGGCTTTGTTCAGGCGGACGAGATCGGCCTGCATGCGCTTGTCGTCTCTGAGGACCGAGAGCGTTTCGCGCAGGATTTTCGCGGCGCCAGCGTGGGCGGGCAAAACGATGCGATAGTGCATCCACTTGCCTTCGCGCCGGGCTGCGACGACGCCGGCGCGGCGCAGATAAGCGAGGTGGCGCGAAATCTTTGGCTGGCCCTGGCCGAGGATCTCAACGAAGTAGCAGACGCAGACCTCTCGGCCGTCCATGAGGTTCAGGAGGCGGAGGCGGGTGGGGTCAGAGAGCGCCGCAAAGAGCAGGGCCAGGCCGCCGGGTTTGGGGGAATGATCCACGCTCTTATGATATACGCCTTGACAGATATGTCCAGTGCAGAATATATTCGCTTTAACGAATACAAGGAGAGGGACGAATGACCTCGATGAGCACGGTGCAGGAACAGGTGAAAGAGAAGTACGGAAGCGCGGCGCGGGCGGTTGCGGAGAGCGGCAGCGTGCAGGCTTGCTGCGATCCGGGGCTGCGTTGTTGCGATCCGATCACGACCAATCTTTACAGCGCCGGCGAACAGAGCCTGATTCCCGAGAAGGCCGTGCTTGCTTCGCTGGGATGCGGGAATCCGACGGCGTTGATTGATCTGCGGCCGGGGGAAGTCGTGCTGGACCTCGGGTCGGGCGGGGGCATCGACGTGCTTCTTTCCGCGCAGCGCGTGGGACCGACGGGGAAGGCCTATGGCCTGGATATGACCGACGAGATGCTGGCGCTGGCTCGCGAAAATCAGAAGCAGGCGGGCGTCACGAACGTGGAGTTTCTGAAGGGCGAGATCGAGAACATCCCGCTGCCGGATAACTCGGTGGACGTGGTGATTTCAAATTGCGTGATCAACTTGTCCGCCGATAAGGACCGCGTGTTGCGGGAGACATTTCGCGTGCTGAAGCCGGGCGGGCGCTTTGCGGTGTCGGACGTGGTGGTTCGAGGGAGCGTGCCGGAAGAAGTGCGCCAGAGCATGCTGCTTTGGGTGGGGTGCATTGCGGGCGCGCTCGAAGAGGACGACTATCGCGCGAAGTTGACGAAGGCGGGATTCGCTGACGTTTCGATGGAGCCGACGCGGATTTACAACATTGAAGATGCGCGCCAGTTCCTGACCGAAGCGGGCGTGGATGTGGACAGCATCGCACCGCGGGTGAACGACAAGTTCCTGAGCGCCTTTATTCGCGCCAACAAGCCGAAGGTTGCGTGCTGCGGGCCTGGCTGCTGCACACCGGCCGCTGTGGGAACGAAAGAGTAAGTGGATGGCGGAGCATTACAACGCGTTGTTTCTCTGCACGGGTAACTCGGCGCGATCGATTATGGCTGAGGCCATTCTGAACCACAGGGGCAGAGGCAGGTTCACGGCCTACAGCGCGGGGAGCAAGCCTTCCGGGCAGCCTCGCCCGGAAGCGCTGCGGCAGCTTGAGTCGGCCGGAATGCCCACCGCGGGGCTGCGCAGTAAATCGTGGGATGAATTCGCCGCGCCGGGCGCGCCCAAGATGGATTTCGTATTCACGGTGTGCGATAACGCTGCGAAGGAAGTGTGTCCTTATTGGCCGGGCCAGCCGATGACAGCGCATTGGGGCATTCCTGATCCAGCGGCGGTCAAGGGCAGCGCGGAGGAAATTGCCCGCGCATTTCACGAGGCATTCGTCATTCTCGATCGCAGGATTGGATTGTTTCTGGCGTTGCCGCTGGGTGCGCTGGAACAACTTGCGATGAAGAGGGAACTGGACAATATCGGCCGTTCGTGAAGTTAAGAGAAACGCCGGAAATCAAGAGGCCTTCGTTGAATAAGAGTCGTCTTTCATTTTTAGACCGCTACCTGACGGGATGGATCTTCGCCGCGATGGCGCTGGGAGTTGTGCTTGGCTGGCTCGCGCCTGGAGTGGTGCCGTTTCTGAATCGCTTCAGCGTGGGCACGACTTCGATTCCGATCGCCGCCGGACTGATTCTCATGATGTATCCGCCGTTCACGCGGGTGAGATATGAGGAACTCCACGAGGTGTTTCGAAACAAGAGAGTGCTGGGGTTGTCGCTGGTGCAGAACTGGCTCATCGGGCCGGTGCTGATGTTCGTGCTTGCGATCGTATTTCTTCGCGGCTATCCGGAATACATGGCCGGCCTGATCATGATCGGCCTGGCGCGCTGCATCGCCATGGTTATCGTCTGGAACGAGTTGGCGAAGGGGGACACGCAATACGCCGCGGGGCTGGTCGCATTCAATTCTCTTTTCCAGGTGTTGTTCTATTCCATCTACTCGTGGGTGTTCATCACGATTCTACCGGGGTGGTTCGGTCTGCGGGGCATGGCTGTGAACGTCTCCATCGGCGAGATCGCCCGGAGCGTCCTGGTCTATCTGGGTATTCCGTTCCTTGCGGGATTCGTAACGCGAACCATTCTGATTCGGGCGAAGGGGCGGAATTGGTACGACCGAAGCTTTGTGCCGCGGGTGAGCCCGTTGACCTTGATCGCGCTTTTGTTCACGATCCTGGTCATGTTTTCACTGAAGGGCAGCACCATTGTGCGCTTGCCGCTGGATGTTTTGAGGATCGGGGTCCCGCTGCTGGTGTATTTCCTGGTGATGTTCCTGGTGTCGTTTTACATGGGGCGGCGGCTGGGCGCGGACTATTCAAAGACGGCTACGCTTTCCTTTACGGCGGCGTCGAACAACTTCGAACTGGCGATCGCGGTGGCGGTCTCGGTGTTCGGAATCAATTCGGGCGCGGCCTTCGCAGCGGTGATTGGGCCGCTGGTGGAGGTCCCTGTCATGATCGCGCTGGTGAACCTGGCTCTCTATTTCCAGCGCCGTTACTTCGTGGAGGCGCAGCCCGGCGAATTCGAGGCAGTGTGCGCCGTGAAATCTCGATAGGTTTGTTTTTATCGGGAGGAAGGGGAGGGAGAGTCTTCGCTGTAGGGGCAGTCGATCTCCGCGCACTCCCATGTTTCAACTTTGCGCGTGCGGTCGACTTCCGCAAGGTAGAGTGTTGCTCCGCAGGATGGGCAGATTCGGAAGGCAGCGCGCGATTCATCGAATTCTCCGCCCACGAAATCGGAATAACCGTGCCCATCCCGAAAAATGCGATTGCAATCGCGGCGTTCGCACTGGTGGAAGGATCCAGTATCTTCCGATGGGGCGCCGTCAAGCATGACACGACGCATGGGGGAGTGATGGAGGTCGCACATGGGGAAGAACTTCGTTTTGGGGTGATTGCTCATCATTCCTGCTCCGATGGGATCCCAAGGGCCGGATTGGGATGAGCTCCAGTACCCCGACGTGTGCGACCCCGGGAAACTGAGCCGGCGTTAGTGGTCCGCGGTGGCCGCGGCGGCTTGTTCCTGAGGACGGAAAGATCGGGGAAGCTCGGACGGGTTGAATTCAACGCCAGTGGCGGCGAGCATCTTTGCGGTTTCCACCAGGGTCGCCCTCTTGGTCATCATCTTCTTCTCCGCCTCATCACGCTCGGCAGCGGAGGCGAATTCAACATGATTTGCCAGATAGGCGAGCTTGCGATCGTAGAGGTCGATTTCCTGATGAAGCGATCTCAGAAAGTATTTGTCGCGAGGGGGCTGACTTCTCATGAGGACTCCTTGTGGAAGCGAAATTGGGCAGAGCTCTTCGAGGGAGGTGGGAGTGACGAATCTTTGGGACAACAGCCCTGTTCGCCTGGTTCCGCCGCCCGGGGAGGACGTATGAAACGAATTTGAGCCTGGCCAAGACTCCGAAGTCGCTTCATTCCGATGGGGGAATGAAGCGACTCTCACGCAGAGTGTAAGTCGCGCTTAGCGGTTTCGGCTGAAGCTGCGACGCTCGCCGCCGCCGCTGGACTTTCTTGCCTGGAAGCAGTTCTGGCAATAGACGGGACGGTCGCCACGGGGCTCGAATGGGACGGTGGTTTGCTGTCCGCAGCCGGAGCAGATCACGGATGTTCCCTGCGACTGGGTGCGCTGGTAGCCGCCCCCACCTCCGCCTGATTGTTCGTTCTTCTTTGCCTGACGGCACGGTTTGCAGCGCTTTGGCGTGGAATAGCCGCGTTCGCGGAAGAAATCCTGATCCTCGCCGGTAAACGTGAATGCCTGTCCGCAGTCGCTACACATGAGTTGCAGATCCTGAGCCATATGTTCCTTTCGTCCTTGCTTCGATTTTGCACCGTTCCCCGCGAGAGCGATCGGAGGACGGCGTTTGCATTCCAGTGTTCAGACCGCGGCGAGTTGCGTCTCTGGATCACCGCGACGGTGTTGACTCGTCCTGCTGCGACTGCTGATGCCAAGACAAACCGCCTTGAGCTAGCCAGACGGGCACCAGATCTAAGTTTTCTTGGCAGATAAAGGATTCAATTCATCCGAAGTGGCGCGGATGTAAAAGGGGAGAAGCAAAACCAGAAGTTTTTACTTTTTTCGGACCGATATACCCGAGCCGGGAAGATCCGAAATCGAATCTTCCCGATCGTTGCCGGCTTATCCGACGCGCACGTTCTCAGCCTGCCAGCCCTTTGGTCCCTTGACTACGTCGAACTGGACGGTCTGGCCTTCCTGGAGCGAACGAAACCCGTCGCTCTTGATTGCCGAGTAATGCACGAAGACGTCTTCGCCGTTGGCACGGCTGAGAAAGCCGAAGCCCTTGGCGTCGTTAAACCATTTCACTGTTCCCTGTTCCATTGCTTATTCCTTGTGGTGAAGTATCGCAGAACTCAATGTGGAATCGATTGCGAGTTGAGCGGGAAAGCAGAACAGGCAAGAACGCCAAGTCGGATTCGACGACCAGTATCCAGTGTAACACCCTTTAGTTTTCAGGCCGTGGAGCCAGCCGGAATTGAAGGCTTGCAGGGGTGCGAACCGGTAGTGGGCCCAGCGAATTTGCGGGAAAGTTCACGAGCGAAACTGACGCTCGCATTAGGAGAAGCGGAGAGAAAAGCGTATGCTGAAGCAAGCGAGAGCAGCAGAAATGTGACTGCATCTTCGGCCTCCTCCTCTCTGTGCGCGGACAATTCTCCACCGAACCCAGGTGAATCTTTCCGCTTAGCTGCACATGGGCGAGCCCGGCTAATGTTGGCAACCTAAATCTACCGGGAATGAGGCATCGATGCGATCGGAACTGGTCTATTCGGCTGGACTGAAAATAGAAAACCGCTTTCTTCTATCCGCGATGGTAATGCGCGCGGTGCGCAAACTGCATGTGAACTCCAGCCGGACCGAAGACACGCTGAACAAGGTGTTTGTCGAAGTAGCGCAAGGGCGCTGCGGACCGGTGGAGTTGCCGCCGATCGAGCCACCCCCGACCACCGAGGCGCTGTTGATTCTGCCGCTTGCGTAAGGCGGATGGACCCGCTTTGCGGCGGGCAGGGTCCTGGGTATAAGAAAGTAGATTGCGATCATGGTTTCCCATCCTGGCGAAGGAATACGCCGCCAGGATGGGAAACCTGTTTTGAGGGGTACCAGATCCGATTTTGTCAGGCGGCGAGACTGGCGATGCGGGCGGAAATTTCGCTGGCCGATCCCGAGAAGTCAACTTTGCCGGTTTCGATGGCAGAGTCGGGCATGCTGGAATAGGCGGCGCCGGTTTGCGCAAACGTGACGCCTCCGCTGGTTCGAATCGCATCCAGGGCAGCGCTTCCATCTCCAGCCATTCCCGAGAGGATGACGGCGACCGCGCGGCGATGCGTGGACTGGGCGAGGGATCGCAGAAAAATATCAAACGTATGGGGCCAGCCGAGCAAGGGGGATCCCGGCGCGAGGGCGAGAGCGCTGCCATCGGTGGTCATGGAAGTTCCGGGCGGCATGACGTAGATGTGATTGGGGATGAATACTGTTCCATCTTCCACCTGCTGCACCGACATGCGGGTGGTTCTGGCGATGATTTCGGGCAGCCAGCAAGGGCGATCAACACGGCGGTGGGTGAGGACAAGGAAGGCCATCCCGGTGTCGATGGGCATATCGCGAAGGATCTCGATATAGGCAGACAATGCGCCCGCAGAACCGCACAGACAGACAACGCGGAAGCCTTCGCTCACGGCGCCTCCTTTGTCTCTCGGAGCGCCTTGGGATGAGTGGCGATCGCCTCGGGTGACGTAACGATTATCGCATGCCCTGAAATTCAGCGTTTGTGGGCGGGAAGAGCCGGTCTTATTCAAGACGGCTCAGACGTGTGGGCTCTCCAAGGTTTCCAGGGGAATGTCAACGACAATATTTGTGCCTTCGCCCAAAGCGGACTTGATGAGGAAGGCTCCACCGGCGATGCGGGCACGCTCTTCCATGCTGACCAGGCCGAGGCCCTTGGTTGGATAATCGTCGCTGTCCTGATCGAAGCCGGCGCCGAAGTCGCGCACCTGGATGCGGATGTTTCCGTTTTCCCCGGTAAGGGAAACCTTCACGTGGGTCTCGCCGGCGTGCTTGGAGATATTGCGCAGAGCCTCCTGAGCAATTCGATAGAGAGCGGTGGCGACAGGCTGAGGCAGGTTCTCGGGAACATTGAACTCGGAGTAAGTGGCGGGCATGCGTTCGCGTTCGCGGAATTCATGCACCATGGCTCTTAAAGCCAGGGAGAGGCCGAGGTCCTTGAGGATGGCCGGATGCAGGCGATGAGAAATGGCACGCACATCGGTATTGAGAGACTGGACAGCCTGCCGAATGACGGACAACTTCTCCGGGTTTCCGGACTCGACTTCGGCGAACTGCAAATCGAGGAGACTGAGGCGCTGGCTGATATCGTCGTGCAACTCGCGAGCGACGCGCTGGCGTTCCTCTTCCTGCACGATCAACAGGTGCGAGGCCAGCTCGCGCAGCTGTTCCTGGACGCGAAACAACGAACGGTTTTTGGTTTCGATTTCCTTTTGCAGATTCTCGTGCTGGGTTATGTACAGGATCTCGGCTTCGCGGCGTGCGGTGATGTCGTCGAAGGTCAACAGGAAAACCGGGCTGTGATCGATAGGGAGTACCTGTCCCTTGATCCAAACGATCTTGCTCTCGGATGTGGTTGATTTGTGCTCGAATTCGAGCAGAGTTCCCGGAGGGGATTTGAAGAGGCCCTCAAGACGGTCCTTGAATTCCTCCAGTCCCCAGAGTTGAACGACGAGATCAGGAAGGGAAAACCCGGAAAGGTCGCGCCCCTTTCTGTGTGCGAGGTTGAGGAATGCCTTGTTGGCGGAGCGGATGGTGCAGTCGGTTTCGAGAACGACCAGGGGCATGGTGACACCCTGGATCACGGAGTTGGCAAAATCGCGGGCGGTGCGGAGTTCCTGCTCGCTCCTGCGAAGCTGGTCGATATCGAGAAGGACCAGTACGAGTCCTTCGATCTTGTTGTCGGAGGTGCGATAGGGCCGGACCCGCATCAGGTGCCATCGCCCTTCGCGGTCCTGAACCTCGACTTCGCGGGTTTCGAGGGTGTCGAGAACCTCCCTCAAAATAGGCTGGATGTTTTCGATGTTCAGTTGCAGGCGGATTTCGCTGACGGATCGGCCGATATCGGTGGCTCGTATGTTCAGCAAACGTTCCATGGGCGGCGTGAACTGGCGAATATTCAGCTGGTCGTTCAGCATCAGCAGAGGAATATTGACGCTGTTGATGAGATTGGTGAGGTCGTTGCCGGTCTGGGTGAGGACGGCATTCCGCTGCACCATCTCTTCGTTGACGGTTTGCAGTTCCTCGTTGGCGCTCTGTAATTCTTCTTTCGTTGTTTCCAGTTCTTCGTTGGTGCTCTGCAGCTCTTCGTTGGCCGATTGAATTTCTTCGTTGGCCGATACCAGTTCCTGATTGCGGGCGTCGCGCTCCTCAATGAGCGACTGCAGATGGAAGCGGGTGGACGCCAGATCCTGTCGCAGCTTGGAGACAACCATGGCGGATTCCGGGTTTCCGGAGGGCGGCGCGATGGCGCGTTGATCGATCACTGTGTTTTTCGGGTTTCTGGGTTCGGAAAACAGGACGAGGAAGCAGCGCGCCCGCGTGGAGGCGCTGGTAACGGGCAAAACATCAACCTGCACCGGTGTCGGTTCGCCGTTCTGGGAGCGGGGCATGCAGGTCACGGATACCGGGACATATCCGGAAATGGCGCGGTTTACCGCGGCGAGAACGTCGGTGGCGATGTCCTCGCGCACCAGGCCGGCGAGGCTCCAGGTGATGGTGCCCGGGGTGAGCTCGACGAACGGAGCGGTCTGCCCGCGGGCCTGCAGCACTTTCATATGCTCGTCGATGATCAGGCCGGATGGAGCATAACGAGCGAGCACGATGCGATCGGCGGCCCGTTGCAGCTCGACGTCGGACCAGTCCTCCGCGGAAAATGACGTGTATTTCCCGCGCATCGAGGAAGGGAAGAGGTTGGCGGTCATGGCGTGGGAGAAACCATGAGGGCGGGCCAGGGCGCCGCCGATTTTTGCATAGATCCTGGCTTTGCGATCGAAGGCGCGAAAGAAGTCGCCATATTCGCGCAAGCTTTCCGAGGTCCCCAGGAGAAGGAAACCGTCGGATTCAAGGGAATAGTGAAAGGTGGTGATGATCTGTTTCTGCAGGGGCTGATTGAAATAGATGAGGACGTTGCGGCAGAACAACAGGTCGATGTGGGAGAAGGGAGGATCCGAAGTGAGGTCCTGGCGGGCGAAGATGCACCAATCGCGAACGCGTTTGGAGACCTGGTAGCCGCGATCCACTTTGACGAAGAACCGTCGCAGCCGTTCGGGCGAGACGTCGCTGGTGAGCGACTCGGGGTAAACAGCCGTTCGCGCCTTTTCGATCGCGAATTCGCTGGCGTCGGTGCCGAAGATATGCACGGCGATATCCAGGCCGTTGGCCTTGAGATATTCGAGAACACACATGGCGATGGAATAGGTTTCTTCGCCGGTCGCACAGCCGGCGCACCAGATGCGCACGGGTTTCTCAGGGGCGCGGTTCTGGAAGAAGACGGGCAGCAGGTGGGTGCTGAGGAGGTGCCAGAGGTCAGGATCGCGGAAGAACCGGGTGACATTGATGAGGGCGTCATCATGGAGGGTTCGCACCTCGTCGGGTCGAACCTGCAGGAAGCGCGCGTATTCGGCCAGGGATTCAATGCGGCGGATGACCATTCGCCGGGTGATCCGCCTGCGGATGGTCTGCGGTTTGTAGTGGCGCAGATCGAGACCTGTGGAACTGCGCAGGGTCTGGAGAATTCGTTGCAGGCTCTGCTCGTCGGAAGGGGTTTGGCGGTCTTCTTCCAGGGAGGCGATCTGCGGCGTGGCAAGCCGCGAGGAGAGACGCGCCAGTTCCGAACCGATCTCGCACGGTGATCCAACGAAGTCGACGTGATCCATTTCGATGGAACTGGTGGGCATCTCGGCATTTTCGGCGGTTTCGGGGGATTGTGCGATGGAGATGCCGCCTTCGCCGCCGATGGCCATGAGGCCGAGGGTGCCGTCGGAATCGGCTCCCGAGAGGACGACCCCAATTGCGTAGCTTTTTTGATCGGCGCCAAGGGAGCGGAAAAAGGCATCGATAGGGTAGTGGGTGTGTTCTCCGTATTGGCGGAGTTCGATGCGAAAGAGGCCTCGTTCAATCCGGGCGACTTGTCCAGGCGCCAGGACGTAGATATTGTTCGGTTGTGGCCTGAGACCCTCCTCTATGCTCTGCACTCGCATGGACGTGCTTCGGGACAGGATTTCGACCAGATAGCTGGGCTGGTCGGGAGCCAGGTGGGTGATGAGGATGAAGGCCATGCCGGTGTTGTCGGGCAGGGATGCGAGCAGTTCGCGAAACGCGGGCAGCCCGCCGGCAGAGGCGCCGATGCCGACCACCGGATAGGGGAGGGCTTCAGGCTGGTTCTCTTCGTTGGATGTGACGAGCAGCGCGTCGTCATCGATCGCGGGCATTGGAACCAGGTCATTGGCCAGGGGGGGAGCAACCGAAACAATGCCGGGCGATTCGCCGGCATGGGCCGATAGGTTGTCTGGAGCGTCGTCGGGCTTCGATGGGGATGACTCCCCGGTTCTATCCTCCGTAGCCATAGCTGTCCCTTCGGAATCATTCCTTCTGTGCAATCCATGCTACTCCGGAGATCCGTGTAATCTCGAGGGCGGCTTTGCGCCGGCTGGCCGGAAGGCGATGCGGTTTCGAGATTCATCTAGTGCGGGGAGTACCGGCCATGTACATTTACCGTATCCACGGCAAACGTGTGGCGGACGGCTGCGCGATCTCAACACGAAGGGCGAAAGCGGAATGCGACGTGGAACGGAGTTGAGAGCTTTCGCGCCTACTCTAGCGCTGCTGCTGCTGGCGGTGCTGATCAATTACGTCGATCGCGGAAACCTTTCGCTGGCTGCACCCTTGATCAAGTCTGAGTGGAATATCTCGGCCGCGCAACTCGGGATTCTGTTCTCCGCATTTTTCTGGAGCTATATGTCACTCCAGTTTGCGGTGGGGTGGATGGTGGACCGATGGAACGTGAACCTGATCATGGCGCTGGGGTTCCTGGTGTGGTCGTTATCCACCGCGGCGACCGGGCTGGCTACGGGATTCGGCATGATGCTGTTGATGCGGCTGATGCTGGGCGTGGGCGAATCGGTGATGTTCCCCGCGAGCTCCAAGATTTGCGCGCTGCATCTGCCGGAACACTGCCGCGGCGTTGCCAACGCCATGCTGATTGCGGCGATCCGCTGGGGTTCGGCGGTGGGAACGTTTGGCGGCGGCATGATTATGGCAAGGTTTGGCTGGCGGCACACGTTCATCGATTTCGGGCTGGCGGGTTTGCTGTGGCTCCCGGCCTGGCTGATATGGAAACCGAAGGCGGTCGTGCCGGTTCCGAGGATGGTGCGGGAAACGCAGGGCTTCTGCGCAATTGTTCGGCGGCGATCGTTCTGGGGCGCGGCTATCGGGCACTTCTGCGGGAATTACCTTCTCTATTTTCTGATCAGCTGGCTGCCTTACTACCTGGTCCACGAGCGGCATCTTTCCATGGACAAGATGGCGGGCACGGCGGGAATTCTTTACGCCATTGATTCGGTGGCGGTAGTGATCAGCGGGTGGATTGCCGACCGGAAGATCGGCCGCGGGGCCGATGCGAGAATGGTGCGCAAGTGGGCGATGGCAAGCGGATTCGCGGTGGCGACTGTGGCCTTAATGGCCTGCGCGATTGCGGGCCCTCGCACTTATTTCTGGTGCCTGGTGGGGACGGCGGTGGGAAGCGGGACGGCCAGCGCGGGGGCTTTCGCGATGGGACAGACATTGGCGGGACCACGGCTGGCGGGGCGATGGATTGGCTTGCAAAACGGGGTGGCCAACCTGTCGGGGATTGCGGGTCCGCCGCTCACGGGGCTGCTGGTGGACTGGACAGGACATTTCGCAGCGGCATTAGGCGTAGCTGCCCTGGTGGCCGTGGTGGGCGGGTTCGCGTGGGTTCTGGGAGTGCGCAAGCAGGAAGAGCCGGAATGGCAGGCGGCGCGGGAGACTTATGTGTAGGCCCCGGCTGAGGCGACGAGCGTCAGCCGGGGATGCTGGTTAGCGCGATTTCGCCACGTCTTCTACAGTGACGGGATCGAGGAAGGGCATGCTGGCGCGGAGTTTCTTGCCGACGATCTCCACGGGATGCTTGGCTTCAGCGTCGCGGAAGGCCTGGAATTCCTTGCGGCCTGAGTTCTGGTCGGCGAGGAAGCGGCGGGCAAAGCTGCCGTCCTGAATTTCGCCCAGGATAGCCTTCATGGCCTTGCGGCTTTCGTCGTTGATGACGCGGGGGCCGGAGACGTAGTCGCCCCACTCGGCGGTGTCGCTGATGGAGTAGCGCATGTAAGCGAGGCCGCCGCGATAGATGAGATCGACGATCAGCTTGAGCTCGTGCAGCACTTCGAAGTAGGCGCTTTCGGGCTGGTAGCCGGCTTCGACCAGGGTTTCGTATCCCGCCTTGATGAGCGCGCTGACGCCGCCGCACAGTACGGCCTGTTCGCCAAAAAGGTCGGTTTCGGTTTCTTCTTTAAAGGTGGTTTCGAGCACCCCGGCGCGGGTGCAGCCGATGCCCTTGAGATAACTGAGATTGAGCGCGTGCGCGGTGCCGGTCGCGTCCTGATGAATGGCGATCAAGCCGGGGATGCCGCCGCCTTCGACGAAGACTTCACGCACGCGATGCCCGGGGCCCTTGGGCGCGGCCATGCCTACGTCGATGCCTTCAGCAGGAGTAATGGTCTTGAAGTGAATGTTGAAGCCGTGCGCAAAGAGGAGCAGTTTTCCAGGGGAAAGATTGGAGCCAATTTCGTCGGCATACAACTTGGCCGCGGTCTGATCCGGGACGAGAACCATGACGACATCAGCCCACCTGGTGGCTTCAGCAACGGTGGCGACCTCAAGGCCGGCCTTCTGCGCCTTGGCGATGGATTTGGAGCCAGCGGCGAGGCCGACTTTGACCTGGACGCCGGAGTCCTTGAGGTTGAGAGCGTGGGCATGCCCCTGCGATCCGTAGCCGATGATGGCTACTTTCTTCGCTTGAATGAGGGAAAGGTCAGCATCGTGATCGTAATAGGTCTTTGCCATTTTGTTTCGTTTCTTCCTTTTGGGGTTCTATTTGGGAATGTGGTGCTGGTTGAATCGCACGTGTTGGCGAACGTTCGGTTGATCTCCGGTTACGCCCGCACGAACGTTGAGACGCGTCGAGCGCGCTCGCGGAGCTGGCATTCCCGCAGCTGATCGGCGAGGGCTTCCAAATGGGGTATGCCATAGATGGAAAAATTTCCGAGCTCAGCGTCCGAGGAAAACAGATGCAGGGATCCTAAACCCAGCACGCGGCTTCCAATCGGCTTGCGCAACTCGAAGTGATCGATGCGGAATAATTCCAGATTTTCCTGAACTTTGGACACCAATCCCCGTTCGAGCCTGATCCGCTGAGTGGTGATTCTGTAATGGATGTTGCGGCTCTTCACGTAGAAATACAAGCAAATGATTCCGCACGCGAGGAGGAAAAAGGCGGTGACAATGAACACGTTGCGGTCGGATTTTTCGACATACCCCGTCGCGATTGCATAGCCGGCGATGGCGGTCGCAGCGATGACAAGCAGAAAGGGCACGATCTGACCGACAGTGTAGATCATCGCCGGATGCCCGGAAAAAAGATCTCTTTCGGCTTCAAGTTCTTTGGCAGCCGTGTAAGTCGCGAGGTCGGTATTGCAAAAGCGGCACTTCAACGCAACGGCTTTGATGGTTTCTCCGCAAACGGGGCAGACTTTGGATTCACTGTCCATATTCGATCCCTCTCAGGCCGCATTCACGATTGTGCGCTCAGGCTAAGTACAAGTCGACCCCAATACGAAATCTTACTCGGGTTCGATGACGGCGCCTTCTTCGGCTTCGAGGATTTGATTCTCGCTTTCGGCCGGCGCGGATTCTGATGCACCCATGGCGCGCAGGACGCTGCTGGTATGGTGGCCGCGGCGCATGGTCATTTTACCGCTGCGGCAGATCTCGAGAATGTGGTTGTCGCCTTCTTGAAGGACCTGGATGAGGCCTTCGATCTTGCTTTCGACGCCGGTCATCTCGATCATCATGGATTCGGGAGCGAGGTCGACGATTCGCGCGCGGAAGACTTCGACCAGTTCGAAGATGGCGGAACGCTGGTGGCGCGTGGCGGCGACCTTGATCAGCACCAGTTCGCGGGTGACGGAGGGCGCGCCCGCAATGTCGTCGACGTCGACAACGTTCTCCAGCTTGTAAAGGCTGGCGCGGATGCGGTGACCGGCTTCGGCCGATGCTTCGCAGACTAGAGTGAGCCGGGAGAGCAATTCGCGCTCGCTGCGTCCGACGGTCAAAGAAATGATGTTGATGTTCAAACGGCGGAAAAGCGAAGCCACGCGCGTCAGCACGCCCGGCCTGTCTTCAACATAAGCAACGAATGTGTGCAGCATAAAAAGCAAGCTCCTAGCTTCTAGCTTCTAGCTGCTAGCTACTAGCTTTTGATGGCTTACTAACTGGTTCAATCCAGGCGAGAATCTGGTTTCGCCAACGAACAAGCTAGAAGCTTGAGGCTAGGAGCTAGCAGCTGTTTTATTCGTTTTCCGCGGTTTCGACGAGCGGGTTGCTGCCGGGACGGCGGATCATCTCGTGCAACGAAGAGCCGGCGGGAATCATGGGGTATACCGAATCTTCCTTTTCGACCAGGAAATTCAGCAGGTACGCGGCGGGGTGATTGCGGGCTTCGGCCACCGCGGCATCGACCTCGGAGCGCGTCCGGACGGCCTTGCCGGCGATGCCGTGCGCGTCGGCGAGTTTGACGAAGTCGGGGCTGACCAGCGGGGTGGCTTCGTAATTTTTCTCGTAGAAGAACTCCTGCCACTGGCGCACCATGCCGAGGTAACCGTTATTGATGATGGCGATGTTGATTTTCAAATTTTCCTGGACGATGGTGGAGAGTTCCGCAGCGGTCATCTGGAATCCGCCGTCGCCGGCGATGACCCATACTTCCTTGTCGGGGCAGGCGGTCTTGGCGCCGATAGCGGCGGGAAGAGCAAAGCCCATGGTGCCGAGGCCGCCGGAGGTGATGAGAGAACGCGGTTTTTCGTGATGGAAATATTGCGCCTCCCACATCTGGTGCTGGCCGACGTCGGTGACCACGATGGCTTCGCCGCCGGTGATGCGCCACAGGTCGTGCATGACGTGCGCCGCGTAGAGATGGCCGGAGTCGGGCAGATTCTTGATGTCGCGAACGGCGACTGCGCCTTTGCTCTCCTCGACCACGCGCAGCCATTTGCTGCCATCGCGGGCGGAGATGCGGGGCAGCAACTGCTCGAGAACTTCGCGAACATCGCCGACGAGGGCTACGTCCACCTTGATGTTCTTGTTGATCTCGGCGGGGTCGACTTCGATGTGAATTTTTTTGGCTTTGAGCGCATAGGTGGCAGGCGTCCCGATGACGCGATCGTCGAAGCGCATGCCGCAGGCGATGAGCAGATCGGCTTCCTGGATGGCGTGATTAACCCACGCTTCGCCGTGCATGCCCATCATTCCCAGGTTCAGCGGATGGGAAGCAGGGAAGCCGCCGAGGCCGAGCAATGTGAGCGCGACCGGAACTTGCGCGCGTTCGGCCAATGCGCGCAGCTGATCGAGGGCGCCGGATTCGATGACGCCGTGGCCGGCGAGGATCATGGGGCGCTGCGAGTTGCGAATCAATTCGGCGGCGTGCGCCAGACCCGACTCTTCTACGCGGAGCATGGGATGGGGGCGATAGGGCTGCGGCTTGGCGGCTGCGAAGTCAAACAGCGCGGTGGCCTGCTGCGCGTCCTTGGTGATGTCGACGAGCACGGGGCCGGGCCGGCCGGAACGAGCGATCTGGAACGCGAGACGCAGGGCGGTGGCGAGGTCTTCCGCCTTGTTGACGAGGAAATTGTGCTTGGTCACGGGCAGCGTGATGCCGGTGATATCGACTTCCTGAAAGGCGTCGGTGCCCAGCACCTTGCTCGAGACGTTGCCCGTGACGCATACGATCGGGACGGAGTCGAGCATGGCAGTGGCAATGCCGGTGACAAGATTGGTTGCGCCGGGACCGCTGGTGGCGATCGCCACGCCGACCTTGCCGGTGGCGCGCGCGTAGCCGTCGGCCATGTGCGCGGCGCCCTGCTCGTGCCGGACGAGAATGTGGCGAATGGGAAATTTGCGAAGGGCATCGTAGGCGGGCAGGATAGCGCCGCCGGGATAGCCGAAGACCTCGGTAACGCCCTCGCCCGCAAGTGTGGCCCAGAGAATCTCCGCGCCGGTGAGTCGGGTGGGAGTGGTGAGGTGAGAGTTGGCGTTGGTGGTCATTCGAGGTCTCCTTGTTGTTAGCTGCTAGCTACTAGCTTCTAGCTGCTAGCTTGTTTAAGTTCAGGCAATAGCTCAGAGTTTCAGCTCGGTTTGTGGCGATCCCGGGCCGCCATGTCGAATGACAACTCGGGCATTTCGGCAAACGGGATAGGATCGAAGTACCGGCTCGATGGCTTGGAAAAGCTGATCGGCGTTGGGACCATATGCGAAGAGTGTTGCAGAGTCTTGTCCAACCTCATTTCCGTCAAACTCTCCGGCCCCGCTACGTGCAATTTCTTGATACAGCCGTTCATTGAGTTCCCAGAAATCGTCCGATATCGCACCATCGATAGAAATCAGGACGGCTTCTTTAGCCTCGAGCCTGTCCTTCTTCGCGAATAGCTTTCCGAACAGCGCCATCGTGCCCGCCTTTCTATGTGGTCGCTCCCAGCGATGCCGAGGTTACGCGATCCACGTATTTGCGGAACACGCCGGCGGGCCAGCGTAGCGCCGGGGGCGAGAAATTCTTTAAACGATCCTGGATCTCTTGATCGGTAAGCTCGAGGTCGAGGCGGCGATTGGGGATGTCGAAATGAATGATGTCGCCTTCGCGGACGGCGGCGATGGGGCCGCCGACAAAAGCTTCCGGAGCCACGTGACCGGCGGTGAATCCGCGGGTTGCGCCGGAGAAGCGGCCGTCGGTAAGCAGAGCCACGTGGGCGCTGAGTTCGGCATTGGAAGAAATGGCTGCTGTGACCTGGAGCATCTCGCGCATTCCCGGGCCACCCTTGGGGCCTTCATAGCGAATGACCAAGACATCGCCAGGCTTGATGCTGCCTGATTGGACGGCGGCGAAGCAGGCTTCTTCGTTGTCAAAGACGCGAGCAGGACCGCGATGCTCCATGCGATCGGCAGCGGCGATTTTCATCACGCAGCCCTCGGGCGCGAGGTTGCCTTTGAGAATCACAAGGCCGCCGGTCGGCTTGATGGGCTTGTCGAAGGTGTGAATTACCACCTGTCCCGGGGTTTCTTCGGCGAGCTTGGCCTCTTCCGCCAGAGTTTTGCCGCTGATGGTGAGTGTCGATCCGTCGGCGTGCCCGGCGTCGATGAGCCGCTTGGCCAAGAGTCGCGATCCGCCCGCGGCCTGATAGTCGGAAGCGACATACTTGCCCGCCGGGGTCAGGTCGCAAATGAACGGGGTGCGCTTGGAGATCGCATCGAAGTCATCAATCGAGAGGGGAATGTTCATCTCGCGCGCAATCGCGATGAGATGCAGCACCGCATTCGTGGATCCGCCGCTGGCCGCGACGCTGGCGATGGTGTTCTCGAGGGCCTTGCGGGTGATGATTTGCGAAGGCCTGCGGTTGGCGCGCACGGCATCCATGATCATGCGGCCGGCTTCGCGCGTGGCCGTGTACTTGTCCTTCGCGGTAGCGGGAACGCCAGAGATTTGAATCGGAGAAATGCCGAGGATCTCGCCGCTCATGGCCATGGTGTTGGCAGTGAACTGGCCCCCGCATGCGCCCGCGCCGGGGCAGGCATTCGCTTCGAGCGCTTCGAGGCCGGCGTCGTCGATTTTTCCGGCGGCGTAGGAACCGATGCCTTCGAACACATTCTGGATGGTGATGTCGACGCCATTGAGTTTGCCCGGTGCGATGGATCCCCCATAGAGCATCATGCCGGGAATGTCGAGCCGGCAGAGCGCCATGATGATGCCCGGCATGTTCTTGTCGCAGCCGCCGATGCCGACCAGTCCGTCGAAGAGGTTGCCGCGCGAGGCGAGCTCGATGGAATCGGCGATGACTTCGCGGGAAACGAGCGAGGCCTTCATGCCCTGCGTGCCCATGGTGATGCCGTCGGAGATGGTGATGGTGTTGAACTCCATGGGCGTGCCGCCGGCTTCGCGAATGCCTACTTTCAGCGCTTCGGCCACTTCGCGCAGATGCACGTTGCAGGTGCCGATTTCGGTCCAGGTGTTGGCGATGCCGATGATGGGTTTGTGCAGATCTTCTTTGGTGAATCCGGCCCCGCGCAGATAAGAGCGCGCCGCAGCGCGGCTGGGGCCTTCAGTTAACGGAATGCTCTGGCGCTTGCCTTCGATGGTCATTACTTGCGAAAACCTTTTGAGCTTCTAGCTCCTAGCTTCCAGCTGCTAGTTTGTTTGTGCTACGTGGAAAGTGGGTGACTTGATCTCTTCCGTTGGTTTCTCCCATGCGGTCAAACTCGCTAACTGGCCCTGACCAAGATAGTGTAGGCCGCCGCAAAAAGGGTCATTTACCGACGCCCCTCAGATTGGTTCAATTTGCAGAAGAGGCATCCCTCAGGGGCTAAAGCCCGGCTCATTTTTGATCCATTTGTGCGGCACGACTAAAGTCGTGCCCTTTCAAAACATAAATGCTATCTGTGTGGCGGACACCACTGGCGGCTAAAAGCTTGTAGTTGCATCTTCACTTCGCTTTTAGCCATCCAGCTTCGTCGTGTTGCGTTTCGTACTTGTCTAACTCCGCCGCATGGCGCAGGGTCAGGCCGATATCGTCGAGTCCTTCGAGGAGGCAGAACTTGCGGAAGGGGTCGACGTCAAATTTTGCCGAGAAGCCCTGTCCGTCGATGACAGTTTGGTCGGGCAAAGACACGGTGAGTTGATAGCCGGGAATTGTCTCGGCGTTGCGCAGAAGTTCGTTCACCTGTTCCTCGCTGAGCGTGACCAGGAGGATTCCATTCTTGCCGGCGTTGGAGAAAAAGATGTCGGCGAAGGTGGGCGCGATGACGCAGCGGAATCCGAAATCGCTCAGTGCCCAGGCGGCATGTTCGCGGCTCGAGCCGCAGCCGAAGTTCTTGCCGGCGATGAGAATTTGCGCGCTCTTGTAGCGTGGATCGTTTATTACGAAATCGGGAATCGGATCGCCGGCCGGTGTCTGGCGCCAGTCGAAGAAGAGGAAGTCGCCGTAGCCGGTGCGCTCGATCCGCTTCAGGAACTGCTTGGGAATGATCTGGTCGGTATCGACGTTGGTCCGGTCGAGAGGCGCAACGACTGCAGTAAGTGTCTTGAACGGTTGCATAACTAGGCAGTTACCTCCTCACGGACAGATTCGGTGGTGGGCCAGTTGCGAATATCGACGAAGTGCCCGGCGATTGCGGCTGCCGCGGCCATTTCCGGCGAGACCAGGTGAGTGCGTCCGCCGCGGCCCTGGCGGCCTTCGAAGTTGCGGTTGGATGTTGAAGCGCAACGCTCGCCCGGCGCGAGGATATCGGGGTTCATGCCGAGACACATGGAGCAGCCTGGTTCGCGCCAGTCAAATCCCGCTTCCTTGAAGATGCGGTCGAGGCCTTCCTTCTCGGCCTGCGCCTTGACCTGTTGCGAGCCGGGAACGACCATGGCGTTCACGTGATTCGAAACTTTGTGCCCGGCGGCTATGCGAGCCGCGGCGCGCAGGTCTTCGATGCGACCGTTGGTGCAAGAGCCGATGAACACGCGATCGATGGGCACGTCTTCGAGCTGGGTTCCGGCTTTGAGATTCATGTACTCGAGGGCGCGCTCGAATGATTTGCGGTCGAGTTCGTTGGCTGCCTTGGCGGGATCGGGGACGGCGGACGTCACGGGCGCCACCATGCCGGGGCTGGTGCCCCAACTGACGTAGGGAACCAGCGAGGCGGCATCGATTACCAGTTCGCGATCGAACTTTGCGCCCGGATCGGTGGGCAGTTTTTTCCATTCCGCAACCGCCTCGTCCCAGGCCGCGCCCTTGGGTGCAGAATCGGCGGCCCTTCAAATACGAGAAGGTTGTTTCATCGGGAGCGATCATGCCGGCGCGGGCGCCTGCCTCGATGCTCATGTTGCAGATGGTCATGCGCCCTTCCATGGAGAGCGAACGAATGGCCGAGCCGGCGTACTCGATGACGCAGCCGGTTGCGCCGTCGGTGCCGATCTGCCCGATGATGGCGAGAATGATGTCTTTCGCGGTGACGCCGGTGGGCAGCTTGCCTTCGACGGAGATGCGGAACGTCCTGGGGTCGGACTGGGGCAGGGTTTGCGTGGCCAGCACGTGTTCCACTTCGCTGGTGCCGATGCCGAACGCGAGCGCGGCGAAGGCCCCATGGGTGGAGGTATGCGAGTCGCCGCACACGATGGTCATGCCCGGCTTGGTGAGGCCGAGTTCCGGCCCGATAACATGCACGATGCCTTGCTCGCGCGAATTCACGTCGTAGAGCTCGACGCCGAAATCAGCGCAGTTCTGGCGCAGAGTGGAGATCTGCTTTGCGGCGATCTGATCGACGATGTTAAGGCGGCCTTCGATGGTGGTTGGCACGTTGTGGTCGACAGTTGCGATGGTGCGATCGGGGCGGCGCACTTTGCGGCCAGCAAGGCGAAGGCCTTCGAATGCTTGGGGGGAAGTGACCTCGTGCACCAATTGAAGGTCGATGTAGATGAGGGTGGGCTCGCCCTTGGGCTCGACCACAATGTGTTGCTGCCATACCTTTTCGAATAGTGTTTTTGGTTCCATGAAAAAAGCTCCTAGCTTCTGGCTCCTAGCTTTTCTGTCCGTGCTCGATTCGGTAGTTCCGTTGCAGAGTTGCGTGGTGTTTTTTGGTTCTCCAAGCTAGTAGTGATGAGCTAGAAGCTTGTTCTTACGAGCTGACAGCTAAAAGCTGGCTCTTGATTGTTTCTCTCACGCGGGCACCCATGGCTGTCGTCGAGAGCACGGTGTATCCGTGCGGGTTGGTGCGGGCGAGGTCCGGGGTGCGGCAGCCCGATTCCAGCACCTTGCGGACCGCGGTCTCGACTGCGTGTGCTTCGGTTTCGAGGCCGGCGGAGTGGCGCAGGATGAGCGCGCCGGTCAGGATCGCTCCGAGCGGATTGGCCAGGCCTTTGCCGGCGATATCGGGCGCCGAGCCGTGGACCGGTTCATACAAGTTGACCTTGCCGCCGATGGTGGCCGAGGGAAGCATGCCAAGCGAGCCGGTGATGACTGCAGACTCGTCGGAAAGGATGTCGCCGAACAGATTTTCTGTCAGAACAACGTCGTAGTTGCGCGGCTGGTTCATCAGGTGCATGGCCATGGCGTCAACGTACTGGTGCTCGACGGTCACGTCGGGAAATTCGCTGGCGACTTCATTCACGGTTGCGCGCCAGAGTTGGGAAACTTCGAGCACGTTGGCCTTGTCGACGCTGGTAAGTTTTTTGCGGCGGCCCTGGGCCAGCTTGAAAGCGACGCGAGCCACGCGGGCAACTTCGTCGCGGGTGTAGCGCATGGTGTTCCAGGCTTCGCCGGTGCTGCGGTTCCATTCGCGGGGGGCACCGAAGTATAGGCCGCCGAGCAGTTCGCGGACAAACAGGATATCGGCGCCTTCGACGATCTCGGGGCGCAAGGGGCTGTTGACGGTGAGTTCCTTGAAGGCGAACGCGGGCCGCAGATTGGCAAAGCCGCCGAGTTCGGAGCGGATCTTGAGGAGTCCGGCTTCGGGGCGTTTGTCGGGGGGAAGGGAATTGAACTCGTTGCCGCCCACCGCGCCGAGCAGTACGGCATCGCTGGCCAGCGCTTCACTCAGCGTGTCGGCGGGAAGCGGGGTACCGTCCTGTACGATAGCCACGCCACCGATGCGGCGCTCAGAAAAAGTGAATTGATGCCCGCCCAACTCGGCCACTTCGCGCAACACCGCGACCGCTTCGCTGGTGACCTCGGGACCGATGCCGTCGCCGGCGGTGACTAGTATCTTCAGGTTCATTCGTTTTCCATTGATTCGTGGTTCGTGGTCGAAGTCGGCTATCGGCTCAGGGCTAGGTGCGTGCGAACGAAACTTTGGCTGCCCGGAGAATCCGCTAAAAACGGTTTGAATTCAAAAAGCAGCAAGTTAGCGCCGCTTCGCGGCGATAGCAAGTTAGCAAGTCAGCACTTCGTTCCAGTTCTGACGAAGAAGCTTCACCCCAAGTCTTTTGCTCGTTCGGCACGCAGTCTTATCAATCGAGTTCCGCTACCGGCTCGTGGCGCCGCTCGCGAATCGGGTCGGGGAGAATGCCGATGAGGTCCTGGTCGTATATGTTTTTCTTGCGATCCGCCAGGGCAACGAAGCGGTAGTAGGTGTGCTGCAATTCATCGCGAGTGAGCGTGAAGCCGAGCTGCTCCAGGCGATGGCGCAAGGCGGCGCGGCCGGAATGCTTGCCGAGCACCAGGTGAGTCTTCGAAACGCCCACCAGGGCCGGCGTCATGATTTCGTAACAGAGCGGATTGGCGAGCATGCCGTGCTGGTGAATGCCGGATTCGTGGGCGAAGGCGTTGGCGCCCACGATGGCTTTGTTCGGCGACGGGCGGAAAGTAATGAGCTGCCCGAGCACCTGGCTGGTGGGGTAGAGCTGGTCGAGCTTGATGCCGGTGGTGACGCCATAGTGGTCGCCGCGAACATAGAGGGCTGCGGCGACTTCTTCCAGAGCCGCGTTGCCGGCGCGCTCGCCGATGCCGTTGATGGTGCATTCCACCTGGCGGGCTCCGGCCTGGATGGCGGCCAGCGAATTTGCCACGGCCAGCCCGAGGTCGTCGTGGCAGTGCGAGGAGAGGATGACGCCCTCCTCATCGATGGCCGGGATGCGCTCGCGCACTTCGCGAAACATCTGGCCGTATTCCTGGGGGGTGGTGTAGCCCACGGTGTCGGGCATGTTGATGGTGGTGGCTCCGGCCTGGACGGCGATGCGCACCATCTCCACCAGAAAGTCGCGATCGGAGCGGGTTGCGTCTTCGGGGGAGAACTCTACGTCGTCCACAAAGGATCGCGCCAGCTTGACGAATTCGCCGGTGAGGTCGAGCGCTTCCTGGCGGCTGATCTTGAGCTTGTATTCGAGGTGCAGGTCGCTGGACGCGAGAAATACGTGGATGCGGGGGCGCTCGGCGAACTGAACGGCACGAGCGGCGATCTCCACGTCTTCCTGCTTGGCGCGGGCCAGGGATGCGATGCGGGGCTTGCGGATGGCCTGGGTGATGGTGGAGATGGCGGCGAAGTCGCCTTCGGAAGCCATGGCAAAGCCGGCTTCAATAATGTCGACGCCCAAGTCTTCGAGGGCGTGCGCCATGGTGAGCTTTTCCTGGGTGGTCATGCTGCAGCCGGGGGACTGCTCGCCGTCGCGCAGAGTGGTGTCGAAGAACGCCACGTGATTGGGGACTACGTGGTTGGGGGACTGAAATGTGCTCATACTCTCCGCCATGACAAAAAAGGGGACGCCGTTCGCCAGCTCTCAACATACATAGTTTCGCGCATTTGGCCGATATAAGGCAAAGTTATTATTGTTGTGGAAGCGATTACAATTGCTTATGGTGCAGCTTCTAGCTAGAGGAGCTAGTAGCTAGAAGCTAGGAGCTACGCATGGAGCTTTCCCAACTGGAGACATTTCTGGCGGTGGCGGAGGAGCGGAGCTTCTCGAGGGCGGCGGCGCGGCTGCATCGCACCCAGCCGGCGGTAAGCCAGGTGATTCGCAAGCTGGAGGCCGATGTGGGTGAGACGCTGTTTGATCGCGCCGCACGGGATGGCTCGCTGACTGCGGCCGGGGTGCTGCTGCGCGATTATGCGCTGCGCCTGATGGCCCTGCGGCGGGAGGCGACCAGCGCGCTGGACGAGTTGAAGAGCCTGGAACGCGGGCGCCTGCAGATCGCCGCCAACGAATACACCTGCATGTATCTGCTTCCGGCCATCGACGGATTTCGCCGGGCCTATCCGCATATCAGCGTGACGGTGCACCGGATGCTGGCTTCGCGGATTCCGGACGAGCTGAACCTGCGCACGTTTGAGATGGGAATGATTTCGTTCCGTCCCGCGCCGGAGGCGTTCCGCACCATTGCCGTTTACGGGGACAGCCTGAGGCTGATCGTTAACCCCGGCCATTCCCTGGCGAGCGCCGAACGAGTGTCTATTAACGATCTTGGTTCGGAGCTGTTCATCGCTCATAATGTGGCGTCGCCGCTGCGCCGGAGGGTTATCGAGACGTTCCAGCGGTATCGCACCCCTCTGAATATGGGCATCGAGCTGCCGACCATTGAGGCCATCAAGCGGTTTGTCGCGATGGGAAACGGCGTGGCGCTGGTTCCGCACCTGACCGTGGCGCGGGAGCTGGAAACGGGCGAACTGGTTGCGATTCCCGTTGCCGAACTGGAGATGAAGCGCGTCCTGCGGCTGGTGCACCGGCGACAGGGTACGCTCTCGTATGCCGCTACCGCTTTTCTGCAGTCGGTTCGATCGTTGGCCAGGGAGAATGGGCCGCCGTTCTATTACCACGTGGAGAAGGCGGGGTGAAGAAACAGGGACCAAGGGACCAAGGGACCAAGGACTGAGGGACCAAGGACTGAGGGACCAAGGAACTGAGCGGCGGGGCCGACTGGATTGTGGGATTCCTCGAGACACCCGTTCCGATTTGGAAACGTCTAAGCGTCAGATCATTCTGGACCTCATCCGAACCGTGTCGCCCGTTTTGGCCATTTACAATGCTGAGAGCGGGGTACGGCAATGGACCGGGCCCCGAATCGACCAGCTCTTTGCCAGCCACACGGCTGCGCAGTCGTGAGGATCAGGACCGAATGAAGAAGATCGTACTCGTACTTTTCCTGTTGGCCCTTGGTGTGGCCGCGGGCCGGGCTCAGGAAAGCCGCCAGGACATCAGCCTCAGCGCAACTGGCGTGATTGAGCCGTTTATTGCCTCATCAACCGACGTTCAGGTCCACTCCAACTACGCTTTGGGTGCCTTGGCCAGTTATCGCTTCATGCTTACCCCCAGCAGTGCGCTGGAAGCGAATTACGGAATCACTTACCAGAACACCTTCACCTTCGTCGTCGGCAACACCAACCGGTACCATGTTTTGACTCGCACGCAGGAGATTTCGGCGGCTTATGTGCGGAGTTTCACCTTCAGGAAATTCAACCCATTTATCGAAGGCGGGCCGGGAGCACTGATTTTCCTGCCCATTCGCAATTCGGGTACGACGAATATCGACGTCAAGCAGCAGACGAGCATTGGGGGCATGTACGGCGCCGGGATTGCGTACGAGATGAGCCCCAGCTTTGATCTCCGTGCCGAGTATCGTGGATGGGTAACGAAGGTGCCGAATTTTGGCCTGGGGAGCGCCTCCTCGACGGCGAACCTGTCGACGAACAAGTGGTTCAACATCTCTATTCCGACGGTGGGCGTCGCGTACCACTTCTAAAAGGCAGGGACCAAGGGACCGAGGGACCGAGTACTTTGGATTTGCGCCGCGCAATTCTACGATCAAGTGGTTGCTTCGTTGATTCCTCGGTGGCTTGTCCCCTCGTGCAGGCCGGCGTTGATTGCGTCAGTCACCGGGATAAAGTGTATGCGTGAGAACGGAGTTTTTGGACTGCCGGAGAACCGCGCCAAAGACCGGTGGAATTAAAAAACAGCAAGTTGGCGTCGCTTCGCGACGTAGCAGGTTAGCAAGTCAGCCCTAAGGTCCAGTTCTTACGGAGATACTAAAGCCCGGTTGATTTGGGGCCATTTACGCACGACTGAAGAGGCTGCGGAAAAACAGTGGACAGCGGGTGAAGGGCGAGAGGAAACGTCCCTCGGGGGCTAAAGCCCCGTTCATTCTGCTGAGGTCAATGTACGGGCTGAAGCCCGTACCCTCCATGCACGGAGTTCTTCCGCAGGCCCTGAAGTCGTGCCCTTTCAAAACCTAAACGACCATCTGAGTGGCGGTCATCACTCGTGTCAGCGCCCCTGCTTTTCGGCTTCCTGATAACAGCCCAGAGATTTGACCATGGCGCAGTGGGGACGGAGGGCTTCGAGCGCCCGGGAACCTTCTTCCCGCGACTGAATCTGGCAATCCACGTAGAAGATGTACTCCCACGGCTTGCCATGCACGGGGCGCGACTCGATCTTGGTCAGATTGGTGCCCATTGCCGATAACTCCGACAGGGCCTGCACCAGCGAGCCGGGGCGATTCTCCACGGAAAAAGCGAGGCTCATTTTGTTGGCCGGTCCGCCGGGGATGTGTTCCTGCGACCGCCTGACCAGGAAGAACCGGGTGTAGTTCTCGGGATTGTCTTCAATGTCTGCGGCCAGAATTTCGGCGCCGTAGTACTCGGCGGCGGCCGCGCTGGCAATCGCACCGGCGTGGTGATCGCGCAATTCCACGAGTTGCTTGACACTTCCGGCGGTATCGTAGAAAGAATAGGCTTCCATTTTGGGATGGTCGGCGAGAAAGCGGCGGCACTGCGCCAGGGCGACGGGATGGGAAAACACGCGGTCGATGTCGGCGACGGTGGAACCGGAGATCCCGATCAGATTGTGGCGGATGCGCAGCAAAGTCTCGCGTTCTACTTTAACTTCGTGGGTCAACAGTAAATCGAAGTGTTCTGACACGGAGCCTGCCAGGCTGTTCTCGATCGGAATCACGGCCGCTTCGGCCTGACGATTCACGAGCGCCGCAAACACGTCGGCGGACAGCGAGAAGGGCGCAATCAACGCATCGTTGACCAGCTTCATCGCGGCTTCGTGGCTGAATGAGCCGGGCTCTCCCTGGATGGCAATCTTCATTCCCTGGCCTGGATCTCCTGTCCCGGACTTCGAGTGCGGGTTCGGTGCGGATTTCTGAGACGACTGCTTTCTGGCACCATACCACAGGTCCAGATGGGGGTCGCGGTTGTTGGTCATGGGATCAGCCACGCAGCCAGAGGTCTGCCGCCACAAATGCGAAGAACACCATCGCGATGACACCGTTCATGGTGAAGAAGGCGGCATTCAGGCGGCGCAGGTCGCGAGGGGAGACGATGGCGTGCTCGTAGGCGAGGAGCAGTGCGACGGCTGCGATTCCGAACCACCCCGCGGCCTGAAAATGAAAGAGAAGTCCGAACCAGCAAAGCAAACCCAGCATGAGCAGGTGCATGGCGCGCGCGACCCAGAAGGCGGCGGGAATTCCGATTGCCTGGGGAAGGCTATGGAGGCCAACGCTGCGGTCGTGCTCGAAGTCCTGGCAGGCGTAGAGGACATCGAAGCCTCCAACCCAGAGGGTTACCGCACCGGTGAGCACCAGGATGCGGGGGTCCAGGGTTCCCCGTACAGCGATCCAGGCAGCGGTGGGGGCCAGTCCCAGGGCCAGGCCGAGAACCAGGTGGGACCACCGAGTGATCCGCTTCATGTAGCTGTAGCCGAGAAGCACGACGAGGACGAAGGGGGAAAGATAAAGGGTGAGCCGGTTCAAGGCTGCCGCGGTGACGACAAAGACCGCCGCCATCAACATCGTAAAACCAAGGACGAATTCGCGGGAAAGCAGGCCGGCGGGAATGGCGCGGGTTCTGGTGCGGGGGTTTGCCGCGTCAAGATCGGCGTCGGCCCAGCGGTTGAATGCCATGGCGCAGGAGCGGGCGGCTACCATGGCGACGAGGATTAACAAAATCGTGCGGAGAGAGGGGAGTCCATGAGCGGCAAGGAGAGTCGCCGTCAGCGCGAAGGGCAGGGCGAAGATGGAGTGTTCCCACTTGATCATCTCCAACGTCGTGCGCGTCTTGCCCCACAGGCCTGTCAGCGTTGATGCCACAGATCAGTGTAATAGAGGCAAGGGTCGACGATGCAATGGACGAGAATCGGAGGGAGCCGCCGAGTCAATCGCCGCGAATGGAGTCGGTGTCGAGAAGTCCCTTCACCTGGTCCGCCAATCGCCTGGGTGCGATCAGGGCATAGCTGCCCGTGAGCAGGTCGTTCACTTCGTCCCACTCGATTTTTCCGATGTCGAGCCTGAGCGCGACCCATCCCCGGGATGCGAGGTAGGCGGGGAGATAGAACCTGTCGGGCTGGGCCTCGGTCAGAGCTTTGTTATCCCCAGGCAACACCTTGCAGGTAACGGCGACGATGCCGTCTCCATGGTGGTTGTCGAGGAAATAGGCGAAGGTCTTCCTGCGAACCAGGAATTGCGCGTGGCTTCCGTAAATCTGTCGAGTGACGTCAGGCAGCGCATGAGCCAAGGCGGACAGGCGGGTGAGGCGTGGGTCGTTGCGAGATAACTTCGCCATGGGATTGCTCCGCGTGCCCCATGATATCGCGGCGAGATATCCAATGAAACGTTGTGGAATCGCGCAAAAAAATCCGGCGCAGGGCTGGTGGCTCCGCGCCGGGTTTATTGATTCGATCGAGCGTCCGATTACTTACCATTTTTCTCCGGTTCGCTGGGCTGGCCGGCGACCTGGAGGTAATTCTTTACGCTGAAGACATTGGGCACCTGGTTGGCGCGGAGATAGGCAAGGTCCCGATCGGCCTTGGAATCGACCGTGCCATAGAGCTCGACGTGGCCGTTCTGCACCGAAATGCGAATGGGACGGGCAGGATCGATCGAGTATTTTTGCAGGGCGGGATAGCCGTAAATGGCGCGCGCCACTGCCAGCCGGGTCTGGTCGTCCATGATCGAAACCGGATCGATTTCGATGTTATCGACGACGTCCTTAACACCGGGAGTGGTGCTGACCAGGGCGAGGGCAGAGTCCTTGTCGACGTCGGTACGCGCGTGACCCGCCAGCGTAACCACGCCATCCTGAACGGTGACGCCGATAGCATTGAATGCGTTGCCGTAGCCCACGCGGTCGTATTGGAGCTTTTCCTGGAGTTTCTGCTGCAATTCCTGGTCGGCAACCGCAGGTCCCGCAACCTCGATTTCGTTGCGAACACCCTTCACGCCTTTAACCTTGTGCACGCGCTTATCCGCGTTCAATTTGTCTTCGTAGTCAGAAACGCTGCCGGTCAACGTGGCGATGCCGCTGTCATCGACGGTCACCTTGACGTCCTTGAACTGTTTCTTATCGAGTTTGCTTTGAATCTCACTGGCGACTTTGTCATCGTCTGACGCCGCCGGAACACCCCAGGCTTTCGCCAAAGACGTCTGCGGAAGGGCCAGGAGTGCAAGGGCCAACGCCGCGACCGACGTTGCCCGCCACTTTGCGCTATGGGGACGACGCACCATGTTGAACATTTCCATTTATCTCCTCATCTTGCTGTTTGTTTCCTACTTGCCGCCCGGGCTTTGCTGAATGTCGGCCAGGGGGCGGAAGGTTCGGCATTCCAGCCGGGTAAACCTAATAGACACAGAATGCTAACTTTGGTTGCGAAGTTGTGTGAGAGCAGCAAAATTGCGCCAATAGCGGACAATGCGGCCGCTTTTGAGGCCGCGAGCCCAAAGCCTTGCGTGGGAATGGGTTCGGTTGGCAACTGACACACACGGCGCGGCATCGTAAAAAAGGGGAATAGTATTTCTGAATAAAATTCTGCGAACCGGCGGTAAGGGTTCGGAGGCTATTGGTGTATACAGCGGGTCGAGCAAACGGGAGCGGGAATAGGGTAGTTCCAGATGTAAATTCGGGTGGGCAGGCCGGCGGGTTCAGCGATTCACTCGGTTCACTTCTACGAAGACGATGGGCTCTTTCTCGAAAGCCTGAGCGAGTTTGTGGGCGCGGCGCTGGGCGCGGGCGGGGCATGTGTGGTGATCGCGACCGGCCCGCACCGGTCGGCGCTGGCGGAGCGTCTGAGATCGCACGGAATCGATATGCCTTTCGCAGTGGCCATGAACCGGCTGATTTCGCTGGACGCGGCCGAGACGCTGGCACAATTCATGGTGAACGGCCATCCCGACGAGCAACGCTTCATGGCGGCCGTGGAACCGGAGTTGCTTCGGGCCCGCAAGGCGCTGCGGGGAAAGTCGACATCCGTGGTTGCGTTTGGCGAGATGGTGGCTCTTCTTTGGGAAGATGGCCGGTACGAAGCTGCGATGGAAGTGGAGCGGCTGTGGGACGACCTTGCGCAGCGCCACGCGTTTTCTCTCCGCTGCGCATATCCAATCGGATTGTTTACCGACCAGGCGCAATATGACCTGTTCCGGCGCGTGTGCGCCTCTCATCACCAGGTCATTCCCGCTGAGAGCCACGCCGCGCCGGACAACGAAAACGATCGCCATCGCATGATCAGTTCGCTACAACAGAAAGCGTGGACGATGCAGGCAGTGATGAGGGGCCGCGAAGAAGAGATCGCCCGCCTTAAGCAGGTGGAAGCACTCCTTCAGCGCAGCGAGGAGTTTGCCAAGAGCATCGTGGAATGCAGCGCGGACTGCATCAAGGTTCTCGACCTTGAAGGGCGGCTCGAATACATGAGCCAGCCAGGACTGCGCGCGCTCGAGATTGAGGACTCAGCTACATTGCTGGGCCGGCGCTGGATGGACTTCTGGGATTCGGACGACAAGCCGCGAGCCGAGGCCGCGTTGGGTACGGCGCTGGGCGGAGGGGTCGGCAGTTTTACCGGCCAATTGGTTACTCCGAGCGGGATAAGAAAGTGGTGGGACGTCCGGATTACTCCGGCTCTTGGTGCGGATGGCCGCGTGGAGCGGCTGATTGCCGTCTCGCGCGACATCAGCGAATTGCGAGGGGCGCAGCAGGCCGCGATTGAATCGGAGCGGCAGGCCGGCGCAGGGCGCATGGCCGCCACCATCGCTCACGAGATCAACAATCCTCTCGAGGCGGTTACCAATTTCATCTTTCTCGCGATGGGAGTTGAGGGGCTGCCGGAAGAAGCGGCGCAGCATCTGCAGATGGCAGATCGGGAACTGGCGCGCGCCGCACAGATCACTCGCCAGATGCTGAGCTTTTACCGGGGCAGTTCCAAAACGAGATGGGTGCGGGTCGCGGACCTGGTTCATGATGTAGTGAACATGTACAATCGAAAATTACGTTCCAGGAACCTGGCCATTTCTATTTCGGTCGATCCGACTCTGGAGGTTTACGCCAACGAAGGGGAACTGCGCCAGGTGCTTTTGAACCTCACCGCGAACGCGGCCGATGCGTCCTCTCCGGGCGGACGGCTCTGGTTCCGCGCCCATCGAGCGTCGAACTGGAAGGGCGCGGGAGAAGGCCTTCGCATCACAGTTGCGGACAACGGCAGCGGCATGCCTCCCGAAGTTCAACGGCGGATCTTTGTCCCGTTTTTCACCACCAAGGCGGGCACCGGCACAGGGATAGGACTATGGGTCACGAAGTGCCTGGTCGAACAACAGGGCGGCTACGTTCACTTCCGCAGCAGCCAGGGCAAGAAGCAGGGAACGATGATGAGTCTTTTCCTGCCCAATGCCCGCAACTTAACCGAAGTGATCGCGGACGTGGCGTAATGGGATCAACCTGGATTCACTTGTACGTGGCCGGGAACCCCGGTTATGTGTTCAGCAGTCCTCTGCCTTCCCGGCCCGAGGGTGCATTTCAGCGGGGGCGCGACGGCCATAGGCCTGACCACTGCAAGAAGCCGCGTGTGCTGGTGGTCGACGACGAGCGGGTCATCGCCGACACGATCGCGACGATTCTCAATCGCAGCGGGTTTGACGCGACCCCCAAGTATGGCGGCGTCGAGGCAATTGAATTTCTTCAGCAGGAATGCCCCGACATCGTTCTATCAGACGTCATGATGCCCGATCGAAACGGTCTTCACGTCGCCAATGCCGTTCGCGCCCACTGCCCGGGCACCCGCATCGTACTTATTTCCGGCAATGCTGCGACTCCCAACCTGCTTGAACACGCATTACCCGACGGGCCTTCGTTCGAGCTGTTGGCGAAACCTGTCCACCCTTCGCATCTCATCAGCATCCTGCGCGGCTGATACGGCCGCCTCAGCGCGGTTGGAGCGTTCGTGGCGCCAAGCGGATGCGACTGAAGCCGGTCGGACTGTCTCTCGAACAGTCCGGCAGGGAGGCGCGCTCAGCGGCCCAGGGAGAAGATGGACTTCAGTTCTTCCGGGGGAACCACTTCGAGTTGGGCATAGGTGCACTGTGAGGGCGGCTTGTCGGTCCGCCAGCGCCGGAACTGCGCCATGTGCCGGAAGCGATCCGACTGCATGTGTTCGTATGCGACTTCGACGACCAGCTCGACGCGCAGCGGCTCCCAGGAGAGATCTTTTCCCTGACTCCAGCGGCTCTGTGCGCCGGGCATGCGCTGCGCGGCGGCGGGGTCGGAACTCATCTCGGCCCAGCTTTTCCAAGGATGTTCCGCAAGGGCGTTTTCGCGATAGGGCTCGAGAAAGGCGAGTAACTCGCGGCGCTTCTCCTTGCTGAAGCTGGCGCACACGCCGACGTGCTGCAGAGCACCCTGGTGGTTGTATAAACCCAGGAGCAGCGAACCGATCTCCCTGCCGGCTGCATCCTTGTACCAGCGGAATCCCGCTACTACGCAGTCGCAATCGCGTTCGTGCTTGATCTTGAGCATGACGCGTTTGTCCGGCTGATACGCGGTGTCTGTCGATTTGGCGACCACTCCATCGAGCCCCGCGCCTTCGAAACGGTGAAACCAATCGCGGGCGGTGGCGCGGTCGTTGGTAGCGGGGGTTACATGGATGGGGGGAGCGGCGGTGGAAAGCACCGACTCGAGTTCGGCCCGACGCGTGGCGAATGGTTCGTGGCGCAAGTCCCGGTCGCCGATGCATAGAAGATCGAAGAAGACGACGGAGGCGGGCATCTGGCCCGCGAGCAGCTTGACGCGCGACGCAGCCGGATGGATGCGAAGCTGGAGGGCATCGAAGTCGAGACGCCCTTCGCGGGCGATCACCAGCTCGCCGTCGAGCACGCAGCGCTCGGGGAGCTGCGCACGAAGGGGTTCGATCATGTCCGGGAAGTAACGGTTGAGCGATTTTTCGTCGCGGCTCTGGATGAAGACTTCGTCGCCGTCGCGAAAGATCAGGACGCGAAAGCCGTCCCACTTCGGCTCAAAAATCCAGTCGCCGGCAGGGGGGATATTGTCGACGCGCTTGGCCAGCATGGGGAGGATCGGTGGATTGACAGGCAGGTTCACGGTGGTTTGTCCTGACTTATTCTAGGGCAGCGGGGCGGGAGAGTTCCGGCACCCATTGTCGCTGGCCAAGGACGCGAAGACATCAGCGGAAGGGGGACCAATGGTCTCGCATCCTTGCGACGGAAGAAGTTGCCAAGATGGGGCACGGAGAGTTTCGTTCCGGGTTGGCTGATCGCGCAGCGGAGATGAGATGCTTCCTTAACAGGCTGTGGTGGAAGTCGAGAGATTGAAGAAAACGTCCCTCGGCGGCTAAAGCCGCGATGATTGTTCGGCCTTTAGGGCACGACTAAAGAGGCTGCGGAAAAACAGTGAACAGCAGGTGAAGGGCGAGAGGAAACGTCCCTCAGGGGCTAAAGCCCCGGTCATTCTGCTGAGGTTGATGTACGGGCTGAAGCCCGTACCCTCCATGCACGGAGTTTTTCCGCAGCCTGTAAAGTCGTGCCCTTTCAAAACTGAACTTCCACCACAGGCTCTTAAGCGTGATTAGTATTTGCCGGAAGGGGGAATGCCAAAATGCAAATCGACGAGATGAATGAACGCTTCGCCGTTCCAGAGATCGTGGAACTGGTACCCGGAAACGGCGGCCTCGCGAAAGTGCGGGTCACGGTGCCTGCGGCAAGCGGAGAGGTCTATCTTCAGGGCGCGCAGGTGATGTCGTGGCGTCCCGCAGGCTTCAAGGAAGTGATCTTTGTGAGCGAGCGGTCGCATTGGGAGGACGGCCGCGCGATTCGCGGCGGAATTCCGGTCTGCTTTCCTTGGTTTCGGGGGAAGACCGATGACCCGAAAGCGCCTGCCCACGGAGTGGTTCGCACCAGGGCATGGACCCTCCAGTCGATCACGGCAGAAGGCGACGGTTCGGTGACTGTTGTTTGCTTGACGGAAAGCGATGAGAGCACGCAGCGCTGGTGGCCGCATGATTTCCGGCTTACTCATCGCATCAGCATGGGCGAGACGTTGCGCATGGAATTGACGGCGACCAACATCGGCTCCAATGCGTTCCGATTTGAGGAAGCACTGCACACTTACTTCCGGGTTGGCGATGTCGAGCGGGTCGAGGTGCGAGGACTCAAGGGCGTGGCCTACCTTGACAACATGGATGGGAACCGGGAGAAGGTCGAGTCCCGAGAACTGACAGTTTCAGGCCCGATCGACAACGCGTACCTGGATGCGACGGGGCCGGCTGAAATTGTGGACCCAATCGAGGGTCGCAAATTGCTTACGCAAAAGGAAAACTCCGCAACCACCGTAGTCTGGAATCCGGGAGAGGAAGGAGCCGGGCGCCTGGCTGATCTCGGCGACCAGGAATGGCATCCAATGATATGCGTCGAAGGCGCCAATATTCTCGGCGCGGCGATCTCGCTGGGTCCTGGCGAGTCGCATACCATGCGCGTGACACTCAGCCTGACTGATATATAGGTTACCCCGCGAAAAACAGGAGAACCCCTTTGCCATCTCTCGTAGTCCTCATGATCGAGGCGGAACAGCCTGAAGGCATCTCCACACGCAAGCTGGTGGTGGAGACCGCGAAGCATAATGTGATTACCGCGTACAACCTGGAGGATGGGCTTGATTTGCTGCGGCGCTTTCCGAAGGTAGACGCGGTCTTTGTGCATGCTACTCTTCTTGACGAGAGTCCCGACATCCTGGCCACAGTTCGCGAGATGGATCCCGGTATTCCCATCATTCTGGCGGCCCCCTTCGGCAACATGCGCAGCCCCCACGCCGACTTCGTGATTGACAGCCATCATCCCGAAGATCTTCTTCGTCTCCTGGTCCACGAAATTCAGCCGCGCCATCGCGCATAAACGCGGGCCGGATTGCGCCCGCGGGGAGGCAGGCGTGTGTGCGAGGATGGAAGCGGTGACCGGACATTGAAGATAGCCAGCTGGAATGTAAATTCGATTCGAGCCCGGGTGGGACATGTGACGCGGTGGTTAAGCGAGCGCCAGGTGGATGTCCTGCTGATCCAGGAACTGAAGGGCGAAGTTTTTCCCGCGGAAGTCTTCAAGGAGATGGGATACGAAAGCGTCGCAGTCACGCAGAAGACTTACAACGGGGTGGCGGTTCTGTCGCGCGTGCCCATCGAGACGATCAACACCACGCTCGCAGGGGATGATAAAGATAGCCACGCGCGATTTTTAGAGACGAAGATCGAGGGTCTGCGCATCGTGAATGTGTACATGCCCAACGGGAATCCTATTGGAACCGACAAGTTTATCTACAAGCTGGGCTGGATGGACCGGATGTTCGAGCAGATGATTCGCTGGCTGCGCGATGAGGTTCCGACGGTGATTGGCGGGGACTACAACGTGATCCCGGAAGACATCGACTGCCACAAGCCGGAATCGTGGATGCGGGATGCGTTGTTTCAGCCTGAGCCGCGGGCCCGCTACCGGGCCATGCTCGAACGCGGGTACGTCGATGCGTTTCGCTCCCTGCATCCCGATGTTCGCGGCGCGTTCACCTTCTGGGACTACTTTCGCAACGCGTTCGAACACAATCGCGGCATCCGCATCGATCATTTCCTGCTGTCCCCGGCAGCGGCACAACGCCTGGTGTCGAGCGAGATCGACAAGGGACCACGTACCCAGGAAAAGCCCTCCGACCATACGCCGATCATCATCGAGTTGCGCTGAAAAAAGGGAAAATTCATGGCCCAAAAAGAATAGAGCTTGCAGAGACGGACACCTCTGCAAGCTCTTGAAGATTGTCTAATCTATTGAGGCAAACGTGCTCGAGGTCTATATATTGATTTATCGAGGCAAGTACTACAGTGGATTTACATGTAGATAAAACGTTGCGCTGTGCACGCGCGAGCCGCTGACTCCGAAGAGTGTAATCGGCACGGTTTGCGCCACCGCGGTCTTTGTAGAGTTGAAGGTGAGCGTGGCTGCGCCGCTCGTCAAGCTGGACTGGCTGAGAGTGGCGCTGACGCCGGCCGGCATGCCTTCGGCCTGGAGACTTACCGGGCCAAATCCGAAGGAGTTCACGTGAATCGTAGCGACCGCCTTGCCTGAGGTGATGGTGTAGTTATCGGTATCAAGGTTCAGGTTGAAGTCAGCATACGCCGGCGCCGGCGCCATGCAGGCCGCCGCGGGTGAGGTTGCAGGCTGCTGCCATACAGAGGTGTAGTCCGTTTGAACGGCGGACTGCCACGCCGAAATTCCTACCACATGGCCGTTCACGATCTTGAAAGCATTCGCGGTTGCAGGATCGTACCAGGTGTTGTTGCTCGACTTGAGAGTGCTGGCGAAGAGGGTCCAGTCTGTCCCGGCCAGGTAGGTTCCAAATACAAGCTGTCCCGGTGAAGCGTTTTCAAACGTGTTGCCGGAAAGGACCATGCCAGTGGTGAAAAGGTCGTAGCTTTGTCCAGTCAGCCAGTCGGTGATGACTTTGCCGCCGGCCTGTCCAGCGAGATAGATCTCGGCTTGAACTTTATTGGTTCCGCTATTGTTGTAGAACGTGTTGTTCTGGATGGTGACGCCGGTGCTGGTGAGAACATTTACACCCTGCCCGCTGGAACACAGGAGACTATTCTGAAGAGTGAGAGGGCCTTCATCGCGTTCTATCTGCAGGGCAGCCTGCACGTTGCCGGAAAGCGTGGCGTTGTTGATGGTGATGTTCTTGTTGTCGGTATCAAACCACAGGCCCTGCGCCTGGTTGTTATAAGAAAAATGATTCTGAACGCTGGTGTTGCGGTTCCACATGAACTTGGTGCCGCCCATGCCCCAGTCATAGAACGCCGCCTGCGCTCCGCGCCAATTGTTGTAATCGCTCTCGTTGAAATTGAAGAGAACGTTCTGGTCCCTGCTGCCGTGAAACCCGACGCCGCCGTTGTAACTGGCAATGGAATTCTGGACGGTGACGTTGCTGGAGGAGTAGATGCCGAACCCGCCCCAGTTGTTCCAGAGGGCCTGGACGGAATCGACAAGGACATTGGTGCTGGCATAAACGTTGGCGCCGGTAGAGTCGATGCAGTTGGATGCGTGTTCGAAGACCAGGCCGCGGAGGACGATATTGCTGCGGTTTTCGACAGCGAAGGTTGTGGGCCGCACGGCGGCTTCAACTACGGCGGTGGACATATCGGTGCCGGTTGGCGGGTAGATATGAAGCACGGCGTATGTCGTGTTGAGGAAAAATGTGCCCGGCCTGAGGTCTGCCCAGGCGGTTACCTGGGTGAGGGGAGCGCCATTCACGAAGATCATTTCCGTGCGCAAGGCAATGGGGGCGAAGGTGGTGGGCCAGCCTGATGGGACTGCGCAGGAACTGACGCCGTAGGTCCATCCGCGCGTGTAGATGCCTGCCGAGACGCTCCATCCGGTGAGGACATCGGAGCCGGTGATAACGGCAGTGCCTGGCACCGCAGCCTGGAGGGTGAGGGTTGCACTGGTGGTCTTGTAATTTCCTATATTGACGGACTCTCGGTAGATTCCGGCGTTGACGATGATCTTAACGCCGACTCCCGATTGATTAAGCTGGTTGGCTTTGTTGACCGCCGCCTGAACCGTCTTGAAGGGTGAGGATTGCGCGCCCGAGTTGCTGTCGGATCCGATGTTCGCGTCAACGTAGACATAGGTGTTTTGGTTTTCGCTTACGTTGGCTTGGGCGCTCGCGCGAACTCCAGACGCAGCCAGAGTCGCAAGGATGGAGAGAGCAAGAAAAGACTTCATCTTTTGAACGGTGCCTCTGCGGGGACAGCGGGTGGGGACGTTCACAGTGCATGAGTGCGAGACCCGCCGCCTCTTGCTGTGGAGGAGGATGACGCAGGGCCTGGAGACAAAGGATCCGCTCCAGGACACGGTAGAAAATTGAGTTGTGATGCTTGAAAAGAAGAATCTCACGGATCTAGATAGTTATGGTGATTTAAATCACAACTTGATGGTTACTTTTGGAACTGGTGAGTACCGGGGCTTTGAAATATGACTCCGAAGTGATAGGGAGGACGCGTTGCTTTCCCGAGGGCATTTTCGGGATGCGGTATGTACGGGCTAAACGTGTGCGGGAAGCCGGGCTGGACTGCTGGAGAACCCGCCGCCAGAAGCCCGGTTTGAATTCAAAAGCAGCGTGTTAGCGCCGAGTCATTCCTCGGAGATGGAAAGCCGATTGCGAGCGCAGCGGTTACGGCACAACTGAAGAGGCTGCGGAAAAACAGTGAACAGCGGGCGAAGGGCGAGGAGGAAACGTCCCTCGGGGGCTAAAGCCCCGGTCATTCTGCTGAGGTTAATGTACGGGCTGAAGCCCGTACCCTCCATGCACGGAGTTTTTCCGCAGCCTGTGAAGTCGCGCCTGGCTCGCGGGGATAGGATTTCAGATTTGGTTTGGATTCAGGCTATTGGATTCGAGCCGATCGGCTGACGGTCGAGAAAGTGGGTGCGCAGCGGGATGCGGTTGCAGACGTCTCAAGCTTCTTCGCCGGCAGGAGAGAGAATCGATTCCATGGCTTTCTTGAGGCGATTCCATTGCGAAGTCTTCTGGGTGAGCTGAGCGCGGCCCTTGGTCGTCAACGAATAAAACCGCGCTTTGCGATTATTTTCAGAGACGCCCCATTTCGCGCTGATCATGCCGCTATCTTCCAAGCGCTGCAGAGCCAGGTAAAGAGAGCCGTGGTCGACGAAGAAGACTTCGTCTGACTGGCGCTGGATAGCGCGGGCGATTCCCTGGCCGTGGCAGGCGCCAAACAGGAGGACGCGCAGGATCAAAAGGTCCAATGTGCCTTGCAAAAGGGCGATACGTTCGTTTTCATCCTTACGGGTCGGCATACGACCTGAGTATCCTCTCCTTCGGGTCGGATGTCAACAGGACGGTCGCCGGGGCGGGTTCGAATTTCTTAGAAGAAAAACATTTCGCAAGTGTCCGGATGGCTGAGATTACCAGGTATGGTTCCGGCGGTGCGCAACGAACACCGACCCGCTACCGGATATACTGCGCAAAGTAGAATCAGCACAGGGGGAAGAATTTCATGGGTAGTACGGCTGCGATCATTGCCGCGATTGACAAGGAACTGGCGCGACTGCACAAAGTGCGGAAGGGACTCTTAAAGAAAGAAAAGGCGGCGAAGGCGGCCGAGTCGGCCCGGTCCCGGGGCGCAAAGAAGAAGACAAAACGAAAGCTGAGTCCCGCGGCTCGCGCCAAGATCGCCGAGGCGCAACGCAAGCGATGGGCGGCAGTGAAAAAGGGAAAAAGAAAGTAGCATTACGGGAAAGAGGCATGTCAGGTGGACGGGATGCGTTCAGCCCCAGACTTCGCGGGCGGTTTCGACGACAAGCTGCAGCTTGGCCCACTGTTCGTCTTCGGATAGCAGGTTGCCGTCCATGGTAGAGGCAAAGCCGCATTGCGGACTGATGGCAAGTTGTTCGAGCGGGAGGAAGCGGGCAGCCTGATTGATTCGCCGGATCAGATCTCCTTTGCGCTCGAGCGCGGGCCGCTTGGTGCTTACCAGTCCGAGGACCACGATTTTGCCCTTGGGCACAAGGCGCAAGGGCTCAAAAGTGCCGGAGCGGTCATCGTCGTATTCGAGCAAAAAGCGATCGACGGCGAGCTCATGGAAAAGTCGCTCGGCAATGGCGTCGTATCCGCCTTCGGCATACCAATGGCTGCGATTGTTGCCGCGGCAGAGGTGGATGGCGAGAGTAACGCCGGGATGGCGGGCCGCCGCGAAGCAGGTGTTATCCGCATTGAGAGAGGCAGTAAGCATTTGTGCGGGATCGACGCGCAGTTGCTTCTCCATCCATTCGGTCCACCTTGGGTCGAGATAGTAGCTGTAGCGTGGCGCATCGATCTGGAGATAGGAGATGCCGCTGGTGGCGAGCGTCCGGATGTCGCCGGCCATGATTCCGGTGATGGCGTGGAGTAACGCGAAGGGATCGTGATAGACGACGTCAGTTATTCCGTATTTGAACGAGATGGCCGGAAACTGGGTAGCGCTGGGCAAAGTGATTTTGATGGGGCCCGGTGCGTGGCCGCACAAGAAGGGGAGTTCGCGTCCCGTAAGGGGCTGCCGCTGCTTCAGGGTGGAAGTGACAATGCCATTGACGCTGCTGACAGTGGCGGCGGGCTGTTGCGCCTTGTGTTCACCGTCCTTCCATGGCCGGGGGACGGCGTCGCTGAAGTCGAAGCCTTCGACGGCGTCGGTGAAATCGCTCATGAAGTTACTGCGGCGAAATTCACCGTCGGTAAAGATGTCAAGGCCGAGGTCCTTTTGTCTTTCGAGGACGCGCAGGATATGGCGATCTTCCAGCTCCTGAAGGCCGTTGAGGGGAGCTTGCGAATGGCGTGCCTTCAACAACTCATCGGGTCGCAGAAAACTTCCAACATGATCGGCGCGATACGCTGACGGCATAGTTCAGACTCCTTCCTAAACAAGGCATCTGCGCGAGAAGAATGCGATGCCCGGCTAGATCACCACATTCCCGAGCGCGCGGGCACCACTGCGCAGGGCTGGAAGACAACGCTTCAACAGAGTGGCGCGGTCGACACGTGACACATGAGTTCCCACGTTGATCGCAGCCACTACACGCTTGCTGCGAGTGTAGACCGGGACCGCGATCGAGCGTAAGCCCGCTTCCAATTCCTCGTCGACAATGGCATAGCCCTCGGTGCGTACCTTCAGGATGGCTTTTCTCAACAGCGGCAGCCTGGTGAGGGTCTTGGGCGTGTAGGCCTTCGGCTTCAACTGGTTCAGATAGGCTTCGAGCTCATTATCGGGCAACGCGGCGAGCAGGACGCGTCCCATCGACGTGCAATAGGCTGGCAGGCGGCTTCCCACGGAGAGGCCAGCGGCCAAGACACGAGTTGCGGCGGAACGTGCCACGTAAACGATCTGGCCGCCGTCGAGCATGCTCATCGAAGAAGATTCATGCAACTGTTCGGTGATGCGTTCGAGAACGGGGCGAGCCGCCTCAACCACGGACGAGGAGGAGAGATAAGAGAAGCCAAGGCGGAGCACCTGGGTTTTAAGTCGATAGACCTGCCGGGAGCGCTCCACGTAACCGAGCAGTTCAAGAGTGAGGAGGATGCGCCGTATGGATGCCCGGGAGAGGTCAGTCTGTTTCGAGATTTCGAGAATGCTCAGCCCGTCCAGGTGGCTTTCGAAGCTCTCGATCACGCGCAGGCCTCGGGCGAGGGAGAGGACAAAATCGGGGTTTCCGGCCTGCGCGGCGAACTCGCCGGCCGGCGCCCTTTCTTCGCGCGGAGGGGAACTCTTTCGTGAACTCATGGTGTCTTCGCCAACGTGACCGATTATCGCACATGTTGTACAAGCGTGCAGTTTTACGTAATAATGCTGCGGTCGGTGCATTTCTGGAGGCTGGATGGCGGAGTGGACGACCCTGGCCGAGGCAATTGGCGCCCATGTTCATGACGGCGACTCGATTGCGATGGAAGGCTTCACCCACCTGATTCCGTTTGCGGCCGGGCACGAGGTTATTCGCCAGGGCAGGCGAAACCTGTCTCTGATTCGCATGACGCCGGATCTTATTTACGATCAGCTGATCGGGTCAGGATGTGCGGCGAAGCTGACGTTCTCCTGGGGTGGAAATCCGGGGGTGGGCTCGTTGTACCGATTTCGCGACGCGGTAGAGAATGGCTGGCCGAGTCCGCTCAAGATCGAAGAGCGGAGCCACAGCGACATGGCCAATGCGTATGTGGCGGGCGCGTCTAACCTGCCGTTTGCGGTACTGCGCGGATATACGGGGTCGGATCTGCCCCGGGTGAATGACCGAATCCGCAGCATTACGTGTCCGTTCACCGGAGAGGTGCTGGCGGCCACGCCTTCGGTGCGGCCGGATGTGACCGTGATCCACGCGCAGAAGGCGGACTGGAAAGGCAATGTGCTGCTGTGGGGGATTCTGGGCGTGCAGAAGGAGGCGGTGCTGGCGGCGAAGCGGGCCATCGTCACGGTGGAGGAGCGGGTGCGCTCGCTGGATGCGCCGCCGAACGCGTGCGTTCTGCCGGGTTGGGTGGTGACGGCGGTTTGCGAGGTGCCGAGGGGAGCGACTCCGTCATATGCGCATGGGTACTACGAGCGCGACAACGTGTTTTACAGAGTGTGGGACCGGATCTCGCGCGATCGGGAACGGTTTACGGCGTGGGTCGATGAGAACATTCGAAACACGAAAGACTTTGCGGAGTTCCTGCGGCGCCAGAGCGATGCGCAGGCGGTGTCGCAGTGAGCACGGCCTATTCCTCAGAGGAGATGATGACGGCGGCCGCGGCGCGCATGCTGCGGAACGGCGCGGTGTGTTTTGTGGGGATTGGTCTGCCGTCGACCGCGGCTAATCTTGCGCGGTTGACTCACGCGCCGGATGCAGTGCTGGTGTACGAATCGGGGCCCATCGGCGCCAAGCCGGCGGTGCTGCCGTTGTCGATTGGAGACGGCAACCTTGCGGAGACGGCGGATACGGTGGTCTCGACGCCGGAAATTTTCCGCTACTGGCTGCAAGGGGGCCGAATCGATGTGGGGTTCCTGGGGGCGGCGCAACTGGATCGCTTTGCGAACATCAACACCACCGTTGTGGGCGATTACGAGAAGCCGAAGGTGCGGCTGCCCGGAGCGGGAGGAGCGCCGGAGATCAGTTCGTCGGCAAAAGAGGTTTTGATCATCCTGAAGCATTCGAAGCGGACCCTGGTGAATAAGCTTGATTTCATAACGTCAGTCGGATATCTCACTGGAGGCGATGCGCGCGAAAGGGCGGGTCTCAAGGGGAAGGGGCCGGTCGCGGTGATTACAGATCTATGCATTCTTCGGCCTCATTCCCAGTCGCGTGAGCTGGAAGTAGCGAGCGTTCATCCGGGAGTGGATCGAGCGAAGATTGCCGAGAATACGGGGTGGGAGATTCGATTCTCGGAGGACTGCGGGGAGACGGAAACTCCGCGAGCGGATGTGCTGAAGGTGCTTCGCGAGCTCAAGGCGCGGACCGCGGCGGCCCATGGCGCGAAGGGGGGTGAGGCGTGAGGCGCGTCTTCGTATGCGATGCGGTGCGCACGCCGATTGGCCGCTACGGCGGGGCGCTGGCGCAGGTGCGCGCGGATGACCTGGCGGCGATCCCGATTGGCGAATTGTTGAAGCGCAACCCGGGCATTGACTGGAGCGCCGTGGATGACGTGATTCTGGGATGCGCCAACCAGGCCGGTGAAGACAACCGCAATGTGGCGCGGATGGCTTTACTGCTGGCAGGGCTTCCTGCAAGTATTCCGGGAACGACGATGAACCGGCTTTGCGGATCGGGCATGGATGCGGTGGGGACGGCGGCGCGCGCCATTGCCGCGGGCGAGGCGGAACTGGTGATTGCGGGCGGAGTGGAGTCGATGTCACGCGCGCCGTTTGTGATGGGAAAAGCAGAGGCGGCATTTCAGCGGTCGGCGGAGATCTTCGACACGACGATCGGGTGGCGTTTTGTGAATGCGAAGATGCGCGCGATGTACGGGACGGATTCGATGCCGGAGACAGGCGAGAATGTAGCTCGCGATTGCGCCGTGGACCGCGCCGCGCAGGATGCGTTCGCGTGGCGCAGCCAGATGCGCGCAGCCCAAGCGATGGAGAGTGGATTTTTCGCGGAAGAGATTGTGCCGGTGGAGGTGCCGGGAAAGAAAGGGACTGCGATCGTGTCGCTGGATGAACATCCGCGGCCGGATACGACGCTAGAGAAACTGGCCGCGCTGAAGCCGCTGTTTCCGGGCGGTACGGTTACGGCAGGGAATGCGTCGGGGGTGAATGACGGAGCGGCGGCGATGATGGTCGCTTCGGAAGAGGCAGTTGCCCGGCACGGACTGCGTGCACGTGCCCGGATCCTGGGCATGGCCACGGCCGGCGTGGCGCCGCGGGCGATGGGAATGGGGCCGGTGCCGGCGACGCAGAAGCTGCTGGCGCGGCTGGGGAAGTCGATTGCGGATTTCGATTGGATCGAGTTGAACGAGGCGTTCGCAAGCCAATCGCTCGCTTGCCTGAGGCAACTGGGTTTGCGGGAGGATGCCGAGCATGTGAATGCAAATGGCGGCGCGATTGCACTGGGGCATCCGCTGGGGATGAGCGGGGCGCGGCTGGTGATGACGGCTGCGCATCAACTGGAGAAGGCCGGCGGGAAGCTTGCGCTGGCCACGATGTGCATCGGAGTGGGGCAGGGTATTGCCCTGGCGATGGAACGCGCATGAGGAGAGAGATGGTTAACCCGTTGATGGTGGAGCAGGCGATAGCGGGAACGCAGCCCGAGTATCACTATCCTCCCTACGTATCGTCGATCGCGCGTTCTCCGCGCATGCCGCTGGTTCTGCTGCCCGCGACCCTGATGGAGCGCAAGGGGCCGGTGTTCGGACATGGATTGATTCGCGAGCGCGACAACGATCTGACCGCGCAGCACGAAAGCGAGCCACTTGGAGAACGGATCCTGGTGCATGGGCGGGTGTTGGATGAAGACGGCAGGCCGGTTCGTGGGGCGCTGGTTGAAGTGTGGCAGGCCAATGCGGCGGGCCGCTACCGGCACCAGGTGGATACTCACGATGCGCCGCTCGATGAGAACTTCACGGGCGCGGGGCGCATGCTGACCGATCAAGAGGGGCGCTACTGGTTCAAGACCATCAAGCCGGGAGCGTATCCGTGGGGCAACCACTACAATGCGTGGCGGCCGGCGCATATTCATTTTTCGCTTTTCGGAGCGGGCATTCTTTCGCGGCTGGTGACGCAGATGTATTTTCCGGGAGACCCGTTGCAGCCGCTCGATCCGATCTTCAACAGCATTCCCGATGAAGGAGCGCGGCAGCGGCTGGTGTCGCGGCTGGATATGGAGCGGGCGGAGCCCAACTACATGCTGGCGTACAAGTGGAATGTGGTGCTGCGGGGAAGGGATGATACGCCGTTTGAGGAGGCTCATCGATGAAGGATGGCGCGGCGGGAGTTCCTGCCGGTTCGCAGACGGTCGGGCCTTATTTCCGGATCGGGCTTGAGTATCTGATCGAGCGGAGTCCGGAGATTACGGCGGATGCGGCCGGAATGATGGAGATGCGGGGCCGGGTTCTGGATCGCGATGGCGCACCGGTGCCGGACGCGATGCTGGAGTTCTGGAGTGCCTCGACAGTTGCAGGTGAACGTCGCGAGAGGACCGATTTTCCGGCGGGGTTCCGGCGCGCGACCACAGACACCGATGGATGGTATCGCGTGGTGATGGAGCGGCCCGCAGCGGAGCAACTCCGCGATGAGAGCGCACACGCGCCGCACATGCTGGTGCTGGTGTTTGCGCGGGGACTGCTGCGGCACCTGATCACGCGCGTATACCTGGGAGATGAGACTTCCAATGGAAGCGATCCGGTGTTGATGAGAATTCCCGAAGAGCGGCGTGCTACGCTGATTGCCCGGCTGGATGAGAGCCAGGCCGGCTTGTACCAGTGGGACGTGGTTCTGCAGGGAACGGGAGAGACGGTTTTCTTTGCGTGGTAGAGAGCAGGATCGCCTGGCATGAGCGACGACGGAATGAACTCGTTTCTTTTCTCGACGGCGGAGATGACGCGCGTGTTTTCGCCCGCGGAGCAGCTGCGCGCGATGACGCGTTTTGAGTGGGCGCTAAGTTGCGCTCTCGAAAGCAATGGGCGAGCGGAAGCGGGTTCCGGAGCGGTACTGGAGGAGTTGCTCAACGCAAATTTCATTGACATGGATGCGCTGGTGCGGGAGGCAAGAGAAGCGGGGAACATTGCCATTCCGTTTGTCCGGCAGCTCACGGCGGCGGTGATGGCACAGAGCGAAGCAGCGGCGCGTTCGGTTCACCTTGGCGCGACGAGCCAGGATGTTCTCGATACGGCGCTGGTGCTGCAGATGCGGGAAGGTTTGAAGTTGCTGGAGGCAGCACTGGTACGGCTGGACGCAGCATTGCTTGACCAGGTCAAGAGGCACAAGGACACGGTGATGCAGGGGAGAACGTGGCTTCAGCCGGGCCCGCCAATCACGGTCGGTTTGAAGTTGGCGGGAACGCTGGCTGCGCTGCGGCGCGACCGGGAGCGCATTCAAGCCGAAGCGGGGCGAGCGCTTGTACTTCAGTTTGGCGGAGCCGTGGGAACGCTTGCTTCGCTGGGAACGGCGGGGGGTGCGGTCTCGGCGGAACTGGCCAGGGTTCTCGAACTTAGCGAGCCCGCACTGCCGTGGCATTCGCAGCGGGATAACCTGGCGGCGATGGTGCAGGTGCTCGGGCTTCTGACTGGAACGCTGGCAAAGCTGGGCAGAGATGTGGCGCTGCTGATGCAGGCCGAGGTGGGTGAGGCGTCAGAACGCGGTGGCGAAGGGCGCGGAGGCTCATCGACGATGCCGCACAAGCACAACCCCGTGGCAAGCGCGGCGTTGATTGCGATTCATATGAGGATGCCAAGCCTGGCGGCAACGATGCTGCATGCGATGCCGCAGGAACACGAGCGCGGGCTGGGCTTGTGGCAGGCCGAATGGGACACCGTACCGGAGGCTTTCCGGCTGGCATCGGCATCGGTGGAGTATGCGATCGAGCTGGCGGAAGGGTTGAAGGTGGATGCGGGCCGGATGAAGGGGAACATCGAGGCGATGTTGGGATTGCCGCTGGCAGAGGCGGTGAGTGCGGCGCTGGCGCCGAAGACAGGACGGGCGGCGGCGCACGATCATTTGCGGAAGGCGTCGGCTCGCGCGGTTGCGGAACATCAGCGGTTGGCCGATGTATTGAAGCATATGCCTGAAGTAAAGGCACATTTGAGCGACGCGGAGATCGAGAAGCTGCTCGATGCAGGCAACTACCTCGGCAGCGCACAGCGCTTCATTGCCCGGGTTGTGGGAGACGAAGATGCCCACGGTTGAGAGCGACGGAGTGCGCCTACATTACGAGATGAGCGGAAATCCGCGCGGGCCGGTGCTGGTGCTTGCGAATTCACTGGGATCGAATCTGCACATGTGGGACAAGGCGCTGCCCGCGTTCGAAAGCAACTGCCGGGTGCTTCGCTACGACATGCGCGGTCATGGAGAGAGCGGCGTGGCGACCGAACCTTTCACGATTGATGAATTGGGGCGCGACGTTTTGCGGCTGCTGGACGAGGTGAACGCGGATCGGGCCAGCGTGTGCGGCCTATCGCTGGGAGGGATGGTGGCGCTCTGGCTTGGAATTCATGCGCCGGAGCGTGTGAACAGGCTGATTTTTGCGAACACGGCAGCGCGCATCGGCAGCGTTGCGATGTGGGAACAAAGGATCGCGATGGCACGGACTGAGGGTATGGGTCCACTGGCGGCGATGATGCCCGGGAGATGGTTCACGGCGGCTTATCGCACGCAACACCCGGAGGAGATGGAGTCGATCAGGAGAATGGTTTGTGGGACCGATCCTTCCGGCTACGCGAGTTGTTGCACGGTGCTTCGCGATACCGATCTTCGTGGTGAAACCGGGGCGGTGCGCGCCGCCAGCCTGGTGATCACAGGGACGCACGATCCCGCGACTCCTCCCGGCGATGGCCGGGAGCTGCATGCGGCTCTTCGAAATTCGAGCTATATCGAACTGGATGCTTCGCACCTTTCGGCATGGGAGCGAGCGGAGGAGTTCGGCGGAGCGGTATTGCAACATCTTTCCGCCGGGGAGGAGATCGATGGATGAACGCGAGCGGCACGAGGCCGGCATGCAGGTGCGGCGAAGCGTGCTCGGAGATGCGCACGTGGATCGTGCCGAGGCGGCGAAGACCGATGTGGATGCGGAGTTTCAAGACCTGATTACGCGCTACGCATGGGGAGAAATCTGGTCACGCCCGGGGTTGCCACGGCACACGCGCAGTTTGTTGACGATCGGGTTGATGGTTGCATTGAACCGCGGGGAAGAACTGCGCCTGCACCTGGGCGCCGCAGCGAACAATGGAGTCACTGCCGATGAGATCCGCGAAGTGCTGATGCATTGCGCGATCTATTGCGGCGTACCCGCAGCGAATTCGGCGTTTCATGCCGCCAAGGAAATTCTGAAACAAACCTGAAGCTCTGGACAAGTCGGCAGCATTCCCCTCGGGGGCTAAAGCCCCAATTTCTACGATGGTTATGTACGGGCTAAAGCCCGTACCCTTCAACATGGAGACTTGATTAGAGTTTTCCTGAAGCCGATGGGAGACACCGTGGCACGGTCTCAGACCCAAGTTGGAATTGTGGGAGCGGGTCCTGCGGGACTGATGCTTTCGCACTTGCTGTACCTGAAGGGAATCGATTCCATTGTGCTCGAAGCCAGGTCGCGCGCTTATTGCGAAGAGAGAGTGCGAGCCGGCGTCCTGGAGCATACGAGCGTGCGGATGTTACACGAGGCGGGTGTTGGGGAACGCCTTGACCGCGAGGGACTTCGGCATGAGGGAATCGAACTGGGGCTGAACGGAGTGCGCCACCGGATTCCGTTCGTGGAACTCACCGGGAAATGCGTGACGGTGTATGGGCAGCAGGAGCTTGTAAAGGATCTGATCGAGCGTCGCCTTGCCGACGGAGGCGATGTGCGCTTCGAGTGCGGGGAGGTTTCGCTCGAGGACATTGCTTCCGACAGGCCGCGCATCCTGGTGAACAAAGGCGGGAACCTGGATGAGATCCGCTGCGAGTATATCGCCGGCTGCGACGGGTTCCACGGAGTCTGCCGCGGGATGTTTCCTGAAGGCGCGCTGAGCATTTACGAGCGGGCCTATCCGTTTGCGTGGCTGGGGATCCTTGCCGAGGCGGCGCCATCGCAGGAAGAGCTTGTCTATATGCATCATGAGCGGGGCTTCGCGTTGTACAGTATGCGATCGCCGCGCATCACGCGGCTGTATCTGCAGTGCGCACCGGAGGAGGACCTCGCGCAGTGGAGCGACGACCGGATCTGGAGCGAGTTGCGGACGCGATTGAGTTGCACGGACGGGTGGCGGCCGACGGAGGGCCGTATTCTGCAAAAAGGCGTGACGGGGATGAGGAGCTTTGTGGTGGAGCCGCTGCAGTTCGGCCGGTTGTTTCTGGCTGGAGATGCGGCGCATATTGTGCCGCCCACCGGCGCCAAGGGCATGAACCTGGCGTTCGCGGATGTGCACCATCTGGCCGAAGCACTGGGCGCGTTTTATCACGGAGGCGACAGGCGACGGATGGATAACTACTCCGAAACGTGTCTCGGACGCATCTGGAAGGCACAGCGGTTCTCATGGTGGATGACATCGCTGCTGCACCGGTTCGAGGACGAGACCGCGTTCGACCACAAGCGCCAGCTTGCGGAACTGAAATATGTGATGGCGTCGCGCGCGGCGGCGACTTCGCTTGCGGAGAACTACGTGGGCCTTCCCCTCGATGAGGCCTAGGCGGGAGGCCCCGCCACGAAGAACAACTCGATCTGGGGTGTTTGCTCGGTGCGGGGGTTGAGGAGTATTGATTTTGCCGCCGAACAAAGCTCTCGGCGCATTTACCTTTCGTGGTCGTCGTCAGTGATCTTGCGCCATGCACCGGCAGTGAGCGGAGCGCCTGGAATAGAAAAGTTGATCCTGGTGCGCGGCAGCACAACGAGGTCCACGCGGCGATTGGTGGCTCGTCCCTCGGGAGTGGTGTTGCCGGCTACGGGATGAAACTCGGCATAGCCGGCCGCGGAGATCCGGTCGGCCGGGAGGGCGCGCATTTCAAGAAAGAGCCGTGCGATGCGGGTTGCGCGTGCTGAAGAAAGCTCCCAGTTGGAATCGAAAGCGGCGGTGTGGATAGGGACATTGTCGGTATGTCCCTCGACGCGCAGGTCGTAAGGGGTGCGGGCGAGGGACGCGGCAACCTGGCGCAGGGTGGGGAGCGTTTCGGGCCTCGGCGCAGCGGAACCGGAGTCAAAAAAGCCGGCTTCGCGGAGGCTGATGACGAGGCCGTCACGGCCCATCTGAATGGAAACGGTGTGCTGCGCCACCTGGTTGGAGAGACGCTGCGCGAGATCGCGGCGCAGGCTCTCGAGGTCATTCTTGACCTGGGCGGGGGAGAGCACATCTTCGCCCATGACGATGTTCATGGGAATCTCTGGTTTCTCCTGTCCGCTGGCGGCGGTCAGGTTCCTGGTGGGATTCCGGGTCGCGTCGGGGAAGATGCCCAGGGATTTGAACGCGGAATCGATGGCCTCTCCCATGGCCATCTGTTTTTTCTGATCGGCTTTGGCGGTGGCAAACAAGACAACAAAAAACGCAAACAGAAGAGTGATGAAGTCGGCGTAGGAAACCAGCCAGCGGTCATGAGTCACGCGAGTTCTCGGGACCCGGACTCTCATGCGGCACGCTCCGCCGCCTTGTTCCTGGGTTGATCCAGAAACCCGGTGAGCTTGACTTCGAGCATGCGCGGGTTCATGCCCTCGAGGATGGAGATGACTCCTTCGAGCATCATTTCGCGGCGCAGGTAGTCCTCGCGGACGCGAAGGCGCATTTTTCCAGCGAGGGGAAGGAAGAAGAGGTTGGCGATACCCACTCCGTAGATGGTGGCAACGAAGGCTACCGCGATACCGCGGCCGACTTCGGAAATGTTATCGAGATGCTGCATGACCTGGATGAGGCCGAGCACCGCGCCAAGAATGCCGATGGTGGGGGAAAAGCCGCCCGCCGATTCAAACACCGCGGGGAGACGCTCCTCGTTTTCAGTGGTAGAGTCGAGGCTGACCTGCATGATCTTGCGCAGGTCGGTCGGCTCGGTACCGTCGACGGCCAGCATGACGGTCTGTTTAAGGAAGGGATCCTGGATGGTCTGCAGATCGGCGTCGAGAGAAACGACACCGTTACGCCGGGCTTTGTTGGCAAAGGCGATGAGCAGTCTTATGAGCTCATCGTTGTGTTTGCGCGGCGCGGCGAACACGTGGGACATGCGCCGGAATGCGGCGGTGACGGTGGTCAGCGGGAACTGGAGCAGAACCGCCCCCATGGTGCCGCCGAAGACGATCAGGGCGGCGGTGGGCTGCAGGATCTGACCAAGATTGCCGCCTTCCATCAGCAGGCCCGCGACGATGCCCGCGATAGCCAGGAGCACTCCGCCAATACTTGCCTTATCCATGGAATCGTCCTCGGGGATGTGCGACTCGAATCATGTTGGTCCTCAGCGATCGGCCTTCGGCTTTGTTTCAGGCTCGAGAGAGAGGTCGTGCCGGCCCGGCATTTCGAGGCTTACCAGGGGCGCGACACTTTCGAGACCGGCGGAAGACTTCAGCTGCGGGGCGACGCGAGCAAGAAGACGGGCGCGATAGGCGATCACCCGTTCCAACACCTCGGCGCAGGTTTCGCGCACGATCAGCTTCTCGCCGTTGATCAGGGTGAGCATGGTGTCAGGCGAGGCCTCGGCGGTCTTGATCAGATCGCTGTTGAGGACCATGGGATTTCCGTTGAGCCGGGTCACTTCGATCATTGCCCGAAACTCCTTCAATCCCGGTTATCGACTTGGGGAGAAGAAAGGTTGAAAGATTAAAGTAACGAGGCGCGGACTGTCCCGGACGGGGACACTTTTTGGCAAACGATAAAGTCGCGGAAAGCGAAGCCGAAGAAGGGGCCAGATGCGAGCGGCTACGGCCCGAAGGCAGCTACCCAGGGTAAGTAAAAAATTGGGGGCACATTCGGAGAAGGGCTGTAAATCAACGCATCCCAACAAGGAGAAACCCATGTCCCTGGGTGTCTTGAATAACCTGTCCGCGATGTCTGCGGCACATAATCTGTCCAATACGCAGAGCAGCCTGGCGAAGACTCTCGAACAGCTGTCTTCTGGATCGAAGATCAACTCCGGCGCCGACGACGCGGCCGGACTTTCGCTGGTCAACGGGCTGCAGGCCAACGCAACCGCCCTGTCCCAGTCGCAAACCAATGCCTCCGAAGGCGTAGGCCTTCTGCAAGTGGCCGACGGGGCTCTCTCGCAAGTGACGAATCTGCTCAACCGTGCCGTTACGTTGGCCACCGAGGTCTCGAACGGCACCCTTAATGGCTCGCAGCAATCCGCAGCCAACCAGGAATACCAATCGATTCTTTCTGAAGTCAACAACATTGGATCCACCACGACTTACAACCAAAAGCAGGTGTTCGGATCGCTGACGAATATCTACACCGGCGATTCTTCGACGCAGGGTGCTTCGATCAACCAACTGAATATCCGGTCGTTGTCTTCTTCGAACGTGGGCGACACCAATGGCACCATGTCTTACAGTAATGGCCAAAGTAACGTGTTCATTGACCTCTCCAACGGGGCTGCAACCGGCAATGCGCTGGCAACGGATACCCTCAATACGACTGGGACCTCAACCATCGACGTCAGCTACCTGGGCAAGGCCGCGGACGGCTCGACCGCAGTTCAAACCGCAACGATCTCTGCCGGTACCGGCACCAAATACGCCAACACCGCCGAAGGCTTGATCAGCGCGATCAATGATGCGGGCCTGGGCCTGAATGCTAGTTTCACGACTGCAGCTACAGCCGGGGATACCGGGGCTTCGGCACAGACCGATACCGGAATTATGATCTCCGGGCCGGTAGGAAACGGCACAAATCCGACTACTGCCAGCTATCAAGGCAAGCTGGCTCTTACCGGCGCTCTTGCCACCGACAATTTGACCGGTTCCATCACTCTTCAGGTTGGGTCCGGAGCGGCGACCACAATCAACATGGCCGACGTGACGGCAGGCTCACAATCGGACGTTACCTCAACCCTGACGGGCCTTGCGGCATACATCAACGAGGGTTCCAGCGGCACAGCCACCAACCCCTTCGGAGTCGTTGCGACGGTTAATGCCGACGGGACGATGACGCTGGCAAGCACCGACCCGACGGTCGCCACGACACCTTACAGCGCGCTGAGCGTGAGCTCAAATCTCACCGACACCACCGACACAGCCGTTACAAATACAACTCTCGGCTACACTGCAACGGCCGGGTACAGCGTGGGGCTCAACAATTCTGAGACCGCCAATTTTGTTGAAGATACCGCCAGTGGCCAGAGTGCCGCATCATCCTTTGCGCAGGACGCGAGCAGCACAGGCGGGATCGCTACCATCGGCTACAATGACGGCGCAGGGGCGTCGCTCAGCGGTACCGATCTGTCCAGTTCGACCAATGCACAGCTCGCGCTGACCAGCCTCAACAAGGCAATCGCGAATGTAGCCGCGCAGGATGGCTATATCGGAGCGCAGATCAACACGCTGAACGCTGTCAGCTCCGTGATGAGTACCCAACAGCAGAACATCGTCGCGGCACAGAATGCCGTGCAGGCGACCGACTACGCGACGGCATCCTCCAACATGTCGAAGTTCCAAATCCTGAGCCAGACCGGCATCGCGGCACTCGCCCAGGCCAACAGTGCGCAGCAGGCCGTCTTGAAGCTGCTGCAGTAACCACAACCACCGCATCGGCGGGCTGACCACCGCCGCAAGGGCGTCCTTCGGGGCGCCCTTCGGTGCTTCAGGGCGGCATACAGATATTAACCGCTTCCAATTTTGCCGGGTGCCTAGTTGGCTCGCCGGCTGCTCTCAGGTTGCGGGGAGGGTGCGATGGGCACTGTAGGCCTGAGTTTCGGTTCGCCGACCAGCGGAGCCGGATTTGATGTAAGTGCGACGGTGTCCCAGATCGTCACCAACCTCCAGAAGGTCGAGACTCCCTGGAAGAACCAGCTCACTGCGTTGCAGAGCCAGGATACGGCGATCTCGAGCCTGGGCACGCTGCTGTCGAAGCTTTCTACCGACGTGAGCGCGCTGACCGATTTCAATGGAGTGCTGGCGCAAAAGACGGGCTCGAGTTCCGACACCAATGTTCTGGAGCTGACATCCGCCTCGAACTCTGCCACTGCGGGAACCCATACGGTGGTCGTCAACAATCTGGCGCGGACGGCAAGCGGCTACCTGGCGGCCATCCCCGGGGCTTCGGACAAGCTGACCGGCTCCATCACGCTGCAGGTGGGCAGCGGCAAGGCGCATACCATCAGCCTGCCATCTTCGGGCGGGACGCTGGCGACCCTGGCTTCGGCGATCAACTCATCCGGAGCGGGTGTTTCTGCATCCGTTCTGACCGATTCGAGCGGCTCGCGGCTCAGCCTGGTATCGGGCAGCTCAGGCGCCAAGGGAAACATCGCCATCACTTCGAATTCGATCGTGGACGCATCGGGCATGGCGTTGGGATACAGCGGTTCGGCAGGCAGCGGGTCGAGCTATTCGACTGGGAAACTGACCGGGATCTCGAACGCCGCCGACCAGCTCTCCGGTTCCATCTCGATCCAGGTGGGGACAGGAACGGCGACGAACATCACGCTGGACTCGTCGAACAACACGCTGGCCAAACTGGCCAGTGCGATTACCTCAGCCAATATCGGGGTGACGGCTCAAGTAGTGACCAACAGCGACGGGTCATCGAGTCTTTCGCTGGTGGCGAATACGGCCGGGTCTTCCGGCACGCTCACGGTGAATTCAAGCATCACCGACCCCACCCCTACTCTGGGATACACGGGGACGGTTACGGGTTTGGACGCGTCGTTGAATGTGGATGGAGTGGATCTGACGAGCTCTTCCAATACGGTAAGCAACCTTATCCCCGGACTGACGTTCCAGCTGCTGTCGGCCAGCCCCAAGCAGTCCGACGGCACCCTGGAACCGATCCAGGTGGTGATTGGAAACGACAACTCAGGCGTCGAGACGGCGCTGAGTACGATGGTGACCGACTATAACGCGCTGGTCAGCGCGATGAACACCCAGGAGGGGAACGACAGCTCAGGAAAACCGGAAGCGCTGTTTGGCTCGCCAACTCTATCGCTGTTGCAGCAGCAACTGCTGAGCAGTTTCAATCAACAGAATCCGAATGGATTTATGGATGCGGTCGCAACCAACACCAATGCCATTCTTTCCGGATCGATCAGCATCCAGATGGGCGGCGGCGATCCCCAGACAGTGACCCTGGATCCATCGGAAACGTCGCTGAGCGACCTGGCGGACGCCATCAATTCCGCGCACATCGGCGTGACCGCCAGCGTGGTGACCACGGGAACCCAATCGAACCTGTACCTGCTGTCACAGACTTCGGGGTCGGGCGGTGCTCTGGAAGTGAGTTCTTCGATTGTCGCCAGGAGCGATACCCCGCTTGGCTATTCCGGATCGGCGGGAAGCGCGCAGCAGAGTTCCACCGGGACGTTGACGGCGGTGCCCAGCGCGGACGACGTGCTTTCCGGATCGATCACTATCCAGGTGGGCAGCGGCGCGGCCCATACCATCAATCTCGATTCGTCCCACAACACGGTTGCCGGCGCGGCCCAGGCCATCAATGATGCCAACATCGGGGTAACTGCATCGGTGGTCAACAACAACGATGGTTCCACGAGCTTGTCGCTCCAATCCGGAACCAGCGGGAGCGCCGGAACACTCACCGTCAGCTCGAACATCCTGGATACGACCGATACGACGACCTCGACGCTCGGGTACACCACTTCCTCCGACATTTCCGGTCTGACCGGGCTGGGCATCAGCATGAATAACGACGGCACCATCAGCTTCGATGCGTCCAATCTGGATTCGCTCCTGAACACCGACTTCAACAGTGTGGTGGGAATGTTCCAGAGCGTGAACAGCTGGGGAAGCAACTTCGCGACCATGCTGAACAATGCCGGGACGACGTCATCGAGGGGCATTCTGAAGCTTGCGCGAACTTCGAACAGCAATATTGAAAAGACATTGAATGACGATATTACCAGGGAAGAAGCGGTGATTGCGGACCAGCAGAAACGCCTGACTACGCAGCTGAACCTGGCCAACGAGATTCTGCAGGCGCTGCCTTCGCAGTTGAGTGGAATGGATATGCTGTACTCCGCGATTACGGGTTACAACCAGAAGAATGGATAGCCGGGATAAAGCCGGCCAGGGAGCTGAAACGCAATGAGCAGTTATCAGGAACATGCGCTGGATGGCGCGTCGGCTGTGGATCTGGTGGTGGCCCTCTACGACGGGATGATCCGGTTTCTCTACGCGGCTATCGACGGCGTGGAGCGTGGGGACGCGACGGCGCGGAGAATCGCGGTCCGGCGGACGCTCGATATCATTATTCATTTGCAGGCACGCCTGCGCATGGACGTGGGGGGGAAACCGGCCGAGGCGCTGAGCGAGTTCTACGCGTCGATTTTCGCGCAGATACTGCAGGCGTCGCAGTCGGCGTCGAAGGCGAAATTCGAGCATGCCATTCATTGTGTCCGCAACGTGCGCGACGCGTGGCGCGAGGTAGCGAAAGATCCCGAGGTGAATCCGTCTCCGCTGCAGGTGGCGCAGGCGAACCCCGGCCGGAGAAGTGATTATTACGGGACCGAGTCCGCGGTGCGGTCGTGGAACGCGTGAACGCGCCTGCGCGGAGCGATTGGCCTGCGCGGAGCGATTGCGCTAATTAGCGATTGAAGGTTGTGAATACCTTGCCGGGAGCGATGCGGCGGGAGAGCTACCCGGTAACGGTGAGTTCTTCTTCCAGCTGCTGCTTCTGGTAGAGGCTGGCGTAATACCCATCGAGGGCGAGCAGTTCGTCATGCCTGCCCAGCTCCACGATCCGTCCGCGGTCGAGGACGGCGATCTGGTCGGCGTGGCGCACCGTGGAGACCCGATGGGAAATGAGGATGGTGGTGGAGCCGGAAGTGTAGCGTCGCAGGCCGCCCAGAATTCGCTCCTCGGTGTAGGTGTCGACGCTGGCCAGAGCGTCATCGAGGATGAGGATGGCTGGCCGCCGTACCAGGGCGCGGGCGATGGCCGTGCGCTGCTTCTGGCCGCCGGAGAGAGTGACGCCGCGTTCGCCGACCACGGTTTCAAAGCCCTGGGGAAACTCCTCGAACTCCTGGCGGACATGGGCGGCTTCGGAAGCTTCGAGCAGGTCGGCCGCGCTGGCGCCGGGAGCGCCGAATCCGAGGTTCTCGCGAAGCGTTTCGCTGAACAGGAATGTCTCCTGCGGGACCATGCCGATGTTGCGCCGCAGCACCGCAAGTGGATAGTTGCGGATGGGGCGGCGGTCGATCAGCAGAGAGCCTTCGGGCGCCTCATAGAGCCGCGAGAGGAGGTTGACGAGGGTGGTTTTGCCGGAGCCGGTGGGACCCACGATGGCGAGGCTGGAACCGGCCGGAACCTCGAGGGAGATGTCGTGCAAGACAGGCGTTTCGCCGTAACTGAAATCAAGATGGCGGAACTGGATATCTCCGGCCAGGACTTCGTCCTCGGGAATGGCGGGATCGGCGGCGCGATCGTCGATGGCGGGCTGCTGGCGCAGCAGTTCGTCAATGCGGGTAACGGACGCGGTGCCGCGCTGGAAGATGTTGACTACCCATCCCACCGCGATGATCGGCCAGATGAGCAGGATCATATAGGTGTTGAAGGCGACGAACTGGCCCGGCGATAACTTGCCCTGGATGACCAGGTGACCTCCCGCCAGCAGGGTGATGATCATGGACACGCCCAGGATGAATTCCAGGGTCGGCCAGAGCATGCCCATGAGCTGAACCAGGCGGAGGGAGCGGGCGATGTACTCGCGGTTGAGGCGTTCGAAGAGACTGATCTGCGAGCTCTCCCGGGCAAAGGCGCGCACCAGGCGCGCGCCGGAGTAATTTTCCTGGGCCTGGGCGGAGATTTCAGAGAAGCTGGCCTGGATGCGTTCGAAGCGATCGTGGATCTTGCGGCCGAGATACTGGGTGACGATGCTGGCCAGGGGCGCGGGGGCGAACGCGACCAGGGTGAGATAGGGGCTGTAGTGCAGCAGGAAGAACAACGCCCCGATGGTGAATACCACGGTATTGGCGCTGTACATGATAGCCGGACCGAGAAGCATGCGCACCGCGTTGAGGTCGTTGGTGAGGCGGGCCATGATATCGCCGGTGCGATACCTCTGATAAAAGCCGGAATCCTGTTTTTCGAGGTGGCGGAAGAGATCGTTGCGGAGATCAAATTCGATTTCGCGGGAGATGCCGATGAGGATCCAGCGCTGCGCGTAGAGAAACACGCCCTTGATGAGGCCGATTGCGACCAGGGCTCCGACCAGGAGCAACAGCTTGCGGTGGGTGATGCCGAGGCGCAATCCGTCGATGGCTTTTTCGAGGACCTTGGGGAAGAGAACATAGATGCCGTTGGTGCCGACGACGCACAGGCTGCCCCACACGTAACCCCATTTGTAGCGGCGCATGTAGGAGAAGAGGGGGCGCAGATCGCGAAGCATGATTCTATTGTAAGGGGCGGGTGGAATGGCGGCATAACGAGACGGTGCTTTGTGACCGATGACTGCGCAGGCCGGGCTGCTGCTCATCGGACGGCAGAGTGCACATTTGTAATGGATCGCCGCCGTCCGCCGATAAGGAAATCGGGGGCTTCTCAACCCGGGGCGTGAATTGGGAGGGGATGGGCGTCGGCGAGATATGGAGAACGAGGAAACGGCGAGCGGCAGGGAGCGACGGAGGCACGAGCGATTCGCGTGCGATGGATTTGCGGAAGTGGTGGTGTTCGATCCTGAACTGCTGTTTCGCGGCAAGATCAAGGACATCAGCGTGACAGGGTGTTATGTGGCTACGCCGGCGCGCCTGAAGCTGAAGCGATTTGCCGAAATCGAGGTGCGATTCTCGGCGAACGGCCAGTATCTGAGTTCGCTGGCGCGGGTGATGGATGTGCGTCCGGGGAAGGGAGTGGGGGTTGAGTTCCTGCCCGGCGACCCGCGCATGACGAAGCGATTCCGGGACCTGATGGAGGAACTGAGGGGCCACGTGATGCGGCAGATGGAGCCGGGATTCTAGGTGGGAGTTCTGAGCAGCAGATATCCGCCGACAAGGCCAAACAAGAAGTCGGACGACCAGGCCGCAAGGGGCGCCGGCAGGTAGTTGACATTTCCCAGGGCGCCGAAGAGGTTATCAACCACAAAGTAGGTCAGAGCTACGCCGATGGCAATGGCGATGCCGGTGAGGGATCCGCGGCGCCCCATGGTCAAGGCGAAGGGGATAGCCAGGACCGCCATGACGATGGCGACCAGCGGATAGGCGAGTTTGTGCCAGAGCGCAACGCGGAGGCGCATGGTGTCGAATCCGCTCTGGCGCAGATCCCGGATATAGCGGTTGAGCTGGCCGAAGTTCATCTCCTGCGACTGGAGGCTCTCTTTCTTGAAGTAGCCGGGTTCTTCGCGAATCTCGGCAAAGGTCGTATTGATGAATTCGCGGTATTCGGTCTGGTTGGCGCCGCTGAGCTTGCGTTCCCATCCGTTCTGGAAGCGCCATGAGTTGGTGGTTGCATCCCAGAAAACGCGGCCGGCGAAGATGCGGCGAGAGAGAGCAAAGGTGTGCGGATCGAATTCAAACACGGAGAGGTTGGCGAACTCGTTGCGGTCCGGGTCGAAGAACTGGTAATAGAAGATCCGGCCCGGCGCTCCTGCCTGTTGCTGGCCGAAGATCCATTTCTGTTCGGGGTGGAGGAAGGTCTGCGGCGGCCGGCCCTTGATGGTTCCGCGAAGGGCTTCCTGGCGTCGATTAGCCTGGGGCAGATAAAACTCGTCGAAGAGGAACAGGCTGAGTGCCAGGATGGCGGAGATGGATACGATGGGAATGACCAGGCGGTAGAGGCTGATGCCGGTGGCTTTCATGGCGATGATTTCGCTGTTGCGATTGAGCACGCCGAAGGTGACCAGCACGGCAATGAGCACGGCCAGGGGCGCGATCATGTAGAGCATGCTGGGGGTAAGGTAGGCGAGGTATGCGCCGACGGTGGTGAGCGGGATGTGGTTGCGCAGGATGTCGCCGATCAGTTCAAAAAACGTGAAGAGCAGCATCAGCATCACAAATCCGGACAGAACCAGGACGAATGTGTTGATGAACTCGCGCACCACATATTCGTCGAGGATGCGGGGAAAGGAGACCCGTGTGGAACTTCGCGTTGCCCGGGGTTTCAGGAGACCGAAGAAGCGGTTGAGATGGACGACTCCGTTTTCGGGCAGGGCGGTGGAGAACCTGACGCCTCCGGCGCGCGAGGCGAAGCTGACGATGGCGCTGAGCACTCGGCCGCCGCTCGCCATCTGCCATAAGAGGAAGATGCCGGCGGCGGCAAACAGCATGTTGGCCAGCCAGACGCCGAGGAAGACAGGCAGCTTGTTCTGGCGAGCGAGCGAGACTCCAGTGTAGGAAAGGATGTAATAGAGGATGACGAGGAGGAGGGTGAAAACAAAACCCGAACTTTTTCCGCCACGACGGGAGATCACGCCCAGCGGGACACCGACGAGCATGAGCACCAGGCAAGCGGCGGGATAGGAAAAGCGGCTGTTTAATTCGATGAGGAGGCGGCGGCCCTCGCGGCCGTGAATACGGTCGAGAAGCTGGCGGGTGGGGATCGCATAGACGGCCGTATCCATGCGGCCGAGGTGGACATCGCTTTGCGGGTTGAGAGCCAGGGGCAGGTCGGTGCTGGCGAACGTGGAGATGGTGTATTGCTGCGAGGAGTCGACCGAATGCTGCGCTCCATCGCGAAGACGCATGAGCAGTTCGGAGCTTGAATCATTGACTACGGTGGCTGAGGCTGCGGTGGTGACACGCGGCGAAGTAGGATCGCTCACGTCGGCCATAAAGACCTGGCGCCAGTTGGCGGCGCCGGTTCCGCCGCGCACGTCCTGCACATAGAGGACAAAGTTGCGAAAATCCTCGTAAAAGACGCGCGACTGAATCTGGTAGGAGGCCTGGGACGCGGCCAGCGACTGTTCCATGTCGAGGATGGCCTGGTTGGCGCGGGGAGCGATATAGAGCGAATTCACGAGCCCGAACAACGCGCCGCCGACGGCGACGATCGATGCTACGCGAACAAAGTAAGTGACGCCGAGGCCGGAGGCGCGGATGGCGATGATTTCGCTGTCGGCCGCGAGACGGCTGAGTCCCAGCAGAATGCCCACCAGCACTGACATGGGGATTGTGACCCAGAACAGGTTGGGCAAGGTGAAGAGAAAGATCTGCAGAACATTGGCGAAGGTGGAACTGTTGCGGACCACCATTTCGAGGATCTGCGGGAGGCGGGGGATGAAGAGGATGAAGGTGAAGAGCGCGCATCCGATGAGTGCGTGGGAGAGAATCTCGCCGAGGATGTAGCGGGTAAGGATGCGCACCGGGGAAGTCCTGCTTCCAGTCTAGCTTGCGTTGCCGTGAGGAAGCGAAGCGGGCTGCCAGCGGCGCAGGCGCAGGCTGTTGGCCAGAACGCTGACCGAACTGAAGGCCATGGCGGCCGCGGCCAGCCAGGGGCTGAGCAAAATGTGGAATGCGGGATAGAGCAACCCGGCGGCGAGGGGGATGCCGAGCACGTTGTACGCGGCGGCCCAGACAAGGTTTTGCCGCATGACGCGCAGGGTGGCGCGGGCCAGGTCGAGCGCTGCCGGAATCGCGGAGGGCTGGGCGCGCAGCAGGAGGACATCGCCGGCTTCCTGGGCGAGGTCGGCGCCGGTGCCCATGGCGATTCCCGCATCGGCCTGGGCCAGCGCGCCGGCGTCGTTGATGCCGTCGCCGACCATGGCGACGCGCAATCCGGCCTGTTGCAGGGCACGAATCCGGGCGAGCTTGCCGGCGGGGTCGAGGCCGGCTTCGACTTCGACGATTCCAGCCTGGCGGGCGATGGGCTCCGCTGCCGCGGGCGAATCGCCGGTGAGCATCAGCACGCGCAGTCCGTCCTCGCGGTTTTGCGACTTGTGGATGCGGAGGGCGGCGACGGCTGCGGCGGCGTCGGGACGCAACGCATCGCGGGCGTCGAAATATCCGGCGTTTTTCCCGTCGATTGCCATCCAGAGGCGGGTGACGCCGTCAGGAGGAGGGGCGATTTCAGGGGGGAGGGGGATAAACATTTCGGCGAACAGGGCCTGGTTGCCGAGGGTGCAATCGTGCCCTTCGACGATGGCGGTAAGGCCGCGGCCGGGGACGATCTGAACGCCGGCTGCGACGGGCCAACTTAATCCGCGCTGACGCGCGTAGTCGATGACCGCGTGGGCCAGCGGGTGGTTCGAGCGCTCTTCGGCCGCCGCTGCCCAGCGCAGCAGGTCAGCCTCGCTGTAGCTTGAGGTGGTGTGGATTGCTTCCAGAACCGGACGGCCGACGGTGAGTGTGCCGGTCTTATCGAGAACGACCACGTCGAGATGGGCGAGGCGCTCAAGGGCTTCGCCACCTTTGAAGAGCACGCCCAGCTGGGCGCCGCGGCCGACCGCGACGGTGAGAGCAGCGGGCACGGCCAGGCCCATGGCGCAGGGGCAGGCGATGACCAGAACGGCAACGGTATTAGCCAGCGCGAGAGACAGCGAGCGAGTGGCGAGGATCCAGACAAGGAAGGTGAGGACGGCAAGTGCCCAGAACGACGGGGACGAAGATGGCGCTGGCGCGATCGGCGAGCCGCTCCATGGGCGCGCGGGACGATTGGGCCTGCTCCACCATGCGCGTGATCTGGGCCAGAACGGTGGCTTCGCCAAGCGATTCGGCGCGGCACACGACGGCGCCGTCGTAGTTGAGCGAGCCTGCGAGCACGCGGCCGCCGGGTTCGCGGGCCAGGGGAGTGGACTCGCCGGTCAGCATCGATTCGTCCACGCTGGTGCGGCCTTCGATGACCGTGGCGTCGACCGGGAAGCGCTCGCCGGGGAGGATGAGCACGTGGTCGCCGGGGCGAATCTCATTGAGAGGCACGACGGTTTCGACGCCATCGACGATGCGGCGGGCGTTTATCGGTTTCAGGCGGCTCAGGGAATCGAGCGCGGCCAAAGCGCGGCGTTTGGCGCGGCCCTCGAGCGCCTTGCCGAGGAGAAGGAAGCCGAGAATCAGCAGTACGGCGTCGAAGTAGACCTGGCGATCGGGGGCCGGGCGGATGGTGGCGAATGCGGAATAAAGAAAGGCGACGCTGGTTCCCAGGGCGACCAGGGTATTCATGTTGGTGGTTCCGCGCCGCAGGCCTCGGATGGCGTTGGCGAAGATGCCATTCCCGGCCCAGAGCATGAGAACGGCGGTGCCGATCAGCAGGGTCCAGCGAAGAAGATCGGGAGGCAAAGCGTAGAGCCACGGGATCACGCGCATGAAGGCGTGATCGATGGCGCCCATTTTCGCGCCGAGCGGCATGGCAAGAAGCATGGCGAAGGCTCCGGCCACGAGCATGGCAAGGGCTTTCCTCGATGCCATCCGCTGGGAGCTGGCTGATTCTTTGTGGTTGACGCCGTCGGATGCATCGGCGCGGGGAAGGACGGCATCGTAGCCGGCGCCGCGAATCGCTTCCACCAGGGCCTGGGGCTGCGCGCGGGTTGGATCGAAGACCACGGCGGCCCGGTGCGCCATGAGATCGACGCGGGCTGATTCCACTCCGGGTGTCGAGCGCAGAGCCTCTTCGACGTGGTGCTGGCAGGCCGCGCAGGTCATGCCCAGCACGGGCAGGGTTACCGATTCTGTGGGAGGTTCAGCCAATCGGGTCACCCCGCATGGCTCGGGTTGGCCTCGGCGTCGGAATCGAGGTGGGCGCTGTAGCCGGCCTTCTGGATCACGGCGAGGGCGCGATCGACGGGGGGTGGATCCTGGTCCGAATCGACGCGAGCCGCGCCCAGGCGAACCTCCTTTACAGTCAGCCCCTCGGTTGCGAGGGCCTGGCTGACCCGCCGCACACAGGCCCCGCAATGCATTCCGTCAATACGCAATATGAACTCGGCCATGATTTCCCCTGTATGGATTGATGATAGCTGCCGGGGAAGGATGCAGACGGCGTCCTGCGCTGCAAGACTTGAGTTGGAGCGAAGGACGACGGGCCGATGCGGGAAGAGGCGTTAGCGGTTTGTGTATAAGAAGAGGCTGAAAGAGATAAGAAGCAGTCCCAAGGCGGCGAGCCAAAGCTGCTGGCCGAATTCGGAGCGTTCGCGCGATCCGATCGGCATCCGGTAAAGGATGGTCTCGGCCATGTTGGACAATGCCTCAACCCACTTGTCGAGGAGTCCGGGCACAGAGCCGATGACGATGAGAATACAACCCATCACTACACCGGTCATGAACTGGTTAAAACTGATCACGTTGAATGATCTTAACTTCGCATGAAATTGGGCGCGGAGTCAATAGAATCGTGGTGCCCGCGCTGGTTAGGGGGTTAGCATCCGTGGTAAGAGTCGTGATGCTAAAGAAGACGTCCCCCGGGGGCTAAAGCCCGATTGATTTCCGACTTTACGGCACGACTGAAGTCGTGCCCTTTCAAAACTAGACTTCTGCCACAGGCTGTTAGCCGGGATATCGTAGAAACATGCCGCAGCGAGAATTTCCATTGACACCGCTGGTGGGGGCGGGAGGAGTGGTTGTCCACGAGAACCGGGTGTTGCTGGTTCAGCGCGGGACGGAGCCATTGAAGGGACAGTGGACCATACCCGGAGGCCTGGTTGACGTAGGCGAGACGCTTCGGGAGGCGGTGATCCGCGAGGTGCGGGAAGAGACGGGACTGGATGTTGAACCGATCGAACTCATCGAACTGCTGGACCGCATCCATCGCGAGGGCGAGCGGGTGCGATACCACTACGTGATCGCCGATTATCTGTGCCGGGTGGCGGGCGGGACTTTGCTGGCGGCCTCCGATGCGGACGCGGTGCGCTGGGTGGAGCGAGCGGAGTGGAACAGCCATTCCGCTCTCAAAATTGATCCCATCACGACGCGGGTGATCGAGACGGCATGGCAGCGCGCCAGGGCCATTCAGGGCCAAACAGGAGAGATGCTGTGAAACCGATGCGCAAGCTGGCCTGGGCCTCTGCGGTGGTGATTGCTTTGATTCTTGCCGTGTCGATTGGGTTCTGGGAACGGCCGCTCAGCTATTTCAACGGGCTGACGTATGTGCAGATGAGGCTGGGCGGCGCGAAGAGCCGGTACGCGACAGTGGCGGGGCATCGCATTCATTACTTCGTGATGGGGCCGACGGGAGGCGCGCCGGTGGTGCTGGTGCATGGACTGGGGGGACGCTCGGAGGACTGGCGGAACCTGGCACCTTATGCCGTTCGCATGGGATTCCGCGTGTATATGCCCGATCTGCCTGGCTATGGGCGGAGCGACAAGCCGACCGATTTTTCCTATTCGGTCCCCGATCAGGCGGAAACGGTGATCGGTTTCATGGACGCGATGGGTCTGAAGCAGGTGAACCTGGGTGGATGGTCGATGGGTGGGTGGATTGCGACGTACCTCGCAGCAAAACATCCGGAGCGGGTGACAAGGCTGGCCCTGTTCGACAGCGCGGGTCTTTCTGAGAAGCCGGCGTGGAATACCGATTTGTTTACACCGGTTTCGGCAATCGAACTGGATCAACTGGACGCACTGCTGATGCCGCATCCGCCGGCGGTTCCGAGTTTTATTGCGGCCGATATTCTGCGCGTTTCGCGCAATCGCGCATGGCTCATTCATCGCGCGCTGGACTCAATGCTGACCGGACGCGATGCAACGGACAAGCTTCTGCCCCAGCTCAAGATGCCGGTGCTGATCGTGTGGGGCGCGCTGGACCACATTACTCCGCTTAGCCAGGGAGAGGCGATTCACCGGCTGATTCCGCAATCGGAGATGGAGGTGGTTCCGACGTGCGGGCATCTCGCGCCGGTGCAGTGCGCGGATTTGATGGGGTCGAGGGTGGCGCATTTTTTGAAGTAGATGGGCTTTCAACCGTTCGTCCGCCGATCCCAGGTCTCAAAAGCGAGACCTGGGGCACCCCCGGGCTAAGGACTAAAACGATAACCTTGCGCTGACCTGCACTTCGCGGCCGGGGGTTGCGACTTCGGTGATGCTGCCGAAGTTGGCGGTGTTGACGAAGCGGTTGGGGGTACCGAGATTGGTGTGGTTGAAGGCGTTGAAGAACTCGCCGCGCATTTCGAGACGCGCCTTTTCGGCCAGGCTGAATTCGCGGACGATGCCGAGGTCCATGGTCTGCAGGCCGGGGCCGTAGACGGTGTTGCGGCCGACATTGCCGTAGGTATAGGCAGGCGGAGCGGCGAATGCCTTGGGGTTGAGCCAGGTGGTTGCATTCTTCGTGCCGGCGACCGAAGATCTTGGCGCCGGTGAGGTTGGCGCGGATGGGATTCTCGCCGACCACGGTGCCGGCGTTGGCGGTATCGCCGAAGACCGAGATCGTGAATGGGAAGCCGGTTTGCACCTGGTATTCCATTGAGCCGCGCCAGTCGCGCGTGATGGCGCGGGTGAGATTGTTCAAGCTCCAGGCCTTGGGGCTGTAGACAGCGCTCAGCGCGAAGCGGCTGCGGATGTCGCATCCCGGGCCTTTCTCGGCGTTGAGGTCGTCGTTGTTCTGAGGAGTGGCGGCTTCGAACATGGGCGAACGGAAATCGGGCGCGTTCTGGAGCGATTTGGCGAAGGTGTAGTTGGCAAGAAAGCTCAGTCCGCTGGAATAGCGGCGGCGAACATTGACGTAGCCAGCGTCGTACCAGCTCTGCGATGTGTTTTCAAGCAGGTTGATGGTGCTGACCGGGAACGATCCATCGAACGTTGGAGATTCGGCGACGGTGGAAGGAAACGCACTGTTGGCGACGAAGCTGATACGCGGATGCGGGCGGCGCGGTTGAATGAGACCGGGCCCGGGCTGCGCGTTGTTGATCAGGTGCGAACGCTGCAGATGAAATCCGCCGGAGCCGAGGTAGCCGACTTCAAGCGTAGTCTCGCTGCCGAGCTGTTTTTCAAGGGAAGTGCTCCATTGCTGGATGTATTGCGCGGGTGCGTGCAGTTGAAGGCCGGTGAAGCTGACCACACTGGTTCCAAGCACCGGGGCGGGGAAGTTGAGGGTGGGAATGCTGGGCAGGAAGGGATCGCTCTGCGACGTCAACGGGAACACGTAGGGCACGTTGTGGCGCTGGTTGCACCAGGTATTCATGTCGACGGGGGTATAGAAGATTCCGTAAGCGACGTGAGCTACGAGTCCGAGATGGGGGAAGTTCTGGGCGAGACCAAGGCGCGGCGCGAAGTTGGTTTTCTGGGGGAACATCAGCCCGCGGGGATAGTGGTTCTGGCCGCCGATGAAGACGTGCGGCGTGCCGCTGCTGAGGTCGAGATTGCTGTTGGTGTAGCGGATGTCGACCAGGGGGCTCATGAATTCGTAACGGAGACCATAGGTCAGGGTCGTGTTGGAATTCAGGCGCCATGCGTCCTGCGCGTATCCGTCGGCGTACCACTGGCGGAGGTCCATCTGCGGAACGCCGGCCTGGCCCTGGCGGGCCGCCGGCAGACCGAGTTCGAAGCTGGCCAGCGCGGAGCCGGTGCTGCCGTCGTTGAGCGCGTCCGCGGTGGTGAATCCGTTGGTGAACTGGTAGTAGCCGCGATTCTGGAAGAAGCCCCACATGGGCCAGATGAACCACTGATAGGCACCGCCGAACTTGATGCTGTGGCGGCCGATCTGCCAGCTCAGCGAATCGCGGCCCTCGACGATGGTGTCCCATGCGTGCATGGGCGTGGCGAGATAGCTGTCGCCGAGCGGCGAGTATCCCTGGATGTTGAAGTAGGGCGCGCCCCATGCGGCTGGTCCGCCAAAGCCGGTGCCGGTGATGCCGAGTTCGGTGACGATGTCATTGCGGTTGGCGCTCTCAGTGGTATGCATCATGACCAGACGGGAGATGGTGCCCGAGGCCTCGTTGACCAGGTGCGAATTGAAGATGTGATTCCAGGCCAGAATCCCCTGTTGCGAAAGGTCGTCGTGATAGAAGCCGAAGCCGGGCAGCCCCATCTGAGGATGAAAGCCATGCTCGCCGGAGGCGGAGTAACGGAAGAAGGCAGTGTCGCCGCCGGCGAAGTTGTGGTCGATGCGCACCGTTCCCTGGTCGTTGAACATGCGCTCCTTGCGGGCATCGAGATAGTTATTGGCGTCGTTGCCGGCGCCGACGACCGTGGGCTGGCCCATCATGGTCATGCCGCCCATGTCCATGGTGTTGGGCTGGGGCGTGTATTTGTTGAGCATGATGGAGGCCGCGCTGCTGATTCGGCCGGGCGGTATCACGTTGAGCACACCGTTGTATTGGAACTGCTGGCGAACATATTGCGGATTCGCCTTGCTCACCGGCGCGTTGGGATTGAAGTTGGGATTGGGCGCCGTGGTTGTGGGGTCGTAGATATCGACGCCGCTCTGGCTGAAGTCGCCGCCCATCTCCTCGGGAGTGGGAACCGTGTCGACCATGGTCATGGTCTCGACATGGCGCAGGGCTTCGTAGTTGACGAAGAAGAAAGTCTTTCTGGAGCGCCAGATGGGTCCGCCGATGGAGGCGCCGAAGTTGTTCTGGACGAGGAAATTTCCGCTGCTCATCTGGTTGAAAGAGTGAGCGTCCATGGCGCCGTTGCGCAGGAATTCGTAGGCGGTTCCGTGGAAAGTGCCGGTTCCTGAGCGGGTGACGATATTGATCTGCCCGCCGCCGGCGCCGCCCATTTCGGCCGAGTAGCTGCCGGTCTGCACCTGGAATTCCTTGCACGGCGTCGGGCGAAGCGCTGAGGTTCTGCGCGTTGAAGGTGGGATCGGTGTTGGTGGCGCCGTCGAGGAGAAAGTAATTCGCATTGGGACGGCCGCCGCCGATGCTGACGGCGGAGCGCTGGCCGGGACGCCAGTAGAGGGGATTCATGTCGCCGGTGGCGGCGCCGTGACCGATGTGAGCGCCGGGCACGGTGAGAACCAGGTCGATCAGCATGCGGCCGTTCAGGGGCAGGGAATCGACGGAACGCTGGTCGACGACGGCGCCGACGCTGGCATCCTGGGTCTTGAGCAACTCGCCGGCGGCGGCTTCCACAGTGATGCTTTGCGTATCGGCGCCGATGTGCAGGTCGATGTCAACGGTGGCTTGCTGGCCGACTTCGAGGTTGAGTTTCGTGGTGGCCTTCTGAAATCCGCTGGTTTCGACGGTCAATTCATACGAGCCGGGTTGGACGGCCGCGATCTCATAGAGTCCCGAGGGGTTGGCAATCACTTCGCGCTGCGCGCCGGTATCCGTCGATTTGAGATGCACACGCGCGCCGGAAACGGGCCGGTGCTGGGGATCGAGGATCGATCCGCGCACGACCGCGTAGTTGCTTTGCGCATGAGCTGGGACCAGGGCGAACAGCAGGCAGGCTGCGAGGTAGAAACATCTGCGGATCATGGCACTCCTGAAGGGCTTGCTTCGTTGAATGGCTCCAAATGGCGGAGCCGGAGAAAATGGACCCGACGCATGCATTGTGCGCCGGCGGTTTTTTGATGTGTATGCCGGTAGAATCTCGATTGTGTTTAACAGCTTTTGCAAGAGTCGTGATGCCAAAAAACATGCCTCAGGGGCTAAAGTGCGTGCGTGAGAACCGAGCTTGCCTGCTGGGAGAACACCGCCAACGACTGGTTGAATTCAAAACAGCAAGTTAGCGCCGCTTCGCGGCCTGGCGAGTTAGCAAGTCAGCCCCAAGATCCGGCACTCACGCAGCCACTTTAGACCCTCACATTCTTTTGAGGCACTTGCGGCACGATTGAAGTCGCGCCGTTTCAAACTGGAATGCGGTTAACTGGGACGAAAAGGCGCGAAGGGGCTGCGAGAGAAGTCTCAAGCCTGGAGTGGAGGACAGTCATCAACCTTTCGGTTGATGGGGACGGCAAAGGCCACTCCGCGAACGGAATGGCCTTTGGGTTAAGCAGAGAGTGAATGTCAATCCGGAGAAGATTTATACGCTGATGACGGAGCAAAGCTCCTTCACGGCGGCGGCGCTCTTTTTGAGAGCCGCATCTTCTTCCGGCGTCAGCTTAATCTCGATGATCTTCTCCAGGCCGGCGGCGCCCAGCTTGCAGGGAACGCCGATGTAGAAGCCATCGATTCCGTACTCGCCCTGCAGGTAGGCTGCGCAGGGGAGAATCTTTTTCTTGTCCTTCAGGATTGCCTCGACCATTTCCACGGTGGCGGCTGAGGGAGCGTAGTAGGCGCTGCCGGTCTTGAGGTACTTGACGATTTCGGCGCCGCCGTCGCGGGTGCGCTGGATGAGTTCTTCGAGGCGCGCGGGTTCAATCAATTCGGTGATGGGGATGCCGGCGACGGTGGAGTAGCGGGCAAGGGGGACCATGGTGTCGCCGTGGCCGCCGAGAACGAAGGCGGTGACGTTCTCGACGCTGACGTTGAGTTCTTCGGCGATGAAGGTGCGGAAGCGGGCGGAATCGAGCACGCCGGCCATGCCGATGACGCGCTCGCGATTGAAGCCGGCCTGACGGAAGGCGGTCTGAGCCATGGCGTCAAGGGGATTGGAAACGATGATTAGAATGCATTCGGGGGATTGGGCAACGACCTTGGATACCACTTCCGACATGATTTTGAAGTTGGTATGCAGAAGGTCATCGCGGCTCATGCCCGGCTTGCGGGGGATGCCGGCGGTGATGACGACGATGTCGGAGTTGGCGGTGGCGGCGTAGTCGTTGGACCCGGTCACGTGCACGTCGCGTTTTTCGATGGGCATGGCTTCGAGGAGATCGAGAGCTTTACCCTGAGGAACGCCGTCGACCACGTCAATCAAAACCACATCGGCCAGTTCTTTGGAGGCAATCCAGTGGGCGGCCGTGGCGCCCACGTTGCCGGCGCCGACAATGCTTACTTTCTTGCGCATGAGACTCTCCTGGAAGTTCACAGTTCGCAGTTCGTAGTTCACAGTCCGGATCGCCGGCGGCGTTGAGAATGGGTTTCAAAACTGCGAACTATGAACTGTGAACTACGAACTGTTGTTACATATTTCCGATGATCCGTGTGGCGAACTCGGTCGTCCCCACCTTGGTGGCGCCGGCGGTCTGGCGTTCGAAATCGTAAGTGACAAACTTCTGCTGGATGGTTTTCTCCATCGCGGACTCGATCATCTTTGCCGCTTCTTTCCAGCCAATGAACTCAAGCATCATCACGCCCGACAGGATTACCGAACCGGGATTGATCACGTCCTTGTCGGCGTACTTGGGAGCGGTGCCGTGGGTGGCTTCAAATACGGCGAAACCGTCGCCGATGTTGGCTCCAGGGGCGATGCCGAGGCCGCCCACCTGAGCAGCGGCCGCGTCGGAGATATAGTCGCCGTTGAGGTTGGTCGTGGCCAGGATGCTGTAGTCCGAGGGGCGAATGATGATCTGCTGAAAGATGGAATCGGCAATGCGGTCGTTGATGAGAATCTTTTTCTTCCATGCGCCGTTGCCATGCGACTTGCCGATGGAGTCGAGCACGCCTTTGATCTCGGCGTAAAGGGCGTCGCGGAAAGCCTGATTGCCGAACTCGAGGCCGGGTTCGATGAGGGCAGCGTTGTCTTCAATACTGATGCCGGGGTTGGCATCGACGTTGCCGAGGATCCAACTCTCGCGCTCGGTGACGGTCTGGTCGCGGAACTCCTCGATGGCGACTTCGTACCCCCATTCACGGAAGGCGCCTTCAGTGAACTTCTGGATGTTTCCCTTGTGGACCAGGGTGACCGTTTTGCGTCCGGACTCGATGGCATGGACTATGGCGTAGCGAACCAGGCGCTTGGTGGCAAAGATAGAAATCGGCTTGATGCCGACGCCGGAGTCGCTGCGGATTTTTTTCTTGGTTTTGGACAAGAGATCGTCGTTGATAAACGAAATCAGGCGGCCCGCATCTTCCGAGCCCTGCTTGAATTCAATGCCGGAGTACACGTCTTCAGTGTTTTCGCGGAAGATGACGATGTCGACTTTTTCGGGATGTTTCACGGGGCTGGGCACGCCCTGGTAGTACTTCACGGGGCGCACACAGGCGTAGAGATCGAGGATCTGGCGCAGGGCAACGTTGAGGGAACGAATGCCGCCGCCGACGGGTGTGGTCAGCGGGCCCTTGATGGAGACGCGCAGATCGCGGGCGGCGTTGACGGAGTCGTCGGGTAGCCAGTTGCTGAACTGGCGATAGGCTTTTTCGCCGGCGAAGATCTCAAACCATCGGATGGCGCGCTTACCGCCATAAGCCTTTTCCACCGCGGCGTCGAACACGCGCTGCGAGGCTTTCCAGATGTCGCGACCAGTTCCGTCCCCTTCGATGAAGGGGATGATGGGATTGTCGGGGATTGTGAATTGACCGTTGCTGTACTCGATCGCCTTGCCGTCGTTGGGCAAGGCCAGCCCGTTATAGGTGCTTTGCATGGGGTCTTTAGTCGTGTCCTTCCCGGGAGTGTTCAAAGGGAAGGCTAGCACCCGCCATTCAAGGGTGGCAATAATGGAAGGTCAGCGGATGGAATCAGGCTTCTAGCGCCTGGAGGTGTCTCCGACTCCGTTCTCGTCGAAGCGCGGAATTCCGAAATGGCCGCGAAGGTGAAGGATGTCGATGGGGCTCAGGTTGCCGGCAACGGTCACCAGGGTGACGGATTTGGGTGTTTCGGCCAGCACCACAGCGCCGCGCACGTTGACTCCATCCATGACCATCCACACGTCGGTGGTTCCGTTGTGCACGGGACCTCCACCGTTGCCTTGCGTGGTGACCAGGTGCTTCCAGCCGCGCAGGTGGTAGGCCTCACGAATGCTGTTGACTGCAGTCTCGTCGGGAACGCCGGTGGTGCCGAAGCGAAGCAGGTGCACGCTCACGCCGTCGAGGCGGTTGATGGCCTGGCGAGTGGGCTCGTCGGTGTCGGGAAGGAGGCTGGCCGCGGCATTGAGCATGGTCCGGTCGAGGACGAAGCTGTTCTTCACGGCTGCCAATGCGCTGAGTTGAGCGAGAGCCGGGGGCGTCCAGTCGAGCACGACGGGGCCCGAGGCGGGCACGGGAGGCGGCGGCGCTTCAGATGGCGCGGGCTGCTGGGCGAAGGCGCCCATCAACGAGAGGAAGACGAGAGGGGCAGCGAACCGGGCGGAGGACTTCATCCCGTGGTAGACACCGGCGGCCGCGGAAAAGTTGCGCGTGCCAAGCAAAAATCATTGCCGCAGCCGAGCGGGCGGCGAATCCCGGCAAAAAATCGGGCAAGCCCGGAACGGTATCGTCTTGCGGATATAAAAGCGACGTGAATTCGGAATGGGTTCGGTTTCCGGCCGCTAAATTGATTTAAACTCAACCGGGAACGTCAGACAAGATTCGCGATCGCACGAGCCTCACGGAGGGTACATAGAAATTGGGAAAAAGCATGGTCCCGAAGAAGTTGTTTTTTACCAAGGGTGTGGGCAAACACAAGGAACGGTTGACCTCATTTGAGCTGGCCCTTCGGGATGCGGGCATCGCGTCGCAGAACCTGGTGCGGGTGAGTTCCATTTTTCCCCCTGGTTGCAAGGTGGTTGGCCGCAAGGAAGGCTTGAAGCACCTGAACCACGGTGAAGTTGTCTTTTCAGTGATCGCCGAGAACTCGACTCGCGAGCCGCACCGGCTGATCGTTGCGAGCATTGGCGTGGCCATTCCGGCCGATCGGAATACGTACGGTTATTTGAGCGAGCATCACAGCTTTGGGGAGACGGAAGAGCAGGCCGGCGAGTACGCCGAGGAACTGGCTGCTGAGATGCTGGCGACCACGCTGGATGTAGAGTTCAATCCGGACACGAGTTGGGATGAGAAGAAAGAGATTTACCGAATTTCCAACAAGATCGTCAGGACCAGCAACGTAACGCAGTCGGCGGTGGGCGACAAGCGCGGGCTATGGACGACGACGATCGCCGCGGCGGTGTTGATTCTGGACGAGGACTAGCGAGAGATTTCGCCGTTGCGGCGAAAAAACGAGGCCAATTCCGCGCCGCGGGGTTGGCCTTGCTTATGGAGCAGAACAGGAAACAGATGGGAAACGCGCGCAAATACAAAGTGGGCCTGGTGCAGATGAGCATGGGCTCTGATCCAGCGGCCAACTTCGAGTCGGCGTTGCGGCACGTTCGCGAGGCAGCGCGGCGGGGCGCGAATATCGTGTGCCTGCCGGAGTTGTTTCGGGCCCAATATTTCTGCCAGCGCGAAGATCTGCGCCTGTTCGATCTTGCCGAGCCGATTCCGGGGCCGTCGACCACGAAGCTGGGCGAGCTGGCGCGCGAGCTGCGCGTCTCGATCGTGGCATCGCTGTTCGAGCGCCGCGCTCCGGGGCTTTATCACAACACGGCGGTCACGCTGAATTCCGACGGCGCCATTGCCAGCGTGTATCGGAAGATGCACATTCCCGATGATCCGCTTTACTACGAGAAGTACTACTTCACGCCGGGCGATCTTGGGTTTCGGGCTGTCGATACGTCGGTGGGCCGCATCGGCACGCTGGTGTGCTGGGACCAGTGGTATCCGGAAGGCGCGCGGCTGACGGCGCTGCAGGGGGCGGAGGTGCTGTTTTATCCAACCGCAATTGGATGGCATCCAGCGGAGAAGGAAGAATTCGGCGCGGCGCAATACGACGCTTGGCAGACCATCCAACGGGCCCATGCCATTGCCAACGGCGTTTATGTGGCAGCCGTAAATCGGGTGGGTCACGAGAAGGGCGATGTGCTGGGGAATCGCATCGAAGGGGCGGGGTTGGAGTTCTGGGGCGGCAGTTTCCTCGCCGACCCTTTCGGGCGGATCGTGGCCAAGGCTTCGCACGACAAAGAAGAACTGATTGTGGGCGAGATCGATCTCGCGCTGCTCGAGGATACGCGGCGCAACTGGCCGTTCCTGCGGGATCGGCGGATCGATGCGTACGCGCCGATCACCAAGCGATTTCTTGACCCGGTGCATGCGTGGGCGCCCGATGGAGAGCCGAAATAGAAATGTCCTCTCGTCCGCCCGCAGCCACACCGCGCGAACTAGGCTACCGCATGCCGGCCGAATGGGACCGGCACGAAGCCACCTGGCTGGCGTGGCCGCACAATCCCGAGGACTGGCCGGGAAAGTTTCAGGCGATTCCATGGCTCTATGCGGAGATTGTCCGGCTGCTCGCCGCGCGGGAACGCGTCCATCTGATTGTTCAGGACGCGAAGGAAGAAAGCCGCGCGAGAGGGATTCTGCGGCGCGCGGGTGCCGACCTGAACCAGATTAGTTTCCATCAGTGGCCGACCGATCGGGTGTGGACGCGCGACTCGGGTCCGATTTTCGTGCGCAACGGCTCAGGGCAGGTCGCCATCACGAATTGGAAATTCAACGCGTGGGCGAAATACGACGACTGGCATCTCGATGACCAGGTTCCGGGCCGGGTGGCGAAGGCGCTCGCGCTGCAATCGTGGGAACCGGCGATCACGCTTGCCGACGGATCTCGACATCGCCTGGTACTCGAGGGCGGATCGATCGACACCAATGGGGAAGGCATTCTGCTGACGACGGAAGAATGCCTGTTGAGCGAAGTGCAGCAGCGCAACCCGGGATTGGGCCGCGAACAACTGGAGCAGGCGTTCCACGATTTTCTCGGTATCGATCAAGTGATCTGGCTGGGGCGCGGGGTGGCTGGCGATGATACCCACGGCCACATCGACGACATCAGCCGGTTCGTGGGACCGGCAACGATCGTCACCGCGGTTGAGCGGAATACGTCCGATCCGAACCATGAGCCGCTGGCCGAAAATCTGCAGCGACTGAGGAGTGCGCGCACATTGGATGGACGGCAGTTCAGCATCGTCGAACTTCCGCTGCCGCGTCCAGTGATGTTCCGCGGGCAACGGTTGCCGGCCAGTTATGCGAACTTTTACGTCGCAAACGGGGTGGTGCTGGTGCCGACGTTCCACGATCCCAACGACCGCGTCGCGCTCAACATCCTTGCCGAGGTGTTTCCGAATCGCGAGGTTATCGGGATTCATTCCGTAGACCTGATCTGGGGCCTGGGCGCGCTCCATTGCATGACTCAGCAGCAGCCGGCTAGGCCGGAGTTTCAAGTCGAGATATAATGAGTCCCGCGGAGGTCGTGCGGTGCTCGCTCCCAAGCAAGCCATAGAGAAAGCGCGGGGATATTTAGAAGATGTCGTCCCAGATTTCGCGGCTTTGCATCCCAAGGTCGAAGAGATAGCTCGCTCACATGACTCGTCTCAGTGGAAAATTACATTTTACGCCCACACCGGCGATAACCTCGCTGTTGCCACCCTTGCGGATGTCCTGATGAGCAGAAGGCGAATCGAGAAGGTGGTCTCGGTCTCCGCCCAGGACGGTGCGCTCATTGCAGTGAGTAATCCTGTCCCAACCTCATTGGCGTCATGACTCTTGAGGAAGAACTATTCGCGCACCATGCTGGGAAGAGCGTTCTGCTGGACACTAATCTTTTGCTGGTGTTCCTCACCGGGGCAATCGGGTCACATCTTTTTAGCCGGTTCAAGAGGGTGCGAGATTACACCATCGAGGACTACGAGCTGCTGGTACGGCTACTCGGCTCGTTCACGGTCCTGGTGACCACTCCGCACATTCTCACGGAAGCCAGCAACCTGGCCAACAGCTTGTCAGGGTCGTACCGACAAGAGTGGTTTACGAATCTCTCTATCCTCCTGGCGTCGGAACAAAAAGACGTTAGGCTTCGGGAGCAATGGTTACCCGCGTCCCAGCTAGCCGATTTGCCCGAATTCATTGAGCTCGGTATTACCGACAGCGCTGTAACCAAGCTTGCTTCGGATGCGCTCGTAGTGACCGATGACTATCGACTCTCCGGGAGATTGAGAAGCAGAGGTCTCGGTGTACTCAATTTTGGTGATCTGCGTGCCATGCAGCGATTTCTCCAATGACTGACAATGAGGCTATGGAGGGCGCGCTGGGAGAGGCGCGTGGAGCCGGGGAAGCGGGCGAGGTGCCTATTGGCGCGGTTGCGGTTCATGAGGGCGCAATTATCGGGCGAGGGCAGAATCGGGTGCTGCGCGACAACGATCCGACCGCGCACGCCGAAATCGTGGCGTTGCGTGAGGCTGCGGCTGCACTGGGCAACTATCGATTGAATGGCTGCACGCTTTACGTAACGTTGGAACCGTGCGCGATGTGCGCCGGGGCAATGATTCATGCGCGGCTCGAACGGTTGGTGTATGCGGCGGCCGATCCCAAAGCGGGGGCGGCGGGCTCGGTGCTGGCGGTTTTGAATCACCCCAGGCTGAATCACCAGATGCGGGTAGATCAGGGAATTCTCACCGAGGAATCCGCCGCGTTGCTGCGCGGCTTCTTTCGGGAGCGGCGAGGGAGCTAGGGCAACAGGGAGTGCCGAGTTGGCCATGTCCCCGGTCCCAATGCACGCAAATTCGTTTGGCTTAGGATCTGGTGAGCGCGCGGATTCGCAGTGCCTGTTCGGGCCACTTCGAGGCCAGTTCCGCGTAGCTCGCGCCGTGATAGTCGGCGAAGTCGAAGCCGGGCGTGACGGTGCAGCCGAGCAGGGCCATTGTCCCCGTGCCGACCAGGCGTGTTCCTTGCCAGACACCGGCGGGGACGGTCACTTGAACGTGGTGACCGTTGGCCAGGTCGGGGCCGAGCAGGAGAACTTCGGAATTCCCATTGGGGTGGAGTTGGAGCATCTCTACCGGGTCGCCCAGGTAGAAATGGAAGATCTCATCCGATTCGAGAAGGTGCATCTCGGAGAACGTGCCGGCCTCGAGCAGGTAGTAAATGGCGGTGCCCTGCGCCCGGATTCCGCGGGGCAGGTCAAGGGTGCCGGGCGAGGTGTAGGTTCGGCGAAAGAAACCGCCCTCGACGGGGTGGGGTGCGAGACGGAGCAGATTTTTGATCTCTTCGGCTGTCATCCATCACAGATGGTAGCAGCGGCATCCAAATAGAATTGAATTATGCAAGTGCGTCTTTATTCCGCCGCATGGTGCCGCGATTGCCGGGCCGCGAAGCAGTTCATGGATTCCCACGGTGTTGCTTACACCGAGATCAATGTTGACGCCGATCCGGCAGCCTCGGCCGATGTGGTGAGGCATGTTGGGAAGCGGGCGATTCCACAATTGGTCATTGATGGCGAATGGTTTCAGCCGTACCGGCCTGGGCGGGGTCTTCTCTACGACGAGCTCTATAGCCGGCTGGGCATTCCCCGCAAGGGCTAACCCTTACAATTTAAGGTTGGCTCGATGCCGAAGTGTGCTGCGAGCCAGGCGTGCAACCGAGGAGCCATGCATTGATCGATCGTTATACCCGCCCCGCGATGGGCCGCATCTGGACGGAAGAAAACAAATATCGCTGCTGGCTGCGGGTGGAGTCGGCGGCGAGCACGGTGCTGGCGGAAGATGGGGTGATTCCTCGAGAGGCTGCGGAGGCTATCGCGACGAAAGCCAGTTTTTCGGTTGATCGCATTCAAGAGATCGAGGCCGAAGTCAAGCATGATGTGATTGCGTTCACAACGGCCGTGGCAGAGAGCCTGAAGGCGCAGGGATTGGATGCCGAGTCCCGTTGGCTGCACTACGGGCTGACGTCAAACGACATTGTCGACACTGCCCAGGCACTGCAGGTGAAAGAAGCGTCGGAGCATATCCGCAAAGGTCTGGTTGGGCTGGCGGAGGTGCTGAAGCGACGTGCCATCGAGTTCAAACACACGCCGACGATCGGGAGGACTCACGGGATTCATGCGGAGCCGACGACGTTTGGGCTGAAGTTATTGAACTGGTATGCGGAGATGGAGCGCAACCTGGCGCGATTCGATGCGGCTGCGGAAGACATGCGGGTGGGCAAGCTGTCGGGGGCGGTGGGGACTTTCGGGCATTTGAGTCCGGAGCACGAGGAAAAGATTTGTGAGCGATTGGGACTGAAGCCGGCGCCGGTAGCCACACAGGTTATCCAGCGCGACCGGCACGCGGCGTATATTTCGACGCTGGCGATCATTGGCAGCACGCTCGACAAGATTGCGGTCGAGGTGCGGCACCTGCAGCGCACCGAAGTTCGCGAGGCGCAGGAGTACTTCAGCGAAAAGCAGAAGGGCTCCTCGGCGATGCCGCACAAGAAGAATCCCATCACCAGCGAACAGATCAGCGGTTTGGCGCGGGTGCTGCGCGGCAATGCGCAGGCGGCGTTTGAAAATGTGGCGCTGTGGCATGAGCGCGATATTTCCCATTCGTCGGTGGAGAGAGTGATTTTTCCGGATTCGACGATTCTGGCGGATTATCTGCTGGCGAAGACGACGGACCTTATCGATCGGCTGCTGGTTTATCCGGAGCGGATGAAGAAGAATCTCGGGTCGACTGGCGGGTTGATTTTCAGCGGCCGGTTGCTGCTCGACCTCGCGGAGGCTGGGATGCTGCGCGAAGAGGCATACCGGCTGGTGCAGTCGCATGCCATGCGGGCGTGGAAGGAAGATCTGGATTTTCGCGAGGAAGTGGGTCGCGATCCTGCCGTCAGAGCACTGCTCTCCCCAGAAAAGTTGGAAAAAACGTTCGATTACACGCGGCAACTTGGGAAGGTGGATGCGATTTTTGAGCGGGTGTTGGGCTAACGGCCATTTGCGCCTGGGGTGAAGCGCTGAGCGAGGAATTTTGCGTGGAAGCTGTCGAACTCACAGTTGCTGTCACTGGCGCCTCCGGGGCAGTGTTCGGGCGGGAGTTGTTGCGCGCGCTGGAGGCGGATGAGCGCGTGGCGCGCGTGCATTTTGTGGCGTCGGAAAATTCGCTGCGGGTGATCGCGGAGGAGCTGGGCGTTTCGGGGCGGACGGATCTGCTGGAGAAGCTGATCGGGGGAGCAGCCACAAAGACGATTCAGCACGCCGACGCGAACATCGGCGCGTCGATCGCCAGCGGCAGCCATCCTTCGCAGGGGATGATTATCCTTCCTTGCTCGATGGGGACGCTGGCTGCAATCGCCAACGGACTGGCGAATTCCCTGATTGCCCGCGCTGCGGATGTAACCCTCAAGGAACGCAGACCGCTGTTGCTGTGCGTACGCGAGACGCCGTTCAATCGCATTCATCTGCGCAATATGAATCTGGCCGCGGAGGCCGGCGCGGTGATCTTTCCGGTGATCCCCGCGTTTTACAACAAGCCGGTGGACTCTTCCGAAATGGCGCGCCAATTTGTTTACCGGGTTCTGGCGCATATCGGGCTGCCGCAGGCGGGGGCGTATGTGTGGAAGGCGGAGGAGTAGAGCGGGGCACCAGACGAATACCTGATCCTCGCATGAAAGGCGGGTGTGTTTTCTTAGCGAGTTGGCGCCGCTTCGCGGCGATGGCGGGTTGGCAAGTTCGCGGTCGAGGTTGTTGATTGACACGGATAGCCGGCAACGCCGATACTTCCGTTGATGCCGAGTGCGCGCCAGTACGGACGGGGGGCCATGGCCATGTGTATGCCATCTGGACCCGTACGTGCGGCTCTCGAACGGCACATGCGATAAGCGCAACCGATCTTGAAACCAAACGGCCCGGTCCTGGAACAGGATTCGGGCCGGTCGTATTTTATGGTGTCTTCGGGCTGGATTCGGCGTTCCTCGAATGGAGAGATTTTTTTGCCGGGGACGCGGTAGGCTTGAAACCTGGCCACTTCACGCGGCGTTCCCCGCCGCCCTCACAGCAACACCGCGAAGGAGTGCATCATGTCGGAACCGAAGCAGCTTCAATTTGCAACTCTTGCCGTCCACGCCGGGCAGTCTCCCGATCCCGCCACGGGCTCGCGCGCCGTTCCCATCTACCAGACCACGTCCTACCTTTTTCAGGATGCGGATCATGCCGGGCGCCTGTTTGCGCTGAAGGAGTTCGGCAACATCTACACGCGCATCATGAATCCCACCACCGACGTGTTCGAAAAGCGCGTGGCGGCGCTGGAGGGCGGCGTGGCCGGCCTGGCGACGGCGTCGGGGCAGGCCGCGGAAACCCTGACGATTACCACGCTGGCTTCGGCGGGAGAAGAAATCATCTCGACGACATCGCTTTACGGCGGCACCTATAACCTGTTCCATTACACGCTGCCGCGGCTGGGAATCAATGTGCGTTTTGTCGACGCGGATGACTTCGACGGGCTGCGCGCGGCGATCAATGACAAGACGCGCGCCATCTATACGGAGACGCTGGGCAATCCGAAACTCGACGTTGCGGACGTTGAGACGCTGGCATCGATTGCGCATGAGAACGGGCTGCCGCTGGTTATCGACAACACCACGCCTTCGCCGGCGCTGGTGCGGCCCATCGAGTGGGGTGCGGACATTGTGGTGAACTCTGCCACCAAGTTTCTTGGCGGCCACGGCACCAGTATTGGCGGCGTGATTGTCGATGCGGGCAAGTTTGATTGGGCGGCGTCGGGACGCTTCAAGGAATTCACGGAGCCCGATCCTTCGTATCATGGGCTCTCGTATGTGCAGGCGTTCGGACCGCTGGCATTCATCCTGAAGGCACGCGTTCAGGGTCTGCGCGATACCGGCGCGGCGTTGTCGCCATTCAATGCGTTCCTGCTGCTGCAGGGAATCGAGACCCTGCATCTGCGGCTGCAGCGCCACTCGGAGAACGCGCTTGCCGTGGCGCGGCATCTGGAGCAGCACCCCGGGGTGGAGTGGGTGAATTATCCAGGCCTCGAGTCGAGTTCCTATTTCCAGCGGGCGAAGAAGTACCTGCCCAACGGCCAAGGGGCGCTGATCACCTTCGGTATCAAGGGCGGCTATGAAGCCGGGAAAAAGCTCATTGATTCACTGGAACTGTTCTCGCTGGTGGCCAACATCGGCGACGCCAAATCGCTGGTGATTCACCCCGCATCGACCACCCATCAGCAGCTCTCGGTGGAAGAACAGGCCGATACCGGGGTGACTCCGGAAATGGTTCGTCTCTCGGTGGGGATCGAAGATCTGCGGGATATCCTGGCCGATCTTGACCAGTCGATTGAAGCGGCGAACGGGCATGCGTTCGCGGGATCAGCAACGACCGCGGGCCATGCTGGACAATGAGTGTGATGAGCGAACCCGGAAGTCCGGCCTCCGGAACCGAAGCGCCTGCGGAGCGCATGACGGTTCCGGAGCCTACCTACGAAGGCGACTTTGTGCTCGATGGGCACTTCCTGCTCGACTGCGGGAGGACGCTGGCCGGGGTGACGCTGCACTACGCCGTGTACGGGCGGCTCAATGCGGCTCGCGACAACGCGGTGCTGGTTTGCCACGCGCTGTCGGGGTCGGCGCTGGTGGGTTCGTGGTGGCCGGAAGTCTTCGCTCCGGGCGCGCTGCTTTCGCTGGAGCACGATTTCGTGATCTGCATCAATATGCTCGGGTCGTGCTATGGGTCGACCGGGCCGGGGACGGTGGATCCGGAGACCGGCAAGATTTACGGTTCGGATTTTCCGCTTATCTCCATTCGCGACAATGTTCGGGCGCAGGCGAGGCTGCTCGATTCACTGGGGATTCATCGGCTGCGCCTGGTGATGGGCGGGTCGATTGGCGGTATGCAGTCGCTGGAATGGGCGATGCTCTACCCGGATCGCGTGGAGAGAGGGCTGGTCATCGGGGTGGCGCCGCTTTCGGCGATGGGTCTGGCCCTGAATCACCTTCAGCGCCAGGCCATCCAGGGTGACCCGCACTGGGAAGGCGGAAACTATCTGTCTCACAAACAGCCGCGGTACGGGCTGGCGCTGGCGCGCCAGATCGCCATGATCAGCTACAAGTCGGCGGCTTTGTTCGACGAGCGTTTTGGGCGCAATCCCAATCGCAATGGCGAAGATCCCTGGAGCCTCAGTGATCATGGGGGTGGGCTGATTGGGGGCCGGTTCGACATCGCCGGGTACCTCGATCTTCAGGGGCGGCGGTTCATCGAGCGGTTCGACGCCAATGCCTACCTTGCGATTCTGCGAACGATGGATACGTGGGATCCATTGCACGGTCACTCGTCGTCCGATGCATACGGGCGGATCAAGGCCCGGTTGAGTTTTGTCGGGATCAGTTCGGATTGGCTTTTTCCACCCGACACCGTCCGCGAGTTTGCTTATTCCATTCGTGCGCGCCGGCGTGGCGGCCGACTATCGCGAGATGACGAGCGCGCATGGCCACGATGCTTTTCTTGCCGAGCAAGCCGAACTGGTGCGGCTGCTGCAGTAACTATGCCGTAACGGCCTTTGAAGGGGCCGCATCCAACCACAGGAACACTTTTGGCTGATTTGGTGTCTAAGGCGGTATGCAAGGGAACCGGGGAGTGGTTTGCAGGGGTTTCCGGAGGTTTGATCGAGTTGAGACTTGTATCGCGTTGGGGGGTTGAACTCGATCGCGGGGACTCGGCGGGAAGCCAGACCGTTCCGGCTCTTGCTGATCCGGATCGGCTCAAATCTGCTTTTCTTACACAACTTTGCTTGTCAGGGGGGGCCGGGGTTTCTATAATCCTTCCAACACTGCCAAGGAAGCCGCGGTATTGCTTTCCTAACGACCTCGGTACTCAACCGCAACGAGTGAAACGGTTGTTCGATTCCGCGAGCGAGTGCTTGAAGATTGGATCTCCATTTTCGCATTTCCCAGGAGCACTGAATGAAGAAGTTAGTCTTTGCGTCTGTGGTGGCGCTGGCGAGCGTAGGCTTCGTTGCCGGGCCCACGCTGCGTGCCCAGGATCAGGGCGGCCAGATCACCATCAAGGATCCGGCCGAGTTCAACGCGTACCAGATGTTCACCACCCAAACCGATCCCAAGGCCAAAGCCGCGGCTGGGGATAGCTTTTTGCAAAAGTACCCGCAGAGCGTGGTGAAAAAAGCCGTGCTCGATTCGCTTCTCGACGCCTACCAGCAGGCAGGCGATTCCGCCAAGGTTCTCGATACCGCCACCAGCTTGTTGCAGGTTGACCCCAACAACATGAAGGCGATCCTTTACTCGGTGATGATCAAGAAGCAGCAGTGCGGTCAGAAGAGCGATGCGGCCACGTGCGATGATGCTGCCGGACTTGCGCAGAAGGGGCTGCAGGTAAGCAAGCCTCAAGAGACGTCAGACGACGATTGGAAGAAGATCACGGCGGTTGCCTATCCGATCTTCCATTCGGCTGTCGCATTGGACAATGCGCTGTCGAAAAAGGACTTCAAGGGTGCGCAGGCGGAGTACACCGCCGAGTTGCAGCTGTACAGCGACGACCAGTCGAAGTCACAGGGGCTGGTGGACACCCTTCAGTTGGCGCAGGCCTACAGCCAGCCGGGGGCTACCCAGGACCTGCCCAAGGCGTGTTACCTTTACGCTCGCGTGTGGGATTTCGCTCCGCCCCAGTACAAGGCGCAGATCGAACCCAAGCTGACGTATTACTACAAGAAGTACCACGGCGGTATGGACGGGCTGGACCAGCTCAAGGAGCAGGCGAAGAAGGACAAATTGCCTCCGGGTACGATCAACGACATCATCAAGCAGGCCAAGACCCCGGCCGAGCAAATTCATGACCTCTTAGCGAGCACGCCCGATTTGAATACCCTGGCGTTGGCTGACAAGGAAACGGTCCTGGCACTGGGCTCCAAGGAAGATGCCGACAAACTGTGGGCCCTGCTCAAGGACAAGACGACGCAGGTTCCCGGCGTGGTGATTTCGGCCGATGCCAACACCATCAAGGTAGCGGTCACCCAGGACGCCAAGGACACCAAGACGGCGGACTTCGTGGTGAACCTGAAGAAGCCGCTTACCGACGCCGACCTCAAAGTCATCATTCCGGGCTTTGAGTTCAAGACGCAACCGGCTGCCGAACTGGTGGGCACGTATGACAGCTACACGCAGACTCCGGCGACAGACACTACCGCCCAGGCGGCCGTTATCGTCCTTCGCGATGGCGAGTACATCGCTGAGGTAAAGAAGAAGGCGGCGCCCGTACATCACGCCCCGGCCCATCGTCCGGCAACGCACTGATAACAAGCCGGAGGTCGAGGCAGGGAACTCCACCACTCCAGGGATCAATAGCGATATGAAAAGGGGCAGCCAAGGCTCAGGCTGCTCCTTTTTTTGCGGGCGGCGCCGCGAGGCGGTTGAGCGCCTGCAGCGGCGGTTCATCGGTTCCAGCGGCAACCTCTCTTCGAACAGTGTCGGAATTCCGGCGGAAACGCGCGGACCGGTCCTGGCCACTCTCAAATCTCAAGCCGACCACAGCCGGATGAACTGACGAATACTCTTCGCGGGATGTTCTGCAGTCACCGCAAGTAAAGGCGACGAAGGGGCGGGTGGCCAGCAGTCGATCGTCAGCCCACCTGAGCCGTGGCCCGGGCGAATGTATACGGCCCCTCGGGCACAAGTATTACGCGTGCATTCGGGCTCAAGCCGCGCAGCATGGCGGCGACGGCCTCGTCCAGGGTTTTGAACGCTCGTTCTCCCAGCCGTCCCAGTTCTTCTTTCGTAACACCCGGCGCGTAGAAGTAGACATCGTTCTGGACGCCGGCCAACGCCAGCTTTTCGACCTGCCAACGGTCGACTTCGACGGGCGCGTCGCGAACCTGGTCGAGGTATTCCGCAAATCCGCCCATCTGCCGGATCATGCTTGCGAATTCAGGGGAACCCATTCCCTCAGAGCATTCGGCGACCATCAGGATTTTGCCGCCGGGTCTGGCGAGATGGGTTGCGGCGGTGATGCCTTTGACGGACTGATAAAAGGTAAGGTCGAGCGGGAATCCGGCGGCGCTGGTGATCACGACATCGGCCGGCTGGTCGATCTCTTCAAGACAGGTGTTTTCGACAAACTCCACTCCCGCAGCATGCGCTTTCACCGGATGGCCGGCAAAAACTCCTGCGATCTTCCGCTCCTGGGTGAGGGCTACGTCGACGATAAAGTCGTGGCGCACCATGCGGGCGCACTCGAGCAGTTCCTCATGGAGCGGATTGCCCTGGATGGTACCTTCAGTTGCCAGCGGCTCGCGAATAAACTTCGGGGAATGGATCACCTTGATGGTTTCCTGCGCGGCGAGGCCGGGAACGATGAGTTTGCGGCCGCCCGAGAACCCCAGCATCAAGTGCTGTTCGACGAAGCCCAGCGTGATGTGCAGGTCTGCGCTGACGAAGCGCTCATCCACATAGACAGGTGTACCGCGCCTGGTCTCGCCGACAAACCGGTGCTCCTCGCGGGCGCGCGCGTTGTGGCTCACGACGCGATAATTTGCGGCGATCTCGGGCCCGACGATGATCTCGACTTCTTCTCTGGTGGCGGCACGATGCAAGCCGGTCGCGATCAGGATGAGCGTGTTCTCTCTGGTGATTCCCGCCTGGTGGAGGCGCGCGAGCAAAGGAGGCAGGAGTGATGCGGTTCGGCGCGGGGCGGGTGATGTCGCATACGGAAATGGCGGCGGTCTTTTTGCCTCGCGCAAGATCAGCCAGCGACTCGCTCGCGATGGGGTGATCGAGCGCCGCACTGACGGCTTCGGTCTCGTCGGCGACAGCGACCGCCTTGCGGCTTCTTAGTTCGTGACACCTGAATTCACCCGGCACCTCGACTTCGATACCGCTCCTGCCAAAGAAAAACAGCGACTTCATCGGTGTGCTTCCTCAGAGCCTATTTTCTCAAATACGGAGACACCGGCGTTAATTTCGATGCGCCGGCCTCGGAAGGGTGTGCGACCGGCCAAGATGCAGGGATAGTAATGCTCATATACCGCCGAGAATTGCCGGTGCGGGGCGTGCATCCCCAGATCCTTTGCCTGCAACTGAAAATGTCGGCGCGCTGGAGAAGGGAGACGTGATGGGGCTGGCTCTGTGCGAGGTTCGTCCTAATCGAGGTTTGGTGTAAACGAGACTATTGCCCTACGGCCAGCACGGCAAGCAGCAAAACCCACGCCACGCCGAGAGTATGCCAGTACCAGGCGGTGGCATCGACTGCGATCTGGCGGAACTCGACTTTCCTCAGCAGTCCGAGAGCGCAAAGGCAGACCGCTAATGCCACCACTCCCAGAACCAAGTGGGCAGCATGCAGGCCGGTGACAAGGTAGAAGAAATAGCTGGCCGGAGTCGACCAGTGGTCAAAGGCGAATCCCTGCGCTGTCAACTGCTTCCAGGCGATAGCCTGTCCGGTTAGAAACATCACGCCCAAGGCCAGTGTGGCACCCACCCACGGCAGGGTGCGTCGCAGGGCGGGCCTGCCCAGCCCCAGCCATTCTTCGAGAACATCGATTTCGCGGAAGATGTTCCGCCGGCCGAATTCCATGGCAAGGCTGCTCAGGAGCAAAACCGCGGTATTCAAGTAGACGATGGGCGGAAGCATGATGGGATGCCAGTCGCCGATCATCTCGTGGCTGCGGGGGTCCATGTGGATGCCGGCCTGGCGCGCGAAGAACAGCACGACCAGCGCGGCGAAAAACATCATGTCGCCGGCCAGCCCGAAGAACACAAAAAAACGGATCCGATGGAGGCGCTCGCGGGGGCCGCGGTGCTGGCTTTGCCAGTCGTCGTCGCCTCCGCCGCCTCCGCCACCGGTGGGTCGCCGGTCTACGGGTGGCTTTCCGCCAATTCCTGGTTCTTTCCGTTCAACTTCCGCTGGGGCTCGCGTAAAGGTAACGGGCATTCGAAGCCTCGGTAGTGCTGTAAAGAGAGATTACTCTTACCCATGTTTGGACGCACGAGGATTCGTCAAAGATGGTCGATTTATGCACAGGCAGATTGATATCGCGCAAAAAGGGACGAACAGTCAGTGTTTTTTCGCTGGCTGGTCGGCTTCGCGGCACGCTTTGGTGACAATATCGACGAACAGTTTGTGCACGCGCCGATCCGCGGAGAGCTCAGGGTGAAAGGTCGCGGCCAGCAGTTTCCCCTGCCGCACCAGCACCGGAGAACCTTCTCGCCGGGCCAGTACTTCCACGCCGGAACCTGTCTGGGCGATTCGGGGAGCGCGAATGAACACCATCTCCAGCGGGCCGCCGGGAAGTTCGGTCGGTTCGGTCAGAATTGTCGAATCGATCTGACGCCCGTAAGCGTTGCGCTCGACCACCACGTCGAGCGCGCCCAGGCTGAGCTGCGCTGGATGCCGGACTTCGCGGGCCAGAAGAATTGTCCCTGCGCAGGTGCCGAATACCGGCCGCGCTGCGGCGAATTCTTTGAGCGACTCGAACAGGCCCTTCCGCTCGAGGAACTTCAGGATCGTGGTCGACTCTCCGCCGGGGAGAATGAGCCCGTCCAAACCTGCCAGTTCTTCCGGGTTGCGAACCTCCACCGGCTCGGCGCCGGCGTCAAGCAGAGCTTCCGCGTGGGCTGCGTAGTCGCCCTGGATGGCGAGCACGCCGATGCGTGGTTTTCCGGTCTCCTTCAATTCCTGTCCTCTGGTTCGAAGCATGCAATATCAGTTCACGATCGAGGGAGATGCCGGGACACAAAAGCCGGAGATGCGTGGCATCTCCGGCTTGCAGTCACTTGACCTTGACTCTCTACCAGCCGCGAGTCTGGAGCAACTGCGACTGCTCGATGGCCGCCGCCGCCAAACCCTTCATGGTTCCTGTAACCTGCGCGCTGACCTCGGCCAGGATCTTGGGGTCGTTGTAGTGGGTTGTGGCAATTACGATGGCCTTGGCGCGGGAGACGGCTTCCTCGCGCTCCTTGGGATTGTTCTCGACGTCAAGGGGAGTGGCCCGCTCCTTCATGAAGATGCCCGAGCCCACGAAGATGGCCTCGGCGCCCAGCTGCATCATCAGCGCCGCGTCGGCCGGGGTGGCGATGCCGCCAGCGGAGAAGTTGGGCACGGGCAGCTTGCCTGCCTGCGCCACCATGCGGATCAACTCATAGGGAGCCTGGTGCTCCTTGGCGGCGGCGTAAAGCTCCTGCTCGCTGAGGACGGTGAGAGCCTTCATTTCCTTGACGATCTGGCGCATGTGCTGCACGGCATGCACTACGTCGCCGGTGCCCGCTTCGCCCTTGGTGCGGATCATGGCCGCGCCCTCTGCGATCCGGCGCAGCGCCTCGCCCAGATTCCGCGCTCCGCAAACAAAGGGCGTGGTAAAGGCATGCTTATCGATATGGTGGGCTTCGTCGGCCGGCGTAAGGACCTCGCTCTCGTCGATGAAATCCACTCCCAGTTCCTGCAGGATCTGGGCTTCGGCGAAGTGCCCGATGCGGGCCTTGGCCATGACCGGAATCGAGACCGCGGAGATGATCCCCTGGATCAGCTTGGGGCTGGCCATGCGCGCCACCCCGCCTTCGGCGCGAATCATGGCCGGCACGCGCTCCAGGGCCATGACGGAGGATGCCCCCGCCTCTTCCGCGATGCGCGCCTGCTCCACATTCATGACGTCCATGATGACGCCGCCCTTGAGCATCTCCGCCAGGCCCACCTTCAGGCGCAGGCTGGTACCTGTAAAACTCTTGTTTCCATTCTTTTCAGACATTTTCTTCGACCTCGACCCGCCGGGTGAGGGCGGTCAACACAGCAGTGTGCCGGTAAGTATCAGTGTACCAGCGATAACAAGCGGCGGCATGGCTGCGGAGCGTCGGTGCGAGGGAGCACCAGGTTGTCTGGCGCAATTCTTAGACCATTCCAATGAACCTGTCCGTTGGCTGGTCACGTTTCTGCATGAATCCCAAGCATGTCAACTCCAACAATGCCGCAGGTTCAGACGGCTCGGCCGGAAGGACACAATGAACCGGGCGGGCAGGCACTCGTTCCGGCTGTGCAATCGATCGAAACCGAGGCACTGATCCCACCCAATACGCGAGCTGCCCGGCTACCGGTCGAGCTCGATGTAGGGATTCCGCTGAGCGACTTCCGGGTTCGCAATCTGCTGGCTCTCGAGGCGGGTGCGGTGGTGGCTTCCGAATGGGGCCATGGAGAAGATGTTCCTCTCGGTACCGGGGACGTGCAATTGGCCTGGAGCGAGTTTGAGGTGGTTGACACACAACTGGCAGTTCGCTTGACGCGGCTGGTCTGAGTCCGGTCTTCGGGGAATGAGCATGGGAGAGTTTCTGTTGAAGATGGGTGCGGCATTGCGGTCCGAGAAAGCGGGCGGACTGGGGAGCTGGCTGATGGGCAGGCTGCGCCGCGATCCCCGACCTCGGCCGAGTCTGGCGGTGCTGGAGCGCATCACCCTGGCTCCGCGGCAGTCGCTGGCACTGATCGAGGCGGAGGGGCGCAGATTCCTGGTCGCCACATCCGCCGATGGCACCCCCGCTTTTTGCGCGCTCGATGAGGCTCCGGCCACGCGCCGGCGAGCGGCGGTACCGGCGAGGGTTTCATGGTAGCCCTTCTGCTGGCAGCGCACACGGCGTCCGCGTCGCCGGTGCCGCTTCTGCCCGATCTCAACGCGAAATTGCAGCCATCGAATTCGACTCCGTGGACGATCCTCTTCGTTCTGACTTTGATTACGCTGCTTCCGGCGATCCTGATGGCCATGACGCCGCTGGTGCGGCTGCTGGTGGTATTTCACTTCCTGCGCCAGGCGCTGGGAACCCAGACTGCGCCGTCGAACCCCACGTTGCTGGGGCTGGCCCTGATGATGACGTGGTTCCTCATGACCCCGGTGCTCACCCAGGTAGACCAGCAGGCGGTTGAACCGTATCGTGCCGGACAGATCACCGGCATGGACGCCATCGAAAAGGGCGCGCAGCCGGTGAAGCATTTCATGCTGCGCTACGCGCGCGAGAAGGACCTCGCGTTGTTCACGGCGGCAGGGCAGATCGCGCGGCCCAATACGCCGGACGATCTGCCGATGCAGGTCGTGGTCCCGTCCTACATCCTCTCGGAACTAAAAGCCGGTTTCGCCATCGGCGCGGTTTTGTTTCTGCCGTTTCTGTTGATCGACATGGTGACGGCTGCGATCACCACGTCCATCGGCATGTTCCAGCTGCCCCCGGTGGTGGTTTCCACTCCGTTGAAGATCCTGCTCTTCGTGATGGTGGACGGATGGAACCTGCTGGCCAACTCGCTGTTGAAAAGCTTTTGAGGAGAGACGCATGAATCCCGACATGGTGGCCGAGCTGCTGCGCCAGTTGATGAGGCAAGCGATGCTGGTGGCCGCGCCGTTGCTGATCGCGGCCGCGCTGCTGAGTTTTCTGCTCAGCCTGGTGCAGACCTTGACCAGCCTGCAGGACCAGTCTCTGACCGCGGTGCCGCGACTGCTGGCGGTGGCAATGATTCTTCTGGTGGGCATGCCCTGGTTCCTGGGGCGGATGGCCGATTACACGCGCATGCTGCTGGTCGATCTGCGCCATTACCTGGGGTGAAAAAGCAAGCTGTTAGCTCTTAGCTATTAGCTGCTCTTACGTTGCAGACCGGAGCGGTCAGGGGCAGAGCTAAAAGCTAACGGCTGAAAGCTAAAAGCTAAAACGGAAGGCTCTCTCTTGATTCAAACAGCTGGCCAACTCGACTGGACCACATTCCTGAGCGGCATGACGCTGGCCCTGGTGAGGGTGAGCGGGATGGTGGTGTTTGCTCCGTTCTTTTCCTCGAGCGCGCTGCCCGTGCGCACCAAGTCGGTCCTGGTGCTGGCCATCGCGTTTCTCCTCGCGCCGCTGGTAGCGACTCTGCCAAACGCTCACGCGGAAATCGGGTTCGCGGCGCTGCTGGGCGAATTGGCCGTCGGACTGGTCTACGGGTTGACTCTGGCGCTGTTGAACGAAATGCTGCTGTTCGCCGGGCAGATCGCGGGGGTGCAATTCAGCTTTTCGCTGGTCAATCTTCTCGATCCCTCCACCCATATCGAAACCCCTCTGCTCGGCGACCTGTTTCAGCTGATGGGGACGCTGGTGATTCTGGCGGCGGGTCTGGACCGGATCCTGCTGGCTTCTCTCATTCGCAGCTTTCATGCGGTGCCGCTGGGAACCTACGGCCTGGCGCCGGTCGCGGGCCTCGCGATCGTGCGCGCCGCCGGAGGCATTTTCCTGGCCGGCGTGGAACTGGCTGCACCGGTGCTCGCCGGAACCATGCTGGTGGAGATTGCCGTGGCCCTGCTGGGGCGGCTGAGCCCGCAGTTGCCGGTCATGTCGTTAACTGTGCCGCTCAAGACACTCACCGGGTTCGGGATCCTGGCCGGATCTCTGGCATTGTGGCCGCGCTTTATCGAAGCGCGCTTCTCCGGGCTGCTCGACATGGCGGAACGGCTGATCGCCGTGCCGGCCGCCGGTATGGGGAGATAGAGATGGCCGGAGAGCGCACCGAACAAGCCACCCAGCATCGCCGCGACAAGGCGCGCCAGGACGGCGACCTTCTGCACAGCCGCGAGCTTACGTCCGCGGCCGGAACGCTGGCAGGAGTGCTGGCGCTGGGCGTTTTGGGAAGCCGATCGCTCGACTCGTGGCGAAGCGCGTATGCGGGCTTTCTTTCTCTCGGCGCGAGCCAGCGCTGGGAGCCGGCGGAACTAGGGCCGACGTTGAGCACAATGCGCCACCTCGCCATGCAGGCGCTGACTCCGGTGGCCATCGTCATGGCCGCGGTCGCGGCCGCGGCGCTGGCGGCGGGCGTGGCCCAGACCGGCGGCGTCAGTATTCACCCCGGGGCGGTAGGCTTCAAGTTCGATCGAGTGAATCCGCTCAGCAATGCCAAAAACCTGTTTTCGCTGCGCGCGGCGTCGCGGCTGGGCAAGTCGATGCTGCCGGTGGCCCTGCTTTCCGTGTTCGCGGTCCAGCGCATCGCCCGGCAGTTCGAGATTCCGCCATTCTCGACGGAGCGTCTGGAGTTGCTGGGCGCGGACGTATTCGGCCTGCTCCAGGCGGCGGCATGGCTGCTGTTCGGGTGGGCGGCCATCGACTACCTGGTTGAATGGCGCAGCCGCGAATCGCGCCTGAAGATGAGCAAGCAGGACCTGCGCGACGAGATGAAGGAGACCGAGGGCTCGCCGCAGATTCGCAGCCGCATCCGCGGACTGCAGCGCCAGATGCGGCGGCGCAAGGTGAAGGCCGATGTGTCCAAGGCCGCGGTGGTTCTGACCAACCCCACCCATTACGCGGTGGCGCTGGGTTTTGATTTCTCCGTCATGGACGCCCCCAAGGTGCTGGCCAAGGGTCGCAACCTGCTGGCCGAGGAAATCAAGGCCGAGGCCCGCTGGGCGGGAGTGCCGATTGTTGAGAATCCTCCCCTGGCGCGCTCCTTGTACCGCTCCGTCGAGGTCGGCCAGGCCATCCCGGTCGATCTGTATGCGGCGGTGGCGGCGATCCTGGCTTACCTGTACCGGCAGCGGGTCGAATCGGAAATGCGCCAGCGCCGCGCCCGCGAAGCGGCCGCTCGCACGCACAACGCGGCGCACTCAAGACCGCCGAATACCGGCCCTTCCGGTCACACCGGAACGCCATCCCAGGGAAGGATCCGATGAGCACCACCGCACTCGCACCCAATCCGCTGCCCGCCATCTCACTTCTGGAACGATTCCGGGATTATGCGCTGCCGCTATGCGCCATCAGCGTGATCTTTGTGATGATGGTGCCGCTCCCGGCCGCGGCGCTGGACCTTCTGCTGGCCCTGTCGATGGCGGCTTCGGTCATCGTGTTCCTGTCCGCCGTGCAGATCCGGCGGGCCGTGGAACTGTCGGTCTTTCCCACGCTGCTCCTGTTGCTGACCCTGTTCCGGCTGTCGCTGAACATCGCCTCCAGCCGCCGCATCCTGCTGCATGGCTCGGAAGGGACGGCGGCGGCGGGCAAGGTGATCGAGGCCTTTGGACAGTTCGTGGTAGGCGGCAACTACGTGGTCGGATTCGTGCTGTTTCTGGCCTTGATAGCCATCCAGTTCCTGGTGGTCTCGCACGGAGCCGTCCGTACCGCCGAGGTGACGGCGCGGTTCACGCTCGATGCGCTGCCCGGAAAGCAGATGGCCATCGACGCCGATATGAACGCCGGTCTGATCGACGAAGCCGAGGCGCGGCGGCGCCGCCAGGCGATTGCCCGGGAAGCGGAGTTTTACGGGGCCATGGACGGCGCGGCCCGGTTCAACCAGCGCGACTCGCTGGCCACCATCCTGATTACCGCGATCAACATCGTGGCCGGACTGCTGATCGGGACTCTGCAACAGGGAATCGACCTGGGTGAAGCCGTGCGCACCTACACGATTCTCACCGTGGGCGACGGGCTGGTGACCATGATTCCGTCGCTGCTGGTCTCGGTGGCCGGGGGAATCACCCTGACGCGGGCCAATTCGGCGGGAATGCTGGGACCGGAGATCCGGCAGCAACTCCTGGCCCGACCGGCCACGCTCTACCTTGCCAGTATCGTTACCGGCGCCATGTGCCTGATCCCGGGCTTGCCCAAGATCGCCTTTCTGCTGGTATCGGCGCTCCTGTTCTGGGGTGGGCGGCGGATCGCGGTCAAAGCCCAGGCTGCTCCCCCCGTTGAACCGATGGTCTCGGACAAGAAGAAGGCGGAACAGGCGCAGAGTTCAGATGTGGCGCAGTTGCTGCGCCTCGAGGACCTGACGCTCGAGATCGGATTCCAGCTCATTCCGCTGGTCGATGAGAAGCAGGGCGGACAGCTTCTGAGCCGGATTCGTTCCCTGCGCCGGCATCTGTCGGCGGAGCTGGGATTCCTGGTTCCCCCGGTGCACATCTCCGACAACCTGCGCCTGAAGCCGCGCGAATACCTGTTCTCCCTGCGCGGAATCGAGATTGGGCGCTGGCAGACGGACGGCCCGCAGTTGCTCGCGGTCTCCGGTGAACCGGGGCGGCGTCCGCTGGCGGGAAAGGAGACCCGCGAGCCCGCCTTCGGCGTGCCCGCAGTCTGGATCGCGCCCAATCTGGAAGACCAGGCCATTGCCGCGGGCTATTCGGTCGTGGACGCGGTCACGGTGATCACCACCCACCTCGGGGAACTGATCCGGCGGCACGCCTGGGAACTGCTGGGCCGGGCCGAAATCAAGCGATTGCTGGATTCTCTCAACGAGTCCCACCCGAAACTGACCGAAGAGCTGGTGCCCAAGGTGCTCACGCTGGGCGAGGTCTCCCGGGTGCTGGAGCAGTTGCTGCGGGAGCGGGTTTCGATTCGCGATCTTGGCGCGATCCTGGAGACCCTGCTGGAAACGGCGGTGCGGGACAAGAGCACGGAAGGACTGGTCGAAGCGGCCCGCCAGGCGAATGGCCGCAGGCTGGTCCAGCCGCTTCTCGATGGCGATGGGCAACTGCCGGTTCTGCTGCTCGACCCTGTTCTGGAAGAGGAGATTGTCGCAACGATTTCTCCGGAGACCAGCCAGCGGCTTCTTTCCGCGAGTGGGGCTCCCGGAATTCCGCTGGTGCGGCGCCTGCTGGACTCTGTGAATCGTCTTATCGGTTCCGCATCTCCCTCGGCCCCGCCCGTGCTTCTAGTTCCCAGTCCGGCGCGCTATCACGTGAGGCGTTGGCTCGAACCGCTTCTGCCCCGGCTGGCGGTTCTGGCCGCCAGCGAGATCCCGCCCGAGGTGAGGCTGCGGCCGGTAGGCACGGTCCGATAGGCGCAGGGTGGGGAAAGAGAAGGGCAGCCAGGAGTTCGCAGGCAGGGCCGGCGCGGGATGTTCGCAACCGGATTGCGTGAGGAGATACGGGGGTGGGGAAGATGGATGCAGTGTTAGCGGGGCCAGGACCGGCGAGGCGCAGAAGCAGAGCCGGGTATGGCGCGGAGTTTGGCAATGGTTCGGGGGAATGTCCGCCGGTTCCGGGGAACGATTCCGCCCTGACAGCGGAACAGGAAAACATTTTGATCGAACATCTCCCCGTGGTGCGCTTCCTGGCGCGTCGCATCCATGAGCGCCTGCCCCAGCATGTGGACATGGAAGACCTCGTCTCGGCCGGCGTGGTGGGGCTGATGGATGCATTTGCCAAGTTCGACCCGGAAAAGAAGGTCCAGTTCCGCAGCTATGCGCAGTTCCGTATCCGGGGGGCGATCATCGACAGCTTGCGCACTCTGGATTGGAGCCCGCGGGACTTGCGGCGCAAGGGCCGGGCTGTCGAAGAAGCGGTCCGGGTGCTGACGGCCCGCCTGGGACGGCCGCCCGGCGAAGCCGAAGTGGCCGAGGAGATGGAGGTGACGCTCGATCAGTACCAGCAATTGCTGGGCGACCTGAAGGGTCTGGAGATCGGCACCCTGCATCTGGAACGCAATGAGGATTCGGGGGAAGAGGAACTGGCCTACATTCCCGGCCGGCCGGAGGAGGATCCCCTGTTTTGCTGCCTGCGCGGCGAGCTTGAGGACCGGCTGGCCGACGCCATCAACCAATTGCCGGACCGCGAGCGGCTGGTCATGACGCTCTACTACTACGAGGAGATGACCATGCGCGAGATCGGCCTGGCCCTGGGGGTAGTGGAGTCGCGGGTCTCGCAGGTCCACGCCTCAGCCGTGGTGCACCTGCGCGTCGCATTAAAGGATCTGGCACGCGGGACGTTTGCGCGGCCGGCGAAAACGAATGGCGCACGGAGTGCGAGGCCGGGCGCTTCATCCCGCACCTGAACCCGCGCGACGGGATAACAAGGCATGACCGGCCGGCGGCGGCCGGCAGAATGGCGAGCTTCCATGGAAAAAACGCTGCGGCAAGATGAAATTGATGCGCTGTTTGAAGCGGCGCGGGCCTCGGCTCCGGAGGTGGCCCGGACCGAGGTGAGGGCACGGGTGGTTCCCTACAACTTCTCCTCGGCGGGCCAGATCTCGACCGATCAGCTGCGCGCCATCAGCATGCTCAACGACCTGTTTGCGCGCAACCTGACGCATAACCTGGCGGCGTGGCTCAGAACCCGCTTTCAGGTCAACCTGGTTTCGGCCGAACAGATTCCCTTCAACGAATTCCTGCTTAGAATTCCCGAGATCAGCTACGTGGCGTCGGTGCGCCTCGAACCCCTGGGCGCCTTGTCGGTGCTGCAGCTTGACCTGGCGCTGGCGCCTCCCATCATCGATCTGCTGCTGGGCGGCGACGGACGCGAAGGCGCGCTGCGGGAGTTGACCGATATCGAAGAGGCGATCCTGGGGTCGGTGGTGGAGATCATCTGCCGCGAGCTGACTTCGGCATGGCAGCCGGTCTGCCTGAGTTTCAACTTCGAGCGGCGCCAGATGCAGACCCAGGTGGCACGCATCATGTCGGTAAACGAAAAGACCCTCTGCCTGAGCTTCGAGATTCGCATGCCGCACAGCTCGGGCCTGCTCAACCTGGCGTTTCCCGCCGTGGTGGCCAATACGATCCTGCGCCGCCTCACGTCGGACTGGGGCCGGAGGCGCCGTCACGCTCCGGAAGTTCGTTCCCGCATGGAGGCATCGGCCCGCGGCATCCGCTTCGGCGCATCGCTGCAACTGCCCCCGGTGCGGCTGCCCGCCAGCGTGATTGAAAATCTGGCGCCGGGCAAGGTTATCCGGCTCGACCTCCCCGCCAATACGGTGCCCGAATGGCGCGTGGGCGGCCAGGCGCTTTCCCGCGCCCAGGCCATTCGCCAGGGCGCCCACCGCGGGGCCCGTATCGAAAACAGGATGGAAGGAGCGGAAGCGTGATGAACTTCCTGGATGCCTGGACGGAAATTGCGACTACTTTATTCGCGCAGGCCCTGACCGGGGAACCGGAGCTTGTCGAGTCCTTTCCCCGCCCGCTCGAGGCCGGCTCTTTCGGGTTCGCGGCCACCCTGGAGGGAGACGAGAAAGGCCGCTTCTCGATCACCCTCGACGCCTCCGTTCTGGACTCGCCGCTGCTGGGAGAAGGAATGGACCAGAAGGCGGGCTGGAGCGAGTTGCTGCGCGAGGTCTGCGAGGCCGCCGCCGGCGAGATTCTCGCCCGGACGGGGAAGAGTCTACGCGTGGTGAAGTTCGAATCCGCGGACGCGGAGAGCCAGGTATCGCGGGCATTCCAGTTGCGCTCCGCCGACCGCGCCTGGACCATCCTGGTGCGCGATGAGGTGCGCGACGAGGTGCGCGCCGCCGAGCCTGCGGGGCGGGCTGCGGCCGCTCCCTCGGGGACATCGGAACCAGGGCCGGAAGAGGCTCGAGAGCGATTCCCCGCCGCTGCCCCGCTTCCCGCGGTAAGCCCTGGAGTGGAACTGCTGCTCGACGTGGAACTGGAAGCGACCCTTCGATTTGGCTGCCGGGAAATGCCGCTGGGCGAGATTCTTGAGCTGGGCCCCGGCGACGTGGTGCAGCTCGACCGGCACATTTCCGACCCGGTGGATCTGATTGTGGGAGACAAGATCGTGGCCCGCGGCGACGTGGTGCTGGTCAATGGAAATTTTGGCTTGCGCGTAACCGAGGTCGCCGCTCCGCGCAAGCGTCTGGAGAGCATCCGATGCCTCTTTTGAATCGTGAATCGCATGCGGGGGGAAAGCGCCCTGCGAGCGCCGCCGCTGAATTCGATGGCGCTCTGCAACCAGCCGGACGCCGCGATCGTCCCGCAGCGCGCCTGGGCCTTCTCGAAGCCTGTTCCAATCCTGATTGTGCATCCGGCTGGCTGCACCTCTGGCGGAGACGGTCGACCCCCATGTTTGAAGGTGGCTGGACATGTTCGCCGGCCTGTACCGAAAAGCAGGTGCAGGCCGCGGTTCGCCGCGAACTCGACGGGCGCGGACGGGGCGCGGCCGACTATCGTCACCGCCTGCCGCTGGGGCTGCTCATGATGGAACAGGGCTGGATCACGGCCGCCCAGCTAAAACATGCTCTGGAGGCGCAGAAGGAGGCACGGGAAGTGCGGCTGGGCCAATTCCTGGTTCGCCAGCAGGGGGTCAGCGAACAACTGGTGACGCGAGCGCTTGGCCTGCAGTGGAGCTGCCCGGTGCTGGCTCTCGAATTCCACGACCCTGACGCTCTGTCCCCGCTCCTGCCGCGCCTGTTCGTGGATGCCTTCGGCGCCCTTCCGTTGCGTCTGGCGGCGGGGAAGCTCCTGTACCTGGGATTCGAGGAGCGGCTCGACCCGGTCCTGGGACTGGCGCTGGAGCGGATGAGCGGCCTGCGCGTGGAGAGCGGCCTGGTGAGAAGTTCCGAGTACCGTCCCGCCCACGAGCGAATGCTGCAGGCATCGTTTCCCCGGGTTGAACTGCTGGAGGCGGCGTCGGAACCGGCCCTGGTCCGTACCCTGGCCAAAGTTGTGGAGCGGGCGCGGCCAGTCGAATCCCGCCTGGTCCGGGTGCACGACTGCCTGTGGCTGAGGATGTGGAGCAGCGCGCAGTCGGGGCCTGTTCCGGAACTCAACACGGTCCAGGACGTGATCGGCTCGATCGGAGAATGATCGCCAGGAATGCGCGCCGGGTGGAATCCCGGGAACCGGCCGGCGGCGGAACGTCCACGGAGGCGGGCATCCGGCCGCGAAATGCACAGGCACAGATTCAAGAACCGCACGGATGCGCCGATAAAGGGGCAAGAGGAGTCCGGGAATGAGTGAAGTTCGAGCGTTGATCGTGGATGATTCCTCGGTGATGCGCAAGATCGTGGAGCGTTCCCTGCGCCAGGCGGGCATCGATCCGCTCGTGGTGCGGGAGGCTGGGACCGGTATTGAGGGTCTTGAGGTTCTGCGCGCCGAGAAAGTCGACCTGATCCTTTCCGACATCAACATGCCTGCGATGGATGGCCTGGAGTTTGTGCGCCAGATCAAGGCTCAGAACCTGGCGCTGGGCGTGCCCGTGGTAATGATTACGACAGAATCCAGCGAGGAACATGTAAAGCAGGCGATCCTGGCGGGCGCGCGCGGGTACATCCGCAAGCCGTTCACGGCCGAGCAGGTGAAGGAACGGGTGCTTCCGCTTCTGAATGCGGCCTAGGCGGCCGGGCACTCCCGCAGTGCGGCTCTGGCCGGGGAACGTTCGGCGCAGACGCACTGGGGGAGATGAAGTGCCGGCCCGGCACGGTGGTTGACTGCGGGCGGCGATGAAACCGTGGCCGGGACCGGCGCGGGTTGAAGCCTCTACGGCAAGAGAAATCGGCCTCTGATCGTTCCGACGCCGAGAGCAGATTTGGAGAGAACAATGGCAGAGTCGCTGCGCAAATCCGTGGACAAGGTATCCGATCCTCGCAACCTGGACCAGAGTGTGGAGGAGGTTTTTCACCTCATGCTGGGCGCGGATTCCGTACGCGACCTGGCTCCGGTCCGAGCCGAAGCGAATACCGTCACGGCGGTGGTCGGATTTGGCGGTGCGTTGAGTGGGGCATGCGTCTTCCGCTCCGGCGACCAGGCGGCAAGAGAGATCGCAGCGCGGATGACGGGAATGACGTTTGAAGAGGTTGACGACACCGTCAAGGATGGGATCGGAGAGATCTGCAACATGCTGGCGGGCGCATGGAAGAGCAAGGTCCCGGAACTGGCGGCTCATTGCGGACTGTCGGTTCCAGCCGTGATCACGGGACGAGACTACAGATTGCATGTGCAGGCGCCGGAATTTCAGCTGAGTCACGTCTACCGTTTCGGCGAACAGCGTTTCAGCGTGACCATCGTGTGTGATGGCTTGAGGTAGTTGTTCCGGCAGAAGATTTTCAACCGGATTACGGTCAGATTTCCCGGGAGAAGCGGCCGGCGAGAGCGGCGTCCGCATCCTGAATTTGCGCGCGTCACGGATTTGAGTCGCATGGTCAATCTGGCGTTGGAGACCGGAATCGCGCCTCATCGCCGGCTCGCTTCTCCCTCCATTTCCAAAATTTCTCTAATCTCTTCCCTGGGCATCTCGGCCCCCTTCGTGCACTGTTTCGGGGCATGGACAGCGGATACTACGCGGCGATGACGGGGTTGCTGGCGCGCACCCAGGCGCTCGACACGGCGGCGGCGAATCTCGCCAACGCGCAGACTCCGGGCTACCGCGCCGAGAGGGAGTACTTCCGTTCCGTCATGCTGGGCCCCGACGCCCTGAATTCGCAACTGGGGCAAACGGTGAACAACTATGGCCTGCTGGGAGGCGACCGGCTGAACCTGGCGCAGGGCGCATTGCAGCAGACCGGCAACCCGCTCGACCTTGCCATCGAGGGGCAGGGTTTCTTCTCGATTGAGACGGCGCAGGGTGTGCGCTATACCCGCGACGGCAGCTTTCATCGCTCCCAGGGAGGTTTGCTGGTCACCCAGGCCGGGGAGCCGGTTCTTTCCTCGAGCGGGCAGTCCATCCCGGTTCCACCCGGGGAGGTTTCGGTGGGCGCCGATGGGGTGCTTTCCGTTGCCGGGGGGGCCGTGGCCACGGTGGGAGTTTTCACCTTTCCCGGCAACGGCCAGCTGGCGCCCGAGGGTGCCAATCGCTACGTGGCGCCGGGCGGCATTCCAGCAACGCTGTCCAAGGACGCGACCGTACACGAGGGAGCTCTCGAGTCGGCCAATCAGGACGCCGTGCAGGGAACGATGGACCTGATCGTCATGCAGCGCCAGGCGGAGATGATGCAAAAGGCGTTGACCGTCTTTCACACCGAGTTCAACAAGTTTGCAGCCGAAGACCTACCCCGGGTCTAGTCCAAAACAAGGAGAAAAATGATCAGGGCATTGTATACGGCGGCCAGCGGCATGAGCGCGCAGCAGAGGAACCTGGACACGATCGCCAACAACCTGGCGAACTCCTCCACCACGGGATTTCGCCAGCTGCGGCTGCAGTTCCAGGACATGGTCTACCAGAACCTGGTGACGCCGGGCGCGGCCCAGAGCCAGTCGACGGTGGGCGCGGGGCTGCAGATCGGGCTGGGAACCAAGTCGGCGGCCACAGAGGTGATCATGACCCAGGGTTCGCTGAACCAGACTTCGAATCCGCTGGACGTGGCCATCGAGGGCAGCGGATTCTTTCAGGTGCAGCGGCCCGACGGGACGATCGCCTACACGCGCGCCGGCCAGTTTCACCTCAACAACCAGGGCACCATCGTGACCACGGACGGGGACCCGATCATTCCCACCATCACCATTCCTCCCAACGCCACCGCGGTGACGATCACCCAGTATGGAGTGGTGAATGCGACGCTGGCCGGACAGCAGAATCCTTCGCAGCTGGGACAGTTGCAGCTGGCGACGTTTCCCAATCCCGGAGGTCTGGAGAGCCTGGGATCGAACCTGCTGCAGGCCACGTTAAGCTCCGGCGATCCTTTGCTGGGAAATCCGGGCGGAAGCGAAGGCATGGGCACCCTGCAGCAGGGGTATCTGGAAAACTCGAACGTCGATGTGGTCACCGAATTCGTGCAGATGGTGTTGGCCCAGCGGGCCTATGAATCGAATTCCAAAGTGATCAAGGCCGCCGACGACATGTATTCGCAGACCAATAACATGACGCGATAAATCGGGTTGGGTCGTCGATGAGATTCCAGGGTTACAAGCGATATGGAACAGGGCGAGGTTGGACAACCGCGGGAGCAGCCGTTGTGTTGCCGTTTTCGCTGCTGGCGGCCGCCCCGCCTATCGCCGAAGGACAGGGCATTCCATCCCATTCCGCCAAATTGCTGAATTTGGGCCTTCATCCCCCGGCTTCGCCGGCATTGGGGGCGCCGTTTCATGGGGTGGGGAGATTCAGAGATCCGCACACCGGTATCTGCTGGTGTCTTCTATCGAATGCATTGACCCCGGCCGGCCCGGCACGGTGGGTGGCTTCAACAAGCCGGGAAGACTCCTGTGTTCAAGCCGAGACGGAGCGAGGTCCCCAGGGGCTTGCGATCCAGCGCGGCGACCGGGTAGTGGTCGAGGAGCATACGCGGGCGGTGGATGCCTTCCTTGAAGCGGTGGCAATGGGACCGGCAGCAGTCGGAGCATCCCTGGATCTGAGGTTGAAGATCGGGGGCAGGGTGGTGAGGGCCGCGGCGATCGCTCCGGGAAGGGCCGCCCTCCTGCCGGCCACGGAGGTCAGGCGATGAGATCGTTGAAACCGACCGCCTGGCTTCTGAGTGGCGTATTTGCCTTCGCGTCCTGGCCGGCACAGGCGGCGTTGAAGAAGCCCAAGGCCGGCGATGCGCCGCGCACTCCGCCGGAGACGGCGCTTCGATCTTATGTCGATCGAGTACGCGCTCAACAGGCGGCGGAGGTACGGACACCGGGTTCGATCTGGAGCCCGAACGGACAACTGGTTCGTCTTGGCACGGACGTCAAGGCGTTCCGGATCCATGACGTGGTCTCGGTGGTGGTCACGGAAAGCCTTGCGGCTTCGACCGATGGCCAGGTGAAGAACACCCGCGCGTCGAATGCCAGCTCGAGTATTACCTCGCTGTTCGGGGCGCTGAAGGCGAGTAATGCCATGCAGAACCTGCTTGGCCAGACGTCGTCCTCGGGGCTCACCGCCCAGGGTCAGAGCACGACCAATTCCAGCCTGGTGACCACATTCGGGGCCGAGGTGGTCGATGTGCTGCCCAACGGGATGCTGGTGGTGCAGGCGACCCGGCAGCTGACGTTTTCCCAGCAGACCCAGTTGATCAAGCTGCGCGGCCTGGTCAGGCCGGAGGATGTCAGTTCTCAGAACCAAATCCTCTCGACGGCCATGACGGATCTCGAACTCGAAGTAACGGGCAAGGGAATCGTGAACGACTCTACTTACCGGCAGAACCCGCTGGTGCGGTTTCTGGAACGGCTGGTGGTGTTTTAAAAGCAGGGACCGAGGGACCGAGGGAACAAGGCCGCGGGCATCAGGGAACGGTCATCAGGGAATGGGGAGTAAGGATGCAAGTAGTAAGGATGCAAGTAAGGATGCGATCTGGGGCTACAAATCGGAAGGCAGGGCCGAGGTTCAATCCCGGCCGGCGGAGGAAGATCGCGGCGGTCGGGATTCTGGGCGGCATGCTTATTCAAGCTGCGTCCTTGCCGGGTGAGCCCGTGTCGCATCGGGCTCGCGTCAAGGATGTGGCAAGCATCGAGGGCATTCGCGACAACCAGCTGGTCGGATACGGTCTGGTGGTCGGGCTGCGCGGAACCGGGGATAGTTCGCAGACGGTGTTTCCGGCGCAGACGTTGATTTCGGCACTTCTGCGCATGGGCATCACGGTGCCCCAGACGGGATCGAACTCGGCCAGCAACATGCAGGTGAAGAACATGGCCGCCGTATTTGTCGCGGCCACGCTGCCGCCATTCAGCCGGCCTGGGTACCGGGTGGATATTACGGTTTCATCGGCCGGCGATGCGCGCTCGCTGGAGGGAGGAATCCTGCTGATGACGCCTCTCTATGGGCCGGATGGGCAGATCTATGCGCAGGCCCAGGGGGGACTGGTCCTGGGAGGGTACATGGCCGCCGCCGGCGGGAACGCCAGGCAGATGAATCATCCCACCACGGCCAGGATACCCGGCGGAGCGATCGTGGAGCGGCCGGTGCCGTTTGACCTGAAGCAGATGCAGACCGTCGATGTCATTTTGAACGATGCTGATTTTCACACCGCCGAAGGCATGGCGGCAGCGATCAACCAGGCGTTCGGCTCCGCGCGTGCGCGCGTTGTGGATAGCCGCCGCGTGGAGATCATTCCCCAGGCGAATGAGGACCGGGCGGCGCTGCTGGATGCGGTGGAAGCGGTGGAAGTGGACGTGTATCCGCGGGCCCGCGTGATCGTGAACGAAAGGACGGGAACGGTAGTGATCGGGGGAACGGTACGGCTGCAGCCGGTCTCGATCCTGCACGGAGGGCTTTCGGTGAACGTGGTTTCGCAGCCCGTGGTTTCGCAGCCGGGCCCGCTCTCGAGTGGAACCACTCAAGTAGTCGAGCAGACCTCCGTCCAGGCCGTGGACAAGCCGGTAAACCGGATTGAACTCAAGCCGGGCGCCACGGTGGAAGATCTGGTCCAGGAATTGCAGCGAACCGGGGCGGGAGCCCGGGATGTGATTTCCATCCTGCAGGCGATGAAGGAAGCCGGTGCTCTCGAAGCCGATCTGGAGGTTCTGTGATGGTGGCTTCGATGGCCATTGGACGCGGTGAGGAATCCTCGAACCGTCCTGTACCTCAGCCTCGGCTGGTGCGGGCGGCGCACGAGTTCGAAGCCCAGATGATGAAGGAACTGCTCAAACCAATGACGGAAGCCAGTGCCTTGTGCGCGGATGCGGATGGCAGTGAGACGGGAGTTCTGGGTGAATTCGCAACCGAGTCGCTGGCGGGGGCATTGAGCGCGGGCGGCGGATTCGGAATTGCCGACCGGATCGTGCATTCGCTTTCCCATTCCGGTAATCGTTCCGAAAGTGCTCCGGTAATCGGAAATCCGCAAATCAATACCAGGATAAGCACCGGCAAATGACTAGAGTGATTAAGTGTGTTGCCGATAAACGAGTCAAGGAGCAGGGTGTATGGACATACGCAGCAGTCTTGATGGATTGAAGACGTTACTTGGGGTGAACCCGACAGCGACCACGACGGTGCCGAAGCCGAGAGGCGGGCAGGCGCAGGAAACAAACTCGCTGACCAGCGACCGGGCCACGCTCAGCAGCGCCGGGAGCGAGGTTTCGCAGGCCGCATCCGAAGGCGGAGTGCGCACCGAAAAGGTGGCCCAGATTCAGGCAGCGCTGCAGGCAGGGACGTACAGTGTCCCGTCGTCGGCGGTGGCCGCAAAGATGGTGGATGCGATGCTGGGCGGCAAGTAGGTTTCATGGTGGACACGAAAGCGGTATTGGCGGCGGCACTTCGGTGGGAGTGATGGATGCGGGATGAGAGGAAGCGGGGATGGAGGGGTTAGGAGACCGCCCGAGGAATCCGGAGTTGAGAGAGCTGGTCGTCGCGGCGTCTGTGGCGTTGGCACAGCTTGATGCCGAAAGGCTGGAGGAGCTGGCGCTCTCCTGCCAGGCACTCAACCGGGGCGACGCGGCGACGCAGCTGACCGCATCCGATCGGGCGGAGTTGGCGCGACGGACGCGGGAAGCTTCCCAGGAGATGGCAATCCTGGGTCGAGTGCTGGAGGCGACGCGCACCAATCTCGACGTGATGAAGCGCATCCGGGCACGTCGCGACGGACGAATGGAATATGGCCGGGCATCCGGGCGTCCCCCGTTCGAGTGCGGCGCGTGGACCGCGGCGGAGAAACGCAATGGGAACGATTAGCTCCGCCTTCCAGCTGATTTCCGGAGCGCTGAATGCCGATCAGTCCGCATTGAGCATTGTGGCGAACAATGTCGCCAATGCGAATACCCCGGGATACAGCGAGCAGACCCCCAACTGGCAGGAGAACGATCCGGTCTCCATCAACGGGGTGAACTACGGGAATGGAGTTTCTCAAACCGGTCCGACCTCGGTACGAGACCGGGTGTTGCTGGAGCGTTTGGATCAGCAGCAGCAACTAGCTGCGGCTTCGACTTCGCGCCTGGCATCTCTGAACAGCATTCAGGCGCTGTTCACGCCGGATTCGGGTTCATCCAGCGCCGGGGCGGGAGACATCGGGAGCGACATCACCGGCTTTTTCACTTCCTTTTCTTCGCTCGAAGCCAATCCCACCAACAACGCGCTGCGGCAAAAGGTGCTATCCACCGGAACTACCCTGGCCGGCGACATTGCGAATGCGGCGAATAGTCTGAACGTGCAGCGTTCCGCGCTCGACCAGGAATCCGATGGGGTGATCACGCAGGTGAACGCGTTGACCGGGGCAATCGCACAGCTGAACCAGCAGATTCAATCCAACTCTCCCAATGCCGATGCGGGGGTGCTGGAGGATCAGCGCCAGCAGGACTTGAGCAAGCTGTCGCAATTGATCGGCATCAACCAGGTCACCACCGAGAACAACGGACTTTCGATCACGACCACTTCGGGACAGACGCTGATCTCAGAAGACTCCAGTTACCCGGTGACGTCCGGACTGGTGAACGGGGTAACGCATTTCTTTGTGGGGACGACCGACATCACGTCCCAGGTTGCGGGGGGAGGCGGATCGCTGGGTGGCTATCTGACCGCCCGGGACCAGGACATTCCGCAGGCACTGGCGGCATTGGATCAAATGGCGTTCGCGATCTCAACCCGGGTGAATGCGGTGAATAACGCGGGAACAGACTACGCAGGCGTGGAGGGTACGGGAACCAACTCGTCCGGAGCTGCGGGGACGGGGACGAGTCCGTTGTACATCTTCAACGAGCCGACGCAGATACAAGGCAGTGCCGCGGCGATGAAGGTGATCATGACCGACCCTGACCAGATTGCGGCAGGCGGGTTCGGCGAGGGTGCGGGAAGCAATACAAATGCGATCGCGATGGCGGACCTGATCAACGGGCCGCTGCTCAAGCCGCTGGCGACGACCAGCTTCAGCCTGGCGCAGAACCTGAGTTCGGCGACGGCGGTGAACGGGACCGTCTCGAGCCAGGTGCAGGTCTACGATTCGCTGGGCAAGAGCTACACCGCGACGGTGACCTATACCAACCAGGGCGGCAATGCATGGAACTACAGCGTTTCGATCTCCGATCCGCTGGCGGCAGTGGCCAATGCCACAGGCACGCTGCAGTTCGGGGCGAGCGGGAATCTTGTCAGCCCGAATTCGAATCGGAACCAGATCAGCTTCTCTGGTTTCGCGGACGGGGCCGCCCCTATGAGCCTGACGTGGGAGCTGTATGGTTCGAACGGGACGGGAAACATTACGCAAACGGCGGCGCCGTCGGCGCAGTCGGGACAGGGCCAGAACGGCTACAACTACACCGACGACCAGTCGCCGGTGAACTTCTTTTCGAATTTTGTCACCACGCTGGGCGCCACGGTAGCCGAGGTCCAGACCGAGAACACGGCGCAGAATGCATCGGTCACCCAGCTTCAAAGTCAGAACAATGCTCTGTCGGCGGTGAACCTCAGCAACGAAGCGGTAGCGATGCAGCAGCTGGAGCGAAGCTACCAGGCTGGGTCGCAGGTGTTTGCGATTCTGAACTCCATCATGACGTCGGCGTTGAACCTGGGCGTGCAGACGGCAGTTTCTTAAGTGGGACAGCGGTTCCGGCTCGCCACTGACTGCCGGGTGAAGTGAGAAATCTCGATGCGCGTAAATCCGTTTTATCTTTCCAATCTCGCCGGGTCGCTCAATCAGACCCAGGCAAGCCAGGAGCAATTGACGGCGCAATTGTCGAGCGGCGTGCGAGTGAACTCGTTGAGCGACGATCCGCTGGCGGCAGGGGAGAATGTTCTGCTGCTGAACCAGATCCAGCGGGATGACTCGTTTACGCAGACGTCCAGCCTCGTTCAGGGGCAGCTGCAGGTGGCGGACTCGGCGCTGGGGGGGGTGGTCTCGCAACTGACGCAAGCAATTTCGCTGGCCACCAGCGGCAACAACGGAACGCTCAATTCGACGGATCTGAAATCGATCTCCAATCAGCTGGCGGGCATCCGCGACGAGGTGGTTTCGCTGGCGAACACAAGCTACCAGGGCCAGTACATTTTTGGCGGGAGCCAGACCGGGACTCTCCCATTCACGATATCGAGCGGCACGACCGCGGAAACCGCCACCTACAATGGCGATGCAACGGTCAATTCCCTGGTGACGCCCAACGGGCAGCGAATCCAACTGAATGTACCGGGGGATCAGATCTTTACCGCTTCCGGCAGTAACAATGTGCTGGGAGTGCTGAACCAACTGATCGCGGATTTTGGCACGGGAGCGGCGTCGACCAACTCCGTCGCCGATGCCACCGCGCTGAGCGACGCTCTGAACTTTGTATCGCAGCAGCGCGTGATCGTGGACAATTCGTTGACGCGGCTCACGGCAGCAACGGATGCAGCGAGCAATGAGCAGAACCAGTTGACGGCGGCGCAAACCGACCTGATGCAGGCGGACGTGGCCAAAATCGCGACCCAGCTTTCTCTTTCCAAGACGCAGGAGACGGCTCTGGAGAACGTGATTGCGCAACTGGGAGGCGGCAGCCTTTTCGACAAGCTGAGCGGTTAGAGGGGACGGTGCGGTTGGGGCGGTGGCGCCGGGTCATCGGGTCGGGCAGATTTATACTCGACGGAAGGACCGACACCATTGTTTGCCCCTTTTCGCTTTCTGTGGAATGCTACGCGCGGGTCGCGGCTTCGGCCGTGGCGCAGCGAATATCTTCGCTGGCGGATGGAGACCTATTCCGGACAGTGGGCGGAGAAGATGAAGCCGCGGGATATCCTCGCTTTCATGTGGTCTTCGCGCTGGGAGTTGTTGCGTTTCCTGGCCTGGACCGGCCGGGTGCAGCGCGAGGCGCGCAAACGGCCGTGAGGCCCCGGACAGAGGAAGCAGGGGGAATGGTTTTTGGGCTGGTCGGGGCTAAGTCCTTTCAATAGAACAGAATTTTTGGACGTTTTTGACCCGCGTGCGCCCATAAGCTACTGCAAATAAACGGGTTAATGCGGTTTTTGGGAGGCGAGCCCAGAATTTTTTTTTGCGATTTCGTCTCTGGCATCAGCAGGCATTCAAAAACGCGAAGCGAACCGCGGACCACGCGTTATCCCTTTATTGTGCTCCGGACACGCGTAATTATCTGCAAATTTGCGGCAAGAAAAGTCACCGGAGTCGGGCCCGGTCCGGGTGGGTGCGGGGAGGGCTTCCCGGGAGGCGAATGCAGTCTCTAAGATCGAAGCGGGGGAACTGTCGCGAATGAGGCCGTTTACGGGTCAATGGCGGAGAGAAATTTTGGGGCGGAACGGAATTCTGGCCATCGCCGCAGGTTGGGCACTGGGGGCGGGAGCGCAGCAATTGCCGCCGGCGGAGCCGCCGCAGCCGATGCCGCACGGCGACAGTCCCACGCTGCGGGTGACGACCAAGGAAGTGCTGGTGCCGACGCTGGTGGAGAAGAAGGGTGGAGGCATTGTCTACGGCCTGAAGGGCGAAGACTTTGTGGTCGAGGACAATGGCGTGGCGCAAAAGGCGCAAGTGCAGGAGGAGATGGACACGGCGCCGGTGTCGCTGGTGGTGGCGGTCGAACAGGGCGGGGTGAGCGTTCTCGAATTTGACAAGGTGGCCAAGCTGGGGCCGCTGCTCGATCTGTTTCTTTCCGATCCGCGCAGCGAGGCAGCGCTGGTGGGGTTTGATTCCGAGCCGCACCTGATGCGGGATTTTGCCCATTCGGGGGAAGACCTGAACCAGGCGCTCAAAACCATGCAGCCGGGCGACGGGGGCGACGCGATCCTGGACACGATCAGCTACGCGGTGGACCTGTTGCAGACGCAGCCGAAGGAATTCCGGCGGGTGCTGCTGCTGATCAGCGAAGAGCGGGACCATGGCAGCAAACATACCAAGGTGGAGCAGGTGATCAAGAAGATCGGCGAATCGGACGTACTGGTGCTGACCGTTTCGTTTTCGCCGATCCAGGCGGAGTTCGCACACGATATCAAGGATTCGGGCGAGAACCGGACGATGAACATGGTTTCGGCGCTGGTGGCGCTGGTGCAGGCATTTCGAAAAAACGTGACCAAGGAAATCGCGCAGATGAGCGGGGGCGAGTACACCACGTTCATGAACGACAAGAAGTTTGAGGTGAGGGTGGTGGTGGAGGCCAAACATGCGCGGAACCGGTATCTGCTGACATTCCGGCCTTCGAGCCCGACGCCGGGGCTGCATACCTTGAAGGTTCGGCTGGCGCAGGATTATGGGGCGCATATCGTGGCGCGGGCGAATTACTGGGTGGAGGACGAGCCGTAGCCGGCGTTGGGCTTCGAAGCGGCATCGGCTGCGAGGTAGACGGTCGTTTCCGATGCAGCCACAGATGGCTTTCAGAAGAATGAGCCGTAATATCCCCTCTCCCCTTGCACTTCTACAAGAAGTGGTGTACCTTCGTGTAGAAGTGAAAGGGGAACGCATGACCGCCGAACATATTGATCTTCCCCAGGGAACGCTGGATCTGCTGATTCTCCGAACGCTTGCCCTCGGACGACAACATGGATGGGCCATCTCCGAGCGTGTGCAGCAGATGTCGAGTGACGTGCTGCGGATTCAGCAAGGTTCGCTGTACCCGGCTCTTCACCGGCTGGAGCGTCGCGGCTTGATCAAGGCACACTGGGGGACGTCGGAGAACAACCGCCGTGCCAAGTACTACGAGCTCTCGAAGAGCGGGCGGCAGCAACTTGAGGTAGAGACGGACGCCTGGGCGAAACTGACGGCCGCCGTGGCCCAGGTGCTGGGAACGGCTTAGCGGGCTGTGGTGGAAGCTGAGAGATTGAGGAAGGCTTCCCTCGGCGGCTAAAGCCCCGTTCCTTCTGCTGGGGTTAATGTACGGGCTGAAGCCCGTACCCTCCATGCACGGAGTTTTTCCGCAGCCTGTAAAGTTGTGCCCTTTCAAAACCCGATTTACACCGCAGGCTCTTAGGAGACTCGATATGCTCAGTGACTGGATTTTCCGTTTTCGATCTCTGTTTCGGCGGAGCGCCGTCGAGAACGAACTCGAGGACGAACTGCAATTTCATCTTGAGCAGCAGGTGGAAAAGCTGGTTCGATCAGGCCTCACGCGGGAGGACGCCTTGCGGCGAATCCGCCTCGAGTTCGGCGCAGTGGATCATGTCAAAGAGGATTGTCGAGAATCGCGGGGCATTGCCTTTCTCGAAACAACCGTCCGGGATATTCGCTACGCGCTACGGCAGCTAAGCAGGACACCGGCATTCACAATTACGGTGCTGCTGACACTGGCATTGGGAATCGGGGCAAATGCCGCGATCTTCACGCTCGTGAATGCGGTGCTGTTGCAAAAGCTGCCTGTCGCCGATCCGGGGTCTTTGGTGCGCCTGGGCGATAACAACGATTGCTGCGTGGGTTCGGGGAATCGGCAGGATGGGGACTTTGCCATGTTCTCAACCGACACGTATGAGCAACTGAAGAAGAATCTGCCGGAATTTGAAGAGCTGGCGGCGATGCAGGCCGGTTTCTGGGGCCGGCCTGTGATTGCCCGACGCGACGGCACGCCGGGGGCAGCACGATCAGTGGCGGCCGAGTTTGTCTCCGGCAACTATTTCCGGACGTTTGGACTTCAGCCGCGGGCAGGCCGCCTGCTGATGGATGCGGACGATACGCAAGGCGCCTCCATGACGGCAGTGATGGCCTATGAGGCCTGGCAGCGCAATTACGGGGGCGATGCCTCGGTGGTGGGTAGCACTTTCTGGATAAATACAAAGCCGGTTACGGTTGTCGGCATTGCGCCGGAAGGGTTTTATGGCGACCGCATGTCGGTCAATCCAGCGGAATTCTACCTGCCGATCGAGGAGATGCCGGTGCTGGCGAATTCTCCGTACGTTCACGATCCCGAACAGGATTGGCTCTACATTGTCGGACGCATCAAGCCGGGAGTGGCGATCGCTCCCCTGCAAGAAAAGGTGACGGCACTGCTGCGCCACGCACTCGCAACGGACGAGGAGTTTTCATCGGAGCAGGGTAAGAGATTGCTGAATAAGGTCCATGTCGTGCTGACGCCGGGCGGCGCGGGCATCCAGGCAATGCAGGAGTGGTATGGATCAAAACTGCATCTGTTGACGTGGATTGCAAGCCTGGTGCTGTTGATTGCCTGCGCAAACATTGCAAACCTTCTGCTGGTGCGTGGGACGGTACGGCGGGGGGAGATCTCGATGCGCGCCGCACTGGGCGCCATGCGCGGAAGAATCATTCGTCAATTGGTTACGGAGAGTATCGTCCTGGCCGGAATGGGCGGTATCGCCGGACTCGGCGTCGCTTATGCGGGAGCGCGCATGCTGCTGATGCTGGCTTTCCCCGGAGCGGAGAGCATACCGATCCATACCGGCCCGTCGCTCTCAGTTCTGGAGTTTGCGTGTGGTCTGTCGCTGCTGACGGGGGTTTTGTTCGGCGTGGCGCCGGCGTGGATTGCAGCGCAGGCGGGTCCGGTCGACGCAGTGCGGAACAGCACGCGAACGACGGCGATGGGAGCTTCTGTTTTGCAACGTGGGCTGGTGGTGGTTCAGGTTGGACTTTCGCTGGTGCTGCTGGTTGTGGCCGGCTTGTTCCTCGAGAGCCTGAGAAAACTGGAGGGCACAGATCTCAAGCTGGACGCGCGGAACCGTTACATCGTGCACGTCAATCCCCAAACCGCGGGCTATATGCAGACCCAGCTGGAGGCACTGTACCGGACCATGGAAGAGCGATTCCATGCGCTGCCGGGAGTGATGAAAGTCGGCATTGCCTCGTACACGCCGATGGACGACAACAACAACGGGTGGGGCGTCCAGGTGCAGGGACAGCCCTACCTGGGTGTGGGAGCCTCGGTGATTCGGGCGAATGCGGAATATTTCGATTCTGTGGGAACGCGGGTGGTGATGGGGCGCGGGATCGACACGCGGGATACGCCGGCAGCTGCCACGGTCGCCGTGGTGAACGAAACATTTGTCAGAGACCTATTCAAGCCTGGCGAGAACCCGATCGGGCGTCATTTTGGACATCCGGGGCCGGATTCGACTGGAGATTTTGAGATCGTCGGAGTGGTGGAGGATACCGTCTATACCAGCGTACGAAAGAAAGATCACCTGATGTATTTTGTGCCGACGATGCAGCGGCCACGGAGCGAGAAAGGGCCGATTGAAAAAGATGACATGCTCTATCTGGGATCGATTGTGCTTGCCACCGATCGTCCGATGAAAGACATGGAGAAACTTGTCCGGGCCACGCTCGCCGACATCAATCCGAACCTGACAGTGGAGCAATTTGAGACATTCGATCAGCAGATCTCCGATCGGTTTACCGAGGAGCGCATGATCTCGCGATTGGCGACGCTGTTTGGCGCCCTGGCTCTGCTGCTTGCGATCATCGGCTTATATGGCGTGACTGCCTATTCGGTGGTGCGGCGGACTGCCGAGATTGGTATCCGCATGGCGCTGGGTGCTGAGCGCAGCGGTGTGATTGCGATGGTGATGCGGGGAGCCATGATTCAAGCCGCGCTGGGGCTGGCAATCGGAATCCCCGTCGCGCTGGTTTGCGTGCGATTTGTGAAGTCCCAGCTTTATGAGATCACCAGCGCAGACTTCAGCGTGATGGCGGGCTCAATCGTGACCTTGGCATTGGCGGCGTTCCTTGCCGGACTTATTCCCGCACGGCGTGCGGCATCGATCAATCCGGTCAGCGCCCTGAGAATGGACTAGCCGGAAAAAGCCTTGACCTGACCGAAATGGCGGCGAGAGAGCTGGACGCGGTTGGTTCGCCCATAATCCTGTGCATGGCTGATCAGACAACGACCGCGTTCTGCTCTGTGGCGCGCGAGTTGGGCATGAGAAAGCCCACGGCGACGATCCAAATAAAGCCGGGGAAGCGCGTGAGGGGGATGAGGAACAGCAGTTTTGGGCTGAGGAAGTAAAACACGCTCAGTTCGCCCGAGGCAGCCAGGAAGAGACCAAGGACTATCAGCCATTTGGGGAGAAGCTTGCGGAAGGCGGCGGTGACGGACACGCCAGCCATGAGGAGACCCATGGGAATGGAGAAGCCCGGGCCGCCCAGGGCGAATGCGAAATAGTAGAGCCCGAGAAGCACCGATGGGCTGGCTGCGACGGCGGGGTGGATCATGGCCCAGGTGGCGAATCCGGCAGAAATGCCGTTGACGACAGTAAGAAATCCTCCGAACAGGGCGATGTGCGCGCCGGCGGCACGAATGCCGAGGAAATGAAGGCGGCTTACGATCACCGCGGTGAAGAGGCCGAGGCAGATGGTTGCGCCTGTCTGCAGGAAGATGCAGGCCAGGGCGCGGCCAGACTGGGTTTGAAAGTAGGCGGTGATGGTTGCGGCGGATTCCCAGGGACCGGGCCAGTAGGGCAGGCCGCCGGCGGCGGTCACCGGGACGAGGCCGGCGATGAACAGAACGGTATAGAGCGAGGCCAGCAGCCAGAGTGGCGGGCCGGGGTGCTTGATCGTGACGGCGGTTTGGGCTTGAGTGACCATGGTTAAACTCCTCGGGCGTGCCCGGACGGAGGAATGGCCGGGACGGCGGCAGCGTGGCTGTGGTGAGAGCGGCGTTCGACGGAGCGAAGCCAGAGTTCAAACACCAGGACGTTGATGGAAAAGCCGAACCAGAAGGCGATCCCGAAGAACTGGCTGGGGACGAGGTGGGTGGCGGCGCTGGTGGCAAAGAAGACGCCCATGACAGGGCGGGTCGTGGCGATTCCAAGAAGGATGGCGACGGCGCGCAGCAGCCAGCGGCGTTGGAGTGCGGCTTCGCCCCGCTGCCGGTAGCGAAAGGCGCGAAACAGGGAGTAAAGAAAGAGCGAGTTGAAAAGCAAGACGGCGGAACGCTCGGTCCAGCCGCCGATGGAATAGGCGCTCATCGCGAAGGCCGTGATGCCGACCACCGCGCCGAGTGGAAAGAGGATGCGCACCGGCCACTCGAGGCGAGAAAAGCGCGCGAAGACGGCAAATGGGGCGATGAGAACGAAAAGCAGGGCGGGGATGATGTGGGCGAGGGTGAGGGCCGCATGGGACGCGAATGCGTCGTCGAGGCCGGCCATCTGCGGGGGACCGTTGTGAGATGGCGAAGTCAGCGCGGAAAGGCGGCGAAGGACAACGGCAACGGCGATGACGATGCAGATCCAGAAACCGATGCGAAGCCAGGCCGGGGATGGCGGGGCAGTTGGAGTGGTGGATTGGGGAAGGGTGGTCAATTTAGGGACCTCCGGGGCGAGCTTGGAAGTGATCGTATATTTACTTTGACAATGTGTCAAATTAAATTGAAACTGAAAATATGGACGAGAAAGACGACCAGGCGTGCAAGCGGCCGTATGAACTTGGCAAGCGGCAGGAAGCTTCCGATCGTACGCGGGAGGCGGTTCTTGCGGCGGCGCGGTCGCAACTGGAAGAGGGCGGGGTTCGCGACCTGACAATGGAGTCTCTGGCGCGGGCGAGCGGGGTGACGCGGCAGACTATTCACAATTTGTTCGGGACGAGGACCGGGGTGCTGGAGGCCCTGTTCGACCGGATTGCGGGCGATGCGGGAATGATGCGGATGCGGGAGGTGTTCACCGCGCCGGACGGGGAGTCGATGCTGGCGGCCATGGTGGACGTGTTTACGGGATTCTGGGCGAAGGATCGGATATTGCTGAAGAGAGTGCATGGGATTGCGGCCATTGATCCGGAGTTTGGGCGGGCGGTGGAAGCGCGCAACCGGCGGCGGCAGGGGATTGCGACGCGGGTGATCGAGCGGCTGTATGCGGGCGGGCCGCCGGTTGGGGAGAAAGAGCGGGCGCGAAAGATTGCGATCCTGGCGGCACTGACCGGGTTCGATTTCTTTGAGGCACTGGTGGAGAGTTGCGGAAGCGTGGAGATGGCGGCGGGGTGTGTTTATCCGTTGGTGAAGCGGGTGGTTGTCGACGATCGTTGATGAGCGCGGGTGGAGATTCCCAGTCTCAAAAGCGAGGCCTGGGGCACCCTGATTTGGCTGGAGTGGAAAGGGTTGTCAGGGTGATTCGCGGGGGGCATTGGGTTCCGTCGCGGGGCCGTTCATGGTAATCTCACCTTAGACACTTGAGAGTGGACTGAGACGAAAGAGGAGTAACCCACGCCGTGCTGGCGACTGCCAAAAAGAGTGACCTAATTCAACGCTTCCGGACGCATGATACGGACACCGGTTCGCCGGAAGTCCAGATTGCGATTCTGAGTGAGCGAATCGGTGAATTGACCCAGCATTTCAAAGCCCACGCGAAGGATCATGCTTCGCGGCGGGGCCTTTTGATGCTGGTGAGCAAGCGCCGCCGTCTGCTGGATTATCTGAAGGCGCACGATACGGACCGCTATCGCGACGTAATCGGCAAACTCGGAATCCGCAAGTAAGCAAGAAGCCAACATTGAACCGGAAGCGCCCAGACCGGAAACTGGTCATGGCCCCTGTTCCACCCAGAACCTGGGGTCTTGGTGTACCTGGCGAAATTGAAACATGGCCAGGGCCTGCGCACAGCTATCGGCTGTGCGCGGGCTCGAGTCGTTTGCCGGAAACCCGGTTCCCACATTCGAAGACTGGAACGCACCAGGGGTTTCCGGTTGAGCTGTCGCAAACCCATGCCTCAGGGGCTAAAGCCCTCGTCTGTGTGGCTGGGCTTGATGTACGGGCTGAAGCCCGTACCCTCCGGCCGGATGCCTTCTCCCATGCGGCCGGTTTCGAGATGCGGGCGGAAGTTCCTATCTTCCGAGTTGAAGCCCGCCTCCCCGATGAGGCTGATCCCTTCCGCGCCTTCCCATCCCAAGTTTCCCAAGTGAAAAAACGAAAAGAGGACACTGTATGTCTACCAAGCATGAAGTAGCCGTCGAGCTTGCCGGCGGCAAGCGTCTGGTCATTGAGACCGGTCGCATGGCCAAGCAGGCGTCGGGCGCAGCGCTCGTCACCACAGGCGAGACGGTCGTTCTGGCAACCGCGGTAGCTTCTCCCGATCCGCGCGAGGGTATCGATTTCTTTCCCCTTACGGTGGATTACCGCGAGTACACGTATGCCGGCGGCCGCATCCCCGGAGGCTTTATCAAGCGCGAAGGCCGTCCCAGCGAGAAGGAGATTCTGACGGCGCGGCAGATCGATCGCCCCATCCGCCCGATGTTCCCCGACGGGTTCCGCAACGAGACGCAGATCATCGCCCTGGTGTTCTCCGCCGATAAGGAAAACGATCCCGACGTGATTGGGATTAACGCGGCCGCGGCGGCGCTGGCTCTCTCCGACATTCCATTCAATGCCACGGTGGCCGCCGTGCGGGTGGGCAAGGTGAATGGCGAGTTCGTAATCAATCCCACCTATGACGAGCGTTCCGGATCGACCGTGAACATCATGGTGGTGGGCCACAAAGACGGCATCGTGATGATTGAGTCGGGCGCCAAGGAAGAGACCGAAGAGGTCATCCTGGGTGCGATTGAGTTTGCGCACACCGAGATCAAGAAGATTGTTGCCGGCATCGAGGAATTGGTGAGCAAGGCGGGCAAGCCGAAGCGGGCCTTCACGGCGCCGGAATTTGACGATGCCTACTACAACGATCTGAAGGGGAAGATTGGCGACCGGCTGAAGGACGCGCTGGACACCAAGACGCATGGGAAAACCGAGAGCTATGCGCTGATCAAGCAGATCAAGGATGAGCTGGCCGCAGGACTGCCGGCCGACGATCCCAATGCGAAGAAAAAGCTGGCCACCTACTACGAAGCGCTGCGTGAGCGGTCGTTCCGCGAGCAGGTGACCAAGGAACGGATCCGGCCGGACCGCAGGGCGTTTGACGAGATTCGTCAAATCACGATCGAGACGGGCGTGCTGCCCCGGACCCACGGGTCGGCACTGTTTACGCGCGGCGAGACGCAGGCGCTGGTGACGGCGACGCTGGGCACCATGGACGACGCGCAGCGGCTGGAGAGCTATGAAGGGGAGCAGCGGAAGAATTTCATGCTCCACTACAATTTTCCGCCGTTCAGTGTTGGGGAAACGGGGCGCATGACCGGCGTGGGCCGGCGCGAAGTGGGGCATGGCGCCCTGGCAGAGCGCGCGATTACGGCGGTGCTTGCCCAGTCCGGAAGAGTCGCCATATTCGATCCGCATCGTTTCCGACATTCTGGAATCGAACGGGTCGTCGTCGATGGCATCGGTGTGCGGAGCCAGCCTGGCGCTGTATGACTCCGGGATTCCGCTGAAGGGCTCTGTGGCCGGCGTGGCGATGGGGTTGGTGAAGGAAGGCGATGACTACGCCATCCTTACCGACATTGCGGGCGCCGAAGACCACTACGGCGACATGGACTTCAAGGTGGCCGGCACGCGCAAGGGAATTACCGCGCTGCAGATGGACATCAAGATCGGCGGCCTGACGCGGGAGATTCTGCAGCAGGCGATGGAGCAGGCGCGGCAGGGCCGGCTGTTCCTGCTGGACAAGATGGACGCGGTGCTGGATGGTCCGCGTACGGAGCGTTCGCAGTACGCGCCGCGGATCGAGACGCTGATGATCCCGACGGACAAGATTCGCGACCTGATCGGCAAGGGCGGCGCGACGATCCGCGGGATCGTGGAGCAGACCGGAGCCAAGATCGACGTGGACGATACAGGACGGGTGAGCGTGGCTTCGAGCGACGCCGACGGACTGAAGCGCGCGCTGGAGATGATCGGCAACATCACCGCGGTGCCGGAGATTGGCAAGGTCTATCTCGGCAAGGTGGTGCGGCTGGCCGAGTTCGGCGCGTTTGTCGAGTTGTTCCCGGGCACTGACGGATTGCTGCACATTTCCGAGATCGCGGAACATCGCGTGAAGGAAGTGAAGGACGAGTTGCGCGAAGGCGACCAGGTGATGGTGAAGGTGCTGGCCATCGAAGGCAACCGCATCAAGCTAAGCCGCAAGGCGCTGATCCGCGAGCAGAAGGCCAAGCTCGCGCAGCAGGCGCCGGTGGAAGCGGGTCCGGTGGAAACCGAGTCTGTTGCGGCTCCGCCGCCTCCTCCGAGACCGCGGGCAGAGCGTCCCGAGCAGCCGGAAGACAAGCAGCCGCGGTCGAACCAGAGCACGATCCTGATTGAAGGCGGCGAGGACTTCGACGACGACGAGACGGAAGAGTTCGACGAAGATAACGAGCCGAACTTCAATCGCGCGGAAGGCGCGCCGGTGCCGGCGGGTCAGGTGGTTGCGGGCGCAGGCGGAGGCGGAGGCGGAAGGCCGCCGCAGAACAACAATCGTCGTCGCCGGCGTCGTCGCGGCGGTCCTCGTCCTGGCGGCGGACAGGGATAACCAGACGCGGAGGGAAGACAGACGGCCCGAACCGGATTGGTTCGGGCCGTCTGTTTTGTTTTGGCGGTGGACCTAGATAGAGGGGGTCGAGAAAGCTATTTATCGGGCTGGTTATTTCGCGGCCAGATGAACTCTGTCCGGATCAGCGAGACGCAGCATCATTCCCCATCCGAAGAAATTGTTTCCAAGGGCCACCGCGATTTCATTCTCGCCAGGTTCCAGAGGCAGCGAGAAGGAGCCATTCTCAAGCGAGCATCGCCCATCGGGAGTTTTCCTCGCTTCGTCCGACTCGAAAAGGTTTTTGTCGGTATATACCAGTTTCCCATTTACGAATAGCCACAGGTCGCGCGTCCATCCGATATTTACTTTTTTCGCTTGTTTGCTGTCTGACGTGATCGTTGTCTTCAGCCACGCTACGGCGCGGTTGGGATACAGGACGCCATGAGTCTGAGGCGCATATTGTATGCAGGCGCGGAAGGCTGGACAGTTGGAATCAGGCCGGAGATATACGAGTTCGAAATTGTTTTCGTCCTGCTGACGAAAGGCGATTCCGGGTGCGCCACGACCGACGGTGTTGACGTCGAACTCAATCGTTCCGTTGCTGAAGGCGGTGTCTTTGAGTACTGCATCGCCGCTGTTCAATCGCATCAAGCCGTGAAAGAAGCCGAGCTGGCGGAGGAACTCCGCGTTCTCCCTGGTTTGCCAGTGATCGGCCGACATGGTGATCGCGATTGGTTCCGCGCCCAGGGCAGTGGGAAGTGCTGCGAGCAGGCATAGGCAGAGCGCTATCTTGCTAAGTGGAGGAAGTATCTTCATAACCCAAGCGTATGGGTCGGGCACTTTAATTGGAGAGCTAAACGTAACGAGACGGACTGGAGAGTTACGAGGCGATCTTGAACGTTGCGGGTGGGATTCGAAGTATTCCCCGGGCTTCTAAAGCATGGGCGGGAGAACCAACCGGCGCTGCCGGGAGAACCGGGCCGAATACCGTTTGATTTCAAAAGCAGCAAGTTAGCGCCGCTTCGCGGCCTAGCAAGTTAGCAAGTCAGCCTGAAGTTCCAGTCCTCGTGCAGTCACTGAAGCCCGCGCGGGAACGGCGGTACCTGAAGAACGGCCTAGGTGTCGTCGCGATGAATGAGAACTGCGAAATCCTCGACGAAGCTGATTAAGACCACTACGGCAGAGCCAGCCAAACCGACAAAGAAGGCGATTTCAAGCACGCGCATCAGGAATACGAGAATTGCCATGATGTTAAAAGCGTACGCGGCGCTTGCATAAGCATTTTATAAAGAGTTCCTAGTGTGTTTATGGCAAACGGGCTGGAACTCCGCGGCGGAGGTGTGTTGATCGGGCTTTGATGGAAGGATCAGGCAACGGCCAACTGTTCTTCGGTGGCGCGCTTCATGGGTTGGCGTTTCCAGTAGGTGAGAGAACGCCAGACCCACTCCATGGGGCCGAATTGGAAATGGCGGAGCCAGATGGGGCTGAGGGTTAGGTTGAGGATCCAGACGCAGGCAACGATGGCATAGAGCTGGTAATATTCCAGCTTGCCGTAGAGGCCAGCGCCGAATCCATTGAAGAGCAGGCTGCAACTGATGCTGGTGAAGAGATAGTTGCTGAGCGCGGTCTGGCCGACGGCCCCGATGCGGCGGGTGAGCCATGAGGCGACACCGGCCTTGGCCACCACGACAACCAACGCGACAATGGCGAGGGCGCCGGTGAGCCGGCCGAGCTGATAGAGCACCCACCAGAGAGACTCCTGCTGGAAGTTGTCGCGGATGAGCCCATAGGCCTCGAAACCGTTGATGGGGAGGCTGAGGAGAAAACCGACGCCGATGATCCAGCCATAGAACCTATAACTCAAGTCGCCGGTGAGAAAGCCCATCCGGTAGAGGCCCATGCCGATGAGCATCATGCCCAGGATGTCGGTAAACCCGAACTGGTAGTAGTAGAGCGCCTGGACTCTGGGGCCCCATTGTGCCCGCCATTTGACCTGTTCGAGATAACTGCCGCGCATGGCTTTCAAATCGTCGTCGTGGTTCTTCTTGCGCTTGTCCAGGGTGTCGTTCCATTTCTTGAGGGCGTCCTGCTGGGGCTGCGTAAGCTTTTTGCCGGCGCTGGCGAGGGCCTGGGCTGCTATGCCCTGATTGCGGTCGCGGACTCCATCGATGGCGAAGTAGGTATCGGTACCGACGCCGATGAGAAGCACCACGGCTCCGGCGATGAGCAGGTTTCGGAAGCGGACCCTGCGGCATGGATAGAGAAACAGCAGGGCGGTGAGGCCGTAGGAGTAGAGGATGTCGCCAAACCAGATGAAGTAGAAGTGGAGCACTCCGAAGAGAACCAGCCACATGTTGCGGCGGGAGAAGACGTCGGCGATGTTTTTGCTGCCGCGCTTCTCGGCACGTTCGGTGAGCAGGATAACACCGGCGCCGAACAGCATGGAAAACGCGGCGCGCATCTTGCCTTCGAACAGGACCCAGCGGATGGTCCACGCGACGAGGTTATAGGTGCGGTGATTGCCGACGACGAGCGGATTGATGTACATCTCGAACGGCCCGGCGAAGGCCGCGATGTTCATCAACAGGATGCCCATGAGGGCCACGCCGCGCACGATGTCGATGGTGGGAATGCGTTCGCTCTGAGTGACGGGTTGCGGAGTATCGGTGGCGAATTGTTCGGTGGCAGTGACGAACGGCTCAGTCGCGAAAGCGGCGCTCGGCACAGTTACGGTTGCAGCAGAAGCTTCAGAGCGAGGCGCAGGGGAAAAGGTCAGGTCTTGCACGGGAACCTCCGGGGAAGGGAAGGTTGAGCCGAAGAAAATTCGATAGGTAAAATTAGCACGGTTTTGGTGCGGTCGGGAGCAAAAAATGCTCGTTCTTTTTTCCTTCACGAGAGGGGCTCGATTCCCGGGCGGATGGGCGGGCAGGAGCGGCTTCAGTGCGGAGGGCGGCTTTTCAGGGAAAGAATAAATATTTGCGGTTCCTGCAATCCGTTCTCGTGATGGCTCCGTACCTCCATCGTAAGGAGTTGCAAGCAGGAATCAGCTACCGGTTCATAGGGGTTGCGGACCTTCACCCGTCGAGCCAGTACCGGTTCATGGGAATTCGGGGCCTGCGGATAAGATTTTCATTCCCAGAGGTGCGGGATTGCCTGTAACCTTTCCGGCAGGTCCGTGCTCCTAGTGTGCGAGCAAGGAAAACGGTCATGATGGATGGCTACCTTGCCTGCATCGAGACAAACGCGGAAACAAATCCGCCTCAACCCCCAGCGAGGTCAATCAATGACAAGTAGCAAATTGAATGCATTGCTTCTGACGGCGGCACTCTCCGGCCTTATCGGTGGAACCTCCGTAGCGGCCCAGGCGGCCACCCACGGTTCCAACGGCGCCAACGTCAAGGCGGCAAAGGCGGGTCTTCGCCTGACCAGCGCCGACAAGCCACCCAAGCACTCCTGTAAGGGCAAGAACGATTGCAAGGGCCAGGGCGGCTGCAAGTCGAGCGACAACGGCTGCAAGGCCAAGAACAGCTGCAAGGGCAAGGGCGGCTGCGCCACTGACGGCTCCCCGATGCCGAAGGCAGTCTAGATCATCCCGGGAGGGCGGAACGCCCTCCCACCCCCCTCAAAAGAAGGCAAACCGCAAACGCGTCTTTAGACGCGAAGGCACACCCGTGTCTGATGCAGGAGAAATCGATCATGAAACTTGCGAACACACTGGAAGCTGACGGACCGGTCAGGCCAGAATCAGAGATTTCGAGGCGCTCTTTCTTTCACCGCGCAACGGTGACGGGAGTGGCAGGCGCAGCCGCATTTTACGGGCTGTTCAACGTAGGCAAGGCATTCGGCGAGGAGCCGGCTGCGGGGAACGCATCGGCGAATGCGGCTGCTCAATTCACCAGCGGCGATATCGCGATCCTGGTCGCGGCGGAGATTGCGGAAGCATTAGCCGTGACCACTTACACCAATATCGTGCGGACTCCGGGATGGTTTACGCGGCTGCCCGAGGACGACCAGGGCTACCTGTACGCGGCGCGGCAGGAAGAGATGTCGCACTATCTTCTGGAGAAGTCGGCGAGCGGGCAGGGGACACCGTTTACCGAGTTCTACTTTCCGCACAAGATGTTCACGGATGCGCAGACGACGCTGAACACGCTGGTGACGCTGGAAGATGCGTTTATCGCGGCGTACCTGGTGGGGGTTCGGAATTTCAGCACTCCAGATTTGCGGGTGACGGCGGCGCGGATCATGGGCATCGAGAGCGACCATCGCACCCTGGCGCGCTCCCTGGCGGGCGATGTAGCGGCACAAGACGGCGGGCCCATTATGAAGATTACCGGCCTGCAGGGTGTGCCGGAGAATGTGCATCCGCCGAACAACAATGGGTATGAGCGGACGCTGTGCCTTACCGACATTTCGCAGGCGGTGCAGGTGCTGCTGCCGTTTGCCGACAAGACCGCGGCGATGAAGGCGGGATTCAACACGGCGAAGGCATTCGAATTTGAACCGTTCACGCCACACCTGGCGACGCCGCTGGGAGAATTCATCTCCTTTACGGGTTGCTGAGAGAGGTCAGAACTCCTCCGGGAATGATAGGATAAGGCCGCTGGACCAGCACGGCGGCTTCTCCCAGAGGCAAGGGCATTTCGTTACGGTTCGATCAATCCCAGGTCTCAAATGCGAGACCTGGGGCACCTTTGTTTCAAGTAATGCTTCGATTTCATGGTGAATATGTCTGGTAATCGATTTAACGCGTATTCGAATCATGGCGTGGGCATAGGTCTGCGCATTCCGCACTATGCGCACATATTTTCGCGCAAGCCGGTGGTGGACTGGTTCGAAATCATTTCGGAAAATTTCATGGTCGATGCGGGACGGCCGCTGCACGTGCTCGATCAGATTCTCGAACAGTACCGCGTGGTTCAGCATGGCGTGTCGATGTATTTCGGTTCGGCGACCGCGCCGGACCCGCAGCATCTGCGCAGGCTGAAGGAACTGGTGCGGCGCACCAGGACGCCGTGGCTGAGCGATCACTTGTGCTGGGGCAGCGTGGATGGCACTTACACACACGATCTGTTGCCGCTGCCTTATACATGGGAGGCGGTGGAGCGGACCGCGGAACGCGTGCGGATGGTTCAGGATGCTCTCGAGATTCCGGTGGCGGTGGAGAACGTGAGCAGCTATGCGGCGTTTACGGCGTCGCAGATGACGGAATGGGAATTTTTGAACGAAGTGGTGGAGCGGGCCGACTGCGGGATTCTGCTGGACGTGAACAACATTTATGTTTCATCGGTGAATCATGAGTTCAATCCGATGGAGTATGTAAACGCGGTGCCGGCCGAGCGCGTGGCGCAGATTCACGTCGCCGGGCATTCGAAGTATGAGAAGTACATTTTGGATACGCATGATCATGCGGTAATCGATCCGGTGTGGGATTTGTATGCGCGCGCGATCGAGCGCTGCGGGCCGACGCCAACCCTGCTGGAGTGGGACGATCATATTCCCAGCTTCGATGAGGTGCACAACGAAGCGAAAAAAGCGGAGAGGTATCTCCAGCGGCATGCAGACGCCTTGACGGCGGTGCAGCCATGAAGGGCGATTTGGGGGCGACCACGATGAGTCTCGCCGACCTGCAGAGGGAGATGGCCGCGGCGGTGATGATGCCGCTGACGCCGGACGAACTGATGCGCCCGACGTCGCCGGATGGGCGCGCGATGACGCAGGTAGCGGAATCGTTTATTGCGCCCAACAGTCGGCTGAGTTCGTTTGAGCGGTTGGAGATCTACAACCGGCAATACTGGTTCAGAGTCCTGTACGCGATTGGAGAGGATTTTCCGGCGGTGCGGGCGGTGGTGGGGGCAAAGCGATTTGAAGAGCTTTCGGTGGCGTATCTCACGGCGCATCCCAGCCGCTCGTTTTCGCTGCGTAATTTAGGATCGCACCTGGTGGAATGGCTGATTGCGAATCCGAAATGGACGGGAAGGAGGCAGGCGCTGGCCATCGACCTGGCGCGGATCGAGTGGGCGTTTGTGGAGTCTTTCGATAATCCGGAGCGCACTCCGCTGACACTGGATCAGATTGCGACGCTGGACGGAGATTCGCGGCTGGCGCTGCAGCCGCATGTGCAATTGCTGGCGCTCGATTATGCCGCCGATGATATTGCGCTGGCTCTGCACGACAAGGAGAAGCGCCAGACGAGCGAAGCCGGGGTGAAGCACGAGGACGATGCCGAGGAGGCGGTGCGGCTTCCCAAGCTTCGTCGCAGGGCGACGTGGGTGGCTTCGCACAGGGTGGATTTGAATGTGTACTACCGGCGCATGGAGCGCGAGGAGTTTCTAACGCTGGCGGCGATCCGCGATGGCCACGCGCTGGGCGAGGCGCTGGAGGCGGGATTCGATGGCTCGCGGGTTCCGGAAGGGCGCAGGCCCAAAAGGGTGCGGGAGTGGTTCGCGACATGGGCTGAGTTGGAATGGATTTGCGCTCCGGACCTCGAGGAATCTGTTCAAGGTTAGAAAGGAAATCATGCAAAAGCTTGCCGGGGCTTACGAGGCGTTGTGCCTCGTGTTCAACAGCCTGAGGAACCCGTTGCTGCTGGCGATTCGGCTGTATTGGGGCTGGCAGTTTGCCACCGATGGATACGGCAAGCTGACGCACCTGGACCGGGTTGCGGATTATTTCGGAAACTCGCTGCACCTGCCGGCGCCGGCGGCGACGGCAATGATGGTGGGGATTGTAGAGTTCGGCGGGGGGATCCTGTTTGCGGCGGGGATCGGATCGCGGCTGGTGTCGCTGGTGCTGTTTGTGAATATGACCGTGGCCTTTCTGGCTGCGCCGGACGACCGCGTCAACTTTTCCCATATGTTTTCGAAGCCTGAAGATTTCTACGGGGCGAGCCCGTACACCTACTGGTTCGCGGCGCTGTTGATCCTGATTCTCGGCCCGGGACTGTTTGCGATCGACACGCTGCTAAAACGGTGGCTGGAGCAGAAGAGCACGGCCTGAGCAATCGCGGTATCATCATTCCAATCTCACTCGAATGGAATGCGGGGCCGGATGCGCATCGTCTATGTGCTTACAACGCTGGCCATGGGCGGCGCGGAACGGCAGGTGCTGGCGATTGCCGGAAGGATGGCGTCGCGCGGGCACGATGTGGCGCTGCTGGTCGTGAAGGCGCGGGAGCCGGATGATTGCGGCACCGGTCTCAGCGTTACCCATCTGGATATCGGCAAGGATGCGGCCAGCGTGGCCGCGGGATTGCGGCGCGGAGTAGCATTTCTGCGGCGGTTTCGGCCGGACATCATTCACAGTCATAATTTTCATGGCAATATGCTGGCGCGGGGGATGCGGCTGTTCTGCCGCGACGCGAAGCTCATTGCGACCATTCACAACGTGTATGAAGGCGGCCGGGTGCGCATGCTTGCGTATCGTGTGAGCGATGCGCTTGTCGATCGGACGACCGCGGTCAGCGGCGCGGTGGCGGAACGATTCGTACGGCTGAAGGCGGTGTCGAGGCGGAACTGCGTGATCGTCACCAACGGGATCGAGATTGCCGGGTTCGTTCCCGATAATGGGCGGCGGGCGGCGATGCGCGGGCAGATGGGAGTGAGCGACGAGTTTGTGTGGATCTCGGTGGGACGCATCACCGCGGCCAAGGATTTTCCCAATCTGCTGGAGGCGTTCGGGATAGTGTGGCGGGCGAATCGGCAGACGCAACTGTGGGTTGCGGGAGAAGCTCCGGCGTCGGGAAAGAAGCCGGATGACGAGTTTTCCTTGCCGCACGGGGCGATGGACCAGGTGCGCTGGCTGGGGCTGCGGCGGGATGTTGCGGCGCTGCTGGATGCGGCGGATGGATTTGTGTCGAGTTCGGCCTGGGAAGGAATGCCCCTGGCGGTCGGCGAGGCCATGGCCATGAAGAAGCCGGTGGTTGCGACCGATGTGGGCGGGGTGCGCGAACTGGTGGGTGGTTGCGGGGTGATTGTTCCGGCCCGGAATGCAGCGGCGCTCGCCGAGGCGATGCTGGGGGTGATGAAGCGATCGCAACAGGAACGCGATGCGATGGGGAGTGTGGCTCGCGAACGGATCGTCAAGAACTTCACCATGGATCAAAAGGCTGAGGAGTGGGATGCGCTGTATCGATCGGTACTCGGTTGACCCGGGCTGCGGTGGTAGCCTTATCCGCGGAATCAAAACGATCATCATAGCCGCCGATGATTGCCCTCGAGCGGCAACGGAGGAGAGCCATGCAAAGGGGATTGGTGTGCAGCTTGATTTTGGCCGCTGTTCTGGGAACAGGGATTGAGGTAACGGCGCAGAGCGGGAATACGGCGCTGAGTCTCGAGAGCGGCTGGCAATTTCGGCAGGCCGCTGCGGGAGGCGGAGCTTCGGGCGGTGAATGGCTACCCGCGAAGGTACCTGGCGATGTGCACCTTGACCTTTTGGCGAACAAGAGAATTGCCGATCCGTTTTATCGCGATGACGAAGCGAAGCTGCAATGGATCGAACAGGCGAGCTGGGAATACCAGGACAGCTTCGATGTGAGCGCGGCTCTGCTGGGACGAGCCAATGTGGAGCTGGTGTTTGAGGGTCTGGACGCGGCGGCCGAGGTGTATGTCAACGATGCGCACGTGCTGAGCGCGAACAACATGTTTCGCACCTGGCGGGTGGCGGTGAAGGATCATTTGCATGCGGGGAAGAATGTGCTGCGCGTGGAATTTCCTTCGCCTCTCAAGGCCGCGGAGAAGGTGGCGGCTAGCGACCCGTGGCAGCCGAAGACGAAGGTGGAAGCCAAGACGTACATTCGCAAGGCTGCGTATGAGTATGGGTGGGACTGGGGTCCGCGGTTTGTGACCAGCGGTATCTGGCGGCCGGTGCGTCTGGAAGCGTGGGACAAGGTGCGGATCGCGGATTTCGCGATCCGGCAGAGGGATGTTAGCAGGGAAGTCGCCCATCTGGATGCGGAGGTCGAGGTGCAGGCTTCGAGCGCCGGGGCGGCGAACGTCACCGTGCAGTTCAACGATGCCGGGAAGCCTGTGGTGTTGACCAGCAAGGCAGAGCTTCACGCGGGAAACAATGAAATCGAAATTCCGATCGAAGTGAAGCAGCCGAAGTTGTGGTTCCCGGCGGGGTACGGAGATCAGACACTTTACGAGTTCACCGCGCAGGTGAGTGCCGGCGCGGTCAAAGCAGACGAGCGCAAAACGAAGGTGGGTTTGCGTTCGGTGATTCTTGATCGGCATCCCGACAAGTGGGGGCGCTCATTTCAATTCGTGGTGAATGGGATTCCCGTGTTTGGCAAAGGCGCCGACGTTATTCCGTTCGACAGCTTTCCCAATCGCGTGACGACGGCTGAGTATCGCAGTGTTCTGGAGTCGGCGCGCGACGCCAACATGAACATGATCCGCCACTGGGGCGGCGGCTATTACGAGACCGATGAGTTCTACTCGATCTGCGATGAGCTGGGAATCATGGTGTGGCAGGACTTCATGTTCGGCAACGACTGGCAGCCGGGCACGTACGATTTCAAGCTGAACATCGAAGCCGAGGCGGAAGACCAGGTGCGACGGCTGCGCAATCATCCCAGCATTGTGATCTGGTCAGGGAACAACGAGACGGAGGCCGCATTCGGATGGGGGGTGCGGACTACGCTGCCCGCCGATGTGAAGTTTCAGATGTGGCAGGACTACCTGACGGTGTTCAGCGGAATTCTGCCGAGGGTGGTGGCGCGGCTGGATGCGGAGACGCCGTACTGGCCGAGTTCGCCGAGTTCCGACTATGAGCAAACAACCGCCAACTATATGCCGGGGTACCAAAGCGGCGATGCGCACATCTGGGATGTATGGCACGGGCGGGTGCCGTTCGCGACGTATGAAACGCATCACGCGCGGTTTGTTACCGAGTATGGGTTCCAGTCGTTTCCGGAGATGAAGACGATTGAGGCGTTCACTCAGTCCGACGACAGAAAGAATATTTTTACGCCGGTGATGCTGGTGCACCAGAAGAACAACGAAGGCAACTCGATTATCCATGATTACCTGTTGAAGGATTATCCGGAGCCGAAGGATTTTCCGAGCTTTTTGTATGCGAGCCAGGTGCTGCAGGCGGAGGGAATCAAGATTGGGGCGGAGCATATGCGGCGGAGCATGCCGGAAACGATGGGCTCGATCTTCTGGCAGTTGAACGATTGCTGGCCGGTGGCTTCGTGGTCGAGCCTTGACTATTACGGAAGATGGAAGGCGCTGCAATATTATGCGCGGCGGTTCTACGCGCCGGTGCTGGTTTCGCCGCATGTCGAGGACGGGGCGGTGAAGGTGTATATCGTTTCGGACAAGACGGACGCGCAGAAGGCAACCCTGCGGGTGCGGCTGATGGACTTTGACGGCAAGGTGCTGCTCGAAGAAAAGCAGGACGTGAGTGTGTCGCCGCTGACCAGCAAGGTATATCTGGATTGGCCGTTTCTGAAGCTTACGCAGGCGGGAGCGTCGGACACTTCGCGAGTGTTTGTGGCGGCGGAGCTGAGTGAGGGCGGGGCGGAGGTGTCGCGCAATTTGACGTATCTCGCACCGGTAAAGGAAGTGCATCTGAAGCCGGCGACGTTGAAGGTGGAGACGAGTTCGGCGGGCGGGAAGATGCGAATTCGGGTGACGTCGCCGGTGTTGGCGCGGAGCGTTTACCTGTCTTTCGGGAGCCTCGATGTGAAGGTGTCGGACAACTATTTCGATGTGCTGCCGGGGGAGACCGTTGAGGTCACGGCGGAGTCGAAGGCGCCAATGGAAGATGTGAAGGCGCAGATGAATGCGTTGTCGCTAACGGATGCGTTTGGAGTGAATCCGCAGACGGCGACGGTGGGGGCGGCGCAGTAGGGGTCTCGTGGTCTCCCACCCTTTCGCGGTGAAGCTGCGAAAGGGTGGGACACGGAAAGTTCAGGGGTTGGAGCGCTAGAACGAGAAGGTCGCTTGAGCGAAGATGCGGCGGGCTGCGGAGCCGGTAGAGAAAATGCCGCCGGCGAGGGTGGTGGACTGATCGAACTTGCGCGAGCCGAGGACGCCATTGGGGCCGCCGTAGTTGATGTTGTTGAACAGGTTCAGGGCCTGCACGCTGAAGGTGAGCGAGTATTTGCGGCCGGTGGCGCCGCCGCCGCCGAACATGCCGCCCATGCCGCGTCCGCCGCCTCCGCCCAGACCGCCGGGACCAAGTCCTCCTCCGGGAGGCCCGCCGCGACGACCGCCTCCGGGGCCACCACCATCTCCGTGCCCGCCGTCGCCGCCCTGGGCAGCGGCCGAGTTACCGGTTTCCGGGCCGAATCCGAAGCCGCGACTGATGCGCAGGTTGACGGCAATGGCAGCCGGGCCGGTGCCCATGTTGGCAGGAACCAGAGCTTCACCGGGGGTGGGCCGCGAATCGAGACAGCCGAAGCGGTTGGTCGCGATATAGCGGCCTGTGGTGTCGGTCTGACACTGAGTCGCGGTTGCTCTGCCGGGGCGCTGGTTGTTGAAGTTGTTCAGCGGATCGGAGGGCAGGTCGATATCAAATGGCTTGCCGGACTGCGCGATCAGGAAGGGATTGAAACGCAGACCCCACGGCCCGCTGTAGTTGGCCATGGTGAAAACCTGGTTGCGGGAAACGAAGGTTGCCGGACCGTAGTCCTGGCTGAGGTTGTAGGCATTGGATGCGTTGGAGCCGGCGCCGCCGTCGCTGTGGGCGAAGCCGAGGGTGTAGAAGCCGACGAGGCTGAGGTTTTTGTTCACGCGCGCGTTGACGCTGGTGATGAGCTGATCCTGCTTGAAGACGGCTTCGGGAAAGAACTCGTAGAGGTAGCCGCCGGAAGGATCGAGCGGATAGGTTCCGTCACTGTCGAGTTGATTGGCGTTGATGGTGACCAACTGGTGTACGCCGAAGGAATGAAGATAAGTGACGGTGGCGCTGCTGCCCTTGTTGAGCTGGCGCTCGATGCCCAGGCCTGCCTGGCCGGTGTACGGCGAGTGAAAGGAGGGATCGACGCGGTAGCGAACTGGAATCGCGTTGGGGTTCACGGTGGTGGAACTGCTCTGGCAGGTGCTGAGGTCGATGGCCTCGAGGGATGTGGCCGTGGACGAGCAGGTGGGGAAATTCAGGAAAATCTTGTTCTGAAGATCGGAGTGATGGACCGATAGCAGGTTCTTGGAGGAGAAGCGATCGTAGAAATCGCCATAGCCGGCGCGAATCACCGTTTTCGCAGTCTTGCCTTTGCCGCCATCGAGCGCGTAGGCGAAGGAGACACGGGGAGCCCAGTCGTTATGATCGGCGATGTGGTTCTGCGATTCCCAGCGAAGGCCTCCGGAGACGGTGAGGCGGGGATTGACTTTCCAGTCGTCCTGGGCAAAGAGCGCGGCGTCGAACAGGTTGGCCAGCGCCGATCCCTGCCCGGTGGTGAAGCTGGCGGTGGAAGGACCCCAGCCCGCGGCAACCATCTGGTCGAAAGTCTGGCCCGATGCCAGGCCGTTGGCCATGTTCGCGTAGACCTGCCCGGGGGTGTAGGTGACGCCGCCGACGGTGGCGGAAGAAAAGCTGAAGGCGCCGTTGAAGTTGGAGTTGCTGAAGTTGGCGTCGCGCGTGTCGCGCAGGCGGGTTCCAAACTTGATGGCGTGGGCGCCGTGACTGATGGTGGTCACGTTTTGAAGTTCCAGGCGGATGGAGCGGTCGCGGCTGATTTGCGCAGGATAGCCTCCCGAGGTGAAATCGCCCGCGGCACTGATGGTGCGCTGGGTCGAATCGGGAAAGTGATTTTCATTTTGCTCTTCAAACTGCAGGCGGGTCTCGTTCACCGCGTGGTCGTTAAGGACGAACGCGTCGCTCATCTGAATGGTGTGGTCGGTGTTGCCTTCGTGGGTGGAGGCGCTGGGCAGCGAGCCGGCGCTGAGGTTGCCGTGTTCGGATTCATTCCAGAAGCCGTAGCGCACAGTGACAGTATTTTTCGCGCCGAGCTGCCAGTCGATGCGCGCGGACAGGTTGTTGCGAATACGCAGGTTCAAGAGGCTGACGTCGTAGGGAACGGCCACGTATGGGTTGCTGGCAGGGTCGAAGGGAAGCGATGGATCCTGCAGCAGCACGGCTTCCGGGATCTGCCAGGAATTGACGTTTTCGATGTTGCGGCGTTCGGCGCTGACGAAGTAGGAGGAAGTTTTGGAGATGGCGCCGCTCAGGGTGCCATTGAACTGGTAGCTGTAATAGGGAGGAAGGCTATTCGAAACGGTCTGGCCGGCGGCGTTTTTGGCAACGAAGGGGTTGGCGGTATTGAAGACGTTGTCGTTGCCCATAATGAATGCCTGGCCGTGGAGCTTGTCGGTTCCGGGCTTGGTGAGGATCTCGATGCGGCCGTAGCCGAGGCGATCGAATTCGGCGGAAAAGGGGTTCTGGTTGATGCGGATTTCGCGAATGGCCGATTTGGGTGGGAGCTGGCCGCCGGAAAAGCCGTCGATGAAGATCTGGCCGCCGTTGGGGCCGGCGGAGGGACCGGCGAGCGCCGACAATTCATTGGAGAGCTCGTCGGGATCGTCGGAGAGGGCGTCGAGGTCCTTGCCCTTGAGCACGATGGCGTTGGAGTTGCCGGAGGCTTCGACGTTGACCGTGGGGCTTTCATCGGTGACGACGATGTTCTGCTGCTCGGCCTGGATGGCCATAGCGATGTCGACGCGCTTGGCCTGGCCTGCGGCGATGGCGAGGGGTTGCGAGGAAAACGGCGCGAAGCCTTCAAATTCAGCCTTGATGGTGTAACTGCCGGGAGCGAGGCCGCGGGCTTCATAGGCGCCGCCGGCATCGGCAGTGATGGTGCGGAGGGCGTTGCCGGCCTGGTCGGCAATGGTGATTTTGGCGCCGGGAATAAGTGCGCCAGTCGGATCGGTGATATGGCCATGAATGCTGACCGGGGCGGCGGATTGTGCCGGGGCGGCCGGGGCCTGCGTCGCGGGCGGCTGGGCACTAGAGGCAAGCACCGCCGCGGATGCGAGTAAAGCGGCGATGAAAAAATGAAGGATGCAGTGAAGACGTAAAGGCACTTGTTCCTCTTGTTCTGTTCGCGTTTCTGGTTTAGCAAATCCTGTTGCTGCGAAAACTATGGGGTTGCGGCTGCTCCTTCGCCGCCGCCCCCGGAGCCCATGCTCCAGTTGGAGAGAAGATTCTGACTGGCTGCCGGAGCTTCGAGCAGCGGTTCGACGCCGGCCAGCAGGGTGATGGCGGTGACGTCGCCGGCCCCCTGGGTGGAGACCAGCATGACCGCTTCCCCTTTTTGCAAATCAGCGAATTGGATGGTGGGGGCGCGGTTGAGCATTTGCTGCGGATCGCCTCCGCCGTTTTGTCCGGACCATGAAGCGCCGGCGCCGCCTGGAGCGCCATTCGCACTATGTTGTCCGCTGCCGGGTAAGCCGGCCGCGGGACCGCCCGAGGGAGGACCGCTGCTGGCCGAGGCCGGAGGAGGGCCGGATGAAGCTGGACTGCCGGAGCCGGGACCGCCTGCGCCGGGCGCTCCACCCTTCAATCGCATTGCCAGCATCTGTGCCATGCGCTCGGGAAGGCGGCGCATCTGGGCTTCGGGAGACAGGTGAATGGTGACCTGTTTTTTGCTGGCGAGATCTTTTACGACGAGGGTTGAGGTGGCCGCGTCCAGAGAGGCAATGGTTCCGGCGATATTGCGAAAACTTCCCGAGACGACTTCGTCGGCTGCGATCTCGGATCCGTCGGCGGTCTTTTCGCCTCGCGCGCGCAGCTGGTCGCCGGGTTGGATGGCATCGATGGTCGCCGGTTTGGCTTCGTCATAGCGGACCGAGCCGGCAGCATAGCGCTTGAGTACGGAGGCCTTGGTGGTGTGCACTGTGACGGACTTCGCGGTAGCTCCGGCGCCGGTGGTCAGCGTAATGGCGCCGGAAGCCGGATCAACACTTTTCACCAATCCTGCAACTCCACGGCGCTGCCAGTCTTCGCGATCCTTCTGCTGCTTTTGCGCGAGATCCTCGGCTTTGACCGCGATGATCTGGGCGGCCTGCGGAGTGGGAGAGGCGGGGTCGAGCTTGACCAGAACCCGATCTCCGACGGCGAGGTCGGTGAAGGCGATGGTGGCGGCCTTGGTGAGGTCCTTTTCGCCGGGGGCGATGCGTTTGAGGACGGCTTCAGAGGGCACGTTGAATTGGCGCTGCTCTCCGGCATCGGTTTTGACGGTGAGGCTGGTGCCGGTGATGGCGGTGACGGATCCGACAAAACGCGCGGCGGTCTGGGAATTCGCCGTGATGGAAATGATGGCGAGCAATGCAAGGAGCAAGGGAATGCGAATCGATATTTGCGGGATACGCTTCATGAATCCACTTTGAGCTGCAGTGCGCAGCGCAGTTTCCAGTTTGAAATTTGTCTCCGTTTGGGTAGACGAAACAGTGATCCAAAAGGTTGAAAACGTAGTCTAAGTTGAATATTTGCAAGGTATCCGCGTTCGCGAACCGAAGCCAGGGATCGAGCCGGGAACGCTACGGTCTGCGGGAGAAAGGTAGAATTTTGTATGGTTGATCGGCATTTGTTCCTGGTGTTTCTGGCGGCGGCACTGGTGCTTGCCGCGACTCCCGGGCCGGGCATTTTTTATGTGCTGGCGAGGACCCTGGCGGGGGGACGGCGCGAAGGGGTGCACTCCTCGCTGGGAACATTTCTAGGCGGATTGGTGCATGTGATTGCTGCGGCTTTTGGGCTCTCCGCGATCCTGGCCGCTTCGGCGACCGCGTTCCTGGTGGTGAAATACCTGGGCGCCCTGTACCTGTTGTGGATCGGCATCACGATGATCCGAACGCGGAATGCTGGATTCGATGAGCCGGTCAAGGCCGCTGCGTCGCTGCATGTGTTTCGACAGGGAGTCGTGACCGAGGCGATGAATCCAAAGACGGCGTTGTTCTTCCTGTCATTTCTGCCGCAGTTTGTGAACCCGCATCTGGGCCATGTGGTGGTGCAGTTCCTGGTGCTGGGGATGGTTTCGGTCACGTTGAATACTCTGGCCGACTTGCTGGTGGTGATGGCCGCAGCGCCGTTGGGACGCCGTTTGCGATCGAGTGCGAGGTTTCGGCGGAATCAGCGGGTGGCTTCGGGTATCGGAATGATCGGGCTCAGCGCGTTCGTGGCGTTTGGAGAAGGGAAGTAGTTTCGTCGATTGTCCTTTTCCCAGTCTCAGAATCGAGATTCAGGACACCCAATTCCGAGGCTATTCTTGTCATCGCGGTCAGACATACGTCACCTGGCCGAGGATGACGGGGCGGCTGGCTCCGGTTGCGGAAGGAACGTTTCCGGCGAGATGATGCCAGGTTTGCCAGGCTAGCAGAGCGAAGGCGGCGGCCTCTTTGGCTTCGACGGGGAGCCCGTGGGAGGCGCTCGTGGTGAGGTTGCAGCCGGGGCCAAGGCGCTCGGCAAGCATGGCCATGAGGGTTGCATTGCGCGCACCGCCGCCGGAGACGATGGTATCGACGGGGGTGTTCTTCAACGCGGGCAGGACGAAGCGTTGATAGCTTTGCGCGATGGATTCGGCGGTCACGGCAGTGGCGGTGGCGATGGCGTCTTCGGATTGGCGGCTGGCGCGGCGGCAATTCGCGAGGAATTGGGCGGCGTATTCGCGGCCGAACTGCTCGCGGCCTGCGCTGCGCGGGGGTTGGAAGCGGAAGTAGGGATTGCGCAGCGCGGAGCGGAGGACGGGTTCGATCACGGCGCCGCGCGCGGCGATGGCGCCGTTGCGGTCGAATGGCTTGTTGAAGAGTTGCTGGGTTAGGGCATCGATGACCATGTTGCCGGGGCCGGTATCGAAGGCGATGACCGCCGAGGGTTTGGAGCCCGCGGGAATTGCTGTGAGGTTGCCGATGCCGCCGATGTTTTGCAGGACGCGCCCGCGAATGGGGTCGGCGAAAAGAACGTAGTCGAGGAGAGGCACGAGCGGGGCGCCCTGGCCGCCGACGAACATGTCGGCGGGACGAAAATTGGAAACGACGGGGACGGTGGTCGCGGAGGCGATGGCGGCGGGTTCGCCGATTTGCCACGTGCATGCGAAATTGCGGCCGGCATAGACCGCAGGTTTGGATTGATGGTAGATCGTCTGGCCATGGCAGCCGATGAGGTCGAGTTTGACGCGATGTTTCTTGACGGTGACGCTGGTGCACTCCGCATAGGCGAGGCCGAGTCGCCAATTGAGCCGCGCCAGCTCGGCGGTGGCAATGGAGGACGCATTCATCGCCGCCAGAACCGCGCGGCGCAGAGATGGGGAGTAAGGGAAGGCCTGGTGGGCGAGCAGAGTAAGTCTGGGTCGATCGGCGATGCGGTGGCGCGGCTCGATGCGCACGATGGCGACATCGATACCGTCGGCGGATGTGCCGCTCATGATGCCGGCGACGTTCATTGCCTGAAGCTTCATGAAGTTTCCGCGGGAGCCGTGGTGCGCGGCGCGACCGCATCGGGTTGAGATGCGGCGGCTGAGACTGCATCGCGGAAGCGCGATACATCGCTGCGCAATTTCTCGAATTGCCTGGCGGGGAGCGGCGGTGGAATTTTTCCTGCATAGAGCCGGGCGCGCTTGCGGGCCGATTCGCGGGCGCGTTCGAGCAATAGATTGCGGAATGGCGACGATTTCTCGGCAGCTGTGAGGAGCGCTTCGTAAGTGCGCAGAATGAGTTCGGCGCTGTGGCAGATCTCGACCAGGTCGGACCCGGCGCGAATGGCTTCGACCGCGGCTTCATCGACGGGGAGGAATTTGAGGATGCCGCCCATCTCCAGATCGTCAGACAAAATCATGCCGCGATAGCCGATGCGCTGGCGGAGCACGTGTCGAGATCCAGAAGCGGGAGGCGCTGGCGGGCTGGTTTTTGCCGGGCGTCTCGGGATAGGCGGCGTGGTTGGTCATCACGATGGGCATCTGCTTGTGCAGTTCGCGGTAGGGGGCGAGGTCTTCGGTCCACAACTGCTCAAAGGTGCGATGAATTTCGGGAGTGACGAAGTGGGTGTCGCTGGCCGCGCCTCCCAGGCCCGGGAAGTGCTTGCCGCAGGCGATGATGTTTTGATCGGCGAGGCCGGCCATGAAGGCGCGTGCGAATTCGATCACGTGGGACGGGTCGGGTGCGACAGAGCGGGTTCCCATGACTTCCACCGATTCCGGAAGGGCAAGGTCGACGACGGGCGCGAGGGTGGTGTTGAATCCGAAGGCACGAACCGCGCGTGCGATCAGGCGGCCGAATTCGCGGGCGAGCGCGGGCTTGTGGCGCGCGGCTGTTGCTACGGCCTGCGCGGAAGGCAAGCGGAGATAGTGCGTCGCGAAGACGATTGACGGTGCCACCTTCCACATCGACGTAGCGCACGCTGTGGCGGGTGCAGAGCCCGGTGGCTTCATCGAGGAGCGCACGGGTTTGTTCGGGTCGGTGACGTTGCGCTTGAAGAGGATCACGCCGGCGGGGCGCAGCAGGCGCAGCCAGGCGCGTTCGAGCGAGGTGAGCTCGGGGCCGGAAAGACCGACCACGAGAAGGCTTCCCACGGCGTGGCGCAGATTCGTGTTCTTTGAGGTCGGCATGTTGTGGATCAGTTCACAGTTCGTAGTTCTTAGTTCACAGTTCGTAATTCTAAGTTCAGAGTTCGTAATTCTAAGTTCAGAGTTTCCGAACCGGGCGAAACGCAGGATGTTTATTACTTGTTTTCTTTCAGTTCCTGTTGCAGTTCTTCGAGCAGGTTCAAGGCCTGTAGAGGGGTAAGGGAGTTGACATCGACGGCATCGAGGCGGTCGACGATGCGCTGCGAGAGGGGCGTGAAGATGGTGAGTTGCAAGGGCTCGGCTGCGGCCTCCTGCACGTCGGCCACGGCGGACCGTTCCTGTTTTTCGTGCTGCTTCAGGATGCGTTTGGCGCGCTCGATGACGGCGGCGGGCAGGCCGGCAAGTTTGGCGACTTCGATGCCGTAGCTTTTGCTGGCGGCTCCGGGCTCGATGTTGTGCAGGAAGACGATGCCGCCCGCGGATTCTTTCACGCCGACGCGCAGGTTGCGGACGCGGGGGAGTTTTTCGGCGAGCATGGTGAGTTCGTGATAGTGCGTTGCAAAGAGGGTGCGGGCGCAGGTTTCGGCGTGGAGGAATTCGACTGTGGCCCAGGCGAGGGAGAGGCCGTCGAAGGTGGCGGTGCCGCGGCCCATCTCGTCGAGGAGGATCAGGGAGCGGTTGGAGGCGGTGTTGAGGATGGTGGCGGTTTCCGTCATCTCGACCATGAAGGTGGAGCGGCCGCGGGCGACATTGTCGCTGGCGCCGATGCGGGTGTAGATGCGATCGACGAGGCCGAGGCGGAGACTGTCGGCGGGAACAAAGCTGCCCATCTGCGCCATGAGGACGAGCATCGCCGCCATGCGCAGGTAGGTGCTTTTGCCGCCCATGTTGGGGCCGGTGATGAGCAGGAGGCTGGGGCCCGGATCACCGGTATTGAGATAGAGATCGTTGGCGATGAAGCGGCCTTCGCGGGTCTCTTCCATCCACTGCTCGATGACGGGATGGCGGGCGGAAACGGCTTCGAGCACGGGTTCGTCGGAGAGGCGGGGGCGCACGTAGCGGCGTGTCGCGGCAAGGTGGGCGAAGTTGGCGAGAAGATCGGCTTCGGCGACGGCGGAGGATGCGCGGCGAATGCGGCCCGCGGCTTCGAGGACGAAGCGGCGCAGGTCGGCGAAGAGGCGCTTCTCAATTTCGATGGAGCGGTCGTGGGCGGTGAGGATCTTGCGCTCGTACTCTTTCAGTTCGGGAGTGGTGAAGCGTTCGGCGTTGACCAGGGTCTGCTTGCGTTCGTAGTCAGAGGGGGCATGGGAGAGGTTGGACCTGGTGATCTCGATGTAGTAGCCGAAGACCGAGTTATAGCGGACCTTGAGGGAGGCGATGCCGGTGCGCTGGCGTTCGCGTTCTTCAATGGCGGCGATCTGCTGGCGGCCGGTTGTCGAGATGGTGCGGAGTTCGTCGAGTTCGGCGTCGATCGCGGCGGCGATGGCGCCGCCATCGGCCAGGGTCAGGGGCGGCTCGGCGATGAGGGTGGTGGCGATGCGCGCGGTGATGTCTTCGAGCGGGTCGAGGCGGGTGATGAGTTCGCGCCAGCGAGGCGCCTGCATGGCTTCGAGGGCGGTCTTCAAGGCGGGGAGGCGGGCGGTGCTTGCGGCCAGGGCACGGACATCGCGCGGGCCGGCGGAGTCGAGGGAGATGCGCGCCAGCAGGCGTTCGAGGTCGAGGATTCCGGCGAAGGCGCGGCGGATTTCTTCGCGCTTCATCAGGCCGGCGTGGGCTTCGCCTACCGCTTCATAGCGAGAGTCAATGGCAGACCGATCCAGGAGGGGGCGCAGAATGGTGGCGCGAAGGAGGCGCTTGCCCATGGGGGTGCGAGCAGGCGTCGAGGGTGTGGAACAGGGTGGCGCGATTGTCTTGTCCAGCGAAGAGGGGCTCAACCAGTTCGAGATTGCGGACCGTGACCTGGTCGAGTTCGAGCGCGGTGGAGTGCTCCTGGAAACGGAGCGAATCGATATGGAGGGCTTCGTTCTTCTGGGTGGTGCGGACGTAGTGGAGGACGGCACCGGCGGCGATGGCGGCGGGCTCGTGGCCGATGAGGCCGTAGCCTTCCAGAGAACGGACATGAAGCTGCCGCTCGACCAGGGGAATAGCGAAGTCGTGAGTCCACACCCAGTCTTCGACGCGGGTGCGGGCGGGGACGTGGTGCAGGGCCGGAGGAATGACGGATGCTGCGGGGAGAAGGACTTCGGTGGCGCCGGCCAACAGGATTTCGTCGATGGCCTGCTGGCGTGACGTGGGGCCGGAAAATTCCGCGGTGCGGAATTCGCCGGTGGAGACGTCGAGCAAGGCGACTGCGCAAACCGGCGCATCGGGGGCTTGGGCGCGGGTGCGGGATCGGGAGGAGTTGGATTCGGTCCCGGGAGGATGCGTGGCGGACTCGAAATAGGCCGCCAGGAAATTGTTCTGCTCCTGGCCGAGAGCGGCGTCGAGGGCAGTGCCGGGAGAGAGGACGCGGGTGACTTCGCGGCGCACGATCTTCTTGGTCAGCCTGGGATCTTCCATCTGGTCGCAGATGGCGATGCGGTAACCCTTGCGCAGGAGGCGCGCCAGGTAGCCTTCGACGGCGTGGTAGGGGACGCCGCACATGGGCTGGGAGCGCTCCCGGTCACGAGCGGTGAGGGTGAGCTGCAATTCGCGGCTGACCACCACGGCATCGTCGTAGAAGAGCTCGTAGAAGTCGCCCATCCGGAAGAAAAGCAGGGCGTCAGGATTCTCGCGCTTGGCGAGAGTCCACTGGCGCATGAACGGGGTGAGCTCGGCGGGGGGCTTTTCGGCGGCGGGCGCGGGCGGAAGGAGTTCCGGCAATGGGAGAGACGGCGCGGCGAACTCCGGGCCGGTCACGGGTTGAGTCTCGTCCTTGATCACGCTTGCTTCAAGAGTATCGCGGCTGGAAGCCAGCGGGTGACTGAGGATTTCGGGACCGCATCGGCAGGCAAGGAGCTTCAGTCGGCGGGGGGTGCGGCGGGATCGGCGCCGGTGGTCGCTGATTCAAATAACAAGGATTTGGGGGCCAAAGGCGGAGGCGAGACTTTCAGGTAAAAAGCGGCCAAGTGGCTGAAAGCCTTGAAACCTGGGTGATCCAGTTGTCATTAAAGAGCGGAACGACGCACTGGACGGTGCCCGGGGTGGGCATAAAGCCCAGGTGATCCAGGACGTCACCGGGGTTGTTGATGCTTGTTGCTCCGCCGGGGCGCATTTTCCCGGGCGCGGTCCGCATGGCTTTCCAGTTCCCCTTTCCGCGAATTACCACCACATTTGCTCCTGCTGGAACGACCATCACGGCGATGGCAGTCATGTCGTTCCATTCGGGCAACACGAAGTTGGCGGCGCGCAGGAACTCCATGAACTCGCGCTGGCGGTCGGCGGCAGGGTATTTCGAGGTCGCATTCCAGATGGTTTCGACGACCGACCGCTCGAACCAGTAACGTCCGAGCGTACGAGCCGAATCGAGGCGGACCCCACCGTCGTAGGCACGGTAAAACTGGAGGGGGCCCTTGAGTTCAGCCACTTCGACGGGATCGAGCAGCCCATTTGCCTTCCAGACGTGCTGGGCGGTCTGGGCGGCCACCAGTTGCGGCGTCGAAACCGGGTCCTTCGGTCCCCGGAACTGGTTCCGATGGTGAAAGATCGACGAATACTGCGGGCGCGACAAAAGCGTCAATAACTCGCCCTGGATGCGATGGGGATCGGGCATGGGGAATCCTGAGAAAGCAGTGTCGAGTGGAGGTCTCAGATACGGACCGGTTTCCAGGTAAACGGTGGAACATGAGTATTGTGCAGCAACGGCTCCATTCGCTTCAAAAAGAAAATGCGGGCAAGTGACTGCATCGAGAATTTCGGTCTCTCGGTAATGCAGTTCGATAGGGCGGATTGTCTCCGGGGAGGGACGCGGATAAGAACGGGGCAGATGTGGGGCGCTTCGAGGCTGGGTCTTTGCGCCTGGGCAGGCGTGGTTTGGGTGATTTGCGTCACAGTATACTGAAGGGTGGCATTTTAAGGTAAGCATCGGAATGTATTTGGTTTGGCTCAGAGTAGCGGCGGTACTTTACGCGGGCGCGGGTATGGCTGCGTTTCCCACCGTGCTGCACCAGAATCCACGCTGGCGGAGTGTCTGCGTCCACGTGGGCGGGCTGGCCCTGCTTTTTCATTTTGTCTCGGTGGTGGAGATGCTGGCGCTCGAAGCATAGCTGGCTGCCGATGGGAGTCCGCGAGGGCGAATCGCTGCTGGGGCTGGTGGTGGCTGCCCTGTTTTTCCTGGTGTGGTGGATCTACGGGACGATTTCGCTGGCGATTTTCGCTCTGCCGGTGACGTTCTTCATGGTGTTTATTCCGTCGCTGGGTGTTGAGAAGTACGTATTTCCCTCGGAGGGCGTGCGGGGCAGCTGGCTGGTGGCGCACATTGTGGCGCTGCTGGCGGCGTATGCGGCCCTGGGGTTCAGCATGCTGGCCTCGGTGCTGTACCTGTTGCAGGAGCGGCGCATCAAGAGCAAGCTGAAACCGGGCGAAGACACCTGGTGGGCTCCGCTGGAATGGCTGCCGCCCCTCGATACGCTGGAGCGGATCGCGCACTCCACGCTGCTGTTCGGGTTTCCGTGCATGACGGTGGGCCTGGTGATCGGCTCGGTGCTGGCCCAGGAGACCGCGTTGGGGCCGGCGTATTTCCGGGATCCCAAGGTGATTGCGTCGTTTCTGATGTGGGCGATTTATGTGCTGCTGCTGTTCCTGCGCGGGACGAAGGGATTGCGGGGGCGCAAGGCGGCCTATCTGTCCGGGGCCGTGTTCCTGGTGATGCTGGCCGTGTGGGCCGCGAACCTGTTGAGCCACGTGCACAGGTACGGTGCCTCATGACGACCCTGGCCCTGATCGGCGTAAACCACAAGACCGCGCCCATTGACCTGCGGGAGCGGATCGCCATTTCGCGCGAAGATCTGCCCGAGGTCACGCGGGCCCTTGCGGCTTTGCCGGGGGTGTCGGAGTGCATGATCGTTTCGACCTGCAACCGGGTGGAGATTGTGACCGCGATTGAGTCTCCGGCGGTGGATCTTTCGAAGTTTTTGCAGAATCATTTCGGGCTGGACGGGTCGGTGCTGAAGGACCACCTCTACGAGCACCGCGACCAGGAGGCCGTGCGGCACCTTTTCCGGGTGGCGGCGAGTCTCGATTCGATGGTGGTGGGCGAGCCGCAGATTCTGGGCCAGGTAAAAGAAGCTTTTGCGGTGGCGCGAACGGCCGGGACAGTGGGCGGGCAACTGGAGCATTTGCTGCAGAGCGCATTTGCGGCGGCGAAAAAAGTGCGGTCCGAGACCGAGATCGGCTCTAACAGCGTTTCGATTGCGTCGGTGGCAGTGGACCTGGCGCGGAAGATCTTCGGCTCGCTGAACGGAAGAACTGTGTTCCTGGTCGGCGCGGGCAAGATGAGCGAACTGGCTGCGCGCCACCTGGTGCAGCAGGGAGCGGGCGCCATCCTGGTGACCAACCGGACGCTGGCGCGGGCGCGGACGATGGCCGATGAGTTCAACGGCCGGGTGATTCCGTTTGAGCAGCTCTACGATGCGGCCAGCGAGGCCGATATCGTGATTACGTCGACGGGCGCGCCGCATGCGATTTTCCGGCGCGAGCATGGAGTGGCGTTCATGCATCAGGCGGCGCAACCGGCCGATGTTCTTCATCGACATTGCGGTTCCGCGCGACGTGGACCCGGCGATGAACAAGCTGGAGGGAATCTTTGTCTACGACATCGACGACCTTCAGACGGTGGCGGCTTCGCACATGGCGGAGCGAGCCCGCGAAGCCAGCAGTGCCGAAGCGTTGATCGCGGGTGAGGTGGAGCGCTTCCATCAGCGGCAGCGGACGGTGAACGTGGCGCCGGCGATTGTGGCGCTGCAGAAGCAGGCGGAAGAACTGCGCCAGGCCGAGTTGCGGCGCATCCAGGCGCGGCTGGGATCGCTGACTCCGGAACAGATCGCGGCGGTTGAGGCGCTGACCCGAGGCCTCGTCAATAAATTCCTTCATCCTCCGATGCAGGCGTTGAAGCAGGCGGCGCGGGAGAATGATTCGGCGCGCATGGAAGCACTGTGCGAGACGTGGTCGCTGCCGACGACGGGTCCGACCCGGGAGCCGGGGGTTTCGACGGGTGAGGGAACGGCGGAGAGTGACAGCAATGCAAAGGATGTGTCCGTGATCCAATCCAGCGTGGCAGGGCGCCGATGAACCTGCGTATAGGAAGCCGCGGTTCTCAACTCGCTCTCTGGCAGGCCAACCACATCGCCGACCGGCTGCGGGGCCATGGGCACTCGGTCGAAATCGAAATCATCAAGACCACCGGCGACCGTCTGCAGGAAGTGACGTTTGCGCAGGTCGGGTCGAAGGGCATGTTCACCAAGGAAATCGAGGATGCTCTGGCCGAGGGCCGCGTGGACCTTGCGGTGCACTCGCTCAAGGACCTGCCGACGGAATTGCCGGCTGGATTTGCGTTGGCGGCAACGCCGGCCAGAGTAGATCCGCGCGATGTGTTCGTGTCGGTGAAGTACAGGGACGTGGCCGAGCTGCCGGCGGGGGCAAAGGTGGGGACCAGCAGCCAGCGGCGGCGCGCGCAATTGAAGGAATTGCGGCCGGATGTGGAGGCTGTAGAATTTCGCGGCAATGTGGACACGCGGCTGCGCAAATTGGCTGAGGGGCAGGTGGAGGCGATCCTGCTGGCGGCCGCGGGCCTGGACCGGTTGGAGAAGACCGAGTGGGTGCGGCAGCGGCTCGATCCCAAAGACTTTTGCCCGGCGGCGGGACAGGGATCGCTGGGGATCGAGACGCGGCTGAACGATGCGGAGACGATGGCGGCGCTGGCGTTTCTGGATGATGCGGCGACTCGCTATGCCGTGACGGCGGAGCGGGCTGCGCTGGCGGCGCTGGGCGGCGGATGCCAGGTGCCGATCGGGATTCACTGCCGGGCGGCGAGCGGACAGGAGCCGGGAGAAAATTCCTGGGAGATTTTTGGCGTGGTGGCGAATCCTGAGACCGGAAAGACGGTTCGGGCTTATCACAGCGTGCCGGGAACTCATTCTGATGCCCCGGCGCTGGGTCGCACCATCGCCGAGATGCTGCTGGAGTCGGGAGCCGGGTCGTTGCTGGATGGAGTCGAACTCGGAGCCGGCGGCGCGGCATAGATGACAGACTCACCGCTTGCGGGTCGCCGGATCCTGGTGACGCGCGCGGCCCACCAGGCCGCCAAGCTAAGTGATGGGCTGAGATCGCTTGGCGCGGTTGCGGTGGAAGTGCCGGTGCTGGAGATCGCACCGCCGGCCTCTTTTGAACTCCTGGATCGGGCGCTGCGGCAGATCGGCGGATACGACTGGGTCGTTTTCACGAGCGCGAATACGGTTCGTGCGCTGGCCGCGCGCGGGGCGGTGATTGGGGTCGAGCCGCCGGGACGATCGGCCGCGAAGGTGGCCGCGGTAGGGAGTGCAACGGCGGCAGCGGCGATCGAAGCGGGATGGGACGTGACCGTCGTTCCGGAATCGTATGTGGCCGAGTCGTTGATTGACAGTCTTCAAGGTGAGATGCGAGGCAAACGGGTGCTGCTGGCGCGCGCGGAAATTGCCCGCGATGTGATTCCGGATGCGCTCCGAGCGGCCGGGGCTGCGGTGGATGTGGTGGACGCTTATCGCAATGTGATTCCGGAGTCCGCGCCTGATCTGCTTCGGCGGGCATTGGCCGAGGGTCTCGATGCGGCGACGTTTACCAGTTCGTCGAGCGTGACCCACCTGGCTGATGCAGCGCGGGTGGCGGGACTGGAGTTTCCGTTCGCGGATGTGGCGGCGGTTTCGATCGGGCCAATTACCAGCGCAACGCTGCGCGAGGTGGGCTGGAAACCGGCGGCTGAAGCTGAAGCGCATGATATTCCGGGATTGATTGGGGCGCTGGCCAGGTTGCTGCGGAATCCGTGAACAACCATGCTGAGGGGACGGTAGCATGCATTCCCTCAGGGGCTAAAGCCCAATGCATGTAGCTTGACTTGATGTACGGGCTGAAGCCCGTACCCTTCATTGGTCAGGCTGAAGCCGTACCCGACCTACGTTAGGGCTAACGGCTCGTCCCGTCAAAATCAGCGATTGTTCGAGAAACCTAAAGTCACTTTCCCATGGGATCAACCGGCACTCGCCAGTTCTGCGGACCAGTCGCATTCGACTTCGCAGCGACGTTGGGAACTGGCTCGCGCGAATTCCAGGATACGGGCCACGCGCCAGGCGTCGAGTGCAGAGACAGGAGCCGCCGCATCTCCGCGCAGAGCATCGCGAACTCCGGCATAGAAGAGGCGATAGTCGCCGGCCATGGTGGCGACTGGGCGCGACACCATGCCTCCTTCGACATCCACGTAAAGGAGACCCCAGTCGGCGGCCGGCTCCTGGCCCCAATTGGGGGCGGTAATCTGGGTGATCTTGTTGAGTGCGGCTTCCTGCGGGTCTACGCCTTTCTTGCGGAAGTTGCCGCGGGTGCCGCGCACGTGGAACCGCGCCCCCGCCGGAGCGGAAAGAGCGTTCGCGCCCAGGGTCACGAAGCACTTTTCATAACGCAGGCGGATGGTGAAGGCATCGTCGGAACCTTCGCCATCGCGCTCGCGAACTACGTCGGCGCTGACGGCGAGCGGCTTGCCGCACAAGACCAGGGCCTGGTCGACGAGATGTGTTCCGAGATCGAGCAGGACGCCTCCGCCTTGAGCAAGATCGTCCTTCCATGCGCGTCGCGCGGCTCCCGGATTCCAGCGGTCGAAGCGCGATTCGATGTGGACGATGCGGCCGAGCTGGTGCTCGTGGAGCAGTTTTTGCACGGTCAGAAAATCGCCATCGAAGCGGCGGTTGTGAAAGGGGATCAGGAACTTCTTTTGAGCCTTGGCAAGTTCGATCAGTTGACTGATTTCGAGCGAGGTGACGGAGGCGGGCTTGTCGACCACCAGGTTTCGACCCGCTTTGAGTACCTGCTGGGCCACCTCGAAATGAGTGCCGCTGGGGGTGGCGACGATGACCAGGTCAATGGAAGCATCGGCGAGGAGGTCTTCGAGCGAGCGATAGACAGTGATGTCGGGATAGCGTTGTCTGGCCTGATCGCCGTGGCGCTCGACGACGGCGGCCAACTGCAGCCCGTCGACTGAAGAGAGGAGCGGCGCATGGAATACGCGGGCCGCCATTCCGAATCCGACCAGACCTGCTCGCAGCATCCACGGTCTCCAGTTCAAGTCTTTATAATTCCGCGGCACTACGCCTGATGCACTTCCGCGGATACTGGCATCATAGACCCGATTCGAAGAGTTCTGGTGAATCCGAATCGTCGGGGATTATGCTGATAGGAAGGAGCAGCCAGATGGCACCTCTTGATTGGTCCCAATGTCCCGACGTTGAGAGCACACCGGGAAAGCGAAGTGGCGCATGGGTCTTTCGGGGTACTCGAACGCCGGTCGCAACGATATTTGAAAATCTGCGGGATATGAGCGTGGACGAACTGGTGGATGAATTTGGAGTAACGCGCGAGCAGGTTGAGGCCGTCCTGCAATTCGTAGCGCGGACCGCAGAACCTGAGGTCGCTCCCGCCTAATGCTTGTCCTGTTCGACAACGGAACGCCCCGAACGCTTGCCCGATACCTGATCGGTCGCCACGCCGTCACGGAGGCACGAGCACAGGGATGGGACAGGCTGGAAAACGGCGAATTGTTGAGCGCGGCCGAAGCCGCGGGGTTCGAAGTGCTGCTCACCACAGACAAAAATATCCGCTACCAACAGAACATTCGCAAGCGCAAGATCGCGATCGTCGCCCTTGGGCAAGGACGCTGGACCCTGATCAAGTCTCACATTTCTGAGATTGTGAGAGCTGTGGATGAAGCCAAAGCTGGCACATTCACGGAAGTGGAAATTCCCCTCGTCTGAGGTCGGAATTCATCCTTCGAGTTTGTAACGCGTCTCGGCGAGGCGGTAAAGCCGGCGCCAGACGAGCCGGTTCATGCTGACCACCATGAGAGAAATCAGGATGGTTGCGAGAAGGATGATGGAGAAGCGGCCGTGGTCGGTTGCGGAGCTGATCTGCGCGCCGAGGCCGATGGTCTGGAGGGTTTCGCCTTTGACCTTGGAGTACTCGGCCATCACCGAGGCGTTCCAGGCGCCACCCGATGCGGTGACCATGCCGGTGATAAGGAAGGGAAAGATGCCTGGAAGAATGAGGCGCGTCCACCGCTGCCAGCGCGTGAAGCGATAGAGGGCGGCGACTTCGCGCAGGTCGGAAGGGATGGACATGGCGCCGGCGATCACGTTGAACAGGATGTACCACTGCGTACCAAGGAGCATCAAGGCGATGGAGCCTATGCCGAGGCCGCCGCCGATGCGGACGAGGCCGATGAGAAGGACTGGATAAATGGCGGAAGCGGGCACCGACGCCATCACTTGCGCAATGGGCTGCACGATGCGTGCGAGGCGGGGATTGAATCCGATGGCCACGCCAACGGGAATGGTCCAGAGCGCAGAGATCAGCAATGCCGCGTTGACGCGCAGAAAGGTAGCGGCGGCGCCTTCCATGAGGAGACGGAAATCGGCCAGAGTGACAGCGCGCAGCATCAGTGAGGCCTGAAAGACGGCCCATCCTGCGACGATGACGACCACAGCGATGAGGGCCCAGAAACGGAAAGCGCCCCTTTTCGTGTCGGGATCGTCGTCGAGCGGCTGAATCAGCAGGCGATCGCGCGACTTCGCCAGGCGGTTGTAGATGGGCTCTTCCAGTTTCGACCAGATCTTCCCGGGAAAGGAATTGAGCAGCGGGGAACGGCGCAGGAGTTCGAGGATGGGAGAGGTGACGCGATCGGCGGATTCGACCTGTTCGAACTTGAACTTGTCGCTCCAGGCGATGAGCGGACGCCAGACTAGCTGGTCGGTGGCGACCACGATCAGAATTACGGTCAGGATGCCGCTCAACAGTTCGGGCACGTCGCCGGAGTCGGCGGCCGACTGCATGTAGCTGCCGAGGCCGGGTAGCTGAAAATTGCGATCGCCCATGGTGAACATTTCGCACAGCATGAGGGCGAACCATCCGCCGGCGACCGAGACGATGGAGTTCCACACGAGGCCGATGGTGGCGTACGGCATTTCGAGCTGCCAGAAGCGCTGCCAGCCGGAGTAGCGATAGATGCGCGAGGCTTCTGTCATCTCGCGGGGAATGGATTTAAGAGAGGAATAAAAGCTGAAGGCGAGATTCCAAACCTGGCCGGTGAAGATGAGCAGGATGACACCCATCTCGATGCCGAGCTGATGGCCGGGCACCAGCGACACCATGGCCAGCACCACGGGGGGAAGGAAGCTGAGCACGGGGATGGATTGAAGGATATCGAGCACTGCGATCATCCACGGCTCGACGCGGGGATGGTAGGCGGCGAAATATCCGTAGCTGATGGCAAAGACCAGGCTCAGCAGGTAGGCAAGGGTGATGCGAACGATCGAATAGAACGCATAGAGCGGCAGGGCGCGCAGGGAATGCGAGATGGGGACGACCGGCACGGCCGTCTCCATCCAGTATCGGGCCATGTGAATGATGCCGAAGAAAATGGCCAGCCCGCACAGGGCCACGCCGAGATCGATGATGACGGGCCAGGTGCGTTTGGTGATCAGCGATCGTGCAAACGGGTGCTGGATTCTCACTCGGCTTCCTCGTTGACAGCAGCGGCCTCTTCTTCGTGGGCGTCGGGCAGGACAAAACGGCGCCGGGACGCGTCAAAGTCGAAAATCTCGGCGTAACGGCCCCAGGTGACGGCGGTTTCCATCTGCCGCAGGCACTCTTCTTCACTGAACTGCTCGTCGAGCATATCGAGAAAGAACTCCTCGGGGACGGTGTGGTCGCTCTTGGTCTCGAGGGCGCGCCGAATCTGGCGGAGGAGGAGAACATGCTCAAGGGCGGCGTCGCGGAACAATTCCTTCTGGCGCAGGATTTCGGAATTGGCGAATTCTTCGCCGCTGGGCGTAATGACGGCGTCGCCCTCCTCGATCTTGAGGAAGCTGAGCAATTGCGCGGCTTCGACGATGGGGAAAAGGTCGTCGATCTCAAAGGCCAGGTCGTCGGCGAGGCGATAGATGTCGTCGCGGCCGCCCTTGTCGAGGAGCAGTTCGAGGAGTCCGGCCATGCCGCCGGGACGGGCGTGGGGCAGCATCTGGTATTTCATCTGACGCTGGTCGCGGACGCGCTTGCCGGTCTGGTCGGGGAGTTCGGCGGGCGCGACGTCAGGCTTGGTCAGCACGGTGTAGATGTAGTCGACGAGCTTGGTAAATGGTTCTGATTTCCGGTCGCGCGGGTGGGGGATCTGCACGCGGAAGTCGGTGCGGATATGGCCGGGATTGCGTCCCAGCACGATGATGCGATCGGCCAGCAGCACTGCCTCTTCAATGTTGTGCGTCACCAGGAAGACGGCCTTGGTGGGCATGGTTTTCTTGGACCACAGTTCCAGCAGCTCGCTGCGCAGGTTCTCGGCGGTCAGGACGTCCAGAGCGGAGAAGGGTTCGTCCATGAAGAGGACTTCGGGTTCGACGACGAGGGCGCGGGCAAATCCGACACGTTGGCGCATTCCGCCGGACAGTTCCTTGGGATAGGCGGATTCGAAGCCGTCCAGGCCGACGGTATCGAGCATGCGCAGGCTGCGCTCGCGGCGCTCCTCGGGCGCCACGCCGCGGGCCTGAAGGGGCGCCTCGACGTTTTCGAGCACGGTGAGCCAGGGGAACAGGGCGAAGCTCTGAAACACAATGGAGACATTGATCTGGACTTCAGAGATGGGTTTCCCATGCCAGTAGACGTTGCCGGCCGAAGGCCTCGAAAGCCCCGAAAGCATGCGCAGCATGGTAGACTTTCCGGAACCGGAGGGGCCAAGAAGCGCCAGGATTTCTCCCGGGACGATCTTCAGATCGGTAGCGGAGATGACCTGGATGCGATTTTCGCTTGGTTGGGCATAATACTTTTCTATCTTTTCGGCTTGTATGATGGCTTCGCCGGTGGAGGGTTGAACCACCTTTTGGACTGCGGCTTCAGGCATGCATAGATCTCCGCTTATGTCGGTTGGGCGACCGGTGCCCGCCAAGTTCTTGCGATTGTAGTGGTGCGGGGTTGCAATCGGATAAAATCGAGTCTGCCGCCGGTAGCGGCGACGGGCCCGCTGCATAGAAAGACGGCAAAGGTTGTATGTCGTAGTAACTCTCACGCCGAGAGTATCATCAAACTAACTGTTCACCCCAGGGCAAGCGCATTTGCCTGAAACAACCGCCGGCTGCATTTCCATGTCCTTGCAGCCTCCTAATGCTAGTCAGGTCCCCAGGAGAGTATGTCCGAAACTTCGACGAAACCCAAAGTCCTCGTTGCCGACGATGAGCGGGTAATTGCGGATACGTTGGCTATGATTCTTAATCAGAGCGGCTTTCAAGCACGCGCGGTCTATTCAGGCGAAAAGGCACTCGAACTTGCCCCCGACTTCCGGCCGGACATGCTCATATCCGATGTGATCATGGCCGATTTGAATGGAATCGATGCCGCCATTCGGATTCGCGAACTTCTGCCGGCTATCAAGATTCTCCTGTTCTCAGGCCAGGCCGCCACGGCGGATTTGCTCGAGAAAGCACATGCGCAGGGATACGACTTCGAGATTCTCGCCAAGCCAGTTCATCCGCAGGACCTGTTGAGCAAACTTCGGGGAGTGAACTAAGCGGTGTCGGCCAAATATGAGTGAAAGCAGAAAGAGACCCAGAGTTCTGATAGCCGATGACGAGCGGGTCATAGCCGACACGCTGGCCGCGATTCTTAACCAGGGCGGTTTTGAAGCGCGCGCCGTGTACTCCTGCGTCAAAGCGCTGGAGGTGGCGCCCGCCTTCAAACCGGATCTGCTCATCTCCGATGTCATCATGTCGGAAATGAACGGAATCGACGCAGCCGTCAGGATCAAGGCGATCCTCCCTGAGATTCGCGTCTTCCTTCTTTCCGGGCAGACCGCAACCGCCGAGCTTCTGGAGAGGCAAAACGCCGCAGGCTATGGCTTTGAGGTTCTGACCAAGCCCTTGCATCCGCGGGACCTGATCGCCAGACTTCTGCAGAGCATGGCCGCCTAGCTTGTGCCGTATGGCACAAAAGTCATGAGTGAGTCGAGGGAATGCAGAGAAGAGCGGGTATTTTTATTTAAGAGCAGCAAGTCAGCGCCGCTTCGCGGCATAGCAAGTTAGCGAGTCAGCGTAAGGCACAGTTCTCAGGACACACTAAAGCCCAGATCAGCTGGTGATTTGTGGGCGGTCCTGGCGTCCATTCCCAAGATGCGCAATCCGCTATATCGCCCGGCGTCCTTCGAGTGCCCGGGCCATGGTTACTTCGTCGGCATATTCGATATCGCTTCCCGCGGGCACCCCTGTTGCAATGCGGGTGACGCGCACACGGGAAGTCCGCAGGATACCGGCCAGCCAGTCGGCGGTGGCTTCGCCTTCCAGGGTCGGGCTGGTTGCCAGAATGACTTCGTCTACTTCGCCGCGATCCGCGCGCGCCAGCAGAGTCTGGGCGCGCAGTTGATCGGGGCCGACGCCGTGAAGAGGCGAAAGGGTTCCGTGCAAAACGTGGTAAACGCCCATATAGCCGCGGGTGCGTTCGACGGCCGCAATGCTGGTGGGCTCCTCGACGACGCACACCAGACGCTGATTGCGAACCGGGCTGGCGCAGTAGGCGCAGGGGTCCACGTCGGTGATGTTGTTGCAGATGGAGCAGAGACGCAAGCTGGCTTTGAGTCCCTGGACGGCTTCTGCCAAGGCAACAGCGTCTTCGTCGCTGGAGCGAAGGATGTGGAACGCGAACCGCTGGGCGCTCTTGGTGCCGACCCCCGGCAATTTTTTTAATTCTTCAATGAGCCGCGCCATCGGCTCGGCATAGCGTGACACCGTACACGCCTCCTTACTTCTTTATAGCGTGCGGTACACAATCCCGACGAACATGTCGGGCGGGAACGACCCTTTATTCCAGACGGAATCGAATTCGGCGGTCGGTTTTTTTGAAACGGCTTCCTGTTCGGAGGCGCCGGCCGATTTCAGCCTCGCCACCTGGTCGCGCACGCCCGAAAGCATGTCGTGAAACTCCCGCAATTGGGACTTGTTCCCGAGCGGACCGTGGCCGGGGATGATTTTCGTATCATTCGCGGCAAGGACCAGGGCTTTCTCTGTGGCCTTGATCATGCCATTGATGTTGCCGCCGCTGCTTTCGTCGATGAACGGATAGAAGCCATTGAACCAGGTGTCGCCGACGTGCAGGACGTTGGCCTTCTCGAAAAGGACGTAGATATCGGTGTCGGTATGGGCGGGGTCGTAATGCACGAGGGACAAAGAATCGCCGTTGTGCCACAGGCGCATGGTGTTGTCGAAGGTGACAGCGGGGAGGGCGCCTGCCGGAGCGGCGGGCAGCGACATGCCAAACAATTTCATGTTCTGAGGCCTGGAAAGGCGCTGGCGCGTCATGGCATGCGCAAAGATGGTGAAGCCGTCCTGATGCATGCCTTCGTTGCCGTCGGTATGGTCGATGTGCCAATGGGTGTTGATCAGCAGATGCGCAGGGTCGCCGCCCAGGCCGTTCAAGGCTTCGCGCAGCTTTGGCACCGCCGTCGAAAAGCTGGAATCGATGAGCAGCTTGCCGTCGGGGCCGGTCTGTACCGCCATGTTTCCGCCGGCGCCCTGCAGCAGGTAGAGATTATCGTAGAGTTTGGTGCTCTTGATGGGAGCGGACGCGGCCGAAGTGCGCATCTGGGCGAGGCGATCGGTTGCCGGGGCCGGGGTCTGGGCGGCGGACGCTTGCGCCCTCATCCAGCGAGGGACCATGCCCGCGGCCGCAGCCGTTGCGCCCAGATGCAAGAAGCCTCTGCGATTCATCGCCGCGATTGTCATAGCGTTCTCCGGGGAAAGCTTAACCGCACTCGTCAACGAATATACGGTACGCGGGTCCGTTTGCAGCTTGTTTTCTACGTTACGAAGCTACGCCATGCCCGGCATTTTCAACCCGCCCAGCATGCCCTGAACGCTTGATTGGATGGATTCTTCCGCCTTTCGTCCGGCCTCGTTGACAGCGGCGACGATAAGGTCTTCGAGCATTTCCACGTCCGGCTGGCTTTGCCCGATCAATCCGGCGACCGCGGAAGGGTCGATCTTGATTCGCAGGAGTTGTTTCTTCCCATTCAGAGTCGCGGTTACGGCTCCGCCGCCGCTGGAGCCCTCCACCACAGTTCCTTCCAGTTTGCGCTGGACTTCTTCCTGCATGTGGTTGGCTTGCGATAGCATCTCGGATATTTTTAGCGGATTAATCATGACTCGTCTCCTGGGGAAATGCACCTAGCGGGCGCGAAGGTCGACCACGCTTCTTACTTCTGCTTTGAAAAGTTCTTTGGCCCGCTGCACCAGTGGATTGGCCAAGGCGGTTTCCTGAATGCTGCCTGCAATTGGCGCCACGGGTGCGGCTGCGGCGCCCGCGCCTTCTCCGGGCACAATCAAAAAACGGGAAGGAGCGCCCTGGCGCTGCAACTCCTGGCGAATGATCTTTTCCGCGGCCGCGTTTACGGTGAGGCTGAGCATTTTTTTGCCGATGCCTGTGACTTCGATCCGCAGGCTCGATCCATCGACAGACCATGCGCCTGCGCTCAACAATTGCGCGGCCGTGGCGTGTCCCGCATCGGCCAGGGCGGAAACGACGGCCTGGTGAACGGACTCGATGCCCGGCACGGAGGGGATGTCGGAGATTCCGGCACGATGGGGCAGCGGCGCTAAATCGGCGGGTGTCTCTTCCGCAGCGGCAGACTCAATCGAGGCCGCGGCTAAGGGAGCCATTGACGTTGCTGCGAAAGTCGATGGCTGGGACGCAGGTTCGGTTTTAGCCGTGCCGATGGTTGGCTCCATCTCCGCTACAGTAGCCGTTGACGAGATGGGTTTGGCGGTGGGGATCGGACCCCAGGATGGGCCCGAGGAAGCGAAGGGGGAGGGCGGGGCACTGAATGATGGCGATGGGCCTGAAGGTTGCGAGGATGTTGGCCGCGGCGAGGGGGGGGACATGCGCGACCCGGAACTCTGGGGCGTGCTGCGTAGAGAAACCCCGCTGGCCACTCCGCTCAATAACTGCTCGATGGGCAACAGGCGCTGCGCGTGGACCAGTTTGAGCATTCCCAATTCGAGGTGGAAGCGGTGTTCCTGGGTCTCGTTGAGAAGATCGAACGTCCTGAGCATGATCTGCAGGTTGCGGGCGATCTCTTCTTCGGTGAACAGCAGGGCGGTGCGGGCCGCGCGGGCGCGCTCATCGCCGGAAATCTGCAGCAACTCCGTTTTCTCGCCGCCCAGTTTGGCCATGAGGGAATTGCGCAGGTAACGCACCATCTGCCGGGCCAGCGAAAACGCGCTGTGTCCCGCATTGAGCAGCGTGTTCAGGTGTTCCATCAACTCCGCGCTCTGTCCCGCGGCAACGGCCTCGAGCAGGCGCTCGAAGACGGCATTGGGAACCGACCCCATCAATTCGCGGATCTGCAGCGTGGAGAGTACCGGACGCCCGTTTTCGGTGGGGGCCGAGGCGATGGCCTGGTCCATGATGGAGAGTGCGTCGCGCATCGAGCCGTCGCCGGCTTCGGCAAGCAGAGCCAGGGCGGCGTCTTCAGCCTCAACTTGCTCCTGTTGGGCGATCATCTTGAGTTGCGCAAGGATGTCGTCGAAGCGGACCGCATGAAAGCTGAAGTGCTGGCATCGCGAGCGAATGGTTTGAGGAATATTTTCCGGCTCGGTCGTGGCCATCATGAAGATGACGTGCGATGGCGGTTCCTCGAGAGTTTTCAGGAGGGCATTGAATGCTGCTTCGGTGATCTGGTGGGCTTCATCGAGAATGTAGATTTTGTAGCGGTCGCGTGCTGGGGCGTAACGTGCGGCGTCGCGGAGTTCGCGAATCTCGTCGATGCCGCGATTGGTGGCCGCGTCGATTTCGATGACATCGACAGCCGAGCCCTGGCGAACCTCGTTGCACGAGTCGCACTTGCCGCAGGGCTCGGGGGAGGGCCGATCTGCGCTGCCGACTTGAGTGCGACAATTGAGAGCCTGGGCAAGGATCCGGGCGATGGTGGTCTTGCCGATTCCGCGGTGGCCCGAGAAGATGTATCCGTGTGCGATCCGGTTCTGCGTGAGAGCGTTGAGCAGGGTCCTGGTCACGTGATCCTGGCCCGCCACGTCCGCAAACCGTTGGGGGCGATACTTGCGCGCCAGAACCTGGTAACCCATGCCAACCCGCTCCTGTAGGCCGTACACGCGAGCTATCGGCCTAGGTGGGATTTTATCGTCCCTGCCCCATGCCAGCACGGGTGGAAATCCAACTAGGACCTATTAAGACGGCATAAGGATTGGAACTCCTTGCGAAAACGCAAGTTGCAAAATGACGTTGTCGTCATTTTGCAATTTTGGAATGTACTGCGTGCAAGGAGGACATCTTGCTTCGACAGAGACTCTCTGTGAATGCTTTCACGTGGCGTCAAGGTTGAGGCTGATGTCGTTCAGCCACTCAGCGATCAGGTCTTCGTCGCCGGGGTCGAGCACGTAAGCATCGTTCAACAGCAGGATCGTTGCCCAGTGGACCAGGTCACGCTCGGTCAACAGTCCGAAACGCTTGCGCTCGAGGGCGTTGGAGACGTGCTCGCGGGTGATGACGATTCCGGGCTCGGGCATCCGGAAAAAGCCTCTCACGGTGCGCTCCTGATGACGCCCCGCAGCCGTCGCGCTTTTCGGCTCAAAGTGCACTTCGAAGACACCGGCAAGACGGCGCTGCAACTCTTCTTCGCCGATCTCCAACTGAGCAAACTGCCGCAGTGCTTCCATCTGGTTGGGCGTCAGCGAGGGGAGTTGGCGTTCGTCCATCACGGCTGTTTCGTCCTTAACGGGCCGACCGTCGCGGCTTGCGCCGGGAGGGCTTTCTGGAGGTCTTCGCCGCCTCGGCCCGGGCCTTTTTGTTGCGGCTGCGGATCTCTTCTTTCGAGTACATGGTGCCGCGGCAGGTTTTTGCGCCGCAGTTGCAGTGGGCGGGCTCATCGCCGCCATCGTAGAGGCAGTAGTCGTAAGTGATTTCGGCTCCGGCGGGAATGTTCTTGATGGCGGTGATCCACACGCGGCCGTCCTCTTCGCCGGATTCGCAATTGGGATCGCAACTGTGGTTGATGAACATCGCCATGCAGTGGCCGTCGATGACGGTTGATCCATCTCCGAGTCCAAACAGGTAGGTGATGGGCGAGGCTTCGTACAGTACGTCGGCTTCGTCCTTGGTGAGACGGGGACCGGTGTATTCGGCGACACGCTTGCCTTTGGGAATGCGGGTGATGGTGTAGCAGCCAGCGGCGTGGATGTCGGATGAACGGATGATGAGACCCATGGGGAGTGTGCGGTAGTTTCCCTTCCTCTGGACCGCATCGTACCATTGATCAGGCAGTACCTATGAAACTCGGGATAGCGGTTTTGCTGGTTTTCGGTTTTGGAGCGGGGCAGGTGGCCAGGGCCCAGGCTGCGCCTCCGTCGCAGAACAAGCCGGCGCAGGCCCCTCCCGGGAAGGCGCAGAAGCCTGCCGATTCGTCCAATCCGTTTCCCGAAGACACGAACAACGTGCCGGTGATGCCTAGCGCGAATGCGCCGGCCGCGGCGAATGTTCCGTCGAGCGAGGCGCCTGCGGCATTGCCGGGCGGGGATGTGGACCCGGTGCGCAGCCCCGACGATCCGCGGCCCGACGCGGATAGCGGCGCGGATGGGTTCAGTTCGAGCGCTTCAGGTTTGGATCGGGTGATGCCGCCCCCCGACACGGCCATCAACGCACAGCGGAACAAAAAGGGACGAGGGGCTCCTCCGCCCGAGCACCAGGAATCCGCCGCCGAGGATGAGAAGGTCGGCAATTATTATCTCGACGAGAAGAACTGGAGAGCCGCGTTGTCGCGCTTCGAATCCGCGCTGGTGCTGGACCCTGAAAATCCCGATGTTTACTGGGGCATGGCGGAAGCGCAGCGCCACCTGGGCAAATTTGCCGAAGCCAAGGCGAGCTATGAGAAGCTGGTCGATTACGATCCCGACTCGAAGCACGGCAAGGAAGCCAAGAAGCTTCTCAAGGATCCCCAGTTGGCAAACGCGCCGACGGCGTCCGCTGTCAAGCCATAACACCTCGCGCGCCCAAAATATGGGTGCCCCATGTCTCGCTTTTGAGACATGGGAAAGAGCATCAGAACCCCGCCCAGCGAATGTAAACCGCAATGAGCTCCTGACCCCATAGCGCGCTCACAATTCCACCAATACAAAGGAAAGTTCCGAGAGGAAGCTTGAGCAAGCCGAGGCTGTCAGCCCCTCGCCGTCTGCCGGCCAAGATCACGACAAGACCGACGATTGCTCCGAGCACTACGCCAAGACCAAAGGCAAGCAAGGCTCCCTCAAATCCGAGCCACGCGCCCAGCAGCGCCATGAGCTTCGCATCGCCGAGCCCGATGCCTTCGCGGCGGCGAATGAGCCAATAGGTCCAGCGGATGAGAAGAATGATGGTCGCGGACGCGACCACTCCAGCGATCCAATGCGCCGCCGCAAAGAGGAAGCCATGACTCAATATGAACATTCGCTTTGCGACAAAAAGATTCAGAATTGTGCTGATCATCCCGAACGCAATTCCGGGGATTGTAAGCCAGTCTGGAAGCCACAAATGTTCGGCATCAAGAAAGGCAAGCGCAACGAGCAACCAAAGGAACACCAATTTCAGTAAAATCATCGCGAACGCAGCGACGGGGTATGCCAGAAATATCAGGTGTTCAAAGGAATTACCCTCGGAGTTCCAAAAGGTGATGGCCCAGAGCGCTCCCACAGAGGCTTCCACGATCACATAGCGCCAGCCGATCCAGGCGCCGCAGTTGCGGCAGCGGCCGCGCAGCGCCAGCCAGCTCAGCAGCGGCACGTTCTCCCACCACGCGAGCACGCGCCCGCAGTTGCGGCAATGGGAGCGCGGCGTGACGATGCTTTCGCCTTGGGGCCAGCGGCTCAGGCACACATTCAGAAAGCTGCCAAAGGCCAGCCCCAGCAGCGCGGCAAACACCGTACCCAGAACGCGAATCATGCGAAGTTCGAGTATACGTTCCGGCGAACGCGATGTGCCGTCGTCCACGCGGGCTCATTCCGATGGCGACGCTTAAAAACTCCGCGATTGCGGGAAGACCGGCATTCCCTCAGGGGCTGAGGTGTGGCTGTGATAACCGAGTTGACTGCTGGGAGAACCACGTAACGACCGGCTGAATCGAAAAACAGTAAGTTAGCGCCGCTTGCGGCCTGGCGAGTTAGCAAGTCAGCCCTAAGATCCACTCGCAGGCACTGAGGCCGCCGTCATTCTTCTTAGGTTGCGTACGGGTTGAAGCCCGTACTCCTCACTCCTGCCACCTTGTTCAAGGGATCCTAATTCGCGCGGGCGGTGCTGGTGTCGTGGCTGGCAGTCTGCTGGATTCCTTCGGCGGCGAGTCTTTGCGCGGCTTCGAGGGCGTCGTCGGCATTGACAGCGACGTCGGGAATCACGCCGACGCCTTCCCAGTCCTTATTGGTTACGGGGTTTACGCTGCGCGCGTTGGGCACGAAGATCGTAAAGTGATCGTTCGCCGGGTGGGGGCTCACGGGGTGTGAGGCGCCGCCGGTGATTTCGCCGACAACGGTGGCGCGCTTGAGATTTCTGAGGTCGTAGGCGAACTCTTCCGCTCCGGAAAATGTGCGGGACGAGGTGAGTACATAGGCGGGTTTGTGGCCCAGACGGATGCCGGGAACATAGCGAAGCGTCCAAAACTCGGCGGTCTTGTTGTCGCTGCGGTCATAGAAATCGTTGAGGTGGACGGGCTGATCGAAAAGGTAAGTCAGCATCATCGCCACCATGCGCGGATCGCCGCCGCTGTTGTCGCGCACGTCGAAGATCACCGCGTCAGTATTGGCGAGAAACGAAATTGCCGCGGCGACGCTGCGGCCGCAGGCCATCGGTTCGGGGAAGAAATCGAACTTCATGTAGCCGACGTTGTTGGGGAGGATGTCGACTTTGCGAATGCCGCAATCGCGCGCCATGGCTTTGCGGTCTTCAGTCATCTGGTCAAAGGTAGCGGCCGGAGGATCGGCGGCGAATTTGAAGGGGTGGTAGAAGACGCTCAAATGCTTGTCGTGGCTCACTTCGAGCAGATGCCTGGTGACGAGAGCGGCGAACTCGTCACCGTCGCTGAGGTTGCTGTAGTCGCCCTTCTTCTCGTGTGCGCGCAGGGCCTCGGCCATGGTGTCGGCGAGCCGGGGGTAGACGTAAAACTCATTCAGTTTGGCGATGACCGCTTCGATGGCCTCCTTGCGGAGCGCGGCATCGAGCTTGACGTCTTCGAGCACCGCACCCTGTGGAACGGCACGCAACACAAAGTTGGAGATGGTCTGCGGTTTCGCAGGCGTCAATTCGAATTTGCCGATCAGGATTGTCGCCTGTGATTTTTCCTGGACGCGAAAGGCGATGTTCGAAGGCCCGCTGCTGGTGATCGCGACGAGGTTCAGGCCGCCTGACTGGCCTCGGAACTGGGCGGACGCAAAGGCGGGATCGGCGAGGCGGGGTGCGTAAGTCTTGAGGAAGGTGTCGATTTTTGCGCGGTCGCCGCTGTTGAAGGCTTCAAGCCACGCGGAAAGCGTATGCCCCGCGGGCGTGTCGGGAATCGGCGTGTCGGGAATCGCGGCCTCGGCGGATGCCGTTCCTGCGCATAGAAAGACAAAGAGAATCACCCGCAACCTGCGAGGCATGCGTGACCTCCTTCGGAGTGGAACTGATTCAAGGCGCGGAGCGGGGTGCAGTCGGACAGGAAGGCAAATCAGGGTTCTGACTTTACTCGATCGCAACGAACTGCCGGTTAGACTTCGACTGGATGGTTGCCGTTTCCGTTCAAGGTAAAATGAGACAAGATGGATGAGCCGCCTGAAAGTCCAACTGTAAAGCATTCCTCTGCACTTCTGGCTTCCGATCCGGCGGAGGCGGCGCGGCTTTTCGAGCAGTCGGTGGGAATCATGGCGCGCCTTCGCGCACCCGGCGGCTGCCCATGGGATCGAGAGCAAACATTCGAAACCATCCGAAAATACACGCTGGAAGAGGCCTACGAAGTCTTTGATGCCATCGAGCGGCGCGACTTCGCACATCTTTCCGAAGAACTCGGCGATCTGCTGCTGCAGGTGCTGTTCTATGCGGAGATGGCCGCAAACGAAGGACACTTTTCGATCGCTGATGTGCTCGATCACCTGAATCGCAAACTGATCCGCCGCCATCCGCATGTGTTCGGAGAAGAGGCGTCGCGGGGGGCGGGCAACCAGGCGAATGTGGATGTGAATGCGGCGGGATCGGCGGCCGGGGTGCTGCGCAACTGGGACGAGATCAAGGCCGCGGAAGCACTGCATGCAGCGGAGTCTTCCTCTTCGAGGCTAGACACTGTTCCTCGCGCGCTGCCGGCGCTGGCCGAGGCCGCGAAGCTGGGATCGAAGGCCGCCAAGGCGGGGTTCGACTGGGCAACGTGGCGCGATCTGCTGCCGAAGCTTGCTGAAGAAACGGCGGAGCTTGAAGTCGAGGCTTCCTCGGACGATCCGTCGCGCAAGTCCGCAGTGGAATCCGAACTTGGCGATTTGCTTTTTACCGTGGTGAACCTGGGGCGGCACCTGGGCGTTGATGCGGAGATGGCGCTGCGAGGCTGCAATCTGCGTTTCCGGCAGCGGTTTGGGGAGATGGAACTAACGTCGAAAAGGCCGCTGGAAGAACTGTCCTCGGCGGAGCTGGAAGAGTTGTGGGCCCAGGCGAAAAAGAAACTGGGCGAAGGAAAAGGGGGCTGAAGGGGGATGCGGACGAGATTGATTGTGCCTGGGAAATGCTTCGCGCTGCCCCTACGGGGCGCGGGGCATCGTTGGGTGGGCATTCCCAGGGTTCCGCTGCGCTTTACCCTGGGCTATTTTCGGTGCTCCCTCCGGGAGCATGAATTGGGCCGGTGCTCGCTACGGGAGCATGAAGCGGGGCGGGCAACATGATCCTGATCCGCGAGTGCACGGGGCATGATGAGCTGGAGGCCTGTGTGCAGATGCAGGTGGACACGTGGGGTTTCGACCAGACCGACGTGATCCCGCGCAAGGCCTTCCTGGTGATGCAAAAGATTGGGGGGCAGGTGATTGGGGCGTTCGACACCAGCCTTCCCGGAGCGGCGGCGCAGGGCGATCCGGAATCGCTGGTCGGTTTTGCCATGTCTTTGCCCGGCGTGAAATCGGGCGAAAAAAATGGAATTGAACCGCGCCCGTATCTCCATTCCCACATGCTGGCGGTGAAGGAAGCCTACCGGAATCGGGGGCTCGGAGCGCAACTCAAGCTGGAGCAACGACGTGAAGCGCTGGGGCGCGGCATCCAGCTTATGGAATGGACATTCGATCCGCTGGAAATCAAGAACGCCTGGTTAAATATCCACAAGCTGGGCACCATCGTGCGCACGTACCGTGTGAATTTTTATGGTGTATCCTCAAGTCGATTGCAGGGTGGGCTGCCAACCGATCGCTTAGTGGCCGAGTGGTATCTCAACTCTCCTCGTGTAACAGCATTTCTCGAGGGGAACTCTGCATCCTGTCAAATCGAGGAACGGATCCTGGTCCCGGCCTCCATCTACGAGTGGAAGGCATCCGAAAAGAACCGGGAACGTGCTCTCGGCGTTCAGTTGGAAAACCGCCAGAAGTTTCAACATGCATTCACCCGGGGACTGGCTGTGACTGGCTTTACCCGGGATGCAGAAGGAAATGGAATCTTTGAGCTGGGAACATTCTCCCAACCGGGATTGGGCATCGAACGACAAAGGAACGTTGAAAATTTATGAGAATCGACAGCATCGTCCTGCGCGAACTGCACATGCCACTGGTGCGCCCTTTTGAAACCAGCTTCGGCGTCACCCGCGACCGCAGAATCCTTCTGGTCGAGATTCAATCCGAGGGTCTTACCGGCTGGGGCGAATGTACCGCCGGGGAGCGACCCTTTTTTTCCGGCGAGTCGACCGACACCGCCTGGCAGGTGATCGTCAACGAGCTTGGCCCCATGCTGGCTTCGGAGGATTCCGTGGAGCATGGCGGGGAGTGTCCGGAAATCTTCCATTCTGTTCGCGGCAACCCCATGGCCAAGGCCGCGCTTGAAAACGCCATCTGGGACATCGAGGCACAGCGCGAGGGCATGTCTCTGTCCAGCCTTCTCGGCGGGGTGCGCGACATGATTCCATGCGGCGTATCGCTGGGAATCCAGAAGTCCATTCCCGAACTGATGGGCATCATCGAGAAGGAGCTGGCCGCCGGCTATCAGCGCATCAAGCTGAAATGCAAGCCGGGGTGGGACATCGAAGTTTTCGACCATGTCCGCCATCGCTGGCCTGGAATCATGCTGAGCTGCGACGCCAATTCGGCCTACCGGCTGGCCGACGCCGACCATATTGTCAGTTTCGACGCCTACGACCTGCTGATGATCGAGCAGCCTCTCTGGCACGACGACTTCTATTACCACTCGATGCTGCAGAAGCGGCTGGATACGGCGATCTGCCTGGATGAGTCGATACGAAATCGCCGCGATGCGCTGGCTGCGATCGAGATGGAGTCCTGCCGGATCATCAACATCAAGCTGGGCCGTGTGGGCGGCTTTTCCGAGGCTATCGCCGTGCACAACGCGGCTCAGGAGCGCGGTATCCCGGTATGGTGCGGCGGGATGCTCGAGTCGGGCGTGGGCCGCGCACACAACATCGCTCTGTCGACGCTCGAGAACTTTACCCTGCCCGGGGACGTGTCTGCTTCGGCGCGTTACTGGGTGGACGACATTATCGAGCCGGACGTGACGGTGTCGCGGCAGGGCGAAATCCTGGTCCCCGACATTCCGGGCCGCGGGTACGAGGTTCGTCCGGACTTGATCGATCGGCTTACCGTGCGCAAGGAGACGATCCGCGCATTTGCGATGGCGTAGGTCCGACGTGGGGTGGCCCATCTCACGGTCAGACCAATCCGGTCCTGGACGAAGGTCAACTGGGGGTCTTCGGCGTAGATCGTGCACGGCGTTTGCGGGAACCCTTGAGGTAGTAGCGTCCCGTCAGGGTCCTTGAGGTTCGCTGCAGGGCTTCTCGGCTCACTTTGAGTTCCACGGCGCGTGACGGAAACGCACCGGCCGCGACTTGTCGTGCCATTTGCGAAAGGGAGGTTGCCAGGGATGGTTCCGGTCCGGTGGCCGATATGACCCAAACGTGTTATTACCTCGCAGTAAATACTTGTGTCTAAAAGGAGATAGCAAGCCGTCAGATTATGACGCGGAGATGAATTTGGGGGTCGAAAGAGGCGCTAACCTATTGATTTTTGAATTAAAAATCCTTAAAATAAGAAGCTAGATTGACCTCGGACCGCGCATTGGTCTCCCCCCTCCCGCGGCCGTGGGCGCAAGTCTGATTCTCAACACTCTTGTAGTTTAAGGACACCCAATCAAATGGCAAAGCGTCGTGGAAATCCGAACTGGGGCAAGCCGGAGCCTATAGGCCCGGTAGTGCCCACTGTGACCTCCTTCGAACAGATCGTGAAGGAGTTCAAGCTCACGCCGGATCAGTATATCCGTTCAACCCGTCTTCGGGAGTGGGCCCGCCGGAACAAAAATTCCAAATATATCCCTGAGGCACTTTTGGAAGCTTGGGGATTCGAGATCGAATCGACGTTGTAGGGCCTGTTCGATTGCAAGTCCAGGAGCGCCGCCTTCGAGCGGCGCTTTTGTTTGCCTCCCACCCGTTCGCGGAAGCCCCTTTTGCCGTTTGTGCCTTACCTGGGTCACAATAAGACGACAGATGCCCTACAAGGAAACAATCCTGCAGTCTCCGTTTATCGATGTGCCTGGCGCCGTCGCCGAGATTCGCGCGGGGCGCATGGTGGTTGTGGTCGACGACGAGGATCGCGAGAACGAGGGAGACCTCACGCTGGCGGCCGAACACGTGACGCCGGAGGCGATCAACTTCATGGCCCGGTACGGGCGGGGACTCATTTGCCTCACCCTGACCGAGGAGCGCGCCGATTACCTGCGGCTGTTTCCGATGACCCAGCAGAATTCGTCGCGGTTTGGGACGGCGTTCACGGAGACCATTGAAGCCCGGGAGGGGGTGACGACGGGGATTTCGGCTGCCGACCGGGCCCACACCATCCGCACCGCGATTGACCCGAAATCGAGCGCCGCCGACCTGGCGAGGCCGGGGCATATCTTTCCGCTGCGGGCGCGGCGTGGGGGGGTGCTGGTGCGGGCGGGGCAAACGGAGGCGTCGGTCGATCTGGCCCGGCTGGCGGGGCTCAACCCGTCGGGTGTGATCTGCGAGATTATGCGGGACGACGGCGAGATGGCCCGAGTCCCAGACCTGATCCCGTTCTGCGAGCAGCATGGGTTGAAGATCCTGACCGTGGCGGAACTGATCCGGTACCGGCTGAGGCATGAACGCTATATTGTGCGCGCGGGCGAGACCCGCATCCAGACGCGCTATGGCGAGTTCCGCATGATCGCTTACGAGAGCGAGGTCAACGGCGGCGAAAGCCATATCGCCCTGGTGCGCGGCGACCTGTGTCCGGGCTGTCCGGCCTTCATGGATGGGCCGGCGGGCCTCGCCGACTCCCCAGGGGCCCGGCCGCCCTGTTCCCACGCGGTGCTGGTGCGGGTGCACACCCGCTGCGCCGCGGGAGACATTTTCGGGGCTGACTGTCATTGCCGTGAAACCATAGACCAGTCGATGCGGATGATCGCCGAGGAAGGTTGCGGCGCCATTCTTTACCTGCACAACACGTCGCGGGGATTCCAGATCGATCGCACCCCCGCCGATGCGTTCGAGCCAGGCGGCGCGGTTACGCCCGCAGCGGCGCGGGAAGGCGACATGGGGCGGCTCATCCTGCATAAGGAACTGCGGCAGCGGGAAGGGTCCCAGGATCGCTCCGGGCGGATCCTGCGGGCGATCGGCCTGGGCGGCCAGATCCTGTCAGACCTGGGTATCCAGCGGATCCGGCTGCTGTCGAACACGCCCATGCACGTACCCGCGCTGGAGGGATTCGGGCTGGAGATCGTGGAACAGGTGCACATCCCAGTTGAGGAATGTTCTCGGGTGGGGTGAGAACCAACGGGAGAACGACGGCGGGGTGGGCGCAGCGGGCGTTATTGAGGTCAGGAATTGGGGGGAGCGAGTGTCGGCAGGTGTCAGAAGTTGTTTCGCCGGATTATCGCAGGTGCTGATTTTTTCCATGGTGGCGCTGGCAGCGGTGGCCCAGGCCCCGCACCCGCAAGGTGTCCATTCGCGGCCCGGGCTTGGGATGGCCGCAAGTTCTACCGAGCGGGCGGGCGTGGAAGCCAAGTTGCCCCCTCACCTTTCGACGCTGCTGGGTCTTTCCAACGAACAGGAATGCGCCGTGAAGCAGAGCGTGGTCCGTACAGGAAAGATGGTGCAGGGGTTAGACGTTTCAGCCACCAATAAGAACGACATTGTTCTTTTTGTCGTGGATGAGTCCGCCATGGACCAGACCCTCTACCTAACCTCACCCGAAGGCACGCTCCGCAAAGCCGTCGCGGTGAAGGCGGGAATAGGCCAGGTGGTACGGGTCACAGAGAAAGAGAAAACGGCATTTCAAAAAGAGAAGCAGTTCTGGATCGATCGCCTGGCGGCGTCCGGCGCAGCGAAGTGATGCGAGCTCATCGCGTTCACCGACACTTGTTCCGGCTTTGCGTGAGGAGTTTCGTCCGGAAATCCCCCGGGACCAGGCGGAGGATCGATGAGATCGATCTCGAGAGTTCGCCGTCAAGCGACAGCAATTGGCGATCCCGGCGCCAAGTTCCTTAGCGCGTAAGTCGGAAAGAGGCCAGACGGTGTCTCGAGCCAGATTTTGGAATTGACGCAAGAAGGCAGGCCGCGTTAACGGTCTGCCGGTTGGATCAGAAGCTGGGCGCGGCGTTACCTGGCGGGCTTGGCCGGGGTCGAAGCGGGCGCGGACTTGGTGCCCTCCAGGACCGAGTGGCTCTTTCCGGTACGGACGTAAAGCACCGTGAGCGAAATGGACGTGACCATGAAGATGATCGCCGACCAGGTGGTGAGGCGGGTGAGCACGTTGGCCGCGGCGCGGGGACCGAACGCGGTCTGCGAACCCTGGCCGCCAAAAGCTCCGGCGAGATCGGCCGAGCGGCCCTGCTGGATGAGAACCACGCCGATCAGGAACATGCACACGATGACGTGGACGACGATGACGAAGTAAAGAAGAATCTGCATTGCGAAGCTGCTTCCGAATCTGCCAGGACGGGCCGGGCGAAAGATCAAATGGTGCGGAGGAGGGGACTTGAACCCCTATGCCTTGTGGGCGCTAGCACCTCAAGCTAGTGCGTCTGCCAATTTCGCCACCTCCGCACTGTTGGTGAACCTTTTGAGTATATCAAAGGATCGGTGCGAAATCGGTGGCAGGGGATGGGACGAAAGGGGCATTGGCCATGGACGTTGAGATGGAGTCGGCGGGATGGACTATACCTCGACGACAATTGCGTCGCCCCCGGTCCGCCGCGCCGATGTTCCCAACTCGATCTGCACGTCGACGGGGTTGCTGGTGGCTTGCAATTTGGACTATATTTCGGAAGCATTCCTGCGCGGGTAGGGCGTGCGGTACGGTCGTTTACGACCGACGCGAGTGCGGGACGAGTCGCCTTAGGCGAACCCTAAGTTTTCCTTTCTGATTGGTGGCAATAACGAGGGTGAGAGCATGGCGAACACATGGACGCCTCTAGCCAATCAGGCCGGGTTCGCGAATGGCATGTGGCTGTTGCAGGATGGACGCGTTCTGGTCAACGTCTACGGCAATACGCAGTTGTTTTTTCTCAGTCCCGACGCAAATGGATCTTACATCAAGAGCCAGTTCGATCCTTCTGCCGGAAATTTCCTTGCGCAAAAAGAGCAATTCGCCTCTGTGATACTTTCCGACGGCAGGCTGGTGACGTGCGGCGGCGAGAATGGCTCTAAAGGCAGTGACACGAACTTCTGCGAAGTCTACGATCCCACGACGCTGAATTCGTCTTCATTTCCGCCACCGGCGGGGTGGCCATCCATTGGCGATTCTCCCGCGATGGTTCTCACCGACGGTACGGTCCTGCTTGCGAACGCTTTGGGACAGCCCAAATTCGCCACGCTTAATCAGTATTCGCTCACATGGACCGAAGAGCAAAATATTTTCTCAGACAACGAGTACGGCCTGGTTTTGCTGAAGACCGGCGATGTTTTGAAAGCGAGCGTGGAGCAGCAGACAAGCTACCGCTACAACGCCGGGAAGAACGCTTTCGTTCAAGACGCAAATCCTCCGGTGGTGCTTGGTTCGACCTCAACCGAGATTGGACCGGCGATGACGCTGATGGACGGAAGAACGATATGGTTCGGGGCCACGAATGCGACGGCGATCTACACGCCAACCAGTTTTGGGCAAAACGGCTCATGGAGTACGGGGCCCAACCTTATCGACCAGAACGGCGTGTTCTATAGCGCGGGCGATGCGCCCGCGGTTCTCGAACCGAACGGCAAAGTTCTGGTTCGATCGCGGGCGATCAATTCTGCGCTGCCTGGCATATTCATGGAATTCGACCCGTCAGACAACAGCGTCAGTGTCGATCCATCTGCCCCGACTGTTTCCAACAGCGCCGGGTCCACCACTTTACTGCTGCCGAACGGGCACGCCCTGGTCTCGTTGTCCGATTCCGGATGGTTCGATGTAGCGTTCGATGGTCCGATCAATCCTTTCTGGGCCCCGGCCATAGTCTTCTATCCCGAGATCGTAACGGCCGGGGCGAGGACTTACCTTACCGGAACGCAATTGTGCGGCCTTTCCGAATGTTCGAATTTCGGCGACGACAACCAGCAGGCCGAAAATTATCCGATGGTGCGGTTTGTGGATGCCAACGGCAACCAGACCTACGCGCGCGCACACGATATCGATGTACGCGCTATTTCGCCGGGCACCATGAGCACGGTGGCTGTTGAGGTTCCAGCAACCCTTCCACCGGGAACCTACAATGTGTTCGCCGTGGCGATGGGAATTCCCTCAAATAGCGTGCCGGTCACGATCATCGGACAGCCGCCCGTTCTCGCGGGCCGAGTGGGCGATATCGACGGAGACTCGCTCGATGAAATTGTCGTCACGAGTCCGTGGGGGATCGGTGTGCTGAAGCAGTTCGACACGACCATGTCGGTGCTGACAATGGCCCCAAATGGAACACCTCTCGGCGAGTGGGCAATCGACACCACAAGCGATCGGATCGGTCCGGTCGGCGATTTTGATGGCGACGGCATCGATGAGATTTTTGTCAGCAGTCCGTGGGGAATCGGGATTCTCAAGTTTGATGGTACCGCGCTTAAATCCGTCGTGCTGACTCCGAATGGCACAGTCCTCGCCGGAGGAGCGTTGAATACGCGAGGGGATTCCTTCGGGCCGCTGGTCAATCTCGGCAATATCACGGATGGCATATTTTATGCGAATACCCTGGGGGTAGGCTTGCTGGTATTGAGCGGCGGTGCGCTTACTCTTTCGCACTTCTACAATTACGACGAGCCAATAGGCACAAGCACGCAGTGGGCTTTTCAGACGGACAATCGGTTCGGTCCTGTTGGCGATTTTGACGGCGATGGCGTGGATGAAATTGTCGTGATGAGCAACTCGGCTTTGGGCATCGTCAAGCTCGCTGCGGAATGGACTCCCATCGTGGTCGTTGGAAATGGCGTGGCGTTGCCGGGCGGCTGGAGGGTCGACACGACGAACAACCAGTTCTTCGCCGGCGGCGCCGCTGGGGGGCAATTCATCGATCCGCTTATGGTCGCCAGTCCGTGGGGTGTGGGGATTCTGCAATATCAACCCGCCGGACCCGCTGGCGGTGCAACACTCCTTACGGTGTTCATCGCGGCCAATGGCACAGCCCTCTCTGTGCCCGCCGCCTTCCCGCCCGTATCGCCATGGATCGTGAACACCGCTACTGACCAATTCGGGCCCGCATGGCGGGACGAGAGTGGCAACACCTACGTTTTAGTTCGGAACGACTCCGCGTTCGGGATCTTGAGTCCGCATCTGATCCTCGGTGATCCGCAACCGGGCGCAGATTTGATTTGCGAGGAAATGGCCGTGAATTCGACGCAAATACAGGGCTTTGACAGCGGTGCGAGCTGGACGGTCGACACGACCAACAATGTGTTTGGTTCGGTGGGCCAGTATGCCAGTGATACCCATGGCATGTTCATCACGAGCCCCTGGGGCGTAGGAATTTGCGCAGTTGGGTTCCCGTTGTCGATCACCATGCTGGCCGCGAACGGTTCGCGATTTGGCCAATGGTTGGTGAATACCAGCGACGATCTGTATTGACCCGGCGATCTCCGTGCAGTGGATGGTGCGATAAATGCAGTCCGATTGTCATCCAGGTCGCTGATCGAACACTGTTTGCGACGGGCACGAAGATGGTTCGGCGGCTATTGGCGGACTCTGCGGTGAGAATTCGGCGCGCGGAGGAATCGCATGCGCACTGACTAAAGATGCACGACTTCTGCGGAGCGAAATATCGTAGCGTGGAGTCAAGGTTGGGCGCTCGATTGTTCCGGTTCGAATTCGGCGAGGGCCGGCGAGAAACCGATTTTGTTAACGGCGATTCTGGGGCGGAGTGGGCTGCGCACTCGGCTCGGAGCCAGCGGGCGGGGTTTGCTGTTCCTGTGTCGGAGCGGGGGCGGGCTGCGCAGGGAGGGGCTGGGGAACGGGCGGAACGCCGGGGGGCGTGGGCGCGGGACCCATCTTCGAGCGAAGGCGTTCTTCGGCGTCGTCGCCCCAGTACTTGCAGTTGAGGCGGATGAACACGGAGGAGTAGGGAACCGCGAGGCGGGTCTTGAGGACCAGCACGTGGACCAATCGGCCCGCGTCATCGACGTCGGCAATCAGCTTTTCGTGGAGCTCAGACTGGATATTCTGCCCATCCAACAGCTTGGCGATGGCATCGCGGTAGACGGAAGTACCGGGAGCATCCTCTTCCTGTACGTAGGGAAGTTCAGCGTCCATGAAGAAATCGGGACGGACATGAATCGACTTGTTGATGGAATTGAGAACGAAGCGGACCACGTCAAGCTGGTCGGCGTTGGTCTCCACGGTCTCGACGCCGGGGGACGCTTGCAAGGGGTAGGCCGAGTCGACAATCAGGATCCAGTTGCGGTGACCAAGAAGGGGAAGATCTTCCTCAACCTTTGCCTGCCAGCCGGATAGAGGGGCAGACTGCGCCGCGAGGAAAATGGGCGCCGCCAACAGGAACGCAAGAACCAGTCCGATCTTCCGCATGCAACTTCTCCTTTGATCTGCCAAACCTGCTATCTCAATTTACTAACAGCCCGTGGTGCGATTTGTGATGCCGAAAAGGACAACCCTCAGGGGCTAAAGCCCAATTCATTTCCGACTCTTTACGGCACGACTCAAGTGATTGCGAAAAACCATTGAACAGCGGGTGAAGGGCGAGAGGAAACGTCCCTCGGGGGCTAAAGCCCCGTTCATTCTGCTGAGGTTAATGTACGGGCTGAAGCCCGTACCCTCCATGCACGGAGTTTTTTCGCAGCTTGTCAAGTCGTGCCCTTTCAAAACCGGACTTCTACCCCGGGCTACTAAACTAGTTACCCGGTCGACGCACTCGAGACTTCTGTCGCTCGCTCGAAATTGCCGGGCTCGCCCTGATTGCGCAGGAGCCAAAAGTGAAACCCATCGACGATGGCCATGAGGGCGGCCTGGTTGAGGTCGCTGCTGACGCCGGCGGTGATCCACGGTTCATGGCCGTCGGCGTGGAAGCTGACCGTGACCCGGACGTGCGCCGCTGAATCGTGGGCGGAGACGTCGATTGCGGTAACGCTGAAGCGGCCCAGGCGCATCTGCTGCAGCGAGGGGTGCCACTTTTCGAGCTCGTGGCGCATGGCGCGGGTGAGGGCGTCCACGGGGCCGGCGCCTTCCGCGCGGGTGGTTCGAATTGTGTTGCCGCCGATGGATAAAGACATGAACGCCTGAACAAACCGGTTGCCGGCTTCGTCGGACTCGTCGAAGACCCGCCAGGTTCTGACCGTGAAGAGCTCGGGCACGGTCTTGAGAACGCGCAGGCAGGCCAAGCGAAAGGATACCTCGCTGGCCGTAAAGCCGCCCCCTTCCATCATGGCCTGATTGGCGTCAATCAATGCTTGAGCTTGCGCAACGTTGAGGGGAACACCGAGCTGTTCGGAGAGGAGGATGACATTGGCGCGGCCCGACTGGGCGTTGACGCCGATGACGGGATTGGCTCCGACGCGGGAAGGATCGCACCAGAGATAGGCGCCGGGATTCTTGCGCTCGCTGGAGCCGTGCATACCCGCCCAGGTGCCAAATGCGCCAGGGCCGACGATAGGGGCTCCGTGAGGCACGTCGAGCGAGAAGGCTTCGTAGGCGGAGTGGGCGAGGCTGGTGAGGCCGCGGAGGGATTCGTCGGGGACGAATTGGGCTTCGCCGCGCAGCTGCATGCTGCCGATGACGGTGGTGAGGTTGACGTTGCCGCAGCGCTCGCCGGTGCCGATGAGGGTGCCCTGGATCTGGACCGCGCCGGCCAGGACCGCGGCGCGCGCATTGGCTACGCCGAAGCCGCGATCGGTGTGGCCGTGGAAGCCGAAATGCGCCTGGGGAAATTGGCGGACCAGGGCGCCGAGGACGTGGGTGACTTCTTCAGGGGTGGCGCCGCCGGTGGTATCGCAGACGATGATGCGGCTGACACCCTGTTGTGCGCATTGGGCGGTCATCTGGTGGAAATAGCCGAGGGTGCGGGCACGGAAGTCGGGATCACACGGGTTGCCGTTTTCGCGGCGTCCGCAGGCGGCGTCCATGGCGTGCTCGAGATCGATGAGGACTTCGAGGCCGTGGTCCTGGAGACAGGCGACGGTGTCGTGGGCCATGCGCAGGTTTTCCTCGGGAGTGGTTTCGAGGGAGCGCTCGACGTCGAGGAGGCGGGACTTGACTACGACCACGGCCACGGGGATGCGCTGCTTGTGGCTGATCATGAACTGAACGTCGGGCCAGTCTTGGACTTTCATGCCGGGGCCGCGGGTGCGGCCGAACAGAGCCAGCTTCATGTCGCCCATGTCGGCGCCGGCGAGTGCGGGGGTAAGGTCGCTGACGAACTGGTTGGCGCCGGCGAAACCGATCTCGGCGTAGCGTACGCCGAAAGCGGACATGCGCTGTAACAGGGAAGTCGCGTTGGGGACCGAGATTTCGAGGTTGGGCTGCTGCATGCCATCGCGGAGGCTGGTGTCGAAGAGTTCCACTCGTCTAGTGTTTCCGTCGGTCATTGCTTCCTGCTTTCCGCCGCTTGCGCGGGGCCTGGTTTGGGACGAGCGGGTTTAATGGATCAATCGTTCCATCCATTTTGCCAACTCCTGTTGATCGTCGCTGCCCGCGGCGTGGGCGGACTGAACGTTGCGCCGTTCTTCTGCAGCGCGGTTCTGGCTGATTTTGAATTTTCCTTCAATGCGGGAGATGGGGATGCGAAAGCCCATGATGCCGGCCAGCATGGTGCGGCGGAAGCCTTCGGGCATGGCGCGCCAGCGGGCGAGGTAGTTGGGATCGTGGACTTCGATCAATTCTTCGACCAGCGCGCTCTTGCCGGGGTCATCTTCGACGGGGGAAAGCGTTCCGTAGGCGTGAATGGCGATGTAATTCCACGTGGGCACGGAGAGGGGCTCTGTATAGAGCGCGGGCGTTACGTAGCTGTGCGGGCCGGGGAAGACGACCAGGGTTTCCCGTTCGGCCAGCGCCGACCAGTGCGTATTGGCGCGGGCAAAGTGGCCCAGCAGGGTGCCGTGTTCGCCCTCGTCGCGCACAATCAGCGGAAGGTGCGTCGCGCGCAATTCGGGGCCGGGTCCGAACAGGATCGCGAACGAATAGGATCGCATCGCCTCGAGGAGGATCGCGCGATCGGAGACCTGGTTGAATTTCGGCGTGTACATAGACTGTTCGCTAGATCGTGAAAAGCCATCCTTCAGTTTGACTGCCTGGGAGAACACGGCCAAGACGGTTTTTATACAAGAAACAGCAAGTTAGCGCCGCTTCGCGGCTTAGCGAGTTAGCAAGTCAGCCCGAAGATCCGGTTCTCACTCAGACTCTAAAAGCCCTCATCGATGTTGCACGGCCTCCGGCATGACTTAAAAAAAAAACGGACAAAAAGTGAAAAGCCACCAGCCGCTTTCGCGGGTGGTGGCCTGGATGGTATGGCTTCAATCCTTCTCGTCAGGCTCCGATTCCCGCGCGCACATTGTGGACGCTAATTCGAATGGCGGGAATGCGAATCGCGCCGGCGATACCGGTGGTGACGATCGCGTTGGCGCTGACACTACGCATGACGTTGATGAGAGTAGACCAGAGGCGCGGCGGGAGAGTCAAGAATCTTCGCTGGATGGCGCCGTAGTGGCGGGCTCTAAAACAAAGAACCGAGCTTGGCGAAAGAGTCGAGTTCGATCAGATATTGTCCCTCCGGTGCGGGATCGACTTCGGCATGTTCGAGAATCCAGGTGTCTTTGTGGAAGAGGAACACGGCGTGGAGGCCGGCGGCCAGCGCGGGGTTGATGTCGCTTTTGGGGCTGTTGCCGATCATCCAGGTGGTGTGCGGCGTGAGTTCATGACGGGCCACGATGGCGCGGTAGGTGGCAGGATCCTTCTCGGGCACGATCTCGACGGCATTGAAGAGCGGGGCGAGGCCGGAGCGGGCGAGTTTGTCGGCCTGTTCGGCGTGATTGCCCTTGGTGACGAGGATCAGGCGGTGGCGGGAGCCGAGTTCGGCCAGAGTCTCTGCGACTCCCGGGAGCAGTTCGATTTCCTGTTCGGAGATGCTGCGGGCGAATCCGAGGATGCGATCGCGCTTGTCTTCGGTTACGGGCTCGGTGCTGAGGCGTTCAAAGCAAGTGACCAGGGAACGGGTGAAGCTGGTGAGTCCGTATCCGTGGGCGAGGATGGTTTCGCGTTCAACTGCATTGAGGGTGTTACGCACGTCGGCGGGCGTATAGGTGTGATGGTCGAGGTAGCTGATGAAAGCGGCAATGGCGCGTTCGAAGTAGACGTTGTTCTCCCAGAGGGTGTCGTCGGCGTCGATCAGCAGGGTCTGGCCGGCAGGGAAGCGGGGCATGGTTTTTATGGTATCGAATGGTATTGGCGTGGCGGAAACGAGAGGTTGGCGGGGGCGGGGAATCGGCGGATCATTGGTCACATTTGAGGGAGAATGTGGAGGTAACCGTGTGCTAAACTCGGCTGTGCTTTTTGGGAGATGTGTCTATGAAGATGGTTTTTCGTCTGCTGAGTGTTATCGCATTCATGTCTTTGTTGCCCGCAGCGAACGCCGCAGAGGCTTCCGGCACCTGGAAGGGCGCCTTTGATTTGCAGGGCAGTTCGGTTCCGCTCACGATTACTCTGAAGATCGACGGAACCAAGGTAACCGGGATGGTGGAGGGCCTCCCCACCACGCCCGCGGAGATTCACGATGGCGCGCTGGCGGGCGACACAGTCACGTTCTGGGTGAACTCGGACTACCAGGGACAGACCTACAAAGTTCTCTACAAGGGCAAGGTGGCGGGGGATCAGATCAGTTTTGACATGAGCACGGAGGATGGAAACTGGAGTGCGCCACTGACTGTGAAACGAGGCGAAGCCGATGCGGCGCCGGCCGCGCCCGCCGCGCCCGCTGCCGCCGATGTGACCGGTGATTGGAAAGGCACTTTCGATTTGAACGGCACCCCGACGGAGTTGAAGTTTCATCTGAAGAGTTCGGGCGAAGCGGTGACCGGCAGCATCGAACGGGCGGGCAGTCCTCCCATCGAGGTGCATGAAGGCAAGATCGAGGGCGACACGGTCAGCTTCTGGATCACGACCGAATACGAAGGCGAGACCTACACGATCGTGTACAAGGGCAAGGTGACGGCGGGGCAGATCGACTTCGATATGGGAACCGCCGACCAGAGCTGGAGCGCTTCGGTTACCGCGAAAAAAGGTTAAGGCGCGGCGAGTCGGGCAAAGGGACGATCATTCCTCCGTAGGAAGCGTGTATTCGAGCGCGTAGGAGTGCTTGCCTCCCGCGATGATGATCGTCAATGTGCCGGCGATGTCTTCGAGTTCACCGGTGCCGGAGCCGGGCACTACTCGGACATTGAGCTCGAATGCACCGCCCTGCATGGTGCCGAAATGCTGCAGGGCGAATGAGCCGGTCCTGCCTTGGAGTTTCCCTGTGATTTCTTCGATGGCAACATAGCCGGCTGTGCCGGTGGCGGGATTTCCCGCGCCCAGCATCTCGCCGGCGCTGGCAGCTTCGAGATCGCCGCGATAGGTCTTGTCGAGCGAGTAGCGGCCGATCGAGGTTGCGGCCGTTGCATCGTCGGCGGGCAGCGGGGCGGTCTTCACTTCAAAGGATCCTTGAGCAGTGTGGAGCATGAGGGATTCTCCGGAATTCAGGTGGACGGCTTTCGAGACAGTCTACGTTATTTCGCGCTGCCCCTCCGGGGCGCACTTTGTTTTGGGCGCTTTCCCAGGGTTCCGCTGCGGTCCACCCTGGGCTATTTTCGGTGCTCCCTCCGGGAGCCAGTTGCGCTGCACCCGCACTCTGAACCAGATGCGCTGCACCCATTGTCCGGGAGCTAGTCGTGCGGCGCTCATTCTCCGGGAGGTAGATGCGCTACGCCCGTTGTCCGGGAGCTAGTCGTGATGGACCCATTCTCCTGGACAGGGATGGTCTGCGATTGATCGCAGCAATTGTGATCGGTGCGCTTGACTTTCGTTAAGCGCCGGGGTAACGTGGGCGCAATTACCTACGAAAACAAACGAATTTTGGGGAATGCGCGCATGCGGCTGTTTTCGTGTTTTGAAGGACGTAGTTTGACGAGATGATTTCTACCCAGGGCCCGGAGTCGCTTACGACTCCTATAACGCGAATCGATGAGGACAGGCTGGCATGGCTGGCGCTGGCGTTGTCGCCAGGGCTCGGCCCGAAGCGCATTCTCGATGCAATGCGGGAGTTGAAACCGGCGGCACGCTTGTTTGCTTTGTCGCTGACCGATCTCGAGGGTTTGCGGTTTCCGGCGGAAAGCGCGCAGTACATTTTTGACGGCAAAGCGCGCAGCGCCGCGGAAGAAGAGTGGGAGCGCGTGACCGCGCAGGGCGCAACGATTCTGAGTTACGATTGCGCGGAATATCCCGAACGGCTGCGCGAGATCTACGATCCGCCGCCAGTGTTGTGGGTGCGCGGCGATGCAAGTTTGCTTGCGAAGCCGTCGATCGCGATTGTGGGAACGCGCCACCCATCTCCCTATGGCAGCGGAGTCGCCGAGATGCTGGCGCGGGATTTGTCGGTGCGGAGGCTGCTTGTAGTAAGCGGGATGGCGCGGGGTATCGACACGTGCGCGCACAAGGGAGCGCTGGCCGCGCGGATGCCCACGGTGGCAGTGTGGGGCACGGGCATCGACGTGATCTACCCCAAGGAAAACAAGAAGCTTGCCGAAGACATTCTCGCCTCAGGCGGAGCCATCGTGAGCGAAAATCCGGCGGGCACATTTCCTGCGCCTCAGAATTTTCCACGGCGCAATCGGATCCTGAGCGGATTGAGCGTCGCGGTGCTGGTGGTGGAGGCGGCGGAGAACTCCGGGACGCGGGTGACGGCGCGCTGCGCGGCGGAGCAGAATCGCGACCTGTTTGCGGTGCCTGGAAACGTGACGAGCAAGAATTCGTGGACGCCTAACACATTGATAAAGCAGGGGGCCAAGCTGGTGGCCACCTGGGAGGATGTGTGGGAGGATCTGCCCTCGCATGTGCGGGTAGAACTGGAGTCGGAAGCCGGACTTGCATCCAAACCCGATTCTCAAGCATCTCTTTTGCCGGACCAGGTGCTGAGGCCCGAAGAGGCGATGGTCCTGGAAGTTCTGCGGTCGGATGCCTCGTTGCAGATCGACGAAATTCTCGAGCTGCTGGAGAGTCAATTGACATCCTCAGAGGTGTTTACGGCGCTTTTTGAACTGGAGTTGACCGGGCGCGTGCGGCAGTTGCCGGGAAAGAATTATGTTCGCACGCTGTGAGGTCGCGCTTCCACGAACAGGCCAAAATCACCGGGGATCGAGAAAATTTTTTAGAACCCGGGAAGTCGTTTGCGCGTAGAGTGTTGGGAACGCGCGCGGGGAGAAATGTTGACCTCGCGAGTGGAAAGCGGGCCGCCTTCCGTGTTAGTTTCCAAGCTTCGCGACCATTTTTTGCTGAGAAGGCTCACGAAGACGTAAACAAGGCTTTTCGAGCGGTCGTCACAATTCGCGAGTCAAGAGCATACGGAACACCCGGTTGCGAGTCCAATAGCGGCAAGCGGGGTTCGAACAGTAATAAGGATGACAATGAGCAAATCACTGGTGATCGTCGAGTCGCCGGCCAAGGCGAAGACGATCGAGAAATATCTTGGCAAGGGCTTTGAAGTGCTGGCTTCGGTCGGGCACATCATGGACCTGCCTAAAAATGAGATTGGCGTAGAACTCGATAAGCGCACGTTTGAGCCGACGCTGATCGTTTCCCCAGGCAAGGAGAAAGTTGTTGCGCAACTGAAGAAGGCGGCCGCCAAGGCGGACGAAATCTTTCTAGCCCCTGACCCGGACCGCGAAGGCGAAGCCATCGCTTACCACCTCGCTCTTCAACTCGGGACCAACGCCAAAGAGAAAAAGAAGATTCGCCGGGTCACCTTTAACGAGATCACCAAGAAGGCGGTGCAGGACGCATTCGCGCACGCTCGCGATCTCGACCAGAACCTCGTGGACGCGCAGCAGACGCGCCGGGTTCTCGACCGGCTGGTGGGCTACCAGATTTCGCCGCTGTTGTGGGATAAGGTGCGCAGGGGGTTGTCGGCGGGCCGCGTGCAGACAGTGGCGGTGCGCCTGATTGTCGAACGGGAGAGAGAGATCGGCGCGTTCGTGCCGGTGGAGTACTGGACCCTCGATGCGGAGCTGCATCCGGAGCGCCGCGCCAGCGACAGTTTTAAATCGCGGTTCATCGGAATCGATGGAGAACCGTCGCGGGTCGCCAACGGAAAAGACAAGGAAGGAAAAGACCAGTTCATCGCCAACGCGCTGCCTGACAAGAAGTCGATGGACGAAGTGGTTGCCGCTCTGGAGAAGGCCGACTGGTCGGTAGTATCCGTGCAGTCGCGCGAACAATTGCGGCGTCCTCTCGCGCCGTTTATCACCAGCCAGTTGCAGCGGGATGCGGCCGGCAAGCTGGGCTTCAATGTTCGCCGCACCATGGGCGTGGCCCAGCGGCTGTATGAAGGTGTGGAACTTGGACCCGATGGTTCTACCGGCCTGATCACGTATATGCGTACCGATTCGCCGCGCGTGGCGCCAGAGGCCATCACGGGTGCGCGGGAGTGGATCGGCAAGACCCTGGGCAAGCAGTATCTTCCGGATACTCCCAATGTCTACAAAGGCAAGAAGGACGCGCAGGATGCGCACGAAGCCATCCGGCCCACCGACGTTGCGCGTACTCCCGAATCGCTTGCGAAGTATCTGAGCGACGAGCAGTTGAAGCTTTACCGTTTGATCTGGCAGCGCTTTGTTGCTTCGCAGATGACGCCGGCCGTGTTCGATGTAACCACGGCAAAGATCGCGGCGGTTTCGCGTACTACGCGCAAGACGTATGACTTCAGGACCAGCGGCTCGGTGGTTCGCTTCGACGGTTTCCTCAAGCTTTACGAAGTTGTCGAAGACAAGAATGCGGACGACGAGGACGAGTCGAAGAGCAAGCTGCCGAACCTGGATGGCGTGAAGCGGCTGGAACTGGAAAAGCTAGACAACGAACAGCACTTTACTACGCCTCCGCCGCGCTACAACGAAGCTTCTCTGGTGAAGGTGCTGGAAGAGCGGGGCATCGGGCGTCCGTCGACTTACGCGTCGATCATTAACACCATCCAGGATCGCGAGTATGTCACGAAGATCACGGGCCGCTTCTTTCCCACCGAGATCGGCATGGTGGTGTGCGATCTGCTGGTGAAGAATTTCCCCTACATCTTTGATACGCAATACACGGCGCGGCTGGAAGAAGAGCTGGACGATATCGAAGAAGGCAAGGAGAGGTGGACGGTTCTCCTCAACGGCTTCTATGACCATTTCGAAGAGGAACTGGTGGTTGCCGACAAGAACATGGAGAGCGTGAAGCGCTGGGAGAAGAAGACGAAGGAGAAGTGTGATCTGTGCGGATCGCCGCTGCTTTTGAAGTGGGGCAAGTTCGGGAGCTTTTATGCGTGTTCGGCTTATAACAAGAAGGACCCGAGCAGTTGCACGTTCACCAAGGAGAACACCGCCGACAAGCCCGATCTGAATACGCCGGAAGCGCAGGATGCGGCGGAGCAGGAGGAGTACTGCGAGAATTGCGGGAAGGTGATGGTGCTGCGCCGCGGCCCGTTCGGCATGTTCATGTCGTGTCCCGATTACAACGCCGATCCGCCTTGCAAGACGTTCCGCAAGCTGAGCCAGAAGCAGCAGCAGAAGCAGTCGGTTCCTCAACCCACCGGCGAAGACTGTCCGGTTTGCGGCAAGGCGCTGGTCCTTCGCCAGGGCTCTTATGGCGAATTCGTATCATGCTCCGGCTACCCGAAGTGCAAGTACGTCAAGCAGAACCTGATCGAAGGGATGAAGTGCCCCAAGTGCGGCACCGGCGATCTCGCCGAGCGCAAGGCGAAACGGGGCAACGTGTTCTGGGGCTGCACCAACTATCCCAAGTGCGACTTCACGTCGAACAACAAGCCGGTGGCGACGAAATGTCCCGACTGCGGCAGCGCGTACCTGTTGGAGAAAACCCTGCGCAGCGGCATCTACCTGGAGTGCCCGAACAAAAAGAAGGGCGCTGAGGAAGAAGCGGCCACGCCGAAGAAGCGGGCGAAGAAGGGCGCCGAGCCTGAAGCGCCGGCCACGGTGGTCTGCCACTACTCGAAGAAGATCGGCGAGGCGCCGCCACCGCCAACGCCCGAGACGCATGGTCCGGTGCTGGAGAAGAAGGACAACCCGCGGGAACTGCAGCCGGCTTAACGAACAGCATGGAATAAGGAACGAGCGCGAGCGAAACAAAGCCTATGAAGTTTCCACCGTTGCGTCAGTAAAAAGGCGCAGGGATGGGGCAGGAAGCTGGTTTCGGCCAGCCGACTGCCCAGCCGGTTCGTCCGCACCCGGCCCAATCGGATAGTATTGCCATCGGAGAGCTATCCATGGAACGAATGCAGATGGAACGGATGCTGGCCACGCCGGCCGACGCCGAGATCATTTTAAAGCTCTACGATTTACGCCGGGAGACGTTGATGCGGGAGGCCCGGGCGTGGGTAACGGGGGAATTCTGGCCAGCGACGGTTGACGAGTACTTTGCGGTGGCGTCGAATCCCGCCGATCCCCACAATCCTCTCTTGCGGCAGGTGATTGGCTATTGGGAAATGGCGGCGGCGATGGTGCTGCACGGCGCCGTCTCGGCCGAATTGTTCGTCGACTGCAACGCGGAGGGTTTTTTCCTGCTGGCAAAATTCGCGCCGATTCTCGACGAGATCCGGCAGCGCACCCCAACATTTCTACAGAAGACGTCGGATCTGGTGAAGCGCTTCACGGTCGCTGCGGCGCGTTACGAAGGAGTGCAGAAGAACGTCGAATCGTTGCGGGCCATGCGACAGAATCAGAGTGCATCAGTGCAATACGCGTATCAGCAGAAGTCGTAAACGGATCGGAGCCTTGCCGGGTTTCCATCCCTTCAAGCATTATTGACGACGGACCAAAAGTCCGTTCCATCCCAAGGAGGTTGAAAGTGAAACGTATCATCGCTTGTTTGGTAGTGGTTTTGTCCCTGGTTGCGATCGCGGCACGCGCCGCCGACTCAAGCAAACTCAGTGGCTACATCTCTGATTCGATGTGCGGCGCCAAGCATGCAGGCTCCGGTGCGGCGTGCGTGAAGAAGTGCATCTCCGGCGGCATGGAGCCGGTGTTCGTTGACGACGACAAGAAGGCAGTGTGGAAGATCGACAATCCTGACGCGGTCAAGAGCTTTTACGGGGACCACGTGACGGTTTCGGCGACCGCGGATACGGATAAGAAAAGCGTTCACATCGATTCGATCGAAGCGGCGAAGTAAATCCCCGGTTGAATTTGGGTGGTAACGCGCCCCGACGCAAGCGGTGTTTTCTAGTAGTGTCGAATCGATTGTCCCCGGCCGTCGGGCAAAAAAGCCTCGCGGCCGGGGCAACCACAGCGGCTTTGACGGATTAAATCTCATGGCACGAGCACTATGGAACGGCAAGGTGATTGCCGAGAGCGATGTGACTGAGACGGTGGAAGGCAACGTTTATTTTCCCGAGTCGAGTCTCAAGCGCGAGTATTTCCGCCCCAGTACGACGACCTCGACTTGTCCCTGGAAGGGCCAGGCACGCTATATGAGCCTGCTGATCGAGGGAAACGAAAATCCTGATGCGGCGTGGTATTATCCTGACCCCAAGCCGGCCGCGCGCAAGATCAAAGGATTCGTGGCCTTCTGGCGCGGAGTTGATATCGAGAAGTAGCTTTTGTCGGCAAGCTGCTGAAGGGTAGATACTTCCGGGCTGCATGCCGGGCCGAAAATCCTCCAATTCGGAGAACGAATGCGCATTGGCAGATTCCTGCTGATTCCTTGTCTTGCGGCAGTCCTGACGGGATGCGCCCATCGAACGGCAGGCTCGTTGACTTCCGGGGGTGCCGCTCCCACGCTGACTGGCGATCCAGCACATCCAGGTCAAACTTCGGGCTGGATTGATACCCGGCTATATTTTGGACTGGGGCCGGCAGATCGTCCGGAGCAGGGTATCAGCGAAAGCCGGTGGCGGGAGTTCCTCGATCGAGAGGTGACGCCGCGTTTCCCGAGCGGTTTGAGCGTGTCCGACGTTTATGGCCAATGGCTGAGCAAGGGTCAATCCGTTCCGGAACGTCTTCGCTCCAGAGTGTTGATCATTGATTACCCGGACACCCCGGAGAATCGCGAAAACATCGACGCGATTCGGGCGGCGTGGAAGAAGATGACAGGGGACCAGTCGGTCATGCGCGTCAGCCAGCCGGCGGATATATCGTTCTGAGAGTAGACGGCAGCCTCAATTAGTCGACTGACAATGCTGAATCTTAGGCCAATGGTTTTCTTTATCGGATGTCTCCTTGCGGCGTTTGCGCTCGGGCAGGAGCGGTCGTCGCGGATTGAAGGCCCTGAGCACTTCCGATGGAGTGAAGGCAACGCTCGCGAACTCGAACATAAATATACGATCCGGTCGGTGGTGGGCCTTTCGCAACGACAAAGGGAGAATTTGACCCGGGCCGTGTTGCACCAGTTGAAGCGGCACAGGAGTCTGGATGCATTTTTCGCGGGCATGCCTGAGCAGAAACTCGTCGAATTGGCGGCGAACACCCGGATTGAACGGATGGACCTGAATGGGGATGGAACTCTCGAAGTGATTGCTCAAGCCAATGGGTTGGGGCCATGCGGGGGCACTGGAAACTGCATTTTCTGGGTCTTCCAGTTGAATTCAAGCGGGGTAAGGGTCCTGCTCGACACGTTCGATTCAGAGGCAGGATTTGAGGTAATTACGGTAAGACCATGGTCGACCAATGGTTATCGCGACCTGGTTCTGGGGGCCCATTTGTCGGCCGGCAGCCGGGGCCTGGTCTGGTACAAGTATGCGAACGGCACCTATCGACGGTGGAGATGCTACAACGTTACAGGTCAGGGAGAGAGCGGAAAGTTGAAAGACCCGGCGATCGCACCGGCCAACTGCGACGCGATGTTTTCTGAAGGGAGATGATGGATTGCCCGCGGGTTCTTTTCGAAAACAGCAAGTCAGCGACTGCGGCGCAGCGAATCAGCAAGTCAGCGGGAGCGGTCCGATTCAGAGAGCGCGGGCATAACTGCGCACGTCGGATTTTTTGCCTGGGGCGAGGTTGGGAAACTCGGTGTGATTCCGGAGAATTCCCTCAAAGGTAAAGCCGCATTTCTCGATCACGTGGGCGGAGGGTGAGTGGGCTATGTGGCAGATGGTTTCGAGGCGCAGGACGCCCAGATCGCGCGCCAGATCGACCATGGCCTGCAGGGATTCGGTCGCGAAGCCGTGGCCCCACTCGTTTTTGGCGAAGACATAGCCGGTGGCCGCGCGCTCCGGCGACTCAAACATGAGACCGGTGCTGCCCAGCAGGCGGCGGTCTTCGCGATCCAGGACGAGATAGGGGCCCGCCGGCGCCCGCTCCCATTCGCGGTCGCTCCAGGCAAGGAAAGCAAGGGTGTCAGCGAGATTGCGGTGGGTGGGCCAGCTCAGGTATTTCGTGACCGCGGGGTCGCCGGCATAGCTGCTGAAGATGGCTTCAGCGTCGGCCTGTACCGGGCGCCGCAAGTGGAGACGCGCTGTTTCGAGGACTTCGCGGTTTTTCATGATTCCGAACAGCCTGCCGGGATGGATAAACTGCCGGCCGATGTTGGGTAGTGGCTTCCCATCTGCTCGCCGGAAAAGCGAACAGATGGGGCACGGGGCATTTGTGGTCAGCTGAGCGTGTGTTTCTTTTCTAAAGGGGCTTGCCGATTTCCCAGTGGTGTCCGAAGGGATCGACAACGCGTCCTTGCCGCCACCCGTATTCCTGGTCGGCAACGGGAGAGACTTCGGTGGCTCCGGCTGCGATCGCGCGTGCAAACAGGCCGTCAGGGTCGTCCACTGTGAGGACCAAGCGGGTGGTGGCTCCGCCAAGGGATTCGGGGCTGAAGTTCTTGTACTCCGGCGACTCATCGGCCACCCAGAAGTCCGATGCGCCTACGGCCAGCTGAGCGACTACGGCTCCGTCGGGGCTTTCGATGCGGAAGAGCTCGGCGGCCCCAAATGCCGACTTGTAGAAGTCGACAGCCTGGGAGCCGCGGCGCACGGAAAGCATGGGCGCGAGAGTTGGACGCGGGCGGGGCGGGTTTTCGGTTGAGGACATGAGGATCTCCGGTAGAGAGAGTGTGGCGTTTAGCGTTTTTCATCCCAGGTCTCCAAATCTAAACCTGGGGCGCCCATCTTCGAATCGAGAGCTAAAAGCTTGCTTCTAATACGCCTGGAACTGGTTCATGGGCAACCGAACTTTGAAGCAGGTCGAACCGGGTTCGGAGCGGACACTCAAGTGGCCGCGATGCTTGCGAACGATCCGCATGGCGCTATCGAGTCCGAGTCCCAGCCCGTGACCGGGCGCCTTGGTGGTAAAGAACGGTTCGAAGATGCGGTCCTGCAACTCCGGGGGGATGCCGCGCCCGTTGTCCCAAATCTCAACCAGGAGCATGTCGAGTTCGAGCTTGCAGACGAGCTTCAGCCGCCCTTTTCCGTCGTACCCGCTCATGGCGTCGAGCGCATTTTCAATTAGCGCCGTCCACACCTGGTTGATTTCGGCACCGTAGGCGCTGATGGAGGGCAGGCCCGCCTGGTAATCGCGCACGACCGTGACGTTTCTCATGCGCGACTGGAGCATCTGCACGGTGGCATCGAGGCCGGCCGGAACATCCACTTCGAGGATGGCGGCGCGATCCATGTTGGAGTAGGCCTTGATGGCGCTGATCAGGTCGAAGATGCGGGCGGTGGAATGAATCAGGGTATCGACGGAGCGCGTGGAGCGAAGATAACGAGCGAAAAACTGCAGAACGACGCAGGTTTCCTCGGCGCCCAGCATGGCGCGCAGATCGTCGAGGTCGGTTACGGTTGCGCCTTGTTCAGACAGTTGCGCTGCCACATCCCAGGCGGTGTCACAGGGAAGGGCAATGAGCCAGGTGCGCAGCGCCTCCTCGTTGGCGATGAGGCTGGTCGCGTCCTGGGACTCGTCGGGCGGCGGGCGGTGGATGAGGCTATTCTCCCACCGCTCGATCTGGTGGATTTGTTCTTCGGTAAGGCAGAGATTCACCAGGCGGAAGCGGTTCTCGCGGTTGGCTTGCAATTCTCCGACCAGGCTGGAGGCAGCGCGCTGCGCCGCCGATGCCGGATTGTTGAGCTCGTGCGACAGGTTGCCGGCCAGTTTTCCCAGCGCGGTCAGTTTTTCGGCCTGCTGCTCGATCCGGGTGACTTCGCGGACCCTGTCGAGCAATGTGGAAACCACCCGCTGGGCCATGGAGGGAATGGCCTCGAGCATGGCGGGAAACAACGACTTGTGGATGAGCAAGGCCCAGACCGGCGTGACCGCGACGCCCTGCCCTCCCGAGGCTTTCATGCGCGAGAAGGGAAGCAGGCCTGTCATCTGGCCGGTGCGGCCGATGAACAGGGCCATGGCGCCGTTGTGCTGGCGCTGGACGTGGATTTCCCCCTTGAGCATGAGGATCATGCGGTCGGCGGGCGCTCCTTCTTCAAACAGGATTTCGCCGGGCTGGGCGATAAATTCTTCGCCGTGCCGGGCCAGCCACAGGCGGTCCTCAAAGGGCAGCCCTTGCAACGGAGTCACACGCTCGAGGGCCTCCGCAAGGGTTTCAGGCGGAGTGGGGCTGGGGGGAGAGGACAAGGAAGCGGCGGGGGATACCATAATGACCTCCGGAGCGCACTTTAAGAATAGCCGATTGGGGATGAAGGGGCTCTCGCGGTTCTCACAGACCGAACGCACAGGGACGGAGATGAGTTCCGGCGCGGTGACTCCAGTATTGGAGAATGCGGGGACGGCTGCATACGAAAAAGCGGCGAAGACGCCGAATTCGGTGGCGAACCGGCTAAATTGACCGGTTGACTACGCGCTATGCCCGCCGCATCGCATCACGCCGAGAAACCTGGTCCACGGACCGACTGCTTCGCGGTATTGGGCCGCCATGACGCGCAAGATCTGGTGCAGGTGGGTAAGGTCGTGAGCAGCCCACGTGGCCAGAAGCTGGGAAAGGGTTACTGATCCGAGAGCCGGATGATTCCCGCGTTTTTCGAGGTCCTGGTACGTGAGGTTCAACTCGCCCACCTGCTGCAGGCTGTCGGCCCGGGCCTGGGTGAATTCGTCGAGCAGATCCTCCATGGTTTTGCTTTGGCTCTGGGAGAAATTGCCCTCGCGATCGAAGGGTGCAAAGGGCCGGGATTCGCCAAAGTCGAGGATCATGCGCGCCCTGGGAATCCAGTTTTCGTGCTCGGCGTGAATCAGGTGCGCGACCACGTCGAACGGGTTCCACGTGCCTTCGCCCTCACGGCCGGTCGTCCAGGCATCGGGCATGTCGCGCAGCAGGGCATTGAGCACGTCGGGGGTTCGCGCCAACAAAGCGATGCTGTCTTCGAGATGGTGCTCCATATGGACCTCCGTCGAAATAAGTGATCTGTCTGTTCCGGTGATAGTTGAAGGGCGAAGAGGCCCGGCGTCGCCAATTTTTGACTGCCGGGGAGAATTGGGGAAAGACCGTTTGAAATCAAAAGCGGCAAGTTAGCGTC
>CAVSTL010000014.1:0-472292 GCA_963730805.1 uncultured Acidobacteriota bacterium | reverse complement strand
GACGGGTATGTAGCCCGTACGCGCGATATCCAGATCCTGGTGGCCCTCAATCAGGAAACCGCCAAAGACGACATCCTCGCTCTCCCCCCCGGCAGCGCCGCCATCTACGAAGAGAACATGAATCTCAAGCAGTACCGCAGCGATGTGGTCTGCTACCCCGTTCCCTTCGACAAGATCACTGCCTCCGTCTGTCCCGAAGCCAAGCTCCGCAAACTGGTCAAGAACATGGTCTTCGTGGGCGTCGTTGCCCAGCTTCTCAACATCGACCTCGGTGTTGTCGAGAAGGGCGTGCGCAAGCAGTTCGCCAGGAAGCAGAAGGTGTTCGACCTCAACTTCGGCGCTGTCAAAGCCGGCTTCGACTACGCCCAGGAAAAGCTCGTCAAGCAGGATCCCTACTACATCGAGCCCATGGACCAGACCGCCGGCAAGATCATCATCGATGGCAACGCCGCCTGCGGCATGGGCGCGGTCTTCGCTGGTGTGACCGTGGTCGCGTGGTATCCCATTACGCCGTCCACCTCCCTGATCGAAGCCACCACCGACCTGCTCAAGAAGTTCCGCGTCACCCCCGAAGGCAAAGCCACTTTCGCCGTTGTCCAGGCCGAAGACGAACTGGCCGCCATCGGCATGGTGCTCGGAGCAGGCTGGGCGGGCGCGCGTTCCATGACCTCCACCTCCGGTCCCGGAATCTCCCTCATGGCCGAGTTCTCCGGCCTCGGCTACTTCGCCGAAATCCCCGGCGTCATCTTCGACGTGCAGCGCACCGGCCCTTCCACCGGCATGCCCACCCGCACCTCGCAGGCTGACCTGCTCTCCACCGCATTCCTTTCCCACGGCGACACCAAGCACATCGTGCTGTTGCCCGGCTCGGTGAGGGAGTGTTTCGACTTCGGCTACCAGGCCTTCGACATCGCCGAGCGCTTCCAGACCCCCGTCTTCGTGCTCACCGATCTCGACCTCGGCATGAACAACTGGATGTCGGATCAGTTCGACTATCCCGACAAGCCTCATGATCGCGGCAAGGTCCTCACCGCGGAAGACGTAGCCCGCATGGGCGGATTCGCGCGCTACCGCGATGTCGACGGCGATGCCATCGGCTGGCGCACCTTGCCGGGCACCATGCATCCCAAGGCCGCCTACTTCACCCGCGGCTCCGGTCACAACGACGCCGCCGGATACACCGAAAAGCCCGATGAATATCTGGAAGTGATGGAGCGCCTCGCGCGCAAATTTGAAAATGCGCGCAAGGCGGTTCCAGGCCCCGTCACCATCAAGGACGGCACCTCGAAGATCGGCATTCTCGCCTACGGCAGCTCCGACTTCGCCGTCCGCGAAAGCATGGATCAGATCAAGAAGGAACACAAGCTCGATCTCGACTACATGCGCATCCGCGCCTACCCGTTCGCGCACGAGCTCCACGACTTTGTCGCCTCGCACGAGCGCGTCTATGTCGTCGAACAGGATCGCGACGCGCAACTTGCCAGCCTGCTCAAGCTCGACCTTCCTGCCGACCAGGTCGTCAAGCTGCGCAGCATTCTTCACTACAACGGTCTGCCCATCGATGCCCGCACTGTTACCGATGAGTTCGTGACCAAGGAGGGCCTCTGATAAAGAGGCCCGGTTTTGAACAGACACGGCTGAGGAAAAACTCGATTGGTGAAGGGTACGGGCTTTAGCCCGTACATTAACCTCAGCAGAACGAATGGGGCTTTAGCCCCCGAGGGAGTTGCTGGATCAGCCCCTCAAGAGGAATTGAAAAAATGGCAACCGCTACACCCCCATCCGCACCCGGCCCCAAGCTCAATCACATCGGCCTTCCCATCATTGACTACCGCGGCGGCAAATCCACCCTCTGCGCCGGCTGCGGCCACAACGCCATCTCCGAGCGCATCATCGACGCCATGTTTGAAATGGGCGTCGAGCCCGAACGCGTCATGAAAATGAGCGGCATCGGCTGCTCCTCCAAAAGCCCGGCCTACTTCATGTCGCGCTCCTTCAGCTTCAACAGCGTGCACGGCCGCATGCCGTCGGTCTCCACCGGCGCCATCATCGCCAACCGCCAGATGACCATGCTCGGCGTCTCCGGCGACGGCGACACCGCCTCCATCGGCATCGGCCAGTTCATGCACCTGCTGCGCCGCAATCTGCCCATGATCTACATCATCGAAGACAACGGCGTCTACGGCCTCACCAAGGGCCAGTTCTCGGCGACCGCCGACATCGGCTCCAAGCTCAAGACCGGCGTCATCAACGACCTCCCCGCCATCGACACCTGCGCCCTCGCCATCCAACTCGGCGCGACCTTCGTCGGCCGTTCCTTCTCCGGCGACAAGAAACAGCTTCTCGCCATGCTCAAGGCCGCCATCGCCCACAAGGGCACCGTGATGCTCGACGTCATCAGCCCCTGCGTCACCTTCAACGATCACGAAGGCTCCACCAAGAGCTACAAGTTCATGCAGGAAAACGACGAGCCCATCAACGAGATCGGATTCGTCGCCAGCTTCGAAGAAATCGAAGTCGACTACGACTCCGGCCAGGTTTACGACGTCGAGATGCACGACGGCTCCAGCCTTCGCCTGCGCAAGCTCCGCGAAGACTACGACCCCACCAACAAATCCGAAGCCGTGCGCGTGTTGATGGAATCGGAAGCCAACGACGAGATCCTCACCGGCGTGTTCTACATCGAGACGCAGAAGCCCACGTTCATCGACCTGCTCAACATCGTCGATGAGCCTCTGGCCACGCTGCCCGAGTCGCTCACCCGTCCGCCCAAGTCGGCCCTCGACGCCCTCATGACCAACCTCCAGTAACCCCTCCACACCCCAAAGGCCCCGCACTCTGCGGGGCTTTTTTTGCGCAAAACCGCATGCCCCACCCCCAACGCGTTTTTGAACAAGGCCACGACTCGTATCCCTCCTGAGCGTCTCCGAAGGGTGCCGCGGCGGTGCGTTTGTCAAAAGGCGTAAGAACTGGATAGGCGGGCCAACTTGCGAACTCGCCATGCCGCGAAGCGGCGCCAACTTGCTGTCTTTGAAGTGTTACAGGTAGTTTTCCAGCCTCCGAGCAGTACTCCGCCGAACGCTTCCGTTTCCCGAAACCTCCTTGTTCGCGTTCGCTCGATTAGAATTGGGCATCCGTGCGTCCCGCTGCCGTGATGAATCTGCCGGATCGTGTCTTATCGAGCTTTCTGCTGCTGTTGGTTGCTCCCGTGTTCCTCGGGGCGCAAGCCGGCCAGGAGAGTTCCACCTCCTGCGCCAAGTGTCATGTCGAGGGGCGTACTCAGCCCGCCACTCATATGGCGCACGCCCTCGAGCCCGTCGAGCAAGCCCGCATTCTCATCGGCAACCCGCTCCTCACCGCCACCTATGGCAAATACTCCTACCGCATCGAACGCAAGGGCGATCAAAGCCTCTACTCGGTAACCGACGGCACCGCCACCATCACCATGCCCATCCGCTGGGCCATGGGCGCCAGTTCCTCGCTGGGGCAGACTTTCATCCTTGAGAAAGACGGCGAGTTCTATGAGAGCCGCATGAGTTGGTTTCGGGAACTCACGAGTCTCGGACCAACCCTCGGTGGCCAAAGCACTCACCCGGCCGACCTCCAGGAAGCCGCCGGCCGGTTGATCAGCCAGCCCGAGAAGCTGCGCTGCTTCGGATGTCACGCCACCGATGCGGTCTCGGGGCAAAAGCTTACCTTGGACAAGATGACCCCGGGCGTGCAGTGCGGTCATTGTCACGAAGCCACGGAGGCGCATGTTGCTGCCATGGCCCAGGGAAGCGGCAAGCCCGCCGTACCCGCCGGATTAGCCAAACTCCACGACCTCACCGCCGAACAGGCGTCCAACTTCTGCGGCCGCTGCCACCGTACCTGGGTCGAGATCATGATGCAGGAAGACCACAGCATCAACAACATTCGCTTCCAGCCTTACCGGCTTTGGGGCAGCGTCTGCTACGACCCCGACGACGCGCGCATCAGTTGCCTGGCCTGCCACGACCCCCACACCGAACCCAGCGCCCAGCCCGCCGACTATGACGCCAGGTGCCTGGCCTGCCATGGCGGCGGAAAAGTCAAAGCCAAAGCCTGTCACGTCGCAAAAAACAACTGCATCTCCTGCCACATGCCCAAAATTGAATTGCCCGGAGCCCACTTCAAATTCACCGATCACCGCATCCGCATCGTCAAGCCCAACGAGCGCTATCCCGGCTGACAAGTGCATCGCTTCCCTTCGCGCAAATTCGTCCCGCCGCCCGTCCCAAAGCTCCCACTTGACATCCAAGTGAAAACCATGTTCACTTGAGTGCCAAGTGAAGAAAACACCCATCCAGATCCTGCAAGGCACTCTCGACCTCATGATCCTCCGCACCCTCGCCACCATGGGTCCGCAACACGCCTATGGCATCGCCAACCGGCTCCAGCAGGTCTCCGACGACGCCCTGAATCTCAACCAGGGCACCATTTATCCGGCGCTCGTCCGGATTGAACAGCACGGCTGGACGCGTGGCTCCTGGGGTAAGACGGAAAACGGTCGCGAAGCGAAGTATTACGCCCTCACCAGGGCGGGGTTGAAGGCGCTTAATGAAGAAACGGAACGCTGGCGCCAGATGTCCGGCGTGGTTGAAAAGCTGCTGGCGGAGGAACCGTAACCCATGGCGCATTGGAGAAGAATCATCGCCCGGTTCCGCAATCTCCTCGCCAACCAGCGCGCCGAAGAGGACCTCGCGCGCGAAGTCGCAGCGCACCTCGCTCTCCTCGCCGAAGACTTTGAACGCCGCGGCATGTCGCCGGAACAGGCACGGCTGGCCGCGCGCCGCGCATACGGCGGCGTGGAACAGGCAAAACAGGCGCATCGCGACGAACGCTCTCTGTTGTGGATCGAACAAGCCCTGCAGGACCTGCGCTATGGCCTGCGCACCCTGGGCCAGAGCCCCGGCTTCACCGTGGCCGTCGTCCTCACGCTTGCTCTTGGCATGGGCGCATGTACCGCCATTTTCAGCCTCGTGAACGCTGTTCTCATTCGTTCGTTGCCCTATGGCGATCCCGGCCGGCTCGTTTATCTCTACACGCCGAACCCCCGCTACAATCTCCCTCCTGAAATGTTCGGCCCCGCATACGGCGACATCTTCGACATCAAGCGTAAGAGCCGCTCGTTCGAGAATGTCACTGCCTTCGACCAATCGGTTTCGAACCTGTTCACCCAGGGAGCGTCGGAACGCGTCAGCGTGGCACTGGTAGACGGCGATTTCTTTCAGACCTTTCAAGCTTCGCCGCAGATCGGGCGCGCCATCACCGCCGACGACAATCAGCCCGGCCACGACAAGGTGGCCATCCTCAGTCATTCTCTGTGGCGGTCGACATTCGGATCTGCCCCGGATATCGTTGGCCGGCCGTTGCTGATAGATGGCAAGAGCTACCAGGTCATCGGCGTGATGCCGGAAACCTTCGAGTATCCTCATTTCTCCGATTTGCCATACGGCGTGCCCCAATACAAAACCACCCAGGTGTGGGTTCCACTGGCGCTGACTGCTCATGGCATGGCGGAGCGGGACAGCTCCAGCGGCGTGGCGGTCGCCCGCCTCAAGCCCGGCGTCTCGATCGCGCAGGCCCAGGCAGAGATGAGCGCCATCATGGCCCAGCTCGACAAGCTGCACGATCCGCGGATGCAAGGATGGGGCGCACTGGTCGAGAACTTCGTCGACAGTACGGTGGGCAGTGTTCGCTCCCTGCTGTGGCTTCTTCTGGGAGCCGTGGGACTGGTCTTGATGATTGCCTGCGGCAACGCCGCAAATCTTCTTCTGGCCCGCGCCGCCAGCCGCATGCGCGAGCTTGGCGTACGCGTGGCGCTGGGCGCGCGACGAGGGCGAATCATCCGCCAGTTGCTCACCGAGGCGCTGCTGATTGGAGCCGCCGCGGGCATGGCTGGAGTTGGCCTCGCCTTCGTGTTTTTGCGCATCCTTCCGCATCTCGATCCGGGCAACATACCGCGGCTTCGCGAAGCCTCGCTGGATATGCGCGTACTGCTGTTCACAGCGGCTGTGTCGGTATTGACCAGCGTGCTCACGGGGATTCTTCCGGCATTAACCGTTTCGCGCGCCAATCTTGTGGATTTTCTCGCCACCAGCGGAAACCGGACTTCCGCAGGCACGCGCTCCCACGCGCAAAGCGCTCTCATCGTCGTGGAATCGGCGCTGGTGGTCGTGCTCCTCGCCGGGGCAGGCCTCCTGATCCGCAGCTACATCAACGTCGAATCGGTGGAAACCGGCTTCTCGCCCTCCACCGTTACCGCGAACCTTCAAATCACAGCGGTCTACAAGCAGAAGCAGCAGCGTATCGAACTCTACCGGAGCTTGTTCGCCAAATTGAGCGGGCTTTCCGGAGTGAAGGCCGTGGGCGGCATCAACGTCCTCCCGCTGAGTAATTCCGAAACCCTCAAGCTGTTTCAGGTGGAGGGATACCCCAATCAGAAAGATCAGTTAGCGGAAGGACGCTGGGTAACGCCTCAGTACTTTTCGGCAATGGCCATTCCGCTGCTGGCGGGGCGATCGTTTACAGACGAGGACACTTCCCGAACCGACGATGTGGCCATCGTCAACCAGGCATTCGCCAAAAAATACTTTTCCAGTCGCAACCCCATTGGCGGGCGCGTGAATACCGCCGATTATCAGGTCCATTGGAGCACCATTGTCGGCGTCGTCGGCGATGTGCGCCATTCCAGCCTGGAAGAAGCTCCCGCGCCGCAGATCTATCATCCCACGAGCGAGGTGCAGGACGGGTATATCGCGGTCCGCTCGCTGGCCTCACCCAAGGCGATGGCTGGGGAAATTCGCGCTGCCCTCCGCTCCATCGATCCCAACCTGGCCGTCGCCGATATTCAAAGCATGGGAGAGCTGGAGTCCGTGGCCAGCGCCCGGCGTCGCTTTCAAGCCTCTCTTCTCACGGTCTTCGCGGGCATCGCGTTGTTCCTGGCATTGGTTGGCCTGTATGGGCTGATGGCGTATTCGGTAAGCCGGCGCACCCGCGAACTGGGAATCCGCATAGCGCTGGGCGCGCAGCGAAGCAATGTGGCGATGCTGGTATTAAAGAAGGCGGCGCTCCTGCTGGCGCTCGGTCTCCTCTCTGGGCTTGTCGCCTCGTGGTTCGCCACCCGTGCCCTTCAGGCATTCCTCTTTGGTGTCGGCCGGCACGACCCAATCACAATCCTTTCCGTGTGTGCCTTGCTCTCGGTCTCCGGCTTGATCGCGGCCATGATTCCCGCCCGCCGCGCCGCCTCCCTCGATCCCATCGAAGCGCTTCGGACCGAATAGAAAACGACGCCCCCATGATTGCCTGAGCGATCCCTCCCGGATAGAAAACAAAGCTGTCTCGCTGGCCTGATTGCGTGGGCAGGGAATTGCTGCTTGAATTTGCAGATAAATACCGGTACCTGGAGGACAATGGTTGGTGGGAAGGATGCATCCATGGCCTTGTCGGAAGCTGCAGCGATCAACTCACTCGCCGGATTTTTCGTCTTTTTGGCTTCCATTTCCACTGTGCTGCAAAAAAAATTCTGGGCTGTAAAACTGTGTAAATGGGTATAACATATTCATAATCATGCGTTTACAGATTTTTCCATTGCGAAAATTGTAGCAAGAACGGTGCAAAATTGGCCGTTTTTGGCCGTTTTCGGACAGTTTTTACCCCCGAAACGGCGAGAAGAATCCCTCTAACTCCTTTGTTTCGTCAGCTCGGCAATCCTTCAAAACGCCGGTTGCGCCGCGACATTCCAATCGACCCGGGTGGTACCCTGAAACCAGCATGGCCCGTTGCTTCAAACCATTTCTGTTGCTGTCGTCCTCCATCGCACTAGCCGCCTGCGCAACTCTTGCGGCGCAATCCGATTCAAACGCCCCATCGGACCATGGAAAGATGCTCCCGCCTCCCATCGGCCTGGACGAGGCTGCTGCCGACGGCCGCGCCAGGACGCTGCCCGCGCCGGCGTTTCTCCCCTCGAATGTTCCTTTTGCCATGGATTCCGCGTCTTCCAAATCGCAGCCGATCCGCGTTTTATCCGAAGACCAAGTCACCCGCACTGATCGCGACCTCCTGGCCGACGCTGAGTCATCCATTCAGGAACGGGCTGGATTCGAAAACCTCGATTTCAATGGCGGCGGATGGAACTGGCAGGAGTTGGCTTGCCCCGCCCTCCCCAACCATCTTTTCGTCCGCTTCACCCGCAACGACGGCACTCGCGACATGAGCATGTTCACCGCGGCCATCCCCCGCAACGGGGACGGAAGGGTCCACATCATTCCCATCGTGCGCCGAGGCTATTCGCTCTTCTCGCCCGCGCCCATCGCCGCTCTTACCATCGCCGCATTCAACCGCATTCGCTCCGAGGAACCATCCCGCGATTCCGCCGACTGGCTCGGAACCGGCCTGTGCTATGCCGCCCTGGCCGGCGCCAACCCCCGGGCGGAAGTCCTGCCATCGGGTTCAGCCGAGGCCGTCGACATTCCCTCATCCATCGAGCCCACCCTCATTGTGAGCCCGGATGGCGGCGCCATCGTACGCTTTGCCGATATCTCCGCCACTCCAAACCCCATGGAGTGGAACATGACCTTCGATCGCAAGGGCAGGCTCCTCAAGGCAACCCACTTTCCGGCCCACATTACCGCCCGCCCCAGGCGCACCTCATCCTCGCTGAATGTCAGCGATACCAATCCTCCCGCCGCGCAGCCCTGAACCAAGTCCCTCCGGATCACGGCGCCTCCAACCCCGCCCGCCGATAGAGATCCCGTCCGTCGAAGCCGATACAAATCAATGATCTGCGCTGAATATAGCGTCTCAAAACCTGCAGCTCCGGCGCCCCTCGGAGTCGCCGTCAACCGGTGTTCCAGCTGCCCCTCGTCGCCATTACGACCTCCTCCCGATCCTGTCTCCAGCGTGACAAATGCAGGACCCTCTTCTCTCTCCTATGCGCGATGGGCTATATTGTCGGCTACGGTGCGAGGCTCGGTTGGCTTCCTCGACGCCGTCTACTGAAGTTCTGCATAGCGAACTTGCTATTCTCCGGCCTTGCTGTCGGTCCCCGGCGTCCAATCTCAACCAGCTGGTGCGGCCTTATGTGTCGAACAATGCACCTCCACAAACGCAGCTCTCTTCCGTGGTGACAAAAGACGACGCGGAATGGATGCGCGCCCGGCGCGCGGACTTGAAGACCACCGGAGGGTCCATGAAGATTACCGATTCAATCGGGTCGTTGCTCAAAAGCCGGCCCCGCAACAGGATTCTATCGATTGCGCCCGAGCAGTCCGTCTATGAGGCCCTGCAGTTGATGGCCCAGTACGACGTGGGCGCCTTGCTGGTCATCTCCAACGATGAACTGGTCGGCATCTTCTCGGAGCGCGACTACGCGCGCAAAGGCGTCCTCATGGGACACCTTTCGCGTGAAACCAGGGTCAGCGAAATCATGACGAGCCCGGTGCTCTCCATCAGTTCCCACCACACCGTGGACGAATGCATGGCCATGATGACCGAGCACCACTTCCGCCACCTGCCCGTGCTCGAAGACTATTCCGTGGTTGGAATCGTCTCCATCGGCGACCTGGTCAAGTGGGTGATCTCCGGCCAGGAGCAGGCCATTCAGGCCCTCGAAGGCTACATCACCGGAGGATACCCGGGATAGCTTTTGTCCCGCCAGGGGAGAGCCCGTAGTGGGCTCTCCTCCGCTTTCCCCGAACGGAGCCCGGTCCCCGCGAAAATTCGTCTCGTGATCATTTCCGGCGTCCATTTCCCGCGTGCGAAAATCCATCCCCAGCTACTCGTCCTTTTTGGGTCTATCTGCTTTAAAATCCGGGGAAAAGTCGAAACGCACAGGTTTCATTGAGATTACGCAAAGAGTCACTTGGATGGTTTGCTTTAGGGTGAGTATTCAATGTTTCTCCCCACCCGAGGCACTATGACAAGGCTTAAACTGTTGCTGTTTGTGATTCTGGCGGGGACCATTGTGGTCCCGGCCGTAGCCGAGAGCGCGGAGTCCGACTACAAGGCCGGCGATAAGGCGGAGCGCAAAAACAACTTCGACGCCGCCTACCAGGCCTACAAGAAGGCGCACGATCTCCGGCCGGCAGACCCGAAGTACATGGCCGCCTTCGTGAGGATGCGTTTCTATGCCGCGGCGGAGCACATCCGCAAGGGCCAGCAACTGCGCGATTCAGGCTCTCTTCAGGAATCGCTCGCGGAATTCCGCATCGCCGCCGAAATGGATCCCACCAACTTTGAGGCGCTCGGCGAAATGCGACGCACCGCAGACGTAATCCAGCGCCAGGAGCGGGAAAAGGAAAACGCCAAGAAGACCAACGGCCAGGCCTCCTCCTTTGAAAAGGAGGCCCAGGCCGCCGCTGGCCCGGTAACCCTCGATATCAAGTGGGACACCCCCATCTCGCTGCACCTCAACTCCACCACCGTCGACGTGGTTTACAAGACCATCGCGAAGATCGCCGGCATTAACGTGCTGATCGATCCCGACTACAAGGCCCAGAAGATCAACTTCGAGCTGCAGGACGTGAACCTGCGCCAGGCGATGGAAATGATCGCCATGCAATCGAAAACATTCTGGCGCCCGGTTTCCTCCAACACCATCATGGTCGCCGCCGACACCGGCTCCAAGCGCAAGGAACTCGAGCAGAACGTCATGAGGACGTTCTACCTGAAGAACGCTGCTTCGCCTGCCGATCTCCAGCAGGCCGCAGGAACCCTCAAGGCAATTCTCGATATCAACCGCATCCAGGTCACCCCCGAACAGCGTTCGCTCACTCTGCGCGGAACGCCCGACCAGATGGTCCTGGCCCAGAAACTGCTCACCGACATCGACAAGCCCAAGGCCGAGGTGGTTATCGATGTCATGGTCATGGAAGTCAGCAAGACCAGAACGCGGACCATCGGAACCAATCCTCCCACCAGCGCCTCCGTTACATTGGCTCCGGGAGGAAGCTCTACTTCGGGTTCCACGGGCTCAGGGCTGACGCTGAATTCGTTTACCTCGCTGAACGCGGGAGATTTTTCGGTTTCGATTCCGGGAATCTCGTTCTCGCTGCTGGCCAGCGACAGCGATACCAAGGTCCTTCAGAGGCCGGAAATCCGCGTCATCGACAGCGAAAAGGCTTCCCTCAAGATCGGCGATCGCGTCCCCATCGCCACGGGCTCATTCCAGAGCGGTTTCGGCGGATCCGTCAATACCCAGTTCCAATACCTGGATGTCGGCGTCAATATCGACATCACCCCGTACGTCCACGCCGGCAACGAGGTCACGCTCAAGATGTCGCTCGAGATTTCGTCCGTCACCGGCGTGCAGAACATCGGCGGCTTTAATCAGCCCACCATCGGTCAACGCCGCATCGAACACGAGGCCCGTCTCAAAGACGGCGAGGTTAACCTGATCGCGGGTATCCTGAACGATACTGAAACCAACTCCCTCAGCGGTTACCCGGGATTGCTCAAGGTGCCGATCCTGAAATACCTCTTTGGCCAGCAAAACAAGGAACGCGATCGAAGCGAAATCGTATTCGCGATCATTCCCCACATCGTCCGCGGATACGACACCAACGAGGATAACCTCAGGGAAGTCGACCTTGGGGCTGGAAACACGGTGACTTATCGCAAGGCCGGTATCAAGTAACTGAGTTACTAAGTCCGGTCATTCAATTAAAGAGAAAACCGAGAGCCTGTCCGCACCGGGTCGTTACGATCCAGTGCGGGATGGCTGCGAATGCGGCCCTTTCCAATTTAGTCAAAACAATGCCGCACTCCATGAAAATCGAGTGCGGCATTCCGTTGCCTTGAAACGGATCTTAATCCTCTTCGAACCCCACGCATTCCAGACGCTCGGGATCACGAACCAGCACTGCCTCGCGGCGCGGCGTTACCACGCCCGACTCAGACCATTTCGAAAGGATCCGGCTGATCGTGAAGAGGGTTGTGCCGGTGAGTTGTGCCAGTTCCTCTCGCGAGAGAGAAACCTCGACGCCTTCCGGGGTTTTCTTGCCGACTTGCTTCAGAAGCCTGGAAAGAGCCAGGGCCAGGCGCTTAGCTACTTTTTCGGTTGCTATCTCGCGAAAACGCTCCTCCAGCTCCTGGAGCCGCGCGGCGAGAATCTGACTGATGTTCCTTCTAAGTTGGGGATACTCCGCAACCAGCATCTGCAGCCGGGTGTACTCCCATACCAGTGCCTTGCACTGCTCCATGGCGCGCGCCGAGCAGGTGTGACTGCAGGATGGCGAATCGGCGTGTACCCCCATGGCGTCGCCGGATCCGTTCATCCACAGTATGACTTCATTGCCACTGGCGCTCAATTGGGTGAGCTTCACACTGCCGCTCTGAATGAGCACCAGACTGCGGACCGGCTGACCCTGCATGAAGAGAAGTTCGTCGCGAGCAAACGTTCTCGCGTGCGCGCACGAAGCGATCTCCTTGCACTCTCTTGGCGTCAACCCGGTGAAAAGCGCAGAAGCACACATCAAAACAATTCGCTCTGCGACGTTGGATTCAATAGTGGATGGCTCCCCCGATTGGGTGCCATGATGTATTCCCCGCGAACGTGCTGTCGCCATGCACTTCCCCCATGACAACCAGGGCCAAATGCAACCAGTCGCGCCTTCTTAAATACTCGTCTTTCTGGGGCGCAACAATGAAACCTTCAAGGAAACAGGCAAAGCCTCTCGAAGTCCTCAAAAAACATCAGAATGGAGCTGAGGGTCCCGCCCCCGGTTTTGAAGTGCCCACATTGTTCGAGCTTGCATTGCGCAGGGAAGCACCCGATACATGTGGTGGACTTCAGCGGAACCTAAACTGGTCCGGAGTGTGACATTCGTCACAAACAAAGTCAATCTTTTTTTTGGGGAGTTCTGTTGGAAATCTTCGGTTTCACTCCGGCGCAAGCAGTCAGAAGGTGAAAACTTACCCTTACTTAGGTCCTTGTCCTACAACGACCTACATTCCGAAGTTACCGTTGCGCCCACTGTGGTTACATGGGATATATTCGGCGCGGCACGGGAACCGGGTTCACCGGAATTTTAAGGTACGTCCAAAGGCCCCCATTTGTTAAGGAGCAAGTCCGGCCCGGCAAATGACCCAGTCATTCATACGAGTTCTCCGGAGTGACGGTCCGAAGTTTCCTGTCGTGAAAGTTGAGTTACCGGTACTAACTGCCCGGGAAACATCGAGTGCACGCGAACCATCTCGCCACGAAGAGTGCAACCGGTAATTCTCTGAAGTTTGCTCTTTCCTTAAGTCAGGATCCGCGGTCCCATAACTCTGAAGTTTGCGTTTGCTATCCCAGTTCGGATTGAGCCACTGAACCGCGCCACCCCTTGCCAGCCGGTTAACACTCCTTCCCAGTACCGGTATCTCGTGCTCCCGTTCTTGCTCGAACCGTGTTAGCAAGCATTCACGGCAAGCGCCACATGGCGTCGAAGGGAAATCGGTTCGCTTACTTGGCAGCGGTCGAGCAAACATTCATTCTTGTTAGCTCGAGCTTTGTCCCGGGTCAATCGCGAACAATCTTAAAAATCCAGTAAATACAGGTGTTTGCCTTACATTTCTAACAATTTGCTCCAAAGCAAAGAATCAAAGTGGGTGCCAAATTACGTTCGCATAGGATTCCTGCCGACGTAAGCTGATTCCCATTTCTGCAAGCTCCGTCGGCAAAAGAGGAGGCACATGTCAAAGAAGAGCGTAGGCAAGTTTTTATTCGCTTCGGTGCTGATCGGTGGTGCAGCACTGGCGGCGCCGGCGCAGTCCTTCCGGGTTCAATGTCCTACCAGCACTATTACTCACCCCATCAGTCTCACCAATACCAGCGCAGAGCCTGCCTACACCACCCCGACCACATTCACGACCAACGCCAGTGGCTACCAGGTGCCGTCCGCTAATGTCAACGGGGCCATCAAGTGCCAGCAGATTTCCGGCGGCGATGGCTACTCCACGATGGCAAACGGTACGCAGACCTTCATGTTTTCGTTCGGCCCCCTCTCCGGCCTGGCCGACATTGCAGCCGGACTTCCCGGCACCCAGTTTCCCAACATCTTCAACTCACTGTATTCAGGAACGCCGCTCCCGGGCGATCCTGCCACCACCAACGGAGCCGCGGCAGGGCAGTCAGGGCCGTGGACTACCGGCGGAGCAAATAACTCCGGTGCGTTCTCCTTTAACGGAGCGATTGGCCTGAGTCCGGACGCGGATTGCCTGGCAGATCGCGGCCTGCGCCGCAACCATCCCCGCGGGCGGCATTGATGGCCACGTCGATCCACGACAGATCATGGACATCGGCGTGATGAACGGTAATATCCCTGCCCCCCTCATGGCCATCGACGAAGACGACGAGTTCTTCCTCACCCTGAGCAACGTGGGCATGATCATGCGTCCCGACTTGTTCGAGCAGCACACGGTCCACTTCCACGGTTATCCCAATGCTTCGTCTTTCTATGACGGCGTGCCCGACGCTTCGGTCGCCATCAACATTGGCGGCAGCTTTACTTACTACTATCTCGCCCCTGATGCCGGCACTTACTTCTGGCATTGCCACATCACGCCTCCCGAGCACCTCCAAATGGGTATGGTGGGCCAGATCTATGTTCGTCCGCGGCAGAACCGGACTCCGTCCGGCTCCTCTCTCTACGCATCCCTCCAGACCCAGCAGACCGATCCTCGGACCGCGTGCCCGACAGTCAACTCGAGCCTGGCTGTGAATCCCGATATCCTCTGCACCAACCCGCTGCCGGCCGTGAATACCGGCCTCACCCAGGGCAAAAACAAGCTGGGGAATTCGCAGATGTACGCCTACAACGACGGCGACGGCTTGACGGCCTACGACGTCGAGTATCCGCTCCAGATCCACGGATTCGACCCCAACTTCCACTTTGTCGGCATGACCTTCAATCCCGAAGCGTTTGTGGACATGAAGGACAAGTTCTTCCTGCTGAATGGACGCAGCTATCCCGACACCATCACCCCGGGTCCGCTGTCCACCGAATCTTCCGACGGGCGCGTGCATTTCTCGCAGCCCCTCCCGTCGATCATCAATATCCCCGCAGGCGGCAAAGCCCTGCTGAGGATCTCCGATCTGTCCGTAACCGAATACGCCACCCTGGCGTCCCTCGGAATCCCCATGCACGTGGTCGGCTACAACGCCAAGCTCTTGCGCGATCAGGAAGGCCACAACATGGACTACTTCACTAACTCCATCACCCTGGCCGGCGGCGAATCTCTCGACGTGATCCTCGATGCCAGCAACACCGGCGTGTACAAGTCCGGGCAGATCTTCTATCTCTTCACGCCTCAGCTCGATCACCTCTCGAACGACCAGGAGAACTTCGGCGGGCTGATGACTGAAATTCACATCAACTAGGAGAGCAACGATGAAGCCGATAACGATGAAACACGCGTTCTTGAAGACAAAACTGCTCCTGCCCGTATTGGTTGCAGTGGTGTCGCTCGCGGCAACGGCTCATGCTGCTGCTCCTGGCATCACTGGGCCAACCTTCAACCTCACCGCACAGCCGGCGTTCCTCAACGAGCCCGACGGGTCGAGCGTGTACTCGTGGGGCTATGGGTGCAACGGCGCTCCCACCGGCTTTGCGCCGACCATGCCCAATGAGTCCTGTCCGACCATGCAGGTTCCCGGCCCGACCATGATCGTCACCCAGGGCCAGACCGTTACTGTGAATCTGACCAACAACCTTCCCACTCCCGCAGGGAACACGTCGATTCTCTTTCCGGGATTCAGTGTGACCACCACCGGCGGCGTGGCCGGACTGATGACGCAGGAGGCGGCTCCAGGCGCGACCGTGACGTACACCTTCACAGCCGGTACCCCGGGAACGCACTCCTACTACAGCGGTACGCAGGGTGACTTGCAGGTTGAGATGGGCCTGTTCGGAGCAATCATCGTAATTCCGAGCACGATTCCTGCCAACTGCACGACCGGCCTGCACAGCGCCAATCTCGCTGCAGAGGGCCACTGGGGCGAGACCGACTGGCGGCTGGCTGCGGCCGCGTACAACCATCCTGCCGCGTGCTACGACCGCGAGTATCTGTTCCAGTTCTCCGAGATGGATGCCAACATCCATGCGCAGGCCCTGGCGCAGGTAACTGCCAAGTCCGACTGCACTGCGGGGGCCGCGGGCTGCAGCCTTGAGGTTCCCACAGAGCCATACCATCCGGCCTACTTCATGATCAATGGCCGTTCGATGCCTGATGACATGGATCCGAACTACGACACCCCCTATCCGCATCAGCCCTACAACGGAAATCCGCATCTCCATCCCGGCGAACAGGTCCTGTTGCGGATCATCGGCCAGGGCCGCTGGCAGCATCCCTTCCACGAACATGCCAACCACGTTCGCATCCTGGCTCGCGATGGCAATCTCATTCTCACGCCTGATGGTCAGGGCCTCGCCGGCGCTCCGCTGTTCACCACGACGACCACACCCGGTCAGACCATGGACGGTATCTTTTACTTCACCGGCCGCGGCCTGAACTGGGATATGTACGGACACCATGCCGGTTCCACCGATCCCAATGCTGAACTCGCCTGCACCCCGGACCCCAACGGCTACAACACCGGCGCTCCGACCGCGATCAACTTCTGGGAATGGTGCGCGGACCACAACAAGCCGCTCGAAGTTGCTCCCGCCGGCGACGTCGGCGCAGGTGGCCCCACGACGCTGCCCAATCCGCTGATTCTCACCAATGGCGCCTGGTATGGCGGCAGTCCTTATCTCGGCCAGGATGCCACCACGCGCGCGGCGGGACCCAATACCAACCTGCTGCCCTCGAATACGCAGGCCAATCCCGCCGGCGAACGCGGCTTTGCCTTCATGTGGCATTCCCATAACGAACGCGAGATCACTACCAACAACGTGTTTCCCGGCGGAATGATGATGATGATGCTGGTTGACTCCCGGGAATTCGTCATCGACGAGTCCCTCTAGGCTAGGAGAACAGAAATGCATATCTACACTCTCAAAGCAATGATCAAGACAGCACTGCGGGGAGCGGCTGTTCTCCTTCTAGGGGCCGGAGCGGCCAATGCGCAGCAGCAGATCAATCTCACTGCGGCGCCTTCCACGCTCACGTTGCCGGATGGATCGTCCATACCCATGTGGGGATATAGTTGCGGTGCCGTGGCCTCTGGCTCGACCGCAACTTGCGCCTCGTTGAATTCAACCTCTCCAGCAGGCGGCTGGTCTCCTGTTGTCATTACCGTACCGACAGGCCAGGCTCTTACCATCAACCTCACCAACAACCTGCAATTCGCCGCGGGGACAGGCACCAATGGCGTGCCCACCTCGCTGATGATTGTGGGCCAGATCGGCGGCGGACTGGGCGACGCAAGCCAGCGCACCACGACGCTCAGCCCCAGCCATGTAGACCAGGGAGTCACTTGGCCCACTGCCAACACCGGCGCCACGTTCACGCCTCCGGCGCAGCCCAATCGTGTGCAGTCCTTCGGCACCGAAGTCGCGCCCGGTTCGACGACGGCGCTGACCTGGGGACCGAGCGCATCCAACGCCAGCGCCGCTCCGCTGCGTCCCGGCACCTACCTGCTCGAATCGGGCACGCACCCCTCTATTCAGGGAACGATGGGACTCTACGGAATCCTGGTCGTCACCGCGGCGCCGGCTTCGGCCACGGTCGCCGGAACAGCTTATCCGGGTGTGGCCTATAACTCGGAAGTTCCGTTGTTGATGAGTGAAATTGACCCGGTGCAGAACAATGCGGTCAATGCCGCGGTCGGCACTGTGGGTTTCAGCGAGACATCCGTGTGGTCGGGTCATCCGGGAGACTGCGGCGATCCCGCGGTTCATCGCTGTTATCCGCCCGCCGTGAACTACACTCCGCTTTACTTCGCGATCAACGGCGTAGCCTTCAGCAAGTCCAATTCGGCCGCGTCACTGTTTGCCAGTTCCGTGGGCACCTCCACCACTCCCGTAACCGGCAACGTGCTGGTGCGGTTTGTCAACGCCGGCTCGCGCATGCACGTACCTTCGATCGTGGGTGCGCAGACTTCGTATCAAGGCGTCCTCACTACACCGCCCGCTGTCGCCAACGGGTTCACCTTGATTGCGGAAGACGGCAACCCTTTGCCGCCGAGCGCACCGCGCGTGCAGTCGGAAGTCTTCATGGCAGCCGGCAAGACCTATGACGTCATGATCAACGCGCCCGCAGCCGGTTCCGCGGCGCTTCCCGTCTTCGACCGCGAACTCAGCCTGTCGGCCAACAAGATCAATCGCGACGCCGGCATGCTTGCTTACATCGGCGTGAACGGCGCCAGCCTGCCCGCGGCCCCCGGCCTCACCGGAGCCGTGGCCAATTCGGACACTTACAGCGGCGTGCTTCCTTGCACTGCGGCCCCGTGCGCTCCGTTCACGGTTTCCGATCCGAGCAAGGGAGTCATCGCCAACGACGTCAACATCTATGGAGTAAAAGTCAACACCATCCCGGCAAAGGGCACTCTCTCGCTCAACGCCGACGGAACGTTCCAGTACACGCCCAACGTGGGATGGACCGCGCCCGATTCGTTCACCTACTGCGGCAACGGAGCAACCACGGGAGCGGCTTGCACCTCGGTCACCATGGGCGCGGCAAGTGTTGAGAACGCTTCCGGCATCACGTGCGGAACTCCTTCCTTCACCTCCAACATGGCCACCTTCATCAAGATTCCGAATCCCGGCGTCCTGGAGGCCTGCCACGACGCTCTCGGCTATCCCTTGTCTGTCGTTCCAGGATCGGTGAAGCCTGTGTCGGGGCTCAGCGTGGTCGCGGACGCATCAGGCGGATTCATCGGATCGGTCGCCAGTGCGGGACCCTACACGTTCACCTTCCTCGTGAAGAACGCCCAGGGCACTCAGATTGCTTCGCCCGTAACCGCGTCGATCACCTTCCCCGCCGGGTCTGGCCTGTCAGTGAATCTCGTCGACGGCAAGACCGGCGCCGCTGCATCGAGCAACGATTACCGGTGGATCATCGAAGAAGATCGCTCTTTCTTCATCAATCCCAACTGCACCGCAAATTACGGAACGGCGACGCCGCCTCCGCAGTGCGCCAGCACCGCACTGCCGGGCGGAACCGTTCCGCTCCTCGGAACCAACTTCCACACCAGCGACATGCCGTTTGTGGCGCAGGGCTGCACCGGACCGCTGTCCTGCGAATCCGGCCAGACGCTGCTGGGCTCCCCTGCCGCTTGCGACGTGGGCAACGGTGTCTGCCGTACCTCCGCTACGCAAAAGACAGCCGTCTTTCCCAGCGCCGTGGCTCTCGATCCCACCAAGCGCTATTACATCTCGGTGTTGCCGGGCGATGCAGCCAATCCCTTCATCTCCGGGAACGGCACTGCAACCTGCTCGACCTACCTCACCAGCCAGAATCAGACGGCCTCCACATGCGGCCACAGCATGGGCGGCGCTTCCATCACTCCCGGAGCGACTTCCGTTACGGTAGCGGTGGAGCAGGATCCCTTCCCGCCGTCGAAGTTATCCGTCGACGTGTTCGAAGATGACTTCCCCCTGAACGGCGAACAGGACTCGGGCGGCGGCGTGGACGTGCTGTCTCCGCAGGAACCTGGCCTGGGCGGCTTCAGCATCCTTCTCTGGGACGACATGGGCGGCTCCGGAGATGTAACCGGCCAGATGACTTACGACATGTTCAATCAGCCCCTGGGCAACAGCCTGGATGGCACCATCGATCCTGTCACCGGTCAGAACGCCTGCCCGATTACCCAGCAGGCAGCCGGCATCACCGGCATGATCGTCACCTGCCCCAAGTACGAAGCGGATGGCACAACCCTCTCGCCTCTCGCAGGCCAGGCCGTGGTCTCCAACCTCATGCCCGGCCGGTTCAGCATCCAGGCCATTCCGGGCGCCGATCGCATCGCTCGTGGTGAGCAATGGCTGCAGACCAACACGCTCGATGGACAGAAGGCGCACGACTCCTTCCTGCGCATCGGCGAGCCGGCCTACTTCCAGGAATTCGGCCCTGCCGGATATCACGTCAACATCGGCTTCGCCAATCCCAAGATCATCAACGACCGCCTGCCCGGCGTCTGCGCAGGAACCGACGTGAACGTCACGCCCGGTCTCGGCAATCCTCAGCCCTGCAACTACACCGTGATCGGCAAGATCACCACCGAGCGCATGAGCCGCACCCCCGACGAGCGCCTCTACAGCAGCGGCTCGCACGATCAGTTCGCCTTCACCCAGTGCTACATCAGCGTTGGCGATCCTGACGGTGAGGATTTCGCGCTCGCCTTTTGCGCCGCGGATGGCACCTTCAAGATCAGCGGCCTGCCTGCCGGCGACTGGCGTCTGACTACCTTCGACGAATGGAATGACGTTCTCGTCGATGGTCTTTCGACGCCGCTCGGCCTCACCCTCAACGCCGGTACCGGCAAACTGAATTGCTCCGGTCCTGGAACCAGCGCGACCGTTTGCGATCTGGGCGATATTGCCAGCAGCCAGTGGCAGTCCAACGTCTATACCCGTACCTTCATCGACGACAACCGCGATGGCATCTCGCAATCCACCGAGACCGGCATTCCCCTCCTGAACGTGGCCGTTCGTTACCGCGACGGAAGCCTTGCCAACAACCTTGGCACCGACTTCAACGGCGTTGCCAACTTCAACGAGACCTTCCCGCTGTTCAACTGGTACGTGGTGGAAACCGACGTCGCCCGCTACAAGACGACCGGCATCCACACCGTCTATGACGCCGGCGGTCCCGCCGACGGCACGCTGACAACCTGCCAGTTGACGACACCCAAAGCAGGATCCACGGCCCCTGCCGACGGCACCGGCTTCCCGGCTTGCGGCAAGTCCAACATCGGCGCCAACATGGCCAACACCGCCGAAGCGGTTCCGTTGCCCGCCAATCTGTCGGTTCCGGGCGCGATCTATTGCCCCGATGCCGATTGCTCCGGCCTGTCCATTCAGAATGGCCGGTCACCCAGCGGTTCCGGCGTTTCCACCGGCCGCATCGATCCGGGATGGGTTCCTGCGGAAGGTTGGCAGGGATACTCCGGCCAGAGCAACTTCATCGAATTCGGCAAGGCGCCCTATGCTGCCAATGAAACCGGCGGCATCCATGGCCACGTCGTCTACGCTTCCACGCGTCCCTTCGATGATCCGATGATGCTGGTCCAGACCCAGTGGGAGCCCCTGGTTCCTCACGTAACCATCAACCTCTATCAGGAAGGCCTGGCCGCCGATGGCGTCACCAAGACCCTCCAACTGGTTGACAGCACCCAGACCAGCAGCTTCGACGACTGGGCCCAGGGTTTCCGCTCCGACGGCGTTCCCAACATGAACTGCCCCGGGCAGACCACCTCGGACCCGTTCTACTTCTCGCTCCTGCAACCAGCCGAACTACCTCAACTGGTACAACTCCCAGCACGGCGGCTCCGCTGTGGCTCCATTGCCGAATAGCTCGCAGTACAAGTGCTACGACGGCATGCACAACTGGAACCAGCTGCAGCCGGCTCCCGTATGACGGCATGTACTCGTTCCCCAGCGTTCTTGGCCGCAATCCGCAGACCGGCAACACCGCCGGCACCAACTGCACCATCTGCGTCAAGAACACCGACCCGGCCGACGCCTTCCGCTTCGGCAAGGAAGACATGCTGCCTCCCGGCAAGTATGTCGTGGAAGTCGTACCGCCCGCAGGCTATGAAATCGTCAAGGAAGAGGACAAGAACATCCTCATCGGCGACAACTTCATCGCTCCGGTAACCCAGCAGTTCGGCGGACTCGGCGACATCTTCATCCTTCCCGACCAGGCTTCGGTAACATCGCAGCAGTATCCCGGCCCGGACTTTAACGGCTATAACAACCAGAATCCCACGCAGAACCTCGGCACCACTCCCCAAAACGGAATCGTTCCAGGCTTCGCTCCTGAGCCTCTCTGGCCGTGCGTTGGCGATCTGCGCGTGGTTCCCGACTACATCAGCCTCTACCCGCAATCCCAGCAGGTCTCGCCCTTCGCGGGTGCGACGCGTAACCTCTGCGACCGCAAGGAAGTTACTCTCAACGCTGGAACCGGCGCAACCGCCAAGTTCTACATCTACACGTCCACCCACAAGGCGTCCAAGTTCACCGGTGTCATCACCGATGACTTCACCTCCGAGTTCGATCCGTTCTCGCCGCAGTTCGGTGAGAAGTTCGCTCCGCCCAACATGCCCATCGCGGTGCGTGACTGGACCGGCGCTGAAATCACTCGCGTCTACTCCGACTGGTGGGGCGACTATGACGGCCTGACTTACTCCACGTGGGAAGTTAATCCGCCCAACCCGACCGGTTATTCGCCGACCATGATGGTGATGTGCATGAACGACAAGGGGCCCGTCACGGTCAACGGCACGTCGCAAACCGATCCGCTCTACAACCCGGCCTACAGCCAGTTCTGCTACGAACTGCCCTTTATGCCAGGTCAGACCGACTATCTGGACACCCCGGTGGTGCCCACCTCCGCGTTCTCGGCCGGATACAACCATCCCGACTGCGCCTACCCCGATGCGACACCCTCCATTTCGAGCGTCACCGGCGATGTGGCCGGACCGTGGGTCAGCGCGCCCGGCAAGACTCTGACCATCCACTCGCTGCCTGATCAGCTGGTAACCAACTACGGATACGTGGGTCCGGCAGGCACCACTGCTCCGTACAACAACAAAACCATCAATCGCCATTTCGGCTTTGGCGCGACAACGGGAACGGTAACCATCGGCGGAGTCTCCGCTGCGGTCACCGGTTGGTCTGACACCCAGATCACCGTAACGGTTCCGGCTGGCATTCCGAATTGCGCCATCCAGCAGCAGGCGCAGTACGGCGGCTCGACGGCGCAGTGCGGCCAGCTTCTCATCACCAGTGCCAACAGGCAGCAGTCTGTTGACACCGTAACCATCACCGTCGGCGGCAAGACTCCCACCGTGCTGCCTGCCACTGCAGCCAACCAGCCCGGCACAACCTCCGGCCCCGGCGCGCTCCAGAAGGCAATCGACGCGGCCCAACCCGGCGACATGATCATCGTTCCTCCCGGCACCTACAAGGAAATGCTGATCATGTGGAAACCAGTTCGTCTGCAGGGTGTAGGCGCGGCTTCGAGCGTCATCGACGCCGATGCTCAGCCCGCAGGAAAACTGGATCCGTGGCGCCGCCAGGTCGCATGCCTCTTCGGCATCGCCATCAACGGCCGTCCGATCACCTCCACCAACCCGTTCGACGATCCGGCGGATACCGCCAACAACGGCAATCCCTACACCTGCAATGCATCGCAGAACTTCGCCGTCGACCGCCTGCCTCTCGAGGCTACGGTCGGATGGGATGCCACTCTCAACGGCAACCTCGCCGAAATGCTGCAGGAGCCCACGCTGATGGGCGCGTATGAAGGCGCCGGAATCACTGTACTGGCCAAGGGCGTCAAGTTCCCGGCGGGTTCGAACCCGTTCGGAAGCGACACCTTCCCAACCGGCACCACCCTGCTGACATCGGGCAACTGCACCACCAGCAAAAGCAACGCGACCAACCCGTTCCCGAGCAACTTCCAGTGCAACCCGTCCAGCATCGACGGCATTGGCATCACCGACGCTTCTCAGGGCGGCGGCGGCATCCTTGTCCACGGCTGGAACCACAACCTGCAGGTCTCCAACAATCGCGTGTTCAGCAATATCGGTACGCTGAGCGGCGGCATCAACATCGGCCAGGGCGAATTCCCGCCACAGTACGTGAAGGGAAGCACCACCAACGCCGACCCGGGATCCTGCCTGTCCGCCGGGCTTGCCAACAACGAACAGCAGCCCTACTGCTTCAACCTCAACGTCAACGTGCATCACAACGCGGTTACCAACAACACCTCCATCGGTGACGAACTCTTCTCCGGAACCCTCGCGGGCGCCGGCGGCGTCACCTTCTGCACCGGTGCCGACTACTACAAGTTCAACTACAACTGGATTTGCGGAAACATGAGCTCCGGCGACGGCGGCGGCGTGGCCCACATGGGATTCAGCTTCAACGGCGACATCGAGCACAACTCGATTCTGTTCAACCAGAGTCTCAACCCGACCATTCCCACCAACGGCGGCGGCCTGATGATCATGGGCACGCCCGACACCGATCCTGTCTGCGGACTGGCAGCCGATGCCGACTGCCCGCCCGGATTCAGCGACGGAGTCGGACCCAACCTGGTCATCAATGCCAACCTGATTCAGGGCAACGCGGCCGAAGCCGGCTCCGGTGGCGGTCTGCGCTTCCAGAGCGTCAACGGAACCGAAGTCACGAACTTCCCGCATACGCCTTCTCGCTGGTACTCCCCGCTGGTGACGAACAACATCATCGTCAACAACGTGGCCGGCTGGGATGGCGGCGGCGTATCGCTCGAAGATGCGCTGGCGGTCAAGTTCATCAACAACACCGTTGCCTCCAACGACACCACCGCAACCGCCGGCATTCTGTTCAATACCCTCGGTGCCCCCAACGCCAGCTCGCAGACGCCGTCCACGCCGACCCATGTTGGCAACTCGTCGCTGCCGCAGCCGGCCGGCCTGGTCAGCATGCAGAACAGCGTTCCTCTGACCACGGCTCTCGCAGGCGTGACTCTCACCTGCCCGGCCAACAACCCGAACTGCCAGTACTACTCGAACCCGTACCTGGCCAACAACGTCTTCTGGCAAAACCGCTCCTACTACGTCGGAGTCGGAACGTACAGCACGGCCGTCCAGCAGAACCTGGTAACTCTGTATAACTCGTTTACGGGCACCGCGCCGGTGAACCAGACCGCTACCGGACAATGCGTCAGCGGCGCCTCCTTCTGGGATCTCGGCGTACGCGGCGATACCGGTCCAGGACAACACGCGCACCCGACCGGTTTGCCGGTGCTCCAGCTGTCACCGCAGTATTCGCTGCTCACCAACCCCGGCGAAGTCGGTGCCGGCGGCCACATCCTTACGGCCAACCCGAACGTGATGTCGCAATACTGCAACGGCTCGCGGGTTCCACCCGAGTTCGCGGCGGGAAGCTACAACGTTCCTCCGGGTATCGCGGATGCCACCGTGCCCAACCCGCTGTTCACGCTGGCGGCCACGGCCACCGTTGACGAAGGCAACAACTGGGTCAACATGACCTGGGGACCGCTGTCGTTGACCAACCCCACCACCGCCGGCTCTGACGGAAACTTCGGCGCCGGGGCGGCTCTCGGCAACTATGCCCTGTCCGCAGGTTCACCGGCCATCGACTGGATTCCGGTGGGCACTACCTCCGGAGGCGCTCCTTCGACGGACTTCTTCGGAAAGCCCAGGCCCGATCCGGCTGCCCCGACCAGGTTCGACATCGGTGCGGTCGAGTTCCAGGGAGCTGTCGCACCCCCGGCGTTTACTTCGATTACCCCCAACAGCGGCTATCGCGGAACCCAGGTCAGCGTAACCATCACCGGCAACCACCTGTCCGGTACTACCTCGGTCACTGTCGGAGGCGGCGGCGTCTCGGTGACCAACATGGTGGCCACCAATGACACCACGATCACGGCGACGTTCACGATTTCGGCGACTGCCCTTACCGGTGGACATAGCCTGACCATCACCACTCCGGGAGGCACGGCGACCCCGGCGGCCGCGTTCACTGTGCGCGCCCCCAACGTCACGGGAATCGTTCCTGATTCCGGTGAGCGGGGCACCGCGGTGAAGGTAAAAATCACCGGCAACGACCTGACAGGCGCCACCGCGGTAACGGCCGCCAACATCACCGTCAGCAACGTTGTCGTCGTCAACTCCACCACCATCACGGCAACCTTCACCATTCCGCGCAATGCTGGAACCGGCGGAAGTCACAACGTCACGGTCACAACTCCCGATGGAATCACCAGTGTCTTCCCGTTCACAGTCACGGGCGCAACGGTCAGCTTCAGCGGACCGTCTCCGGCACTTGCAACCACCACTGCGAACAGAACCACCAAGGCAGGGAAAATCACAGTAACCAATTCGGCGGCGGCCACCGGACCGTTCACCTTCAATGCGGCGCCAACCATTACGAAAGTTGGCACGGCGGGCGGGACGTTCTCGGTCACAGGCACTGGCAACTGCACGGCAACCACCGTCCTGGCGCCAGGAGCCTCCTGCACGATCGGTGTGCAATACGTGGTTCCTGCCACCGGCGCCACCACCGGAACCGCGCACGTGACGGTCTCCGGCGTCGGACTCGGGGCTGCCACGCAGAGCTCCGCCAACTTCACCGCCAACTAACCGAAACAAATTGGCCGGGCACTCTAACCAGGGTGCCCGGCGCTTCCTTGAGATTGAGGCGCCTTATGATTCCCACCCGAAATCCTCATCGCTCCTGCATCAATGCAATTCTGCTGGCCGGCGTATTCTCCTGCGGCCTGTTGATTCCGTCCTCATGGAGCCAATCACCTGCACCCGCCATTACGCCTGTCCAGGTGGCCAAGGCTGGCCCGGGCGGAGCGCCCACCACCTACGAGCCCAACCATTTCCCCAAGCGCGAGCACTCCTATTACAACCTGTTCTGGGGCGTCGATTCTCTCAGCGCCAAGTCAGTCGAATCCGGCGAGCTCATCAAGTTCGCCTATCGCGTACTCGATCCTGACAAGGCCAAAGCGCTCAACGACAAGAGCAACGAGCCCGTGATGTACGATCCGGCCGTTCGCGCCAAACTGGTAGTTCCTTCCCTCGAAAAGGTAGGCCAACTCCGCCAGGCTTCGACTCCCGAAGCGGGAAAAATCTACTGGATGGCCTTCTCCAATCCCGGCCGGGTCGTCAAACGGGGCGACCGCGTAACCGTCGTGATCGGACCATTCCATATCGAAGGGCTGGTCGTCGAGTAGTACTGGGCAATTTGTGCCAGCGCAAGTACTGCGACCGCAAAAAGAGAGATAGTCTGCTTGGACGCACAGTCCTGCTTACTCAGTTTCAAGCGCGGGAGAGAGAGAAGAATATGCTACAGAAATTGCTGATTGTAGGGATGGCTTTCGGTTTTACAACCTCTTTGCTGGTTGCCGAAACCGCCACCGGACTGACCGCGGCGCAGATTGTGAACAAGAACGTCGCCGCCAGGGGTGGACTCAAGGCATGGCACGCCGTACAGACGATGACAGAATCCGGAAAAATGGGAGCCGGCGGTGATCAGAGAGGCCCCCAGGGAGCGCAAGCGCCGGGTATGAAGCATCCAGGAAAGCCAACCACGCCACTGCCCTCCAGCCCGAGGCTTGCCCAGGAAGCCCAGCTGCCCTTCACGCTCGACTTGGAGCGCACGCGCAGAATGCGTCTCGAGATTAAATTCAAGGGCCAGACCGCCGTCCAGGTGTATGACGGGACCAACGGCTGGAAGGTTCGTCCCTTCCTGAACCGGATGGAAGTCGAGAACTACACCGAAGACGAGCTCCAGAAAGCGGCTCTCCAGTCCGATCTCGACGGCCCGCTTGTGGACTATGCCGCCAAGGGCACGACCGTCGAACTCGAAGGAACCGACAAGGTCGAAGACCGCGACACCTACAAGCTGAAGCTCACCATGAAGGATGGCCATTCGATCCACGCCTGGATCGATGCCAAGACCTTCCTTGAAGCCAAAGTCGAAGGTGCGCCGCGCCGTCTCGACGGAGTCGTGCATCCCGTGGAGGTTTACTACCGCGACTACCGCTCCGTTGATGGGTTGCAGATTCCCTTCCTGCTGGAAACAAGGGTCGTGCCCGTCGCCACTGGGGCCAAGGGCGCCCGGCCGGTGGGTAATTTCCCTCCGGAAAAGATCGTGATCGAAAAGGTTGAGGTGAATCCCAAGCTCGATGCCGCACTGTTTACCAAGCCTGCAATCGAGACGGCCACACTGACCAAGCCGCACTGATCCTGCCGGCCCTTACGAGAACTGAAGTCGCGCTATTGGAAATCCCTGCAGGCGTGCCGGACCCTCTCAGAGGATCCGGCACGCAGGCGGGCTGGGTAAATCGCGTCACGATTCGCATCACTCGAGATGGTTGCGGGCAACAACTGCTGCCACTCGACACTGTCATAGGGCAAACGCAAGATCTGGCGCATCCTGTCGCGCGTAAGCTCTCTTGGAGACGAAATGGATTGGGGGAGGCTTCCATATCACGTTGATCTGTACCGAGAGGGCGGTGCCTGGATGTTCCGGGTGAATGAGAACCTCTTCAACGTCCGCGGGTTCAAAGAGCATACCTGGCGCGACCCGATTCACATCGGACCGGCCACGGGTCCGGAACGATTGACGCGAAAACAGGCGCAGCGCGTGGTCTGGGAGAGACTCCCGGTCGCATCGCAGCAGAAGGAAGCTGCCCTCCCCACTGCCATGACCATTGCTGACTTCGTCGAGAAGGCGTTTGTGCCCGAGCACGTGGCCATCAAAGGGCTGGCCGGGAGAACCCATTATCGAGCCATCCTCAAGCATGTGCTCACTCCCGAAGAAGTGCAGCGTGTCTTCAACCTCGATATGGAACGATCGAGAACGCGCCTCAAAGCTATTCCCGACTGGCCTTACATCAGCCGCCTGGGATTGTCCGACACCCGCCCCGAACACATCGAAGGCCTCATGATGGCGGCCCAGGCGCGCGGCTATTCCATGCAGACCGTCACGCACATTCGCAATGTGGTCAGCGCCATCTTCTCGCATGCCAAAAAAGGCAATTATTTCCAGGGCGCCAATCCCGCCAGCCAGGTGGTGGTACCGGGCATAAGCCGCAAAGAGGCTCATATGCTCTCCCTTCCGCAATTGAAGGCGGTGCTGGAATTGATGCGCTATCCCGAACGGGAGATGACCCTGATGGCCATTCTGACCGGCATGAACGTGGCCGAGATCTGCGGCTTGCAGTGGAAGCATGTGAACCTCTCCTCCTCCGCGCAGTACGCCGATGGAGAAGGGATTCCCTCCCGCACAATCGCCGTCAGAAAGCAGTGGTATCGCGGCGAATTGAACAGCGTCAAAATTGGCCGCACCAGAAACGTGTCCATCCCCGATGTCATGGTCCCTGTCCTGACCGACCTGGGCCGGCGGCCCAGGTTCACCAAGCCTGACGACTTTGTCCTGGTGTCGGAAGCGGGTACGCCCGTGAACGAAACCAACATTGCTTCCCGCAGGCTCAAGGGCGTAGGCCAGGAACTGGGCATGCCATGGCTCTCCTGGCACGTCTTCCGCCGCACCCGCAAGGACTACGTCCAACGGTTCGGATCCCGCTTCGTCGATCGCGTGGCCGCCGTCCTGAATTCCTAACGACCCGGTACCTAACTACCTGTCAGATCATAGCTTTGGTCGATTCTCCGCAGGGCCTCAATTCCTCCTTTGACTCCCCGCAAACCCCAGGCCCCCCTTCTGGATCAGAATCGCCACTTCTTTGCGAAAGCACAAGGACCCCGGCTCCCCTTGCCGGTAGAGTCATTCTCGCGTGGATTGAATACTTGCTACTGCACTGCACGGCGCAGAAGCGTACGACAGCAAGGCCGCAGGCGAACTCTGACCCCTCATTCTCAACATCGGCGCACGCAGCCGGGGGACAGGAATATTCGCGGCGCGTGGCCGAGGCAAACAAGATAAATTTCGCTCCTGATGGAGGCGTTGCGTGAAGAAGGCGTGGTATCTGGTTCCCGTGGTTGGTGCGTTAGCTGTCGGGTTTGCGTTCGGTCACTTTCATCAGCGGCCCGCGGTGAGCGCCGCGCATAGGGTTCTTTACTACGTGGACCCGATGCATCCCGCCTATCACTCCGACAAGCCCGGCAAGGCTCCCGACTGCGGCATGGACCTCGTTCCCGTGTATGCCGATACTGTCGGCAAGTCCCTGGTTGCCTCGGGCGGCGCATCGGATGCCATCAGCATCGATTCTGCCTCGCAGAAGATTTACGGCATCCAGCTCGCCGCCGTCGAGAATGATTCCGGCTCGCGCACCATTCACGCCTTTGGCAAAGTTTCCGCCGATCAGACCCGCATTTACAAGGTCACCGTTGGCGCCGACGGTTACGTCAAGTCCACACAGAATGACGCGGTCGGCAACCACGTCAAGAAAGACCAGCACCTTGCCCTAATTTATTCGCCGGACTTTCTCGCCGTCGAAGGTGGCTTCCTCTCCGCCAATGAAAGAACGCCCGGCGGCTTCAAGGACGCTCCCCCGAACGCGCAGAATGCCGCCAGCGCCCAGGCCCGCGCCGATCGCCTGCGCAACCTCGGTATGAGCGATGTTCAGATCGAGGAGATGACGGCCACGCACAAGATCCCCGAAGACGTCTACGTCGTCTCGCCGACCGATGGCTTCATCCTCTCCAGGAATGTTTCCCCAGGTCTGCGCTTTGAACGCGAGAAGGAACTCTATTCGGTTGCCGATCTCAGCCAGGTATGGATCCTGGCGCAGGTTTTCGGCAAGGATGCGCAGAAGTTCCACCCGGGCGCCACAGCCAAGGTAACTCTGCCGGATACTGGCGAGACCTTCCAGGCCAGGGTCAGCGACGTCCTGCCCGAGGTTGACCCCGCCACGCGCGCGTTGAAAGTCCGGCTCGTCGCCAATAACCCCGGCTATAAGCTTCGTCCCGAAATGTTTGTCAACGTGGAAGTATCGGTATCCATCCCCCCCGGTCTGTCGGTGCCCGCCGATGCGATCGTAGATACCGGCCTTGCCAGGCAGGCTTTCGTCGAAACCTCTCCCGGTCATTTCGAGAAGAGGGAAGTCGAGATCGGATGGCGCTTTGACGACCGCGTCCAGATCGTGAAGGGATTGCGCGAAGGCGAGATGGTTGTCGCCGCCGGAACCTTCCTTGTCGATTCCGAAAGCCGCTTGCAAGCCGCGGCCGGATCCGGCAGCTCGTCAGCCGCACCGGCGGAAGATTCGGCTCTCGCACATCGCATGAATTAAGTGCGAGTGCCTGGTCCGAAAACACTTTGAGTACGTTGAATTCATTTGTTGCTTACAGGTTTGTTACCGGGGGAGATCTGAGCTGTGATTTCTCGAATCATTGAATGGTCAATTCGCAACAAGGCAGCGATCTTCCTCGCGGTCGCCGTAGGCTGTGTCTTCGGCTGGTGGTCGCTAACCCACATGCATCTCGATGCGATACCCGACCTCGGCGAAACCCAGGTCATCATCATGTCCCGCTGGGACCGCAGCCCCGACCTGGTCGAAACCCAGGTCACTTATCCCATAGTTACTGCTATGTTAGGCGCGCCTCATGTCAAGACGGTGCGCGGCGTTTCGGATTTCGGCTACTCCTACGTCTATGTCATCTTTGACGACAACACCGATCTTTACTGGGCCCGCTCGCGCACCTCGGAATATCTGGCCAGTGTAATTGGAAAGCTTCCCGAAGGCGTAAAGACCGAACTTGGACCGGATGCCACCAGCCTTGGCTGGGTCTTCCAATACGCGGTAATCGATGAGACCGGCAAGCACAGCCTCGCCGAGCTGCGCTCTTATGAGGACTGGTACCTCCGTTATCATCTGCGCTCCGTTCCCGGTGTGGCCGATGTCGCGCCCATCGGCGGCTACACCCGGCAGTACCAGGTCAATCTCGATCCAAAGCTGTTGCTGGGTTATGGCATCACCGCCAGCCAGGTTGTCGACGCGGTTAGAGAAGGAAACAACGAGACCAGCGCCCGCCTCCTCGATTTCGGCGGCACCGAGTACATGGTGCGCGGCCGCGGATACGCAACCTCGATCAACGATTTCGAGAACATCGTCGTTAGCAGCCCCGAAGCGGGGGCACCGGTGCGGGTCAAGGACCTCGGTGAAGTTGTCACAGGTCCTGATCTGCGCCGCGGAGTTGCCGACCTGAATGGCGAAGGCGAAGTGGTCTCCGGAATCGTGGTCATGCGCAGCGGCGAAAACGCTCTCGAAGTCATCGACCGCGTCAAGGCGCGCCTCAAGGAGATCCAGCCCACTCTGCCCGCCGGCGTCAAGATCGTTCCCATCTACGATCGCTCCCAGTTGATTCAGCACACCATCAGCAACGCCCAGGAGACCATCCTCGAAGTGGTCGTCACGGTCGTGCTGATCATCCTTGTATTCCTCTGGCATTTCCCCAGCGCGTCGATTCCCCTGGTAACCATGCCCGCCGCCGTGCTGCTCGCGTTCATTCCGCTGCGCCTCATGGGCATCAGCGTGAATGTCATGTCGATCGCCGGCATCGCCATCGCCTTCGGCGAACTCATCGATGCTTCCATCGTGGTGGTCGAGCAGACCCACAAGAAACTTGAACGATGGGAGAAAGCCGGCCGCCCCGGCACCCATCGCGATGTGGTGATCGGAGCCGTGAAGGAAGTGGCAGGGCCCACCTTCTTCGCCTTGCTGGTCATCGCCATTTCCTTCCTTCCCGTCCTGACGCTCGAAGGCCAGGAAGGCCGCATGTTCAAGCCGCTGGCCTACTCGAAGAGCATCGCCATGATCGTGGCTGCAGGGCTTGCCATCACGCTCGATCCTGCCCTTCGCCTGTTGCTTACCCGTGTCCGGCGCTTCGAATTCAAACCGGCATGGCTCGCGAAAATTGTCAACAGCCTGCTCGTTGGAAAGATTCAGCCGGAAGAAAAAAACCCCATCAGCCGCATACTCATGCGTGTCTACGAGCCCACGGTGGCCTGGACGCTGCGGCATAAGTGGCTGGTCTTTGGCGGCGTCGCCCTCGCCGCGGTCGTCACCGTTCCCAGGTTCGTCGAACTGGGCTCGGAGTTCATGCCTCCTATGAATGAAGGCGCCATCCTGTATATGCCCACTACGCTGCCGGGAATCTCCATCGCGCAGGCCAAGCGGGTGTTGCAGGCGACCGATCTCATCCTCAAGCAATTTCCCGAAGTCGACCAGGTCCTTGGCAAGGCCGGCCGCGCGGAGTCCGCGACCGACCCCGCGCCGCTCTCCATGCTCGAGACCCTCATCACGTTGAAGGACCGCTCGCAATGGCGTCACGTCGATACCTGGTACTCATCGTGGTCTCCGGAATGGGCCAGGAAGATCTTCCGCCACATCACTCCTGACACCATCTCGCAGGAAGAACTCATCGACGAGATGCAGGCCGCGATTCGCGTGCCCGGCGTCAGCAATGCATGGACCATGCCCATCAAGGGCCGCATCGACATGCTCACCAGCGGCATTCGCACTCCCGTCGGACTGAAGATCACCGGAGACGATCCGCAAAAGATCGAACAGGTCGGCGGCGAAGTCCAGGCCGCTCTCGCTTCAGTTCCCGGAACGCGCGGAGTGTTCGCGGAGCGCACCAACCAGGGCTATTTCCTCGACGTCGTATGGCAGCGCGATAAGCTTGCACAATACGGCATCAGCATGGACCAGGCACAGAAGACTCTGGATAACACCATCGGCGGCGACAACGTTTCGACGGTCTATCAGGGCACCGAACGCTACCCGGTGAATGTTCGCTACATGCGCGATTTCCGCAGCAGCATCGACGCGTTGGGCAGGGTGCTTGTATCCGCCGGTGGCGCTCACCAGGCGCCCCTCAGCGAACTGGCCACTATTCAGGTCCGCAGCGGACCGGCCATGATTCGCGACGAAAATGGATTTCTCACCGGATATGTTTACGTCGACCTCGCCGATCGTGATCCCGGCAGCTACATTGCCGAAGCCAACACGGTGCTCCAGAAGATGCATTTGCCCGCAGGGTATGCCATGAACTGGGGAGGCCAGTACGAATCGAGCCTGCGCGCCAACCAGCGGCTGCGCGTGATCATCCCCGCTACCATCGGGATCGTCATGCTGCTCATCTATCTCAGCACTCGTTCCTTTGTGAAGACCATGATCGTGATGCTGGCGATTCCGTTCTCCGCGATCGGCGCCATCTGGTCGCTCTCTCTGCTCCACTACAACGTCAGCGTCGCGGTGTGGGTTGGACTTATCGCGCTGCTGAGCATCGATGCGGAAACCGGCGTCTTCATGCTGCTCTATCTCGATCTGTCCTACGCTGATGCGAAAGCGACGGGTCGTTTGAGGACGCTCGGCGATCTGCGCGAAGCAATTCTCGAGGGAGCAGCCAAGCGGCTTCGTCCCAAGTTCATGACCTTTGCAACCACCTGCATCGGCCTGTTCCCGATCATGTGGTCCATCGGTGCCGGTTCCGATGTGATGAAGCGAATCGCCGCGCCCATGATCGGCGGCATCTTCAGTTCGTTTGTGCTCGAGTTGCTCGTCTATCCCGCCATCTACGAACTGTGGAAACGCAGCACCGTTGCAGAAAAGCCCGTGCGCCTCGAAGCGGCAGTGCACGAGGATGGTAAGCGGCCGCTCGGGCTGGTATGGTCCGGCGTGCGGGACGCTGGTAAAGAACCGCAGCGCATACCGGTAGGGGCAAGGTCCGAAGCCTGATTAAAGGAGGAATTTATGACAATGCGCGGGATTTGCCTGTTTCCGATGGGATTGATCGTGCTCTCCGCTGCGTTTGCGAATGCGCAGACCAAAATCGTTGCCGCCACCGACGAAGCGGCGGCGGTCCCGGCTCCGCTACCCGCGCCTGTCGTGCCCAAGCGTCCCGCGGACATGCCGCCCAAGCTTCCCAAGGTTACTTGCCGCGGCGACCTGATCACCATCTCGGCTGATAATTCGGCTCTCGATGCTATCCTCGCCGCTGTAAAAGGATGCACCGGCGCCAAGATAGATATACCGGAGGGCGCTTCCCGAGTTAGAAGCTTCGAGGAGCTAGGTCCCGGTCCGGTCCGCGAAGTACTGGACGAGTTACTAAGTGGAACACAGTATAACTATGTCATCCAGTCGTCGGACGTGAATCCGGCCAAGGTCGAGACCGTCCTGCTGAGCATGCGCGGGGCAGATGGCGACAAGCCGGGTGCAAATCCGAATGCTATCTCTGCCGATCTTCCCATGACGCCTGGCCGTCGCGCCTGGCAGCACATGCAGAAGTTCGATAAGCCCGATCCGTCAACGCTTAACGAAGACGGAACCCAGGTCGAGGCAGATCCCGCAACACCCGCGAGTGAAAGTGCTGCCGCGCAACCGGCAGATGCGCCCGCCAGCGCGGGTGACAGTGCCCCATCTGGGGCTGCCGCGTCTTTAGCCCCCCCGGTCACTCCCGCTGCGGCTCCCGTCGTGCAGCCTGCCTCCGATGGCGATCCCGGCAAGGTGGTTCAGGATCGGATTGCCGCCATGCAGCAGATGTTTAGTCAGAGACAGCAGATGATCCAGAAGCAGAATCAAGGCCAGACCGGCACTCCAAATAACTAAGCTCCATACACCGTGGCCCATCCTTTCGATTGTTTCTCGTTCGAGAGGGTGGGACACTCGCACGCCCATCGATCTTTGCCCCCGCGCAAAGAAAATACAACTACACTTAGCTATTGTGGGAAGCAAGCTATCTCAACACACTGAGAAAATCGGTGAATCCCCTATAGCGATGGGAGAAAAATCGAATGCGCAGGGCGGGTGTCGGAATTGGATTGGCGTGGTTCCTGTTTGCTGCAGCCGTAATTGTTTTTGCCCAGGACAAAGATGCTCCCCGCCATTACGGTAAGGCCGGGCTCTGGGAAGTAACCACCACCATGACGTGGCAAAAGGCGCCCCCTCGTCAGGGCGGCCGGGGCGGTCCTCCCGCAGGCGGCACTCATACCACATCGGTATGCCTCACCCAGGCAATGGTGGACGCAGGCGCCCTGCTCCCGCAATCGCGCGGGGAGTGCCGGATCCAGAACAAAGTCGTGAAGCCGGGCTCCGTCACCGCCAATTATGTATGCACCGGCAAGATGAAGGGGATGGGAAATGTCGAAACCACTATTCCCGACCTGGAGCATGTAAACGGCACCATGCACTTTGTCGGAACGCTCGACGCAGGCGCGCACTCCCAGAACATCGAGTGGACGACGACATCGACCTCGGTGTTCAAGACCGAGCAATGCAGCAACACCCCTGCGCCGGCGCCATCCACCCCTCTAAAATAGTGCAGCGCTCGTTCGCGCGACAGTGTCAATCGCCACGAGCCAATCTTTAATCCAAAGACGAAACACGGGGAGATGGAGAGCCATGACGAAGCGTGGTTGGAGCACCCTCGGGTACTGTGCGCTGATCGGCGTGGTTGCGGCGTGGGCGCAACCGGCCCGCAAGTCCGGCCTGTGGATGATCGCCTCGACCACCCGCATTCTGCAGCCTGGAGAGACGGCAGGCAATTTCGTTGCGCGCGGTGACGGCAGCAATGGCCAGGCCTCGCCAGGCGGTTTGCCTACCTGCCTTACTCCGGAACTGATTCATAAATACGGTGTGATCCTGCCGCCTTCGCTAAAGGATTGCGAACTCTCCAATGTGCTCGAGACAACCGAAAGCTTTAAAGCCGATTTGACATGCAAAGGCGGCTACAACGGTTTCGGATCAGTAGAATCGACGTGGACCGACGAAGACCATGTGGTGGGTAAGATCCGCTTCGTGTCCAAGACCAGGGAGTCGGACAACGCGCGCTTCTCGACCTGGACCCAGGAGTCGACTGCAGTCTTCAAAAGCGCCGATTGCGGAGAAGTGAAGCCCCGCAGGATTCCCGTCAAGTAATACCGGCACACGTCCAGCCCTTCACTCAAGCTTGTCGACTTTGCCGGCGAGATCGAAATCCTTCGCCGTTAGTCCGCCCGCATCGTGGGTCACCAGCCCCAGCCGAACCTTGTTATAGCGAATATCGATATCGGGGTGATGGCCCTCCTCTTCGGCCAGGTCTCCAACCTTGTTCACAAACGCCAGGGCGGCGCGGAAATCCTTATGGGTAAAAGTGCGCGTTAACTCGCCGGATTCGATTCGCCACGAGGGCAGGGAACCGAGGCGGGTTTCAACTTCAGCTTGAGAAAGCGGAGGCATCGCATTGCTCCTGGGGGCGGGAGTCTGCGCCATCTCGGCGCCCTTTTGATTGTAAGGGGTTGGCGGGCCGGCCGCATCTTGCGGCCACGCGACATTCCTATATCAATAGCATTATTGAAGTTGCCACGGTCAGACTCCACCCCGGAACCGCCCCGGCCGTCCCAGATGCATCCAACTGGGTGCGGGAATTTGGAAAGACTCCCACGTCAGCGATCCAGTGTGGAGGGCGAATGGGATTCAGGCCGGGGCGTTTTCTTCTGTGGGCAATCGCCCTCCTGCCGCCGACCGTCTGTTACGCAGACGACGCCAGGCAATTCGTGCAGCAGGCGGTACAAATGGAGTTGGCCAAGGACCGCGACGATCATTCGCACTGGATCTACTTTGAGATGGATCGCAAAGCCGATCACGGCGTAAAGCAGTGGGTTGCCGAGACAGGCGATGGTTCCTTGCGCCGCGTGGTCGAGTTCAACGGTCAACCCGTCCCTGAGCCCGAGCAGCGCCGCAAGATGGACGCTTACCTGCGTGACTCGTGGGCGCGCTCCAGGCAGCGCAAGAGCGAGCAGCACGACGATCAGCAGGCGACCGAACTGCTCAATCTCCTGCCCCAGGCATTCCTGTGGACCAGGCAGGGAACCAACGGCAACCTAACCCTCATGCACTTCAAGCCCGATCCGCAGTTCCGTCCCCCCGATCTCGAGGCAAAGGTGTTCGCCGCCATGGAAGGAGATATGGCTGTTGATACTGTGCAGCATCGCATCGCCAGCCTGAAAGGGAAGCTGATTCGCGACGTCAAAATCGGAGGAGGTTTTCTGGGAAATCTCAATGCCGGCGGAACCTTCGACGTCGAGCGGCGTGAAACCGCAAAGCAGATCTGGCAGATCACCGAAACCCACGTGCACATCCAGGGTCACGCGCTGCTCTTCAAGACCATCTCCGAACAGGAAGACGACGTGAAGACAGACTTCAAGCAGCTTCCCGACGACGTCACCATGCAGAAGGTAGAGGGGAAACTCCTGTCAGAAAAGAAGTGAGGTCGGCTTTCACTTCGTCGTGAAAGTAGGGAAAAAACAGGCGAGGCCCCTGGAGGACACCGGCCTCGCCCGAAGAATGGACTTTAGGAACTCTCAGTGAATGCGCACATCTCCCGAGCCGGTCTCGATGCGCACCGTGGGGCCGCCGCCGTTGATCTTCCCCGTAATATGGTGGCGATCGAACGAACCCTGCATGGTCATTTCATGATCGGAGTGCACCGAACCGGAACCCGTGGATGCATCGAGCACAAACCCTGTATTGCCGGGCGTGAACTCAACGCTTCCCGATCCTGTATCCAGCTTCCAGTCGCTGGTGGGCGAGCCGCTGATCCGGATGTCACCAGAGCCGGTGCCCGCGTGAAGCCCGCCATGGATTTCCTTCAATTCAATGCGGCCTGAGCCAGTCTGAGCCCGGACGTCGCCTTCGCCGGTTTGCTCGGCATAGATATCGCCCGAACCGGTCTCAACTTTGAAACCTCCCTGCAGGCCGGTGGCGTGAATGGTGCCCGAACCTGTATTGAGCTTGGCGTTGGCGCCCACACCATCGTCGTTGATGTCGCCCGACCCCGAACTACCTTCAAGAAACGCATCCCCAGGCGCCTGGATGTCGTAATCGATGCTGATGTTGTGGTAATTCTCGTGGTGGCTGCCGATGCGGATGATGTTGCCGGTCTGCTCGATCGGCGGATTGTTGGCGATCTCGTGCACACGCTGCTCGTTCTCACCGCCCCAGCTCGATTTCACATGTCCGGAGATATGAACCTGGGTGCCGGACCCGCGCGTAATGTGAATGTGGCCCGAGCCGGTCGAAACCGAAAGCTCGACGCGCCCGTTGACGGTGAGGTTACGCTCGAAGTTGGCTTCCGAAGCCAGCGCCGGGAGCGCCGCCAGGGCCAACGCCGCAATTGCTGCTGTCACTACATGCTTCATCGGGTACCTCGTAAGTTCAGTGATCAGTGATCAGTTTTTGGTTGAGCGCCAAGCCGGCGTTCCAAGCCGACTGAGGTTCCGCTAAACAATGCCGTCCCTCAACAAACCTGCACCCGTGCTGCCAAACTCAAGCCCACGCTAAGCGACTGGCACTGCTTGGTTTGTGCGCGTTCCAGGAAGTTATTGACCTGGTGCGATGTTCGTTTTCGGACAATCGTGTACGTGGGTGAACGAAAGAACCGACGACTGATCTGGTCACTGACCACGGTTCCTCGTCACTGCTGCAGAACTACCTGGTCGCCTTCCTTCAGTCCGCTGAGAATCTCCGTCACCGACCCGTTCGAAAGGCCCACCTTCACTGGAATCTTGCGTTTGCCTTCTTTCTGGCCTTTGTCCGGGATCTCGACGGTAGCATTTTTCTGCGGATCGTACATCACCGCATTTTCAGGTATGGAAAGAACGCCCTTGTGCTCGTCGAGCAGGATCTCGGCGTTGGCTGTCATGTTGGCCTTTACTTCGCCGCCCGGGTTATCGATCGAAACCCGCACTTCGAAGGTCGTGACATTGTCTTTTTCCACTCCCAGCGGCGCAATCTTGGTCACCTTGCCGTTGAAGACGCGATCGCGAAAGCTCTCGACTTTGATCCGCGCCGGTTGATTCATGTAAACGTGAGCGATATCGGCCTCGTCTACCTTGCCCTGGACATAGACCTGGCTGATGTCGCCCTCGGTGAAGATCAGCGTGGCGGTCGAACCGAGCACAAGAATGGAACTGACCGCATCGCCAATCTCCACATCGCGCGACAGAATCATGCCGTCCATGGGAGCCACAATAGTCGTATAGCTTAGCTGTTCCTCGAGCTGCTTCAGACTGGCCTCGCTCTGCATCACCTGGGCTTTGGCCTGCTTCAGCTTGGCCATGTCCACGCCAATCTGTGCCTTGGCTCCGTCCCGCTTGTTCAATGCGGCCAGGTAGTCCTTGTTGGCGTTGTCGAGCGCCTGCTGGCTGACCACGCCTTCCTTCTGCATCTGCAGGTTGCGGTCCAGGGTGGTCTTGTACATGGGCAGGTCGGGGGCCGCCGCGTTCACTTTATCCTGCTCGATATTGGCCTCGTACGTGCCGACGTTGGCCTGCGCGGCGGCGAGCTGGGCTTTCTGGGCCTCAACCTGTGCCAGGATTTCCTGCTGGTCAAGTTCGGCCAGCGGCTGGCCCTTGCGCACCCGGTTGTTAATGTCAACAAAGAGTTTCTCGACAATTCCGGAGGCCTTGGACTTGACCTCCACCTTGGTGATGGGCTGAATTTTGCCGGTGGCCACCACCGAGCGGGCAACGTCTCCTCGGGTCACTTTGGCGATCTTGTTGGGATCGATCGATGAGCCGGAAGCCATGCGGGCCACGGCGACTCCCCCTCCCACAACCACAACCACTACTCCAACCGTCACCCAGACCCATAAACGCCTGTTTTTCTTTACGGCCACCGCACACCTCCCGCGGCCGAAAATGCGGCCGCAGTGTTGCTAAAAAAGTCAAAGTCGATGAAAGAAAGCCCATGGGTCTGACGGCAGACAACCGTCGCAGTCAACCAGTTTGTGATCGTCGGATTGCTGATTTGCGATTCCGGCGGTTAATGGCTGATACGCAAGTGGGTGCAAGGAGGTTCCACCGGGAAGCTTCGGTGAAGATATGCCACCCGGGCGATGCTATGCTCACAGGCGAGATGCAGGGTCTTTTGCTGCTCGAATGCGTCGCGGTAGCCATGCTCATCCTGGCCAACGGTTTCTTCGTGGCCGCGGAGTTCGCCCTGGTTTCGATCCGCGACACGCGCATCCAACAAATGCTGGCCGACCGCGTGCCGGGATCACGGGCGGTGCGCCGCCTCCAGATGGACCTGGACGACTTTCTGCCCGCCGTGCAGCTCGGCGTCACGCTGTGTTCCCTGGCCCTGGGCTGGATCGGCGAGCCTCTCGTGGCCGGGGTCCTCCTGGGCTGGATGCGGCTGCTCCCGCACCCTCTCGCCCATGCCAGTCTTTATGCGCATGCCGGCGCCATTGCGGCCGTGGTACTCGGATTCTGCTTCATCACCTACTTCCACGTGGTACTTGGAGAACTGGTGCCCAAATCCCTGGCTTTGCGCCGGGCCGAGGCCCTGGCGCTTGCAGTGGCGCCCCCCATGCTCTTGTTCATGTCGCTGGCCCGGCCCGCGGTGCGTCTGCTGAGCCGCTCGGCCGCAACCGTGCTGCGTGGATTCGACATCCCCATGTCGGAGCGCGCCACGGTTCACTCCCCCGAGGAACTCAAGCTGATTGCCACCGCGGCCCGCCGCATGGGGCTGCTGCCCAAACTCCAGGAAACCTTGATTCACCGCGCCCTGGAATTGAACGACGTGCCCGTCCGCGAGATCATGACGCCCCGCCAGAAAATCTTCGCCCTGCCCTCGAACATGCTGGTCGAGGAGGCCAGCGCGCGGGTCATCGAGATGATGCACTCCCGCGTTCCGGTCTACGACGAGTCGCGCGGCCCCGAACACATTGTCGGCGTGGTGTATTCGAAAGACCTGTCGCGGCTGATGTTCTTCCGTCCTTCGGCACAGCGGCGCCGGGCCGAAGGAACAGACGAAGCGCGCCAGGACGTCGCCGGGTTTGTCCCGTCCGGCGCGGAGGATTCAAAGGACCGCGCAGGCGGCGCCCGCTATCCCGCCACTCCGTTTGTTGAGCTGCGCGTGAAGCAGGTGATGCACGACGTCCTCGTCGTGCCGGAGACCAAGACGGTGCTGGACCTGATTCGCGAGTTTCAACGGCGACGTCGCCAGATGGCGATTGTCGTCGACGAATACGGATCTACCGCGGGCTTGGTGACTGCCGAGGATGCGATCGAACAGTTGACCGGTGAACTGGAGGATGAGTTCGACGATCCCGCCCGGCCGCTCATCAGTTCAGCCACCGGGGTCCTGCTCCTCGACGGCGGCGTAAATCTCCGCGACCTCGAGACGCAAATGCAGTGGCGGCTCCCGCGCGAAGGTGGAGTGGAGACGCTGGCAGGCTTCGTATTGATGCGGCTGGGCCACATTCCAAAAGCTGGAGAGAGTGTCGACTACGAGGAGCGCCGATTCACCGTGGTGGCGATGGAGGGCCGCCGCATCAGCAAGATTCGCGTCGAGCCGCTAAAGAATGAGGTGGAAGCGGCAGGGTAAAAAAGGCCACGCCCGGGGCCGGCTGAGAAGATTCGATTTCCTTCTTTTCGTGGTGCTTCACCTTGTGATGGATGTAGGCGTAGGCGCCGGCTCCCAGGATCGCAGCCGCCAGGATGGCGATGAACACTGCCACTGTACCCAGGAGCCGCGAGGCCGGTTTGGGAGGGGCAGGCTCGGCTTCAGGCCTTGGCGCCGCTGCTTTGGCAACCGGATTTTCTCCCGTGATTGCCATCCGTATGGACCGCGTCGGAACGTCCTGACCTCTGTTTACATATTCGCGCAGGGTACGGCTCAACACCTCTACATCCGAGTTCCAGCGGGTGTGGGTGAGTTCGACGCAGTTGCGATACGCGAGGCTTTGCAGATTCTCCGGGAGATCGGCGGCGGAGGGCATGCGCGCGCCGTGCACCAGGATCGGAATCACGTCGATCCCGCGCCTAAGGGCGGAAGCAATCTCCAGCCGAACGAAATCATTGGGCTGGTCGAGCCGGCGAGTTCCCGAAGCATCCTGAATGGTCGCCCATCCTGGTCCGATCATCGCCAGAAGAACTGCGCACTTGGCTACGTTGTCATCAATGGCCTGGCGGAAGTCTTTGCCCGGATGGATGTCGGAGACATCCATGAACACCGCTTCAAACCCGAAGATGCGGATCAGGTCGTCGTAGAGACGCCCTGCTTCGCCCTCCGAATCGTCTCTCCGATAGCTGATAAAGATCGAACCGCTCATCGGACCACCGCCGGTTGCCATGTACCCGCAAGCATAAGTGCGCAAAACGGATTCCGCAATCAAAGATTGTAACGCAGGATCGTTTTCAAGAAGAGTGGGCGTCCACCGGCCCGAAGCTATTAGCTAAAAGCTAACAGCTGTTTTCACAGATTGAAGATCGTGAACGGGTGCTCTTCGCCCCGCTGCCGCAGGAGATGCAACGCGACGTTGTAGACCCTCGTGCCGGTGGAGGATTCGGCCGAGAATGTACCCTTGTGCGCGTGCCCGTGCAGCGCCAGCGCGGGATGGTGACGGTCGAGCGCGCGCTGCAGCCGCGAGCTTCCAAGAAAAGGAAAGATGGGCTCGGGTTCGCCGACCACCGTCTCCCGGATAGGAGCGTAATGGGTAATGGCAATCTTGACAGTTGTGTGTAGTTGCGCAAGCCCGTAGTCCAGCTTGACCGCTTCGCGTTCCGCGATCTCGACAAATGTCTTGATCCCGTTTTCGCCGAACGGCATCAATTCATACGGCGCGAATCCTCCGCAGAAACCCTTGGTCCCGGCGAATCCCACACCATCGACCTCGTGACATTGGCCATCAAGCAGATGTACGCCCGCCAGCCGCAGCATCCCTGCTAACTCGTCCTGGTGCCCGCTTTCATGGTCGTGATTACCCAGCACCGCGATGATGGGGACATGCACGTGCTCCAGAACCGACAAACACGCGCGCATCTCCTCAGGCATGCCGTGATTGGTGAAGTCGCCCGCGATCACCAGCGCGTCCGCCAGTTCGTTCACTGTCGCGAACTGGCGCACGTTCTTGTCGTGTTCTTCCGCCTTCAGATGGATGTCCGCTACGGCCGCAACCTTCATTCCTTGCTCCCATGGGAGTTGTTGTTTCCCACCATCGAGGGATGCTGCGCGCAATACTCCTGGTAGAGATTCCGCTCGCCCCACTCCTTAACATCGATTGCGAACATGCGCGGGTCCACCAGCGTCCCCCGAAAGGGAGCATCCCTCGCCGGGCTCTTGATGTGGTGAAAGAACCTCGCCGTCAAATCGTCCCAGATGGTCGCCGGAACATCGTCGGTATGGGCGGGATAGACATACGCGAACAGCACCAGCGACCAGAACAGCAATTCCCAATGGGATCCGGTAAGTTGCAGCAGCCGCGTCCAGTCGAGCGTCTTGCCCCGCGCGCGGATCAGGTGAGCCACATCGGCCCCGTCGAAGCGTTCGCGATACGCGACAAACATCTTCGAGACAATCAGCTCTTCCACACCCAGCACCTTGCAGGGCAGGCCGAGCACCAGCCGCGGTACGGAGCGCTCGATCCAGGCCGAATCGACCGCCAGGCTCGCGTTTCCAATTCCCGTGATCAGGTCGACAAAGTACTCCCCGCGCCGCGCCTTGGCCAGCCATACCGGATCCTGGATGTGCGTGTCGAAGCCCCTGGCTTTCAGCCGATCCAGCGCCGCCGGCAGTTCGGCCCCCGTTATCAGCAGATCGAGGTCCTTGGTCGTTCTCCAGATGCCCGTATGCGTCTGCACCGCGAATGCGCCTCCCACCACAAAAGAAATGCGTGGTTCGAGCAGTGCGTGCAGGGCGTCTTCATAGCAGGACCGGGCTTCCGGCGGCCAGTCCGGCTCGGTGGACGATGTTACCGGCAGTTGCGCGTCTTCGCTTCCCATTCAGGGTTTGACGCACAATTCTCGTTTCGCGATCATCTGAAGGATGCAGGCGACCGGGCCACCTACCGTGATGTTTGTCATCCCGACCGGAGTCCGCGTCAGCGGACGCAGCGAAGGGTCCGCGGTTGTTCCTCGGCCGCGCGCTTCCGTTTTCATCGTTACGGGTGCAGCCAGCCGCATGCACGCACACTGCTTGAACTGCCCTTGACTGCTCGGGATTAACTATTTTCGGTATTCAGCTCCGCCAATACCCGCCCCACCGCCACATCCGCCGCCTTCATACACGCCTCCGACAGTTCCATCGAAATCGTCTGGCGCGGATCGATCGTGATCGCATACAGCACCACATCGCGACTCCCGCCCTGCATATAGAACGCGTCGAGCAGGTCCTTCACCCCGATGTCGTGCGCGGTAAGCGTGGGAGGATAGTCGCGTGAGAACTTCGGCGTGGTGCGCGTCACCGTGCCGATCGGATTCTCATCCGCCGTCGCGTCGATAAGGATGATGCGGTCCGCGTTCTCGAGCGGCTCAAGCAGGATAAAGCCGCCCGTCCCGCCATCGAGACACTCGACATTCTGAGGGAGGGAATGCTGGCCCAGGGCCCGGACGACGTGGACTCCTATTCCTTCGTCGCCCATAATCACGTTGCCGAGCCCCAGCACCAGCGTTTTAGGAATAGTGCTGCTGTTTCTATTTATCACTCTTCTCCCGTACGAACTTCCACCCGCCTACAATCGACGAGATCGTACCGCGTCCCTCGATGTAGTCATGATAAAAGCTCAGGTAAATGTGGACGATGATAAAGCCCACAAAGAACCACAGGAGCAGGTGATGCCAGTAGCGCACGCCCATCTCTCCGCCCATCAGCGGCACGATCCACGTGAACATCCGCGGGATGAACGAGTGGCTCATGCTTGAATACAGCGCGAACCCGGTGATGGACTGCGCAACGAAAGCGAGGAATGTCAGAAAGTAAATGAACGCCGCCAGGGAGTTATGCCCGGTGGAGATCGCGCCGTGCATCTTGGTCTGCAGCACGTCGGTCTTGATCACATCGGCAATCTCCTGTCGCTGCGCCCTGGTCAGCGGGAAGAAGTTGTTCCACCTCGCATATTTGTTTCCCACGAATCCCCAGTAAATCCGTGCTGCGAAGTTGAAGACATACACATACGCGCAGAAGAAATGAACAAAGCGCACCGTGCCGAACCAGTACTGTTGATACGCCTCGTTGGCATAGAAGGCGCGGATGGGCGCGCCGATCAGGTAGCCCGTGAGGCACAGGGCAACCATGGTGATGGCATTGATCCAGTGATAAGCGCGAACAGGAATTTCCCACACATACACCCGCCGGTATTCGGCCGGATGCGAGCCGCGCGCCGGGGTGATATGTTTTGCGCCGATTCCAAACGTACTCATAGGCTCACTCGAATGAAACCTGGTGGAGGTGCTTGCCCTGCGGATCGTAAAGATGCACGGCGCAGGCCAGGCACGGGTCAAAGGAGTGGAGGGTGCGGATGATTTCGACCGGCTGTTCCAGGTTGGCCACAGGCGTCCCGATCAGCGACTCCTCAAACGCGGAGCGCATCGATCTGCCATCCCGCGGCGAACCGTTCCACGTGGTCGGCACCACCAGCTGATAGTTGTCGATCTGGCCGTTCTTGATCTTGATCCAGTGAGCCAGTGCGCCGCGCGGAGCATCTACGAGACCAACGCCCTCGGCTTCCGCTGGCCAAGACTTGGGCTCCCAGCGTTCCCCGCTGAACGTCGAGGTTTCGCGTGTCTTCACCCGCGCGATCAGCTCGTTGTTGAACTCCTTGAGCCAGATCATGCTCAGCGCGCAGTCGATGCCGCGTGCCGCGGTGCGCCCAAGAGTCGAGAACAGCGCGTCCACCGGAACACCGAGCTTGCCCAGCGTCGCGTTGACCGCCTCCTTCACATCCGCCCGGCCGGCCGCATACGAAACCAGCAGCCGCGCCAGCGGACCCACTTCCATCGGATTCTCTTTCCAGCGCGGAGTCTTCAGGAACGAGTACTTGTCGTACCCCGCCAGCGTTTCGAACGGAGGCTTGGGACCGGAGTAAGCGATCTTGGTCTCGCCCGCCCACGGGTGAAGGCCTTGCTGATCGCCGCCTTCATAGGTGAACCACGAATGAGAGATGTATTCCTTGATCTCCTGGCTGTCGCGCGGATTCACCGGATACACCGTGCTCAGGTCCCGGCCCAGAATCGCACCGCGCGCAAATTTGAATGAGTCCGGATTGCCGTATCCCTTGGTCGGATATTCGCCATAGGCCAGGTAGTTCTTCAGTCCGCCGCCGTAGTTGGCCCAGTCCTTGTAGAACGAAGCCACGGCCAGCAGGTCGGGAATATAGACCTCGTTCACGAACTCGTCGGCCTGCGAGATCAGCCGCGACACGAGGTTAAGGCGCTCGCCGTTGATCGCCCCCACTTCATCCACATCGATGGAGCAGGGAACGCCCCCGACCAGGTAATTCGGATGCGGGTTCTTGCCGCCAAACACCGCATGAATCTTGACGATTTCCTTCTGCCATTCGAGCGCGTCCAGATAGTGCGCCACGGCGATAAGGTTCACTTCCGGCGGCAGCTTGTATGCAGGATGTCCCCAGTAACCGTTGGCGAAGATGCCCAGCCCGCTGGCGGCGAAGGCCTTGATCTTGTCCTGTACCCCGCTGAAGTAGGCCGGCGTGTTCTTGTCCCACTTCGAGAAAGAGCCGGCAAGCTCGGCAGCCTTCTTCGGGTCGGCTTTGAGCGCATTCACGATGTCCACCCAATCCAGCGCGTGCAGGTGGTAAAAGTGGATCACGTGATCCTGCACGTACTGGGTGGCCATCATGATGTTGCGGACAAGTTCGGCTGTGGGCGGAATACTGATGCCCAGCGCATCTTCCACAGAGCGTACGCTGGCCAGCGCGTGCACCGTGGTGCAGACGCCGCATACCCGCTCAGTGATCGCCCAGGCATCGCGCGGATCGCGGCCGATGAGTATCTTTTCCAGGCCGCGCACCATCGTGCCGGCGCTGAAGGCGTCCGTGATGACGCCGTTCTCCACCACCGCCTCAATGCGCAGGTGGCCTTCAATGCGAGTGACAGGATCGACAACAATTCGTGGCATAGTTCCTCACGACTCTTTCTGATCTTCGACGTGGACTTCGGCGATAACCTGCTTCTTGCGCACGTTGGTGACGATGGCGTGCGCCGCAACCCCCGCGAGCGTGGTCAGGCCCACGGCCGTGCCGATGGTGTCCGCCGTGCTCTCGATACCGAATCCGGGGAAACGGGAAAGGTGCTGATAGAACGGTCCGTTGTCCCAGAAGCCTGGTTCGCTGCACCCAATGCAGCCGTGGCCCGACTTGATAGGCGAACTGGTGCCTTCATTCCATCCCACCACTGAGCAGGCGTTGTACGTCACCGGTCCCTTGCAGCCCATCTTGTAAAGGCAATATCCCTTGCGCGCGTTCTCGTCGTCCCACGACTCAACGAACAGGCCGGCATCGTAATTGGGACGGCGATAGCAGGTGTCATGAACTCGGCGCCCGTAGAATTCCTTGGGACGGCCGAGCGAATCAAGCTTGGGAATCTGCCCGAGCACAAGCAGATGCGTGACCACGCTCATCATCACGTCGGCGATCGGCGGGCACCCCGGCACGTTGATCACCGGCTTGTTCACCAGCTTGCTGATTGGCGTGGCGCCGGTGGGATTGGGCTTGGCGGCCTGCACGCCTCCGAACGAGGCGCACGCGCCCCACGCCACAACCGCGGCCGCATCCTCTGAGACTTCTTTCAGAATGGACTGGGCCGTTTGCCCGTGCAGCATGCAGTAAACGCCATTGTCGGCCGTTGGAACTGCGCCCTCGCAAAGCAGGATGTACTTGCCCTTGTTGTTCTTGATGGTGTCCGCAAGGCTCTTCTCGGCCTGGAACCCGGACGCGGCCATCAACGTTTCCTGGTAATTCAGGTTCACGACATCGAGAAGCACATCAGCCACGATGGGGTGCGATGCGCGCAGGAACGACTCGCTGCACCCGGTGCACTCCTGGAAATGCAACCACACCACGGGCGGCTTCTCTTTCTTCTCAAACGCAGAAACTACCTGGGCAACACCGGACTTTTCGATGCCGGCGATAGCGGCGGCCACTCCGCAGAACTGTAAAAAGTCGCGGCGGCTATAGCCTTTCTGCTGCATTGATTGCCAAATAGACGAACCCATGCGTACCTCGCTTGCGTACAAGTAGCGGCGAATCTTTCCATTCCTGGAAATCTGTCCTGCAACAATGGATTCGCCGAGTGAACGAAAACGAAGGTACCGAGGCAAAAACACGATTGACTGTGAGCGTGGTCACACATGATCGGTCACGCCCCAACGTGGTTTCTGCCTGCGAGGATGATTTGGCTCACATCCTCTGAATCCGCAATCGACAAGAGGAGAAAGGGCGCTGGCGCGCACCCAACATGCGAAACATTTATCTAGGGAGAAGTATGAGCGCGTGGCCCACACTTTCGAAGGGAGATTAACCACAAAAACGGGATGCCCCAGGTCGTCCGACGCGGCGGATGACCTGGGGCAGTACGAAGCCGAACCTTCCAGGTTCTTTCAGTCTTCCGATTTACGTTGCAAGCTTATTGATGGTCGTGATCGCGGGCAGCAGGCCGGACAGAGACAATCACGCCATCGCGGTTGGCGAGAACGTAGTTGCCGTCAATCTGGCGCCACTCGTGGCCCTCGGGCGGACGCCGCAGATGATTCTGGCGGTAGTCCACTTTATCCCCGCGATTCCAGTCTTCATCGTGTATTTTTGAGCCCCTCTTCCACTCATCGTGGTGGCGATATGTGCCATTGTCGTGGCGATCCTGCGACTGCGCTTGATCGTGCCGATCCTGGTCTGGATGTTCCTGCGAGAAGGCGGGCAGGCCGGTAAGTGCTAAACCCAGGACGGGAAGAGCAAACGCTTTGATCATTCGATTCATAAATACTCCTGGCTACTTCGATTCCCGTCTTCACCCCGCTGTTGTCCGTCGGCAATTATCCGAGGCGGCCCGGTCCCTGCGGTCTATCCGAGCAAAATAGGGTGCCCCAGAGACGGTCTTGAGCCAGTCAAATCCCCTGGATTCTATGATTTGGGCAACGCGAAGCATTGTTCATCGAATGGGAGTCGGAGCCGTACCCCAAGGCGGTGGCCTTGGGCGGCGCGCACGAATGCCCGGTCATTGAATAGGGAAAGTAGGGAATTGGAAACGCGGAAGTGAAAAGCGGGCTGAGGATCTTCGCGCGCTTTCCGCGCGAAGATCCTCAGGGGGTTAGTGAGACCTGGACGAACCGGCAGAACTGGGAGCCGATGCGCTTACGTGAGAGGACGAGGATGATGCGCTGGACATCGCCGGTCCGGATTGACCGCCGCTCCTGCCCGAAGAGGTGTCACCCGAATTTCCCCCTCGGCCGCCAGTTGACGCAGAAGGCGCAGATCCACGGTGAATTGAGCCTGCCATCACCGCCGTGCTGGTGGCCCTTCCGTTAGGCATCGTGGACGCCGGCGCGTTCAGGTAGACCTGCTGATTGACGGATCCTTGTTGTTGCACATGTTCGGCGACCTTGTTCAGCTTTCCAAAACCGTCTCGCGGAACTCCCAGCCCCGCCGAATCTCTCCGGAATGTGAACGAATTCTGAGAGGAGATCTCCGACTTGACTACCGGCTTCAGATTGACCGCCACCATGGTGGGTTCGCCCGGCCGCGGCGGATGAACCGGCGCCGGGGGCCGATGGAATACCGTCGCTCCGCCACCACCGCCAACACTAGTCTGCGGGATGGACGCGAAGTTGTTCAGCCCATTCCAGGCTCCGCCCGGCTGCCATCCCCAACCCGTGCCGGGGCAATAGTTCCAGGAACCGTAGTGGTAGGGAGTCCAGCCCCATGGATACGGCGAGACCCACGAATAGCCCGCTCCCTGGTAGTAAGCAAACGCGCCATTGGAATACGGGTCCCACGCCGCGCTGGCAAAATAAGGACGCCACATCGACCCCATGCCGCAGCCGCCCGCATCCACGAAGCTCCCGTAATACGCCATATCGTTCAAGCCGTACGAATAGGGCGACCCGTTGAAGGCGCTCATGTTCGCCGCGCGCGCATGATATCCCGACGATGTCTGATCCCACTCATCGTAGGCCTCGGGCAGAATGTCCTTGGCCACGGTCGGCTGCTGATGCTGCAGCAGGTCGAACGTCACGGTCTTCTTCTTGTTCACGTCCAGCGCTGCGCCGGATGCGTCGGCAGCGTGCAGGTTGCCGTCCAGCACCGCCAGTTTGGCCTCGGTCCCATTCAACTGCAGCCGGATGTGGCTGGGCGAGGAAAGAGCCAGGTTCTGGTCCGCAAAGGTGAGATTGAACTGGTTATTTCCAGACTTCATCAGGCTCAAGTAAGCCATGCCCTGGACCAGGTGAACGGTGGAGGCGGTGCCCCCGGTCGCCATTCGCTCCAGTTGCGGGAATTCCACGATCGAGTCGGGCGCGACCCTCAGGCTGCTGTTGTCTTCAAACTCGATCTCGGCCACGCCCTGGCCGGTCTTCAGCTTGCTGTTTTCGACAATCGGCAGATTGGTAATCCCGGGCTCGAAGCCGCGCCCGTTATTTCGATCCAGCTGAACTTGTCCCTTCACTTCGCTTAGCCGAACGATGCGTACTTTGGAAACTCCGGGGGAAGAAACAGTTGCGTCGGTAGTCTGGGCCGGTAGGGTGGTGGCGAGCAACAGAAACGGGGCTGCTGCTATTGCGACGAGTGCGGAACGCGGATTCATGTCCGCCTCCTTTTGGCGAGCCGTGCGACCGAGGCGCGCTCGGATGGGATCGGCTCCAGCCGCTAGCGCTTTGTGGCATTGATCCTAGCACGGACAGAGAATGCATGACCAGCAAGTTTCCGAAGCAGAGGCGCACCCGCGGCCGCGAACCCTTTGCCCTTGAAAATGGCCTTTGTCTAACTCTAAGACACACGCCCTGCCGTCCATGAGCCGGGGGGCCTCTCGCCTTATCGGAGCCAAGGCCCCTCCCCCACAGCAATCGCAGCAAGTTTCGCCATGGCTCGCTGCTTAAACCACCAGGTGGATCCTGAACATGACGTTTTTGTGGGCCGCGTAGGAAAAGCCACACATAAAGAGATCGTGAAATGCGCCCAACTGTTCCAATGTCAACACCGGCACCGCCCACGAAAGCCGCTTTTCCTTGTAGGAGTCCTGGTCGACCTTGCGGCCGCCCTGGCATGACTCGTGGTACGACTTGAAAACGGCCAGGTCGTCGATGTCGGCCTTGAGTTGGTTGGCCAGGCGCTTGAACCCGTCCGGTCCCTGGTAGTTCTTCAGGATATCCCGCGCCTTGTACGACACGATCCGTGCTTTGTCCTTTTTCAGCTTGTCGATGGTCAAAAAGCTCCCCGGCCTCTTGCCGTGAATCTCCGCGTCCTTCAGTTCCTCGTAGAGTTCGCCCTGGCCCGCCTTGAAGAAGTCATCCGGCGCAGAGACAAATTCGACCTTGATGGGTATCTCTTTATTGTGCTTCCGGACGCACACCTGGTTTACGGCCATCGCACTGTATCCCTGCAGCTGAGTACTCGTATACTTCAGGGCCGCCTGGTCCAGCGCAGCCTTGTTCGCGATGAAATATTTTGCCGGCACACCGATTCTCAGGACGAGGATATCCAGATCCTTCGCCCAGACCGTAACCTCCTTGGTGCCTCCCGTCTTCAGGCGCAGGGTGCGCTTGTCATAGGCGAAGAACTTCAGGTCTGACATGTACGAGCTCAATTTGGAGCCTGTAGTGTCGGCGTCGGGGTTAAACATCACCTTCAGGCTGACGCCGATTTTAATGTTCAATTTCTCGTCCGATTCAATCGAATCGATGGTGGAGAAATTGCCCGGATAGCAGCCGTCGATCTCAGCCTTCTGGTTTGCCTCGAAAAGTAAGCCCGCGCTGTCGCCCCAGATCGTCCCCTCTTCGGTGACTGCCTTTACAGATTTCAGATCGTAGTCCTTCCCCAGATATGGGCATTTCTCAATGAACTTAGTACCCTTGTTTTTGACCTGCGATAGAACGCTCAGTCCAATCGCATGGAGCTTGGGGTCGCCAAAGATGTCAAACAGCGCATTCGTGGCCATGGTTTCCTCCCGTTTTGTGGATGAAGTCTGCGACCGACCCAATCGGAATCTGTCGTCAACCCTGATAGCGCCACAAGGGAAGGAAATACTCTCAGGCATTCGAAAATTTCAGTCGGAAAGCGCCGAAAGCGCGAATTTGGATTCAATCTGGCCCCGACGGCGTTCTCGGCGGCTGGCGGGTCCGTAGTGCAGCCGGGCTGTTGCGGATTTTCCCCGAATCCCTCGTGATTGAGGCTCCGGCGAATCGATGCAGTACCATGCGGGCAGACCGTGTCCCCATCCGATTCCATCCCGAAACCGCCCACTGTCGTCGCCGGGTTCGTCCTTGTTCTCATCCAGTTTGACGTTTGCGAAGAGCTCAGGCTGGACCTCTTGCAGCAGGCGGTCAGCGCCCGCACCCTCCAGCAGCCCAATCTCAAGCGCTCGGCCCCCTCCTATGTCCGCTACGAGAGGCCGCCGGTCGTTGGCTCCCTTGAACCCCTTCTCCTCGACTCCGGAGAGCGACTCGAGGGCGAAGTCAAGTATTACGACTACGGGGTGGTCAGCGTCCTCTATCAGCTTCCCTTCTCGGGAGACTGGGAAGCTCTTGTTCGCCTCGCCGGCCGATGGGTGTGGGACGTCGACTTCGCCGAACGCGTAGAACCGGTCGTGCGCCAGAAGCTCGGTCGCGTTCCCGCCGCGATGGTCAAGCCTTATGAACGCTGGCTCAGCGAGGATTACATCATCTTTCATGTCCGCGAGGCGCCCGGCGGCCCCACGGCTGCGGAGTTGACCCGCGACCACGGCGCTCAGATCGCCCAGGTGGTCCGCGGCGATCGCGCCCGCCTCTCGGAAGGGGAATGCGCCGAAGTGCTGCACTCGCAGATTTCCTATTACGCCAATGACCTGGCCGTCATTGGATGGAACGCGGCCTTCCTCTACGACAGCTCAGCCGGGGCCGAGACCGCCATCCAGTTGCTCGAGTATGCCAACTCCCAGTTGCTGGAATTTCGCCATTATGACGAGTTGCTGACTAAGGTTCTGGATAGTCTTTACGACACCCTCGGCCAGAAGCGCAGCCGCCTCGCCCGCTGGCGCCTGGCGCGGTCCGCCACCAGCCTGCAAACGGTTCTCCTCGAAATCTCCGAACTCACCGAGCACGCCGACAACGCCATCAAGTTCCTCAGCGACATGTTTGCCGCCCGACTTTACCGCCTCGCTGCCGGAAAGGTGGGCGTCCCCGACTACCGCAACCTCGTCGATCAGAAACTCAAGACCGCCGAAGGCCTTTATGGCTACATGGTCGATCAGTACAATCAGAGTCGCGCCTTCTGGCTCGAGCTCACGGTCGTTCTCATCCTCCTGATCGAGCTCTTCTATGCCTTCCGGGGCCGGCCGGTCTGACAAGAAACAAACGCCCCGCACGAATCACGGAGGGAGCAGGGGCCTTCAGGCCCCTGGGTCAGATGCCTCGCTTCGGGGGGCCTTTAGGCCCGGGTCTTTGGGATTCGCAGTCTCATCCATCGCGAGTCAGCGCGCCGGTGAGAGACTGATTTGTCGCGGGTCAAGTTCGGCAATCCACTCGAAAGGTAGGCTGGCCGGTATGAAAATTGGCGTGGCCATTCTCTCCGTCGTTCTTTGTGGAACTCTCCTCGCGGCGGCGCAATCTCCCGCCGACGCGGATTTCAAGCTTGCCCTGCCCGATCACAAGGGCCAGATCGCGTGGAAGGCCGAAGGGTTCAAGATTGTCGAATCTTCCGCCAAGCCCGATGGCAGCGAAATCGGCCTCCGCGGCCGCGACGCCTCCGGCGGCCTCGCCTTTCTCGGATTTCTCTTCCGGGTCCCTGCAGACGAACCCCTCACCAGCGCGAAATGCCGCGACGGGGCCATTGAACCCGAGAAACAGCAGAATCCCGCCTTCAAGGTGTCCCGCATGTCCGAAGTCGCCCGCCCCGACCGGATACCCGTTTCGGTCGTGGACTACAACGTCCCGGGGAAGGGCGGCGATCCTCAGTACAGCGTCCGCGGCTTCGTGGCCGCAGGTGACCTCTGCGGCGATCTCGAGTTCTACAGCTCCGACGCCATCCGATCGGATGACCCCGCCCTCCTCAAAGTGTTTCAGAGCTTCCAGCTCGACCAGGCCTACGAGCCCCAGTTCCGAGATACCTACTTCTTTGCCCAGGTGCTTTACAACTCGCAGCAATACGCTGCGGCCGGTCCCATATTTGAAAAGGCGCTCACACAAGTCAAGGATGCCAAGGGATTCGACAGCAAAACCTGGCGCCGCGTGGCCACCGACCAGGCCGGCATGTCCTACGGCATCTCCGGCGACATCAAAAGGGCGCGGGTCCTCTTCGAAGCCGCCATCGCCAGGGATCCGGAGTATCCCCTCTACTACTACAACCTGGCCTGCGCCGATGCCGAAGAAAAGAACCTGGCCGACGCCCGCAAGCACCTGCAGCAAGCCTTCGACCGCAAGGCAAACACCCTCCCCGGCGAGAAGTTTCCCGATCCCACCCAGGACGACTCATTCGCGCCTTACAAAGACAACAAGGAGTTCTGGACTTTTCTGGAAAGCCTCCGCTCCAAACCTTGACAGCTTCTTGCAGAAGTCGCGTTCTGAAAGGGCCCAACTCGGTCTTCAGTGCCTGCGTGAGAACTGGACCTTGGCGCTGACTTGCTGACTCGCTACGCCGCGAAGCGGCGCTAACTTGCTGCTTTTGAATTCAAACCGCCGTTGTCCGGGTTCTCCCCGGTGGTCGCAAGTTAGTTCTGACGCACACACTTCAGCCCGTACATTTCCGTCAGCCTAATCCATCGGGCTTTAACCCCCGAGGCGCCCGAGGGATGTTTCTCCACGCCTGACTGACCACGGGCCGCCCCGTCCCGTCAACTGTCCTTGCGGTACAGCAGGTCGCGGATCGCCTTGCGCCGCGCGGCATTTACTTCGGCTGAAGCCAGCGGGTCGCCCGATCCGCCGGTGCGGCTGGCCTGCTCCGCTTCGGCTTCGGGAGTGCTGCACGCCGGGCACCGATTGGCAAAGCCGGGCTTGCCCGGCCTCAACTCAAATTCCTCGCCACAAATCACGCAGGTCTTAATGGGAAAAGCCATTGCACCTCTATGGTAGCGACACCGGTTTTTCGTCGCAAGTAAGCGCCGAGACGGGAAGCATATCCGAACCCTTCTCGCCGCGGACAAGCCCGGAATGCCCATCAGGCCCGGAACGCCTCGCTTTATGGAGCGTAAAAACGATAGCGGATCGTCCAATGCGCCGTCTGCCCCGGGGATATTCGGATGTGGACGTAGGCCTCCGGGCAGATCGTGGTGCGAATCGACCAGAAGAGGAGGCTGGAAATAGGCAGGCTGCCGGATTGCTCCACCCCCACGCCCGTTTTCCGGTTTTCAACCACGAAGTCGTAATCGGAAACCTTGTCTGAGAAGCCGGTAAGAGAGCCGTTCGCGCTTTGCCCGGCTTCCAGGTCCCGGCCATAAACGATCTCTTTGCCTTCAACTCTGGCGCCGTTTTTCAGGTCTCCCTCCGCGCTGGGTTCGAAGGGAAACCGAACCCGCATGGCGGGGCCGGTGGGAGCCCCATCGAGCACAAAAAAGTCGTGCTCGTAGACCTCGGTGTCGATGACTTCGGTCCCCGTGTTCTTCCATTCATGTTCGAGAGTGAGAAAGGGTCCCTGCTTGTCGAGTCTCAGAACCTTTTTGTAGACATAGGCGATGCCAAACGGAGACTTGAGATCCTGCCGGAACGATACCGCGTCCCGCCGCACCCGGATCGTCCATTTCCCGGGGTCGACAAGCGGATACTGGGCCGAGAATTTGAAGGGCGCATCATCGATGCGGCGCAGCAGGCCTACCCCCGGCTTCACAAACAAGTCCCCGGGTTTCGCCTGGTCATAGTGCAGCACTCCCCCGTTCTTTGATCGAAATTCCTCTACCGGGCCGGTGATGGCATCGTGCAGGAACGGGTCGTAATGCGGGAACCAGACACCGAAGTAGGTGTGACCCTTGTAGGACAGGCAGCCCACCACGCCTGACCAGTCGAAGCGCGCGCCGCGATAGTAGCCCCTATCCTCATCGGGCAGATAGATCACGGCATTGATCTGGCCATTCGTAATGAGAGCCTTCGGGTAATTCGATTGTTCCGCCGCCGAGCAGTCGGCAAGCGTGGTTTCCTGCGCGGCGCTCCGGCCTTCCGCTGTCCCTGTTCGGCCGGGCAAAAGGATCGTCGAAAGAACAAGGCAGGCAAAGAGGAACCGTCGCGCACGGTGTACTTTGCCTTCAGTCATACGCAACTCAGGTTCCTTCGGGCTTTCGGTCCGGTAAGAAGACATTTCGCCTGAATTGTACTTTGGCGGGTCGGAACTGTCTGTCTACCTGCGCCGATTGGCCGCTTCTGAATTCAAACGGTCTCGGGCGGGACTTCCCGCGGGATAGTCAAAAGTCGGTTCCTGCGCACACACTTTAGATTTCCCATGGGGACTGCCTGAGAGGACTATTTGCGTGCTCTCTCCCGTTCCGCACCCGTCCCCGGGGCCCTTTGTACTTATCGAAGCGGGGCCGGTCTTCCGTCCGGATCAGTGAGCCTTCCATTCAGGCATGGACCGCAGAAGGTCTTGCCCTGGTACACAAATGCCTTCGGGGCGAAGAGGGCCTCGTCAAGATGAAACACGGCCATAACCAGCATGGACATTAAGAGAAACATCGCTCCACCAAACGGATTTAAGCCTAGTGGAACGCGTTCTTCACTGAAGTTGACCAAAGACAAAATAGGTCACGGCACCAAGGTGTGAACGCATAGTATCAGCAGTTATTACACTCGTAACAGGCAAGTAACAAGATAAGATAGGAAACGTTTTTACTAAGTCGAGGGTGCCTTGTTCTTCTAACCAGATCCTGCCTGCCCCCAGGTTCGGCGCGTTTAGTCATGCATCGAAACCTGGGATTGCACAAAATTTCGACCGCAACCATTTATCGAGACAGTTACAAGGTTATGGTTTCGCCCGACAGTCACTAGCAGCCTGTGGTAGAAATCCGGCTTTGAAAGGGCACGACTTTACAGGCTGCGGAAAAACTCCGTGCATGGAGGGTACGGGCTTCAGCCCGTACATTAACCTCAGCAGAATGATCGGGGCTTTAGCCCCCGAGGGACGTTCCCTCTCACCCTTCGCCCGCTGTTCACTGTTTTCCCGCAGCCTCTTTAGTCGTGCTGCTTGGCATCGGATCGCAACGGGAGGGCCTTGCAGCGGAGCCTTATCGCTTGCCCTCTAACTCATCCGCGAGAGCGTCCGCACTGTACAGTTTGCGCAACGCTTCCATCATCCCGGCCGAGTGCACCGCCACCGCGCGGTTCTTTTCGTCTTCATAGACAAAGTTTCCCGCCAGCGATTCGATGTTGCCGTCAAAGATCAGGCCTACCAGGTCGCCGTCGCGGTTCACCACGGGTGCGCCGGAGTTGCCGCCGATGCTGTCGCCGGTCGAAACAAAATCGAGCGGCGTCGAAAGCTCCACCTTGTTGCGGCCCGCGGCTTCCTTGGCCGTCAAGTCAAACGGCGGCTGGTTGCTGAAACCGGCCGACCGATCGTACAGCCCGTAAAAGGTGGTAAACGGTGGGGCGATGGTGCCGTTATACGGAAAGCCTTTGACCGTGCCATAACTCAGGCGCAGCGTGAACGTAGCGTCGGGATAGGCATCCTTGCCATAGACGAGGAAGCGCGCTTTGCCCAGTTTCTCGCCGGCCTGGATCAGGACACTCGCCACCTCATCCAGCTGCCAGCGCTGGTACTCGCGCGTCAAGGCATCGGTCCGGCGGGCGGCCACGATGAAGGGGTCGGTTGAAGCTGCCACCGCAGCCTCTCCACCCTCGATGAGACTCTTGCGGAACTCGGGATCATACAGCTTTGTGCCATCGACACCTGCGCTCACAAAGCTATCGACGTCTTTGCCGTCGGTCAGCGCCTTCAGGTATTCGTCATCCTTCCCCAGCTTCTCCGCGGCCAGGCAGAGCGCTGTGGTCATGTTGAGCTTCTCCGTCGCGGGATAGATCTTTGCGGGCGACTTCAGCTGGAACATGAGCGCTTCCAATTGCGCGTCGTGATAGCCAGGCAGGCGCTCGCCGTCCGGCTTCTTCACTTCGATCACGTATTGCTCGATCTGCCGCGCAATGGTGAAGAGCTGACTGTCGGTGCGCCGGTAGATCATGGCTTTCATCCGCGGAGCAGCCTTCTGTTCCGTAGCCGCGATCGGTTTCCCATGCGCCGCCGAATTCTTTCTGCCACTCAGGATTGGCCGCTACTCTCTTGCGGAAGTCGTCTTCATCGGCCTGCTTCTTGGCGATGGTTGCCTTGTCATTGAGTGCTTCAACGCGCCCTTCGTACACTTTCAGGCTGTTTTGCAGCAGAAAAATTGTGCTGCCCACCAGGCGAGCTTGCTCCTGGCCCTGGGCCGCAAATGCCTGGCACGCCGCAATCCGGCGCTTCAGGTACTCGATCATGTTGGGCTCGATCACGTCGCGTTCCGCATCGAGCTGCGCCACGGTATCCTGGCGCTGGGTTCGGGCAGGGTGGCCCGGGATGAAGATTAGCTCGCCGGGCGCAGCCCCCTTTAGATTCCACCTCAGATAATTTTCGGTGTGCAACGGCTTTCCGTTTTCGTAGACCCGAAATAACGCCATGTCCAGGTCATATCGCGGATAAGTAAAGTTATCCGGGTCGCCGCCATAAAAAGCCGCCTGTTGCTCGACCGCGAAGACCAGTCGCACATCGGTGTACGCCTTGTATTGATACAGCCAATACTCGCCGCCCTGGTAGAGCGGGACGATATCGGAACGAAGCCCCGTCTTCTCCTTGCTCTCTTTTTCAATTGCGGCGATCTCGGCTTGCCGCGCCTTCAGAGCCTTGGCTTCATCGCTGATTCCCTTGGCTGCTCCCTGCACCCGCGCAGTTACGTTCTCCATCCCGGCCAGCACGTCCACTTCGAGATCCGGGGACTTCATTTCCTTGTCCGGGGTATCGGCATAAAAGCCGTCGTGCAGGTAGTCGTGTTCGGCAGTCGAGTTCTTCTGCAACTGCCCGCGTGCCACGTGATGGTTGGTAAGCAGAAGGCCATTGGGACTGACAAATGATCCCGAACCTCCGTCGTTGAGCCGCGCGCTGGAGAGCCTGAGATGGTCGAGCCACTCTTTGGTCGGCGTAAATCCATACCGGGCATTCAGTAGCTTGACGGGTGGATTGTCAAACGTCCACATGCCTTCATCGGCACGGGTTTCAGCAATTGCCGCCAGCATGATTACGGCGAACAGAAGAACGAGCGAGCGAAGACTTCGCACTACCATTGGATCCTCAAGCTAAAAGAATTGGCACCCCGAACGTTAGCAGCGCACCAGGGCTTTGACAAGCTGACTGTGACCAGCGCCGGCGGATCTGTGTTGAGCCTAATCCCAGTTCCCCAGGTCCCCAGGTCCCTTGGTCCCCTCAGTCCCTGCCTTACGGCATCACCATCACTTCCACGCCGCTGGCCGCGTCCTTTTGACGGAACACCCGTTCCGTCGCCTTCTGAAAGTCCTCCGGCTTCGCCGTCGGAATATCGGTAAAGGTCTGCGGGTTGCGATCCGTCAGCGGGAACCACGAACTCTGCACCTGCACCATGATGCGGTGCCCATGCCGGAAGGTGTGATAAAGGTCCGGCATGGTGAAGTTGACAGTCGTGATTTTTCCCGGCGTCAGAGGCTCGGGATTCTCCCAGCTGTTGCGGAACTTGGCCCGCAACGGCTCCCCGCGCAGCAACTGCTGATAGCCGCCCATGTGCAGCGGCGGAGTATCGATGATCCGCTTGTTGCCGCTCGACGTGCCTTCGTAGTCCGGATAGTTTTCCGGGTACACATCGATCAGCTTGACCACGAAATCCGAATCCGTGCCGGAACTGGAAATTTTCAGCTTCGGCGAAATAGGACCCGCAATCGTCACATCTTCCTCGAGAGGATCGCTCTCGTATACCAGAACGTCGGGCCGATAACTCGCGAACCGCTGATCATCCACCATGTATCGCTGCGGCACCGTATCGGTGGTGTAACCGACAAACGGCACCGGGTGGCTCGGATCGCTTACATACTCATCCACTCCCCTGGTTTCCTCCGGAGGATCGAACCCCAGCTTCCCGCCGGCGTGAAAGTAGAGAGTCTTCGCCGCGGCCTGCTTGGGCGGCCAGCTATCCAGGCTGCGCCACACATTGGTCCCCGTCTCGAACACAACCGCCTTGGGTTGAGCCGCGCCTTTGCCTTTCAGATAGTGCTCGAAGAAAGGGAATTGCACGCTGGCGCGAAAATACTCCGATGTTTTGGCATTGAACTGCACATCGCCCAGGTGGCTTCCGTCGCCGCGCGCCCACCCGCCGTGCACCCACGGTCCTTCCACCAGGGTCGTCTGCGTTTCGGGGTTGAATTTGTTGATCGCATAGAACGTCCGGTAAGGCCCGCTCAGGTCCTCCGCGTCATACCACCCGCCCACCACCAGCACCGCGCAATGCACGTTCTTCATATGCTGCGATAAGTCGCGCGCCTTCCAATACGCGTCATAGGTGTCGTGCTTCATCTGGTCGTTGAACAACCAATTCGATCCCTTCAAATAGAGCTTGTCGAGATTGGCGACGTTGCCCGCCTGCAGATAAAACTTGTAGGTATCTTTGATGGAGAAGTCGAGCGGAGTGGTCGGCTTGGGCGTCTGCGGCTCGCTCTGCGGCCGGAAGACCGAGTAAAACCCGAAGTTGGCCGACAGCATGAACGCTCCTCCGTGGTACGCATCGTCCCCCAGGAAAAGATCCGTCATCGGCGCCTGCGGGCTCGCCGCCACCAGCGCCGGATGCGAATCGATAATCGACGCCGACGTGTAGAACCCCGGATACGAAATTCCCCAGATCCCGGCCTTGCCGTTGTTATTCGGCACATTCTTCAGCAGGAATTCGATCGTGTCGTACGTGTCCGACGCGTCATCGACATCCTGCGGCGACTTCTTGTTGTCGATGTGCGGCCGCATCTCCTGAAACTCGCCTTCGCTCATCCAGCGTCCGCGCACATCCTGGTAGACAAAAATGTACCCTGACTTCTGCAACTCCTCCGACGGCCCCAACCGCTGCGGAAACTGGTCCTCGCCGTAGGGAGCAACGCTGTAGGGCGTCCGATCCATCAGGAACGGATAGGGTCCCCCGGCTGCGTCTTTCGGCACATACACCGCGGTAAAAAGACGCTTTCCGTCCCGCATCGGAATGCGGTACTCATACTTCGTGTAGTGCGACCGGACAGAATCGTCCGCGGGCGGGGCGGCCGGCTCTTGTGCCGCCAAAGCAGTCATACCCAAAGCCAGCAACAGTCCGGAAACGGCGCGGAAACAAGGATAGTTTGAGCATCTCTAAGTTGGATTCTCCTGAGAACTCCAGAATATTCCAAGGCAGCGGGCGGGCGCGCCACGGCCCCGCCACTCATCCCAATTGCACCTTCTCTCGGAGCGTTCCCTCGCCAATCGCTGGAATTTTCTTGTGGACACCTCGCTTCTGCGCGTTACCCTGTAAATAACCCAGTGACAGCCAGGCGCGCGCACTCGACTACGCGTAAACCGTATCCATTTCCAGAACACATTTTGCCGGAAGGAGAGCCATGTCGACTGATTACCGAAATTTCCTTGCCCTCTCGTATGAGGAGCTGGAAGATCTCAACCTCGAGGCCAAGCACGACCGCGTCAGCCGTGTTGCCAGCGACCAGATCCGCGAAAAACGCCTCAAATACCTCACCGACGAAAAGCGCATCAAGGCCGTGACCGTTTTGTTCTCTGACCTTGAGGGCCGTCTCCACCTGCTCGATTACGACAAGAAGTTTCTCCTCGGCGCTTATGAGAACCTCACCTTCGACGGTTCCTCCATTCGCGGCTTCACCGCGCAGAAGGAAAGCGATCTGCGCCTGGGCATCGACTGGAGCGCGTTTTACTGGGTCCCCGCCGACGTCTTCGGCAATGGCAAAGTGCTCGTCTTCGGCATCGTCATCGACAAAGACGGCACCCTTTACTCCGGCGACCTTCGCGGCGTGTTGAAGGGTTACGCCGACAAACTCCACGCGGAAAAGCAGTACACGCTCAACGCCGCCACCGAGATCGAAGGCTTCCTCTTCGCCGGTAAAGACGCGGAAAAGAAATATCACGAAACCGGCAAATTCGATTTCGTCTCCACTGGCGGCTACTACCATTCCCTGCCGCTCGATCCGCTCCGCCAGTTCATCGACACCGCCGCCGAAGTCCAGCGCGCCATGGGCTTCCAGAATGAGAAGGATCACCCCGAAGTCGCCCCCGCACAATTCGAAATCAACTTCGGATACAGCGAGGTGGTTGCCGCCGCCGACCAGATTCAGCTCTACAAACTCCTCTGCCGGCAGATCGCCAACAACTACGGGTTCACAGCCAGCTTCCTGCCCAAGCCGATTGTGGGCGTCAACGGCAGCGGCATGCACACCAACGTCTCCGTCTCCAAGGGCAAGACCAACCTTTTCTGGGATGAGAAAGGCGAAGAGCAGCTCTCGAAATTCGGATGGGACTTCCTCGATCGCATTCTTACCCGCGCCCTCGATCTCTGTCTCATCTTCAATTCCAGCGTGAACAGCTATCGCCGCCTCGATCCGCATTTTGAAGCGCCCAACCAGATTCGCGCTTCCGCCACCGATCGCGGCGCCATGATCCGTGTGCCCATCGGCAATCATCGCTCCATGCGCACCGAAGTGCGGGCTGTCGCTCCCGACGCCAATCCCTATCTGTCGATGTATTCGATCTTCAAGACCGGCATTGACGGAGAGATCTCCGGCCAGGATGGACTGCGCGCCGGCGGCCGCTACCTGCCCGACAACATCTACAAGGCCATCGCGGACTTCAAAAACTCCGACTGGATCGCACAAATCCTCGGCGCCGATGTGCAAGGCCGTTATGCGGACCTCAAGGAAGCCTCCGCCGATCGCTGCCCCAAACTTCTCGGAACCATCGTGAAGGGTTCTGAAGTTCAGTTCCACCACGCGGTTTACAACCAGTCGCTCTGGAACCTCTTTTAAGAGCGTCTTCCGAATTTCGTGAAATTTGGAAAATCGCCGCATGCACGTTACCCGGATCCCTTCCGCCGTCCCGGTTCGGATCCGGGCAATTTGCTCGATTCAGATGGCTTCTGCCTGAAGCGTCAGATAAACAGGTCGCGGAAAAACTCCGTGCATGGAGGGTACGGGCTTCTAGCCCGTACATTAACCTCAGCAGAATGACCGGGGCTTTAGCCCCCGAGGGACGTTTCCTTCCTCGCCCTTCGCCCGCTGTTCACTGTTTTTCCGCAGCCTGAGATAAAGTCGCGGTTTTGCACAATCTGTCTGCTGGCGAACGGTCCTGGGAGATAGCCCTCCTTATGCCAGAATAAATATAGAACCTGTGTGCCAAATCTTGAGCCCTGCGCACGACCGCTGATCCAGGGCCGAATGAGGTCTGTGTGCGTGAATCCTGGCTGGGAAGCAGGGAATGGTTTCCACAACCGCCACGCGCATAGTATGCGGCACACATTCATGAGCTGTTAATGAACACGCCATTGATCCGCGTGAAAATCGAAGGCAACCAACAGGCACCCGGAACTTACTTCAAAGCGCCGATGGTAATCGAAACCGCCAACCTGCTTTCGTCCTGACGCAGAATTTTCGCGTTGAGGCATACACTGCACGACCACTTTTAGGAGAGCCAGCCCATGTTCCACCGTCTCAATCCTCTGCGAGCGTCTGCCTCGTTGTTGCTTGTCCTTGCGTTCTGTTTCTCTTCACCAACTTTACCGCGAGCGCACAGACGGCCGGCGCCGGATCTATTACCGGGTCAGTAATGGATCCCAACAAGTCGGTTCTTCCTGGCGCCATGGTGACCGTGACGAACACCGACACGGGAATTGATCATCAGTTCACAACTAACTCTGCCGGAATCTATGTCGCTCCGTTCCTGCAACCCGGCCACTACAAGCTCACGGCCTCCAGTGCGGGATTCGGGCGCGTCGAAGCCACGGAATTGACCCTTCAGGTCGGACAGACCCTCACCATCGACCTCACCCTGACGGTGCAATCCGCCACGACCACCGTCGAGGTAAGCAGTTCCACTCCGATTCTTGACGTGGAGCGGACTGAAGTCTCTCAGGTCGTCGATCAGCAATTCATTCAAAACCTGCCCGTCAATGCGCGTAACTGGAGCACCTTCGTGCTGCTCACGCCCAACGTCGCCCAGGACGGCGGCAGCGGCCTGGTCAGCTTCCACGGCATCAGCGGCCTCTACAACCAGAATTACGTCGACGGCGCCAATAACAACCAGATGCTTTTCTCTGAAGCGCGCGGCCGCTCTTCCGGCGCGCCCTATGTCTACTCGCTCGACTCGATCAAGGAATTCCAGGCCGAGACATCCAACTACTCCTCCGAATTCGGGCAGGCTGCCGGTGGCCAGGTAAACGCAATCACCAAGTCGGGCACTGACGAACTGCACGGCGATCTTTTCTACTACCTCCGCTATCCCAGCCTGAATGCCCTGGACCCGCTCAGCAAATTCCAGGCTCTGCATAACAACGCGAGCCCCTTCCTGCTTACTCAGCCCATCCACCAGCAGCAGCAGTTTGGCGGATCCATCGGCGGTCCCATCAGCAAGGACCGCCTCTTCTATTTCTTCACCTATGACGGATTCCGCAAAGTCGGCCGCGTCCTCTATTCCGACACCAACAACATCACCTTGACGCCAACAGCCGGTAACAAGGGCGGAACGATTATCTCCCCCACCCAATGCCCCGCAACCATCACATCGACGATGTGCACCGCCGGCATCAACTTCCTGATGAACGTTGCCAACATCGCGCCAGGCCAGGGAGCGCCCACCCGCTTCGCCAAGCAGGACCTGTTCTTCCCGCGCATCGACTATCACATCAATGCGAAGAACGATGCCTTCGCCGACTTCAATTTTGCCAACTTCTCCAGTTCCAACGGCTATAGCCCCGCACCGACGTTCACCAATAGCTCACCGACCACCAATGGTCCCACCACTTACCATGAGCGTTTCCTTGTCGGCGGCCTGACCACGGTGCTGTCTCCTACCGCGGTGAACCAGGTCCACCTCCAGTGGGGCCGCGATCTTGAAACCGCCGGAGCCAATGCTTCCGGTCCCAGCGTTGCCACCGGCGTCGTCACCTTCGGCATGCCCAACGCCCTGCCCCGTGTCGCCGAACCCGATGAGCATCGCATCCAGGCCACCGACGTCTTCTCTAAAATCCTCGACCGCCACAGCCTCAAATTCGGTGGAGACGCCAACATCGTTCACGAAGTCATGATCAACCTCTTCCAGGGCGGCGGTATCTACAGCTATGGCGAGTCCACACCCGCGGCAAACTTTGCCGACTGGGTTTCCGACGCCTTCCAGGGCCAGTCCGGCAATACCGATCCCTATGCCGGATTCCACTACAACACCTTCGTGCAAACCGTGGACGTCGTGAACACCAAGTCGGGCACGCAAGGCAAAGACGACTTCTGGATGAAGATGTACGACGGATTCGCCGAAGACTCCTGGAAAGTTAACCAGAAGCTCACCGTCACCGCCGGCGTTCGCTACGACATCCAGCTCACGCCGCCTCCGGGCCTCATCAACAACAATTTCCCGCCCATCTCCACCCAATACAGCAAAACCATCAAGAACGTGCTGAATCGCGTGCAGCCGCGCCTGGGCTTCTCGTGGAGCCCCAACGTCGGCACCATCGTTCGCGGCGGTTACGGCGTCTTCTCCGGGCTCAATCAGGGCAGCACCTACTACGCCATGCGTGTAGAGAATGGCGTTGTCCAGATCAATTACAACTACAACGGGTGCAAATCAAGTGTAGGTAGCGTGGCAAAGGCGACTTGCCCCACCGTCCCCAGCACTGCCACCGCTCTGCAATACCCTAACGTGCCCTTCCTGCCCACCGGCCCATCCTTGAGCTCGGCGCTTCACCCCGTCGGGGGAGCAGTGCCCACCGTCAATGGCCCCACCACGCTGGGTCCCCAGAGCTTCCATGGACTGGACCCCAACTTTGTTCCGCCTTACACCCATCAGATGGATCTGTCGGTCGAGCAGGCCATGCCCGGGAAAATGTCTCTCAGCATTGGCTACGTAGGCACTCGAGGAATGCGCCTTCCGGTCTTCATCGATGCCAACCTGCTCGGCCAGAAGCCCAGCGGCGTGCGCAGCTACAACGTGCTCGATGCCAGCGGCAACCTTGTTAAGCAGCTCACGGTCCCCGTCTATCGTCCCGCCGACCGCCGCAACACCTCGCTGGCAAGCTACAACACTGGCTTCAGCGTGGCTAACACCTGGTATAACTCTCTGGCCGCGACCGTGAGACGGCCCTTCCAGAACGGTTTCGAAGTGCTCGCCAACTACACCTGGGCGCACGCATCGGATACCGGCCAGGTTCAGGGCGCCAACGGAACGTTCTACGGCGGCGACGTGCCGCTCGATCCCAACAACATCCGCGGCGAGAACGGCCTCTCCGATACCGACATTCGCAATCGCTTCACGCTCAGCTTCATGTATTCAGCCGCGCATCCTGATGGGCAACAAGCTTGTCAAGAACCTCCTCGACGACTTCAGCTTCTCGGGAAGCGAGATCGCATCCGCAGGCCAGCCTATCTTCCTTGGCATGAGCGGTACCGTGTTCAGCGGTTCCACCAGTCCCACCAGTTACGGCGCGGACGGCAACATCTACGGCGGCGCCATGAGCTCGTCCTCCGGCGGCGCCACCACCGGCCGCCCTCCGCAGATCGGACGCAACAGCATCATCGGGCCGGGCTACAACGATTTCGACTTCCGCATCACGCGCAACATCCCCATCCACGACAAGATCAGCATGCAGGTCGTGGGAGAAGCCTTCAACCTGCTCAACCGCACCATCATCACCAGCGTAAACACTACCCATTCGTTGTACTCATCGGCGGTCGCTCCGTCCACTGCAACTCCACATCCAGCCTGCGACAGCACTGCGCCGGCGCCCTCCGGTTCGGTCGTGCAGGGTTGTATCTCGCCCAACCCGGCAACCGGCTTGAGTCAGTTCGGCACCTTGAGCGGCACCAACAATGCGCTCTATGGCCCTCGCCAGCTTCAGATCACCGCCAAGCTCTTCTTCTAAACCCAGTCTCAACCGGAACCAAAGGCGGCGGCGCTTTCACAGACCGCCGCCTTTCGATTTTTCCCTCCATCCCACTCATCGCGCTCTCTCACCCGCCAATCCTCATTGCTCCTTTATGCCTCCCGTGTTACAAGCTAAACAACAGGGGTACAAGCGGATTGGGTAAAATCAGCAACTCCGGATAGCCATTCAGGTTTGCTGACTCCTCTTCTCCGCAACCTTGAATCCCGTGCGAGGTCGCCCGTCACCGATCATGAGCAGCAGCCCATCCGTGGAACTTGAAGCCCTTTTCGGTGACTATCCGCTCGATTCCGCCTTCGACGAGATGCGGGAAGCGAACGGCGCCCTGCGTTCTCACTACCGCGCGCTGGCAGAAGTTCTCACCCAGCTTCCGCACGATGAGCTCCAGCGCCGCAAGCAATCCGCCGACCTGTCTTTCCTCACCCAGGGCATCACCTTCACCGTCTATGGGCGCGACGAAGGAACCGAGCGCATTTTTCCTTACGACCTTCTCCCACGCCTCATCACCTCCGCCGAATGGGACAAGATCGAGCGCGGCCTCACTCAGCGCATCACCGCTCTGAATCACTTCCTGCGCGACATTTACTCCGACGCCAAAATCCTCAACGACCAGGTCATCCCTCGCGAGCTCGTTTACAGCTGCAAGCAATACCGCCGCCAGATGCGCGGACTGCAGGTACCCCGCAATGTCTACATCGCCGTCATCGGCAGCGACCTGCTGCGCCTGAACAACGGCGAGTTCGTTGTCCTTGAAGACAACCTGCGCGTGCCCTCCGGCGTGAGTTACATGCTCACCAATCGCCGCGTCATGAAGCGCACCTTTCCCAAGCTCTTCCACAGTTACGGCGTGCGGCCTATCGAGCACTATCCCCAACTCCTGCTCGGCACGCTGCGTTCGCTCGCTCCCGAAGGACGCCCCGAGCCCAACATCGTGCTGCTCACCCCCGGCGTCTTCAACTCCGCTTACTTCGAGCACACCTACCTCGCCCGTCAGATGGGCATCGATCTTGTCGAAGGCCGCGATCTCGTCACCCACGACAACATCGTCTACATGCGCACCACCGACGGCCTCAAGCGCGTCGATGTCATTTACCGCCGCGTCGACGACGACTTCAGCGACCCGCTCATCTTCCGCGCCGATTCCATCCTCGGCTGTGCCGGACTCTTCAACGCCTATCGCGCCGGCAACGTAACGGTCACCAATGCATTCGGCACCGGCCTCGCCGACGATAAGGCCCTCTACGCTTATGTCCCGCGCATCATCCGCTATTACCTCAATGAAGATCCCATCATCGCCAACGTCGAAACCTTCATCCTTACCGAGGAAAAAGAACGCCGGCACGTCCTCGCCAATCTCGACAAGCTTGTGGTGAAAGCGGTCGGCGAGAGCGGCGGCTACGGAATGTTGATCGGCCCGCATTCAACCGCCCAGCAGCGCGAGCAATTCGCCGCCCTCATTCAGGAAAATCCCCGCAACTACATCGCCCAGCCCACGCTCGATTTCTCCCGCGCCCCGTGCCTCATCGGCAATCAACTCGAACCGCGCCACGTCGATCTGCGGCCCTACATTCTCTTTGGCGACAAGGTCAACATCGTGCCCGGCGGCCTCACCCGCGTGGCGCTCGAAAAAGGCTCGCTCGTCGTCAATTCCTCGCAAGGCGGGGGAAGCAAGGACACATGGGTTCTTCAATAGTTACCAGAGTCGGCCTCCGGGAGAATGCGACGATGTTGAGCCGCGTTGCCGACAGCCTTTACTGGATGAGCCGCTACCTTGAGCGCGCCGAGAATACCGTGCGCCAACTCGATGTCACCATGAGCCTGATGCTCGATCCCGGGGGCGCCTCCGCCGAAACCCGCTGGAACCGCCTCCTTTCCGCCCTCGGTGATCCCGCGGGACTCGAATGGACCGGCGATCTGGAGTCGATGGCCCACTCCCTCATCTTCGATAGCACCAATCGCGCCTCCGTCACCTTCTGCGTCAGCGGCGCGCGCGAAAATGCCCGCCAGGTCCGCGAGGAGATCTCCAGCGAGCAGTGGCAGCGCCTCAATCGCATGTATCACCAGATCCATTCCGCGCAGGCGCAGGCCCAATTCCGCGCCAGCGTCAACGACGTCCTCGCCTCCATCGTCGATGGCATCCACCTATTCAAAGGCGTCAGCGACACCACCATGATTCATGGCCAGGGCTGGCAATTCATTCGCCTCGGCCGATATCTCGAGCGCGCCTATGCCACCGCCACTTTGCTCGAGGTGTATCAACCGGACCTGTTCTGCGCGCCGGAGCGGGAGCACTCCGGCTATCAATACCTCGAACAGGTCGGACTGCTTCGCTGCTGCACTGCCTTCGAAGCCTATTGCCAGGTCTACACCGCCGACATCTCTGCCGACCGGATCCTCGAGTTTCTCCTCCTCAACCGCGACTTCCCCCATGCCATTCGATATGCCGTCGACTGCATCCGCTCCGCCGTCGAAGCCATTCAGCGTTCCGGAGCCCGCCGCCCGCCCGAAGACCTCACCGCCGGCATCGGCCGCCTCCATGCCATGCTCGGATACACCCCCATCAACGAAATTCTGGGCGGCAACCCCGGCGCTTTTCTCCACTCCATTCGCCAGCAATGCATCCGCATCCATGAACTTGTCTACCGCTTCTACGTGCATTACTCCATCCAATCGGCCTTGGCGATCTGAAAACCGGGGATGCACAGGTCTCGGTTCTGAGACCGGAAAGCACGTGCCCCTCTCCACTCATTCGAGACTCATCTATGAATTTTTATTCTGTCCGCCATCTGACTCGCTTCCGCTACTCGCAGCCGGTTAGCGAGAGCATCATGGAAACGCGCATGCACCCGCGCACCGACGCGAGCCAGCATTGTCTCAACTTCACCCTGTCGGTAAGCCCCCGCTGCCGCGTCTTCACCTATCGCGACCACATGGGCAACAATGTTCAGCATTTTGATATCCCCGGCGACCATACCCAGCTTGTCATCATTGCCGAGTCAGTCATCGAACACCAGACGCTTCCTGAAGTACCGGCCTTTCTTGCACCCGATGCATGGGGCGCGCTCGATGAATTGGTGCGCGCCGGCGACTATTGGGAGATGCTCCTGCCCAGCGCCATGGCCGAGGAAACACCCGCCGTGCTCGATCTCGCCGCAAAACTCGATGTCCGGCGCCGCGATGATCCCCTCATGCTCGTTCATGAACTCAACCAGCGTCTGTACGACTATTTCGAATATGTGCCCAGCCACACCCGCGTTGACTCTCCCATCGATGAAGCCATTCTGAGCGGCAAGGGTGTGTGCCAGGACTTCGCGCATACCATGATCGCCCTTCTCCGCCACGTCGGCATTCCGGCTCGTTACGTCTCCGGATATCTCTATCGCAGCCGCGAAGATCACGACCGCTCCACCCCCGACGCTACGCATGCCTGGGTCGATGTGCTCCTGCCCTATCTCGGCTGGGTTGGATTCGATCCGACCAACAATCTCATCGCCCACAATCGCCACATCCGCACCGCCATCGGGCGCGACTATCACGATGTCCCGCCCACCCACGGCATGTTCCGCGGCAAGACTGAGAGTGAGCTCTATGTGGCGGTCCATGTCGAAGCCGGCGAACAGCCTCCCGCCCTCGATCGCGAACTTCCTATCCCCGAAGATTGGTCGGTTCTCGTCGAGCGCGCGCAGCAACCGCCCGAACCCAGTTTGGCCATGATCGAGTTGCAGCAGATGCAGCAGCAGCAGTAGCATCAGTGACGAACGGGAACAGTTTGTGACAAAACGGCTGTATCCTGTGGGAGAACGGGTTGCTCCTTGCGCTAAACCCGGACGATAATTAAAGACTGGTAATCTGCACATCTCGCCGGATCAATCCGGGTGCGGATGCTCATGCAAATGCTCTTCGGCTTCGCGGACACGGATCGAAGATCCGAGTCCGACGCTCTACCCGATAACAACTTTACGATTTCGCGGCCTCCTGGTCGCGGTCCGGAAGTCCATTCAACTCAAGCGGCGCGTTAACAGCCGCAAAATAGCACTTTTTTGGAGGATCAGACGTGAAACACTCCCTGCGGGGATGGATGCTGCTTGGCATCCTATCCACCTCTTTCTCCCTCTTCTCCCAGACGGCTTCCACCTCGCTGCGCGGCACCATCAAGGATCCCAGCGGAGCCCTCGTACCCGGAGCCAGAATCACTCTCTCCAACAATGCCAACGGCCAGACCTTGACCGCCGTGGCCAATAGCGCAGGCCAATACGCTTTTCCGCAGATCCCTCCCGCCAAGTACACCATTACCGGTTCGGCGCAGGGCTTCGGAACCCAGACCAAGGTGGCCGAATTGCTTGTCAATCAGCCCGCCACCATTGACTTCGATCTGACTGTGCACACCGAAACGGTCACTGTGGACGTATCCGCATCCGCGCAGACCCTCAATACTTCCGACGCTACCCTCGGCGACTCCGTCGACAATCAGCAGATCGAGGCCATGCCCATGGACGGCCGCGATCCCATCTCATTGTTGAGCCTGCAGCCAGGTGCTCTCTACGTAGGAGAAACCATCGGCCTGACCGACAAGACCACGCCTCAGGATCTTGATAGTCGCCAGGGCGCCGTTTCAGGCGCCAGGTCCGACCAGGGCAATGTCACCCTCGACGGAGTCGACGACAACGACCAGGTCAATGGCTATGGGTTCAATGGCGTGCTGCGATCCACTCTGGACTCTACTGAGGAGTTTCGCGTCACCACGTCCAACGCCAACGCCGACGCCGGAAGATCGTCCGGCGCCCAGGTTTCGCTCGTCACCAAGAGCGGATCCAATAACTTCCACGGATCCCTCTACGAGTACCATCGCCCCTCCAACATGGTGGCCAACGACTGGTTCATCAAGGAGCAGCAGCTTTCCGGTACCCCCCCGGAACCAAACCGGCCCACCAAGTACATCGTGAACACCTTTGGCGGCAGCGTCGGCGGCCCCGCCCTCAAAGACAAGCTGTTCTTCTTCGTCAACTATGAGGGGCAACGGCTGGCCACCAATGACACCGTTTCGGCTATCACCCCGTCGTCCTTGTTTTTCAACGACCAACTCGGCTATCTTGCCGCCGATGGCACAAGCGTGACCTTGGATCAAAGCCAGATCGCGGCCCTCGATGCCAACTGCGCAGTCTGCAAACAGCCAGGTGGCCCCAAGCCGGGCGTCGACCAGGCCATCGTGAATTACCTCTCCACCGAACCCACCGCACAGGTCCTCGGCGGTGGCGACGGCTACAATACCGGCTCCTTCAATTTCAGCTCGCCCGCTCCCAGCCGCCTCAACACAAACATCGCCAAAATCGACTACTCTCCCAACTCCCGGAATCACTTCTTCGCTCGCGGAAATCTCCAGAAAGATGTCGCCTTTGCCGCCGCCAACCTTCCCAAGCAGCCCCCGGCCAGTTCTCTCGAAGACAACACCAAGGGAATCGCGGCGGGCTGGACCTTTACGCCAAATTCCAACATCGTGAACGACCTGCGCTATGCCTTCATCCGGCAGGGATATTCGAGCATTGGAATCGGACAGGGCGACTACGTCGTGGTCCGCTTCCTGCAGCAGCCCACAGCCCAGGACCGCAGTTCCATCGTGCACATTCCCCTGCACACCATCGTGGACAACGTGAGTTGGACCAAGGGCACCCATACGTTCGGTTTCGGCGGCAACTGGCGCATGATTACCGTTCAGAACACCAACAATGTCAACTCGTTTCAGCGCGGCTACACCAACCCGTCCTACCTCAGCGGAAGAGACGCGCCCGATCCCACCACCATCGGTATGCCTGCGGTCGATGGCGGTTTCGGAACTTCCTTCGATTACGCCTATGCCACCATCATCGGAGATATCGCCGAGTGGGATACGGTCGGCAATTACATTGTCACCAGCCCCACCACCGGTACGCTCCAGCCCGACGGCGCCTTCATCCACCGCAATTTCCGGTCCAACGAGTTCGAGTACTTCCTTCAGGACTCATGGCGGGTCCGGCCCAACCTCACCCTCACCTTCGGCCTCCGCCACACCCTCCTTCAGACCCCGTATGAGACCAACGGGCAGCAGGTTTCGCCCACCGTCGATACCCATCAGTGGTTCCTCAATCGCGGTAAAGCCGCGGCCGCGGGAACTGTCGACCAGCCCGATCTCCTTTTCTCGCCCAACGGAAAAGCCAACGGGAAGCCCGGCTTCTGGTCCAAGGAAAAGGCCGACTTCGCTCCCCGCCTGTCCATCGTTTACTCCCCGGATAACAAGACCTCCATCCGCTCCGGTTTCGGGCTCTATTTCGACCACTTCGGCGAAGCCCTCACCAGCCAGTTCAGCCGCCGCGGATCCTTCGGCCTTTCCAGCCAGTACAACAGCGCTCCTAACTCCGTCAGCTACGAGACCGCCCCGCGGTTCACCGGCCCCACCAACATGCCCACCTCGCTTCCCGGCGTGATCTCTCCCCAGGAACAGCACTACCCCTACGCGGTTCCCGACGGATCCTTCGGCATCAATTGGGGAATCGACAATCACCTGCACACTCCCTACGTCGAAGCCTTCAATCTCTCCGTGCAGCGCCAGCTGCCCGGCGGCTTCCTGCTCGACACGGCTTATGTCGGCCGCCTCGGACGCCATCTGCTGCAGCAGCTCGACATCGCGGAACCCGTTGACCTGGCCGATCCCCAGGGCGCCGGCGACTACTTCTCCGCCGGAAAGCAGATGTCGAAGTATTCCGATCAGCTCGGCGGATCCTGCCTCTACTGCAACGATGGAACACTCCAGCACGTTCCCACCATTCAGTACTTCGAGGATGTCTTCCCCGAGATGGCCGGTACCGACTTCGATGGTGAATCTGCTACCGATGCCATCTACAACAACGAATGGGCCACCCAGCGCTACTCGTACGGCGAGACCGGGGCCATTTATGATCTCGATTTCTCCTGCCCCGTGGATGCTTTCGGGAACTCGATTTACGGGAGCCATTGCAACGCTCGGCGCAGGTTCTGGGATCAGCAGTTCTCGTCTCTGATCGCCCTCTCGTCCATCGGATCGAGTTACTACAACGCCGGTCAGCTCACCCTGCGTCACCCCTCCAGGAACGGCCTCACCTTCGACTTCAGTTACACCTACTCGCGATCGATCGATATGGGTTCGGATTCGGAAAGAACCACGACCTCGTATGGAGGCATCCAGAATTCGTGGAACCCCGCCCTGAGCCGCGGCCTGTCCGATTTTGATACCAAGCACCTCATCTCCGCGGACTGGTCCTACGCCCTCCCCCTGGGAAGCGGCAAAATGCTGCTCGCCAACTCCGGCAAAGTGGGGAACGCCGTCTGGGGTGGCTGGCAATGGGCCGGCCTGGGCCGGTGGTCGAGCGGCCTGCCTTTCGGAGTCATCGAACCGGGCTGGACCACCAACTGGGAAACTCAGGCTTTCGCCGTACAGACCCAGCCGGTAAAGACACACAAGCACATTGAAAACGGAGTGCCCCAGGTCTTTGCCAACGTGAATGCGATCAGCGAAGGCGTAACCACGGGCTCCCCGTTGCGCTTGCCCTATCCCGGCGAGGCTGGCCAGCGCAACGCCTTTCGCGGTGACGGCGTCTTCGACGTCGATTCTTCGCTCGCCAAGAGTTGGAACCTCACCGAACGCGCAAGGCTCAAGTTCGCCTGGGAGGTTTACAACGTCACCAATTCGACTCGCTTTGACGACGGTTCCTACAACAATAATGGTTTCGGCAACGCCGTTACCTATCCCAGCTTCGGTGCCTATTCTCAACGCCTCGGCAGCAAAACTTTCCGCCGCGTGCAGTTCGGCGCGCGCATCGACTTCTAACCTCGAATCGCAACCACCCGCGCCGGAGGAGCTCTGCTCCTCCGGCGCTTTTCATTTCCACCCTATTTTTTGCGCAATCCCGGAATCATCTGCTTGATCCGCGCCAGGAGACCGGGTTTGCTTCCTGCTGGTTTCGGCACCGCGGTGGCCGCACCCCGGGGCGCTTTCACGTTATCTCGGCCAGACTCGTTGGACTCCAGACCGCCGGCCCTGGCCGGTTCCGGAGCGTTCGCCTTTCCATCCTTGCCTGCTTCCGCCTTTGCCGGCGCCGCCTTGCCATCCACCACCTTGGCATTGGCCAGCTGCGGTACGGGAGCCGCCTCATTCTTTACCAGGATCGAAATGCGCCGGTTCGACGCATCGTAGGGATTCGCCTTCACCCGCAGCAGCTGGTCGGCATATCCGCGCACCTGCGTCACCTGGTCGCCGCGCACGCCGTCCTGTTGCATCAGTCTCCGCGCAGCGTTGGCGCGATCCGCCGACAGCTCCCAGTTGCTGTAGCTGGTGTCGCTCGAATATTGCGCCGCATCGGTGTGTCCTTCGATCAGCAGCGCGTTCGGCAGCGTCTTCAATTCTTTGGCCAGCAGCCCCAGCAGATCCTGCCCGCTCTTGCTCAGCCGCGCACTGCCCAACTCGTAGAACGTGCCATTCTTGTCCTCCAGCAACTCGATCCGCAATCCCTCCGCCGTAATCGTGATCTCGATCTGCTTCGACAGTTTCTCCAGGTCCTTCCGCGCCTTGATTCCTTCTTCCAGCCGTTCTTTCAACATGGCCATCGACGTCGCCGCCGCAGCCGTCACCGTCTCCCCCGTCCCGCTCATCGTCGTTCCCATCAGGGTCGCCGTGCCCTTGGGATCGTTGAAGTATCCCGCCACCGCCTTCTTGATCTTCTCGCTCGAGTTCATCAGCCACAGCACGATGAACAGCGACATCATGGCGGTGACAAAATCGGCATAGGCAACTTTCCACGCGCCGCCATGATGCCCCCCATGGCCGCCCTTCTTCTTGATCACGATAATCGGCTGAGTCTTGCCCGCCGCCGTCATATCCGTTCCTCGGGTTGCTACGCCGCCACTGGCGCGGCCTCAGCGCCCGCCGCCTGGTTCTTGCAGTGCTTCTCCATCTCGTCGAAGCTGGGACGCACGTGCGCCGGAATGGCCCTGCGCCCCATCTCGATCGCAATCATCGGCGCCGACCCCTTCAGGAACGAAAGCAGCAGCACCCGCAATACGTGCAGATATCCGTTGTGGTCGTCCGCCGTCTTGGCCATGTTCGCGCTTAGCGGGCCCGCCACCCCGTAGCACAGCAGAATCCCCAGAAATGTCCCCACCAGCGCCGCCGCCACCTTTTCGCCGATCTCTTCCGGCGGCCCGCCCAGCGATCCCATCGTGATCACCACCCCCAGCACCGCCGCCACGATCCCCAAACCCGGCAGGGCGTCCGCCATGGTCGTCAGCGCGCTCACCGGCTGCGTCGCATCGTGATGATGGACCTCCATGTCCAGTTCCATCATCTGGTCCATGTCGAAAGGCTCCACCCCTCCCGTGATCGCCATGCGCAGCGTATCGCACACGAATTCGCAGGCATGATGATCGTTGATGAAATCCGGATAGTTCTTGAAGATGGAGCTCTCCTTCGGCTTCTCCACGTCCATCTCCACGCTCAACAGCCCTTCCTTGCGAACTTTATTCAGGAACTGGTACATCATCTTGAGCGTGTTCAGGTAGCGCTGCTTGCCGAACGCCGAGCCCTTCAGCACCCCCATCAAGCCCCGCGATAATTCCTTTCAGAATGTGGATCGGGTTGGCCACCAGCAGCGTGCCGGTCGATGCGCCCGCGATGATCAGCAGCTCCGCCGGTTGCACCAGGACCGCCATGTGCCCCTTTTCCATCAGGAAGCCGCCGATCACCGCGGCGAAGACCACCAGAATGCCTATGATTGCGAACACGGCTGCCTCCTCAACGCCAGCGTCACGTGGTTGCCGCCCGCATGGGCGCTGTCCAGCATGGCCGCATGCGCACGCTCCAGCAGATCGGCCAGGCTCTCCGATCGCTCCCCCGCCGCGACTCCCACGCTTACCGTCAGCGAGACGCGATCCCCCCACCACCGGAAATCCGCCGTCCGCGCCAGCCCCGCCAGGGTTTGCGCATGACTCTGCAGCGCCTCGGCCGAGCCTTCGTGCGACAGCACCAGGAACTCATCGTCGCCCCACCGCCCCACTTCTTCCCCCGGCCGCAGCCCGTTGGCGATGGTGCGCTCCACCGCCTCCAGCATCGTCTCGCACGCCCGCGCTCCGTGGGTCTTCCTCAACTCGCGCGCCTGGTCGGCCTTCACCCACAACACCGCCAGCGCCACCCCATCGTGAAGAAACATCTCAAACTCGTTCGCCAGCCGGTCCTCGAGTTCCAACTGGCTCTGCTTCACTTCCTCCACGTCGCTCGACTCCCCGTGGGGAAGGGCAGCCTGCGCCCCGCCGGGATGAAACACCGCCGCCGTTCCAATTCGCCCGCCCAGCCCGTCGCGCAAAATCATCCGCCGCGCAATGGCCGGCACATCCCGCCCCATACGGTGTTGCGCGTGCACCGGGGACCCTCGCCCCGGCTGCGGCCCGTCGCGCGGTTCGGCATGCGGGTCGCAGTCGCTGCCCAGCGCCAGCGGCTCCAGCGCCTCGGGCAATTGGCGCCCCACCACTTCCGCGCCGGAGTAGCCCGTCATCACCTCCGCCGCACGGTTCCAGAAAACCACCCGCTCGCCGCAGTCCAGCAGCGCCAGCCCTTCCGGATACACGTCCAGAGCCGCTTCAACCAATTCCGCACGATCCGCCATCGAACCCTCTGTCCGCTTTATCGGCAGCGCACACACTCAACTTCATTCAAGGTTGCGCTCCTATCACCTGCGTTATAGAATCTTCCCCACTCAGAATCGGGATATGCCACGTCAAAACTTGAGGTTCTGCAATGCCTGTGTCCGGTGATGGCGCACCGCGGAAGATATTTGAGCCCAGTCACATCGATGAGGTCTTTCTCGGGTGGCTCCTGCATGCGCACAAAGGGCGGCAACGACACGATATCGCGGCTCGCAGATATGACAGGTTCCGCCTTTGGCTCGGAGCCCCCGCGGCTACCTTTTCCGCAATCGTCGGCACGTCGGTCTTTGCCGCAATGGATAAAGGTGGTCCTGCCAGGTTCGTCATCGCATCCGTTAGCATCGCCTCTGCCATCCTCACCGGCCTCAGCACATTCCTCAACCTGTCGGAACGAGCGGAAAAGCACCGCTCTGCCGGCGCACGGTATAAGGAAGTGATTCGTGAACTGGAACGGATTCACGGTCAAGGGATCGCGACTGCGGTTCGCGAAGATCCTGCTTTGGCGATGAAGATTAAAACCCGGCTGGATGAACTAGAGGAGAGTGCGCCGATCGTTCCGGAGCGAATCTACGATCAAGTTGAGAGGGACTGGAGCCGGCGCGGAGTGGACCTGGTACCATGCGCCGAAGATCTCTATCCATCCACGGCTAAGGTTGGATCAGACAGCCCAGGTCAGTCGTAAGAAACACCGTCAAGGGCGGGTTCTCGATGGAACCGAAAGCCAAAGCGCGCCGCATTTGGGGAATCGGGCAACCTGCCGCCTCATGGAACGTGTACATGCCAAGAGCCGTCGCGGATCCGGCCCCTCGCCTCTCACGCCTTCCCGTTCAACAGCGCGGGACTCTGTATCTCCACCGCCGTCTTCCGCGGCAGCCGCACGATGAATCGCGTATCCCCGGGCTTCGACTCCACATCGATCTTTCCGCCGAACTTCTGCGTCACGATCCGATGCACAATCTCCAGCCCCAGCCCCGTTCCCGAGCCCTGCGGCTTGGTCGTGAAGAATGCGTCGAAAATCCGCGGCAGCGTCTCCGGCGGAATGCCTGAACCGTGATCGCCGATGCACACCACCAGCCAATCCGGCTCGGTCCAGGTCGTAATCTCGATCTGCCCATTCACCGGCGAGGCGTCCGCCGCGTTGTCGATCAGGTTCGTCCACACCTGGCTCAGCGCCGATCCGCGCGTTGCGATCGTGGCCGGAGACGCCTTGAAGCGTTTCTCCACACCGATCTGCTTGATGCGCAACTTGTGCCCGAGAATCGTCAGCGTGCTCTGCAGGCTGTCGTGGACATCGAGTTCCTTGGCAGGCGCCTTCTCGTCATAAGCGAATTTCTTCACCGCCGTAACCAGTTCCGAGATCCGCGAAATACTCTCTTCGATGGCGCACACCTGCGACACGCTTGATACCAGCGATTCCAGCCAGTTCAATGCGTCCGAGAAGGCGGCGGGTTCGAAGTAAGCCCGGGCGCAGGCCAGTTCCTTGTGATCGAATCCGATCGCCACCAGCGCCGGCCCGATCTGATAGGCATTTTCAACGCCCGACTCTGCCAGCCATTCCGACATGGCCTCCTCGGCATCCGCCTGCTCCAGGCTGCTCAGGGCCTTGGCGTGGCATCCCCGCATGGTGTGTTCCAGCAGCCCCCGTACGCACCCCAGCTGCTCCTTGGTCTTGGGCTTGTCGCTGAATCGAAGGCTCATCTGCTGCAGCCGCATCAGGTTCTCGCGCAGCTGCGAGGCCGCGCGCTTGGCCGCCGCGCCCGGATTGTGCAACTCGTGCATCAGGCCCGCCGCCAGCGTTCCCAGCGAAACCAGCTTCTCGCGATGCAGGGCTTCCACCTGGTACATCTGGATGCGCTGGCCCATGTTGGCCAGCACCACTTTCCGCACCGACGGGCAGCACGACATCAGCGTCCAGAATGCTTCTTCGGCAAATCGCAGCAGCACCGAATCTTCAATGGCCCGGATCAGAAACACGGCCTTGCTCTTGCCCAGCAGCAGCGGTACCTCCCCAAAGCCCTCGCCCGGCCGCGCGGTTCCCACCGTGCTCAACGATCCGTCCGGTTCAGGCCGTTCGGCGTGAATGTCGCCGGAAAGCACCAGCCAGTAGGAAAGATGCGCCTCCCCCGGTTGCACCAGTACGGCTCCGGCCTTCGCCGTCACCCGCTCCACCTGGTCGACTCCGAAAAGTCCCTCCACCGGTGTATCCGCGAACAGCTGCGAATTATGCAGATCCGCAGCAACGTCGCCGAGCGAAATCGACTCCACTATTACCAATGGCTCAACCCTCCCCGGCGTTTCAGTTTCTGGAGTCATCTCCCACCCTTTGCCGCCCTCCCTGTAGGACTATATCGAAACCGTAATTTTCCACCTATTGAAATCTCTGCCCCTCGTGCCCCGTTCCGAGGCCCGAGCCTGTCCCACTTAGAACCCCGCCAGGTACTGATGCACAAACTGCACCGCGATCGATCCCTCGCCCACGGCGGAAGCCACTCTCTTCACCGAACCGTGCCGAACGTCCCCGGCCACGAACACTCCCGGCACACTCGACTCCAGCAAGTACGGCTCTCGGCCTTCCTTCCATACCGGGGTCACTTTCCCATCCACCCGAAGATCCGGTCCGGCCAGCAGAAACCCCTTGTCGTCCCTGAGCACCGCGGAAGGCAGCCACTCGGTACGCGGCGCGGCCCCGATAAATACGAACAGCGAGCCCGCTTTGACCGTCGATTCCCCTCCCGGCGCTCCGATTCGGATCTGTTCCAGGTGCTCCTCGCCCATCGCTTCCAAAACCTGCGTACCGGGCCTTACCACAATATTGGATGTCCGATCGATCTCATCGATTAAGTATTTCGACATGGTCGCGGTCAACCCCTTGCCGCGTACCAGCATGGTGACGTTTCGTGCGTACTTCGAAAAGTACAGCGCCGCCTGGCCGGCGGAATTGGCCCCCCCCACCACGAAGACGTCTTCGTCCTTGCAGGCCGCCGCCTCCACCAGGGCCGCCCCGTAGTAGATCCCGCGCCCGGTCAGCCGGTCGCCGCCGGGAATGTCCAGCTTCCGGTACTGCACCCCTGGAGCCAGCACCACAACGTGGCTCGAAACCTCCCGCCCGTCACCCAGTTGCAGGAACCGGTATTGCCCGTCTACCCGCAGGCCTGTCGCGCGCTGGGTCAGGAATTCCGCCCCGAACCGGGTCGCCTGGATGTGCGCCCGCCGGCCCATGTCCGCCCCGGTGATCCCCGCCGGGAAACCAAGATAGTTCTCGATTCGCGAGGTGGTCCCGGCCTGCCCGCCGGGCGCCTCCGGCTCCACCACCAGCGTGCGCAGCCCTTCGCTGGCCCCGTATACCGCCGCCGCCAGTCCGGCAGGCCCCGCTCCCACAATGATCAAATCGTAGAACTCCTGGGTAGCCTGCAGGCTCAATCCCACTTTGGCCGCCAGCGCTTCCGGTTCCGGATCCACCAGCGCGCTCCCGTCCGGAAAAAGCACCACCGGAAGCTTTTCCGGATCGAGCCGCCGCTCCTCCAGCAGCTTCAACGCGTCTTCTCCGCCCGCCACGTCAATCCAGCGGTAGGGAATATGGTTGCAGGAAAGAAAGCTGCGCACCGTGTGATCCCGCAGCGACCAGCGGTGGCCGATCACCCGCAAACCCTCAAACGCCGGCCGGTAGCCGGCCTTCCAGTCGTCCAGCAGATCGTTCAGCACCGGGTACAGCTTCTCTTCCGGTGGGTCCCAGGGCTTGTTCAGGTAGTAGTGAATCCGCGCCGTATTGATCGCCTGGATCGCCGCTTCCGTATCGGCATACGCGGTCAACAGCACCCGCCTCGCTTCCGGGTACTCATCCCGCGACCGTTCCAGAAACTCCACCCCGCTCATGCCCGGCATCCGCTGATCGCTCAACAGCAGCGCAACCGGCTCCTCCCGTGCCTTGACCTGCGACAGCGTATCCAGCGCCGCCTGGCCGCTCGCTGCCCGCATCACCCGGTACTCGGCTCCGTAGTTCCGCCGCAGATCCTGGACTACGGCTTCGAGCACATTCACGTCGTCGTCTACTGCCAGTAAAATTGGCCTCGCCATGACTCCCCCAGTCTAGGGCTTGCACCCGCCATTTCGGGTTATCGCTCGGTGTGCCGGAGCACAAAAAATCAGCTGTTATGTCAAAGATTGACCCGGTTTCCGCGGCCTATCCCCCTTTAGTTGCAGTGGGAAACTCCCTTTTTGTGCAGCTTTTTCGTTTCACGCGAAGGCGTTTCGGATGTAAGCTTTTTCATAGACATTCCCCGATGTTACGGAGGTACGAACTTTAGCGTTACCGGAGGAATGCCACGCGATTTTCACTGTCGCAATTACGAACACGTGCAGAGAATTCCCCACTACTGCCGATAAAGCCCCTGAAGGGCGTGAAAGAAAGCCGCAAAGTCCGCACTCGTGTCCCATCGGAGGCCAGGCCGGCTTCGATGGATTGGTGTGTGAACCATGGCTGGTGAGGTATACGTTATGAATAAGATTATTCTGGCCGATTCACAGGCGATCTTCCGGGCAGGCACCGCCAAGGTCCTGGCCATGGATGAAGACCTCCGCATCATTGCGCAGTGCGCCGACCTCGAGCGCATGCTCCATGCCATTACCACCTTTCCTGGTGCCATCGTTCTCTTTGCTTCGTCTCTGCGTCCCGACCTGGGCCGCCTGCGCATGATGCTCGATTCGGCCGGAAGCCGCGCCATCGTCATCGCCGAAAACAATGAGGCCGCCAACGGCTACATTCACCAGGGCTTTCGTGGCGTCGTCTTCCGCAACGTAACCGGATCGTCCCTGGTTGAATGCGTCCGCCGCGTCGCCTCCGGCGACACCTGGCTTCCCCCTCAGCTCGCCATTGCCGAGGTGCCCGAAGAAGACATGGTCGGCACTCGCGTTCGCGACCGCCTCACCCCCAAGGAAATGCGCATCGTCGCCCTCATCGTCCAGGGCTGCAAGAACCGCGAAATCGCCCAGCGTCTCAAGACCACCGAACAGGTCATCAAGAACTACCTGCGCTCCATCTACGACAAGACCGGCGTAAGCGACCGCCTCGAACTCGCCCTCTTCACCATTCACCATCGCGTGCTCGCCGCAGCCGCAGCCGAGGTGGGTAGCAAGCTCGAAGCCGAGGAGCAGCAGGCCGCCCCCACCGCCGTCGCCTGAAACGGCGGTCGGAATGAGATTTGCGCCAGGGCGCGGCAAAACAAACCTCCGCGCTCCATCTTTGACCTCTTCCTGTAGCAAAGGTGGAAAACCACCGAGGCCCCCGGCTTTCCTGATCCCTTCCGCCGGCCCTGCATTCCCCCTCTTCCCCCACAATCGAGTCCGTTTTGCCGATAATTACCGGCATTCGGAGCACAATGGAAATGGAGAGAAGCCTATGGCTTTTCCCTTTCAGAGTCTCCGATACCCGGTGTGCGCAAAAAAAAATCTGGGCTGTAAAACTGTGAGAATGGGGTTAAGTTGCCCTAATTGAATAGGATACCGCGAAAAAGTGCGCGAAAAATGTCACAAGGATGGTGCAAAATAGGGCGTTTTAGGCGGTTTTCAGCCCCCAAAGCGTCCCCAATCCAAGGGAACGCCCAACCCAGCGGAACGCCCTCCCCGGAACCGGAAATGGGCCTATGGCACTGGGACGACGACCTTCCTAATTTGCTGATTCTATTCCAGATACCGGTACGCCTCCCCCGTCTCCGCGAAGGCCAATGTCTTGGCAATCCGGGGCGCGAACCGACCCTCCGCGAACCGCTCGTTGATGGTTCCGGTGGCCGCCTTCAACCTCCCCGGATCCAGCCGCCGCCTTGCTCCTACCGCAGCTTCTCCGCGACGCTCTTGGCCTGCGTGAACAGGTAAAGATAATCCGGTCCGCCCGCCTTCGAGTCCGTCCCGCTCATGTTGAACCCGCCGAACGGATGCGCCCCCACCATCGCTCCCGTGCACTTCCGGTTGAAGTACAGGTTGCCGACGTGGAATTCCGAGCGCGCCTGGTTCAGTCGCCCCCGGTCGTCGGTATACAACGCGCCCGTGAGCCCGTACTCGGTATTGTTGGCGACCTTCAATCCGTCCTCGAAGCTCTCCACCTTGATCAAGGCCAGAACCGGTCCGAAGATCTCTTCCTGGGCTATCACGGCGTCGGGGGCCACATCGGCGATCACCGTCGGCTCCAGGAAGTAGCCGCCATCCGGCGTGCTCACGGCGTTCCCTCCAGCTACAAGGCGTCCCTGCGTCTTGCCGATCTCGATAAACCGCAGCATCGATTCGAGAGCGGCCTGGTTGATCACCGGCCCCATGTACCGGTTCTCCAGCGGATCGCCCACCGTCAACTCGGCCACCCGCTCCCGAACCCGTTCCACGAAGATGTCGTAAATGGGAGCTTCGATGATTGCCCGCGAGCACGCCGAGCATTTCTGCCCGCTGAATCCGAACGCCGATGCCACCACTCCCTCGACCGCGGAATCGAGCTCGGCGTCCGCGCATACCAGGATCGAATCCTTACCGCCCATCTCCAGGATCGTCCGCTTGATCCAGATCTGGCCGGGACGGGCCTTCGCCGCCCGCTCGTGAATGTCCAGTCCGACCGACTTCGACCCGGTGAACGCGATAAACCGGGTCTTCGGATGCTCGACAATTGCGTTTCCAAACGTCGCACCCGAACCGGGGCAGAAATTCACCACTCCCCCCGGCATTCCAGCCTCTTCCAGCACCTCAACGAACTTCGCAGCTATCGTCGGTGAATCGCTGGAAGGCTTGAGGATAACGGTGTTTCCGGTCACGATGGCCGCGGCCGTCATTCCCGCCATAATCGCGAAGGGGAAGTTCCACGGCGGGATGACCGCACCCACCCCCAGCGGAACATAAAGGAGCTCGTTATGCTCGCCAGTGTATTGGATTGGTGTGGTTGCACTTGCAAGCCGGAGTGCCTCCCGGGAATAGAACTCCAGGAAGTCGATCGTTTCGCCCACGTCCGCATCCGCTTCCGCCCAGTTCTTGCCCACCTCGTAGGTGAGCCAGGCACAGAACTCCAGATGCCTTTGCCGGATGATTTCAGCGGCCCCCAGCAGCAACGAAACCCGGTCGGCGACCGATACCCTTTTCCAGGACTCGAAAGCATTGAGGGCGCTGAGCATCGCCTGCTCGGCGTGTTCGGCCCCGGCCTTCTGGTGGATACCCACCACCTGGGCCGGCCGCGCGGGGTTGAGGGAGCGGATCTTCCCCTCCGTCCTGAATCGCTCGCCCCCGATCACAAGGTCATATTCCCGGCCCAGTTGCGAGCCGACCAGGTCCAGAGCGGCTTGCATCTCGCGTGCGGTTTCCGGGTCTTTGAAGTCGGTAAATGGTTCGTTCCTGAAACTGCCTTGCGGTACGCGGGGCTGGATCGATGTGGGTAAAGTCGCGGTAGCCATAACCCATCGATTGTAGTCGAGGCCGAGGAAAAATCGCACGCCGCCCCATCCCATTTCTCGATTACCTCGTCCAAAGGAAATGGAGGTTGCCGGAAGAGAATTTCTTCAATTTCGATTGCACTCGCGAAACTATTCGAATCTGCCTGGGTCTGAATATTCGACTGTTCTCTCATTTCGGCCTTCCCCGCAAAAAAGGGCAGGCGGGCACGAACAGCAGGCACGCTCAACCAGATGCTGTGGCGGATTCGGACTCCAGATCAAGGCACCAGGCCCGATGAGCCGGACTGTGAGACATATGATTTCCCGAGTCGCCGTGACCGGAAGTTTCCGGGCACAACAATCGATCGCCGGCTGTCTTCCTCGAATGCGTTCCTTTCAAGAAAGAGCGAAGGATCGCACGAGCTTTCCTTTTGCCTTGGTTCTCTCAAGATTCGCAGTTGCCTTGGTTCTTCTCGCAGTACCCACAGTGGCTCTGAAAGCTCAGGAGCCCGAGCAATGGCCTCAGGACGATAACTATAACGAGCCGCAGCCGAATTACAGTCAGCAGCCCGGCTACGGCCAGCCGCAACAACAGTACGAACCGCCCCAGACCGGCGACTACGCGCAGGCGGATCCCCAGCAGGGTTACTACAATCAGCAGCCCGGCCAGCCGCAGGGTATGGACGCCCAGCAACTGGAGCAACTGGTCGCTCCTATTGCCATATATCCCGATGCGCTTCTGGCGCAGATCCTCGCCGGTTCCACCTACCCGGCCCAGATAGCCGCGGCCGATCAGTGGATGCGCTCCATGGGCGGCGCGTCGCCCGATCAGGTGGCGGCCGCCGCAAATGCTCAAACCGGCTGGGACCCGAGCATCAAGGCATTGACGGCCTACCCCCAGGTTCTTTCCATGATGAACCAGAACCTGCAGTGGACCACCGCCCTGGGCAACGCCTATTACAACCAGCCCCAGGACCTCCTGCAGACCGTTCAGGTCCTGCGTCAGCGCGCCCAGTCGGCCGGAAATCTGCAATCTACGCCCCAGGAACAAGTCAGCTCCAACCAGGGCTACATCGCGGTCCAGCCCGCCAATCCCGACGTCGTGTATGTGCCCACCTATAATCCGTGGGCCGTCTATGGCCAGCCCATCGTCGCCTATCCCGGTTACGAGCCGTTGGATGCCTTCAGCGCAGTTGTCGGTTCCGCGGTGCAATTCGGCCTGCAATTCGCCGTCGGAGCCTTCCTCCGATTCCCCTTTGGTTTTGTCAACTGGGGTTTTGACTGGTTTGGAAACTCCATCCTCTTCAACCACGACGTGTGGTGGTCTCGCAGCGGAAGCGTGCGCGACTGGGGCTTCGCTCACGGCGGACCGCGGGCCTTTCGCGGCGGCGAATTCGCCCGGTACGGCGACCATTACGGCCGGGGCGGCTACGGCGGCGCGGGGTATGCCCGAGGTGGTCTGAATGCCTACCGGAACCAGCCTGGATTCAATCGCGCCGGCGGACAGTTCCCCGTCGCGCGCCCCGGAGGCGGCTACGAGAACCGCAATCAGGGCGGATATAACCGCGGCGCGAATTATCCGGTCGCCCGTCCCGGGCAGGGATTCGAGGGCAGGAACCTGGGCGAGTCCAATCGGGCATACAACGGCGGTTCCGGTCGGGGATTTCTCGGTTCAGGAAATCCAACCCACCCGGCCATGCCCCAGCAATACGCCTACAACCACTCCCCCATGCCCACCGCCATCGGACGCCCCCAGCCCTACGGCGGAAATTCTCAGCAGCTTTCGAACCGAGGCCAGGGGTACGGATACGGCTCGCAGCAATACGGCCGCTCCCAGCAGCCTTCGAACTTCGGAAATCATTCTTTTGGCTCCAACTCATACCCGCGTCCGATGCCCGGCTACGGCAACGGTCGCAGCTATGCGACTCCGTCCCAGAGTTATCGCGCGCCTACGCCCAGCTTCGGCCATGGCTACAGCCAGCCTTCCGGCAGTTCTTTTGCAGGGAACTCGGGCCGATCCAGCGGCGGGTTCCATCTCTTCGGCGGCGGACACTCCAGTTCTCCCAGCTATGGTGGCGGAGGCCATGGTTTTGGCGGTGGCGGCCACAGCTTTAGCGGCGCCGGGCATTCTGGCGGCGGCCACTCCAGCGGGGGTGGGCACTCCGGTGGCGGCGGCCACTCGAGCGGTGGGCATCACCGCTAAATTCGAAAAATCCGCACGGCTACCCCAGGTCTCGTATCTGAGACCTGGGATGCACCTACCGCGTCGTCACCCATCCGCGTATTCCCAATTGGCAGCAAGATCGCGTGGCGATGTCCGCAGCTAACCGCAGCGCCGGCTCAAACTCCCCCATTTCGGAGAAGTAATAACAAAAGGCTCCGTGCAGGACATCGCCCGCGCCCAGCGTGTCCACTGCGTCGATCGCGGCAATTTCAATCTCAAATTTCCGTCCCTCATCCCACCCCAGGATCGGTCTTGCTCCGTGAGTGATCGCGATCCGGCTTACTCCCTGTTCCGCCAGCCATTCCATGGATTCGCCCGGATCAGCCCCGCCCTGGGCAATCCGGAATCGCTCGCTGCAAATGGCCACCGAAAGCAGGCTTGCCAATTCCTCCGTTCCGGGCTTCCGGCTTCCGCCGTCAAGGCAGAGTTGCGCTCCCTCCGCCCGGCAGGCGCGAAGCAGTGGCATCGTCTCGTTGAGATGAAAGCCGTCGGTAAGTACCAGGCGCGGCGCTTCACCCCATGCCGGATCCCAGGCCTCGATTCGTTTCAGTTCCAATTCGGATTGGGGAGGATTCACCACCGTGCGCGTCGCTCCCGCTTCATTCACCAGCACGGTCGTAAACGGGAATTCATAGCAGGTTCCACCGGCCAGATCGATCAGATCGATTCCGAGCCTGGTCAACTCCTCCCGAACTGGCGCAGCCCAGGCGCCGCTCCCGACCGCTGTCATCAGAACGGCTTGCCCGCCCAGCAACGCATGAGTAATGGCGGCATTCGTCGCCGGTCCGCCCGGCGCGAAGCGCATTGCCCGGGCAAAGACTTTGGTGTCTTCAGCAGGGAATTGGTCGAGCGAGTAAGCCACATCGAAGGTCGCTCGCCCCACAAACAACACACGCGGCGGCGTCATCGTAAAACGGTCTCCTCACAGGCCCCCTGGGTTACGCCGCTTCACCCAACAGACTGGCAACCACGGAAGGGTCGCGGGCGATGACCGTCAGGTATGCTCTCGCGGGTGCATCGGGAACTTTCCTGCCTTGCTCCCAATCACGAAGGGTTCCGAGGGGGATCCGGTATCGGGCAGCGAAGGCCTCCTGGGTGAGCCCGAGGCGTTCTCGCAACCGTTTTGTGTTGACAATCGCAATGAGGCCCGGAGTCTGGTGAACAGGGATCGGAGCCGCGTCGGGGTCATCGGCCACCGCGGCGCGGATCTGATCATCGGTCAGCGCCTGCATGGCGTGCCAGTCCGTCGCCGTTTCTCTCGCCGGCTCGCCAGGGTCATGCTCGACCCAGGTAATACCAGTCCGTTTCAATCCCGACTGCTTTTCTAACCGAGATGATTCTAATGATTTTTTCATCGTCTGCCTTCATGATTTCGGTAGAGACAACAACCAGGACAACGTCTCCGCTGCGCCCTAAAGTGATCAGTCGTTCTTAGTCGTAATCGTATCGGTTGTCGATCCAGGAATACTGATCCGGATCCTGCAGGGCAGGGATGCCAGCCTCAAGCGGTAGACCGTGCTTTTGCCGGTTAATGGCATCCTTCGCCGGATCCCAAGCGTAGCGCATTTTGTTTCATTATGGTACGGCTACGCCGTAGAAACCGTCAACTCCGAAACGAGACGCGGCGCTCTCACCGCGTTTCCGTCAAGGCTTCCGTGTGCTTGCTCATCTTCGCCGTTCGCTCCAGTTTGTCCCAGTTGAACGGCTTGCCATCGATGGCGCGCTTCACCGTCTTGAACAGCACCACCGAGAACAGTTGCCTGTAGGAGAAGCGCTGCAGCCAGATATGGAAAAGCAGCCAGCGATCGCCCTTGTTCGCCGGATGCGGCCGCTCCAGGCTGAACGCGACCGAAGAGGTAACGAAGTCAATCAACAGAAACGCCAGGAAGTACACCAGCAGCTTCTCGAAGTTCGCCGCCGACGCCGCCTCGGGATGATAGTGCAGGTCGATGAAATAGTGAATGATCCCGTAAACAAACATCATGTCGATGAATGGCGACACCAGTGGCAGCAGCATCTGGAAGATGAGAATGTTGGGCAGTGCAAACAGCCCCATGGCCTTGTTGCGCACGAACGCGGCGCGATGTTTCCATACCGCCTGCAGCGTTCCGAACGACCACCGGAATCGCTGCCGCATCAGCCCCTTGGCATCGATAGGCGCTTCCGTAAATGCCAGGGAGCGATCCTCGTACACCACCTTCAGCCCCTGTTCCAGCAGGCTCATGGTCAGGTCGGCGTCTTCGGCCACGGTATTCACCGGATACCCGCCGGCCTTTTTCACCGCTTCCGTGCGCCAGGCCCCGATCGCTCCTGGAACCACGGTCACCACGTTGAACAGGTCGAGCGCACGGCGCTCGAAGTTCTGGCTGGTGATGTACTCGAGAGCCTGCCAGCGCGTCCACAGGTTCACACGATTGCCAACCTTGGCATTACCCGCCACCGCCCCGATCTCCGCATCCTCGAAGTGCGGAATCAACTTCGAGACCGCGTCCATCGCGATGACGGTATCGGCGTCGATGCCCACATAAATATCTTCCTCAATCCGATCGAGTGCGTAGTTGAGCGCCGCCGCCTTGCCGCCATTGGCCTTTACCAGCACCTGCAAATGCCCCGCCTTGATTTCGGCGGCATAGGCCTCGCGCGCCACCTCGGCGGTGCGATCTTTCGAGCCATCGTCGATCACAATTACATGCAGGTTGTCGTAGTCCGAATTCAATACCGACCGGATCGTGCGGATAATGACTTTCTCCTCGTTGTAGGAAGGAATCAGAACCGCCACGCGCGGATGGAAGCCCGGCGACGCTTCGCGGTGGGGCCGCCGCAGACGGTCGATAATCGCAAAGACTCCCACCAGTATCAGGCGCGCGCTCATCAGAATGTCGCCCAGGAAGAACACCATCACGATAAAGTTGAAGATCAGCGACAAAGCCGAGAAAGCCAGGGAGTCGGGCACCGCCCGAACCTTCTGCCAGAACGTCAGTTCCGGCATGACTTCGGCCGTCGTTTTCCCCATCAGCCCTGATACCTGCACGATCTGGTAGCCATGTGCGCGCAGCGTATCGATCAGCACCGGCAGCGCTGCCACCGTCACCGAGCGGTCGCCGCCCCCGTCGTGCAGCAGGATGATCGAACCGCGAAACTGCGGCTTGATCTTCATCCGGTTCAACTGGTCCAGGATGGATTGCGCGATCTCCTGCGGGCTCTTGCGGACGCGCTCATCCCAGTCGTCCGTATCCAGCTTGTTGCCCACGATGGTCAGGCCGTCCTGCTGAATCCGATACACCGGCGCCGCCTGGTCATCGGTGTCCGGTTCTTCGTCGATGTCATAAGGCGGACGGAAATAGAGCGGCTGCACGCCCAGCTTGCTCGCGAAAAGACGCTCCGTCAAATCGACTTCGAGATCGAGCTGGCGCTGCGAGATTTCGCTGATGTCCGGATGCGTATAGGTGTGATTGCCGATCTCGTTGCCTTCGCGCACGATGCGCTGCATCAGCCCGATATTCTGCTGGGCTTCGTCGCCGATCAGCATGAACGTGGCATGGGCGCCTTTGCGCTTCAAAACGTCCAGAATTCTGGGAGTCCACTTCGGATCGGGTCCGTCATCGAACGACAGGGCCACCTGGTTGGGATGGTAGCCGTACTGCTGCACCGTGTAAGTGTTGGGGTACACGTCCATGTGCTCGTCGATAATGAGCTTCTTCCGCGGATCGGGCTCGTCCGTGTCCACCTCGACGCTTCGCTTGCCATTTTTCGGCAAGCCGGTCACGCGGATAATTTCGCCGTCTCCTTCGGTGTCGATATCGTGGCCCGGCTGCACGGTGGTCAGAGCGCGCAGCGAATCGGGGTTGTTGGGCCGGTCCCAGATATTCCAGATCGAGCTGTCTTCCTCTCCCAGGCGCCACAGCGCGAACGTCTGCAGCCCGAGTGCGCGCGCCCCGCGCAACTCATTCAAAGCTGTCACCGCATCGAGAAACCAAACCACGTGGCGTTGATTGTTGTCCTCGTCGATGTACTCGAAATGAGGATTGAGCGTGTCGTAATCGAGGTTCAGATCGGCGTCGGCGTCCATCGCCCGCCGCCATACTTCCGACACGTGAGGCAGGTCTTCCGCGTCCACGATGCGCGGCTTGGGGTGCTTGCGATCCTTCGGGTCGGGAATGGAAAGCGTCCAGTCGTACCCGTAGTTGCCCACCGCGCAGATAATCTTCTCTTTGGGCACAATTTTCAGCACGCGCGTGAGATTGCTGATGAACCAGTCCTGCGCGGCGATGGGGCCGGGCTCGCTCTCCTGTTCGTGCTGGTCGTAGTTCATCACCACGATGCCGTCGCAGTTGGGGGCGATCTTTTTCAGATATTCGTCTTCAGTCGATGCCGCCACGTTCACATACAGGCGCAGGTTCCTCGCATGCAGATCTCCGTAAAGCGACTGGATGAAGCTCAAATACGACGGCATCGAGGTTTCATCCAGGTTCTCGAAATCGAGCGAAAGCCCGCGATATGCGGGCAGTCCGGTGAAGAAGCCAACAATCTGCTGTCGCAGCCGCGCATTCTTGTCCGGATCGGCAAGCATGGCTCCAATGGCCGGATCCCAGATTCCCGTATGCGCGTTGTAGTTATTCAGATGAGGAAAGACTTCTGTATCTTCCTTGGTGGCCTGAATGACGTTTTTGATCTTGTTCAGATCGTCAGGATCGTGGACCGTGTTTCCGTCGATAACCGGGTACTCGCGGATGGTATTGTCGCCGCTCATCGCCGTCAGCGTTCCCTTTGCCAGGTCCACATGCAGCCATTCCGGGAAAAGCATGTCGATCTGGTGAACATGTTCCTTGAAGGACGAATAGCTGGTGGCGTCGTCGGGGACGTAGTACGCTGCCCGCAGTCCTTCGTCGGTATTCAGCGGAATATCGGAAGGCCTCCGCGTCGTCTTGCGCCGCGTTGGCGTGGGGCGATTGCCGCGCAGAAGAGGCGTCCGGTCGGTGATTGCCCGGTAATTGTGCTTGGGCGTCGGGAGAAGCAGTTCCGGCAGGCGCTGTCCGCGCAGGCTGTTGAAGATGAAGCCCGCCACCACCAGCGTTGTGACCACAGCGACAGCGTCGAGGATCCGGCGTAGCCGCTTCCAACGTTTGCGCTGAGGATCGAAGAATATCTGCTTGTCGGGCATGGCCTATCGTCTTGTTTTTAAGCACTTCCGAATGCGCAGTCCATCGGGCGTATTTAAGGGAAGTGGCTGTTTCTAAATGATAAAGCCACGCGGTGGTCTCGACCGCTGCCGCACGGGCAGTTCGGCGACCGTGGGGTCAAGGTCTACCCTGTACAGTACGAATCTATGGAAGCTGCCCTCCCGAGTCAAACGACCACCCACCCAGGTGTCGCGGCGAAAATCTCGATCGCACTCGCCTTGCTCGCCGGCGCCGTTCTGCGCATATGGATGCTGCGGAAGTTCTTCGAGGTCAACGGCGACTCGCAACTCTATGGCGGCATGGCCAAAAACCTGCTTGTCCACGGGCGATATGCTCTCACCGATCAAGCCGGGGGCCTGCACGAAACGCTCATCCGCCTGCCCGGCTACCCGCTCTTTCTCGCCGCCTGCTTCCGCCTCTTCGGCATGGAGAACTACTTCGCGGCGGCATGCGTTCAGATTCTTCTCGCGCTGGTCGCATGTGGGCTGCTCGCCCGCTTCGTCTACCGTATTTTTCCGCCCGGTCACAAGTTGGCTGCGGCCCAGGCCACTCTATGGCTGGGTGCGCTGTGTCCGTTCACTGCGGTGTATGACGCCCGGCCACTGACCGAATCCCTCTGTCTCTTCTGCATCTCTCTGGCCTTGTGGTCCGGCGTCCGCTTTCAGGATCGCCGCGACTGGTCCAGCGCCATTGCGTTCACATTTGCGGTGACGTTCTCCGCATTCCTCCGCCCGGATGGCGCCTTGGTCGGCGTGGCCCTCGTCCCGGGGCTCTTTCTCAAACCCGCAGGAACCGTCGGGCTTTTGAGCGCTCAAGGATCCCCATCTCTGCGGAACGTCATTCGCATCATCGTCGTCTGCCTCCTTCTCGTCCTTGCCCCCTTCACCGCGTGGACTTTGCGAAACTGGGAGGTCTTCCACGTCTTTCAGCCGCTCGCCCCCCGCTACGCCACCGATCCTGGAGAAAACACCTGGCCGGGATTTCAGCGCTGGGTGAAAACCTGGTGCCTCGACTTCGTTTCCACCTACCAGTTCTACTGGAACGTCCCGAACGGCCAGATGGACCTGGGCACTTTGCCGTCCCGGGCGTTCGACTCGTCTTCGCAGTACGCAGAAACCGCCCGTACTGTCTCGGCCTACGAAGCCAACGGGGAAGAGCTATCGCCGGACATCGATGCGCGATTCGCACACCTTGCCGCCGATCGTATCGCCGCCCATCCCCTTCGCTATTACCTGGTCCTGCCCGTGGGCCGGGTGGCGGACATGTGGCTGCGGCCGCGCGTCGAAAATCTGCCCATCGACCTGGACTGGTGGGTCTACCGGCATCATCATGTCGAAACGCGTTTTAGCTGGTTCTACGCGGGTCTCAACGGCCTTTACCTGCTCCTCGCCGTAATCGGCCTCAGCCTTCGCCCGCGCCTCTGGGCAGGAATGGTGGCTTACATGGTGCTGCGCAGCGCGCTGCTGGCCACCATCGAGGCGCCCGAAGCCCGCTATACGCTGGAATGCTTCCCCATGGTCTTCGCCCTGGGTGGGATCGCGATCGGCCGGCTTTTCGGTTCGCCCGCTGGAGGCGAAGCCTCAGGCATTACCGGTTGACGTACTGTGTTTTTGAATCCGTCTTGAACGTGAACGCGTCTCCGGGCAGCGACTCGTTGATCTTGATATTTGTATAGAGACACGTCCGCGACTGTCCCTGGCCTTCGTCGAAATACTGTTTCAGGCTCACGCCGCGACCCAGATCGATCCACACGATCACCTTGGGCAGGTTCTTCCGCACTGCGGGATCCTTGGCAATCAACTCCAGCTTTTCGGCGGTCACGCCGTTGATCGCTTCGGTCCCGTCGTCGGTAATGTCCCATTTGTCGGCAAGGTCCTTGCCCCCCGCGCCGAAGCCCAGCATCAGGTAGCTCTCGTATTGGCTCACCTTCGAGACGGTGGTCACCTGGTTGATCATCGGCTCGTACAGCTTCAGCTTGCCGCTCGAATACACATAGACCTTCGGCGCTTTCTTCCCGTTTACTTCGGCGATGTGTGCCGCCATCTCGAACGAGCCGGACTTGCGCTGATAGTAGGCGGTGCCTTTCTGGACCTCGGTATCGGGAATCGGATCGGTCTGGACCGAGTCGAACTGGAAGTCCGCCGCGGTGGATTTGAACCGGGCGGCGGCCGCGTCCAGTTTGCCCAGCGTGGCTTTCAGATCCCCCGCGGCAAACCCTCCCGGAGCGGAAAGAAAAACTCCCAACGAAAAAATCAACAAAAGCTTGCTGCGAAGGCGCATAGGTCTCGTTTCATCTTCCTCGGTGTTTGGACGCGAAACAGCGCCCGATGGAGACCTGCGGCCGCAGATACGCGGCGAAGGACCCTGCTGACTTAGAACACGCGTCCAGCTATTTGGTTTTGATGTCGGATCTCTCTAACGGTGCGCCCAGACTCTCCAGGATTGTGGACTTCCATTCTGGTCCCGAATCAGTTCCCAGCGCTCCACATACATCGAGTCCCCCAGCACTGGCTCCATCGCCTTCTTCAGAGCTTTCCTGATGACGGCGTTGGAAGACGCTGCGGGTACATTCACATCCGAGGCCCCAATGGTGATGATCAGCCCGTGTCCGCCGTCGCCCACCACTTGCACCGGCTGGGTGTTGGCCGCCGTGCTGCGCGGTTTGTCCCCGTAATCCCACAGCCAGGGCGTGATGAAAATAAACGCCAGGATCAGGGTCACCATTACGTCGTAGTGAAAGCTGCCTCGCCCGTAGGTCCAATAGAAGTAGCTTTTGAGAATCTGCTTCATCGATCGCTTTACTGCGGGCTTGGAGCGGTCGGCAAGGGCCGCATCTCGTGAGGCCGGCTCGATCGCGAGCCCCTCACTTTCCGATGTCAAATTCGCGCCTGAGGTACTCATGCTCCCCGCTGCCCTCTCCTCTGAAATCTCTTCGCGAGCTTTCGCACCCCGCCCAGCTCGTTCTTGCTTAGCAAATCCATGCTATAGGCCACGGCCATCGGTCTACCGGCATTTTTTCAGCGGGCGATTCGCTCCATCCCGCCCATATACGGGCGCAGAGCCTCGGGGACCAGCACCGACCCGTCCGCCTGCTGATAATTCTCCAGGATCGCCAGCCAGGTCCGGCCCACGGCCAACCCGCTCCCGTTGAGGGTGTGCACAAACTCGTTCTTCGCTTTCGGCCCGCCCGGCTTGTAGCGGATATTGGCCCGGCGCGCCTGGAACGACTCGAAATTGGAGCAGGACGAAATCTCGCGGTAGAGCTTCTGGCCCGGAAGCCACACTTCCAGGTCAAACGTCTTTGCGGACGAGAAGCCGGTGTCGCCCGCGCAAAGCAGGACGCGCCGATAGGAAAGTCCGAGGGTCTCGAGAATCTCCTCGGCATCGCGGGTCAGCCGCTCATGCTCTGCGTCCGAATCCTCAGGTCGCGTGAACTTCACCAGCTCGACCTTCTGAAACTGGTGCTGGCGGATGATTCCGCGCGTGTCCTTGCCTGCCGCACCCGCCTCCGCGCGGAAACAGGGGGTGTAGGCAGTGAACGAAATCGGCAGCCGTGCCTCGTCCAGAACCTCGTCTCGATACAGGTTGGTAACCGGAACTTCCGCCGTCGGAATCAGCCAGTGATCGTTGTCCCTGAACTCGCCCCGGGCTACTGCTTCCGCGTCGGCATCGTTGCAGCCGAACAGGTCCTCGGCAAACTTGGGAAGCTGACCGGTGCCATAAAGGCTCTTGCTGTTCACCATGAACGGCGGCAGCACTTCGGTGTACCCATGCTTCTGCGTGTGCAGATCCAGCATGAAGCTGATCAGCGCCCGTTCCAGGCGCGCTCCCGCACCCATATAGACCGCAAATCGCGCCCCGCTCAGCTTGGCGGCGCGTTCCAGGTCCAGAATCCCCAAAGCCTCGCCCAGTTCCCAGTGCGGCCTGGCCTCAAAATCAAACGCGGTCTTTTCGCCCCATGTCTTCACGGTGACGTTGTCCGCATCGGAAGCGCCCGCCGGAACTTCGTCGCGCGTCAGGTTGGGAATGCGGGCCAGCGACAGCCGCATTTCCTCATCGAGCGTCGCAGCCGCCTTGTCGAGTTCGTCGAGAGTGTCTTTGAGGGCCCGCGTCTCTTCCATCAGCGCGGTGGCGTCCCGGCCCGATTTCTTGAGAGCTCCGACCTTCTGGCTCAGTTCATTGCGCCGGGCTTTGAGGGTCTCGGCCTGCGTGATCGCCTCCCGGCGCCGCTGGTCGAGAGAACGAAAATCGCCCAGCAGGACAGCGGGGTCCGCGCCGCGAGCGCGCAGTTTTTCTTCCACAAGCTCCAGGTTTCCCCGGACAAATCCCATATCCAGCATGGCTCTTATCAGTTTACAGGACGGAAAGGCAGCCGTTAGCCTTTAGCCATTAGCTATTAGCTTGTTCGCCAGAACAAGTTGGCCAGCCGGTTTGGCCACTTTTTCCGAGGATCTCCTCGAGGTGACTAAAGAGCTAATAGCTAAAAGCTAAAGGCTGCCCTTAAAACCCCGACGCCTTTTTCTCCATTTCCTGCGACGATGCCTCTGCCGCGCCCGCTTCCATTTGTTCGTTCCAGCCGGGCAAACGCTGGTCGCCGGTGATCAGGCGCGCTCCGCGGTTGAAGGTGAGGTAGGTCCAGAACCACGAGGCCACGACGGCCAGGCGGTTACGGAAACCGATTAGAAAGAATATATGCACCACCGCCCACGTCACCCACGCCGGAAATCCGCTCAGGTGCGCCTTGAACGGCCACTCCACCTTGGCGATTGCGGCATTGCGGCCGATGGTGGCCATATCGCCCTTGTCGAAGTACCGGAAAGCCGGACGCTTCTTGCCTTCGAGATCGGCCGCAAGAACGCGCCCCACGTGAACGCCCATCTGCATGGCCGGCTGGGCGACGCCCGGCACCTGGCGGCCGTCCTGTTCAACGTGGGCAAGATCGCCGATAACGAAGACATTGGGCAATCCCGGCGGGTTGAGTTGATCATCTACCGGCACCCCCCCGCGCTTGTCCAGGGGCGCGCCCAGCAGCTTTCCCAGCGGCGAAGCCTGTACGCCCGCCGCCCATATCGTCACCGCCGCATCCACTCGCCCGATGCCATTGGGGCCGCCGGTATCGACCCAGCCGGGTCCTACCCCCGTGACATGGCAGCCGGTATGTACTTCGACCTCAAGCTCCTTCAGGATCTTCTCCGCCTTGGCCGATAAATCTTCGGGATAAGCCGCCAGCACCCGCGGTCCGCTGTCCAGCAGCAGCACCCGGCTCTTGCGCGGGTCGATGTGGCGGAAGTCGTGCGTCATGTACTGCTGGGCGACGTCGCTGATGGCCCCGGCCAGTTCTACGCCTGTCGGCCCGCCTCCGATCACCACAAAATTGAGGGGCGGATGCCAGCCGTGCTCCACCATTTGCCGTTCGGCCAGTTCATAGGCCAGCAACACCCGGCGGCGAATTTCCGTTGCGTCTTCGACCGACTTCAGTCCAGGAGCGAAGGGAGCCCACTCTTCGTGCCCGAAATAGGAGTGGGTCGCTCCGGTAGCCACAACCAGGTAGTCATACGCGACCCGCGCGCCGCTTCCAAGGCTCACCTGGCGCGCCCTTACGTCGATCCCCACCACTTCGTCCATGAGAACTTCGGTATTTTTTTGGTGGCGCAGAATGCTGCGGATAGGCTGCGCAATGTCCGCTGGGGACAGAACCGCCAGCGCTACCTGGTAGAGCAGCGGCTGGAACGTGTGATGATTCTTCCGGTCGATAACGGTTACATTCACGGGCAGATTGCCCAGGGCCTTGGCTGCGTGAAGCCCGCCGAATCCCCCGCCTAGAACTACGACGCGGGGCCGGGCTGAGGGGGTCTGCTTTCGCGGTTCCGTCAGTTGGCTCAAATTTGCCTCGCTCTCCAGTGAGAGATGCCGGAAGGACCCTAACAGTCTCAGCTGATTTCGATCTCCTCTCCAGCCGCGAGCCCATGGTCGGAGGTGGGTTCTCCTATTGAACCTTCGCGCAATCATGCAGTTCCGAGCGCTTCGAAGCCGGAAATCAGCGGGCCAGGCAACGCCATTTGCCTGGCAAGCCTCATATGTTCGAACACCGAGCCTGCCCGCGGCGGGCTGGATGTTCAGAGCGGTAACTGCATCAGACTAGCCAGACAGAGCGAGCGGCGTGGGGTTTTCGCGATTTCCCTCACTTGCCGAGGGCGAAGGAGAATCGCAACGCCAGTCGTCGGACGCTCGCTCGCAAGATCGCAATTCGCGCACAGTAGCTGTTTTCCAGAACAGCCGTGTGCACGAGGGCTAACCGGGAGACTAGGGGGAATCGAAAAGTGGGGAATCCATCGAAGGACCTGATTGAGGCCGAAGGCGCGCTGCGCACGGTGATTGAGTCATTGATCGACCAGCAGGAAGGCTTCCAGAAAATCGGCGAGGCCATGAAAGACGAGGAGCTCAAGCGGCGTTTTCTGGCCGAGTCCTTGAAGCGCGCCGAATTCCGCGGCGAGCTCGAAAACATTCTTCACCAGGAAGGCGTCCGCGACATCAATGAAACCGGCAGCGCTGCCGGGACCGTGGTCCGCATGTGGACCGGCCTCAGGTCGGCCATGGGTGCCGGTACGGAGGCACTTCTCGAAGCCGCCGAGGAAGCCGAAGAAGCAGCCCGGCAAGCCTACGCCGATGCGCTCGACAAGTTTCTCCCCGCCCCCATTCGCGAAGTCTTTGTGCGCCAGGCGGCCCATATCGAAGCGTCGCTTGAATGGACAAAGGCGTCGCGCGAAACAACGAAGTAACCGCGGGTAACTCTACGGCTCAAGCAGCGGCAGGAAGCGCCGTATCTGCTCGTCGTAGCGCTCGATCCGGCCGCTGAGGATGTCGTAATACCAGCCATGCACCGAAATTGCGTCATGGGCAAGGGCCCGTGCCACGGCGGGCTGCGCCTTCAGATTGAGCAGCTGGGCCACGACGTTGCCGCGAATCAGAGCGGCCAGCTCCGCGTGCTCGCCATCGGCTGGATTCGACGGCTGGCGATGGCTGAAGGCCGCTTCCACATGGCGCAGCCAGCGGCTGGCCTTGGGCAGAGGATCGAGTGCCTTGCGGTCCAGCGCGGCTTTCATCGCGCCGCAGTCGGAGTGGCCGCACAGAATCGCGTGTTTAACCTTGAGAACTTCCACGGCGTATTCGATCGTAGCCGTAGTGCCGTCGACGTCGTTGGAAGTGATGGGCACAACGTTGCCGGCATTGCGTGAGATAAACAGGTCGCCCGGTCCGGTGCCGAGAATCAGGTCGGGCACGATGCGCGAATCGGAACACGTGATGAAGAGCGACTCCGGGGCCTGGCTGTCGGCCAGAAGGCGAAACTGATTGCGACGGGCAGGAAAGACTTCCCGGTGAAATCGCTTATGGCCCTCGGTCAGCCGATCCATTGCGGTGGGGGGTGCGTCGATTTTCATAGTTTTGAACCAGCCAAATCCAGCGTAACGCAATACGGGGCTGGGATGGCGGGGCCCGCCTGATAAGTTGTTGGGAAACGTCTGACCGAGGAGAGACCCCGTGAGGAAATTTACCGCGTGCGCCCTGGCCTTCGCCGCCCTGATGCCGGTTGCCCTTGCCGCTCAAAGCGTGGATTCGATCGAACCAGCCCTGCGCGAACGCATCGACCGCATCGCGGCGGGCGTGATGCAGGAGCGGGGCGTCCCCTCGGCGTCGGTGGCAGTGGTCAGGGGTGGCAAGCTGGTGTACACCCGCGCATACGGGAAGGCGCACATCGACCCCGACAAGGCCGCCACGCCCGACATGCGCTACTCCATCGGCTCCATTTCGAAGCAGTTTACGGCGACCGCGATTCTGATGCTGCAGGAGCAGGGCAAGCTTTCGCTCGACGATCCGGTAGGCAAATATGTCCCGGGCCTTACGCGCGGCAACGAGGTGACCATCCGCCAGATTTTGTCCCACACGGCGGGCTACCAGGACTACTGGCCCGAGGACTATCTCATGACGCCAATGATGAAGCCCTCCAACGCTCAGCAGATCGTGGATACCTGGGCGAAGAAGCCGCTCGACTTTGAGCCCGGAACCCAGTGGCAATATTCCAACACCGGGTTCGTCATCGCGGGACTCGTCGTGGAGAAAGTCAGCGGAGAAAAACTGTTCGACTTCTTGGGCGAGCACATATTTCACCCGCTGGGAATGAAGTCGGTTTGGAATTCCGATGAAATCAAGCTCACCGAGCCGGATGCGTCGCCCTATGTTCGCGCGGCATTGGGCCCGCTGCGCCCCGCCCCAAAAGAGGGACGTGGCTGGATGTTCGCCGCCGGCGAACTCGCCATGACCGCGCACGACCTGGCGTTGTGGGATGAGAGCCTGATCGCGCGCAGCCTGCTGAAGCCGGAAGGTTATAAGGAAATGTTCACCGAGGTGAAGCTCAAGGACGGCAAGGGAACGCATTACGGCCTGGGCGTGAGTGTGGGAAAAATGGACGGCCATCTCGATATCTCGCACAGCGGCGAGGTGACCGGCTTCGTGTCCGACAATGAAGTGCTGGTCGATGACGGTGTCGCGGTTGCGGTTCTCACCAATCACATGGCGGGAGGGGCCGGCGAGATCGCGAGCCTGGCGGCATCGACCGTAGTGGGAAGTAATGGCAAGTCCGGGGAAGAGCAGGCGCTGGCTATCTATCATGATCTGCAAAAGGGCCATATCGATCGCAGCCTTCTGGCGCCCAATTTGAATGACTACTTCGATGCGCAGACGGTGGCCGATTTTCGCGATAGCCTGGGCCCGCTCGGAGAGCCGCTGCTTTTCCGCCAGGCCGACGAGAGCCTCCGCGGCGGGATGACGTTTCGCCGATTTCGGATCGTGTATCCGGCTCGCCGCCTGAGCCTCACTACCTACACCTATCCCGATGGCAAGCTGGAACAGTACCTGGTATACCCGGCGGAGTGAGAGCGCGGAACGGCGCACCTTGCTCACGGTACACTTGAGGTTGACCTATGTTTGAGAACCTTACAGAAAAACTGCAGCGAGCATTCAAGAATCTTCGGGGGCAGGGCACGCTTACCGAAGAAAACATCGCCGAGGCTCTGCGCGAAATTCGCGTGGCGCTGCTCGAGGCGGACGTCAACCTCAACGTGGCTCGCGACCTGATTGAGCACATTCGCGCCAAGGCCGTGGGAACCGAGGTGTTGACGGCGCTGTCGCCCACCGAGCAGGTAATCAAGGTGGTGCGAGATGAACTGATCGAATTGCTGGGCAAGGATACGGCGCGGTTCAAGTTTGCGTCGCAGCCACCCACGGTCATCCTTATGGCCGGCCTTCAGGGTTCGGGCAAAACCACTACGGCGGGCAAACTGGCCGCGTGGCTCAAGAAAGGCGGGCACCGGCCCATCCTCGTTTCGGTCGACGTGTACCGGCCGGCGGCGCGCGAACAGCTCCGGGTGGTGGCCAAGTCGATCGACGCCAAGATCTACGAGGGCGACGCGAAGGGCGAAGCTCCCGGCTCGGCGCTGGTGGAGCGGCTTGCGTCCGAAGCTCGGCGCGAGGCTCGCAACTTCGGGTTCGATACGCTCATCGTCGATACCGCCGGACGACTCCATATCGATGAAGAATTGATGACCGAAATGGAGCGGCTGAAAAAGCTGCTTAACCCCCAGGAGATCCTGTTCGTGGCCGACGCCATGACCGGGCAGGACGCGGTGAACTCGGCCCAGGAATTTCACACTCGTCTTGGACTGACCGGAGTGGTCCTGTCGAAAATGGACGGCGACGCGCGCGGCGGCGCGGCGCTGTCGATCCGGCACGTAACTGGCCAGCCCATCAAGTTCATTGGCACCGGTGAGAAGCCAGACGCCTTCGAGCCTTTCCACCCCGACCGTATCGTTGGACGCATCCTGGGAATGGGCGACATTCTCTCTCTGGTGGAAAAAGCCGAGGCGACCCTGGATCGAAAGAAGTCCGAGGAGTTCGCCAAGAAGGCCCTCCTGGGCGATGGCTTCACGCTGGAAGATTTTCGCGACCAGTTGAAACAGATCAAAAAACTAGGCTCCATGGAGTCAATCCTCAAGATGCTGCCGTCAGTGGGCCCGTTCGCGGGCATGCAGCAGGCCATGGGTCAGGTAGATGAAAAGCAATTTGTCCGGCTCGAGGCGATCATCAATTCGATGACGCCCAGGGAGCGCCACAATCACGAGATCATTTCCGGCACCCGTCGCAAGCGCATCGCCGCCGGCTCCGGTACGACGGTGCAGGACGTGAATCAGCTCCTGCGCCAATACGCGCAGATGAGCAAGATGTTCAAGCAGATGGGCAAGGGCGGCCTGGCGAAACAGATGATGCGCGGCGGCATGGGGTCGTTGGGATTGGGCGGGCGGCAAAAGTTCGGGCGATGAAGTCTATCAAGACGTCCGCTCCCTGAACCTGTCATCCTCAGCAAAGTCGACGGATCTGCTGTGAAAATAACCCTTCGCGACCACTGCGGTGCTGTCATCCTGAGGAGCGTAGCAACGAAGGATCCGCGGTTGCATTTTTCCATCGTCTCGGGTGGAATCCCTTTCCCATGCCCGACTGCGGTTGCCTCTTCTAGCGTTGTTGCCGAACAAGAAGCTTCTTTCTTCAACTGCACGTCTAAAATTTGGAACCTTCAAAGAAAACGCCATGACCGCCTCAACCCTGCAGGACCAACTCGACGAGATCACGGCCAACACGCGCCACCTGGTCCAGGCGGAGCGACTGGCCGTAGGCGAGCGGGCGGTCGCTGAACTCTTCGCGACCGGAATCGAAGACCGGATCCTGCCCGTCGGCTCGATCGCGCCGTCGTTCGCGCTGCAGGATTCAAACGGCAAGCTGGTGCGCAGCGAGGACATGCTGGCGCTGGGGCCGCTGGTCGTGAAGTTCTTTCGCGGTCGCTGGTGCCCCTATTGCATGACCGAACTCGAGACCTGGCGCGACCTCCACGGCAAGCTGCGCGACCACGGTGCTCTGATGGTGGCAATCGGACCGCAGACAGAGCGGCAGAGCGACTTCATGGTGGGGCATCACGGGGTTCCGTTTCCTGTGCTCTTCGATTCGGGGAACCGCGTCGCGGAGCAATTCGGGCTGGTCTACGTGGTTCCGGATTATCACCGCATTTACTACCGCTCAATCCTGGTGAATATTCCCTTCGTGAATGGCGACGAAACCTGGCGGCTGCCCCTGCCGGCGACCTACGTTATTGCCCGCGATGGCCGCGTGGTGTTCGCCGAAGCGCATGCCGACTTCCGGGTGCGGCCAGAGCCGGAAGAAGTGCTGGCGGCCATCGTCCGGGCGGGCTGCCGCTGAGATTTACCGCTGCGGCAGAGTCCCGTCTATGACGGCCTGAGCGTGAGCCTGACTCACTCCCTTCAGTAGAAAGACCTTGCTGCGGGAGAGTGTGCCTGACACCAACCGGACACTTGTCCGGGACAACGAAAAAAAATCCGCCAGAAACGCGATCAGCGCTTCGTTGGCGCGCCCTTCGATGGGAGGCGCGTGCACGGCGATCTTCAACTGCGCATCGGCTCCCTCGCCGTAGACGCCGGCGATGGCGGTCTTCCTGGCGCCGGGTTGGGCCCGCACCGCGAGCGTGACGCCGGCGGCGGTTTCGCGAATCATTCCGGCTCGTCCGGCTGCGGAACTGGTTTTTTGCGCGGGCCGAAGAGGGCGGTTCCAATGCGGATTCGCGTGGAGCCCTCTTCGATCGCGATGGGAAAATCGCCGCTCATGCCCATGGAGAGGACGTCCAGCGAGAGCCGCGGACGCGCAGCGGTCCAGCGGTCGCGCCATTCGCGCAGGGCGCGAAAACAGGCGCGGGTTTCGTCTTCGGCTACTCCCCAGGGAGCGATGGTCATCAGGCCACGAACATCGACGTGCTCGAGATCGGGGAGGCGCTCCAACAGCTGAGCAGCTTCTGATGACTTGGGGTCAAGGCCCGACTTGGTCTCTTCGGGACTGAGTTTCACTTCGATCAGGACGGGCAGACGCTTGCCCACTCTTCCGGCGGCTTCGTTCAGGCGCTCGGCGAGCCGCAGGGAATCCAGCGAGTCGATGCCGTCGAAAAGCTCTCCCGCGCGCGTTGCCTTATTGGATTGCAGGTGGCCGATGAGGTGTATGGCAATGGCTTCGTTCGGGGCTGCGACGCTGCCGGCATTGTGAAGCGCGGCCAGATCGGCAGACTTGCCGGCGAACTCCTGCACCCGATTTTCGCCGAAGAGGCGCAATCCCAGCGAGGCGGCCTCGCAAATGGTGGCGGCAGGGTAGGTTTTGGAGACAGCCATTAACTCGACGTCGCCGCGCGATCGCCCAGCCCTACGGCAGGCCTGCTCGATGGCCGATTCGAGACGCTCGAGACTCTCCTTGAGCGGCGTCATGATGCCGCTCAACGGCCGTGTTCCTCTAAATATTTCTCCACTTCCAGGGCCGCCATGCAGCCGGTGCCCGCCGCGGTGATGGCCTGGCGGTAGCGGCGGTCCTGCACGTCGCCGCAGGCATAGACGCCGGGCACAACCACGCCGTTACGGGTGGTAAACACGTTGTTCTGGGTGTGAATGTAGCCTTCGCTGTCGAGGTCGATCTGGCCGGAGAACATGCGCGCGTTGGGGTCGTGGCCGATGCCCAGAAACACACCTTTCACATGCAGCGTGCTCTGGATGCCGGTCTTGACGTCCCGCAGGCGCACGGCCTTCACTTCGTTGTCTTCGACGCCCAGGACCTCTTCGACCACCGTATTGGTGCGTAACTCGATGTTGGGATGAGCGATGGCGCGCTCCAGCATGATCTTGCTGGCGCGGAAGCTCTCCCGCCGATGGAGCACCGTAACCTTGGTCGCGAAGCGGGTGAGGAAGAGGGCCTCCTCCATGGCGGAGTCGCCGCCGCCCACCACCGCGATCTCAAGGCCGCGGAAGAAGAACCCGTCGCAGGTGGCGCAACTCGAAACACCGTGGCCGATGAGCGCCTGTTCACTGGGCAGATTCAGCCAGCGCGCGCTGGCGCCGGAAGCCACGATCAGCGATCGCGTATGAATGTCTCCGGCCGAGGTCTTGAGTTGAAACGGGTGGGCGTGCAGGTCGATGGTATTCAGATGGGCAATCTGAAATTCGGCGCCGAAGCGCGCGGCCTGCTTCTTCATGTTTTCGATCAGTTCCGGCCCCTGGATGCCGTCGGGCCAGCCCGGGAAATTCTCCACCAGGGTGGTGATGGAAAGTTGTCCGCCGGGCTCATGGCCCTCGAGTACAAGGGGTTTGAGCCCCGCGCGCGCAGTGTAGATGGCGGCAGTCAAGCCGGCGCAGCCGGAGCCCAGAATTACAGTATCGCGAGTGTCTGTCATGGATGAAGGTTTCCCGTTGTTGATTGTAGACGCAGGGGCTTATGGCCTCTGCGTCGGTTAAACAAATACCCAGATCTCAAAATCGAGATCTAAGGCGCCCATGGATAAGATGTCTCCCATGGCGAATCTGACTCTGATCTACGGATTGCGGCTGCTTCCGGAGGGGGAAGTGAGCGAGGTCCACGATGCCAGGCTGACGCTGGCCAACGGCCGCGAGGCGCGGGTTACGATGCACGTGCTGGAGGGGTCGCGCGAGGAAATCGAAAGGCAGCTCCATCAGAGCCTCGACGCCTTTTTCGATTTCTATCCGGAAATTTGAGCAGAAGTGTCTGCCGGTCGCGAAGGGCTAGTACTGTGCCGGACGCCGAGGTTGTCCATCGCGTAGTCGATGAACCGCGGTTCAAAATGCGGCTGCTGACCGAGGAAACGGCAGGTAGCGACTACCCGTTCGACTATGAACCGCGGCTGGAAGGCGGCCCGCTCAAGCCCCTTCTCTTTTTGCACCTTGTTGACGATCACTGCAAAAACGTCGTCAGGCATCGTCATTCCATGGCTCTTGCACTCCTGGTCAAAGATGCGGCGGTAGCGGCCTCCGTCAGACCACTGTCCTCGAAACATTAGAGATTTCTCACCATCGTCCTATTACGAAAGGGTTCGAACGTGCCAGACACATGGCGGGAGGAGTCGTCGTGTGCAGTCCTTGTTTCCGGCCGATGGCCGCGCGAAAACTTCTGGCCGGCTTCGTCGCTGTGGTACTGATTCTGTCTCCGGCCTGGTTGCAGGGGGGAGGGCCCAGGTACGTCGCGGGCGTGACCTTTTTCAATCCTGGTGTGTCAGGGCAGCCGGTGCGCTGGGCCAACGGCACGGTAAGCTATTACGTCGACCAGGGGCCTCTGAACAGCACCATCGACAATCAGCAGGCCACCGCGATGGTGGACCGGGCGGCGCAAATGTGGAGCCAGGTGCCGACTGCCGGCGTGTCGCTGGTCCGGGCGGGTGTTCTCAACGAAGATGTGAACGGCTCGAACGCAATGCCGGGAACCGGAAGCCTTCTCCAGCCATCGGACACATCGCCTTCCGCCACCTATCCCGTAGCGGTGGTCTACGATGCCGACGGCGCCGTGCTCGATTCCGTTCTGGGCCCGTACACCAGCGACCCCAGCAATTGCGAGAACTATGGCGTCAGCACCTGGATCGACCGCTTCAACCCCGACGCAACCATCGGCCATGCGGTCATGGTGCTCAATGGCCGATGCGCCACCACACCGAACCAGGTTTCGATGATGCAGTTTCTTCTGGAGCGCGCCTTTGGGAAAATTCTGGGTCTCGGTTATTCCCAGATCAATCCGGATGCCCTGCGCAAGGCCGATGCCAACGGCGCGGCGGGATGGCCGATCATGCAGCCGGGAAGCGGCGTATGCGGGGCGGCCGGGGGCACGTGCATTCCCGATCCGACGATCCTGCACTTTGACGACATCGCGGCTTTGAACCGGCTCTATCCAATCACTGCCGACAACCTGGCGGCCTTTCCCGGCAAGGTCCTCACCGCGGCCAACACCGTGTCGATTGACGGCACCATTGCCTTCCGCAGCGGGGTAGGCATGCAGGGAGTCAACGTGGTGGTGCGGCCCCTCGACGCGAACGGCAACCCGCTCAATGCGTACACGGCCACCGCCGTCTCGGGAGCTTATTTCAGCGGCAAGCACGGCAACGCGGTGAATGGCCCCAATGACGCGAACGGGGTTCCGCTAACGCAATGGGGATCGAACGATTCATCGCTGCAGGGCTACTTCGATCTGCGCTACATGCCGCTTCCTCCGGGAGGGAAGCCCGCCAATTACCTGGTTACGTTTGAGGCCATCAACCAGCTCTTCACTGGCGACCACCTGGTCGGTCCGTATATCGACGGCTCTCCGATGCCGTCAGGGACGCTGGCGCCGGTTTCGCTGACCGGCCTTTCGGCGGGCGCGGCCCAGACCCTGGCGGTCAATGTTGCCGACTCGGCCCCGGGTGGAAACAACGATGCAATCTCCACCGAAGCCATGCCGCGCATGCTTCCTGCCAGCGGGTTGTGGTGCGGCCGTCTGAGCCAGGTGGGTCAGACCGACTGGTTTAATTTTCCGGTGCGCGGCAAGAGGACGTTCACCGTCGTCACCGAGGCGCTCGATGAAGCCGGCCATCCTGCCAACTTCAAGGCCATGCCGGTGCTGGGCATCTGGGACGCGTTCGCCGCGCCGGGGACCGCGCCGGTAGGCGCCGCGCCGGGACTAAACGGCAATTCCATCGGTGAAAGCTGGCTGCAGATCGCGACCGACGGCGACGACCTGGTCCGGCTCGGGATCGGAGACCTGCGCGGGGATGGCCGTCCCGACTATGCCTACAGCGGCTGGGTGCTATACGTCGACCAGGTGAAGCCGGAAAGGCTTCCAGCCACCGGCGGGCCCATCGCGATCCGGGGGATGGGGTTTCACCCTGCGGACACCGTGCTGGTAGGCGGCCGGCCTGCGCAGGTCACCAGCGTTTCACCCAACGAGATCACGGCCATTGCGCCTCCGGCCGCGGCGGGGGTCACCGGTTCGGTGGATGTCGAAGTGGACGATCAGCCGGTTTACTACGCCATCGCCGTCATCTCCGGGGGCATCAGCTACGACTCGGCCAAGGGAGATGCCCTCACGCTGGTTACGGCTCCGGCCAACACCGTTCCCATCGGCGTGCCGCTGCCGTTTGCCGTGACGGCGCTGGGCCCTCAGCTTGACCCCGCGGGAGGCGTGAGCATTACCTACTCGGTGGCCAAAGGCAGCGCCAACCTCAGTTGCGGCAAGCCAACCTGCCAGGTCACGGCGTCTGGAGATGGATCCGCAAGCATGAGCGTCACCGCGCTGGACGGAACCACGTCAGTGGTGACGGCCTCGCTCACCAATGGATCCAGCCTCGAGGCTCACTTCACTGGTGGAACTCCGCCCGTGTTGTCGAGTCTTACGCCCTCGCTCTCGCTGGCAGCCGGGGCATCGGTGCTGTGGACGACGCAGGCCCTCACGCTGAATCACGGGACGCCGGTGGCAGGGCAGTCCGTCGCGTGGCAGGCGGGACAGGGTTTTCAAGCGCAGGGAAACAGTCCGGTTCTTACCGATGCCACCGGAGTGGCGGCGAAAACCCTCACGGTTGGCCCCCTGGCCGAGGGACAGCAGGCGACCGCGAGTGCCTGCCTGAACGGCACCAGCCAGTGCGTGTCGTATACGGCGTTTGGAGCGCGGCCGGAGTTTGCGACGCTCCAGCCCGTCGCAGGAATCGTGCAGAGCGTCGCGACCACGGCGACTCCCGCTATGATCACGCTCCGTGTTCTCGATATGAACGGAAACCCCATGGCTGGGGGAGTGGTGACGTTATACCAAACGCTCTATGCCTGGGCTCCACCCTGCCCGGCGCATGGGCGCTGCCCGCAGCCGCAACTGCTGGGCGCACAGACCTCGATTGCCACTTCGGCGCTGGATGGCACGGTGAGTTTTGCCCCGGCGTCGCTGCCCGGCATTGCCACCAGTCTGGTCGGAGTGGCTGCAACCGGAAATACCAGCACGCTGCCGATCGGAATCGAACAACATCCCTGAAAAGAGGCTGGTTCAATTGAATCCGGGCGCGAATCATCGCATGGAGAGGAGTTGGGCTTCTGAATCTGCCAGGTACCACGACAAGGCAAACAGGACCGCGATCCCTGCCCCGGCCCAGAAAAAGAGGCGCACAGGCATGGTCGCGGTGAGACGCTGAAAGGCCGTGGGGTTGGTCCGGGAGGGCCAGGAGAAGACCATCCCGCTGTAGAAGCAGACCGCGGCGGCAGCCAGGAGTTTGAACACGGCAAGCCACAGACGCTCTTCCCATTGCGCGCCGGGCACGAAGAAGGCGCTGATCGCCGCCCAGTAGATTGAGAGGATGCAAACCAGGAAGCAGACTGCTTTGGCGAGTTCCAGCATGAGTCGCTCCGGCGGGGACGGTATTCGGGCTGCGCTCTTTGGCCGCTTTCATTGTATGCCTGACACTGGAGAGGGCGCATTCCTCTTGCAATCATGGCGTGCCAACCGGGGTACTCTTCGGCAAATCAAAAGAGAATTTTTGAGTGGAAGGCAGTTGTTCCGTCATGAGCAGTCCTGCAGCAACCGCAATCCACGGAAACGCGGGATGCTGTTTTTGCCATTTCGATCACAGCGGCCCTCTTCTTTTGACATGTTTTTCTTGAGGAGATATTGATCCCTGCGTCGTTTACCACTAAAGTAATTCCACCAGGGAGGATCTCCTTGCATAAAGCTGGCTGTGCAATCGTCAACGCTATCTTTGTCGTGGGCGCATTGGTACTTGCTTCCCTGCCGGTATCGGCGCAGCGTATCTCTGCGGATGCGGCTAGAGCTCATTTCCCTGAAGCGCTTCGCGGCCACTTGGACGGACGGCCCCACAGGTCTGTCCGTCACCTCTCGACCGCCGGCAGTCCGGCCGACTCTGCGGCTGCGATCGCAAAGCGGGCCAAGCCGTCGCAACCAATCGTCTCGACTTTTTTTCACCGAAGCTCGCGCGACAGCGCCGTCAACTATGGTTTTTTGGTCGGCCCCAATCCCTTCGCCGGCGAGGATGACCCCAGGGGCGCCTCGGTCAGGACCTTCATCATTCCCGTGGTCATCAAGGTTCACCAGGTCGCGACCGAATTCTCCAGGGACGCTAATGGCAACCTGATCCTTACCGGAATCAAGGATCAGGACGCGACCTACGACCCTACCGTGCCGGCACCCGCCTGCCTTGGCCCAAAGAACAACGTTCCCTTCACCCTCGCCGTCCAGTCGCCCATCTTTCAGAATCAACACTGGGTCTGGGGCGGTACTGACCTGGGTGACGCGCAATACGTCGAAGCATTTCAGCGCGCCAACTTCTGGAATGCCACCGGGGAGGATCCTGGCCGGTACCGTGGTGTTCATCTGAACGCACAGACGCTTCCCCCGCTTGTCATCGATTTTCCCAAGGGCAGCGGCATCGGCCTTCCCCAGTCCAGTTTGTTCTTGGGCTACTCCGCCTGTGCGCCCAGTGTCGTGGTTGACGGAGCCTTCTTCGACCAGTACCTCGACTACGTTGCGATTCCCCAGATGGCAGCCGCCGATGGCGTCAACTCCGGCAACTTCCCGATATTCGTCGCGGGAAATGTATGGTGGGGCGCGGTGATCGGCCAGCTTCCCTATTACGAACCAGAGGACGCCGCCTATCACAGCTTCAGCGCCGACGACCCGGCGCAGACCTATGCGGTCGTCCAGTTCGGCGACGAGGGCATCTTCACCTATCCTGATTCCCTCCCGCTCTCCCATGAAGTCGGTGAATGGATGAACGATCCCACAGGCGCCAACTACGTCCAACCCTACAATGTTGAGGCCATCCTCAGGCCTGATGGGCCGCCCGCCTGCCAGGGAGATTACGAAACTGGAGATATCCTGGCCGGTGTCCCCATGCCGCCGGTCACCGGTAAAAACGGCTACAGCTATACCCTCCAGGAGTTGGCCTTCTTCTCCTACTTCTACGGGGGGCCTTCGTTCGGCGTGAACGGCTGGTACTCCAACAACAATACCCTCACCAGCGACGCCGGTCCGGTCTGCGTCCTTGACTTCTGAAGGCCAATTCCACCAGGGAGGGCTCCATGCCTAAAGCTGGCTGTGCAGTCGTAAACGGTATCTTTGTCGTGGGCGCATTTGTACTTGCTTCCCTGCCGGTCTCGGCGCAGCGTATCTCTGCGGATGCGGCGAGAGCTCATTTCGCTGAAGCGCTTCGCGGCCACCGCGACGGACAGCCCGACAAGTCTGTCCATCACCTCTCGACGGCCGGCTTTCCGGCCGCTACCATTCGGGCCGCTTCTGCCGCTGCGAGGGCAAAGCATAGGAACGCGCCGCAATCGATCGTCTCGCCTTTTTTTTACCCGAGCTCGCGCAGCCGCTCCGTCAACTATGGCTTTTTGGTCGGCCCCAATCCCTTCGCCGGTGACGATGACCCCAGGCGCGCCTCAGTCAAGACCTTCATCATTCCCGTGGTTATCAAGGTTCACCAGGTCGCGACCGACTTCTCCAGGGACGCTAATGGCAACCTGATCCTTACCGGAATCAAGGATCAGGACGCGACCTACGACCCTACCGTGCCGGCGCCCGCCTGCCTTGGCCCAAAGAACAACGTTCCCTTCACCCTCGCCGTCCAGTCGCCCATCTTTCAGAATCAACACTGGGTCTGGGGCGGAACTGACCTGGGTGACGCGCAATTCGTCGAAGCGTTTCAACGCGCCAACTTCTGGAATGCGACCGGAGAGGATCCTGGCCGGTACCGTGGTGTTCATCTGGACGCACAGACGGTTCCCCCGCTTGTCATCGATTTTCCCAAGGGCAGCGGCATCGGCCTTCCCCAGTCGAGTTCGTTCTTCGGCTACTCCGCCTGTGCGCCCAGTGTCCTGGTCGACATAAACCTTTTCGACGAATACCTCGACTACATTGCGATCCCCCAGATGACGAACGTCAACTCCGGCAACTTCCCGATATTCATCGCCGGAAATGTAGCCTGGGGCCTGGTGATCGGCCAGCTTCCCTATTACGAAACAGAGGCTTCCGGCTATCACTCTATTAGTCTCCTCGACCCGGCACAGACCTACGCCGTCTCCTCGTTCGGTGACGATAACGTATTGAACTTCCCCGACGCCTCCACGCTTAATCACGAAGTCGCCGAATGGATGAACGATCCCACAGGCGCCAACCTTGTCCAGAGCTACAATGTCGAGGCTCTCTACAGCCCCCAGCCCCTCTGCCAGGAAAATTACGAAGTAGGAGACATCCTGGACTTTACCAATATGCCGCCGGTCACCGGTGTAAACGGCTACAGCTACACCCTCCAGGAGTTGGCCTTCTTCTCCTACTTCTACGGAGGTCCCTCCTTCGCAGTGAACGGCTGGTACTCCACCAACAATACCCTCACCAGCGACGCCGGTCCCGCCTGCGTCTACTGAACCGGCGCTCTTCCTTCTTCAGGTCCGGGATTCCTGCCCCCTTCGAATCCCGGATCGTACCATTCTGAGCCGGGCCTAAATCTCTGAATGGACTGACGACGGCGAAACAGCTTTGTGCCCAAAATGCCTCGTTTCCTGGCCTCCGGATTTTGCAGATTAATTCCCCCTTCGCGCGCACAATCGAGTCAAGATTCATACCAGATCCGTGAAAGAAGGTATGCCCTTGCATCCTCTAGCCAAAAATCCGCCCAACAGCCTATCCCTGTCGCACCGGAATTTGCGGCAGGCTCGCGGTTCTCGGCGAAAAAATAAATTTCTGGGCTGTGAGACTGTGAACTGGAAGTTTACGATTTAGAAACAACAACCTACGCAGCAACGAACCTCGCCGGCAGCCCGCGATTAGGCCAACAACTGGCGTGATTTATCTCACTTTTTTGGGCAAAATGTGACCGGCTTCACTCCGCGTGCAGCACCACATCGAACAGCAGCACGCTCACGGTCGTAAAGATGATGTCGTAGCCGAGCAGCAGCTTGATCCACAAGGTCGGGTCGCTTTCCCCGGTCAGGATCGATCTGGTGGCCTGCACCATTCCCATGAGAGCCGGCATGAAGATCGGGAACAGGATCAGTGGCAACAGCAGTTCGCGGTTGCGGCTGCGAATCGACAGGGCCGCAAAGAACGTGCCGTTGGCGACCAGCGCCCAGGTGCCCAGCGGCAACACCAGAACCAGCAGCCAGCCATCGCCTACGATGCGCAGGTTATACATCACCATGAACACCGGGGCCAGCACTAACTGCACAATGGTCACGAAGAGAAAATTGGCAAGGATCTTGGCCAGGAGCAGGTCCGAACCGGAAGAGGGAGCCATTCGCTGCGCATCCAGCACCTGGTGACGGATCTCGCGAGCCCAGGCCTGGTTCAGGGCGCTTACTGAAGCGAACAGCAGCGCCACCGTCAGCACCCCGCCCGCGATGTCGCGTGAAAACGAACCGCGCGGATCGAATGCCAGCGAGAACAGGACCACCACCAGTAACGCGAAAAACAGCATGGAGTTGATGGCTTCTTTCGAACGCCACTCGATGCGAAGGTCTTTCATCAAGTGGGTCCACAGGGCGCGGCTCATGGGTGGGCCTCTGTCGTACCGGCAGTGGGCCGCGCATCCTTGGTCAAGTCGGCTGTCTCCACCGGTGCTCCGATCGAGCGCGCAGCCGAGAGGTAGTCGTCCGGTGCCAGGATCAACTGGGTTCCCCGTGTTCCGGCCGACACGCTGATCTTGTCGAAAAGGATGGCTGTCTCATCGACGTATACGGGGTATGCTTTCTTCGCTCCAAAGATCGTCACGCCCCCCCGAATATATCCGGTCAGCGGCTGAACGTCTTTCAAGGACGCCATCTCCGCCTTGCGCAGCCCGGCGGCCCGCGCCAGTTTCTTGAAGTCGAGCTCCGCGTCGCCCGGAATCACGGCAAAGACATAGTCGCCGTGGCCGCCGGTTGTCAGAAGGGTCTTGAATACCTGTTCCGCAGGCATGCCGATCTTTTTGGCTACATTGATCGCGGAAAGATCTTCAGGGTCGACCTCGTACTCGAGCAGTTCGAAGGGAATCCCCAGCGTCTCCAGAAATCGCGCGCCGTTGGTCTTCATAGCGACGGATTCCCGGGCTCAAACGATGCTACCCGGCCGGCGCGCAGAGCAAGCACATAATCGGCAATCGGGGCCGCGAGTTCGCGCTGGTGAGTAGTCAACACGATCGTGCGGCTGCCATGGCGGAAACGCGCCAGCAACTCGACCATCTGGCGGGCCGATTCGACATCCATGTTCGAGAAAGGCTCATCGAGAAGAAGAAGTTCGGGAGACGGAACCAGCACGCGGGCGAGCGAGGTCCGCTGGCGCATGCCCTGCGAATACTGGCCCAGGGTCCGCTGCAGGGCGGGATCGAGGCCCACCTGGGTCAGCGCTTCTGCGGGCGTGAGGCAGGGCCTCTCCGGATACAGGCTGGCGAAGTAACGCAGGTTCTCCTGCCCCGTCAGCTCGTCGTAAAGCATCGGAGCGTGGCTCATGTAGCCAATGCGGGCGCGGGCTTCGTGCGGCTCAAGATTTTCGAAGACTCTTACGCTGCCCATGCTGGGCCGAAGCAGTCCCGCCAGGATGCGGAGAAGAGTGGACTTGCCGGCCCCGTTTTCACCGATCAGAACATAGCAGCGCCCGGTTTCGAGTGCTGCTGAAACCTGTCGAAGCGCCGCAAACGAGCCAAAGAGTTTGGAGACGGCATCCAGTCGGGCACACGTAGCCGCCGTCGTAAGATCGGTCATGCCGTTAGTTGGCGGAGGCCGTGGACGAAGCAGCCGGCGCAGTGGCGTCGGCGCGCGGATTGCCCGAAGCAGGAGCAGCCGGCTTACCCGGGCCCGTGCCCGGCGCAGGAGCGTACTTGCTGGCGCACTTGGCCTGCAGGAGGTTGGCGTGGAACACGCCGTCCCGGCCCCAGTTTCCTTCGGCAAGAGCCTGAGAGTCATCCTTGAACGTATCCGGAGGCGGCTCTGTCCCCTTGTACTCAACCTTCAACAGCCTTCCTCCTTTGGCCTTGGGGGAATGGCTTTCAAACTCGTTCAGCACAAACGTGACATGGGTGCCGTTCTGCTCGATGGTTCCGGGCTGGACAAATCCCTCCACGCGCAGGTTGCTGTGATAGGCCTTGTCGCCCATCCCGCCGAGTTCGGCGATGGTCACGTAATAGCTCTTGTTGGCGCCGTAGCCGGTGAATGCCAGCCAGCCGATAGTGCCGAGGATGATGGCGACGGCGATTCCGATCTTCAGGTTGTTCGAGGACTTTGCCATATAGCTGTTTCAACGATACGAGTCTGAACTGGCCGGGTCAACCACCTAATGGGTGATTTAGATCACAGTAGTTGCGCTAGCCCACGGAGCAGCCCAGATTGAAGCGGCGGTAAGGCGCACAACCCGCCTAAATTGGGTTTCCCGGCGTCAAGCGTCATCTTCCGTGTCCTTTTTGGGGATGGAAGCGACAATCGCCGGGCAGGCCACGATGGCCATGAATATGACCCCAACCATTACATCATGCATGTATTTATGTTCCTCAAAGGAATATAGATACACGAATACGTCTGCGGCAGTTAGTGATGGGGCTCACATCTTGTCAAAACCACTACGAATGCCAGGTCTTGTCCCTCGAATGGCATAGCTGTTCCAGGTTGCAGATGCTGCATTTCGGATTCCGCGCAACGCAGACCTGGCGCCCGTGGTGGATCACCTGGTGGGAGAAATCGATCCACTTTTCCATGGGGAGCACACGCATCAGTTCCTCCTCGACCTTTTGCGGCGTGTCCCCTTTGGCCAGGCTCAACCGCCGTGCAATGCGGAATACGTGGGTATCGACGACCACGCCCTCGGCCAGACCGTAAGAAACGCCCAGCACCACGTTGGCCGTTTTGCGCGCGGCTCCCGGGACCGTAATCAGCTCGTCCAGCGTTCGAGGGACCTCGCTGCCGAATCGCTCCACGATCGCCAGCGCCGCACCCTTGATCGATTTCGCCTTGTTGCGGAAAAAGCCCGTCGTGCGGATGAGATCCTCGAGTTCCGGGAGCGCTGCCTCGGCCATGGCCGCAGGTGTAGGAAAGCGCCGGAACAGTTCGGGCGTGACCATGTTCACACGCACGTCGGTGCACTGGGCGGAAAGGATGGTAGCGACGAGGAGCTCCCAGGGGGTCTTGTGATTGAGTGCGCAGACGGCGTTGGGGTAGGCTTCGTCGAGGCCGCGGAGAATGGCGGCGATGCGCTCGGGGGCGAGATCGCCGCGGGCTGACGCGGGTTTCGACGAAGCCTTGCCCATGCGTTTGGCCACCGCCTTCTTAGCGGGGATAGGCTGCTTCGCCGTGACCGTTTTCTTTGCCGCCTTCGTAATCGCCATAAGTTCGCCCAGGTTCAGAGAATTAGGACAGCTTGCCGTCAAACCAGTTGCCGAGCCTTTCGATCGGCAGCCTGATGCCGATGTAGAACTGCCCGAAGAGAGCATAAATGGCGCTTACTTCATCGAAGCGCATTTCGTAGATCAGCTTCTTGAATACCACCGGATCATCCGCAAAAAGATCGACGCCCCATTCCCAGTCGTCATAGCCGATCGAACCAGTAATGATCTGTCGTACGCGGTCGCCGTAGCGGCGCCCGATCATGCCGTGCTCGTGCATCATGCGCTGCCGTTCTGCAAACGGGACCATGTACCAGTTCACCTGCTCTCCGCGCTTGCGGTCCATGGGATAAAAACAGATGTACTTCGCATCGGGAACAGCAGGGAAGAGGCGGGGCTTCATCGCTTCGGCTCCGCGCTTGAGTGCGGATTCAACCTCGGCGTTCCACTCCGGCGAATGTTGTTCAAAGCCTTTCGATGCCGCGGCTTCGTAGGTTTTGCGGGTCGACTCGTAGAGTCCCAGCTCGACTACGGAGACGTAGGAATGCGACGGAGACAGAAAGCCGTAAAGAGCGGTCTGTGCGAGGTCGAGTTCGATCTGGTTCAGCTCTTCCAGCGAGTTGCGAAAGTGCACAAGAATCAGGTCACCTTTGTGGCCCAATTCTGAGAACACCGCACTCTGCACGGACCCGGCGCTCTCGCGTTCCAGTCGATGGAGCGCGGCGATGAACTCTGTGGCCATCTTTTCGCGGTGGCCCTCCGCACAGGCCCGCCACGCTTTCCAGTCAAAACGAAAGAACTGATGCAGTGTGTGAGAGCCTTCGAGCGTAAGCGGGACAGGGGGAAAATCAGCCAACATGCACCTCGATAAATACCCTTGTGGACATCGACAATCCTAACAAACGGGCGAACGCCGCTGAACCAGGTGCATTGCGCGCCGTCTATACTTGAATCGCGCATGAGCGAAAAGATTCTCGCCTTTCTGGTTCAGTTTGTCACCCAGGTCATTCAAAGCGGCGGTTATGCCGGCATTGCTGCGTTGATGGCGATTGAATCGGCCTGCATCCCGCTGCCTTCCGAGATCATTATGCCGTTTGCCGGCTACCTGGTTTACAAGGGTGTATTCAGCCTGGTCTGGGTAGCCACGGCCGGGGCCATCGGGTGCAATGTCGGTTCTGTCGTCGCCTACTGGGTGGGGGCCTGGGGCGGCCGCCCGCTGGTCGAGCGATACGGCAAGTGGGTCCTGATGAGCCGCCACGATCTCGACCGCATGACTTACTTCTTCAATAAGTACGGAGGCCTCACGGTCCTTCTCGGGCGCCTGCTCCCGGTGGTTCGCACTTTCATAGCGTTTCCCGCGGGCATCGCAAAAATGCCCCAGCTGCGATTTCACATTTACACGTTCGTAGGCTCGTGGCCGTGGTGCTTTGTCCTGGCCTACGCGGGCATGAAACTGGGCGAACGCTGGCATACCGACCCGCGGTTTGAGCAGGCGTTTCATCGCTTCCACCTTGCCGTTGAGATTGCCCTGATCGCCGCCATCATCTGGTTCGTATGGAGCCATCTCAAGCGCGCGCGGAAAGCAGAGGCCTAGTCGCAGGCTTCCCCGGAGACGTACACTGGATGGTCTCGGAAAACAATTGAACTGCCCGGATCTACCGTTGGTAGTGAGAAAGAAGGTCAGGAAAAACTATGCCGAATGAAGTCGAAAGCGGCGCGAAGTCCGCTGCAAAGATCGATCTCGCCACAGGTAAGCTGGGAATCATGGTGGTGGGACTGGGCGCAGTCGCCACCACTATGATCGCCGGAGTCGAAGCGGTGCGCCGCGGTCTCGCCAAGCCGATTGGATCGCTGACCCAAATGGGCACCATTCGCCTGGGCAAGCGCACCGACAACAAATCGCCGCTGATTAAAGAATTCGTTTCCCTCGCCGACTTGAACGACGTCGTGTTCACCGGCTGGGATATCTTTGAGGACAACGTCTACGAGTCGGCCGCGCACGCCAAGGTGCTCGAAAAGGAAACCATCGAGCAGCTCAAGCCCTACCTCGAGACCATCAAGCCGCTGCCGGCAGTCTTCGATCAGTACTATGTAAAGCGCCTCTGCGGCACCCACGTCAAGAAGGGCAAGAACAAGCGCGATCTTGCCGACCAGGTTCGCGCCGATATCCAGGCCTTCAAGAAGACCGTGGATCGCGTGGTGATGATCTGGTGCGGCTCGACCGAGATCTTTCTCGAGCCGACGGCCGTGCACCAATCGATCGAAGCATTCGAAAAGGGTCTGGAAGATAGCGACATCGGCATTCCGCCTTCACAGATCTACGCTTACGCCGCGCTGAGCGAGGGTGTGCCTTTCGCCAACGGCGCGCCCAATCTCACCGTGGATATACCAGCGCTGATTGAACTCGCAAAAAAGAATAGCGCGCCGATCTGCGGGAAAGACTTCAAGACCGGGCAGACGTTCATGAAGACCGTGCTGGCGCCGGCATTCAAGGCGCGCCTGCTCGGCGTCTCTGGCTGGTACTCCACCAACATCCTCGGAAATCGCGATGGCGAAGTACTCGACGACCCCGAATCCTTCAAGACCAAGGAAGAGTCGAAACTCGGATCGCTGGAATATATCTTTCAGCCCGAGCTTTACCCCGACTTATACAAGAACATCTACCACAAGGTGCGGATCAACTATTACCCGCCCCGCGGCGATAACAAGGAAGGCTGGGATAACATCGATATCTTCGGCTGGCTGGGCTACCCGATGCAGATCAAGGTTGATTTTCTCTGCCGCGACTCCATCCTCGCCGCGCCCATCGCACTCGACCTGTGCCTCTTCCTCGATCTTGCCAAACGCACCCCATCGCTGCGCAACATCGGCATTCAGGAATGGCTGAGCTTCTATCTGAAGTCCCCGCAGACCGCTGCCGGGCTTTATCCGGAGCACGATCTGTTCATCCAGTCGATGAAACTGAAAAACACGCTCCGCCACATCATGGGCGAGAACCTGATCACCCATCTGGGCCTTGAGTATTACGACTAGAGAAGACAGTTCACAGTTCGTAGTGAGCGTCCACCAAAAGCGGCTTCAACTAAGAACTGCGAATTGTGAACTATGAACTTCTGTTTTGTGCCGGCGGTACCAGCTGGAATGACTCGTCACTCAGTAATTTCAGTGAACGCCCACCCACGATAATCGTCTCTCCGACATAGGTATGGACAAATGGATCGTCGATATTCTCGGTATCGATGATCTGGCACCATGTGTTTCCACAAGGGGATGGAGGGATCACGAACTCGACGCCCTCGTGGGCGGCGTTCACGACCAGGAAAAAGCTGTCGTCGATCACCCACTCACCGTCCTCGTTTGAAACTTGCAAGGTTTGGCCGTTGAGCAGCAGGCCAATGGCTCGCGTCCATTCCGAATTCCAGGCTTCGTCCGAGAATTCATTGCCATCGGTGTTGAACCAGGCGATGTCCCGAATCACGCGCAGCAGTTCGCCATTTCCTTTCTTGCGGATTTCACGATCCTGAAAGAACTTGCGGCGGTGAAGGTTGGGATGGGCCAGGCGCAGGTTGATCAACTTGCGCGTGAAGTCCCGCAGCCGCTTGCGCGAGTCATCAAGATTCCAATCGAACCAGCTGATTTCATCGTCCTGGCAATACCCGTTGTTGTTGCCGCGCTGCGAACGGCCCACCTCATCGCCGCCGCAGATCATGGGAACCCCCTGCGATAGCATCAGCGTCGATAGAAAATTCCGCATCTGACGCTCGCGAAGGTTATTGATCACGGGATCATCAGTTGGTCCCTCTATCCCCATGTTCCACGAGTCGTTATTGTCATTACCGTCGCGGTTGTCTTCCAGGTTGGCTTGATTATGCTTCTGGTTGTAACTCACCAGGTCGCACAGGGTGAATCCATCGTGGGCGGTGATGAAGTTGATGCTCGCATACGGTTTGCGTCCGTCGAATTGATACAGATCGCTTGACCCGCTTAGACGGTAAGCGAAATCGGAGAGCATGCCCCCGTCGCCTTTCCAGAAGCGCCGAACGGTGTCTCGATACTTGCCGTTCCACTCCGCCCACAGGACCGGAAACTGCCCTACCTGGTAGCCGCCGTCACCCACATCCCACGGTTCGGCGATCAGCTTTACCTCGGCGAGTGTGGGGTCCTGGTGAATGGTGTCGAAGAAGGACGACAGTTTGCTGACATCGTGCAGCTCACGGGCCAGGGTGGCGGCCAGGTCGAAGCGGAACCCATCCACGTGCATGTCTGTCACCCAGTAGCGGAGCGAGTCCATGATCATCTTCAGAACTTGCGGATTGCGCACGTTGAGCGTATTTCCGGTACCGGTGTAATCCATGTAGTACTGAGGATCATCCTGAACCAGGCGATAATAGCTGGTGTTGCATACGCCTTTCCAACTGAGTACCGGACCGAGATGATTGCCTTCGCAGGTGTGGTTGTAGACAACGTCCAGGATGACTTCAATGCCGGCCGCGTGCAGCGCCTTGACCATTTGCTTAAATTCGATCACTTGGCCGCCGTGGTCGCCGCAGGAACAGTAGCGCGCCATGGGCGCGAAGAAACCCAGCGTGTTATAGCCCCAGTAATCCCTTAGACCCTTCTCGACTAAGTGACCTTCATCGATGAAGTGGTGAATCGGTAGTAACTCGACGGCGGTAATTCCTAGTTTCTGGAAGTAATTGATGCTCGACTCATGGGCCAGGCCGGCGTAGGTGCCGCGCAATTCTTCGGGCACCATGGGATTGCGGATGCTGAATCCCCGCACGTTCACTTCATAGATTACGGAGTCGGGAAGGGGTGTCTGCGGCTTGGAGTCCTCTCCCCAATCAAACTGTGTATCGATGACTACCGATTTTGGAATGCCGTCTGCGTCGTCCTGGGTGTCCATCTGCAGCGGATTGCCGGATTCCAGGTCGTAGGGAAAGATTGGCTGCTTCCAGTCCACGTCGCCGGAAATGGACTTTGCATACGGATCGACAAGAAGCTTGTTGAAATTGAAGCGATGACCGTGCTCGGGTTCCCACGGTCCGTCGACACGATAGCCATAAAGCTGGCCCGGCTTGATGCCATTCACAAATCCGTGCCACACAAATGCAGTCCGCTCGCGCAGCGTAACGCAGTCGGTCTGCTTTCCATCGGCGTCGAACAGGCAAACGTCAACGCGCGTGGCTGCCTCCGAGAATATGGCGAAGTTCGTTCCTCTTTTGTAGGCAGTGGCACCAAGTGGGTAGGGCTTACCAGGCAGCAATGTGCGGCTCATAGAGCCTTCGATGCAAATTGATGTAACGGAGTTAGCGGGGTCGCAGAGCTGGCCCTCGGCCGCAACCACCGGGTGCCCCAGGTCCCGTTTCTGAGACCTGAGAGACCACAAATCTATGCAGTCCTCACGTCGAAGACATCAGGCTGCGACTGCTTGCGCGAGTCGCCGCACTGTCAGGACGGTTATATCGTCTTCCTGCCCGAATTCCTTGGCCGCATCGGCAATGTAAAACGCCGACTGATTGCTCAGGTTATGCACGCGATCGAATCCGAATAACTCACCCGAGCTGTGCCGTGCTTCCACCACTCCGTCGGACATGAACAGGATCCGGTCGCCGGGATGGAGGTAGAGGCGCACCTCTTCGTAAGTGTTCCCGGCGAGGACACCGAGGGGAAGACCGCCGGGCAATGCAACTTCCTGACTGTTGAGGTAGGGAGGCAAATGCCCCGCATTGGCAATCACCAGTTCCCCGTTGGCGCTGAACCAGGCGGCCTGGCAGGTGGTGAAACTTTCACTCCCCAGCAGAACGCGATTGAGCGATTCGAGAATCTTTGCCGGACTTCGTTCCGTGACGCGGCGAAGAGCGCCCATCACCATCGACACATTCATGGCTGCTTTGAGGCCCTTGCCGGCGACATCGCCGATTACCACGAGGAGTCCGCCGTCGGCAGTGGGATCTACGTGGTAAAAGTCGCCGCCGACCTCGGTGGCCGGATCGTAAACCGAATCGATTTCAAATCCCGGAGTTGCGGCCTTCTCCTGCGGGATCATCAATTCCTGAACATTGCGCGCCGCGGCCAGTTCGCTGGACGCGCGCTCGCGGTCGCGGTGGATGCGCAGGAAACGCGCGAAGATGATGATGACGATGGCCAGCAGGCTGGCGAAGTCGGCGATGGACGCGAAACGGATGGGAATCGGCCCGGCCTGGATGGTAAGCGGCGAGTGATAGCGGCGCGCTGACCAGTCAGTCATGCCTCCAGTCAGCATGGGCTCGGCAATCCCTACTATGCTCAGGATCAATGGGATGAGGAGCAGGCCGGCCTCGAAGTTTCGCCGCATCGCTGCGTTCGTGAGGGTAATGAGGCAGAACAGGAACCATGCCCCGAGCCAGATGACGCTGCCCAGCACAAACACGACCACCAGGACTCCGACGAAGCTTTCATGTCCCACCGCGAGGAGCGATGGAGCAACGCCAACCATAATGGGCGAGCTGTAGCGCAACAACAGGATGTACCAGCGCTTCCGCAGCGACAGAAAGGAGTTGAGAAACTCGAAATACAAATAGGCGGAGATCAAGACCAGTTGGAAGATCAGGGCGACATACCAGAGCTGGTCAAGGTAGGCCGAGGATCCAGCCAGATCGATAAAGCCGATGGGGGCCTGAATGAGTTCGTGAAAGGCCAGCCAGAGATATTCGACGTGGCCCTTTTGCGTAAAGTAAAGCACGAACAGGAAGATGGAAAGAAAGATCAGCAAAACCGCGTTGATGATGCGCGGAAGGCGTTCGAAAAGATTCCGGATCGACCACAATTCGAGCGACCGGCTCAAGTCCTCGGGATTACCCAGGCGCAGCGTCCGCGTCGCGAAAAAGTGGGTGTAGGCGGCGAAACCGAAGGGAATGTGGATGGTGCGGATTGCCACCGTGAGCGACGTTTGCGAAGGGGGAATATCGAGGTTGTAGATGCGCGAGATCGGCAGATAATGCCCTGCATCCTCGTTATGGGGCCCGTCGGGTGTCACCAGGCGCCCATTTGCATATACATCCACGTCCTGGCCGGTTCCGGTGGTGCCGAGGTCCATCGAAGTCTGGTGCGAAACGGGTAGCTCAATTAGCAGAGAGACCGGCCCGTGTCCCTGGGCGAGCTTGATGTGCATGCGGAACCAGGCGAACGGCCGCTTATGGTCCCTGGGAAAATCGGGGGGGCCGTCGCCGGGGCCGCTTTTCCCGGCTCTCGGGGGGCCGGGCGGGCGGTCTTCGTCGGGCACGTCGGCGATTGATTCACGAGCATCGCGGAGGGCCCAGATGGTGTCGTCAAATTCGGGAGCGGCAGCCTCCTGATTGGCCGTGATCCCGACCCTCCATCCCTTGTCCAGTACCACCGGAGAGCCGAGATTGGTGGCATCAAAAAATACTTGAGGTGTGGGCTGCCGGTCGGCGGGGACGGGGCGTTCGTGGCCGTGGGGCGCCAATAGATGCCCCAGCGTGTGCGGTCCTGCCTGGGCCTTCAAGTGAATTGCTCCGCACACGATCAGCGCGGCCAACACAAGAAATCCCCGGCGCACGAATGCCTCCCCTCTGAGTCCGTGCTCTCACTTTAATTCAGTGAGGTAAAGGCTCCAAGTCTTTGCAGGGGAGGGGAGTGATGATTCTGGTCCAATTGCGGGGTCAGCCTTCGCAGGGTTGGGGGAATCCCACCCCGGCCCCGGGAAACCGAGCCTGCGTGAATCTCGAGGCCGACGTGGACGCTCGGTCTGTCTTTGAGTGCCGCCAAGCGCTTCACCTCGGGACGGCGAATTATTCTTCCCATCGGTTGCCAAGAAGCGGATACTAGCGTCTAAAGAAACGAGCGAAGCGGATGGGAAGTCGGGTCTTACCCGGAGGTGCGGTGATGACGAAAGGGATTACAACCAGATACACAACTACATTCGTGGCGACCGCAGCGGGACTTGCCCTGGCGCTGGCCTCCGCGGGCGGGGCGCAGTCGACCCCCCAATCGGACCCCGCGCCCTCGGCAAACCCGCCGGCGACTACGCAGAGCGCGCCTGCCTCCGACACGCCGGCCGCCCAGCCGGCTCCCGGCACTACCCCAGTTGCCGGCGATTCGCAGCCGGCGCCGCAGGACTCGAAGTCCAAAAAGGGTGACAAGAACAAGGATAAGAACTCCAAGAAGGATTCCGGCAAGGATGACCCCGCCCCCGGCACCTCGCCGGTCAAGGGTGATGTGGCTGCGGCTGCGGTCGATCCGGAAAAAGTCATTGCTCCGGGCAGCGAAATGAAGCAGGTCAAGCCGGGCGGCATTGATGATGTGAGCGCGGTCGGGAATCGCGACATCGGCGGCCGCGGCATGGGCAATTGGTACTCCACTGACACCGAGATCAAGATGGGGAAGATGTATGCCTCGGAGATCGAGAAGAGCACCAAGTTCATCACCGACTCCGTCATCACGGAATATGTGAACCGCATCGGCCAGAACATCGTCAAGAACTCCGACTGTAAGGTGCCATTCACCATCAAGGTCATCGACTCGGACGAAATCAACGCCATGGCGCTACCGGGTGGGTTCTTCTACGTGAACTCAGGCCTGATCCTTAATGCCGACGAGGAAGCCGAACTGGCCGGCGTGATGGCCCATGAGACTGCCCACGTCTGCGCCCATCATGCGGTCCGCGAACAGACCCGCCTCAACTATGCGCAGTTAGGCACCATCCCGCTGATCTTCATCGGCGGGTGGACCGGCTACGGTATCTACGAAGCGGCCTCGATCGGTGTGCCCATCACCTTCATGCACTTTTCGCGCGAATTCGAATCGCAGGCCGACTACCTGGGCGTCCAGTACATGTATCGCGCCGGGTACGACCCGCAGGCGTTCATCAGCTTCTTCGAAAAGATCCAGGCCCTCGAGAAGCGCAAGCCCGGCGCCGTTGCCAAGGTCTTTTCCGACCATCCCCAGACCCCCGACCGCATCCTTCACTCGCAGGAGGAGATCGCCCGCATTCTTCCCGCCAAGGATGAGTACACCGTCACGACCTCGGAATTTGAGGACGTAAAGGCCCGCTTGGCCCGCATCGAAAACAAGCGGCGACTCACCGACTCCAAGGACAATAAGCGGCCCTCGCTGCGCCGCGCCAGCACCGATCCCAACAGTCAGGCAGACGACGGTTCGCAAAAGGATGATGACAGGCCCACCCTGCACCGCCGTGAAGACCAGCAAAACCAGTAACCAGCAGCCAAGAGCAACCAGAGCCGGACCGCAATCTCCAGCGGCCCGGCTTTTTGTCTTGTTTTGAGACACTTTCCCGTTCTAAAGTGATTACAGCAAACTCCTACATTCAGCCGTGGTATGTGTTGGCAGAGTTTTCTTCCTTTTAGAACCATCGCCTGGGATTGTGTAACTGCATGAAAAGAATAGCTACTTTCGCGGCCGCGTTCGTCTTTATCCTGTTGTTGACCAAGATTGCGAACCAGGTGCCAGCGGCGCCTCCGCCGGGAACCGCCTTTTCCTTGAAAGCACAACAAGTCATCCAGTGCTCGGACACGGAAATCACCCTCGTCGACAATCATCAGAAGTCCACGCACCTTGAAAAGGATGACAGCTGGCCGGATTGTTCGGCTTTTAAGAAGGACCAGGTGTCGGACTTTTACCTGTCTCGCGGCGACAAGACGAAATTCCTGAGCATCGAGACAACCGCCTGGTGGCGCAAGGCGATGTAGCGTCGGATCCCCGGTATCGGGAACCCGGCACCTTTTGTCATAACCGCACTACCACTGGGGGCTGATCCGCTCCCGAACCCCACAGGACGCGCCGCGCCGGAAGCGGAGGCGTTTCCAGCGCCATATCGCAATTTGATGAGCCCGAAAATTTCCAGAAAATTCCAGAAAACCCCTTGAACTTCCCCCGAAAACCAAGATATATACAAGACTACCGGTAAATCGCCGGGTCCTTTCTGCGGCTCCAGGCTAACCTCGGAGGTAATCCATGCGCACCGCTGCTTCTCGTTCCAACCTGCTCGTCCCTGAAATTCGTGAAGTCATGGATATTCGCCAGGCCTCCGACTACCTCGGAATTTCTCCTGACACCCTGTACAAGTACGCTTCGGAAGGTTTCGTGCCCGCGTTCAAGCTGGGCAATCGGTGGCGTTTTAAACGCTCGCGGCTTGATGAGTGGATGGACCGACAATCGGACATGCAGGCGGCGGAAATTGACCCCGAGCAGAAGAAGCCTGTCCGCCCCGCGATGTAAAGGCGGGAGCAGGGAGCAGGGAATCACGATCGAAGGCTGCCAGAATGAAACTGCTCTGGATCCTCCTCCTCATCCCGGTCGTGTCCGCCATTTCCGGCGATGCCCCTCAACGGCCGCCGCAATTTCGCCAAGTTGCCATCAGTGTTGGCCAAGGGCCCCGCTGGATCTCCGTAGTCGACGTGAATCACGATGGCAACCCCGACATTCTCGTCTCCAATGCCGACACCGGAACCATCAGTGTGCTCCTGGGCGACGGAAACGGCCAGTTCATCGCTTCTCCCGGTTCGCCCTTCGCCGCCGGCCACGAGCCCAACGACATCGCCGTCGCCGATATGAACGGAGACGGCCATCCGGACCTCGTCATCCCCAACCATCAGGCCCCCACCATCACCATCCTCCTGGGAGACGGGAAGGGAAGCTTTCACCAGGCGCCGGGGTCGCCGGTCGACGTGCATTCCCACCCCCATCCGCACGGCGTGGCCGTCGCCGACTTCGATGGGGACGGCACGCTCGATGTGGCCACCGACAGTTGGGGCGAAAACAAGATCGAACTCCTTCTGGGCGATGGGAAAGGCGGGCTCCGCACTCCGGGGCGCTATTTCCCCACCGGCCACCGCCCTTACGAGCGCCTGCGCTCCGCCGACTTCAACCATGACGGCCATCCCGACATCGTCACCACCAACCTCGACGACGATACGGTGTCGATTCTTCTCGGGGACGGCAAGGGCGGGTTTAGCCCCGCGCCCGGCTCGCCGTTTCCCGCCGGGGCCAAGCCCTGGCAGGTTTTCATCGGAGACCTCAACGGCGACGGGAACGCCGACCTCGCTGTCATCCCCTATCAACGCGACATTGCCAACGAACCGCAGAGCGCCGTAACGGTGCTTCTCGGCAACGGTCGCGGGGCGTTCCGTTCGATGGCCGGCTCGCCTCTGCCGCTGGGCGCGTGCCGCGGCCCCAATAGCATCACCGCCGGGGAGCTGCGGCGCGGCCAACGCGTAATCGCCGTCTCCTGCGCGCAAAGCCGCAACCTGATGCTCTATGAACTCGGCACCAACGGCCGCTTTAACACAACGCCGATTCCCGCCAGGGGCGGCTGGGGAAGCGTGGCGCTGGCTGCGCTGACCAAAGACGGACGCTCCGCACTGATCACCGCGAACCATGAAGACGGCAGCATCACAATCTATTTCCCGGAATAGTGGTGTCGGTGGTGTAAAAGTGTAGTCAGGCGTGAGGATGGCTCCCACTTCTGAAGAACGCCCCTGGCAATGGACAATTCCAATTTCCGGACTGAAGAATTTGTGAACGACATCGCCGAGGACGTACTTGGTGTCCTCCTCGCGGAGCGTTTCTTCGAACGACTCGACGACATCTTCTGTCCGGACGATCCAGGCCGGGTCCGTGCCAGGTGTGGACATTCGTTTGCGAATTCGACAGCAATCCTGCGCGAAGCCGGGATGGACTCCGACGACATCGATGATGTATTGGCGGTTCTGCGCTTAAAGGGAGGTCGCTGCGACTGCGAGGTCCTCTACAACGTCGCCGGGGAGAGCCGGCTGAAGGCGAAGTACTGGAAAGAGCGCCATGCGGAACTCACCAGCGACGATTCCTCGAGCAACCATTCAATACACTGACCGCGGGTCACAGCAATCGACCCAGTCGTGATAAAACTGACCCCGTGGAATACTCCAGACGGTTTGGGCAGTTGCGCCGGCGCCTGAACACTGCAGGCTTGTCGGGAATGCTGGTGACGCACCTTCCCGACGTTCGTTATCTCACGGGTTTCACCGGATCGAGCGTAGCCCTCGCCGTTACCCGGAGAGCGGCGCGGTTGTTCACAGATGGCCGCTACCGGACCCAGGCAGCCGAAGAGGTGAAGGCAGCCAAAGTAGACATCGTTTCCGGCGCTCCGGCCCTGGCCGCCGTGCAGTGGCTTTCCGCGCAGCCAGGAGTTGAGAATGCCGGTTTCGATCCCGCGCATACCACAGTCGGCGAACTGGACCGGTGGAGGGCCGGTCAGACCGCGAACCTCCGCCGGAAATTTCTGGTCGCCCTCGGCGATCCGCTTGTCGAGACATTGCGGTTAGTGAAAGACGAGGATGAACTCCCCATCATGCGCGAGGCGGCGCTGTTAGGATGCCGGGTCTTCGACCATATCCTGGGTTTTCTGCGGCCGGGATTGCGGGAAATCGATGTGGCTGCCGAACTCGAGCACCAGGCCCGTTTGCTGGGCGCCGAGGGCATGTCGTTCGAGACCATCGCAGCCTCGGGGCCGCGGTCGGCCCTTCCCCACGGGCGGGCTACAACGGCGCGCCTGCCGCGGCGAGGATTCCTGACCCTCGACTTCGGTGTTATCCTCAAGGGTTATTGTTCGGATATGACGCGTACCATTCACTTTGGGCCGCCGAAGCCGAAAGAACGATCCGCATACGAATCTGTTTTGGAAGCTCAGCAGTCTGCGGTCGCGGCTGTATCTTCCGGTGTGAGCTGCGGGGATGTGGACGAAGCCGCCCGCAGCATTTTGCGCAAGGCAGGATTGGCGGAAGCCTTTTCCCATTCCACCGGCCACGGGGTCGGTCTGGAGATTCACGAACCGCCGCGCGTCGGCACAGGACAAAGCACCAGGCTCCTCCCCGGCATGGTGGTGACCATCGAGCCGGGCGTTTACCTCGAAGGTGAATTCGGCATTCGGATTGAAGACATGGTCGCCGTCACCAGGACCGGAGGCGATGTGCTCACGCCATCGCCCAAGGCCCTGATCGAGCTTTGAGCAGCTAGTTGAAGAATTGCTTCCATCTCCCTGGGAGGAGTGAGAAGGCAAAAGGAAAGAATGAAACCAGAAGATTTCGAGGATCTGAAGCAGCTCGTCGAATTTTTGAAAGAGAATCAGGTCGCCGAGTTCGATCTCGATCGCGGCGACATGAAAATCCGCCTCAAATTCAGCCAGGCCGTGTCCCCCGCTGTCGTACATACGATCGGCGGTCTTCCCCTGGTGGCCGCTCCAGCCGTGCCTCCCTCGGCATCGGCGCCCGCTGCGCCTGCAACTCCACCCGCCGCCGAACCCGAGGAGGACGTGCACACCGTGAAGTCGCCCATCGTGGGCACGTTCTACGGCTCTCCGTCGCCCGGAGCCTCGCCCTTCGTAACCCCGGGGGATCACGTTGAGAAAGGCCAGGTCATCTGCATCATCGAAGCCATGAAACTCATGAACGAGATTGAGTCCGACGTCGCCGGCGAGATTGTTCGATGCCTGGTCACCAACGGCCAACCTATCGAATATGGCCAGCCGTTGTTTTCTATTCGAACGGTGTAGTGCGGAGTTAGCGGTGCAAGCGGAGTTAGCTGTGCGAGTTTTCCACGTCGACAATCTACCCAGCCATAACAGTTCACCAAAGTTCCCATTGCAATGTTCGAATAGCCGAGGGCAATCTCCGCTAACAACGCTAGCTCCGCTCTGTTCAAAGGTCCCGAATGCTTCGTAAGGTCTTAGTTGCCAATCGCGGTGAAATTGCTCTGCGCGTCCTGAACGCCTGCCGGGAACTCGGCATCCGCACCGTTGCCGTCTACAGCGAGGCCGATCGCAACTCGCTCCACGTTCGATTTGCCGACGAGGCCATCTGCATCGGGCCTCCGCGTCCTGCCGACAGCTATCTCAACGTGCCCGCGGTCATCTCGGCTGCGGAGATCGCCGACGTCGATGCCATTCACCCCGGCTACGGGCTGCTTAGTGAGAACGCCAATTTTGCCGAAGTGTGCCGTGCGTCGAACATCAAGTTCATCGGGCCGCCGCCGGAAGTTACGCGCCTGATGGGCGAGAAGGAGAAGGCGCGCCAGACCATGAAGAAGGCCCGCGTGCCTATTTTGCCTGGATCGGATGGCGTTCTGGACTCGGCGGAAGATGCGCTGGTGTGGGCCAGGAAGGTGGGTTACCCCGTCATCCTCAAGGCCAAGGCTGGCGGCGGAGGCCGGGGCATGCGCATCGTGCGCAATGCCGAGGATCTGCCCAACCTCTACCATGCGGCGTCCACTGAGGCGGCCAACGCCTTCGGCAACGGCGACCTTTATATGGAGAAATTTATCGAGCGTCCGCGTCACATTGAATTTCAGGTGCTGGCCGACGAGCACGGCAACGTCACCACCCTGAACGAACGCGAGTGTTCCATTCAACGCCGCCATCAGAAGCTGATCGAAGAGGCGCCGTCCCTGCAGGTCACGCCGCGCATGCGCGAGGACATCGGACGTACGCTCAAGCATTGCCTCAGCGAAATTGGATACCAGAATGCCGGTACGGTCGAGTTTCTGATGGATGAAGATCGCCAGCTATACTTCATCGAAATGAACACCCGCATCCAGGTAGAACATCCGGTCACGGAGTTCATCACCGGCATTGACCTGGTGAAGGCGCAATTGTTGATCGCGGCCGGCGAAAAGCTGGAATCAATCCTGCCCCACAAGATCGAAATCCGCGGGCACGCGATCGAGTGTCGCATCAATGCCGAGCATCCGAAGAAGTTTACGCCGTCCGCAGGAAAGATCACTGCTTTCAACGTGCCCGGCGGAAACGGCGTGCGAGTGGATACGGCACAGTATGCTGAAGGCGTCGTGCCGCCATATTACGATTCGCTGATAGCCAAGCTCATTGTGCACGGACAGAACCGCGCCGAAGCCATCGCCAAAATGGAGCGCGCCCTGAGCCAGTTCATCGTGCAGGGAATCGAGACGTCGATTCCTCTTCACCAGGAGATTTTTCAGGATGCGCGATTCCGCGCCGGCGAATTCGACACTAAGTTCATGGAACGCTTCCTGGCGGGCGAGGACTAAACCGTCTCATTCAAATCCCACTAGGCTGTTCGTGCGGCCACGCCGTTTCCAACGCCCGATCTTCGATGGGAACTCCGTGATCCAGACTGGTGAAGACGCGATTGCGTCCGCGCCGTTTGGCTTCGTACATCGCGTCGTCGGCGAGTTCTACCAGGTGCGAGGCACTCATGCCGGGTTCGGGTACGACCGTCGCGCAGCCGGCCGAAATGGTGACCACCCGATAGGGGCTGCCTTCATGGCAGATCTCGTTCCCTCTCACCCGATCCGATAATTGGCGGGCAAGCGAGAGCGTTCCCGTTTCATCGGTGTTGGGCAACACGATCGCAAATTCCTCGCCGCCAAATCGTGCCACTAGGTCGCCCGCCCGCGTAACCACCTCCATTGCCGATTCCGCAAGTTTCTTCAGGCAGACGTCGCCCTGCACATGTCCATAGGTGTCGTTGTAGAGCTTGAACAAATCCACATCCACCAGCACCATGGAGAGACGCTGGTGTTCCCGCATCGCTCGCCGCCACTCCGCGGTGAGGTACTCGTCGAAGCGCCGGCGATTGGCCAGGCCGGTGAGGGCATCGACCACGGCCAGTTTTTCCACTTCGTCATACGCTGTTTTCAACTCCTGCTCGGCACGGATCCGCTCGGTCACATCGCGGAAGAACCAAACCCGTCCCAGGTAGCGTCCATCTTCTGTCTGAAGTGCCGTTGAGTACCGTTCGAGCGTGCGTCCATCCTTTAACTCAACCTGGCATTGATCGTTCGCATTACGGTCCGAATACAGTTCCTGAACGCGTTCTAAAAATGCCTCGGGATCTTTCGTCTTATCGAGGCATTGCGACAGAAGATGTTGGTCCAGAACTTCGGTTGTCGGTTGCAGCAGGCTCCGGGGCATATCCGGGGCCGTGATCTGCCACACCTCGGCAAAGCGCCGGTTATACGAAACAGCTTTGCCTTCGTCGTTCACAACCAGGATGGCGTCAAGCGACACATCGTGAATTGCCCCGAGGAGGGACTGGTGGAATTCGCGGGACTGCTGGGCGCGCTTGCGTTCGCTGATGTCGCGGACCATGTTCAATATCCCGGTCGGAATGCCCGAAACCGGATCGCGGATGGTGCGCAGACTCCCCTCGACCCACACGTAGGTTCCATCCAGCCTTCGAAACCGGCACTCCATCACCGCCCCATCCCGGCCAGCACGAAGTTCGCGGACCAGTTCCGCTGCCCGAGGCCGGTCGTCGGGGTGAAGGAGTTCCAAGGTCCGCAAATTCATCAATTGTTCCCGGCTCCAACCACCGAGACTTGCGCCCGCTGCCGACACGTAGCTTCGGTTGCCCTGAAAATCGGCAATGATAATCACATCGCGCGAGTTCTCGGTAACCAACTCGTGGAGGAATGCCGTCTCTTTCAGCCTTCGTTCGGCCGCCTTGAGACTCTCCATCACCACCGAAACCGCGTACACAGTGAACATGATGGAGGCTACAGTCAAATGCAGCCGTAACCCCTGCAGGGAACCGCCCAGCATGTTGGCATGGGAAACCGCGGACCCGGAGAGGTTCGCTATCAAACTGCCTGCCGCCGCAACATACAGGGTGGACATCGACGCCCAGCCCAGCCCGAGCCGTAGCTGAATGAGAATGACCAGCGGGAAAATGGCCGCCGTCGATGAAATTCGGTTCTGGGACAAAATCGCCGGCACCGCCACAACGAGAACAAGTGGAAAAACAAGTGCTGTTCGAGTCCGCAACGTTTCCCGGAAACGCATTTTCAAGATGGCCACGAACGCCGGGGTCGCTACCGCCATCCCCAGCGCATCGGTGATGATCCAGTCTCGAAAACCCTGCCAGATTCCCTGTCCGACCCAGAGATGCGCGGTCACGGCAAATAGCGTCCCTATCGAGGCCGGCACAATCAGAACACCAAAGGCGATAAAGCGCGTCAGGAAGGGACGGTCGGTAAATTGTGGAAAGCCGCTTGACCGGGGTCGAAGAATCGCTGCAGCCAGAAATACTTCGCTCAGATTGAGAACCGCGATAACCAGATCAATCTGCCAGGGTTGGTGCCAGGAGAGCAAGGCGCCGGCGATTTGTCCGGCAAACCCTGCAGCGAGATAGCGCGACCACCGCCAGCGCGGCGCCAGCAGCAGATAGGCCACGAGCAATCCGTTCGCCACCCAGATGACGCTATTTCCCAGACCGACGACCGCCGTTGCACACAATTCCAGAAGGAAGCACACAGCCACTCTGGCATGGGGATTGTTTCGCCACCGCCGCGGGTGGTGGCTCAATGCCTCGATCCTCAAACGTCCCCTGGACACACGAGTGTCTCCGATGACTTCATCGGACTATTCATTCAACAGGAATAGGGGGAATTTACCCGATGGATCGAGCAGTATCCAGCCAGGCTGCTTCCGCGAGCGTCTCTTTGCGGTTTAGGCCCTCAGATGTGTGCGCGCGACAAGGCTCTGGACATTGCTTAGTCGCAATCGACTCTAGTCCGGTTCGTTCTCTCGCACAATGTCCCCTTTGGGTTATTCGAAATTGCACAAAGGAAACCGTTCCATCCGATCAATGGTCACCGGAAACCCGCGGATGAAACTCCGCTTTGCCGTCCGGGAGCAGGATGATCTCCACCGTCCCTTCCTGCCGTTCGGCGAGAACCGGCCCGTCATTCTGCCGCTGCGAGCCCGTGCCCGCCGTGTATTGCACTTTCAGCGGTCCGCTCCCCTGCACCTGGATCCGATAGTGATACCTCGCGCCCGCGGCAAGGCTGTCGGAGCCGAAACTGGCGCTGGGATAATCCACCTCCAGAAGGCGGATCGCCGCGCCCGTCCGGTTTTCGACCGTGACCTGGATGTGGGAGGAATGGCAGCCCGCAAGGCCAACCACCATCGCAAGTCCAAAACCAATAAAAAACTTCATCCCTCGGCAGCCTTTCCAGCCGGCGCGGGTTTGCCGGAAACCTGCTTTTCCAGGCGATCGAGCCGTCTGAGCAGTTCGGGGAGGCGCTGGAAGATCGCCACCGCACGCAGCCAGATCCGGTTGTCGAACCCGGGAGAGCCGGAGATCATCTTGCCCGCGGGCACATCGTGCGACACCGCCGATTGAGCGGTGAGGATTACCCCGTCGCCCAGGCTGCAATGCCCCGCGACACCCGCCTGGCCGGCCAGAATCGCATTGTTCCCGATTACGGATGAACCCGCCAGTCCCACCTGCGCGCACAGGAGCGTGTTTTCGCCCACGCGCGATCCGTGGCCGACCTGCACCAGGTTATCTATCTTGGTTCCATCTCCGATTTCGGTGGCCCCCACGGTCGCCCGGTCGATGCAGGCGTTGGCCTGGACATCCACCCGGCTGCCCAGCCGTACCGGCCCGGACTGCGGAATCTTCACCCAATGGCCGACATCGTCCCTGGAGAAACCGAATCCGTCGGCCCCGATAATCGCACCGTTTTCGAGGGTAACGTGGTCTCCCAGAATGCAGTCTTCCCGGACTATGGCATGCGCGTGGGCAAAAAGGTGGCTGCCTGCCCGAACTCCGGGATAGAGCACAACGTGCGGCAGCAGCGTGGCATTTGGCCCCAGGCGCACGTGCGGGCCCACTACCACGTACGCTCCGATGTGCGCTCCCTCACCGATCTCCGCGCTTGGATCGATGACCGCGGTAGCGTGAATCCCCGGCGAATAGGCTGGCGGCTGGTAGAAAAGCGCAAGAGCGCGGGAAAAAGCGTGATAGGGATTCCTGATTCTCAGCGTCGCGGCGGAAATGTCCGGAAACTCCGGTTCGACCAGCACGGCGGCGGCCTGCGTCTTGCGGGCCAGGCCGGCATAGCGGGGATTGGCAACGAACGTGACCTCGGAGGGGCCGGCCTCTTCAATTCCTTTCACGCCCGTCACTTCCAGCCCAGCGTCGCCGCGCAGCTCCGCGCCCAGCCGACTTGCCAATTCGCCCAGCGTCATCGATGGAATTGTAACGGAATCCCAGGGGAGGCCAAGGGAACCTGTCAGGAACCCGTGTCGCCGGGGAATAGTTCCGGCTGTTCCTCCGGCTTTGGCCCCGCTCCCGGCCGTTTCCGGGACGGCACGCCTATGAGTCCCACAATCTCCAGGGTTTGAATGGCCTGGCGGGGCAGATAGATGCGCTGGGTATTGGAGCGCATGTCGGGTGGCGTCAGCAGGAGGCCGGCTCCCTCGATCAGGGAACGATCATTGGCCGCCAGTCCTTCCAGTTCCTCACCGTCGGCCAGAGTAAGGCGCAGCCACAGGCCGGCGGCGCGGGGTCGGACTGCGAACCGTTTGTGCAACAGGCGCTCCGGGTTGGCCTGGTCGGTCGACGACCCCGGCAGATCGCGGACGTAGCAAACCCACTTCACTGATTCCCAGGGCAGCTGGAGAACCTTGCCTCCCAGATCGAGAATCTCCAGCTCGGCGGCATCCTGTCCGAAGGTGGGACGGGCGTATCCGGCGCACCAGTCCCGCGAGAACTTCCGCACAATCACAGGTTTGCGCCCCGAAGCCATTGTCTTGGATTGTCGCACGGGCGCGGCTGCGGACAAAAAGCGAAAATGCCGCGAAGCCCAGGCAGATTCCGGCTCCCGGATAGTGGGAAACGATGATTCCCGAAAACAAACCAGGCACGCTGGGGAGCCCTTTCGACCACTCTGCCAGCCTCGATTTGCTGTGAAAAGAGTCCGTTCCAATCTCTAGCCAAGCGGGGCCAGTTGTGATAAGGTACAGCTTTGCATCGTTTGCCGCGTGCCACGTAAGCGCAAATACATCAGTTACTTGGCAGGGGCAGCGAGGGCTCGAACGGGAACGGAATGCCTGACTATATCTACCTTCTGGAAAACCGGCTCTCGGCCGACCAGCGGAGCGCCTTGCGGCACTTGCGCGAGGCGGCCCGCGAAGCTGAGATGATTCTGTTTCTCACTGGAGACGCAGTCCGCGATCTCACCTCGGGCCACGCCGTTCGGGACATCGAAGTCGCTGTTCACGGGAATGCCCTGGATTTGAAGAAAGTTCTACAGAATTCTCCAGTGCAAATCTGGGGAGAGGACCCCACTTCCCGTTCGCTTTATTTGTGCTTTCCGGGAACCGTGCGCGTCGATGTGGTCAGCACGCACCGGGTCGACTATCCCAAGCCCGGACAGCCAGTGCTGCATCCTGCCTCCATTCAAGAGGACCTGCGGCGGCGCGATTTTACCGCCAACGCCATGGCGATTTCGTTGAATGAGGGTTCCTACGGACTCCTGATGGACCCCCTCAATGGAGCCGCCGATATCGAGACGCGCACCCTGCGCCTAGTTTCGAACTACGGGTTTCTCGAAGAACCGGCACTCATGATTCGAGCGGTGCGCTACCGTGCCCGGCTCGGCTGGGACCTCGACCCCAAAACGCAAGTTCGTTATGAAAACGCCAAGGGTGAGGGGACCATCGAACTCCTGTCGGACCACGAGCGCAGCAGGGAACTGGAGCAGATCGGCCATGAGGACGATGGCCTTAAGGTCCTGCAGGCACTTGAAACCGAAGGCTGGATGAAGGTCCTGTCTCCGCAATGGACCGCGGCCAAAGCCGATGAAGAAAAGCTGAAGGCGCTTCATAACCTGGCGATCGACCTTCTCGTGCAGGGCGTTCATGCCGATGTGTCTGCTGCGCAGATGCAACTACTGACGGCGAAGATGCAGCCCAAGGAAGTTGCCGCGCTCAAAAAGCAGCTGTTGCGCCCGGGCTTTGTGGAGGAGTGGAACAGCCTCGACTCGCTGGCTTCGGGATTTGCGAAAGTATTGTTAGGCAGGGACAACCAGGTCCCTTCCGCGGGATACAAGCTGTTCACGACCTATGATCCGGAAGCCGTGCTGTGGTTGGGATTTACGACCAAGGATGCGGCTGTAAAGGAACGCTATAACCTCTTCCTCAAAGTCTGGCCCGAGACGCGGCAGCGCATTCCGCATGCCTTGATGCAGGAGATGCGCATCAAGCCGGAGCTGCCGAACTACAACGAGATCGTGCAGCAGGTGTTTCTTGAATTGATCGACGGCAAGCTGACCACGCCCGAGGAGATGCGTGCGTTCCTGGAGCCCTACTCGCCGCCTGCCCCGCCGCCGCAAGTCACCATCAAGCGCACCCGGGGCAAACGCGGCGAGGCCAAGGTCAAAGACTTCGACGAAGACGAGGAGTCCGAGGAAGGTGGCGAAGGCGAAGAAGAGATCGACGACATGGGCGGGGATGAGGATGACATTGGTCTCGGCATGGACCTCCCCAAAGTTGACCTTGAACCCGACTTGGCTGACGAAGGCGAGGAGTCAGAAACAGAGGCCGAGGAAGACGGAGACGACGAAGACGAAGAGCCCATTGCGGCAAAGCGCGGCGCCAAGGGTGGAAAAGCTGCTCCGCGCGATGAGGCTCCCGCGACCAAGGCGGCGGCGAAGACCGCAGGGAAGCCGCACAAGCCGGAACCGGCCAAGCAAGAGCCCGAGACGAAACATCCAGGCAAGGCTGGGCCGGCGACGAAGAATGGGCCGGCAAAGTCCGAGGCCCATCACGCGAAGAGTGGCGCCCACGTGCCTGTGAAGGGCACTCCGGACGCGAAGGCCAAGCCGGCGGCTCCCGCCAAAAAGGCCGCTTCGCCATCGCATCCCCACAAGCCTGCGAGCCATGAAGTGAAGAAGCCGGTTGCCAAGACAACGGCCAAGCACGCACCGCCGGCGAAATCGCACGGGGCCCATTCGGCTCCGAACAAACATGCCGCTGCTTCGAAGGCGCACAAGCCTGCTAAGCCGGCGCCCAAAAAGCCCGCCGGCAAGAAGCACTAGCGTGGATTTCACTTTCGAAGCAATTCAAGGCGGCTTTGGGTTTGTTTTTCAGTGATTTCGGAGATGAAAGGGCGTAAATCGCCCTCAACAAGACCTTAAACACGTAGAAACTGTGAGACTGGGCCTGGGCGCTCACGGTAAAGGATTGATTCCCTGGAGATTAGCCTGATTCCACAGCTTCACTTCACAGCAGTGCAAATTTCTTCTTCCGATCGGAGGGCTGCGATTTGGAGCGGAGATTCGAATCGCAGCCTAATGCCATTGAGCACCCCTCGACCAACATTGTGCTCCAGCAGCAGCCAATTATGTGCAACTGCCAAAAGTAGCAAGAAGGGCGATGCATTGGAGACACGCGAGACTCATCGCTGGCCGCGGCGACATGTAGTGAGGAATGCGCGCTGGCCGATCCGCAGCTGCATTGCGTCGTAGTATTTGCTGGATGCTGCCCTTGAAAATAACCCCTCGCTACCACGACGGTGCTGTCATCCTTCCTGAGGAGCGCAGCGACGAAGGATCCGCGGTTGCATTTTCACCGTCTCGGGTGGAAACCCATTTCCATGCCCGACTGCGGTTGCTTTTCTTTATTTCCGACTAAGCGGTGGTAGTCCTGGTGGTAGACGTTGGACTCAACGTGCGTCGAGATAATGCTTCCTCTTCAAATTTGGGCTCCAGGAGCAGAACCATCAAATGCGAACACGTCAATACAAGGATGGGAAAAAGATGTTCGCTCTATATGTACAAAATACCAAACTGTATGTGCAGACTGAGTCGCCTATAGTCAGACGGCGAGAGTCTCAACTCATTACGGAGTGTTCTCTGAGTGCCCGAAGCTGTGGAGTTAGTCAGCTCGTCGCAGGCCCTGTATCGCAAGGCAGAATTCAGTGTATTCAAGCAGATTGGCACCGGTTGAAATAGGATTTCCGCGAACCGGTGCCTGCGCATCGTGGTATGTTCAGGCATCTGGAGGACGCATCGGTGTCGCAAGTGTTTCCGCGCATTGCCTCTCTCTGTGTGCTGGCATTATCCGTGTCCGTTTCGCTTGCTGCCGCTGGTCGCGGGGCGCAGGATAACGCCGCCTCGCCCGGGTATCGGTTCCAGCGCGGAGGTTGGACTTACGTCCACCTGGAAGGCACGCCGGCACAGATCGGATTCCAGCATGGCCGTTTGCTCGCCGCCGAAATCCTCGACGTAATGGCGGTCTTGAAGGTCGAGACCGAACATTCCACCAGGCGAAACTGGGATTTCTACCGCGAAGCCGGACGCAAACAGCTTTGGCCGCATATCGACGCGGAATACCAGCAGGAGCTGGAGGGCATCGCCAAGGGCGTTCAGGCTGCCGGGGTGAAACTCGATCTCTGGGACATTGTTGCGATCAATGGCGCAATCGAGTTGCCGCAGTATTATGTGCCGTGGCTCAACAAGCGGGAACACGCCGCCAACGCGCCGCATATTGTCCCCGAAGGACGCTGCTCTGCATTCGTCGCCACGGGAACTTACACCAAAGATGGCAAGATCGTGATCGCGCACAATAACTGGTCGAGCTACGCGGAGGGCGCGCGCTGGACCGTGATGTTCGATATTCAGCCCGCGCACGGGCATCGCATCCTCATGGACGGAGAGCCCGGCGTCATCACCAGCCAGGATGATTTCGGCGTGAACGATGCGGGTCTGATGATCACCGAAACCACCATCACGCAATTCGAGGGATGGGATCCCGAAGGCAAGCCCGAGTTTGTGCGCTCGCGCAAGGCCCTGCAATACGCGGGTTCGATCGACGAGTATGTCGCCATGATCAAGGACGGCAACAACGGCGGATACGCCAACGACTGGTTGATCGGCGATCGCAAGACTGGCGAGGTCGCCTACCTTGAACTTGGTTTGAAGAACACGCCATTGTGGAGAACCAGGGACGGCTATTTTGTCAGTTCCAATTTCGCGCGCGATCCGGACATGATCAAGACTGAGACTCCCGGGTTCGATCCGAATAATCTTTCCGCATCCGAAAATGCGCGCCACGTCACTTGGGAAAAGAAGATGTCTGACGCCAGGGGCCGTGTCGATATCGAACTTGCGGAACAGTTTCTCGCCGATCACGAAGACAGCTACACCGGCAAGGTCCAGGCGGATCAACGCTCGCTGTGCGGGCACGTCGACACTGCGAAGGAAGGCACGCCAGAATGGGCTTGGGCACCGTATTACCCTGGCGGTGCAGTCACCGGAAAAGTGACCAGTTCGAGTCTTGCAGAAAGCATGTCGCTGATTGGGCACGCCGGTCATCCGTGCGGCGAGGACTTCCTGGCAGCGCCGTTTCTGGCTGCGCATCCCGAGTACGGCTATCTGAGGCCGGTTCTCAAAGACATGCCATCGGGGCCGTGGACAAAGTTCGCGTCGGGCGAAAAGAAATAGTCCAGCTCATTTGTATTGCAGGTGAATATTGGTGTCGGTGAAAGGGCACTGCACGTGGACGATGGCGGCCTGGAACGGCGGCGCGGAAAGGCCGACGTGCGGATTGTTGGCGAATCCGAAGCCTTCTTTGGGAATCCCAATAAAATTCCGATCGAGCTTGGCATTGCGGTTTTCATCGTGGATGGCCGCCACCCCGTAGTCGCCTGGAGGCAGATGCTCCCAGACCGCCGTCGCCTGCCGTTGGCCGGAAGGGATCGCGGTCGGCCCGTGACGGTAGCACTTCTTCGTATCTTCCGGCCATCCATCGGCAGACTTGAAGAGCACGGAGCCGACGACGCCAGTTGAGTTGCGCAACCCATCCACATGAATGCGCAGAGTGCACCCCGACGACGCATTTGGCGCGCCTGTGTCCTGTGCGGCACGGCCTGCAGTCGTAAGCGGACACGCCAGCAGGGCCAGAATTGCCGAACCAGCAAAATGCATCCGAGTCATGAGCACACCGGTATGACGCGCGTTTGCACGCTGGGGAAGCCCAGGCACACGCTGAATTCTGTTCTGGCTGTTGTGGAAGGCGCGACAGCTACGATCCATTGCCGCGGAGCGCACACTAACGCAGAGCCTCGTGCGAGGCGATACGTGTGTGACTAACGCGCGCCACCAACGCGTAAATATAGCTCCCCAAGATTCACCAGCGGCGACAGCGCCAACACAAACACATTCTGGAGTCTCACTTGAGCCTGGATGGGGAAGATTCGGGTCCGATGTGCGGGGAAGCTCACAGGACCCGGGGTGAATTTAATAGCGGCCGCGTCCGCCGCGCGCACCAGCACCAGCGGGAGCGCTGCCTTTACGAGCCTGGTAGCAGTCCCGGCAGAACACCGGGCGATCGCCGCGCGGTTCAAAGGGTACGGTTGTTGGCTGACCGCATCCGGAACAGATCACGGGTGTTCCCTGTGCCGGAGCCGAACGGTAGCCGGACCCTCCACCGCCCTGGTCGTTTTTCTTTGCCATGCGGCAAGGTTTGCAACGCTTGGGCGTAGAGTAACCGCGTTCCTGGAAGAACGCCTGATCAGCAGCGGTGAAGGTAAAATCCTGCCCACAATCGCTGCAAGTTAATTGAATATCTCCGGCCATGGGTCTCCTCGTGCAGATTGTACAGCCCACTGTACCATCTTTTTCATAAGGATTTTCCGGGTTTTCTTTAGCGCATTATTCTTTCATTCAAGCGCCGAAGTCTGCTTGCATCGGTGCAATCCAGAAATGCGATGGACCCGCATCCGAGCGTCGAACGATTCCATTCCCTAGTGGGGATTCGTCTATTTCATCGAGACAATGGATGCCATCGCAGGGCAGAAAAGCCCGTTCCATTTGCAGAAAGCCAGTAACCCTTTTGTTGCATTTGCGTGAATTTTGATCACGAGCGTTGGGGGTCGCCGCTTCGCTTGCGATGCGCCGACAAGGGCTTCCTCGGGTTGTGAGTAGGCCCGCCGGAAACCTCGTATCCAGCGCGCTTGTTTTCGTACATGCGCAGATCGGCCACAATGCACAATTGCTTCATGTCGGCCGCGTCATCGGGGAAAACGGCGATGCCGAAGCTGGCGCCGATTTGAACCGAATACTCTTCCAGCTGCACCGGGCCCTTGAGCAAATCCTGCAACGACCGCCCCACATGGAGTGCCTCGGAGCCGTTGGTTGGCGCTTCCAGAATGACTGTGAATTCGTCTCCGCCGGTTCTGGCGACGGTGTCTGACCGTCGTATCCGGCCACTCAAAAGGTTGGCGACATGCTTGAGGAGCAAGTCACCCACATGATGTCCCATGGAGTCGTTCACTTGCTTGAAGCGATTGAGGTCGATAACCAGCAGCGCCGCCTGCGTTCCGGTCCGGCGTGCCCTTTCGAGTGAACCAGCCAGCCGGTCCTGGAACAGCCGCCGATTGGGCAGACCAGTCAACGCATCATGCAGCGCGAGGTGTTTGTTGTGCTCAATCTGTTCTTCGAGAAGCAGCAGGATCATCCCAATTCCCACAACGTATTTGGGGAGGTTCCAAACTTCCCGTTCCACCTGCACGAGCGGCAGGAAGGCTTGCATAAAAGGGGCGGCAACGAAGACGCACGCCCACAAGAAGAAACCTGAAATCGTGATGAATGCGCCAGCGGTGCCGCGCCGGTAGGTGTACCAGAAATGAACAGAGCAGCCGAGAAAGACGATGAAGAGCAGACCGTTGAGCGCAAGGTCCGGACCGTTTCCGGGGCGGTGCTGAACGAGGAGGAGGTAGGCCGCCAGAATCGCGTTGAAGCTGACCGTAACCCAACGGAGCGGATGACGAAACTCGCGAACGGCCTTGAGCGCCACCGCCAGCGGTCCCGCGCCCAGCAGAACGGCGGCAACGTTGAGGACCGCGGCAGATCTTCCGTCGATGAGGCAGCACAGGTAGATGGTGTTCGTAGAAATCAGGGTAACGAGCATCCATCGGCTCGAGTTCTCTTTCCGATAGGGGACGCCAGCCCACATGAACAGGATGCCCGCCCATGCGAGGGATGCCAGGCCGACCAGTTCAGCGATAAGCCCCCCCACGCCCGGAGCAGGCAAAAACAGAAATGCGGTGAAATGGAGAGCAATCAGCAGCCAGCCGGTAAGCCATATTCCAGATTCGCGCGAATCACCGCGCCGAGCAACCGATGCGAAGGCGGTTGCCAGCAATGCGATGGCTACGATGTCGGGAAGCTTGCTCCAATCCACTTTCTGTTCCTCTGCGTAGACCGGTCCCGCCTGTGCTCACGCACACATTGAAGAATTACACGGAATGGGGTCCAGGACTTTCTTTGCATTCTACGGCTCTTTCCCCCTGGCGAAAGAAACGTCGGGGTAAACTCTCGTAATTTCGGCGGGAGGGGGCACCGGCAAACCGGTTTGTCGATCCGATGACCGAGATCCTGTTTTTTGTTGGATTCGCGATCCAACGTGACTAGACTGGGTCTGATGTCAGCCAGCCTGTACATTGTCGTCGAAGGCGAAGACCCGGGATTCGATATCTTCGTCAACGGCCATGCCCTGGCTCGAAACGAAGACGCTCTGGAACGCCTTGCCGAACGGGTGAAAGTCACCCCGCTGTTGGAGTTTTTCTCGGCCGACGAAAACTCGATGGCGTTGCTGCTGGAACAGGGTGCGGGCAATCCCGAATGGGCGAATCATCTTCCCGAGCCGCAGTGGTTTGCTCCCAGCACAGGTTTGGTCACGGTCTGCGCGCTGCTCGAGTTTCTGCAGGCGTCGCCGGTCGCGCTCGGGTCCGAAACGGCAGGCGTGGCATCGGAGCTGCGCGAGTACGAACGCGTTCTGCGCAAAGCCGATCAGCGCGGTTTTCGCTGGCACCTGGCAGTGAGCTGGCGGTAGTTTCAGCCGGCCGCGACCTCGTCCGGCTGGGGTACGGGTACATTGCCGACCCGTTCAATCCTTGCCCCCACTCCGCGCAGCTTTTCTTCAATGCGTTCGTAGCCCCGATCCATGTGGTAGACGCGTTCGAGAACCGATTGCCCGTCGGCCACCAGCGCCGCCAGCACCAGCGATGCGGAGGCCCGCAGATCGGAGCACATCACGGCTGCTGCCGATAACCGGGCAGCGCCGCTCACGGTGGCGGCTCGACCTTCAACTTTGATGTTGGCACCCATTCGCGCCAACTCCTGCACGTGCATGAAGCGGTTTTCGAAGATGTTTTCGCGAACGACGCTCACGCCGTCGGCCTGGGTGGCAAGCGCCATGTATTGCGCCTGCATGTCGGTGGGAAAGCCGGGATATTCCTCAGTCGAGATGTCGGCGGCACGAAGGCGGTCTTTGGCGTAAACGCGAACTGAGTCATGGTTCGGGCTTTCTACACCCGCGCCCGCTTCGTCGAGCTTGTTGATCAGGGCGCCCAGATGTGCCGGATTACAGCCCGCCACTGTGAGATCTCCTCCGGTGATCGCGCCGGCAATCAGAAATGTGCCTGCCTCAATGCGATCGGGGTTGATTCGATAACGTGCTCCATGCAGCCGGCTTACGCCGACTACCCTGATAGTGGTGGTTCCGGCGCCCTCGATCTTTGCTCCCATCGCGGTTAACAATCCCGCCAGATCCGTGACTTCGGGCTCGCGCGCGCAGTTCTCCATCAGGGTTTCGCCTTCGGCGAGGACCGCGGCCATCAGCAGATCTTCTGTGCCGGTTACCGTGATCTTGTCGAAGACCAGGTGCGCTCCATGCAGCCGGTCAGCGTGGGCCTCGAGATAGCCGTGTTCCTGGACGATCGAGGCCCCCATTTTCTCCAGTCCTTTGATGTGCAGGTCGATCGGCCGGCCGCCAATGGCGCATCCACCCGGCATGGCGACCCTCGCCATGCCGGTGCGCGCAATGAGCGGCCCCAACACCAGGGAACTGGCTCTCATCGTTTTCACGATCTCGTACTTCGCTACAGGATCGGAGAGAATGGCGCACTGTATTTTCGTGCAGCGTTTGCTGCCGTCACCGGTCGACTCCACTTCCGCCCCCATCGACAGGAGAAGTTTGCGTTCGGTTTCGATGTCGCGCACCTGGGGAATATTTTCTAGAATCAGCTCTTCGTCCGTAAGAATTGAGGCCGCCATGCAGGGGAGAGCGGAATTCTTGGCCCCGGAGACTTGGATAGTTCCTTCCAGCGCCGTTCCACCGGTGATGAGAAATTTGTCCATCGCTGAGAGATGCTCCTGATCATCGAGTCTAAATCTGCATTCGGAACTTCCAAACCGTCATCCAAACCACTCTTTCCGCTTTCCGCTCCGGGATGTAACAATCGTCGCTGACCCAGCCTTTACCCAAGGTCAACCTGATTCCCCATGCTCAAGCAAGCGTTCCATCGTTTTCTGGTGTTGTCTTCCGTGGCCGCGTTGGGCGCCCAGGTGACTTCGCGCGCGCAGACCGTCGACTGGCCGGTTTACAACGGCGGCGCCGACGGCGATCACTACTCCAAACTCACCCAGATCGATCGCGGCAACGTGGCGAAGCTGCAGGTTGCGTGGACCTTCGACACCGGGGAAAAGGGCGGAATCCAAACCAATCCGCTGATCGCAGGCCGCACGCTGTATGCGTACACGCCGACGCAGAAGGTCATTGCTCTCGACGCCGCGACCGGAAAGCAGAAGTGGAAGTTCGAATCCGGCATCAATGGGTCCCAGCCGGCCCGAGGCCTCTCCTATTGGACCGACGGCAAAGAGGGCAGAATCTTCGCCGGGGTGATGAACTTCCTCTACTGCCTCGACGCCGAAACCGGTAAACCTGTCGAAAGCTTCGGCGAGGGCGGGAGGGTCGATCTTCGCAAGGGGTTGGAAAGAGTTCCCGCGGATAACTATGAGAAGCAGTCAATTGCCCTTACCTCTCCTGGCGTTATTTACAAGGACCTGATCATCGTCGGTGGCCGCAACCCCGAAACCCACCCCGCGCCGCCCGGATATATCCGCGCCTACGACGTGCGCACCGGCAAACAGAGGTGGGTCTTTCACACCATTCCTTTGCCCGGCGAGAAGGGCTCTGAAACCTGGCCGACGGACGCCTGGAAGTCTGCCGGAGCCGCCAACAACTGGGCCGGGATGACCCTCGACGCCCAGCGCGGGATCGTGTATGTTCCCACCGGTTCAGCTGTGATGGACTTCTACGGGGGCGACCGCGTAGGCGATGACCTTTACGCCAACTGCCTGCTGGCGCTCGATGCCGCCACCGGCAAACTGCTGTGGCACTACCAGGGCGTGCATCACGATATCTGGGACCGCGATTTTCCCTCGCCGCCGGCGCTGGTTACAGTAAAGCGCAATGGCAAGACCATCGATGCCGTAGCCCAGACCAGCAAGCAGGGATTCGTGTATCTCTTCGACCGGGTAACGGGAGAATCGCTCTATCCGATTCGTGAGCGCCCCTATCCGGCCAGCACGGTGCCCGGCGAGGTGGCCGCAAAGACGCAGCAACTGCCGGACGGGCCGGAGCCCTTTGCCCGCCAGCGCCTGACCGCGGACATGTTGACCAACCGCACGCCGGAGATGCACGAGTGGGCCGTAAAACAATTTGCCGAGATTCGCAGTGACGGCCAGTTTCTGCCGTTCGCGGTGGGCAAGCAGACCGTCGTGTTTCCCGGTTTTGACGGCGGCGCCGAATGGGGTGGCCCGGCGGTGGACCCCGTCAACGGCATTCTCTACGTCAACGCCAATGAGATGGCTTGGCTCGGCGGGCTGATCCCCAATCCCGCCGGCGGCAGTCCGGGAGCGCGCGTCTACCGCGACCAGTGCGCGGGATGCCACGGCGTCGACCGGACCGGCTCGCCGCCGTCGTTTCCATCGCTGGTCGATATCGGCAACAAACTCACCGACGAGAAGATCGCGCACGTAATCAACACCGGCACCGGGCGCATGCCGTCGTTTCCGAACGTCGACGGTGATCGCATGACCGACCTTTTGCACTACCTGCGCACGGGCGACGCGAGCGGAGTCTCGGCCGCTGACAAAAAGGAGTTGGCCTCCACGCCGGCCGCGGCGGAGATCCCCCATGAGACCGATCAGAAAGGGGCGGCAGTCTATGAGAAGCGGTGCTCCGTCTGCCACGGAGACCATCGCGAAGGCACGCCTCCATCGTTTCCCACCCTGGTAGGTGTCGGCGGCCGCCTGTCGGTTGCCCAGGTCACCGACCTGATCCACAAGGGCAGGGGGAAGATGCCTCCCTTGCCGGACGTGGCGGGAGCGGATCTCGAGTCGCTTCTGCGCTTCCTCGGCGTTGGTTCAGAGATGCCGGCGGTTTCTCCCCCGGTTGAGAGCGAGGAAGGGCCCTACATCTTCACCGGCTACCGGAAGTTCCTTGATCCCGAGGGCTATCCAGCATTCGCCCCGCCGTGGGGGACATTCAACGCTATCGACCTGAAGACCGGCAAGTACCTGTGGAAGGTCCCCTTCGGCGAGCATCCGGCGCTCGTCCAGCAGGGCATGAAGAACACCGGCTCGGAGAACTACGGGGGTCCGGTGCTTACGGCAAGCGGGATTCTGTTTATCGGCGCCACCGTTTCCGACCGCAAATTCCATGCTTTCGACAGCCGCACCGGCAAGCTGCTTTGGGAAACAGAACTGCCGTTCTCCGGCATGGCTACCCCTTCCACCTACATGATTGACGGCCGCCAGTACGTGGTGATCGCGTCGAGCGGGGGCCGCGACCCCAAGTCGCCCGTGGGCGGCGCATACGTTGCTTTTGCTTTGCCCGGGAAGTAGTCCCAGAGTGCGGCGAGTCTAATAATTTTATCGCTTTTTCTTCGCCTTTATCGGCTCAATTGGTTTATGCTTTCTCCGCAACACGGAGGTTGCACGAATGGATATTCAGAAAGAACTCATAGCGGAATACGACCGCGAAACCGCCAATACGCGCAAGCTTCTCGAAGCGATTCCCGAAAACGCCGATTTCTCCTGGAAACCGCATGACAAGTCGATGGCGCTGGGCCGGCTTGCAGCGCATGTTTCCGACACCAACGGCGATTGGGCGTTGCACCTGCTCACCCGCGACCGGCTGGACTGGACGCCGGACATGAATCCGACCGATCCGACAACGACCAAGGACCTGCTGGCGCGTTTCGAGAAACAAGTGGCCGAAGCCAAGCCGGCACTGGCGAGCATGACGGCGGAGAAGTGGGACTCGAACTGGAAGTTCGTCGCCGGCGATCAGGCATGGATCGATGATACGAAGTACAACGTGTGGCGCACGTGGGTTATGAATCACCTCATCCATCACCGCGCGCAGCTGGGCGTGTACCTGCGCCTCCTGGGGCAGAAGCTGCCGGGAACCTATGGGCCGTCCGCGGACGAGATGTGAGAAGAGCAGGGACCAAGGGACCAAGGGACTAAGGGATTGAGGATGGCCGCATGCGCGGCCATCCTTATGAGACGACTTCTGTGGTGCACCGATATAAGTTATTTAAAATGAGCTACATACAAAACCACCCTTAAGGCGTTTGGCACCGGTAAATAGTTGATTCTGGTGTATTTATCCCCAACTTTGACTCGACTGCAAATTAAAAAAAATGACATATCTGGGAGGTGGAGCACCGGTGGCAGGAAATCTCCGTCACAAGGAGAGCGGGCACCACAGTAGACTCCCATTGCGATTGTGCTCCATCCAGATCAAATAATGCGCAAATTCGACTTTGCGCCGTTACGAAGCCGGACAGATCTTCTAACCTGAATTTCATGATCCATTCATTTCCAAGGGTTTATCCGATTTTGGATTCGTCTGTCATTCCGTCGAATGGACGTGCTGAGTTTCTGCGCCGGCTGGGCGCATCGCTGGCAGAGGCCGGCGTCACTCTGCTCGAATACCGCAACAAGGACGCCGGCGAAACGGAGTTGCAGGCAGATGCAGAGATTCTCAGGCGCGCAATGCCCGACGGAGTAGTAAAGCTGATCCTCGACGATCGCGCCGATCTGGTGGATCGAGTCGGTTTTGACGGCGTGCATGTGGATGCGGGCGACGTGCCAGTGCGCGAGGCCCGGCGCCTGGTTGGGCCGCACCGGATCGTCGGGACCTTTGGCGGGTCGGATTCGCTCGTGCCCGGGGTTCTAAGCGAACCAGCTGACTACTTTTCCATCGGGCCGGTGTTTGCTACGACCACCAAGCAAACCGGCAAAGCTCCGATCGGGGTCCAGGGGGTGAAGAAGCTTCGCGAAGAGGCAGGCCCAGGGCCGGTGTTGGTGGGAGCTGCGGGGATCACGCTGGAGACGGCGCTTTTGGTTCTGGCCGCCGGCGCGACCACGGTGGCGGTGGCGGCGGCACTGTTCACCCGGCCGGATCCCGCGGCGGAGTTTCGGCGGTGGATCTCCATGCTCTCGTAATTCGGCCAATCGGAAGATTGATAAAGACAGTTCCGCGAAAATCCGGTAAAACTTCAGACAGGTGACGACCCAGCATACAATTCCCAATCCTGCGAAAGTTTCACAAGCCAGCGGACCCAAGCTGGTGCCAACGCTCGGACTCTTCAGCTCCACCGCGCTGGTGATAGGGTCCATGATCGGTTCCGGCATTTTCCTGGTAGATGCCGACATCGCCCGCACCACGAATTCGCCCGCGCTCACCCTTGGCGCATGGGTGGTGACGGGGGTCCTGACCATCATCGCCGCGCTCAGCTACGGGGAACTGGCTGCCATGATGCCCAAGGCGGGCGGCCAGTACGTCTATCTGCGCGAATCCCTCGGCCCGCTGTGGGGATTCCTCTACGGATGGACTCTCTTCCTGGTGATCCAGACAGGAACCATCGCCGCGGTCTGCGTCGCATTTGGAAAGTTTCTCGGAGTGTTCTTCCCGACGGTCTCGACCACTCACTGGCTATGGCATATCGCGCATGTGCCGCCGATCCCGATAGGCCCGATGGTTCTGGGCAACATGGACATCGGCGTGAATACCGCGAACCTGGCCGGCGTGGTGGTGATGGTCTTCCTTGCCGTCGTGAACACCTTCGGCGTCAAAATCGGTTCCATCATTCAGAACGTGTTCACTTCGGCCAAGGCGCTGTCGCTGGCAGCCCTCGTGGTGCTGGGATGCACGATCGGACGAAACGCGATCGCCTGGGATGCCAACTTCGGTCCCAACCTGAGCCGCTTCTGGGAGAACGCTGGCTGGCATGACCTTCACCCGGTGCAGGTGGGCATCGGCGGGCCGATGGTGCTGGTGAACCTGCTGGTGATCCTGGCGGTGGTGCAGGTCGGGTCGCTGTTCTCGTCCGACGCGTGGAACAACATTACCTTCACGGCCGGAGAGGTGAAGAATCCGCGCCGCAACATTCCGCTCTCGCTGGTATTGGGCACGGGATTCGTACTGACCGTTTACTTTCTCGCTTCGCTGGCATACTTCCTGGTGCTCCCGATGCATGGAGACCCGCAGGGTGCAACCGTGATGGCGAGGGGAGTGCAATATGCGTCCGAGGACCGCGTGGCGACGGCAGCGCTCGCGCAGATCTTTCATTCCGGCGGCGCCCAGCTTATGGCCGCGGCCATTCTGATTTCAACGTTTGGCTGCGCCAACGGTTTAACCCTGGCGGGAGCACGCGTCTACTACGCGATGAGCCGCGACGGGCTGTTCTTCAAGTCCGTGGGCAAGCTGCATCCGCGCTATCACACGCCGGTGGCCGGTTTGCTGGTTCAGGCCGTGTGGGCAGCGGTGCTGATCATGTCAGGCTCGTATGGCCAGTTACTCGACTACATCATCTTTGCGGTGCTGGTTTTCTACATCCTCACCATCATCGGACTGTTCGTGCTGCGCAAGAAATGGCCCGCGGCGCCGCGGCCGTATCGAGCGCTTGGATACCCCGTGCTGCCCGCGCTCTACATCATCATGGCGACATGGATCTGTATCGTATTATTGCGGTACAAGCCCCAGTACACATGGCCGGGCCTTGTGCTCGTCCTGATCGGCATTCCCGTGTATTTCCTGTGGTCGCGGAGAGCCTGCGAGCCACGCATGAGACTTCCGCAATAACCGCCCAACCATTTTCGGAGAAAGCCCCTCTTCATGTCCAGACTGCTGCGAATCAAACCCATGTCCCTGCTGTCAGAAGAAGCGCGTGAAGTGGGCGAACATACGCTCAAGCGCTCCCTGGGCGCGCTGAACCTGGTTACGCTCGGCGTCGGCGCGGTGATTGGCGCGGGTATCTTCACGCTCACCGGACAGGCGGCGGCGCTTCGTGCGGGACCGGCGGTGGCTCTGAGCTTTGTGCTGGCAGGCCTTACCTGCGCGTTCGCCGGGCTGTGTTATGCGGAGTTCGCGTCTATCATTCCCATTGCGGGATCGGCCTACACCTACGGGTATGCGACCCTGGGCGAACTGGTGGCGTGGATCATCGGATGGGACTTGACCCTCGAGTACGCATTCGGCGCTTCCACTGTCGCGTCGGGGTGGGCTGGTTACTTCAATAGTCTCCTGCAGCAGTTTCACATCTACATTCCACCGCAGCTTACCGCCACCACCGGAACTACTCTGGTCTTCTATCACGATCAGTGGCTGCAACTCATGTCGCTTCCGCCGGGAGTGAGCGGGGAGGGCCTGCCACACGCGACGGGCGTCTTCAACCTGGTAGCGGTGTGCATTGTCATGGTGATCACGACCATCCTGGTGATCGGAATCAAGGAGTCGGCCAACTTCAACTCAGCCGTGGTGATCATCAAGGTCACCATCGTGTGCATCTTCCTTATCGTGGGCGGGTACTTTCTGTTCCGGCACCCTGACGTCGCCAGCGCGAACTGGCATCCTTTCGTGCCTCCCCCTGATGGGCACGGCAACTTCGGGTGGCTCGGCATACCGACTGCAGCGGCGTCCATTTTCTTTGCCTATATTGGCTTCGACGCGGTCTCTACCGCCGCGCAGGAGGCAAAGAATCCGCAGCGCGACATGCCCATCGGGATTCTCGGATCGCTGGTGGTCTGCACCATTCTCTACATCCTGGTTTCGCTGGTGCTCACCGGCCTGGTGAGCTACAAGACCCTGAACGTGTCGGCTCCGGTGGCTCTCGCCATCGACGCCACGGGGGTCGCATGGGGATCGCTGCTGGTCAAGATTGGCGCTGTCTTCGGCCTGGCCACGGTGATGCTGGTCATGCTGCTGGGTCAGACGCGCGTTTTCTACTCCATGTCGAAGGATGGACTGCTGCCCAAGTGGGCTTCGGACGTGCATCCGAAGTTCCGGACACCGTGGATCACCACCATCATCTTCGGGGCTTTCGCAGCCATCATGCCGGCGTTCTTCAATATCGAAGTGCTCTCGGAACTGGTCAATATCGGAACCCTGCTGGCATTCACGATTGTGAGCGCGGGTGTGTGGGTATTGCGGGTGAGGAGCCCCGAGCTGAAGCGGCCCTTTAAAACCCCGCTGGTGCCGCTGGTGCCGATTCTCGGGATCATCTCGGCTCTCTACCTGATGTCGCGACTGGCGCGGATTACCTGGATCGTGATGATTGTCTGGCTACTGATCGGACTGATCATCTACTTCGGCTATTCCAGGAAGCACAGCAAGGTGCAGCAACTGCCGGTGGCTGTGGAGGGCGATTAAGGTTCGGAATCGAGTATAAAGATCACGATCGTGGCAGCGGCCTTCTGATCCATTGAGGATAGCGGCGGCTTAGCGCAGGTTGGTGCTGGGGCTGGCCGCGCCCTTGCGACGAGTCAGCACAAACGTGCTGCGACGGTCTTTCGAAGCGTGGTCGATCTGCTTCCAGAAGCCAACAAAGTAGTCAATGGCCGAAACCGTCGAGACCAGCACCGTGAAGTAGCCTGCCGCGATCGCGGTCCAGCGCACCGGGATAATCAGCCAGCCGCCGAAATCCCACTGGAACCAGTGGTGGGCCAGGATGGCTGAAACCACAAAGACAATCTGGACCACCGTCTTCAGTTTGCCCAGGTCGCTGGCCTGGATGGTGAAACCTTCTGAAGCGGCAATGGAGCGCAAGCCGGAAATCAGGAACTCCCGCCCGATGATGACCACCGCGATCCAAACCTTGACGATGTCGGGAATGTAGGCGACCAGGGCGATGATCGCTCCGGTGACCATGATTTTGTCGGCCAGCGGATCGAGCAACATCCCCATGGTGGTGATCTGGCCGCGCTTGCGAGCGAGATATCCATCGACGCCGTCGGTAATCGACGCCAGCACGAACAGGATGGCCGCCAGGAGTTCCTGTGTCCCCCTCGGGTCCTGCCACGGGAAATGCGGGGACAGGATCCAGAGCAGCAGCGGGATCATGACGATCCGGCTCATCGTGATGGAATTGGGCAGATTCACGTGATGTTAACCGCCGGCTGGCGCGGCCCGCTTTTGCTTTCATTATCGCACTCCTATGGATTCCTTGCCCGGCCGGGGGGGGGACGAGCCCTCATGCTTTACCATCCATTGCAATGTGCCTGATCGACACGCAATTGACGGCAACGGAGGTTCTGCGCGCTTTTCATCGTGACGAACCGTACCTGATTCTCGGCTCGGCATTCACCACCGTGGGGGTGGTTTCCATCGGCTATTGCGTCATGCGGCGCCGGTTCGACCCGCTGCTGGTATGGATGGCGGTCTTCGCCCACCTTTACGGTCAGCGGCTGTGGATGAATGCGGGCCTGTTGCGCATGACGGTGCCCGACACCGAGTTTTTCCGGCGCCTGACCGCCGCCACGGATTACCTGGTGCCAATCCCCGCTTTTCTGTTCTTTCAGGCCGCGGGTTTTCTGGGCCGCTGGGGCAGGAAAATCGCCGCTGCGCTGGTAGTTGTGTTTGCGGCCCTCGTGATGGGGACCGCGTTCCTCGGCGCCCTGCCGATATTCCGGTACATCAACAACTCGGTCGTGGTGGTCCTGATCGTGGTGATGATGGGGATGTTGTTTATGCGCCGCTCGGTGGACCGGGACTTTGCGGTGATCCGCATCGGATTGTTCTGCTTCGGCGTCCTCGCGATTCTTGACAACGTAGTGCGTTCGCTCAAGGTTGAGCCCTATGGCTTCGCCGTGCTCCTGGCCTGCTTCGGTTATGTCGCCGCCCGGCGCACGCTCAAGCGGGAAGAAGAGTACGGAGAAATCCAGCGGGAGCTGGAACTGGCGCGCCGCATCCAGCTTTCCCTCTTGCCCGCGGGGTTTCCGGAGTCGGCCGCATTTCGGATCGCGGCCCGCTATGTTCCCATGAACTCGGTGGCCGGCGATCTTTACGACGTCATTGCGTCCGATTCGCACCGCATCGGCCTGTTCATCGCCGATGTGTCCGGTCACGGGGTGCCGGCAGCGCTCATCGCCTCCATGGTGAAGATGGCCGCTGTCTCGCAGCGCGACCACGCCGAACATCCCGCGCAACTACTGACGGGAATGAATCGCGCCCTGTGCGGCAATACGCAAGGGCAGTACGTCACGGGAGCGTATGCCTGGCTCGATGCCGGGAGCGGGGAACTGCGCTATGGGGCGGCCGGTCATCCGTCTATGTTTCGGCTTCGAAACGGGCAGGTGACAGAAATCGCCGAAAACGGATTGTTGCTCGCGGCGGTTGAATCGGCGGTCTACGACGAAGTCACGGTTCTGCTGAAACCCGGCGACAGGCTGATGCTTTATACCGATGGGCTGACCGAGGCTCGCAATGGAGATGGAAAGCTTTTCGGCGAGGAGGCGTTGATGGGCGAGCTGCAGAAGAGCGCGAGCCTCGAGCCGGCCAAGGCCGTAGATGGCATCCTTGCCTCGGTGCAGCAATGGGCGCGCATCCAGGACGACGATCTCACCGTGCTGGTCTGCGACTACCTGGGGTAAGTCGGGCCTTTTACCGTCGGCGCAACCTCGAAGCTGTTGGCTCGTTTTAGAGGCAAAAAAGCCGATCCGAAAACAGCTAAGTCCTTTATTTTGAGACTCTTGATTTGGCGCCTTTTTCCGGAAAATCGGTGTAAATGGTTTATTTTAAAATAGTTAGGCCCTCTTCACAGTTCACAGTCCAAAAATTTTTTTTTGCAAAAAGGAGCTAAAGGCGAATAAAAAAAGCAATTTGCCGGTCCCAAGGTGTGGTGAGGTGTGAAATCGGCATGTTCCCGGCGCAAACCATGGAGGGTGCTTTTCCTCCATTCCATTGTCCTCCAGTGGCACCTAATAATCTGCAACGAGATTTTCCGTTAAGTCAGTAAGAATCATGAGGGAAGGAAACAGGTGCTCTTGCATCGCACCCCTCCGGTGAGACACTTTGCAAATTGCCAGTCGCAGTTTGCAGCCTGTGGTGGGAGAAAAGAGATTGAGGAAGACTTTCCTCGGCGGCTAACGCCGCATTGATTCTTCGGCCCTTAACGGCACGACTAAAGAGGCTGCGGAAAAACAGGGAACCGCGGGTGAAGGGCGAGAGGGAACGTCCCTCGGGGGCTAAAGCCCCGGTCATTCTGCTGAGGTTAATGTACGGGCTGAAGCCCGTACCCTCCATGCACGGAGTTTCATCGCAGCCTGTAAAGTCGTGCCCTTTCAAAACCGGACTTACATCGCACGCGCCATTTCAAAACCGGCCTTACACCGCAGTCGGGCATGGAAAAGGGTTTCCACCCGAGACGGTGAAAATGCAATCGCGGATCCTAAAGCCGCATGATTCTTCGGCCCTTAACGGCACGACGAAAGAGGCTGCGGAAAAACAGTGAACAGCGGGTGAAGGGCGAGGAGGAAACGTCCCTCGGGGGCTAAAGCCCCGGTCATTCTGATGACGTTAATGTACGGGCTGAAGCCCGTACCCTCCATGCACGGAGTTTCATCGCAGCCTGCAAAGTCGTGCCCTTTTAAAACCGGACTACAGCGCAGGCTCTTAGATCTCGCGGGCGCGTTCGATAGCGCGGATCACGGCTCGGGCCTTGTTCATCGATTCCTTGAATTCGAGCTCGGGGACGGAGTCGGCCACGATTCCGGCGCCGGCCTGGATGGAGCCTTTTCCGTCGCGGGCAAGGAGCGAGCGGATGGCAATGCAGGAATCGAGATTGCCCGAGAAGTCGGCATAAAGGACCGCCCCGCCGTAAGTGCCGCGGCGGGAGGGCTCCAGTTCCTCGATGATCTCCATGGCGCGCACCTTGGGCGCACCGGAGAGCGTCCCTGCGGGGAAACAGGCGCGCAGAGCGTCAACGGCGGTAAGTTCGGACTTCAGCTTGCCCTCGATGGTGCTGACCAGATGCATGACGTGCGAATAGCGCTCGATGAACATGAGCCGGTCAACCTTCACCGAGCCGTATTCGCTCACCCGGCCGACATCGTTGCGGCCGAGATCGACGAGCATCACGTGTTCGGCGCGCTCCTTCTCGTCGTGGAGCATTTCGTCGGCGAGTTCCTGATCGGCTTTCTCGTCGGCGCCGCGCGGGCGGGTGCCGGCGATGGGGCGGTACTCCACCTTGCGGCCGTGGACGCGCACCAGCAACTCGGGCGAGGAGCCGGCGAGCTCGAAAGGAGGGCTCACCCTGGTCTTCTTCGATTTCTTTTTGGGCTTGATCTGGGACCCCAGAGGCCCCTCCGCGGCAAAGCGGAGGAAGTACATGTAGGGACTCGGATTCACGGTGCGCAGCGCCCGGTATACCTGGAACGAGTCCACTCCGGCGCGGAGGTCGAAGCGCTGCGAGAGCACCGCCTGGAAAACATCTCCGGCCGCGATATATTCCTTGGTGCGGACCACGCCGGCCAGGTAATCGCGCTTGCGGGTGCGATGAGTGACTTCCAAGTGTCCGTGGTTCTTGCGGGCAGACACTTTGGGCAGGGGCTGGGCCAGGCGTTTGTCGAGCCGGGCCAGGCGCTTGAGTGCGGCGGTGTAGGCCGCTTCGGGCGAGGTGTTTGTCAGGTTGGCGGTGACCACCAGCCAGATTTCCTTGCGCACGTGGTCGAACGCGAGCACTTCGTCGAAGAACATGAGACAGGCGTCGGGCACGCCGAGTTCATCTTTGGCGTGCTCGGGCAGGCGTTCGATCTGGCGCACGGCATCGTAGGCGAAAATGCCGACCGCGCCGGCCGTGAACGGAGGCAGGCCGGGCAGGCGCGCCGGCTTATGGCCGCCGAGGGCTTCGCGAAGTACCGCGAATACATCGCCCTCGATCCGCGCGGTCCGTTTGCCTTCGGTGATGTCGATCTGGCGGCCATGGGCGACGATGCGCTTGTAGGGATTGACGCCGATGAAGGTGTAGCGGCCCACCTGCTCGCCGCCCTCGACCGACTCCAGCAGAAAACACTCGCGTTCCTGCCAGGCCGCGCGCAGAAATGCCGATACGGGTGTTTCGAGATCGGCGGTAAGCGTGCGGCAGACCGGAACGAGGGTGTGTTCCCGGGCAAGCGCCAGGAACTCCTTGCGGCTGGGATGAATGAGGTCGGAGGGCTTCACAGGGTCCAGTGTAATTGAACAGTTTTCAGTTTTCAGTTGTCAGTTGTCAGCCATCAGTTGTCAGCCATCAGTTGTCAGTTTTCAGTTTGCAAAAGCACCCGTTGAGCGGGGAAATCTGAAAACTCGCGACTGAAAACTGACAGCTCAAAACGACAACTCTTTCTGAAAACTGACGACTGACAACTGACAACTCGTTCCTAGATCCGGCGCGCTGGGCCGATGAGGTGATAGTGGGCTGCCAGCAGGCTGAGCAGGAGGCATGCGGCTCCCACCAGGGTGAACTTGACCATGGTGATCCAGCGGGTGTGGGGGCGGAACCAGATGCGGATGGCCGAGATGACGGCGAACAAACTGAGCAGCATCGCGAAGCCCGTAACCCAATTGATGACGGCGAACCAGCGGTACCACTCGGGGGTGGGCGGCATGAGATCGTCGCCCTTCACGGCAAAGAAAGTAGCCAGCGTGCCGAGAAACAGGGCCCACACGATGGCGGCGCTGCGGGGGAAGAAGGTGAGCCAGATGGTGGCCGGCTGCGGCATCAACTTCGAGCGCCTCCTGAAGAAAAGACGCCGTCCAATCCGGATCAGGGTTGCCAGCAGGACCAGCGCGCAAATGGCGAGGCTGACTCCAACGGCGGGGAGGACGAAATTGGAATTCTCATAAAACGGCACGCGCTGCAGCTGCACGCCGGGAAAACCAAAGGCGATGCGCACAATCCGATTTCTGGCGTCGCGAATGGCGAACATGCGCTGCTGATCTTCCTGGGCCTGCCAGAGATCTTTGCCGATGGGCTTGAATTTGATGGTGTGGCCGCGGAGGTCTTTGGCGTTTTCGATGGTCAAGGCCCCGTCTTTGTCGACGCTGGCGCTGCGCTGGTCAAACAAATTGGAGAGGCTCAGCTTGGTGCTGTCGGATCGACGGGTGGCCAGGTACTCGCCCTCGATGTCTTTGAGGTCCTTCGCCGCGGTTTTGAGGAATTCAGGCCTGGGCGCGCCGGGGAAATAACGATCGGAAAAGAAATCGATGATTTCCGGCCGAGGCAGGCCTCCGCCGCCTTCGGAGTTGTAGGAGACGAACAGCACCATCTTCTGCTGCGGCTCAACGAAGAAAAGGCTGTGGAAGGCAATCAGGTCGCCCTCGTGGCCGATCCAGCGGAGGTTGTTGCGCCACGTCTGGTAGAAGCCCATGCATTGGGGAGGAAGCTGGTCGCTGGCACGAAATTGCGGCGTCCACATGAGGGCGAGAGTCTCCGGCTTGAGGATGCGCGTGCCGTCGAGCTCGCCGCCGTTGAGGAGGGCCAGGCCGAAGCGTCCCATATCGGCGGCGGAGGAAGAAACGCCGCCCGCGCCCACGGGATTGAAAAGCTCAAAGCCCACGGGAGGCTTGGTGGTGTTGCCGCGATAGCCCAGCGAATCGGAGTATTCGAGGCGCTTTTCGAGCGGCTGATAGAACGAGGAGTGGGTCATGCCCAGGGGCGCGAAGATGTGTTCCTGGACGTACTGCTCGAAGGGCACGCCGCTGGCGCGCTGCACGATGTAGCTGGCCAGGCCAACTCCGTAGTTGGAGTAGGCCGGCACCTCTCCCGGCGGGAAGAGGCGCCGGGGCTGGTTGTGGATCAGGTCGTCGCGCAGCGAGATCGCCTTGTTGGCGTCGGTGAGGATGATGTCGTTGGTGACTTCTTCGAAGCCGCCGGTGTGGGTCATCAGATTGCGCAGGGTAACGGGCTTGTTGAACGCGGGGCGAATCTGGAAATCGAGATAGTGGTTGACGTCGGTATCCAGGTCCAGTTTTCCCTGTTCCTCAAGCTGCATTACCGAAATCCAGGTAAACAGCTTGGAGATCGACGCGAGCCGGAAGATGGTCGTGTTGGGGTCCACCGGCTTCTTCGATTTGATGTCGGCGTAGCCGTACCCTTTCTGGAGCAGGATATTGCCGTCCTTGATGACCAGGACGGAGGCGCCGGCGATGTCGCTTCGTTCCAGCTGCAGGGGCAGTATGCCGTCGAAGAATGCGGCCAGATCGTCGGTCGTGAGGGGATGGGCGCCGGAAGGATTCTGCACGATGGGAGTAGGAGCGGGGGGCGTGGCCGGCGGCGCGAGCACCGGGGGTGCCTGCTGGATGGGAACCTGCGCTTGACCGGCCAAGACAAGCAGCGACAGCCCGGCGCAAACAACAACTCTTCGGAAGCTCTGCATCGATCCCCCGCAACACAACTGGAATGCAACAGCGAAGTGTCTAAGTTTCTAATGACGGGCCGAGGGTTTACAAGCGGTTTGGTGGGTGGGGGTCGATTCAGAGTCATCAGCCTCGTGGGGAAAGCCGTGGTGCGGAAAGAGACCGTTCCTCGGGGGCTAACGCGTGTGCGTGAGAACCAACTTTGACTGGCGCGGAGAATCGGGAAATACCGGTTGAATTTGAAAGCGGCAGGTTAGCGTCGGCTTCGCGACGTAGCAGGTCAGCAAGTTGGCGCCGGGTCCAGTTCGCGCGCAGATACCCGAGGTCCGATTGATTGCTGGGCGTGTGGCCCAAAAGGGGGATCCGGCACATACCAAAGTTATTTACAAAGGTTCGGGGTTGCTTGACGATGCCCTTCCGGAGGGCTAGACTCACTGGGGTTTGGGCTGAGCAGGATTCGGCTGGGGGCCCAACGCGCCGATCGCATCCAAGCAAGCGTAAGGCGGAGTAAAGAACCCTCCGTGGAAACGGAAGAAAGTCCTGCTGCGTCTATCAGTTGCTACCCGGTTTGACGGGGATGCGCAGCAGGGATCGGAAACTGGAGAAAGGTATGGCAGTGTTAACCCCAACAATCACGCTTGACCAGGAGATCAACCCCTGGGAAGCACAAAGCGCCAGGTTTGAATTTGCGGCACGCAAGTTGAACCTGGACGAAGGCTTGTGGAGAGTGCTGAGCTCTCCTTCGCGCGAAGTGATCGTGCATTTTCCCATCACCATGGATGACGGGCGGATCCAGATGTTCACCGGGTTCCGGGTGCAGCACTCGCAGGCACGCGGACCGGCGAAAGGCGGGATCCGCTACACACCCGACGTGACCCTTGACGAAGTCCGGGCTTTGGCGAGCTGGATGACGTGGAAGTGCGCCGTGGTGAACATTCCATTTGGCGGAGCCAAGGGGGGCGTGATCTGCGACCCCAAGAAGATGAGCCTGGGCGAACTGGAGCGGATGACGCGCCGGTATACGTCCGAGATTATCGAATTCATCGGGCCGGAGAAGGATGTGCCGGCTCCCGACGTGAACACCAACGAGCAGACCATGGCATGGATCATGGACACCTACTCCATGCACATGCGGCAGACCGTGACCAGCGTGGTGACCGGGAAGCCGTTGACCATCGGCGGATCGCGCGGACGCCTCGAAGCGACTGGACGCGGAGTGCTGGTGGTTTGCGATGAGGCTTTGCGCTACCTGAAGATGCCGATTGACGGGTGCCGTGTCGTCATCCAGGGGTTCGGCAACGTCGGCTCGAACGCCGCGCGCCTGATGATGGAGCATGGATACAAGATTATCGGGATCGCGGAGAAGGACGGCGGCCTGTTCAATCCCAATGGGATCGACATCCACCAGTTGATGGAGTTCAAGTATCGGAACAATTCGATACTGGGGTTCCGAGGTGCCGAGGCGATGCCCAGCGAAGAACTGATCGTTTCCGACTGCGAAATCCTGATCCCGGCCGCGACCGAGAATGTGATCACCAGCCGCAACGCCGACCGCATCAAGGCGCGCATCGTTGTGGAGGGCGCGAACGGGCCCACTACCGCGGTAGCCGACGAGATTCTGGCCGACAAGCGGATCTTCATCGTGCCCGATATTCTGGCCAACGCCGGCGGCGTGACGGCCAGCTATTTCGAGTGGGTGCAGGACCGGCAGGGCTACTTCTGGAAGGAAGCCATCGTCAACGAGCAGCTGGAGACGATTCTGCGCGACAGCTTCGACGATGTGGTGCGCTACGCCGAGGCGCACAACGTGAACAACCGCATCGCCGCTTATATGCTGGCGATCGATCGCGTGGCGTTCACGATCAAGCAGCGCGGCATTTACGCCTGATCGAGCGGCGGCTCTCTTTGCCGGGAGCCGCCGTCGTTATTCCAAGGCGCGGCGAGACGCTTTTTTGTACCCATCCGGGCCGGCATGTTGTAGTGTTGTGCGCAACTCACGACTGAACACCGCTGGTTGTCTGTTCGGAACGGCCGAGAGATCCATCTTTCCCGGAGGATCCCATGAAAGGTTTACGCACGCTTGCTTGCGCGGCGGTGCTGGCTGCGCTTTCGTTCCCACTTCTGTCCCAACCAGCCTCGCCAACTACCGGCTTTCACTCGGTGCAATGCATCAAGACCAAGCCCGACAAGGGAATGGAGTTTCGGAAGTGGGCTGAAGGGGACTTTCACAAAATCATCCAGGGGCTGGTCGATTCAGGCCGGCTGACTTCGTGGATGCTGGTCCGAGCGGTGACGCCGTCGGGCAGCGCGAGTCCCTGCGATTACTTTCTGGTTTCGTTTTATCCGGGATTGCCGCCGGAGCCGCTGGGCATGGCGGATCTCGGACCGGTTCTGAAAAAGGCCGGACTGAGCATGACGGCGGAAGAGTACGTTGCCCGCCGGGATGCAGTGAGCACGCTGGTTTCGAGCGGCCTGTGGCAGAACTACCTGTCGGTGGGGTCGATGCAGAAGGGCGACTACGTCGTCGTGAACGAAGCGAAGACGGCGGACGTGGACGAATGGATCGCCTACGAAAAGAAGGCCTGGCAGCCCATCGCCGAACAGCTGATCAAGGACGGGCTCACCAGGGGATGGTTTGTCAACGTGCTGATGATGCCGCAGCGGGGAAGTGAAAACAGGATCAACGGCGTCACCCTGGACGTGTATCCGAGCTGGGATGCGCTGAACAAATCGATGATCGATCCGGAGTTTGTGAACCGGTGGCGCAAGATTCACCCCGACATGGAAATCGAAGCGACGTTTGAACACTACGACAAGCTGAGAAACAACCTTACGTCCAATCTGTTCCGGGTGGACGATATGATTTCAGCGAAGTAAACGACGGTGGTCTCTAATCGTGCCTGGCGTGGACAACATGCACGCCGGCGTGTCCGGGTGCGAGTCCTAGAACGGCGCGGCCGAACCGGGACGCGATCTCGTGGAAATTGATGTCTTCGATGGCACCGAATCCGTGCGAGCGAAGAATGGCCGCAATGTCGGCCGGCTGGAAGCGGGTGTCTGACCATTCCCCCATTTTCTTAAGCTGTTCCGACCGCGCCTTTTCCAGTTGCCGTAGCTCTTCGGAGAAGGCTTCGGCAGGTTCCATGTAGTCGAACACCACTTCCGAGTCGGGGATGGACGCCATGTAGTCCAGAGTGCGGCTGATGGCGTCCTGCGTCAGATAGGGAACAACGCCGAGCCAGGTGAAAAACGCGGGAGAGTTCGGCTGAAAGCCGGCGGCAACGAGCTTCTCTCCCACATTGTCGCGCTCGAAGTCGACCGGCACGAGAATCAGCGAGGGCGGAAGTGCGATTTTGGCTTCGGCCAGGCGCTCGAGTTTCCACGCCTGCGTGGCGGGGTGGTCCACCTCGTAGATACGGATCTGGAGTGCGCCGTGGGGATTGCGGAGAGCGAAGGTGTCGAGTCCGGCGCCAAGGATGACGACCTGCCGAACTCCTCTTTCGACAGCTCCCGACAGGGCATCTTCCGCAATCCGGCTTCGCGCGGCGGTGAACAGACGTCCGATGCTGGCCAAGGGATGCTTGTTCGCAAATTCAAGCAGGCCGGTTTCGTCTTCACGAAGAATCTGAATGGCAAATGGGTCATGGAGGATGGAGCCATGATCGAGCAACTGGTGCGCAGCCCGCTGTCGGGCGATCATCAGGGCGGTGCGGCTGGGTTCGTCAGGGTTCACGTTCAAGGTCTCCGTTCGCGGGATTTGACTGTCGCGCGGGCGCCGAGCTCGTGGCCACTGTTTTCAGTCGACTGTCTTTCAGCTCTTGGTCAGCTCCTGATCAGCTCCTGATCAGCTCTGGGGTGGTTCGGCTGCTCCGGCTCCGCCTACGTGGAAGATGCGGGGGATGCGCGATTCGGCCGCCGGCAGGGCGGGGAACTGCGCGTGCGGCTCGGTCTGGTACCAGTAGGCGACCGAGTAGAAGTTGTCGGCGCGGTGGTTGGCATGGCCGTGCTCGATGGTCACCCGGATGGACTTTTCAAAGGTGATGGGGCTCTCGGTGTGCCAGCGGTAGAGGCAATAGCGCCCGCCGATTCGCTCGGCATCGATGATGTAGGGGGCGCCGTTGTGCATGTAGCCGAAGGGCTGGCCGTTGAAGTCCCACGCGCCGTTGAAGTAGTCCTCGGTGCCGGTGCCGTTGATGGTGGGCATGGCGTCGCCATCGATAAAGATCATGTCGTCGCCTTCGCCGAACCAGAATTCCTGGTTCTGCTCGACCGCGTGGGTGACGCCGACGAAGTGGCCGCGCCCGGTGGCTTCGAGGTAGATGTAGTTGCCCTCGCCGTTGAGGTTCTTCTTGCTGTCGATGTCGCTGTCGCCGTATTCGTCGCCCCACTTGTCGGTCCATCCCTTGCCGGGAGCGGCCTGGCGGTATTGCGCATGGAACCGGGCTACATCGCCCGGAATTGAATCGAGGGTGACGTAGTCCGCAGCGAAGTAGAGCGCATCGGTCTTCTTCTTGCCTTCGTTGGTCACGGTGATTCTGGCGGCGGTGGCGAAGGGCATGGCGAAATAGGAATTGAGCGCCTTTACCGGGGCCACGGTCAGCAGGGCCGACTGGTAGATGAAATATTCGCCGAGGCCAAGGCCGAAGAAGTCGCCGATGGGGGCTTCGATCGAGGGCGAACTCTCTCCATCCCACCAGGCGCGCAGGACCAGATTCTTGAGATGAAGCTTATCCGGCGACGCGATGGTGAACCACAGGTGGGTGACGACGCCCGCCCCCTTTACATCGAGGATGGTCGCAGCCTGACCTGGCTCAACGGGAACCGAATCTGCATTACCGCCAGTGCGGTCCCAGCTTGAAGAGCGCCGCGCCTTGTAGCTGCGCAGGCGCGCCGGGGCGAGCAGTCTCTCCGCGGTTTCGGTGGGTGTTTCGGCCGCGCCGGCCTGCGTTGAGGCGGCCGCGCCGAGTCCGAGCAAGGCTCCTGCCGACGCCATCCCGCCGAGCAGTTTCCGCCGTGTGGCCGCGCCCGGAGTCAAATCCTTTGCATTCATCGCATCATCCTTGGCATGAAGTCGTGAAAGCGTGTTGTAGCTGTGCAGCCCAGGGCCTGTCAACCTTAGTTGCACCGCCCCTCCGGGGCTGGAAGCATTGTTTGGTGCCTGATTCCCCACGCTGAAGCGCGGGGCTAATAAACGGTGCGCCTCCGGCGCGGTGCAAAACGCAACAATGAAACTCCATGAGATCGCCCTGAGCTTCAGGCTTGCGCGGATCTTGTATGACTTGTAGCAATCTGACAGCGTAATCAAGTTGGCACCGGGACTGAACGGGGTGCGGAAAAACTAAATGCTTCCGGCGAAATCGGCGACAAAGATTCATCCGGGGCTAAAGCCCGCATTGATTTTCCTGGCTTTATGCGGGGGTTAAAAACCCCCGCCTCCCTCCGTATCGAGTTTTTCGGTAACCTGTGAAGTCGTTGCAAGGGCGCGCTTGCTATAGACTTTGAGGTTGAAAATCGCAGCAAGCGATGGGTGCCCAACTATGCTTTCGAAATCCATGCGTGTCTTTCTCCTATGCTTCCTGGGCCTGTCGTTGGCGTCAAGCAGTCTTTCGGCGCCCGCCCAGCAGGCTGCTACCGCAACGGCCGCGACGCAGCTGATCAACGGCTACGAGCCCAAGTGGTGGAAGGAGGCGGTGGTTTACCAGATCTACCCGCGCTCGTTTCAGGACTCGAACGGGGACGGGATCGGCGACCTGAAGGGCATAACGTCGCGGCTGGATTATCTCGAGAAGCTGGGCGTGAATGTGATCTGGCTGAGCCCGCACTATGACTCGCCCAACGCCGACAACGGCTACGACATTCGCGATTATCGCAAGGTGATGAAAGAGTTCGGAACGATGGCGGACTTCGACCAGATGCTGGCGGCCATCAAGGCGCGGCACATGCGGCTGATCATCGACCTGGTCGTCAATCACACGTCGGACGAGCACCACTGGTTTGTGGAGAGCCGCAAGTCCAAAGACAATCCCTATCGCGATTACTACATCTGGCGCGACGGGCGGCCCAATGCGGCCGACCCGGAGCATCCGCTGCCGCCCAATAACTATCCGAGTTATTTCTCGGGACCGGCCTGGCAATGGGATCCGGCGACGAAACAGTTTTATCTGCACCTGTTTGCGGTCAAGCAGCCGGATCTGAACTGGGACAATGCGAAGGTGCGGGAAGATGTCTTTTCGCTGATGCGCTTCTGGCTGGACAAGGGGGTGGATGGGTTCCGCATGGACGTGATTCCGCTGATTTCGAAGCAGCCCGGGCTGCCCGATCTGACGCCGGAACAGTTGAAGGATCCGTCAAGGCTGTGGGCCAACGGTCCGCATCGCGACGAGTACCTGCAGCAGATGAATCGCGAGGTGCTGTCGAAGTACGACGTGATGACGGTGGGCGAGGCGATCGGCATCACGCTCCAGGAAGAGCCGCGCATCGTGAACAGCCAAAGTCACGAACTGAACATGGTTTTCAACTTCGACGCGGTGCGGATCAATCGCGGCGAGCATTACAGCGAGCGGAAATGGAAGCTGGCGGACTTCAAGGCGATCTATGCCAACCATGCGCGCGACCTGGGCAAGACCGACTGGGATACGGTGTTCCTGTCGAACCACGACAATCCGCGGCTGGTGTCGAATTTTGGCGATACCTCGACGCCGGAAGCGCGGGTTCACTCGGCCAAACTGCTGGAGACGATGCTGCTGACGTTGCGCGGCACGGCTTTCTTTACCAGGGCGATGAACTGGGCATGACCAACTATCCCTTTACGAAACTCGACCAGTTCAACGATATCGAGGTGAAGAACCTCTACCAGGAAAAGGTGGTGCCGGGGCTGATGCCGGAGGCGGAGTTTATCAGGGAGTGTGCGCGCTTCGGCCGCGACAACTCGCGCACGCCGATGCAGTGGAGCAGCGATGCCAATGCGGGCTTCACCACCGCGTCGGCCAAGCCGTGGCTGGCGGTGAATCCAAACTACACGACGATCAATGCAGCGCAGGAGGTTGCCGATCCCGATTCGGTCTACAACTACACCGCGCGGCTGATCGCGCTGCGGGCCAAGACGCGCGCATTCGTCTACGGCGACTACAAGGATCTCGATCCGCAGAACGGGCAGGTTTTTGCGTATCTGCGCACGCTGGACAAGGAACAATACCTTGTGGTGCACAATTTCTCGGGCGAGCCGGTGGAGTACACGCTGCCGGATGGTGTCAAGGCCGGCAAGATCGTGATCGGCAATTACGCGGGCGCAGAGAACGAAACAGGCGCGCTTCACCTGAAGAGCTGGGAGTCTCGCGTATACAGGCAATGAGCGAGATTGTTTGCAGATTATTTCCGGGATTGGCCTAGAATCTTTTGCGTAGAAGGTCATTCAATCTGCAGTTGATCGAGGGTGGAACATGAACGCCAGAAGCGAAGGCGTGCTCGCGCAAGTCGATCCTGATCTTGCCACGAAGGTACGTACCGCGGCAGACGCAATGGCAGCGGAGGGCACCTTCCTGCTGGCCGTTTCAGGATTGCGAACGGCCGCTCAGCAGGATGCGCTGTATGCCCAGGGGCGCACCAAGCCAGGACATATCGTGACCAATGCAACAGCGGGGTTTTCGATGCACAATTACGGGCTTGCCGTGGATGTGGTTCCCTATCTCTCCGGCCAGGGCGGGGCACTCAACTGGGATGTGAATACTCCGCAGTTTCAAGCCATGGTGGCCGCGCTCAAGGCGCAGGGCCTGGTGTGGGGCGGGGACTGGACGACTTTCAAAGACTTCGATCATTTTCAGATGCCGACTGTCCCGGTAACGCCCGATCCGGCGATGGTGGCGGACTATTCCGATGGCACCCAGGATGCGCTTGAGGCGATATGGCGGAAAGCGGCGGAAGGGGAGTACTCGGCCTGATGGCTACTTCGCAATCCAGGGCGGCGGTGGTTCTGATGGCTTTGGCGTTGGTTCTGCCTTCGGTCCCCGCCGTGCCGCGCCAACCCACCCTGCTCAACAAGGCAGCCCCGGCATTTGCCCTCACCAGTCTCGACAATCAGCGCATCGACCTGACCGGGATGCGCGGCCGGGTGGTTCTGCTGAACTTCTGGGCAACCTGGTGCGCCCCGTGCCAGGTGGAAATGCCGCGCTTTATCGAATGGCAATCGAAGTACCAGGGCGATGGGCTGTCGATTGTGGGCGTTTCCATGGACGATGACACCGGGCCGGTGAAGTCGTTTGTCGAGAAGCGCGGCCTTAATTACCCGGTGGTGTTGGGGGACGAAAAACTCGGTCTCGCCTATGGCGGCGTGCTTGGCTTGCCGGTCACTTATCTCATTGATCGGCAGGGCATCGTGCGCGGCCGGTACGAGGGGGAAACCCATCTTGCCGCGATGGAGACGCGGATCCGGGGGCTCCTGCGCAAGCCGTGAGTCCACTGTTTTGGTACCCATATTGCTGAAGTTGATTCGTTGTGAACGAGGTTCAGCGGGAAAAGCAAAACGGCGGGCGGGGGCAATTAGACGCCCATAATCGACCTAGTGGACGCGACCGCCAACCTGCCGCTCCTGAAGGACTACCAGTCGTATTTGCGCGTGGAGAAAGGCCTGAGGCCGCTCACCTGCGAAGCGTACCTGGGCGACCTGAGGACCTTTGCCGAGTTTCTTGAAACCCGGCACGGGGTGTTGTTGACGGCCATGCAGCAGGATGTCGCGGGTTTCCTGGAGCATCTGCGCACGCACGGCATCGATTCCCGTTCGGCGGCGCGGAAGCTCAGCTGCCTGCGGGGCTTTTACAAGTGGCTGCTGCTGGACCGGCGCATCCATCACGATCCCACCGTCAATATCGAGTCGCCCAAGGCCTGGAAGGTGCTGCCCAAGTCGCTGGCGGAGCCCGAGGTGAACGAAATGCTGGAGCGTGCCGCGATGGCCGCCCATCATCCCCAGGCCCGGGCAACGGCGCTGCGGGACCACGCCATTCTGGAGCTTCTGTATGCGGGGGGCCTGCGGGTCTCGGAGGTCACCGCTCTGAACACCAGCGACCTGGCGCTGGACCTGGGCCGGGTGCAGGTGCGGGGCAAGGGCGACAAGGAGCGCATCGTTCCCCTGGGGCGCGCGGCCATCGAATCGCTGGAAGCCTATCTTGCAGAAGGGCGGCCGCATCTTTCGCGCATCAGTTCGGCGCGGCGGGGGCAGCCGTCGCGGACGGAAGGATCGCGCCTGTTTCTTTCTTTGCGCGGCATGCCGTTGACGCGGCAATGGGTGTGGCACCTGGTAAAGCTGGCCGATTCGTCCGCCAGCCCGCACAAACTGCGGCACAGTTGCGCCACCCACATGGTGGAGCACGGAGCGGACCTGCGCAGCGTTCAACTGATGCTGGGTCACGCGGACATTTCCACCACGCAGGTTTATACCCACCTGGCCCTGGGCCGCCTGAAAGCTGTGCATCGCCAGCACCACCCCAGGGCGGCGGCGCGCCCTTCCAATGTTGTGGACTTTCCCTCCAATGCGGATCGAAAGCTTCGTGCCGCGCCTTTTTCGCGCGGTTCCGCCGAAACGAGGGTTGAGGACGAGAGCCGTCCAGCGTCCACTTCCAGTGACACGGGCAAGGAATCCGCGTGACTCCCGAGGCTGACGCATCGACTGTAGTCGCGCTAGGCGAACTCGTGTCGGGATATCTGCGCGTACTGGCCAACGAACGAGCCGCATCCGAGCACACGCTGCGCGCCTATGAACGCGAACTGGGTTTGTTCGCGGCGTTCATGCTGGAGCGCCGCGGCAAGGAACTGACCCCGGACCGCATCGAGCACACCGACATCCGCGCTTACCTGGGAACGCTCTTTGATCGCGGCCTCTCGAAGGCATCCACAGCGCGGGCGCTGGCGGCGATCCGAAGCTGGTTTAAATGGCTGGCGCGCACGGGCCGCGTGGATCAGAATGTCGCTTCGCTGGTGGCCACGCCGCGTCTTCCCAAGCATCTTCCCCGAGTACCGTCCATCGAGCAGATGAATCGCGTAGTTGACAACGTGGCGGACGACGCAGCCAGTTGGCCGGCCCGCGACAAGGCCATTCTCGAATTGCTTTATGGATGCGGGATCCGCAACGCCGAGCTAACGGGGCTGGACCTCAAGGACATTTTCTGGGCGCAGGAAGTGATCCTGGTTCGGGGCAAAGGGAAGAAACAGCGCTACGTACCGCTGGGCGATGCGGCTGCCCAGGCTCTGCGCTCTTACCTTGGGGAACGGTCGGCGCGGCTGGCTGCGAGCAGTCCCGAAAAAATGCACCGGACCACGCCTGCGCTGTTCGTGAACCTGCAGCTTCGCGGCCTGAACAAGCCCGGCGGCGAAGCGCGGCTGACGACGCGCAGCGTCGGCCGCATCGTGAAGCGCGTAGCCATCCTGCGCGGCCTTCCGTCCGACGTCCATCCGCATACCTTGCGGCACGCGTTTGGAACCCATCTGCTGGAAGAAGGCGCGGACCTGCGCGCCATTCAGGAATTGCTGGGGCACGAGCGGCTGTCCACGACGCAGCGCTACACGCAGCTCACCACGTCGCAGTTGACGCAGGTGTACGACCGGACGCATCCGCGCGCGAAATAGGTTTCGAGCACCAGCACGTGTTAACATTGTTAGTACAGGAGATCAGCCGTGCTGGTGACGATAAGGCGCTTGGGCAATTCGCATGGAATCCTCATTCCCAAACCGGTGCTGAAGCAAGTTGGACTCTCTGACCAGGTGGACATGCAAGTTGAGGGCGATACCGTAGTTTTGCGAAAACCGGCTTCGGCTCCGCGGACAGGATGGGCGGCTGCGGCCAGCAAGATAGCTGCCACCGGCGAGGACGCCCTCGTTCTCCCGGAATTTGGGAATGAAATCGATTCGGAGCTGAGGTGGTAGGTCAAGTCGCCGCAAAGCAGGGCCGCATCAAGCGCGGCGACATATGGTTGGTCAACCTTTATCCGACTCTGGGTAGCGAGATTCAAAAGACGCGCCCGTGTGTCGTGGTTTCTCCGCCGGAGATGCACGACTACCTGCGAACCGCCATCATTGCGCCGATGACAACCGGCAGCCATCCGGCGCCATTTCGAATTCCTGTACGGCACGCCGGCAAGAACGGACTCATTCTGCTCGATCAGATTAGAACGGTGGATAAGGCAAGGCTTGTCAAGAGGTCCGGCGCATTAAATGCCGCCGTGCTCAAGGCAACGCTTAACACCCTGACCGAGATTTTCGTCGAATAATCGGATCGTTCGATCCCCTGGATTGTCGTCAGGTTCGGTTCTTCAATTTAGGATCAAACAGTCCGCGGGCGCGGAGATAGTGTTCCATGTTGCGGATCGGATCGTGGGCATACCCGCCGTTGGGGCCTGGCCTGGGAGTTACGGGAAACGGGCGGCACTCGATGAGCGTCGGTCCGCGTCCCAGACGCGCGCGTGAGATGGCTTCGTTGGCCACGCGATACACCGCGACCACGTCGTTGGCATCGACCGTGATGCTGGGGAACCAGGGAGTTTCTGCCGCGGAAGAATTGTTTCCGTTGAGTTTTGGGCTCACGGCGCGGGCCTGGTCGCGCTTGCCGCTCGGCTGGTGGACAAAGATCATTGGCAGGGAGTGAATGGTCGCCACGTGCAGCGCTTCGCGAAACTGGTCCTGCGCTTCGGCAAAGATCACCGCGACTTTCCCGTTTTTTCTGGTCCTGTTGGAAAGGGCGGTTCCAATGGCAGCCTGGGTATGCGCCGCCTGGGCAGTCGAAGGCGAATGTCCGTTGCGGGCTGCCCCATTCCCGGCGGAGGTTTCGGGCCCGCGATGATTCGCAGCGAGCAGTTGGTCGATGGTTCCTCCATCGGCGAATCCGGCCAGCAATCCGTGCTCGCGCGAACAGACGAGGTCGCCGGGGCCGAGGTCGATGGCAGCTCCAACAATGCCGGCAGCGCGGCCACGCCCCGCCGCCGAATTCGCGCCGGGCGTCGGGCCCTTCCGCCACTTCAGCAGATGCGAATAGAGCGCAATCAGCTTCTCGTTTGAAATCAGCGAAAACTTGCCGTTCTCGGACGGCGCGGCGGCGGATTTCGATTCAGCCGTATCTTTTTTACGATTGCCCATCGTCCTCAAAGTGTCCTTCTGTACCAGTCAATTGCTGCGATTGTAAACGGACGCGGAGCGCTTCCGTCCAAGGGGTCGGAGGAAATTGATCTTCCTTCCCGGTTCAACTATGATGCGCTGTCTGCGCGTTCCCGTTTTTTTGCTGGCTGGTTCCACAAGGTGTCGCATGAAAAGCATGAAGTTCGCGGTTCCTTTCATCGTAGTTCTCTTGTTCGTCAACGCCGCCCACAGCAAACCCAAGAAGCCCGACGTTCCGTCGGTGTTTGAGAACGCACGATCCGTCTACGTCGAAGCCGATGACGGGGACATCGTCAAGCCCGAACTGTTTCCTGAAGACCGCCGGGCGATTGCCGATGTGCAGGCTAGTCTGCTCGAGTGGAAGCGTTACGCCCTGGCAGTCAACCGCCGCGATGCGGACCTCGTGTTTGTGGTTCGCAAGGGCCGTGCGGCTGCGGGGCAGCTGAGGGGCGGTATTTCGGGAGGGTCGTCGCAACCGGGATTATCGCAGCCCGGATCGCCGCAGGCCGGTCCGACTCGCGGCCCGGAAATCGATGCTCGTAGCGAGCTTGGTCCTCCCGAGGACGTCCTGCGTGTCTACGTTCAGAACCAGGGGGAACGCAAAGGAATCGTGTGGGAGCGCTCTCAGGAAGGCGGCCTCGATGCTCCCGGTGTGCAACTGGTGAGGCAGCTCAAAGCCGCTGTCGAACGCGCTTATCCGCAGGCGCAGGCTCCGGCCAAGCAGCCGTAAGCAGGCCAGAGACCTAGGTCGAATAATCCGCATTGATATGGATGTACCCGGTGGTCAGGTCCGTGGTCCAGAAGACGCATGAGCCTGGTCCCTGGTTCAGATCGATCGAGATGGAGAACTCTTCCTGTTTCAGGTAGGCGTGCGCGGCGTTCTCGTCGAACTCCGCAGCGCGCCCGCCGTCGCGGCAAATGCGCTGCTCGCCAAACCAGATATCGATGCGTTCCGGATCGATCTCCGCGCCGGAGTAGCCGATGGCGGCCACCAGCCTGCCCCAGTTCGGATCGCAACCCGCCCACGCCGTCTTGACCAGCGGCGAATGGGCGATGGCCTTCGCCACTCTGAGCGCATCCGCATCGTGCACCGCGCCGTTGATGCGCAATTCGACCACATGGGTGACGCCTTCGCCGTCCGCGACAATCTGGCGGGCCAGCGAAGTGCACACTTCTGTGAGAGCCGCGCCGAATTCGGCATGATCGGGGCCGATCTTCACGCCGCTTGCACCCGAGGCCAGCAGCAGCACGGTGTCGTTGGTGGAGGTATCCCCGTCCACCGAAATGCGATTGAAGCTCACCTCGATCGACTTGCGGAGGTAGCCGTCGAGGGCGGCCGGAGTGGCTTCCGCGTCGGTGAGCACGTAGACCAGCATGGTGGCGTGGGGCACCAACTGCGGGTGGATCATGCCGGAGCCCTTGCAGGTGGCGGCGATGCGGACCTCATGGCCGTCGATCTCGAGGCGTGCGAACGCTGTCTTCTCCACGGTGTCGGTGGTGATGATGGCCTCGGCGACTTCCTGGAAGTGATCCGACTCGGAACCCATGCGCGCCGAAATTTCCGGCAACGCCGCAATCAGCTTTTCGGCGGGGAGGGGCACGCCGATAATTCCCGTGGAGGAAGGAATGACTTCCCATGCGTTGCAATCGAACACCTGCGCGACGCCTTCGCAGGTGGCACGCGCGGCGTCGATGCCGGCCTGCCCCGCGGCGCAGTTGGCGTTGCCGGCATTGATGGCCACGGCGCGCACCTTGCCGCCGGTGGCGCGGAGATGCTCCATGCCGACCAGCACCGGCGCGGCTTTCACGCGATTGCCGGTGAACGCGGCCGCGGCGCTGGCCGGCGCGTCGGCCACGATCAGCGCAAAGTCCGTACGCCCGCTGGCCTTCAATCCTGCCTTGGTCGCGCCAAAGCGGAAGCCCTTCGGTATCAAAAACTGAGAGATATCGCTCATCGGTCCCGGAGTTCCCGGCGTTCAATCTTCCGCGCCGGTTTGGATGGGTTCAAACCTTTAATCTAGCAGGTGGGGGATCGATGCCCGAGACCGGAACAAGCGCACCTGAGATCGATGAACATCAGTTTCTGGAGCTGGAACATGTGAATGTGGCGCGGGGCGATCGCATCGTCCTGCACGACGTGAACCTGAGCATCCGCGCCGGCGAGCATGTTGCGATTCTGGGGCCCAACGGCTGCGGCAAGTCGACTCTGATTTACACCATTACGTGCCAGATTTATCCGATTGTGCAGCCGGATATGCGGGTGCGGATTTTCGGGCGCGAACGCTGGGACCTTACGCAGCTTCGTAAGCACTTTGGCATCGTGGCGGCGGGACCTTTCGGCAGCGAGCTGCCGGGCGAACGAACCGCGGTGACGACGGGGCTGGATGCGGTCATTGCCGGATTCTTCTCCGCTTCGACGCTGTGGCCCAATCTTCACGTGACGGAAGAAATGCGCGAGCGCGCCGTGGAAGCGCTGGATCGCATGGAGGCGCGGCATCTGGCTCAGCAGCTGGTGGGGGAAATGTCGGCGGGAGAGAAGCGGCGGATCCTGATCGCGCGGGCACTGGTGCATCGACCCCGCCAGCTGCTTCTCGATGAGCCTTCGAATGCGCTCGACCTGGCTGCCCAGCGGGAGTTGCGCGAGATCCTGCGGCGGCTGGCGGCGGAGGGGACGGGGCTGGTCCTGGTGACGCATCACCTGGGCGACATACTTCCCGAGATCGAGCGGATCATTCTCATGCGCGATGGCCGGATCCTCGGCGACGGCCCTCGCGCGGAACTGCTCACCGCTCGGAGACTCAGCGATTTATTCAATACGCCGGTTCGCATCGGCCGCGACGAAGAGTGGCTGCACAGCTGGTAAAAGCAGGGACCGAGGGAACAAGGGAACAAGGGAACGAGGGAACAAGGGACCGAGGGAACAGACATCGCGGGCGAGTTTCGGTTTATCCTTCGCTTCCGGACTTGGCACCGGGCAGGCGCTTTTTCAGCATGGCAATCTGGCCGGTGTGGTGGGCTTCGTGTTCGCAGACGTGAAACCACTTGCAAAGGTTGTTCGCAAGGCCCCAGTCGTCGTCCTTAGTTGCATTCATGAGCCATGCATCGTCTTTCTTTGCAAACTCGGCCAGCGTCTTCTCGCGCACCTCGTGCAGGATGCCCACGTAATAATCGCGGTCATGTCCCTTGATGGACTTGCGGCCGGCATCGCCGAGGTCCATGGGGGCGTCCCATTTCTTCTTTACCTCGTCCGGCCAACTGCCCCATTTCATTCCCTGGAAGGTGTGCATTCCGTAATAGACTTCCGTGGCCGCGAGGTGCAGCATCAGGGCGCCGATGGTATTGGCGTTGGCGTCGAAGAGAACATCGAGATCGGCCTGCGACAGTTTTTCGGTCGCACGTAGAACTCCGTTCTGCTCGCGCATCCACGTAAGCTGCGAAACGAATGTGCCGATCATGGGGGAGTAGCCTGGCCTCGGCCCCAGAACATTGGGCCCGGTGGTTTCGGCAGTCGCTGCGTGCGAAACGGCGCCGCCAAATCCGGCGAGGAAGGTGGCGGCGGTTCCACCCAGGAATCCGCGCCGGGTGGCGAAAGTCTTATTTGCGAAAGGGGTCAACTTGCTCACGGGCTTGCCTCCGGGAAAATGTCTTTGCGCGCTCCATTGCGGTGGGCGCCCAGTATACATTCCCGGCACTGGAGTTGCCGACCCTGATGATCGTGCGGCGGATGGACTTCGGGGCCTCCATCCTTTCGCCAGAAAAAGGCGAAAGGATTGGGCACGGTGGGTTCTAGCTGGCGAGCACGGAAGAGGGGACACGCGCGGGCTCGGCGACCTTCGCCGTCGCGATGGCCATTCCCAGGCACGCGGCAATGAGGATCTCCGCGACGACGGGGCCGAAGAAGAAGTAGGTATACGAATTCACAGCAAAAAACAAGTAGGCGACCAGGAATGTGGCGAGGACGGGGCGCAGCCGTGCGGCATCGGTTTTCGCCAGCGTGCCGAGCTGCCAGAAGACGATGGCTTCCGCGGTGAGGACAATGGTGACCCCGAGGCCGAGGCCGCGGAAGAAATCGAAGTACGTCCGGGTCAATCCGAACACCACGAACTGGTTGGCTTTCATGGTGGCCACGGTTGCGGCCGCCACGCCCGGCTCCGGCTTGCCGAACACTCCGCCAATGGTGTGCAGCACGGAATGAATCAGCGTAAGCACGGACGCAATGCGCAAATAAACGACAGGCTTCATGATTTTGATCTCTCCTTGGGATCAAATGGTTTTTGAACCGGTATTTCTATTCGCCGGCATGCTTCGCCGCAATGACGTTTGCAAAGGACTCGAGGATTCCGCTCCAGGCGCCCGGACCATCGAACAGCGCGCGCAACTGCTGGTAGCCTTCCCCATGGCGTTCGAGCTTGCTGTGTTCGAGCTCAACCAGGGTTGCTCCGGCACCCGCGGGCGAGAAGCGAATCTCCACCTCGCTGGCCCGGGACATATCGCCGTCAAATTTCCAGTCGGGCGAGTCATGTCCCGGGCCCACATGCCAGGAGAATCGGACCATTCTGGGCGGATCCCATGCCAGCACCGTGCCCCAGTCGCACTGGACCCCTTCCACGTTGCGCTCGTACCAGCGCCCGCCTGCACGCGGCTCCACGAAGATGGCCTCGAAGGGCGTGCTTCCGATGTGGTGGGTCGCCGGCCACCAGGTCTCCATCTGCTCCACGAAGACAGAGAATGCGCGCTCGAGGGAGGCCTGCACGCGCACGCTTTTACGAACGACGGTTTCTTCGACGGTGTTTGCCATGCTTTTCTCCAGTCAGTTCCGGTTTCGAGGGTTGTTCAGCGGCCGCTTGAAATGCGCTCATCGCTTTGGTCCACATCTGGTCGAAGTGGGCGCGCAATCGGGCCACGCCTTCCGGGTCCAATTGATAGAGGCGGCGGGTTCCTGCTTTTGTGTCCATCACCAGCCCCGCATCCTTGAGCACGCGCAGGTGCTGCGAAACCGCGGGCCGGCTCACAGGCACGAGGCGCGCCAGTTGGTTGACGGCAATGGGCCCGGCGGAGAGCTTTTGGAAGATGGCCATCCGGGTGGCATCGCCCAGGGCGTCGAGCCCAGCTTGTAGGTAAGCGTCCACTTACGGTAAGTTGCCACGAACCGATCGCGATGTCAACAGAAAATTCTGGCGGTCCGTCACGCGGCGCTGACCCGCTCAATCGCGAAAGTGTTACCATTCTTCGCAAATGGCTTTACCAGAGCCCGGGAGGATGGAATGAGCGGCTACTCTAGACGAGACTTCATCAAGACCGGCATCGCGGCGGGAGCACTGGCCGGCGTCGGCAGTCTTCCTTTGCAGGCCGAGCGCCGCACCGCGACGGACATGGTCCCGCTGGGCAATTCGGGTCTGAAGGTGACGCGCCTCGCATTTGGCACCGGCAGCAACAACGGGCATGTGCAGTACGCGCTGGGGCAGCAGGAGTTCACCCGCCTGATCCACTACGCCTATGACCACGGGATTCGCTTCTTTGAAACGGCGGAGGCCTATATGACTCCGGCGATGCTGGGGGAAGCGCTGAAAGGCTTTCCGCGGGACAGCTACCAGCTCATGACCAAGGTGACGACTTCGCATCCGGAAGAGCCGTTGAAGCGCTTCGACGAGATGCGCCGGACCTCGCAGACGGAGTACTTCGACATCATGCTTCTGCACTGGCAGCACACCGCCAACTGGACGGAGGAAACGAAGCGGTGGCAGGCGGGGGTGGAAGAGGCGCAGGAGAAGAAGATCATTCTGAAGCGAGGTGCGTCGGTGCACGGATTGCCGGCGCTGCGCCAGGTGCCCAAGTTCGATTGGCTGCAGGTTGCCATGATCCGCATGAACCACAACGGCACGCGCATGGACGGCCCGGTTCCCGACACTGACCAGCCCGGCGATGTTTCTGAAGTCGTGGAGCACGTGAAGGCGGTGAAGAAGCAGGGGATGGGTGTGATCAGCATGAAACTGGTTGGCGATGGCAAGTTCACGCGCCATGAAGACCGCGTGGCGGCCATGAATTTTGCGTTCCGCAATGCGGGGATCGATTGCGCCACTGTGGGGTTCAAGAGCACCCAGGAGATCGACGAAGCCATTGCCAATATGAATGCGGCGCTGGCGTAGGAACTTTGAGTGGGAACTGTTTTTGACGCTTCCAAACCAGGCAAGAAGTACCGTTCCGACAAAAACAGCAGGTCAGCGTCGCTTCGCTGCGTAGCGAGTCAGCAAGTCAGCCTCACGGTCGTCAGCAGATACCGGCTTGACGGCATTCGTTTCCCGGGTTAATTTGGAAATACACGGGAAAGGAGGTTGATCCAGCGAATGCAGATTGAATGTTTTAGTTGTATCTCACGTGAGGTGACTGAGGCCTAGGGCATCGCGCCCCAGACTTCCGAACTCCCCGGTTGCATGCACGCCGGGTCATTTGCTGATTCGGGCTCTCGCGGTAGCGCGGTGGCCTTAGTCCAATCCCAACAGTTCACCGGCGAAAAATCCCCGCAGAAACAGCGGGGATTTTTCTTGGTCGCCGGAAGATGGTTACAAAGCTTTGGCCCCGGACGATTCGGCGCTGAATCGCAGGGCGGTTCTCATCGGTCGCAGCGACGTTCCGGGCAGGCCCGACTCCACCGATCAGCGAAAACTTCCGCCCTGGTCGAGGAGGGAAAACACGTCGTCCCACTGGCCATCGGGGAGCGCCCGGATGGCTTCAGAGGCGTAGTACAACACCGCGTCGGGAACCGGCTCGATCTTCAGTCCGCATTCAAGGCTGTTGACCAGCTCATGTTGCTCTCCGGGTTCGAGGACTGCGTGCAGCAGCTTGCCGAGGGCAAAGGCGACACGACCGTCGACGGGAGCTGAATGATCTGCCGCGTTCCCTATTTCCGGAACCTGGACAAGGCGCTTTTGGATCTCTGCTTGACCGACGCATGCGATGCGGGTCGCCGCCCGCTGTCGAATGACGCGCCCTGGTTCTTCGAAAGCAGCTTCGTTGTAGACGCCCCATTCGTCCGGCTGTCGATACGAAGATTTATGAGTCGCTGAATCCGGGGAAATACTGGATAGGTGTTTTGCCATACTGGTCCCTGAAGCCTCCGACCTTGACCGGTCTTTTATGGCGCCCGACAGGATTGGGCACTGTTCAACATCAGTATCAAAAATGCACGGTGCGGAGATATGCCACTTTCGTGATCTGGGACTGGCGCGATCCGGTCAATGGGAGGCACGGCCAGTCAACCCAGGCAGGTTGCCGGGAATGGGGGCTTCCGCTGACCAGATCGAATCGAGCGTGGAAGAAGGTTTTCGGCCCGGCCCTGCCTGGGACCCTTCCCGGGCCGTTATTGCATTGGGCCGGCTCGTCTCTGTTTCAATGCCGTTCGTCACACTCAACCGCAAACCGAACCGTTTTTCTGATGCTCACGTACGGACAGTTGCGTCCAATAGTGAACGGTTGCGCAACGACTGTCAGGCGTGGACCGCGTATTATCCCCTTTGACTAACTGGACATATCTCTCGGCGGCCTGGCGCGAACTCTGGAACCCCGCTTGCTACAGTGAGTCGAACCCCTTTTTTTCCCGAGGGTCCGGTGAACATGAAGCAGTTCGAGTCTTTCCGCCTGGATACGTCCAACGAATGCCTGTGGCGCAGCGGGGCGCAGATCGCGCTGCCCCCCAAGCCATTTGCCATTCTTCGGTATCTTGTCGAAAATCCGGGTCGCCTGATCACCCACGACGAGTTGCTCGACGCGTTGTGGCCGGAGACGTATGTCCAGCCCCAGGTGCTGCGGACGTACATGCTCGAATTGCGCAAGGTGCTGGGGGACGATGCGGGCGCGCCGCGTTTTATCCAGACCATTCCCAAGCGCGGCTATTCTTTCGTTGCTTCGGTCGTGGAAGGGGGAGAAGCCAGAGGCGGCGCTTCGGCTCCGTCGCGGGGCCAGGCTTCGCAGCAGGTCGCGCAGCAGGAAATCCATTGCACATTCATCGATCGCGATGAGGAGATGCGCCGTTTGCAATCGGTTCTGCAATCGGCGGCGGGAGGGCAGCGCCAGGCGATTTTCGTCACGGGCGGAACGGGGATCGGCAAGACGGCCCTGGTGGATGCCTTTCTGCGGCATGCGGCCTCAAGCGCGATCCTCGCGCGGGGCCAGTGTGTCGAGGCCCTGGGGAGCAAAGAAGAGTACTACCCGCTGATGGAGGCGCTGGCTCACCTCTGCGTTTCGGGCGACGGCGATCGCGCGTGCCGGATCCTGGCGCGTATCGCTCCGGGCTGGCTGCCAACGCTGGGCGTGGATTCCCGTGCCGCTTCCGAATTTGCTTCTCCGGTCCGTCCCGGCCGGGTGCCGGGCGAGTTGTGCGCGGCCCTCGAGGAACTGGCGACTGAGAAGCCGCTGATTCTTGTCTTCGAAGATCTTCACTGGGCCGACGATTCCACGCTGGGCGTGATCTCCGCGCTGGCGCGGCGCCGCACTCCCGCCAGGCTGCTGATCCTGGGAACGTATCGGGCCCAGGACGGATCCACCGACCAGGCGCTCAAGGCGCTCAAGCAGGACCTGATTATTCGCCGCCTTTGTGTGGAGCTGACGCTAGCGCCGCTTGGGCGGCGGGCGGTCCAGCAGTTGCTGAGCAGGGAACTCGACCAGGAATCGCTTCCGCCGGGGCTTGAGGATTTCATTTATGCCCGCTCCGAAGGCAATCCGCTGTTCGTCAAGGCCATGCTCGAGAATCTGATCGCGGAACGCTACCTGGTGCGGGAGGAGGCGGCGCGCGAGGATGGCGCGGGTTCGGCGCGCTGGCGCCAGCGGGCGCCGTTCCCGGAGTACGAGTCGGGCGTGCCGGATGAGTTGTCGCAGATGATCGAACTTGAAATCGAGCGTCTGGGCGCCGACGATCAGCGTCTTCTGGAAGCTGCCAGCCTTACCAGCGTTGCGTTCCCGGCGTGGGCGGTGGCGGCGGCGCTGGAAGAGGACGCCGCCATGATCGAGGAAGCCTGCGACGATCTTGCGCGCCGCCTGTATTTCGTTCGCCGCGCCGGCCAGGACGAACTCCCCGACGGGACACGGTCCGCTTTCTATGTGTTTGCCCATGGCCTGTATCGCGAGGTTCTCTACCAGCGGCAGTCGACCTCGCGGCGGGCGCGGCGGCACACGCGAATCGCGGAACGTCTTGCCCAGTTGTTTGCGGGGCGCGAAGCCAATGTCGCGCAGGAAATGGCCATGCACTATGAAGCGGCGGGCAGCTGGCAGCGGGCCGCGGCGGTGCTGTGCTCGGCGGCGCGAAGCGCGCACGAAAGGCATGCCTGCCTGGAAGCCGAAGCCCTGCTCGACCGCGCGCTGCGCCTGGCTGAAAACCTTGCCAGCCCGCAACGCCACGCCGTTGAAGCGGAGATTCATCTGGAACTGGCACGGGTTCGCGAATGTCTCCCGCCCGCTGTCAAGAACATCTGAAAAAGCTTGACGGTTTCTGGACGGAAACTTCACACCTTCCTTTTCGTGAATCGCTAGTGTGCTTTCAGGCGAGGTCAACACCCCATGCGATTCATGACTTTGAAGTCCATCCTGGCGGCGATCGTTCTCACGACAGCAGCCCTGTCCACACACGCGGCCAAGGCCGAGACCACCCTGAACGTCCCCTTTAATTTCACCGTTGCCGGCCAGACCATGCCTGCCGGCGTCTACACGGTTGACCAGGACATTTTCCATAACATGGTTACCCTGCGGAACAAGGATGCATCGCGGAGCTTCGCTTACGTTCTGCGGCCCGGTGATCCCGCGTCGAGCGAGGTTCATGTGTCTCTGAAATTCCAGGCTTCGCGCGAAGGGCACACCCTGCAATCGATCCAGATCGGTTCCAGGACAACCACCCGGCTTGACGCTCCCACGGCGCCGGGAAACTATGAGCCCGTGCGCCTTTCACAGGGCCGGTAAACACACGCTTCCAAGTTGGTCTTCCTTTTCAGCGGGAGGGGTCATCGCCACCACGATGCCCTCCCGTTCTTTTTTTTGTTTCCAATTTCGATAATTTGAGTTCTACTTTGTAACGGCGTAGCGATTCGTAGCACTACTCCTGCGGTACCGGGCGAAGCACTTCTCTCTCGGCCTCGACAGTCGATTCGACGAGACATGTTTCGTCACCCAGGGCTCCGCATATTTTTGGAATTTCTGCTTTTCTGTCCGGAATCCATTCACATTTTGCACAACCCTCCCGGAGGCATGATCCATGCGTGTGTTTCGTTCCCGTAGTTCTTTGATTTTTGCCATTACCCTTTCGACCGCGCCGTTTCTGTTTGCCGACTATACGTACCAGGAGACCACCCAGATCACGGGCGGATCCCTGGTGGGCATGATGAAACTGGCGGGAAGGTTCAGTTCCCAGGCGCGCAAGGCGGGCGATCCTGTGGTTTCGACGATTTACATCAAGGACAATCGCATGGCCAGCGTGTCGGCCGACTCCACCGAGATTATCGATCTCGACAAGGAGACCATCACCCGGATCGACAATCTGAAGCACACCTACACGGTGGTCACCTTCCAGCAGATGAAGGATCAGATCGAACACGCCCGGCAGGAGATGCAGAAGCAGCAGGCGCAGCATCCGGCCAGCGCTCCGGCGTCGAATCCCGATCCCAACAACGATGTCAAAGTGAGTTTTGACGTCAAGGTGCGCAAGACCGGGGCAGAGAAGCAGGTCAGCGGTCTTTCCTCAAAGGAAGCCATTCTGACCATGACCATGAATGCGACCGACCAGAAGACCCAGCAGACGGGCGCCATGGCGGTGACCAACGACATGTGGATGGTTCCCGAAATTCCGGGCTACGAGCAGGTGCGGGATTTTCACAAGCGGATGGCGGAGAAGATGGGGCCGATTTTCGCCAGCGTTGGCGCGGACATGAGCAAGATGCTGGCCCAGCAGCCCGGGGCCACTGCGGCCCTTTCCGACATGGGGAAGGAAATGCAGAAGCTCGACGGGGTGCCGGTGCTGCAGGTGATGCGCATGGGCACCACCCTGAACGGGCAGCCACTGCCGGCCGCCTCGGAGGCTCCGCTGCCGCCCGATAACAGTCCGGCGATGCCCAGCGCCGGGGATGTCGCCAAGCAGAGCGCGGCGTCGATGTTGACCAGCCACTTCGGCCTGGGGGGATTCGGCAAGAAGAAGCAAAATGATCCGCCGCCCCCGGATCAGGGCGCCAATCAAAATGGCAATACGCCTCCCCCGACGAGCGCTGTCCTGATGGAATCGCAGACTACGGTTTCCAGCTTTTCGTCGGATCCGGTGGATGGCTCCCATTTCGAGGTGCCGGCCGGCTTCAAGCAGGTTGAGTCGCAAATGGACAAGCACTGAGGGGTGGAAGTCGACAATGGGTGTCCCGGGTCTCGCCGGCGTGGGGCTGAGACCTGGTGATCCCGACTAGTACTGCGCAAACATAACCTCTTAGTCATTCCGAGGTGCAAGACCCACGCTCAATTGCGGTAAACTTGGCCCCATGCGGGTTTTCGGGATCGATTGCGGGACGGAAATTACCGGCTATGGTGTGGTGGAAACCTGCGACACGGCCCGCGAGTCCCGGCTGATCTGCAAGGCCATGGGGGAAGTGCGGCTTCTGAAAGCCGAATCGACCTCCCAGCGGCTTCATCATGTCTACCGCGAATTGACCTCGCACCTCGAGCAATGGCGCCCGGAAGTCGTGGCCATTGAAGAAGTGTTCTACTCGGTCAACGTCAAGTCAGCCCTGAAGCTTGGCCAGGTGCGGGGCGTGGCCCTGCTGGCGGCGGCCAGAATGGGTCTGCCGGTTGCCGAGTACGCGCCGCTGCGGATCAAGTCCAGCGTGGTGGGGTACGGACTGGCCAAGAAGGAACAGGTCCAGTTCATGGTGGCGCGGCTGCTGGGACTGGCGGAACTTCCCCAGCCGGCCGACGCGGCCGATGCGCTGGCCATCGCCATTTGCCATATTCACACGGCGCAAACCCTGATGCTGCAAGGAGCGGGGCGATGAGGGCTCTTTGGCTGGCGACTGCCTTCGTCACGGCGGGCCTGGCGGTCCATGCAGAATCGGGACCGGTGTTTCGCATCGATTTCTCGAATCCGGGTTTGAATCCGCCGCAATGGACGCTGGAATTCCGTCCTGACGGAACCGGTCATTTTCATTCGGTTCGCGGGAACGTGGCCGCTGGCGAGGACGAGAAGCTGATTGAAGCGCCGACCATCGACAAGGACGTGCAGGTGAGCGCGAAATTCGCGGATCATGTGTTCCAGGTGGCCCAGCATCACAAGTATTTCAGTTCCGCATGCGAGAGCCATCTGAAGGTTGCATTTCAGGGGCTCAAGAAGCTCAGCTATCACCGGGCCCAATGGCGAAGGGTCGTGCGAATTCAACTATTCCCGCGATACGGAGATCCAGGGGCTGGGGGATTCGCTGGTGGCGGTGGCCACCACCATCATCGAGGGAGCGCGGCTGGAAACGCTTTTGCAGCATGACCCCCTGGGACTCGACAAGGAGATTCAGAACGTGCAGGAAGCGGCCGGCGACGGGCGGGCGCAACAGATCTGCTCGATTCGCGACATTCTGGAGCGGCTCTCCGAGAATCCGGCAGTGCTGGAAAGGGTGAGGAAACGGGCCAAGGCCCTGCTGGCGCACGCCGAAGAGTGACGGGCGGAGGGTTGGCGGAGCGCGACTTTTCGCCTTGTTTGGGTGTCTTATAGGTGTTGGGGATAAAGAGAAGCTACACGTACCTGGTGGTCGGAAGGGGTGGACCCCATGAAGCAAGGCGAGAATGCATCTTTCGGGCGGATGACCGGATTTCTGGGGCTGGCGGCCTTGGTGGCCGGAGTTTTGCTGTTGGTTCCGAGCCTGCGCGCGGAAGACGATAACCCAACGAATGCCGCGCCGGCCCGGGCCGTGCGCTTGAGCAGTGTGGACGGGGAAGTCCATCTTTTCCAGGGTGGGCAGGCAGTGACCGATCAGGCTGTGGCCAACACTCCGCTGTTTGAGGGTGCCCGGATCGACACGGGCAACGACGGGCGCGCCGAGATCCAGTTTGAGGACGGCAGCGTTGCGCGGGTTTCTCCGCAGAGCTCGATCACGCTCTCCGTTTTGCGCGGACAATCCAACGGTTCGGACCGAGATGCGGAGATCCAGCTTGGCAGCGGCCTGGGCTATTTCGAAATTCAGGGCGGCAGCGAAACCAATCACATACGGGTTCGCTTTGGGGACACGGTGGTGACCACCGGGGGGTTCACGGTCATCCGGATCAATCTCGACAAAGCGCCTGGAGAAGTGGCGGTGTTTTCAGGCAACGCCCATCTCGAGGGCGGCTCGAGCCCGGCGCTGGACCTGCACGGCGGCGAAAGCGTAACTCTGAACGGCACAGACCCCAACAGCTACAACGTGGCCGAGACCATCGAGCCCGACTCCTGGGACGCATGGAACTCCGACCGGGACCAGGAACTCACCACGGCGCAGGCCAGCCGGACCCCGGCTACGGATAGCCAGCCCGACAATCGGAATCCGGCGTGGAGCGATCTCGACGCCAACGGCAACTGGTACAACGTTCCCGACCAGGGCTATGTGTGGTCGCCGTACGATGCTTCGAACCCCGGCTGGGATCCGTATGGCAATGGCTACTGGATGAACAATCCCAACTACGGGTACATGTGGATCTCGGGGGAGCCCTGGGGCTTCATGCCTTATCAGTGCGGCGCGTGGAACTACTATTCTTCGTTCGGATGGGGATGGGCTCCCGGCGGCTACTGTAACCCGTGGTGGGGCGGCGGCGGAGGCTGGGGGATCAACATCGGCATTGCCCCGCCGCGTTATCGCTACCCGGTGCGGCCGCGTCCGCGCAATCCGCGGCCCATGGGTGGATCCAATCCTCAGCCCCTGATCGCGGTGAACCGTCACGGCGCGCCCGGGAACACCATGCTGGCGCCCCGCGACAAGACCGGCAGCGTGTTGATTGCCGGCAGCGTGGTTCGCCCGCTGAAGCCGATTCAGTCGCGGCCGCCCTACAATCATCCGGGCCCGGTGTTCGGCGCACGCCCCGCGCCGGGAGCTCCGGGGAGTGATCCCCGCGCCGTTCTTCAGGGTGGGTCCACTCCGCGGGCGATCGATGTTCCGGCCAGACAGGGCGGCGTGTATGCGCCCGCGCCGCAGCCCAGGCCTGGCACCCCGTATACGCCGGTCGCTCCGGTGTCGAGACCGAATGGCGGTTCGTATGCACAGCCGGCGCCACCGACCCATTACTCACCTCCGCCTTCGGCGCCAGTCCGCAGTTCTCCTCCGCCTGCTCCGGTGCGCAGCTCGCCTCCGCCGTCCGCTCCGAGCCACTCCGGCGGCGGTGGTGGTGGCGGTGGTGGCGGCGGGCACCCGGCGGCCGGTTCGCATCGGTAACTAGCTTTGAAGCGAAAAGGCCGTTCCCTTCGCGGGAGCGGCCTTTTCTTTCTCCAGTTCATTGCATAGCCGTGCCATGTCTTCGAGCGACAAGGCCTCGGCGCGGGCCAGGCCGGAAACATCGGCGCGGGCCAGCGCCGCCTGAATCGCATTCAAACTATGCCCGGCGGCGCGGAGGTTGTTGGCCAGCGTCTTGCGCTTTTGCGCGAAAGCGGCGCGGACGAATCGCAGGAAGCCCGTCTCGTCCACGCCGAGTTCTTCGAATCGCGGCGCGAACCGCCATCGGAAGACAGTGGAATGGACCTCGGGCGGCGGGGAAAAGGCGCCGGGCGGCAGCGTGAACAATGGTTGCACCGGCCCATACATCTGCACCGTGACCGACAGGACCCCATAATCGCGCGACCCGGGGTGAGCGACGATTCGATCGGCCATTTCGCGTTGCACCATCAACACGGCCCGGTCGAGCGCGGCGTGGCTGGAGGCCAGCTTCAACAGGATGGGCGAAGTGATGTAGTAGGGCAGGTTCCCGACAACGGGCAGCGGTTTTCCGGACTGAGCGGCTGCCGCGGCAAAATCGAAAGTCAGCACATCCGCTTGCACAACGTTGACTCGTTCCGCCGGGAACTGCGCGCGCAAAGCGGCCGCAAGTTCGCGATCCAGCTCGATCGCGATTACATGCTTTGCCCGGGAGGCGAGCGCTTTCGTGATGGCACCGCGACCGGGCCCGATCTCGATCACGGTCTCCCCGCCCAGGTCTCCGAGCGCGGCTGCGATTCTCTCAATCGCCGAAGCGTCGTGGAGGAAGTTCTGGCCGAGCCTGGGTTTGGAAGGCACTGTACTTTCGATGTTACAGGCGAGTGAGGGGCCTCCCTATTCATTGGCGGGGGAGAAAAGCAGAGCAGCGGACAATTCTTATGTGGATGGTGTGCCACAAGGGTTGGCTGCGGTGACTGGCCCGCATACCCGCTGATGATCCCTCCCAACCTAACAAGCTAGGGTGGGGCACCCCATTGTCATCTTCTGGTCGGGGAGTCCAGGGTCGGCCACCCGCCTAGCGGGGCGATGAGAGTGTTGCCGCAGCAGGAAGGGGAAAGTCCGCAACCTCACTCTGATCCATTTCGCCCCGAATCTGGCGCATGACAGTGTCGTTGTCGAAATAGACCCTCTCCGCCAGCAGCTTGCCTTCCTGTTCCCCGGTACCGAAGACAAAGAAACCGGCCAACTGGAAACGGATATGTTTGCCTGTTCCCGGCACACCGCACCAGTCCCCGGTATGGGTCCCGGAAATTGTGACCTCGCGAATTGAGCAGCCCAGGGCATCGTATTCTCCCCACACATCGATCTGAAAGTCGGGGAACGCTGTATTGGCGGCCTCGTAGAAGCCCTTCACGCCCGAGAAGCCCGGATACCGCATGTTAAACGGAACGACATCATAGAACGCGCTATCGTCATGGACAAACGTGTCAAACACTCCCGACCAGTTTTTCGCGTTTTCGTGGCGGATATGTTCCTCGACAGTCTTCCTCTGAATGCGGATGGTCTCGTCCATACCTTCCTCCTGGCTGGGATGAATTTGATTTTGACAAAACGAGCTGCTCTGGGAGGTGCTTCCGCTTTGTTGGCGCCTTAAGGGCGGTGGCCGTCCGCGAGCAATTTTCGAATTCTGAAGGCGTCTTGGGAAGATTGTCAAGTCGCAAAAAGGCCATTGCTTCGGGTACGGCCTTTCTTCGTTTGGTGGCGAGGGGAAGTGTTAGCCGAACGGCAAGGGTGCCCAACGTGAGAGCGATTGAGAAGTTTCGACCGGACCACAAACTACAGGTTTCCGCGCCTTACGCCTGATTTTTCAACACAGCCAACTCGAAGGTTCGGCGCTGGCGGAAACCGAGGCTCTCGTAGACGCGCACCGCGGAGTGATTGTCGGCGAAGCTGTGCAGATACGGCGTCTTGCTCCGGCCCGCGATCTCTTCCATTACCGTCGCGATGAGCATGCGCGCATAGCCGCGGCCGCGGGCATCGGGATGGGTGCACACCGCGCTGACCTCGACATGACGCGGGAGGTGGGTCCGCTCGCCGGCCATGGCCAGGAGTCGACCCGATTCGAAAATGCCGAAGAACGCACCGAGTTCGATGGTGCGTTCGCGAAAGGGACCCGGTTCGGTCAACTCGGCCAGGGCCACCATCTCGGGAACATCCGACGCGGTGAGCGGCCGAAGCTCTTCGCCGCGCGTCAGCTCGATGGCAACTCGAGCGGGCGGTTGCTCACAGATCATCTGGGTAAGAACTCCGCCGCGAATCATGGTCCATCCGGCGGGCGGCGCGGGCCGCTCCGTGCAGAACAGCACCACGACTCCACCGGGACCCGCGAGTACGCGGAGGGCTTCGTAATTCTCGTCCGACTGTTCCGCAATTCCGCTCAATGGCCCGATTGCCGCGGGATAGCGTCGAGCCAGCCGATTCGAAATTGCGATCCCGCTGTGCTCGGTGAGAAGAGAATTCCAGATGGGATTATCGAGCGGATGAGATACTTTCGCCGGGCCGGCATGGCTCCTTGCAGAAGGCAAATGACGGGAGTAGGAAGAATTTTCGATCAGGTCCGGATTCGACATAGGTTTCAGATGAACGCCGCGCGAGGCGGGATGCTGAATTGGCGATGCCGGTTGGCAATTCAGACCTGGCCGGACACGGCCGTCGATGCGCCGTACCGGTGGCGTACAAACCACAGCACGGGCAGCCCGACCAGGATCAGTCCCGTCCCCAGCAGCGATCCTTTCCAGTTGCCGGCGTAACTGGACACCAGCACCACGGCCGCCGAGAGCACGAAGATCGCCGGCAGCAGGGGGTATCCCCACACGAGATACGGGCGCGCGTACTCGGGATGGCGGCGGCGATACACAAATACCGTGGTCGCGGTGAGCATGTAGAACAGCCACTCCGCGAACACCGCCAGCTCGAAGTGCTGCTGGAACTGGCTCAGAAAAAGAAGAAGCACCGTGGAGAGAAGTCCCTGGACGATGAGGGAAGTCGAGGGCGACTGAAAGCGCGGATGGATATGGGCAAACTGGGGAAAGAAGAGGCGGTCGCGGGCCGCGGCGAAGGGAATCCGCGCGCCCGACATGACCGTGCCATTCAGGGTGACAAAGATGCTCAGCGCCATCGCCGCGGCCACAAAGCCCGCTCCCCGCGGCCCCGCAACGACTGACAACGCCGCCACAGCCGGCCGTTCGCTGGCGGCAATCTGTGTCGCCGTCAGGATGTACTGGATGGCCGCATTGGTCGCCATGAAGAGGGCGCCCACGATGAGCAGGCCGCCAATGAGCGCGATGGGCAGGCTCCGCTCCGGACGCCGCACTTCGCCGGCCACCATGGTGAGATCGTTCCACCCGTCGTAGGCCCAAAGGGTGGCGATCAGCGCCGCCATGAAGCCGTTGAATCCGCCCACGGCATTGGGTACGGTGGTCGCGAAGTTGCTCCACGATCCGCTGGCTGAAGCAAAGCAGAGGGCCGCGACGATGAGGATCAGAACCCCTTTGAGCACTGTGAACACAAGCTGGAAGTCGCCGGCCTTTTTGATGCCGAGGTAATTCAGGCCAGTCATGAACCAGGTGACGGCGATGGCAAACACCTGCGACCACAGGAGCGGAAGCCCTGGAACTGGAGTGGAGAGCCAGTGGAACGCGGGGAACACGCCCAGCGTGCGCGCGAGGCCGCTGGTGACCGCCGCGATGGAAGCGGGCTTGGCCACGGCGAACCAGGTCCACATGTAGAGGAAGGCCGTCGTGTCGCCATAGACGCCGCGCAGGTAGACATACTCGCCGCCGGCGTAGGGCAGCATGGAGCCCAGTTCCGCATAGGTCATGGCGCCGAACAGGGAGAGGAGGCCGCCCACGATCCAGGCCAGGTAGACCAGCGACGACGAGCCGACATTCAGCATCATCTCGCGCGGAACGAGGAAGATTCCGCTGCCGATGATGGTGCCCACGACAATGGCCGTCGCCTGGCTTGCGCCGAGTACGCGGGGCAGGTCGGCGGGAGTTTGTTTCACTTGGGGAGGGGCGGTATGGCTCATGCCGTGATGTGAGGGTAGCATGAGCGAAGGGGGTTTAGGCCGCGCGTGGCGCGAGCTTGATCCCCAGAGCTTTCATGACCCCTAGAAGAGTCGACAAGCGCGGATCTCCAGTCGGGGAAAGGGATTTGTACAGCGCTTCTCGCGTTACACCGGCTCGATGCGCGATTTCACTCATTCCCATTGCGCGCGCCACGTCGCCGAGGGCCGCGGAAATCAGTGCCGGATCGCCATCCTCAAACGCCCCTTCGAGATATGCCGCGATTGATTTGGGGCTGTCGAGATACTGTGAAGGATCCCATTGAGTTGTCTTAAGAGCCACTTGTCCACTCCTTTGCCAGTGCCTTTGACTTGGCAATGTCAGACTGTTGCGTTTTCTTTGTTCCTCCCGCAAGCAGGACAACCAACATGATTCCCTGTTGGAGGAGGTAGACCCTGTAGCCCGGTCCATAATCGATCCGCAATTCGCTTACACCTTCTCCCACCGGCTTGATGTCACCGAAGTTTCCCAGTGAAAGCCTTCGGATTCGGATCTGAATCCTGGAGCGTGCGGTGTCGTCGCGCAAACGCCTTAGCCATCCTGCAAAGACTTCGGTCTGACGAACTTCGATCACTTGTAAACTATAGTTCACAGCAACAGGATCCGCCAGCGCAATTTCGACTGTGACACCAATCACGGGCAAGCGCTCCGCAGAGGTCTACACTTCCGGACCATCGAGGAGCGTCAGGCTATGAACGCGCAATGCACGAAATGCGGAATGTCCCTCGCGTTGCCCTGGAGTTTCTGTCCCCACTGCGGGCTCGCCATCAGCCATGAGATCCAACGGGAACCGGCCCCTGTTGAACACCGGAAGAGTTCCATGCCCGGGGCATTCGGGGGTTTGATGTTCGGAGTGATTGCGGCGCCGATTCTGATTATCGTGGGAACGCTCCTGTGCCTCACGGGCCTGGGCGCGCTCCTGGGAGTGCCGATGATTCTCGCGGCTATCCTTGCGCCTCTCATCGGGCCGATGATCGGGCTGGGGGAACATAGAGTCGAATGCCCCTCGTGCGCGACGCGGATGATCACGGCCGCTGACAGCAAGCTGCACTACTGCCCCACCTGCGAGAAGGAGTTTGCCGTCGGCGAGCAGCAGGCGGCGAAGGCCGTTTGACGTTCCGGATCGGAACGCACCAGGGCGCTTGCTGTCGCTGAGCGGCGCCAACTGAGGCACTGATCTGCACGCGCGTTCCTCGGCCGGGCGCGGCGGAGCGGCTAACTCGACTTCACCGCAATGTCATTGACTACGTGCTGCACCTGCGGCACTTTTTTCGCCAGGTCTTCCGCTTCTTTCTTTTCGCGCTCCGTTTTTACCGATCCCTTCAAGTAGAGTGTGCCCTTGTCGGCCGAGTACTTGATGTCTTCCTTGTCGAGGCGCTGGCTGGATTGCAGGCTGGCCTTGAAGCTGTCCTCGATCGCACTATCGAGCGAAGCGGATTTCTCGGCCGACTTTTCCATTCCCTCGAGTCCCGCCGATTGCACCTGGATCTGATTCTTGATGGTGTAGCCGGCCGCGGCCTGTTCAGCGAGGCTCTGGGCCTGTGCCTTTTTGTCACTGCCGTCCACAATCCCGCGCAGGGTGATCTCTCCCTTGCGCCTGTCCTGGAACACTTCCACGCTGCTCAGGTCGTGCTGTTTCAGCGTGTCATAAACCGCCTGCTTGTTGTCGGGATGTCCCTGGCAGCCCAGCAGGGCCAGCAGTCCGACCAGCAGGACCCCACCCAGCGCCAGCAATCCAATTCGTGTCGATGTATGCTTCATGGTTTCGCCCTCGCGCCTCGACGTACTCAGCTAGATGCGCAGCCTTCGGTATCAAAGCTGGCACAGCGTCGCCGAAAGGGAGGATGCGGATCACCGGCGGCCGGTTGTTCGCGAGTGAAAGGCGCACGGAGAGAAAATGCTATCCGGGCCTCTGTGGCCTCGCAACCCTTGCGACAGAAAGAAACCGCAAGAATGGGGCACGGGGTATTCGTTTCTAGGAGTGGGATGGCTGCGCTTCGGCCGGGCGCTGCTCATGGAAATGGCGCCAGATCGATTCGGCGGTCTTGCGCGGAACCACGGATGCAAGCGACTCCGCGGTCGCCTGCTGCACATCGCGCAGGCTTCCGAAGTGCGCCAGCAGGCGTTGCCTTGTCAGAGTGCCGACGCCGGGAATGTTGAGCAGTTCCGAATCGCGATCGCGCATGGCGCGGCGCTGGCGATGATAACCGACCGCGAAGCGATGACTTTCGTCGCGAATCAACTGGACCAGGTGGAGCACCGGGGAGCGCCGGTCGAGCACCACCGGCTCTTCTTCATTGCCGTGGAGATAGATCACCTCTTCGCGCTTGGCGATGGAGGCCAGCGGCTGGGTGGTGAATCCGAGCTCTTCAAGAGCGTCGGCGGCCGCGTGCAACTGGCCCAGTCCGCCGTCGATCAGCACCAGCGAGGGCATGGGCTTGTTTTCTTCCTTGAGGCGGCGATAGCGCCGGAACACCACCTCGCGCATCGAAGCGAAATCGTCCACGCCGAGAACCGTCATCACCTTGAACTTGCGGTACGCCGACTTGTTCATCTTGCCGTCTTCCCACACCACCAACGATGCGACAGTCTCCGCGCCCTGGATGTGCGAAATGTCGAAGCACTCGATGCGCCGGGGAAGCTCGGGGAGCATTAATGCATCGGCCAGTGCTTCCTGGATGGCTTTGCGCGACGGTTCGAGCACGCGGAAGCGCTGCGTGTAGGACTGCTTGGCATTCTGCCCGGCGAGATCGACGAGCGATCGCTTCTCGCCGCGCTGGGGAACGGCGAGTTCAACGCGGCGGCCCACCTGTTCGCCGAGCAGCGCGGCCAGGGTTTCGCGATCGGAGAAATCCACGGGCACAAGGATCGACCGCGGCACATAGGGCTGGTCGATGTAGAGCTGCTTGAGCAGGGCAGAGAATACCTGTCCTGCATTGAAATCGCCGCCGGCCGGGGATTCCGCATTGTCAAGACTCTCGGCGGCAAGGCTCTCAAGCAGCTCGGGCAGATCTTCCCAGAAAAACTCGCGGCGGTCCACGATCTTGCCGCCGCGCACGTGAAACAGATTTACGGCGAGACTGCCGGATTCGAAGTGATAGCCGAATACGTCGGCGTCGTCGTCCTGTTCGGCGGTGGCGATGCGTTGTTTCTCCTGGAGTTGATGCACGGTCGTGAGTTGATCGCGAAGGCGCGCCGCCGCTTCATACTGCTGCGCCGATGCCGCCGCCATCATGCGCGCGGTGAGCGTACGTTCCAGCTCGGCCTGCCTGCCTTCGAGGAACAGCTGCGCGTCGCGCACCGCCTGCTGATAGACGTCGGGAGTCGTGTTGCCTTCCACGCACGGTCCCAGGCAGCGATGAATGTAGAACTCCAGGCACGCGCGCGGATGAAAGCGCGTCAGGTCTACCTTGCAGCTGGGAAGGAGAAAGCTGCGATGAATCAATTCGGCCACGCGATAGGCGAGATTGCCCGGGAAATACGGTCCGTAGTACGCGCCGCCATCCTTGCGCAGGCGCCGGGTTACAAAGACTTTCGGGAAACGCTCGTTGAGAGTGAGCTTGACATACGGGTAGGTCTTGTCATCGCGCAGCAGGATGTTGAAGCGCGGCTTGCGCTGCTTGATGAGGTTGTTTTCGAGTGCGAGGGCCTCGTGCTCGTTGGCTACCAGGATGTAGTCGATATCCACGGCCTCGCGCATGAGGGAGCCGGTCTTGGCGTTGGCCTGCGAAGCCGCGAGCAGGTAGGAACGAACTCGCGAGCGCAGGTTTTTCGCTTTGCCGACGTAGATGACCTCGCCATCGGCGTTCTTGTAGAGATACACGCCCGGCTGGGTCGGCAAGACGCGGATTTTCTCATAAAGATCCATGCGGCGATCGAGGGTTCCTGAGATTAGATTAGCGGGTTGGAGCGAAGGGCGCAGGCAAGGGCGAAATTCAGGCAAACCTTACGGCTTTTCGGTAAGTTTTACATGGTCATGGCCCGCAAGCTATCGCGCAAAACTTTCGATTAGCTGTTCGTATTCAGTCATTTAAGGCTCCCGTTCCGTTTGGCCCCAGAGATGCATCCTACAGGTGTGGCAGAGACGTCGCCGACTAGCCATATGAGACCCCATGGAAACAGGCGACGGGAGGATTCAAGAAGATGATGAAAGCTGGATACGGGTTGTGTGTGGCGACTTTGGCCTTGGTGGGTGTTACCGGTTGCACCACCAAGAATTACGTGAAGAAGCAGACCGCCCCCCTCATCGATCACGCCAATCAACTGGATGAGAAGACCGCAACCAACAACCGCAACCTTCACGACGTAGACGATCGCGCGCAGGCGGGCATCAAGCAGGCCCAGGGCGCTGCGGACAGCGCAACGCAGAACGCGCAGAACGCCACCAAGGCCGCGGGGGATGCAGAGACCGCCGCCAACGATGCCGTTCATCGCGCCGATTCGCTGGACAGCGTAGTCAAGGGATTGGATAGCTACCGTCCCATGGGGAATGTCACCGTGACATTCGGTTTCGACAAGGCGGTTCTAAGCAAGGATGACAAGGAACAGCTCGACACGTTCGGCCAGCAACTTGGTTCGGCCAAGAGCTTCATCCTTGAAGTGACTGGCGGCACGGATTCCATCGGGTCGGCACAATACAACTATGATCTCAGCCAGCGCCGCGCGGACGCGGTGGTGCAGTATCTTGCCACCAAGTACAACGTGCCGGCTCGCCGGTTCTACCTGATCGGCATCGGCAAAGACAAAGAAGTAGCTCCGAACAACACCGCGGAGGGGCGCAAGCAGAATCGCCGCGTAGAGATTCAGCTGCTTTCCAATTCGACCGAGAACGCGACCTCGGGGACTCCCGGTTCCGGCCGATAGATTGGGCCGACAGAGTTGAGATAGATAAATAGATTAAAACCGTTTCTTAGACTCTCGCCTGAAAGAAGCCATGGCCCCGGCCGCAATCCGGGGCCATGTTTCTTAGCAGCGAACAGTTGTCAGTTTTCAGTTGTCAGTTGCGGCGATGAGCCGAGCTGGCGTACGTGTTCGGCGCGAACCTCGTTGGCGGTGAACAGACGCAGGAACGGCGCATCCTTTGCGGCAGCTTCAACGGCCGGGCGACCGTTGGCCTCTTCGCGTTCCACGATGCACACGACGGCAGCAACAGTCATTCCCGCCTCGCGGGCTGATTCAATTGCGGTGATTGTCGATGCACCGGTGGTGCAGACATCATCGACGATCACGACGCGCGCGCCTTCGCGGGAAAATCCTTCGATGCGGCGCCCGGTCCCATGCGCCTTCTCCGCTTTGCGCACCAGAAATCCATGCAGGAGCGGCGCGCCGGGGTGAGAGAGGGCACGCCATGCACTGGCCGTGGCTACATTGGAGACGATGGGATCGGCACCGAGCGTCAATCCGCCGACAGCGTCGGCCTTGATTTCATTTTGTTCAAGGAGTTCGAGAATGGCGTGCCCCGTGAGGCGACCGCCTTCGGCGTGCAGGGTGGTGGTGCGGCAATCGATGTAGTAGTCGCTGGTTCCTCCCGAAGACAATTTGAATTGTCCGAGCCGAAAGCTGGTGCGGGCGAGCAGGGAGAGCAGTTGCTGGGCGTAGCTGGGTGTGGGCATCAAGGAAGATTGTAAAAGACAGCTATTAGCTAAAAGCTGTCTTTCACATCTTGTCGAGGTGACGGAAGCCGCCGGTTCCGAGGAACATCAGCGAGAACAGCAGCAGATTGTAGCTGGAGTGCACCACCACGCTGGCGGCGAGAGATCGAACCGCAAGGCGGATCCAGCAGAGTACGAGGCTGATTGCAACCAGGAGTAGAAACGGCCCGATCGACCAGGCGGTCTGCTCGCCGTGCATGAGGGCAAAGGGGATGCTGCAGATGACCGAGGCCACGACCATGGCCGGCATGGACCAGTGAGCGGAACCATCGGCGCGGGGTTGCGGGGCTCTCGATCCTGTGGCACTTTCGACAAACCAGTCATAGGCAGTGCACAGGGCCGGCAACAGAAAACCGCGATAGGCGATCTCTTCGATTAGGGGCGCGAGCGTGACTCCAAACCCAAACAGCAGCCAAATCGCACCGGGCATGCGAAAGGTTTGATCGATGGGCGTGTTGGCCGGGCCGGGAATGAGGAACTCATCGGCAAGGGCCGCGACAAAGCACGCCGCGGCCGCTCCGAGCAGCCTGACGACATGGCGGACGGCGGCGGAGGCGCGCCATTGCAACCCATCGAAAAAACTCTTATGCCAGATCAGGGGAAACACGCCGATGCAGAACAAAAGCGTGATGACATACCAGGCAGCCTGGCTGCCGATCTTGTAGTGGATCTCTTCGGCCGCCTGCTGCGAGGTGGAAACGCCGAACAGGCGGAAGTGCAGGGCAACAAAGACCACCAGCAAAGACGCGCGAATGCCGCCGTACGCGACCAGGAGGAAGATGAGGAAGTCGCCGAAGTTCGGCTTGCGCGGGACGGGCCGCGGCGGAGGCACGTATTCGTAATGCGCGAAAAGGGGTTGCTCGTATGGAAGAGGTTGCGGCGATGCGATCGTCACGTCGCCGGCCGCGGGAATGATTGGGTCAATTGGAGCCGGCTGCGAAGAGAGATCCCCGCCGGGATCCCGGATGCCATCCTCGTTGGCATCGCCGCGCCCAACCGCATTCTCGATATCGTTGGGAGGATCCGGCGAACCGTTCATCATCGCACCGGCTTCTTGCGGGGTTTCTTTTCGGCCGGGGGTGCGGCGTCAGGCCGGGCGCGCTTCTTGGCTGGATGGGCGGCTTTGGCGCTCGATCCATTGGCGGTGGAACCATTGGCGCCGGGAAAAGAGCCGCCCGATACCAGCGCCAGGTTGGGAAGAACCTCTTCCGGCTCGGCCGGCTCGAGTTGTCCATTCGCGGACGAGTAATAGCGCCGCAGAAACTGGCCGGTGAAAGACTCCTCGGTTGCCGCCACCTTTGCAGGCCTGCCCTCCGCCACCAGTCTTCCGCCATCTTCGCCGCCTTCGGGACCGAGATCGATGATCCAGTCGGCGTTGCGGATCACGTCGAGGTTGTGCTCGATGATGATCACGGTGTTGCCCAGATCGGCGAGCTGATGGAGCACTTCGAGCAGCTTGCGCACATCGTCGAAGTGCAGGCCCGTGGTGGGCTCGTCCAGAACATAAAGCGTTCGCCCGGTTTGCCGCTTGCTCAGTTCGCGCGCCAGCTTCATGCGCTGCGCTTCGCCGCCCGATAGAGTGGTCGCGCTTTGTCCCAGGTGTACATATCCCAGGCCGACATCGACCAGGGTCTGCAGCTTCTGCTTGAGTTGCGGCACATTGGCCAGCACTGTCAACGCGTCTTCAATGGTGAGATCGAGAATGTCGGCGATGGAATGCCCGTGGAACTTTACCGCCAGGGTCTCCTGGTTGTAGCGGCGTCCGTTGCACACTTCGCACTGTACGTAAACATCGGGCATGAAGTTCATCTCGATGCGCCGCTGCCCATCGCCCTGGCACGCCTCGCAGCGTCCTCCAGTTACGTTGAAGCTGAACCGGCCCGGCTTGTAGCCGCGTTCGCGCGACTCGGGCAGCATGGCAAACAAGTCGCGAATCGGCGAGAACACCTGAGTGTAGGTGGCCGGATTGGAGCGGGGCGTGCGCCCGATGGGCGATTGATCGATGCGGATCACCTTGTCCAGCTGTTCGGCTCCGCTGAGTGACTCGTGCGCGCCTGGCTCCTCGCGCGAACCATAGATGGTCTGCGCCAGGGAGCGATAGAGGATGTCGTTGATCAGGGTGCTCTTGCCGCTTCCGCTCACGCCGGTCACGACGGTCATGACGCCGAGCGGGATGCGGATGTTGATGTCCTGCAGGTTGTGCTCGCGGGCTCCGTCGACGGTGAGCCACTTGCCGGTAAGCGGCCGCGGCGCGGGGCGATGCAGGATGCCGGCCGCGCCCGACAGGTAGCGGCCGGTGAGCGACTCCGGACAGCTCATGATCTGATCCGGCGTACCCTCGGCGACCACGTTTCCTCCGAGGCGTCCCGCGCCCGGCCCAAGGTCGACAACATAATCGGCATGACGAATCGTTTCTTCGTCATGCTCCACCACCAGCACGGTGTTGCCCAGGTCGCGTAACTGCTCGAGCGCCTGGATGAGCCGGTTGTTGTCTCTCTGGTGCAGGCCGATGGAAGGCTCGTCGAGGACATAGAGCACGCCGCGCAGGCGGGAACCGATCTGCGTGGCGAGCCGGATTCGCTGGCCCTCGCCGCCGGAAAGCGTAGCGGCATTGCGCGACAGGGACAGGTAGTTGAGTCCGACCCCGCAGAGGAACTCGAGGCGCTCCACGATTTCGCGACGGATGCGTTCGGCCACGAGGGATTCGCGCGCGGTGAAGCTGAGATTGATGGCGGCGGAAAGAGCGCGGTTCAACGGAAGAGCGGTGAAGTCGGCAATGGAAAGGGCGCCGATTTTCACGGCGAGCGATTCAGGACGCAGCCGTTTGCCGCGACACACCGGGCAGGGCGTGGCCGACATGAAGTTCATCATGTATTCGCGGTATCCGTCGCTGCGCGCTTCGTCGATGCTGTCGCGCAGATAGGCGAGAATTCCGTGAAACCCGGTGCGAGGCGCTTCGTTTTTGGGCGGCCCGTAGACCAGGATGTGCTGATGCTTGGGGGGCAGATCCTCGAAGGGCTTCTTGAGGTCGATGTCGTATCGGTCCGCGGCCAGGTTCACCAGCTTGAGCAGGTATTGCGAGGCCGATCCGGGTCCCAGGCCGCCGTCGAGCAGGGGCTTGGACCAGTCGGTGATCACCTTGGCCGGGTCGAGATCATAGAGCGATCCCAGCCCGTGGCATTCGGGACAAGCGCCGAACGTGGAGTTGAATGAGAAACTGCGCGGCTCCAGTTTGGGCACGTCCAGGCCGCAGTCGGGGCAGGCCATGGAGGACGAAAACAACTGCTCCTCCGGTTTTTGGCTGCCGGCGCTTCCGGCAATCGCGACCAGCACGAGGCCGTTGGCCATCTGCAGTGCTTTGGTCACGGCGGCGTCGAGGCGCTTCTCGATCGAACTCTTTCCTCCCTGGGGAGTGGCTGCTTCGGTTGTGCTCGGCTTGAGCAGAATGCGATCAACCACCGCCTCGATGGTGTGATTCTTGCGCCGGTCGAGGGCGACCGGCTCGGAGAGATCGCGCAGTTCCCCATCCACGCGCGCGCGAAAGCCCTGCTGGTCGAGCTGATCGAGGAGATCCTTGAATTCGCCCTTGCGACCCCGCACCATGGGCGACATTACCGTCACGCGCTCGCCCGTGCCCAACTGCAGGATGCGCTGCACGATCTGCTCGGCCGTCTGGCGCGCGATGGGCCGGCCGCAATTGGGACAGTGGGGGGTGCCGACGGACGCGTACAGCAGGCGGAGGTAGTCGTAGATCTCGGTGATGGTGCCCACCGTGGAGCGCGGGCTGCGGCTGGTGGTCTTCTGCTCGATGGAAATCGCCGGGCTCAGGCCTTCGATGGAGTCCACATCGGGCCGCTCGATCTGGTCGAGGAACTGGCGGGCGTAGGCGGAAAGCGTTTCCACGTAGCGCCGCTGGCCTTCAGCGTAGATGGTGTCGAACGCCAGAGAGCTCTTTCCCGACCCGGACAGACCGGTCACCACGGTCAGGGTATTGCGCGGGATCCGGACATTGATGTCCTGGAGGTTATGCTGACGCGCGCCGCGTACCGAAATGTGGGTAATGGCCATTTTGGGAAAAAGGGGGCGGGGAGATCCTGCGCAGTTACGTTGGATAGTTACCCGTTTTGCTCTCTAGAGGTATTCTATTGGTCAATAGAAACAAGGGTCAATGAAGCGGTTTTTCTGCGAGAATCGCAGAGATGCCGGTGAGTGCTGAGCACGCCCAGGCACTGCGAAGGCGTGTCGTTTGAACTGTTTTTTTCCGGCCCTGGCTCGCGAGATCAAGGTGGATTAGATGTCGGATTTATTAAATGTCGTGATGTTGATTTGCGCGACCCTGGGATCGATGGCGTTTGGGGTTCTGGTGTCCTACGCAATCTTCCGGGTTGGATTCGCGCTGATGCGGCCCCGCCGCAAGGCCGTCCCCGTCAAGGCGCAGGCTGAAGCCGCGACCACCCTCTAAGATTCCCCAGTTTTTTGCGGAACCCGACGGCGTGCAGCCTGGGCTCGCGCATCTCGCTCGCGACGAGTGAGCCCGTGCGCATCGCCAGAGGGGGCTTGCTACTATTTCAGGCGCCCTTTAATGCGGCTGTTGTTGTTGCTGCTGCTGCTGCTGGTCCTGCATCTGTTGCTGGCGCTGCTGCAACTCCTGCAGCACCTGCTGGGGGGTACGCGGAGCTCCGGGGGGACCCTGGGGCACCATCTGCATGGGGGGACGCCCGTTGATCATCGGTGGCTGAACCGGCTGGTCGTCCGCTTCCGGCTGCTCGGGAACATCTTCGTCGGGCGAATCCTGCTGGTCTGACCGATTGGCCGACGCAGGGGTATTGCCGGTGCGGCGAGTGCTCAGGACGATCTGACGCGGGGTTCCCGCACCCTGGTCGCCGATCATCAACACGTTGTAGCTCGAGCCGTGCAGAAGCTGGGAGATCACATCCCGCGCCGTACCGGGTCCGAACTCTCCGAACACCCGCTCATCCGATGCAATTCCTTCCACCTTTGCGCCGGTGTCGGCGGAGACCTGGTTCAGGATTTCGTGGAGGCTGGAATTAGCGGCCTGAATGCGTAAACCCTGGCTGTCCCAGGTGACCGAAGGCTTGGCCGGCGTGTCGTTGACGGGCCAATGCGGCGGCTCCGGTGCGGGCGGGGCGGGGGCGGGTGGGTCCACGGGGGCCGGCGCCGGTGCCGGAGCACGGTGCCGGGGCGATTTCTTCAGGGTGGTGGGGGCTGCTGAGCCGGCTGCAGGTTGAGGCTGCTGCGCCACGATCGCCTGGGTCGTGAAAAGAACCGCTGCCGCCAGGAGAACGGGTCGGGAAAGCCGCCGTGCGGCGACGGAAGCCGGTCTGCGAAACGATGGTGATAAGTAGATGCTGCTCATAACAGGCGGCTCCTGCCGCCGAAGAGGGCTCGATCGGGCAAACAATTCATAGCGCCTCTCTGTACTAGACTATCAGTGACCCGTAGACGCTCGCAGTGTCGCGCCCGGGGCGGGGAGGATGCCTGACCGATGCGCCATTGCGCAAGGACCCGGGGTCCCCGCGAACTGGATTTGGTTCGTGGGGCGGAAGGCCGTTGGGGCTCGAAACAAAGGACTTGGAGGGATCGGATCGGAGCGGTGCTGGTGTGCTCCCTGCTCGCCGTCCCGCTTGCCGCCCATGCCACAACTTGTGCCACCCAGGCGGAAATGAACCCCCAGGATCGCGACACCCTGGCCTCGGCCGGCCAGCAACTGGGCAACGCCGTCATCCAGGAGGACTTCAATTCCCTGCAGGGAACCCTTCTGCCGGCGGTGGCGCAGCAGTGGGAAGGCATTCGGGGGGTCATCGAGCAGGGCGCTTCCTATGCCAAGGGCGGCCAGGTTCAACTCAACGCACTGTATCTTCTCGATGCCACTTCGCTGACCGCGCCCGCCGATGCGCAGTTTTTCTGTTCCAATTCCAATGGGTCGCTGACGGTGACTGTCTCCATGCGATCGCTGCCGCCGGGGAAGTACGCGGTGCTGCTGGCCTACATTCTCGGAGCCTCGACACCCGGCCAGCCGCCCAATGCGACGGTGGGACAGTTGGGATTCATCCTGGGCCTGGAGGGAAGCTCGTGGAAACTGGGGGGAGTGTTCCTTCGCCCCGGAACGCTGGATGGGCACGACGGGGTGTGGTGGTGGGAGCGGGCCCGGGAACTGGCCAGGCAAAATGCGCCCTGGAGCGCGTATTTCTCCTATGAGACGGCGCGGTATCTGCTTTTGCCGGTGGACTTCGTCTCGTCGCCCAACCTGGAAAAGCTGGGCCAGGAGCAGGCGCAGATCAAGGATTCTCCCGCCGATGCCTTTCCCTATTCTTTGCCCGACGGGGCGCGCACGTGGAAGATTGATTCCGTGCACTTCGACCCTTCGCTTCGCCAGGCGGACCTGGCCGTGACCTATCAGTCGACGGGGGTTAGCGATCCCGCCGCGGTGCGGACCGAGGCCACTACGGTGTTGAGCGCGATCCTGAAGGCGCAGCCATCGCTGCGGCAGACGTTTCACGGCCTGTGGGCCTACGCCGCCAAAGACACCAAGGCGTCGCCGGTGATGGAATTGCCGATGGCGCAAATACCTTGAAAATCAGTTCACAGTTCATAGTTCTTAGTTCACAGTTGTCAGGTCACAGTTGTCAGTTGTCAGTTGTCAGTGGGGAAGTGCGGGCTAAGAACTGCGAACTAAGAACTGCGAACTAAGAACTGCGAACTGGGGGATACCCGCTTTGTCCGAGTTGATCGATTTACGTTCCGACACGGTTACGCGGCCCACGCCGGAGATGCGCGCCGCCATGGCTGCCGCCGAAGTGGGCGACGATGTGTATGGCGAAGATCCCACGGTGAATCTGCTGGAAAACCGGGCCGCGGCCCTGTTTGGACGCGAGGCGGCGCTGTTCGTGCCAACCGGCACCATGGGGAATCAGATCGCGATCCGCCTGCTTACCCGGCCGGGACAGGAGATCATCTGCGAGTCGCGCTCGCACATTCTCGATTGGGAAATGGCCACGGCGGCAGTGTTCTCCGGCTGCCTGATTCGCGCGGTTCCTACGAAGCGCGGGACGCTTACCTGGAAGGACATTGAGCCGGTCATCTATGAGCGCGGGGCATTTCGTGCGGCTACCGGGCTGATCGAGATCGAAAACACCGCCAACCTCACGGGCGGACGCTGTACGCGGGTGGACGTTCTGGAAGAGATATGGGGCCACGCCAGCGAGCGCAAGCTTCCTGTGCATCTTGACGGGGCGCGCATCTTCAACGCGGCGACCGCGCTCGGTACCGATGTCAGGACGCTTACGCGCGGATTCGACACGGTGATGTTCTGCCTGTCGAAAGGTCTATGCGCGCCGGTGGGCTCCATGCTGGTGGGATCGGCGGAGAGGATGGAGCAGGCGCGTATCTACCGCAAGGCGCTGGGCGGCGGCATGCGCCAGGCCGGCGTGCTGGCGGCGGCCGGACTGATCGCGCTGGAAACGATGCCGGCGCGGCTGCATGAGGACCACGCCAACGCGCGGTTGCTTGCCGAGGCGCTGTCGCACATGGAAGGCGTCTCCATCGATCTTCACTCGGTCGAAACCAATATTGTGATCTTTCACGTTACGGGCGCGTTAAGCGCCGCGGAACTGGTGGCGCGGCTGAAGGCGCGCCAAATTATCGCCAGCACCGTCGGTCCTGACGCGATCCGCCTGGTGACCCACAACGATGTGAGCCGCGGCCAGTGCATCACGGCTGCCGAAGCCTTGACGGAAGAGATCGAAGCGGCGACGACAGCGCGGGCTTAGCCGGCGGTGGAAGTCGAGAGATTGAAGAAAACATCCCTCAGCGGCTTCAGCCGCTGAGGGATGGCTTTTCTGAACTCTGGACTTCCACCACAGACGGCTTAGCCGATTCGGCGTTTTGCATATAATTACCCCGCTTGGTGCTAGCTTGGTTCTCAAGAGCATCCGATCCCCGGCTCTAAGGAGACTTTTCATGGCGCCGTCCACCCCGCAAGTGTTTCAAGGCATTACTCCCGATCAATACGCACGCCTCCTCGCAAAGGCCAAAGCCGCCGGAATCGACCTGAGCGGCGATAGCGGCACCGCATCCAAATTCGGCGCCGAGATTTCATGGAACTACAACCCTTCCACCCAGGAACTGACCCTCCAGTGCCTCAAGCACCCCTTCTTCATGAGCGCCGCCGACGTCGATACCCGACTTCATTCGCTGGTGAGCGAAAGCCTCGCCTGAGCCGGCCCGGCCCGCCGCCCGGTCTCTTAAAATTGAAAACAGTGCCTGGCCGCATCAACCCGCCGCCCCCGAACCACGATCCCAGTCCAGTCCTCGCACGCGATGAGCGCCGCCTTTGGAAAGCGCCCGCCGCCCTGCGCCTCTGGCACGTGTCCAGCCTCGACGCGCCCACCGTGGCGCTGGTGTGGTCCTGCGCCTTCGCATGGGCCGCTCACCTCCGGGTTCCATGGTGGGGCCCGGTTGCCCTGGCCTTGATCACCTGGGCTGTCTACATCGGCGACCGCCTGCTCGATGCGCACGCCGGGATGCAATCTCCGCCCCTGCATATCCTGCGGGAGAGGCACGAATTCCACTGGCGGCACCGGCGGCTATTCGCACCGCTTGGCTTGCTTGCTGCCCTGGCGGCCGCTCGAATCGTAGCGCTTCGCCTGCCCGCGGCAGCGCGCCTGCCCGACACCGCGGTGGCCGCGGCTACGCTTGCCTACTTCTCGGGAGTGCATGCGCGCGCCGGCATTTTGCATAGGGTAAAGTGCCTGCTGTCCCGGTCCACGCCGAAAGCGATTCTGATCGGCATCCTGTTCACCGCCGGCTGTCTGCTCCCGGCAGCGTCGCAGGTCTCGCCGCCCGGTTTCCTTCCAGACTGCCGCTTACTCGCGATGCCCGTCATCTTGTTTGCGGCCCTGGCTTGGCTCAACTGCCAAGCCATCGCTCAATGGGAATCGCCTGTCTCAGACGCCGTTCTCGGCCAGATCGGTCGCTCCGGCACTCTTGTGGTCCTCGCTGGCGCTGTGGTGGCGATTCTGCTCGCCCAAACCGACGCCCGTTCTGGATTGCTGGCCGCTGCGGGAACCGTAAGTGCCCTGCTCCTGACTGCGCTCGATCGCTTCCGCCATCGACTTACCCCGCTGGGGCTTCGCGCCGCAGCCGACCTGGTCCTGCTCGCCCCCGCCCTGTTGCTGGCCTTCGGCGCCGTGCCCCAATGATCCCGCCTCCGATGCAGGCTCCGCCGCGGCCCGCGACCCGTCCCCCGAACTTCGATCGCCTGGCGGGAATGTATCGCTGGCTGGAGTGGCCGACGTTCGGTCCCTTTCTTTCCAACTGCCGGAACGCATTCATCAGCCGGCTCGGCCACCGCCGCCGCGCGCTGGTCCTGGGAGATGGCGACGGCCGATTCACCGCCGCCCTGCTCGGCGCCAATCCCGAAGTCGAGATCGAGGCTGTCGACGCCAGCCCCGCCATGCTGCTCGAACTCATCCGGCGTGCCGGCGCCCATTCCGCCCGCGTGAAAACCTGCTGCGCCGATGCCCGCGCCTGGAAGCCTTCGCGGTCAGACTATGACCTCGTGGTCTCGCACTTCTTTCTCGACTGTCTGTCTACCGATGAGGTCTCTTCCCTCGCAACCCGGATAAGGGCCGGCGTTCTGCCCGACGCCGACTGGGTCGTGTCGGAATTCGCGGTCCCCCCAGGCGTATACGGCAAGCTCGTGGCGCGGCCCCTCATCGCGCTTCTCTATCGCGCCTTTGGATGGCTTACCGGCCTCCCCATCCGCTCCCTCCCGGACCACCGCCGCGCTCTCCGTCAAGCCGGCTTCCGGTTGACGGATCAGCGCCGGTTTCTCGCCGGTTTGCTGGTCGCCGAGACATGGTCGCCCGGCGAATCAGAACCCGCCCCAGAATACTCGTCCCCGACCCGTCGCCACTGATCCCCGAAGCACGGCAAATGGTGGCAATCCTTGCACTTACCTGGAACCTCGTGCGTACCCTTGCATCAGGATCAAATGAAACGGGAGGCGCAAATCGTGAACGGGAACAAGGGTTTTGCAGGGCGGATTGGCTTGGCCGCCGCGCTCGTCTTTCCTTTGCTGGCGGCCGGCGAAAGCTCCACTCCCAAGCCGCCGGGAAAGCTGGTCGACCTCGGCGGCCACAAGCTGCACGTGTACTGCAGCGGTCATGGCAGCCCTGCCGTGGTAGTTGAAAACGGCCTGGGAGATTTTTCGTTTGACTGGACCCTGGTCCAGAATCAGGTCTCCCGGTTTGCGCGCATCTGCACCTACGACCGCGCTGGATATGCGTGGAGCGATCCCGGCCCCCAGCCTAGAACCTTCGCGCAGATCAATCTTGAACTCCACGACGCCCTCGAAAAGCTCGGCGAGCGGGGACCGTACGTGCTGGTCGGCCACTCCTACGGCGGTCCCGTGATGAGAAATTTCGCCGCCCAGTTTCCCAAAGACGCAGCCGGCCTGGTCCTGGTCGATTCAGCCGTGGAGGGCATGCGCGTCGGCGTGGGCGGCAAGGCGACCATCCAGCTTGGAGTAAACGTCCAGGCCCGCGACATTCCCCCGCCGCACGAGCAAATGACCGACTCCGACAAAACTCCGGCGGCTCCCTCTGGCGATCCTCACCCGCCGGCTCCTCTCGACCCGCTCTACAAGGCCCTTCCCCCCGCCCAACAGAAATTGCAGCTCTGGGCCCAGGATCTTCCCCAACTCGAAGACACCGAAAACAGCCAGCGCGAGTGGTCCGATCAATACTTCTCCCGGTGGCTGGCCGACCCCAAGGCTGCGTCCTTAGGTTCCCTGCCTCTCATCGTGCTGACCCGCCGCGACGGCGGATACAAGGAAGACCTCGATGTACCCGCGGCCCAGTTGGAACGGGAACGGAAAGACGGCCAGGAAAAGCTTTCCCGCCTTTCCTCCAATGGCGAACAGGGGTTCATCAACTCCGGCCACAATATGGAGATTGAAGCCCCTGCCGACGTCTCGACCGCAATCCGCATGATGGTTGACCGCATTCGTACAGCCCCCCGCAAGTAGGCCGATACCCGTCCCCGGCGCTTTTTCTGACGCCCAACCCCGAAACCGAGGCGCAATGTTACAACTGTGTTAAAATCAACCGGGTAAGGAGCTGGCTCGCGTTGGTTTGGCTTTCCCCCGCCTGAATATAGACTCAATGAATCTCTACCTTATGCGTCACGCGAATGCAGGTCTCAGTCGCGTGAATCCCCTCCTCGACAACAAACGCGGTCTCATTAAAGAAGGCAAGGACCAGTGCATGCTGATGGCGCGCGTGCTCAGCGCGCTCAAGGTGCAAGTCGATGTCATCGTCTCCAGTCCCCTGAAACGAGCCCTCCAGACCGCCACATTTGTGGGGACCGAACTGGGCTATGATGCCAAGGTCGAGATCAGCCCCGCGCTGAGGCCGGACGCCGATTATTCCGCATTTCTGGATCTGCTCGCCAAATACGCCGACCGCGAAGGCATTCTTGCCGTCGGGCATAATCCCAACCTGTTCCAGTTTCTCGGCCGCCTGGTTACCGGAAACGGCGGCGCCAACCTGCGCATGCGCAAGGCTTCCATCGCACGCGTCGATCTCGACCGCCACCCTCCGCAAATCCAGTGGCTGCTCGATCCCCGCACCATGCGCTCCATCTACGGCAGCGTGGGAAAGAGCTCGCGCCCGAAGACCTCGCGAAAATAGCCCGCCTCCTTGCGCAGCGACCACAACTCCAGTTCCGCTCCCGTGCGTCCCGGCTTGATTTCGAGATAAATCCGCTTGGGATAAACCTTCGCGTTCACCTTCAGGACGTCGCTCGCCCGGTCCTGGTTGAGCGCCACCGCCAGCCGCAGCAGCACCACCGCGCGATGCACGTGTTTGTGGTCCTCGGCGGGAATATTGCGCATGGCCCGGTCGCCCGGCTGCGGCCGGCTCTTGCCCAGGTAACGCGCCAGCGCCGACACAATGGTGCGCTGCACCGGCGTGTACCCGTAAACCTCCGAACTCGAAATCACATACTGCGTGTGGCGGTGATGGCCCTGGTGGTTGATGAACTTGCCGGTATCGCGCAGCACCGCCGCGGCCGCCAGCCAATGCTCGTAGTCCGGCGGAAGACCGTGCAGCGACTTCAATTCGCGATAGAGCTGCACCGCGTGCGCCCGCACCGGCTCGGCCTGCTTGGGATCGACGCCGTAACGCCGCGCCGTAGCCATCACGCTCTCCCAGCGCTCCTGCTCAAACTCGCGATGGCCCCGCGCCCGCGTGTCGGTCTCGTCCAGCATCAGCGCCAGAATGCCGTCGCGCAGCCCCTGCGGGGAGTAGCGGAAACCGGATAGCCCGAAGGTGTCGAGCAGCTCCGCGTAGACCTCCGCTCCGGCAACAATGATTTCCGCGCGCCGCGGCCCGATACCGGGCATAGCCTCGCGCTCCGGCAGGGCCATCTTGGAAAGCTTCGCAGTCACCTTGCGCACCAGTTGCGTCGGCGCGAAGCCCGCCATCCCGGCGGAGACCTTGCGCCAGGTGCTGCCCACGCGCCGTGCACTGCGTGCGTGCTTGCCGGAAATGCCCGCGGATTTGATCACCGCCGCACACGCATCGGCCAGGGCCGCGGCCGTGCCCGATGTGGCAATCACCTGCGCAACCGTCTCGTTGGGAATGCGCCGCCGCGCTCGCCGCAGTTCGCGGGCAATCAACTGCCGCATCTGCGCCAGGCCCTCGGGCGCCGCCGGATCGCTGGCTGTCAAAAATTCTTCGGTAAGCCGCACCGCACCCAGCGGCAGGCTGATCGTCTCCCGGATGCGCTTGCTTTCAGAAAGAGTAATCTCGCAGCTTCCGCCGCCCAGGTCGATCAGCAGCACTCGTCCCGACGCGCTCGGCTCGCCGCTCATCACGCCGCGGTGAATCAGCCGGCCCTCTTCCAGCCCCGAGATCACTTCCACGTCCCAGCCGGTTTCGGCTTTCACCCACGCCTGAAAGGCCGCCGCGTTGCGCGCGTCGCGCATGGCCGACGTCGCCACCACCCGAATCCGGTCCGGCGCATGCGCCTGCACCGCGCGCTGAAACCGCTTGAGCGCGCGCAGCGTCGCCGCCATCGCCTCCGGCGAAATCAGCCCCGACTCAAACACGCTCGCACCCAGCCGCGTCACCTCGCGATCTTCGTGCAGTGTCTTCAACTGGTGCGACACCACGCGCGCAATTTTTAACCGGCAGGAATTGGAACCCACATCGATGGCGGCAAAAGTCGGCATGGGGTCAAGATACACGACCCAGCCGCCGTAACCGGACCACTCCTTTATCACCGACGTCGGGTGCCCCACCTTCGCGACGTCTTTGGTTTTGTCGCTAAGCTGGGAGACCACGAAAGCACAACGACCGTGGTTTATGAAACTCGTGCCTCTCCTCGAGACCAGACTCAAGAGATTCGATGAACAGAATTTTCCGCACCGAAGGGAACTTTCCTTCGTCTCACCGCATTACCAGTTGCGATTGACAGAAAATCGCACGCAAGACCCGCCATCCGCGATCGTTCTGAGTTCGGAGGCAGAAACCCAGTGCAAGAATCTTCAGCACAACCTGTACCCGGCGCGCCGGACCTCTCCAGCCCGCACCCCGAACAGACCGACGAGCAACTGATGGTCGCTTTCGTGCGCGGCGACGCAGATGCGTTCAACCAGCTTTTCCAACGCTACAAGCAGCCGCTGTTCGGATTCTTTCGCCGCCGGCTGTACGACACGCCGCAAGCCGAAGAGCTCACCCAGGAAACCTTTCTCGCCGTCCTCCGCGGAACCGCCCGATACCAAGCCACGGCGCTCTTTCGCACCTGGCTCTATGCAATCGGTTTTAAAATCCTGCGCGCCCACCGCCGCAGATTCGCCTTCCGCGCCATGCTCTCCGCATCGGCCCCCGCCCATCAGGAGCCGGCGGCGCGCGATCACCTTGACCACGATCTCTTCATCCGCGACGCGGTACACAAGCTCGCCCGCATCGATCGCGAAGTCCTGATGCTGCGCGAATTCGAGCAACTCACCTACGTCGAAATCGCCTCCCTGCTGCGCGTTCCGGTCAACACGGTTCGCTCGCGGCTGTTTCGCGCGCGCACCGAGTTGCGCAACCTTCTCTCGTCCCCGGCCCCAACTTTACTCGCGCACGAAACAGAACAACTCACCCGATCGGAGGGACGCGCATGACCACCGCCGTTCAACACGCAGTCGGCCCCGAAGACATCATGGCCTGGATCGACGGAGAGCTCTCCGCCGCCGAATCCCGCGCCATCGCCGCGCATGTCGAAGAGTGCGCCGAATGCTCCGCCCTCTCCGGCCAGTTCCGTGCCACCGCGCAGGCGCTCGCCGCCTGGACAATTCCTCCTGCTCCGGCAACTCTCGACTCCGCGATCGGTGAGAAGTCCCAGCAGGCAGCCGCCCGTCGGAGGGAGAAGCACGCGGCTCTGACCCAGTCCGCCTTCCCCGCCTGGCAACGCTGGGCCCTGGGCGCCGCCTGTTCCCTCACCGTCCTGTTCTTCTTTGGGATGTTCTCTACCCGGCCGAGCCATAACCCTGTTGCCAGTTCCCCAATGACCCAGCGGGTCGAACATCTCGACGCCGCAAACCGATTTGCTCTGAGCGATCCCCATCCGAACGCCCTCTCCATCACTCTGCCGCCGGCCATTTCCGACGCCCCGATCAGCATGTTGCAAGCGTCCGCCGGGATGGCAAGCTCCGGCGCACAAACCAGGATCGTCGCTCCTGCCGCGAAGTCCGCCGCCTCTGCGGCCTCGTTCGCCCCTTCTGCGCCCATGATCTCCCGCACCGTCTCGCTCCTGATCCAGGTGAAGGACATCAGCCAGTCCCGGGCAGCGCTCGACGCCATCCTCGCACGCAATCAGGGCTATGCCGCGCAGCTCAACATCAACACTTCGGAAAACGATATGCGCTCCGTCGGCGCCTCCCTCCGCATTCCCGCGCCCGTACTCTCCGCCGCGCTGGCCGAACTGCGCAGCCTTGGCCGCGTGCAGACCGAATCGCAATCGGGCGAGGAAGTCACCTCCCAGCACGCCGATCTCGTCGCGCGACTCGACAACGCCCGCGAAACCGAACAGCGCCTGCGCGCCATCCTCCAGCAGCGCACCGGCAAAGTGGAAGAAATTCTCAAGGTCGAAGAGCAGATTTCCAACACCCGCGGCGAAATCGAGCGCATGGAAGCCGAACAGAAGGCGCTCGAGCACCGCGTCGATTTCGCCACCGTGCAGCTGCAGCTCCTCGAGGAATTCAAGGCGCAGTTCGTTCCCCCTGCCACCTCCGTCGGCACGCGCCTCCACAACGCCTTCGTCGCCGGCATGGACAACGCCGGAAGCAGCCTCCTCGGCATCCTCCTTTTCTTCGAGGAATACGGGCCAGTTCTTTTGCTTTGGTTGGCCATTCTTGCCGCGCCGCTGTGGCTCCTGTGGCGCCGTCACCGCCGCATCCAAAGCCGGATCTAGTGTCCGCTCCACAGATGGTCGTTCATGTTTTGAAAGACCACGACCTCGGTCGTGCCGTAGCTGCCCCAAAATGAGTCAGGCTTTAAGAGGGTGCGCGTAAGTCCAGTTTTGAAAGGGCAGAGTCGGACTTTAGGAGCCTTGCGTGTAAGTCCAGCTTTGAATGGCAGAGTCGGACTTTAGGAGCCTGCCTCTAAGTCCAGCTTTGAAAGGCGGAGTCAGCCTTTAGCAGCCTGCGTGTAAGTCCAGTTTTAAAAGGGCGAGTCGGACTTTAGGAGCCTGTTTGTAATTCCAGTTTTGAAAGGGCACGACTTTAACAGGCTGCGGAAAAACTCCGCGCATGAAGGGTACGGGCTTCAGCCCGTACATTAACCTCAGCAGAATGAGCGCGGCTTTAGCCGCCGAGGGACGTCCATCCCTAAATATGCCGTTGCATCCGCCAAATCACCGGCTGATATCCTGACCTGTGCACACTTTTTCCCGATGACCAATACTTTGGACGTTCAGACTCGACCTCGCCAGGGCCTGTCCACAACGGCCGCCTGGCTCCTTCTGGCGGCAATTTTCATCTCCGTCCAGATCGGATCTCTCTTCACCCCGCCGCTCCTCGACGACGCCGACGCCTCCCACGCCCAGGCCGCGCAGCACATGGTCGAGACCGGCGATCTGGTCACTCTCAAGGTCGATGGCATCCGCTATCTCGAAAAGCCGCCCCTTCCCTACTGGATCGAAGCCGCCTTCTACCGGGTCTTTGGTGAAAACGTCTTCGCCACCCGCCTGCCCAACTCTCTCGCCATCCTGGGAATCGCCCTGCTGGCATGGGCCTGGGCCGGACGAGCCTGGGGGAAGCGCGCCGGCTTCTACGCGGCTCTCGGGGTTCTCACTTCCATCGGACCGTTTCTGTTCACGCGCTTCTCCATCCCCGAAGCCCTGCTTTCGTTCTTTCTGCTTTTTGCCCTCTACAGTTTCATCACCGGCCTCGAAAGCCAGCGGCCCATCCGCTTCTACGGCATGTGGGCGGCGCTGGCCCTGGCCCTTCTCACCAAGGGCCTCATCGCCCCGGTATTTTTTGCCGCCGCCGCAATTCCGCTTTTGCTGCTGAGCGGCCAGTGGCGGCGCTGGCGCAAGCTCAAGCCCGTCACCGGCCTCCTCCTCTTTCTCGCCATCGCCGCGCCCTGGCACATCCTCGCCGGCCTCGCCAACCCCGACCAGGGACACCCCATCGGCAACCACCCCACTCCCGGCAACGTGCATGGCTTCTGGTATTTCTACTTCCTCAACGAGCACGTCTTCCGCTTCCTCGGAACCCGCTTCCCCCACGACTACAACCGCATGCCGGTCGTATGGTATTGGGCGGCACACCTGGTCTGGCTGTTTCCCTGGAGCCTGTTTCTCCCCGCCCTCCTCATCGTGGCCTGGCGAACGCGCCAATCCTGGCTCCAGCACCTGCGCCGCGACGCCGGCCAGACCGTCGACTTCTATCTCGACCACGCCGCCCGCGAAGACGTGGCCAGCTACGTCCTCCGCCTGAAATTCCGCGTCCGCTCCGCCTGGCTGCTCGGCCTCTACTCGGCCTTCATCCTGCTGTTCTTTTCGCTCTCCACCAACCAGGAGTACTACACCTTCCCCGCCTGGCCGGCGCTTCTCATTCTTATTGCCGGCGTGCTTGCCTCCATCGAAGAAAGTAACGCTCCCGCGATGGGGGAACACGCCAACAGGCCGGCCCTGTCGCCAGCCTGGCTCACCGGCGCGCAGGCCGTCTTCGCCGCCGCCGGAGTCGTGGCTGCCGCCGCTCTCGCCTGGGGCTTGTGGGAATCGCGCAACCTGCCCTTCGTCGCCGACATTGGAACCCTGCTCGCGCACCGCGACGTGGGCGGCTACACGCTTTCCATGTCCCACTTCTTCGATCTCACCGGCCCGTCCTTCGCCGCTCTGCGCCTGCCCGCCGCCCTCGCCGCAATTACCCTGCTGATCGGCCCCGCCGTAAGCTGGCTGCTTCGCCTGCGGCACAAGCACATGGCCGCAACCACCACGCTCGCCCTCACCTGCGCCCTGTTCCTCGTCGCCGCGCACATCGCCTTCGCCCGCTTCGAGCCCATGCTCAGTTCCAGGCAGCTTGCCGACACCATTGTTCAGAAAGGCTCGCCCGCCGATGCGTTCATCATCTACGGCGATCAGTCCGACGCCTCTTCGGTGGTCTTCTACACTCACAATTTTCTGAAGAGACCGGCTTACCTCGCCGGCTATTCGCATATCGACGGCAAAGACGAAGTGCTCCAGGCATGCTCTCCCACAGGAGCAGGCTCGTCGTTATTGTGGGGCTCCTGCTATCCCGACGCGCCGAAGATCTTCCTCAGCGAAGATCAGCTGTCCAGCCAATGGGGAACCGGCGAACGCAAGTGGCTCTTCGCGCAGGACACCAATCAGCCCAGGGTGGAACAGCTTCTGGCCGGCCGCCTCTACCCCGTCCAGTCCATCGCCGACAAGTCCCTCTGGACCGACCGGCCGCTCAAGTGAACCGCTTGCTTTAGTTTTTACCTTTTAGTTTGCACATCATTAACCGCCTTTGGAGCACAATTGAGTCAATTGGACTCCATGGTGGAGACCAATCCCGCCTCAGCCGCGCTGATTTGCAAAAAAAAAATTTAAGCTCGACCTCGAAAACTGCAGATAAGCTGCTTGCAATCAGCTATTTACACCGTCGGGCAACTCCAAAATGGCAAACATATGTCATTTGTTATCAGTAACTTATGACGGGGAAGGTCAAAAACCAAACCCCCGCCCGGCCGTCATCCATCAAAGTTCAAGCTACTTAAAGCAAAGGACTTAAATAGGCCACGCCCGGGAGACTTCATGGCATCTTCGCAGTCTGTGGTGTAAGTCCGGTTTCGAAAAGGCACGACTTTACAGGCCACGGAAAAACTCCAGCGGTGAAGGGTACGGGCTTCAGCCCGTACATTAACTTCAGCAAAATAAGTGGGGCTTTAGCCCCCGAGGGACGTTTTCTTCATCTTCCACCACAGGCTGCTGCCTTCAGCTTGACGAACGGTCACGGTCGGAAGGGATACTCGGACCACAGCCCAATCACCTCTTCCACGTCCTTGCGCGTCACGACCGCCGGCGAAACATCCCCCAGGTGGTGCTTCTCCCCCAATGCGCGCAGGTTCTCCCGCTCCGTGCGCTCCTGATCGGAATAGAACCTTGCCTTCTCGAATTCGTGGTTCTGAATCGCGCTATCCATCCGTTGCACGGAGTGCTTGATCTTCTTCGTCGCGTCACGAATCTCTTCGGGCATCTCGCCGAGGCGCAACTTCACCCGCGCCCCCGCCGCATCAAGCAGTTCCAGCGCTTTCCCGGGGAGCGCCCGGCCTTGCAGATAAGTCTCCGATGCGCGCGCCGCACAATCCAATGCATCGTTCGCATAGGTCACCCCATGATGGGTCTCAAGCTGCTGCTTGCGCAACTCCAGAACCCGCCGTGTCGTCTCTTCGTCGAGCGGATGAAGGTACACTTCGCTGAAGCACTCCCGAACCCACGGCGCCGATTCCATCAGCCTCCCATATTCGCCGGGAGTGCACGTACCCACGCACACCAGCTTCCCGCGCATCAGCCAGTGTTTCAAAATGCCGATGACCACTGCCGAACCCTCACTGGCGATGACCGCGAAAAACCGCTCAAGATCCTCAATGACCAGGATCAGTTGGGTGGCATCGATCAAGGCCTTGACGGCCTGGTTCATGCGTTGCTCGGCATTCCGCCCCTGTAACGCCCACGCCGCCATCACGCCGGCGTCCAGAGTGATAAGCTGCTTGGACTGGAGTTCCGCCGGGGCAGTCCCGTCGGCGATCCGCTGCGCCAGGCCGTCCACAATGGCCGATTTCCCTGTACCTCGTTCGCCGATCAGAACCGCGCTGCTGTGATGACGCCGGCAAAGAATCTCCACGACTGCGCCGAGTTCCTTTTCCCGTCCCATCAGCGGATCGAGATGGCCTTCTTGCGCTGCCCGGGTCACATCGCGCGCAAAATCGTTGAGCGACGTCGAACCATGTGGGCCAGGCGCGCCCTCGCTGCCACGCATGCCCACAGAACCGCGCGTTTCTTCCGGCAGAGGTACCTGCTCCAGTCCTTTGCGAACCGTCTCGAGATTGACGCCGTGCAGTTTCAATAGTTCCGCGGCAAAGCACGTCTCTTCGCGCAACAGACCGAGCAGAAGGTGTTCCGCCCCGATGTGTTTGTGACCGAGCCGCTCCGCCTCCTCCGCCGCATACGCCAGCACCCGCTTCGACTCGTTCGACAGCGGCAGATCAACGCTGGTAGGAACCTTCTCCCGAATTCCTGTTCGTGCTTCAATTTGTTTACGAATCGACTCCACCGGTGCAAGCGTCTGAAGAAATCTGTTTGCGAGCGCTTTGTGCTCGCGCAGGATGCCGAGCAACAAATGCTCCGTCTCGATGTAGGGCTGGCCGAATTGCGAAGCTTCATAGCGCGCGAAGAAAATCACTCGCCGCGCCTTCTCCGTATACCGTTCGAACATGGCGCCCCTTTCTTTCGTTTGAGAATAGGACGGGCCCGGATGGTCGACCTTACCAGCTACTTCGCGGCGCGCATCTTACCGCCGGGAAGTAATTGGAAGACCCGCCCCCGCCACAAAATCCGGCTCGAAACATAGCTCGCGGCCCAGAAACAGAACCCCATCAAATCGCGAATTGGATAAAGCACCAGCAGCCCAAACCAGTTCCGGTCGCCCACCGCCCAGTTGCCGACCGCGATGGCCAGCGCCCAGCGCGAAATCACCGCCCAGGCCAGCAGCCCAAACCCCAGCGCGGCATGATGCAGAGCAATCCCGGCGCCCAGCCCCAGCAGCCCGAATGGCATGCTGAACGTGAGCGCTGTCCCGAAGTGCCCCTTGGGCCGCGAGAAGCGCGTCGACTTCATCCACCGCACCTGGTGCTTGAGCGATTGCATCAGGCTGGCATTGATCACCATGTGCTCGATGGCGTGATGGCTCAGCACCACCTTCTGCCCCAGCTTGAAAGTTTCGTTGCCCAGCACGAAATCATCAGCGCAGTAATCGGCGGTCACGCAAAACCCTCCCATGTGCCGCACCGTCTCGCGGCGGAACGCCATCGTCGGCCCCAGCGTAAACTGCATGTCTTCCATCATCCGCGCCACCAGCACCCCGGCCGTCATCTCCACCGACATGCCAACCGCTTCCAGCCGCGCCCACAAGCCGCCCTCGGCCGCCACTCCACGATAAGGACACGTGATGGCCCCGACGCGCGGATCGGCAAACGGAAGCGCCACCGCGCGCAGATAGTCCGGCGTGACGCGCACATCGCTGTCGCTGATCACCAGGATGTCGTGCGCCGCGGCCTCTTCCATCAGTTCCATGGAGCGGACCTTGGCATTGATGTAGGGCGGTTCGCCGGTAGAAAAGAATCTCGCCGGGATTTGCGGATAGCGCGCCGCCACCAGCCGCGCGATGGCCAGCCCCGGATCATCCGGGCTGCGCGTGCAGAAGAGAATTTCGTACTCAGGATAGTCCTGCTCGAAAAACGTGGCCAGGTGCGCTTCGAGCCCCGGTTCCGCTCCATGCAGAGGCTTCAGCAGGGTTAGCGGCGGACTGAACCCGGGAGGATGATCGAGCTTTTCGAAAGCCGCCCGCCGCTCGCGCAGATACGCCGGCACGGCCCAGAGGACCATGCCGGTGAATACCGAAGATGTGATCAGGCCGAAAGCGGCCAGTGCGAGCAGCGCGTAAAGCATGTAAGTGAAAGGATACCTTCCATGAGAGGAGCACCCAGTATCCTTAATCCTCAAGCATGAACAAGCCTAACGAACAGTACGCGTATTTCACGGTTGTCGGCGACTTCGATCCATCCGATATCACAGCCCGAGTTGGTGTTCAGCCAACCAAATCCTGGCGCAAGGGCGATTTGCACCCACAGAACAAATTAGAAAGGAAATTCAGCCGATGGTCGCTCTACTCGAGACTCGAGCGGACTCGGCCCATCGAGGAACATATTGACGACGTGCTCGCCCAGCTTGCTGCCCACAGCTCGGAATTCAAAATCATCTCGAGCGAATTCGGAGGCGTGCTGGAAATCGTGGCGTACTTCAATGTCGATTATCCAGGACTGCACATCAGCAGGAGTCACATCGCTGCGATGGCCGACTTTGGGCTCGAAGCTGATTTCGATTTCTACTACAACTACCCGGATGGCGCGAAGACACCTGACGCGCTCTAAGGCTCCTTGCGTCCGGCGTTACGCGTCACCACTATCGGCCTCTGCACCGTGGGCTTCCTCAGCGGCACGATCGCCCCCGCCATCGGCTGCGGCGATTGCTGAAACCGCGACAGCATCTCCGACCGCACATACTCCACGAAATTCTGCATCTGCCGGTTCATCTCTTCCATGCGCTCCCGCATCTGCAGGATGATGGCGATGCCGGCAATGTTCACCCCCAGGTCGCGCGCCAGGTTCAAAATGAACTCCAGCCGCTCCAGGTCGTCGTCGGTGTAGAGCCGCGTATTGCCATCGGTGCGCGATGGCTTGAGCAGGCCCTCGCGCTCGTACAGGCGCAGCGTCTGCGGGTGAATCTCATACATCTCCGCCACCGACGAAATCATGTACGCGCCCTTCGATTTACGCTTCGCTGGCATGGGTCACTCCACAGTCGTTAGTTCTTAGTTCTTAGTTCTTAGTTCTTAGTTCGTAGTTCTTAGTTACGGCTGGTTGATTCTTGTTCCTGATGCCGGATGCCGGCTCCCTGCATTCTCGTTCCCTCGTTCCCTTGGTCCCTGCTTCCCTCGGTCCCTGCTTCTTACAACTTGTTGAACAGTTCCACTCTCGGGTCCTGGTTATTCAGCTTGGCCAGCTCGCGCATGATCTCGCGGCTGCGCTCGTCCTGCAGCGTCGGTATCACCACGTCCACGGTCACAATCTGGTCGCCGCGCTGTCCCGGCCGCTGCGCATTTTCCACGCCCCGGTCGCGCAGCCGCAGTTTCTGCCCGCACTGCGTCCCCGGCGGAATCTTCAACTGCGCGCGCCCATCGATCGTGGGCACGTCCACTTTCGCCCCCAGCGACGCTTCCGCGACGGTGACCGGCACCTTGATCAGAATGTCGTCTCCGACCCGCTGGAACACCGGATGCGTCCCCACGCGCACGATCAAATAAAGATCGCCCGCCGGACCGCCGTTCAGACCCGCATTGCCTTTGCCCTGCAGCCGGATCCGCTGCCCGTCGCGCGTCCCGGGCTTGATACGGAACTCCATCATCTCGGTGCGCTCCACCACGCCCTCTCCGTGGCAGGTGGGGCAATCGTTCGAAATGCGTCCGGTCCCGTTGCAGCGCGGGCAGGTGATGTTGAACTTCATCCTGCCGCCCATCTGCGTTACCTGGCCCGTGCCGTTGCACTCCGGGCACTGCACCGAACCGCCGGTGGTCGACTGCCCGTGACAGGTGGGGCATGCCTCCTGCCGCTGCACCTGGAGCCGCGCCTGGCCGCCGCGAATCGCCGTCCAGAAATCCACCGTGGCCTGATATTCGAGATCGCTTCCCGGCTGCGGCCCGCGCGGCCGCTGCTGCGGCTGCTGCCCGGTGAAGATCCCCGAAAAGATGTCCTTGAAGCTGCCCCACGAAGACGATCCACCGCCGGTCTGCGTACCCGGTCCGCCCGCTCCGCCCTGAAAGCCGGAAAAATCAAATCCGTCGAAATCGACAGGCATTCCCCCGCCGCGCCCGCCCTGCTGGCGCGCATACGCCTCCGCCTGCGCCGGGTCGATCTGGTCGGAGTAGAAGCCCAACTGGTCATACACCTTGCGCTTCTTCTCGTCGCTCAGAATATCGTTGGCCTCGGAAATCTCCTTGAACTTCTCCTCCGCCTTCTTGTCGCCCGGGTTCACATCAGGGTGAAACTTGCGCGCCAGCTTGCGGAACGCCTTGCGGATCTCCTCCGGGGTGGCGGTCTTCTTCACTCCGAGTAAGGCGTAATAGTCTTTGTTTGTCGCTGTGGCCATGAGTTTGTCGGTACGTTTGATCCAGGTTCGCCGATCGACCCGGAACTGCGCCCGCCTGCGCAGGCTCAGCCAGGACAGCCGGGTAAAACAATGAAACGGGGTGACAACGTCATTCGCCGCCACCCCGCCAATCTGCTAACTCCGCTACCCACTCGCGCAGCGAGGCTAACACCGCTAACACCGCTTACTTCTTGTCTTCCACATCCACGTACTCGGCGTCGATCACGCCTTCGTCCTTCTTCTGCTCGGCGTGCGGCTGTGTGCCATCCGGACCCGGTGCGCCTGGCCCCGGCTGCGCCGCGTTGGCCTTGTAGAGCACCTCGGCCAGCTTGTGGCTCGCCTTGGTCAGCTTCTCGTGTGCGGCCTTCATGACGCTCACGTTGGGCGTGCCCTGCAGCGCACTCTTGGCTTCGGCGAGAGCCGACTCCACTTCGGACTTATCGGCGGCCTGCACCTTTTCACCACTGTCCTTCAGCATCTTCTCGATGTTGTAGACCAGTGAATCCAGGCCGTTGCGCGCCTCGATCTCTTCGCGCTTTTCCTTGTCCTCGGCGGCGTGCGCCTCGGCTTCCTTGGCCATCTTCTCCACTTCGTCCTTGCTCAGGCCGGAGCTCGACGTGATCTGGATGCGCGTGTCCTTGCCGGTGGCATTGTCCTTTGCCGTCACGTTCAGAATGCCGTTGGCGTCGATGTCGAAGGTGACCTCGATCTGCGGCACCCCCCGCGGCGCCGGAGGAATCCCCGCCAGCTTGAACTTGCCCAGCGTGCGGTTCTGCGCCGCCATGGGCCGCTCGCCCTGCAGCACGTGCACTTCGACTTCCGTCTGGCTGTCGGCCGCCGTCGAAAACGTCTCCGTCTTCTTGGTCGGAATCGTCGTATTGCGCGGAATCATCGGCGTTGCCACGCCACCCAGCGTCTCGATGGCCAGCGTCAACGGCGTCACGTCCAGCAGCAGAAGGTCCTTGACCTCTCCCGCCAGCACGCCCGCCTGCACCGCTGCGCCGATCGCCACCACTTCATCGGGGTTCACGCCGCGGTGCGGTTCCTTTCCAAACAGCGTCTTCACCAGCTCCTGGATCTTGGGCATGCGCGTCTGGCCGCCCACCAGGACCACTTCGTTGATGTCGCTGGGCTTCACGCCGGCATCTGTCATGGCCTTCTTGCACGGCTCGATCGACCGTTCGATCAGATCGCCCACCAGCTGCTCCAGCTTGGCCCGGGTCAGCTTGCGCACCAGGTGCTTCGGCCCGGTGGCATCGGCCGTGATAAACGGCAGGTTGATTTCTGTCTCTACCGTGGTCGAAAGCTCGATCTTGGCCTTCTCCGCCGCGTCCTTCAGGCGCTGCAGGGCCATTTCGTTGCCCTTCGAGCTCAGGTCCAGACCCTCTTCCTGCTTGAACTCGGCGATCAGCCAGTCCACGATGCGCTGGTCGAGGTTGTCGCCGCCCAGGTGGGTGTCGCCGTTGGTCGATTTCACCTCGATCACGCCTTCGCCCACTTCGAGAATCGAAATATCAAACGTGCCGCCGCCAAAGTCATACACAGCGATGGTCTCGTCCTTTTTCTTGTCGAGCCCGTAGGCCAGCGCGGCCGCGGTGGGCTCATTGACGATGCGCTTGACGTCGAGTCCGGCGATCTTGCCCGCATCCTTGGTAGCCTGGCGCTGGGCGTCGTTAAAATAGGCCGGCACCGTGATCACGGCGGACGTAACCGCCTCGCCCAGGTAGGCTTCGGCGCTCTTCTTGAGTTTTTGCAGGATCATCGCCGAGACTTCCGGCGGGGTGTACTCCTTGCCCTGCGCCACCACGGCCACGTGGTCGCCCTGCCTGACCACCTTGAAGGGCACCATCTTCATCTCATCGTTGACTTCGTCGTAGCGACGGCCCATGAACCGCTTGATCGAAAAAATCGTGTTCTCGGGGTTGGTGATCGCCTGCCGCTTGGCTACCTGGCCAACCAGGCGCTCGCCGCTCTTCGCGAACCCCACCACCGAGGGAGTGGTCCTCGCACCCTCTTCATTCGCAATCACTTTGGGCTCACCGCCCTCCATAACCGCGACCACGGAGTTTGTGGTTCCGAGGTCAATTCCAATAATCTTTGCCATAGTTTGGCTCCTGACTTCCTAGAAAATACCGACGTTTATAAGATGCATCATTGAGTGTATTAGTGTCAACTTTTTTGATGGTCCCAAAGTAAAACCTTGGCAGCTATTCCCCTCCCCGGCAATACAAGACTTTACAGCCCCGTCTCGCATCGTGTGACATAAATCATTGTCTTTGAAATACGACTGTTTTAGTCTTAGTTCTGGATATAGGACCAAAGAGGTCGTAGTTCCCGGAGGGCCCAGTCGTGCCGCAACTCAGTTCCAAACCTGCACTCTTCCTGCTCTTTCTTTGCTCGCTGACCATTCCTGCCGCTTTCGGGCAGGACAAACCCTACTTCGTCACCTACTCTCACGATCTTGAGGAACCCGGCAACCTCGAGATTGAAACCAAGACCGCCCTTGCCCGCCCGGATTCGTCCAGCCGTTACGGCGCCACCGCCTTTGAGTTCGAATACGGAACGCGGGCATGGTGGACCACCGAACTCTACCTGGATGGCCAGGCGACTGGCGGCGATTCCACGCTGTTCACCGGCTTTCGCATCGAGAACCGGGTACGGCCGCTGATGCGGGAGCACTTTATCAATCCCGTGCTGTACGTTGAGTACGAGAACATTTCCGATGCCGACAAAACCATCCTCGAAGTGGTCGGTCACGATGGGCAGGCCGACCTGGCCGGTCCCAACGCCGAGGCCCGCCGCGAGCATGCCCACGAAGGCGAGCTGAAGCTGATCCTCTCCTCCAACCTGAAGAGCTGGAATATCTCCGAAAACTTCATCGCCGAAAAGAACCTTGGCCACGAGCCGTGGGAATTTGGCTACGCGGTGGGCGCGACCCGGCCTCTCAAGACCCTGTCCAGCGGCCGCGAATGCATCTTCTGCGCCGAAAAGCTTTCGGCAGGCCTGGAAGCCTATGGCGGCCTGGGCGACACGGATTCTCTGACTCTTCACGACACCTCCCATTACATTGCCCCGCTGCTTGGCTGGCAGCTTCCGCGCGGCATGCGGCTCAGTTTCTCCCCCGGTTTCGGCATTACCTCGTCCAGCCTTGGCCGGGTCTATCGCGCCGGCCTGGCGTGGGAACTACCCCAGGTCAGCACCTGGTTCCGCTCTTCGAAAGGAGGAGTGCGATGAGACCGCGGCGAATCCTGACAGCGATCCTCCTCGCCATTTCCGGAGCTCTTTGTCTGGCAGCGTCAAGCGTGCAGTGGGATCATATCCCCGCCAAGGATCACGCCCGCGCCAACCCGCTTTCGGGCAAGCCTGAGGCCGTCACCGCCGGCGCGCTCCTCTACCGCAATCATTGTCTGCAATGCCACCTGGCCGACGGGGCAGGCGACGGCCACAAAAAGCCGTCGCTTAAGACCAACCGCATCCGCGCCGCCACCGATGGCGATCTCGAGTGGTTTCTCCGCCAGGGCAATCTCGCCCACGGCATGCCCTCGTGGTCCAGTCTTCCCGAGGCCCAGCGCTGGCAGATCGTCACCTACCTGCGATCCCTCCAGTAGTCAGATACCTGGGTGCCCGTCCAGGCTCTGCTTGGGCGGGATCGCTCCGAGCGCCCCTCGACTCCTGCGTCATGCGTCACAACCTAAGGCCCGCCGGCTGAGGTACCCTCAGAAGTTCCAGCCGGCTCATGACCACCGCAATCCTCGAACCCGTGGCGGCGCCCGTCGCTCCAAAGACGGTGCACGCCCCTTCCCAGCAGCGCTATCCACTCTCCCAAGGCGTGAACCCCTGGCTGGTGACGGCATCCGTGATGCTGCCCACCTTCATGGAGGTGCTCGACACCGCCATCGCGTCGGTGGCGCTTCCCTATATCGCCGGCAGCCTCTCGGCATCGAACTCCGAAGCCACCTGGGTGCTGACCAGCTACCTGGTCGCCAACGCCGTCATCCTGCCCGCTTCGAATTGGTTCGCTCGCCGCTTTGGCCGCAAGAACTTCCTGATGTTCTGCGTAGTGGTTTTCACCGCGGCATCGTTCTTCTGTGGCGCGGCGCCCTCCTTATCGATCATTCTGCTGGCCCGCATCCTGCAGGGAGCCGGCGGCGGCGCCCTTCAGCCTCTGTCCCAGTCCATCCTGTTGGAAAGCTTTCCGGTGCAGAAACGCTCCCAGGCCATGGCCGCCTACGGCCTTGGCATCGTCCTCGCCCCCGTGCTTGGACCCACCCTGGGCGGATGGCTGACCGACACCTTCAGTTGGCGCTATGCCTTTTACATCAACATCCCGGTGGGCATTCTGGCCTTTTTCATGATCGCGCGCTTTGTCCACGATCCGCCCTACATCAAGCACGCCAGGGTAGGCGCCTTCGACAACCTCGGTTTCGGCCTCCTCATTGTCTGGACCGGCTGTCTCCAGATCGTGCTCGACAAGGGTCAGGAAGACGACTGGTTTGGAGCCGTCTGGGTGCGGTGGGCGGTGTCGGCGCTGATCTTCGCCCTGGTAGGTTGGCTTTGGCGCTCCTGGTCGAATCCCAGAGGCCTGGTCGACCTGCACGTCCTCAAAAATCGCAACTTCCGAACCGGGTGTTTTCTCATTTTCCTGCTGGGCATGTGTATTTACATCACCATCGCCATCGTGCCCCTGTATTACCAGGAAATTCTCGGCTACACGGCGTTTTCTGCCGGACTGGTCGTCGGCCCGCGCGGCATCGGATCGTTCATCGGCTCGCCCGCGATTGGCTACCTCGGCACCCACCTCGACAACCGCAAGCTGCTTTGCGCGGGATTCATCGGCTTCGGCGTCTGCTCTCTCTACTTCGGCATGGTGAACCTGGCCATCGGACCATTCACGCTGCTGGTTCCCATCCTGATCACCGGCTTCGCACTCAGCTTTGTCTTTGTGCCCCTGGCCAACCTGGCCACCTCGACCCTCTCGCGCGAGGAGATGGGCAACGCCACCGGTCTCTTCAACATGCTGCGCAACATCGGCGGCTCGATCGGGATCGCGATGGCCACCACCGCGCTGATCCGCCGCGCAGCGCTGCATCAGAACGACCTCGCCGGCCAGCTTTCGCCAACCAACCCGATCCTGCAACAGAGGTCCGCCCAGATAGGCAGCTACCTGGCCCAGCGTGTTGGCCCCGCCGCGGCCCGCCCCGGCTCCTTCGGCATGATCTATGGCCTGATGCAACAGCAGTCCGCCCTCAAGGCCTACGTAGACGTCTTCCGCTGGACCGCCCTCCTGGCGTTCTTCTGCGCCGTCGCCGTGTGGCTCTTCAAGAAGCCCATCAAGCACACCGCCCCGCCGCCGGGGATCCAATAATCGGAGGATCGCAATGAGGATTTCGCCGCTCATTACGGTTTTATTCCTTGCGGGAGTCGCATTTGCGCAGACTCACCCAAGCGCAGCCAAACTCGACCTCAGCAAACTCTCTATTGACCAGCTGAATGGCTGCTATCGCGATTCGACGTATTGTGGCACGCATGACGAAGACGCAATTGCATTGGAACTCGGCACGAGATTGCCCTTGTTCACGATCGAGCAGTTGCTCAACTGTTTTGGCGATTGGAAGATTTGCGGGGCCGACGAATGGTCGCTTGCCGATGAAATTGCAAAACGAAAAAAGCCCGATTTGCTGATCGATCGGTACCGGAGAGAGACGAATTCTCAAATCCGAACCGGAATTCTCCTCGCGCTTTATCGTGTCAGGAAACCCGAGGTAGCGAGGGTGATGCGCGAGGCGCTCGCCGCTGGCCAAGGTAGCGAGGAATCACTCTATTGGCCCGCAGACTATCTAGCGAAGCAATGCGATCCTGATGCACTGCACTGGCTTGCCACGCGCAAGGGACGTATCGCAGGGTGCCTGTTTTTCTCGGAGACCGTTATGCAGTTTGGCAAGTGCCGTTACCGAGAAGCAATTCCTTACCTCGTGACTTACTCTTTCAACGATGCATGCCTGAACATCCAGGATGAAGCCGAGCACGACCTGCGCGGGTTTTACCCGCATAGCCCAAAAGAATTCGACAGCCTCGACGCAATGCGGAAGTACTACTGCGGTCGCGCCAGGAAAGAAGGTTTCAAGTTGCAGTGCGATTCGAATGAACCGGCACCGTAAAAGCGCATTGATCCGTTTGACTACTCGCAATGCCTCGATGCGAAGCTGGAGTACGATTGGGCATAGAACCATTGCCCAACGATGGGAGTTACATTCATGTTCGTTCCGCTCAAGCGGCTTTTGTGGGTGGCCTCAGTTACCGCGGTGCTCGTCGGCCCGGCTGCGTGGGGTCAGTTACTGGAGCCGCCCTCATCCGCGACAACCCCCAACCCGCTTTCCGATCCCACCATGAACCCGGGAAAGATCCTCCTTTACGATCTGGAAGCGCGCTTTGCCAAGGACGTTCTGGAGAAAGGGGGCGCCGGATTCGCAGAATGGTTCGCCGAAGACGGCGTGGCGCTGGGCAATGGCGCGATGCCCCTGATCGGCCGGGTGGCCATCGCCAAGTCCGCCAACTGGTCGCCCCGGGCCTACCAGCTTACCTGGACTCCGACCGACGCCGTGATGGGCCCTTCCGGCGACATGGGTTACACCTGGGGACATTTTGAAGGACACAGCAAAGATGCAAACGGCAACCCCGTCACCACCACCGGCCGCTACATGACCATCTGGCGAAAAGGCACCGACGGCGCGTGGAAAGTAATCCTCGATGGCGGCGCCAATGAGCCTGCGGGGGCGGGCGACTGCTGCAAGCTGCCGGGCCGGTAGAACAGTTTTCAGTCGTCAGTTTCCAGTGCGAACCCAACCCAGCGTCCACATGAACTAAGAACTGTGAACTAAGAACTTACAACTACTTCCCGCAGAAAGACTGAAACCAGCGGCTGATATACACCTGCGCGTGAGCCTCGCCGCAGTAGTGCCGCGCGCCCCGCTGGTCGGCCGCTTCCTTGTTCCACTTGAACACGTTTAATTGAGCATCGCTGCAATGGATCACGATCCACCGCACCGGTTGCTGGCTCTCCTCGCCGCAGATTTCACATCGATAACTTGTCTCAATCACTCCGACCCCCAAAAGGCAGCTTTCAGTTTTTAGTTGTCAGCTAAAACCACGTCGGTTTTCGGCCTTTGTCTGACAACTGAAAACTGACAACTGACAACTGTTTTCTATTCCAGCATCTGCAAATCCAGCGGCGGCTCGAGTAGGCACTGCATGGTGCGGATGCGCTCCAGCGCCCGCTGCAGGGCCGAAGACTTGCAAGGCTCCACCGTAACCACGAACGGAAGCGCGTGCTGCGGGTAGCCGGGTTTCTGCACGATGGCGCGAATGTTGATCTTCTCCTTGGCCAGCGATCCGGTGATCTCGGCAACGATCCCGGGCCGGTCGTTGACCAGGAATCGAATATAGTGCGGCATTTCGAATTCCGCGGCAACATTTGCCGACGTCGACGGAATTTCGACGCGCCGCGACCGATGCGCCAGGGCGATCAGGTCGCTGACCACCGCCACCGCCGTAGGCTGACCGCCCGCTCCGTGTCCGGAAAAGACCACGTTGCCGCCGTAGTGGCCGCTGACAATTACCATGTTCTCGGTGCCGCGCGACCACGCCATCGGCGAGCGCTGATCCACCAGCATGGGACCCACCGTCGCCGCCACAGTGCCGCCGGTCTTCTCCGCGCGCGAAACCTGCCGAATGGTATAGCCCAGGTAGTGGGCATAGCTGAAGTCCACGGCGGAAATCGCTGTAATGGACCGCGGCACAATTTCTTCCGGGTTCACTCCCACCCGCAGCGCCAGGCGCATGAGAATGGCCAGCTTGGCCCGGGCATCAAACCCGCCCACATCTTCCGTAGGATCGGCCTCCGCGTAGCCCTTCGCCTGGGCCGTGGCCAGCACCGTGGCAAACTCCGCGCCCTCGTCCATTTTGCTGAGGATAAAGTTGCACGTGCCGTTGAGAATCCCTTCGATGCGCTCGATGCGATCGCCCGCCAGCCCTTGCTCCAGCCCCGGAATCACCGGGATGCCGCCCGCCACCGCCGCGCCATATTTCAGGTGGCCGCCCTGCGCCGCCGCCAGCCGCTCCAGTTCAACCCCGTGGAACGCGATCAGCTTCTTGTTGGCCGTGACTACGCTCTTGCCCGCCTCAAGCGCGCGCCGCACCCATGCGCCCGCGGGATCGAGGCCGCCCACAAGTTCCACAATCACATCGGCATCGGAGTTGAGAACCGCATCGGCGTCTTCGCTCCACGCCACGGTGGGGGCCGTCCAGTCCACGCGCTTGCGGGCCACGCCGCGATTGAACACGTGCGTCAATTCCAATCCCGTCGGCATGGATTCCGCCAAAATGCGCGCCACCGAACTGCCTACCGTGCCGAATCCAAAGATGGCAACGCGCAGCGGCCGCAGCCCGTGCGCATTCTGCCCGGAAACCGGCGCGGATGACACATTGACTTCTGACAAAGTCTTACCCTCGCAATGACCGTATAAAACTATGCTATAGCTCGATCATACCTGACCGGATTTTGTAGTTGCCCGCTTCCAGAAGGGATGGCATGATCGTGAAACGGGTCCCATGCGTCGAGCGCTCTCCATTTCGCTGATTGTTCTTCTCTGGCTCCCGGCCGTTGCCGCTCTGCTGCCAGGGAGCGGCGACGCACGCCTGCCTTTCTGCTGCCGCCGCAGCGGCGCCCATCATTGCGCCATGGACGCGGAGACAAACTCGGCCCAGACCGGCAGCACCGGCCTCACCGTCAAAGCCCCTTCGCGCTGCGCCCAGTTTCCCGGCTCCATTCCCGCCACCATCTCCCGGGTGTTCGTTGCAACCGCCGAACCCTCCCATTGGCCCGCCCTGACTGCGGGAATCTATTCGCGTGTCGCCCGTCGCGACGCCGCCCGCGCCGGGCGGCTGCTCGCCCAGCTTGACCGCGGCCCTCCGTCCCTGCGACTCGCCTGAATCCTCCGGATCGTTTTTCAGCGCCATTCCCGCTGTCACGCGCACCAGTAAAGCTGGGCGCATGAATCATCGATCCGGTTGCGGTGAAGCGACGAATGCGGCCCTTGATCCGAATCCCTTTCCGCGCTCGTCTTCCCTCTTTTTCGGTTCCCACGGAGGTCCGACGCCCTTATGCGCCACTTTTCCTGGTTCGTAACTGTACTCCTTGCTGCCTCCTCTTTCTCTGCGCACGCCACGGTCTTCGCTACTGTGCACGGCGTGGTCCACGATCCACAGCACCGGCCAGTCGCCGGAGCCCACGTCCTGCTGAAAGCAATCAATTCGCAATTCTCCCTCCACTCCGATACCGACAGCACCGGCGAATTCGATCTGCCCGAGGCGTCCCTCGGCGTTTACAGCCTTCAGGTCAGCGCCAGTGGATTCGCAACTATGAACGAAACGATTACCCTGGCCTCCGGCACCAACCCGGTTGTACATGTTGTTCTGCCTGTAGCCTCCGCTACCGAAACCGTCGCCGTCGAGGGGGATCCCGCCCTGGTGGATTCGGTTACACCCACCACGCTCATTAGCCGCGACATGATCGAGGAGACCCCGGGCGCCAGTCGCGACACCTCGTTTGCCGCCATCACCGATTATGTTCCCGGCGCCTACATGTGCCACGACATGCTGCATATGCGCGGCGGACATCAGACCAGTTGGCTGATCGATGGCGTCAATATCCCCAACACCAACATTGCCGCCAACGTGGGACCGCAAATCGCGCCGAGCGACATGGATGCGATCGAAGTGCAGCGAGGCAGCTATGCGGCCGACATTGGCGACCGCACCTATGGCGTCTTCAATGTGGAGCCGCGCAACGGCTTTGAACGAAATCGCGACGCGGAATTGCACATGACGGGCGGCAACTTCTACACCGGCGCGACGGCCCTTTCCGCCGGAGACCACTCGCTGAAAACTGCTTGGTACGGCAGCCTGGCCGCAGCCCGCTCCAATTACGGGCTGGAAACCCCCATCGCTGCGGTCGTTCACGATGCCACCAACTCGCAGAGCGGATTCGGTTCATTTCTGGTGAATCCCAATGCCGCCAACCAGCTTCGCTTCAACGGCCAGTTGCGCCAGGACTTTTTCCAGGTTCCTTATGATCCCAACCAGGAAAGCTGGCTCAACCAGTTGTACGATTCCAGTGGCCTGCGCGATGGGCAGACAGAGCGCGACGGCTTCCTCATTGCCGATTGGGTGCATACCCTCTCCCCGCGCGCGTTGTTTGAGATGGCTCCTTTCTACCACTGGAACGTGGCGAACTACGACTCGAAACCCCAGGACGCGCCCACTGCCACCACGTGGGATCGGACATCAAACTATGCCGGGTTGCAGGCCAGCGTGCGCGGCGATGTCAGGCGCAACAATCTTGCCGCAAGCTTCTATTCCTTCTATCAACACGATTCCTCTCACTTCGGTGTCGTCTTCAACGACGGGTCCGGATCGGCCCCCATCCGCGAGAACGATGCGGTCGCCGGTGGCATCGTGGAGGGAGCCTTCTCCGACAGTCTGCACGTAAGTGATTGGCTCACGTTGCTGGCTGGAGTGCGTCTGTCTTCGTTCCATGGCGCCATCACCGAAAACCAGGCAGACCCCCGTCTTGGAGCGACCGTGACGGTTCCGCGGCTTCATTGGGTTTTACGTGGCTTCTACGGGCGTTACTACCAGGCTCCGCCACTGGTCAGCATTCAGGGGCCGCTGCTTGCCTACGCCAATGCCAACAACACGGGCTTCGCGGCGTTGCGCGGCGAGCGCGATGAGGAACACGAGTTCAGCATCCAGATTCCCTACAAAGGCTGGGCGTTGGATGTCGACAATTTCAAGACGCGCATCAACAATTTTCTCGACCACTCCAACATCGGCGAATCCAACGTATTCATTCCCGTCACCGTGGATGGAGCCCTGGTGCGCGCCTGGGAAGCTACGCTTCGCAGCCCCACATTGTGGCGCCGCGGCCAGTTCCACCTCGCCTACTCCAACCAGATTGCCGAACAGCGCGGAGCCATCACCGGCGGCCTCATCTGCGTCTCGGAGTGCGGCGATGGATTCGACTATTCGCCCGTCGATCACGACCAGCGGCACACCCTCAACACTGGCTTTACTGCGGCCTTGCCGATGCGCAGTTGGTTTTCAAGCAATGTCTATTACGGTTCCGGTTTTTCCAACGGCACTGCCGGAGCAACGGACAGTGACGGCAACCTGATCAGTCCATATCAGGGCAACTACCTGCCCGCGCACACCACCTTCGATCTGGCCGCAGGTAAGGCGCTGGGCGAAAAATGGAAGGTCGCCGTGAACGTAATCAACGTCACCAACCATCGCGTCTTGACCGACAGTTCCCTGACCATCGGCGGCTTTCATTACAACGACCCGCGCATGCTGTCGGCGGAAGTCCGCTATCGCTTTCATTTCTGAAAGGAAGCGAACAAGGGAACAAGACGGTAAAGGTGACGTCGTCTTGGTCCCTTGGTCCCTCAGTCCCTTGGTCCTTGGTCCCTGCCTTACCGCTGCTCTACTTCAAACAACCCCGGCATCACCTCTCCCGCCTTGCCTTCCACGATGCTCGTGAACGCCGACGCGTTCAGCGGATGCTCGGGGCCAATATAGATAGTCTTCGCGCCCCCTTGCCGAGCCCAGTTGACGAAACTCGCCGCCGGGTACACCGATCCCGACGTGCCGACCACCACCATCATCGTCGATTTCGCGATCTCGCGCTCAATGCGCGGCATGTCGAACGGCATTTCGCCAAAGAAGCAGATGTGGGGCCGCAAACGCGCGCCGCATGCGCAGCGAGTGACTTCCTCAAGACGGGTGTAGACCGCCCGATCCTCGACCGGCGGCCGGCCGCACCCGTCTTCGCAGCGCGATTTTGCCAGTTCGCCATGCATGTGAACCAGGCGACTCGATCCCGCGCGCTCATGAAGGTCGTCAACGTTCTGCGTGCAGAGGAAGAAGCGATCGCCAATCTTCGACTCCAGGTTCGCCAAAGCAATGTGACCCGGGTTCGGCTCAACCTTGGCGCACTGCGCCCGGCGCTCGGAGTAGAACTGCCAGACCAGCCACGGATTGCGTTCCAGTGCCTCCGGTGTACAAACATCCTCAATACGATGTCCCGCCCACAATCCATCTGAAGCGCGAAACGTAGCCAGCCCGCTCTCCGCGCTGATTCCCGCGCCGGTCAGGACAAAGACATGGTCCGTGGGACGGATCTGGATTTTTTTCATCTCAATGCTTGGCTCTTTAGCTTTTAGCCTGCGTCGTACCACTGCGAAGGTTTTCAACTTACCCGCCGGGCTGCACCATCGAGCTGAGAGCTAAAAGCTAAGAGCTAATAGCTGCCTTTCACGGCTCCAGCAAAATCTTCCCCGTAGTCAGTCGCGACTCCAGGTCGGTATGCGCCTGCGCGGCATCAGTGAGCGAATACACGTGTTCGGTGCGGAGTTTCAACTCGCCGCTCGCCGCCCATCCCAGCACATCGCCCGCACGCCATTCCAATTCCGCGCGCGTCGCTACGTAATGCCACAGCGTCGGCCGCGTGATAAACAGGGATCCTTTGCCGCTGAGTTGAATCAGGTCGAACGGCGGCACCGGTCCGCTCGAGCCACCGAACAACGCCAGCATGCCGCGGGGACGCAGGCAGTTGAGGCTCTTGTCGAATGTCGTCTTGCCCACCGAGTCGTACACCACATCGACGCCTTTGCCATTCGTGAGCCGCTTGGCCTCGGTCTCAAAATCCTGCTCGGTGTAGACAATCACATCCGAGGCGCCCGCTTCGCGCGACAACTCCGCCTTGGCTTCGCTCGAAACCGTGGTGATGACGCGCGCGCCCAGACGCACCGCCATCTGCGTCAACAGCAGTCCCACGCCGCCCGCGCCCGCATGCACCAGCGCCGTATCGCCCGCCTTGAGCGGACAAGTGGAATAGGCGAGATAGTGCGCGGTCATCCCCTGCAGCATGGCGGCCGCGGTCTTTTCGGGACTCAGGCCGGCCGGGACCTTCACCAGTTGCGCCGCAGGCACCAGCGCGTACTCCGCGTAGCTGCCCAGCACCGCTACCGAAGCCACCGCGTCGCCGGCCTTGAATCCGCTGACCCCGCTGCCCAGTTCTTCGATGGTGCCCGCGGCCTCGCTGCCCGGAGTCAGCGGCAGCGCCGCCTTGTAGGTGCCCTTGCGGAAATAGATCTCGATGAAGTTGACGCCGATGGCTTCGATGCGGATCAACACTTGCCCGGGTCCCGGAACAGGGATCGGCAGTTCGGCCAGTTCGAGAACCTCCGGCCCTCCCGTTGCGCGAATCTGGATCGCTTTCATGTCAGGTGCAAGAATGCAACGAAAGGGCGGCTTACTGCAAGTGAAACGGAACAGGGCTAAGGCGCTAAGGGACTAGACTCGGGCGCTAAGGGACTAGGGACTCAGCGCTGAGGGACCAAGGAACTAGGAGCCATGGAACAGCGAACTGCAAATCAGGCCATAGAAATGAAATCCCGCCAGGACTGCTCCCGGCGGGGCTGATGTTGTTCCAGTCCCTTAGTCCTTGGTCCCTTAATTCCTTGGTCCCTGCTCCTCAGTAGTTCCCATCGGTGTGGTCCGACAGGATGCTGGGCTCCTGGGGAGAGCGCAAGCGAACCAGGCGATCGATCGCGTAAGGCGTGCGCTGCTGGTTCGTGTAGTAATGGCGCACCTGCAACTCGCCCAGCAGGCCGATGGCCAGCAACTGGATTCCCGCCACGATCAGAACGCCGCCAATCACGAACATCGGGCCGTGCTCGTCCATGATGCTCTGGTGCGGGTTGATGATCTTCATCGCGAACAGGATCATCGAAATAATGCTGCCCGCCAGGATGCCCAGCGCGCCGAAGCTGCCGAAGAAGTGCAGCGGCCGGCTCATGTACTTGAGCAGAAACCGGATCGTCAGCAGATCGAAGAACACCCGGAACGTGCGCCCGATGCCGTAATGGCTCTTGCCGCGCTCCCGCATTACATTGCGAATCGGAATCTCGCAGATCGACGCGCCATACCAGCTCGCCAGCGCCGGAATGAAGCGGTGCATCTCGCCATACAGCGGAATGTTCTGGATCACTTCCCGCCGATACGCCTTGAACGTCGTCCCGAAGTCGTGGATGTCCACGCCGGAGAGTTTTGCCATCAGCCAGTTGGCGCAGCGCGATGGGATGCGGCGCAGCACGAAGTTGTCGATGCGGTCCTTGCGCCACCCCGAAACCACGTCGTACCCCTCTTCGAGCTTCTCCAGAAAGTTGGGAATCTCGTTGGGATCGTGCTGCAAGTCGCCGTCCATCGACAAAATATGTTCGCCCGATGCATGATCGAAGCCCGCGGCCAATGCCGAAGTCTGGCCGAAATTGCGGCGCAGCTTGACCACCAGAACCCGGCTGTCTACCGCCGCGATCTCTTCCAGAAGCTTGTAGGTGCGGTCGCTCGAACCATCATCGACCAGGACGAGCTCAAAGCTCTCGCCCACCTGCTCCATGATCTGTTTCAGGCGCGCATAAAGAGCGGTTACGTTCTCTTCTTCATTGTGGAAGGGAACAACAATGGAAAACTTCGGCATATAAACAGTATAGATGCGATGCGGGTGAAAAAGAGAGCAAAAGATCATCCGCTCAGGGACGGAAGGAACCAGGGGATCAGGACGAGCAGGAACGTTGTCGCAAGCTCCTTAAAATGGACAGCTTGGTCCCTTGGTCCCTTGGTCCCTGCTTTTAGCGATCCAGTTCGTCGAGCATACTCTGCATTTCGCTGAGAGCATGGCGGTTATCGGTGCGCGCCGCGCAGCTGATTCCCGATCTGAGCCGTTCGATGGCCTCCGCCGTGCGCCCCTGCTTGGCCAGCGTTTGCGCCGCCATGAAGTATCCGGCCGTATAGTCGCAATCGATGGAGAGAAGCTTGTCAAATTCCGCCATGGCTCCGTCGATCTCCCCGCGATTGGCCAGCTCCACCGCAATGCCGTAGCGGGCAAAGCTGTTCTTCGGGTCCAGCGCGAGAATCTCTTTTAATCCTGCAATCTTGTCGACTGTACTCATTGTCGAAGGAGCCTCACCCTGGGAAGGATTTGCGTAAATCGGGTCGATTGCCGAAACTGGAAGGTGTGTCCCCTTGCGATCGGCCCCCGCCAACCCCATTGTAGCTGGAAGAAGGCTCATCGCAATCCACATTGAGGGGCCGGGCTTTCGGCCAGCCGGTACACAAGTTCTACCCGCGAGTACCTGGAGCAATAAAACCATGAATTCTCTCGAATCGAGCACGGCGTCCCGGCTGGCGGCCGATTCTCAGTCGGAGATGACTGAGATCATCCTCCCCAACGACGCCAACACGCTCGGCAATCTTCTCGGGGGGCGGCTGATGCATTTTATCGATCTCACCGGGGCAATGGCCGCCTTCCGCCACTCGCGGACCCACGTCGTGACCGCTGCCATGGATCACATCGATTTCATTCAACCCGTGCGCGTTGGCGATCTTCTCATCCTCAAGTCGCGCGTGAACCGTGCCTTTAGCACGTCCATGGAAGTGGGAGTGAAAGTCTGGGTCGAACATCCCCAGACTGGTTCCCTGCTCCATGTGGCCAGTGCCTACCTCGTCTTCGTGGCCATCGATCAGACCGGACAGCGCGTAAGAGTTCCGGAACTGAAGCCTGTAACCGCCGACGATCAACGCCGCTTTGAAGGAGCGCTCCGGCGCCGTCAATACCGCGAAGCCGAAGCCGCGCGTCGTATGCAGGCCAAGCAGGCTTACGCCGCGCAGAAAGAAGCGGAGCTCGCCAACTCGTGAAGCTCCACGCGACTCAAGCTCTTTGAGTCGATACCAGATCTGGGGAGTCCCAGGTTCCGTTTTTTGAAACCTGGGAGGACGCAATCGAAGATTGGAAGGAGTAGCAAAACACTATGGCGCATTCACAAGCCATGCCGTCGCCCGTGGCGTTGCCGGGCGTTTCCAAAATCATCGCGGTCGGTTCAGGCAAAGGCGGGGTCGGCAAGACCACCGTCGCCGTCAACCTTGCCATCGCCCTGTCGAAACTGGGCCAGCGCGTGGGCCTCATCGATGCCGACGTCTACGGCCCCAACGTGCCCCTGATGATGGGCTCGAGCCAGCAGCCCTCGATCGGCCCCGGCAACCAGATCATTCCCAACCTGACCCACGGCATCAAGACCATCTCCATCGGCTACATCTCCCCGGGCGACAAGCCCATGGTGATGCGCGGGCCCATGCTGCATCAGATCATTCGCCAGTTCCTGCAGCAGGTGGAGTGGGGCGAACTCGATTACCTCATCGTCGATCTTCCTCCCGGCACCGGCGACGTGGTCATCTCGCTGGTTCAGACTGTGCCGCTCACCGGAGCGGTCGTCGTCTCCACTCCCAGCGATGTCAGCCTGCAGGACGCGCGCAAGGCTCTCGAAATGTTCGGCCAGGTCAACGTCGAAGTGCTGGGCATTGTCGAAAACATGAGCCACTTCACCTGTCCCCACTGCCACCACGAAATCGACATCTTCTCCAAGGGCGGAGCAGAACGCACGGCCAAACAATTCAATGTTCCGTTCCTGGGGTCCATCGAATTGGTCCCCGCCATTCGCGAAGGTGGAGACCGCGGGCTTCCCGTGGCGCTTGCCGGGCCCAAGAGCCCGCAGGCCGCGGAGTTCTACGGCATAGCGCAAAAGCTCATGGAGCGTGCCGAAGCTGCCGCCGCGGCCAGCAACGACGTCATCGAGATCACCTAGTGCCGCATCGGATATGGGACTTTGTAAAACCTAGCCGAGCCTGTTGAGCGAGGGTCGCATAGAGGGGCTCCGCCGGAAGTCAAAATGCGGGGATGTAAGGGTCCAGTTCATGTCACACGAGTGACGCTCCTCATGGGCCACGAGTTTGCTCTCGCAGTCCTCGGACGCGACGGTCTGGAAACACCTCGTGCAGATTGAATCGATCGATCTGTCAGCATTGAGTCTGCGAGCGAATGATGTAAGGGGAGGAGTCATGTCGAACGCTCCTGGCAGGCCGCCGCTTTCATGCCAGAGGAACAGTTGTAATGGATGGCGGCTCTGTGATGAGGAGACTAGCGCAAAGGTTGCTCGCCTTCTGTGCAGAATTGCTCACTCCGCCCGAATATGCGATTCGGTGGCGGCGGCGCCCGTTCAACACTTCAGCTCCGCCTGCCACCTCGCAAAATTGGTTAGCGCCAGTGCCCTTCGACCAGCACCCATCCGCCATGGCGGTGCACCCAATGGTGCCGCACCCAAACCGCATCAGGCCGAGGCGGACGATCCCACCGGCCCGGCACCCATACGTAGCGTGCGCCATCCCAGCGGTGATAACCACCGACCCAGACGTATCCACGGCCCGGCGCCGGACCGTAGTGTTCCACAATCGGGGCCGGCGGCCCGACGCGAACGTAGACCTGCCCGTACGAAGCAGCAGGAAGCAGTATGCATGCCAGCAACACCGCAAGCGCAATCTTCTTCATAATGATTCAGTCCTCCGCAATTCAAAGCTGCATCCGGAATCTCGAAAATTCCGGCACCTGTGCGATTGGAACGCGAAGACTGGCGATAAGTTGCGACAAAAGGCCCGCAGTCAGGCATGACAAAAGTGCCTAATCCCGCCCCTGGTTTGTGCGTCTAGCCATAGAAGCGCAGTTTCGGCGAGCGACTCGCGCCCGCCATCTAGTTTAGGAGCCTGTGGATTAATTCCAGTCTTGAAAGGGCACGACTTTAGAGGCTGCGGAAAAACAGTGAACAGCGGGCGAAGGGCGAGGAGGAAACGTCGGGGGCTAAAGCCCCGTTCATTCTGCTGAGGTTAATGTAGGGCTGAAGCCCGTACCCTCCATGCACGGAGTTTTTCCGCAGCCAGTAAAGTCGTGCCCTTTCAAAACTGGACTTACACCACAGGCTGCTAAGCGGTGACGGCGATGGCTTGCTGGGCGCGAGCGAGGGCAGCCGCGGCGCTGCGAATAGCCCAGCCGGCAAGGAGGATGCTCGGCGCCGCGGCGGGGGCGGCGTCGCCCAGTTCGCCGAGCGTGGTGTGAAAGACCTCCTGGGAGGGTTGGGCGGCGCGCGAAATCACGGCGCACGGGAATTCGGGCGGCAGACCTTCGGCCAGCCATTGGGCGGCGAGCATGCGCAGGTCGCGGCCGGGCATGTAGACGATGCGGGTGGTGTCTTCGACCTGGGGTAGTTCGGAATCGTTGTGCGACTGGGCGTGGTGGCCGGTTGAGAAGGTGACGTTCGAGGCGCTGTTGCGATCGGAGAGAGAGCAGGGAATGGCGGCGGCTGCAGCGAACGCCGCGGTGATGCCGGGGACGACTTCGAATTCGACGCGGGCCTGGGTGAGGGCAGAAATTTCTTCGGCGGCGCGGCCGAAGATGAGCGGATCGCCGCTCTTCAGGCGCACTACGCGGCATCCGTTGCGGGCGTGGTCGATCATGAGCGCGTTGATCTCGTCCTGGGTGATGTTCTTTGCGCCGCAGCGCTTGCCCACGTTGACGATCTCGGCTTTGCCTTCCCGGCCGCGGGCGAGGTCGAGGATGGCGTCAGGGACAAGGTCGTCGTGGAGGATGACATGCGCCGACTGGATGAGACGCAGCGCTTTCACCGTGAGCAGGTCGGGATCGCCGGGGCCGGCGCCGACCAGCCACACCTTGCTGTCTGCATCGGCGGGAGATTTTGTCAGAGGCGCGAGGGCGAGGCGACGCGAGGGGCAGGATTCGGAATCGCAGAGCTGACGCTGGGCAAGCTGATGGAGAAGGGCCTTGCGCTCTTCGCCGCGGGGATGAATCTCGAGGACCTTGCGGCGCAGTTCGCCGAGATTTGTCAGCCAGGGGCCGAGATCTTCAGGAAGCTGGGCGTCGATTTCGCGGCGGAGGCGTTGCGCGACGGCGGGACTTTCACCGGCGGTGGAGATGGCAATCTGCAGGTCGCCGCGGCTTACGACGGAGCCGAAAAAGAAATCGCAATTGGGAATGTCGTCGACGCTGTTGCAGAAGATTCCGCGTTCGAGAGCGGCGTGGTAAACGGCCGTGTTGACTTCGGGGGAATCGGTTGCGGCGATGACGAGGTCGCTGCCGTCGAGGTCGGCGGGGGAGAAGCGGCGCTCGATCCATTCGAGCCTCGCGTCGGCCGCGAGTTGACGGATTTCGGATTTTGCGTGGGGTGCGATTACGCGGAGTTGCACGCCGGTTTTGAGCAGGCTGCCGATCTTGTCGAGTGCGACGGTTCCGGCGCCGACCAGGAGGCATCGGCGGCCTTCGAGTTTGAGGAAGATGGGGAGCAGGCTCAGCAGGCTCATGGATGGTCCCTTGTGATGCGGCGGTTTAAGATTGGTAGTCTCCCACCCTGGCGACAAAAACAAATACGTCGCTAGAGTGGGGCACCCGGCTTCTCTCTAGTCGGCTACGGCGTGGGGCACGGGGCCGGTGGGGACGTCGCGCTCGGCGGCGGCGACGACTTCGCCGGCGAGGTGGGCGCGTAATTCTTCATTGGTGTGGCGCAGGAACCAGGCGCGCAGATTTTCTTCGGCGTTGCGCGAACCCATGTACTGGCGCAGCAGGCGCTCGATGGCCTCGGGAACCAGCGGCGCCGGGCAACGATAGCCCACCGGCCGCGCGATGGCAGCATGCTGGCCCACCGCGCCGCCGAGGCAGAAGTAATAGGCGTCGGTCAGCTTGCCTTCATACTTGATCTTCTTGCCCTCGATGCCAATGTCGGCGATCCAGTGCTGTCCGCAGCCGTTGGGGCATCCGGTGACGTGCAGGCGCAACTGCTGATCGAACTGGGGAAGGCGCTCTTCCATCTCTTCCACCAGCCAGCGGGCGAAGCCCTTGGTCTCGGTGATGGCGAGCTTGCAGAACTCGGTCCCGGTGCAGGCTACCGCGCCGCGCCAGAACATCGAGCCTTCGACATGCAGGCCGATCTGGCCGAGTTCGCGGGCGAGTTCAGCGGTTTTGGATTTGGGGATGTCGATGAAGAGCAGGTTTTGAGAAACGGTGGCGCGAAGCTTGCCGCTTCCAAAGCGTTCGGAGAGTTCGGCGGACGCTTCCAGCTGCTCTCCGGTCATGCGGCCGCGCGACACGGAGGCGCCCACATAGGCGAGTTCAGGGTCGCGCTGCGGATGGATGCCGGCGTGATCGCGATAAACATCGTCGGGCACGATTTCCGGCACCGCGGGGCGCAGCTGGAAATCGAGGCGCGACTGAAGTTCAGTGAGGAAGCTCTCCGCGGTCCAGCCTTCTTTCATGAAGAGATATTTCAGGCGGGCGCGGTCGCGGCTCTCGCGCAGCTTCATCTGGTCGCGGAAGATTTCGGTGACAGCCCGCGCGACGCGCACTGCCTGGTTGGGAAGAACAAATGCGTCGAGGCGCACGCCAAGATGCGGCTCGTTGGAGAGGCCGCCGCCTACGCGCAGCGAGTAGCCCACTTCGCCCTCGTGCTTCACCGCGGTGAGGCCGATGTCGTTGATCTCGGGATAAGTGCACCACGACGGACAACCGGTTGCGGAAATCTTGAATTTGCGGGGAAGGTTGTAGAAGTCGGGATTGGCAGTGAGCAGGTGCGCGACTTCGGTTGCGACTGGCGAGGCGTCGAGGATCTCGTCGGCTGCAATGCCGGCAAGAGGACAGCCGGTCACATTGCGGACCACGTCGCCGCACGCGCCTTTGGGCGAAAGGCCGATGGCATCGAGCGCATCAACGACTTCGGGCAAAGACTCGATGGTGAGCCAGTGAAGCTGAATGTTCTGGCGCGTGGTGATGTCGGCGAGGTTGCGCGCATATTTGCGCGTGATGCCGCCGATGATGCGCAACTGGTGCGCTGAAATGATCCCGTTGGGGATGCCGATACGCATCATGAAGTAGTCGGATGCGAGGCCTTCGCCGCCCTTGCCGCCGGTGGCGCCGACGCCGTCGCCCTGGGTGTAGATGCCCCACCACTTGAAGTAGGTGGCGGCCCACTCGGGCACAACGCTGGTGCGGCCCTGGCGGGCAAAGGCGCGCACCTCATCGAAGGCTTCCCACGGGTTTTTCTCGCGTTTGAGTCGCTCGGCGCGCTGGGCTTTGGTCTCTTTCTGCGGTACAGCTTCAGGCATGATTCCCTCTTCAAGATGGTTGCGGTTTCGACGGGCGCTTGAAAATGAGAACGCCCGCGGCAGCTAGGCTGTTTCGCGGGCGTTCGGAAACCTTGAAAGTTTTCTTACCGATGCAGTCTCAGGTCACCTCTGCGCGCGATGCGTGCGACACTGGCGACAACACGAGCAATTCGGCATACCTGTGATGATACGCACTGACACCCTGGAAAGCAACCGGAAAGGGGATTTGCCGAACTCAATCACCGAGTACCTGGGTATGGGGTTGAGCGAAGGAGGGTTCCTCGTCGGCGCGCACCGAGAGCGGCAGGTCAACCACAATGAAGGCTCCGCCGTGGGGGTTGTTGGCAGCCTTGATCTGTCCTGAGTGAGCGCGGACCACTGCCTCGGCGAAGGCCAGGCCAAGCCCGCTTCCGGTTGATCCTTTTCCCTTGATGTATTTCTCGAAGGGACGGTCGACGACTTCGGGGGGAAAGCCGGGTCCATCGTCCTCGATTTCCATGCGTCCGTAATCCTGATAAGGCTGCAGTTGAATGTTGATGGTTGTCCCCGGGGGCAGATGCTTGAGGGCGTTGTCGAGCAGGTTGGCAAGCATGCGGTGGAGCAGGGCGGGATCGGCCGAGACCATGAGGGTCGAAGGGCTCCTTAGCATCACTTTCAGTCCCCGCTCGGTAAGACTGGGCTCGTAGAGGTCCACCATGGAGCGCAACAATTCGTCGAGATCGACGGGGACGCGGCGCAGGTGGAGGGCGTCGGCATTGGCTTCGGCGACGTCGAGCGATTTGGTGAGGAAATCGGAAAGCCGGTCCAGTTCTTCGAGGGCCGATGCCACCGGGTCGGTCCATGCACTTTCATGCTCGGCGAGCAGCGCCAGTTCCAGCTTGCCGCGGATGGCCATCATGGGGCTGCGCAGGTCGTGGGCGAGCGAATTGGTAATGGTGTGGAGCTGGTTCACCGAATTCTCGATGCGGTCGAGCATTTTGTTGAGGGTGCGCGCCAGTTGGGCAATCTCGTCGGTTCCCCTGACCTCCGGGACACGGCTGCGCAGATCGTTTTGCCCGATGCGGTTGGCGGTGCGAGTGATGCGATGCACGCGATCGAGCATGCGCTTGGTGGCGAAGAACACCACGAAAAATCCCAGCACCACGATGGCGGTGCAGATGGAGAAGAGGCGAATGCGCATGCGGCGGAGAACGTGAATGTCATGCGCCTCGGACAATCCCAGGTGAATTCGATCGCCGGAGGGAGTGAGCACGCACGCCACGCGGAACGGATGAAAGTACCCGGGTACGGAGATATCGACGGGAGCGCCGGGGGTTATCCGGGTTCGCGTAATGGCGGTCAGATATGCGCTGCTGTCGCCCTTGCCGACCCATAGCTTGAGACGATTGTCGCTTCCTGTTTCGATAAAGAAGACGGACTGGTTTGAGTCCCCGCCGGCCTGCAGTTCAAGGGGCACTTCCTTGGTGGCCAGTTCGGCGACCTCGTCCATGATGCGGTCGTAGATGGCGTTCTTGGGGGTTCGCTCGGCAACATCGCTCAGCGTCTCCACTTCGCCGCTGAGCCAGGCATCGGTGCGGCGCTGGATCTCGTGGGAGGCGAAACGCTGCAGGAACAGAAACAGGATCACCGATCCCACGGCAAACGCAAGGGTGCTCCAGAAGGAGATGCGCCAGGCCGCGGTGTGTCCCTCGGACTTACTTATCCCGAAGTACATATCCAACTCCTCGAATGGTACGGATCATGGGGGGTGAACCGGGCTTTTCCACCTTCCCGCGCAACCGGTAAATGTGTACGTCAACAACGTTGGTGTCGGGTTCGATGCGCATGCCCCACACCTGGTCGAGGATCATGGAGCGGCTGACGATGCGGCCGGCATTTCTGCACAGATACTCGAGCAGGGAGAATTCCTGGGTGGTGAGTTGAAGGACTTCCTCACCCCGGGTGGCTTCGCGGCGCAGCAAATCAATTTGCAGATCGAGCACGCGCAACATGGTGGTTGCATCGGGCTGGGGAGCATTGCGGCGGAGCAGGTTGCGCAGGCGGGCCAAGAGCTCCGGCAGGGCAAAGGGCTTGGTGAGGTAATCATCGCCGCCGATTTCAAGCCCGCGCACGCGATCGTCGAGCGAACGGCGCGCGGAGAGAATCAGGACGGGCGCGCGCACGCCCTGCTGCTTGAGCCGCGTGATGAGCGAAAGTCCGTCGTCATCGGGCAGGCCAAGATCGAGAATGATGGCGGCGTGATTTCCTCCCGGAGCCATGCGTTCCGCTGCCTTGCCGGTGGGTGCGATATCCACCTGAAAACCGTTCTGGGTTAATGACCGTTCCAGAAAATTCTGGTTGGCAACGTCGTCTTCGATCACCAATAGGCGCATACTTACGTTCCTGTTTGGCGGCGGTTGTTTTTATTCCGCTCGCCGTTCTATTTTGTGACCGTGCCCGTGAGTTTGAGTTGAACCTTTACTTCCTTTTCGACCTTCATGAACATGAAGCTTGGATCCTTCATGCCCCAACTTACGAAAGGCACGGTGAAGCTGCCCGAGGCGGTAAAGCGATCGCCCTCCATGTGCACCGTCATGGGAACCGTGATCGGGTGCGCCTGTCCGATCAGCGTGAAGCTGCCGTCCACGTCCCCGGTTGAGTCGCCGGAGTCCTTAACCTGCCCGGAGAATTTCGCGGGTGCGAAGGTGACCGCGGAATAAGTCTGCGCCTTCATCTCGTCGTTCGTCATCTTTTTGTCGCGGCTCTTTTTGCCGCTATCGCCGCTGGCCGCGTCGACGGACACGGCGCCGGTCATGGCGCCGGTCCCAGGGTCGAGCGTGAACTCGCCCGAAGTCACATGAAACGTGCCGTTGACGGGACCATCCGAAGCTCCCAGGGTGAAGCGGACTTCGCTGGAGGCGGGATCGACCTTGTAATGCTGCTGGCTCCATGAGGCGGCAGAAAGAGCGGCAAAACCGGCCGCGATCGCAATCGACCTGGCGACGGTTTTTGCCGAGTGATATCTACGGAACACCCAGTCGTTCATAACTCTCCTGATGCGTTTCAGTGGGACGCGTTCGGCTCCGGAATCTGAAGACCCGGAGACGGGCGAGGTTCGGATTTTTTGGGCTCGCCTTCTACTCTGACGGTTTTCTGCCACGACCGTCAATGAGAACGTCCCCAGAATGAAGATTTTGTCATCTGATTGCGGGCGCGGGGTCAACAAGCTCTCCCGCATTTTCGGGTCGCGATGGGGCCAACCATAACTTTCATTCCGGCGTCATTTAGACAGCTAACTTCATGATCTAATGGAGGTAGACAAAGCCACGAGCCATGCGCAACTCCCAGGATCGCCTCTGGAAATACCAGAATGCGCGCTGGAACGGCCTTCTGTGGGCGGCAAGCCGCTACTTTTGAGGGCAATAGTCGTCTAACCGAGCATTGTCGGTAACAACCAAGGGAGAGAACCGCAGATGGATTCAGCCGCAAGCCGCGCAACGATGAGATCCCGCTTGCGGAGTGCCTTCCAGGCAGGGATGTGCCTGCCGCCCGGCACCGAGGGTCATCTGACGGGAGCGCTTCGCGATACCCTGCAGCACCCCGGAAGCATGGTTCGTGCCGAACTGGCTTTCCGTGTGGCGGTTTCGTTCGGTCTGGCGGAAGACCGCTCGGAGAACCTGGCCATCGCCATCGAGTATTTCCACACTGCGTCGCTGCTGTTCGACGACCTGCCGTCGATGGACGACGCCAAACTGCGGCGCGGCGTTCCGTGCGCTCATCATGTGTATGGCGAAGGGACCGCGATCCTGGCCGCGCTGGCGCTGATCAACCGGGCCTATTCGCTGGTATGGAAGTCGGTGGCGGGGCTTTCGCCCGAGGTCCAGGCTGGGGCGCTCACGTATCTTGAACGTCAGTTGGGGATCGCGGGCCTGCTGAACGGACAGAGCCAGGATCTGCATTACTCGCGGCTCGCGCCTCTTCTGCGCGATCCTCAGTCGGTCGCTATGGGCAAGACGGTCTCGCTCATTCGCCTGGCGCTGGTATTGCCTGCAATTGCGGGGCAGGCACGGCCTGCGGAGATTCATTTGCTGGACCGGCTGGCTATCTTCTGGGGGTTGAGCTACCAGACGCTCGACGACCTGAAGGATGTTCTGAACCACGACGAGTTTTACGGAAAGACGGCGGCCCGCGATGCCTTCCTGGATCGCCCCAATCTTGCTTTGACGATTGGCGTGCCGGAGGCGTTCCAGCGCGTCGACCGGCTGATGAACCTGGCCTGCCGGGCAATCAGGCGGCTGGTGGAGCGCCGCGCGCGGCTGGCTTTTCTGCGGGAAATGCGCGCGCAATTCAACAAGGAGATCGCCAATCTCTCCGAGGCAAGCCTGACTCGGGCATCATGATTTTTCTGCGGTTAATTCTCACCAATCTCGGCCGGCATCGGATCCGCACGCTGATCAGCATTGCGGGGATCGCGTTCAGTGTGGCGGCCATGCTCACGGTGGTGACGATTCTGCAGGGCGCGGTAGGCATGTTTTCGGGTCTGCTTTCGCGCGACAGCCAGCTCATCATTTTCGAGCGCAACATCTCCGATCTGTTTTTTTCGAGCGTGCCCGATGCCTCGGTGAAAGAGATCCAGGGCTGGCCGATGGTGGAGAAGGCCAGCCCGGTTCTGTTCGGCATCGTCTCCAGCCAGGACCATCCGATCATTACCTGCTTTGGGGTCACGGGCGAGGATGCGCGGATCCGCGAAGCCGCGTGGATTGGGGGCAGCCGCGACGCTTTCGGCCGCGATCCCGATGCGGTTGCGCTGGGCGAACGGGCGGCTGAATTTCTGCACGCATCGGTCGGATCGCAGGTGGCGATCGGTCATGGCAATTTCCGGGTGATGGGCGTGATTCGCACCCGGAACGGATTCGAAGATGGCGGCGTTTTCATGCCGCTCGAGAGCGCGCAGTCGTTTTTTCACAAGAGTGGAACCTCGTCGGTGCTGCTGGTGAAACTCAAGAACCGCGGAGACCAGGCGGCGTTCAAGGCGCAGGTCAAGCAGCAATATCCCGCGCTGATTGCGCTTGAGGACGAGGAGTTCAACCGTTCGTACTCGCAGTTCAAGATTCTGAAGGCCACGGCGTGGGCAGTAGGTGGAGCCGGAGTTCTGCTGGGCGGGCTGGGCATCGCCAACACCATGATCATGTCGGTGTTCACGCGCATTCGCGAGATCGCCATTTTGCGCGTGAATGGATTTTCGAATGGCCAGATTGCGTCGCTGATTTTCGGCGAGTCGGGAGCGGTGTCCCTGGCGGGGGCGCTGCTGGGGCTTGTGATCGGGGCTTGCGCGATTGTTGCTCTCAAGCTCATTCCGGCGCTGCACGGCTATGTGGATGCCGATGTTCAACCGGCGGTGATCGCAGCCGTGGTGCTGCTGGCTTGCCTTACCGGGGCGGCAGGGGCGCTGTATCCGGCGTTCTATGCCATGCGGGTGCGCGCAGTGGAGGCGCTTCGCTTTGAATAGCCACGCTTCTCCCGACCTCCAAGTTGCTCCGGAAAGCAAAAGCGCGAAAGCGCCGGCGGTGCTGCGCGCGGAGGATCTGTGGAAGAGCTACGAAGACGGGTCGATCCAGGTGCTGAGGGGCGTGGACTTTGAAGCGCTCCCGGCGCAGGCCGTCGCCCTGTGCGGGCCTTCGGGATGCGGAAAGAGCACGCTGCTGCACCTGCTGGGCGGGCTCGATGAGCCAACGCGCGGGCGCATTCTTGTGCGCGGCGAAGAACTGCGCGGAAGGCGCCGGGCGCAGCACTTTCTGCGGCACGAGGCGGGATTCGTCTTTCAGTTGCACAACCTCATTCCCGACCTGACGCTTGAAGAGAACTGCCTGATTCCCACGGTGGCTGCCGGCACGCCGCGCAAGGAAGCGCTGGCGCGTTTGCACGAACTCGCCGAGCGCACGGGACTGATGCATCGCCTGAAGCAGCGCATCCAGAAACTATCGGGTGGAGAGCGGCAGCGCACCGCCCTGTGCCGGGCGCTGATGAACAGGCCGGGAATTCTTCTGGCCGACGAGCCCACCGGTTCGCTCGACGAGCGCACCAGCCGGCAGATTTTCGATTTACTGCTGGGACTTGCCCGCACCGATGGCATCACACTCGTCATGGCAACCCACGATCGCGGGCTGGCCGCGCAATGCGACCGCCTGGTAGAGATGCGTGATGGCAAAGTTTGTGAGTAACGGCATGGGTGCCGGCAGTGGTCAAGAAGACGCGGGCGCAAGGATACGGGCTTTCGCGGCGGACGGGATGTTTCCCAGTCACGTGAAGCCGGAAGCCGGCGATGAATCGAACTCCGTTCTGACCATTGCTGCGTGGCATAGCCTGGGGTGGCTCTTTGCCGCCAATCTTATCGGCGTCTGGCTTGCGATCCTGCTGCTTTACCCGGAGGCGGGCCGATGGCTGGGGGAATGGAGCTACGGCCGGTGGACGCCGGTTCACCTCAATTTCCAACTTTACGGCTGGATGGCTCTTCCCCTGGTGGCGTGGGCCATACGCATCTATCGCGGCGATCGCGGTCCGATCGCGACATGGTCGCGCGGGGCGCTGGTGGTGTGGTCTATCGCCCTGACGATTGGCGGGATCTCGTGGCTGAACGGCGATTCGAGCGGCAAGCTGTTTCTTGACTGGTCCGGTTTTGCGAGAATTCTTTTTCCGCTGGCCATTCTGTTTCTGTGGCTGGTGTTGTCGATTGCGTACATGCGGGCGTGGCGAGAGGCGGACAATCGTTCGCTGCCGGTTCGCGGCGCGAAACTGTTCGGGCTGGTGCTGCTGCTGGGGGTTCCGTTCGCTCTGTACATCGCTTCGAATCCGGCGATCTATCCGGCGGTCAATCCCGATACCGGAGGTCCGACCGGCGCCAGCCAGCTCGCGTCCACGCTGATCATCGTTTTGATCCTTCTCCTGTTGCCCTATGGACTCACGCATCGCAAGCCGAGGGGTCGCAAGTGGATCGCGGCGGCGTGGCTGGTTCTCGCCGTGGAGGGTCTGGTGTGCGTGGCCCTGGGCCGTGCCGACGTGAGCCACCATCGGCCCGTGCAATTCCTCAGTCTCGCCAGCCTGCTGGTCTGGGTGCCGCTCGTGCCGGCGTATTTCAACGCGTTTGACTGGCCAAGAAATACGCGCCTGTGGCGCTGGGCGACGCTGGCTTGGTGGGCGGTGCTGGTGCCGACGGGGTGGGCATTCTTCCTGCCCGGCATTCTGGACCGGCTCAAGTTCACCGATGGACTTGTGGGCCATTCGATTCTGGCCATGGCGGGGTTCGTCTGCAGCCTGCTGATTCTGATCCTCGCGGTGCTGCTGGGGAAAGACGGCGATATTTTCAATTCGCGCTGGGCTTTCATCGCCTGGCACGGCGGGGCGTTCGCGTACGTGGTCCTGTTCTTCTTCGCCGGGTGGAGAGAGGGCGCCGATCCGACGTTCACGATTGTGCCGAGCACGGCGCGGAATGTGCTGTACGTGGTTCGCCTGGTCCTGGGACTCGCCATGACCGCCGCCTCCGCCGAATGGCTCCGCCAGCTTACGCGGCGCTTGCGCTCGCAACCCCGGAGCGGGTTTGTGCCGCCGAGAATGAAGCCGAGCAAGAGCCGTGCCGGCGACGCACATTATTCGGAGACTCTCAGCCGATGACCACCTCGCTCCGCCGCTGGCTCATTCTTTATCAATATGCCGCGGGTCTGTGCGACACCAGCACGGGCCTGCTGCTGATCGCAGCGCCGGCATGGACGCTGGGCGTGATGGGCCTGACGATCATTCCGCAGCCGGTGGCGTTTGTTCGCTACATCGGGGTGTTTGTGCTGTCGGTGGGTCTGACGTATCTGTGGGCCGCGGTGTGGTGGCCGCTGATGCCGCACGCCCACATTGCATGGGTGGCGCAGTGGAAGATCACGGCCCTGGTTCGCTCGCTGGTCGCATTGTTTGTCGTCTGGCAGGTGGTGAGCGGCGCCATGGAACCACGCTGGATCAGTGTCGCTGTTTCGGACGGCGCGTTTGCGGTGGTCCAGATCGTCGGACTCTCCAGAGGATGGTTAGAGCGTGCCAGCTGAATCGCGACTTGCCGGAAACCTTCGTCCCTCCTTTACGGAAGGCTGGCAGGGCGTCGTTCTGGTTGCGGCCACCTACGTCTACTTTTTGATCTTCGCGCAGTTTGGCTTTCTGAAGCGGCTGGCGGAACTGGGCATCGCGGACGCGGCGCTTCCCGCGATTATGGGCGCCATGGCGATGGGCGGCGTGGCCATGAGCCAGCTGGCTCCGCGCAGCCGGTTGTGGAACTGTCCGGACTGCCGGCTGCAGACGGGGCTGATTGGTTGTGCGCTCACCGCGGCCTGGTCGCTGTTTCGGCTCAACACCTACACGGCCATCGGCGTGGCGTTGGTGATCGGCCTTTCGCTCGGCCTGCTCACCGTGACGCTGGTGGCGAGTCTCCCGCGCTGGATCGGCTTTGACCGGCCGCTGATGAAGATCGGCCTGGGCACGGGCATCGGCTATTTCCTTTGCAATTTTCCGCCGCTGTTTACGGCGAGTCCGCGCTGGATCGCGGCGGCCTCGGGACTGGTCTGCGTGGTGGCGCTGATTGTCGCCAGGGGCATCAGGGTGGTGTACTCGGCGCCCGGGACTGCGGAGCCGACGAGCGCGATGGCGGTACCGTTCGCGCTCGTGCTGACGTGGTTCACCGCGCTTGTGTGGCTCGATTCGGCTGCCTTTTTTATCATCCAGAATTCGCCGGTGCTCAAGGCGGGCGCATGGCAGGGCGATGCGCATCTGTGGCGAACCGGCGTGCTGCACCTGGCGGCCGCCATGGTCAGCGCATGGCTGCTGGCCCGGCGGGGACTCTCGATCACGCTGGGGCTGGCGCTGGCAGCCCTGGGAGCCGCCTGCCTGCTGCTGCTCGATCCCGCCGGTGTTCGGGCGGCGGCAATTCTCTATCCCATCGGCGTCTCGCTTTACTCAGTGGCGCTGGTGGCCTATCCGTCGTTCCTTATGAGAACCGGTTCGCAGGCGGCGCGGGCTCGCGGCGCGGGCTATCTCTATGCCATCGCGGGGTGGGTCGGCTCGGCGATGGGCATCGGGATGGGACAAAATCTGCATCATGTGCCGAAGATGTTTGTGATAGTTGCCGCGGCCCTTTTCCTGGTGCCGTGGCTGTGGGATGCGATGGCTTCGGGGCGGTTCGATCGATCCGCCCAAGTGCAGGCTTTGGCAGTGGTCGTGGTGCTGGCGATAGCGTTCGCCATCAATCTCGTGATCCGGCCGCCGGTCCGCCCGTTTGCCAATGTTCCTGGCGACACCGCCGCGGAGCGCGGCCGGCGCGTGTACATTGCCGAGGGGTGCATCCACTGCCATTCGCAATACGTGCGGCCCCACACGGCCGACGTGGCGATGTGGGGGCCGGCGACGGAGGTGGAGGCGATTCACCGGCAGCATCCTCCCCTGATTGGCAACCGGCGGCAGGGGCCGGACCTGAGCCAGGTGGGCGCGCGCCGCTCTGCGCTCTGGCTGAGGATGCATTTCATGAACCCGCGCGACGTGAGCTACGAGTCGATCATGCCGCGGTTCGATTATCTGTTCTCCGACAGCCGTGGAGACGATTTGACGGCCTACCTGGCGGGGCTCAACGACGCCAGGCACTGGAAGGAAGTGGCCGGATGGCAACCTTCGGTCGCCGCCCGGGATCAAGCCGCCCGCCTTGACGGCGCCAGGCTTTTCAACGAGCACTGCGCCACCTGCCACGCGACGGAAGGCGTGGCACGGCGCAAATGGTCGGCGAGTTTCAAGCGGGTTCCTCCCGACCTGGGGAGGGATGCACTGAAGCATGTTTCTCCCGAGGCTTCGCCCGCCGAAATTGCACGGATCGCCAAGTTCGGCATACAGGGCACCGACATGGCGGGCCACGAATACCTTCCCGACGAGCAGATCGAGGCGATTTCCCGGTACGTTGCGGAACAGCGGCAAGGGAGCCGGAAACTGGCGCAGAAGTGACGGGTTCCGGATCGGTTGCGCCGCTGGATGCACATCTGCAAAACTGGCCATCGATGGTACTTCACTTTCTCATTCGCGGGCGGGTACAGGGTGTAGGGTTTCGGTGGTTTGTTCATCGCGAGGCCAGCGAGCTTGACCTGCGGGGCTGGGTGCGGAACACCGAGGAAGGCGACGTGGAAGTGGTGGCTTCGGGATCGGCGGAAGATCTGGCCGACCTGCGCTCGAGCCTTCGCAAGGGTCCCCGCGGGGCGCGAGTCGACCAGTTGATCGAGCACTACCTCGATGAAAGCGAGGCGGCGGATCTGAGTTCGTTCCGGATTGAAGGGGCGTGGTGAAAGAGGCAGGGACCGAGGGACCAAGGGAACGAGGGAACAAGAGAACAAGGGACCGAGGGAACAAGGGAACGAGCAACCAAGGCGACAATGCTCCCGTGCTTGTTCCCCTGTCGCGCCGGTCCATACCCTCCCGGTTGCCTGTCTTGTTCCCTTGGTCCCTTGGTCCCTCGGTCCCTGCCTTCTATAATCGACAGGGAAGCTGAACCGTTATCCCGCCCGTTCTGTTCCCGACACATTTCAAGCCCGACCAGGAGCGCCCGGAACTATGCCCGAGACCCCGAAGCCCGTCAATGTCGAAGCCCTCAAAGCCCTGGTGCGCACTGTGCCTGACTTTCCCAAGCCGGGAATCCTGTTCTACGACATCACCACGCTGCTCAAGGACAAGACCGGGTTCGCGCAGCTGATCGACGCGCTGGCGGCGCACTACCTGGCGCGGAAGATCGACCTGGTACTGGGGATCGAGGCGCGGGGATTCATCTTCGGGCCGGCGCTGGCGTACCGGCTGAATGCCGGGTTCGTTCCGGTGCGCAAGCCGCGTAAGCTCCCGGCCCCGGTGGCGCGCGTCACCTACGACCTTGAGTACGGCTCGGACGCGCTGGAGATTCATCTCGACGCAATCGCTCCCGGGCAGAGGGTGGTCCTGGTGGATGACCTGCTGGCTACAGGCGGCACGATGGAAGCCACCGTAAAGCTTGTGAAGCAACTGGGCGGCGAGATTGCCGGCCTGGCGTTTGCCGTGGAACTGGACTTCCTGCGGGGCCGTGACCGCTTCTCCGAGCACGACGTGTTCAGCCTCCTGCATTACGACGAATAGCCCGTCTCACAATCTTTGGGTTGAAGTTCGCGGCGGGGGTGACGAACCGCGGAGCGGTTCGACTGCGGGCGGATTAGAATCGCGCAGAGGCTCTGATCCTTGGACAATCCTTTTTTAACGGCCGTCGAAGTCGATTCGGCGAAAACGCGGGCGTGTGGACCCATGCGGCGACGGATTACCTCCGCGGTGGCGATGATGGCTCTCGGGGTTCTGATGCTGGGTGCTTCCGGCTTCCAGGGCGCGGATACGAATGCGTCGAAGACCAACGCCGGGGAACGGGTGAAAGCCATTCGAGACGCTATTCGCGCCGCGCACGCCAGCGGCGACTCCGCGGGGTACCTTGAGAAAAGCCGGGAACTTCGCGACTTTCTTCATGAGTCGCCGACCTCGGTTCTTCAGGTGATGAGCGCGGAGGCGTTCGCCGGCGACCAGGAAGGCGCCTTGCGGAGCTTCGAACGATTCATCGACATGGGTCAGGCGGACGCGACAGTGTTTCAGGGCAGGCAGTTCGATGAAGTCCGCAAGTCGGAAAAGTTTCGCGCCCTGGACGCCGAGATGCATAAGAACGAGACACCGGTCGCCGCGGCCGCGGAAGTATTCCGCATGGCGGACACGGGACTGATCCCGGAAGATATCGACTTCGATTCCCGGAGCGGGCAGTTTTATATCAGCAGCGTGATGAAGGGCGAGATCCTGGCTTTTGACAAGACGGGCCGTTCCCGCGTATTCGCGCGCGCTCCCCACGGATGGCCGATGATGGCGCTCAAGGTTGATTCCTCGGGCCGGGTAATTTGGGCAACCGAGGTGGCGCTGCGCCAGTTCAAATCCGTGGCGCAGGCGGACTGGGGAACCTCGACGATCCTGATCTACGACATCGATTCGGGACGACTTGTGGATCGCATAGCGGCGTCAAAAATGATGCTGGGCGACATGGCGCTGACCAGGGAGGGAGATGCCATCGTTTCCGATAACGAAGGGGGCGGCGTGTACCGGGTGAATCGCAAGACCCATGCCATGGATCGGCTGGACGAGGGCGACTTCATTTCGCCGCAGACCCCGGTGATGGCGCCGGACAATCGTCACTTGTTCGTGCCCGACTACTCGCGGGGGATCGGGATTCTGGATACTTCGACGAAGCAGGTTGCGTGGCTGGCTTCGGATGGTCCCCATGCCCTGAGCGGGATCGACGGGCTCTACCTTTCCGGCCGGACCCTGATTGCCACGCAGAATGGCAGTTCGCCGGAGCGGGTGGTGCGGTTCGAACTGGATGAGTCGCTGACACGCGTGGAGTCGGAATCGATCGTCGAGCGGGCCACGCCAACCCTCGGAGATCCGACCCACGGCGTCATCGTTGGCGGCTCCTTCTACTACATCGCGAATTCGGGATGGGATGCGATTGAGGACGATGGGAGCGCGAAGGCGGGAGCGATGCCGTCCCGGGCGGTGGTGATGGAGTGCAGGGACCTAGGGAACAAGGGATCAAGGGACCAAAGGGACAAAGGGACCTAGGGAATGAGGGGCTAGTTTCTTCGCTTCCTCTTCGCTGCGGCAACAAGGTATGCTTTTCTGGTCATGTCTCCGCGACGCCGTTCCTCCGACCCGCCTGTACGAGTGACTGAGCCTGATCCGTTTGCGTGTTTTCACCCGGTAACGGCGGAGTGGTTCAAGGCGGTTTTCGACGGGCCGACCGCGCCGCAGCAGATGGGCTGGCCGGTGATCGCACGGGGGGAGAGCGCCCTGATCCTGGCGCCGACCGGAACCGGCAAGACGCTCACTGCCTTCCTCTGGTGCCTGGACCGGCTGATGCTGCACCCCGGGCCGCGGGGGCAGGAGGACGGCACCCGGGTGGTGTATATCTCCCCTCTGAAGGCGCTGGCTGTGGACGTGGAGCGCAACCTGCGCTCGCCCCTGGCGGGGATCGCCAACATGGCGCGGCGCATGGGGGTGCCGTTCCGCGAACCGACGATCAGCGTGCGCACCGGAGATACTCCGCAGAAGGAACGCGCCCTGTTTCGCCGCCACCCGGCAGACATCCTGATCACCACGCCTGAGTCACTCTATCTACTGCTCACATCACAATCAGCCGAGGCGCTTCGCACGGTGGACACGGTGATCATCGACGAGATTCACGCCCTCGTGCCGACCAAGCGGGGAGCGCACCTGGCGCTTTCGATGGAACGGCTGGAGGCGCTGGTCGGGAAACCGCTGCAGCGGATCGGACTGTCGGCGACGCAGCGTCCGCTGGAAGAAGTGGCGCGGTTTCTCGGCGGGGTGGAGATTGGCCCGTCAGGAGTGCTCAGCAGCACGGAAACAAGCCTCCTGGATACCGCAAGTTCAGGCGCAACTCCTCAAGTTAAGCATGAGGCTTCAGAAGGCGAGGCAAGCAAGGAGGATCAGGACAGCAATGCCACGATTTTGCCTGTGGAAAATCTCCCCGACTGGCCTGCCAATGAAGTCGGACTGCCTGCCCTCCGGTATCGAGCGGTAACCATCGTCAATGCCTCAAGCATCAAGAAGTTAAAGCTCAAGATTGAAGTGCCGGTTGAGGATATGGCGCGGTTGAATGCCGTTGAGGAAATCCCCAGTGGACCGGCCTCCCAGGCACCGAGAAGAGTATCGATCTGGAATGCCATTCATCCGCGCCTGCTGGAACTGATCCGGGAGCGGAATTCGACCATTCTTTTCGTGAACAGCCGGCAGGTCGCGGAGCGGCTGGCGGGGGCGCTGAACGAGCTCGCCGGCGAGGCAATTGTCCGCGCGCACCATGGCTCGCTGGCGGCGGCGCAGCGGTCGGTGATTGAGGAGCAATTGAAGGCTGGGCAGATCAAAGGGCTGTGCGCAACATCGACTCTGGAACTGGGCATCGACATGGGGGCGGTGGATCTGGTGATCCAGATTGAAGCGCCGCCTTCGGTGGCCAGCGGGATGCAGCGGATCGGGCGGGCGGGACACTCGGTGGACGCGGTGAGCGAGGGGGTATTGTTTCCCAAGTTCCGGGCCGATCTGGTAGCTTGCGCGGCGGTGACCCGGGCCATGCACGAAGGGCACATTGAATCGACTCGGTACCCGCGAAACCCTCTGGATGTTCTGGCGCAGCAGATGGTGGCGATCGTGGCGCATCCGCCGGAAAGATCCAGGGACCGAGGGACCAAGGGACCGAGGGACCGGGAGGTCACGAAATCCCGGGGGACAGGTGAAAACGATGAGGGCGCAAAGGATCAACGCGAGGTCTCGGTAGATGGTCTTTATGACCTGGTGCGTCGGGCGGCTCCGTTTGGCGAGCTTACGCGGTCGACTTTCGAGGGGGTGCTCGATTTGCTGAGCGGGCGGTATCCGTCGGATGAGTTTGCCGAACTGTGGCCGCGGCTGACATGGGACCGGGTGCGCAATGTGGTCACGGCTCGCGAGGGGGCGGGGCGGCTGGCGATTCTGAATGCGGGCACGATTCCCGACCGGGGCATGTACGGGGTGTTCCTGGCGCATAGCGACGGCAAGTCGGTGCGGGTGGGCGAACTCGACGAGGAGATGGTGTTCGAGTCGCACACCAACGAGACCTTTATTCTGGGCGCTTCGACGTGGCGGATCGTGGACATTACCCATGACCGGGTGCTGGTGGAGCCGGCGCCGGGCGAGCCGGGGAAGATGCCGTTTTGGAAGGGGGACGGGCCGGGGAGACCACTGGAGTTCGGCCGGCGGATCGGGGCGCTGGTGAGGGAACTGCGCGACATGCCGAAGCCGGCGGCGATGACGCGGCTGATTGCGGAGCACGATCTCGATCCCGGGGCGGCGGAAAACCTGCTCCAGTTCTTGAGCGACCAGGAAGCTTCGACGGGTGCCGTTCCCGACGATCGGACCATTGTGATCGAGCGGTCGCGCGACGAGCTGGGCGACTGGCGGGTGTGCGTGCTGACCCCGTTTGGGAGCCGGATTCACATTCCCTGGGCCATGGCGGTGGCGGCGCGAATCCAGGCGGCGGGCGGCGCGGATGTGGAGACGCTGTGGGGCGATGACGGATTCGTGCTGCGTTTTCCAGACACTGACCAACCGCCCGACGCGGACTGGTTCCTGGTGGAGCCGGCGGAGGCGATGGACCTGGTGCTGCGGCAGTTGGGATCGACTGCGCTGTTTGCGGGGAGATTTCGCGAGGCGGCGGGGCGGGCGCTGCTGTTGCCGCGCCGGAGGCCCGATACCCGTTCGCCGCTGTGGCAGCTGCGCAAACGGTCGTACGACCTGCTGACGGTGGCGTCGCGCTATCCCTCGTTTCCGCTGCTGCTGGAGGCTTACCGCGAGTGCCTGCGGGATGTGTTCGACATGCCCGCGCTGCTCGAAACCCTGCGCGCCATCGAGCAGCGCCAGCTTCGGGTGCACGTGGTGGAGACGCGCAAGCCTTCGCCGTTTGCCTCGTCGCTGCTGTTCAGCTATGTTGCCAATTTCGTTTATGACGGCGATGCCCCGCTGGCGGAACGGCGGGCCCAGGCGCTCACCATTGACCAGGACCAGCTGCGGGAGATCCTTGGCGAGGCGGATCTCCGCGAACTTCTCGACGCGGCGGTGATCGCCGACGTGGAAGAGGCGGCGCAATGCCTGCCGGAGAATTACCGGGCGCGCTCAGCGGATGGCATGCACGACCTGTGCTTGCGGCTGGGCGATCTGTCGCGGGAGGAATTGGCGCGGCGCGTGGCAGCTCCGGAGCTGATGGAGCAGGTGGACCGGCTGGTGCGCGCGCGGCGATTGCTGGAGATTCGCATCGCTGGGGAGCGGCGGTTGATTGCGGCCGAAGATGCGGCACGCTATCGCGACGCGCTGGGAATTCCGCTGCCGCCGGGGCTGGCGGCTTCGCTGCTGGAGCCGGTCGCGCACCCGGTTCTGGAACTGGTGCGGCGGTATGCGCGAACGCATGGGCCGTTCACGGTGCGCGATGCGGCGGCACGTTTTGCGCTGGACGAGCCGAAGGTCGAGAACGTTCTGCGGCAACTGGCAATTGGCGGGCGCGTGCTGGAGGGAGGATTCAGGCCAGGCGGTCTGCATCGGGAGTGGTGCGATGCGGAGATTCTGCGCCAGATCCGGCGCAAGTCGCTGGCGAGGCTGCGCCGCGAGGTGGAGCCGGTGGAGCAGCATACGCTGGCGCGGTTCCTCACGCATTGGCAGGGACTGGTGACTCCGCGGCGCATGGGGCAAGGACATCTGGACGTGCTGCTGGATGCGATTGAGAATCTGCAGGGAGCGCCGATACCGGCTTCGTTGCTGGAGTCGGCGATTCTGCCGGCGCGCGTGGGCGGGTACGAGCCCGCGGGCCTGGACACGCTGATTGCGGCGGGCGAGGTGACGTGGGCCGGCGTGGAGGCGCTGGGGGAGCGCGATGGACGAATTGCGCTTTACCTGACGGACAAGCTTGCGCTGCTGGCGCCGGTGCGATCGACTGCCAATCAGGAGCCACTGACTGAACGCGAACAGAAGCTGCTGGCGGCGCTCGAATCGAGCGGAGCGAGTTTCTTTGATCCGCTGCACCAGGCTGCGGGCGGCGGCTATCCGGGCGAGTCGATTGATGCGTTGTGGAGCCTGGTGTGGCGCGGGCTCATCACCAATGATTCGCTGCACCCTCTGCGTGCGTACACGCTGCGGCCGGAGACGTCGCGAACGCCGCGGCGTGTGCAGAGCGGCATGGTGTTTCGCTCGCGGCGCACCACACCGCCAACGGCGCAAGGGCGGTGGTCGTTGCTGCCGGTGCGCGGGGCCGCGAATGCGCAAGGCGTTCCGACCGCCACGGAAGCGAGTCATGCGCTGGCGATGCAGCTGCTGAATCGCTACGGCGTGCTTATGCGGGAGTCGGTGGCGGCGGAGAATGTCGCGGGCGGCTTCAGCGCGGTGTATGACGTGCTGAAGGCGCTCGAAGAAGGCGGACGCATCCGGCGCGGATATTTTGTGGCCGGGCTGGGAGCGACGCAGTTCGCGCTGCCCGCGGCGATTGACCTGCTACGGCAGATGCGTGCCGCGGCCGATCCCGAGAAGCCGGAGTTTGTGCAACTGGCGGCGGCCGATCCGGCCAATCCATATGGCTCGGTTCTGCCCTGGCCGGAGTTGCCGGTGGCGGAAGAGGATTCGGAATCGGCTCCGCGGGTGCTGACGCGGGCCGCCTATGCCGAAGTGATTCTGTGGAACGGAAAGCTGGTGGCGTGGCTGCGGCGCAACAATCCGAACCTGCTGGTGTTTCTCCCCGTTGAAGAGCCGGAGCGGTCGCAGGTTGGCGCGGGACTGGCGCGGTTCCTGTGGACGCGGGGACAGGGACGGATGCACATGGGCAGCCGCGAGGGCGTATTGGTGACGACCATCAACGGGCAGCCAGTGGCGGCGCATCCGATGGCGCGATTCCTGATGGATGCGGGCTTTCATCCTGGGCCGCTGGGCATGCATCTGCGGCGCGTGCCGCTACCGATGACGCCGGTGGAACCTATGTCGGACGAGGTTCAATAACGGGAAACGGTATTCAGACTGAACGTACGACACTTGTGATAGCCCGCACTTTGCCGCCTCTCATAAGACCCTTAAGATAATTCTTCGCGGGCTGTCGCCTGGAGGGTATTTCCAGTGGGTACTGGACGCCGCCTGCGAAACGGTCGAGTGGCCTTATCAGCCATTAGGGTTCAACTCCCTTGCCCTCCGCATACCACTCGGCTTCACTGATCGGGAGCTCTGGCCGATTTGTGTTACTATTAGGTCAGTTTCGCAGGCGGCGTCCGATGCTTAGGACACCGAGATCAAACAGAGGCTCCGGATTGATAACCGGGGCCTTTGTATTTGCTCTGCCGTCGACGTCGCGTCCCCTTAAACGTAACTCTTAGTTAGTCCTCCAAACATACAAAATGCCCGAAGGCGATACCATTTTTCGCTCGGCGCGAACCCTCGATCGTGCGCTGGGGGGCAAAGCGGTGACTGGCTTTCGCTCGGAATACGCGCTGCTTACGCGCTTCGAGGACAATACGCCGCTGACGGGCCGGACGATCGAGCGAGTGGAGGCGCGCGGGAAGTGGCTGCTGATGCATTTCTCCGGAGACGCCATTCTCGTGACGCACATGCTGATGAACGGGAGCTGGCATATCTACCGCCCGGGCGAGCGGTGGCAGATGGCGGCTTCGAACATGCGCCTCGTGATCGAGACCAGCGATTTTGTAGCGGTGGGATTTAACGTACCGCTGGCGGAGATGCACACGGCGCAATCGCTGGCGCGGGAGAAGAAGATTCCGCCGGCGACGAGCCATGTGCTGGGCGGAGATTTCGATGTGAGCGCGGCGGTGCAGCGGTTGCTTGGGTGCAGCGATATGGAACTGGGCGATGCGCTGCTGCGGCAGCGGGTGCTGGCCGGGGTGGGCAATGTGTTCAAGTCGGAGATATGCTTTGCTACAAAGCTGAATCCGTTTCGTAAAGTGGACACGCTCACGCCCGCGCAGGCTGCCGAGGTGGTTTCGGTGGCGCAGCAACAGCTTGGGTCGAATGTGCTGGAAGATTCGGGCAACCAGATCGTGACCTATCGCGGGCGCAAGCGGCGCACCACGCACCAGTCCAATCCGGGGGAAAGCCTGTGGGTATATGGGCGCCGGGGACAGCCGTGCCGGAACTGCGGCGAACTGATCCGGAGGCGATTGCAGGGAATGGACGCGCGGGCTACCTATTGGTGCCCGCGGTGCCAACCGATGCCGGACGGACGGGATGTGGACGGCTAGATTTCCGGGGCGTTCGGCTCGGAATTCGAGGGCCGCAGAGGCACTGAACAGCCGATATGTGCACCATAAGGCAAACTTTCGCATTTTCCTTGAGCCGCCCACGACGAAGCTGCTTTGACTCATCACGATGAGTCAAAGCATCGCGATAGTGCGACGCGGGTTAGCATCGAATCGAGGCTCTGATGCGACCCTCACCAGCCGCGCTATGGCCGTATACGATTTTATCCGTTGACATACGATTTAGTTCGTAGTACGTTGATCGAGATGACAACGCCGAGCCGCAACCAACCGCCTGCAACACTCCCAACCGCTTCTGAGCTCGATATCCTCGCGGTCCTCTGGAAGCTGGGAATGGCGACCGTCCGGGAAGTTCATGACGGTCTCGGCAAGGACAACCGCTACACCACGACGTTGAAAACGATGCAATTGATGATGGAAAAGGGCTTGCTCACTCGCAGCGAGCGTTTCGGCGCACATGTTTACCAGGCCAAGGTCCCGAAGGAGCAAACGCAACAACAGATCGCGGGCGACCTTCTGAAGAGGGTGTTCGGCGGTTCCTCCCGAAGCATGGTGATAGGCGCCCTGGCTGCGCAGCCGGTCTCGCGCAAAGAGCTGGACGAAATCCGCGGCCTGCTGGACGCGTTTGAAAAGGAGAAAGGAGGTTCATCATGAATGCCATGCAAATGCTTTCGTCCGAGGCATGGGTAGAACGCCTCGGCTGGACGCTCGTCCACTTTCTGTGGCAGGGTTCATTCATTGCGCTTGTATACGCTGCCGCTCGCAGAGTTGTTGCGCATAAGTCCAGCTCAAATGGCCGATACCTGCTAGCCTGCGCGGCTCTCGCCGCAATGATGGCCGCTCCGCTGGCAACGTGGCGCCTGATGCAGCAACCGGATGCAAGTCCCGGCGCAGCGTATCAGATCCGCAGTATTCCCCCTGCTCCCACGACTGCTGTCGCCGCTGCGTCGTTGCCCGATTCCGTCCGCGCCACGGTGCCTAGCGTACAGCGGGCACAGTTCCTTGCATGGATCGTGATCGTCTGGCTCGCCGGTGCCGCTGCGTTCTGGGTTCGCCTGGCGGGAGGCTGGGTAGTTGCCGCGCGCATGCGATCGATGCTGGTCCGGCGTGCGCCTCCGGAATGGCAGGAGGCTCTAAAGAAGCTTGGAAAGCAGATTCGTCTGTCTCGTCCCGTGCCGTTGCTCGTCTCCGCGCTGGTTCAGGTGCCGACGGTGGTCGGCTGGCTGCGTCCCGTGGTGCTGCTGCCAGTGGGGGCAGTCGGCGGTCTGCCTGCGGAGTATCTGGAGACTCTGCTGCTGCATGAGCTGGCGCACATCCGTCGGCACGATTATCTGGTCAACATGCTGCAGAGCGTCGCGGAAGCTCTATTGTTCTACCACCCCGCGGTCTGGTGGGTGTCGGGGCTCATTCGTGCCGAGCGGGAACTGTGCTGCGACGACGTGGCGGTCTCGGTGTCGGGCAATGCATTGACGTACGCGCGAGCGCTGGCGCATCTGGAATCTTGCCGTCCGACGCATCTGAGTGCCGCGCTTGCTGCCAATGGCGGATCCCTTGCAAACCGCATCGCAAGATTGCTGGGCCAGTCGCGGCCAGCCGTCCGCACCGGGCTGGGGCCGGTTGTCGTCGCCATTGCTGTGCTGCTGGCGACTGCCGCATACGGATTGTTCGGCCAGTCGGGCGGACACCCCGCCTTTGAAGTGGCGACGATCAAACGAAATGTTTCTGCTCAGGATGCGGCGCACGCCCGAAGGGGCGTTGCTTACAAACCCGGCGGCCGGATCATCGCAACGAACGCTCCCCTGAGGCTTCTGATCCAATTTGCGTACGCTGCCCACGACTCTCCCTACCAGGGTCACTCAGATCCCCTCGGGGCTTCTCAGGTGATTGGGGGGCCAGCCTGGATCGATTCTGATGGCTATGATATCGAGGCCAAGCCGGAGAGTAATGCCGATCAGAAGCACGCGTGGCCGATGCTGCAAACGCTGCTTGCCGACAGATTCAGGTTGACGCTTCACCGGGAGACGAGAGAGCTTCCTGTCTATAATTTGACAGCGAAAAAGAGCGGCTTGAAACTGCCGCCGGCGAAGGACATAACCTGCCTTTCATTTCCGCCCGGCACGACACCGCAACCCATACCCGGGACGTCCGACTGTGGCTATGCGCCGTTGTTCCTGTCGTCCACCTCGCTGCGAATGGAAGGGAGGAAGTTGCACATGGCGGACCTCGTAAGGGGTCTGGCAAGGGCGCTGGGTCAGCCGGTCCTCGACGATACCGGGTTCACCGGCGATTTCGATATCGATCTGAATTACACGGACGAGGACGTGCAGAGATCTCCGGGCTCCGCAGCTCCTGACAATGCGAGTGGTAGCCAGCTTCCGGACGGCCCCAATCTCTCACTTGTCTTCGCTGCGATGGACCAGCTCGGGCTGAAGCTACAGGCGGCCAAGGGCCCTGTCGAAGTGCTCGTGGTCGATCATGCGGAGAGGCCGAGCCCAAATTAGGCGAAACCGCCAGGGCAGCGACCAGGTACGGTCGATTGCGCGGGCCGGAGTCAGGACCGTGCTCTGGCGCGAAGCTCAAAACACGCGGTAGGACATGCCGACGCTGACGCCGTAGGGGTGGAGCGAGGCGTTGGGCAGGAACTTCGGCCAGTCCTGATATTCGAAGTCGGCGGCGCGAAAGGTGAGCTTGCGGGAGAGCTTGTAGTCGACGCCTCCGCCGAACGCGAGGGCAGTAAAGGTGCCGTAGCCGTACTTGTTGGGGAAGGTCATTTTGCCGATGCCGATCATGGCCTTGCCGTACACGTTGGCTCGGCCGAAGCGGCGGATGGGCACCTTGGGACCGGCGAGGTAGTGGTCCATGTGCTCGCCGGAGTATTGCTCGAAGCGCAGCCAGCGGGCCTCGGCTTCGATCTGGATCCAGTGGGTGAAATGCAGATCGGCGTAGGTTCCCAGGCCGATGAGGTGGTTGGCCCCGGAACCGTACGGGGGGTGGCTTCCGTCGTTGGGAAAGAAGGCGGAGCCGAAGCCTCCAGCGGTGATGGTGAACTGGCGGGCGGTGGCGGATTCCTCAACCTGCGCCTTCGCGGTCAATGAGATCGCCATACAAAGAAGGAAGATGACAACCGCAGATCGTCTCATAGGAAAATCTGATCCAGTCTGAATGCTGGTTAGAGCCCGGAAAGAAATGGGGGAACGCCAAACGTGTTTTGGCCGGGATGAGAAGACTCATCCCGGCCTTTTGTCCAAGACACGATCATATTAACGGTTCTGAGGGGCTGGAGCGGGCGGCTGCTGCTGTTGTGCGGCCGAATCCGTGGGAACCGGTTGGGATGCGGTGGGTGGGGCGGTCGATTGCCCGGGCGCTGGAGACGGTGCGCCGTTGGGGTCGTTGCCGTTGGCCGGCTGCTCCTGGGGCGAGTTGCTGGCAGGCTGGAGCGGGCCGGTGGCGCTGTAACGCGCCAGCTTGAAGTAGACAGGCGTGACTTCGAGCGGCATCTTGTCGCGCGGGTTCATGGGGGCGTAGAGCTTGGCGTTCAACTGGTGGACGCGGTCATCCCAGGGATCGGTCTTGAGCCAGCTTCCCAGCGGCAATGCGGGAATCTGGGCGAGATCGTCCCAGTTGATCTTGGGCGCCGAGCGGGACAGGGTGAGCATCCACGGAGTGCCGTCTTTGCGCAGCAGGGAGTCGCCGAGTTTGGGTGTGTTGAGCGCCTTCAACTCCTTGCCGCGATTTTCGAGCTGTGCCCAGAACAGGCCGGCGGTGGGGAGTTGATCCTTGTACATCGAGGCCTGGAGGTATTCCTGCGCCTTCTTGACCGCATCTTCGTTGTCGTGGTCGGAGTGGTACATGTCGATGCGCTGGAAGGTGGACTCGTCGGGGAACAGGAGCCGGTCGTTAAAGGCGTAGCGGGTGTCGATGTGGTGGCCGAGGGTGATGTGGGCCAGTTCCATGGCGATGACGGAGGCGATGGTCGCCTCGTTGCGCGGCATGGTGTCGATGAGGCCCTTGCTGATCAGGATGGTGTTGCCTACGGTGGTGGTTTCGACCGTATCGGTCAGCATGACGCGGCAGTGGATGGGGCTGGAGAAAGCGAGATTGTTGGGTACCGCGAGGTTGGTGACGATCTGCTCGAGCACCGTAGTCTCAAAACCGTTGGGCGTGAGGGGAGCCACCAGTCCGGCCTCGACCAGGCGGTCGATGACGTTGTTCTCAGCCTGTGTCACCCATTCGCGCGAAGCCTGCAGCGGGCTGACGTCCGCTGAGTCGTCGCTCTTGTCTTCGGCATCATCGACCTTGACGCTCACGTTTTCACTGTCGCGAGTGGGTAGCTTGAGCGAGTAGCCCCAGAAGTGGGTCTGGGCCTTGAGGCCCACGGTCTTGTTGCTATCAGTGCGCTGGGTTTCTTCAACGTAGACGGCTACGGGCAGCCAGATTCCGGGCTGCACGTTCATGCGCCAGCTGTCGAAGTGGAAGTAGTACTTGGAGGAATCCTCGTTGGTGGGCGGGGTGAAGGTGCCGTTGAAGCGGACGATATTACCGTCTTCGTCTTCGATCCAGATACGGCCATAGAAGCGGCCCATGCCGGCGACCTTGGGATGCACGTCGAAGACCCAGGTGCGAACGGAGCCCAGGAATTCATGGCGCACGTAGCCGAAGACATAATGCTGGGTGTCGAAGCCGGAGGGATCGAGGAACATCATCTCGGTAAAGCCGAGAGGATTGTAAGTGAACTTGGTGTCGAGACCGAGAGCCTTGGTGAGGCTGGTGATGGAGGCCAGCGAGCCCTTGAACCAGCCGCCCTTTTTCGAGGCCGAGCGGGGCTGAAAGGTCTTGTCGAAGAAGCCCTTGCCGAAATCGACGCGGCTAAGCATGTACTGGTCGGAGACCGGGACCTGGTAGAGCTTTACGTCGGGACGAGTGTCCTGTATGTATGTTTCCACCAGCGGGGTGCGCTGCTGGATGTTCTTGATGAGCACTTTTTCGCGCCCGATGGCTTTGACGACCAGGGCCTGCTGCTCAGGCGTAAGGGGATGAACGGTCTCGTACTTCGGTTGTTTTTTGGCGTACGCACCCGTCGCGGCCAAGGCGATAACCAGCAGAATAATCGGTTTCTTACGAAGACTCATGATAACTCCTGTTTAATCCATATGTACGAGGGCTATGCCAGGGCATCAGGTGGCCCGTACCTGGTTTGAGCTGTACTCGTATTCTTGTTGAACTCTCCGGCTGAACCCAGCCGCAGTCGTGCGTACTTGTTCTTTTGATCCTAAGCCAATTGAAACGTAATCGTAATATTCGTTGTCATGTCGACCGCCTGACCATTTTTCGTCGCGGGGTGGAACCGGATCTGCTGGGCGACGCGGCGGGCTTCTTCATCAAGACCATGACCCAGACCGTGGACTACGCCCTGAATGAGGACCTGGCCGGCGGCTGTAAAGGTCACGCGCAGAACCACATCCCCCTGGACGTGGAGGGCGCGAGCTTCGCTGGTGTATTGGACCGGGGGTTTCGATATAACTTCGAGATTGGTCGATTTGGTCACCGGGGCGACTGCGGGCGGAGGCGCGACGGCAGCCTGCATCTGCGGAATGCCGGCCGAGCCGACCTTGCCGCCGGCGGTATAGGTGGCGGAGGTACCTGTGCCCCCGGGGATTCCGGCGGAAGCGACCTTGCCGACGGTCCCGGCGTTGGAGCCGGACCGGGTGCCATTGCCGATGCCGGCGGAGCCTACGACGCCGCGAGGCGCCACAGCCGGGCCTTCCATGCCGCCATAGGGGTTGCCGATGGCCGCAACGGTGGCGGGACGAGTGGCGTTGGGATTGGGAGTGACGCCGAACGTCTCACCCAGATGCACGGGAGTGGTGGAAGGATGAGCCTGGGCGACCTGGGCCGGCGCGGCCGCAGTCAGGGCGGCCTTGGGCTGGGGGGCGAGGATGATCGCGGGTTTCGCTTCCTTCACAACCGGCAGGGCGGCTTTGGCTTCCATCTGGATCGGCTTGAGATCGGGCTTCTTTTCGATCTTGGGCATGTTGATCTTGGGGGCATCCAGCTTGACTTCGGGCAGCTTGGGGGTGTCCACCTTGGGTGGCGGAGGCGGAGTAACCTTCAGTTTGACCGGGGGCGGCGGAGGCGTGGTCGGGAAAATCAGCTCGGTCTGCTCGTATTTATGCTGCTGCATGACGTGCTTGGCCGTCATGCCGATGTAGATCACAAGCGCCAGGATGATGAGGTTGACGGCGGCGCTGGTCACATACGAGGCGCGACTCTTCTCCGGCTCGGGGAGCAAACCGAAGTTGGCGCGAATGGCAGGCGGCGGAACGCGATTGATGGGGACGGGCCGATTTGGCGGCTCGACTGGCAGATCAAAGTTGGCTCTAATTGGATACCGATTTCCCGACATGTTCTTATCCCTCGAATTGGGGCCGTTAACTACGTTCCGGCTTCGCTGGCCTGAATCAGCTAACCCCTGCGAAGTTCAACTTCGTGTACGATGTGTAGCGAAGAACCTTTGATCCTCTGACTTCCACCCCAATTGAGAGAAGAGAAGATCTATGTTTGAGCAAGTGAGGTACAACTATGCCTTCCCCGTCAAATATGCTATCGATAGCCCGGTTTGCCGCTTGTGGATGCAGGGGATGAGACTTGCCTTGCTTGTAGTCTCCCAAGTCGGCCGCAGATACCCCAACTAAGTGGGATGGAAAAAACGGGCAAACTGTTGCCACTATAGTAGTAGACGCATGTAAAAAGAACCTTGCGTACAAGCAAATTGCGCGTTCGGCGGAATCCGGCAAAAACATCGTCGTGACTATCGCTTTACGGCACATTGGCTCTCCAGTCTCCCAGAGGATGCAGCCAGGGAAAGTATAAAACCGACTGGCCCGGAAACAGGCCGAATCGTGATTGAATATGAGGCCCATGTAACTCCAAGTGAAACAGTCAGGCCTATATATGGGCCCGGCGTTTTTACGGGAGTGACTCTTTCTAAGCCTTTTCGCTGGTGTTATAGACTCAGCATAATCCAAAGTGCGCGAGAAAGGAATTACTTTTGTGAAAGTTTTGGTTACCGGCGGTGCCGGGTACATCGGCGGAACTGTGGCGGGCCTGTTAGCCTCGCGCGGTCACGAAGCGGTCGTCTTCGACAATCTGAGCCATGGCCGCCGTGACTTGTTGCCTGATGGTGTTGAGTTTATCGAGGGCGAGCTCTCTGACCGGCCGCTCCTTGAAGATATCTTTGCCTCCGCCAAAGCGCGAAACAATCCCTATAACGGGGTATTGCATTTTGCGGCACTGATCGAAGCCGGCGAATCGATGGTCCGCCCTGAGACATTTTTTCGGAACAACACGGCGTCGACGCTGGCGCTGTTGGAGGCGATGCTGGCGGCGGGACCGCGCCGGCTCGTGTTCTCGTCGACGGCGGCGGTGTACGGGGAGCCGGAGCGGGTACCCATCCTCGAGGATGCCAGGCTGCAGCCGACCAACGCGTATGGGGAATCGAAACTGCTGGTCGAGCATATGCTGCGCTGGTTCAACCAGATCCACGGGTTGCGGTATGCTTCGCTGCGCTACTTCAACGTGGCGGGAGCGCCGGAGGGGCCGGCCGGGATTACCCGTGGGGAGGCCCACGAGCCCGAATCCCACCTGATCCCCCTGGTGCTCGATGTGGCGCTGGGGCGGCGCGCGTCGATCCGGATCTACGGGGAGGACTACCCCACGCCGGATGGGACCTGCGTCCGCGACTATGTGCATGTTTCGGACCTCGCGGAGGCGCATCTGCTTGCCCTGGAGAAGCTGGAGACCGAAGGGCGCCTGATTTTCAATCTCGGCAACGGGCAGGGATTCAGCGTGCGGGAGGTGATCGAGTCGGCGCGGCGGGTAACCGGACACCCCATTCCGGCGGACGTGCACCCGCGGCGGCCGGGCGATCCCGCAGTGCTGGTGGCGAGTTCGGACAGGGCGATCCGGGAACTGGGGTGGAAGCCGCGGTATGCCAAGCTCGACGACATTGTCCGGACGGCGTGGGAATGGCATCAGAAGCGGTATGCTTCGTAATGACATTTAGACCTGCAAATGACACTACAGCGCGGTATAATGGCCGAGGAAGTCGAGTTCGAATGGGATCCGGCGAAGGCAAAGAGCAACGCCCGGAAGCATGGAGTCACATTTCTCTATGCAACTCGAGTTTTTCTGGATCTCAATCGGCATGAACGGCCAGATGAGGATCAGGGCTGCGGCGAAGAACGCTGGCTCGTATCAGGGCGAGTCGATGAGTTCGTACTGGTGGTGGTCTGTACCTTTCTCGAGAAAACGATCCGATTGATCTCGGCACGGAAGGCAACGAAGCATGAAATCATCGAATACTGGCATGGTCAAATTCCGTCTTGACCCCGAAAACCCACCGATAATGAGCCCGGAGGAGATGCAGCGCCTGCGTGACTTGCGCGATGAAGACATCGACTTCAGCGACATCCCCGATCAGGCGGGCAAGACGGATTGGCGCCGAGTGTCGGATCTGGTGCCTTCGGAGAACAAGGAACAGATCACTTTACGCCTCGATGCCGATGTGCTGGCCTTTTTCCGGTCAACCGGCCGCCGATACCAGAGCCGCATCAATGCCGCGCTGCGAGAATATATGCAGGCCCAAACCAGAACGCGGTAGAGATGAGGCCGGGCCAAATCCCCGTTCGATTGGGTTCAGGTGATTGGAATGCATGGCGTCCGATGGGTGATCGCGCTAATGCTGGGGATGGGTTCCGTGATGAGTGCGCATTCAAGACCCTGCCCTTCCTGCCCGAGTGATGCCTCCCAATCACGGGTATGCCTTGAGCCCCGGGAGATGATAGCGCACATTGAGAAGAGAGAGCCGATCGGACCGCCAGGGCTGAGAGAGCCAAGCGTGCACATCAACGGCATCATAGGAATCTGTGCGTGTTTTGCGGGCAGCGGCAAAGTGACGAATGCGAAAGTGCTGTCTGGGCCGGCCATGATGTACCAGGCGGTGCTTGATTCGGTGCGCAACTGGAAGTTCGCTCCGGTTTTACAGGGCTCAATGCGCCGGGGCGCATGCGGGACGTTCCGGATTCGGACGGTGGTTGACGAAAAAGGAATCACTAACACGGTCGAAGAGTGAGTCCCGCGATATCGTAGTCCCACCTGCTAAATGTCTCCTCCGTCACTTGCCCTCCGTGCCCTCGTCTCGGTAAAGTGACATGCACGGTAGCTCATTGAGCGCTGCGGCTTTGTGCGCCCTCCTTCGCCGATGGGCCGGACTCGATTTTCCTCCCTCCAAAGGACGTTCTCATGTCATCCATTCCGGTTGCGAGCATCTCAAGTCAGGACCTGGATTCAACTCTCCGCGAAAATCGAGTTTTTCCACCGCCTCCCGAGTTCAGCCAGAAGGCCCATATCAAGAGCCTGGAGCAGTACGAGGCGATGTACAAGCAGTCGATCGAAGATCCTGAGGCTTTCTGGGCGGAGGCGGCCAGGGAACTGGACTGGTTCAAGCCCTGGGACAAGGTCCTGGATTGGAACCTGCCCTGGGCGAAGTGGTTCGTGGGCGGCAAGCTGAACCTTTCTTATAACTGCGTGGACCGTCATGCGCTCGGAGAACGCTGGAACAAGACAGCGTTGATCTGGGAGGGCGAGCCGGGCGAAGTGCGCCGCCTGACCTATTCCGAACTGCACGCGGAGGTGCAGCGGTTTGCGGCCGGCCTGAAGGCCCTGGGGATCAAGAAGGGCGACCGGGTGGCAGTCTACATGGGGATGACGCCGGAACTGGCGATCGCGCTGCTGGCCTGCGCGCGGATCGGCGCGGTGCACTCGGTGATTTTCGGCGGATTTGCGGCAAATGCGATCGCCGACCGCGTGAACGACTCGGGCTGCGTGGCGATCATCACCCAGGACAGCAGCTATCGCCGCGGGAACGAGATTCAGCTCAAGCGCACTGTGGACGAAGCCTTGAAAGCCTGCCATACGGTGAAGCACGTGGTGGTTTACCGGCGCAGCGGCAGCCCTGTGACCATGGTGGAAGGTCGCGATCGCTGGTGGCACGAACTGGTGGCGGAGGCTGCGACGGAATGCCCCGCCGAGCCGATGGATTCAGAGGATCCGCTCTACATCCTGTATACGTCGGGGACGACTGGCAAGCCCAAGGGCCTGGTCCACACCACCGGCGGTTACGCGGTGCAGACTTACCTGACAGCGAAGTACGTTTTCGATCTGCAGGAGGACGACATTTACTGGTGTACGGCGGACATCGGATGGGTGACCGGGCACTCCTACATCGTGTACGGCCCGCTGCAGAACGGCGCGACTGTGGTGATGTACGAGGGCGCGCCGAACTGGCCGGACTTTTCGCGATTCTGGAAGATCGTGGACGACCATCGCGTGACCATTTTCTACACCGCGCCGACGGCCATTCGGGCGTTCATCAAGTGGGGCAATGAGCACGTAGAGAAGCACAAGCTTGATTCGCTGCGCCTGCTGGGGACGGTGGGCGAGCCCATTAATCCGGAAGCGTGGATGTGGTACCGCGAGAAGGTCGGGCACAACCGCTGCCCGATTATCGATACGTGGTGGCAGACCGAGACGGGTGGAATCATGATCTCTCCGCTGCCGGGGGCGGTGCCGACCAAGCCGGGCTCGGCGACGCGGCCATTTTTTGGCATCCAGCCGGAAGTGGTGACGCACGAGGGCAAACCTGTGCCGGCGGGAAGCGGCGGTTTGCTGGTGGTGCGGAGGCCGTGGCCGGCGATGGCGCGGACGGTATATGGCGATCCCGAGCGCTACCAGAAGACCTACTGGAGCGACGTGCCGGGATGCTACTTCACCGGCGACGGCGCGCGCATGGACGCGGATGGCTACTTCTGGCTGATGGGCCGAGTGGATGACGTCATCAATGTAAGCGGACATCGGCTGGGGACGATGGAAGTAGAGTCGGCGCTGGTGGCGCATTCGAAGGTAGCGGAGGCTGCCGTAGTGGGCCGTCCCGATGAATTGAAGGGACAGGCGATTTCGGCGTTCGTGACCCTGGAGAGCGGCAATCAGCCCAGCGAAGAGCTGAAGGACGAACTGCGCAAATGGGTGTCGAAGGAGATCGGCGCGCTGGCGCGGCCCGATGACATTCGCTTTACCGAGGGGCTGCCCAAGACGCGCAGCGGCAAGATCATGCGCCGCCTGCTGCGGGAGCTGGCCACGCACGGAGAAATCAGGGGAGATACGACAACGCTCGAAGATTTCACCGTGATCGCAAAGCTGAGAGAAGCGGAAGAGGGGTAATCGTGCAGCTTGCAACTTAAGTAAGGACCAATCATAATGTTCTTACTACCCACCTGCGGCGTGCCGCAGGCCCAAAGGCCGCCAGTGAGAAATCACGGCGGCTTTTGCTTATTTTGGGGCCGGGGAAAATAAACACTCCCAGATGAAAACAAACGTCTACATCGGTGGCTTCAACCTCTACTATCGCCTTCTGAAATGCAATCCTCAGTTCAAATGGCTCGATCTGCGGGCCTTGACTCATGCGCTTCTTCAACCGCAGAACCAGGTGCAGACTATTCGCTACTACACTGCCCGGGTGTCGGGAAGATTTGATCCCGCCGCACCGGCTCGTCAACAGATTTACCTGGATGCTCTCAGGTCTGTTCCAGAGATCACGATTCACCTGGGCAGTTTTCTCGTCACTAAGCCATGGGCAGGCATCGTGCACCCGCCACAACTCCGGGGAGGCAATGTCCCTCAGTTCATTCCGCCTTATCCGGATGTCGCGAAGGTCTGGAAAACGGAGGAAAAGGGCAGCGATGTGAACCTCGGAAGCCATCTTATCCGCGATGCATGCCAGGGGCAATTTGAGGTTGCTGCCGTGCTTTCAAACGACACCGATCTAGTAGAACCAATTCGGATCGTTACACAGGAACTGGGATTGCCGGTCGGTCTGCTATGCCCAGTTCCCAAGCCTGCCGGAGGTCTCACTCAAGTGGCGAGCTTCATTCGGCACATCCGCTTGCAGCATCTTCAGATTTCGCAGTTCCCTGATATCATTCCCGGATCTTCGATTACCCGGCCTGGGAGCTGGATCTAAAAGCGTAACAAGAGTTGCCAAGGCGGAAGCCGATGGTATGATGGCCTCGCCTGTCCCGAGGTGACTCGTTGAGCAAGCTCGAATTGCGCATCTTTGACGGTTCGCGGCTGCCTTTGTAGAGGAGGAAAGGCGGCCAGGAGCGTGTGATGAAGCAGTTACGTTACAACGTGGCCACGAGCCTGGATGGCTTTATCGCCGGGCCCAAGGGCGAGTACGACTGGATTGTGATGGATCCCGACTTCGACTGGAAGGGGCTGTACGGGCAGTTCGACACGCTGCTGTTAGGGCGGGCCACCTACAACACGATGCGTGAGCGGGGGATGTCGCCGAAGGGGATGGGGATGAAGGCCATGGTGGTATCGAAGACGCTGAAGCCGGAAGAGCATCCCGACGTAACGATGGTCGGCTGCAACGTGGCCGAGGCGGTGGCGGAGTTGAAGTCCGGCGCGGGGAAGGACATCTGGCTTTGCGGGGGAGCGGTGCTGTTCCGGTGGCTGCTCGATGCGGGGCTGGTGGACGGAATCGATGTATCGGTAGTACCGGTGCTGCTGGGGAGCGGGGTGCCGCTGGTTCCTGAAGGAAGGCGGTGCCTATTAAAGCTGATCGAGAGCAAGGCGCGGCCGAGCGGGATCGTGATGCTGAAGTATGACGTGGCGAATGGAGTTTGAGGGATTCCATCCTTTCGGCGGAAAGAAGCCGAAAGGATGGGGCAGGGGAGGCCAGTGGCCGGGCCGGTATGAGTAGCTGGCCGGGTATCTGCGATGCGCCCGGATCAGAAGCGGTAGGCCACGCCGATGGTGGCGCGCGAGTTGGCGCGCATATGGGCAGAGTTGCCCAGCAGCGGCGAGTTGTTGCGGAGCGAGAAGGAGGAGAGAATGTCGTCGCCCCCGAGGCGCAGGACCAGGCGCGGCGACATCCCGTACTCGAGCCCACCGCCCAGCCCGCCGGCGAACGATACTTTCGGGGTCATGCCCTCGCCGCCGGTATGCTCGCCGCCCAGCAGGCCGTGAAAATAGCCACTGACCTTGCCGTATAGCGGAGCATGCAATTCGGGGCCGCCCATGATGCTTGAGACTGTCGGCGTCCCGGGGTTGCCGGTGGCATACGAAGTGGGAAAGTAGGCGCCGTCCGCAGTAAGAGCGAAGAACCGGCCAAAGTTGCGCGATGCGGCGATGTCGACGCCGATCAGACCGTAGCGCGACTGGTTCACCTGGTTAAGGCTGGTGTAGGCGAAGCCCGCAAATACCTGGTAGTTGAAGGTGGGCTCACCGCGGTCGGGGCGCGAGGGGCGATCCGGGGCAACCTGGCTCGACGCAGCCAGTGGCAAAAGAGCGGCCGGAACCATGGCCAGAATGGAAAGCAACCACTTCCTCTTCAATGTGCAAATCTCCTCGTCACTGAACGAGCCTGTGAGCCTGGCCGAGGGTTTCCGGGTGAGCAGGCGCCGTGACTGTAATCAGGTACCTTCATAGACTATCGTTTCACCCCCGCTTCCAAGAAGTTCGCAGTTCGTAGTTCTTAGTTCGCAGTTTCGTGTTGTTTGGCACACCATACAAGCTTGAGCCTGATCCCTCGATGAGCTGACAACTGTGAACTACGAACTGTCTCACTGCACGGGAACCGGGTCGGGCAGGCTGACCGATCCGCCGGACTGGTCTGACACTGTGACGGACACGCCGCGGGGAAGAAAGCGGGTGAGGTTGGCCCGGTCGGTCCAATCGAGCTTCCACCCGTCTGCAATGGCGAGGACGGTGTATTGACCGGCGGGCACGTCGCGCAGCGAAAAGCTGCCGTCGGAGTCGGACTGATCGCGGCGAACCAGGGCACGGTAAGCCGAGGGCTGGCGCGGAACCAGCACGATCATGGCTCCTGCGACCCCCTTTTCGCCGGAGCGCGCAAAGCCGGTTACCCGCGAGAGCGAGGGGCTGACGGTTGCAATCACGGAGACCGCGCGATCCTTGACGATGATCTGGTTGCCGGCGGTCATGATGCCCGCCGAGGACACGGCCACGACCGGCAGGGCATTTCCCTGGGCCGCGGCGGTGAGATTCCATACCCCGGGCGGAACCGCGTCGAAACGGAACTCGCCCTTGTGGGCGTTAGTCTGCATGGCGCCCTGGGTCTGTCCGTTCGTTCCTTCGAGGACTACATTCACGTTCTCCGGCACCGGCGCGCTGGTCGTGCTGCGCAGGGTTCCGGTCACGGTGACGGCCAGCGTGCCGGCGTTCGGGTCGATGGCCTCACTGGCGTTGGCTTCGAGATCGGAGATCCGCGGCGGATCGCCCTGGAGGAGTTGATAGTGGCCGGGAGGGATCCCTCCAAACTCCAACACCCCGGGGTGAACGGGATCGAAGGCGCTTGAAGTCAGCACCTGCACGCCGAAGACCATGGTTCTGACCTCGGGCTGAACGATTTCCGCACCCTTCCGCGGCGCGGCGATCTGCAAACGCAGGGCAGGAACCGCGTGCAGGGAAATGTCGGCCTCCTGGCGAGTGCCTGGTTCCAGCATGATGGGCGATGCCGAGGCCTCACTGGTGGTCGAATCAAAAAACGTCACAGGATAGGCGACGTCGAGCGGGGAATCTTCGCCGGCCGTGCCGCCGCGCGTTGGAGAATGCATGGCGTACCAGGGCGAAGTGACGACGGCGACGTAATATTCGCCGGCGCCGAGGTTGCTGAACTCATAAGCGCCGGTATCGTCGGTCATGGTGCCGTCGGCTTGCTTGATCTCATCCAGAGTGGAGCCGTGGGGCGAGTTGTTGTCGCGTTTGAAGAGGATCACGCTGGCGTTTTCGGCTGGGTCGCCGCCATCGCCGCTGACCACTCCGTGCAGCACGGCGCCGGGCATCAGACGGAAGGCAAGATTGGTTGTGTCCTGGTCAGGGCCGGTGACAATGGCCGAGTTGAACTCATCGTGTTCGTCATAGAACGCGGGGCGAAAGCCGCGCCGCGATGCGGTGAGCGGATATTTGCCGGCGGGGAGGTGTTCGAGCGCGAAGCGGCCGTCATTATCGGATTGCACCGACTGGACGAGGTTGCCGTCATCTTCGCCAAGAACGGAGACGGTGGCCCGACGCACGGGTTCGCCGCTGGAGGCGTTGATGACGCGGCCGGAGATGCGGTAGGGGCCCGATGCGGGTGCGGGGGATTTCTGGGCGGAAGAGAGCGGGAGTGCCGCAAGAAACATGGTGCAGAGGAGCACGAAACGCGCGGTCGGATGCAGGCTGTTGAAGATGGGCAGAAGAGAAGCGACAAATCGGATGCCTCCCTCGGGGGCTAAAGCCCCGTTCATTCTGCTGAGGTTAATGTACGGGCTAAAGCCCGTACCCTTCACCACTGGAGTTTTTCCGCAGCCTGTGAAGCCGTGCCCCTTCAAAGCCACGAGTTTTTCTGCAGCCTGTGGAGTCCGCTTTGACCTTGCAACTGCGGCACAACTAACGTCGTGCGCCATTACCAAGCTTGTGGGATGTGTCAATGCTTCGGCACCTCCACGACCAGGTCGGTGGAGCTTCCGGGGGCAAGGGTAATGGCCTGGCCGGAATTCGACAACGCGGCCATTGCTTCAGGATTGCGGTATTCGAGCTGAACGGCCGAGGCGAAGGTGTAGACGTGGTAGGAGCCGGGGGTGAGGCCGTTCATGGTAAACATCCCGCCGGAGGATGGCCGCAGCACGACGGGCGTGATGTCCGTGGTTGAGTCGAAGTCGGGGATGACGTAGATGGAGTAGTAGGGCTCGTCTCCGGCGTTGGCAACATCCGCATCGGGAGGCAGGGAAATCTTGAGCGTGGCGCAATCGTCGCGCAGGGTGAGCGTGAGGGGCGCCGAGGCGCCTGTCAGTCCCAGCACCAGCGGCTCGCGCGCCAGGCTGGCTCCGCCCGCGGTGAACGAGGCTTCGCAAAGGGTCCGCTGGGGAATGGTGGTGTGCACCCAGTAGGGACCTGGATTCATGCTGGAGGCGGTCTCAATGGGGCCGGTGGCGTATCCCTCGGCGTAACTGGTGACCATACCATCGTTGATGGAGCCGCCGGCCTGGCTGAGCATGATGACGATGGGAGGCTGCTGGGGATTAGAACTGGCCGCCTGCTGGCTGTTGGATCGGAACAACGAAACCTGGACGACGTTGCTTCGCTGGGCGGCCAGGGGAATCCGCAGATGGGTCACGGCGTGGCCGGCAACAGAAAACTCCGCCTGGCCGATAAGCGGCCCCTGCGGACCGGAGTCCTCGTAGGCGATGCGGCGGCCCGAGGTCTGGATAGGCTTGGGAATGCCGAGGGCGGTGGCCTGGATCGCATAGGTTCCGTCGGGGAGGAAATCCTGCACGCTATGCGTGGCCGGATCGTATTGGATTCCGTAGGGAAGCTGGTGGCCCTGCGCATCGAGCAGGTTCACGTTGACATTCATTTGCGGGCCGCCTGCCGCTTTGGTCGCGCCGGGCAGGGTGAGGGTGGCCCGCACCAGTTGAAACGGCTCTTCGGTGAGCAGGAGATTGGCCTGCGCCTGCTGGCCGCCGGCCACCTGGATCTTCGACGCTCCGGCGAGATCACGAGCGTCAGGGTAATACACGCTGGGGTAGCCGGAGCGGGTCACGGCGCGGTCGCTGCCCGGTTCGACAAATGTAGCGGGAAGGTCGGTGTCCATGGCCGGCTCGGTGAAGACGGCGTAGGTGCCGTCGGTGAGACCCGCGAACCGGTAAGCGCCCTCGCTGTTGGTGCGGACGTTGGTGACGGGCTGCCACACGGCGCGGCCGTCCTGTACGCCGCGATGGAGAAGCATCACGGTGATTCCCTGGGCCGGGTCGCCGCTGGATAACTCGATCTGGCCACGGATGGCATTGGTGGGCGTGAGGGCGAAGGCGAGCTCCGGCATTTCGGAGACCACGTAGACGTTGTGCTCGGAGTTGCTCGATCCGTTGATGATGGCGGGTGGTCCCCCCGCGCCCGCCGATGCCGGGTCGTTGAACCCGGGCTTGATCACCTGGAACGCCTGAGGACCGAGCGGGACGCCGGGGATTTCAAAACGCCCTTCGCCGTCGGTGAGCCTGCCGGTGACGGCGTCGCCTTCAATGCGGACCAGGGCGCGGGCAAGGGGCTCGCCGGTGACCGCGTTCCTGACAATGCCGTGAACCAGGGCCCGGCCAGCGTCGGAGACCGGCGGCGGAGGAGCGGCCGGTTCGGCGGGCGCACTGGCGGGCTGATCGGGGGGCGGCTGATCGGGCGTTGGCTGGTCGGGCGTCGGCTGAGGCTGGGTTGGCTGGTCCTGGGACGGCTCCTGTGCATTCGCGGAGGAGCAGATGCCTGCCAGCGCGAGGAGGGCGGCCATGCATCCGAGGCGGAGGCGATTGGCTGGCCGGAAACGATAGCGGAAAAGGTGGGCTTGCTTGGGGTCGCAGCCAGGCATGCGGAAACGGTCCACTCCTATTGTGACGGGCCGGGGTGGGGAATGGGAATCCGCGGGTGGGGAACAAACATCAGCCCGCTTTGGGGGAAAGCTCGGGGTGTTCGAGGTACCAGGGGATGTTGATAACGATGATGCGACGGTTGCCCTTGACCAGGAGGATCACCTTGAGCAAGTCGGCACGGCGGTTGTGGAGGAGGTTTTCCCACCAGTGGCGAACCACCAGTTCCGGGACCAGCACGCAGATCTTCTGGACTTGGGACTCTCCCTCAACCTTGAGAACGTAGTCGACCACCGGCTGGACGATGTAGCGGTAAGGCGACTGCAGAATTTCCAGTTTAGGAACGCACTTGCCGGCATTGCGCAGGGGGGCGGCGATCATGGCCTCCCAGTCGCGGCAGAACTCGTCGGGCTCCTCGGTGAGCTGGACGTGCAGGCATCGTATGTCGGTGGACATGGAGAGCGCGAAGGAAAGGGCTTTTTCGGAGATACGGCTCCAGCGGTCGATGGGGACGACCACGATGGGTTCCTTAACGTCAGCCGGCTGGATGGGGCGGTCGAGATCGATGTCCCTGTTGACGTGATCGTAATGGCGGCGGACTCCGCGCATGAACAGGATCATGGCCACGACCAGCAGGGCGGTGATCCACGCGCCTTCGACGAACTTGGCCAGGAGCACGACGACGACCGTAATGCCGGTGGCGACGGCGCCGAGGCCGTTGAGGAACATGCGCGACGAGGCGCCTTTGCCGCCCTGGCGCTTCCAGTGCACGACCATGCCGGCCTGCGAAAGGGTGAAGGCAAGAAACGCGCCGATGGCGTAGAGGGGAATGAGCCGGTCGGTGACGCCGCGAAAGACGATGAGCAGCAACGCGGTCATAGCTACGAGCACGTAGATTCCCCACGAGTAGAGCAGGCGCCGGCCGCGCAGGAGAAACACGTGGGGCATGAAGTTGTTGATGGCGATAGCGCGGGTGAGGCGGGGGAAGTCGGCAAATGCGGTGTTGGCGGAGAGCGCCAGGACCACAAGGACCGACCCGATGGTGAGGTAATAGAACCAGCCATGGCCCATCACCGCCCGGGTGAGGATGGAGAGCACGCTTTCGTAGCCGGGTCCGTCGGGGTTGGTGGCGGCGATTTGGTAGGCGCGGCACAGGACCGCAATGCCGAGAAGCAGAAGGGTGAGCAGGAGAATGATGATGGTGAGCGCGATTTTGGCGTTCTTTCGGGTGGGATCGCGGAATGCCATGACCCCGTTGCTGACCGCTTCGACGCCGGTCATGGCGGCGCAGCCCGAGGCGAAGACTTTCAACAGCAGCCAGAAGCTGAACGCGGCCGTGGCGGGCGGCACGGGCGGAATGGGCATGACGGGATGGGGATGGCCGCCGGCATGGATAGCCGCGACCACTCCCACGCCGATGATGATCAGCAGAGTACCGGTGAAGAGGTAAGTGGGAATCATGAACACGACGCCGGTGTCGTGGACGCCGCGCATGTTGATGATGGTGAGGATAACAAGCACGCCGAGGCATAGCTCAAGCGTGTGGGGCTGCAACTGGGGCGCCATGGAGATCAAGGCGCCGACGCCCGCGGAAATGCCCACGGCCGCGGTGAGGATGTAGTCGATCATCAGGGCGGCGGCGGCGAGAAGGCCGGCGCTGTCGCCAAGGTTTTCCGTGGCCACGGTGTAGGATCCGCCGCCCTGCGGGTAGGCTTCGATCGTCTGCCGGTAGCTGAAGAACACGATCATGAGCAGAACCACGATGGCTCCGCTCACGGGAAGAATGTAGTGGACGCCCACGAGGCCGAGCGGGATGAGCAAGGTGAGCGCGGCTTCGGGCCCGTACGCGGCCGAACTCAGCGCATCAAGGCCGAAGATGGGGATGCCGGCCAGCGGGCCGATGTGCTCGGCCCGTTCTTCGCTGGTGGCCAGAGGCCTGCCAAACAGCAGATCGACGATTCTTCCAGCCAATGCCATAGGGGCTGCACACTCCAGATTCGAGTTTGTCGAATTAGATGTGATCTGAGAGAGAAAACAATGGGGAAGCCGTAAATAGAATGAGAAACCTCAGGTTGCCCTGGAACGTCTCGCTGACTATGCTTGCGGGGATGCGTCTCACGATAAAGGTTAACGCGTTGAGGCGAACTTAGAGCAACGCGAAGGCGGGGAGCGATTTGCTTTCGGATCGAATTGCCGTTGCGCTCCGATTACGAAAACTTCATTTTCACTCATGCGGGTCAGGGTGCGACATCAAAATACACTGAGCACGACAGAGACAATGTGGAGGGCTCTCTCCCATGAAACTCAGAGTGGCCAGGTTTGTGCTGCCGACGTTGATGACGGTGCTGCTGTTCTCTCTGTCGCTGGCCGCGCAGACGGCGACGCTATCCGGCACGGCAACCGACGCCAAAGGCAAGCCCATTGCGAATGCCGCGGTGGCGCTCAAGCCCGCGGCGGGTTCGCCGATCGAGGTTCGCGCCGACGGGGATGGTAATTACACCATTGCTGACCTCGCGCCCGGCGATTACACTCTGTCGGCCAGCGGAGACGGCCTGATTTCGAAGCCGATCAAGGTGACGGTTACGGCGGCACCGCACCAGACAGTCGATCTGTTGTTGATTCCGGAATTGCCGAATGCGCCCCAGGCCGCGCCTTCAAGTGCGCCGGCATCGCCTTCGCTCGAGGATCTGGGCTTCTCGTCAGAACAGACGAAGGGCAATGCGCAGTTGCAGGCCACGCTGGCGAAGCGGACGCACATGCTGAAGACTCATCAGAAGCTGGGATTGATTACGGTGATCCCGCTGGCCGCGACTCTTATTACGGGGCCGGAAGCCAAGGCGAAGGGCAAGAACGGGCAGACCATCAAAGAGCCCACAACGGCGAATCTCGATTTTCACGCAGCGCTGGGGGGAGCGACGACGGCGCTCTACTTCTCTGCGGCCTACTTCGCGATTCGCGCTCCGCGCGTGCCGGGCACCAAAAAGCATGGCGGCATTCGCTGGCATGAGGCGCTGGCCTTCGTGCACGGACCGGGCATGATTCTGACCCCGATCCTGGGTGCCATGGCCTACAACCAGGAGAACTCCGGCGAGAAGGCCCACGGCATCGCGGCGCAACACGGAGCGGTGGCCTACGTGACCGCGATCGCGTACGGCACGTCGATCGTGGCGGTGTCGTGGCCGATCCACTGGAAGTTCTGGGACAAGCAATGACGGAGAGTTGGGGAGTGGTGAAGAAACATCCCTCAGCCGCTAAAGCCGTGGTTCACTCTGGCCGGCTTACGGCACGACTGAACAGGCTGCGGACAAACGAAGCACAGGGGGCGAATCGTGAAGGAGAACGTCCCCCGGGGGCTAAAGCCCCATTTATTTTGCTGAAGTTAATGTACGGGCTGAAGCCCGTACCCTTCACCAGTGGAGTTTTTCCGCAGCCTCTGAAGTCATGGACCTTCAAGTCCGTGCGCCGCGTTTCGGCGCGACTGAAGAGGCTGCGGAAAAACAATGAACAGCGGGTTAAGGGCGAGAGGAAACGTCCCTCGGGGGCTAAAGCCCCATTTATTTTGCTGAAGTTAATGTACGGGCTGAAGCCCGTACCCTTCACCAATGGAGTTTTTCCGCAGCCTCTGAAGTCATGCCCTTTCAAAACCGTGCGCCGCGTTTCGGCGCGACTGAGGTCGTGGCCTTTCAAAACCGTGAGTGGATTCATCCGTTCAACTTTCGAAGCCTTCGTTTGCTTTGGCGGTTTGGTGCTGCCGATTTGCCTTGCGGCGCAGACCGACACCCAATGGGTTCTCGATCAATCCACGCTGAGCTATCACATGTCGCACCCCATGCACCAGGTGGACGGCGTGAGCCATGCGGCGAAAGGCAAAGGCACCTGCCACGCGGGCCAGTGCAGTTTTCTTATAGCGGCGCCCGTCAAGTCATTCGACTCGGGCGATACCAATCGCGACCTGCACATGCTGGAAACTACGCACGGCGCACAATTCCCAATGGTGGTGGTGCGCACCAGCTTCGCCGAAGCGGCGAACCCCGCCTCAACCATCGATGTGGATCTCGAAATCGAGTTTGCCGGGGCAACAGCGCACTATGCGCACGTCGCGTTTCAGCGCAGCACGCAGGGGAATGAGGTGCGCATCTCGGGGACCATCCCCGCGACGTGTTCGGATTTCAAAATTGACCGGCCCTCGTTCCTTACGGTGCCTATCAAGAACGAGATCCCGGTGAAGGTGGAGATGAGCTGGCACAAGATGTGAGAATCCACGGGTAAATTCTGAAACGTGTTCTGAAGCTCGTCAGCGGCGCCATTTGAGACGATCGCCATTTAGAAGAATTACCTTACCGGCACCCTCGCGATCATGGGGGAAATTCACCCGCGCATACCCGCCGCCAACGAGCGGCCGTTCCATCGATACGGTTGCCAGCGCCCGGTTCGCCTCACGCTCCGGGAGCCTGCCAATTAGAGATCCGACGGTGGTGCCAAGCGGGTGATAAAAACGGCGGCCATTTACCCATACCGACATCAGCACGCTTACCGCCCAATCCCTGTCAAGGAACAGGCATTCCAGTCCCGAAGAGGGGAAAGATGGGCATTCACGGAGCGTTCCACCCGCAATCCTGTTCGAGGCGTCCCAGATTGCAAACGGTTCTGTTGCCCCTAACAGCACCGGAAACCTTCGCGTCTCGTCGTCTCTGAGAGTTAACAGCATCAGGCGCAGTGAAGAGCTTGCGGCAAAACGGTCGAGCACCGAGCGCGGGGAATCCTTCCCGCTCTCGAGCGCTTTTCCCAACCCCCGACTCACAGTGCCAGTTACGCGGAGCGCGGAATCGGCTGGGCCTCGTTCCACAATATCGAGGTGCTCACTAAACTCGTCATTGCCGCTGGCTGGAACAGTTGTTCCCGCCTTGGTTCGGAAGGATCCTCGTTCGATCACTAACTGCATCCCCGGAACAAGGTCTACGAAGCCGGATCGCCCCAGAGAATAGGTGTATAGCAGCTCCTGGGATGCGGGGACTGGAATTACCTCCAGGATCTGTCTCAGAACGGCCTGCAGACTCTCGTCTTTCGGAAGGCACCCAGACCGCTGCAGAGTTACTACTTCCCGTGCGAAGCCCATCCATTCCGATTCCAGGTCGATGGAATCGGCACGACGCTCCCACCCCGGCACATTCGGTGACGTGACGACCCAGAGCCCCGGGCGGGACGATTTTGCCGGGGCAAACGAAAACAAGTTTCCCTTGACGGTGCAATTCACTGCCGGAAGAGCGTGGGTTGGAGGCTCCTTTCCAGCAAGTTCGACTTGATTATTTTGAAAGTCGTTGTTTCGTGTGCCTGGCGAGCCCGACGGGGTCATGATGGGAAACTCGGGAGGCCCTTCCAAGGAGAAGGCGCGTTTGTCCAAGGGCATTTTGTGCATGCAGCCGGTAAAGAGGAGAGTCACTGAGAAGGAGAAAAGATAGATGACGCCGAATGCATCATCAGGAAGGCGAATCCAATTCCTGATCCCACGGCGCGCGTCGTTTGACACATCCATCTTCCAGGTTAGACACCGAGCGCGGCCGGAGTGTTTCCAGTCTGCACAGCCTGGTAGCCCGGCTCGCTAGAACCCCGCGCCGGGGATGTACTTGTACTGGATTTCTTTGGGGCGCTGGACGGGGTCGCCGGTGATGTCGTGGGTGTGCCACGCGACGCTTTCGGCGGCGACTTCAGGGTGCTTGCCCAGGAACTCGAGAGCGTAGGTGGAAGCGGTGGGATCGTCTTTCTGGTCGGCGAACTTGGCGGACTCAATGGCGGCCTTTTCTTTTTCCCCGAGGCGGCGGTAAAGGATCGCGAGCTGATAGTGCGCGGCGAGGTCGTCGGGGTCGATGGCCTGCAGCTTCTCGTAGGCGTCGCGCGAGTTGGCGTAGTCATGCTGCTGGTAATAACTGAAGCCCAGTTCGCGCAGGGCGTCTTTGGCGCGGGGATACTTCTCGAGCACGGCCTGGAAGTCGGCGATCGCCTCCGGTACCTGGCCGGCATTGCGCTCGACGAAGGCGCGGTAGTAGAGCGCGCGCGGATCGCCGGGCAGCAGCGAGAGCGCCTTGGCCAGGTGCGGCTTGGCGTCGTCGTAGCGTTCCCAGGAGATTTCGACGACGGCCATGTTGGTGAAGGCGTCGGCGTAGTCGGGGCGGAGATCGGCGACGTGCTGGAAGGCGTCGACCGAAGCCTCGTATTGCTGCGCGTCGAGCAGGGCGATGCCGTAGTTGTTCCAGCGCATCCAGTCTTTGTTCTCGTCGGGACCGGGCGCTACCGGGGCGTTGTCGCCGATGGCCAGGGTGCGGATCTGGGAGGCCATTTCGATCACCGGCATGGGGTAGTGCTGGCCGGCGGGCTGGTCCATGGCGAAGTCGGCGAAGTGCTGGTTGAAGCGGCGATACTGCACGCTCGCGGTGATGGTGAACTGGCCTTTGTAGCCCTTGGGCATGCGGAAGCGATAGCGAGCTAGCTGCGAGCGGCCGGATTGGAGCACGTTGTTGTAGGCCAGCACCCGGTTGTGCCAGATCTGGTGGATATCGTTGAGCTCGCCCTTGATGTTGACGAGGCGGTTAGTGAACGAATGGGCCGAGGGGTCGAGCGCGCCGTCGGGCTTGATAGATCCGCTCTCGGCGATAACCTTGCCCGACGCGTCCTTCACCACGAAATCGACCCACGATTCGTAGAAGTCGCGCTGCTCGGGGACGAGCGCGTGGGCGATGCCCTTGTTTTGAATGACCACGTCGGCGATGAGGGTTTCGCCGGCGGCTACGGAGAATGGCGTCAGGCCGAGCGGAGCGATGAGGGATTTGCCGGCGGGAGCGTTCTCGCGTTCGAGCGCGAAGAGATCGACATTGAGGACGCCTTTGCCGTCGATGCCATGCTTGAGGAAATCCACGAGCTTCTCGGCCTGGTCGGGATACTTGTAGTAGGCCGGGATGAGGCTGTTGCCGCCCAGCCAGCGGTGGGATGCGAATTTGCCTTCTTTTGCGCCGGGATCGTCGGCGCCGCCGGTGAGGGCTTCGCGCGGCATGTGGCAGGTCTGGCAGGTGGAGACCGTGTCTTTGCGATAGAAGGGCAGCGGCGACTGCTTGGTGAAACTTGCCCCTTGCCACTCGTCGTAGACGGTGAAAGCGCGCAGCCACTTGTAGTCGTCGAGCGCGGCGGGGATGGCGGCTTTGTGGCAGGCGGCGCAGAACTCCGAGGTGCGCAGAAGGGGGCGCATCACGGCCTTGGAGTGGCGGTCGAGATGGGCCAGGATTTCAGTGTCGGAGACGGGCCCGGTGACGGGGGCGCCGTTCTCGTCGACCATGACCGCGGGGATGCCCATCACGTAGCTGCCGGTGCCGGTGGCGTCGGTGGACTGGATGGCGTGGCAAGTCGAGCAGGTGACCCCTTCGTCTTCAAACGGGCGCGTCTTGGGCATGCCCTGAGAGAGGTCGCCGGAGAGCAGGGCCACGGGGTTGTGGCAGCCTTCGCAATGGCGGGAGAACTGCACGCCCTTCTCGTCGATGAGCATGTTCACGTTCTTCAGGTACCAGGGGGCGCGGAAGCTGTTGGAGTGGGCAGTCTGGCGCCACTGATGGTAGGCCTCTTTGTGGCAGTGGCCGCAGTACTCGGCGGTGGGAAAGATCTTGGGACTGAAGAACTGGCCATTGACCGACATCGCGTTCGACGGCAGGAATGGCGAGTCCTTGCCGAAGGCGTAGTTGTAGCGGCCGGCGACCGAGTCGTGAAACTGACTGGTGGGGCCGCTGAGCTTGATGGCGGCGGTGTAGGCTGCGCCGGAATTGGGAGTTTTTGAAGCGGCCGGGTTTGATGCGTCGGCATCGGGACCGTTGGCGGCGCGCACCACAAGGGTGAGCGTGAGGCCGGCGCCCAGCACCGCGGCGGCGAGCAGCCAGCGGCGAATCGCGGACTCAGACACAGGCGCGGACATCGAAGGGGACCCCCGGGGGAAAGGCTGCATGCCGGACGGCCGGGTGGTGCGAAACGGCCATCGCGGGGACATAACGACGGTATCAGGCTGGAGGCAGGGTTTGTCTCCACCGAAAGTTGGAGCGTTCCGGATACGTGCCGGGCCAATGGGACACCTGGGAAACTGCCACATGCCGGTCCCCGCATGGAATGCGATCCAGTTAAATTTGACGGTGCAGGGGGCAAAACATGCGGAAAATGATGGCGATTCTACTGGTGCTGGGGTTGGGCGTGACAGCGGTCGCAGCAGCCCAGGAGCCCGATGTTGAATATGTGAACGGGACGGTGCAGGGCTGGAAGGATGGCGCGAGCGGAACGCTCGACATGTCTTCCCCGCAATCGCTTGAGTTTCATTCGGGGTCGAACCGTTTCTCGATTCCGTATGCGGAGATTACATCGGTCAAGTATCGCGAGGAGAACCGGTTTCGGCTTGGAGTACTCCCGGCGATTGCGGTCGGCCTGCTGAAAGCGCGGTCAAAACGGCATTTTGTATCGATTGCGTGGCGGCATGAGGATGATGCGTCTGATGTTGTTACGCTGGATGCCTCCAAGGAGAAAGCCAGGGGGTTGATGGCGGTCTTGCGGGAACGCGCGCCCAAGGCTTGTCCTCGGCGTCCCGGCCAAACCTGCGGTCTCGCGGACTAAGGTCGGGGGTCGGACGGAGGCGGCAACGAGCCGGCATCGCATCGATGCCGGCTCTTTTCGTCTGCAGCGAGCGGTTCACAAGGTGAGATGAGCGGCGAAAAAAGCGGGGCAAACGGCGACAGGCGGGACTGTGGGGCTTAGCCAAAACAGGGGCCAAACTGGTACGTTTGATAAGTAAGATCCAATTCCCGCGATGGCTGCAAATCCTTATTTTTCATTGGCGGTGCTGTTCGTCGCCGCGCTCGGTTTCGGGCTGGCTCCGCTGGGGCTGGCACGGGTGTGGGGAATGGTGTATTCGCCGGCCAAGCCCAACGCGATCAAGAACGCCATCTACGAATGCGGCCTGGAGTCGAAGGGCGATGCCTGGGTGCAGTTTCGCTCGGCATACTATCTGTACGCGATCATTTTTCTCATTTTCGACGTGGAGGCGGTGTTTCTGCTGCCGTTCGCGGTGGCATTTACAGGACTGGGCGTGGCGGCATGCGTCTCCATGCTGGTGTTTGTGCTGCTGCTGATCGAGGGGTTGGCCTGGGCGTGGGCGAAGGGTGTGTTGACGTGGCAGTGAAACGAGACAGTTCGTAGTTCTTAGTTCACAGTCAGGTTGTTCATCAAATTTCGACGTCCGGATCACTGAGAACTGTGAACTACGAACTGTGAACTGGGAGCATAGCGACCAATGGCTGTAGACGGCAATCTGAAAATCGAACTGGGCAAGCAGGGCATCTTCGTGACGACCATCGAGGAGCTCTACAACTGGGGCAGGCGGAGCTCTGTGTGGCCCATGCAGTTCGGGCTGGCGTGCTGCGCGATCGAGATGATCGCCACCACCATGGCGCGTTACGACATTGCCCGGTTCGGCGCCGAGGTGTTTCGCCCATCGCCGCGGCAGGCCGATTTGATGATCATCTCCGGCACCGTGACCAAGAAGATGGCGCCGCAGGTGGTGCGCCTCTACAACCAGATGGCGGAGCCCAAGTACGTGATCGCGATGGGCGCTTGCGCGATTTCCGGAGGCCCGTTCAAGCAGGGATACAACGTGCTGAAGGGGATCGACCGCTACATTCCGGTGGATGTGCATATTCCCGGCTGCCCGCCCCGGCCGGAGGCGTTGCTGCAGGCGTTTATTACGTTGCAGGAAAAGATCGACAAGCAGCAGCTGACGGGGCAGAGTAGACCGCGGCACCTGGATGCCGAAGCGCAGAGCGAATTTCCAGTGCCGGAGCAGGGCGAACACGATCTCGAGCCGCCGTCGAATCCGAGTGTGTGGACGGTGCCGGTGGTGATCAAGTAGCAGGGAACGAGGGACCAAGGGACCAAGAGAACGAGTCTCGATTTTGAGACCTGGGGTATGTGAACCAATGGCGGGAAGCTGGGAGCTGGAAGCTGATTTTGAAGACAGTTGAGGAAATCAAGGCGGCGATCGAGACGGCGGTGCCGGGCGCGGGGGTGAAGCTTATCCCCAATGGCAGCCCGTCGGGGCAGCATTCGTTGCTGCTCGACCCGCGCACCGCGTTGGATGTCGCACGTTTTCTGCGCGACGACGCGGAACTGGCGCTCGATTTTCTCTCCAACGTGACCGGCGTCGACTACCTCGACAAGGAAATTTCGGAAAAAGTGAAAGTTTCGCGGCCCGTCACGAAGACCGTGGATGGCGTGGAGCAAACGGTTGAGGAGAGCGTCGAAGAGATCCGCAAGCATAAAGAGCCGGGCCATCTCGAAACGGTGTATCACCTGTTTTCGATGACGAAAAAGCACGGGCCGGTAGTGCTGCGCATGCGCACTGTGAACCGCTCGGACCAGGTGGAGTTGCCTTCCTTCACGCCCATCTGGCGCTCGGCCGAATTTCAGGAGCGCGAAGTTTTCGACCTGTTTGGAATCGTCTTCACCGGCCATCCCGATCTGCGGCGGCTGTTGATGTGGGAAGGATTCAAGGACCACCCCATGCGGCGCGATTACGTGGAGCCCGACGATTTTGAGTACGAGCCGACGGCGCACGAGGATGTGCTGGCCCGGGCCAAGGCGCACCAAGGCAGGGAACACGGGAACCAGGGACCGAGGGACCAAGAGACCAAGGGAACGGGATGAAACTGGCGGAAGACAAGACGCAAAGGCTCGCAGACTGGAATCGCCCGCCGGTATTTGAGACGGAGGGCGAAGGAGAACTGCTGGAAGTTTCGATGGGACCGCACCATCCTTCGACCCACGGCGTGTTTCGCATGGACGTAGTGCTGGACGGCGAGCGCGTCATCAAGCTGAAGCCGGTGTTCGGCTACCTGCATCGCAATCACGAGCAGATCGCGCAGGGGGCGAGCTACCTGGCGGCCATGCCCTATACGGACCGGCTCGACTACTTCTGTTCGCTCACCAACAACTGGGCGTACGCGCTGGCGGTGGAGAAGCTGGTAGGGCAGGCGGTGCCGGAGCGGGCCGAATATATTCGCGTGATCACCGCAGAGCTGACGCGGGTGCAGAATCACGCATCGGCGATCGGGTTCCTTATTCAGGAGATGGGCGCCAGCGGCACGCCGCTGATGTACGCGTTCCGCGAGCGCGAGAAGATTCTCGATCTGTTTGAAAGCCTGACCGGGTCGCGCATGATGTGCAACTACATGCGCTTCGGCGGATGCCGCGTCGATCCTTCGCCGGCGTGGCTCGATGCAACGCGCAAAGTGGTGGCGGGGCTGCCGGGCTTCGTCGATGAGTTCGAGGCGCTGCTGAGCGGGAACGAAATCCTGATGGCGCGGACGCAGGGGGTTGGCGTGCTGGGGCCGGAGCTGGCCGTGAATGCGGGCGTGACGGGACCCATGTTGCGCGGCTCGGGCGTGAACTACGACATTCGCAAGGTGGACCACTACGGCATCTACGACCGGTTCAAGTTTCGCGTGCCGCTGGGCGAGCAGGGCGATGTATTCGACCGCTACATGGTGCGCATTCTGGAGATGCGGGAGTCGATCGGGATCCTGGAGCAGGCGCTGAAAGAAGTCCCTGCTGGTCCGATCATGGATCCGAAGGCGAAGATCCGCGGGTTCCGGCCCAAGGCGGGCGAAGCGTATGGACGCATCGAAGCGCCCAAAGGGGAACTGGGCTTTTATCTGATCAGCGACGGCGGCCCGAATCCGTATCGCTATCGCGTGCGGCCGCCGAGCCTGATCAATCTGACCGTGCTTGAAGATATGTGCCTGGGGCAGAACGTGGCCGATGTGGTGCTGATTTTTGGAAGCGTGGATATTGTGCTGGGGGAAGTGGATCGGTGAAACAGTTCACAGTTCGTAGTTCGTAGTTCACAGTTGAGGCCGGGGAGCTGATAACTGCGAACTAAGAACTGTGAACTACGAACTCGGAGGAATCGGTGCTGGGTGAAGGCATACTGAAGGGCTTGGCGGAGACGGCGAAGAATTTTGCCGGAAGCTTTGTCTCGAAAGAGCGGATGACGACGGTGGAGTATCCGGAAGAGCGGATCGCTCCGGTCGAGGCTGCGCGCGTGTTTCCCTTCCTTGTTTATGACGGAGGGGACTGGGAGAAGGGGCTGCGCTGCGTGGCCTGCCAGATCTGCGAAAAAGAGTGCCCGCCCAAATGCATTTACATCGAGAAGAGCAAGGACAAGAAACCCGATTTTGTTGGCAAGCCGCAGATTTATCCGACGAAGTTCGATATCGATATTTCGGTCTGCATGAGCTGCCAGATCTGCGTCGAGGTATGCCCGTTCGAAGCCATCAAGATGGATAACCAGTTTGAACTCGCGACCGATGATCGCTTTGGCGGGCTGCTTCTCGATCGCAAGGAACTCGCCAAGTCGAATGAGTATTACCACTCGATTCATCCCACCGAAGCTGCGGCGGTAGATGCGAAGCTGGCCGAAGAAAAGGCCAAGGCTGAAGCCAAAGCCAAGGCGGATGCGGCGGCAAAAGCCAAAGCCGCGGCCGATGCTGCGGCCAAGGCGGCTGCCGCGCCGAAGGTTGCGGACGGCGGAACCGGAGCGGCCGGTTCGGTGGCTGCGAAACCTGCGGAGCCAGCGCCGAAAGCAACGCCCAAAACTGAAGGAGGAGACTAGTCGATGGTCAGCACGCTGGACCAGATATTTGTTCTCCTCAAGCATTGGATCGTGGGCCTACTGCCTTCCGTGTTGCAGCCGGTGGTCGGAGTCTTGCTGAGCGTTGTCGCGATCGTGGTCACGTTTCCTGCCCTGTTTGCCCTGACGACGGTTCTCGAGCGCAAGGGGTTGGGGCGCATCCAGAATCGCATCGGGCCGAATCGCACCGGGCCATTTGGAATTCTGCAGCCAATCGCCGATGGGATCAAGTCGCTGACCAAGGAAGATATTGTGCCGCTGAATGCGGATGCGGTGGTGCATTTTCTGGCGCCGCTGGTGCTGGTGGTGGCGGTGTTCCTTGAATTCGCGGTGTTGCCCATGGGCCGCAACATGGTGCTGGTGGATATGGACGCCGGCCTGCTGTTCTTCTTTGCCATCGGCGCATCGACCGAGCTCTCGATCTTCATGGCCGGCTGGTCGAGCCGCAATAAATATTCGCTGCTGGGAGCGATGCGGGCAGTGGCGCAGATGATCAGCTACGAGGTTCCGCTGCTGATGTCGAGCGTGGCCGTGGTGATGATTACAGGCTCGCTTTCGCTGGTGAAGATCGTGGAGGCGCAAAACCTGTACACCTGGGGACTGCCCCACTGGTACATCTTTACGCCGTGGGGATTCGCGGCCTTCGTAATGTATGCGGTGGCGGCGACGGCCGAGACCAACCGCTCTCCGTTCGATTTGCCGGAAGGCGAGTCGGAACTGGTGGCGGGCTACTTCACGGAATATTCGGGGTTCAAATTTGCGCTCTTCTTCCTGGGCGAGTACCTCGGTATGTTTGCCATTTCCGGATTGGGTACCGCGCTGTTTCTGGGGGGATGGTCGGCTCCATTTTCGTTCCTGCAGTTTGTTCCATCGTGGATCTGGTTTTTCGGGAAGGTGATGCTCTCGATTTGCGTGATGATCTGGGTGCGCGGCACGCTGCCGCGGATGCGGCAGGACCAGTTGATGAATTTCGCGTGGAAGTTCGTCATACCCTTCACACTGCTCAACTTGGTCAACGTCGTGGTGTGGCGATTCATGGGGGAAGGCTGGGCGCGCTGGATTGTGTGTTCGGCGATCGTGGTGGTCGCGTACGTGGCAATGGCCCGCGTCGGCATGCGCAGCAAGAAGATCGCGCCGAGGAGTTATCGCTATGCGGAGTGAGGCCATGGGACCGAGGGACCAAGGGACCAAGGGACCAAGACAACCCGCTGGTCGCGAAAGGTGGGTGCAGCGATGAGCGCGGTCTTCTGGATTCTCGCGGCGCTGACCGTGCTTGGCGGCCTGGCGGCCGTCACGCTGAAGAACACGGTGCATTGCGCGCTTGCTGTTACGGTCGCCTTCGCCGGACTCGCTCTTCTGTATCTGCAACTGGATGCGCAGTTCGCGGGCTTCGCACAGATCCTGATCTACATTGGCGCGGTAGCCATCCTGGTGGTTTTCGCGATTCTCCTCACGCGCGGTTCCGAGACTCCGAAGCAAGGCATCTTCAGCCGTTCCTGGTTCACCGGAATGACCATCGCGGCGGGTGTGTTTGCGGTGTTGGGTTGGGCCGTGCTGCAGAGTATCCAGGGGCTGCCGCATGAAACGGCGGCGCCGGCCGTAACCGTGAACCAGATCGGCAACGCGCTGCTGGGCCGCTACGTGTTGCCGCTCGAAATTGTCGCGCTGTTGTTGACTGCAGCCCTGGTGGGAGCGGTGATCGTGGCCATGCACGAAAAAGGAGAGAGCAAGTGACGCCGCTCGGTGGATATCTGCTGGTGGCCGCGCTGGTATTCGCGATCGGGCTGGCCGGGGCGCTTACGCGGCGCAACGCGATCCTTGTGCTGATCGGGATCGAACTCATGCTGAACGCGGCCAATCTAAACCTGATCGCCTTCTGGCGTTACGGTCCGCACCCCGAGTTGCTGACCGGGATGATGTTTGCGGTTTTTTCTATCGCTGTTGCCGCGGCCGAAGCCGCGGTAGGACTGGGGCTGGTGATTTCGATTTATCGACATACGCGAACCACGGACCTCGACGAGATGAACAGGATGAAAGGGTGAGCCGGTGATGCAGGAAAGTATGGGCTTCACTCCGCAACTCACTGCGTCCTCGATCACGCAGATTCTCTGGCTGATTCCGGCCGTGCCCATGGCGGCTGCGGGCGTGATCGCGCTGCTGAAGCAGCCCGCGCGCAAGCTGGCATCGACGCTGGCCATCGGCTCGCTTGGGGTTTCGCTCCTGCTCGCGCTGGTTGCATTTGGCCGTGTGCTCAGCGGATGGTCGCATGGATTTTCGGTGCGCGAGACGGCCAACTTTGTATGGCTGCCAATGGGCACCGGCACCGTGGACCTGGGCTGGGTGCTCGATCCGCTCTCGGCGGTGATGCTGGTGATGGTCACGTTCGTTGGCCTGTTGATCTTCATCTACTCCACCGGCTACATGGCCCACGACGAAAACTACACGCGCTTCTTCTGCTTCCTCTCGCTGTTTGGCGGGGCGATGCTGGGCGTGGTGATCGCTAACAGCCTGCTGCTGCTGTTCATGTGCTGGGAGTTGGTCGGGCTCACGTCGTATCTGCTGATCGGGTTCTGGTATCAGAAGCCTTCGGCTGCGGCAGCGGCAAAGAAAGCATTCGTTACTACGCGCGTAGGCGACATCTTCTTTCTGCTGGGAATCGTCTGGCTGTTTACGCAGACCGGCACTCTGCTCTTCTATAACCACGGTGCGGGCGCGCTGGAGCCGGATGCCATTGGGGCGATGCTGGCCGGCAAAGCGGCACTGGGGTTGAGCGCGGCTACGGCGATCGGGCTGCTGATCTTCGCCGGCGCGGCAGGCAAGAGTGGCCAGTTGCCGCTGCACGTGTGGCTGCCGGATGCGATGGAGGGCCCCACGCCTGTGTCGGCGCTGATTCATGCGGCAACCATGGTGGCGGCCGGCGTCTACCTGATTGCGCGCGTCTATCCGCTGATGGCTGCGGGAGGCACGCTGTCGCAGGGCGGGGCAGGCAGCACGACTGCGCTCACAGTGGTGACATGGGTAGGCGCGTCGACCGCGGTTTTCGCGGCGTTGATCGCAGTGGCGCAGAACGATATCAAGCGGATACTTGCTTATTCGACAGTTTCGCAGCTTGGCTACATGATGGCCGGCCTGGGCATGGGCGGCGTGGCGGTTGGCATGTTCCACCTGATCACGCATGCGTTCTTCAAGGCACTGCTGTTCATGGGTGCGGGGTCGGTGATTCACGGCTGCCACGAGGAGCAGGACATTCGTCGCATGGGCGGACTGCGCAAAGAAATGCCGGTCACGTTTGCGACGTACGCCATCGGTATGCTGGCGCTCAGCGGGTTTCCGCTGCTGTTTTCTGGCTTCTGGAGCAAGGATGCGATTCTGGCGTCGGCTCGTGAGTGGCATCCCGGCCGAGGTCCGTTTTACCTGCTGCTCTTTGGCGCCCTGCTGACCGCGTTCTACATGACGCGGCAGGTGTGCTACGTGTTCTTTGGCGCGTATCGCGGGCACGGTCATGCGCATGAAAGCCCGCGCGTGATGACCGCTCCGCTTGCGATCCTGGCGTTCTTCGCGATTGCGCTGGGAATCCTTGGGACGCCGGCATGGCCGTGGTTCCGGGCGTTTCTCGAAGATCATCCGACGTCGCTCGAATTTGCCAGGTTCAATGAGCCGGGATTCTGGCCGCTCATTGCGACCTCGACGCTGGTTGTTTTTCTTGGTCTTGGACTCGGCTGGTGGCTTTACGGAAATAAATCGCCGCGCGCCGAGGAGCGCGATGCGCTCGAAAAAGCTGTGCCCACGGTGTGGGGCTGGCTGCGCGATCGGCTCTATGTCGACGAGTTGTACGGCGTAACCGTGATTGCGTTCTACGTGTGGTGGGCGCGCGTGGCCGACTGGTTCGACCGGCGCGTGTGGGGCGGCATCGTCGTAGCTGTTACGACGGCCTTCCGCGGACTGGCGCACTTCGATCGCTTCTTCGATCAGCAGTTCGTGGACGGCGGATTCGACAAAGCCTGCGAAGAAATCTACTCGGGCGGTGGCCTGCTGGCGCGCGTGCAGACCGGCCGCGTGCAGCACTATCTGCGCCTGCTGGCGGTTGCGGTAGTGGTGCTGGCCGCAATCCTGATCTGGAGCAGCCCCCGATGAGCGGAATGCCGAACGGAGTTCCGATACTGACCGTGTTGACCGCGCTGCCCATAGTGGGAGCGGTGATCGTGCTGCTGGCCGGCCGGCATGCGCGCGCCGTGGCGATGATTGCGGCGCTGGCCGCGATGGCAGTCGCTCTTCTGGTGTGGACCAAGCTGCCGCCCGATGGAACCCTCGGCCTGCTGGAGCAGCACGTGTGGGCGCCGTCGCTGGGGATCGAGTATCACCTCGGCGTGGACGGGTTGGGTGCGCTGATGCTGGTGTTGTCGGCGCTCGTCACGCTGATGTCAATCGACGCGGCGCATCGCGTGCATAGTCAGCCTTCGCTTTACTTCGCGCTTGTTCTGGTTTTGGAGGCGTGCCTCTTCGGCACCTTCACAGCGCTCAATTTCTTCCACTGGTTCCTGTTCTGGGAACTGAGCCTGATTCCCGCGTTCTTCCTTATCAAGCTGTGGGGCGGGTCGAAACGCGGGCCGGCGGCGACGCAGTTCTTTGTCTACACGATGGCGGGATCGGTGGGCCTGCTGCTGACGTTCCTGGCCGTGTTTCTTTCGACGGGCAGCATGGACTTCACGCACCTGAGCCTGATGGCATCGACCGGAGAACTGGAGCAGGCAGTCACGCAGTATCTGCCGCACCATCACGTGATGATGTGGCTGGCGATCGGCGTGCTTGCCGGCTTTGCGGTCAAGGTACCGCTGATGCCGTTCCACACCTGGCTGCCCGCTGCCTACAGCGAAGCGCCTTCGCCGGTGACCATGCTGCTCACCGGGACCATGTCGAAGATGGGCGTCTACGGATTGCTGCGGATTGCGCTGCCGATGTTCGGACACGAGATTGCGCAGATGCGCACGCCGCTGCTGGTGCTTTCAGTGCTCACCGTGGTGATGGGCGCATGGGCCGCGGCGGCGCAGAAGGATCTGAAGCGCGTGTTCGCCTATTCGTCGGTGAATCACCTGGGCTATTGCCAACTGGGAATCTTCGCGCTGGCTGTGCCGGCCACGAGCGCTGCGATGGAGACCAGCCAGGCGGCGGCGCTGAACGGCGTGATCCTGCAAATGTTTAACCACGGCATCACCGCCGCGGCGCTGTTCTGGTTTATCGCCATGATGCAGGAGCGGACGCGGGGTATTCGCGGCATCGACGACTTTGGAGGGCTGAGGAAGCCGGCTCCCGTGTTCGCGGGGCTGATGGGTTTCGCGCTGTTCTCGTCGCTGGGATTGCCGGGATTGAACGGTTTCGTCGGCGAATTCCTGATCTTCCGCGGCGTGTTTCCGCTGGCGTGGATGGCGGCGACGGTTTCCGTGCTCGGCATTCTGGTTACCGCTGTCGTGATCCTCACCGTGATTCAAAAGGTGTTCACCGGGCCGGTGCCGGAGCGCTGGGCCGCGTTCCCTGATATGCATACCGGCGAGCGCATCGCCATGGCGCCGGTGATCGGACTGATGCTGCTGATCGGCCTGCTTCCGCAACTCATTGTGGACAGCGTGAACCCAACCGTGTTGAACCTGCTGGCGCACTGGAGATTTTAGATGTTAGCGTGGACGATCTATCTCTCGTTTGCCGGCGCGCTCCTCGAGGCGCTTCTGCCGAAGGGCAGAGCAGGACTCGCGCGCGGAATTGCGCTTGGGGTGGCGGTTGCCGGATTGGGCATTGGCATATTGGGATTTGCCGCGGGTGTGGGGCACGATCGGGTCACGATTGTCGATGTGCCGTGGGTCGCATCGATGGGCGTCCGCTACACTCTCGCGGCGGACGGCATCAGCGTCGTTCTTGTGCTGCTCACCGGGCTCGCGGCGGTGGCGGGCGTGCTGTTCAGTTGGAACATCGACCTGCGCACTAACGAGTTCTTTGCATTCTTTCTGGCCCTGATCGGCGGCGTGTACGGCGTGTTCCTCAGCTACGACCTGTTTCTGCTCTTCGTGTTTTACGAAATCGCCATTGTGCCCAAGTACTTCCTGATCGCGATCTGGGGATCGACACGGCGCGAATACGCGGCGATGAAACTGGCGCTCTACTCATTCGTCGGCTCGGCGATGGTGCTGATCGGGCTGCTGGCCGCCTACTCGACTGCGGGCAGCCACTCGACTGGCTTGGTGCAGCTGGGGCAGGCCGGTCTGCCGTTGCATTTTCAGATGTGGGCGTTTCCGCTGGTGTTTGTGGGCTTCGGAATTCTGGCGGGCATGTGGCCGCTGCACACCTGGGCGCCCACCGGCCACGTGGCTGCGCCCACGGCCGCATCGATGCTGCTGGCCGGCGTGGTGATGAAGCTGGGTGCCTATGGCTGCCTGCGCGTGGCGATGGGGCTGTTTCCGCGCGGCATGGACCCGTGGGGATTTTCTTATGCCGGCATTGGCTCGTGGCGCGATGTGTTCGCGGTGCTGGCCGTCATCGGCATTGTGTATGGCGCGCTGGTGGCGCTGGTGCAGAGCGACTTCAAATTCGTCATCGGCTATTCGAGCGTGAGCCACATGGGCTTTGTGCTGCTGGGGTTAATGACGCTCAACCAGATCGGCATGACCGGGGCAGTGCTGCAGATGTTCTCGCATGGCGTGCTCGCGGGTTTGCTGTTCGCGATTGTGGGCCGCATCGTGTACGAACGAACCCACACGCGGCAGCTTGCCGAGCTAGAACGCATGCATCTCGCGCGACGCATGCCCTTTGCCGCGGCAGCCTTTGTGATTGCCGGAATGGCGTCGATGGGACTGCCTGGCTTTTCGGGGTTTGTTGCGGAACTGCAGGTGCTGGCCGGATCGTGGCGCGCGGATCCATGGTGGACCGCGGCGGCCGGCGTCGGCATCGTGGTGGGCGTGGCCTACACGTGGCGCGCGCTGCAGAAGGCCTTCTTCTCCGATGTGAGGCCGACCGCCGAGGATCATCCCAAAGGCGGGTGGCACGATCTGGGCGCGATCACGTGGCCGGAATACGCAGGATGCATATTGTTGACCGTGGCAAGTTTGTGGGTCGGGCTCTATCCGCGCGTGCTGCTCAACGCCATTGAGCCGGCAGTGAAGGCGATGCTTGCGGGAGGGGTGCGATGAACTATACGCAGCTCTTCTTCGCGACTTTGCCTGAGACGGCGCTGGAAATTGCGGCGCTGCTTGTTCTGGTGGTCGATCTTGGATTTCTGCGCAAGGCCGTGCTCAAGACGCGTGCGATGGCAGCGTCGTTGCTTGGCGTGTTGGGCAGCGTTGTGGCGCTGTGGGTGCAGCAGTGGTCCCTGTCGCGGGGCGTGTGGGGATTCGGTGTCGGAGATTCACACGGGTTGTTGCTGGCAAACATCGACTCCGCCGCAGCTGCGCAGGCCGGGATTCTCATTCTCACCGCACTCACGCTTCTGCTGCTGATTGATTCGCGCTTCACGCGGCATGTCGGCGAGTTCGTTGCTGTGGTATTGATGTCGGCGGCGGGCGGGCTCATCATTGCAGCCGCGCAGGATCTGCTGATCATTTTCCTCGGCCTCGAACTGCTGAGCCTGGGACTCTACATCCTCACCGCGTTCGCCAAGCAGTCGGGTCGCAGCGCTGAGTCGGCGATGAAGTACTACCTGTTCGGCGGCATGTCGGCGGCATTTCTGCTGTTCGGATTCAGCTATCTCTACGGAATCACGGGATCGACCAACCTCGACGAAGTGATGACTGCGATCCATCGGTCCAATGGGCCCAGCATCGATCCGCTGCTGATGGTTTCGATGGTGATGATCGCCTCGGGTCTTGGGTTCAAAGTGGCGGCGGTGCCGTTCCATCTGTGGGCGCCGGATACCTATGAAGGCGCGCCCGCGCCGGGTGCCGCTTTCATCGCTTCTGTTTCGAAGGTTGCCAGTTTTGCGCTGCTGATTTCGATTGGCATTGCCGGCGCGCATGTCTTCGATGCGGCGAGTTCATCTCAGATGGGCTCTCAGGCCGGATATGAAGGGTTCCGCGGGCCGTGGACCATCGTGCTCACGATTCTTTCCCTGGCGTCGATGCTCTTCGGCAACCTGGCCGCGCTGGCGCAGATCAGCGTGCGCCGGCTGCTGGCCTACTCGGCTGTTTCGCATGCCGGATACATCCTGCTGGCGCTCGCTTATTTCCGCGTTGACGTGTCGGCTCCATACCAGAGCGCCGAATATTATCGCGGGGCCACGGCGGTGCTGTATTACATCCTCACTTATGGACTCACAACCATCGGCGCCTTCGCCGCAGTGGGCGTTGTGGAGCGCGCCACGGGCAGCGACCGCATGGATGCGTTCCTGGGCCTGCACAAGCGCAACCCGCTTCTCGCCGGCGTATTGCTGATTTTGTTCCTCTCGCTCGCGGGAATTCCGCCGCTGATCGGTTTCTGGGCCAAGTTCAATTTGTTCGCGGTGGTGCTGGGCGTGGGCGCGGGGCGGATTCCGTTTGCGCTGGTGGCGCTGGCCGTGGCCATGAGCGCGGTGTCGCTCTACTACTATCTGCAGGTGCTCAAGCGGGCTTTCGTCATGCCGGCAGTAGACGATTCAGCGGACCGCGCGAAGAAGATCCGTATCCATCCGGCGACGATGCTGGTGCTGGTGGCGATCGCCGCTGCGGTTGTGGCGATGGGATGCTTCCCGGCGCTGCTGCAAGGGTGGATTGAGGGTTTCTACGTGAGGCTGTAGTTTTCCCAGGTCTCAAAGTCGAATCCTCACCCCAGCGACGAAGGCCTGTCGCCGGGGACGCCGAGACCTGGGGCACCCATATTTGAAGTTAGTCGATGGTCTGGTTGAGGCGGAGATTGCGCGACGATCCGCCAACGCTGACCGTGCGCTTTCCGCTGGCAAGAATCCACTTGCCGTCCTTTGTCGACCAGTACTGCATCTGCCGCTCGGGAACGTGAATCGTTACGGTCTTCGCTTCGCCCTGCGCGAGATGAACGCGATCGAAGCCCACCAGCGCGCGCACCGGGAACTGCACGCCGTCGGGAATCTGGCTGGGTGCGCCGAGATACACCTGCGGCACTTCGTCGGAATCCATTGCGCCGGTATTCTTGATCGCGACGGTGACGTCGATTCCGCCATTGGCCGCCTTGTCGACCTTGAGGTTGGAGTAATCGAAGTTGGTGTAGCTGAGGCCGTGGCCGAAAGCGAACAGCGGTTCGATGTTCTCCTTGTCGAACCAGCGATAGCCGACGTTTACTCCCTCACTGTAGTGAGTGTCCTTGTTCGGCGCGCGCTTAGAGCGCTCGGGGTGCTTGGGATCGGTGGCGGCATAGTCATCGAGGCTCTTGCCCCAGGTGAAAGGCAAGCGTCCCGCGGGGCTCACCTTACCGAGCAGCAGGTTGGCGGTAGACCAGCCGCCTTCGTCGCCGGGCCACCACATTTCGAGAACGCCCTTTACCTTGTCGACCCACGGCAACGCTACCGGCTGGCTGGTGTTGAGCACCACGATGGTGTTGGGATTGACGGCTGCCACTTCTTCGACAAGTTTGTTCTGGTCGCCGGGCAGTCCGAAGACGGGGTCCAGGCGCGTCCACACGAATACCACTGCGACCTTGGCCGACTTGGCCGCGGCGATGGCGTGGTCATGGTCGGCGGTACGCTGTTCGGGCGTGTACCAGTTGAGACGGACCTGCACCGGCGCATTGGAAGAGTCGGGCGAGGTTTTGATTTCGATGGCATGCGGTCCGGCGGTCAGATCGATGGCGCGCCGCACGTTGTCGAGGCCGTCGGTGGTGGGAACCACGTTGTCCTGGTTGGCTTGCAGAATGTCGCCATGCACACCGCCCTGGAATGCGCCGGTGGCGGCGAATTTCTTTCCGTCGATGGTCAGCGATGCGTTGGTTCCCATGGCCTGCAGATAGATCCAGTAGTTGCCCGCAGTCGGCACCGTGAGCGAGCCTTTCCACGTGACGGTCGCGTTGGGCGCCAGAGTGCTGTTCGATTTGATTGTGAAGTCGATGTCCGGATCGGTGTGCTCGCCGGTCGAGCCCGTGCGCAGCAGGCCGGGCTTGCCGTCGTGGCTAAGGGCGCTGGCCGGAATGGTGTTGCCTGTCATGTCGTCTTCCACAGCGAAGCCGATGTCGGAGTTGCCGGAGATCTTGCGCATGGCGGCGAGCGGTCCAACCTGCCGTTCGGGTATTCCCACCGAGCGCTCGCCGTTGATCCCGATGGCGTCCACTTGGGCGCCCGTCGGTCCAATCAGAACGACTGAATCGAGGTCCGCCGCTTTCAGCGGGAGTATGCCGCCTTCATTCTTCAGCAGGACGGCGGCATCTTCGCCGGTGCGTTCAATGATCTTGGCGTTCTCTTCAATGGCCTGGGTGGTTACGTCATGTTTCGACTGCCCGTCCATGTAGCCGAAGTGCACAATCTCGTAGAGCACGCGGCCCGCGGCGCGCGTGACGGCGGCTTCGTTCACGGTGCCGTCCTTGAGAGCTTCAGGCATTTTCCTGGCATCGAGTTTGACGCCGAATCCGCTGAAGTCGGGCGGCGCCTGAGCCGGCTCTTCCGGGATCTGTCCGCCGAACATGTCGGCCATGGCATTTCCAACTGAGGGTGGAGGGGGCGGCGGCACGGGCTTCGAATCGAAGAACGAGGGAACCGTAAAGGTCGCGCCCGGGGCAGGCTCGCCCGGCATCTCCATGTCGAGGCCGGCATTGATGAATTTAACGCCGTGCACCGCACCCCAGTCCGATGTAACAAATCCTTTGAAGCCGATTTCGTCGCGCAAGATTTTGGTCAGCGTAGTCTCGTTGCCGCACGCGTGCGTGCCGTTAAAGCGGTTGTAGGAGCACATAATGGACGACACGCCTGCCTTAACCGCCGCGTCGAACGGCGCAACATATATTTCGTGCAGCGTCTGATCGTCGATGAAAGTGTTTTCGTTGTCAGAGTCGTAGCCCACGTAGTGCTTGACCTGCGCCATTACGTGCTGCGACTGGATACCCTTGATCTCGGCCGCTCCCATCAGTCCGCTGAGGAAGGGATCTTCACCGAAGGTGTTGTAGCCGCGCCCGAATTCGAGATCGCGGTCAATGTTGACGAAGGGCTGCAGCGCGACATCAATGCCCAGCGCGCGAGCCTCGCGACCGATCACGATGCCATTGTCTTCAGCGTCTTTCAGGCTGAAGGTGGCAGCCACGCCCATGGTGGCGGTCTCACCGCTGGAGGGATGGCGGGTGAGCACTCCCGGGGGCCCGTCGGCGAAGCGCAATCCCGGAATGCCGAGGCGCGGCACTCCGGCGAGATAACCCGCCTGGCCCTGGTAAACCTTGGGATCTTCCTGAGTGCCATGGATCAGCGTCAGCTTTTCCTGGAGTGTCATCTGGCTCAGCAATTTGTCAACGCGTGCATCGCCGGTGACCACCGGTACGGACTGCGCCGCGGCCGCGAAGTTCATTGTCAGCAAAGCTGCTGCAAACAAGGCCCGCGTACCGATCTTGCGCTTCGATCCTTCGTATGTGTGCATCGCCTGTCCCCTCAATAAGTGGCAACGGGATGCGGGACGGTCTGGGACGCGCGCCCGTCTGCCGCCGCATAGGAAGCGGTTGAGCATGTTCCCGTTGGCCGGCAAGCAGTGTAGTACACCGGGGGTATTTCTGTAAGCGAGGAGGGGCGCTTCAGTGCACGGACGGGTCGGGCAGGGGCAAGTATGAATCGAAGCCGGCGGCGACGAGGTCGTTGCGCAGCCGCTCCACGGTGGTGAATTCGACTGCCTTCATGCCCAGCGCCTGCGCCGCTTCGACGTTGACGAGTTTGTCATCGATAAAGAGCGTTTCCTCCGGCTGCGTCCCCAGTTCCTTCAGGGCGTGGAGATAGATCGCAGGATCGGGCTTGGCCATGAGCAGTTGATAGCTCCACACCAGCACGTCGAAATCGTCGATCCACTGGAATTCGCGCTTGATGTTTTCGAGAACCGTGTCGCCCATGTTGGAGAGAATGGCGGTGCGGATGCCGGCCTCTTTTAGCTTGCGCTGCCACCCGACCATGGCCGGGTTCTGCGTGGTCCACATGCGGGCATCCTGGCGGTTGAGTTCATCGATCTCGGCCGCGCTCAGCGAGAGATTGGCATCGCGCGCGAGCTTCTGCCAGAACATTATGCCGGAGAGCTTGCCTTCATCGTAGGCATGGCGGTCGGCCCAGTAGAAACTTTCGAACTGATCCGCAGAGAGCCTGGTGATGCGGACCATTGCGTCATGCGCCGCGGCATTCGGTTGTCCGGTAAGAACCATTCCGTAGTCGAAAATCACCGCGCGCAGACTCAATATTCCTCCCCGGAGATCGCCCGTTTTGCAGAAAGGCGTCCTGTCTTATTGTGCACGATGGATTTCAGGGACCGAGGGACGAATGCTATTCGCGGCCGCGCTTGCGGATTTCGATGTTGAGGCGCTTGATCTTTTGATTGAGCGTCGAGAGCGGGATGCGGAATTGCTCGGCGGCGTCGGTCTGGTTCCAGTTGCAGCGCTCCAGCTTCTCGATGATGATGCGGCGTTCGATGTCTTCGAGGATATCGAACAGCGAGGCATTGGGGTTGTGTTCGAGAAGTGCGTCCTGGAAACTGCGGCCGGTGATGTGGCCGGGCAGAAGGTCGGAGCCGATGATCGGCCCGGACGAGAGCACCACGCCGCGCTCGATCGAGTTCTCTAGCTCGCGCACATTGCCGGGCCAATCGTAGTCGACCAGGGCGCGCAGGGCGTCGGCGGAGAGCCGGCGCATGGGCATGCCGTTTTCGTTGGCGTAGAACTCCAGGAAGTGGTTGGCCAGCAGCGGAATGTCTTCGCGGCGCGCCCGGAGGGGCGGCAGGTCCACGGTGATGACGTTGAGGCGATAGAAAAGGTCTTCGCGGAAGCGTCCATCGCGAACCGCGGTGCGCAGGTCGACATTGGTGGCGGCGATGATGCGCACGTCCACCTGGATTTCCTGAATGCCGCCGAGATGCATAAAGCGGCGGTCCTGCAGCACGCGCAGAATCTTGGCCTGCGTATCCATGCCCATGGTGGCGATTTCATCGAGGAAGAGCGTGCCGCCATTGGCGACTTCGAACAGGCCTTTCTTCGAGGCGACGGCGGACGTGAATGCACCCTTGACATGGCCGAACAGCGTGGACTCGAGCAGCTCCGACGGCATGGCGCCGGTGTTGACCGGAACGAACGGCTTGTCGCGGCGCGGCGAATTGGCGTGGACAGCCTTGGCGATGAGCTCCTTGCCGGTGCCGCTTTCCCCCTGAATCAGAATGGTTGACCGGCTGGGCGCGACCTGTCCGACGAGGTCGAAGACGCGCAGCATGATTTCGCTCTTGCCGACGATGTTGGAGAAGTTGTAGCGCTGCTTGAGAGTGCGCTTGAGCTGCAGGTTTTCTTCTTCGGCGCGGTGGCGTGCAACGGCCGAGCGGATGTCGGCCATCAACTTCTCATTGTCCCAGGGCTTCTGAACAAAGTTCTCGGCGCCCGCGCGAACCGCTTCGACCACGTTGTCAACCGTGCCGTAGGCGGTGATCATGATGACCGGAAGTTCGGGCTGGCGCTCCTTGATCTGCGGCAGGAGTTCCAGGCCGCTTTGCCCGGGCAGGGCTAGGTCGAGCAGTACGAGATCGAAATTCTCAAGCTCCAGGATGCGCAGTCCCTGCTCGCCGTCGGAAGCCATGCGCACCGCGTAGCCCTCGAGCTCGAGCAGGACTTCAAGCGATTCGCGAATTCCCGCTTCGTCATCAATGACGAGGATGCTGGCGTTGGAGGGGCTGTTGGAAGCGGATGACGCAGACAAATTCAACGGAGAGTCGACCTCAGGCATGGACAGAATTCCTCAAAAGCGGAAACTCGAGATGGAAGGTTGTGCCGGCGCCTATGGCGCTCTCGACGTGGATTTTTCCGGCGTGTTCCTGAATGATGCCGTAGGAGACGGAGAGGCCGAGCCCCGTGCCCCGCTTGTCTCCCGGCTTGGGTGCGGTTTTGGTAGTGAAGAACGGATCGTAAATGCTCTTGAGGTGCTCGGGCGCGATGCCGGCTCCCGAGTCGCTGACCAGTGCTTCCACGTGTCCGTTGACCAGCGTGGCGACGCGCAAGCGGCCGCCGCCGGGCATGGCTTCTTTTGCATTCAGGAGCAGATTGAGGAATACCTGTTGCAGCTTGCCGGAGTTGCCGTGGATGGGCGGCAGCTCCGGCGTGAGGTCGAGTTCGATGGTGACTTGCGCGGTCTTGAACTGATGCTCCAGCAGCGACAGGGTGTCGCGGATGACCGTGTTGAGGTTGGTTTCGCGGAACTCGGTGGTGGAGGTGCGCGAGAAATTGAGCAGGCCGTTGGCGATCTCGGCGGCGCGGAAACTCTGCTGGGTGATCTTTTCGAGCACGGGCCCGAGGCGGGCATCGCCGCGCATCTGCTTGGAAAGCATCTGCGCGTAGCTGGAGATGACGGCCAGCGGCGTGTTGATCTCATGCGCCACGCCGGCGGCGAGCAGGCCGATGGAGCTGAGCTTATCTGTTTGCGCGAGCTGGGCTTCGAGGGTCACGCGCTCGGTGATGTCGTCTACCAGGATGATGCGGCCCACGGTAACGAAATCGCGCGAAAGCAGGGGAGCGATGGCGACGTTGGCGCTGCGCTGTTCTCCGGCGCGGGTGGTGAGGCGAAACTTGTAGAGATTGTGGACGCCGGACTCGTTGCGGAACTTGTCGAGCGCGTCGCAGAACTCGGCCGGAAACACCGACCGCAGGGTCAGTCCCAGGGCTTCGCCGCGGCTGAGGGCGTACATGGCCTCCATCTGCGCGTTCCAGCTCTCGATGCGGTCGTCGAGGTCGATGGCCAGGATGCCGACATTGATGGATTCAACGATGTTCTCGTTGAATTCCTTCAGGCGTTCGAATTCGCTGATCTTGGCTTCGAGGCGCGAGTACAGGCTGGCGTTCTGGAGCGCGATGCCGATGTAGCTGGCGAGGGATTCGAGCAGTTCGACGTCTTCGCTGGAAAGGAAGTCGCCGCCCACGGTGCGGCCCAGGCCGATGACCGCGATGGTGCGGGTCACGGATCCATCCTGCACGCGGCAGGGAAGATAGTAGTTCAAGTCGAGCAGGGCGGCGGTGCGGCGTTCCTCTTCCGGCAGGTGGAGCGCCTGCGTCGCGTTTTCGAGGAACACGTGGGTGTGCGCGCCGGGGGCGTCGAAGTTGAGGAACCCGAGGGAAAGCGCGCCCTGGGAGCCGGCCGCGATGCGGTCGATGGCGGTGTGCGCCTCGGATGGCAGGCCGTGAGCCGCGGCCAGGCGCAGCCGGTTTTTGTCTTCCGCCAGAAAGACCGCCACGCGCGAAACCAGCAGCGTTCGCGGCAGGCGCTCGACGATCGAGTCGAGCAGGGCATGGAGGTCGGTTTCGGAACTGAGCCCGCGCCCGAACTCCACCAGAGCCTTGCGATAGTCGTAGCGGTGGCGGTCAAAGACGCGATCCACCCAGCCCTGGATACGCCGCTTGAGGGGCTCGAAAATCGCGGCCACCACAAGGATCGCCAGCCCCAGCCCCCATTCGCGGACAGCCGAAGGCATGTGGATGTGAACCTGTTCGGCGGTCAGGGCCACGATGCCGAAATAGCCGCCCAGGAGCAAACCGGTGGCGAGAGTATAGGCGACACCGCGCTTGAAGATGAGGTCGGTATCCATCAGCCGGTAGCGAACGATGGCCCAGCTGAAAGTGAGCGGCAGGAAGATGATGGAGAAGCCGGCGATGCGGTCGAACGCCCCGGGCAGGCGGATGTCGAGCAGGAACGGCACGGCGTAAAAGAGCGTGAACGGAACCACGGCAAGGAGGGCGCCGCGAGTGAGCCACTTGAGCTGCTGGCGCAGCAGGGGCGTGCCGGCCCGATGATAGCTGCGCAGGAACAGCGCCGCCGCCAGGACGTAGAAGACCGCCTCGTAGGCGGTTCCGGTCTGGTCCATGCGGTGCTTGAGAAGCCCGGTGGCCTGCCAGTTGAACATGGCCCAGATCCACAGGCCGAGCAGGGTGGCGCCGGGAGCATAGATTAGGGGCAGCAGCCAGGCCCGATGGGCGCGTTTCAGCCGCTCCTCGGGAAAGCTGAGGGCGAAATGGACAAACAGCGCGGGCTGCAGCGAATCGGCCAGAATATTTGTCCAGAAGACCATCCAGTCAAGGACGTCGAGCTCGCCGGTGTATTTGAGCGCGTAGAGCGCGAAGGAAACCAGGCAGAACAGGTAAAAATGGGTCGCGCGGGGAGCGGTCCATCGGCGGAAGAGGACATAGATGCCGATGGCCAAGTATATGATGGCGATGAGGCGAAGGCCGAGGGACAGACTGCGGTCCACCGGCACTGGAATGACCGGGACCGGCGATTCCAGTTCGATGCCGCCCCTGGTGATGCCGTAGAACGCCCGCCCATAGCTGGTGGTTTTGTAGAGTTCGCGCTCCAGGTCGCTGACGTGCCGGATGGGATGGTCGTTGACCTCAGTGAGCAGATCGTTGGCTTTGAGGCCGGCCAGGTCGCCCGCGCCTCCGGGAAGAACCCGCTGAGCGAGCAGTCCGTCGCCGGAAGGGGCTTCGCTCCACCACACCTGGTCATCTGGCTGCTGGAACTGAGTTTCCTGACGAAAGTTCAAGACCGCCAACAGAACGAGCCCCACTGTCGCTACAGCCAGCAGGATCGCTTGGATGCGGTTTGAAAAATTCGTCTCCATTTCGGGGGTGTCCTGAACCTCACTGGAGATGCACGTTAATTGCCAAGTGGAATGGTGCGCCGCGTTCCCGTAACCGTTTCACCTAATCGACTGAAGACGCTGAAGATATAGAGCCGATCGAGGGACAAACGTCACCCTGATTTCTGGCCGGGGATCGTCAAAAATGCAGGAAAACATAACATCGCTATGCAAAAAGGAAAGCATCTACGGATTTCTAGAACCCCGGCGAACAGGAAGTGTAAGCGGTGTCACCGCTTTGACTACATTGGAGTTTTCGAGCCGCAATTCTGCCGTCCGGACCTTGGAGAATATTCCCGCCGGGTCATGACCGCAACAGAAAAAGTTTTTCAGCGCTGCCCGTAGGTAGCACGTGGTCCGTGCTTGCGCATGTAGTGATACTCGCCGACATATTCGGGAAGTCCGGAGTGAGGAGCGCCCAGGAGCACGCTGCGGAAGGCGAGACGGGCAATGTATTCGAGCACATCAGCATGCTCGACGGCGTCCAAGGGGGACTTGCCCCATGCGAAGGGCGCATGGCCGGCCACCAGTACGCCCGGCACCGCCAGAGGATCGAGGCTTTCTCGGCGGAAGCGGCTGACGATCACGGCCCCGGTGTTGCGGACGTAGGCCTCGGCCACCTGGTCCCCGCTGAGATGGTCGGTGACTGGAACCGGCCCGTGGAAATAGTCGGCGTGGGTGGTGCCGAAGCAGGGAATGGGGCGGCAGGCCTGGGCCCAGGATGTGGCGAACTCGGAGTGGGTGTGGACGACGCCGCCAATCTGGGGGAACTCGCGATAAAGCAGAGTGTGGGTGTCGAGGTCGCTTGAAGGCCGCAGGGTGCCTTCGACGATTTTGCCGTCTAGGTCGGTAATCACCAGGTCGGCGGGGGACAGGGTGGCGTAGTCGACCCCGCTGGGCTTGATGACGACCAGCGGCTGCTTTCCGGAGCGGTCGATGCCGCTGGCATTGCCGAAGGTGTGGGGAGCGAGGCCGCGGCGGGCGATTTCGCGGTTGGCCAGGAGGACTTCGTCGCGGAGGGAGGCTAGCAGCATGGTGGGTCCTCGGATTTGGGAAAGCGTTTACCCGACCAGTCTAGCACTGGAATCTGAGCCCCTCGGCGCACAATTCTCCCTCATTTTCGGCAACCCGAGAGAGTGCCCGCAATCCCTTCCTAATGAGGATTGGTTGCGGCGGGCGGCTGGGACGAAGCCTTCGACGGCGCCGGCTGGCCGTTGTTCGGATTGAGACGCAGCGGCATCAGCGGCTCATCCTTTCCATGCTCGGGATCGTATTGGGCCCTTTCCATCCACAACTTGTAAGCCGCCGCTGGAATTACCGCGGTTTGCCCTTTTTCCAGGGGTACGAAGGCCTGGGTTTCCCTTACGTCGACGGCAAGCTGGCAAACGCTGGTGGATCCGGGTTTGCCGATCTCGGGAAGCAGCATTTCCAGGGCCTGGCGCGGCCTTTTCCAACGGGCCATGTAGGTCTCGTAACCCACCGATGCACGGAGTGCCACGGAGCACTTGAAATGGATATCCAGGGCATGGGCTTCGCCATTCTCATACAGATTGGCCCTCCCCTCGCCGTCCGTCCCGAAAAGTTCGTTGTTTACATAGTGGTTTTGCCCGATAAAGCCCAGGATTGAAATACGGAGCGGAAAGTCGGCCGGCTTGTGGCTCCCCGCGAAAAGATTCTGGCTATAGATCAGGCACGAGGCAAATCCGATGGCTGCAAGGAGAAATCGGGAGTGCATTGAGTTTTCCTCGAGTCGGGGACATTTGGATCAACCCATCCTAGGGGTGATGGCGTTGAGCCGCAACCGAATTCTGCGCTTTCCGCTTCCTGGTCATTTCTGCGGGCAGAGTTTGACCGAGCTGTAAACTTGCGTCGAGGACCGTCGTCTACCTGAGTGATGGCAGCCGGCACCGCACTGGACCCGATGACGATGCCTCTGGCGGAAGATTCGGCGGCGCAGGAGTTTGCGAGCGTTGTCGCAACTCATCGCCAGCAAATCTTCCGGTTTCTGCTCGCCTCGACGCGCGATATCGACCTGGCCGAGACGCTGACCCAGGAGTGTTTCCTGAAGGCCCACCGGAACTGGTCGAGCTTTCGCGGCGAGTCGAGCCCGATCACCTGGCTGATGCGCATCGCCATCAACCTGCAGAAGGACCACTGGCGCAACCGGCGCATCCAGTTCTGGCGGAAGACGCGCACGACGGCAGTGGATGCGGATGAGGCCAGCGAATGGCTTGCCAGCGGGGAAAGTTCGCCGGAGCAGCAACTCCTGGCGCGGGAGCAGGTCAAGCGGGTTTGGCAGGCGGTGGAAGGACTGAGCGCGCGCCAGAAGTCGATCTTTCTGCTTCGCTACGTGGAAGAGATGGAAATCGCCGAGATCGGACTGTCGATGGGATTGAGCGAGGGCACCATAAAGGCACACCTGTCGCGCGCCCTGGGGCGGGTGCGAGGGCAGGTGAGGGGGAAATCATGAGCATCAAGCTGTTCGCAAAAGATGGGGGGGAGCTGGACAACCGGGCGCCGCAGCGCGCCGGCCGCGAGATACGGGCGGGTGCGTTGCCAGACCCGGAGCAGGACCAGAATATGGACCAGGAGATGGAGCACGTGCTCCGCGATTTCCGCTTGAGTGTGCAGGCTTGGAGCGATGCGGTATATCAGCGCCCAAGGCGGGTTGAAGTTGCATCTCGGCGGATGGCCTGGCGGTCGGCGGCAGCATGGGCCCTGGGGGGTGTGCTAGTGATCGGCGGCGCTGGGGGAGAGCTGCTCGAACGCCAGTATCAAAAAGAACAGGCCCGGATTGCCGCCGCCCGCGAGGCGGAACACCAGCGCCAGCTTCAGGAACAGCGAGCCCGCGAGGCAGAGGCGGAACTGGCCAAGGTGGATAACGACGTGTCGCGCGAGGTTCCCAATGCGCTGGAACCACTGGCACAGTTGATGGCCACGGACGACAGCCAGTAACCGATTTTTTCCATAACCAGCAGCACCGTCAATTTCACTATGCCCGCAGGCGCGGGCGACGGCCGTGGTGCGCGAGAGCTCACCGGGAATAGACAGGGAACGGTTGTCGATTCCGTATTTCGTGATTTTTTTTCAGGACTGAGGAGAAAAAGGATGAAGGTACGTTTCGCATCAGGTTTTGGTATTGCCGCAATGTTTTTGGCGGGAATGATAGCGGCGGCCCAGGGTCCGGGGATGGGGCCGGGAATGGGCCAGGGGATGGGAGGCCCGGGATTCGGAATGCATCGGCCTCCCATGGAACGGGCGCTCGGAATGCGCGGAGGGCGCTGGTGGAACGATCCGGCCATGGTCGAGAAGCTGAAGCTCAGCGACGATCAACGCAAGTCGATGGACAAGATCCTGCTCGACCATCGCGAACAACTCGTGGACATGCGTGCCGCAGTGGAAAAAGCGGAGCTCGAAATGGAGCCGCTGATGCAGGATGATTCCCCCAATGAGGCGAAGATTCTTGCGCAAATCGATAAAGTGGCGCAGGCCCGCGCCGAGTTGGAAAAAGCCAACGCTCGCTTCCTGTTGGCGATTCGGGGAAAGCTTTCGGCGGAACAATGGAAGGACCTGAAATCGGCCCGTGCGGAGCGGATGGATCGGCGCGGCTGGCGGGACCGGCGCGACGGAGGCAAACCTCAGGGACCGCCTCCCCCCGGAGGGCCCGGCGGCGGACCACAAGGGTTGCTGAATGAGATACCTGCACCCGACGGGCCGGATGAGGGCCTCGATACAGGCACCCGATAAGTGGGTTTTAGCATCATAGGTATTTAGGCAGAGAGCAAAATACGGTTGAAATCAATACCGGTGGCGGCGAGAGGTATCCTCTTGCCGCCGTTTTTTATGGATATAGTAATCCGACATATGAAATTTAGAAGAAAGTGGCAACTTCCTCTAAGTGGTTTCTAACTACCTGAGTTAGAGTCCGGGTAACAACCAGTTTTGAAACGACTTGAAGGCGGGGGTGCGGAGCCCAGGCCGATGCTCGAATTCCGGACACCCTGTGAATCAAATCAACACAGCGAGTGACCCTTTTCAAAACAGCGATTGAACGGTTTTCGGACATTCGTGTATCGATCGGTTGCAGAGTGTACCAAAAAGATTCTTTCGATAATCACTAAAGTTCTTTTCCACAGGCCCGATGAAGTGGGTGGATGCAGCAGAGCCCAGTGCAAAGAAAAGGGTTCGGGCGGCGACTGAAGCCGGCATCGAGAAGAAGGAGTGATTTCCATGGCTCTCGGAGTATTGAATAACCTGTCAGCGATCTACGCGGAGAACAACCTGAACAACACCAGCAACAGCCTGCAGACGGTGTTGCGGCAGTTGTCGTCAGGTTCGCGCATCAACTCCGGTGCCGACGACGCTGCCGGCCTCTCGTTGGTCAACGGTCTTGCCGCTAACTCGAGAGCACTCACGCAGTCGGCGACGAACGCCGCTGAAGGCGTTGGCTTGCTGCAAGTGGCCGATGGCGCGCTCTCGCAGGTGACCAACCTGCTCAACCGTGCCATCACCCTGGCCACCGAGAGCTCCAACGGCACTTTGAACAGCTCGCAGAGCTCGGCGGCCAACCAGGAGTATCAGTCGATCCTCGCGGAAATCAACAACATTGGATCGACCACCACCTACAACCAGCAGGCCACGTTTAGCGGCAACACGGTGGCGATCTACACGGGCGATGCTTCCTCGACCGGCTCGTCGATCGACAACCTGTATATCCGCACATTGTCGGGGGCCAGCGTGGGCGATAGCGGCGGCGCGATGTCCTATTCGAACGGCCAGAACAACGTGTTCCTTGACCTGTCGCAGGGCGGCAACAATGCATCGGTGACGGACAGCCTGAATGGCGGAACCAACGGCTCAACGACGATCACGGTGAACTATCTGGCCAAGGGAAGCAACGGGAGCTATTCGAACGCCACGGCCAACATCACGGTCGGAGCCGGCAGCAACTATGCCAACACCGCGCAGGGATTGATCGACGCCATCAACAACTCGGGACTTGGTCTTAGCGCGACGTTCAGCACGGCGTCTCAGGCGGGCAGCGTCGCGGTCGCGGCGGCCCAGGCGGCAAATACATCCGGCGGGGGCGCGTCCGACACGGGCATCACCATTTCGGGAATCGGAGTCGGTACGGGCACGGACGCGGCCGGGGAGATGGGCGCACTCACCGTTGCCAACCCGAACGACACGCTGGGTGGCACGCTGACCGTGGTGGGGTCTGACGGCAAGAGCCATGCGTTCACCCTGGGACAGGCTAACTCCACCGATACGGTTGCCAATCTGGCGGCTACCATCAACGCCGCCGGCCTGGGCGTGACGGCGACTACCAATTCCGGAATCGTGGGGGGACATGCCACAGGCACCGTGCTGACCTTTGCTGCGGATAGCGCGAGCATCAGCCTATCGGGAACCAGCCTTACGGACGGCGGCGCGTCCACCACGTTGACCGGGGTGCCAGTCGTTTCCGGGGCTTTCAGCAATACCGTGGCTACAGTTACCATCGGCGGAGCGGGAACAGGCGCTGATACCTTCACGGCCGGCACCGTGCTCAACCTGGGATCAAGCACCATCACAATTCAAGTCGGCGTAAACGACACGCTTGCCAAGTTGGCCACCTACATCAACAATGGCAGCTACGGAGTGACAGCATCCATCGACAGCTCCGGAAAAGTGATGACTCTGGCGTCGTCCAACTCGGCGCTCACGGTTACCGGAACTCTTGCCGACCCGACGGCCGGCGCCACGCTCACCACCACCATTAACCCCGCCGATCACAGCCAAATCGGTACGGTCTCAGTGGGTGGAGTGGGCTGGGCCAACGCCAACGTGATGACCGGTACCAGCTTCACGTTCGGCGCCCAGGTGTTCAATGTTCCGGCCGCCACAACCTACGGCAACCTGGCTACGGTGATCAACAACGCGAATCTCGGAATTACCGCGACCGAAGCGGCCAACGGCACACTTACATTTGTCTCGAACAGTCCGGCTACACAGGGAGTAGCCTTTAGCGCCACCATGGCGGACGCCGTAGGAACCGTCACGTTCGCCACCACGTCTGATACGCCTTCGACCACTAACTCGGGTTATTACAGCGTGGGCATCACGGGGTCGGTTATCGACAGTTCGACCAACGGCGGGACATTGAACACCGGATGGGTCGCCGACAGCAATGGCAACGGCTCGATTGCGACCATGAGCTATACGGACGGCTCGGGCGCCAATCTCTCGGCCACGGACCTTTCAACGCAGGTGCACGCCCAATCGGCATTGACATCGCTGAACCAGGCGATTGCCGACGTTGCCGCGATGGATGGCTACATCGGCGCGCAGATCAACATTCTGAATGCGATCAGCCAGGTGATGAGCACCCAGCAGGAGAACATTGTTTCAGCGCAGAATGCGATCCAGGCCACCGACTACGCTTCGGCCACTTCGAACATGTCGAAGTATGAAATTCTCAGCCAGACCGGAATCGCGGCGCTGGCGCAGGCCAACCAGGTACAGCAGGAAGTGACCAAGCTGCTGCAGTAATCCGCGCCGGCATGAATGGGTAAGAGGCCCAAAGTTTTGCAGTCAAGTTGAATTGAAGCGCTTTCAAGAAAACCCAGGGACAGGGCGGCGGCGAGTGCGATGCACTGGCCGCCCGTTTTTTTTCAAACCACCCAGCCGTGAGGGGAGTTTGGCCGGCGTCCGGCTTGAGCCTACAATAGAGGCACATGGCAAAGGTCGGCATGGATCGTGGCGCGCGGTGTTCTTCCCATGGAAGTCGCGGCGAAGCCTCCACGGGAAATGGTCCAAAAGTGCCGCGGCCGGCAGGGAGGGGCGCACGCCTGGCTTGCGTTGCCGCATGGCTGGCGGCGATGCAGGTTGCCGGCTTGAATGCGCAGGCACCCGATCCCTCTTCGAATCCCCAGGCGAATCAGCCCCGGCTGATTCCGCGCTCCCACGACGAACGCGAACAGCGGTACCAGACCCAGCACCGCATCATCCTGAACGTGCATGTGACGGATGCCGCGGGCAAGCCCAGCACCGGCCTGAACCAGGACGACTTCGCCATATACGACAACGATCAGCAGCGCAAGGTTGTTTCCTTCCGGTCCATCCAGGCTGATTCGACTACCGCCGCGGATCACGTCATCCTGGTGCTTGATACCGTGAATAACTTCACGCGGCCATTGCGTTATTTCGAACGGGAGATCGAGAAGTATTTGAAACAGGAAAAGGGGCCGTTGCCGCATCCCCTGGCTATCGGGGTGTTTTCCGGATCCCACATCAGCGTGGGTGAGGCATCGCGCGACCGTGACGCTTTGACCGCCGATCTCAAGGAGAAGAGCGCCGATCTTCGCCCAACCGGCTGCATCACTGCCGAGGACCACGAGGAAAAAATAGAGACGCCGGGCCTGGCGGCCGGCGCAGGAAAGAGTTCCGAAAGCGCGGCGATGCTGACCTGCCTGAACGACCGGTTTATCGCCTCGGTGAACGCCCTTCGCCAACTCGCGCTGGATGAGCTGAATCTACCGGGAAGAGTGATTCTGATCTGGATTGGACCGGGATGGCCGCTGCTGACCAACCGTTCCTTCGCGCCCGATCCGCCCTCGCTCAAGCAGGGCTTTTTCTCGCAACTGGTGGAGGTCTCGACCCGGCTGCGAGAAGCCCAGGTAACGCTGGACGCGGTCGATTCTCCCGACGATTTGAGCCCCAATACGCCGGGACCGGAGGCATTCTTTGCGGGCATCGCAAACGAGGATCAAATCAGGGCGGGAAACCTCGGCCTGCATGCTCTCGCTCACCAGACCGGCGGCCACATCGTGACGGATGCGAGGGATGTTGCCGGCCAGATAAGCGCATGCATTGCCGACGCGGAGTCGTATTATGCCCTGTCGTTCGATTCGCCTCCCGCAGCCGCGTTTGGCGAATTCCATTCGCTGGCCGTGAAGGTTGATAAGCCGGGCCTGAATGTGCGCACGAATACGATTTACTATGCGGAGCAGTGAATTTGGGTTAATCCCAGTCTCAAATCGAGACCCTTCGACAGGCTCAGGGGCCAGCTCTGGGGCGCCCGTTCTCTTGGATTCCTATTCCTTGTCACTACACGTGCTGCACGGCCTGGGCAAGGTGGCTGAGGCTTGACTTCGCGTCGCCGTAAAGCATCGACGTGCATGCCTTGAAGAAGAGCGGATTCTCCAACCCCGAGAACCCGCGGCCCTGCCCGCGCTTGAGCACGATTACGCTCTTGGCGCGATCGACTTCGAGGATGGGCATGCCGGCGATGAGCGACTTGGGATTGTCCCGTGCGTCGGGGTTCACGACATCATTTGCGCCGATCACCACGGCTACATCGGTGGACGGGAATTCGGGATTGATCTGCTCCATTTCGTAAAGGGAGGAATAGGGCACGTTGGCTTCGGCCAGCAGCACGTTCATGTGGCCCGGCATGCGGCCGGCCACCGGATGAATGGCGTACTTCACGGTGACGCCGCGTCCTTCGAGAAGCTCGGCCAGTTCGCGGACCGCGTGTTGCGCCTGCGCTGTGGCAAGGCCATAGCCTGGAACAAAAATCACGCGATTGGCAAATGCCAACTGCATCGCGGCATCGTCGAGGCTGATTTCGCGCATCTCTCCGCCGACACTGGTTGTCGCCTCCGCAACAACGGAACCAAACCCGCCAAAGAGCACGTTAGTGATGGAGCGGTTCATGGCCTTGCACATCAGGACAGACAGGATGAAGCCGGAGAAACCGTCGAGCGTGCCGGCGATGATGAGGACGTTGTTGCCAAGGACGAAGCCGGTGGCCGCGGCGGCCAGGCCGGCGTAGGAGTTCAAGAGCGACATCACCACCGGCATGTCGGCCGAGCCGATAGGAATAACCAGCATTACGCCGAAGACGAAAGCGAGGCCGAGCATCGTGTAGAAAACTGCGCTCGCCGCCGGATGGAACCAGAAGTAGGCAAAGCAGCCAACCATGCCTGCGGCGATGGCGAGGTTGACAAAATTCTGCCCGCGGAACTGCACAGGCTTGCCTTGAATAATGCCCTGAAGCTTGCCGGCGGCGATGAGCGAGCCGGTGGTCGTCAGGGCGCCAAGCATGATTTCAAATCCCAGGGCGCCGCGCTTCACGGGGCCGAGGTCATTGATGTTGACCAGGAACTCGCCAATGCCGACCAGGGCCGCCGCCAGCGCCCCGAATGCGTGCGAAAGCGCTGTCCGCTGCGGCATGGCGGTCATGGGTACTGTAATGGCCATCCACGCGCCGATGATGGAACCGAGGGCGAGGCCCGCAAGAAGCCAGGTCCAGGTGATAATGTGGGCCCCGATCAGCGTGCCGACGATGGCGGCGAACATGCCGCCTTCAGCCAGGAACATGCCGCGCCGCGCGGTGTCGGGGTGCGACATCATCTTGAGAGAAAGAATGAACAGAATCGACGCAATCAGGTACGTCAATTCCATGAAATAAGTGCTCGCGCTGTAAGAGGCCGGATTCACTTGGAGGCCCCCTTCACCGGAGCTTCCCGCTTGCGAAACATCTTGAGCATGCGGTCGGTGATGCCGAAGCCGCCCACCACGTTGACGGTGGCGGTGGTGACCGCGACGAATCCGAGAATGTGCGCGGACAGCGGGTAGCCCCTGGCCCCAGCCAGTACCAGCGACCCGATCAGCGAGATGCCGGAGATGGCGTTGGTCGCGGACATTAGCGGTGTGTGCAGCAGAGGCGGCACGCGGCTGATGACCTGGTAGCCGAGAAAGGCAGCCAGGGCGAAGACGTAAACCGAAGCGATGAGAACGGCGGGATTCATCATAAGGTGTCTCGTAAGAAAAAGTGGAGTCAGCGTTGTTCGCGGTGCTGGCGGAGTTCCGACCCACGTCTCAGAATCGAGACACGGGGCACCCGGTTTGTCTTCTTAGCCGGCAGAGACGGTCTCAAGCAGCTTGGCGACACGCGGGTTGACGGGCTTGCCCTGGTGAGCCACGCAGGCGCCGGCGAGTACCTCGTCGGCCAGGTCCACGGAGAGTTCGCCTTTCTTCACGATGAGGCCGAGGAAATTGAGTATGTTGCGCGCGTAAAGATTGCTGGCGTCGATAGGAACTTCGGCGGGCAGATTGAGCGGCGCGAGCAGCGTGACGCCGTTGATGGTCTGCGTGATGCCGGGCTTGGTCAACTCGCAATTGCCTCCGGCCGGCGCGGCCAGATCGACCAGCACCGAGCCGGGCGGCATAGCTGCAACAGCCGCCGCTCGAATGAGCCGCGGTGCGGGCCTGCCAGGCACCTGGGCGGTTGTAACAATGACGTCGGAGTGAGCCGCAGTTTTCGTGATCAGGTCGCGGCCGCGATCGAGAGCCTCTTCCGTGAGTTCGGCGGCGTAGCCTCCTCCGCCCTCGGTGTTGATTCCACCCAGATCGACATCGAGGAACTTCGCGCCCAGAGAACGCACTTGTTCTCCCGCGGCGGCGCGCACGTCGTAGGCTTCGACCACGGCTCCCAGGCGCCGGGCGGTGGCGATGGCCTGCAGGCCGGCGACTCCGGCGCCGATGACGAAGACTTTGGCAGGGGGAATGGTCCCTGCGGCGGTCATCAACATGGGAAAGAGGCGCGGCAGGCGATCGGCGGCGGCGATGACGGCCTTGTATCCGGCCACTGTGGCCATCGAGGAGAGCGCATCCATCGACTGGGCGCGCGTAATGCGGGGAATGAGTTCCATACTGAACAGCGTTGCCGGCCGTTCGATGGCGCGACGCAATTCACCGGGCGCGTCGAGGGGCCGCAGAAAACCGATAACCACGGCGCCTGGCTTGAGCCTGGGCTGATCGTCAGCGGCGGGCGCATTCACCAGGGGGAGCAGGTCGGCCTGCGATAGAATCGACACGCGATCGGCAGTGACGGTGGCTCCGGCATCGGCGTAAGCCTGGTCCGACGCGCCCGCGCCCACTCCGGCGCCGGATTCAACCAGCACGCTGGTTCCTTGCGCGATCAGGGATTTCAGACTGCCCGGCAGAAGGGCGACACGGGATTCACCGGGAGCGGATTCCTTCAAAATGCCTAAAAGCAATGGTCCTCCGCGACAATTTGGGAAGTGAGGAATCTATGGACGAATATCACCTGATGCTCAGGACCGTCCATGAATTTTCATTCAGAATTATTGAGCACGGCAGGCCCCACGTCGTGTGATGATGGTCACCCGGGACTTCGATACCGAACTCTCGTACCTTCATTTTTCGAAAAGGTGATCATGGCACGACGATCGTTCTTGCGGCAGTTGCTCGCTTTGCCGTTAGTTGGCGCAGTGAGTTCTTTCGGACAAACCACCGCGCACAAGCCGCTCAACATCATGATGAAGAGCGCATGGGGTCGGACGATCCCACCAAGGCCGCTTTTCCGTTCCTTCACGGCCTGGCGTTGAGTGAGGCAGGACATTCCGTCCAGATCTTTCTGCTCGGGGAAGCGGTATCGCTGATGCGGAAATCAGTCGCCTCCGCGGTGGTGCCGGTGGGCTGGGCTCCGCTCGAGCAAACCATGACAAAAATTGCGGAACGGCACGTGCAAATCTACGCTTGCGGCGCCTGCAGCCGGGCGCGGTCGGTGGCCCAATCCGATCTGGATCCATGGGGAGCGAAGTTCGGCAGTCCCCCTATCTTTGTCTCGCTCGTGGAGTGGGCCGATCGCGTCATCACGGAATGATCGGGGGCGCAACGCTGCGAGCCTCGCCCCCGGCTGTTCGCTATTTCGGCAGTGGCGCTGTGCCGGTTACGGTGAAGGCCGCTTCGGACTTCGCCTCGGTTTCCTGCGGCTGTGCCCCGCCTACGCTCAGCGAGTATTTGCCCGCGAGAATGGAGCGGTTGCCCTGGTCGTCTACGCTCGAGAGCGAGCGCGGATCGATCTTGATGCTCACATCCTTGCTGGCGCCGGGATCGAGAGTGATGCGCTCGAAGCCGACCAGGGAGTGAATCGGGCCGCCCTGCTGCGGAGTCTTGAGGTACGCCTCGGCGACCTCATCGCCTGCCGCCTTGCCCGTGTTGGTCACGGTGACCGTTGCCGTGATCGGGTCGCCAGCTTTCAAGGTCTGCGCCGATAGCTTGACCGGCCCGTACTTGAACGTCGAGTAGCTGAGCCCATAGCCGAACCCCCACAGCGGCTTGCCTTCGAAGTAGCGATAGGTGCGGCCGTGCAGGGAGTAGTCGGTGAAGCTGGGCAGTCCGTCGAGCGACGAGTAGAACGTAACCGGCAAACGCCCGGCGGGGTTGGCTTTGCCGGCGAGAGTGCGGGCAATCGCGGTGCCGCCTTCGACGCCCGGATACCACGCTTCCATTACTGCCGCAGCATGCTGGTTGGCCCAGTTCAAGGCCACGGCGCTGCCGCTTTGCAGTATCACGATGAGGGGCTTGCCGGTGGCGGATACAGCTTCGAGCAGCTTCTGCTGCGGAGCGGGCAGGTCGAGGCTGGTGCGATCGCCGCCTTCAAAGCCGGGAATCTTGATGCGCATCTCTTCGCCTTCGAGCTGCGGGGAGAGCCCTACGAAGGCGACCACGACATCGGCTTCCCTGGCGCGGGCCACGGCTTCATTCAGTTGAGCGTCAGCGGGCGCCTGCCACTTTAAAGTCACACCGCCTCCGGCGCGATCGCCGGAGTGCGAGTAATCGAGCTGGAACGCATGCTCCTGGGTGTCGGTGAAGTCGATCTGGATCTCGGGTGGTTTGGGGTATGCCATCATCGGCGGCGCGGTGGGCGAGGCGCCCGAAGCGGTTCCGGTGGCGCCGTGCGTTGAGCCAGTGGTCGACTGGTCGAACGGAACGCGCAGCGAACCCTCGGAAACCACCTTGCCGTCGAGTAGAAGGCGATAGCTTTCGGTGGGCGAATAAGGAAAGCTGTCGCCGGGCTCGATCGTGAACACATAATGGCCCGCAGCGGGAACGGTAATCGTTCCACTCCAGCGAACCGAATAGTCGAAGGTGTCGACCTCGGGTGCGGGCTTGGCATTCTCCCAGTCAGACTGGACAGCCGGTTCGGTTCCAACTGCGACGGGGCGGCCGGTCCAGTCGGGGGTGGCGAAGAATTCGGTCTTGAGGCCTTTGTTCAAGCCAAACGCTGTGCGCGGCACGGGCACCCCAACGCCTTCTGCCAATGTTGAACCCTGCGCGTAGAGGATCGGCGAGCTGCGAAACTCGCTCCAGATGCCGTCCAGCGGCGTGACCGGGTGGAACGGCGTGCCGACATAGTTGCCGAGAATCGATGTAAGCTGATCGGCGGTAGGGCCAACCACGGCGATCTTCCCCGGCGCGCTCTTCAGCGGGAGTGCGCCGTCGTTCTTCAGCAGCACGATAGCTTCTTCGGCGGCCTTGCGCGAGATGAGGCGGTGTTTCTCCGATGCCGTGTCGGAATAGGGAATCTTGTCCAAAGCGTTGGAGCCCTGCGGGTCGAACAGGCCGAGCTGGAACCGCGCTGTATAGAGCCGCTCGGCAGCCTGGGTCACGAGGTCTTCGGAAACAAGCCCCTGGTGGACGGCATCGGCCAGCGTATTAAAGCCGGGAGTCCAGATGCTGCAGGAGAGATCGGTTCCCGCCTCCAGCGCCATGGCCGACGAATGGGTGATGTCGGGGGTTTTCTTGTGGCCCTGGTTTACGTCAACAATCGCTCCGCAGTCGGAGACCACGAATCCTTTAAACCCCCATGCATCGCGGAGGTGCTCCTTGAGCAGCATCTTGTTGGTGCAGGCAGGGAACTCGTCGATGGAGTTGTAAGCACACATAACCGACTGCACCTGGCCTTCGGTGACGGTGGCGCGGAACGCAGGCAGATACGTCTCTTCAAGATCGCGGGCGCTGGGGTCAACGTTGAATCCGTGGCGCAACTGTTCGGGCCCGCTGTGCACGGCGAAATGCTTGCTCGTGGCCACCGCGCGGAGGTGATCGAGATCGTTGCCCTGCACGCCGGTGATAAAGGCAATACCCAGCCGGCTGGTGAGGAACGGGTCTTCGCCGTAAGTCTCCTGGCCGCGGCCCCAGCGCGGGTCGCGGAAAATGTTGATGTTGGGCGACCAGAAGGTCAGTCCATAGAAGATGCGGTGATTGTTCTCGCGCTGCGCCTGGTTGTACTTCGAGCGGGCTTCCTCGGAGATCACGTCGCCCATGCTGTGCACTATAGATCGATCCCACGTCGCCGCCATGCCGATCGCCTGGGGGAAAACGGTCGCGTAACCGGCTCGCGCCACTCCGTGCAGAGACTCGTTCCAGGTCTGGTAATCAGGAATGCCGAGGCGCGGAATAGCCGTAGCCCAGTCTTCAAGCTGAGCGGCCTTCTCTTCGAGCGTCATGCGCCCGACCAAATCGTGGGCACGCTCGCGCGCAGGCCGATGACTATCCAGATAAACCGGCTGCTGGGCGGGCAAGAGGCCAAGACATGCCGAAAAAAGAAGCGGCAAGATGAAAGAGAAGCGGCGAAACGGCATGGACTTGTTCCTCCAGGCTGCCTTTTATGATGGCCCCGGCAGCCAAGTGTCCGGCATCCGTGGTGTTTCTCCGTCCCTTGCCGCGCATATCCCGCGAGACGGCCGACCCGGGAAACGGCGAAGAGATATCTCTGCCGTGAAGCGGACGAAAGGCGTACACCAAAACAGTCGCAGATGCTGACTGTGTCAATGTACTAGGACCACCGCGCGGCTGGCTAGGTTTATCGGTTTACTTAAGGCGCCTTTAGGAAAGCCTGCGGTGGCGGTCCGGCGCCCGACAGCCGCCACGGTTCCACCCAGGCCGTCTCATTCTCTAAGCCTGGTGCTCGAGCCGATCGGAGACTGAATGCTCCAATCTCCCGAGCGATTCCCGCATCAGTTCGAACTCACCGTGTCCATGCAGCGGCTGAAGACGAGGATCGGCAAGCATCTGGAAAAACCAGGGACAGCGCGCGTCGTCAGCTGCCCGCAATTCCGAGATGGCCTCGTCCACGAGGCCGAGCGCCGCAAAAGCCGCGGGAATGAAGGAGCGCATTACGAAGCGTTCCCGGCTAAGCCATTGCAACCGCTCCAGGGTTCCGTATGCCTCATCGCGCTGGCCGCTGCAGGCCAGCGCGTAGGCGTGGATCGCCATGGCGATATCGAAGTACGGACTCCGGCGCACCAGGTCCCGGGCCAGCTTTTCCCCATGTTCGGCGTGACCATTGAACGCCAGGATCAAGGCACTCATCGCGAGAGTGCCCTCGTGGTCGGGAAACAACGCAAGCGCCTTCTCCACGGTCTCGACACTCTTGGCCTGCCGGCCGGCGAGATGAAATGTCCAGGCCAGGAGCCCGTGCAGACCCGGCGCATAAGGATCGAGGGACAAGGCAGATTGCAGCCATTCCACCGCTTCGTCAAAGCGGTGGCGGCTGAGGGCAAGCATCACGCGAAGCCGTGTCGTGGAGGCGCTGTGGGGCAGATGGGCCGATGCGGAAAAACGGTCGAGGGCTGCGGCGAGATCGCGGTCTACATGGAAGTCGATCCATCCCAGGATGGGCAGCAGGGCAGGTGCAACTCCTGCGACGTTCGAGATCGAGTCGCCGATGTGGCGAACCTGCGTGGCCGTCGCGTCAGGAGAGAGAAACCCATAGAACTCCTGTGTGACCGAGAGATCGGCGAGATCGATCTGCGCGGAGACGAGCGCTGGATCCAGTTCCGTGGCCTCCAGCAGATGCCGCATCCCGTCCATCATGCGATGACGCTCCTGAGTCTGCCACTCGTAGCGACCGCGCAGGAACATTTCGTACGCGTCAGGGCGAACTTTGGCCTTCAACGCAGCACCCGTTGCGCGATCCTGTTCCCAGCCCAGGCGAAAGGTCAGGCGCTGTACTAGCTGCGATTCGAGATCGTAGACCAGATTCTGCGCCACGAGCATGTCCTCGATCCAGATCTGGACTCCGTCTTTCATCCGGATCATCTCCGCGCGGAGCCGGTAGTGAGTGGGCATGGCGGCCAGGGTTCCCGTGAGGATGAAGTCGGCATGGAGCGCCTCGCCCACCTGGACGGCGCTGAGTCCGCCGCGAGCCAGGGTGAAGACCGAATCCCGCGCCAGCACCGAAACCCAGGATGGTCCGGCGGCGGTCAGTCGGGCGGTGACCTCTTCTGCGATCGCCGGTCCCAGATGTTCGGCAACATTGTGTCCTGAGGCGAACGGCATGATCGCGACATGGCACATCGTACGCGGTTCAGAGCCGTTGCACCCCACTTGACCCGCCAGTCGGTACCCGCGTTTGTAAATTGTCTGGATGCATTGCTCCGGCTCAAGGAGCGCACGCAACGACGACAGGCAGCGGGGAACGCTGTCGGAAGTCACATGCACCTCGCCCCAGAGCGCCTGCTTGAGCTGGGCTGGAGTTACAACCTCGCCGGCGTGGGTGAGCAGGAATCGAAGCGCGGCCATTTCTTTGGGCGGCAAGTGGATCTGAGTCTGATCGCGAAAGAAACTGCCGTCGGCCCACAACTTGAAGTTGCCAAAAATGAATTCCGGCTCTGTTACATTCGGGAGCGCTGCTGTCGAGACCTTCATGCCGGCCACACTCTTCGCTGGCCAGAGTCTTGTCCTGAGGCAATGCGTTGTACTAAGGCGATAAGTGACAACGCAGCTCAGCGGCGGACGCGAGCCAACCGTTGATTGACCTCGAGGAAGAAGCGAAACAGTCCCAGCTTCGTTGCTCAGTGGGGCCCATTAGGATTATCGAGGTCGATTATCCACCCGATAGCCTTGAAATACAAATGGAAAGGCAGGATATGTTACTAGAGGATATAGTCCAAGTTACCTGGGAAACAAAAAAGGCGCGTTGAAGGGCCGCGCCTCCTTTGGTGTTCACCGAACTCTGTACAGCAACTTAGTACTTCGATTTGATCGCGTAAGAGAGTCCCATCGTGAACTGGAATGAATTGCGCTTGGTGGGTGGGAGGGACGCGGGGGAATTGTTGAGATAAGTATCAATCGTGCCTACGCTGAAACCGAGGTTCTTGTAAGTCGGGAACGTCAGGACGTTGGTCTCGCTGGCCGAATACGCGCGCGGAGTGTTGTAGGAGGGAATAAATTCGAGGTTCTGGGTATAGGTCACCATTTTTGTGTGAAGCAAATAAGACAACGCGAATGTCGATCCGATCAAATTTGTCTCAGTCCCTGAAGCAGCACCAATAAATTTTTGCCTCTCATACTGAATCGTTCCTTTCGCGTCGGCCTCCTGCTTCTCTGATTTCAAAAACGTCAAGCCAAATCCGCCACCATAGATTTGCTGCAGTTGCAGGTTCTGGGCGAAGTTGTGATCGAAGGCCGTCTCCGCCAGCGCGAAGAATCGCGAGGAGATGTACTGATCGCGCTCGCCGTCGATGTGGTAGATGGCGGATTTGGTTACCGTGGCCGGCACCAGTGCATCTCCGGCCAGATAGGCCGGCTGGGTAATCTTTCCGTAGGATCCGGTGAAATCCGCCGCGGTGCGGTTGCGGGGACTCAGCCAGGCGACGGACGGGATCGCGCGCACGAGGCCGATGCCTCCGGAGATTGTGTACTGGCTCTGCGTGGCTTTTACCAGGGTCGCGCCTGCCGTCGCCGCGCCGTTCCACGCGGTAAAGAAACCAGGCTCGTGAAAAAGCTCTTTATCCAGTGTGGGCTTGTCGACAATGTACTGCGCGTTTTTCACGGGGATCGGTGCAAGCGATGGCGCAGCTTCGTTATGAACTGTTACCGCATCTGCGGCGACGTCGACGGTTCCCACGGGGATATCCTGCCCCGCTTTTTTGCCGCGCAGCTTCACGGTCTTGTCCAGCACCGCGAGTTTTTGTCCAGTATGCAATTCCTTCACGTTTTCCCATGCCACGGATACGTCACCCAGGGGGGCGCTGTGGAAAGTCACCTTTCCGCCGATCTCACTCACGAATTTTCCGTGCAGGGTATCGCCATTGCTGAGCACCAGGACGTCCGGAGCCGCGTCGGCCGCCGGCTTGCTCTGCCCACGGCAGGGAAGTGCCAGGGCGAGGCCGGCCAGAAACAAGATCATCCTCACAGTAGAAGAGCGAAAATCAGGGCGCAGGGCAGACAGGACCATAAAAGTATGCCTTTCGGGATGGAATGCGGGCAGCAGCAACCCGGTTAAATGAAGAACTGCTGGTGTTTCCAGCTTCGATGCGAGAGGGGAAAACTCTGTTGCTGGATCAGGTCGGGGAAATAATGTGCCGCAACTTGAAGCGGTCTTACTCAGATTGTACCGGAACAGAACAATGCGCCGGACCTGGCTGCTGAACTTCAAGAAAACTTCCAGAATCCCGATATGGATTCATGCCAGCCTCACAATTGAGGCTGCATAAATCATGTCGAACCCAGTTACGTACGCACAGTGGTCTCTTGAGCCCTATTGCATCGGCATGAAACTTCGCGCTCTGCGCACCCAGAAGCGACTGACGCTGGCCCGGCTGGCGGCCGAGACCGGTTTGTCGACCGCGTTGCTTTCCAAGCTTGAAACGGACCGCATGATCCCCACGCTGCCCACCCTCGCGACGATCTGCCGGGTGTATGGAGTGGGGATGAGCCACTTCTTCTGCGAACCCGATCGGCACGTGCTCTCCATTACGCGCAAAGCACACCTTGAGGGAGGTGCACGCGGCCCGGAGCAGGTAAAGGCCATTCCGTTAAACTCTCCGGCCAGTAGCTCCGGTCTGTCTGCGGAGATGGTCGAGGTGCCCGCCGGAGCTTCCGACGCGTTTTCCGACGCTTACAGCCGCGACACCTGCGGACTGGTTTACGTGATAGAGGGGAGCTTGCAACTTTCGGCAGGCGGCTTGCGCGAAGTGCTGGAGGCAGGGGACTGCGTGTTCATCGAGACTCGAATGCCGCTGATGTGGAACGCAGCCGGCAAGCATCCATGCAGGGTGATTGCTGTCCGTCCCGCCAGGACGGCCGGCTGACTGCCACGGGCGCGCCGTCAACATCATGTTCGCACCGCCGCGAGCCACTTTGCCCGTTGCCGCCTCAGTCTGTACGATGGGTGGGTTATCGCGAGCTTCCCGTCTGGCGCAAAGACGACGCGCTTTTGGTTTGAATCGGAGGACGATCCGATCCTGCAAGAGACGTCCCACTGCGCGGCCGGCTGGCTGCACGTCTTTACGCCAAGGACACCGTAAACGATGCGACCGAATGTGAACCTGATGAAAGCCACCCTGACGGGTGCGCTGGGCGGCCTGCTTTTCGGCTTCGACACCGTTGTGATCGCCGGAGCAATCGATGCGCTGGTGAAACTCTACAATCTGAGTCCGCAGAACAAGGGACTCACTGTGGCCATTGGCCTGGTCGGCACTGTGATCGGCGCACTGGTCGCCGGGCAGTTGGGGCAGAGACTGGGCAGTCGCGAAACCCTGCGCATTACCGCCATCCTCTATGTGGCCTCCGCCGCCGGCTGCGCCCTGGCATGGGACTGGCCGTCATTCCTGGTGTTCCGCTTCATCGGCGGTCTTGGCATCGGCGCTTCTTCAGTGCTCGGCCCGGTATACATTGCCGAACTGGCCCCGGCCAAGTGGCGCGGCCGGCTGGTGGCCGCATTCCAGTTCAACGTGGTCTTCGGAATCATGCTGGCTTACACGTCGAACTACGTTATCCGCACCATGCATCTCGGCGCGACGGAGTGGCGCTGGCAAGTGGGCATTGCGGGGATCCCCGCAATCGGGTTTCTGATCCTGCTCTTCGGCATTCCCCGCAGCCCGCGCTGGTCGGCCTCAAAAAATCGCATCGACGAGGCGCTCGCGGTGCTCAAGCTCATGGGCGATCCTGATCCGGAATCCGAACTTGCCGATATTCGCGCGGCGCTTCAGCAGGAACACGCCACGGCCCACGAACGCGTGTTCCAGTGGAAGTACCGGTATCCGCTGTTTCTGGCTATTTCCATCGGCGCATTCAATCAGCTGGCCGGCATCAACGCGATTCTTTACTACATCAACGACATCTTCGGGGCGGCCGGTTTCAGCCAGATCTCGGCTGATCAGCAGGCCATCGCCATTGGCGCAACCAATCTCTTGTTCTGCGTGATCGGCATGTCCCTGATCGACAAGCTGGGACGCAAAACGCTTCTCCTGATCGGCGCGGCCGGCACGGCCTGTTGTCTGGCTGGAGTGGCATGGCTGTTCAGCAACAATGCCCATTCGTCGGCGCTTCTGGGGCTGCTCGTCACCTACGTCGCGTTTTTTTCCGTCTCCCAGGGCGCGGTCATCTGGGTGTATATCGGCGAGGTGTTTCCGACCTCGGTGCGAAACAAGGGACAGGGCGTGGGCAGCGCCAGCCACTGGTTCATGAATACGATCATCCAGTTCGTGTTCCCCGTCGTGGTCCATTCCATGAGCCAGTCCACGCCGTTCGTGTTTTTCTCTGCCATGACGGTGGTGCAGTTCCTCGTGGTGCTCTTTGTCTATCCCGAAACCAAGGGCCAGACGCTCGAAGCATTGCAGCGCAAGCTGGTTCCCGCGGAGTGAGTCGGCAATCAGCGAACCTGGGACTCGCCGCTGCGGCATAGCTCGATCCTCTACGCGCTGTCTAGTGACAGTCGGAAAGTGTACGCCCCGGCCACATTGGCTCCGATCTCGAGTCGATCGTTGTGCCATCGGCTGCGATTGAGAACGGCTCGCGGTTGCCGGGTTTCCTGCGAATGTCGCAGGCAAGCCTTCATGATCGAAGGCATGGAAAATAGAGACCCAATTACTCGGCAGGACGATCGGAGACGTTGAAGGCTTCCGGGCGAAGCGTTTGCGCATAGTGGCACTCCGCCGACACGGGGCACTGGTGGCACAACGGCGCCTTCTCCTTGCAGAGGGTCTTTCCGTGGATGCGGAGCAGCAGATGCGCGATTTTGAGGCGTTCCACGTGAACCGGCAGTTCCGGTTTCAGGGCGTCCTGCACCGACCGATATGTCGTCCCATAGCTGCGCTGCGCCCGTCCCCACGCGAACCGGCTCAACACCCGAAGACCGTTCGATTCAAGCGGCAGGCCGCTGGCAACCCCGCACAGCAGCAGGATCCTTTCCGCTCCCGGGTCGCCGATGGTCGGGAATTGCTTTAGCGCTTTTTTGGCCTCAGGGTAAGGCAACGCGAGGATCGAATTGAGATCGCCTGCGAACTGGGTCAAAGTGATGCGCGCGATTTCCCGCCAGCGGAACACGCGCATTGCCGGGCGCATCCCTCCGCGGAGAGCGATGGGCAGCAGGACCCCGTCGGGCGCGGCATCGATGGCCGCGGGGTTCAGGCCGACTTTGTCGCGCAACGTGCTGAAGACTTCGAACCGGCGCTCGTCGGGCAACAGATAGCAGGCGTTGTCCCAAAGGACCAGTTCGAAGGGCCCGGTGGCAGGAGGAAGCGCGGGTTCGCCGTAGTGTTGTTTGAGGCGGGTAATGAGCCGGTCAAACCGATTCATAAGACCTCGCTTGCTTCGTTCCTGCTTCGGTTCACGCGGCCTACGGCGGAATCTCGCGCAGTGTACAGGGGAGAGAAGCGCCGAGCCAAGAGATTTCTGGGGATGGGACGGATTGCCGATCTATTAAAAGTAACGTGTTATACTGGTTTTGCGCTCAGTGATTTGGTCGTGAGCGGCGGTTTGCCCTCCTAAAGGCAATTCAGCCTTGCACAGATTTCCCCCAAGCCCCTACAGCGTGTACCCCAGTTTTCCGACCGGCGACGTGTGTGAGGACTGCGTATCAGTTCTCGAGTCGATCGAACGCCAGGAGAATCCCGGCGCGATGATCCGGAATGCAGGCAGGGGTGGCCGGCAGGCAGTGTGCCGCCCGGCGTAAAAGCAGCGTGGGTCAGTTCCGGGCGAACAAGAGTTCGCCAGTCCCGTGGACGATTTTGGTTCTCTCTTACGCAAAATATGAAACAGGCATGCACCAGGCTTAGTACTCGTGTGCCCGCCTGAAGACAGATTCCGAGGAAATGCCGGTTGGGAAACCGGCGGCACGGAATCATCAGGAAAGTACTCTATTTTGACGACCCAGTTTTCACAGTTTTCTCTTTCGCCCGCCCTTATGGCGCGGCTCAATGCCAACGAATTTGTAACCCCCACCCCGGTGCAGGCCGGCGCGATTCCTCCCGCGCTCGAAGGCCGCGACGTGCTGGCCACCGCCCAGACGGGTACGGGCAAAACACTCAGCTTCCTCATCCCCATCGTGGAGATGCTGCAAAACACCAAGGACCGCAATGCCGCCCAGGCGCTGATTCTCCTGCCCACGCGCGAACTGGCTATGCAGGTGGAGAAGGCGTTTCTCGCCATTCGCACGAGTTCCCAGCAGACCGTTGCCCTGGTAGTCGGCGGCATGGCGGAGCGCGCGCAACTGGATGCGGTGCGCCGTGGCGCCCGCATCATTGTGGCCACGCCGGGCCGCCTCGAGGACTTCCTCAAGCGCAGGCTGGTTCGCATGGACCAGGTGAATACCCTGGTGCTCGACGAAGTCGATCGCATGCTCGACATGGGATTCCAGCCTGCCATCGCGCGCATCGCAGCGACCCTGCCGGCTCACCGGCAGACGCTTTGCTACTCGGCCACGTTGGAAGGCGCGGTCAAGGAAGTGGCGCGCAAATACCTCTCCAATCCTGTGCGCATCGAGATCGGTTCGGTGCTCAAGCCGGCCGAGAACGTCGAACTGCGCACCTTCGAGGTGGAACCGGACAAGAAGCAGGAACTGCTCGAGCACCTGCTCGGCTCCGAGAAGGGCAGCTTTCTGGTCTTTGTCCGCACCAAGCATGGAGCGGAGCGGGTGGCGCGGCGGCTTACGCGCTCAGGCTGGTCAGCGACCCAGATTCATGGCGATCGTTCCCAGTCGCAGCGTAACGCGGCTCTGCGCAGCTTTTCCGAAGGCCGTCATCGCGTGCTGGTAGCCACCGACGTGGCCGCGCGCGGCATCGACGTCGCGGACATTGCCCACGTGGTCAACTTCGACCTGCCTAAGGTTGCCGAAGACTTTGTGCACCGGGTCGGTCGCACCGGTCGTAATCTGGCGCACGGCGTGGCCTCCACCTTTTCGGGGCCGGCCGAGCGTGGCGATCTGGCCAAAATCGAGCGTACGCTTTCGATTCGCATGAAACGCTTCCGGGTTCGCTCGGTCGGGAAGATGCAGGTCGCGTAACTCAGCCTCCAGTTCCAGAAACAAAAATGGCGACGGCTCAATCGGCCGTCGCCATTTTGCATGCATGATGTGCGCGTGTTCTTAGAAGACATCCACGTACGCGCACGAGCCGGTGGCGATGGGATGGGGGCTGGTGGGAAGACTTCCCCCATCGATCTCAGTGGCGCTGGTGCTGCAATATCTCACCCCGGACTCAGTGTAAGCATAGGCATTCCAGAACGGGATCATGCCGATAATTGCCGGGCCCGAGTCCTCCACAATCCATTCGGCGGAGTTGCCCAGCAGCGGGTACCCGGGATAGGCGGTGAACCCTAATTCCACCGCCTGCCCGGTGGTGATGTTCACGAGATACGCGTAGCCCTGGGTAGCCGAGGTGTGCCAGACTTCCACGAACATCTCGTTATTGGGTGCGATCGGGAAACCGGAGATCCGAACCTCTCCGTAGGGGAACCACTCATACCACGCCGAGTAGTAGGACGCTCGAGTTGTGCCGGAGCAATAGGCGTCAAATTCGATGCCGGCCTGCAGCACATCACTCGAACCGAACCCGTCGATGCCGTCCCATGCGGAGGCATAGGCCCAGCCGCCTGTGCATCCGGCTTGTTGCGCCACGGGAACGACGAAGTTGCTCACGATGTAGTAAAAGGAATTGGCGCCGTAGCTGGTGGCTCCGCTCTGGGCCTCATAGCCGCTCATGTTGGCGATGATGAGATTGTTGTCGTGGGGAGCGGGAGTCGGTACTTTGTTTCCATTGGCGCCCGGGTTGCCATTCTGCCCATGAGCGATCGAGGTCGGTTCGAGTTTTGGAACCACCCGGGTTTGGGAGGCGTTCATGGCGCGCACCCAGGTGGCATACGCCTTGGGGTCGGTGTTCTCGTTGGGCCGCGGTGGAAAACCGTGATAGGCGAGCTCCTCATCCGAGGCATTGATGGCATCGAAGCCCGCCGGAGGAGCCTCGATCGTGGTGATGCCGGCCAGGTTGGTCGGGTGCTCGTTCGGCTGCAGGGGCCTGGCGTTCGATGCCAGTACAGCCAGCGGAGTCGACAGAACGAGTGTTGCGATGGTCGTGAACGAAAGTGTTTTCATAATTGTGTCCTTTACGGGGAGGTGCTCTGATGGGGCGTCAGAGTGTCTTGTAGTGGACGCAATACGGCATCGCGTTACATCGCTTGGAAAATTATTCTTTCCCCGTTGCGAAAGAAAACTTGCAAGGGATTGCACGGATTTCTATGGCTGAAACAGAATGGCGACGGCTGGTTAGCCGTCGCCATGGTGTTCCTCTTTTTGGTCGGGTCAAGCGGAGGAAACTGAATTACCAGGCGGAGCCGGTGACGTGGCCCACGAAGCCCTCCACTCCAACGTACTCGGGATAGGAGATCACGTTTCCGTTGTTGTCGGTCATGTCGATGGCATAGCCATTGGCGATGTCATAGAACGCGCTCGACTCGGTATAGGCATACGAATCCCAGAAGGGAATCATCTCGTAGTTGGTCAGCGTCGCCAGGGTGCCGCCGACGCTGGGGCGCTCGATAACCCACTCAGCCGAGTTGCCGCGCAGAGGATATCCAGGATAAGCGGTGAATCCCACTTCGACGGACTGGTTGTTGTTGTAGTTCACGAGGTACGCATAGCCCTGGGTAGCAGAGGTGTGCCACACTTCGACGAAGATGTCGTCGCCGGCCGTAACGGGGAAGCCGGAGATGCGAACTTCGCTGTAGGGGTACCACTCGTACCACGCGGAATAGTAGGAAGACCTGGTGCCGCCGGAGCAATACGCATCGAACTCGACGCCGGCCTGCAGGACGTCAGGCGATCCCCAGCCGTCGATGCCATTCCACTCGGAACCCCAATCCCAGCCGCCCGTGCAAGCGCCGAAGGCCTGCTGCGCGACCGGTACCACCATGCTGTTGACAACGTAGTAGTAGGAAGTGGATCCGTAGCTGGTGGCGCCGCTGAAGTCCACGTAGCCGCTCCAGTTGGACGAGTAGGACACGTTGCTGATCGGGCTGTTGGCGTTCACGGCGTTGCTCTCCGCGGAGGGCTTCGCGTTCTTGGTCACGTTGGCGGGGCCATGGAAGATCGAGGTCTGCTCGAGCGTCGGCATCACGCGGGTCTTGGAGGCCTTCATGGCCTTCGACCAGGTGGCAAAAGCCTTGGGCTCGGTGTTCTGGTTGGGGCGCGGCGGGAAGCCGTGATAGGCAAGTTCTTCATCGGACGCCAGGATCGGATCGAAGCCGGCGGGCGGCGCGTCGACGGTGAAGGTGCCGGGCAGGTTGAGCGCATGCTCGTTGGGCTGCAGCTTGTGTGCGGGCGGCGCGTTGAGGACGGCTTGCGAAACTGCGGCCAGAGGCGCAGCGAGGACGAGAACCGCTGTAAGTGCGGAGGATAGGCTCTTCATAATTTTTCAATCCTTTGGGAGAGGTGCTCTGATGGGGCATCAGAGTGTATCTGCGCTAGTAGTGGACGCTGGCCCGGCAACGTTACATCTTCCGGAAAGATTTTCTACATTGGGGAGCAGAGCCGGGAAATATCGCGAGGGTTCTCAACCTGTCCGCGCAGAAGCAGCGGCGCAGAATAAAAGACCGGCGCCGGCCAGAGAATGTATAGGAAATTCGTAAATGAATCGAGACAGCGGATCCGGCCCGTAGGTATGCGAGTACAGACCGGATCCGCTTCCACGATCGCTGATCGCACCCGCTCAGACCTGGGCGGTTGCAATGCAGCGCGCGGGAACCAAGGCAAGTGTTTCATCGCCGGCGACAGCTCGGCGTGCGTCGAAAGCTGATTTTGGAAAGGCGTGGTCCCGGCCCCGAGCCCGCCACGCTTCTACAGAATGAACCTGTATCGACTGCGCTGAGCGTAAATTGTTGTAAAGCTTTTGGCGCCGCTTCCGGCCCCTAACGCCAGCGGAAAATCTTCACCGTAACTGCGAACGGGACCACCAGCCACGCCAGCAGAATGCCCACCGGCATCAACAGGTGGTTAAGTCCGATTCCCTGCAGCATGTTACTGCGCAACGCATCGATCGCCGCCGTCAGCGGCAGCGCGCGAACAAACGGCTGGATCACGGCAGGGAAGCGTGTCGCTGAAAAGAAGACGCCCGACAGGATCCACATGGGCAGCATCACGAGATTCATCAGGCCCGATGCGGCTTCCATGGTCTTCGCGCGCGAGGCTACCAGCAGCCCCAGTGCGGAGAACGCCAGCGATGTAATCAGGCAGATGAGACCGAGGTCCAGAAGCGAGCCGCGGATGGGAACGCCGAATGCCAGTCGCGCAAAACTGACGAACACCACCACTTCGATCACCAGCATTACCAGCCGCGACAGGAGGAACGATGTCATGTACTGCCATCGCGGCATCGGCGACGCCACCATCCGCTTGAGCAATTTCTTCTGTCGCGCTTCCACGATGGCAAATCCCATTCCCCAGATCGCCGAGCCCATCAGGTTCATGCCCAGCAAACCCGGCACCACGAAATCGATGTAGCGCGCCCCGGTCTCGTGAACCAATTCATTCTGCGAGGCCACCGCATCCCGCCGCCCCGCCGCGGCCTGGATCGCGCGCTCCGCCAGCAGCCGCGCCGTGCGCGCATCGGGATTGGTGCTGTCGTACTTGTAGATCACGCCCTGCGGTCCTTGAACGGCCAGCAGATCGATGGTGCCGATCGCCAGCGCATGCGTGCCCGAGGATTCATCCACCGTGGTTGCGTTCAGTCCCTTGTCGGCAACCATCGCCTGTGTCAGTTGTGTCGTCGTTGCGCCCACCGGCAGCACGTCCGCGGGCCGGTTGCGAAACGCGATTCCCAAACCCACCGCCAGCAGAATCGGAAAGATGAATACCCAGAAGATCGCTTCGGGCTCGCGCAGAAACAGGCGGAACCGTGTCGACGTCAATTGATAAAGAGAGCTTTCCTCGAGTCTACTCATCGCGCAGGTTCCTCCCCGTCAGGCCCACGAACACGTCTTCAAGCGATGCCGAGTGAGTTCGGAATTCGCTCAGGTGCAATCCCATTTCTGAAATTGCGAAAAAGATGCGCGGCACCGTCGTGTGCAGATCTTTCACCGACAATTGATGGATGCCTGCGTCCACGCGATGCGACTCGACACCGGGTATCTGCTTCAGCGGCGCGGCATCCAGTTCCCCGCGAGTTGCGTCAGCCCTGGTCACTGCGAATTCGACAATGTGGTCGCCGCCCACCGACGCGATCAACTGCTGCGGAGTGCCGAGCGCAATGATGCGCCCGTGATCCATGATCGCCACGCGGTCGCACAATCGCTCCGCCTCATCCATGTAGTGCGTCGTCAGAATGATGGTCCGGCCCGCGCGCTTCAACTCATCCACCAGGTCCCACAAGTGCCGCCGCGCCTGCGGATCGAGCCCGGTCGTCGGCTCGTCGAGAAACAGCAGTTCCGGATCGCCCACCAGCGCGCAGGCCATCGCCAGGCGCTGCTTCTGCCCTCCTGAAAGGCCGCCGACCCGGGCCGTGCGCTTCTCATCGAGTTGCGCAGTCCGGATCGCCTCATCGACCGAAATACCCTGGTGAAAAAAACTGCGAAACAGCCGCAGTGTCTCTTCAACTGTGAGTTTGTCGGGAAACTGCGTCTCCTGCAGTTGAATGCCGATCCGCTGGCGAAGTTTCTTCTCTGCCGTCTTCCAACTCACGCCCAGCAAGTTCACCGTTCCCGCATCGGGCGGCGTCAGCCCTTCGCAGATCTCGATAGTGGTGGTCTTGCCGGCGCCATTGGGGCCCAGCAATCCGAAACACTCGCCCCGCGTCACCTCGAGATCGAGATGATCTACCGCCACCACATCGCCGAACGTCTTGCGCAATCCGCTCAGCGACAGGGCAGGCCCGTCGTAATCCGATCCATTCGATTGCTTATGAACCAAAATGATTTCCTCGGACAAAGACTAACGGCTGACCCGACCGCAATCAACCCCATCTCGAAATGCCGCCCTCAACCTACACCACAGGTCTGTCATCCCGACCAGAGTCCGCTCCGGCGGACGGACTGAATGATCCGCAGTCGCATCTTCACAGTTCCGGGTGCAATACCGATCCAAGCCGGACTGCGGTTGCGGAAGCATGCGGCTACAATCCTCCCATGCACCTCACTGTCCTTACCATCTCCGACCGCTGCTCGCGCGGGGAAATGACCGATACTGCGGGGCCGGCGGTTGTCGCCGTGCTTCGCGAACATTGGCCCGATGCCGAGATTCAAACCGGCCTGCTGCCGGATGAGGAAGACGCCATCGCGGCCGAGATGCAGCGCCTGTGCCAACAGGAAGTGGCATTGTTGCTCACAGTGGGCGGTACGGGCATGGGCCCGCGCGATCGCACGCCCGAAGCCACCCGCCGCGTCATCGACCGCGAAGCTCCCGGCCTGGCCGAGGCTATGCGCGCCCAGGGAGCTCTCGGTAATCGGTATGCATGGCTGTCGCGCGCGGTGGCCGGCCTGAAAGGGAGCACGCTGATCGTGAATCTTCCCGGGAGCAAACGCGGCGCCGAAGAAAGCCTCGCGACGATCTTGCCGCTGCTCAAGCACGGCATCGAAGTGGCGGCCGGCGGACAGAGGCATCCCTGAGCTTCGCGGGCAGCCGAACTAAACAGGTCCGTTTTGAGAAGCTGGCGAATCAGTTCAAAAACATCGTGCGATACAGCGTATCCCGCTGCACGGGCTTGAAGCCGGCGTCGCGGATGATGCGCCGGAGCTCTTCCTCGGTGGTGCAGTTCGAAGTCCCTGCGGCCTTGACCACGTTCTCTTCCAGCATCACCGAGCCCACATCGTTGCCGCCAAAATGCAATCCGAGCTCCAGCACCTTCAGACCCTGCGTGACCCAGCTGGCCTGCACGTTCTCGATGTTGTCGAGATAGAGGCGGGAGATGGCCAGCACTTTCAGATATTCGACCGAAGTCGCTTCGTCCCACCCGCGCCCGCCGAGAGCCGTGTGTCCGGGCTGGAAGCTCCAGGGAATAAATGCCGTGAACCCGCCGGTTTCTTCCTGCAGGTTGCGCACCACTTCAAAGTGATTGATGCGCTGGTCGAAGGTCTCGCCCACGCCGAACATCATGGTGGCCGTGGTCCGCATGCCCAGCTGATGGGCGGTGCGATGCACGCTGACCCAGTCATCGGTGCGGCACTTCAATCGCGCAATCCGCTTGCGCACATCGTCGTCGAGGATTTCGGCGCCGCCGCCGGGGATGGAATCGAGCCCCGCATCGCGCAGGCGCACGATCGTGTCGCGCAGGCTCAGTTCGGAATATTCCGCAATCGCCAGCACTTCCGAGGCCGACAGGCAATGCAGCCAGATGTTGGGGAAGCGCTGCTTGATGCCGGTGAACAGGCGCTCAAACCAGTCGATTTTGAGATCGGGATGGATGCCGCCCTGCATCAGCACGCCGGTGCCGCCCATCTCCAGAGTCTCGGCAATCTTTTCGTAAATCTTTTCAAACTCGAGGATGTAGCCCTCGTTGGCGCGCGGCCCCTTCAGCGGGCGATAGAAGGCGCAGAACGTGCAGTATTCCGTGCAGAAATTGGTGTAGTTGATGTTGCGGTCGATGATGTAGGTGACGACACCTTCGGGATGAAGGCTCCGGCGTACAGCATCGGCTTCAAAGCCCAGGCCGATCAGGTCAGGGGATTGGAAATAATCGAGGGCCTGCTGGCGGGTCAGCGACATATCTTCATTCTACCAATGGGCGGATTGCGGTGCCGTTCGGCCGAGTTATCGCGTGGTCCCTGGCTTTTCCTTCTTGCGGAACAGAAAAAGGCCGCGGCCCTTTACCGGCGTTCTGCGCGTGCGGGAAAGGTTGGAGGCCGTCGAAATTCCGCTGAAAAGAATAAAGAAGTCCAGAAAGGCGCGCCAGAAGCCCTTTTTCTCCGCCATGGCTACCTCCCAATCATCCTTTCGATTCACAGGCAGGCAGTCGCGATGCGTTATCCCGCCGTCCCTCCAGTTACCTCGCTGACTTCGTTCCCGGCTTCGTGGCTACAGTGGTCTTGTCCGGACTCGACACGCCCATGCTCATCAGCACGAACCCGAGTCCTTTGCGCAGCATGTCGAGCAGTTTCATCGCCGGAGTTCCCTTCTTTGCGTTCCCGTCACTTTTTGGCGGGAGGCTCGGTCAGCACCGGGGCGGCCGGCGACATCTCCCCGCTCAGGATCGCGACAGCGCCCGGGGGCAGCGGTTTGTCGGCATTCGCCAATAGTACGCTCACCTGCCACATTTCGGTCTCCGTCAGGAGCTCCTTGTAACTTGGCATGCCGGTCAGGCGGATCCCGTTGGCCACCTTCCAGTAGGTCTCGCCCGGAGGATCGTCGCTTACGCCAACCACATCGCCATGTCCGTGTTTCTCCCACAAAGGAGGTGCGGTGGGGAACATGTGCAGTCCAAACGGCGACGGCTTGTTGTGGAATCCGTGGCACACCGCGCACCTGTCGCTGTAGATGTGCGCGCCGGCGGTGAGATTGGTTTCGTCGGGCTGGACGGGGGGAGTCTTTGGCGCTTCCCGGTCGATCCGCGCATTCAGCGGGACCGCGGTCACCAATCTCTCGTTGGGAAACGGAGGATCGTTCACGGCCACCGGCACACGGCCCACCTTGAAGTAAAGGAGCACACACACCGGAACGAGAAGGATTCCCAGCACAAGCCCAATCAAAAAACGACCCATGATCCGTTGCCTCCACTCCCATCCTAGTTCATTCCATTGAAGTTTCATGTGACATGAAGATGACGCCCACGCCGAATTTGCAAAAATCTGGTGGACAATCGGAAACGAATTTGGCGCTGCTGTCACCACACTTCAACCGTAAGGCCCCGGCATCGTCCGAGCCCTCTCTGGCGCAAGGAGCCACAAAAATGGCAGATCACTCGAACATGAAACTTGGCCGCAAGGCGATCAAGACCGACAGCCGTACGCTGGCGCTCGGAAACTATTTGAAACCCAGCCTTCCCCCGCCGCCCCCGGCCAAGGACTGGACCTGTGGCGTTACCAGTTGGGGCATGATGGGGAACGACAAGCTCGGCGATTGCACCATCGCCGGCGTGGCCCATGCCGTCCAGGTCTGGTCGGCCTGCACCGGTAGCGAAATGACGGCGTCGGACAATACCGTTCTGAGCTACTACGAAAAGTGGGACGGGTATAACCCCTCCGATCCCAGTACCGATAGCGGCGGGATCGAACTCGACGTCCTGAACAACTGGCGCAAAGACGGCTTCGACGGCCACACCCTTTTGGCCTTCGCCGATTCTAAATTCTCAAATCTGGTGGAAATTCGTCAGGCCATCACACTCTTTGGCGGTGTCTATATCGGATTATCGCTCCCCGTAACCGCGCAGAACCAGGATGTGTGGGACGTCGTTCCCAACGGCGGCGCCGACGCCAAGAAGGGAAGCTGGGGCGGCCATTGCGTGTTTGTTCCCAAGTACGATGACCACAGCTTCACCTGCATCACATGGGGCACGCTCAAAACCATGACCCTCGCGTTCTGGACGAAGTATTGCGACGAAGCGCACGCGCTGTTCGGGCAAAACTGGCTTACGCAAAAAGGTGCGCCGTCCGGCTTCGACCAGGCCCAGCTGCAGACCGACTTAAGTTGCATTAAGTAGTCGCTTCGGCAATCGAATACCTCCGCAGCGCGTCTAAAGCGCAGAGCGTGTTTCCTTCAATCTCATCACTTGCGATAGCGATGGAACCCGGTTCGACGCCGGGTTCCATCCTGCGCACCTGCGGAGAATTGCGGGGTTTTGGAACACGCCGTCGCCGGATCACCCACAAGCCTCCCCTTCAGGTGATTTAATACCTATTGGGGGAAGCGCTGCTTTCGCGGTACTGCAAAATGGGCAGTATGGCTGTCGCGGCAGGTTCCGATCGACGCTGGCCTGACGCATTCGCAGCGCGCATGGGAAACCGGTGTGCTTCCGCACTCCCGTGGAGGATACCCGAAGCCGATGGATTTATTTCGCCGTTTTGCTCTTTTGCTGGCCGTAGGCCTGGCTTCAGCGCCCGTTTTCTTTGCCCAGAGTTCCAGTTCCAACCCGCCAGAGGCGCAGACTCCAGCTCAGGATCAGGGCCAGGCGCCCCCCGCTTCAGCCAGTCAGAATCCGGGTACGGCCAGCGTGCAGTCGCGCATCCGGGCTCGCCGCGAACAGCGCCGCGTCCAGGCGATTCGCGATGCCTATTCGCATTTGTATGACGCATACGTGGGCATGGGCTACCTTCGGTTTACTCCTGGGCCCAACCTGCAGCGGGTGACCTATTACTCGTGGGATGCGGAGTTCACCCGCTACTTCAGCACCCGGCTTGGAGTCACACTGGGCGGACGCGGGTACTACGGCACGCCCTTCGTTGGATTAAACTCGGCTTCGATCACTCGCCCCGCGGTCAGCACCTACTCGGCTCTTGGCGGCCCGACCTACCGGTTTTATCTCCAGCCAAAATACTCCATCTCGGGACGGGTCATGGCCGGCTATGCCCATGGCAATTTCTCCGGAGATACCAACGGGTTCGGCGGCAAGGCTCTGGGACTTTGGCCCGACGGCAATGCCTACGCTGTCACCGGCGGCCTGATCGGCGAGTACAACGTGAGCCCGGGATTCGCGCTCCGGCTGGCCGGCGAGTACTTCGGCACCGGCTTCGGCTCAACCATGCAGAACAGCCTCGGGTTTACCACCGGCTTCGTCTATCGCTTCGGAAAGCAGTAAACACTGCGGTCAGTGAACAGTAGTCAGTAACACACTGACCAGTTCGCTACCGCCTGGAAACGGTGCATTCGTGTCGGATAGGCTGTCCACGAATCACTGACCACTATCCACCGCTTTCCTGGCTGCATAATCGCCCGCGCCCATCAGGTGCAAAGACACATAAGGTTCGTTGCCGATTACCCAGCTGTCGTGGCCGGGCTCGATATAGAACAAGTCGCCCGAGGTCATTTCGAAAATGCGGCCATCGTCCATCGCGGCGGTGGCCCGGCCTGAGATCACAATGCCTACGTGCTCCACATCGCAGCTGGTTTTGCCCAGCGCCTTGCCCACATGCGTGGACCATTTCCATCCCGGCTCATAGGTCGCTTTGCCAATCGTTATTCCGCCGATCCGCACCAGCTCGAACCGGCCCTTCTCAAACGTCCGTACTTCGTCCGGCGCGTCAAACCGCTTGAGAATCACGTCGTACATTTCGGGGCCTCCCACCGCTGACGACTGACGACTGAAAACTGTTTACTGCAGTATCGGTATCCCCGCGAGGCGCTGCTGCCACTCGGCGGGGCCGGTCTGGTGGACACTGGTTCCCTTGGAATCGACGGCAACCGTGACCGGCATGTCGCGTACGTCGAATTCGTAAATGGCCTCCATGCCCAGGTCTTCAAACGCCAGCAGCCGCGAGCCGTAAATGGCCTTCGAAACCAGGTAAGCTGCGCCGCCCACGGCCATCAGGTAGACCGCGCCAAATTCGCGAATGGCCTCGATGGCCGTCGGGCCCCGTTCCGCTTTTCCAACCATGCCAAGCAGGCCGGTCTCGGCAAGCATCTGGCGGGTGAACCCATCCATGCGGGTTGCGGTGGTGGGGCCCGCCGGGCCGACCACCTCTTCACGCACCGGATCGACCGGGCCCACATAATAGATAAACCGCCCACTAAAATCAACCGGCAGCTTCTCACCGCGGTTCAGCATGTCGGTCATGCGCTTGTGGGCCGCGTCGCGCCCGGTAAGCAGTTTTCCGGTGAGAAGCAGCACCTCGCCGGGCTTCCACGTAGCGGCCTCGGCGCGTGTCACGGTGTCGAGGTTCACGCGCCGCGCGCTGGAAACGTCATAGGTCAGCCGGGGCCAGTCGTCGAGATTCGGCGGATCGAGATACGCCGGCCCCGAGCCGTCGAGCACCACGTGCGCGTGCCGGGTGGCGGCGCAGTTGGGAATCATCGCCACGGGCAGATTGGCTGCGTGGGCCGCCGTATCCAGCACCTTTACGTCGAGTACCGTGGTCAGGCCGCCCAGTCCCTGCGCGCCGATGCCCAGCTTGTTGACCTTGTCGTAGAGTTCGACGCGAAGTTTCTCGGCAGTCGTCTTGGGGCCGCGTTGGATCAGGTCCTGGATATCGATCGGATCCATCAGCGACTGCTTGGCCATGAGCATCGCCTTTTCCGCGGTACCGCCAATGCCGATGCCCAGCATACCCGGAGGGCACCAGCCGGCGCCCATGGTCGGCACCGTCTTCAACACCCAGTCCACGATCGAGTCGGATGGATTCAGCATGGCGAACTTGCTTTTGGCTTCCGAGCCTCCGCCCTTGGCCGCGACCGTGATCTCGACCTTGTCGCCGAGGACCAGTTCCACATTGACCGCGGAGGGCGTATTGTCCCGCGTGTTCTTGCGGGCGCCCGCCGGGTCGGACTGCATGGAGGCGCGCAGCTTGTTGTCGGGATCGAGATAGGCGCGGCGCACGCCCTCATCGGCCATTTCCTGCAGGTCAAGCCGCTTTTCGCCGAGCGCGGCCTCAAAGCGCACATCCATGCCGAGCTTCACAAAGACATTCACCACTCCCGTGTCCTGGCAGATGGGCCGGTGTCCTTCGGCGCACATGCGGCTGTTGATGAGAATCTGCGCCATGGCGTCTTTTGCTGCCGGCGACTCTTCCTTCTCATACGCCTTGGCGAGGCTGGTGATGTAGTCAACGGGGTGGTAATAACTGATGTACTGCAGCGCGCCTGCCACGCTGGCGATGAAATCTTCCTGCCGAACGACGGTCATCGTTGAATCCCCTCGGGAAGCTGACCCTCCTAGGGTAATGGATAAGATTCATTGCTAGTCTGAGAGTGTGCTGTCTCGACTTCGAGCGCCGGCCGCAGATCCGTGTGCACGAAGTCATCGCCCTTGTAGAGAATCGGCTCGCGCTTGTCTCGCGCCAGGGCGTAGCTGAAGCAATCGCCGAAGTTCAGGTTAGCCTTGTGTCCACTGCCTTTACCGTAATCGCGATAGGCCTGCCGGGCGAAGCGGGTTTGCGCTACTGTAACGGGTTCAATGACAATTTCAGAATCCAGGATCATATCGTCCACGCTGGCACTCAGTGCGGCATCGCGATGCGCGTCGATCACAATCGAAGTTTCAAGGTAGGATGCCGCAGACATGCGAACCACATCCGGACCATCCAATACGCGGGAGAGAGCGTCCCCATCCTCCTCGTTGGTGAGCATTGCGACCAGAGCGGACGAATCCAGGATCATTTCGGCAGCCCGTTTTCATCGTAGAGAAGCTTGTCAATGTCCCAGGAGTGGATCGGCTCTTTTACGCGGCTGGCGAAGTTCCGGGCGAAAGCCTGCACGACTTCGGACCGCTTCCTTTTTGCCGATCCGGATTGGCCGTGGCTGGCCTTCTCGCGCTCGATCCCTTCCTTAATGGCGAGTTTCACAGCAGCGGTCAGCGTTGTACCTTTGAGCGCCGCGAGTTCCCGCACCATGGCGTGGATTTCCTCGTCTTTGATATTCAAACTCACCCGATCCGCCTTTCTACCATAGACGTCTACCATTCTACCATCCCTTTCCGCCGTCTCCCCACCCCGCCCCATGCCCTTAATCTGAATCCATGGCCGACTATCCGGTGGACTCCGTTCCCGTTTCCCAACCCCAAACCATGCCGGTTCATGGTGAAGCCGAGTCAGAGCCTTTTGATCTGCTCGTCATCGGCGCCGGGCCCACCGGACTGGCCTGCGCTATCGAGGCCAGGCGGGCCGGGCTGCGAGTGGTCTCGGTCGACAAGGGCTGCGTGTGCAATTCGCTCTACCATTACCCGTCCCACATGACCTTTTTCACCACCTCGGAGCTGCTGGAGATCGGCGACATTCCGTTTCCCAGCCCCAACGCCAAGCCGACCCGCAACGAGGCGCTCGAGTACTACCGCCAGGTAGCGGGCTTTTACAAACTCGACATCCGCCAATACCAGCACGTCGATCGCGTGGAAGGAACCGATGATGACTTCACGGTTCACATTGTGGACCGCTTTGGCAGGGCCGCGAACCTTCGCGCGCGCAAACTGGTCGTCGCCACCGGCTACTACGACCTCGCCAACTACCTCAAAATTCCCGGCGAGGAGTTGAGCAAGGTCCATCACTATTACGACGATCCCCATCCCTACTTCGGGACCGACGTGGTGGTCATCGGCGGCAAGAACTCCGCGGCTATCGCTTCCCTCGAACTGTGGCGGCACGGAGCGCGCGTCACGCTGATCCACCGCGGAGGGGAAATTCACCGCCACGTGAAGTACTGGATCAAGCCGGACATCGAAAACCGCATCAAAAACGGCGAAATCCGGGCTCTTTTCCGCACTACCGTAGTGGAGATCACCCTCGATGCCGTGGTGGTCGAAACGCCCGCCGGCCGCGAAATTCTTCGCAATGACTTCGTGTTTGCCTTGACCGGCTACCGGCCCGACTTCCGCTTCCTCGAAAGCATGGGCGTGCAGTTTGAAGGCCCCGATCGACTTCCGGTTTGCGACCCCGAAACCCTCCAGAGCAACGTTCCCGGAGTCTACCTGGCCGGCGTCATCGTGGCGGGCTCCCGCACCAACGAAATCTTCATTGAGAATGGCCGCTTTCACGGCAAACAGATCGCGCGCGCTCTAACTGCAAAAATGAATTCCGCGTCATAAGCAACCAAATCCCGCAGTGCTCGAGTACACTGAACCTACATTCCCCTCCGGAGTCGAGGTTCTCGAGATGCGCTGGTGGCCGCGCACCATTCGTTGGAAAATGCTCCTGGGGCTGGTACTGCTGGAGGCGCTCTCCATTGGTCTTTTTGCGCTGCTGCTGGTCCGGCTTCAGAGCCGCGATCTGCGCGACCACGCCAAGCAGCGTCTCATGAGCCAGGTATCTTCGGTGGCTTCCCAGGCCCAGGAAGCCATGCTCGAAAACCGCGAGGACTGGCTGGCTGCCGCGGTGCGCATGATGGGCAAGGCTCCCAGCGTAGCCCAGGCAAAGGTCACCGATCCCGGTGGAAACATGCTCGAGGTCAGCCCCGGCCTCGCCATCAGGAACATGCTCGATCCCGCCGAGAGGGCCCAGATGCCCCTGATTCGCGGGGCCGCTCCCCGCGTCTTTACCTTCGGGCAAGATCGTTGGGAAGCCGTGGAGGCGATCTACTTCGGCACCCAGCTCCATGGCTATGCGTGGGTCGAGAGCGATCGCGAGTGGGACCGCCAGCAAATCCTCATTGTGGTTCGAGGCACGTTGCTGTTTGGGATCGTTTGGATACTTGCGTCCACGGTACTCGTGTGGTTTTTGTCTCGTTCCATTTCAAGGCCGCTGGCCATCCTGCACGCCGGCACGGCCGCCCTGATGAATTCCCCCGAGAGCTCCGAGGACTTTCCGCTCCCGGTGACCGGCAACAACGAGTTCACTGACCTGGTGGAGGCCTTCAATGGCATGGTCGCGTCGATCGACGAGCAGCGATCGGGATTGAACGATACCCTCTCCCTGCTCGATTCCATGCTGGCCAATGCCCCTATCGGCCTGGCTTTCTTCGATCGCCGCAGCCGCTGCGTCCGGGTGAATCACGTGTTCGCCCGGCTGACCGACTTTCCCTTGAGCCGCCACCTGGGAAAGACTCTGCCCGAGCTGCTGCCGGAACCCACCGGAAAACAGCTCGAAGACGCGTTGGCTCGCGTGTTTGCCGAGGAGGCGGCGGAGCAGGAGTTCGAACTGCAGGGAGTGGGAGGAACGCCCCGCCAGCCGTGGACATGGCTGGTCAGCACCTACCCGATCCGCACCACGCCCCACCAAGTGCGCTGGGCCGGAATGATCGTGCAGGATATCAGCGAGCGGAAACGCAGCGAGGAGACCCTGCGCAAGTCGGAAAAGCTGGCCGCGACGGGCCGGCTGGCGGCCTCCATCGCCCACGAGGTCAACAATCCCCTCGAAGCCATCACCAACCTGCTTTACCTGCTGCGAAACTTCTGCGAGCTTGATGAGTCGGCCATGAAGTACGTCACCATGGCCGAGCGCGAGGGCAAGCGCATTGCTGAGATCGCCCAGCAGACGCTCCGGTTCTACCGCCAGTCCACGCTCCCGCATCGGGCCACCATGGCGGAACTGCTTGATTCCGTTCTCGATATCTACCAGGGACGCTTCAATACCTTCAACATCGCCGTCGAACGCCGCTACGACCCCGAGATGGACCTGTTCTGCTTTGCCGGCGAGGTTCGCCAGGTCTTTGCCAACCTGGTGGGGAACGCGATTGATGCCACCAGTACCGGGGGAAAGCTGGTGGTGAGAGCGCGGCGGTCGCGCAGCTGGGAGTTCCCCGGCCTGGCAGGAGTGCGGTTCACCGTGGCCGACACCGGCTTCGGCATGGAAGAGGACGTGCGCAACCACGTCTTTGAGGCCTTCTTCACCACCAAGGACAGCGCCGGCACGGGCCTGGGGTTATGGGTCAGCCACGAGATTATCCTCAAACACCGGGGAGTGGTTCACGTCCGCAGCAAGGCCGGGGGACCCGGAGCACCCTCCGGGACCGTTTTCCAGATCTTTCTTCCCGACAACGAGAAACTCATCTCTTTGGCGCGTCCTTCCATCGCGGAAGCATCCAAAGCTTAGCGATGCGGAAGGGTACGGGCTTCGTACATGAACTTCGGCCAAATCAAAGGGGCTTCAGCCGCTGAGGGCCTTCGGGACGTCTTTTTGGCATCACGACCTTTGGCAGAAGTTGAATTCCGGCCACCGGACCGCCTAAAAACCGCTGCCGCAGCGGCGCGGAACTTTTTCCCGGCGGCCGGGTTCAAACTGTTGACTGCGTTGCCCGTTTCTCCGTCTAAAGCGGTAGAAACAGGTGCAGAGAAGCATAGGAGACACACGACATGAATAAGCCACGGCTGCATCGGTCAGTTCTACAGGCTTTGGCGTTGACTGCAGTACTTGCCTGGACCGTCCCCGCCGCGCTGGCGCAGGATGCGGGGGATGCGCAACAGACTTCCTCCGCCGTTGCAGGCCAGCGTACGGACGGACAGATTGAGATGGACGTGGTGAAGGCCCTCGATGACTCCCAGGCCCTCAAGAACGACCTCATCACCGCGGCCACCATTCAGACGGAGGTCACTCTCTCCGGCACGGTTTCGAGTGATGCGTCGAAGCAACTCGCCGAGTCCATCGTGAGCAAGGTACCGGGCGTCACCAAGGTCAACGATCATCTGAAGGTCGGGAACCCGGCCGACGACCCGAATGCCCAGGCCGCCGCACCGGAACCAGCGCCAGACGATGACAATGGCGCTCCTCAGTCGGCTCAAAATGCTCCGCAGAATCCTCCCCAGTACGAGCAGCAGGCTCCGCCTCCGACCCAGCCCGGAAACCAGCCCGGATATTCGCAGCAGGCTCCGCCGCCCGCCTATGGGCAGCAGCCGGCTTATCCACCCGCGCAGCCAGGTTACGGACAGCAGCAGGGCTACCCGCCCCCACAGCCTGGATACGGCCAGCAGCCGCCTCCTCCTCCGGGGTATGGACAGCGCCCCCAGTACGCTCCTCCTCCGCCGCGGTATTCCGTTCCCAGCGCGCCGATTACGCTGGCCCAGGGTACTGTACTTCAGCTGAGAACCACCGATGCCGTGGACAGCAAGCGGGCCAAGGAAGGCACCCAGCTGGACTTCACCGTAATTCGCGACGTGACCGTGAACGGATGGCTGGCGATTCCGCGCGGCGCTACGGTGCACGGCGTCATCGCCGAAAGCAAGAATGCCGGACAGATGGCCGGTTCGGCGGAACTGGCGCTGCGCCTGACCTCCCTTGATCTGGGCGGCCGCAACTATCCCCTGGACAGCGACGAGTTCCGCGTCAAAGGGCCCAGCAAGACCGCCCGTACCGCCGGCAATATCATCGGCGGAACCGTACTCGGCGCCTTGATCGGCGGAGCCGCGGGCGGCGGAGGCGGTGCCGCCATCGGCGCGGTTGCCGGCGGCACGGTAGGTACTGCCGCTTCTGCGGCCACTCATGGGCCGGGCGCGTGGATTCCGGCCGAGGCGCTGGTGACCTTCCATCTCAATACCCCGGTCACCGTCGACCCGGTAAGCCAGGAGGAAGCGGCCCGCCTTTCCCAAGGCCTCTATCCTGGTGGAGCGACCCTCTACCGCCGCCCCCCGGTCTACGGGCGTCCCTACTACGGTCCGGCTTACTACGCGTATCCGCCCCCGGTTTACTACCGGCCCTACTACATGGTTGGCGGGTCCTACTACTGGCGATAAGTCCGGTCCATAGCGAAGAACTCGGGCATCCCGCGTTGCCGGGATGCCCGATTTGTTTCTCACCAGCTGGTCGGAATCCTTGCAGACAATCGCCTTGAGCTTCGTTTTAGCGGCATTTGCCCGTTCTGCCCCGCGCCAGGCGCAGCGTGGCCCCGCTTCATGCGATTGCCCTGGCCACCTTGCGCTGGCGCAGAAAAGTATTCTCGGCCTCAGCTATAATGTTGGCTAATCGCGTCCAGCGAGTCTGCCGTCCGTGCGCCGCCCATACAGGCCGGGCCAGCGGAGCATTTCCTGCGCGTAGAGAGTAGAAGGCTTACACCCACCCATGATTCGTTTTCTGCAGAGAGATAACCGCCTGACCAAGGCCCTGTTTGTCGTCATCATTGCCGCCGCCTCGGTGTCGATGGTTGTGTATCTGATTCCCGGCCTGGCAGCCGGCGGCGCTGTTTCCGCGAGCGACTACGCGATCGTGTATCCGCACTGGTACAACCGCGTGTTCTCCAACGGCGACGAAGTCCTTCAGCAGCAAGTGGAGTTGATCGCGCGCCGCCAGATCCAGCAGCGCAATCCCCAGTACGCCGACAACCCCATGATCCTGAATTTCTTCACCCAGCAGGTAGGCCAGCAACTCGTCCAGCAGCAGGTTCTGCTGCAGGAAGCCGACCGCCTGGGCATCAGCGCCAGCAATCAGGACGTGGTCGATTTCCTCCATTCCGGCCAGTTCGGCCAGATGATCTTCCCCAAGGGCGAATACATTGGCGACGATCGCTACGCGGCCCTGGTGAACAACCAGTTCAACATCTCGCGCGATGAGTTCGAGAAGGAAATCAAGCAGAGCATCGTGATCCGCCGCCTTCAAAAGCTGGTCACCGCCGCCGTCCAGGTAAGCGATCAGGAAGTGCGCTCGCAGTATCTGAAGGACAACATCAAGATCAAGTTCGATTACGCGGTGTTGTCGGGCGACGACCTGAAGAAGACCATCAATCCCTCCGACGCCGATCTCGAAGCCTATTTCAAGAAGAATGCCGCGCACTACCAGAGCGCGGTTCCCGAGCAGCGCAAGATCACCTACTTCGCGTTCACGCCGCAGCAGCTCCCCGGCGGCATTCCGCAGCCTTCGCAGCAGGAGATCCAGGCCTATTACAACCAGCACAGCTCGGAATACGCGGCGCCGGAGACGGCTACCTCGCGCCACATCCTGATCAAGCTGGCTCCGGGCGCCGATGCCAAGGCCGACGCGGCCGCCAAGGCCAAGGCCGACGACATCCTCAAGCAGATCCAGGGCGGCGCTAACTTCGCCGACCTCGCCAAGAAGAATTCCGACGACCCGGGCAGCAAGGACACCGGCGGCGAACTCGGGCCCTCCCAGCGCGGCCGCATGGTGCCGGAATTCGACAACGCCATCTTCACCCAGAAGATCGGCGACACCAAGGTCGTGAAGTCGCAGTTCGGCTATCACATCGTGCAGGTGGAGTCGCGCCAGCCCGCGCACCAGCAGCCCCTGAATGAAGTGCTGCCCACTATCCAGGCCACCCTGAGCCGCGAACGGATTTCGCAGGCGGAAGAGAACTACGCGCGCACCCTCACCGCCGAAGCCAACAAGAACGGCCTCGACAAGACCGCCGCCGCCCATCATCTCGAGATTGTGAATACGCCTCCGGTCGGCGCGGGAGGGACCATCGCCACGCTCCCTGACGGCGCCCAGCTGGTGTCTAAGGCGTTCCAGGAAAAGCAGGGCGATCCGGCGCAATACGCTGCGACCGGCGAAGGGTATGCCATCTTCCAGGTCACCGGCGTGGAAGCCGCCCACTCGCCATCCTTTGCTGACTGGAAATCGCACGTGCTCGACGACTATCGCAACGAGCAGCTTCCCGGGCTCCTGACTCAGAAGACCAAGGAACTGGCCGACAAGGCCAAGGCTTCCAACGATCTGGCCAAGGCCGCCAAGGAAGTGGGCGCGTCGGTGAAGACCAGCGACCTGGTGGGGCAGAGCCAGCAGGTTCCCGACTTCGGCGACGTGGGCCAGGTGGCGCCGCAACTCTTCGACATGACCGCGGGCTCCATCAGCGGACCGATCAACGCCGGCCGCACCGGCGTGGTGGCCAAGCTGGTCGACAAGAAGGAACCTACGCCGGACGAGATGCAGAAGAACTTTGACCAGATGCGCGACCAGATTCTCGATCAGCGCCGCAACGAAGCCTTTGAATTGTTCGCCGGCAACGTGATGGCGGAATACAAGAAGCACAACCTGATCCGCCTGAACGCCAAGGCAACCACTCCGGAGACTGGCGAGTAAACGTCACACGGATCGAAGACAAAAAGGCCGGCAGGCTCCAGTCGGCCGGCCTTTTGTCTTTTCCGAAGAATTCAACCATTCGTGAGGCTTTCGTCCGAGGTGCGAAGCACGTACCCCGCACCTGCAGGGCATTTTCGCAACGGGTGAAAACCGTGCCCCGCTACATAAGACGAGCCGGAATGGAAGCCCCCGGGGCGTTCGCCGCGGCCGCGTCTTCGAATTGGAATCGCTTTTCACGGAACAGCCGCGTACAGGCGTCGGTCACCTGCGCATCGAAGAGCGTGCCTCGGCCCTTCACAATCTCATAAAGCGCCGCTTCAATACCCCATCCGGCGCGATAGGGACGATGGGACGACATCGCTTCCACGACATCGGCGACAGTGAGAATGCGCGATTCGAGCAGGATCTCCTCTCCCTTGAGGCCAAGAGGGTATCCGCTGCCATCGATCTTCTCGTGATGTTGGCGGACCATCTCCGCGATGGGCCACGGAAAGTCGATGTTGCGGAGAATCTGGTACCCGGCCTCGGGATGAAGCTTGATCATTGCGTACTCGAGCTCACTCAGGGAGCGAGGCTTGGTAAGAATCTCCGTCGGAGTTTCGATTTTGCCCATGTCGTGAATCATGGCCGCCAGTTCGAGCCCCCGGACCCGCTCCGGCTTGAGGCCCAGTTCGCGGGCAATGGCGACGCATAAATGCGCGACACGGCGCTGGTGACCGGCGGTATACGCGTCCCGCCTTTCGACCGTAGCCGCGATCGCAAAGATAGTGGCCTCCATGATCTGTTCCAGTCGCAACAGGTCGAGGGCATGTTGTTTGCGTTCCCGCATGGCTTCGATCCCATAGGAGACGTCGGCGGAGAGCTGCTCGAGAAGCGCCACTTCGTCGTCGTCGAAAGCAGCCGGGTCGTTGGCATACAACGTGATGACTCCGAAGACGCCTTCCCGTCCGGCGAGAGGAATCGCGACACAGGCCGTATAGCCGCGCTCGCGCGCCTCTGCCCGTTTTACAGCCGGGGCTGACTGGGCTGCATAATTACGGTTCACCTGAGGGAGGCCGGTCCGAATGGCGATCCCCGTGGGTCCAGACCCCAGATCGCTATCGTCCCAGGTGATCTGCGGCGTTTCAAGGTAAGGGCCCGCTTCACCGGCGGTGGCGACCACTTCAATCGATTTTTGCTCGTCCATTTGCGGGAAACCGATCCACGCCATCCGGTAGCCGCCGATTTCCACCATGATGTTGCAGATCTGTCGCGACAGCGTTTGTTCCTCCGAGGCGCGAACCAGGACAGCGTCCGTCGCTCTCATGGCAGCCAGCGCCCTTAGCGTTCGTTCGCGCTCGGTCACGTCGCTGATCGTAAGCACCATCCCGTCGATCGGAGCAACGCCCAGCCGGTTTCGAATCACGATTTCGGCAGACCGCCACGCACCCTCTCTGTGACGCAGCCGCGCGACCAGGCGGCGCACCGTGCCCGGTGTTTCGCGCACCGCCGCGAATTGGCGGGCAATCGCGCTGGCGTCGTCGGGATGAGTAAAATCGCCGACGTTTTTGCCGACCATTTCCCGGGCAGGGTAACCGCTCATCTCCAGAGTGGCGGGACTGGCGTAGACGATGGCACCGTCTCCGCCGATGATCGCCACCGGATCAGACGCATCCTCGATGAGCGTCCTGAATCGGACTTCGCTGTCCTCCAGTGCCTTCTGTGCGCGCTTTCGTTCCGTGATGTCGCGCGTGACGGCCAGCGTGTACGGCCGGTCGGCGGTCGCAAGGCTCAAACTGGTTTCCACCGGGAAAGTAGTGCCATCCTTGCGCTTGTGCACTGACTCGAAGATCGTCTTGCCGCTGGCTTGCAAATTCCGTCTCGTCGCCGCTGACCCTTCCGGGGTGGCCATAGGATCAAGGTCGAACACTTGTCTGGCCAGCAATTCGTCGCGCGTATACCCGAGATTGATACAAGCTCTCTCGTTGGCGTCAATCACCCTCAGCGATTCCGGATCGATCACCATCATGGTGTCGTTGGACTTGTCGATCAGCAAACGGAACAGCCTCATCTGTTGTTCCGCCGCACGCTCTTCGGTGATGTCGTGGAAGAACCAGACACGTCCGAGATATTTGCCCTGCGAGTCGACCATGGGTGACGAAAACCGGTCAAAGGTGCGTCCGTCCATGGTTTCGATCTCTTCCCGGCTTTTCTCTTCAGGGTGCGCATACAGGTAAGCTACGCGCGCCGCGAAGGCGTCGGGATCGTTTACATTCCGGGTGACGAACTTCAACGTCTCGGCATCGCTGATCGTCTCGCGCAGATCCTCCGGGAGGCGCCACATTTCGACGAAGCGCCGATTCTGCGAGATCACCCTGCCGGTTCCATCGACCACCAGGATGCCGTCGGGAGAACTCTCATGCTCGGTCCTGAGCAGAACCAGGTTGGCTTCCAGTTCGCGCTGCGCGGCAATGCGCTCGCGTCTCCTGGTTCCTTCCTCGATCGCCCGCTTGACCGCCGAGGGAAGCCGGTGCGGCCGGTCCTTGAGCACGTAGTCCGAGGCGCCGGCTTTGAGCAGTTCCACCGCTGCCTCGTCGCCCAGCATTCCGGTCGAAACGACCGCGGGGATGTCGCTGTATCGCTGGCGCATGAGCTCGAGCGCGGTACGCCCGTCAAATCCGGGCAGGTTGTAATCGAGCAGGACAACGTCAGGAGCGAAGGACTCCAGCGCGCTTTCAAATTCGGTTCGTGAGGTTACTCTACGGCACTCGACTGAGAGGCCCGCGCTGAGAAGTGCTGCCTCCTCGATTTCCGCGTCATTCACGCTGTCTTCGAGCATCAACACGCGTACGGGGCGGTTCTTGTCCATGGTGGTTCCCCCTCGCCTTGCCGCTTCACTGTGGAAGCCGGTCCGGTGTGGAACTTCCCTGATCGTGGCCCAGTTCTTACTCGACCCCGACCTCAGTAGCCGTCCTTGTTGTCTGTGACTCGAGTCACGCGGATTGGGTCACAGACCAGCAACAAGCGATGCCGGAATCAGTGTATGCCAGATGCCGTCGAGATAGTACACAAAGAACCGAATGTGAAAGTGATGCCATCAATTGACAGTGCAATGCAGTAACGCTACCTTAGGTTTAACTTCAACGGTCATTTCAGCGCGCATGGGTCTGGTTCTCCACTCTCGGGGACTGGTCTGCGAAGAATAACTCCTGATGGCAGACCCGCATGGCCACGAGGGAGCCGCAATGCGCAAACCACTGTGGGGTGGCCGAGGGTTCCCAAAAAGGGAAGTGATTCATTATGAAATGCGGCGCTCCTCGTTTTCTGTTCTTCAGATCGAATTCGAAACGCCATGGAAGGCGTCACTGTCAGAATAGTCAACACAGATCCATGCATAACTGAAAGCAAGCTCGGGGGACCGGAAGCCGGAGCCTGCGCACTGGTGCCTGCCGAGAAGGTTGAATTCATGTTCGTAAGACAGAATCGTTTTGTTGTTGCCCTCATCGAAGCGTTTCTTGTAGTCATTTCGATCACAACTGCCTGGCTCCTGCGCTTTGAGTTCAGCCTTCCAGACTGGAAAGTTCTCCTGTCGGCTGTGCCGCTCCTGGTCATTCTCCGTCTTGCCGCCCTGGCCCGCTTTAATCTTCTGCACGGATATTGGCGTTACGCCGGGATCAGCGATGCGGTCGATATTCAGAAGGCCGTGGGCATCAGTTCGCTGGCATTCCTGGTAGTGGAGAGAGGGGTTCTGAGCGAGAAGCGCTTTCCGCTCTCGGTTTACCTGATCGAGATGATCCTTACGATTGGGATCCTGATTGGAGCGCGCGTCTTGTCGCGCGCCGTGCTGCAGAAGACGCAGGACTTGACCGCACCGGAACGCAAGAAGAGAGTGGTCGTGATCGGCGCCGGCTGTGCCGCGGCCATGTTGTTGCGTGAACTTCCCAGGCGGAGATATCAGGCCGTCGCCCTGGTGGACGACGATCCGTTAAAAGCAGGGGTGCGACTGCACGGCGTCCCGGTTGCCGGAACCCTAAGCGATCTGTCCCAGGTGGCGCGCAATTTTCAGCCGGAGGAACTGATGATCGCGGTTCCCTCCGCCACCGGCGAACAGATGCAGCGAATTTTTGAAGCGTGCGATGGCACGGGCCTGCGGTTCCGCACTATCCCCGGCCTGGGCGATCTCATCAACGGAACCGTTACCGTAGAGCAGTTGCGCGATGTGAAATTTGAAGACCTGCTGGGGCGCGATCCGGTTCGCCTCGATGTGGATTCGGTGCATCGCCGCATCACCGGCCGGGTGGTGATGGTGACAGGAGCAGCGGGCTCCATCGGCTCGGAGCTTTGTCATCAATTGGCGGGTTATGCGCCCGCCAAACTGGTTTGCGTCGATCAGGCCGAAACGCCCCTGTTCAACCTGGAGAATGCGCTCTCGGGAACGCTCGGAAACAAGTCTTCGACCTCGCCGAACGAAATCGTCTACTGCGTTGCCGACATCACCGATAGTGCCAGGATGGCGGACATCCTTCACGAATACAACGTGCGCGTGCTGTTTCACGCCGCGGCTTACAAGCATGTTCCGCTGATGGAGGAAAATCTCCAGGAGGCGCTGAAGAACAATGTCTTCAGCCTGCAGTCATTGCTGGATGTGGCCGACAAGTGCGGCTGCGAGGATTTCCTGCTGATCTCATCCGACAAAGCCGTTCACCCCACCAGCTTCATGGGGTGTACGAAGCGAATCGGCGAGTTGATGATTGCCGCGCGTCCCTCCCGGATGCGCTGCCTCTCGGTCCGGTTCGGCAACGTGCTCGGTTCGCAGGGCAGCGTCATTCCGCTGTTCCAGGACCAGATCCGCCTGAAGCGCAGGATCACGGTGACTCATCCCGATATCACGCGCTATTTCATGACCATTCCCGAGGCCGTGTCGCTGGTGCTGCAGGGATTCTCCATCGGCGCGAAGCGCGACATCCTTGTGCTCGACATGGGAAAGCCGGTGCGCATTGTGGATATGGCCAGGACCCTGATCCGCCTCTCCGGCTTTTCCGAGCGGGAAGTAAAAATCGAATTCACCGGGCTGCGACCGGGAGAGAAACTGTTTGAAGATCTCTTCTACGAGTTTGAGAAACAGCTGAATACCGGTGTTCCGAAGGTTTTCAAAGCGCAGGGACAGATCGCACCGTGGGGCCGATCTCGAGCGTGACCTGGCGGAGCTGCGCGCCGAATGCGCCACCGGCCTCTCTCACCGTATCCGCGCCAAAGTCAAAGAGATCGTTCCTGAATATCAGTGGGTTCCCAGGAAATTAGAGTTGCCGGTGCCGTCGCAACTGCCCTGTAGGCCGCCGGTCTATATGGACCGTATAGCCGCCGTGGCGAGCGATTAACAATTCAACCGGCCAGAGAATTCCAGGAGTGACGGGGCGGCTTTAGCTGTAAATCCAATTCAGCAAAAAAGAAACGCGTCAGCGGAAGCGGCGAATTTGCTATTTGGAACCGGCCGGCTAAATCCCCGCGATGGGAAGCTTCACCCGAAATTCGGTGCGTCCGGGTTCGGAGTCGAATTCGATGGCGCCGTCGTTATGGTGCACCAGGCGGCGCACGATGTCGAGACCCAGGCCCGTTCCCTGTCCCTGCGGTTTCGTAGTGAAAAATGGATCGAAGATCCGCTCGCGAATTTCTTCGGGAATACCAGGCCCGTCGTCGAGAATCCGCACCACGACCTTTTGCTGGGCGCGGATCGCACGCACCTCGACCCGCCCTCCGCTGGCCACCGCATCGAGGGCATTGTCGATCAGGTTTCCCCAAACCTGGTTCAATTCGCCGGCAAACCCGCGCACCTTGGGCATTGGATCTTCGAACTGGAGCGTTACGGCCACTGATTTTTCGCGCGCCTTCGCGTGCAACACCGCCACGGTGTCGCTCAAGCTCATGCTCAGATCCACCGGCTCGGCCACGTTGGCCTGGTCCATGTGCGTGAATCCCTTGACCGCTTTCACCAGCCCCGAAATCCGCGAGGACGCATCCTGAATCTTCGCCGTCAGGTTCCGCACCGCACAGCCGGCCGCTGCCCATCGCACCACCGCATTCAATGCTTCTCGATCCACTGCGGCCGCCAGCGTCTCGAGCGACTCAAACGTCACTTCGGTATCCGCCAGCATCCCCGCATTGGCGATGTCGAGACCGCGTTTGGCAAGCCACTCCACGATGGCCTCTTCGCGGTCAGATTGTTCGAGCGGCGACCTCACCCCCTGGGTGCGCTTCGCCATGCAGGTCGCGCGCACCGCCTCTACCGCGGAGATCTGGGCATCGCTCAGCCGGGCCGCGGCCAGGTGCCGCGTCGCATCTTCGCAGTCGTCGATTCGGTCTTTGAGAATGGCCGCGCATCGCTCGATCGCCGAAGCGGGATTGTTCAGCTCGTGGGCCAGCCCCGCCGAAAGTTTACCAAGCGAGATCATTTTCTCGTTCTGCAGATCGCTCGAAGTAAACAACCGCGCGCGGTCAATCATTGTATGGACCAGGATCGACGTGACTGCGAAACACTCTTGCGTCATTGCGCGGAGATGCGCGCGCGGGATGGCGAGGATTTCCAGCGGCTCCAGCGCGCTGGAATTTCCCGGCGGCGTCATCAGCCGCGAATAGGGCAAGAGCCCGCCCACGTCACCCGCGCGCCACTCAATCACCTTGTTCAGACCCGCGCCACGATCGACGAACAACGCCAGTCGCCCGGAAAGAATGATGTAGAGGGCCTCTACCTCGACCCCCTTTTCGCTCACTACTTCTCCCGTGTTCACCTTGCGAATGGTCCCGTGGGCGGCAAGCCACTCCAACTCCGTCCGGGGCGCTCCGCCCAGGGTTCTGTGTTCCGCCAAACGATCGACGAGGTCCGGTGCCGTCACGAAAAGGCATCTCCTTGCCCGAGGTAGACTTAGCCCTAACACCATATCAGATAGAGAAACGGCATTCTTTGCGTGGACAGAACGCTGGGTGCTGGGTGCGACGCGCCCTCGCGGCCCGGCGCGGCGGCTCTGCTAAAGTGGGATTATTGCGGCAGGTGACGGGTGCGAAGAGTCCGATTTTGGGATGGGCTCCGGGCGCTGGTCGCTGCGCCGCGAGGGCACCTCTCAATGGCTCGCGAACCCGCTCTTCCCCTTCGAGAATTAGCCCCTTTCCTCATCGACCCTCGCTTCGTTGCGCGGGTGTGGGGATTTCACGATCTGCGCCCCTGGTACGACTATGTCGCCGAGCCGGGAAGCGACCCCGTCGGCGAAGTCTGGCTCACTGGCGATGAGTGCCGCGTCGCCACCGGGCCCTGCGCCGGCAGCACCCTCGGCGAGATGTTTTCCTCGGCTCCGGAAGCCATGCTGGGCGCGGGCGCCTCTGCCCAATCGCCGCTCCTTGTGAAGATGATCTTCGCGCGCGAGAAACTCAGCGTGCAGGTGCATCCGGACGATCGCCTGGCCCGGAAGTACGGCCAGCCCCGCGGCAAGACGGAGTGCTGGTATGCGCTGAGCGCGGACCCGGGAGCCCAGGTGGCCGCGGGCCTGAAACCCGGCGTGACCATGGAGAAAGTTCGGGAGGGAATCGAGCGCGGAACCCTCGAAGAGAGCCTGAATGTGCTCCCCGTCAAGCGCGGCGACATGGTCTTTGTCGATGCGGGAACAGTGCACGCCATCTGGCCTGGTTCGATCCTGCTCGAAACCCAGCAGAACTCCGACATCACTTACCGGCTGTACGACTACGGCCGTCCCCGCGAGCTTCACGTTGAGAAATCGCTCGAGGCGGCCCGCTTCGAAACGCGCGCCGGAATTGTCCCTCCGCGCGTCCTCGACGATCGCACTATCCTGATCGACGTGGAATACTTTTCGGTCGAGCGCATTTCTGTGAAGGGAAGCCGCGCCAGTGCCAGCCTGTCCGCCGCAGGCGAAGTTTCCGGCGGATTATCCTACCTGTTTGCGGCTGCGGGTTCGGCGCGTCTAACTGGAAACGGGCTTGAACCGCTGGAACTACCGGCACGCGGAATTGCCGCAATACCAGCGACGTCGCCAGCGTTTACTATGGAAGACCTCGGGGAACTCGACCTGATTCGCATCTCTCCGCGTTGGCCCCGGAAGCCGTTATGAACAATCCTCTCTGGCGACAATCCGTGATGGCCTACATCCGCGCCGAAGCGCAGCCGAAAGACAAATTCGGCCACCAGCCGCGCCTCTATGCGCTCGCTTCCCAGATCGGCAAAGGCATGGATTTTGACGACGACGTGCTGTTTGCCGCCGCATGGATGCACGACCTGGGCGTCTATATTGGACACCGCCCCAGCAACCAGATGGAATTGGAACGCTGGAACCACGTTCCCTACACGATCGCCCGCACCCGGGAGCTCCTGGCGGCCTGCGGATTTCCGTTTGAAAAGCTGGACGGGGTATGCGAGGCGATTCGCACCCACCAGCCCTTCGACGACCCCAAAACCACCGAAGCCATCATCCTCCGCGACGCCGATATTCTTGAGCAACTGGGCGCCATCGGCGCTCTTCGCGCCCTGGCGAAGGTGGGCCGCGATACCCGCTACCCCACGTTTTCCTCCGTGCTGCCGGTGCTCCAGAGAGCCGCCGATGAGCTGCCCGGCAAAATTCGCCTTCCCGCCGCCCAACACCTCGCCGAGCCCCGCGTCGAGGTGCTCAAAATCATGATTTCCGCGATCACCAGCGAAGCCGGAGACTTGTTGTTCTGATCTCCGGCTAACCAAACTATGCCTGCGGCGGTCCCATCGGCTTTTCGTGAATAATCATCCACGACGTGCCGAAGCGATCCCGCAATTGCGCAAATCGCGAAGCGAAAAATGTCTCCTGCATCGGCATGAACACCTCGCCGCCCTCGGAAAGCAGCTTGAAGATTCGCTCCGCCTCGGCATCCGTGTCGACCGCAAGGCATAGATACACGCTGCGCATGGGCTGGAACCGGTCGGGCGGGACGTCGCTCGCCATGATGGTCTTGTCGCCGATCGTGATGGTTGCGTGCAGAACCGCGTCTTTCATCTCCGGACCAAGGCCGGGAACGGGCGACTCGCCGTGGGTCATCATCGCGCCGATTTTGGCGCCCAGCTCCTTCTCGTAAAAGCGAAACGCCTGCGCGCAGTTGCCGCCGTAATTCAAATAGGTATTCACCTTCATGCGCTTCTCCCTTCGAAGTATGAGTCGATGCGACCGCCGGATAGCGCGTTGTCTCCACTCCGCTCGCTCTTCGCAACTTTGTTGCGGACCGGTACCCTCTCCCCGCCCCGATCCAATAATCTAAAAAACCATGAGTGTTTTCGTAGAATTTCCCCGCATCACCCCTTTCCTGTGGTTCGACTCCAACGCGGAAGAGGCAGTCGAATTTTATCTATCCATCTTTAAGAATTCCCGGCGGCTCGACGAATTGCGCAACCCCGGCGACGCCCCGGGGCCGAAGGGCGGCGTGCTCACGGTTTCGTTTGAACTCGATGGGCAGCGGTTCACCGCGCTGAATGGCGGGCCCGGCTACCCGTTCACGCAGTCGGTGTCGTTCGTGGTCCGCTGCGATTCGCAATCGGAAGTTGACTACTACTGGGAGAAGCTTTCCGCCGGCGGAAAAGAGATCCAGTGCGGCTGGCTGCGGGACAAGTTCGGACTGAGCTGGCAGGTCACCCCGGCGCGCCTGCCCGAGCTGATCAAGCATCCCAAGGCTTTCCAGGCCATGCTGAAAATGGTCAAGATCGATATTGCCGAACTGGAGAAGGCGGCGCAGTCCTAAGTCAGTTGAGGTTGAGGCTCAGAGGCTTTTCGAGATCGCCCGGGTCGAAGCCGTCTTTCTGCGGCGCGTGCGGAAGGCAGTGCCGCGTGGACTGCAGCGCGGGCGCGTAGGATCGCGTCACATGCAGGCGGTCCATCACCACGTAGCGGGTACGCAGACCGTTGATCGCTTGCGGCAGGCTGCCCGGAATCCGCGTGCGATCCACGTAGATCACCAATGCGGCTTCCCGCGGATTATCGAGGCTCTGCCCCACGCCCACGCCAAAGAATGCTGGATTCTTCGCCATGAGGCCGCGCGCCACCTGGCGCTTGGTCGCCAGAGCCTGGTTCAGCACGGCGCCGTTCAACGCGGGTGCGGACGCGATCGAGTTGGCCAGCGGCGCCGTTCCAAAAGAAACCGCGCGGGCGTTGGTGGGAATCACCAGCGTCCGCACCCCATCCACGACAGCCGGGGCCGCCGCGTGCCCATTCTCATCGACGTAGACGATCACTGCTGCTTCTCCCGGGTGGTCGCTGCTTTTGCCCATGCTCACCCCCAGGATGCCCGCGGACGGATTCACCAGCTGCCGCGCCGAAGCCAGCGCCTGCTGGCCAAGTTGGATCTGCGCATCCGTCAGCGCTGTGGACTGCGCGGAGGATACCGTGCTGTCTCCGTAACTGAGGCAGCTCACCCCGTGATCCGCCCCGCCAACGAAGGAGAAACTTGTGCCTCCGCCAGCCTGGGACGAAAGCTCGTTCAGCAGGTCGGGAGCGGGATTCGCCACGCCGTGGCCGACACCCGCGGCGTCCGTGCCTCCGGCAAAAAACAAGCCTACCGGTTCTGCATTGGCGGCATCCACAACCAGCGCGCCCGAGTCGCCCGCGTCGCTGAAGCGGTCCCCGCTCAATGCCACCTGGTTGGTAAAGAGCTTCGTTAGGTATGGCCGGGTCTCGGCGCAGTCGCGGTAGTAGTCGACGGAGACATCAAGGCTCACCGCTGAAACGCTGCCGCACGTCAGGCCCGTTGTGCGGCCGCTCTTGGCGACCCGCATCTGCAGCCCCGCCGATTCGCCTTTGCCGCCGCTGGATGAAATACCGGGAGGCGCCGATCCCAGGGTCCCATCGGCCTGCCGTGCCCCGAGTTCGAGGATAGCGCCGGTCGCATCGATGGTGTGCGAAGCCACCTGCCCAATGGCGGCGTCGGCATTGGTCTGAGCGGATTTGAGCGGCAGCCAGGTCGTCAGCGCGGCCACCGGAACCGTCCCCGGACCTTCGCCGCTGGGCGTGCAGTTGTTGTCGATCAGGCCGGGCTGCACAATCGCATCGCCCACCGTGGCATGGTCACTGCGCGCCAGCACGTGATTGTTGCTCAGCAGGTATTGTTTACCGCTGTTGTCCTGCAAAAGCGCACCCAGGGTACCGCTGCAGCAGTCGGCAATGGTGTTTCCGTGCGCGTCGAAATCGCTGTTATTGCCGCCGGAACTGCCCAGGGGCATGAGCGTCGGCAACTGCCCCTGGTGGACGGCGGGATTGCTGGTCACCCCCGCGGTGTTGAGCAGAATCTCAGACTCAGTGCTCGCGGGCGATCCTTCCGCCTTCGCCACCAAGTAGGTCACATCGGTCGCCGTGATCGCAGACGGCGCGGTGTAGGTCACCGTGCACGAGGTAAACGTCTTGCTGGAACGCTGGCAGGTAGTCGCGCCCAGCGTGCCCTGTCCAGTGCCGGAGCCCCCCGCCGTGTTGGCGAGCGCGAAGCGGATGCCCGCCCTCCCTCCCGCCACGGCCAGTTTTCCGGTTACCGTCACGGTTCCGTTCGCGCCCAGGGCCAGGTTTCCCGGCGTCAAAGACTGCAGGAAGCCGGGTGTTACGGTGATCCCGGCGCTCGCCGTAATGCGCGGATCTGATGCCAGGCGGGCCGTCACTACGACCTGCGCGCGGTCGGCAGTCAGGTAGCCGGGAGGGGTGTATTCGCCCGTTGCGCTGATCCGGCCCGGCCCGGCCATGGGGTCTCCGCCAGAAACCGACCAGGTAACTTGCGCCGCCGCGCCATTGGCGAGAGCCGCAACCAAACGGTGGACGGGCAGTCCGTGAGCGCCAGTGGCGTTGCAGCCGGTGCAGTTTGTATCGAGGGTCGCCGCGCCCGGCGAAATCGCAAACGCGGCGTTCACGTTATTGGCGGTGGCGGTTGCCGTCCCGCATCCCGCCAGGGAGATGAACAATGGCGCCGCCAGCAGGGAGCCCACGATAAGCGCACCCCGGCGCAATCCCATACGCGTGGGCGACAGAGGCGCCGACAATCGGGTGCTGAGCGGCAAGGTTCCGGATTTTCCTTGGCGTGCCCCGTCAAACCGAGAAGGCGGAACACAACATTTTGACGTGATTGCCCGGTCGGCCGCATGCGCCCGCCGGCCTGACAATTTGAGCCTTAGTGATTTTACTGGAGCTTATGTTACACCCGTGTGTGCTGGCGCACCATGGTACGGACTTCAGGCCGTATACGAACTTCAGCAAAGTTCAATGGGCTTGAACCACCGGAGGATTGCCGATAATAACCCGCCTTGGCGCACAACCAGCGAGATTCAGGCGGAAACTCTCTCCGATGTCTCCACCGTCCTGGCGATCTCGGCGACGCGGCGAAAGGATTCCAGCCGGTCTTCATGGGTGTAAGTATCCGTCACTACAATGACTTCCGAGGCGCCGGTATCCCGGGCCAGCTGTTCTAACCCAACCTTGACGGAGGAGTTTGAGCCCACAATGGCCGCGCCCAGTTTGCTTTCAACAGCGGCTCTTTCCCACTCGGTCCATACGCCGTCCATCGAATCCACCGGGGGCAGAAGCTCCACCGGCTGGTTCCGGATCAGGCGCAGGAAACGCTGCTGCGGAGTCGTGAACAGGCGTCTGGCGGCGGCGTCGGTCTCCGCTGCGATTACCTGCACGCCCACCATCATGTAGGGCCTGTCGAGCCTGTCACCCTCCTGGAACTGCTCGTGATAGAGCGCGGACGCGGCTCGGAGATACTCAGGCGCAAAATGGGCTGCGAAGGCGAACGGAAGTCCCAGTTTCGCGGCCAGTTGCGCACTGAACAAGCTGGAGCCCAGCAGGGTGATGGGCACGTGACTTCCCTGGCCGGGAATCGCCTTCACCGCCTGGCCAGGGCGGGTGTTGCCGAGATACGTCCGCAACTCATTGAGCAATTCGGGAAAATCGTCGCCTGACTGGCGGGAATCACGCCGCAATGCGTGCATGGTTGCAAAATCGCCGCCCGGCGCGCGTCCCAAGCCCAGGTCAATCCGGCCGGGATACATTGCTTCCAGCGTGCCGAACTGCTCCGCCACCACCAGCGGCGCATGGTTGGGCAGCATCACGCCGCCGCTGCCTACGCGAAGGGTTTTCGTCGCCCCGGCCACGTGCCCAATCAACACCGCGGTAGCCGAACAGGCCAGCCCGTCGATCGAATGATGTTCCGCCAGCCAGAAACGCTTGTATCCCCACTGCTCGACGTGCTGCGCCAGATCCACCGACCGCGCGATCGCCGGCCCCGGTCCTTCACCGGTCCGCATGCCCACCAGGTCAAGTACCGATACTGCCAACCCATTCGCCATGGTTGTTAGATTCATGAGTCGCCGGAGGGATGCTGACCGGCGAACCACCGCTTGCTTCTGCGGAGAGGGTGGAAACCGCCGCGCTCCTTCGGAGCGTATCCTCGACTCGAACAGTTTTGAGGATTCCTCCATGGCTCAACTCGTCCCCGTCTCGGGCGACATCACCAAACTGAACGTCGATGCCATCGTCAACGCGGCCAACACCTCGCTGCTCGGCGGCGGCGGGGTGGACGGCGCCATTCATCGCGCCGCGGGCCCAGAACTCCTCGAAGCCTGCCGCAAACTGCACGGCTGCCCCACCGGCGACGCCAAGGCCACGCCCGGCTTTCGCCTGCCGGCCAAGTGGGTGTTTCACGCCGTGGGGCCGGTGTGGAATGGCGGAACCCGCAACGAAGACGAACTGCTGGCCGGGTGCTATCGCCGCGCCCTCGAACTGGCCGCGGAACACAAAGCTCATTCCATCGCCTTTCCCGCCATCAGCACCGGCATCTACGGCTTCCCGTCCGACCGCGCTGCGCGCATTGCGGTGGAAACCGTACAAGCTCACGTGGACGCGAGCGGCGTCGACTTGGTGAACTTCGTCTGCTTCGACGGCCGGACTCTGCAGATTTACGAGCAAGTGCTTGCCGCGAAGTAATGTGACGGCCGAGGCCGTCGCGCATCCGGGACCGAGAGTACAATTCGAGGAAAATCTCCCCCATCAGGAGACTGTCGCACGATGGACTGCGATTTCGCGTCTTTTCGTCCTGGATACAGGTCATTTCTTGCATTCGCTGAATCGATCCTTGTATCAGGCGTCCTCTTTCTCCTCGTTGTGACCCTCTCGCCGGTCCTGGCTCGCACTCAAGGCACGGCCGCCGAATCTCTCGGTTCGGTCGAAGGGCGCATCACCTGCAACGATGGCGGGTTTCCTGCCCGCAGTGCGCGGGTGGACCTTATCCCTCTTGCGAATCTTCTGGGAGAGACTCATGGCTCAAAGGTCAAGGACAACGGCAAACTCGTGGCCGGGACTGATTTTGACGGATACTACTCCATTCCCTCCGTTCCGCCCGGCGACTACCTGGTGATTGCTAGCCTGGCAGGCTACAGCGTCGATTTTTCGCTCGTTCTTCAGCTTCTCAAACAGTTCCCACCCGATCGGCAAAAAGAGTTGCTGGCAGCATTTCCGCAAGTGACCGTGCGGGCCGGCGGTGCTGCACGTGAGGATATGGTGATTCGCCGCGGCGCCGCTATTTCGGGGCGGGTGACATTCGACAGCGGAGGAAACCTCGAAGGGACGTTCGTACGGGCAACCCTGATTTCGAGCGATCTCTTTGGCAATGTGCAGGACAGTAAGGAATTGAATCCGGTCGATCTGCCGAATATGCGGGGGATGACGGATGATCGCGGAGTCTATCGCATCGCGGGTCTGTCACCGGGGAAGTACAGGATAAGCGTGGTGATCAACCATCATGGCGGCGGCTCGGTTGCGGGACCGCTCAGAGTTTATGCTCCCGAGTCGCTCTTCGAGACAAAATCGAGACTGATCGAAGTGGGTGAAGGCGATGAAATCTCCGACGTGGACATAAGCATCCCCTTGCGAACATTGCATTCGATTGGCGGGACGGTTATGCGGGGCGGGGTTCCGGTGCCTAAAGCGTCAATTTCAATCGTGGGACAGGGTTTTGAAATCGAATCCGATACATCCACTTTTGCAGACGGAACCTACCGCTACGACTTGCTGCCGCCGGGGACGTACACCATCGGGATCGAGGATTATTCTTCCCAGAAGGACCGTCAGGGCGCGTCAAAGGGCCCGACAATCACTATCCAACTCATGGACCGAGATATTCTGGACGCGAACCTGGATCTACTGCACCACGCGCAGGCCGAGTAGAATTCATCCTTGCATCTTTCCGGTCTTCTCAGTTTTCTATGCAAGAGTGGGATGCCGCCGCGCGTCGCGGTTTGGGCTTGAATCGGAATAGATGTTCGCTCAGGAGACCCAATGGACTACGTGAATCTTGGCAAGACCGGACTGAAGGTTTCGCGCATCTGCATGGGATGCATGACGTACGGCTCGCCGGCCAAAGAGGGTGAAGCCAAGGGAGGCCGCCACTATTGGGCGTTGAATGAAGCAGAGAGCCGGCCGTTCTTTCGCCAGGCCCTCGACCTCGGCATCAACTTTTTTGATACCGCCAATGTCTACTCGAGCGGCGACAGCGAGGTTGTGCTCGGCAACTTTCTCAAAGCCAACACGCGGCGCGAAGCGGTGGTCATCGCCACCAAAGTGCACGGCGTGATGCGGGAGGAGCCCAACGGGCGCGGCCTTTCGCGCAAGGCGATCGTCTATGAACTCGATCAGAGCCTGCGCCGCCTGCAGACCGACTACGTGGACCTCTACCAGACCCACCGCTGGGATCACGAGACTCCCATCGAAGAGACGCTCGAGGCCCTGCACGACCTGGTCAAAGCGGGCAAGGTGCGCTACATCGGCGCGTCTTCAATGTATGCCTGGCAGTTCGCGAAGGCGTTGTATTTGGCTGACCTTCACGGATGGACGCGATTCGTCACCATGCAGAATCACTACAACCTGCTCTATCGCGAAGAAGAGCGGGAGATGATCGGGCTGTGCCTTGACCAGGGCATCGGCGTGCTTCCCTGGAGCCCTCTGGCTCGAGGGCGGCTGACGCGGCCCTGGCAGGCGGAGACCACCAAACGCTCCGAAACGGACCGGTTCGGCAATACCATGTATTCGCGCACCGAGGAAGACGATCGCAAGGTCGTGGAGCGCCTCGGCGAGATTGCCGACAAGCGCGGAGTCCCGCGAGCCCAGTTGGCACTGGCATGGCTGCTGGCAAAACCGGCCGTGACTTCGCCGATTGTGGGCGCATCGAAGCCGCACCATCTCGAGGATGCGGTTGCCGCGCTCTCGCTGCGTTTGACGCCGGAAGAGATGAAGGCATTGGAAGAGCCGTACACGCCACATCCCGTGCTCGGGCTCAGTTGAAAGCTAAAAGGCTGCTTCTACTCCTGCGATGCGGGAGGCACAGCTTCCGAAGGGGCTGACGGATGCGATGGGACCAGGGAATTGAAGAACCGGTTTACATCTCGCTCATTGCGGGAGGCGGGCGAGGGGAATACGGCCATCAGCACGTACAGACGTTCATCCGCAACAACCAGGCGGGCGTTGAGGACTCCACCGGCTGCGTTGCGCGCCAGAAAATCGAGAGACGGGTAACTGCGTTGATAGCCCCGCGACTGGCTGATGATGGTCGTCTCGGTGCGGGCCAGCATTCCGTCCCGGGCCGTGTTCAGTATGCGGTCGATGGAGTGGTTGACACGCGCCACCGGCGGATTATCCTCCCACGTCACGGCATACGTCACGTCGCTGTCAGGATTGGCGACCACCATGTTTACGGGCTCGGCCCCCCCGGTCTCGTTGAATGCGGGAACCTGGAGGTCCTTGTCGTCGGAAGGCAGTTCCACTTTGAATCCGTCACTGGGCCGATGGACTGTATGCCAGTGCATCCGGCCAGGAGATTCCGCCGCCCCGGCGTGTCCGAAATTTCCAGAGAACAGGTTCGTCAGCGCCTGCGCACCTCCCTGGGTGTACAGGTAGCCGCCCCCTGCCGCAGCCACGGCAGCCAACGCGATATAGTGCCAACGCTTCACTGCAAATGAGTGTACTGCCAATACAATCTAAAGAGTGAGCGAAGGGGGCTCTGACCGAGCCACGCCGGTAACCCGCCCGTGCCATTCTTAATTCGAGAACGAGATTGCTCTAAATCAATCTCAAAAAAATCTGGAAATAACTTAAGCAACCAATATCAGGGGGCTCGCGTCTTACCCAATAACAAGCAGAGGCTTCCCCGAATTATGGCCCTTCCAAGGTAGGTGTTTCTCTCCTTTTTGAAGGTCCTTCGTTAAAAGAGGACCCCTTCTCCAATCATCCCTCCAGGACCCCCTCCAATTTAATGCCTCTCAAGCGGGCCTGCCGGAAGGCAGGCCCAAACGCTTTTCAGGGCCAGGCGCATCGGGTTTCTCATAACTAATCTGATTTCTTAAGCTTGCCGCGCCAATTTCCGTCAACTTCCATTCAGCTCCCGACCATCAAGTTCCAGGTATCGTCCGCCGGATAAAATCAAAACGATGCCTGAACCGCCAGCAAAGCGCCGTTCCCCGGCAACAGGGAAGGGTACCGTTACCCCCCTCGCCGTCCCCGAAATGTCTTCCAAAAATCCCGAAAGTGGTTCAAATGGTGAGATTGAGGAGTTGGATGGCCTTTTCGAAAAGGCCGGCCTAGTCCGAAGTAGACGAGAAAAGCCGGCCAGTGTCTCGCGGCGAGCCCGATTTCAGCCCGCGACGCCAGAAGAGCTTTCCCCGCCCCCGCCGGAACCGCAGGTGTCTGGGAGCGGAGTGGAATGGCTTCCAGTTCCGGCCTGGAAACGAATTCCATGGTTGTGGCACGGGTTCAGCACCCGGCGCGGGGGGGCGTCGCGCGCCTACTGCGCCGATAACGCTCCGGGCGATCTGAATCTTGGGTTTACCTTCGATGACGACCGGGAAAACGTGCTCCGTAACCGCATCTTGCTCGCCGAGGCGGTAACCGGAGATGCAACCACCCCGCTGGCAATGCTGCGGCAGATTCACTCGAACGTGCTGGTAATAGGCGTAGCCGCTGCCTGCGGCGAGGGAAATACCCTGGGAAAAGGCGACGGACTTATGACCGATCGTCCCGGCGTGCTGCTGGGGATTCAGACGGCGGACTGCATTCCTGTTCTGGTGGCCGATTCCCGGCGACGCGTGGTAGCGGCCTTCCACGCCGGGTGGCGCGGGACGGCGAAGCGCATTGTGGAGAACGGAGTCGGGCGGATGCGGCTTGAATATGGCTGCCGGCCCGAGGACATGGTGGCCGCCATCGGACCCGGTATTTTGGCTTGCTGTTACGCGGTTGGGGAAGAAGTGTTTTCGGAGTTCGAGTCGCAGTTCACCTATGGTGCGGAGCTGTTTCGAGAGGTCTATGCCATCGATCCGGTGCGGACAAAATATCCGATGCTTTTTCTAACGCAGCGGGCGCCGGGCCACTCATCGATCGGGCCCAGCCTGCATGTGGACCTGGTCGAGGCCAACCGGCGCCAGCTATTGGCCGCGGGACTGAATGCGAACGTGATCGAGGTGGTCGGAGCCTGCACCCATTGCCACCCGGAGATGTTTTTTTCGCATCGCGGCTCTCACGGCCGCTGCGGACGGATGCTGAGCGTGATTGGGATTGGGGGAAAGGGCGGGAACAAGAAAATAGGGAGACTCCGCAGCCGCTAATGCACGGGCTGCAAATGGTAGTCTCCCTAGTTTCGATGCCTTGGCTTGGTTGCCGGATCGCCCGCGGGGATCCTGCGGTATCGTCTACGAGGGTTTCGCGGCCTCCTCTGGATTGACCAGGTCGCGGAGTTCTTTGGAGGGTTTAAAGTAGGGCACCCTTTTGGCAGGCACTTCGACGCGCTCACCCGTCTTGGGGTTCCGGCCGATGCGCGGATTGCGCTGGCGAATGCGGAAAGAACCAAAGCCGCGGATCTCGATCTTGTCCCCGCCTTGAAGCGCCGTGATTACGGAATCGAAGATAGTTTCGACAATGATCTCGCCATCGCGGCGGGTCAGGTCGCCCAGGCGGGTCACTTTTTCCACCAGGTCTGCCTTGGTCATTTCGTCATGGCCTCCGCAAACAGCATACCCAAATTCCCCGCCTGTGCGAATGAAAAATAAAGAGATATCGGATTTGGGCTTTGCGGCTCGGCAAGTTGCCGGTCCGAAACCTGGGACAAAATTGAAGCATCTGGGAGCCCCCGCCTCCGTTTATGATGGCGAGAGTCCAAGATCGTGCCCGGGGCATCTATTCGGAAGGGATCTGTAAGAGGAGCGGCGGTGTGGCCCAGTATCCCAAATTCAGCATCGTGATCCCAGCGTACAACGAGAGTGCCCGTATCCCTGCCACTCTCCGGTCGGTGGTTGACTGCATCCGCTCGCGCGGCTGGAATGCCGAGGTGGTCGTGGTCAACGATGGTTCCCGCGACGATACCGCGGCGGTGGTCAAAAGGTTCGCAGAGTCTGCGCCCGAGGTCCGGCTGCTCGAAAATCCGACCAATCGCGGCAAAGGTTACAGCGTGCGCCATGGGATCCTGCAGGCGCTGGGCGACGTCGTCATGTTTACCGATGCCGATCTGTCGTCTCCCATGGACGAGGCCGAAGGCCTGTTCGCCGCGATCGCGGGCGGCGCCGATATCGCCATCGGCTCCCGCTGGCTGGCCACCAGCCGCCAGACTCATCGCCAACCGCTCTACCGCCAAATCTTCGGGCGCTGCTTCAACCTGCTCACGCGAATGGTGATGAACCTTCCATTCGCCGATACGCAATGCGGATTCAAGGCATTTACGCGCGCAGCGGCGCATACAGTCTTTCAACTGCAAACCATCGAACGCTGGGGATTCGACCCCGAGATCCTTTTCATCGCCCTCAAACGCGGCTACCAGATCAGGGAAGTTCCGGTGAGCTGGGCCCACGACGCGCGCACCCGCATCAGTTACCTTCGCGACGGCCTGCAGATGCTGAAGGAATTGGCGATCGTCCGGTGGAACGCGATGCTTGGCCGCTACAGCGGGACGGTCAGCGCCATCCAGCGCACCGGCGAAACCCATTTGAACGGCTAAACCTGAGAGCTTCGCAGCGCCCATTCCCCATGACGGAACGCGACCGGGGTTAATGTTTGCCGATTGCATTCAGCGCCAGTTTCTCCGCGTTTTCGAGGGCATCCGCTGCCTTCACCTTCACATCCGGTTCCACGCCAGTTCCTTCCCAGACGGGTTTTGTGCCCTCTGGTGGAGAGGAATCGCCGTGGGAGGCGCCGCTGGTGGTTTCGCCAACGATCGTGGCCCGCTTGAGCGTTTTCAGGTCGTACGTAAAGTGCTCGCCGCCGGAGAACGTCCGCGCGGACGTGAGGACAAATACCGGCTTATTTGCGAGTCGGCTTTCAGCCACGGGTGAATGGGTGAGGGATTGTTCCGGGGATACGGCCCGCGGGTTGTACCAGGAAGTCGGATGGTCGAAGAGCCAGTCGGCCATCATCCGCACCATTTCCGGGAAGCCGCCCCGGTTGTCGCGCAAATCGAAGATGACCGCGTCAGTCGCGTTCAATTTCCTCATCACCGCCTCGGCAATCTCGCCGCATCGCGAGGGATCAGGAAACCAGTCCAGCTTCACATAACCAATGTTGCCCGGATGCAGTTCCAGTTTCTCGAATCCGCAATTCTGTTGCGGGCTGGCAGCCTGGGCCTGGTCACTGAGGCTTTCGGCAACCTGCTCGACGTTGGGAGTAACCGGATTTGTGGAGTGCCCCGCCAGCCCGCTCAGATTCGAAAACGGATGATAGGCCGAAGCATGACTCATCACAAAGACGAACGCGGCAAGTGCGGCAACGGCGAGGATACCGCCCATAAGGACTGACCCGGGCCGGAGAGGTTCCTGCTCAAGTACGCGGAACGCGGGAAGCCCGGTCGTACCCTCGGGCAGCGGCGAGGCACTCACCATCGCGTAGCTGTTGCGGTATGCCTGCGGCAACCCGGCCGCGAAGTCGACCATCAGATCGGAGCAAAGGCGGAATCTCCGCGCAACTCCCCGTTCGTCCCGGAGGCGATCGTGGAGAAGGGCTATCGCTTCCGCCCCGTGCTGCTCGCGGAAACGGGCCGGGTAGAGCCGGAGAAGGCCGGCGAATATCTTCTCAAACATAATCCCCCCTCAAGATGCGCCTGGCGCGGGCGACGCGCAGGATCGCGGCGAGTTTTTGGGCCTCGGTGCGAGCGACTTTCATTCCAGCGGAGGTCAATCGGTACGAACGGCGGCGTTCTCGCGGAGATTCGGACAGTTCAGCGGGCGGGCCAGGATCAACCTCCTGGATCAATCGCTCTTCAAGCAGCGCCTGGATCGAACTGTAGAGAGTGCCCGGGCCCAGCCGTACCCTGCCATCGGTCTGCTCCTCCACCTGCCGCATGATGGCGTACCCGTGCAAATCCCCGTCGGCCAAGGCAAGCAGGATCTGGAAAGCTGCGGCGGGGAGCGGATCGAGCCTGCGTTTCGGCATTGCGTCTCCGATCATCGATATATCGATGATCGACTGTACTCCAGCGCCGCGCACGGAGTCAAGCGCATGGAAATTCCGCGCTCAGGGAGCAATGAAATCCGATTCAATGATCTGAAGTTCGACCTATTCTTCTTACGCCGTCTGCGCTTTGGCGATCGCCTCCAGCCCGCGCGCCTCGATCTCGAACTCCCGGATCTTGTACTTCTGAATCTTGCCCGACAACGTAGCAGGGAACTCCGTGACGAAGCGGATGTGCTCGGGAATCTTGTAGTATGCGATCTGGCCCTGGCACCAAGCTCGGATCTCTTCTTCGGTGGCTTCCTGCCCTGGCCGCATCCGCACCCAGGCGACAACGATTTCGCCGAGGCGTTCGTTGGGAATGCCCACCACCTGCACTTCGCCAACCTTGGGATGGGTGTAGAGAAACTCCTCCAATTCACGCGGATAAATGTTCTCGCCGCCGCGGATGATCACATCGCGCGAGCGGCCGGTGATCCGCAGGCATCCGTCCGCGCGCATCACGCCCAGGTCGCCCGTCTTCAACCAGCCGTCGGGCTGAATCACCAGGGCTGTCCCTTCCGGATCGCCGTCGTAGCCCTTCATCAACGCGTAGCCGCTCACGCAGATCTCGCCCTGCTCTCCGTAGGGAAGGGTCTCGCCACTAGCCACCGACATGACCTTGATTTCCGTCTGCGGCATCGCGCGGCCCACCGTGTTGACGCGAACCTCGATCGAGTCGCCCGCATCGCTCATCGTCACTACTGGCGATGTCTCGGTCTGGCCGTAGGCGATCACGAGTTCGCGGATGTGCATTTCGTTGAGCACCCGCTTCATCAATTCGATGGGACAGGGCGCGCCGCTCATCATTCCGGTGCGCAGGCTGGAGAAATCGAATGAGGCAAAGTCGGGCACCGCGAACTCCGCCACATACATCGCCGGAACGCCGTAGACCGAAGTAGCCCGCTCCTCATGGATCGCACGCAGCACGGCGTGGGCGTCAAAGGTCCAGTTGGGCAGGATGATGGCGGCGCCAGAATTGAGCGCCGACATGGTGCCGATCACGCAGCCAAAACAGTGAAACAGCGGCACCGGGACAACAATGCTGTCCTGTTCCGTGTAGTGAAATCCGTGCGCAAGAAACTGTCCGTTGTTCACCACGTTGTGATGGGTCAGCAGCACGCCTTTGGGCAGTCCTGTTGTCCCGCTGGTGTATTGAATATTGGCCACGTCGTTGACATCAACGCGGTCCGAAAGCTGCCCCGGCGCATCGAGTAGCGCCAGCCATTCCGGCGAATCGAAAAAGATGGTGTGCGCAAGTTCAATGTCCAGCCCGTGGCGTGCGCGGTCAAGAATCTCGCCATAATTCGCATGCTTGTCCTTGTGCCACAGAAACAGGGCTTTCATGCGCGACCGGGTGAGCGTGTAGCCGAGCTCGTGCGACCGGTAGGCGGGATTCACATTGACCAACGCAGCTCCCGCCCGCGCGCAGCCCATGTGCATCATGATCCACTCAATGCAGTTAGTGGACCAGACGCCGACGCGGTCACCATGGCGGATGCCGAGCGACCATAGTCCGCGCGCCACTTTGTCTGCCGCCTCGCTGAGCTCCGCCCAGGTCATGCGCCGCGACTGGTGGCGGGAAGCCACCGCAAGGCGATCAGGATAGCGGCTGGCAGTGCGCTCAAGTAGCGCGCCGATGGTGAGCTCGAGCAGCGCGCGGTCAGAACCACGGGAATGGCTTAAAGTAGGAACCATTTCAATCGAAGGCATAGGGCAAGTCGCAGATTAGAAAGGGCAAGTCTAAACCTGCCATCCGGCATCGAGGTGTGACCCAGCCCACAGCCAGAAGCATCGGGTGTGATTCAACGTGTATCCATGTCTAATACACGGCGGGGATTCTTGCAAACCGGCGCGGCCGCGGTCGCCGCCGGCCTGATGGGTGGAACAGCAAAGATGCTGGCCGAAACATCGAAGGCCAAGCCTGCCGCCCCGCCGGCCGTACCGGGCATGGACATGGTCCAGGTGCCCACCATGAAGTTCGGCGGTGTGGACATCAGCCGCATGGTCCTGGGCGTAAATCCGCTCTATGGCTTTGCCCATTACAACCAGAATTTCAGCGCAACCATGGCCGAATGGTACACGCCGGACAAGGTCGTCGAGGTACTGCACAGGGCGCAGTGTTACGGCATCAACGCATTCAATTATGTGAACGTGAGACGCGCCCCCGAGGACTGGGCGAGGTTCCTGGCCGAAGGCGGCAAGATGCACCTGATCGCCCAGGTGGCGGCGCCCGATGATGCCGCGCAGCTGATGAAAAACCTCAAGCCGCTGGGCCTGCATCGCCAGGGCGAAGTTGTCGATATCTGTTTCCGCGACCGCACCATGGGCACCGTGCGCGAGTGGTGCAAGCAGGTGCGCGACATGGGTGTGATGGTAGGCGTGGGCACCCACAAGCCCGAAGTGATCGACCTCGTCGAGTCGCAGGGCTGGGACGTCGATTTCTACGCGGGCTGCGTCTACAACCGTACGCGCTCGCCTGAAGAGATCAAGCAGCTGCTGAACGGCGAAATCATCGAAATGCCGCGCGAGCTTTATCTGCAGAGTGATCCGGCGCGCATGTTCAAGATGATGCGGCAGACCGCGAAGCCGTGCTTCGCATTCAAGATTCTCGCGGCGGGCCGCATATCCAACGAGGGCATCGAGGGCGCATTTCGCACCGCGTTCCTGAGCATCAAGCCCAACGACGGAATCTTTGTGGGAATGTATCCGCGCCTCAAGGACGAGGTGAAGGAGAACGCCGAACTCGTGCATCGCATTCTGACTGTGTCATAATCAGAAACTCCATAAAATAGGGCCATATTTTTTAGTTCGCCCGGGAAGTGCAAGATATGCGGCGCCACCGTGTATTTTGCATTTCTCCCATCCATACCTTCTCGTCCGTGAGCGGTTGTTTTGTCGTGTCAACCTGTCTCTTTCCGGGCCTATAATCTCGGAAGTTCAACTTTTCCAATTCCCGGACTAACGCGCAGAAACGGATCGAAAGCCGTGCATACCGGCCCTTTTTCGATGGTCAAGTGGTACTGGGACTGCGTTACTGACGCGGGCGAGGCTGCCATTGTCTATTGCGCCGACCTGCACTGGCGGGGCATGCATGCGAGGCTGGGCAGCGTGCTCGAGAGCGGCCCAGAAGAGGACGCCTGCACGCGCACATCCCTCGGCCGATACAAGATTGAGCGCTCTAGCGATGAAATCGCGCTCGACTATCCGCGGCTGAAGGTCGCGGGATCGTGGCGCGCTCTCTGTTCTCCATTTCAGCGAACGGTGTATGAAGAGGCCGGCGGTTCGATCGTGTGGAATTGCCTCCAGCCTGGCTCGCGCGTAAAGATGCGCAGCGGCGAACGGGAGTTCGAAGGGTTGGGTTACGCGGAGTGCCTCACCGTCACCGTGGCCCCTTGGCGCCTGCCGTTGCGGCAATTGCGCTGGGGAAGATTCGTTTCCGCCGGGCACTCCCTGGCGTGGGTGGACTGGCAAGGCGAGCACATTGCCAGCTTTGCCGTTGCCGATGGAATCGAGTGCGATCTACGCTCAGTGTCGGAATCGAAGGTCGCGACTCAAAGCGGGACCCTTGAGATTGGCGAAGGCATTTCGCTGCGCGGCGGCCGGCTTCGCTCGACCATCCTGCCGGGAGCGGCAACTCTCAAGCGGCTGTTTCCGGCGAGCGTATTTAACATCCGCGAACAGAAATGGAAAAGCCGTGGAACTCTCGCGCAAGGGGAAGAGACGAGCCATGGGTGGGTCATCCACGAGGTGGTCGATTGGGAACTGTGACGACTTCATCCCCGCGCCGTTCCTTCGCACGCCGGCTTCTGTATGGCGCGTTTTTTGTTGTGATTCTGCCCGCCACGCTCGCGTTGTGGGCTCACGGGACGCGCGCGATGGTTCGAGTGCCTGCGATTCATGATTCGCGAAACGGAGCAGCGGTCGCCGTGGCCGGCGTGCTGATTGTGCTGGCCGGAATGCTGGCGCTGTGGAGGCGCGGCGGGGGCCTACCCATGAATGCGTTTCCGCCTCCCCGGTTTGTTTCCGGCGGCATTTACGCTCTGGTGCCACATCCGATCTATGGCGGATTCGTTCTGATTTGCGCCGGCGTCGCGGTCTTCACCGGTTCGGCCAGCGGGCTCTGGCTTGTGACTCCAATCGCGGCCCTGGGATGCGCGGCCCTGGTGCTGGGCTACGAATTGCCCGACCTGCGCCGCCGTTTCGGTCCGACAGCTTCATCGCCATGGTTCCCCGCAGACCGCCTGGGACCTGCGTCGCTTTTGGAGCGATTCCGTATTTACGTCGTGGTCCTGCTGCCCTGGCTGGTGGGATTCGAACTCATCGGCCACCTCGGCCCTACGCCGCACAGCATCTCGACATGGCTTCCGTTCGAGAGCCGTCTGCCGGTCATAGAATCCACCGAGCTGATCTACGCCAGCATTTACCCGGTCGTGCTTCTCTTGCCGCTCGCAGTCCGGTCAGCCGCAGCACTGCGTTTATTTGCATTGCGTGGGCTTGCGGCGATGGCACTCATCTTTCCCCTCTATTTATTTTTGCCGCTCTATGCGCCGCCCCGGCCGTTTGGTCCCGCAGGCCTCTTCGCGCCCATGATACAACTCGAACGTAGCCCCATCTCCGGTGTCGAGGCGTTCCCATCGTTCCATGTCGTTTGGGCATGCATTGCCGCGTCCGCTTTGGGATGGGGCGGCGTCTGGAAAAAGGCCGTAGCGTGGCTATGGGCAATCCTCGTTGCCGCCAGCTGCGCGACCACCGGCATGCATTCGCTGGCCGACATCGCCGCCGGATTTGCCGCGTATTTCATCGTCGCGAACCTTTCATCGATCTGGAATGCGATTCTGCGTGCCGCCGAGCGCATTGCGAATTCGTGGAAGGAGTGGCGCATCGGGCCGGTGCGCATCATCAACCATGGCGCCTATGCTGGCGCGGGCGCTGCCGCCGGCATCGTCATCATCGATACGGTGCTTGGCCCGGGCCGCATCTGGCTCTCGGTCAGCATTTGTCTTTGCTCTCTGATTGGCGCGGCGCTCTGGGCACAATGGGTGGAAGGGTCACCCGTCCTGCTGCGTCCTTTGGGATTTTATGGCGGCATGCTCGGAGCGGTCGTCGGTGCAATTCCCGCGTTCGTTCTGCACGTCGACCTGGTGAGCGCCTTTGCCGCGGTCTGCATCGCGGCGCCGTGGATCCAGGCCCTGGGACGGCTGCGATGCCTGGTTCAGGGCTGTTGCCACGGTCACGACGTCGAAAGCGTCCCAGGTATTCGCTATACGCATCCCCGTTCGCGCGTGTGCCGGCTCGCGCATCTTGCCGGAGTGCCGGTGCACGCCACGCCGGTTTACTCCATTCTCTGGAACGTTGTTGTGGCGGCGGCCTTGATCCGTCTCCTCCAACTCGGAGCGTCCGCGGCGTTTCTGTGCGGCATTTACTTTGTGCTGTCGGGTTGTGGCCGGTTTGTCGAAGAAGCCTACCGCGGTGAGCCGCAAACCCGCGTGATCGCGGGCCTGCGCTTCTATCAGTGGATCGCGATTGCCTGCGTGGCCGCGGGCGCGGCCTTCACCTGCGTGCCGGGCTCGGCGCATTTGCCGGCGTTCGCCGTCCGTCCGAGTTCAATTGCTCTGGCCGTGGTCTGCGGCGCGTTGACGTGGTTTGTCAGCGGCGTGGATTTTCCGGAGTCGAACCGCCGCTTCGCGCGCCTCACCTGAATTGGTGCCCCAGGTCCGGATTTTTCGGACCTGGGATCGTTGTATCAGGCCACGTCAACCCAGCCGCCCTTTTCCGCCGACTGGAAGACCGCTTCGATCACCGCCATATTCGCGATCCCGTCTTCCAGTGGCACCGGCAATTCGCCGCCATCCAGGACGGCTTTTGAGAATTCGTCTCCCTGGATGGTGTACTGATCCGCGGTGGAAAACTCCTCGGTCACAATGCCCGTGCCGAAGATGTCCCCGCTCTCGTCGATGAAGAGCCGCGTAGGCCGATCCTTGGGCGCGTTGAAGGGAATCTCAATTTCGATCCGCCCCTTGGTTCCAAGGAACTGCACGCGTTGATAAGGAACCAGTTGCGTACTGCAGGTGAAGATCGCCTGGCCGCCGGGGAAGTCAAGTATCGCCGAGGTTAGCCGGTCAGTGCCAAACGACGGATCGCGCTCGATCAGTCCCACCACCCGCGTGGGAAGACCGCCGAAGCCCAGCCGCGAAGCGTGAATGCAGTAGCAGCCGATATCGTAAAGCGCTCCGCCGCCCGACTCCACCTGGTTGCGGATGTTAGCCGCATCGGTGTTGAAGTAGCTGAAGGCCGCAATGACCGACCGCAGCGTCCCGATTCGCCCCTGCTCGAGCAGTTCGCGCAGCCGCCGCCACTGGGTGAAACTGCGGATCATGAAGGCTTCGCCGATCTTCATGCCCGTGCGCTCCTGCACAGGAAGCAACGTTCGGGCCTCGGCCAGGCTCATGCTGAGTGGTTTTTCGCAAAGTACGTGCTTCCCCGCCTCGGCGGCTTTGATAGTCCACGGCACGTGCAGTTGATTGGGCAGTGGGTTGTAAATGGCATCCACGTCCGGATCAGCCAGCAGTTCCTCATACGAGCCATAAGCCTTTTCGATTCCGAGGGTTTTGGCTGCGTCCCGGGCTCTGGCCAGGTCCCGGGAGGCGATGGCCGTAACCACGGTGTATTGGCTGGACTGCATGGCCGGAATGACTTTTTTGGTACCGATTGCTGCGGTGCTGAGCACCCCCCAGCGAAGCTTTTTGAACATGGCATTCATCATAGAACCGCCAGGCGGGCTGCCGCCCACATACCCCAAATGTGGTAGGGCTTGTGCGAAAAATCACTGTGAATTTTGAAATTTGTTGTCTATCCTTTTCACAACCCCATTAGAGCGATCCCCGCTTTCTATAGAACGAGCAATACACAGGCGAGGGAGAGCAATGCTTCCGGCCCGGAGTTCGGCGCGAGCCAGGCGAGCATTCAAGGAGCAAGCATGACTGTCCACACGCTCGAACTGAAGCCTGCCGTCTCTGTCGCCTCGGTTACCAAACTCGTCAAAGCTCCGTTGAAGATACCGGCATGGTCGGTCGCTTTGTTCGTGATCATGGCCGGCGTGTACGGTTACGTCTCCGGACGCCAGAACCCCACGCATCATTACGTTCCCTACGTGGGCTACCCGCTGGTTCTCGATACCACCACCGGGAAGGCGTGCTACTCCACGACGCCCAAGCCATCGGAACAGGGAGCGGTCGTGAATGCCGACGCTATCGAAGCCGATAGCGGTGCTTCAACGGGACCGGCAATCCCGATGTGCGGCAAATAGGACCGGTCGCGACTCATTCCATTCGCCCGCTCATTGGTCGCGCAGCACACGCACGGGATCGATCGACGCCGCGCGGTAGGCCGGGATGCTTGCGGCGCCCGCGCTCACTAGCAGGAGTGTGGTAGCCGCAACGGCAAGTTCTCCCGCGCCCTGGCCCGCGATGCCATATAACATTCCGTGGATCCAACGAATTCCCGCGGCGGCGAACGCGCTTCCGATCCCTATACCGGCCAGGGTCATCGCGCAGGCATGGCCGAGTACGGAGCGCAAAATGTGATCGCGGTTTGCGCCCAGCGCCATACGGATGCCGATGTCGCGGCTTCGACGAGCAACAGTCTGCGAAAGAACTCCATACAGGCCAACGAGCGTCAGGGCGAAAGCCAGTGCCGCAAATCCGCCGAGCAGAACACTGCGGAAGCGGGGCTGCGACAACTGCGCAGCCTGTTCCGTGCGCAGGTCATCAATTGCGCTGAGAATGAGGTTTGCATCAATCGATGAGAGGCGCTGCTGAATTTCGCTCAACAGTGAGAGAGGACTTCCATTCACGGCAATCATCAACGCCAGTGACTCCGGAGCCGACTGCGATAAAGGCCGATAGACGGCAGGCGGCTCCGCATAGCCCATTTCCTGGAATACCGTGGTGGTCTTTACATCGGCGACGATTCCGACCACGTTGAGCCAGGGCTTCGACGCGTCATCGGGGCGGCTCAGTTTGATCGCGTGGCCCAGCGGGTCTGTTGTGCCGAAGTACTCTTTCGCAAGCGCCTGGTTGATAACGGCGACGGGCTGCGAATCTTGCTGGTCGCGTGCATCGAACATGCGGCCGCGCAGCAGTGGAATCTGTAAAGTCTGGATTGCTGCCGCGCTAACGTCCTGGGTAGCGACGTCGGAAGCGGAATTCTCGGGTTCTCCGGCGACGGAGATCTGATTTAGCCCGCGGGGAACGAAGTCGGAAGCGAATCCGACAGAGTTGACGCCGGGCAGCACCACCAGGTTCGCTTGGAGCGTCTCCACTGCGCGCGATCGTGCCGCCACATCAGCGTAGTGGCCCTCCGGCAAATGAATCCGCGCCGTGAAAAGCTGATCGCTACGATAGCCTGGATCGGTCGCCGCCAGTTTGAATAAGCTTTCGGAAAGCAGCCCCGCGCCGGCCAGCAGAATCATGGAGAGGGCCACCTGCACGACGACCATCAACTGCGTAGCTTGTCTTGCACCCGCCGTGTGAGTCTGATTTTGACTCGCATTTTTGAGAACGGCGTTCACGTTTGTATGGGAAGCGCGCCATGCGGGAAAGAGTCCGAACACGATCGAGGAGGTAATTCCGCAGAGCACGGTAAACAAGAGCACGCGCCAATCGATCGTGATCGTCGCCGCGGGCGGAAGTTCGATCGGATTGGCGGCGCGAAACCACGCGAGCAGTCCTGCTGCAACACCAATGCCGGCAATGGTGCCTGCAAATCCCAGAACCAGCGACTCCAGGAATGTCTGGCCGGCCAGGCGCCGTCGGCTTGCGCCGATGGCCGCGCGAATTGCCATCTCTCGTGCGCGCGATAGAGAGCGGCTCAATACGAGGCTGCCCACGTTGACAGACGCGAGAAGGAGAATGACCGTCGAAGCTCCAAGCAGCATCCACAGGCCGGTGCGGAGATTGCGGCCCGCGAGCCATGTGAGGTTCGATTTCAGGTCGAGCACATCGGGGGAGAGAGTGCGCATCAGTCGCAAGTCGCTGGGCGCCTCCTGAAGAATCTGCGACTGGATCGCGATTAACTCTGATTCGGCGACAGCGCGCGTGACACCGGGCTTGAGCAGACCAAAGGCCCCAACCATGCCGTTCCACGGCTTCTGCGCAAGTTCGCCGGTCGGCGTGATCAGACTCCATGCGTCCGTGGCAACTGGATAAAAAGAAAAGGTCTTAGGCATGATCCCGACAATCGTGCACGAGGATTTGTCCAGGTTGAGTGACCGGCCAAGGATGTCGCGAGGCGCGCCGAGCTTCTGCTGCCAGAAGTGGTACGCGAGCACGAGTGTGCAGCCACTGCCGAGATCATGCTGAGAGAATGTTCGGCCCATTCCTGCGTGTGCCCCAAGCATCGAGAAGAAATCGACGGAGGCGGGAATGGTGAGGGCATCGATTGGTTTTGCTTGCCACAGCATGGTTCGTGGACCAGTTGCCCAGGTGAGCGCGGCGAGTTTCTCAAAGCTGTGGCTGTTCTCTTGCCAACCCTCGAACTCGCGGAATGTGTTGAAGTAGGCACCTGAGTCGCGATGCACTGCATCGGTCTGCCACACCACTACCAGCCTGTCAGGATACTGGTAAGGTAGCGGGCGCAGAAGCACACCCTCGATGAGACTGAAGATTGCCGTATTCGCCCCAACACCCAGCGCCAGCGTCAGCAAGGCCATTATCGCGAATCCCGGAGAGCGCCCGAGCTGACGAATCCCGTAGCGGAGATCGCGCCGCATGTTGGAAATGAGGTTTGTGCTTTGAGGGACTTCGACGTTTGAAGGTACTACTTCGGGCGTCATCGACTTGGTGCACTCCTCAATTGGGGTGAGCTGCGATACAACCCGGCTGCGGGCGCCTTGATGCACACGCTAGGCGAGAAGATTCAGCAATGTCAAGATTCGGTGGCTCCACAGTCGTCCATGCATGTCCCAAAACAATTGACGTTTTCTGGACGGGAACTTAACAACTAACTTCCCGCATGTGGATAGTGTGGTTTTCACAGGCGAGGAGGTTTCCCCATGAAATCCATCTTTTCAAAATTCGTTTTGGCGCTCGCAGTGTTGGCCGCCGTTGCTTTGGCCGCGACTTCCGCGAAGGCGGAAGTGACCATCAAGGTTCCCTTTAACTTCACTGTCGACGGCAAGATTTGCCCGGCTGGTTATTACACCGTGCGCCACGATGACAATGCAAGCTTCGTGACCCTTATAAGCAAGAGCTCGTCGCAGATCTTCACCTGGGTTGTTGGCCCCGGCGTTGCCCCTCCCGACAACAGGAAAATCGCTCTGAAGTTCGACGAAAAGGGGTCTGGCCACGTGCTGCAGTCCGTCCAGTATGGCACACTGAGCACGGCGCGCCTCGACTCGAAGTCGCTGCGCGATGAGCGCGAGTCGAACCAGTTGACCGGCGGCCGCTAAGTCAGTCGCCGAGCGAATCCGTTCCGGCATGAAGGTTCGAGGAGCGCGTCAAGTCGAAGCGCTCTTCGAACCTGCGTTGTCGGTGCGATCATGAAAGGCCCATGACCTGTTCCTCTGGCGGAGGGGGTACTTGCGTCTCCACATGCGCGTGCGAAATTATTCGAAATGGAGGTGCGTGTGGTGTTGCGGGGAAGAGTCGCATCCGGGATGGGTGACTTCTCCTATGGATCGACAAGTTGCAGGAACACTATCTCCGTAAGACAGGGATGCATTTCTATCCTGGCACATTGAACGTGGAACCCCCTGCCATATCACCTTCCGGAAGATGTCATTCGACTGGAAGGCGAAGAATACGGCGGCTCAGTCTCGGTCAATATCGTTCCGTGTCGGATATTCGGAATGGATGTATTCATTCTTCGCACCGACGCCAATGAGCAGGGCAGAGGCCACCATCCGCTCACGATTGTCGAGATTGCCACCGATGTGAAGTTGCGAGAGCGTTTCCGCTTGAGCGACCGCGACATGGTCGAAATCGAGTGCTAGTCGGTTTTCACGGTCTAAGCGCCAGGGACATGGCTCTTCGCGTCCGCCATCAACTGTTCCACTTGGGCCTTCCCCTGATAATCAGGGTTGATCGCGAGCAGTCTCTGCCAGTCCGCGATTGCGCCGGCCGCATCCCTCTTTCCCTTCCACAAAACCAATCCACGATTGAAAAGCGTATTGGGGCTATCGGGGACATCGGTGAGCGCCTTGTTGAATTCCTCGATTGCCCTGTCGGCATTGCCCATGAACCAGAAAGCCGTTCCCATGTCGGTGCGCACGGAAGCGTCCGCGGGCCTGACCTTGAGGGTGCGCCCATAATAGTTTACGGCGATGGGATACTGCTGCGCGTCGTAGTAAAGATTTCCAAGGCCGGCCAGTAGATCGGGATTGTTGGGATCCGATTTAAGCTTGTTGAGCAGCGGCGCAGCTTGCGTGTCGGCCATTTCCTTGAGTTGCGCCAGCGTAGGCGCAGGCGGAGCGACACTGGCCGGCTGAGCCGGTGTGCTTACCGGGGCATTGGACGCGATCGCAGTCCGTGGTCCGCGAATAGACCATCCGCCGGCAATGCCCGTCACCAGGCACACCGCTGCCATGAGCGCGGCGCGTTCTCTCGTCCATCGCTTGGGTGTCCGATTGGTTTCGCTCATTTGTCAGGCGCCCCCTTCTTTGCGTGTTGCTCGCTCAGCGTTGTCATGACATCGGCCATCAGCTTTTGCACTTCCACCTTGCGTTCGGGACTCAATTGGGGATTGGATTTCAACAGCCGCTGCCACGCCGCCACGGCGCCTTTCCCATCGGCTTTGCCCTGCAGTTTGATCATGCCGAGATTGAAGAGTGCGTTGGCGTCTTTGGGATCCCGGGCCAGCGCATCGTTCAATTGTGCGATGGCTCCATCAACATCGCCGCTTCGATAAAGGCTTGCTGCCAGCCGGCTGCGGATCGCGACATTTTTGGGATCGGCGTGCATCGCCTTGTCATAGTAGCCGGCAGCTTCCTTGAACTGGTGACTGCTGTGGTAAATGGCGCCCACCTGCATCAGCAGGCCACTGTCATTGGGGTTGCTCTTCAACTGCGCAAGCAGCGGCGCGGCCTGTTTGTCGGCCACAAGCCTCAAGTCGTCGAGAGTGGGCTCGTGACCGCCCCCCGTCGGGGCCTTGACGGATCTCGCCGTAGAGGCCACTGCCGGCAGGGGGGCCTGCAATCCTCGCAACACATATCCAATGCCAAGGCCGGCTGCGAGGCAGATCGCCGCCATCAGGTAGACCTGCTTCGCCCGCAGAGTTTCGCTCGCAGCGGATTCCGAAGTGGGTGCGTTTTCCATCCGAATTTCTCCAGTGGGTCAAGTGTGCCGATGCGTCCGACTCCAGGAGGAATATCGGATCGCTGCACACGTCTCTATGCACGCGTCAGGCCGAATCAAAGGTGTGGCCTGAGTTCACGCGCGTCGTTCACTTTTGAAGTGACCGAAAGAATAGAAGAGCACTTCTTGAGAAGAGAGCGTGTGACGATTATCACGTGATGTTTGTGTGACTTCGCATCCGACCAATGGTTAATCACCACGCTCCGCATCGGCCGCCGGAAATTGTGACAGACGTCACGTTGACTTGGGGGTTTTCACCAACGCCAGTGTGCCAGAACTCCCATCCTCCGGTGCGCAGTCTCCCCGACTGCCCTAACCGCCTCCGTCCCCCTATTCCGCAGCCCATTGACTCACAACGGCTTATGAGCAGTACCGCCAACTCTTCCAGATGTGCCGGTAACGGCATTCGTCGTGCACTCGTGCGTATCAAGACTGAACTGAAAACAAAACCTCACGGTCGACGTCACGGTTCAGGCGAGCACCGGAAGCGTGCAAGAGGAGGCTCTACCTTAATGAAACGAAATTTTTCAATTGCCCTGATATTCATGGCAGCCGTGGGGTTCGCGGCGGCCCAAGCACCAACGACAGACGTCCTCGGTGCTCACCTTAACTACGGCCGTGGTTGTGCGGCCTGCCACTCGCCTCACAGCGGCGTCTACGGAAACGGCAATGCCAAGACCACCGACGCGAACTCGGGCAACATCGCTCTCTGGGGCGAGGACCTGACCAGCCTCAAGGGCGTAACCATCACCACTGGCCAGAGCGAACACGGCAGCTACGTTGAAGCCCTGCCCAATCTCACCGATTTCAAGACCCGGCCTGACGTTGCCGGCGTGCTGATGTGCCTCAGTTGCCACGACGGAAACTATGCCACCGGCGCCATGATGAAAAATCAGGTCTACGAGAAACTACCCCCGACCTACGGAACGGCTAACCAGATTCCGACCCTGCTCGGAAACGACGGCGCCGGTGCCACGGGGAACTATCTGAACGATCACCCGGTGGGCATCAATGCCGTGATGAGCTGCGGCGGACCCTATGACTGGGATTGCACGCTCAGCGGCTCAAGCGTTCTGATGACCGGCAAGAACTCCGCCCAGTTTGTGACGAATTATGGGTTCTTCGTCAGGCCAGGCAACTACAACAACACGCCCGTGGTCCTCTGCACCACCTGCCACAACCAGCACCTGATGAACGTGGTCAACGTCGCGACCGGATCCACCAACACCGGCCTGGCGCCTGGCCCGTATGCCACCATGTTCTTCCTGCGCGGCCCGTACAACCCGGCCAGCACGACTTCCGGAAGCAACACGACGGCGCAGTTCTGCCGCCAGTGCCATGGTGGAGAAGCAAACGAAATGAATGGCAGCTCGGCTGGAACCGTGTTCTAGATTCCCTTTGCATGAAAAGGGGAGGGCGAACGCTACCCTCCCCTCCTTTTTCCCGGATCAGGAGGTCAACCGTGCAACACAAATTCTTTATGTGGGTGGTCTTTTTCCTGGCGATGGCTTCGTCACAGGCCCAGGTAGCATCCCACGCTCCGACAGCCTTCAAACCATCTTCGGTCCAGGTGCCCGCAAAGCCCGCCGCGAAAGTGGTTGCCCGCGTGAACGGCTCGGTACTGACCGCTGCCGACTTGCTGAGGGAGGAATACACCATCTTTCCCTACGCCCGTCAGCACAATGGCATACCGCAGGACCTGGCGCCCCAGATTCGCGATGGCGCGATGAAGATGATCATCTTCGAAGAACTGGTCTACCAGGAAGCGCTTCACCGCAACATCACAATTCCGCCCGCGAAGCTGCAGCGCGCCCAGGCGGATTTCCGCAAGCAGTTTGCGACGCCCGATGAATTCAATGCCTTTTTGCAGAATGAATGCCAGGGGTCCCAGCAAGTACTGGTGGAAAAGATCCGGCGCTCGCTGCTGATCGATACTCTGCTCAGGAATGAAATCGAGAGCAAGAGCGCCACTTCTCCCGCCGAAGTGAAAGCCTACTACGAGAAAAACCCTGCCCGCTTTCAGCATCCTGAGTCATTCCGGTTCCAGAGCATTTCGATTCTCCCGCCGGCAAAGGCCACCGCCGAGCAGTTGAAGGAAGGCCGCACCCGCGCGGAGAATGCGCTGCGCCAGGCCAAGGCCACCAAGACCGCCGAAGAATTCGGTCTGCTGGCCGAAAAGATCTCCGACGACGATTACCGGGTGATGATGGGCCAGCACAAACTGGTGCCCGCAAGTGAGATGCCTCCCGCGGTCGTGAAGACGATGGCTGCGATGAAAGTGGGAGAAGTCAGCGATCTGTTGCAGGTCGACCAGGCCTACACAATTGTTCGCCTCCAGGAGCATGCCCTCGCCGGCAAAGCCAGGTTCGAAGAAGTGAAAGACCAACTGGCAAAAGACATCCAGCAGAACAAAACCAATGAGCTGCGCTCCGCGCTGGACAAAAAATTGCGGGAGCACGCCCGCATTGAAGAAATGTAACCCGGCCTGGCGGGGATGCTTCGCCGGCGAAGTCCGAACCGAGAACAGCGGAGATTGCAATAGAAAATTTAGAGAACGAACTGACGGATAAAGGAAGGATGACAGTGGCGACATTTCCCCGATTCGCAAGGTTGGTGCAGGCAGGGCTCCTGCTGCTGGCGCTGCCGGCCGCCGCCCAGGTCAAGTTGGGGGAAACCAGTGCGAATGCGAACGGTATGGTCTCCAGCGGCTATACGGCCACCTACGGGAACATGACCGATTCGACGCACAACTGGACGGTGGGCGGTTTCGGGACAGTATCCGGCTCCTATCACAATCCCAACTTTCTCTCCTTTACGATCTCTCCCTATTTGAATCAATCACGCGCCAACTCGAACTTCCAGTCCATTTCCAACGCAAGCGGGGTTACCGCCAGCGCCAACATCTTCGCGGGAAGTCATTTCCCCGGTTCGGTTACCTATTCCGAGGCTTATAACAGCGAGGGTAACTTCGCTGTTCCGGGGCTCGCCAACTTCGTGACTCATGGCAACAGCGGCACCTTTGGAGTGAACTGGAGCGAGAACATTCCCGACAAGCCGAGTTTCTCCGCCGGCTACCAGCTGGGCAGCAGTCAATACACGGTGTACGGAACCAGCGACCAGGGAACGAACAACTTTCATTCGGTCAACCTGCACTCGGGGTACAGGTGGGCGGGTTTTAACCTCGCCGGGTATTACACCAACGGCGCCAGTCACGCGGACATCCCCCAGATCGTTGCGGGAGTTGCCACCCAAATGCACAACGACAACAGTGCATTGGGATTCACAACGACTCACGCGTTGCCGTGGCAGGGTTCGTTCTCAGCGGGTGTCAATCGTTCCAGTTGGGACGGCAATTATCTGGGCTACCGGACCACCGGCACCGTCGACACCGTAAATTCCGTGGCAACCATGCATCCCACCGAGAGGATATCGATCAGCGCCAGTGCCAATTATTCCGACAACCTGAGCGGGCAACTGGTGCAGAGCGTGCTATCGGCCGGTGGCGTCGTGGAAGGCCTCAATACCAGCGATTCGTCAAACTCGCTTGACCTGATGGGCATCGCCACTTACAGTCCCATGCGGGATCTTGAGACCGACGCCTTTGTTGAGCGTCGCACCCAGTCGTTCGAGGGGCAGGACTACGGCGTCAGGTCGTACGGCGGCGGCGCTTCTTACTTGCACAAGCTCATGGGCGGCACTTTTAGCAGTTCCTTCGTTCTCAGCGCCAACGTGCTCGAACGGAACAGCGAGGACTCGCTGGGCTTTTCCACCAATGAGAATTACTCCAACGAGATTAGGGGCTGGCGTATGACCGGCAGCTTCGGATATGCCCAAAATGTGCAAACGCTGCTGATCACTTACATGAACTCGTACTATAACTTTACCGGGAACATTGCGCGGAACTGGGGCTACTTCAACATGAGCCTCGGCGCCGGCGGCGCTCACACTGCGCTGACTCAGCAGGCCGGAACCGCGAACAGCAGCCAGTCCTACCATGCGGGCATCGGTTACGGCGCGTGGATCGTCGCCAACGGAAGTTACTCCAAGGCAGACGGGCAAGCCATTCTCACCGGCGCGGGCCTGGTCACTGTTCCTGTGCCCTCGCCCACATTGCCGCCGGGTCTTGTAAGTCTCTTCGGCGGCGAGAGCTATGCGTTTGCTGCTTCAAGCTCTCCGGTCAAGAAACTTGTCTTTGCCTCCAGCTTCTCCAAGTCCGTCAGCAGCACATCGAGCAGTTCGATCTCGTCCTCGAATCGCAACAATCAATTCAATACCTTCGTTCAGTATCAGTACCGCAAGTTGTATTTCACCAGCGGATACGCCCGCCTGGAACAAGGCTTCAGCGGATCGAGCGCGCCACCGCAAAACATTTCTTCTTATTACATGGGGATATCGCGTTGGTTCAACTTCTTCTAAACGGAAAACGAGAATCGCTCGGCGCGGCCACGATCCTGGCCTGTGTCGCGATGCTGCTATGCCCGCTCGCGGCGCACGCCAAGCCCAAGGCTCCCGCGGCGCCGCCGGAGTTGTGGGAAATGTCGCTGGACGGCGGACGCAGCCTCTCGTGGCAGCGCAGCTTCCACTCCGAAGCCGAAGTGAAACCTAACCGCGGATTCTGGAACAAGGTCGTCGACGTAATCGCGGGCGCGCCGGAATTCAAGTTCCTCATCCGTCCTTACAGCATCGTGACCGACTCGCGCGGCCGCATCATCATCACCGATCCGGGCGCCGGCGGCGTTCATATTTTTGATTTCGCGCAGCGCAAGTACAAGTTCATTGAGCGCGGCGGAAAAAATGCAATGCGTACGCCCCAATGTGTCGCGGTCGATGCTCAGGACAATATCTACGTTACTGATTCGAACGCGGGCGAGATCTTTGTGTTCGAGCCGGGCGGCAAGTATCTGCGCACCATCGGCAGCCTGAAGGGCGGCGAGGGATATTTCAAGCGGCCCACCGGAATCGCGGTCGACTCCGTTGCGCAACGGATCTATGTCACCGACACCTTGCGGGACAAGGTCTTCATGCTCGACATGCAGGGCAATGTGCTGCAGGCCATCGGCCAGACCGGCGATGCTGAGGGCGAATTCAATTTCCCCACAGAATTGCGTCTCGACGGGCCGAACCTTCTCGTCGTCGATGCCATGAACTTCCGGGTCCAGGTGTTCGATCGAGCCGGGAACTTCCAGTATTCGGTCGGAAAGCTGGGCGACAGCACCGGTGCGATGTTTCGCCCCAAGGCCGTCAGCGTCGATTCCGAAGGCCACCTTTACATCGTCGATGCTTTGTGGGGCGTGGTGCAGGTCTTCGATCGCCAGGGTCAGCTTCTCTATTACTTCGGATCCAAGGGCACCCACGCAGGAGAGTTCCAATTGCCCGCGGGCTTGTTCATCGATTGTGACGACCGCGTCTTCGTGGTGGATTCATTCAACCGGCGCGTGCAGATATTTCAATATGCCGGGTTGAAGCAGCCGGCCAGCCACCCTAGTGACAAAGCACTATTGCCGGAGATCCCAGCCAACCACCCCAGCGACAAAGACCCATCGCTGGGGACACCGGCCAAGGAGGCACTGCAGTGAGGCTCAGACTATGGATGGCCGGCCTGGCGATTCTGATGACCGCGACCATCCTGCGTTCGCAAATCCCCGGCGACGTGATCGGCGTGCACAACCTTGGACCGGGCAGCAAGTCTCCCGTGACCGGAGCGCGCCCCGATGCCTGCTCCTATTGTCATGCGCCGCACTCGGGACTCAATATGGGCCTCTGGAATCAGAAGCTCACCACCCAGACTTACAATCTGTACACCAGCAACACCGTGAAAAACACTGGTACCCAGCCGGTTCTCGCTTCCGATAGCAATATGTGCCTCAGCTGCCACGACGGCACGGTGGCTGTCGGATCTACAGTTGCCTACGGCCAGGTAACGATGAGCGGGTCGATGAACACAGTGGACGTGTTCGGCAGCAATATGCAGAAGTCGCATCCGTTCAGCCTGGTGACACCGCTTAAGGACAATGCACACCTGGTCGCGTCGCTCGCATCGAGTGGCCAGACCGCCGATCCAACCGGGGCCGTAAAGCTGATCAAGGGCAGCGTGGAGTGCACCACCTGCCACAATCCCCATGTACAGGCCAAGGACCTGGTCTCACAGAATTTTCTCGTCAAAGACGGATCGAGCGGGCAGTTGTGCCTGTCGTGCCATGATCCTCTCCGCCAGGTGGGCGGCCAGGTCAACCCTCTTGCCGACTGGGCAAGCAGCGCGCACGCCACATCCGCCAACAAGATTTCGGCTTCAGCGCAGTTGGGAAGTTACGCTACTGTGGCAACCGACGCTTGCATCTCCTGCCACACACCGCACAACGCCGGTTCCGGGGCGCGGCTGCTGCGCGGACAGGACGAGCAGGCTTGCATCTCCTGCCACAACGGCTCGACCAACGTTCCCATGGCGCCTTACACCAACGTGTTTGTTGAGTACGGCACGCCCCGGGTTGGACACCCCTTTCCTGACTCGGGCAATCCGCACGACGCTGCCGAGAACGTTCTGCTGAACAATAATCGTCACGCCACATGCGTGGATTGCCATAACGGGCATGGCTCGCAACCTGTGCAGGTGTTTCCCTCAGCCCCACTGATCCGCGCCTCGCAAAAGGACGTCGCAGGCATCAACGCCACCGATGGAACCAGCGTCCTTGCGCCCGCGGTGAATCAGTATGAGAACTGCCTGCGCTGCCACGGTTCCGGGCCCGGCAAACAGGCGCTGCCGAAGTTCGGATACTTCGCGGTGCGGGCAGTATCGGCGGGCGATCCGCTTGACCTGATCCCGCAACTTGGCGCATCGGCCGCATCAAGCCATCCTGTGATGCACGCGCGCAGCAGCACGTTCTCCCAGCCCAGCCTTCTGCCCAACATGATGAACCTCGATGGCTTGAAACAGGGCCGCGCCATGGGCACGCAGATTCTGTGCACCGATTGCCATAACAGCGACGACAACCGCGAATTCGGCGGCTCGGGCGCCAATGGCCCCCACGGGTCAAAGTTTACCCACATCCTGGAACGCCGCTATGAATTCAGCCAGGCCACTCTGCCCGGCCAGACCATTACCAACCTGTTTCCCAATCCCGACCTGAGCGCCAATGGGCCTTACGCCATGTGCGCGAAGTGCCATGACCTGGCCAACCAGATCATGCAGAACACCAGCTGGAATCATCACGCCCAGCACATCAGCCAGGGATTCAGCTGCTCGGTGTGCCACACGGCGCACGGCATGACGGCCACCACCGGCGGCCTTATCACCGGCGAGCGGTTGGTCAATTTCGATCTGAACGTCGTGGCTCCCAATGGCGTCGCACCCAACCCGCCGCAGGTTTCCTACAGTCACGCTTCCAACACTTGTGTCCTGGTTTGTCACGGAGCGTCCCACAACGCCAACGGAACCGTTTCGCAAAGCGTTTTGGCTCGTGGACCGGTTCGGATAAAGTAGAACGGACATCGTGGATGGGTCTGGTTTAGACCCATCCATGACTAAAATATTGTCCGCGCATTGCCCCCATTCATCTCGTTCGATTGATCCGCGTGGCATTGACGGCAGAATTGAGCCGCCTGGTTCGACTGCGGATTTGTGTCGTTGGGATTGTAGGGAGCGCGCAGGAAGAAGATCGTCGCGTAGGTTCCCCTCGGCAGTCCCGAACTCGAGTTTCCGCCGATGGCGACCACGTTCATGCTGTGCGGATCGTGGCAGGTGGTGCAGACGATGACCGCGGAATTTTCGTAGCTTCCCGGCTTGACGAAGAATCCATAGTTCGAAACGAACTGTGCTGACTTGGCCCCGCTCATCCGGACCACGCCTTTGGTTTCAACGCAATCCCAGCCAGTCCCCCCGCAACGGATGTGCGCGTTCAATCCCATGGGGTGCTCATCGAGGTAATAACTGCTCATGCCACCGTCGGTTTTAATAAGAGTCGGAATTAAGTTGGTAGAACCATACGTGGAAGGCAGCGGTTCATAGACGCGATTCTTCATCATTGCCTTGGGCGCGTAGTTGCCATCGTGACAGCCCAGGCACGTCAACATGCCCGCGACATCCGGCGGATTGGCCGGCATGCTGGCCGAAGGCAATTCCGCAGGTGTGCCGCCGCTCGTGCTGACGATCTTCCCGAAAAGGGTGGTGGCATCTTCGCCCCACAGGGCGCCTCCGCCGGACATCGCATTGGTCTCGTTGCTGGGCGCGCCGCTGTGTGGGAAATGACAGGCCGCACAGCCTCGTCCGTAGTTTAGATGTGCGCCAAGAACATCCGTGGTTTGCTTTGTGATCTGCGCCGTCGCCAACGTCGCCGCCCCACCACACAACAGGAAGATGACAAGAATTCGCTGCACCGACGAGAGCCTCATTGTGCCTGATTCTTCTCATCGACTGAATTTCTATAAAGCTTGAATGGTGGAAGGGAATCGACTTACGGTGTGACGCGCGCTGAAAGATCAGCGCACGTACGAGAACGTGCCGCAAAGATCGGTCGAGTTGGAGATCGCTTCCGGCGTGAACACCGGCGTATCCGCTCCGGAGAAGAAGGCAACGTGCAGCGTTCGTTCAGACACGCTGGTTACCATCCACTGCGCGTCCTCGCTCCCGCAAAGAGTGTTGTGGTGCAGGAAGCGCCGCGCCGCAGGGACGGTCAACCGGTACAGGTTTCCGCTGCCGGTGCCCCCCTCCGCGGCAAACACGGCGGCTGCCTCTTTGGGCTCGAGCTTGCGGATCTGCGCAATCGGAAAACCGATGAAGTTGAGGAAGACCTTCGAATCCGAAATCTCGATATCGCCGGTGATCGACCGGGAGGTTGAACTTCCGGCGCGCCAATCGCCCTTGTCCTGGGCCCAAGAAAGAAGTGAGCAAGCCATAAAAAAGGCCACAACTGCGCAGTATCGCAAAGATCGCATCATGCTTTCAGCATGACAGGCTGCCAATGGGATTGTCATCCTCAGTGTCTACTGATCCCGGCTTTGGTGGACGGTGCCTAAGCGCAAAACTTAGAACAAGAAGCTAGAAGCTATTCGTCCTCAATACGCGCCAGCCCGAACTTCTTCAGCTTGTACCGCAGCGCGTCGCGGCTGATGTCGAGCAGCTTGGCGGCGTTGGTCTGGTTGCCGCCGGCCTGGGTCATGGCCAGTTCCACCATCGAATGCTCCACTTCTTCGAGCGACGTTCCGCATTCAGGGATGTACAAGCGGGGAAGCATGCGTCCGTTGGGCAGCTTGTGGCCGCCGTCGGCGGGCGAGGTCCGCTCGAACAGCGTGCGCCCGCCCGACTCTCCCACGGAAAAAGGCAGATACACCGGGCGCAGGAATTGTTCCTCTTCCAGAATCATTCCCCGTTCAATCGTATTTCTCAATTCGCGCACATTGCCGGGCCAGTTATGGCTGTGCAGCAGGTAGCGCGTTTCTTCGGTAATGCCGCGGATCGATTTGCGAAACCGGCGATTGTAGCGATCGATAAAAAAATCCACCAGAGGAAGAATGTCTTCCTTGCGATCGCGCAGCGGCGGAATAAAGATGGCGATAATCGCCAGACGGTAATAGAGATCCTGGCGGAATTGCCCCTCGCGCACGGCTTTTTCGAGATCGCGATTGGAGGCGGCAATCACGCGCACATCCACCTGCAGGTCGCGCAGGCCCCCAACCCGCCGGATTACCTGGTCTTCGAGCACGCGCAACAGCTTGGCCTGCAGCAGCGGAGACAGTTCGCCAATTTCATCCAGAAACAGAGTGCCCCCGTCAGCGGCTTCGAATAACCCCTTCTTCATCTGCTTGGCGTCGGTGAATGCTCCTTTTTCGTGGCCGAACAGTTCGGCTTCCATCAGCGTTTCGGGAATCGCCGAGCAGTTGATGGCCACGAACGCCTTCTCGTGCCGGGAGCTTTCGATGTGGATGGTCTTGGCGATCAGGTCCTTGCCGGTGCCGCTTTCGCCCTGGATGAGAATGGTGGAGGCCTCGCACGACGCTACTTTTTTCACGAAGTGCATCAACTCCGTCATCTTGGGCGAGACGCTCACTATGTTTTCGTAGCCGCCTCCGCGCGTCTTTCCCCGCGGCGATTCGAGTTCATTGCGTACGTTCGCGGCCTCGAGCGCATCCTGGATGGAAAGCTGCAGTTCGTCGAAGTCGATCGGCTTGCCGACAAAATCGTAAGCTCCCAGTTTGAGCGAGGCCTTCACATCATCAAGCTGCGGATCGGCGGTGATCATGATAACCGAGGATCCGCAGCCGTTCTTCTTGAGTTGATCGAGCACTTCGATGCCGGTCAGGTCGGGCAGGCGCACATCCAACAGCACCAGGTCGGGACATTCACGCTCCGCCAGCCGCAATCCCGTTTCGCCGGTGCCTGCTTCGACCACCGCATATCCCCACTCTTCGCACTTCTGGCGAAGCGACCATCTCACCAGCCGCTCGTCGTCGACAATCAGGACCTTCTGGGCAGGCATCGGTTTTACCTCATTTTCCACGCAAGCAAAACGGCCCGCTTTGGCGGCAGTTCGGTACTCCCGGTCGTCAGACACTGGAATGCGCTCGACCGGCACGCGAGAACTATATTGTTGTGATCCCCGATACATGGCTGGACATATTAGAGGGCGTGAAACAGGCTGCCGCCTGTGATCTAAGTCACGCTTGACGGGGGAATTGAGGAAAAACCGGTCCACACACGGTCGAAGAACCGGCCGTTCGAGGCTGGAAGGCAACCGTGGATCCTTCGCCTCCGGCAGGTTTGTGTGCCTCCGTTCGGCTCAGGATGTCGTCTGAAAATTGTCTACGCCTCCGCCTCCACGGCGGCAGCGGTGAAGGGAATGAGCACCTCAAACGTGCTGCCTTTTCCCACTTGGCTGGTTACGTTGATCCGACCGTGATGCTCTTCCACGATGCGACGGACAAGCGAAAGGCCCAACCCCGTGCCATTCCCGCGGGTGGTGTAAAAGGGCCGGAAAATCTGCGAAAGCTGCTGTTCGGGGATTCCTCGCCCGGTATCCGTCACGCGAACCCGGGCGCAATCGTCTTCGGATCCGATCACGACGCGCACGGTTCCCGGGCCTTCGATCGCCTGTACAGCGTTCAGAAGGAGATTCAGAATCACCTGGTGAATCTGGTCGCTGTCATGCTCCACTTCGTCCAGATCCGGCGCCTGCTCGAGTTCAACCTTGATGGGCTGGCTCAGCACCTGCTGCCGGGCCAGCATCACGGCGTGTTCCACGGTAGTGTTGAGATTGCTGCACATCATATGAGGAGGATGAGGCCGGGCGGTTTCAAGAAGATCGGTAAGAATGCGATTGATCTGATTGATTTCGATGCGCACATCTTTCACCATCTCTCGCGCCGGACTGGACGGCGGTAGATCGCGGCCGATGATTTCGATCACGCCGGCGATTCCGGCGAGCGGGTTACGGATCTCGTGCGCCAAGCCGGTGGCCAACTCCCCAAGTGTGGCCAAGTGCTCGGCGCGAGACATCTGTGTGCGGTGCATGGTCTCAATCTCCTTGCGACTCTCACGCAACTGCTGCATCATGTGGTTGAAATTCTGGCCCAGGTCTCCAATTTCGTCATTCCGCCCTGCAAAACTCACCGCGACGTTCAGATTTCCTTCGCTGATCAGGCCCACCTTCTCCTGCAGTTCGACCATTGGGCCCTGAATCAGATACGCCAATACACCGATGGACACCCCGCAAATAACCACCGCGCCCGCTCCCGCAACGATCAGCACTCGATGGCGTGCCGGATCCCCCAGGGTCAGGGTCGCCCCCATAAAGAGCAACAACCCTGCCAGCAGCACGAACACGACCGGCAGGATCGCCTTCAGTTGCCATTTCACGCGAACTGCATCCACGTCGCCTTCTCCTGCTTCATGAGCCCTGCATCCGTGCATATGCAACTTCGCCACCAGTTGCATTCCCGCGGCTAAGAGAAAGAGTCGAAAACGTTTAGGGCGGATTGGCTGGCAAGCGTGCTCGCCCCGCTTGGGCTAAATCACGCAACAAACTCGCCGTGCCCCGGAATTTCACTCATCACTTGGGTAATAAGAACGGGTTGACCAGGCGGGGGTAGGGAACTGAAGCCCACTCCTCCCCCTGCGGAACGACAGCCGTGCCGCAGCGCCGATTCCGCCGAACAAATTTGCTCGCTCAACGCATGGGGCATTTAACCGAGCCCGCTGCGGGAGAAGCCCCAAGGTGTGCGCTAAATCACAATACAGAAATTTCGCCCCGGATACACTAAGCCTTCCAACTCGCGATTCCTCAGGAGGTTAGGCGCGCGTTCGAGAACGGAAACATCGGTTCCAGTTACGGCGACGTTCTTGCAACGCATGCTTCGGAGTTCCCATGAATCTGCTCCCTCACATCAGCCGGTTCCGCAAGGCGGTCGCCAGGCACGGCCGTCGCGCAACTCGCATTCACGTTTGGATTTCGATTGCCCTCTTCGCCTGTTTGACTGGTCGTGCGGCCGCAGCTGTCCATCCTGTTCCCCTCGAACCGAACGTCGACTCGAAGAAGTGTCTGGAGTGCCACGAGGAAACGGGCAAGGGCAAATCGGTTCATTCCGCGATGGCCACAGGATGTCTGAGTTGCCATGAGGTTCGCGTCAATAAAGACATCACCCGGGTCAAACTCATCACCGCGACTGCTTCCGGACTCTGCCTCACCTGCCACGCGGACAAGAAGGCAGCCGATATCAAGGGAACCGTGCATGCTCCCGCGGCGCGCGACTGTCTCAACTGTCACAATCCGCACGCGAGCGACAACAAGAACCAACTGCTGAAGCCGGTGTCCGGAGGGGAAAAAGAGAATCTGTGCAGTGCCTGCCACCAGACGGGGCTGCATGTGTCGGAGAAGGGCAGTCGTCACGTCGCGCTCGACATGGGTTGCGACACTTGCCATGCCACCCACAAGACAGGCCCCGAGCCGACCGCGGTGAACCACTACCACCTGACCAAGGCCGCCCCGGCGCTCTGTCTCGATTGCCATGACGCCAATGATGCGGATCTGAAGAAGGCCCACAACAACCAGCCGTTCGCAACCTCCAACTGTGTGGAGTGCCATGATCCGCACCAGTCAGATACGCCCAAACTGATGGCGAAGTTCCAGCATGTGCCGTTCCAGGGCAACGGCTGCGATACCTGCCACGCGCCGGCCAAGGACGGAAAAGTTGTGCTCACCCAGGCTGACAGCAAGGCGCTGTGCCTTACCTGCCATGAAGACAAAGGCAAGCTGATCGAGACTGCCAAGGTGCCGCATCCCGGCGCCTCCGGCGATTGCACCGACTGCCACAATCCCCATGCCGGCCGCCAGCCGGGCCTGCCCAAGACCGACGCGGTGAATATTTGCCTGGGATGCCACAGCGATATTGACGAGCTACGCAAGAAGGCCGTGCACCACCAGCCCGCATTCGGCCAGAACTGTTCCATCTGCCACGCACCGCACGGGGGAGAAAACGATCACCTGTTGCGCGCCAAGGGTAATGCTCTCTGCCTCGAGTGCCACGGCCCCGATTCTTCTCCGCAGCGGCAGGAGGACGATCATCTCCTTACCATCTTCAATGGAACCGTAAGGCTGCCCGACGACTACTACCAGAAGAACAAGGTGGCCATCCTGCCACTGCGTTTTGGCCTCGGTCATCCGGTGGAGTATCACCCCGTCTCCGATGTAATGGATCCGGCCAATCAGACCAAAGTGAAGACGCCGCTCAGCTGCCTCAGTTGCCACCAGTCTCATGCATCGGCGCAGCCTGACCTGTTGATCAAGGATCAATCGAACAATATGCAGTTCTGCGACAACTGCCACAAGAACCGCCTGAATATGAAAGAAACTACCTCGCCTGGAAATTAACTGGAGATTGAGATGTTTCACTTCCTCTTCAATTCAAAGCGCATCTGCCACCCGCTGGCCGTCTTCGTTCTCGTCGGCCTGAGTGTGTTTTTACCCTTGTCCGGAGCGGCCAAAAAGAAAAACGCCGCTGCCAATACGTCCGCGCCCGAAGTGGGCCCGCGAAAATTCCCGTTCGATCCCACCAAGCTGGTATGGCCGAGCCCGCCCAACATCGCGCGCATTCATTGGGTAAGCTATTTTGCCGGGGCGAAGATCGACTACACACCTGCCGCCGCCACCAAGGCCAAGGCGAGTTGGATGGACCGGCTCGCCGGCGGGCAGTCGGATGAAGAAAAAATCAACAATAAATCCTATCCTTTCCAGATGATCGGCCCGTACGGCATCGCCATTGATTCCAAGGGATTGATCTATGTAGCCGATCAGCGCGTCGGGGCTGTTTTCATCTTCAACATGGAAACCCGCGATACGCAGCTGATCCGCAACGGAGTGGAAGCGCATTTCGGCTGGATCAACGGCCTGGCGATCGATGACGACGACCGGTTGTTCGTCTCTGACGGCAAAATGCGCCGCGTGATCATCTTCAACGCCAAGCACGAAGTCGAGAATCAGATCACCGAAGGACTGTCCGATCCGGTGGGTCTTGCCATTGACACCACCAACCGATTTTTATATGTAGTCGACACCCAGCAAGACCAGGTAATCGTGTATGACGCCGATTCCCTCAAACTGCTGCGGCGCATCGGTACCGGTGGCAAGAGCCACTTCCTCACGACGCCCGGCGACTTCGGCGCGCCGCAGTGCGTGGCGGTGGATAAGGACGGCAACGTATACGTTACCGATACGCTCAACAACCGTGTAGAGATTTTCGATGCCGACGGAAACTTCATCAGCCAATTCGGAAAAGCCGGCGATGGCCCAGGATTCTTCTCGCGCCCCAAGGGGATCGCGGTAGATGGCGACGGCCACATCTGGGTTGCCGACTCGATGCAGGACCGGCTGCAGGTCTTCAATCGTGAAGGCCGGTTGCTCACTGCGATCGGACAGCAGCACAGTGAACTGCCCGGCCAGTTCAAAGCGCTCGTTGGCGTGGCCGTCGACAAAAATAACTGGGTCTTCACCACCGAGCAGGAGCCAGGCCGGCTGCAAGTGTTTCGCTATGTAACCGATGCGGAAGCGGCAACAGAAAAAGCCAGGCACGAAGAGGAATTGCAGAAAGCCGCGGATCAACACCGCAAAACCGCCTCTCTCCCGGCGCCATCCGCACAACCGGCGGCTCCCGAGAAAACCAGCGATGTTTCCTCGCCCAAGAGCAGCGCACCGCCCAACGCGCCAGGCCAGTAGGTCGGCGGGACCGACACCGAAGTTCCGTGCCCACCCTTGCGACGTTTTGTTGCAAGGGTGGGAGACCACTACCGAATCGCCGTCATGAATCGGGATCCCGCAAACCTACAATGAGTGAATGAACCCTCTTCGAATCGCGTCTGTACAGTTTGAACACGCGAGCGGCGATAAGCTGGCCAATCTCGCCAACATTCGAGAAATCACCCGGAACGCCGCCGCGGCCGGCGCGCAGGTCGTGGCCTTTCACGAGTGCTCCGTGACGGGATACTCATTTGCACGGCATCTCTCGCGCGAGCAGATGCTTGCCCTGGCAGAGCCCATTCCGGACGGCCCGAGCACACAGGCGCTCATCCGGATCGCGAAAGAATTCAATGTTGTCCTCCTCGCCGGCCTCTTTGAAAAGGATGCGCAGGACCGGCTCTACAAGCCGCAAATCTGCGTCGATGCCTGCGGCGTGATCGCCAAGCATCGCAAGCTGCACCCATTTATCAATCCCCATCTGCTCCCCGGCGATCAATATACCGTCTTCGATCTCTACGGATGGAAATGCGGCATCCTCATCTGCTACGACAACAACATCGTTGAAAACGTGCGCGCAACCGCCATGCTGGGAGCGCAGATTATCTTCATGCCGCACGTAACCATGTGCACCCCATCACCCAGGCCTGGAGCCGGTTTCGTCGATCCGGAATTATGGAAAAACCGCTCCCTCGATCCCGCCGCGCTGCGCGGCGAGTTTGTTGGCTCGAAGGGCCGGGAATGGCTGATGAAATGGCTGCCGGCGCGTGCGTATGACAATGCCGCCTACGTCGTCTTCAGCAACCCCATCGGCATGGACGACGATCAACTGAAGAATGGCTGTTCCATGATTCTCGATCCTTTCGGAGACGTGATCGCGGAATGCACAAAACTCGATAATGATTTCTGCATCGGCGAATGCACGGAGGACAAACTCACCCTGGCCGGCGGTTATCGATACAGGCAGGCGCGGCGCCCCGAGCTCTACCGCGACATCCTGGGACAGGAACACAAATCCCGCCAGCAGGTGGTTTGGATGAAGAACGATTCAGAAACATCTACGACCTGACGGTCGCTTCGGGCCCGCGTTGGCCCGGAGTCAATCCTAAAAATAAATTCCTCTCGCAACGGGAATGTTTCGCGCGTTTTCCGGTTATGGATGGCGTGAGATGTCTCGCTCCGCGCTTCAAAATGCTGAGCCGGGCCGCGCGGACGAGTCTCTCACTGAATTCAATCGAGAGGCTCCCCCGTGCCAAATCAGAAACTTCCCTTTGCCTTAGTATGTCTTGCGGTCTTAAACACCGCCACACTCGCCGGAGCTGCAACCACGCAGGTGAGCGATAACGGCGCTTCCGGATCGAGCGCCGCCCAGGCTGTGAATCCAGTCATCGAATGGAATCGAACTCTCCTTACGATTTTGCGAACGCCCGGAGCCCAGCCCGCGACCATTCATTCGACGCGAAGCTTCGCCATGCTGCACGCCGCCATGTTTGATGCGGTCAATGCCATCGACGGGACCTACGTGCCCTACGCCGTCCGTCTGCCCCATGTATCGCGAACGGCTTCCACATGGGCCGCGGCCGACCAGGCGGCTTACGACGTGCTCAGCGCACTTTATCCCGCTTTTTCTTCATCCCTGGATGCCGAACTCCAGCAGGATCTCGATCAGCTTCCGGATGGCAAGCGAAAGTCAGAGGGCATCGCAGTAGGCGAGGCTGTTGCCACGGCGATCGTGGCCATGCGGCAGGATGATGGATCGGCGGCGACCTTGCCTCCTTTCGTTCCTACGAATCAGCCGGGCAGCTATCAACTTACCCCGCCTAACTTCGCGCCGGCGGACTTTATTCAATGGCCGCGTGTTACTCCTTTCGCGATTGCCTCGGCCACTGAATTCCGCTCTCCCGCGCCTCCGGACCTGAACAGCGATCTCTACACCGCATCGTTTGACGAGGTCAAGAGCCTGGGCCTGGTGACGAGTTCCACGCGCACCGCGGACCAAACCGAAATCGGAAAATTCTGGAACGGAAACATCCAGGATTTCTGGAATGAGATTGCGCAAACGGCTGCCGTCCAACACCAGCTGGGCATCGTCAGGAGCGCCCACCTTTTTGCTGTTTTGAATTTCGCGCTTGCGGACACCGCGATCGCATTTTTCGATACGAAATACACCTATGATTTGTGGCGCCCCGTCACGGCAATTCAAATGGCCGGAGCCGACAACAATCCGCGTACTGCGCCGGACCCCGCATGGCTTCCGCTTTCCCTCAAGACCGCGCCCGATCCGTCTTATCCGGGAGCACACAGCGCAATCAGTACTGCCGCGAGCTGGGTCCTGCGGAACTATCTCGGCGACCGCATCAGCCTTGATGTCACTTCCGAATCACTGCCCGATGTCACGCGCCATTTCAACAGCTTCTCCGACGCGGCCGTCGAGGCGGGACTGAGCCGCATCTACGCAGGCCAGCATTTCCGATTCGACCACGAAGCCGGCGAACAAGTGGGCAATCGCGTTGCGCATGCCGTCATGTCTTCCACTTTGAAACCGAGGTGAGGTCATCAACCGTTGAGAAGCTGTCCCGTCAATTTCAGTTGACGGATGGAATAGAACATCTCGTTTTCAGTTTTGATGAATAGAAAGGCGCCGCGAAGATTGCAGGCGCCGTTAGGAGAATCAATGTTCGAGCATCATGATCACCAGGCTCCATCCCCGGATACACGCGACGAGTCGAAGTTGGAAGTCGCAAGTTCCGATGGGATTGATCGCCGCGGGTTTCTCAAGTGCATGGCATGGGCCGGCACCGGAATGGTGTGGAGTTTCGTGGGCGGCGTTCCCGTTTCCTACGCCCTGGGCCGCGCATCGCACAACGCCAGCCATGCCGACTTCAACTTTGTGCAAATCAGCGACAGCCACATCGGCTTCAACAAGGCCGCCAATACCGACGTAACCGCCACGCTGCAGGCGGCTCTCGACAAGATCAGCACCAGCTCCGTCGCTCCTGATTTCCTGATTCACACCGGCGACCTGACGCACGCCTCCAAGCCGTCGGAGTTCGACACGCTCGACCAGGTCTTGTCGGCAACCCGGAAGCAGGTGTTCTACTTGCCCGGAGAACACGACACATCGGTAGACGACGGCAAAATGTATCTCGATCGATACGGCAAGAACACCAAAGGCAACGGCTGGTACAGCTTCGATCACAAGGGCGTGCACTTCATCGGCCTGGTGAACGTGGTTCAGCTGGAAGGCATGGGAAAGCTCGGCCAGCCGCAACTCGACTGGCTGAAGCAGGACTTGTCTGCGCTCAAGAGCAGCACGCCCATCGTGGTGTTCGCGCATATTCCGCTGTGGGCCATCTACCCAACATGGGGATGGGGAACCTCTGACAGCGAACAGGCCCTGGCGATGCTGCGCCGTTTCGGATCCGTCTCGGTTCTTAACGGTCATATCCACCAGGTGATGCAGAAAGTGGAAGGCAACGTTACGTTTCACACCGCGATGTCGACCGCGTTTCCTCAGCCTGCTCCAGGCGCAGCGCCTTCGCCCGGGCCCCTCAAGGTGCCGGCTGAAAAGCTCCGCGATGTGCTGGGAATTACGCACGCAAATTTCGTGGCGCAGAGGCATGACCTTGCAGTTGTCGATGCATCGCTGTCGGGTTCGACAGTCGAGGCCCACCAGGCTCAGATGTTATGAACTTCGCCAAAGTCCAACTGGTCCTGGGGTGCATGTTCGCGCTCGGAGTCGCTCTTTCGACCGTGCACCCTTGGGGAAATCCCCGCGCCGGCATTGATCCGGATGCTCCGCTTCTCGGCTCCAGCCAGGTACCCGACAACGTGCGCGCGGTCCTTGAAACCAAGTGCGGGGATTGCCACTCGGAGAAGACCCGTTACCCGATCTACTCGCATTTCGCGCCAGTGTCGTGGATGATCGATCGGGATGTTCGCCAGGGGCGCGGCGATCTCAACATGTCGCAGTGGCAGTCCCTGAATAACGAGAGCTGTATCAGCGTGCTCACCAGGATGGCGTCGGTAGTGCACAACGAGCAAATGCCTCCCCGGACGTACGTGATGCTTCACCCCAGAGCGCGGCTCTCTCCACAAGAACAGGAGCTCATTTATGAATGGGCCAAGGCCGAGCGGAAACGCCTCCGGCAAGGAGTGAACAATCCCACCGACCAGTCTTCAGTCGAGATGAAGACAACAAACCCATGAGATATGCGAAATCCTTTTTTGCGACCGCCGGGCACGCTCCAACAGCCGCACGCGCCAGGCGCGCAATCGCGGCTGCCTTGACCTGCTTCTGCGCGGCTGTCGCTGCCTTGGTTCTCTCAACTACTCCCGGCGCAGTCTTCGCCAGTTCCGCGAATGCCGGCGACCCGGTCCGCGGTAAGGAACTGTTCGAGAAGCGGTGCGGCGGATGCCACTCGCTCGACGCGGACAAGGAAGGCCCGCGCCTCCAAAACGTGTACGGACGCAAAGCCGGAAGCATTCCCACCTTCAAATACTCGGGCGCTTTGAAGTCGGCGCAGTTCACCTGGGACGCAGCCTCTCTCGATCGATGGCTCACCGACACCGAGTCGGTCGTTCCCGACAACGACATGGACTTCCATGTTCCAAAGTCGGACGAACGCGTGGATATCATCGAGTTCCTCCGCGTTTCTTCGGAAAGTAGGTAGCAGATCGCGGGTGCTCGCGGGACGCTGTGGACCCGTACCGGTCTGACCACTGTTGGCTCATCCACGATGGCTTAGGACTGGGAACACAACCGCCCGGCCAGTTGTCCTTTGTGTGCCCGCCGAATCGACACAGGGGTAGGAAAATACTCGCTAAGTCGTTGATTCTATGGTGGGCGCTGCAGGATTCGAACCTGCGACTTCCACCGTGTGAAGATGGCACTCTACCGCTGAGTTAAGCGCCCGCTGAGGAGGGTTGGCGCGAATTGCGCCGGGAGGGGCATCCCGTAAGATAGAGTAACACCAGCCGGGCCATGCGGCCAAACCGTCCGTCCAAATCGCAGGGCACGGTTTCGCCCACTCCGCGCACGTTAAGCATGATCTTTCGAATCCGACCTCTTCGGCCAAAAATTCCGGGGTACCCGCAGACAGGTCTTCCTCGCTGGGGTGATGAATCCGAGCCCTCCCGCACCGGAGAGGCAGTGTTTGGCCCCCTGCCAGGGGCGGAATTTGCTTCTAAAAGCAATATGCGTGTGCCGCGGGAAAGCAGGCAGAATTCCGGCCCGGATCCGGTCAGTGTGCAGCCCATGGCGGCGCGCCCGGACGGGAACGGTCCGGAAAACGGTTCGGATGCAGGGAACGGCCTCGCACAACGTGGTTTATCTCCCCCTGATAGCGCAAGATCCGTTCCCGAAAATGCCCCGGAACCGCAACCTTCTGACGACGACGGTGTTCCAGAAGATATGGCGACGCTCGTCCTGGACAAAGCGGCATTCGGACAAGGCCAGGCAGTACGGACCGACCCCGAAATCGAACGGTCGGCAGTGGATCGGCATTTTGCTGCCTCTGACCCCGCCAGCGATGCCGCCATCATGCTGCGCGTGGCTGCGGGCGACGAATCGGGTTTCACGTATCTGGTGGAAAAATACCACCGCGCCATGGTTCATTTCCTGTTCAGGATGGTGCGCAGCCAGGCGGTTGCCGAAGAGCTGGCGCAGGAAGTGTTCCTGCGGGTTTACCGCTCACGGGAAAGCTACCGGGCGGAGGCGAAGTTCACCACATGGCTTTATCGCATCGCTACCAACCTGGCGGTGAATCATGCGCGGGATACGAAGCACGAGCGGGCCGCCCAGAATGTTTACCTCGATGTGCCGGACGAGGAGACGGGCACAACGCCGGAGGTGGCGGACGATGAGCCTACGGTCGAGCAACGGATGCTCCGCGACGAGCGCATGGCTGCCATCCGCAAGCATGTTCTGGCCCTGCCGGAGCGGCAGCGCATGGCCGTGCTGATGCATAAGTACCAGGGGCTGGATTACCGCCAGATAGGCGACGTGCTGAAGTTGAGCGAGTCGGCGACCAAGTCGCTCCTCTTTCGCGCCTACCAGACGCTGAGAGACAAGTTGAAGGATTTCGTCTAACTGGGTGAGTGGAGATAAGCCGGGAGCGCCGGCGGGAATTGGGGTGGTAGTGATGGAGACCAACAAGAACACGTGCACCGGGGTGGAGGAGAAGCTGGCGGACCTGCTTCTGGATCCGTCGGCTGTGCCTGAAAACGTATCAACTCATGTTGCCGGGTGTGATCACTGCCACCGCCAACTGGAAGAGTTGCGCGCGACCATGGCTCTGCTCGATGGCTGGGAGGCTCCGCAGCCGAATCCATTTTTCATGACCCGGTTTCAGGCGCGGCTTGAAGAAGAGCGCAAAGCCGCGCCGGCCGGCTGGGCGGCGCGCCTGGCGGCGCGGGTTCGAGCGCGGATTCTCTATGGCCCGCAGCTTCATGCGCGGCCGCTGGCGGCGATGGCGTTGACGGTTCTGTTGATTCTGGGCGGCGGCGCCTATCTCGGCGTTACCAACTGGGAGCAGACGGTAGCCCCTTCCGACAAGACCGCGGTGGTAGGGGACCTGCAGACCCTGGACAACAACGCGCAATTGCTCGACCAGCTGGAGAATATCTCGGGATCGCCGGACGCGACGGATGACGATTTAAACACCAACTAGCACGCGTTAAGTATTTCGGGGCAGTAAGTTCTGGGAAAGATCGATAAGAGTCGGGGTGAAGGATGAAAGGCATACGCAGGGCGGAAACTTGGCGCCGAGCGGCTTTGGCTGCCGCGCTGGGAGCTTTGTTTGTGCCTGCGGCGCAGGTTTCCGGTCAGCATAACCAGCCGCAGAGGTCTGCGCCCCCGCCCGCCCCGCGCCCCGCTCCGCAGCCTCATTCTCAGCCCCAGCATCAGCCGCAACAGCGAGTTCCCCAATACCAGTCTCGTCCGCAGGTTCAGAGCCGGCCCAACCTGCAGCCCCAGGCCCGGCCGTATACTCCGCAGCCGGGGCGTCCGATCACGCAACCGCAGTCCCGCCAATATATCCCGCCGCAGGGGAACGTGCGGCCCGTGTATCCGGGACCGCCTTACGTGGGACCAACCACAGCGCGGCCAACCTATCCCGGTTATCCCGCTCCCAACAACGCGCCCCAGGGACACCTCCAGTCATGGTTGAACCAGCATCGCAACACTCCGGTCCAGGATCAGGAGAAAATGCTGCGCAATGACCCCGCGTTCAACCGCCTCCCGCAGGGACAGCAGCAGCGTCTTGTGCAGCAGTTGAACAGCATCAACAAGATGCCTCCCCAGCAGCAGCAGCGTCGACTGGCTCGCGCCGAGAATCTCGAACACATGCCGGCTGAGGATCGCATGAAGATCAATCGCTCGATGCGGGAATGGACCACCCTCCCACCCGACCGCCAGGTTGTGATGAAAAACGCGTTTCGCGACCTGCGCTCGGTTCCGCCAGATCAGCGCAGCACGGTGCTTAACTCGAGCCGTTACCAGAACCAGTTCAGCTCCCAGGAGCGGGGCATTTTGTCGGACGTTTTGCGCATCGAGCCGTATGAGCCCCCGAAGTGAACAAAAGGAGTTGCCGTCTTCTGTTCCCTTCTGTCATGAAGCGTGCCTCGTCCATCAGTTGCAACCCTGAGCTTTTGTGATTTTGCGCCGGCATTATCCGGAGCCAGAATCGCCGCGGCAACCGCGGTAGAACATCCGCGTTCGAATTTAGCCACCCGGCTCGCACCTCCTGTATCATTCCCGAAACAGCAAACACTGCCCCGGTGACTCCATGACCACCTCCGCGCCCGCGCCCGCCGATTCCAAATCGCAGCTCCGTAAGACCATGGGCTTCTGGGATGTGTTGCTGTTCAACATCGCCACCGTTCTCGGGCCACGCTGGATCGCCGCCGCCGGCCACAACGGAACCTCTTCCATCAGCCTCTGGGCCATTGCCGCCGTCTTCTTCTTCATCCCTGGAGCGTTGGTCATCAATGAGCTTTCTTCGCGCTTTCCTGAGGAAGGCGGGCTGTACGTGTGGGCGCGCGAGGCATTTGGCCCCTTTCATGGATTCGTTGCCGGGTGGACCTACTGGTTTTACACCGTTTTCTACTTCCCCGGCCTGCTGCTCGCCAGCGCTTCCATGTCGGCTTACATCATCGGCGGGCGCGGCACCGCCCTCGCCCAGGACCGTACCTTCCTGTTGATCGTCTCCATCGCTCTGCTGCTGATCGCGCTCATCCTGAACATCATCGGTCTCAACATCGGCAAATGGCTGCAAAACGCCGGCGGCGTGGGAACCTACGCTCCTCTCCTCATTCTTGTCGGAATTGCGGTGCTGCAGTTTTACCACCACGGCTCCGCTACCCAGTTCACCTGGCACAACATGATGCCGGTCTGGAATTGGGGGACAGTTAACTTCTGGTCGCAGATCGCCTTCGCGTTTACCGGGCTGGAACTGGTTTGTGCCATGAGCGAAGAGGTCCGCGATCCCTGCCGTACCCTGCCGCGCGCGGTCTTCGGTTCGGGCGCCCTCATCGCCCTCATGTACATCGTGGGCACATTTTCCATTCTTTCTCTCGTGCGGGCGGCCGACATCGATCCCAAGAGCGGTGTCTTCCATGCCATCACGGTCGGTTCCACCGCCCTGGGCATCGGCTTTCTGGGAATGATCGCCGCCATCCTCGTCACGGCCGGCAATGCGGGAGGCGTGGGCAGCACCGTGGCCGGCATCGCGCGCGTTCCGTTCGTGGTCGGCATCGACCGCTACCTGCCCCCGGCCTTTGGCAAGATTCACCCCCGCTGGAAGACACCCTATATCTCCATGCTCGTCCAGGCCGTCCTTTCCGGCGTGGTTCTGCTCCTGAGCCAACTCAATAACTCCACCCGCGATGCCTATCAGCACCTTATCGATGCGGCCATCATTCTTTACTTCATTCCCTTCCTCTACATGTTCGCGGCCGTCATCAAACTCGCCAGTCGCAAAGACCGCGAAACCAATCCTCGCGCCATCCTGGTTCCCGGAGGAATGCCCGGCGTCTGGATTGCCGGCATCCTGGGATTCATCGTGGTTTTTTTGGGGATCGCGGTTTCGCTCGTTCCTCCCGACGAGTCCTCGAGCCGGCTGGCGTTTCTGCTCCAGGTGCTTGGCGCGACCGTCGTCTCCATCCTGATCGGGTTGGTCCTCTACTGGCGCGGCGCGAGATCGAAGCAACGCGGGATCTGACCTCGTCTCACGTTCGCCTCGCCCCCGCTTCGCCTGTTATGGTCGAAAAGGAAATTCTGATGAATCCACCTTAGGACCGGGCCGGTCATGCTCAGGCGTTGGCGAACTCGAATACTGCTCTTCCTGGCCGTCCTGGGGCCGGGGTTCATCACCGCCAACGTCGACAACGATTCCGGCGGCATCCTCACCTACTCCCAGGCCGGGGCGCAGTTTGGCTACGGCCTGCTCTGGACCATCATCCCCATCACCATCGCCCTCATTGTGGTGCAGGAGATGTGCGCCCGTATGGGCGTGGTTACCGGCAAGGGCCTCAGCGACCTCATCCGCGAAGAATTCGGACTGCGCCTCACCGTGGTCCTCATGCTGCTGCTGGTGGTGGTCAACTACACCAACGTCGTCACCGAATTCATTGGTATCGCAGGCTCGCTGCACCTGTTCCATGTCACCAAGTTCATTTCCGTCCCGTTGTGCGGACTGCTGGTGTGGTTCATGGTCGTGAAGGGCAACTACAAAAGCACCGAAAAGATCTTTCTGATCGCCTCCAGCGTCTACATCGCTTATATCTTCGCGGGCGTTCTTTCGCAGCCAAGCTGGCACGACGCGCTGTTGGCCACTGTCAAGCTGCCCTTGAAGTCGGTGTGGCACGACAAGTCCTACATGTACATGGCCATCGGAATCGTGGGAACGACCATCGCGCCATGGATGCAGTTCTACCTGCAGTCTTCGGTCGTGGAGAAGGGAATTCGCGTCAAGGATTACGCCGCCTCGCGCCTCGACGTGATCGTGGGGAGTTTCTTTACGGACCTCGTTGCCTGGTTCATCATCGTGGCCTGCGCCGCCACGCTTTTCGTCCACGGAATGGGCGCCATTCAGGTGGCGGCCGACGCCGCTGAAGCCATGCGTCCCCTGGCCGGCGACTACGCGTTCATCCTGTTCTCGTTCGGCCTGTTTAACGCTTCGTTGTTCGCGGCCTCGATCCTGCCCCTCTCCACCTCCTATACCGTCTGCGAGGGCCTGGGCCTCGAATCCGGCGTCGACAAGAGTTTCCGCGAGGCCCCCACCTTCTACTGGCTGTACACGGCTTTGATTGTGGGAGGCGCGCTCACCGTCCTGTTTCTGCCGGATGCGCAGTTGATCAATTTTGCCATCCTGTCCCAGGTACTCAACGGCGTGCTGCTGCCGGTAGTCATTATCCTCATGCTCATGCTCATCAATCGCCGCGACCTGATGGGTGAGCACCGCAACTCGCGCTTGTGGAACGTCATCGCGTGGGGCACGAGCATCATCGTCATCGGCATGACCGGGGTGATGCTGTGGGGCATGATGCCGGGGCACTAACACCGGCAACGATTGCCCGATCGTCTTGTGCAGATAAAACGAAGATTCGGACCAAAGATTTAATTCCCGGTCGACGGCGCCAGTCCGGTTACAATAATCGCGCGGTTTCCGAGGTTCAGACTCACAGATGGCGATGGCTGCGGAAGTCACCGCGCGGCCGGGGTATTTCCCGGGCCGCCGTTATGATCGCGTCTTCTTCGCGGGCATCGTGTGCCTGCTGGAAGCAACCGTGCTCCTCGGCTTCGCACACACCTACTACTTCGCGGGCCTATTTCAGGCTCCGTTGTCCAGCCCCATCCTGCACGTGCATGCGGCCGTCTTTTCCGGTTGGATGACTCTCCTCTTGATCCAGACGATGCTCATTTCCGCAGGATCCGTGAGCTCGCCCTGGCGCGTGCCGCGATCTTTCGATGGCCGTTCGCTTTTGTCTTTCACAACCAGGTCCGGGCCATTCTGATTTCGTATCTATTTGTTTGCGTGCTGATGGCTTATGATCTGTGGTCGACGCACAAAGTTCACCCCGCCACCCTGGGCGCTGCGGTGTTGCTCCTCTCGATCCACTTGATCCGGATTCCCATCGGCCACTCAGAGAACTGGCATGCCTTCGCACGGTGGGTGCAGTCCTGGGGCATCTGATTCCACCGGCGTGAATCCGGTTCGCATCGCGTCCCAAAAAGCTGAAAGCTGCCTCACAACAGCTTCCCGCTCGCCAGATCCTTGATCAGCCCCCGGTCGGCGGCCAGGAAATCGTAGTTGGGAAGTTCGTCGAGGCGAACCCAGGCCACCTGGGCGAAGATGCGGTTCTGCAGGTCGCCGCTGAATTCTCGCACCGCGAAAAACTGAAGATCCACCGCGCCGCCGTGCCGGTAATTGTGGCGGACGTGCGTCACGCGCGGACCGATCGTGGCCTCGATCGCCAGTTCTTCATGCAACTCGCGCGCCAGCGCCTCTTCCGCGGTCTCCCCAAGCTCGATCTTTCCGCCCGGAAACTCCCACTGCAGCGCCATCGGCTGATCGGGCCGGCGCTGGCAGATCAGAACTTCGCCCCCGCGAACAATCAGCGCCGCCGCTACAAAGCGCAGCGCCGGTCCTGGCGGCCGCGGACCTGCAAGTTGCTTCCGTCCTTCCACAATGCCTAGTTTACAGGGTCCGCAAGCTTCGCAGAATGTGGGGCTTTGGCTCCGTTGTCCAGCTCGATACCCCCGCTCGGCGGACGCCAACCCCACCCGGCGCGATCGCTACTCGCCGTCCACCGCGGCCGCGATCCCCTCCGCCGCCGCTGGCCGGAAGTATCCCCATCCATGCCGGCCCGCCGCCTCAATCAATGCCGGCGACGGGTTCACCGGGAACGCGTGAGCCGAGATCTCGAGCATCGCCAGGTCATGGACCGAATTGCCGAACACCGCATCCGGGCGCGAGACTCCGGCCCGGATCAGCGATGCTGCTTTGCCCTCGTCCGTGGGCACATCGAGCAGATCGCTGGTTATGATCCCGCCTTCGACCTTGACCTCGGCCGCCAGCACCCGCTGCTCCGGTATGCCGAAGGGGCGCACACCCTCCGCGACGACCCATTTGTTGGTCGAGCTCACAGCCCACAACTCCACGCTTTGCTGCCGCAGTGTCTCGATCAGGCTGGCCACCTCGGCAAATACCCGCTCGCGGACAAACTCCTCGACGTATTTGGCGGCGGCCGCCCGCAATTCCTGTTCGCGCAGCCCGGAATAGATCTGCACCATCTCGCCGCAAATATCGAGCTCGCTGACCTGGCCCGACCGGTAGGCGCGATGGCGATTGTCGATCCAGTCGCTCGTCGAACGGGAAACCAGTCCCTGCTCGATCGACCAAACCATGAAACCGTAGCCGGAGTCGCCGCTCCACAGCGTGCCGTCGCAGTCGAAGACCGCGACCCGGGGATTGATCTTTAGAACCTGCTCTTCAAATTCCTTGGCTGACCACTTGGGGACTTCAATCTGTGCGGGTGTCAAGCGTTTCCGTCATTCCTTCGCAAAATCGGTTCACTGTCCATTCTCTTCCAACCTCCCCGGTTTTGCACGTTAAAGGTGTGCAACTCATTTGCATTCCTGAGCGCCGCCCTGCTATATGTGCTCCTGCACCCCGTCTAATGGTTCAGGAGTTTTCAATGTGCCGGATTCTTGTTGCCCTGCGGACGTTGCTCGTCCTCACTTCTTTGGCCGCGTCCACGCCGTTCCTGCTCCGCGCACAGGTGGCGACCGCTCCTCCGCCTTCGAGCGCCACCTCCATCCCTGAGTCGCGCCTGCTTCAGCCTGAAGATCTGGTAAAAATCCTCAAGTCCACTGAGAAGGAAAAGCCCGTCATCCTTCAGGTCGGCTCGCGCGTGATGTTTTCCCAGGTCCATATTCCCGGCTCCGAATTTGCCGGGCCCGGCTCGCAGGCTTCCGGAATTCAATCGCTCGAGGCCACGGTCTCCGCGCTTCCCAAGGGCAGGCACATCGTGCTCTATTGCGGCTGCTGCCCGTGGAACCGCTGTCCCAACGTCGGGCCCGCCTACAAGCGCCTGCACGATCTCGGATTCACCAACGTGCACGTGCTCTACATCGCCAGCAACTTCGGCGACGACTGGGTTAGCAAGGGATATCCAGCCGTGAAAGGCAAATGATCAAAACCGCCGCCCGGCGGACGTAATATACCTTCGCTTCAACGGGCCCCGACATGGCACAGATGTCATCCTTCCGTCTCAATCGACGTCTGTTTGCGGTACATCAAACGGCGCAGCGCCTATTTTGTCCCATTTTGGGCTAAACGGAGCAGAGGGCTTGCCCATCCCGGGATGATTTGCGATGATGGTTCACCGGTCCGCGTGTTTTCCCTCGCGTTGCCTGCATCTTAAGGTACGGACTGGATTGAGGTCGCATCCTGGAGGTCCGGACGGCTCTCCCTTGAAATCTCCCCCAGAGGCCGTGAATCGTCATCATTGTCTATTTTGAGTTCGTAAAAATCACGGATTTGGGTTGGCGCACACGAGCCCGTTAAGCGGGTCGCGTTCTCACAACTTGCCACGCGAAGAGCGGACGGGTCGGTGCGCTGGATAGGGCCGCTACTGACCTGAAAGGGCATACTTCATGAAGTTCCCTCGTCGCTCCTATACCTTCTTCGTGGCATGTTCCGTATGCCTCGCAGCCGTCGGCCCTTCGTTTGCGGGCGCCAGGCCCATCGGTGCTTCCCAGCCTCCCGCGACCCACGACAATTTTTTAGACGATGCAGCCGCAAATTCGCCGCCGCCCGAGATGCTGGTTATCCCCGGCCCCTTGCGCTCCTTTTTGCGCATGGCGGGCATCAGTCAGGAAATCTCGACGGACGAGGTGCTCCCTACCCTGGCCCGGAATGCGGCCCTTTATGGATACCAGGGCGGAAGGGAAACCGAATACCTCATCCTGGTAAGCCGTTATGTGCACCTGGGACGGGAACTCCTCGCCCTGGGCGACGCGAACGGCACCATCCGGGTCTCGGGTTGCGACGATGCGAATCGCCTGGTACAGGTTCTCGGCTATCGCTTCCAGAAGCCTTGCGGAGAGGACAAGGAGGTCGCGCTGGCCGCCGCCAATGCGGAACGCGCCTTCGTAACCATCGACTCGGGCTTCCCTATCACCGCGCTTGAACAGGCATTGGAAAAGGGCGAGACCTTTACCTATTCCTTCCCCGCCACCCGGGTCCCCATCTACTTTCAGGACGGAAACTGGAACGGCGTATCCACCTGGGCGCGGAAACCCGGCGACACCCTGATCGATGACCTGCTCCACGACCAGAATCTGGATCGTCTCTACGCGGCTCTGGCCCGGTGCGACAACGAAACCAGAGATGCCCTTCTTCAAAATCCCGGTCTCAAAAAACTGGCCGGCCTCGCACCTGTCCTTGATCTTTACGGGAGGGGGATCACGATTCACTCCGGCAAAATCGTCCTCCCCGCGGGAGACGAAAAAGCCTGGGAAGACCTGGTCGGTGCCAGCTCCGGTTCCCCCGGCGATTTCACCGTCCACCTGTTGACCAAAGACAATGGCTGGCTGGCAGCCTATTACGATGTGCTGACACGCCTCAGCCGCACTCAGCAACTGCACATCGCCGAAGGAAATCGCCTCCATCGGCTCTACAGTGCCTATCACGGCAGCGTGGCAAAATCCAATGCCGCCGCCGGTGTCTTTCCCAAGAACGCCGATCTCCTGATGCTCTTGACATCCCTGAAGTGGGAAGCCAACGGCGACCTCCAGATCCCGGGCGGCCTCGGCGCATGGGAGGGCATACTCACCCGCAAGACCAAGTCCAACAGCAGTCGCGAATGGATCCGCAGAGGACGCAGTTGGGATAGCCCTGACCGGCTTCTCGAAACCTTTGTCTCTTCGTCGAATTTCGATACCGACAGCGGCCCGATGCAGATCTTCCTGATGCTCAGCGCCATGAATGCTTCCCGGCCAAAAGAGCACAGCCTGTCCGACGCAACCGAGCAACTCATCGCCAGCCGGATCTCCCAGTTCAATCATTGGTTCCCCATCTTTGCCGAATTTCCGGCCCTCGATGATACCTCGATCGAGCGGTTTATCGCGGCAGCGGACCACATCGACGGAATTTCCAGCCCCACCCTCCGCGCCAATGCGCTGGGAGCATTTCAGGCTGACGTCGGGCTGTGGCAGATTCTTGCCCGCCAGGGCCAGATTCCCACTGCCCAGGTGAACTCTTCGTGGCAGGGTGCCGTGCAGCCATTCATCAGCGTGGGATCAACCGTCCAGCTCTTCGATGCCGCCAAGACCTCCCTGCAAGCCACGCTGAAAGCCACGGGTTTGAACGGCAACATCACTCAGGATCAGATCGTTGACCTCCTCGCCGGCCCTCCGCAGGACAGCCCCGATGGCCAGCGCGTTCATGCGGAACTGGCGGGAAGAATCCGCGCTGTCCTCGACGACCAGCGACTGGTGTCGCTCGATACGCTGTTCGGGCTTTTCGACGGGCTCTCGGAAATGGCGCACGGCTCTCAGGTCGGCGCCACCCTGCTCCCTCTGGCCGGAAATCTGCGCGAATTTGAAATGCCGCGGCCTATCTTCACCGGAAGCGAGCGGAGTTCGTGGTCTCCGGTTGTGTACACCGCCCGCCACGCCGAATTGCAGGTTCGAACCGACCTCACTCGCATTCTGCGATCACCCTCGACTCCCGCACAGCTTGAAGCCGCGCGCGGTCAACTCACGCCGTTTCTCCGCGACACGCTGGTCGGCTTGAATTACGCCTACTACGAGCCGCCGGGCGCCGAGGTTCTGCATAACAACCCGCTGTTCGTCCGTTCCCACGACTTCTCCTCGGTCTCGGTGCAGGGCTTCGAGCAGATCTGGGGCATGCCCGAGTTGATCGGTGTCGGCGCCACCGCCGGCGGCGGCGCTTACCTGATGGGCTCTCTGGCTGACCTGCCCTATGCGCTCGCCTCCACCGAAGAAGACTTCATCGCTCCCCGCAACGTACAGGCCCTCATCTGGAAAGAGGTTGTGCCCGATCTCCTGGTCGGCGCGGTTCTGCCCCGGTGGTGGACAGTCAACCACAATGAAATGCACTCCGCCAGTCTCTACCAGCGGGCTGGAGAAGAACTCATCGGCGCCTCTGCCTCCAATCCGGAAATCAGGGAGAAGGTGATCGCCATTCTCTCTGACCGCCTGACGCCAGATCGCATGGAACACGTAGTGCATGCTCTCAAGAGCGCGGATGGCGCACAAAAGCTCGTCGCCGAAACGCTTCCCGCAGATGCCTTTTACCTCGCCGCCGAGTTCCGCAAGCGCTATCCGGATCAGGCGGCGATGGGCGGCTCCGTAGGGCAGGAGCTCGACGACCTCACCCACAAAGATCCCGCCGATTCCAATCCCGATCGCCTCGCCACCGACTTCGGCGTGCCGCATCCAGTTTTGGTCGTTACCAACTCCTGCACGCTTCTTAACATGAAGCCGCTCTCCGCCTTCGGCGGCAACGCCAGCCGCCTCCTGGCTGAATCGTGGGAATCGAACAATCTCTACTGGGCGCGCCTCGCCGATGAGATGGGCTATTCCCCGGTCATGCTGAACGTCCTGGTCCCTACCCTGACCCGACACATGGTTTCCAACATTTTCGCCAGCAACATCGATGATTGGCCGGCATTGCTCCGCGCGATGGAGGAAACCGGCGACGAGTTTCGGCACGGCAAAATTGCCGTTCAGCCAGTAACCGCAGTGGCACGCCAATAAACCCATCGCAGCAGATCGCGGATCGGATCGGACGCACTTATGCAGAAAAAATCGCTCACGTGCTTTGCAGTCCTCTCCCTGTTGTTCTTTTTGGAATGTGGTGGAAAAAGAACCGTGGCCCAGGATGATCCTACGCATCTACGCGTAAACGTTGTCCTTGTGCAACTTAATGTCGCTGTAACAGATGACAAGGGAAATTACGTAACCGGCCTTCATCCGGAAGACTTCGCCGTTAGTGAAGACAAGATCCCCCAGAAGGTATCCACTTTCGAAGAAAGCGTCGAGTCGGGGCATAGCCCCATGGAAACGGTGCGAAAAGACCAGGCCGCCCACGGTTCCAATTCCGCGGCCGACGCCGATTCCTCCCCCATCAAGCAGGTGGATTCCGCCGGCATTACGATTTCGCATCTCACCGATGCCAACGTGTTCGTTCTGTTCGACACCAGCAACTACATGTATCGGAGTTTTGTTTTTGCCCAGGATGCCATCGCGGACTTCATCCGCTCCATGGACCAATCCAGCAAGGTGGCTTTCTACTCCTATAGCCGCAACCTCTCCCGCTCGACCGCGTTGACGTCGGATCACTTCCGGATCGTGAACGGCGTGCGCAGCACCGTGGCGGGCGATGACGCCGCTCTCTACAACAGCCTTCTGTTGACGGTGAAGGATGCCGCTCCTCTCAAGGGAAGGAAGGCGATCGTGGTCTTTTCCAACGGCCCCGACAATGCCAGTTCCGTGCCTCCCGAGGACGTCGCCGAACTTGCTCAGTCCACCGGCACCATCATCTACATCATCAGCACACGCCAGGCCCAGGACGACCCCGCATCGGCGGCCGCGTTTGAACGCATGAGCAAGGTCTCCGGCGGCAAAGCCTATTTCGCCAAAAACTGGCGAGAAGAAAAGCAGGCCTTTGCCTCCATCCGCGAAGATCTGGTTCACCTCTACACGCTCAGCTACTATCCGCAACAAAACCCCAACCGCGGCTGGCGCTCGATTAAAGTGAAACTGGTGGGCAAGGACCTGCAGAAATATCACATTCGCACCCGCGACGGCTACCGGCTGCTGCCCGTCACTTCATTGCCCGGCGAAGAATATACTTCGCGCGCTGCCGATACGGATTCGAAGTAGTCCGACCCAGTTCGAGAGCTCACAGGTGGTTCAGGCTTCACATACGGAAGCCATCGTATGGGTAAAGTGTACGGGCTTTTAGCCCGTACATCACCTCAGCAGAAGAAACGGAGCGTTTGCCCTTAGGGACGCGTCTCCTTCGTCTTTGCCGGTTGCATCGTGTTTGCTGCGACTGCGTACACCTGCGCCAGAATCGCGCGCCCCAGCGCTCCGGTCAGCGAGTCCTGCATCGTGAGTGCAGTATCGTAATCGACCCCGCCAAGATCGCGGAGGTGATCCGCGAAATCCCAGGCAAGATCGCGCGCCCGGCAGATATTCCAGTACGCGAGGATGCGTCCGATCTTCCCCGTGTCCTGCGCAATCAGTCCCAGCGCATCGGTCGCGAGCATAGTCAGAACCGACGCCATGAGATTGTTGAGCAGAACATTGACGGCCTCGTAATCGCGATGCTCCGCTCCATTGGGTGCAGGCACCACGTTTAAATCGGTGTTGGTCCTGACCAGCGCTTGTGCCAGATCGTGATTGATATGCGCGTTCATGCCCGCCATCGCGAACTGGATGCGATCGATCTTCGCATTGAATCGCGATTCAAACAACGCCGACCACGAGGAGGCAATATTTCGTCCCGCGAGGAAATCCAAAACCGCCGTGAAATAGAATTGCGCGAAAACGACATCGAGATGCTCCAGCCACGCCGGATTCTGCCATGCGCCTCCCGGCGGACTCGCATCCACCTCTTCGGTGACCATCAGGTACATCCGGTTAAACCACTTCAGCCCGTCGCTGTTCGCAAGAACGGCATCGATGGCCTTCATCGTTGCCACTACGTCCGCGATCGCGGTGGCATGCGCCCCGGCCAGCAAAGCGCGGAGCACTTCATCTGAGTTGCTAGATGGTGAAGTTGAAATGGAAGTCCTCCGTCGCTCGTGAATCCATGCCGAATCATCGTCAGGGCGCGCGGTTCTCTACTCTCGAATCACCGCCCCGTTCTTCATCACAAACGCCACGTGCTCGACCGCGGAGATATCCTCGAGCGGGTTTCCATGCACAGCGATGACATCGGCGAAGAAGCCGGGCTTGAGCTGTCCGATCTGCCCTTCCCACCCCAGCAGCTTTGCGCCGTTGATCATGTCGGCCTGCAGCACGGCCAGCGGCTTCATGCCGTATTGCACCATCAGTTCCAGTTCGCGCCCCTGCGTGCCGTGCGGAAACGGGCCCACGTCCGAGCCCACCGCGAATTGCACACCCGCTGCAATCTGCTTCTTGAATTGGCTCGTCTTGTAGTCGAGGAGTGCCGCTTCCCCAGCCGCCTGGTCCTGCGACTCGCGATGCTTGGAAAAGTACTCGAAGATCGTGAAAGTCGGCACCGCGAAGATGCCCTTCTGATTCATCAGGCGAATGGTTTCGTCGCTCAACTGGGTCGCATGATCGATAGACGCCACGCCCGCCTGCGCCGCATACAGCGTGCCCGGCTCCCCCATCGCGTGCACGGCCACCGTTGCTCCCAGCCGATGTCCCTCGGTAACCGCGGCGGTGAGCTGTTCGGCCGTGTATTGATACGGCGAGTGCAATACTCCATCGACAATCTTGTCCGGGCCGGTCTCGTAGATCTTGGCGAAATCTGATCCCTGCTTGTGCTGCTCGCGCATCACCTCCACCAGTTGCTCGGCGGAGTTGGCGTAATCGGCATTGGAGAGAACATGCTGCGCGGGGTTATACCGGTTGGCGTCTTCGTGCCCGCCGAGAATGTCAATAGCATTGCCGCTGACTCGCAGGCGCGGCCCGGGAATCATACCCTGGTTGATGGCATCGCGGACCGCCGTGTCGGCCGAGCCGGCGCCTTCGGTCCCCATATCGCGCTCCGCTGTAAATCCGGCCATCAGGTCGGCCTTGGCTCCCAGTTCGGCGATAATCACGCGCCACGGAACCGATTCCTCCACCGTCTGCAAATCTTCCGCCCCGGGATGCAGAAACAGATGAATGTGCGCATCAATCATTCCGGGCATCAGCGTGGCATCGCCCAGGTCGATGACCCGCGCCGAGGCCGGATGCTGCACCAACTTGCCCACTTCGCGAATCCGTTCTGCCTCCACCAGGATCTCCCCCGGCTGGATGAGGTTGCCGGTATCGACCTCCAGCAGCCGCGCCGCATGCAGCACGATGGGAGACGATGCCTGCTGGGCATCGCTTCTTGCCGCCGTCAGCAAGGCGGCCACGATTCCCGCCAGCACCGCCAGGCGACGATTGGATGCCAGATCAAAGCAAGAGTTTCGCATGCATACGACTATGCCGCATCGAGCCCGGGTTGTCGATGGCCGTGTTGGCTGCCCCGTCAAGCCACGGGCAACATCGATGGCGGTTCCGCTTCGCCCTCGGTTCTGAATGGAAGCCTGACTACGAACGCGGCGCCGCGGGGGCCTTCCTTTCCGTCCCGGGCATTCACGCTGATCGTTCCACCGTGCCGTTCGATGATTTCGCGCGTAACCCACAGCCCCAGCCCCGTTCCGACATCCTTCTTGGTGGTAAAGAAGGGTTCGAAGATGCGATCCTGAATCTCTGGCAAAATCCCCGGACCGTCGTCTTCAATCACAAACTGAACACCCCCCTGGCCGTTCTCTGACCGCTTCAGGCTGATGCGAATGGTCCCGTCGGATGCCACCGCATCGACCGCATTTGAAACCAGGTTCGAGACCACCTGCTTTAATTCGCCGGCAACGCCGATCATCGGCGGGCAATCGCCGAATTCGCGCTCGACGCGTATGTTCTTTGAATCCAGCTTGTTTGAATAGAGCCGCAAAACTTGTTCGATGAGCGCCGGAACATCGATAGGTTCGGGTTCATTCGACTCCCGATAGAACCCCAGCGTCTGGCGCGTAATGTGCGCAACCCGGTCCAGTTCCTGTTCCGCGAGATGAAGATGGTGCACGATGTCGGGCGTCGCACCGGGAGATGCCTTGGCAATGTAAATCAGGTTGCCAACGGCCTCCAGCGGATTGTTGATCTCGTGCGCGACAGTCGCCGACAGGCGCGCTGCCGCCGCCAGCTTTTCGCTCTTGCGCAACAGTTCCTGCGATTTGCGTTCATTGGTAACGTCGCGAAAGACCAGCACCACCCCGATCAGATCGCCCCGATCGTTGCGGATGGGCGCGGCGCTGTCCTCGATGGGGATAAGGTAACCGTCCGCATGACGCAGCACCGTGTGGTTGGCCAGGCCCACCACCTGTCCTTCCTTCATCACGCGCTGAACAGGATTCTGCGTGACCGCACCGGTAAACTCATTGAAAATCGGAAACACGACGGTGATGTCGTGACCCTTGGCCTGTCTCACGTCTCTGCCCGTCAGCATTTCCGCCACGGGATTGAGAAAGGTGACCTTGCCCCCCTCATCGGTCACCACCACCGCGTCGCCGATGCTGGTGAGGGTGATCCGGAACCATTCCTCGCGCTCCCGAATCTGCTCGGCATGCTTTTCGCGCAGGTTCATCTCGCGCAGGATGTAATAGGCCAGCATCACCAGTCCCACGGTAGCCAGCAGGCTGGCCAGGTAAATACTGGCCTTGGTCCGGATCACCGTCTTTTGATACTGAAGGCTGTGGGCTGCCTCCTGCGCCTCCTCATCCCGTTCCAGCTGATCGATCCCTTGCCGAAAATGGTCCATGGTCAAGCGGCCAAAATCGGTCATGACCTCTGCCCTTGCATCGTCAGGTTTTCCCGACCGGTAGAGCTCGATCGTCTGGGCAAGCTCGCCCATCTTCACCTGCTCCAGTGCCCGCAATTCCACGATCGAAGACTGCTCCTGCGGATTGTCCGCTGTCAGCAGCATCAGCTTGGAAAAATGTGAGTCGATTTCCGAATTGGCAAGAAGGTAGGGGCCAAGGTAACGCGCATCGCCGGTGTAAAGATAGCCGCGCTGGCCGGTCTCGGCGTCCTTCAGCAGAGATTCGGCTCTTTCCAGTTCCAGCAGCATCCGGCGGGAATCGGCCAGCCGCGCCGCCGTGGCGATCTGCACACCAAATTCCCGGCGCGTCAGAAACCCGTTGCCCACCAGCACGATGAGCAGAATGGCAAAACTACCTATGACGCTGATGCGCTTGAAGTTGGTTTGCATGGGCTCGTGACTGTGTGTTACCTGCGGGCATCAAAACGTGCAAAAGATTTGAGCCGGTCTCCTTGCGCGACCGCCTTGGGAACGATTGCCTGTCTCAATACTGCCACGGCGGAGGAACCGCATGCACAAAGTGTTTGCAGGTTTGTTAGTGGAACGAAACCCCGGCGCCCGATTACCTTGGTCGCCCAAAGAACATAGTGTATCCATCCGGGTCGCGGATCTCGAAGCCGCGCAGACCGTCATTGGTATCCTTCACCGGTTCGCTGAAGGCTGCGCCCCGATCGGCAAAGTCCGTGGCAAGCGCATCGGGGTCCGCCACATAGACGAACGCGTCCCACCTCATGTAGGGATGACGCGCGGGGTTCGGCAGCGGCGCCACATCTTTGTCTGCCTTGACGAAGATTTGCGCTCCGCCACGGCCGATAATCGCAAAAAAAGGATCCTCATCCGGCGCCAGAAATCTCGTCTCAAAACCAAGCTTATCGCGGTAAAAGGCGATGGTTTGAACCACGTTGCTGACGATGAAGTACGGTGAAATCGCCTGGATCTCAGGTCGTGTCATAAGCTGGACCCTCTGCTGCGGATTCATCGCGCGAATTGAGCGCGCCCATCGAATCTCGCTGATCAGTAGGCGCTGATCCCCGTAATGCTCTGCCCGATGACCAGCGAGTGAACGTCGTGCGTGCCTTCGTATGTCTTCACCGATTCGAGATTCATCATGTGGCGCATGATGGGATAGTCTTCCGTAATCCCGTTTGCTCCCAGGATGTCGCGGGAAATGCGCGCCGACTCCAGCGCCATCCACACGTTATTGCGCTTGGCCATGGAAATATGTTCATGGCCCACCTTGCCCGCGTCCTTCAACCGGCCCACGTGGAGCGAGAGCAACTGAGCCTTCGAAATTTCCGTGATCATCCACACCAGCTTGTCCTGAATCAGCTGATGGCTGGCGATAGGCTCGTTCCTGAATTGCTTGCGGGCTTTTGCATACTGTAGCGCCGTATCGTAGCAGGACATGGCCGCACCGATCGCGCCCCAGCTGATGCCATAGCGCGCCTGGTTCAGGCACATCAGGGCGCTCTTCAGGCCCCCCGACTTGGGCAGAAGGTTGCCGGCCGGAATGTGAACATCCTGCATTGACAGGCCGCTAGTGACCGAAGCGCGCAACGACCATTTGCCGTGCACGTCGTAAGCCCGGAAGCCCGGCCGGTCCGTCTCGACCAGAAACCCGCGCACTCGCCCCTCTTCATCGTCCACCTTGGCCCACACTACTGCCACGTCGGAGAGAGTCCCCGAAGTGATCCACATTTTCTCGCCATTCAGAATGTACTCGTCCCCTGACTTGCGGGCCGTGGTCGTCATGCCCCCTGGATTCGAACCAAATCCAGGCTCAGTCAGCCCGAAGCATCCCAGCTTTTCCCCAGTCGCGAGGGCGGGCAGCCACTGGTTCTTCTGTTCGTCGGAACCGAACGTGTAAATGGGATACATCACCAGCGCCGACTGCACGCTCACGAAGCTGCGAAAACCGGAGTCGCCCCGCTCCAGCTCCTGCATCACCAGCCCGTACTCCACGTTCGACATTCCCGCGCAGCCGTAGCCCTCCAGGTTGGCGCCGAAGAAGCCGAGCTCGCCCATCACCGGTACGAGCTCCCGCGGAAAGCGTTCGGTCCGGAAACACTCCTCAATAATGGGAATGAGATTATCGTCGACAAAGTCGCGCGCCGTGCGCCGCACGAGCAACTCGTCCTCGCTGAAATACGAATCAAGATGAAGAAAATCAACGCCCTGAAATTTGAAACCCATCGTCTGCCGTCCGTTCTGGGAAGCTTCAACAAAGGCTAGCAGATGGCAGGTAACTCGTGAAAGGACGGCCCTTTCCGCTAAAAGCTATGCGGCCAGTTTGGCTCGATGCTCCAGCAGGTGCAGCAGGTCGAGCTCTTCCTCGCGCAGGGCGTGCGTCGACTTGGGCAACGCCTTCTTCACCTGCTTTTCGAAAGTCTTCAGCATCTCCCCGCCCATGTAGGAGTCGATCACCGCCGGATGCACATAACATTTCCGGCAGACCGACGGAGTGTTCCCCAGCCGCTCAGCCACCGATTTAACGGCTTCCACAACATTCTTTTTCGCCTGGGTCTCCGATTCGAACGACTCGAACTCGCGCAGCATCGCGCACGCCAGCACCGTGCCGGCCCAGGTACGGAAATCTTTCGCCGTAAACGGTTCGCCGCTGACCGAGCGGAGATAGTCATTCACGTCCGAGGAATCCACCGAGCAGGGCGACCCGTCTTCATCGATGTACTGAAACAACTCGTACCCGGGAATATCCTGGCTCTGTTTGACAATGCGGGCCAGGCGCCGGTCGTTGACATCGATGTTATGCAATTTGCCGCTCTTGCCTTTGAACTTGAAGTGAACCGTTGAACCCTCGACCTCCGCGTGCTTGGCACGCATTGTGGTCAGGCCATACGAATGGTTTTCCCGTGCGTACTCCTCGTTGCCGACGCGAATGAACGTGATCTCCAGCAGCCGCACGATCGTCGCCAACACCTTTTCGCGGGGAAGGCCGCGGAGCGCCAGGTCGCCCTCGATGCGCTCGCGAATCTTCGGCAGCGCCTCCCCGAAGATCTTCATCCGTTCGTACTTCGTCTCGTCGCGCACTTCGCGCCAGCGCGGGTGATATCGGCTCTGTTTGCGTTTGCGGGCATCGCGGCCGGTGGCCTGAAGGTGGCCGTTGGCACTCGGGCAAATCCACACATCGGTCCATGCCGGCGGAATCACCAGCGACCTGATCCGGGCAAGCTCTGCTTCGGCTTTCACCGCGGAGCCGTCCGCATGGAAGTAGCGGAACGATTTGCCCCAGCGCTTGCGGGTGATGCCGGGCTTGGCGTCGGTCACGTATCGTAGCCCGGCCTGCTTGGACGATTCAACAGGATCTGAGACTAGTTCCGGTTTCTTCATTCAGCCCCAGGGAAAATGCACCACCCCCGAAAACTTTGGATGCTCGGACCAGCCGAATCGACTGGACCGTGGATGGAATCGAACACCAGTGAGCGGGCCCTCGCTTCTGCTTCCGAAATGTTGATCGATAGAGATGCAATGGACCTTATGCACGTGTGCTTCCCCTAATGAGGAAATTCCCTTGTCCATGTTCCTTCGAGTGTCGATCCCGGTTGAAGAGGGAAACGCCGCGTTAAAGGCCGGCACCTTTGATCCCGGAATCGAGCGGATTCTGGCGGATCTCAAACCGGAGGCGGCGTATTTCTTGGCCGACGACCATGGGAACCGGTCCGGGTCGATCGTTTTCGACATGAAGGGTCCCGCCGGAAATTCCGGCAGTTGCCAAACCGTGGTCTTCGCTTTCAATGCCAAGGTCTTGCTCAGGCCGGTGATGGCGTACAGGATCTCGTCGCCGCCGGACCGGCGATCGGGTCAGGGCGCCGCCGCCCTTACCGCCGACCAAGATCGCCAGAACATGATGGCAACAACTTGGCATCAAGGCGCTTCGCCCCGGCTTCAGCGGAAACGAGAAAGCGCCCAACCACGCCAATTACGACGAAGAGAAGGCCAACCCCTTTCCCGACCTCCCCGACCCACTCACAAGCAACGACGGCCTGAAGGTGACGACACCCGACATGTGGTGGCAGAAGCGCCGCCCCGAGATCGTCGAGATATATTCGAAGGACGTCTACGGCCGCGTCCCCGCAAATGTTCCCAAAGTTAGCTGGACCGTCACCGCCACCGATCACGAGATGATTGGCTCCACTCCGGTCATCGCCAGAGATCTCATCGGCGAAGTGGATGACTCATCCGACCCGCGGCCGTAGCTGCAGCGAAAACTCCAAACAGGCAAGCCCATTTCGACATTGAAGGCACGGCGACGCTCCAGGTGTTATGCTTTGTTCGCTTTTTGAAAAGCGATTTACTTAGGGCATTCATGGAAGAGCATCGGTTATGAGACTGGCACGGAAATTCTTGTCGGTCGCGAGCGGAGTATTGTTGGCCGGCGGCGTGTGGGCGCAAACTGTGTCGGCGCCGGCGCCGGGAGGGCAGGTATGGGTGGCCAGCTGGGGTGCTTCCCAGCAGACTCCGGAGCCGCAGAATGCGATCGCGGCAGAGGATCTGCATGACGCGACGGTGCGGCAGATCTTCCATCTCTCGCTGGGCGGAGGTGCGCTGCGAGTTCACGTGTCAAACGCATTTGGGAGCGAAGCGCTGCGCTTTAGTTCAGTGCATGTAGCTCGGCCTGTTTCGCCGTCGTCTCCGGCAATCGATCCAAGCACAGATCGTGCGTTGAAATTTGCCGGTACTGCGGAGGTGACCGTTCCCCCGGGCGCGGAGTTTATTTCCGATCCTGTGGATTATCCGGTGACGGCGCTTTCGGATCTGGCGGTTACGTTTCATCTGGATGCGGCTCCGGCGGGTGAGACGGGGCATCCGGGTTCGCGAGCGACCTCGTACTACGTGCATGGAGACTGGGTGAGCGCTCGGAACTTTATCGAGGCGAAGCACGTGGACCACTGGTACCAGGTGTCGGAGATTGATGTGCAGGCGGTTCCGGGCGCGGCCACGATTGTTGCGCTGGGAGACTCGATTACGGACGGACATGGGGCTACCACCAATGGCAATGATCGCTGGACCGACGTGCTGGCATCACGGTTGCAAGGTTCGCCGGCGACGCGCAATGTGGGGGTGTCAAACCAGGGGATTGGGGGCAATCACCTGCTGAGAGACGGCCTGGGACCGAATGTGCTGGCGCGCTTTGATCGCGACGTGCTGGCGCCGGCCGGAGCGCGCTGGGTGATCGTCTTCGAAGGGGTGAATGACCTGGGCGGTCTGGCGCGCAATGGTGAGGTTCCGGCGGCAGAACATGCGGGGATAGTGCAGCAAGTGATCTCGGCCTACCAGCAGATTGTGGTTCGGGCTCACGCCCATGGCTTGAGGGTCTATGGGGCCACCATTACTCCTTATGTTGGCTCGAACTATTACCATCCTGGACCGTTGAGCGAGGCGGACCGGCAGGCGGTGAATGCGTGGATCCGAGGCGCGGGACACTTCGATGCGGTTATTGATTTCGACGCGGTGGTGCGCGATCCGGAGCATCCCGACCGGTTGCTTCCCGCAGACGACTGCGGAGATCATCTGCATCCGTCTCCGGCGGGCTATAAGGCAATGGCGGATGCAATTTCGCTTTCGCTCTTTACGCAATAGTCAGAGGTCCGCGCACGGGAGCGACGGAAGGTATCGCTGAGCGGTACAACGGTAAACCATCCCGGAGGCAGGCGCCCGTCCTATTCTGTTTCGTAGAATATGTTTTGACGGCGGCTTATGAGAATTGAATTGGGATACCGGGTTCCAGGATGCTCCGGCGTGACGAGAGTGCTTGCAGGTGCGGCGCTTGGACTTGCGGTTGTGATGGGGGCACACGCGGAGAGCGGGGAGAAACAGTCTCTCTCGCGGCGGATGGCCGATTCAACGATCCAGCGCTGGCCCAACGGCCGGTTTCTACCTGCCGAAAAGCCCTGGCACTGGAACTATGAACTGGGAACACTGCTGGAGGGTATGGACGCGGCCTGGTACAACACCACGGGGCACAGCTACTACCAGTACATCAAAGATTCGATCGATCCGTTTGTAGCGGCCGACGGCACGATCTCGACCTATGAGCCGTCAGCGAATTCGCTCGATAATGTTTTGCTGGGGCGGCAGCTTCTTCTTCTTTATAAGGTCACGCTGGACAAGCGCTATTACGAGGCGGCAACGGTGCTGCGGCATCAACTGGATTCGCAGCCCAAGAATGCTTCGGGAGGCTTCTGGCATAAGCAGATCTATCCCAACCAGATGTGGCTCGATGGGCTGTACATGGCGGAGCCGTTTTTTGCCGAGTACGCCGATGTGTTCCACGAACCGCGAGATTTTGCGGAAATCACGCACCAGTTTGTGCTGATTGAGAAGCACGCGCGCGATGCAAAAACAGGCTTGCTATATCACGGATGGGACGAATCGAAGCAGCAGAACTGGGCGAATCCCACGTCGGGAACTTCGGCGACTTTCTGGGCGCGCGGCATGGGCTGGTACATGATGGCCCTCGTCGATGCGCTTCCTTACTATCCTGAGGCCGATCCGGGACGGGCGCAATTGCTTGAGATATTAAAGCGGACTGCCGGGGCGGTTGCACATTATCAGGATCGCGACAGCGGGTTGTGGTACCAGGTGCTGGACAGGCCAGGCGAGAAAGGCAATTACTTCGAGTCATCCGCTTCGTGCATGTTTACCTATGCGTTGGCGAGGGGCGTGCGGCTGGGCTATCTGCCGGTGGAGTATGAGAAGAATGCGGAGCGGGCGTGGAGCGGGATTCAAAGCCACTTTATAGAGGACGATACAAACGGCCAATTGACGCTCAAGGGAACGGTGCATGCGATTGGACTGGGGGGAAGCGAACATCGCGATGGGAGCTATTCCTATTACGTTTCGTCGCCCGTGGTCAGCAACGACCCGAAAGGCGTGGGGGCGTTTCTGCTGGCTGCGACGGAGATGGAGAATGCGGGCGAGGCAACGGCCGGACTTGGCACGACGGCGCTGCTGGACGGCTGGTATAACAGCCAGACGCGCAAAAACGCCGCGGGGCAGACGGTTCTGTTCCACTACAAGTGGGACGACTACAGCAATTCGGGCTATTCACTCTTTGGAGATATGTTTCGCAGCTACGGCGTGCAGACGAAGACGCTTTTGACGGCGCCCACGCTGGACAAATTGAAAACTGCGCGTTATTACATCATCGCTTCACCCGACAACCCATCGAAAACTCCCCAGCCGAATTACATGAACGGCGAAGATGCCGCGCAGATTGCGGAATGGGTGAAGCAGGGCGGCGTCCTGGTGATGATGGAAAACGATCCCGATAATGCCGACATCACGCACCTGGATGTTCTCGCCGACAGGTTTGGCCTGCATTTCAACAATGCGCTGGCGCATCACGTGATCGGCGATCAGTTCGAGATGGGCCGAATGGACATCACGCGGCCGAACGCTCCGTTCACCAGCCCGCACGTGCTTTACATGAAGGATACGTGTTCGCTGTCCCTGTCGAAGGGGGCGGAGGCGCTGTTGCAATGGAAGGGCGACACCTTGATGGCGGTGGCGCACTATGGAAAGGGAACCGTGGTCGCGGTAACCGACCCCTGGATTTACAACGAATATACCGATGGGCGGAAATTGCCGTCGGAGTATGACAATTTCGGCGGCGGACGCGAGTTCGTGCGCTGGCTGCTGAAGCAGCCGTGACGAAGCCCGCGAGGAGCCAGGGAGCATGAAGTGAAGACATATTTGATGGCCGATTCGGTGCGCTACCGTGGCATGACGGCGCGCGAACTTAGGGATTCATTTCTGCTCGATGCGCTGGATGCGCCGGGCGAGATTCGGCTAGCTTATCTCGAAACGGATCGAGCGGTTGTTGGAATGGCGTGCCCGACAAATTCCCCTGTTGAGTTGCCATGCGATCCGGAGTTACGAGCGAAGTTCTTTCTAGAAAGACGCGAAATGGGAGCGCTCAATATTGGCGGTGCGGGCAGCATACGTGTGGACGGTGAAACATTTGCGCTTAACCATCTGGACTGCCTTTATCTCGGTCGTGGAAACGAGAAACTGGAATTCGTATCGCAGGATGCAGGAACGCCGGCAATCTTCTACCTACTCAGCTATCCGGCGCATGCGGATTATCCGGTGAGATTGGTGCGCAGGGAAGAAGCGAATCCTACGGAATCAGGCAGCGGGGAAAATGCGAATCATCGCATGGTCTGCAAATACATACACCTTCAAGGGGCGAGAAGCTGCCAACTGGTAATGGGGGTGACGCACCTGCGCGGAGGCAGCGTGTGGAATACCATGCCGCCGCATACGCACATGCGGCGCTCCGAGATTTACATGTACTTCAATGTCGGAGAGAACGATCGAGTTTTTCACTTCATGGGAGCTCCTGACGAGACTCGACACCTCGTGCTGGGAAACCGGGACGTTGCGGTCTCGCCTCCGTGGTCGATTCATTGCGGCGCGGGGACCCACGCTTACAGTTTCTGCTGGGGTATGGGCGGCGAGAACCAGGATTACTCGGACATGGATGCACTGGGGATTCGCGACCTCGTGTGATGCAGCGGACGATTGCTCGCATCTCATGAAGTTCGCCTGATGGGCAGCTGCCCAGGTGATTTTGGTGTCACTGAGAGCTTGAAATGCCGGAGATGATTACGGGCCTCGTCAGTTGTAGTGACGAGGCCCCGTTATTCCGCGGCGAGGATGAGTGAAGGGTTACTCGACGATCAAAGTCAGAGTCGCCGACTGAGTCGCCTTGCCGGAGGTTGCCGTTATGGTGATCTGCGATGTGACTGGGGGCTTCGTCTTGGCGCTGGAGGAGCCTCCGCAACCAGAGAAGAGGCCGAGGCCGCCTATCGCGATCCCAGCCAGCAGAAGGAACTGCAAGCGGTTGCGCTTCCGGAATCCGAGGAAGCATAGGGCGACAGCGAGGGTTGCAACCGGGAGCAGCGGCCTTGGGTTGGCATGAACAGCAGCAGTCGATCCACCGCCGATCGAGAGCTGTGTGCTTCCAGTTGTGCCTTTCGGAAGACCTGAGGTGGCGTCGGCGGTGAAGGCCGATACCGTGCTCGGGTTGAAATTGCAGGAATAGCCGGAAGGAGCTCCGCTGCAGGCGAAGGACACCTGGCCGGTAAAGTTGTTCACGGAGTTGACGGTGATCTGGGTGAGTCCCACGGTTCCGGTCTGAATGGTGAGCGACGAAAACGAGAGACTCATGTTCATCGACGGGGCCTGGCCGGTCGGGTTTACTGCGAACGTTTGCGAAACCGCAGCGGCGGCCGCGAAGTAGATGTTGTCGCCCGGCTGGTAGGCGGTGATGGTGCACGCCGCGGCAGTAGTGTTGGTATTTACGAAGTTCGCTGTCCAACCGCTCTGGGAGGATGTAACGGTGCAGGCACTGGAGGGGGTTGCAGAGTAGGTGACCGGGAAACCGGAAGTGGCGGTTGCGGCCAAAGGCAGCGGGGTTCCCGCTACCTGCGTGCCCGGATTGTCGAACGTGATCATTTGCGTCGGCAGGGGCTTGAGCAGCGAGATGGTCTCCGCGGCCTGGGCTGCATCGGCGTAATTGGCGTCGCCGGGCTGCGTTGCGTCAATGACGATATTAGCCGGGAAGCTTGCAAGGCTTGCCTGGTCCATGATGGTGAGAGTGGCGGTTGAGGTAGAGCCGCTTACCTTGCTCGCGGAGAAGGTTCCCTGCACCGGGCTGGCGGAGTCAACCGCGAAGACGATGGGTTTGTTTGCGGCCCCGCCGGTGGCGCTGATGCTGATTTGAAGTCCACCCGTGATGTAGTGAAGCGGCTGACTAAGCGGTATGAAGGTGATGGTCTGGGTGGCTTTGTTCACCACGAACGTCTGTTGAACCTGGAGTGCCGCACCATAATTGGAGTCGGCCGCCTGGTTGGCGTCGATCACGATATTGCCGGCCTGGGTGACTGTTAGTACGTTGCCGGAGATGGTGCCGGCGCCAGTGGTGGCGACGCCGGAATCGACCGAGAAGACCACGGGGCTGGTGGATGCTCCACCGGCTGCGCTGAGAGTGATGGTCAATCCGGGAGCAAACGTTGCAGACGTACCCTGTGCGGCGAAGGTGATGGATTGCGCCGCCTTGTTAATGGTCAGGGTCAACTGGGCCCGGGTCGCATTGTCGTAATAGATGCCATTCACCAATCCGCCGGCCTGGTCCGCATCGATGATGATGTTGCCCGCCCTGGTTACGGTAAGGGTGGTGTTGGCGATGGTTCCGGCGCCGGTGCTGCCGGGGTCGACAGTGAAGGTGACAGGGTTGTTAGAACCGCCGCCGGTCGCGCCCAGCGTAACGGTGAGCGCCGGCGCGTAGGTGAAGGTCGTAGTTGTCGGGGCGGTGAAGGTGATGGTCTGCGGCGTCTCCTGACCAACGCCGGTGACGTTTGCGGTTCCGAGCCCGCCGTTGGAGGTGTCAGTGACGGTGAGAATCGCGTGCTGGGCGCCGCCCTTGGTGGCGGCGAAGGAAATGGTGGCAGGATAGCTGGAGGCTCCGGCTACAGCGGTCGTGAGCGTTCCATTGCCGGAGGAAACCGCGATCGACGAACAGGTTGTGCCCGCGGTTGCGGAGAATTGCGGATCAGAAGAGGCTAGGGCAAGAATTGCGGCCGTTCCGCATCCGAAGACGTTATCCACCACGGTAGCGGGAGCAGTGACGGCCGCGCCCTGGAGCTGACCTATGGGCGTGGTCAGATTATTTACCTGAATCTCACCGAGCGAGTCGCCGCCGTTGTTATAGGACACGTAAAAGATGTTGCCATGGGCATCGAGTGCGACCTCCTTTGCACCCTGGCTCGTGACGGCGTATTGTGTTGCGATGTTCGGCCCGCTTGCCTGGGTATTCGGAAAAGCGAAGACGCCATCGTATTGGAGGGCATAGTAAACGGTGCCGTCGGAGCCGACAGCCACTCCATCCAACTCGTCGTCATAGCCCGTGGGATTAACGTTGGTGAAGGTCTGAAGCAAGGTAGGGGCCGCGGCGTATCCGGTGGTTACCCCACCGAAGCCCGTGCCGGTGCTGATGGGCAGGTAGTACAGATCGGACTTTGTACTTTTGCTGGCGTTGCTGGACTGATTGAGGAGATACGAATCGGTAAAGAACAGATTTCCCCAGGGATCGAGCGCCAGACCGCCCGTGTAGTACTGCCCCACGGTCGTCGAGGAGTTATTTCCGGCCGGTTCCTGGAAAATCATAACGGGCGCAGGACTGCCGGTGGCCAGGCACGCTGCAGTGCACTCCCAAATGGACCAGGGATTATTTCCCTGATCGTCGGTTCCGATAAAGAGGTCGCCGTTCGAGTCGAAGGCCATTGCGGAAACTCCGCCAATGCCCGAGGTGGCCGCGACGGGAGCCACAACACATTCCGTAGTATCCGTGCCCGTGCAGTTTGCCGGAGCGGTTCCCTGCGTCGCGTCGGTCAGCGCAGCATATGCCCCGTTGATATAGGGAACCTTCGCGATAATGTTGCTATAGAGTGCTCCTGCGTACAGATTTCCATGTCCATCGAGAGCCACTCCTCCAGTGTTGTTGTATTTGCCGTAACTCCCGAGAGTTGTGAATACCCCAGTTTTGGGGTCGTAAAGCACAACTTTGCCGCCGTAGGCGGTGCTCAACACAACCTGGCCATTGGGGTTCACGCCAAAGCTACTGCCCGCCTGGCTATCCTGAGCGAAGGCACCTCCGGCCGGGAGATTCCCTTTCCAACTCTGCTGAGTCATCAACAGCGAGGGAACGCCGGCGGGACTGGCAGCGCCGATGACGATGGTGGCCTGGACCTGGGATGCGGCAGCATACTGCACGCCCTGATTGGCGCCGCCGGCCTGGTTGGCATCAACGACGATGGTTCCGGCGGCTGTTGCCGACAAGGTGTTGGCAACGATAACGGCGCAGGTCTTGCAGGCTGATGACGAATCAATGGTGAAGACGATCGGGTTTCCGGAAGCGCCGCCGGAAGCGCTCAGCGTAAGCTGCCGGCCAATCAGGATCGGAGAGGCGGGAGCTAAGCCGGTGATCGTTTGCGGCTGCACCGAGGAAACCGATGCCGTACCGGTCATGCTGACGGTGGCCGTGCCAGACGGACTGAAGTTGATGGTCGCCGACCCGGACTGGGCTCCGTCAGGAGTGGCGACGGGCGGCGCGAACGTAGCGATTAGCTGGCATAATGCTCCGGCGGGTCCGGTGGTGCCGTCCGTGCATCCGTTGGTCGAGGCTGCGGCGAGCGTGAACATGGTGTTCGAGGGCTCGGTAACAGCCGGAGTGCCGAGCGTTACAGATGCATTGCCGGCGTTCATCAGGTAGATGGTGCCGGTGTTTGTGAGCCCGTCCTGAACTGTGCCGATATCAATCGCGGCGGTAGTGCGCTGAATCGCGAACACAGCCTTCGCGGCCGAATCGGCGGTGTACAGATTCCCGGCGGCATCGAGCCAGATGGACTGCGCCGACTGGGGATTCTTCTCAATCACGATGGCCTTGGAAGTATCGAGCGTACCGGAGGAGGCCGGAACGCGCACGATATTGCCATTCGATTTATCGGCGATCAGCACGCTTCCCGAGGCATCGACCGCCACGCCGACAGCTTCTTTTACGGCCGATGGCGCCACACTGGAAATGGTGCCATTGGCGGCGAATACAAAGACCTGGTTGAGGCTGTCATCGGCAACGTATAGGTTCCCTGCGGCATCGAGAGCAACGCCGGCGGGGCTCTTGACGCCATTTCCGGACGAAGCAGGAGTGAGGGCAGGTGCGAAGGTTGAGGGATTGAAAGTAACCACGCGGGAATTGGAAAGATCGGCAATGTAGAGCAGGCCATCGGGCCCGACAGCAAGTCCAGCGGGATTGCCCAGTGCGGTTGAACCGAACAGGGTGGTGCTGGAAACAACGGTGGATTGCGCTCCGGCGGTAAATGCGCCGGTTGTGCCGGTGTTGTGGATTTCGAAGATTGCGGGTATGCCGCTGTCGGCGATGAACAGATTGCCGTTGCCGTCAAAGGCCAGCGCGGAGGGGGTCGTGAACCCCGTGCCGATGGGAGTCAGGGCAGTCGCTCCGGCGGCGATTTCGACCACCTTGCCAGCGCCCGAATCGGCGATAAAGAGATCGCCCGCGGCGTCAGCGATCACCGAGGCAGGGGTGGTAAATCCGGTGCTGAAAGCTTTGGCTACGCCCGGATCCAGATTTGCCATCCAGTTCTGGCCCACGCCGGTGAGTGCGGCGATCCCAGTCGCGCTTTTGGCGCTGTCGGCGATGACAAGAGCCGCGTTGCGCGGGCCGACGGCTGCCGGATTGAATGTAATGGTGGCGGAGGTCACCGCGCCGGTCAGTGTGGCCGAGGGAGCCAAGGTTCCGTTCATGGTGCCGACGGCCGCGGCACAATCCGTGCCGGCCTGCACTGTAAACTCGGTGCTGGCCACGCCAAACTGGCTAGCTGCCATGGTCAAGGTGGGCGTACAGGACGCGTTGTTGTCGATCACGGTGGCCGCGGCGGTCGTTGCCGTACCGCCGATGGCGGTGGCGGCGAGTGAAAGATTATTCACGAGGATCTGGTCGACCGCGTAGTTGGCCGAACCCGACGGCGGGCTGCCGGCGTAATGAATCAGATAGAGATTGCCTTTGCGATCGAGTGCAATTCCATATCCGCCGCCGTTCGCTACCTTGAAGAGCGAGGCGAGATTGGGGCCGCCCGCCTGAGAGTTGAGAATGGCGAAGATGCCGTCCGCATTGGTTACAAAGAAAATCGTTCCGTTGCCATCCACGGCGACGCCGCTAAAGCCGTTGCTGTATCCAGCTTTATTGGTATAGCTCCACAACGTCGTCGGCGCCGCGGCGTAAGTTCCTGACTGGAGCGGGAGTTCTTTCAAATAGGTAATGCCGCCGGGGCTGCCGTTTGCGCCGTCACTGAAGAAGAGGTTTCCCCAGGGGTCGATGGCGAGGGCGCCGAGGGGCTTCGAATCCGCATAGATCTTTGAGGGGGTACCGGTGGCGCTGGTCTGGCAGGTCAAGTCGCATTTGTAAATCGAATTGGGATTGTCGGTGGGAACCGTGCTTGTGGCGATGAAGAGATTGCCGGAAGCATCAAAGATCAGGTCGGTGTATCCAGATCCGTTGGTGAATACCGACTTGAAATTGGGTGCATACAGACACGGAGCCGCATCCTGGGTACCGCCAACGCAGTTGGTGGTTGGAGCAGTGGTAAAGCCGATGTAGGCGCCTTTGGTTGGATCGTAGGGAAGCTTGAAGATACTTCCGTTATAACCGTCGGGCGCGGCATAGGCGTTTCCATACTGATCGACTGCCGTGGGGCCGCTGTTGCTGATCGCAGCCAGCTTATTCACGGTTCCGCCGGGCGTGATGTCGAGGAGGTCATTTCCCCATTCGTCGGTGACAAGGACATCCCCGTTTGGCCCGATGGCGAAGGTTCCGCTCAGAGGCGTTTGGCCGGCGGACCATCCGCCAGCCGGGAAGTACCCCAGCGTCTTGCCCTGGGAAACCACGATCGGGAGCGATTGCGCGCTACTCGCGGTCACCGCAAGGCACAGGGTCAAAAGGATCATCAGGCCGCCCCAGGTTGCCCTTGAGAGTGACCGAAATGAAATCCGAAATTCGTTCAAACAGGCTTGCATCACTCATCCTCCGATCGATTCCCCGCCGGCCAGCCCGGTGCGAATCGTGCCATCTTTCCCGCGGTGCGAATGTAGCGTCACACCGTGCTGCCCCAATTCTGATACCGATATCGAGGGTGTGCGTGCGCCCTGAAAACCGGCAAACGAAAGGCCCGGATAAAGCTAGAATTGCCAGCTTTACCGGCATTCCGGCAGGTTGCCGAAATGATCAAGTCGTGGTTTCTACACCACGGCCACAGCTCTGAATTTGGGACCGATCCACCGTACTCGGAGGAGATGCCGTTGTCAAGAGATACTGGGGAATTTCCTTGTGATTACAGGTCCATATGCGGTAATCCCCGACTTGGTTGAGGCCGCAAGGTCGAGTGTGTTTCCGAGAGGCAATGCCGCTCAGAACCCGGTGAAATTTGCGTCATGAATGAGGGATTCCCCGGGCCGAGAAGTGTTCCGGGCCGCAGGATCGGGGCGCAGGTGAAGACGGTCGAGGTTATCTCCGCTTTTTGTTGTTCGATCCCAAATGAGAGACCGCGCGTGTCGAGATGGGAACGGCGTGAAGATTTGCGGAACTCGATTCTATGAAAGCATTGCGTGAAATGGGTCAATCAAGGGAAAAGTTTGATTATTTTGCTTCATCTGATGGCCTCCGGTGCCTATACTGCGCAGTGAGAAGCGTCCAGGCGAGAGATGGGGCGCTCTCGCAGGGTGGTCCATGGCCTCAAACCTTTCCCGAAAGCGCGTTGTCGACTCGCCCATCATCCCCGATCGCCTTTATTTCAAGATCGGCGATGTTGCGCGCATCTGCGGCGTAGAACCTTATGTGCTTCGATTCTGGGAGACGCAGTTTCCGCAATTGAAGCCTAACAAGAGCGGAACGGGTCAACGGCTTTACCGGCGCCGCGAGGTGGAACTGGCACTTGAGATCAAGCGGCTGGTTCACGGCGAAGGCTACACGATTTCCGGCGCCCGGCAAGCTCTCGATGGGGCTCATCGGCGGCCCCGACCGGAGTCCGCCCCAACGCGGGCAAAAGAAGAAAGCCAGCAAGTGGCAATCCCGGCCAAGGCGCCTGAGGCTGTGGCCGCTGCCGTGGGACAGATCCGTGCCGAGCTGAGGGAAATTATCTCGCTGCTGTCGGCCAATCAGCCCAGGCCGCAACGACCACGGAGCCGGCTGGTAGCGCTACCGCCCGAGTCGGGAAATCTTTTTCCTCTCTGAAACGGGTTCGAGCGATCAATGCCGGAAACGTTTTCGAAGTGAGCCGCCAGAGCCCCATCGGGGCCCCGTCTATGGCTTCTTCCAAGGTAGGGGTTTCTAAAAACAGAATAGCCAAAAGCAAACGTTCCCGCTCTCCCCCTAAAGTTGCAAATTTACAAATTGGGCGCTGTTTTGAGTGATTCTTGCTTTGCCATTCACTTGGACGTTGAACTGGCCTTGAAGATGCAGAAGCCCTGCCATTGAGGGGATTAGATCGGCGTTTGCAGTTCGGCAAACGAAATCAAGTCTATGGATGGAAACTCGCGCACCGCCGAAAGCGACTGACGTTCGATGTCTCGCGAAGCTCGCAACCGGGTGCGCACCTTGTCGAGGTCAGCGTCGTTGTATCCGGGGTGGGTCACCAGTTCCCAGGTACCCTCCGGCAGTTCATTCAGCAGCGCGCGGACCGTGTCCGAATTGAAAGTCCCGGTGCCGGCCACAGCGATAGTTCCATCCGTGGTGGCGATGTTTTCGCGCGCGATCATGCGGCGGAAGAGGGGGCCCAGCCTTCGCAGGGCCATGACCTCGGCGGTCCTCACGAAAGAGGCTCGCGGCGTGGCCCGCACCGCCCACTCGGGCTCAAAGGGGTTGCGGACGGCGCGAATGCCCGCAGACCGGGCCGCGCGCAGCAGCGGGAGGAGGACTGGCGGAAACATGTGAGTGTGTTTGTGCGTGTCGATGTGGGTCAGGCAAAGGCCGGAGCTATCAAGCGATCCTATCTGAGCCGCAGCTTCGGCCTCAATTTCAGCACTGCGGATCCGGCCGGTGAAAAGGCGACGCAGAAACGTGGTGAGACTGGGCGGAAAGCAGCCCGTCTTCTCGTCGACGAGGGAAGGAATTTCGTGCGGCGGGAGCATGGGCTCGCCATCGACCAGCACGACGTGGCATCCGATTCCGAGCGATGGCGTTGCCCGCGCGATTCGGATCGCGTCGGCGGTGGCGCCGGCCCGCGCCATGAGCGTGGCACTGGTAAGCACTCCCGCCTGGTGCAGTTCAGAGATGGCACGGTTTACTCCCGCAGTCAGGCCGAAGTCGTCGGCATTGATAATGAGTCGGCCCACCCGGAGAGTCTATCAACCAGGAGGTTCGGCTACCGTGACGAATACTCGCTGCTATGATGAGAAAAGGTCGTCAAGACCTCCCGCCAATCGGGGGCGGTTAGCTCAGTTGGTTAGAGCGCCTGCCTTACAAGCAGGAAGTCCGGGGTTCGAGTCCCTGACCGCCCACCAATAGAATCAATAACTTAATTTATATTAGGTTTCGATTCCTTGCTCAACTGCGGTGGATTTCGCGGGTAGTCTGCCGCAATTTCCATTCTTGGGGAAGAGCTGATGGACTCCACTGCGCTACGCAGTTCATCGATTCCGAAATGACCGTAGCGTGCGGCCATCTTAGCCATGGTGCTCGGCGACCATCCAACGATCTTGGCGATAATCGGGATCGGAACGCGAGCCGAAATCATGCGGGAGACGGCACTGTGTCTCAGGTCATGAAAGCGGACAGCAGACAATCCAGGGGGCAAGTTTGGAGTCTGGAAATCGCAGATATGGCATCCGTACCCGCTGGACGGCTTCTCACGGTCGATCAACATTCCATCTTTGCAGCTGGGGCAATGGCGCTGTGTCCGCTTCTTTGCCGATTCCCATGCGGATTGAATGGTTCCCACGGGCTTGTCCGGATCGTAATCATAGACCTGGACAGTCCCGCCAAATGTGCCCTTCTGTCCGTGCAGGCCGTACCGTTCCGATGGGAAAACAAAATGTGACGGCCGCCGGGCGGGGAACTCCTGCGCCCAGAACTTCAAGGTCTCCACGGCACGCTGATTTAATGGCACTGTCCGGCCAGTGCCCGACGCCGTTTTGTCTTTGCCGAACTTGAGACAGCGATTCGCAAAATCGATATTGGCCCATTGCAGAATGCGGATCGTGTTGTAGCGCGCGCCAGTCTCGAGGGCAAGCGCGACGAATGGGAGCAACGCACGGGATGGCGACCGTCCACATTCGACAAGGAGGCTGCTCTCTTGCTCCGCGGTCAGCGCGCATCCCACGTCTTGTCTTTCGGGCAGCATGGTCACATCTGACTGGATCCGCCCCCAGGCCCCGTACTTGCGCATGATCTGACGCAACATCCCCACTTCGATGTTGACGGTCCGATTGGATGCGCCTTCCGCAATGCGCTCGACCTGGTACCTCGCGATGTCCCGCGCCTCAATGTCCACTAGTAATTTCTTGCCAAGGACGGGTAGAAGGTGGCCAATGCTGTACCGAACGATAGACGCCATCTTCGGCGACCACTTGAGCTGCTTGGACTGTTTCCAGCGCTCCGCGGCGGTTGAAAGTAGATCCGGCCGCGACTGTTTGCGAATGCCGGCCGAGCCATCCTTCAGGGCCTGCTTTCGCCGTTCATAGACATCCCTTGCTCGAGTCTTCGATGTCATGCCCGTGCTCTCGCGGATTCGCTGCGAGTGGAACATGAAGTCCATAACCCATACGTTGCTTCCCTTCGGTCGATAAATGCTCATAGGTTTTAGCGTCCTTTCGTTGGCGCCACAAGCTTTTGATCCGTAACGGCACGAGTTAGAAATTTCGGCGTTATGTCGGGCTCGCACCTGCAGACGTACGCTTTCCAGTCATCTCTTGTCCGGTCAGTGCGCCACTTCCGAGCGGCCGCGGCGGCTCGCTTCAGCTTGTCTTCCTTTTCGTCTTTCAGTTGCTTGATTCTGAAGCTTGTCGCGCTGGACAACTGGCAACAGGTACGTGAGCAATATTCGGTTCGCTTCGCTCTCTTCTGAATGAAGTACTTGCGACAGTTCTTCCAGGCACAAGGACCCAGGATTTTCTCGCGCAACGGGTTCATCAAAAAGTGCATAAACATCATGCGAGGCTCCATTAAGACGAGTTCCTCTTTTGTCATTCCCCGATTTGGACCGAAACAAATTAACACCCCTCGGAATCCCGATCCTTCGGGCATCAAAGCCATCGACCATGCCGGCTTACCCGAAGGATCGGCTACATACTCATTGAGCTCTGGAGTTGCGGCCAGAAGCTTCCGAATGTCATGGTCGGAATTCCGCCAGGCCTCGAACAGTCGGCGCATCTCCCCGCGTCGAATAGCGTTTTCGTCATTTAGCGCGATCAAGATGGATTCCAACCAGAAATCGGGATCGTCGATAAACATCTGAGCCATTTGAATTGTGTATATAACAAATTAGCAAAAATAGTCAAATATAAAATCATCTATATCTTTCCCTGATTATCTTGCACCATCTACCTAGATTCAGACGGAGGGTAAAGGAATGATTCGATTGTTGACCGTTGATGACGTGGCTCAAGCAACGGGCTGGAAACCAGCAACGATCCGCCAAAAGGTCTGGCGGCGCGAACTCGAATACGTAAAACTGGGCCGTAATATCAGGTTCAAAGAAGAGGTCATTACACGGCTCATCGAGCGATCTTCTGTACCGGCTGACGCGGCGTAGCTGCCACAATCCCCGCACAACAATCGAACCGCAAGGTTGGCGTCACCCGGGCCTAGCGGAGAAAGCAAAGGGTAGACAGAAAGGACGCCACCCGTGCGTCGAAATGCGATAGTAGTTCCAGTTATTGACGCCGCCGGCAACAAACTGTACGAAGTGGACCGTCAAACCGCGATCGATCACATCAAGAGCGGCCTTGCATTTTCGGTGCATGGTAGGGCAATTTGCATGCGCACGCCTGGAAGGCGGATACCCGGCGGACCGGGCCACTTGGCCGCTGGCTCTCCCGAATGTTGGCCAACCTCCATTGCAGTTATGCGCAGGGACACGCCTGATTCTGAGTGGGGCGGGAGCGCGAACTGATGGGCCGCATTCGATCTATAAAACCGGAACTATTCACAGATGCCGACTTGTTTGACGCTGAGAAGGAAACTGGGCTTCCACTGCGACTTGCATATCCGGGCATCTGGACCCAATGCGATCGAGATGGCCGATTTAAGTGGAAGCCACGAGAACTCAAACTTGCCGTTCTACCGTACGACGATCTGGACTTTTCACGCGTGCTCGACGCGTTGAAGACGCGCGGTTATCTCGTCAAGTATGAGGTCACTGGAGAGGTTTTTGGTTGCGTACGAACCTGGAAGCGGCACCAATTCATCAATAACCGCGAAGCGCTAAGCCAGATCCCCGAACCCCCGTCGAGTCAGATACTTGACGCGTCGAGCACGCGTGGCAAACGCGAGGATTACGCGACGAGCACGGATGTAGTTAAGGAAGGGAAGGGAAAGGAAGAAGGAAAGGAAGGGATGGGGAACCGCCTCGCGCGAAGAAACACCCCCCTCTCTCCCGACCGCTGCCTATCCTTCTGCTGGCGCGAGCGGCGAGTTCATGGCCGCCAACTGGCTCGGAGAAGAACTCGGCATCGCGTTCATGCGCAGTGAACTGCCCGTGGTGGCCAAGGTGATTCAGTTTGAAGCGCGCACCCGCGGCGGTGATACCCAAGCCGGCGCCGAGTTTATCCGCGACGAGGGGCTCAAGGCTCAAGCCTCGGGTGATCGGGTGGATTTCTTCTGGATCAAGGATCGGAAGTGGAACAACCAGGAGCGCGATATTTACGCCGCATATCTGGCGAAAGGAGATGCATGACACGCGCCGAACTGAAACCGCTGTACGTGGAAGCCACAACCCGTGCCCGAACCAAGCCGCAACGCTCTGAAGAGGACGCGTGGCTTAAGACTCTGGAGTATGCCGATTCGCGGGACCTGAGAACCGCTATCGATGTGCATTTCCAAAGAAGCCAGTGGATGCCGAAAGAGAGTGAGCTGCGACCCCTGATTGAACAGGCGCAGCGTTCCCGAGCGATTCAACTCAGCGCGGCCAAAGATTTTGTCGCGTGGCGTTGCGAGTCCTGCAAGTTGACCAGAAGTGGCTTTAGCATTGCCGCAGGATCACAGCATTCGCCATTGCCACGGAGTGCCGCGGCGCGTTGGTTACCGACCTGGCGAGGTTTGCGGCGGAGACATGCGCGAAGTGCACCGCGAAGACGCTGCAGGCTTGACGCAGGTACCGCGCAGCAGGCTAGCCGCCTGATTGTCAGGACCGTTCGGCAATGCAATCGCCCGCTCTCTGGAGCGGATTTTTATTGCTCGCCGCACAGTTCGCACTTCTTAAAAAGCGGGCGGAGAAAACATTGGCACAGCGAATCCAATTGCAAAACCACGATGGCTCCCCCAGCCGATGGATCGGCGATCGCGAGCTTCAACAAATGATTCGGAGTGGCGAAGTAAGCCGCATCAGCGGGCGCCGCGATCCTGTCCGCGTGTATCGCCTGAAGCAAATGCCGGAAGCTTCGACGTCGCATCGGACCGCGGCCTGTATCACGATTGCAGACATGCGAGCAATGGCCGGCATGCAGCGCGTGGACGAGGTATGGATCGAACGCCTCATCGGATTAAAACTCTTGCCAGAGGGCACGCCAGTGCCGGCCAGAGGCTATCTGTAGCGTGGCAAAAGCTGTCCAGATCTTCGCCTTTTGACCCTTGTGGCGCTGTCACTAGTTTCTGCCACACCTGAGCCCATCTAAAGACACGTTCTAACAGGAAGAAAATATGCGCGGTCGTTCAAATCGAAACAAGTAAAAAACGGGACAAGTTTTTACAAGCTCTCTCCGAGGGTGCAAGCATCGGCGCCGCGGCTCTCGTCGCTGGCATGTCGCGCCGGTCCGCATACGACTGGCGTAAAGAGGATCAGGAATTCGCCAACGAGTGGGACGCGGCCGAAGCGCTCGGCACAGATCTCTTGGAAGATGAGGCGCGGCGCCGTGCTGCTCAGGGCGTCGACGAGCCGGTGTTCTGGAAAGGCGAAGTTAAGGGATTTGTTCGCAAGTACAGCGACGTTCTTTTAATTTTCATGTTGAAGGCACGCAGGCCCGAGAAATACCGCGAGACGCCCCCACCAGGCGCGGGAGGCGTGGACACGCTGCGCGAACTGCTCACCGAATCGCGCGAAGCGTGGAAGCGCGACGAGGCTGAGAATGCCTAAGCTGAACTTTGGCCCGCGGATGCGGCGCTTCGCTTTCAGACCGCCAGAATTCGATCGGCGAATTAATCTGCCGATCGGTTCGGTCCGCAGCGGAAAAACCTGGGGTTTGAATTTCAAAATTCTCGCGCTCTGCGATTACAAGGTGGCTGGGCGCAAGCTCATCACTGGGGTATCGAAGCAATCCATCTATACCAACGTGCTCACGGATCTATTTGACTGGATTGGCCCGGGAAACTACCGCTACAACCGCCAGTCAGGCGAACTGAAAATGTTCGGCACTGATTGGATGGTCATGGGCGCGAAGGATGAGGGCTCAGAAAAGTACATCCGCGGCGCCACCATAGGGGTGGCCGTTTGCGACGAGGTTGTTCTGATGCCGCAAAATTTCTTTCAGATGCTGCTGAGCCGAATGTCGCCCGCCGGCGCCAGGCTGTACGGTTCGAGCAACACTGATAACCCGTTCCATTGGCTCAAGACTGACTACCTCGATAACGAGGAGCTAATCCGGAATGGCGTGCTTTGGTGGGACACCTTCACCATGGACGACAACCCCAACCTGGATCCAGAGTACGTCGCGTCACAAAAGAAGTTGTACACCGGCATCTTTTACAAGCGATTCATCGAAGCAATCTGGTGCGCGGCCGCGGGGGCCATCTATGGGGAGTCATGGTCGGACGCGACACTATACGACGACAGCAGCCGGCCGATCGGTCTATATGGCTCTGGCGGCCATGCTGCGCACCTGATCGGCGTCGATTACGGGACTACAAATCCATGTGTGTTTCTGGATGCGCTGGACGATGCCGACATCCTCTGGATCGATCGAGAGTATTACTGGGATTCGAATCGCCAATACCGGTCTAAGACAGATTCGGAGTATGCGGACGACCTTCAGAAGTTCATCTCTGAATCGCGTGTCGGTACTAAACCCAAGGTGATCGTCGACCCAAGCGCGGCCAGCTTCAAGGCAGAACTGATGAGGCGCGGCATCTACGTCCAAGACGCAGATAACGACGTTCTCGACGGAATTCGTCGCACGGCTTCGGCGTTGAAGCTCGGGAAGATTCGCGTGCATCGCGACTGCGTGAATACCCAGCGCGAAATGCAGTCGTACGCATGGAACGATAAGAAAGCGCGCGCTGGCGAAGAAGAGCCCATCAAGGTCGCGGATCACACCTGCGACGTTGTGAGGTATCTCAGCAACGACACGTTCTCAGTGTCCTGGCGCCTGATGAAGTGAATCATCCGAAAGGAAAATATGCCCAAGTCGAAACAGACAACCTCGAAACCACTTGTCGTTGACTCGATCGAGATTCGATTGAGCGACGGCCAGGCCTTCGAAATCAAGTCGCGCGACGTCGAGCGCTTCTGTGATGCAGTGGCCCGCCAGAATCAAGCGGAAAAGCTCGGAAAGCGCCCCCCTAAGAGCAGGTTTGACCGCGAAATCAATCTGCTCACGCTGGCGTTGCTCAACAAAGAAAATACGCCGATGGTCGATATCGCCTGCGCGATCATCCGCAGCGACAAGGCGTAGCAAAAAAGAAATCTTTTCAGGCTCCAAAAACGACCATATTCGGGATTCGATTGGCGTAGGGCTTGCAACGCCTCCGGCGAACCACTTTTGGAACATCTCACGCAAGCCAACTTTGGAGGTAAGTGATGGGGACACCAAACACCACATTCCAGGGCCGCAACTGGCTGCGCTACGCGCAACTCTCCGTGCTGAAGGCAACAAACGATGTTGCCATTAATATCTCGAACATAAATCAGGAGACCACAGTCGACCAGGTGCCAACTCCCGGTCTGCGCTTTCGCTTCGAAGTGCGTGCCGATGACCTAGACTCGCCGAACTCGCTTTCGGTGAGGATTTACAACCTAAGCGACAACACGGCAAAGACGATCATCAACGAGTTTGACCGCGTGGTCCTCGCGGCCGGGTACCAGGAGGGCGCAAAAGGGAATATCTTCGAGGGTACTATTCAGCAATTAAAGCGCGGCCGCGAGCGAAGCACCGACAACTACTTGGATATCTTCGCAGCCGATGGCGACCTGCCCCGTAACAATGCCGTGTTGAATACCTCTCGGCCGGCTGGCGCGACGGACAATCAACTCTTGTCCGAGTTTGCTAAGGCGATGAATATTCCAATCGCGCAGAGCGCGAATGGATTCGTCGAGACAGGCGGAGTCTACCCGCGCGGCAAGGTCCTCTGGGGTATGGGTAAGGACTACATGAAGGTCCTAGCCAAGAAGAACAAGTGTCGCTGGAGTATTCAGAGCGGCACGCTGACGCTGATTCCGAACGATGGATACCTGACCGGGAACGAAATTGTAGAACTCAATTCGTGGAGTGGGATGCTCGGCGTCCCAGAGTCCACTGAGAACGGTATCGAGGTCAGTTGCTACCTAAATCCACAGATTCAGGTCGGCCAGCTGGTACGCATTAACAACAAGGAAATCAATCAAGCGTCGCGCAGCGGACCAATAATGTTTCCGCAGCGGCTGTCCCAGTACTATCCAGCTTCAACCTCCGCCGACGGCGTCTATCGCGTTCTCGTGGTCGAGCACACCGGTGATGTCCGCGGAAATGAATGGCGAACAGATCTGACATGTCTTACCGTCGATGTCTCAAGTAAATCCGTTCCAACGAACTGAGGAGAGAGGGAATGCGCCAAATCGAACGTAATCCAACCGTGATCGAGGGGCTTGAAGTAGCTCTGGACGCGCTCGCAGCGCGACTCTGGTGTGCACTGCCAGGCACCGTCTTAAGCTACGACGCGGTCAAAGGCACCTGCCAGGTACAGCCTACCATTCAGGGTCAGATCAGAAATCCGAATGGCACTCACGACTACGTCAACCTGCCAGTCCTGCAGGATGTACCTGTGATTTACATGGGGGGTGGCCCATTCGTGGCAACATTCCCGATTCAGGTCGGGGATGAAGCGCTCGTAATCTTCGCTGATCGCTGCATCGATTATTGGTGGCAAAGTGGAGGTATACAAATTCCGTTTGAGCCGCGCATGCATGATCTCAGCGATGGGTTCGCGCTCATCGGTCCGCGATCGCTCGCGCGCTCGATTCCCAATGTCAGCACAACGAATGCGCAGTTACGGTCAGCGCGACGGAGCGACCTATCTCGAACTGACGCCATCAGGCACGGCCAATGTTGTTGCGCCTGCCGGTATCAACCTGACGGGCCCGGTCACGATCAATGGCAACCTGCATGCTCAATGGCACCGCCGGCCGGCTCGGCGCGGGACATTCTCTGTCGCGGGCAAAATCACGGCCAGCGGCGAAGTGGCGGGGAATGGCGTGCATTTATCTACGCATGTTCACGGCAATGTGACCGCTGGTGGAAGCGATACCAGCGGCCCTATCGGCTGACGATCAGAGACCATTTTTACAAGATGCGCCGGCGGAGTTGACCACGCTCCGACCGTTCGAACCTGTTCGGGACCGGCGCGCAATTTCACCAAATAAGGAAAGGGGAAACGTGATTCTAAACGCTCGAATGTGCCCAGAAGCGTCCAGATTTGAAACCGCGCGCCAATCACAGTGGCGCGAAAGACAACGCGCAAAGGCGCTGCAGAGATCACCACGGCTCCGCAGTGGAAAACAAACCCAACACACCCGAAAGGAACAGAAAAGAAATGCCATATAGCGTCATTCCCGTACAAGGACTAATAATCGGCCCGATCGGTTCGATTTCGCAGACCGATTTTCCGCTGGTATCGCCGCGCCAGTTGAAGTCTACCGACACGAACAATCTCGCCTTTGGCGAAACGTTTGTGCTCAACCCAGACAACACCTACTCCTCGGTGCTGCAATACATCGCATCGAACAGCGTGGCCGCGTTCATCTCCGCGATGAAAAAGCAGCCCACCTACGCGCTTGGCATCGCGAAGGACTCGGTGGAGACGAACTCCTACTACCCGCTGAACGGTGGTACGAACATGCCGGCCGGCTGCTATGTCCCGGGCATGATGGTGAATGGCCTGACTCGCGGCACCATCACAGTCCAGCTTCAAGGCGGATACCCGGCGGGAGCAGGTTCTCCCGTCTACATTCGCACCACAGTTGACGGCAGCTTTCCAGGACGCGTGATCGGCGGAATTGAATGCGTTCCCGACCCCAACGCAACGGTAATCGGCACGGCCAACGCCAGCAATACCGGCAACGGCACCATTGGGACCCTGTCGATGCTCTCCCTGGGCAAGAACGGCGTGTACACGGTGAGTTTCACCGCCGCGACCGCCTTCAATGTCTACGATCCCGATGGGAACTTTATCGGCGTCGGCGCCACGGGCGTAGCGTTCAACGCCGGTACGCAGGTCCAGTTCACCATCACTGCCGGTGGCACAGCCTTCGTCCGGGGCGACGCCTTCATCGTGACGGTCACCTCGAAGACTGTCGTGATCCCCAACATTGTTTTCAAGGGCGGCGCTATTTGGATCGACAACAATGGGGATGTCTTGAATGTCACGACGCAGGTCACAATTCTCCAAAGGAAGATTGCCTAAAGCCACGGCGTCCGACGAACCCGACACCCGAAAGGAAGGAAAACATGCCATACAGATACGATCAAAACACAACCAACGGAGAGCACGAAGTCTTCGAGACCCCAACGCTTGAACCGCAGGACTGGTGGCAAGGCACAGCACGCTCCTGGCCGAAATCGAACCTGACTACCACGACTGTTGAACAGCTCAAGAAGAAGGCGGAGCTCCAGGAGAAGGAGAAGGACGATCAGTTCTTCGAATCGCTGTCGCTTAAGGACATGGGTTCAGCCACAGACGCCGAACCTCGCACGATGGACTTTTTCGCCGGGCGGTCCTATGCCGAGGGCCGCGCGGCCTACAATCAGGCCCGCATTGCACAAGGCCTGCCTCCGCTCTCGGAGGGCTCGCGATGATAGCCGCAAAGAACCAAACAAATGCCGTGCCGGCTATTTCGCTGGCGCGGCAAGCACTAAAGGAAGCTCTCGAGGCCCGGCAGCGCGCAAGGGTTATTGAAGAGCAAGCCGGAAAAATCGTGGAGGCTGCCCGGGCCGCCGTTGAACTGGCTCGCGGTGAGGCGTCCAACTTTGAAGGTTTGGACGAAGACGCCGTAAAAGCACGCATGGCGGCACTCAAGGGCGAGCCCGGCGCGAAGAGCATGGAAGAGATCCGCGCGGCCAGGCGAAATCGAGCGATCGCGCAAGAGGAACTGGACGCGGCCGAACAGACGCTGCAGGCAGCCCAGTGCGAGCTTGACGGGGCGTGCGGCAATGTCGCGCGCGCTCAGAAGATGGCGGCATCCCATGCCACAAGCGTCCTCTCAGAGCTTGCAACGGACGCGATCGCGACTTGGGAGAGGGCAAACGAAGAACGAGAGAGACTGCGCACGATCCTGCTGGGATTGATGCCCGTGATCGGCGCGCCGCTCGACATGCTCCCGGAATCCCAACGATCGAACCTCATCCGCGATTCCGTCACCACTGCGGGCCTACCATATGGCGATTTGCCCGACTGGATGCACATCCAGCGGAAGCTCGGTGAAGCGCTGGCCCGGCAGTACGAACACCGAGAACCGGGTCCCGGTATTGCCAAGGCTAGAGGGTACTGGAAACAGTTCGCCGATGCCGTCCTTGCCGATCCGAACGCTGAGCCGGCGCCGCTACCAAGCAGTGCGGATCTCTGGGGCTAACGATCTTTGCGCGGCCGGGCGGGGCCCCTTTCCCCCGCAGGGTTGGCGGAGTGAGCTTTGGGCCTCAATCCGCTTTTCTGGCGCGCAATCGTGGGGAGCGGTTGGTCATGACCGCTTCCCACGTCTTTTCAGTGCCTATTTCGAAGTTGCAAGCTGCGCCAGTGGGGGAGTCCGCGCGAAGATAGCCAGGCGTGCCACGGAACCGGCCCGCCCTGCACCTGCTGGCCTTCTTACCACCCCTAGATATACCCGTTGCGTCCTGGAGGCGCTCAGCGCTCCGCATGTGTCTCCGATGGAACAGCACCCTTTCGGCACCAGCGCTAAGATACCAGGGAAGCGCTTACAAGAAGAGGGAATGCACATACCCACTTCCGGAGGGGGTCTCCTGATGAAGAGACGCAGAATGAGGGGCATACAGCTTCGAGAGGCCATGGCACTTGTAGCCGAGGGGAAGTTATCGGATGACGAGATCGCCAAACTGCTGCATGTGCGCCTCAGCGCTTTAGAGCAAGCCATGAAAGAGCCCTATTTCACGAGGCGAGTGGAGGAAATGCAATCTATACCACCCGAGCCTTAATCAGCCGTCCCAAAAACCACCGAAAAGCAGCGTCGCGCAAGCCCCTGATTACACAAACCCACGACAGTAAGGATTATCCGTATCCGAAACCAGATGGTTTCGGGACACAAGGATCTTAGGATGGCCGCGCAGTATCAGCCATCTGCTAGGTTAGTATTTGCTGATCAGGTACTTACGAGCCTTCAGACTGATTTATTGAGCCACGCGGGGTACCAATGAGTGTTATCTTTGGTCTGCAACCGAAATGACTGCGGTGAGTCCAATTGAGTAATCGGTCCGAGAAGCGGGGCCGCCGTTCAAAGGGTAGTAAGGGGCCGAAGGTTCCATTTGGACGTTGGCTGGCTGGCCAGATTATCGACCTGATTCGGCGATTTGGGGGCACGCTAATCTGGGCTAGCGTCGCCAGCTATTTGATCTATACTGCGGGCGCGACACTAAAGGCATTCGCAGGCCAGACTTCCGTCGCTAATCTGGTAGTTTCGCTGGCAGCTCACGCGAACCTAACAATGACGATAAGCGTAGCACTCTCTGGCGTAACCAGTGTATTGTGGGGTTTGGAGTACCGGCGCCACCGGAAGACAAGGGAGCGACTCACCGCCAGAATCACGCATCTGGAAAAGAAGATGGATCCAAATCGGGAATCTAGCCAGCTCACCACCCAAGGAACAACACGGATCGGAGATCTATGATGACTGACGTGCAGATTGCCAATGCACTCGAGGTAGTTTCCGTATTGGGCCTGTGGTCGCTCGTGATTTTTAAGATCCTGCCGACTGTTCGGGTGGACTCATTTCGCCAAAATATGTTCTCCATCCGAGACAGGATGTTCGATTTTGCGGCTGCGGGCAATATCGGATTTGACGACCCAGCTTACTTGCTGCTTCGCCAGCAGATGAACGGCCTCATCCGTTTCGGGCATCAACTTTCGGTCTTTAGGATCCTACTCGGCACATTGAAAGGTCTTCTCATACGGGAATTGTCTGAGACGCCGTCATTTCAGGAGTTGTGGGATGCAGCGATCAAGAAGGTCGAGAATGAGGAAGTCCGCCGGCAGTTGGTCGCATTTCATGATCAGAGCAGGGCTTTAGCCATGAAATACCTTGTCATGGGGTCGCCATCACTTTGGCCCCTGCTTTTCACCGCCACCATCGTGTTCGCCCTTCGTGGAGCAGCGAAGGGCATTCGTCAACTGGTCCGCATTTCCGTCAAAAGAGTGCTGATCGGCCCATTGGATGCCAGCCATATCGAGCAGGCTGCTACTAACGCGCATCTGGCTTGGTGATAATGCTCTCCAGGGGCCGCCCAAAATACTTCGAGGGTCTCAATCCGGACGACATTGAATGGGTGTGGATCTGGGACATTCGGCGCCGCGCAACGGCGAAAGAAATTCAGTTGCTGTGCGGGGCCAAACGCTGACGAGTGGCTATCAGAAATGAGCAGGGGCGGCCTTAGGGTCGCCCGATATCCTGCCCGCGTGCATGATCAAAGTTCATCAAAACTTCATATTTCGACGGCTTAAGCTATCCCTCGCCCAATTAGAAAGAGTGCCAGGGCCTCCTTGACAGAAACGGGAAGCCGGTTCAGCGGGGCTCCGCAGGGCCTCGTATGGACAAGGGGCTCCTCGTGGGATGCGCCGTCCCCTGAGGAGCCCCCTTTTTTCGGCGAGTACGCTCCCCTCTTATCATCCATAAAGAGAGGATTGGACTCGCTCCGGCTCATTTCTCGGTTCTTCCATCTTGTTTCACCGATGGAATAACGATTCTGAATCCAGCGCCGTTCGATGGGACTACATCGATATGCGACTTTCCGGTCATTGGATCTGTCGGGTAAATCGTAAAACTGAACCCAGAATAGATCTTCGACAATTCCGCCATGCGCACTTCAGCCGGGATGCCGTCAGGATGGTTCGCTCGAAGGGCCTGTTCGATCTTTCTTAGCGTTTTCTCGATTTCGTCGGCTAGCATTCTATTGATCTCCTCACAACTGGAAGCGTCGGCCCCCAAAATACCACGGGCGGCCCGAAGACCGCCCGCATTTCCGTAACCGAGGTCGACTGATTACAGATCAGACGGACTCCGCAGGCTTGCTTTCGTGAAATTCAAAATCGGCGTTCAAGAGTAGATCGCCGTTAAGATCAGGAAAAGCCTCAAAGAGCAACAATTCAACCTGGCGAGCGTAAAGACGGTAGCGCTTCGCCAAATCCAACGTGGCGCATTCTGACGAATGGCCATCAAAGATCGACATCTTGACGAGATCCTTGAAGTGCTGGGGGTATGCATCGGCAAGCGCCCGCAATACATCTCCCTCATAAACAGACAAATCTGCGAGTCGACTTGCGACCTCAATCTCATCGTCATTCCGCCCCAGGAGCTCTTTAAGGGCCGCCCATGAAATATCCCTCAACCAATCCAAGGCGCCCGTAAGCTCCGATACCCACTCTGTCCAGTTGGCGATATTTGATTTTTCCTCTTCTTGCATCGGCTTGCCGTTAACTAGCTTATCCAGGATCTCCCTGTTGGGCATACAGGCGTCTGCCCGCCGTCTGCCGTTTCGCCCGATCGGAACCAGTAGACTAGCTATCTCCCGTTGGCTTTCGGTGAGGTTACGCGGAAAAGCAAGGGCCTCGTTGACAGCTCTTTCAGTGGACACACTTAGAGTAATCGACATAAAATCCAGACCTCCATGGTCGTTTTAGTTGGCTTGTTGTAATGCCCGGAGCGCTGTGCCCGTGCCAATATTCAGACGCTTGGCGATCGCGCGCCAGGGCGTCCCTTCCTCACGCATTGCTCGGATCTTGTCCGGGCTGACGTACGTCCGCGGCCGTCCGATCCGCACGCCGCGTTTACGGGCCGCCTGAATGCCGGCAGTGACTCTTTCTTTTATGAGCTCGCGCTCGAATTCGGCCATGGCGCCGATGATGTGCATCATCAGCCGGCCGGATGGGGTCGAGAGGTCCAGGTTGTCGCGCAGGGAAACGAAGGACACCCCGTAGGCCGCCAGGTCTTCAATGGTGGTCACGAGATGCTTCAGGCTACGCCCAAGACGGTCGAGCTTCCATACAACTACCGCGTCATACCGGCGAAGGTGCGCGTCCTTTAACATGCGGTTCAATTCCGGCCGTGACTCCTTCGATCCCGACACCCCGAGGTCAACGTATTCGCCGGCAATTGTCCAGCCCCGGCGGGCTGCATACTCGCGGATCTCCGCAAGCTGCAGCTCAGGGTTCTGGCCATGGTTGACGGTCGATACCCGCGCGTAGACAGCTATTCGATTTACTGAGGGTCCCATGCGTACCCCCCAGACACTCTGCGCAGGTTGAGTTGCTCGAGTATAGCCGCGCCAGGCTCACAGCAGCCATGGGCGATCAGATCGGCACACAGATCGATGACGTCCTCCGGCTCACCGATCCGGCAGGCGAACGAAGCGCCACCGAAGTACGCCGCGACCCTGATCATCAAGGCAACGTCCTTCTGGCTGAACAGGATTGGTTTGAAGGTGATTGATTTCGTCATTGCGCCACCTCGCCAGTGAAGCCAGGGAAGGAGCCGCGGAGGATTTCAGAGTGGAGCATCTGCAAGGCAGAGGCGAGACTGCGAGAACTCCGCGCGAGGCGGTAATCTGCGCAGCGCCGCCGGTACGCCCGGATCCCGCGAGCCACCGACCGTTTCATGGGTTGAGTCGCCACGATGGCGTCCAGTCCGTCAGAACTGATCACCTGGAGTTCGGCAATCCATTCCTCGAAAGTCTGAGGGCGAGCCGTGGAAATTGTCTGTTGAGTGGGAACAGGGGGAATGGTAGGCTTGCGGTTAGACATCGTCGCCTCCTAAGCAGGTGACTTGTTTAGCGCTCGCCGGGTGTTCAAGCACCTTGGCGAGCGCGTTTCGTTTTAGGAGCGTTGCGGTAACGCTGCTCCCGGAATGCTTTGGCCCGCTCCAGATCAGTCGCAGACCAGATGCGGTTCTCAATGGATCCGATAGTGACTCGCTTTGGGTCCGCGAGTTGGCCAGTTTGGAGCCACCGCAACAGGGTAGACTTGCCAACCCCAATTGCCTTTGCGACTTCAGCGGTTGAATAACTGGCCTTCATGATGGATATAGTATGCTCATTAACGCAAGGAATGTCAAGAGGAAAAGTGATCGAACTACGGTGGAAATTGCGGGTAGTCTGCCAATACATTGAGAGAAGATGAGAGGAATCACGGGTCCTCGGCAGAGCCGATAAACCCGTGATTATGAGACATATAGAGAAAACAAAAGAAGGGAAGAGAGAAACTCTCGTTCCGCCTTACAAGCAGGAAGTCCGGGGTTCGAGTCCCTGACCGCCCACCAGAAATAAATTAGCTCCAGGAAAAATTAGGAGTAAATTTATTCGCGCCTCCCAAGATCAGGCTGACCGAACCTTTTGCACCGTAACTTCCCTCCTGCCGGGGCCAACCAGAAAGGACGGGGACATTCCTGCCGCTGGTATCGACGAAGGGGATGGTTCCCGGGGGTGGTCATCGATTTGTTCATCCCCGAGGTATCGCGGTGAACACGGGTCAGCGCTGATTGATCAACCGGATCGTCTCGAGGAACACATCGCCGTCAATAGTCAGGCTGCGGGCGCTCACCTTGTCGAGAGTGTCCTGCGCTGTGTGGTGATAGCTGTTGTTCGGCCCGTAGTCGAGATCAATCACATCGATCGACGGCACGCCGCGATTTACAAAGGCAAGATGATCGTCTTCAACATCTTCGTCGCGCTGAAAGAAATACTTGTCATATCCAAATTTGTGAGCGGCCTGACGAACCAGCGATACCAGCCAGTCCGTGGACTTGGTCTCGCGCTGAATATCGAGATCCTTGTCGCCGATCATGTCGGCGAGCATGAAGGCCTTGATTCGCTTGAGCGTTCCGTCGCGGCCCCACTTTGCGGCCAGATGGCGGCTTCCGTAGGTTGAGTCTGACTGCGACCAGCTTTGGATCGCCTCCTCGCCATCGAAGAAAACCAACCACACCGAGTAACCGTCGAGTTGTTTCGTCCGGGCAATCTGCGCGCGAAATTGATCGCCCAAGGCCAACAATAACCCGGTGGTTGCGCCGCCGTCGTTGGCGCCCACGAAGTTGATATTTTTGAGAAAGTAATTGGTCTCGTAATGTGTGGCCAAGACAATCACGCCGTCCTTCTTACCCGGAAAACGCACGATGAAGTTGCGCATATTTACCGGCCCGATGGGCGTGTTGGCGATAAAACTGTCTTCTTCCAGTTGATCGTGCTCGAGGTGAGCGCGGAGCCAGGCTTCAGCCTTGCCGTGGTTGGGACTGGTGGGCCAGCGGGGGCCAATCGAGACAAAGTCGCGCGTGTAATCGAGGGCTTTGGCGCCATTGAAGTGCTGGGCGGAAGCCGTCAACGTCGCGAGAAGCAAAGTTGCTGTGAGGAGACTTCTCCCGGGTCTCAAAATCGAGACCTGAGGCACCCTGCTGGTGTTTCGGTGGGAACTCAGGCTCACGTAGCCGCTTCCTCTTTTGCCTTGCGGCGCGACGGGTGCACCCACCACGCGACCAGGATGCCGATGCAATACAGCGCCAGCATGGGAATGGCATAGATACACATGGTCCACGGATCGGGGCTCGGACAGATCACGGCAGCCACCAGAAAGACGGCCAGGACCGCGTAGCGGATGTTCTTCCACAGAAACTTGGGGCTGACGACCCCAAACATCGCGAGAAAGAAGATGAGGATCGGCAACTCGAAACTTATTCCAAGTCCCAGAATCACGGAAAGGAAGAATCCGCTGTAGTCCTCGATCGTCACCATGGGGGTGAAGTCGTGCCCGAACCCCAGGATCAGGATCTTGATCGCGCCCGGCAGCACAAAGAAGTATCCGAAGCTGGCGCCGCCAAGAAACAGGCCGACGGTCGCGGCCATAAACGGCACCACGAATCGCCGTTCTTTTTGATACAGGCCGGGGGCGATGAACAGCCAGACCTGGTAAAGGATGAACGGGGAAGCGAGGATCGCACCGCCCAGCAACGCGACCTGGAGATACAGGTTGAGGGCATCCATGGGGTGCGTGAACACCAGCGACTTGCCGATGTGCAGCAGCGGAGCCTGAAGGAAATGGAGAAGGTAGTTGCGGAGAAACCAGGCAACGGCGAATCCCGCGGCCAGGTATGCAGCCGAATGAACGATGCGCCGGCGCAGTTCATCCAGATGCTCCATCAGGCTCATGCCTGGGAGCTCCGCGCGATCCGACACCGCTTTCCGCGCCTTTCCGATTGCTTCCGCCGGATCAACCATTCTGGCTTACAGGCTCCTTGGGAGGCGGGGGCGGCTCCTGAGTAACGGGATCAGATTGGATGGCGCCGTTCTCGACATGCCAGGCGCCGGGATCGGAACTGGCCGTGCCCGACACGGCGCTGTCGGCATTGGCCTCGGCGCTCGCTTCCGGATTCAGTTCGGCCACGGCAACGTGGTTCAACGGCAGCCGGAGCCGACGGCTCAAAAAAGTAGTCGGGACGCGACGCGGTAACCTGCTCCCCGGTCTGGGGAGGCTGTATCTTTGGCACCAGATCCGTTGCCTCGGCAGCTGCCGGGGACGTCTCCGGCGGATATTGTTCGGGAAAAGTGCTTTCCGCTGGAACCTGCAAAGCGCTGGGCGACTCGACCGCGCCGATGTCCGCCTGTGCCTCGACGCTCTGGGGGGGTGCCGATACCGACACCTGCGATGCCGCCGCGAGTGCCGCTACACGCTGCCTTTCGGCTTCTTCCTTCCGCCTCCGTTCGGCATCCTCGGCGGCCCGTAACTCCTCTTCCATCTGAAATTTGAAGTCATTGGAGGCCTTGCGGAACTCGAACATCAACTTGCCGATCTGGCGGCCAATCTGGGGCAGCCGGCGGGGCCCGAACACGACCAGTGCCAGCACCATCAAGATGATCGAATCGGCCATGCCGAGGTTGGCAAGTTGAATTGGCGGAGGGGCAACCATGAAGGATCATGATACCTGCCCGCGCGCGCTGCTCACAATCGGGAGGCCCGTGTCGAGTGCCTTAGATCACACTTTGTTAAAATCATGGCAGTGGCAGCGGCGAGAATTCAGCCGGATTTTCGAATCCGGCGGATCGGAGCCGCATCCATGAGATTGAAAATTGATTGGGCTGCAACAACCCCGTCGTCTTTTTATTGGTTTTGGACAGGTTCCTGCCAGGAAAGACGACTGCAGCCGCGCATGCTTTCAACATCTCCGTTCCGCAGATCGCGGGACTGAAGGCGGACTCACGTGGAACTCGTAATCGATGAAACGACGGCGGCCTCGCCGGAGGCCGGCAGCAGCTGCAGTCTTGAAAACTATCTCCTACTCCCCGACCACACCATGGACAGCCGCATTGCGGCAGCGCGCGAAAGGCTGGGCGCCTCGACGATCCTGTTGGGCCACCACTACCAACGCGACGAGGTGATCCGCTTCGCCGACCTCACCGGCGACAGCTATAAGCTGTCGAAGGCGGCCGCGGAAACCGAAGCCAAATATATTGTCTTTTGCGGCGTGCATTTCATGGCGGAAAGCGCCGACGTGCTGGGGCGCGATGGGCAGCAGGTGATCCTGCCCGACCTGAACGCGGGCTGCTCCATGGCCGATATGGCCGAGATCTCGCAGGTTGAAGCCTGCTGGGAGGCGCTGGAACGGCTCGGCTTGACCCGGGACACTGTCCCTCTGACCTATATGAACTCCACTGCCGCCATCAAGGCGTTTTGCGGCGAGCGCGGCGGGCTGGTGTGCACGTCGTCGAATGCCCGATCGGCGTTCGAATGGGCATTTGCGCGTGGCAAGCGCATTCTGTTTCTCCCCGACCAGCACCTGGGCCGCAACACCGGTTATGCCATGGAGATCCCGCTTGAAGAAATGTCGGTGTGGGACCCGTGGGCCCTCCAGGGCGGCCAGACCGCGGAGAGACTGGCGTCAAGCCGTGTGCTGCTCTGGAAGGGCCATTGCTCGGTTCACCAGCGTTTTCTGCCGAGCCATGTGGACGATGTGCGGGCCAGGCACCCTGGAATCCAGGTGATAGTGCATCCGGAGTGCCGCTGGGAAGTCTGCCAGAAGGCCGATGCCCTGGGCTCTACAGAGCGCATCATTTCTCTGGTTGAAAAGGCCCCCCAAGGCGCGACTTTCGCCATTGGCACCGAGATTCACCTCGTGAACCGGCTGGCGAAGCAGTTTGCCGACCAGGGCAAGAAAATCGTCTCGCTGGAAGAGCACGGCTGCCTGTGTACGACCATGTACCGCATCAGTCCCCAGCACCTGGCCTGGGCGCTTGAAAACCTGGTCGAGGGCCGCGTGGTAAACCGAATCCAGGTCCGCCGGAATGTAAAGCACTGGGCTAAGGTGGCTCTGGATCGCATGCTCGAAGTCAAGGCCTAGGTCGCTGAGCATATGGAACGCGGGGCGCCAGGTCTCAATTCGGGGATCTGGCGCCTAATCCTCCGCCCTCGGCTCGGTAAACTTCAGCTCGTTCCCGAAATCGTCACGCAAACGGAAATCCCGATTGCCCCATGGCTTGCGTACGATGTCCTGCAGCAGGCGCGCGCCGCGGTCGACGAAATCGTCGCGCAGACTTTCCAGTTCTGCCGTAAACAAATGCAGCCCTACCGGTGAATGTTTGTGCGAGGCGTCAAGGAACAGGTGGAGGGCGATCCCGTCCCGTTCGATGATCGCGTAGTCACCTGCCGGCATTTCTGTGGCAACTCGAAACCCCAGCTTGTGTTCATAGAATGCAAGGGCTGATTTCAGATTGACGGCCGGCAGTTCGGGCGCGATCCGGAGCAAACGAGCCATGGTGGTACCTCTTTCGTGCAAACGCAGCTGAGGCGGAGGCAGGGATCATCGGACGCGGCGGAGATGACTGATCCGGAACAAAACCACGCCGCCTGCCAAGTTAGGCTGAAACGATGTTACCCCCGGGGATTCGATTTCGGCGTATCCTTTAGGAAGGGACCCACATGAAGACCTTCACCATCGATGAAGCGCAATCGCTGCTCCCGGTTCTGGAGTCGCTGCTCAAGCGGGCGATGGAGGGCAAGCGCGCCGCGGAAGAAGTGGAGTCCGAGCTTTCCGAGTTGAGCCGGCGGATCTATCTGTCGGGCGGAATGCGGGTTGACCTGTCCGGGGTGGCTCGCCAGCGGGCCGAGATGGAATCCCACCTGGAGCGCGTGCGTGAAAGCATTGCGGAGATCGACGCCATTGGCGTTCAGGTAAAAGACCTCGAATCCGGACTACTCGACTTTCCATTTCGTCTCGACGAAGAAATCGTGTTGCTCTGCTGGCGCATGGGCGAAACGGCTATTGAGCACTGGCATACCCTCGAGTCAGGCTTCCAGGGCCGGCAGCCGGTCGATGACCGTTTCCGGCGCCGGTCGACCTCCGGGGGAAGACCGAACTAATCGACGTCCCAGAACGTTTATTGGGGTTTCTCAACCTTATCCTTCTCCTTCGCAGCGGATTTGCTCGGCTGTCCAGTCTCGGTCCACAGGAAGGTGAGTTCGTCGGCATCGTCCTGGATGTGCTGATCGACGCTCACACCCGCCGAGTGCCCGCCGGAAACGCTGTAGTGCAGCAGAATCGGTCGCCCGCTCGTGGACGCGGCCTGCATCAGCGCTGTCATCTTGCGGGCATGCAGAGGATCCACGCGGGTATCGTTGTCGCCGGTGAAGAACATGATCGCCGGGTAGGGCAGGTCCGCCTTCACGTTGTGATAGGGGGAGTACTTCAGCAGATAAGGAAACTGCTTTTCCTTCTCCGCCGATCCGTATTCCGTGGTCCAGTAGCGTCCCACAAGAAACTTCTGGTAGCGCAGCATGTCCAGCAGCGGATAGCCGCACCAGATGGCGCCGAATAGCTCCGGGCGCTGGGTAATCGAGGCGCCCATGAGCAATCCGCCATTGGAGCGGCCGCGGATGGCGAAGTGTTCCGCCGACGTGTACTTGTTGTCAATCAGGTACTGGGCGGCCGCGAACCAGTCATCGAAGACGTTCTGCTTCTTCTCGAACATTGCCTGCTCGTGCCAGTGCTCGCCGTATTCGTCGCCGCCGCGCAGGTTGGGCATTGCGAACCAGCCACCTTCCTGCATCCACCACGCATACGCCGGATTCCAGCCTGGGGTCATGGGAAGTTGAAAACCACCGTACCCGGTCATGAGAAGGCGCTCGGTGCTGTCGTTCTTCAATCCCTTCCTGCCGGCGATGAACATGGGAATTTTCGTGCCATCCTTCGACGGATAGAAGACCTGCTTCAATTCGTAATCGCCGGTCTCAAACGAAACCTTGGGCTGGAAAAAGACGTCACGTTTCCCGGTGGTCGTGTCGACGCGGTAAATGGTGGGAGGCCGGATAAACGACTGGAAGGTGAAGAAGCCGTAGCGGTCACTGGTTTTACCGGCCACTCGCGAAACCGATCCGATTTCGTCGTAATCGATCTTGCCCGCGGCCTTGCCCTCCAGCGTGTACACGGTGGTTTCGGTTTTTACATCGTGCAGGCGGTTCACGTAGAGTTTGCCACCAACGATGTTCCATCCGCCGATAACGTCGGGGCCTTCCGGCACGATCGTCTTCCAGGCCTCAGGCATTACCCCAGGATCGGCGGCGAGAATCCTTCCATTCGGAGAGTTGTAGTCGGTTCTTACGAACCAAGTGTTGTGGGCATACACCGCTTCGAAGCGCGATTCCAGGCTCCAGACCAGCACTTCAAAGGGCGCGCCGGGCCTGGTTAGATCCCGAAACACCACGTCGACCCGCCTGGCGGGCACCCCGCGGTGAATCTGGATTACCATGTACTTTCCGTCGTCGGTGATCTTCGGCCCAAACAGGTCGCTGGGGCCGAGCTCTTCGCCGCGGTATTCCCGTCCGAACACCAGCGTATCCCGCGACGGCCGAGTCCCCATCAAGTGCTGGAAGAGCAGCGTGCCCTCCTTGTTGTTGCGCGCGTAATAAATGCTCTTGCCGTCGGTTGCGAACTCGAGCCCCATATAGCGGGCAGCGGGCAACTCGTCTTCCAGGGTCTTTTTGGTTTTCACATCCAGAATGTGGATGCTGTTCTCGTCCGCTCCGCCCTCTTTCAGCGCATACGCCAGCAGCGCTCCGTCGCGCGAAACACCCTCGATCGACACCGATGTGTTGGTATCCCTGCTCATGGCCGCGGGATCGACGAGGCGCTCATCTTTGCCGGTCCATCCATGGCGCACGTAGATCGAGAATTGTTGCTCCCCGGCCAGGCGCCGCTCAAAGAAGAAGTTCCCGGCCCGCTCCAGGGGTGTGGTGGTTTCCGAGACATTTTCCAGGGGGTCGAGGTCGTCGACGATCTGGGAACGGATCCTGGCCTGCTTCAGGTAGCGCGACGTGTAGGCATTTTCAGCGTCGATAAAGGCCCGCGTCTGGGTGCTTTTGGCGTCTTCAAGCCAGCGATAACTGTCGGTGATCTTGGTACCGAAATAGTCGTCGGTCACGGGATCGGCCTCGGCTGGCGGCGGCGACGGAAGCTTGATCCCCTCGCGCCCCTGAATGACCTGCCCCATCGAGACTCCCCCCATACCTAGCGCTGCACCGAGAACAAACACCCACTTCATGGACTTCCCCCTGCGAATCATCGTACATAACCCGCCAATTTGACGGAATCGGTTGACAGGCTCGCCGCTCCATCTCTAGAAATCAGACGGCGAGCAATCGTAATTCCCAGTAAAATCAATGAAAGTGAACAGTTCCCATTCAACCGAGCCTTTGCGGGCACCGCAAAAGCGGTGGGCTCGCGCCCTGGGAGCGCTGCGCCCTTCGCACGCGCATACGGCGTTCACTGCCACAGTGGTTCTGATGGTCTCGACCTTCCTGTCGAGGATTATCGGACTCGTCCGGGTCAAATATATCCTCTGGCTCTTTGGGCGGGGGATGACGGCCGATGCGCTGAACGGCGCGTTCGTGCTGCCCGACATGATTTCGTACTTTCTGGTGGGGGGCGCCGGCTCCATTGCCTTTGTCACCATCCTCACCGGCTATCGCGACACGGGACGCGAGAAACAGGGGCAGCGCTCGCTATCCGTGATCCTGAGCACCATGTACATCGTGCTCGGAGCGGCCATTGTGCTGGCGGAGCTGGTGGCGCCGTGGTACATCCATTGGTGGTTCAGCGGCTACGACGCGGAGAAGGCGGCCCTGACCGTCAAGCTCACGCGCATCCTTCTTCCTGCCCAGTTGTTCTTCTTCGCGGGCGGGGTCTTTGGCGCGGTGCTGCTGGTGCGCAAGCAGTTTAATGTGCAGGCGGTCTCGCCGATCATTTACAACCTGGGGACCATCGTCGGCGGGCTGCTGCTGGTGAAAACGCTGGGTGTCTCGTCACTCGCCATCGGCACCACGGCGGGCGCCTTCTTCGGGCCCTTCCTGCTGAACTGGATCTATGCGCGGCGTGCGGGAACCCACTACGCGTTCCTGCTCGACTGGAAGGACGAGGGCCTGCGCGCGTGGGTGCGATTGTCGCTGCCCCTTATGGCCGGCGTCTCCCTGGTGACCGCGGACAGTTGGATCATTGCCCACTTTGCCTCGAAAATCGGCGGCGCTGTTTCGCAGTTCACGTACGCCAAGCAGTTGTTTACGGCGCCCATGGCGGTTCTGGCGCAGGCTGCGGGAGCGGCGTCCATGCCCTTCTTTGCGAATCTGTGGGCGCAAAAAAAACGCTTCGAATTTGCCACCCAGGTCGCCGACTCGGTCTCGCGCGTGGCCTGCCTGGGAATTCTTGCCGCGTCAGGCATGGTGTCGCTGGGACTGCCCCTGGTCGACCTCATCTTTGTCGGCGGGCGATTTTCCGCAGCCGATGCGCGCGAGTGCGCCAGCTACTTCGGGGTCTTCTCCATCTCCATTTTCCTGTGGTCGGCGCAGGCCATCTACGCGCGCGCCTTCTACGCCGCGGGAAATACGTTCGCACCCATGGCCGCGGGCACGGTCGTCACCCTGGTTTCGCTGCCCATCTACGTGGCGCTTTTTAGCTCAAATGGCGCCATGGGGCTGGCCATTGCGTCGGACATCGGCATCGCCATTCAGGCTGTAACCATCGCCGTAATGCTGCACCAGTTGCAAATGGTGTCGCTGGCCAGCGTCGACTACAGGGAGATGGGGCGCTGCGCACTGGCCGCGGTAGCCGGTGGAGCGGCGGTCTGGGCCATCTTCACCTGGCTGCTCGGCGTCTTCTGGCGGGCGCTGGGGCACGACCTGGCCGCAACCAGCCGCTGGGTCGATCTTGCCATTCTCGTCCTCGGCACCGGCCTTTGGCTCGGTATCGTCAAATGGGTGCTGGAAAAATCCGGATCCATGCTGCCCCGCGTCGCAATGAAGAGGCTGCGGCTGGGATAGTTTCATTTCGCACCAACATGGCCCGGCTCTCATGCGGTGCCGCATCTTTTAGCTCCAGCCGTTGCAGATAATTAGCTGCGCCTGGAGCACAATGGAAATCGAGGGTAAGTTTATTGCCTTGTCTGGCAATTTCGAGCCTTGCTGCCCCGCATCGAAGAGGCCCCGGGCAAATAAAAAAAAAGACTGTGTGAGCAAATTGTGAAGAGCTACCTAAACTTCCCGCAATCATAAGTTTACGGGGACCGTACCTATAAAGTCTCACCGTTATGTGTGGTTTTAACGTCATTTTCAGGCCATTTCGCCCCGTTTTAGCGTGCGAAATCCTGAAAATGACCCCAAAATCGAAGCCCGCGGGACCCAAATCAGTAGTAATCGGCGCAGCTCATGTAGTAGCCGCACTGGGTACAGACCAGCTTGCAGTGGTGCCCGGTCAGACGACTGCCGCAGGTGGGGCAGATCTGGCAGTGGTGATCGACTGCCGCTTCGACGCTGCCGCTCCCCGCTTCAGGTTGTGGGACGACGGCGCCCGATTCCTGGGGATTCACCGGCGCAAAGTCCGGATCGAGGGCGCGGGGACGCTCGGGCAACATGGGTGAGAGATTAGCATGGAAGCAGGGCCGCGGTGATATTCCCGGCCCGGCAGGTTTCTCGAAGCATCAACCCTGTGGTTCGCAGTTGACGCCGCCCCATCGAACATTCCCCCCAGGGAGCGGCTCGACACTCCACTGGACAATCCACGATTTTTGAACCCCCGAAGGAGGATTTGAATGGCAAGCAAGGCAAGTGCGGTTTGGACTGGTTCACTCAAGGAAGGCAAGGGCACGATTTCGACGGCGACCGGTGTGCTGAATAATGCCAATTACTCGTTCGCCACCCGGTTTGAGGGCGCTACGTCCGGCACAACCCCGGAAGAGCTGATCGCGGCCGCTCACGCAAGCTGCTTCTCCATGGCGCTCGGCGCCCAGCTTGGCGGCGCCGGCCTGACGCCCGAAAAGATTGAAACTCACGCGGCTGTGACTCTGGCAAAGGTTGGCGACGGCTTTTCGGTCACCAAGATTGCTCTGACCACCACTGCCAGTGTTCCCGGCGCCAGCAAGGAAGCCTTCGACACGGCGGCCGCCAACGCCAAGGCCGGCTGCCCCATCTCGAAGCTCTTCGCCAACAACACCGAGATCACCCTCGACGCCAAGCTGGTTTAGTCGATCGGGCCCGCCATTCGAGAGTCCGGCGTCGTTCGCGGGCCGGACTTTTCGTTTGAGTTGAATCTCCTGCGAATCCAGGAGCCTGGGATCGAATAGAATGAGGCCGCGAGAAAGCTCATGAAAACCTACAAGTTCAAAGCCCGGATCGAGGCCGCCAGCGGCGGCGGCGCATGTATCTACTTCCCCTACGACGTCGAAAAGGAGTTCGGCACGAAGGGCCGCGTCCCGGTGAAAGCCACTTTCGACGGAGTTCCCTATACGGGATCGATGGTCAAATACGGCGCTCCCCAGCACATGCTCGGGATATTGAAAAGTGTCCGTGAACATCTCGGCAAGGGCCCCGGCGACATGATCGACGTCACCATCGAGAAGGACGAATCTGAGCGCACCGTCGAAGTGCCGGTAGAGTTCGAAAAGCTGCTGAAAAAGGAAAAAATGTGGCCTGCTTTCGACAAACTCAGCTACAGCCACAAGAAGGAATACATCCGCTGGATCTGCGGGGCCAAGCGCGAGGAAACCCGCGCCAACCGGCTCGCGAAGTCCATGGAAATGCTGCGAAGTGGCGTGAAAACGCCTGATAGCGCGGGCCGCTGATTACTCTCACTGCGAAACATGCTGCTTAGAGTCTTTTCCAGTTTGCGCCCGGCTTAATCCGATCATCTTCTCGATGTAGCGTCGCACCGCACAGCCTTGCCGTACCGGTGCGTGCTTCTTGCCCATAAATACTCCCTCAAACCAACCACCGTCACTCTGGCCTCGAAGAACCGGCATATCGCGGCTCATGTTGTATTGGAATCAACCCCCTTCGGGCTCATCTCGAATTGGAAGAGAGTCTTAGTTGACGGGATAGGAGATAGAGCACCTAAAAACTGCCCTCCTCCCCTGAATTAACTTTTTGAGTTTGTCGGGGTCGCCGAACGTGCCCTTTCAAAACAAGAAGATCTTCGCCGATCGCCTATGGCTCGCGCGGAAAGCCTTGCCCGATGTCTGCCGGAACTCCCGCTCCCAAATCGTGCAACACATTAGGCTGAGTTTCACCCCCCTTGATACGTCGCCAATGCTAAGCCGGATTCCGGCCCCGGTGCGGTGGTCAGCTTGAGTCGAGCCCCTTCTGAACATCAGTGTGAGAACGTGGATCTCGGAATCTTACTTAAAGTGCTGCAAAATAACATCATTGAACGGCCTCGTGGCCTGGAGTTCAACTGCCGGTAGGGACAAAAATTCGTCATAATTGGTTGCGACTTCGAGGAAAGTCAACGGGTACGATTCTGGCAGTGCCTGAAGGGGCAGTTTTGGGGTCTCTATCTCCTATCCCGAGTCTTAGTTGACACAGCACGCCGCATTTGCGAGACTCAGGATTGCTGCAGGTCAGAAAATTCACGTCTGACTCGTGTCCCGTGCCGAAGTGGCGGAATTGGCAGACGCGCGTGGTTCAGGTCCACGTACTCGCAAGGGTGTGGGGGTTCGAGTCCCTTCTTCGGCACCAAATGTCTAGCGGCACACGCCGCAAACCCCTGAGAACAGGCTAAAAGACGCATGAAGACAAGCGATTACGCGATTCATGCGTTTTCTGTGTTTTCCCCTATTTTCCAGGATTTTCGGCGTTGTACACCGTCTTCCCTCGATTTCGTGTACAAAGCAGAGACCTCTGTACAAAGGGCTGTTCCGGTCGCCAACTTCCACTTCTCCCGTTCGTTCGCGCTGCCCGGATTCTCCGTCAAATTCGGCCCCTGGGACGCTTTTTGCATGACAACGAAAACCCTCGCTAGAGGACAGCCCGCCGTTGCGGAGAGCAGACGGAAAAGGGTCAGGCGGGCGCGTCGAGTTTCTCGAGGAACAGCTTGTACCGCCGTCTCAGTGCCTCTGACGAGGGTCGGAGGCCAGATCGGCACCCAAGCTGCAATCCGGCCAAATCGCCATATTCAGGTCTGAGGTTCGGATGCAACTCCACTTGCAGGCGATCCGGCTCAATCCCGAGCAGGTCCAGGTCAAACAGCGTGTGAATGTCAGACCGAAGCAGTAGGCCGTTCTCAGGGTGGTTGTCTTGCTCGCCGCGGTATGGCTTGATGTGCGCCGCTTCCAGCACCGCGAGAACGGTGCAACCCGTCACCAGGCAGCGGTCCCCGTGGCGCTCTCGCAAGCAATCCCGAAAGTGCTGCTGCCCCCGACGTTCGCGGATTTGACGCTCGATTACTTGCCGCTGGTCATCATCTGTTGGATCGTATTTCTCCTCGTTCTCAATTCCCGCTCGGTTTGCTTCCCCGTCGGGAAGGCTTAACCCTGTCCCCACATCTGCCTTGATCTTTGCGAGGTCACGAACACCAGGGTAGCCCCAAAGCTCCCGTGCGACTTCCGGCGCACGGTCGTCCTGCAACCACAGGGTCGGACTCACCCCATTCATCGCATGGTTTTTTCGCCTGCGCCCGAGCCGCCCCTCAGCGATCAGCCGAGCGCTGGTGTCTCGCTGTGCAATCCAAATAGGAAGAACGTCCTGGAGCGGCACTAAAGCCGCGTAGACAATGTGTTCATCATCGTTTTGGACAATCAGGAGGTGCGTGATTCCCTGGGACTGTTCCCGGCTGGCCTTCTTGCGGAGGGCTGCCAACCAGTCATCCTTACCGATGTTGGCCATAAGCTGCGCTGCCGAGAAGGTTTTAGCAATGCTGGAGTCTCCCCGCCCCGGATCTCGACGCCAGCATATACGGACCCGCATTGAGAGCAGGTCTCCGTTTGGGGCGGTCGCCACTATGGTCTGGCCGTTGCGAACCCGCTCATCGCTTGACACCGCAAAGCCTCGGCTGGCAAGAAAGTCCGGAAGCATGGCGCGCGTGGCGCGCTCCGATTCGATGCTCTCGGGACCTCTGAACGATCTGGCCGTTGTCTCGCTTTCCACGCACTACCCTCCCACTTTGGTGCCCAACCAAAACAGCAAAGCCCGGATTGGCTCCGGGCTCGCTGAGAGTGGCTTAGGCTGCAGTTCGATTGTCCGGCCGAAGCTCCTGCCTCCAATCGTCCTTCAACTTGCGAACGCCTTGAGCATAGGTGCTCCCTTGCGGGATTTCTATCACGCTGCAATCAGTGCTCGGCAAGATACTGCGATCGTTCCACAGCTTGCCAAGCAGCCAACTTCCTCGTTCCCTACTGCTCATGTGCTTCCACCTGGAAAGAAGCTTCTCCGACCAGATGTTGTTCTCGCCGAACTCCTCATCTAGGCCGTCTAACCAGTTGCCGCTACACATAAAGTCGAGCGATTCCTGGAACATGTCCCGGATGAATGATGGAGCCCTGTTACTCGGTGGTTGTGATGCTCTCATTGGTTTTCTCCGTAAGGAAATTACCACTGAGTTGATAGAGAGTGTCTGTTTTCGAGGCTGTCTCGCTGGATACACTCCACCACTTCCAGTCGCCACGTGCTTCCGTGGCTGCCGCGTCTCGCCAAGCCGCTATCGTCGACAGTGGTTAGGGCGATTGTACCCCTGTTCGCCCGCTCGTTCCGGGTTCCACATCACAACTCCTGTGGTCAAGGCAACGCAACGACACAGGGTTGGTTGGAGGGATACAGAGAGGCACAGCAGCTTCTGCCCGAAAGCGGCGCAAGGGATTCCAACCGCGTCAGACAAGCCCGCCAGCAAGCAAGCTCATTCCGCCTCCGCATCGCGAAGCTCTACGAGCAGAAATTCCTCATTGGACTGGCCGAACCGCGTTATGGTCCTACGACGCACCCTCGCTCTGAACCATTTGCCTATTGCCTGTTCGTCTTGCAGCCTCTGCAGGAAGCTCTCGCTCATCGTTGGAGCAACCTTCCCCCGTATCAGGCGCCCCGCACGGGGCTGGAATTCAAACCGTCCACCGTATGGGATGAGCCCAATGAGTTGCCCCTCCACAACGTCCTCATCCTCGTCGACCTTTGTCTCTTCTAGGCGCACGTATGCTCGGTCTACAGACACTTTGTCCAGTGCTACATCTCTTGAATTGTCGACAACCCGTATGGTGGCATCGGAGCGGTGTAGGCTACCAAAGAAACTCAATGCTGACTGGAAGACCCGCGGATGTATGGTTTCAATGCTTTTCTGGAACTTCTCGTCTTCCGCGTCGGCAATGTCAACAAGTAGGTTGGCGGCTTTATCAGCAGCGAGCTTGGTAGGAGAGTCGAAGAGCGGCTGCCCCTTCACGTCGACTTCCTCAATCAGAAATCCCATCGAGCCGTGTAATAGCCCAGTCAGGTGCAGCTCAACCTCCCCCTGGTTATGAATTGGCCCTCGCGCCCCCACGTCCTGCAGATTCGCTGTGGCCCACACTTTCACTACAAGATCTTTAAAACCCGAAATGATTTCTGCTGCAAAATCTGCCCTGATGGCAGAGCTCCCTATAACCGGCCTACCCCCGAAGTAAAGAGCCGTCGAGGCCAAGGTGTCGATGCCCTCCTGCAAGGAAGACAGCTCCGCCGATAACTCGTCACGCCGGGACGCGAGGCCTATCCTCCCAAGAATGTCCTCTTCTGGGAGTCGTCGCAGGAGAGCCTCTATCTGGGCTATTTCGGACGACAGGGAAGCGGATTTCAGAAAATGGGCCATATCACATCGTGTTCAACAGCAGAAGTGCGTTCGTATCATCTCGTTGGGGATCGAGCCAGACCTTTACGAGCCCCTTCCATAGGCTGGTCACCCTCTGGTGAGAGAAGAGCCCAGACCAGTATGAAGCCTGTTCGATGACATGGAGTGGCCCGAATGAGACGTCGACGTAATAGGGGTCTGTCCTGAATTGCGCCTTCGCTAGTGGCGGTTTAAAGATTCCCTCGTTTGCGGCTAGGAAGGCTGCCCAGGCAACCGGATCGCGTAAGTTCGGAGGCCTAACGAAGAAGGTGACAACATCAATGTCGTTGGGGCTACGTCCCTGAGTCATCTCAATATTCTCAACGAAACTCCCATCGAGCCACTGCACACCATTGATACCAAATCTCATAAGTGCCTGACGGTGCGCTAGATAACCGCGCAGGATTTCCTTCCTCTCCTGGGAAGTACCGAACCGAACTACCAATTCGGAAAGGGTCGTCTCGTAAGGCGACACACCCGCCAGCTGCGCAGGGTCGGCACCGACATACGGGGGCAGAACTCCGGACCCCGTATAGGGAGGGATGGCAGCGGGAACAAGTGGGTTCAAACCGGGTGTGGACATTTTGCCGCAAGTATACCGGCCCCGGCTAAGTGTTGCTACGAAAATACGTTAGCCCAGATTGGCGTGATCGGCTCCCACCAACGGTGTGTAGAATTAGAGCGACACCAAAAAGGCAACCGGCGGCGCGGCTATGGAAGCTATCACTATGAATTTGATTAAGTCCAAGAGGCGCGTTGCAGACCACGGTGAGGTGTTCACGCCTCAGTGGCTGGTTGAGAGGATGCTCGACCTCGTCAAAGGCGAAAGCGAGCGCATCGACTCTCGTTTTCTTGAGCCTGCTTTTGGAAGTGGGAACTTCCTTGTTCCTGTCTTGCAGCGAAAGCTGGCCGCCGTAGAGGCTAAGTTCGGAAAGGCCGACTTTGATCGCCAACACTACGCACTGTTGGCGGTGATGTGCACCTACGGGATCGAAATCTTGGCAGATAACATCGCTGAGTGCCGCGCGAATATGCTTGAAGTCTTCGCCGAGTTCCTGAATCTGGAAGAGAGAGATGACCTCTATCGGGCCGCTTTCTATGTCTTGTCGGTGAACCTCGTGCACGGCGACGCGTTGACGATGTGCACGCATGACGGCCAGCCCATCACCTTTGCCGAGTGGGGCTACCTCGGCAAGGGCAAGTTTCAGCGGCGCGACTTCCGCTTAGATGCTCTTACGCAAATGTCTTCGTACAGCCAGGAGGGCTCCCTCTTCGCCCATCTCGGCAAGCATGCAGTCTTCACGCCGATCAAGTCTTATCCGCCGATGGCTGCTCATGAGATTGCTTCCTCGCCTTTGGACCATCGCTTGCGGGAGGCCATATGAACAATCAGGCTAGCTTTACGCTTCGCGGGCGTAATCCGGATGTTTTGACCTGCATCGCCAATCTTTCCAACGATGAGGTGTTCACCCCGCCCGAGTTCGCCAACCGGATGCTTAACACGCTAGCCGATGCCTGGGCGGCGAACAATGGTGGTGCGGACCTCTGGTCGAATAGCGCGGTTAGGTTCCTTGACCCATTCACGAAGTCCGGTGTGTTCCTGCGCGAGATCACCGGACGGCTGATAAAAGGGCTGGAACCCGAAATCCCGGACCTGCAAGCGCGCGTCGATCATATCCTGACGCACCAGGTGTTCGGCATTGGCACCACTCAACTTACCAGCTTGCTCGCGCGCCGCAGCCTCTATTGCTCAAAGCACGCGAACGGCGTGCATTCCGTCGCCAGGAGCTTTGGCAGCGATCATGGCAATATCTGGTTCGAGCGCATGGAGCATTCTTGGGCTAACGGCAAATGCAGCTTTTGTGGCGCCAGCAAGGAATCCCTGGACCGTGGCGAGGGGATGGAGACCCATGCTTATGCGTTGATTCATACCGACGATATTAAGGCTCGGATTGCCGAGTTGTTTGGAGGCGTAATGCAATTCGACGTAATCATTGGCAACCCGCCGTATCAACTGAACACAGATGGATTCGGAACTCAGGCGCGTCCCATTTACCAGCAGTTCGTCCAACAGGCCAAAGCTCTCGACCCCCGATTCCTGTGTATGGTTATCCCGGCGCGGTGGTTCTCCGGCGGCATGGGCCTGGACGAGTTCCGCGAGTCGATGCTTACCGACAACAGAGTGCGCTCAATCGACGACTATCTCACGGCCTCGGAGGTCTTCCCAGGAGTCGGCCTCAAGGGCGGCGTCTGCTACTTCCTCTGGGACCGCGACAATCCCGGTACCTGTCGCGTTACCACGAACTATAAGGACGTGCCGCCCTCGACCGCGATCCGTCCACTACTTGAGGAGGGTGCCGATGTCTTCATTCGTTTCAACGCGGGGTTGTCGATCCTTAAGAAGGTCGTAGCGACCGAGACTGGCAGCAGCACGTCTTTGGAGCTTCCTAATGCAAAGAAGTTCATGAACTTAGTCAGCTCGATCGGCGCATTTGGGCTCGAAAGCACCTTCAGGGGCAAAGAGAAGAAGTCGGGAGATGACCTCAAGGTCTATAGGAATGGTGGGGTTGGGTATGTCGCAAGGTCGAAGATCGCGAAGGAACAAGCTGTCTTCGACAAGTGGAAAGTCTTCATTGGCCGCGCCGCTCCAGGAACAGGCAATAAAGACACCTACCCCCACAAAATCCTCAGCACGCCATTCATCGGAGAGCCCGGAAGCATCTCTTCCTGGACTGGGTCGAAAATCGTGCTCGTTTAGGCCAGAGCTTCTACAGGTTCGACTCGGTAGCCAAGCATTCTGAGTTTCCGGATCATCGTTGCGGTGCGGCGTTGTTGGGACTGTTTCGACACTGCAGGACCGCGTTCTTCATACGGAACGCGGTTATGCAGAATTATCCAGATCAAGTGGCACACGCGATTCGCAACTACGCCGATCGTTTGGTTATGTCCTAGGCGCGGAACGAGACGACGATAAACGATATCGAAAATGCTCCCCTTGCGTTTAATTGCGGCATTCGCAGCTTGATTGAGAATGCGGCGCATCTGACGGTTGCCCTTCGGCGAGTGTCGGCTGCGGTTCACGCCCGCGCTCTCTTCCTTGCCTGGGCATGCCCCTACCCACGAGGAGAGCTTTTTGGCCGACGCGAAAGTGGCTGCATTGGCACCGACTTCGGCGATAATCTGTTGCGCCGAATCCACGCCGAGCCCGGGGACTGCCGCGAGCCGCTCGACTGCATCTTGGTTCCCCTGAAGCAGACTGGCAATCTCATGGTCCAGTTGACTGATCTGCTGCTCGACGAATTCGAAGTCGTCGAGTGTCAACTTTACCAGCCGGCGATAGACCGGGTTGATCTCCGTGCAGGCACCTAAAGCGTCATGCAGTTGCGCCGGCGTGGCGCGCAAGCGCCGATCGGCCAAAGCGGCCAGAGCCGCAGGATCATTTTCTCCATCCGCAAGCGCCCGGAGCATACGACGTGCACTGGCACCCAACAGATCCGAAACCAAACTGGACAATTTGATATGGGCTTCTTCCAGGAGTGCCTCCAGTTGGTTCTGCAGACGAACCTTGTCACGCGTCCGTTGATACCTCGTGCGGGTTAGTGTTCGCCACAGACGTTGTTCGACATCGGGCACGAAGCTCAAGACTAGCTCCGCTGATACGAGCCGCTTCACCAAACGTTCGGCGTCTTTAAAATCTGACTTGCGCCCGCGCCGCCCGCGATTAGACAACGCCTGCGCCAGATGTAGTGCTCCCGACATCCGGCTTGCACCTTCCCGACTCTGGCACTTCTTCTTCCAAAATCGCTCCAGTGCTTCCCATACAGGCTTCCAATATTGCGCGGTCGATTCCATCACCACTTCCTCGACCTGCTGCTCGATGAGCCATTCCGACAGCACGCGTAACTGTTCAGGGTTGCTGCCGTACCAGCGTCGCTCAAATCGATACTCGTCTTCTTCGACGTCAGCTACAACTACGGCCAGCCTCTTCTTGTGGACATCGATCCCCGCCACCCTATAAGGCATAGCTTCCTCCTGGCGGGGAATGGAGAACGTGCCGGGCTTTACATTAACCTGGGTCTCGGGCTATTGCCGCTCCCGCGAGGGAGAGACAACGCGCCATTTATTCGCTCAATCACGCATGCTCCCGATCAAACTTACATTCGGCTTTAGCAGCTCCACTGTCAAATCGATCTCGCCACTCCCAGCCGTTTCAATTATTGCTGGGATCGAAGCGATTTTCATAGGATTTCG
>CAVSTL010000013.1:0-260264 GCA_963730805.1 uncultured Acidobacteriota bacterium | reverse complement strand
ATCGCCAATGCACTCTTTGACCCGGATCGGTACCGATATGTGTGCGTCCAGCGAAGGCTGGCATGAACCAGTGGGTGAGAGTCCCACCGGGGTAAGAGTCCAAGCCCCGTAGCTTGAATAGCAGGGTGGGGAGGAAACTTCCCATTCTGAAGCCTATTGACGAAGCCATCTTTCAGGATGGTGAGCGAGTCACCGGGCCGTAACGCAAGTGAACTCATATGGCCTCGAAAGTACTGCAACCCGAAGGCCGAGCCCTCACATTTCGGGCGAAGGCAGCATGGAGTGACGCATGGACTGATGCGGCGCAACACTTCGGCGGGGTTGGTAGGGACGGCACGGTGGCAAGGTCATGCTAAGCAACTGGAGAAGCCCTCCTCGCCCCGTCGCGAAATCGGCGGAGCAGGAAGCCGTATAACCGGTGACCCCGGGAAGTCGGTGGAAGGCGAGAGGGACTCGGCCGGGTCTGTAGTAGCGAGGAAGCGGAGTAACGTCCGCGGAGCGAAGAGGCCCTGCTGTTTGTAATGGCTCTAACAAAAAGGGAGGCAAGGGTGAAATGACAACAGCGCCCATCAGTTTGCAGGACCTGAGAAGGAGTCTATATGTCAAGGCGAAGGCAGAACCGTCTTGGCGTTTCTGGGGACTATACGTCCACGTCTGCAAGATGGAGACCTTGCGGGAAGCCTACCAGATGGCGAGGAGTAATAACGGGGCGCCGGGAATTGACGGGGTCACGTTCCAAGCCATCGAAGAAGGCGGAACGGAGGGTTTCCTCGTGCAGATTCGGGATGAATTGGTCACCAACACGTATCGGCCCATGGCGGCACGGAAGAAGGAGATACCAAAGGATGGGGGCAAGAAAGTCCGCGTCCTGTCGATTCCCGCAATCCGTGACCGCGTGGTCCAGGGGGCGTTAAAGCTCATCCTGGAGCCGATCTTCGAAGCTGATTTCCAAGCAGGGTCGTTTGGATATCGACCGAAGCGGACGGCGCATGAAGCCGTAGCCCGGGTAGCTCGCGCAATCGTCGAAGAGAAGACGCGCATCATTGATTTGGATTTAGCCTCCTATTTCGATAACGTTCAGCATTCGCGGCTGTTAGAGAAAGTGGCTCGGCGGGTCCAGGATGATGCGGTCATGCATTTGCTCAAGATGATTCTGAAGGCAACCGGAAAGAAAGGCGTTCCCCAGGGTGGTGTGATTTCACCTCTTCTCAGTAACCTCTATCTGAATGAGGTAGACCGGATGCTGGAGAAGGCGGTGGACACAACGCGAAGGGGCAAGTCAACCAAGGTTCAGTACGCAAGATTTGCGGATGACATGGTGATCTTGATCGATGCCGAACGGCAGAGTGACTGGCTTGTAATGGCGATTAATAAACGTCTGCGCGAGGAATTTGCGAAACTACGCGTTGAGATCAATGAAGACAAGAGTCGGATGGTTGATCTGGCGAAGGGAGAAAGCTTCGGCTTCCTCGGGTTTGAATTTCGGCGTGTACTTAGCCTTCGGAAGAAATGGCGGCCCCACTATGCGCCAAGACTGAAGAAGCGTACAGCGCTGTTTGCAAAGCTCAGGGAAATCTTCCAACAGTTCATCAGTTGGCCGGTAGAAATCGTGATTGAGAGGATCAATCCGATATTGCGTGGCTGGGTGAACTATTTCCGGGTTGGGCATTCGACTCCTTGTTTCACGTTGGTCAAAGAATGGGTAGAGAGAAAAGTCAGGCGTCATCTGATGCGTGCCCGGGGACAAAGAGGCTTGGGCTGGAAGCGGTGGAGTAGCGCATGGTTCTACACTCGACTGGGCTTGTTCAACGATTACAAACTCCGTCGATGGTCAGGCGCGAAAGTCGCTCTAGCACCATAGGTCACATAAATCTTGACACGAAGCAAACAGGTGCGCCCAGTGCGGGAAATCCGCACGCTGGGTGCGATGTGGCGGGGACTGGAAACGGATTTACGGTTGGGCTAGTGAGGCACTCCCAGAGGAAACGGGGAGAAACGGCTAGGCCGGACCTTCGGAATACCGCGCCAGTCCTCGACCCGACCGGGGGATCTGTCCCGGGTGCGGAGGGTCATCTGTGCCATTCTCTTCTCCCGAATTGCGGTAGTCCACAGCCGTTACTCTGACCGCAGCGCTGTCACCGGGTTCACCACCGCCGCACTGCGCGACGGCAAATAGCAGGCCACCCAGGCGATGGCGAGGATGCAGGCGGCCGAGGCCGTATACGTCCACGGGTCCATCGCGCTCACCTTGAACAGCAGCGACGACATGAGGCGCAGCGCCAGTGCCGCAAAGGCGATGCCCGCGGCAACCCCAACGACCGCCAGCGTGAGTCCCTGGCGTACGAACATGGCGGTGAGTTGATCGCGCCGCGCTCCCAGGGCCATGCGGATGCCGATTTCCCGGGTGCGCTGCGAGACGGCATAGGAGATGACGCCGTAGATGCCCACCATACCCAGCAGCAACGCCATTGCGCCAGCCACGCACAGAATCACCAGCGTGAACGAGGTGCGCGCCATCGATTTGCGATAGAGAGCGCTCACAGTGGTGTTGCTGTCGAGCGGAAGATTGCCATTGACGGACCACACCGCCTGCTGCACCTCGCTCAGAAATGCGGCAGAGCCGGCACGCGGCGAGCGGATAATGAAATTCACGCCGCGCCGGATCATCTCCTTGTTGCCATTCATGTTGTCCTGGAAAAGCGGCCAATAGATGGTGGTGGGAGCGGGCTTGTCGACGCCGTCATCGTAGATCGGCTTGACTACGCCGATGATTTCGCGCCAGTCCTCGTTATCGGCTTGGCGCACGCGCTTACCCAGGGCGTTCGCAGCGCTCCCCCAATAGTCTTTCGCGAAGTTCTCGCTGATGAGTACGACGGGGCGTTTACCGAACTCATCGGCCCAGGTGAGGTCGCGACCGGCGATCAGGGGCGAACCGATGGTGGAGAATAAGCCGGGGCCAATGAAACGGAAGCGGCGCAGGGGAGCCAATTCGCCCGGTTTGTAGGCGCGGTCCGCGGCGGCGACGGGGTTGAACCATTGTGTTCCATCCATGGGAACGGCGGTGGAGATGGCGACCGACTGCACTGAGGAAATTGCCGCGATCTTGTCCTGGATGGCCTGTTCCATGCGCAGCACGCGCTCGGCCTGCGAATCGGGAATCTGCGTCTCAGGAATCCAGACGTGAAACGCGAACAGGCTTTGCGGATCGGAGAACCCCGGCGACACCTGTACCAGCGCGCGGAAGGTGCGGATCATCAGTCCCGAGCAGATTAGCAGTACCAGGGCCAGCGCCACCTGTACCACCACCAGGGTTTTGCGGGCGCGGTGGCGCTCGCGGCTCTGGCTCAGCGCGCGCCCGCCTTCCCGCAGCCCGGTGCCCAGGTGCACACCCGAATACTTCAGCACGGGAATCATGCCGATCACCACGGCAACAAACAGCGCCAGTCCCAGCGTGAACAGCAGTACCGGAACAGTGAGGCCAATCTCATGCAGACGCGGCAGCCCAGTGGGCGCGGCAGCCACCAGGATGCGCAGGCCGATAAACGCCAGCCCCAGTCCTGCCAGGCTTCCAATGAGGCTCAGCATCAGGCTCTCGAACAGCAGGCCGACAGCGATGTGTTTGCGGCTGGCGCCCAGCGCGGCCCGCACTGACAGTTCCTGCCGGCGGCCTTCCACGCGCACTAGCAGCAGATTCGCGACATTGGCGCAAGCCACCAGAAGCACCACAACAATGGAGCCCATGAGCACCCACAACACATTCCCCACGTCGCCGATCACGACCTTTTTCAACGGCTTAAGTACCGGCTGGAAATGCGCGGATTCAAATACCGCTTCGCTGTAACCCGGTGGCGGGGGGAAGCTGTGCAGCGAGATGGGAAGCATGCGCTCCACGTCGGCGCTGGCCTGTTGCAGCGTTGCACCTCGCTTGAGGCGGGCGATGCCGTTCTCATTGAAGTTGCCCAACATCGTCTTACTGCGATCGAACTGGATGGGCAGGTAGAGCGCTGCCTCGTAGTTGTCGAGGAACTGAAAGTCGCGCGGCAGCACGCCGATGATCTCGCGGGCGCTGCCATCGATGGTTATCGTGCGGCCAATTACGCTCTTCGATCCGGCGAACCGCCGCTGCCAGTAGCCGTAGGACAGGACGGCGGTCATCGCGGCGTTGGGCTGGCCGTCCTGGCGTGTAAACAGGCGGCCGAGCATCGGTGTCACGCCGAGGATGGGCAGAACGCCGTCGGTAACATCCATGCCGTCCACGTGCTCCGGCTGGCCGACACCTGTCACGCTGAGGGAGTCGCCACGGTAGCAACCGATGTCCTGGAACGTGGTGTTCTGCTCGCTGTACGTGAAGTACATAAAGGCGCCCATGCCGAGCTCTGGCAGGTTCACGGCGGGCGCGCTGTGCGAGATACCGATGAGTTGCTCGGAGTGCGGATAATTCAACGGCTTCAGAAGCACGCCATCCACCACGCTGAACACCACAGTGTTGGCGCCGATGCCGATGGCCAGCGTGAGCAGCGTGATGGTGGTGAACAGAGGGGTCCGCGCCAGCCGGCGCAAGACTTGTTTGAATTGATCGTCGAAAATTGCCACGACGAGACCTCCTCTTCGGCTGCCTTCGGGATAGGCCCCCCGGGCGCGCGCATCCAGAAGCCGATAGAGCAGCTATACGCAACGGGCTTCTCTCCGGTTCGCCGGAAATCGGATGGGACCGCGCCCGTGATGCCTAGCGCATCCTGCGGTGTGGAGAAAGGCATTATCGCCGATTAACTCATTTACCCAGATCAGATCTCCTTTACAATCTCCCGCGGATCCTTGTCCTCGCGCAGACCGATAAATTTCGTATGCCGTAGATGATCTCCCTCCGTCCACTGAAGAAACTCTACCTGGGCAACCGCCTCCGGACGGATCCAAACGCACGTCCGCATTTTCTCCACAGTCAGGCCCTGCCCCCATCTCCCTTCCGCTTTTTCCGGCAGGTTGACGAAAGGACAATCTGGAGTACGCAGGTGCTTGATGCGTTCGAATATGGCGCGCCGGGTCGCCGGCACAAACCCGGCCCTCACACGCCCTGCATAGATGAGCTGCTCACCTCGATAAAACCCAATGATTAGCGAATCGACACCTAGTTCACTCGGTATGAAACCGCCGATGACAAATTCCTGGCCGGCGTTGATCCTGCGCTTCACCCATAACCCAGTCCTCTTTCCGGGCTGATACACGCTGCTGTTGCGTTTGGCGACGATTCCTTCCATCCCATGGGCACGGACGAAATCAATCATTTCGTCTATTGAAGAAGTCACAGCCTGCGAAATGTCGATGTACGGGCCAGGGGTGACGACCTGTTCAAGGCGCGTTCTTCTCTCGACAAAAGACAGTCCCATCAGGCTCTGATTTCTGAGCACCAGAATATCGAAAACATAAAGGATGATGTTGGCATTCGCTGAACGGTAGTTCTGGAGTAGATTGAAATCAGGCCGGCCATCCGACGCTAGCGCGACCAATTCGCCATCGATAACCGTTCCCGCTGGTAAATGGTCGAGTGCCCCGGCAACCCACGGAAACTGCTTCGTCAGATCATGTCCGCGCCTTGAAAAGAGCTTGGAGCGGCCATTGTCCCGCACAGCCTCGAGCCGGTACCCATCTAGTTTGAGTTCGTACGACCAGTCCGGGCCCTCAGGAACGCTAGCAACTGGCAGGCACTCCATCGGCTCGATGAAGCCGGCTTCATAGTGCGGTAGTTGGGATGGTCGTGCCATGAGCTTGCGTGCCGTACTTTCCTCATTCTTGCCAGTTTTCTTAATAGTGAGCTGCCTCGGACTTTAATTGCAGATGGGATTTGTCCTTTTCCGGCAACGCGAATGGCTCGGTGTCGGGAAGGACACGGACCGCTGTGGTGAACTTCAGCGGATACTTCCCCGGTCCCGCAAACGTGAATTCGATGAAGTACGCTGTCCATCCCTTTTCCGGCTGCGGCACGTGGGCGACGTAAACGCCAGGGCTCTGGGAGGCGAGAGGGCTTGCATGATAGGCATCGCCGATTGCCTCAACGCGAAAGTCGCGGTGATCGGGATTGACCGCTTGCCATACGGTAACGGTCAAAGGCGCCGCATCAGTGGTGGCGCGAATAGAACCGTCTGACTCGAACGTCCAATCGAGCTTCGGGCGCTTGCCGGATTCGACGATCGACTGATAGAAGGCCTCAATGCTTTGATTCACATCCGTTCCCTTCAGCGAATGGTCGGCATTGGCTTCATACAGAAGATGCTTCTCTCCGGGAAGATCGTCGAAGTAGAAACGTGACGAGTCAGGCAGGAAAAATTGATCGCCGGCGGCATTGATGATGAGCTTGGGCATGGTAAATCGATCGCGATAGGAGTAAGGCTCAACGAGATCCATTAATTCCTGGAAACGACGGTCGCCGAGTTCGTCCATCAGGTGCTCGTCGTAGTAATCCTTCACGGCCGGCGCCCAGAACCCGTAAACACGATAGTGATGCTCGAAGGAAGGGACCACGTGCAGAAGATCAATAACCATGGGAGCGATGCCGACGACGCGCGCATCGACTGCGGCTGTGGTCCAGGTGGTCCATCCGCGCTTGGAGGCACCCGTGACTACGAAGTGATCGACCCGGTGCCTGCCACCTTGCTTGCTGGCCGCGAATGAGGTGACGGTATCCATGGCGCGTACGGCGGCTTTGGTCATGGGCAGACGCAAAGGCCACGCGCCATCTCCCGTTTCAAGGAACTTGCGCCAGGTATAGGCAATGATCTGGTCTTCGCTGCGAGGGCCGAACGAATCGCCGGTGAAGGACAGCGGCTCATTGGGAATGTCGAATACTTCGCTGGCCACGGAATGAGTGAGTGTAGCAAGGGTTTCGAGATCGTGATTGGGCTCGGGCCGCGGATCACTGATGGAGCCGCCACGAATGTATAGCAGGCTCGTTGTGCCCGATACTGTGTCAGGGACGTAAATGCGCACCCAGTGCTCCCACAAGCTGTGGTTTACCTGGGCGGGATCGCGCCACTGTTGCGAGGTCATCCGGATCAGGTAATCGCGGCAGCCCGGGACGCGCTTCTTTTCGGAGAGTTTATATCGGTAATGGCTGTCCGGGGCTTTGACATAGGTATCGAGCGCGGTCTGCCGATCCGCGGCATGCGCACCGAGGCACACCAGAAACAGAAAGAGAATGAAACTCCACGATCTTGGCGCTCGTCGGCCAAGACCGAGCCTTGCATCTATGGAAGCCCGCGGCATGCACTTTGTCGTGGTTCCTGGAACGGGAACCTGCTGGTAGTCTGTCCCAATTGAGTGCCTAGACGATTGAGCCAGTATGACGAAACCGGCGTGGACAAATTTAAAATAGCTGCTGATGCCCATAACTGAGATTATCCATGAGATTGACGCCTACCTTTCACGGTTGCGCCAGGCGCGAGAACTCCTCTCAGGCCGTCTGACCGAAGCACCACAAACGGAGCTACCCAGCCGTGGAAAGAAGGCTCTGGTTAAACGCGCACGCCCCGCCATGTCTAGTACGCGCAAGGCTGGTGGAAATAAATCTCGATCGAAGCGTCCAGTCGCACATCCAAAGGAAAAGAGGCTGGGTGAGCCTGCCGCCGGGGTTTCGAGCGGGCTAATCCCCATGCCTGAGCGTTTGGAGCAACCAGCCACCGTGCAACCGGAAAACACAACACCGCAGAATGTCGCGATAACGCGGCTTCCCGCCAGTCGGCGAATCAGGTCATATAGATCGGATGGTAATCGCACTGCCAATTGGGCCATGCGCACAAAATCGACACCCATCCAACCCGCCATCGCCCTTGCTGGCCCCACGAATGCCAGGATCCGTGGTGGTTTCCGCCGATCAGGTTCAGCGGGAACGGGCGCAGGCTGCACAGCCTGCGATTCGGCGGCCACGCATATCCGTCTCTGGGCTGAGCGGCAGGCGAGCTTTCGAGGCTTTGTTCGCGGACTCTACGGATTCCTCAAAAGGTTCACGTCAGTAGCGATCTGCCGCAAGCGGGTGGAGCTGACTCATACCCGCCATCACGCTGCCGGACTGCCCGTCAGCCGCTCGAGTTCTCTGACAAGTTCCTTGAGCATGGCGAGGCTCGGGATGGCGTCCATCGATGCGATCCCGAGACGATCGAGCACCGAAACCACCACCGTGTCACTGATCGATTCTGAGATCGACCGCGCCTTCCGTACGCCGCGCGATGCTCGCTCCATTGCCTCTGCCACGCTGGATTGGAGTTGCGCGTTTGGGATCGCATTGGCCTTCTGCGTCCGGGCGACGCGCCACAGAATTTCCCCGAACATCTGATTGCCAATACTGCCGCGAAAGCCCTCGATCTTGGTCGTGACTCGCTGATCAATGGGCCCGTGAGGAATCGATCCGCGCTTGGCGGACGCGCCACGGTCACCGTCAGCAACAGTCTTGGGCAGAGCCCAATCTGGGAGTCGAGGGTACTCGCGTGGCTGGCGGCGCTCGTCAAGCGGTACCCACGTCTCGGAAAGGTCATAGAGATAGCGCCCTAATCCATAGCAACTGGCTGCCCGCTTAAACGCTTGCGCTTCCGCCGCGGTCAAAGCGTTCTCCTCGTCGGCCCACTCTTCCCCACAACCCGAGTGGCACCCCAGCCCGGTGATCGTAAGCGTGCAGGTGACCAGTACCTTTCCCGTCTGGATGAGCTTGTCTTTCTTCGTCCGCGTTAGAGAGGATGCATGGCTCACTTCATAGGTCCGGGTCCAGCCGGCTGGCGTAAAGAGTTGGTTCAGCCGGTCGGTGTATGCCCGCGGATCGGCAAATGCGATCACCGCTCCACGGCTGCCATCTTTACTGGTGTGCGTCACACGCCACTTGATCTCCGATAGATCAAAGGGCTCGGTCAAACAGATGAAGAGCTTGTCCAACTCCTGATTTGGTTTTGTATCCTGGGTCGCCATGTTGCAACTCCTGAATGGATGTGGTGTTCTATTGCGCGACGCGTTGGCGTAATCAATTACGTCGCTTTGGCAGCCTGCGCACAAAGCCGACAGGCCGTGGTCTTGATAAACTTCCGGCATGGAAACAAAAGGTGTTCTCGCCGAAATCGATGCGGAGATCCAGAGACTGGAGCGCGCTCGGGCATTGCTGGTTGGAAATGCAAAGGACGGCCGCCATGGCAAGAAGGCAGCCCCGTCGACGTCGAAGAAACGCAGTCTCTCACCCGAAGCGCGCGCTAGAATAGCAGCTGCTCAAAAGGCGCGCTGGGCAAAGGCTAGAAAAGCAGCCAAGTAGTGATGTGGGTGTAGTCTGATGCGCATGAATTTCGAGGCGGAAGCTGGGTGGCCCATGTGAACGGCCCACCGGTGGGTTCGGCGCAACCTATCGACTCGAATTAGCCGGCTCAGACCATGGGCAAACTGCGCTCAACGAAGTTGTAGTCAAACTCCAAGGTTTCGACTTCAATATCTTGTTTTGTAGAACTGAACGGGTCGACGCTCCACATCACAGGCCAAGCGTCATGGAACATCCAGGAAACAATTGGCCTTCCGGTCTGCTCCATCAGATTCACGATCAGAAGCCGAGTCGCGATCGGTGAGCTGACCGGAGATTCAACAGTCTCAAACACCCAGGTGCAGAGAGGAGACGATGTCTTGACGACACCCCGCTTGAGCACGAGGTTAGGATGTTTTCTGTGCTTTGGCAGGCGGTGGACAAACCTGTTCTCCCCACCCTCTTCCAACTCGTCAAGATTCGTCTCTGCCGAAATCCCTGACACTTCCTGAAAGATCCCGTCAACCGATGCTCCCGAGGAAATCCCGGGGGTTGACAGCGAGACCTCGAATGCATAGGCGACAGGGAGCTTGTTCAATTCTGCCATGATCCTTCGGGCGAGCTACTGACGAAAGAGTCGCCTGGTAAGCGAGCCTTCCCACCTCTTGAGAACAAGAGTACCCCAAGTTCCCGCGGTTGCGGCGTGAAGTGGTCGTCAATAAGCATCTCGCTCAACACCCCGTTCTAGAACGGAATCTCATCCGGACTGAGTTCCTGCTGGCCGTATTTATAATCCAGTTGTCTGTCTTGTTCCGCAGCCTTCGAGAGGTCTTCTTTCCGTTTGCCTCGATAGTAAACTCCGTCAACTCCGCGGTCTCCGCCCAGCAAAGTGACATCCTGGACAAAGATCTCCGTTCTCTGCCGTTTCTGGCCTGACTGTTTATCGTCCCAGGACTTGGTCTGAATCTTTCCCTGGATGAACAGCTGGCTTCCCTTGGTGACGTAGTCACGGACAATCTCGGCAGTTCGTCCGTAGGCAACCAGGTGGTGCCACTCGGTCCGATCGACCCAATTGCCCTGCGGATCCTTTTCGCGGTCGGTAGTGGCTAGCGAGAAGTTGGCCGCGATGCCGCCGGGAATGGAACTGACCTGCGGATCCTTGCCGACGTTCCCAAGCAGGAAGGTCTTATTGATGCTCTTGGGCATTGTTTGATTCTCCTTTACACAAGTTCAGTGGAGCGCGTGATCTAGCGCCTCTGTCTTCGAGATTTCGATGTATTCATCACGCAGTCGCCGGTAGAATCTCCGGCCGTCGTGGCTGATATTGAGGTAACGGCGCGTGAGGACATGCTTGTACAGCTCAATCCGTCCAAACCGCCCCATGTACATGAAGTCTTCGCATTCGAGCGGCGTAAGGGCCGTTTCGAGAGCAGCCCAGTTGGGCTCGCCGATTTTGATCGGGAATGGTTTCGTAGATGGCATGGTGTTTACCCGACACCCTGGACAGGAGGGACTCCCGCATGTGAATGTTTGCATCCGATGCAACATACACACGCTGTCGCCCGTTTCGTTGCATCTTGAAATTCGTCCGGCAAATCGATCACTTGGCCGGCGCGGTTGTAGAAGACGGGGGCAACCTCGCCGCACATGGCCCGATGCTCCGGTCGCCATAACTCCGCCGGGAGGACACCATCCCTTCCCCGAAAGAGCACGGTTGACTTGATCTCAGGTCGATGCCGCCCGGGATTTTGAGATAACGTGTGGATGGTAATGACGGTGTGGCACGTTCGTCCCACCCGCAGCATGTCGATGCGAACCAGGCTTTCCGCGAGGAAGATCGCATGCCGTCCATTCACCGCGAACGAGTCAATCTTCTGCAGCCAAGGCAGTGGCATTCCCCCCGGCGAGACGAAGATGCAGGCACGGCCCATATCGGAGACCGCTCCGCCCGACTCCACCCCGCGAAGTACGTACCGGTCAGCGCGGTTCTGGTGTTCGAGCGAGACTCCCGGCTGGCAATAGATTCCGCGCTTTGTAAGTGTTCGGAGAACTTTGCCGGGAAGCGACAATCCATGAAGGAGGTATCGAGGTACGACCACGGGCGCGCGCACTTCTCTGATCAAGTCAGGCATACACCCTCCTACACTCCCGCAGTTCTGCGGATAGGCCTGCCCAACGCTGCGCGAATCTCTTCCTTCGTGCATCCTGCCCAGCATTTGTACAAGCGCGGGTTCTTGATCTGAATGGCCAGATTGTCACCCGACCGGTCACGCCCGACCCGTGCACACGAGGGACAGCGCGCCCACCAGTTGCGGCTGTCTTTGCACGTCGCCCCGACATAATCCAGAATCTGAAACTCGCAATTGCTGGCAGGAACGACTGCCCGCGTGTAAGCGTTGACGGACACCGGACGATACGCCTCGGGAAGGGTCATTCCCTGGATGAATCCCCGGAGTTCCTCTTCCGTGAGCTTCTTCAGGCTTTCGAGATAGGCAAGTTGCCCTTCCGGCGATGGTTCTGCTTCATAGAACCAGTAGCGACGTTCCGTCTTCCGGTGCACACCGAGGGGTGCGCGGATCGAATTCCCATATTCCTTTTCTTCGATTCGATCCTGACGCGGGAAGATCTCGATTCCGGACTGAAGGCCGCCGCCCTTGACGGGAACCCCGAGCCGCAACGCGAGGTTATAGACATAGACTCGGCACTCCGCCGCCAGAAGCGGCTCCGCTCCGAAGATCCAGAGGTGACCCCCACGCCGGGACTGCTCCAGCGCGGCCTCCACTCCGTCCTGTTTCAATTCCCACTGGAGCTGAAACAACGCCTGCAGGGCGCCGTCGAAATCGGCGTCGATGGCCACCCATTTCGAGCGCTGTGTTTCAGGATTGATGGCGTACAGACTGATGGTGATGTCGCCATTGAGGTGCATCCGCACCGCGCCCTCGTCCAATGGCTTTGGCTGTTTCGTGTGCCAGTCTCGCGCAAGGAAATAGGGGAAGGAGCCGTTCGGCAAGGCGCGCATGGATTGAATAGCGTATGCGCGGCGGTTCACGAACATATGCATGAACCTGGCTGCCGTTTCCCGGTTTACACAGAATTTGGCATACATGTGTCTGCCTCCTTTCTCGCTGTGTCGTTGTAACCCGGGTCCAAAACTCGGTCAAATTTCCGGAAGCGACTGGGAAATGCCGCTTCCGGCTTCCTTTATCCGCAATGTTTGGGCTCTGACTCAGGCCGCTACGGCGTTCCGCACCACCAGGATCTTCAAGGTCTTCGGCTGTCGTATTGGTAACACTGAGGTTCTTGAAGCGTGACGATCAGCGGCAAGGCTGTTGTCCCGGCCCGGCCGAGTGAGTCCCTGGGCCCTGGCCAGGCGACGGTTGATTGAACGGATGCGACTTGCAGACAGACGCATAGCGAATCCTCCATGAATGTGAAATGGAATTGGGTTATGGGGAAGGGAGAGGAAAGTTAGGCCCGCAGGGCTTGCATGTGGGCGGCGAGCAGACTCGGATGCTCGACATACTTGAACAATCTGTATTCCGAAAAGATGCGATCGAACTGTTCGGACGTAAATTGGTCTTCGCATGCTTCGAACGAGAGCATGTACCACCGCTCGTGTTGTCTATCGAAGATGTAGACGGCGCCGGATGCATCATTGTCCGGAACCATCTGCAGCACCAGCACGCCTTTCGCAGTTTGGATCCAGCGGGTAGCGATCGCCTCGCCAATTTCCAGGAATGCCGCGACCGTCTGTTCGAGAGAACTCGCGGTCCGGTCCTGCCAATTCACTGACTTGTAGACGGACATCTTTCCCAGGCTTGGTTGCACGGTGAAATCTCCTTTCTTCGGGTTTTAGGTTTGGGTTCAGGATGATTGCCGGCGTTTCCGGACCTGGAACGTGAGAGACCACATCCTTACAATGGTCCAGAACCAGGCGGCAACGAGCGTGAGATACGTAGCCTCCAGCGCAGGATCAATGGCTGCAATGTGCCACATGGTTGGGCCGGCCAGGAAGATGCTGATCGTCCCAACGGTGCTCGAGATCGAACTGACGATCAGCCGGACAACAAACTGGTAAAACACTATGGACTTGATCTCCGCGGTTGTTGCGGCTGATCGCGTCCCTAAATGAGCCATAGCCACTCCTTTGATTTTGAATTGATGGGCGCTGAATGGGGTGGCTCAGCGCCCGGAAGCCTGCGGGCGGGACTGCGTATTGCAGCGCAAAGGTGGGATTCTTACGAGGGAAGAATGAACACAGATCTTGGAGATTGTTCGACGCCTGAATCGAGTCAACGGCCGGTCCGTGTCGGGACAGGCATCGAAAACGTAAAATGGTGCCATTCTTGTTTGTTGATTTGCAGTCCTGAACTGATGATTACCGATCCTCCACCGCGCAATTCCCACCTGACTGCTTTTAGGGAGAGTGATCGGATTACGACTCTGGACGTACCAGCTGACGACCATTTACCTCGAATTGCAGAGTCGATCGAGTCAGCAATGAAGGACGAGAATACTGCAATGGTTCGCCGCGCATGTGTCGAGTTTCTGATCACCGCGGCACAGTTTTTCGGGGTCCCGGAGTGTTCGGTCCGGGTGCTTGCTGCTCGGCCGTTACGAGTCCGCGAGCGATGGACCACCGAATTGTTCGGTGACTACGCTCCCGACACAATGTCAATCCGGGTCTGGCTGCGAACGGCGGTGCGCAAAGAGGTCACATCTTTTGGCACATTTCTGAGCACCCTTTGCCACGAGTTCTGCCATCATCTCGACTTTCAAAAGTTCTCGTTCGAGGATTCCTGGCATACTCGTGGCTTCTACGAGAGAGCGGCCATGCTCTATCATCATGCGCGAGGAACTCCGCCAAAACGACTGTTTTGGGTCGCTTTGGCGGGTGGACGATGGCGGATTAACTGGCCCAGGACAAATCGGGGAGGGTCTTGATCACGCACAGAGGCCCCGCGAGTGACTGAATCGGCAAGTTTCCTACCGCCGGCGCCACTGTCATACTTACTCATCTCCCACCCGTCTACAGATTCGCTTCCTTTCATCATCAACAAGGGGATAGTCAGGTCACATCTGGCAGATTCTCGGGCAGATACCCGGGTGCGCATCCGGGCAATCGGAAGTGAATGGGAATTCAAAGGGACGATAATCGGTGCAGCTTGGAGGCTCAATAAGATTCCCGGCTATCTTCGCGGCTCGTACCGCATGGCCACCGCTCCCGAGCCGAACTCGAGCCGGCTGACCAACCTCAACTCGAGAGGCTTCGAGAGCCCTGCGAACAGAGTCGGCCCGTGCCCCGCCAGCCTGGGCTGCACTACGAACTCGTACTCATCGATCAATCCCATCTCCGCCAACGCCTGCGGGAGCTTCAGGCCCCCGACGAGCAGTCCCTTGCCCGGCTCCTGCTTGAGTTGCTGAACGGCCTTCTCCAGATCTCCGCGCACTCCGCGTTCCAATCGACCCGGTCGAGGGTGCTCGATACGACGTACTTCTTTGCCGCGTTAATCGTCTGGGCGAAGGGCTCCATCCATTCAGGCCTCACTCCCGCCGGCGCCGGGGACCGCCACGCTGCCTCCATCATTTCGTAAATCACCCGACCAAAGAGGAGGGCGTCGGCCTGGTTGAGGATCTCCGCCGCGTGGCGATGTAAGTCTTCGTCAGGGATGATCGCCCGATGATCGCAGCATCCGTCCAAAGTAATGTTGATGGAATATCGAAGCGGTCGCATTACGCAAGACTACCGCCGATGGTGTAGACCAGCAAGGTTAGCCCACTTCAGGGCTATGAGTCACTCACGCGTGCCAATTGCAATTGAGAACTTTGAAAGTTCTCATCTGAGCAGGAAGTCACGGAATGGAATCACATCGCTGGTCCGCGAGTTCGTCAGAACCTGCGCATCGAGGAGGTCTGACTGAAACGTTCGGCTCAATGCAAAACCGACCTGTTTACCCACGTCGCGCAGTTCGACGGCGAGGACATACAAGATCTCCGTGTTTGGCGTCAGGTAGAGGAGGCGATCAACCGTGCTGTCTGCGCTGAGAGCGCGTCGCACATCGACATAACGTCCGGCTCCCTTGAGTGTTCTTTCAAACTCAATTCCGAGACGCCGCGTCTGACCGTGAATTGTCACTTCCGCCAGTGCATCGTAATCTTTCGTCGCAGCTGAGTCCGACACCAGGTTCTTCGATACAATTTCGAGTTCCCACTTCCAGGAATGAAGGATCCCTATCTTCCCAAGTGCCACCCGGACATCCACGAGTTCGACCGAGTGAAGGACCTGCGATTTCCGCACAACTTCCTTTACGGTCGATGGAACGGAGAGCAACGCATGACCGCGCGATTCGAGAAAATGAAGTCCGGTCTGCGTAATCGCAAATATGGGCTGCGAGAAGAATCGGTCGAACGGCATGCGTTGGATCAACTCACTCTGCTCGAACCGCGTCAGACGCCAGTGCAAGGACCGTCGGCTGGATTCCAGCCCTTGAAGCAGAGCGAGAGAGCAAATCTGCTCATACGTGATCGCGCGGGCGTTGCGGATTGTGACCAAGAGCGGCACGTCACGGTCGTCCGAAAGGGCAATGTATCCCTTGCGATATCTCATAGGGCGCCTTCTTCCGCCAGCACCAGTCGGAGACTCTGAGGAGAAACCGACCACCTCCCGAGGTCGGTTTCGAGCCAGTCCGACTGCCCCATCAGGAGCATGGCCTCGTACCGGGATCCCCGCAGGCTTATGGAAATGGGCTGAACGCCGCGCGACCTCCAGTGCGGCATGGCAAAGCGGATTCGTCCATGGGATGAATCACTAACGGTCACGAGGTACAGATCGGAGACGGAATCGCGGGCCAAGCGGGAGAACAAAACGTGAGTTCGTCCGTTCAGACGGTTGGGGCCGATGCAAAGAAATGTCTTCCCGATGGAACGGAATGGGAACTCTGGTTGGAAACCGCTGTTCTGATTGAACCGAATGTGACCTGGATATGCCCAGCACAGCCGGATCCTGTGCCCGCACTTGAGGGCAGCGGAATTGAACCATGCGGCATGATGGCGGAAGCAATACGGGTCGTCGAGATCACGCCCATGCATCGCCCACCAGTTCGTCCCGAAGCTGATTATGCGAACGCGCATGGCTGAATGGCCTCAGTTAGCCCCTGCACGACGGCACGCGTTTGCACGATCCGTTCTGCTCCGCGCAGGTAATGAAGAAACCACACCCGCGAGAACAGATGAGAAGGGAGTGCAAGATGGTGAGCTCGGTATTGATGAAGCAATTGACCCAGTTGTGACGTCACCTGCGCGAATTCTATGTCTATATAGGGCGACGCGAGTCGCATCTGCGCCAGGAACCTTTCCCATGACCGGGCGCCAGGGTGCCTATCAGGATGCTCGGAATAACGCGTCCACATAGCGAAGTATGGGTTTTCGTGCAGCAGAAAAGCTATGAGCTCGTCGATTCCCTGTTCTGGATCAACTCCGTCAGTAGCGGCACTATCGGGTTCCGATTGGGCGGCCGCAAACAGGAACTGAGTCATATCTGCGAAGATCCGTCGATTGAGAGCCTCCAAGGCGCACATCCTGCCGGGCTCTTCGAGCGCGACAATGGTAATCAGTTCCGCGCAAAACTTTCTAGGGAATTGTTGGTTTTGAACTTCATAGAAGCGCCCAAAGAGAATAGTCCGCGCGAATGCATGCTGGTATCCGGCATCTTCCCGCGGAGAAGTTCCCTGGACATGATCCGCCCATTCGCTCTGTTCGGCGAATTCAATGGGCGGTTTCGTATGCAGTCGTTCCGTCATTGTTCTGATTTACGCGCCTTTCAATGTGTGATTGCGGCTCCGCTCCTGTTCCACCTGAGCCATGGTGTCGTTCAGTCGTCGCCTCAGATTCGCTTCCGTATTCCTCAGCGCTTCGACCTGTCGTTCCAGCAAAGTATTCCGTTGCTGCAGTCCGAGAGCAGTCAAATCATCGGATGTCTGAACTTCAGCACTATCGCTCGCAGTTGCACTGGTTATATCGGTGGCGGCGCGTGTGCCTGTTCTTGTACCACGTCTTTCGAGTGTCTCGACCGTGCGCTTCAAGTCTGAGGGCGCTTCCGAGTGCGATTTCAATGCAAGAGACCGTTCCGCTTCGGCATTGTGCGCGGCCACAAGTTGATTGAACTCTTCGGTCCTGCGCTCAATCTCGACTCTGTCGCTGACGCGCCCGTTCCACAGCTGCGCGATCAGGGAAGCGGCGATCATTTCCCGCTTCTCAGCCGACCTCGATTGAAAGAGTACGAGAGCCACTGTTCCGGTCAGCAGAATGAGTGTTACCACGTTCGACCAGAAATACAGATCGTCGATCGTGTGTCGAACCACAGCATCGCGATCCCCCCGCACAAGCGCACCATAGTCGGTGCCGTTTGGGTTGATCTTGCCGAGTGCATAGTCGAGGAAACCCTCCGGCCGATGGCGGCGAACGGACGCAGGAGTTCCTGTTGCTCGCCGCGACTGGGAGGGTGCTCCTACGGCAACCAAACTGAAGAGGACGACAAGTTCGAGGCACGAGATCGATAGTTTTCGTGACATACTCAGTTCCCCATGAAGGCGTCAAGCGAAAGGCCGGCACTGCGTCTGCGCCGCTGCCGCCGGTTTTCGTTCTCCTTGAACCGCAGATTCACACCCACCTGTGGATCGAGGTAACTGTGCATTCTGGGGTACAGGGACGGCGCCAGGTCCGGCAGTTGGAACCGCGGCGCCTGGCGCACATGCAAGTGGGAATGTAATGTTCCCTCACGGGGGTCCACCATCAGGATTTCCATTTGCCCGACTGGAAGGTTCTTGATGTGGTCTTCCCGTGCCCGCGTTTCCTTAACGTCGCTCTCGCTCCCGGTCCCGGTCTCGGTATATTGAGGAGCGAACAGACCGGTGCGGCGCACCGACAGGCTGCGGCGCTTGGCTGCGAATCGGGCCGATGCCCTCAGGAACCACTGCGCCGTGTGTTCTTCAGAGACGTTCATGATCATTTTCGTCCCCGGAGCCGACGAAACCTCGTCGGCGAATGACTGGCTGACACGCTGCAGTTGCGGCAGACTCTGGAACGAGAAAAGGAATGAAACCCTGGCCCCCCGCGCAGTTTGGAGCACTTGCGTAAATCCTGGATAGGCAAACGGCGCAAACTCATCGAGAATCACAGAAAGCATCGGTTCATCTCGATCCCGTTCCCCGGCCGCCTGCGCGTACCGCTTGCCTACCATCAGTTGGATGTTTTGAAGGAGTATCTTCCCGAGGGCCTCGACGGCACGCTGGTTCCGGTTGGCGTTAAGAGAGACAAACAGGATGAGGTCCTTCTCGAGAACATCATCGAGGGTGAGCAGATCCTGATAGGATCCGGTCACGATCGAGAGCTCATCTTCAAGGAAACTCAACAGTTCATTGAGCAGGCCCTGGATCTTTTCAATACGCTCGCGGTCAGCCAGAGAACGTTCGAGCATTTTGGCCGACATCTCAAAGTTGAGGCGCTTTTGCGTAGAGACCGCCGGCATTGAATCCAGGCGTTCTTTGGCGGCATTGATCTGCTCCCGGAGCACGCCCTCGTCCAGGGCCATGACCAGCACGTCATACACGTTGAAGAGCTTGCCCGTGTACTGGAGGATGCGCACCAGGTCCGAAAGATAGGCTTCCTGATGCCCTTTGAAGAAGTCCTCCCGTAGTCCAAAGGACCGGAACACAAAGTTCACATGCTCCTGGTAAGCGTCATCGAGGGCGTAGAAGGGGTTGTATCGTGCCGACTCGGACGGACGGCTGGGATCGATCACCCGCAGGTCCTGCAGCCTGCCCGCGCTCTCGATATGGGGCATCAGGCGCTCAAGGAAGTCCCGTTCCCCTTTGCCATCAAAGATGATCATGGGCATGCGGCGCGCACCGAAATGCCGTGTCAGGTCCTGCGCGATGATGTTTTCAAGAAACGTGGATTTGCCCGCTCCCGTGCCGCCCACAATTACGCCATGCTTCATACGCACCGCATCCGGCCAGAGCCATGGCTCTTTATGCACGTTGTATCCAAGCAAGGTCGCGCCGGTTTGGTTCGCACTCCGAAGAATCTTGGAATCTTTGGTAGTGGAAATCAATATCGCCGGATGCGGCCAGTTCGCTTCCCGTTTTCTCCTCCGTCCGACGAGATGAGCGAACGACATCCCGCTGGCGAGAAAGGCGACGGCTAAATAGATGAGGATCTCCAGGCATTGATCGTTATGGAGATGAAGCCGGGTGACGGCCACGTACCAACAAACTGCAATCAGGGCGCAGGCCAACAAAATGAGGGCTCCCGCAAGATCCTCGCGTCTGCCATCCTGCCATCCCGCCTGATCGTAATACGGGCTCATTGCCTGCCTCCCACGCTGAAATAGAGAAATACCCCGGCCAAAGCGCAGGCGAAGATGAACAGGAGAATGAAGAATGGATTTGGCTTCCACCGACCTTTTGCGTCAATGGGCCTGAGGGGGTCGGCCAGGGCACGTGAAAGGACGGCTTCCAAATTGGTTTCCGGGTCTGCGCCGTAAAGAGATCTCAGCGCGTGCCGGACTTCTTCGACGGATACGTAATGTTCGAGAGGCATGGCTACAGAACCGCCTCGACACGTACCGGCCGGCTTCGGTTAGCGCCAAAGTCAAATTGATACAGCTGCGGCCGATCGGTCATTGAAGCTCCAACGCTGACGACTCCGGTAGTCTTCTCGCCAGGTGCCAGATCGCGAGCGCCCGATCCCGATTGCGCGGCCTCGACAGGTGAAATTCTTCTCGCCTTAAAGGCAGAAAAGGTCTTGGATGTGAGTTGATGATTCTTGAGACTCACAAGTGAAATGGGCTGCTGCGTGAGCTCGGGAACATATACGTCCGGTGGCATTACGCGAAACGGCGATTTGGTCAGATTCGTGACCGAGTAACGAACGTAAATCCTGTCCTTCGCCCGAAAAATCTGCTCAAGATCTACATTGATACGATCGGTCAGCTGTTTGCCGATATCGTGAGTAATGTCCTCCACCCCGGACAGCGTTTGCGTCAACACCAATGAAGCAATCTTCTGAATGTCGGCGTCCGATGGAGCAACGGAAGTGACTTTGGAAGCCTGGGAAGCCGGCTTGGGCTGGGCGCGTACCAGGACATCCATCTGACTCACCTGACCGGCAGGATCAAGTTCGTAGCTCAGCTCGCGGGTGGCCGTCCACACAAACAGATTGGTTGAAACGCCATCCTGGAGGGGTTTGATGAATACTTTGTCGCCATTGCGCTCAACCTGGAAATTGTCCTGATCGCCAATGGCCAGCGTCGTGACCGGTTCGTCAAACTCGAGAACCGTCAGATGGTTTAACGACGTCTCGACATGGCGAACCTGGGTCTGGCTCGTGGTCTGCGCCCCGGCTGCAGCCATTGAGAAAATGAGAGCGGTTGCTGGAAAGACCTTCATTGTTGTTTCCTCGGGCGCAAACACAAAGGAGAAGCAGAGCCATTTGGCTCGCGCTTCCCCTCTGTCGTTAGGCGTGTTCCATGCATTCCGGAACCGCTGTGTTGTCGAAGACGAGTTGGCGCTTCCCCTTATATTGAAAGAGGAAAACCCTCTTCTCGCATTCCGGTCCTTCTGGGTTGGCGATCCGTTCAACGAGGAATGCCCGTTGTTCGTCTTCAAACCGGACAAACCCGTTGACCGTCTTTGGAAACCGGACGCGAACCCGCTCGCCACCGGTCACGTCTGCGAAGGCATCGACCACCTCCTGAGGAAACGCCTGGAACAGGAGAGCTCCCGACCCCTTGCCGCTTGTGACGACGGCACTCATCGCCTGTGCCCAAGCGCGCCGGTTTTCTTGCTTGCCCTGTGCCCAGTAATGCACGAACAGATGCAGGGAACTGAACTGATCCCGCGCATCCTGCTCGTGTTCCCAGAGTGCGCCTTGCGCCTTGTTGCGCGCTAATATCGCTGCCCGTCGCACTTCCTTGTTTTCGCCCTGACGAGCAGCTTCCCACTGCGCCTGGGCTTGTTTGAGTTGACGTTTGACTTCTTCTTCCCGCTGGACAATCTGGCTTGCGATATCGCCGTAGATCGAGTTAATGAGCTGACATTCTTCGAACATCTCACGGGTCACGGTCTCACCCGAGAAAAGCCCGCGGAAATCCTCGATCGCCGCCTTCTCTTCGAAACCGTTGCCGGTTTCGTCGGGAAGAAACCCGATTTCCTTGCGCAGTACGTTGTAAAGCCTTCCCACCTTATCCGTATTGGCAACATCTAGGTGGGCGGGAAGATCCGAGACTCTGCGCTCCCGCTTAAAGCGTAGCCATGGAGCCGGGGCCACCTCCTTCCGAATCTCGCTGATGACGGACTCGTCAATCTCGACCCTGTGCTTGAGGGAGTCGAGAGCGTTCTGTAATTGCTCGACGAGTTTGTAGGCCAGGTCCGGCCGTCCCGCCGCGAGACACGAGGTTTTGAGATCGGTAATTGCCCCGATCTTGTTTCCGCGCGCCTTCATGGCTACAGGACACGCATTCCACCACGGAGATTTGGCCTTCTGGTGCTTGGTTTTCTCCTGCTGGAAGCGTTCTCCGTACGCGATCCTCCCGTCCACGAACTTCGGGAAACGGTCCGACGGCATAACGCAGATTGTGTCGAAATCGAAATCGCCGCCATTTCTGCTCGCCGTTTTCGAATGAAGGATGTAGGTGCCCTCCATCCGGAGCTGACGCTCAATAATGTCAACGATCTCGGCTTCGTCAAGGTTGTCGGTGCCCAGCGCCCGCTTGAGCGCCGGAATAAGTGCCGCATCGGTCAGATGACGGGTGGGAAGGAGATCCTCCTGCATCCGGATTGGATAACGAATGCAAAGTCCTTTCTCCGCCGTCAACGGTGAAATGGAACTGTTTTCGGGTATCCAGTCGGATGCCGACAATATCTTTCCCCGGCGTTCGATCAGGACCCCGTCGTCGGCAAGAGCAAACGATGGCAGCTTGAGATCGGCGCCCGTGCACGTGCGAAAGGCCCATCTTGCCAGCTTGCGATTGAGCTGGTTGAATACGTAGGGAATCTTGATGGCATTTCCGCTACGGTCAGCCAGGAGAACCGCCTCTGCCGGATCACACCCTTCCGAAGTGGGATCGTCTTCCCGCTCCAGACTGTCAGGATCGAATCCGGCGCCCTCGTCCATGGTGACGAAATCGGACTTACCAATCACCTCGAACAAGGCCTGGTAATCGCCTTCATCCCACGCCTTCCTCATCGCCTTGATTCGTTCAAGCGCCCACAGCTTCAGTTCAAACTGCAGCGCTTCATCCGAAGCATGCTCGATCAACGTGTAGCTTGAACCAAACTCAGACTGCCGGGAGATCTGCTTGATCCCGAGAGTCGCCGGACCCGTAAACATGCGGCCCGAGGTACCCAACTGAGGGAAGAAACGTACACCCCCTTTGAGCGCCGGCTTGCAGGCGCTTTCGGGCAAAATGATGTCGACCGCCAGCCTGTCGGCTACACGATCACTCATCGCCTTCAATGCGCCCTTGGCTTGCTTCGGTTCGCTCGCGTCAAACGCCAGTCGAAACTGGCAGAAGCGGTTCGTCCCCACCTTGAGCTTCCGATAGAGAGACTCACGGGCCCAACCGCGGCAGTCATTCGTGCCAAGATCATGATCCTTGACTACCGCGATGCGCAGTGCAGGCTCTTCGATCATCAGCTTGCAGTCGGAAACGAGGATCGCAAAGTACACGATCGCCGCCTCGGGCCAATGCTGAAAGCGCTCAGCAATTGGGCCGGCGTGAGCCTTGTCGACGAAATAAAACACGCCCTTCTTCGTCGCACTGCTTCCGCCCACCAGCTTGTATTCGATTCCTCCATAGGAGAGTCTGGCCATGCGGCTTTCGACCAGGGACTCCTCATATGGCGTCAAATCGTGCGGCACGCTGACGCGCGCTACCCGGATCCCCGGATAGAGTTGTCCGAGGAGCTTTCCCTCGAGCGTATCTTTCCGTCCGAGTTTCGTCGGCTTGCGAGTCACTTGCCCGGACGCATCGATCCTCAGTTCAAGAATGAGGCGTTCATCTAAGCCCGGCTTCTGTGTCCTGTTCGCTGTCATGTTCTCCTCACTTGTCTGGCGCTTCAAGACGAAGTGACAAGAGATTGGCTGACGCCGGTTCTCTCGATCTCCTCGCCTGGTGCCCGGGTTAGGGGTGGGCTGTTGGCCGAACCAGGCTCGAGATTTCGAAACCGGGTCAGCGGAATTCCTCATCGCGCTGGCGATAAGGGTCAAATGAGGCGACATGAGCCGTATTTCAGGTTGTCTCCTCTTTTGAATCCGTACTGACCGTTGGCCCTACTTCTGCAGGGGCCGCTTCACCAAGACCGGAGATCCTCCTTGTATTTCTGCCTCCGCTTTGTAGCCGTGGAGGACATAAACAACCCCGGACTTGGTTTGGAACGCCTTGATGAGGGCGTCCCCTTCGCTGGGAACTTCTTCGCCCAATTCCGGCTTCGAGGGAGTCGACCCTTCTTTGGCCAGGAAATAGCGGGCGACCTCTTCACCCTGCTGCCGCGACCTCCGCGGTCTCTTGATTCGTGCAGGTTGAGATGCGGGTGGTTGCGCCGGCATGGTAGTGACCGCTGCTGCGTTCATCATTGACCTCCGTCTTTTCGGTCGACCGCAGCTAGGATCTGCTCGCGGCGTTCGCCATCGATCGGCCGTTCGCTGTATTCGGCAATCCACAACCCATCAGGATTCGCATCCGACCGTTTGTCGGCGATCAGCCGGACGCGGTACTCATTCACGAAATGGTCTGTCGTCTCTGACGCGTTTGAGAGGCGATGGACGTCCTTCACGCCATACGCCAAGAAAGTGAGGGACTCTCCCGGAACCGGACCAATCTCTCGGAGATGAAAGACGGACTGAATGCGGCCGTCGTCGATCTTTCCGCGTGTGTCGTCGTTCTCGATGGCCTTCAATGTGACCCCTCGCAGATTTCGCGTCATCATGTTGAGGCTCGCGGCCCAGTGGTCGTCCACGTCGCTCGGGGAATAGTTCAGGTAGCTGGTAAGAAAACGCTTCACAAAGGCCTCATCGAGAAACTGGTCCGTGCCCGCGGTCGCAAGGTCCGAGACCGCTCCCCGCGCAGGCTTCCCGGCGATAGAAGCATCGCCATTCGAATCGATACGAATCACCGTGGGCGGCTGCATGCGCACAAAGATTGCGAAACCGATGGAGACCAGTGCGATGGGAATGGTCAAAAACGCAAGTAGCCAGGCGCGGTTTGCATTGGCGCGCAACGCTCCGTCCATCTCGTAATACTTCGGCCTAATCGAGACTGCTTCACCAGTTGTAGCTGCCTTGGGTTTCATCAGCCCTCCGACTCGTCATTTCCGGATCTCTTAGTTGCTCTCGCGATAGTGCCGACCGCGATTCGGGCCGCATGGTAGGCGCCCCACGTTCCAACGTTGTATTTGTGCACGGTTGGCCCTCTTCTCTGAGGCGCATGAGGCCGCGAGCCACCAGTCGATCCGGTTGTGGTATTGGAACCTGAAGCTTCGCCCGGCGTTGAGATGGCGACCTCGCTGGCGTCGTCGGCACCGTGCGTGCCCATGGCACCGCTCATCGAGTTGCGAATCAGTTCGGCGTGTCCTTCGAGTGTGGGAGCTCCGGGGTTGAATTCTGCTCCACGCATCCGAGAAGATGCCAAAATCGGAGATGGTTGAGCTGGTGCCGGGAGATTGCCCCCGCCGGATGCCGTTAGAGCTCTTGCGGATCCAGCTATCGTCCCACTGGATGCCCCAGCCGCACTTGCCCCGCCGGAACCGGCTCGTGCTGCGGCCAATCCTGCCCCTGCTCCTTCGATCCCAGCAGCGCCGGCGGTGATGGCTGTTACCGCAGCCCCAACCATGGCAACCGCCGTGCTGCCAACATCGCCGCTGACGATCCGCTTGGCGATGAACGGAATGATCGCAATGGCCAACGAGTAGACGATGCTCACGATGCCGATCAGGAACGAACCCTCGAGGTTCCCTAGCCCGCCAAGAAAGTCATTATGGTTGAGCATCTGTCCTACCTGGCCCATCTGGACGGCCGTCAACAGTGCTCCGAAACCTCCATACAACACGGGCCATGCATTCCAAATGAAGACGTTCTCGACATACGCCTTCGCGAGCCGGTTCGTAGCTCCAAGCGGCATCAGCGCGACTACGATCGGTCCGAAAATGTACAAAATGCTCCCGTAGAAAATGTAGAAGAACCCAAAGATCACAACTACTATCGGGTAGAGAACGTAAGCCACTAGAATTAACAATCCGTCAATCAACCCAGCGATTGATCCGGTAATCAGACCCCATAGGTGCTGGACGCCGTTTTGCGTGAACTCGGTTCGAAGGTCGTTTGCCCAGTTTGAGAGAACATTGCCCCCACTGCTACTAGTCCAATTGCCCGCATTCACGAAACCTTGATTTACTGTTGTGAACACCCTGTTGAAATTCATGATCACCACGGCGGTGACGACGTACTTAATGAGGCTTGTACCAAGTCCACGGACATCCCCGCCATGCAATGCAGATTGATGCACCTGCCACAAAAATCCAACGAGCAATACGACGTACGCGACCTTCTGCATCCCCGACGTGATACCGGTCGAGTCGATTCCCGACACTGCTTGTGTCAGGAATCGCTCAAACAGGTTGAGCTGTGTTGATTGAAACAATGCAAGCACTGTCATCGGACTTGAATTCGCGAGCATAATCGTCACCTGTTGGTCAGAGCCCCATTAATCACGCCGTTGTTGGTGGTATTGTCTGCGGTCGCCATCTTCGTTAGCGCACTCTGATTGGCTAGATCTATGCCGCGGGTGCGCATCAACTCGGCCAATGCCGCTTGAGTGTAGGCGTTGGCTCTCACTACCCAGACATCGGCTTCGGCTTCAAGAATCGGGGCACTCCCGGGAGCGGCCTGCGAGATCTGTTGTCCCAGTTGGTCGGCCTGGTCAAGCTCCGAATCAGCGAGCGCATCGATTTCGATTGCACGCTTCATCGCGTTCTGCGCCTGGGCATCCGTCATATCTGTCACCGTCCGAATAGCGGGCGACGCCGAATTTTGGGGCATGACCACGCCATATACGGCCTGAAACTGTGGAGACAACGACGCGAGATTAGCCACGTTCCGGGAAAGAATGATTGACTCAAGACTTTGAGCCTGGGGCAATGTGGCGCTTGAGACGTTGATCCGAAACAAGCCATTAACCTGGCGAAACTGGTTTTCGAACTGCGTTACTGAGGTCTTCGCTTGGTTGATTGCTGCGAGAGGGTACATCACCTCCTGTTCATATTTCATGGTGCTTTGTTCGTACTGGTTGATCGTCCTCAATGGTGCGGCTATATAACTGCTCATCAACGATTGCATCTTTGAGAGTGCTGCAAGGATCGCAGCGGTATCAATGCCGAACTGCCCGTGCCCGCGAATAGGCAGAAGAAGAATCACAATAAGGGCCACGGCGATTCGAAACGGGGTTGGGCGATACCAGGGAAGGCGCTCACTTGGATTTGTACCTGCGCCAACTTCTCGATCGACGATCGTTGCGTCCTGATTACGTTTGAACCAGGACAGCGCTGTCCGCACTCTGTTCGGGCTTATTTTGAGATCAGTCATATTTAGCCTCCTTAGCGCGCCGTCAGTGCGCCATTGATCAAACTGTTGATCCCTCCGGTCGACGTTGTCCGGCGCTTGATCATTACACCGTCATGCGCGATCCGGCCGGCCTCCTGACGCAATTGAGCGGCAAGCATCTTTTGCAGGTATGCCTGACAACGAAGATTCGCGACCTGGGCTTGTGCTGTGAGGAAGGGATTCGAGCCAGGAGTGCTAACGGCGACCTGATTTTCCATGCGGTCGGCCGTCTGGAGCACCACGTTCGCACCTTCATCTGCAATAAGCGTGGTTTTCAGATTTTCCTGGCCGAGCGCATCGTCGACATCCATCATGACTCGGTCTTGTGGTGAGGCAGCATTTACCGCCGGGATTGCACCATAGTTTGTTATGAAGCTGGCCTGCAGAGCCGAAATCTGTGTCGACACCCCGCTATGCAGAACGCTTTCGAACTGCCTGGGGCCAGGCGTAACCGCACTCGTGAATGGCATATTGAATACCTGGTTCAACTGAGCGCGGAATCTGCCAATGGAGTTAGCTACAAAGCCACGAGCCTGATTTATTGCAGTTAGGGGCGCCATAGTCGTCTGGTAAAGCTTCTGTCGCTGCTGGGCGACTTGATTTATAGAACTGAGGGGCGTCCCGATGTCGTTCTGGATCGAACCGAAGATCGCGTTGAAGACGCCAAGGAACTGGCCGTGTCCTGGTATGGGCGCCATAAAGCTGCAGGCCAAAAGAAGCACTGCAAGCGCTAAGCGCCTTTTCCAGCAACCCAGCTTCCTCATCGTTCCGGTCCGCAGCGCGTTTTCGTCAGACGGGATGCCATTCAGCAGGAACTTTTTGGGCATGTCTTCAATCTGGTTTCTCATTGCACCGCAACCTCCTGCACTTCGCCCGAGAGTTCCGCCGGCAGAGGCGGCAGATCCGCTAATCCGCTCGGATAATATTTTGCGAGATCTTCATACGCCTGAATCTGACGAGTCTGGGAATGGCTGCGCAGCCACCACTTGCGAAACGCCCTTTCCCGCGCATACGTGGTGGTGATCCAGTAATCCACGGGACTGGGAACGATCCGAATTGCGTGAGTCGACTCAGCCTTTTCCCCGATCGCAATCAGAAATTCAGCGCTCACGCCCTTTTTGGGGTGGGCGAAAGCTTTGATCTGATTCAGAGCAGTCTCGTTGAGATGAACGTGCTCCCGCAAAGCTGTCATGTCCCCCGGTTGTTTCCCGATGATTTTGGTTGTTGCGTTTTTGACAATTCCGGCGCCGTGCTCGTTTGGTCGGTCGGTTGTGCCCACGAAATCTTCCGGGGTCTGGCTGATTCCCCATACGCTGGCGTTCCGCTTTCGAGCAGTGCGGAAGAGCTGCACGACAGTTCCGGCAAGAATCGGCGACTCGAGAAGAGCCCAGCACTCATCGAGCAGGACGATGCTTGATTGGCCTGTAGCACCCGACGCTCGATAGGTGGCTGTATGAGCGATAAGGAGACTCATCGTCTTTTCCAACCTCGGGTCGTCCTTTAACTTCTCAACGTTAAAGTAGAGCCAGGGATTATCCAGGTCAATCGTGGTCGGCCGATCGAATAACCGCGCGTACGGCCCGTCGTCCACCCAGGCGCGCAATTTGGTGGAGGCCATCTGCGCCATGGCATTAATCTTCAGATTGCGGTCACGATCCTGCCAGTGCGCCAGCTCCGCAGCGAGATCACCGAACAGGGGTATCGGATTCGAGGCCTTTGCGCTGCATCGTTTGTAGGTCGCGGTAATGGCTTCGAGAAGGACACTATCAAGCAAATCGATATCGAGATCCGACGGCGTATTCTCGCCCAGCATGTGCCGAGTCAGGTTCTTAAGAAAGGAAATCTGATCATTGGATGGCTTTGTTTCTCCTGCCGGCAGATCCCAAGGGTTGATCGTCTGGCAACTATCCAGAGACATCTCGATCATTTCCCCACCCATTAGTTCCACTAATGGCTGATAAGAATCGCCGCGCTCCAGTATGGAAATCAACGGATTTGAGCGGGCTGCCATTAAGAGCATTTGTTGAGCCGCCAGCGTTTTGCCTCCTCCACTCTTCGCCATCAGAAGACCATTCGCATCGGAAAGATCGGGATCAAACATGGAATATGGGATGAGCTGCCGGTACGGGGTTTCAAACAGGATCAATGGGCTCCTGTGCGTACCCCTCCACGGTGTTTCTACTGGAACGAGGTCAGCCACATTCAGTGTCAGCATGTCCTGCTCCCGCTTGTCCGCCTCGGCCATGCCTGGCAGTGTTCCAATAAAGATTCTGCGTTTGGCGATAGTTTCGGCCACGGCCCTGGCGCCGTTCATGTGCGTGAAGGTGTTCAACACCTCTTGTGTCCGGTTGGCAAGCTCTCGTTCTGACCGCTCAAGATCCTGAAGGGTAACCGCGGGTTCTGACGTGCGCACCACGACGCACAAGCTCAGCTTCGCAGTCTTGAGTGATGACGAGATGATGTCGCGTTGCACTTGAATGAGCTGCGCCTGCGCAACTTCAGCCTCCGGATTGGATTTGAAGTTGCCGTTTGCGTCTTTCTGCGCGGCTGTCATTTTCTGGAGCCGCTTTTTGTAGCTCTTGAGGACCTTGACTTGGTCCGGGATCAATACCTGAGCGTTAATGACAACTGGAAAACCTACCGTGGCTGCGCTCTTTAGCATCCCGGGGATGGTCGCATCCGGAAGCTCCTTGACACTCACGACACCATAGAGATATCCGTCGATGTTGAGGTAGGTTTCGGTTTCATTGAGAATGCTTGCGCCGACTGCCTGCTCCCGCGCGCTGCGGTACACGAACATTTCCTCGCCAGGTACGTACGGCCGGTTATCTCGCCGGGTCGGATGCTGCGCGCGTTTCAGCTCTTGAAACAGTTCCTGTGTCGACAATCTCCGGGGCCCGAGGCCGGCCGCCTCCATCGACCCCTCGGTACCCCGGAGGATGGATTCAAACTCGGCCAGGTAGGTCTCGTGCTCCTTCCGCGCACGCTGGATCGCCTTCGTCTGGCTGAGAGTGAATCCACCAATCCCGCGATTCTGTTGCGCCGAGTGATAAAGCCTGGCGTGAATGCAAGGATCCCAAATGAAATAAGCGTGTAGCCGATTCTCAAAATAGAAACCGCTCTGTTCCTTCGTCCGCCACATCCTAAGCCGGTGTGCGTCGAGCGCCATGATTTCCGATTGTTCGGACCGCTCCTCATGCATGTAACTTTCCAGGAGGTCGCAGAGACGCTCAGAGATCTCATACCGGAACTGAACACGCATGCTGACATCGGGAATTCCGCGAAATAGAGCTTCGATCATCGCTTTGTTATGGTTTCGATCGTCATCGGTAGCGAAGTAGCTTTGGATGCCTCGCAACTCATAGCCGGCCACGAATGCTCCATTCGTGCGCACCATTATGTTGTCGCCCACCGGCAAATCCCTCAGGGGCAACAACTCGCATACGGCGGGCGCTCTGAGCTTTCTATCGTGTTCCGCTTGCGTCACCGGCATAGCTGACACCTCCAATAAGGTTTTCGCAGGCTGTGATTCCCAGCTGCTGTTCCACTATCCGCGCAAGCGGGACGATTTCGTCATGAAATCGTGCTGCGAACATCACGCAGGCGAACGTGACGCGGGCCGCATCGGCGTCAAGAACGGCCACAACGGAGCCGTTCTGTTGGGTTCTGATGGATGCCTGCATGACGTTACTCCTCTTCGGACAAGTAGCTTTGCGTCAGTTCGGAATCTCTTTCAAGCGCACACCACGACTTGGGAGCGATAAGCGAGCGCATCAGGTCGGCGAGATATCCCCTTGGTTTGCCGTACTTGAAGAGGATCAGAAACGGAACAGCGAGCGCAGGGACCACGAATTCCATGAAGACGTTCAACGGCATTCCGAAGACGTGGCTATTGCCGCTTACAAAATGCGCCAGTAGATTCATCAACGCGGCGAGTGCTAGCACCAGGATTAGGTCTTCGAACTCGAGGCCCAAAAACGTCACTTTTGTATCCAGATTGCGGTGAACCGGGGTGATATCGAGACTCATACGCTTTACCTCAAATCCCGTGAGCTTGCGTGACCATTGACTCGGCAAACCGAACAATGCCGGAGACCATCAGAGCGGCTAATGCCGCGGTGAATTTCCTGACCCATGTCGAACCTGGATAGAGCTCCGAAACCACGCCGCCCATATGTAAGGCCATAGCCGCCAGTTGGGTCAACGCAAACACTGGAAGAATGACGTTCGCAGTCCAATTCACGAGGTTCATGGTCGCCATCCAGAACGCATCGGCGTTGGTAGGACCGGCCTGTTGAACAAAGCCCTCGACTGCTCGCAGGATTCCTGAGCACATCAATGAGGCAAAGCCGCCATAAAGAAAATGCTCGTAGGGGCCGCCTTTGCTGTACCTGTACACAGCACCCGCAAAGAGCAACCCGGACATTGTGGGCATGATCGTGTTTCCTGCCCATGATGCGAGATTCGTGATGGCTCCACCGAAGCTCACGCAACCCTCCTTAGGCCGCCATCGCCCGGAATAATGCGAGGAGCCCACTTACGCTTAAAAAAGAAACCGCGGCGAGGACCAGCCTGGTCCAGGGTCTGTGCCGGACGTAGTTCATGACTGCGCCGACACATGCCAGTCCTGCCGCGGCCGGCAAAATCTGTCCAGCCAAGTAATTCCATAGAGAGGTCAGCATGTCTGTCATTGCGTACTGGCCGCCCGAATTCCATCCCTGGAATAACTGCATGGTGCCCGAGAGTGACATCAGGAACAGTGCAGCCATGATTGATCCGAGCGGACTTTCGCCCGCCGCCCCATCGAGCGTTGCCTTCAGCACAAAGTAGGCGGCGAGGACCGGGACCAACTTGGCCACCACAATCTGACTCACGAAATTCCTGAAGACCGTTTCTATGCTCGCCAGCCAACTGGTTCCGATGGACCCGCTCGCCGATGGAACGTTGACTCCTTGCGCAGCGATCCAGGACAGGAATTGCTGAAGCGTCAAAAGGATTACCGTCCACAGAATCCACTTCCCTGTACGACCATTTACATGGAAGTTGATCCCGCCTTCATGCCGGAGACTCACTCCCGCAGCGGCCAGGGTACAGAAAGCCGCGGGGGTCGCAAGATCGAGCAGCAATTGCAGAAGATCGAGAAGGAACTGTGGGACCTGCATCGCTCGACGCTCCCGTCACTAAATACCCTGTGCTTGCGAAATAAATCCTTCTGCCATACGTCCGAGGCCGGAAATGACCATGAGCGCAACACCGGTCACGCCCCAGCCGAGATAGCCGCGACCGCTCTTGAAGTGCCAGCCGGCGATTCCCAGGCAGGCCACGGCGATCACCGGAGCGATCACATTGCAGCTCCAGTTCACGACATTGAGGACGGTGCCTTCTACGGTCGTCGCCTGTTGACCTTGAACGGCCTTGCCGAACTGGGGGGTAGCGCCGAGGTTCTGGGCCTTCGCAGAAAACGGCGCCATGAAATTGCCGATGAGGATCAAGCTAAGCGCGAATTTCAACGCCACGTGCATCCAGTTGATGGCGTCAGGCCGGTGTAGAACGATTGCAGACGGTGAGGCTAGCGATTGCGTACGCTGCCTGGAGGCGAATGTGATCATGCGATTTCTCTCCTGGACTCGGTTGCTCGGGGCATCCTCGTCGAAGAAGAAAATCGGATGAATCCAGAATTCGGTCAAATCGCGCGGAGAATCAGAATGGCGGATCTTCTATGTGTAGCATTTTGCTGGAGTTTGATGTCGTCATCGGCTGCACTCGGCACGTTGAAGAGGAAAGAGGTTCACACAACTTCCGAAAACCAAGGTAAAATCTCTTCTCAAAGGACCGGTGCCGCAAGTTGTCGCCAGTTCGGGACGATGAGATGGGAACCCCGTTACAGCAAACTGACTATCAGTGCGATCAATGTGGAGCCACCAATGTCGTGGCCGCTTCTGTAATTTATTCCCAAGGAACCCACAGTTTTTCGGGAAGATTCAGCGCCGGAACAACGCAGTCATCTTCAGCACGCGCGGCTGCACCTCCACGTGCCCGAGGTTACTTCCGTCCCTTCCTCTGTTGGGGCGCTGCAGCTTTTATCCTCTTTCTGTGGACCATTGTGGGCCTTAGTTCAATTCTCCAGCACCCGACCACGTCAGCACTAAGGCCACAAACGGTTGCGCTTTTCCTATTTATTGGAATTGCCTGCTTCGTTGCGATGGTTCATAGCTTTCGCAAGGTCGCTCTCTACAATCGAGAAGTCTATCCTCGGCTTTATCGGGATTGGGAACACACATATGTCTGCAAACGATGTGGCCGATTCCAGCAGATTTCGTGATAGCCGTCCACCGCGCGGTTCCGAGTTCTTCGGTTTCACATCCGGGCATTTCCATTGATGCAAATGACGCGAGTCCCAAATTGAGTAGTTGGGAACGATCTTTCCTCAACAGCCAAAATCGAGGAATTGGGCACGATAATTCCTCGGACCGCGTCTTGGGTCATCGGGAACAATCTTTCCTCAGTTCGCGAAGTGGGGAAAGTGGGACGATAATTCCTCAAGAGCTCCCGATCGAGGAGTTTGCAACAAGAGGAGTCATCACATTCCCCGGGTTATTCGGGTTAGCGTCATGCCTAGCTCGGGCTCGGGGCCCGAAAATACGGAATCGTAGGCTTCTTACTCATAAAAATGCCCTGGCAAAACCTGCCAGGGCACTCCAAAAGAAAGAATGAGCAAACAGACTACTGAGTTACAGTGGCGGCTTCGCGCGAGTCGCTCGAATTCCTTCGGCGTCTCGTGAACACTATGTAGATCTTTGTATCGGCTGGCACAGAGACCACCACACGGCTGTTTGCGTTCAGGCTCATTACCTCGGAATCACCGGCCGTTCCGATGTTTTCGGCCAATCGTTCCCGTAGCATGTCGCTCTCGGAGAATGCACCGCTGGTATTGTTCCCGGCAACTTCGGCCAGCACGGATCCAAGTCCCGACGCTGCCCGTACAAGGAAATTCTTTCCGTTGTTCTTTCCATAGACGTTTCCCCGAATTGGCCCGAGGTCGAGATCCGTGCCGACCGCTTCGATCTTCCCTCGCGCCCCATCCAGCAGCTCGATCTCATCGAACTTGATGTTCACGAAACCATTTCGATCCGCCCCCTGAAGTTGCCCATAGATCCGAGCCCCGGCAGGAATGATGATTCTGTCCCCGATGGCGTATGAGTACTCCACTACGGCGACTACGGGAGCCATTACCGCGCTCGATATCTGCGTCTCCAGCTTGGCTTGAATGCGCGCGCCGGGAACCACTTCGAGCCTTGGCAAGCCTTCATTGATGGGCGAGGACGCTTTCGGAACGGTTGTCGTTTGGCTCGCGACAACATTGCGGACAAACACGAGGGACGGCTCGTTCAACTTATTCTGAACCGTCTGCGAGGCCGGCTGGTCGGCATTTGTTCCGTACGGCGCAGGCTCTTCCCATTTTTGTTGCGTGTTCGCAAAAGCGGGGACATTGGCAAGGGCGCTTCCATTGGGCGGCTTTCCTGCCGAGGGCTTCGGAATCATCGGATCGTTCAAGGAACGTGTGCGGCGGATATCGCCCGGACCCAGTTGCCCGCTCGAATTATCCGGCGACGGAGGGCGTTCAGTATCCATTAACGGAGTAATGCTGCCCTTCGACTGTTGTGAGGTTTCCGGACTCGATTGTTGAACCGGGTGCTTCGCAGCCAGTTCGTGCTTCGGAGATTTCTTCACGACCGCAGTGAGTACGAAGAACAGAATTGCGACCAACAGGCCCCCACCGACCAGCGCCAGTTTGCCCGAGCTCATTCCTTCGCGGGTTCTGACGTCGGCGCGCCTCGCAAACTTGGGCGATGGCACCGGTTCATGTTCGCCTGCTTCCTCCGCCTTGGGCCCTTGCAATTCCTTTTCTGGGATGCGCGAACGCAACGATTCTGACGTGTCCTCGATCTGTGTCTTTCTGCCGTTGGGATTCATTGAAATGCCGTCTCCTCTAATCCGAGCCGTTAGCAATCGGTGGTGTGAAAGGAATGTGGATCAGGACTGGCTCGTCCACCTTGTCCGCCTGGGCAATCTGGAGGAAGAGTTTCTCCGTTGATTGCTTGAAATTGGGGCGATCAAACACGACCACTCCGTCGGCGCGCTCTCTTGGCTCAATTCTGGTCGCGCTCAATCGGTAGTCGCGAATTTCGAGCTGATCGGAGATGACACCCTTGGCTTGCTTCTTTTTGCTTGTCGCCTTTCGCCCGGCGATCTGAATCTGCGGCGGCACGATTTCCACGGGTTGGTCGGACGCGTTCAGAATCGAATACGAGACCACTGTCTCGTTGTGCCACTGCCGTACGTCCCCAATTGCCGTCTCAATCTGTTTGCCATCCCACCTGGTCCATTTCGGAGCACCGAACCTGGCCTGTTGCTCAAACTCGCTCTCAACCGCGGAAGACAAACCTATCGCGGGCTTGCGCCCGGGGGTATCCGACGCAAGATCTGTGCTAGCAGCAGGTGAATTCAAGGTGTGCAACGGCGTATCTGGCGGAATCAAGAATGTGCGTGGAGAACGGTATTCGATGAGAAAATCAACTGCTTCGGATTTGTCCGGCGCGGCCGTCCCATTGCTGATCAGCTGCAGGGACACGTGCTGGCCTGATTTGGTTGCGATCAAAAGATTGGATTGTGTTGCATCCTTTGTGATGGGTTTGACGTACACATAATTGGGTTCGCCTTCGTTGTGTTCCGCCTTGAATTCGCCGGGGCTGCCCAGGATCACGGACGTGACCTCTTCGGGCATGCGTATTGTCGATTCGAAATCCGGGCGCAAGTGCAAAACTGTGACTTCTCTTGGATTGATTGTGATGGTCGCGACCCGCGATTTAACTGCCGGGCCGCTCGCCTCCATGCGTAGCGTGAGCAGAACTGCGATGGGAAAAAACCAGTGAGCTTTCATGGCATTGACCTCCTCTGCTGTCTGATTGCTCGGTTCGACCGAATCTCATAGCATCGCCGTACCGCTTGAACGTAGGCCACGATGTCTGGATTTCGGCAGTTGAGCCGAACACGCGCGATTCCGTGGTCTCCGGCGTAGTATGCGGCGGCCACCAGCCGCAAATCTCCGTCGAATTCCCACATCAGAGCCGTCACATAGCGGGTTCCGGCAGCGACGTTCTGTTCCACGTTGAAGGGATCAAATGCGCCAAAGCGCCGCGCGGTCGCAGGCATGAGTTGCATCAATCCCATCGCTCCCTTTTCGGACACTGCGCGTGGGTTCCATCGCGATTCGACGTCAATCAGCGCCGCAACAAACGTGGGTGGCACATGGTACCGCGCAGCATAGTTCCGCACGCATTTTTCGGCGTCGGTAGGGCTGGCCAGGAGGTTCGTGCCTGGAAGGATGAAAACTATCATCAGAAGAAATCGCTTCATGCAGGGCTCTCCCCGCGTTTGGCCATTGTCTCTGCAATGCGCGCGCCATCGTCGAGCAGGCTCTTGAATCCCTCACGAAGCAACAGGTGGCGTCTGTCCTTCTCAGTCTTCGCAAGAAACGGAAGGAGTACGTCGCGATGCTCGGCGGTAACGTGATCGGTTCCGAGCAATTGCAAAGCATTGGCGAAGTCGATCATTTCCGAGACCGAAGGAGGTTTTTCAAGGGAATAGTTGCGGAACGAGAGGGCAATCCCCGCTATCTCTCTGTGGAAGCCCTCCTTTGCCGCCGGTGTACGGCTAGCGATGATCTCGGCCTCCCGTTCTGGTGTCGGATGTTCGACCCGTACGTACAGACTGCGTCGCCGAATGGGATCTCCTAGCCTTCGCTCCTCGTTACTCGTCAACACAACAAACGGAATACTTTTGGCCGCAACCGTCCCAAACTCCGGTATCGAAAGCGTCCAAGCGGACAGGACCTCCAACAGCATTGCCTCAAAACCCTCGTCTGCCTTGTCAATTTCGTCAACAAGGAGCACGCAGGGCCGATCGCATTCGATCGCTCGCATCAATGGACCCGCCAGGATGAAATCGCGTTTCCTGAGATTCTGACGCACCGATTCCCATCCGTCGTGCCGGCCTTTAGAGAACTCCAAGTAGAGCCTGCAAAGGCCATCATCAAAATGTCCGATGGCCTTTTCTTCCGTAATACCCCGATAACATTGCAGTCGCTCCAGGTGGGTCCCAGCTGCCTCTGCAACCGTTACGGCGAGCTGCGTTTTGCCTGACCCCGCGGGCCCTTCGAGCAGCAGCGGTTTTTGCAGCTTGGCGGCGAGAAAGACCACCTGGGTCATCACCGGGTCGATGAAGTAGCCCTTGGCCGCGAGTTTGGTCCCGAGGTCATCGATTGAATCAAACATCTACTTGGCCTCACGCTTCTACTTGAATCCCAGTTGCAGTTTGCTCACGGTCGGCTTTTCGACCGCAAGCGGATCGTTTGGTGCGGGAACCACTTGATCCCAGACATTCGCGAGCGACGTGGCTCCCAACGCCGCAAGGAGGACCAACAGCCTGCGTTCTAAAATGTCTTCCGCTTCACCTGACCTCCAACGTGGAGACAGCATGAGACGGCATCAAAACTCGGTCAAATTTCATTTGAGGCTGGGGATTTACCCCGCCCGATTCAGTTCACGATTCCGGCCGGGCGGAAAGCTCAGAAACGCTAACGGCTAAGCCGTTCGGGCAAGACGGTTGCGCGCTGCCTGGACTGACCTCGGCTTACGGCCATTCCCGCCCGTCGGCAGGGCATCCACCCATTGCTCTATCGCTTCAGGACGGTAGCGCACAAGCGGCCCCACTTTCACGTACTGGGGTCCTTCTCCGCGAAGCCGCCACCGTCTCAAGCACGCCAAGCTGACTTGGATTTTTTCTGAAACCTGGATTTCATTCAGGAATGATTCCATACTGTTCTCCTTGTGGCTGAAAGCCGAGGCCGAACTGAGCGAGAGGCTAACCCGAGGTTCAGTCTCGGTCAATTCGACCCCTATGTCCTCCGTTGCTAAGCGGAGGAGCCCGCTTTCGAGGTATCACCCAATTGGGAGCGTCCCTTTCTAGAGACGATGACGGACTCCACCGCTTCGCGCTTCGCCTTCATGCGGATATGGCTGTAATGACGAAGCATCTGGCGATCGACGTGGCCGGCGATCTCCATGATGGTTTCGTCGCCAGCGCCACTTTCGGCCAGTTCTGTGATGAGAGTGTGCCGGTTATCGTGCCACCGGCCTTTGACTTTCGCGTTGGTGCGGGTGGTCTTCCAGGCCGTCTTGAACGAAGTAATGTGCCGCGTTGGGTCCGATGGTCTGGGCTTACCCCATGGAAAGACGTACCACTCCTCGCTGATCTCCCTGAACCTCTTGCGATACCATGCGCGATGGTCGATCAGCGCCTGATAAACCTCAGAGTTCAGAGGAACGATTCGCCCCTCTCCGGCTTCGCTCTTTGCTCTGCCTACCTGGACAGTTTTCGCGACGAGGTTGATCTGGCCCCAGGTAAGCGTCTTGATCTCGGTATCTCGAAGGGCTCCGTTCCGGGCGAGCATGAACGCCGGGTACATATGGGGGCTGGATGAGCTTTTTGCTTTGGATGCGAGACTCTCTGTTTCTTCGCTGTCGAAGGCTTTGCCGATGCTTTTGTGAACGGCCAGCTTGAGCTGCTTGGTCTTTTTGAGATGAGCGCGGATCACTTCGCCCGGGTCTCCCAGCATCTTCAGAAGAAACCGGACCTCTTCATTGATCGACTTTGGAGCGGCCTTCTCGCGGAGCCTGTCCTCCTGGTAGCGGAGAACCGAAATTTCGGTGATGTCGGCGACGATTTTCGTGCCGAGAAGACGGCTAACGTGTCCGAGTGCGTATTCCGCGAAGGTCGCGGAACGGTAGCGGAGCCGGTAGCCAGTGAGGTATTCGTCGATGATCTCCTCAAGAATCCGAACTCGGTTCTGCCGAACCTCTTTGAAGTTGTTGTAGCCAGCTTCGAGCGCTCGCCGGTGTTGCCGTTCGGCCTCTTTCGCGACCGTTCGCGATGTCGATTTTGTCGGCTCGTCGATGCGTTCTCCGGCGAAGCGAAACCTGTACCACCAGTATTTTCCTCTCTGATAAGTTGCCATTCGGTGACTCCTGTCCTGTCGGTGAGCGCGCCTGTGTGGCGCGCGACTGAAGGTTCAGGCGAAGGCAAAACTCGATCAAGTTTCAGGGGCCTCGCGCCACGCTAGAGGCGCGGTTCAGGCCATGAGGTTGGAGGTCCGGAGTGGATCTATCAAGGGAGCCACAACTAAGATCGGTTGCTATGGGTTAGCATCCGTTTTGAAAGTGAGTGACGACAAAATTGACTACAATCGCGCCAATTTCGTATCTTCCTGCTGCTTTCAACTGGTCTAAGTTGTTGATTTGATTGGCTCCTCAGGTAGGACTCGAACCTACAACCCTTCGGTTAACAGCCGAATGCTCTGCCATTGAGCTACTGAGGAGTATGGGGCGTTAAAATGTCCTATTCCAAGGTAGCAGACCCCGCAGAACGCGTCAAAACTCGAATTGATCGCATCGGGCGAACCGGCCGAATCCTGTTCCCTATCGGGCTAAGATGACTGAAGATACCATGATGGAACGGGGAATCATCTGCCCCTCTGGAGGTCTGGATGTCGAGAATTTCCCGACTGGACCGAAGCCAAGTTGGCCACGATGTTGCCGCCATTTACGATACCGTGTTTGCCCAGCGCGGGAATGTGCCAAACATGTTTCGAGTGATGGCGCACTGCCCCGAAATCTTCGCGACAATGCAGGCCCATTTTGCCGCCGTGCTTAACACGGGGAGCGTTTCAAAACGCCTGAAAGAACTCATCATCGTTCGCACCAGCCAGGTGAACGAAACACCCTATTGCCTGGCTAGCCATACGCTTCTGGCGCTTAGCCTCGGGTGGAGCCACGATCAACTTACCCACCTTGCCGACTGGCGCCAGCGGGAGGACTATACTCCGGCCGAGAAGGCCGCCATTGGGCTGGCAGAAACGGTTACGCGCGATGCTCACGCAGTCAGCGATGAACAGTTCGCCGAGTTGCGCAGCTACTACTCCGAAGGCGAAGTGGTAGAACTGCTTTGCGCAATAGGCTTGTTCAATTATTTCAACCGCTTCAACGATGCACTCCGGATGGAGCCGACCCGGCCCGGCGAAGGCGGTCTGGCGACATCGGCGGTTGACGCGGTTAGCGCAAGGTGATCCCTCGCCCGGAACGGTAAACTAGCAGCAAGGAGTTTCTCTCAGACAAATGAAATTGAAGCTGCCCGCGGGAGATTTCCGCGCCTACTTGTTTGACTGCGACGGCACCATCGTGGACTCCATGCCGCTCCATTACATCGCCTGGGAGAAGGCTCTCGCCGAGTGGAACTGCCAGTTTGAAGAAGCGCTTTTCTATTCGTGGGGTGGCCGGCCCGTCAAAGAGATTATCGGCGCCCTGAACGAGATGCGAGGGCTGAACATGCCCGTGGATCGAGTGGCAAAACGCAAGGAAAGTTTCTATTTCGAACTCCAGAATGAACTCAAGGCCATCCCCGAAGTGATTGAGCACATTCAGGCAATGTACGGGCACATTCCGTTGGCAGTGGTGTCAGGCAGCCGCAGGAATTCCGTGGAGCACTCCCTATCAGCGTTGGGTCTAATAGGCAAGTTCAACGTGCTGATTTGCGCCGAAGACTATGTGCGCGGAAAGCCCGCGCCGGACTGTTTTCTGACGGCGGCGGCACGCCTTGGAGTCGAGCCGCAGGACTGTCTGGTCTTTGAAGACACCGAAATGGGAATCGCAGCGGCTACTGCCGCCGGGATGGCCTCGGTGCGAGTGCCCACCGCACTGGAACGCGCCTGAGGCGTTTGTTCAGGATTGAGTGGAAGTTCGCGTCCCGCCGATAGCCTGCCATGGGGTCACTCATCGCTCGGCGATGGTGATTCCCAGTTTTCGCGATTTACCTGGTTCGTTTGACCCCGCCGAGTAAAGCCTTTTATGATAACTGGGTTGGCTAATGTGTGTGGTGCCAGCCCGCGCGATTTCAAGCCATCGGCTTCAACAGTCGTTGCCCCCTCGTTCAATGGTAGGACAGCTGACTCTGGATCAGCATATCGGGGTTCGAATCCCTGGGGGGCAGCCAAATGTCTTCTAGACCGTTCTATTGCAGTCCAGCCAAGTCCAGCAAATATCCTTAAACATCAAAATCTTGCATGATTCATTGTCTAGGCCGATCTACGCCGGTCAGGCTGAAGCCACGGATTTTGTGGTTGAGCCTCGATAAGGACATGCTGCAGTCGGTGATCCGAAAAAACTCCTGGGCTCGTAGAGTGTAGGACGGGAGTGCGGCGCGTGCTCGAGGAGTTCAAGTCAGCGAGCGCCACGTCTGCGAGCTGATGGCCGGGGGGCGGGAGCCAGCTGCCGGTCGAAGCCGAAGCTTGGCTTCGAACTCGAGCACAATGGCCGGGCGCTTTCTACGCACGCTTTAATGTCCCTGCATCCCATTAGCTCGCGACGGCACTGGAGTAAAAATTCTGGTGAATCTCGCGGACAGTGGCATAGCATTCGCAGGCTTCTGCTTCCAGGCCGACGGGATCGATGATATGGATGCGCCCCCGGCTATAGCGGATCAGGCCCTTGCGCTGCAATGCGCCGGCGGCCGCGGTTACCGTGGTTCTCCGTGATCCCAACATGACGGCAAGAAACTCCTGGGTCAGGTAAAACGTGTCGCTGTCGATTCGGTCGCGCACCATCAGGAACCAGCGTGCCAACCGCTCTTCCGCCTCGTGGAGGCGGTTGCAGGCGGCAAGCTGGGCAAGGATAGCTCCCTGGCTCTGTACGCCCTGCAGAACGCATTCGCGGAGTTCCTGGTTCTCCTGGAATTCCTTTTGCAACTCCTTGAACGGCATGCGCAGAGCCGAGCCACCGATCTGCATGAAGCAGCGGGTTGGAATGCGGGCGCTACCGAGCAGGTGGAAACTTTCCACCAATCCTTCTTTGCCCCAGATGCCGACTTCAGCGCAGGCGCCGCTCGACATCATGCCCACGATGGAGGCGATTCCGGAGGTGAGGAAGTGCGCAAATTTCGGGATTTCATCGGGTTCGTAGAGAACCGCCCTCGCATCCAGCGTCACCGGCTTCATGCGCGAGAGGAGGTAAGCGGCATTTTTCGATGAAACAAAGCTCAACAACAAGTTGGAGGGTTGGTCGAGCATCGTTTGCCTTCGTTCCTGATTCCGGTTGGAAACTGGAGCGGGTGAGGAGCGATCTGCAGGAATCGGGCTAAATCGCGCTCGGATCGTCGAACCGAACAAGATCAACGAACACAAGAAGTTGTGTCCACTATCAAACCTATTCCGGGAATTGTCTTTGGGATACTAGGACTTTCCCTAGTTTTGTACGCTAAAGGACGGAATTATTCTTTCCCTCGGGATATGCTTTCAACCAATCTGTCTGCACCGCGACCAGTTTTTGACTTAGAGGCCGTCAAAATGAACGCACAAGTCCTGGTGGTCAGCCACGATCAGATGCTTCTGCATACGCGCCAACTGATTCTCGGAGCCTTTTTCGAAGTGCAGGGCGCCGGCCGCATCCGAGAAGCGGAAGCCTTGCTTGTAACCCGCTCCTTCGATTTGATCATCCTCTGCTACACACTGTCCGCGTCGGAATGCCAGCACGTAGTAGAGATGGTTGCGGATCTGAAGCCGAGCCCCAGGATACTCATCCTGAATCCTGCCGGAAGTCCTCCGGAAGGGCCGCTCCTGAAGCAGGCCGTCATGCTCACGGAGGCCGGCCCCTATTTTCTGCTGAAGAAGACAGCCGAAATGCTGGGAGTCGACATCAAGTCCAAGGCCAGCCTGGCTGTGGCCTAGAGCCGGGACTGGGCTCGGCTGAACGCCTGCCTTCTCTTAACAAAGACGAAGGACTGGAACGCGATTGTGATCGCAATGGACGCGATTACGACGGCCACGAACCAGAGCTGCTGGTGTTCCACCCCGAACTGATACAGCAAGGCATGGATTCCCGCCAGCGCGAAGACTGGGTAGTTCCAGCGCTGCAGCGTTTTCCATCCCCTGGTTCGGAGCTTCCGCAGGGAATAGTCGTTCGAGGTGGCGAGTAGCGCAATCAGCACGAGGGCGCTAAGGGCGCCGGTGTGGTTGGCAATCCCGAAGGCGTCATGGCGCAGGCCGTGGTGGTGCTCGGTGGGGCCGTAGATGTAGTAAAGCCAGGGACGGCCGCGCAGATGCACGCATTGTCCAACGGCGGTGTGGAGGAGGGAAAGGATTCCAGCCCAGATGCCGATGTCGCGGCGCAGATCGCTCGAAACCGGGTTCGGCCGGCTGCGAATCCAATTCCACGGGCCGATCAGCAGAGTGGCAGCGAGAAGCGCCATCGCTGGGTATGCCGTCGCGAAACTTGCACGGCTGAGGACATCTTTGTAAGGCCGGGTGGAGTAGAGTGCCGCAACGCAAGCGAACGACATCAACAGCAGGGGAAGGTGGTGCCGGATAAGCCGCGATTGCAGTCGGGTTCGGCGCGGATGGAGCAGAGACGAAGGGGACGTCAACGAGAGACTCTCAGGAATCGATGGACCACCTGGACCGCACGGAGCGCAACGTGTACCGCTGAGATTATAGATTGCTCTGCGGGCGGAGCGCCGCGCCGTGTCGAGTTGCGGGATAGGTTCGCGATGCCGCGATGTTAGCCTCAAAAGTGATGACGTCGGGCAGGCAAGCGGACTTTGTCGTAATAGGAGCGGGGGTTGCGGGATTGCGGGCCGCACTGGAACTGGCCAGCTACGGCCAGGTGCTGGTGGTCACCAAGGAAGCCGTAGCCGAATCGAATACGCATTATGCGCAGGGCGGCATCGCGGTGGCGATGCAAGGCCGCGAAGACATCGCGCTCCATTTGAAAGACACGGTCGCCGCCGGCGATGGGCTTGTGTATCGCCGTGCCGCCGAGGTGCTGGTTGCCGAGGGCCCGCTGCGGGTTGAAGAGCTGATTGAGTGGGGCGCGCGATTCGACCGCGACAGCGGCCGCCTTCTGCGTACGCGCGAAGCGGCCCATTCGGTTCCGCGCATTCTGCATGCCGATGGCGACGCAACCGGAGCCGAGATCAGCCGCTCGCTGGCCAGCGTGGCCCACGCGCACAAGGCAATTCATTTCGCCGAGTGGACCACGGTGACGGGCCTGATCGTCGCAGATGGCCGTGTCGCGGGCGTGGACCTTCTCGATCGCGATCAACTTGCTTCGCGCGTGAGTGCGCGCGCTGTGCTGATCGCGGCGGGCGGAGCAGGCCAGGTGTACTCGGACACCACCAACCCCGCAGTGGCAACCGGGGACGGAATCGCGCTTGCCGCAGAAGCCGGGGCCGAGCTGGCCGACATGGAGTTCTACCAGTTCCATCCCACGGCGCTGTCGTTGCCCGGCGCTCCGCGCTTTCTGCTTTCGGAGGCGCTGCGGGGCGAAGGCGCCTATCTGCGCAATGATCGCGGGGAGCGCTTCATGGAGCGCTACCATCCAAGCGTCGAACTGGCTCCGCGCGACGTGGTGGCGCGGGCCGTAGCGCGCGAAGGCATGAGCGAAGGCGGCGGCGAGCCGCGCCTCGTGTATCTCGATATGCGTCACGTGCGCGGCCTCGATCTGCATCAGCGCTTTCCGGGCATCAGCGCGTTTCTAGCAGAGCGCGGCCTCGATCTCCAGCGTGACCTGATTCCGGTTCGCCCCGCGGCGCACTACCTGATGGGCGGCATCCGCACCGATCTCGATGGCCGCACCACGGTGCCCGGGCTATATGCCGCGGGCGAGGCGGCGTGCACGGGTGTGCATGGAGCCAATCGGCTGGCTTCGAACTCGCTGCTCGAAGGGCTGGTGTTTGGGGCGCGCGCGGCCAGGGCGATGGTCGCGGATGCAAATCCGTTCGAGCCAATCAAGGCGCTCCCTGCTTCCCCTGTTCTGCTTTCGACAGTCGAGGAGGAACACGTAAACAACACCATTGTGTGTTTACAGCGTTCCATGTGGGAGTTTGCCGGGCTGTTGCGCGAGAAGACGACCCTGCTCCGCGGATTGGAAACGCTGTCGGACCGCACCGCCGAAGTCAGTGGCATCGCCGGGGAAGGGAAGACCAGCCGTCGTCTATCGGAGGCACGAGCGTTGTGCCGGGTCGCCGACGCGATCCTTCAGTCGGCGCTGGCCCGCACCGAAAGCCGCGGCGCCCACTATCGGAACGATTATCCGGAGCGCGATGACGCGCAGTTTCTCAAGCATTCCATCGTCGGCCGGGAGGGGATTGGGTTTGACGCGTGGTGAAGAGGTCCATGGTTAAGTAGCTTATTTGCATTAACTTGCATGGTGATCCATGGCTGACAGACGGGGACATGGAAGGCTGCCGGGGGAGGGTTTGGGTTTTTGACCTGTCCCGGCCTAAGTTATTCATAACAAATGACATAATTTTGCGTTTTTTGAGTTTGTACTTCTGTAAATATATGATTGTAAAGGTGTTATATGCTGTTTTAGGGTTTTGCCTTAAATTTTTTTTTTTGCAAACAAGCGTGCCCGACGTCGTTCCCGGGGCGGGAGTCCGACTGAATTCCATTGTGCTCCCAAAACGGTTAATTATCGGCAAACGGGTGAGACGGTTTCCGGCCCGGAGGAAGGCCAACCGACTTGGGCAGAGTCTACTTTGAGGCTATGTGGAAGTCGAGATATCGCGAAAATCATCCCTCGGCGGCTAAAGCCGCATTGATTCTTAAGCTCTTGCGGCACGGCTGAAGCCGTGCCCTTTCAAAACCGGACTTTCACCGCAGGCTGAACCGGACTAAAGCCGCATTGATTCTTAAGCTCTTGCGGCACGACTAAACAGAGGCTGCGAAAAAACAGTGAACAGCGGGCGAAGAGCGAGGAGGAAACTTCCCTCGGGGGCTAAAGCACCGGTCATTCTGCTGAGGTTAATGTACGGGCTGAAGCCCGTACCCTCCATGCACGGAGTTTTTCCGCAGCCTGTAAAGTCGTGCCCTTTCAAAGCCGGACTTTCACAACCAGATCAAACCGGATTTACAGGCTAAACGGACTTTCACTACAGGCAAGGCCGGACTTTCACGACAGGCTAAACGGACTTTCCCTATAGGCAAGGCCGGGCTTTCACTACAGGCAAGGCCGGGCTTTCACTACCAGGCTGAATCGGACTTTCACTCAAAGGCTGTTAGAGGCTCTTAGCCGCGGCTACGGCCGAAGCCCAGGCCCACTGAAAATTGAAACCGCCCAGGTGGCCAGTGACATCGACAGCCTCGCCGATGAAGAACAAACCGGATACATTGCGCGCTTCCATGGTGCGGGCCTGGAGGTCATTGGTGTCGATGCCGCCGGCGGTGACCTCGGCTTTCTCAAATCCCTCGGTTCCGACGGGGTGAAACTGCCAGCGGCGGAGATTGCGCTCGCAGGCTTCGATTGCGGGGTTTGACCAGTTGGCGGGAGCGGCCACTTCCGCCAGAAGCCCGGCGAGCCTTTCGGGGAGGATGGCACGCAACGCCTGCTTCATTGCGATCCCATCGCGACGGGCTCCGATTTCGAAGAGCGGGTGCAAAAGCTTCTCCGATCCGTTCAGAGCAGGTGCGAAATCGATGGTCAGCGGCTCGCCGTGGCGCCAGTAGGAAGAAGCCTGCAGGACCGCCGGGCCGCTCAAGCCGCGATGGGTGATGAGCATCTTCTCCCGGAACGCGGGCGCGGAAGCCTTTCTTCCGGGCCTACCCGTGGCGCTGGCGACCACTTCGGTGGAGACGCCGGTCAACTCGGTCCAGCGCGCTTCCTCGCCGCCCAGCACCAGCGGCACGAGAGCGGGGCGCGGCTCGATGACGCGCAAGCCGAACTGGCGGGCAAGATCGTAGGCAAGACCCGTGGCGCCGAGCTTGGGAATGGAGAGCCCACCTGTCGCAACCACCAGCACTCCGGCGTGAAACTCACCCGCGGAGCAGGAAACGCGAAAGCCGGCCTGGCTGCCCCGCTCTACGGCGATGTTGCGCGCATGGAGAACGACTTCCGCCGGGGTCGAACTGCGCGGGCCCTTCTCACATTCGGCGAGCAGCATGTCGACGATCTGCCGCGAGGAATGGTCACAGAAAAGCTGTCCCAGCGTCTTCTCGTGCCATGCGATTCCGTAACGTTCCACCAATTCCAGGAAGTGCCTGGGCTCATATTGCGCCAGGGCCGACTTGGCGAAGTGGGGATTGGCAGACAGAAAGCGGTCGGGCGCGCAATGCAGGTTGGTGAAGTTGCAGCGGCCACCGCCGGAGATGAGAATCTTTCGCCCCGGCTGCGCGTTGTGTTCGAGCAGCGCAACCCGCCGCCCACGGTGGCCGGCTACCGCGGCGCACATCAGCCCAGCCGCGCCACCTCCCAAAACGATTGCATCGAACTGGCGCGGCGCATCGGGCATGGGCAAGGTTCAGGATAGACTGCGGGAGCAGGATTTTTGCCGGCAGAGCGCATCGACCAAGGGCGGCGTTAATCCAAGCGAATGAGGAAGGAGCGTTCATGTCTTCGGTCGTGACCAATCCTATTGTTCCGCCCTTCAGTCGCGAGACCGCCATCCTGAAGGTGCGCGCCGCGGAGGACGCCTGGAACACGCGCGACCCGGAGCGGGTGTCGCGAGCTTATTCAATCGACAGCCGCTGGCGCAACCGGTCGGAGTTTGTCAGCGGCCGCGAGGAGATCGTTGCGTTTCTCACCCGCAAGTGGGCGCGCGAGCGCGAATACCGGCTCATCAAGGAACTGTGGTCGTTCGATCACAATCGCATCGCGGTGCGATTTGCTTACGAGTCGCACGACGCCGCCGGCCAGTGGTGGCGATCGTACGGAAACGAAATGTGGGAGTTCGGCGACGACGGCCTGATGCATCGGCGCCACGCCAGCATCAACGATCTTGCTATCGAGGATTCGCAGCGGCTCTACCACTGGCCGCTCGGCCGCCGTCCCGACGACCACCCGGGCTTGAGCGACCTGGGGCTGTAGGTTCGCTGATCTCGATGGTGCTCAAGCGGCAGACGCTATAGTGATAGCAGCGCCCGGGCGTAGGCGAAGCCGGGCTTGAATGCATGGCGAAAAAGACCGCGAACCCATCCAGGCCGCCCGTTGAGCCAGCCCGCGAGCCGGCACCGGAAAAAGTCAAAGAGACTCCGTTCGAAGCCGTCGCCAGCACATGTTCCGTGCTGGTGGTCGGGCTCTTCATCCTCACCTTCCTGGGTCAGAACTTTGTTATCCCGTCGGGATCGATGGAGAAAACTCTGCTCATCGGGGATCATTTGCTGGTGGACCGAATTACGCTGGCTCCGCCGCCGAAGTGGATGCCGCTGGTTCGCTATCGGGAGCCCCGTCGGGGCGACATCGTGGTGTTCATCCGGCCCGCGCCGGAGCCGGAACCGGACGCCGACGGGAATCCGCAATACCTGATCCTGGTGAAACGCCTGGTGGCGGTGCCCGGCGATCGCATTCATCTGCACGAAGGGGTGCTCTATTTGAATGGGGTGGCCCAGCCGCCGCCGCCCGAGGGACTCGACACGCCTTTGCCGCCTTCCCAGCAGTCCTACGTGGATGAGTTCCCCTCGCTGCCGCCGACCACGGCTGATACTCACGGCGCGGTGGACCCGTGGATTGTGGAACTGCCCAGCCACATCGAGAACGGCGACCTGGTGGTGCCTCCCCACAAGTTCTTCATGATGGGCGATCACCGCCATGGCAGCCTGGACTCGCGCTTCTGGGGCTTTGTGCCGCGGGAGAACATCATGGGACGGCCCCTGTTCAACTACTGGTCATTCCAGACCCCGGAGGACCAGCAGGAGAAGACAGGCGTCGGCAACACGCTGGCGTGGATAGGGCACGTGGTGGTCCATTTCTTCACCGATACGCGCTGGAGCCGAACGCTGAAGCGGGTGAAGTGAGAGAGGCAGCTTTTAGCCATTAGCTCTTAGCTTTTAGCTCGTTGGGTTGTCCGCCGTGGAAAGTTGGGTCCGCCACTGTAGCTAAAAGCTAAAGGCTTAATCATTTCCGGCTCAGCCCAAAAATAATTCGCAGCTTCGTGTCGATTTTCGGTCGAGATGTTCGACGTGTGAGTAGAACCGGCAGAGAGTACAGTGCTCTTCCGGTAACAAAAACCTGACAGAGGAGATTATCGCCATGCGTTATCTGAGCCTTTACAAGAGCCCCGAACGAAATACCCCACCCACCCCCGCGGAAATGGCAACCATGGGCAAGTACATCGAAGACTGCATGAAGCGGGGGCTTTTGATCGCCACCGAAGGTTGCATGCCGAGTGCTCTGGGCGCGCGTGTGCGCGTGGATCACGGCAAGTACACCGTGTCCGACGGCCCCTTCACCGAGTCCAAAGAAGTGGTCGGCGGATTCGCGCTGATTGAAGCACCGTCGAAGGAAGCGGCGATCGAATTCGTCAAGGAATTCCTGGGAGTGGTGGGCGAGGGCGAGTGCGAAGTACGCCAGGTTTACGAGGCTCCGTGCGTAGAACCCAAGACAGCGGTAAGTTCCGAACTGGTCTCAAGGGACGCCTGACGTCACAGCGATCGCAAGGTCACACGTTTCCCAATTCATACATCGGAGAGTCTTATGAGATTTATGGTGATAGTGAAAGCCACTCCAGAGTCCGAGGGCGGGGCACTTCCCGATCCGCAACTGCTGGCCGACATGGGCAAATTCAACGAAGAACTCGTCAAGGCGGGCGTCATGCTCGCCGGCGAGGGATTGCATCCGAGTTCGAAGGGCGCGCGCATCCGCTTCTCGGGAAAGGATCGCACCGTGATCGACGGGCCGTTCGCCGAGACCAAAGAGCTGATCGCCGGTTTCTGGCTGTGGCAGGTTCGTTCGAAGGAAGAAGCGATCGAGTGGGTGAAGCGCTGCCCGAATCCGATGCACGGCGAATCGGAGATCGAAATCCGGCAGGTGTTCGAGACGGAGGAATTCGCCCCGATCATGACCGACGAAGTGCGCGAGCGGGAAGAGCGCCTGCGTGCGGAACTGGCCAAACGGTAGCCCCGATTGCGGCAGTCGCGCCCGGCATGATGTGATCGGTAGGTGTCTGCTACCGATAGCCATCGCGCCATTGATGCGGTCTGGAGGATGGAGGCCGCCAAAGTCATCGCGGGACTCACGCGCATGGTTCGCGACGTGGGTCTCGCCGAGGACCTCGCCCAGGAAGCGCTGCTGGCGGCACTTGAACAATGGCCTGGGTCGGGAATCCCCGCCAACCCCGGAGCCTGGCTTATGGCTGCCGCCAAGCATCGCGCCATCGACTATTTCCGCCACAGGGAGCGCACCGGACGGAAATATCAAGAAGTAGGGCGCGAGTTGCTGGCGCTGGAGCAGACGCCGCCTGACTTCGATGCCGCGCTCGACGACCACATTGGCGACGATCTGCTCCGGCTCATTTTTATCGCGTGCCATCCGGTGCTCTCTTCTGAAGCGCGTGCCGCGCTGACGCTGCGCGTGGTGGCGGGCCTGACCACGGACGAGATTGCCCGGGCGTTCCTGGTTCCCGAGCCGACCATCGCGCAGCGGATCGTGCGCGCCAAGCGGACGCTGGCGGAAAAGCAGATCCCCTTCGAGGTGCCGCGCGGGTTGGAACTGGCGGAGCGCCTGGCATCGGTTCTGGAAGTCATTTATCTCATCTTCAACGAGGGGTATTCCGCGACCGCGGGGCAGGACCTGATGCGCGTCGCGCTTTCGGAAGAAGCACTGCGGCTGGGGCGGATTCTCGCCGAGCTGGAGCCGCAGCAGCCCGAAGTCCACGGGCTTGTGGCGCTGATGGAAATCCAGGCGTCGCGGTCGCGAGCGCGCGTCGGGCCGGGCGGTGAACCCATTCTGCTGCTCGAACAGAATCGCGCCTTGTGGGACCGACTGCTAATTCGGCGAGGACTGGCGGCGCTGGAGCGGGCCGACAAACTGTCCCCGGTAAAAGGACCGTATCGGCTGCAGGCCGAGATTGCCGCCTGCCACGCCCGCGCGTTGACGGGGGCCGAAACCGACTGGGCGCGCATCGTTTCTCTCTATGGGGAGCTGGGGGACCTTGCGCCGTCGCCCATCGTGGAACTGAACCGGGCGGTTGCGGTGGGCCTGCTGTCCGGGCCGCAGGCTGCGCTCGATCTGATTGACCCGTTGGTTGAGGAGCCGGCGTTGAGGACCTATCACCTGCTGCCGAGCGTGCGCGGCGACATGCTGGCGCGGCTCGGCCGGTACGCAGAAGCGGGTGCGGAATTTGAACGCGCTGCCGCTCTTACGCGCAATGAGCGCGAACAGAGCCTTCTGTCGGAGCGTGCGCGGGACTGCGCGGGAAGGGCCCGGGAATCGGCCCAATAGGGCAGAGCGCGGCTGGATAACTTTCCTCACATTACTTTCGACTTTAAGGATTTTTCATCTCCCGTCCGATGAAGGGAGTGGTGCATGAGAGGTGTCTCCTCGGAGATGCGGCTTTGATGTGGTTGCAGGTTCGTTCGCACACGGCGAGGGTGAGGACCGCTCTCTTCCAACGGAAGTTGCTGCCGGGAACGCAGAAAGTAGCAGGAGAAGTCAATGGGATTCGAACATAGAGACTTGCCCGCGAAGGGCAAGCGGTGCCTGATTGTACTTGCGCTGTTGTTGGGCGCGTTGCCGGCGTTTGCCGGTCCCCGCAAGATCGCGAGAGACCTAGAAAATGTTGCCCAGGGAAAGACGGTGGACGTGATCGTGCGCTTCAAACAGGCGCCCACTGCAGGCCTTCACAACAAAGTATTGAGCCGCGGCGGCACGCTGAATAGTGAGCTGGAGGTCATTCGCGGGGGAGCGTATCGCATTCCGGCGTCGGCACTGGCGGGGCTGGCGGCGGATCCGATGGTCGAGTACATCGCCCCGGACCGGCCGGTTCGGTCGACGAAAACCGCGGCGAATGACTGGGTGAACGACTATCACACGGATTCCGTGCATGCGCCGGCGGCCTGGGGAATGGGTTTGGACGGGAGCGGGGTGGGAGTCGCGATTATCGACAGCGGCATCGGGAAGAGCCCTGATTTGAATGACGGGGACGTCGTATACAGCCAGGATTTCGTGACGGGGCGGGCGGGCAAGGCGGTTGACAAATATGGTCACGGCACGCACGTGGCCGGGATCATTGCAGGCAATGGCAAGAGTTCCTCGGGCGGGGACTCCTTTTACCGATTCCTGGGTATAGCCAGCGGGGCGAAGCTGGTTAATCTGCGGGTGCTTGACGCCAGTGGCGCCGGTACCGACAGCAACGTGATCGCGGCCATCGAGACAGCGATCGCGCTGAAGGACAAGTACAACATCCGGATTATCAATCTCTCCCTGGGGAGAAATGTGTTCGAAAGCTACACGCTCGATCCGCTGTGCCAGGCGGTGGAAGAGGCATGGAAGGCAGGGATCGTCGTGGTGGTGGCGTCCGGCAATGAAGGGCGCGACAACTCCGCCGGCAATGAGGGCTACGGAACCGTCAGCGCTCCGGGGAACGATCCGTACGTGATTACGGTGGGGGCGATGAACACGCGCGGCAGCCGGGATCCCTACGCCGTGATTCCGGCCAGTTACAGTTCCAAAGGGCCGACGGCGATCGATCACGTGGTCAAACCCGACCTGGTGGCTCCGGGGAACCTGGTGATCTCGTTGTATGGCGCGAATCAGGCGTTGAACCTGGCCAGCCCATCGAATGAGATTTCCCGCGATCTCTACAGATCCCATGGGGATGAGAACGCGTCGGAGGCTTACTTTGTTCTGAGCGGAACCAGCATGGCGGCGCCGATGGTGAGCGGGGCGGCGGCGCTGATGCTCGAGCAGGACCCGACCCTGACACCGGATCAGGTCAAGGCCCGGCTGATGAAGACCGCATTCAAGGACTTGGTGCCATTCAGCGTTGCGGTGGATCAGATCACGGGGCAGGCGTTCAGCCTGGAGGCCGATATCTTTACTGTCGGAGCCGGTTACCTGGACATGGGGGCGGCGCTGGCGAACACCGACCGCATGCCTGGTCTGATGGGAACAGCCATGTCGCCGTCCGCCGGAGTGGATGCGGATGGCAATGTGATCATCTTCGTGGACGGCACCAGCGCGATGTGGGGAAGCAGCGCCATGTGGGGGACCAGCGCGATGTGGGGAACGCGAACGCTGGCCAAGAGCGTGATGTCGGGCACGAGCGCGATGTGGGGAACCAGGACATTGGGCAAAAGTGCGATGTGGGGAACGACATACCTCGCGGGCAACGACGCGTTGTGGGGAAGTGAACCGTTGCAGACGGGCAGCGGCGCTAATGACGCGCTGGGCGCCGATGGGCTGGGGGATCTTTACTGAGAGCGGGAGGCGCCCGGTCGACGATCGGGCGCCGGCGGCTCTGCGGGTAGAGTCACGTGCTGCCGTGCCCAAAGCGCTCCCGAACCAATGCAAGTGCTTCGCCGGCAGTCGCGATGGAGCCTTCGAGCTGCGCGTCCTCGACCTGTTGCAGCATGGTCTTGAATTGCGGTCCGGGTGTGTATCCGGCGGCGATTAATTCGCGGCCGGTAATCAGCGGGGATGGGCGGACGCTCTCCTCCGGCATCGCCGCGTAGCTCTCGCGAACGAAGTTGTAGATGTCCAGATTGGCGTGTGCGGCGAGGCAATCCATGCGGTGCAGGGCCAGGTGCTGGGGGAAATCGTTCAGGCGGAAGAAGCGCTTGAGGGTGGAGGCCTTCATGCGCGGCGCATCGGCAAAGCGCATGTGGTTCTCGATAAGCGAAAGAATCTGGCTGGTTTCCTCGTTGGAGAAGCGGAATCGCCGGCAGATGTCGGCGCCGATGGCCACGCCCACTTCAACGTGGCCATCGAAACGAATGCGATCCGGAGCCACGCGGAAAGTGGGAGGCTTGCCCACATCGTGAAGCAGCGCGCCCCACGCCAGCGTCATCGGGGCGCCGCGCTCCAGCTGGTCGAGCAGCATGAGGGTGTGAATCCACACGTCGCCCTCGGGATGAAACTGCGGCGGCTGCGCGACGCCTTTCATCCTGGAAATCTCGGGCAGCACCTGGACGAGGAGATCGGTTTCGTCGAGCAATTCGAAGGCGCGGCGGGCCTTGCCTTCAGTGAGCATTTTGGTGAGCTCATCGCGCACGCGCTCGCGGCTGACTGCGTGAATGCGTCCGGCCAGCGCGCGTATGGCAGCGGCAGTTTTGGAGTCGAGGGTAAAGGCGAATCGGGCGGCAAAACGTACCGCGCGCAGAAGGCGAAGCTGGTCCTCGTCAAAGCGGCGGAAGGGATCTCCGATGGCCCGGAGCACGCCGGCATCGAGGTCGGTCAACCCGCCGACGTAATCGAGCACCGCATCGCGCAGTGCTTTGCTCTCGGTTGCGGATTCAGCCAGCCGCAGCGGATCGAGAAGCAGCCCGTTGATGGTGAAGTCGCGGCGGTGCACGTCTTCCTGCGCGGATGGGGTATAGCGAACTGCGTCGGGATGGCGGCCGTCGGAATAGACTCCATCGGACCGAAAGGTCGCCACTTCTGTGACGCAACGCTTCGCGACGGAACCTTCCTCACACTCCGAACCGGTGTCGGACGCGACCAGCACGACGCCAAAATGCGCGCCCACGGCAAAGGTGCGCGGAAACATATCGAGGACCACATCGGGAGTGGCCGATGTGGCGACATCGTAGTCGACAGGCTCGCGGTCCAGGAGCAGATCGCGCACGCAGCCGCCGGCGAGATAGGCTGCGAAGCCCATGGCGCGAAGGGTCTCGACGATATGAAGCGCGGCTGCGAATTGGGGCGTGTCCGGAACCATCTTTCTCTATTCTCACTCGCCGCGTTGGCCGCGTGGCCGTGCTGCCGGCCGGTAAACTGAATAGGTGACTCGGGGTCTCATTCTCGGCATTGAAAGCTCCTGCGACGAGACGGCGGCGGCGGTGGTGGAGCGGGGCGCGCGGACGCTTTCGTCGGTGGTGGCCTCGCAGATCGCGACTCACGCCACGTATGGCGGGGTTGTGCCGGAACTGGCCAGCCGCGAACATCTGCGCGCGATTGTTCCAGTGGTGCGGGCGGCGCTGGCCGAAGCTCACGTTACGCTGGCCGATCTCGATGCTATTGGCGTCACATCGGGACCGGGGCTGGCGGGCGCGCTGCTGGTCGGCATCACGTATGCGAAGGCGCTCGCGTTCGCTCGCGGCCTGCCGCTGATCGCGGTGAACCATCTCGAAGGGCACATTCACGCGGTGCTTCTGGAAGAGCGGCAGAAACGAGCGGCAGGGATGTACAAGGCAACCGCAGATCCTTCGACTTCGGTCGCTTACGCGACCTTCTCTCAGGATGACAGACATATTGGTTGGGAAAACGAGCAGCCGGCGCTCGCCCTTGTCGTTTCCGGCGGGCACACGCATCTTTACCTGGCGCGTCCGGCCGAGGGTACGTGGACATATAGATTGGTGGGTCGCACGCTGGATGATGCGGCCGGAGAAGCGTACGACAAGGTAGCCAAGCTGCTGGGGCTGGGATACCCTGGTGGGCCGTGGATCGACGCGCTGGCCCGCTTCGGCGATCCGCAGTCGGTGCCGTTTGCGTTCGCGCAGATCAAGCCCAAGGCCCACCTTCAGGGGAAAGCTCCGCGCACCAAGGCGGCCCGCACGGCGCCGATCGCGGACCTCGATCCGCATCTCCTGTTTTCGTTTTCGGGGATCAAGACGGCGGTGCTGCGCTACGTGGAACTGCACCACATGCGCGAAGAGGCGCAGGCGCGGGTACCTCGAATGCTGGCGATGGGCAAGCCTCCCCAGAGCAGGGAAGCCGCGCTGGAATTGTGCTCGCAGCCAGCGCTCGATCTGATCGCGAGCTTCCAGCACGCCGTGGTCGGGGACCTGATGAAGAAGACATTCGCCGCGGCTGAGTCGCTGGGCGCGACGCGCATCCTGGTGACCGGAGGTGTGGCGGCGAACCGCGAACTTCGCGCGCGCTTCACGGCGGAGGCCGGGCGGCGCCGCTTGACAATAGCGTTTCCAACACTGGCTCTCTCGACCGATAATGCGGCCATGATTGCGGCGGCGGCATGGCCTCGATTCATGGCCGGTGAGTTTGCGCCGGCCGCTTTGACGGCCGATCCTTCTCTTGCGCTGGGTCGTTGAGGGTCCGCCCCAGGTGCGAAGATTACCTATGCGTCGAGCGATCTGTATCCGCGTGGTTTGCCGGTTTGCGATTTTGATCGGCGCCGGACTTTGGCTGTGCCTGTCCGCTACAGCTTCTCACGTGGTTACGGGCAACGGTTTCGGCTTTGGGGTGGTTGCGCCGGAGACGGGTACGGCGACCAAATTCTATGCGCATCCCTATAGCTGTGTTCGCCCTGATCCGGGCAATCCTCTAAGCGAAGGAGTGGAGACCGCCAACTTCATCAAGCAGATTGGTTGGGGTGCCGGCACAGCAAAGAACGCCTCGGCGGAGTATGAGGAAGATTCGCATGTAATTCACGTGTGGCGGAACGAGGGCGAAGGGTTTGTCTTCATGCCGTTCGGATTTGCGCATCCGGCCCTGGTGATCAGTTGGGAGCCGGCAAGCGCGGACGCGGATGGCTGGAACGTTGAATGGAACAAGACCGTCCGGTCGCAGCGGGCCGTGCGCGTTTCCGGTCTCGCGATTCAAGTACTGAAATTTGATGGGATCGATGAATCGCTGGTGTTGATTCCGCTGGGTTCGAGGAGGGATGGCAAGGCCGCGGCGGAGCGATATCTCGAGTCGAGCAATGCATGGGGCCTGGTCGCAGTTGAAGGCGATGGCGATGTAGAGCCGACGGTTCGAGAATTCGAACGCTGGCGCGGAGGGCTAGCGCCGCGTGCGCTGGCGAAACGGGAGATAACGGAACTGGAGCGCTGGCGAGTAAAGCCCGCGGTCCAGTTCAAGAGCGAAGCGGAACGGCACCTGTGGCGGCAGAGCGAGGTGATGCTGCGGATTGCGCAGAGCCGCGAGCCCAACCGCGCGGACCGCCATGGCAACGGGCTGATCGTGGCCAGTCTGCCGGATGGCCTGTGGTTTACCCCGTGGGTGCGCGATATGGCGTACGCCGGTGTGGCGCTGGCGCGGATGGGGCATCGCGACGAGGCGCGCGCCGTGCTGCTGGCATATTTCAACGCGCAGCCGACCGGCAAGATGCGGGCGGAGACGAATGGCGCCGACTATCAAATTTCGGTGGTGCGCTATTTCGGCGACGGATCAGAGGAGCCGTTCTTCACGATGGAGGGCAGCACCAATATCGAATTTGATGATTGGGGCGAAGCGCTGTGGGTGCTGGGCGAATACCTGAAGAAATATGACGATGCCGCGCTTCTCGCGACGCCGACGTATCGCGGCCGGCTCTACGAGAGCGCCAGAGATTTCATAGTGAAGCCGTTGATCGCAAATATGGAGACGTACAGTGACGGGCTGATCGTTGCGGCGGATACATCGATCTGGGAGGAGCATCAGAAGGACAAGAAGCATTTCGCATTTTCAACGGCGGCGGCGATTGTGGGGCTGAAGAGCTTTGCCGGCGTGGCGCAGCGTGCCGGCGACGAAGGCGCGAGCAAGGAAGCTCTGGAACATGTTGCGATGCTTGAAAGAGGATTTGCGGCGGCGTTCGTGCGCGGCGGAAAGCTTCACGGAACACTGGAAGAAGGGGTAAAGAATGACATCGATGGCGCGCTGCTTCCTATCATTAATTTCGGCATTGTGAAGGATCCCGCGGTAGTGCGCGATGTCGTCGACAGGATGGAATTGCTGAAGGTGGATTCGGGCGGCTACCAACGTGTTCGCAGCACCTACACCGATCCGGCGATCTTCGAGTACTGGTATGAGCGGCAGGAGTTTCTGTTTGTGGATTTGAGCCTAGCGGAACTCGATCGGCATCTTGGGAAGGAGGCTGACGCGGATGCGATGGTGAAGCGGATCGTGGAGAAGGCCGCCGCCGATCACAACATCATTCCGGAAATGTATGTGTCGTTGCCGTGCCAGTTGTTTCCCGGGAAGATCGGCGATCCAACCGGAGCGCTGCCGATGGTGGGATATGGGGCGGGAGCGTTCCTCGTGCATATCCTTTCGAGGGGATCATCCTAGGAGGTCCCACCGTGGCGGTCGTGCGAGACTCAGGGATGACGGCATGAGAGTTGAGTTCGCGATCGAGGTTCCCGATGAAACATTCCTTTGACGGTATTGTGATCGGCGCAGGGCAAGCGGGGCCGTCGCTGGCGGTCAGGCTGGCCGGCGCTGGCTGGAAAGTCGCGTTTGCCGAACGCCACCTGTTTGGCGGAACGTGCGTCAACACCGGTTGTACTCCCACCAAGGCGATGGTTGCCAGCGCGCACGCGGCGCACCTGGCCAGGCGGGCCCGCGACTTCGGATTCTCGGCGGGAGACGTCAGCGTGGATATGCGCGCCGTGAAGGCGCGCAAAGACGCGATCGTGATGAAGTCGCGGGCGAGCGTCGAAAAATGGCTGCGCGGAACTGAGAATTGCACGGTGTTCACGGACCAGGCGGTCTTTGAGGGTCCGAAGACGGTGCGCGTGGGAGAGGATGTGCTGGAGGGCGGCCACATCTTTATCAATGTCGGCGCGCGTCCGCTGGTACCAAAGATGCAGGGAGTGGATTCGGTCCCGTTCCTGACGAGCACGAGCATTCTTGATCTCGAAGAGTTGCCCCGGCACCTGGTTGTGGTCGGGGGCGGATACGTGGGCCTAGAGTTCGCGCAGATGTTTCGGAGGTTTGGCTCGGAAGTCACGGTGATCGACAAGAATCCGCGGCTTGCCATGCACGAGGACGAAGATGCTTCGGCAGTGATAAGCGAAATCTTCGAGTCTGAGGGAATTCAGATGCGATTGAATGCGACGTGCATTCACCTGGAAAGCCGTGATGGGGAAGCGGGCGTGGGGGTGGACTGTAACGAGGGCGCTCCGCATATCGGGGGATCGCATGTGCTGATGGCGATCGGGCGCGTGCCGAATACCTCGGATTTGAACCTGGCCGCGGCGGGGGTGGAGACGGACGAACACGGATATATCAAGGTTGACGATCAGCTGCGTACGACTGCGCCGGATGTGTTTGCGCTCGGTGATTGCAATGGACGCGGCGCTTTTACGCATACCTCCTACAACGATTATGAAATCGTCGCAGATAATCTACTAAAGGGCGAGTCACGCAAAGTAAGTGACAGGATTTCGGTGCATGCGCTGTACATTGATCCGCCGCTGGCCGGTGTGGGCATGTCGGAGGGCGAGGTTCGCCGCAGCGGGAAACCGGCGCTCATTGGAAAACGGGCCATGACCCGCGTCAGCCGGGCGATCGAAAAGGGCGAGACATTAGGGTTCATGAAGGTGCTGGTGGATCGGGAGACACAGCAGATCCTTGGAGCAACTCTGTTTGGAACCGGAGGGGATGAAGCCATTCACTGCATCCTGACGGCGATGTACGCACGGCAGACGGCTTCGCTGTTCACCCACTCGATGCATATCCATCCGACGGTGGCGGAACTGATTCCCACTGTGTTTGGGGAGTTGAAGGCGATGGAGTGAGTGGGGTTCGGGACTCAGAAACGCAGCAGGTAGGAAATCTTCAGGTAGATCGTCTTGCCGTCGTTTATCAGCGATGAGTTGGTGGGCGTGAGGATGGGCTCGCCCGGATTGCACATCCCTGACGCATCACGCGTACACAGGGCGCGATCCAGGTTGGCGAAGTTGCCGATGTAGCCGAAGTAAAGTGCGGTGCCGGGATGCGGCATGTAGGTAAAGAGTGCATCGGCGAACAGCGTCTTGGAATTCGGCAGGTCAGTGAGATCGGCGTGGGGAAGGGTGGAGATGTACTGCCCGATGAGGTTGAATGAGGCGGCTCGTGTCACCTGGTAGTTCCATCGAGAAATCAACTCGTGATTGTCGTACACCAGGGCGCCGGTTTCGGGGCTGGTGAAGTGGGTGAAGACATAGCTGTTGAGGAGATCGAGCGAGCCCAGCGGCTTCACTTCGAGGTTCAGGTTGGGTGAGTCCACGCGCACCGGGCCCGGACCGCTGCCGTCCGGCGGCGAGAAGTTGATCGTGCTTCCCTTGTAGAATCCGCCGCTCACGGCAAGGTAGGATACCGGGGCGCTGTAAAAGTGCACACCCGCGCTCTGACTGTGGTACTCGACGTTGGCCGGCAGTGCGGAGTAGTCGATGGGCCGCAGGCGGTCCTGCCCCAGTTCAACGCTGGCGGAGACGGAGGTGCTGCGTTTGAAGTCGAAACTGTAATGGGGAATGACGTAGGCATCGAGAGGAACTCCGCCGTGGTCCCAGATGCGCTCGGTGTAGACGCTGGGCCCGTGCGACAGGATGGGTCCGTGGGCGGGACGAAACGTATACGCGATGCGGCCATTCGGTTCGCGCACATCGGGGCGCTGAAAGAACCCGGTGTTGGTGACGAAGCCGGGCGAGGTGTCGCCATAGGCGGTCCACCAGTTCCAGTGGAGGTCAGAGTAGCTGAGCCCCTGAGTCCACGCCTGGCCGCTGCAGGTCAGCTCGTAGTTCTCGCAGTCCTGTTCGCCGTTGGTATCGTTGCTCAGGTTCCTGGTCGCGGACGCGACACCCTGGCCGGTGATGGTCCAGCGATTTTTGACACGAAACCGGTAGTCGATGCCGCCGGCTCCGGTTGAAGGAATCGAGATACTCCCGGTCGGCATAGATCAGGCCGACGTTGGAGAGCGAGCCCAGGTCGCGATTGAGGCGGCCAACGTAATCGCGAGCGCGAGCGTCGTGGGTTGGGTCATTTTTTGGCACCATCTCGCCCGGACCGCGGTCGTCCACGCCGAGAATTCCCATCGCCCAGTCGCCCAGTTTGCCGGTGAGGCGCGCGCCATACTGCGGCTTCACCATGTTGGTCGTGTAGTAGAGGTTGATGGGCGTCATGAAATAGCTGCTGTTCTCGATAAAGAACGGCCGCACTTCGGCGAAATAGGGCGGAAAGCGCTGGTTGGGGACGGCGGGGTTGTCGATGCCCACCTGGCTGAAGTCGGGATTGACGGTGGTATCGAGCACCAGGCTGTTGTGGAGGATGAACTTCGCATCCAGGCCGCCGTAGCCCTGCAAATGCCGGTCGTCGAAGTACGGGTCAACGGGATCGATGCTATTGAGGTTGCGCAGATTGCGGGCCAGGACATACGGCTGGAATTGCAGATTCTGCCCGTGTTCGACGTCGCGAAAGCCCTCGACCTCCATGTCCTGGGTCAGCCAGCCGGCGATGTCGTGGTTACTGCGGGGCCAGAAGACGGCTTCGCTGGTGCGCGAGATGTTGCGGCGGAGGATGATGCCCCAAGTGCGCATCTGTCCGGGGTCGGCCTTGGCGAAATAGAGGCTGGCAAAAGGAATCCGCATGAGGACTGAATATCCGGAAGCGGTGCGCTGCCCCCACGTGTCCCAGACCGTGTCGAACGAGGAGTCGATCCCATTCTGCTCGCTGAACAGGGCGTCGGCCTGGATTCCCAACGGATTGGCCTGGAAAACAAATGCGCGTCGCTGGTCGTGAAAGGTGTCGAGGTACACCTCCACGTTGTCGTCGTCCGCGAGAGAATCGCGGGCAAGCATGTGCGCCCGGATCAGTTGCGGATTGGCGTCGCCGCAAACAAACGCGACGAACAGGTTCTCGTGGGTATAGCCGAGATAGGCAGTGGTGGGTTGGGTAGAAGCCTGGCCGTCATCGGGATAGCGCTGCACGAAATTGGCGATGCGCAGCATCTGCTGAGCCGCGCCGGTTGGTGCGAGTTGGAGGAAGTCCTTGAGCACGGGCGCCGCATCGAGGCGGGGGATCTCGATGTTGGCTGGGGCTAGTGCGACAGCGCCCGCGGCGCCGTTCGATCCTGATGCCGGCACATGGTTCGGCGAAGGCGCAGGGGCATCGGGAAGCCGTGCAGGCTCCGAAGCCGACAGCCGCAAAAATGCGAAGAAAAACAGGACCAAAGGCGCGCGCAGCCTTCGGAGCAACAGAAAATCCATGCCAGCCAGCAATTCGGGCGATCCGAGCCTCGCGATTTCAACAACCCAGGGTCAGGGAGGCTTGCGGAACGTCTTCTGCACCCAGTTTAACCGCAGTTCGGCCCGGGAATTGTGATCTACATCCCAACATTGTTTTTCTGCGGACTCCACGGGAGAAAGCGCGTCAAATAGGAGAAGCGGAGGCCGGCGAGGCGATTTGCTTTCCGGGATTCAGTCTGAGGACGATGTGGGTCGAGACGGGATGAAGGCCTTTCAAGAAATTCGGTGGCCCGATGGTATTGGCCGGGGTATTGATCAGCGCGGTCTTCGGACAGCGTGCGTTCCGGCAATATCCGTCGATCGAATATGGAGAGGCGATCCCGCTGCCTACGGACTGGAGCCGGCCGGGGGAATGGACGTTTGCGCGGCTGATGTACCCCCCGGGCCCGCTGGACGGCTACGGGGAAGGGCGAGAGGGGCCCTGGCAGGAAGGGTTTTCGTTGTGGACCCAGGACTATCCGCGCGCCGACCGGGCGCTTGCGAATGCGGTCCGGCGCCTGACCAGAATCGACGCGCGATCGGTGGAGCAGTCGGTGAACCTGGACGACGGCGACGAAGTCTACAACTGGCCGTTTTTATACGCGGTGCAGGTTGGCGAGTGGGGATTGACGCAGGCAGAGGCGAACAAGCTTCGCGACTATTTGTTGCGCGGCGGCTTCTTCATGGCGGACGATTGCCACGGATCGGCCGAACAAGCTTACTTTGAAAAGACGATGAAGATGGTGTTTCCTGAACGCGACCTGGTGGACATTCCCAACGACGATGCTATCTTCCATACGCTGTTCGATCTCGACGATCGCTTTCAAATTCCTGGGGCGGAGCACCTGGCGACGGGTCACAAGAAGGATGGGTACGTGGCTCACTGGAAGGGGATCTACGACGACAAAGGCCGCATCATGGTGGCATTCTCGCTGAATTCCGATATCGGCGACTCGTGGGAATTCCTCGACGATCCGCGTTACCCGGTGAAGTTCTCGGCGCTGGGGACGAAGATCGGAGTGAACTATGTGATCTATGCGATGACTCATTGATACGCGGCCGGAATTGCGCGGCCCCGGTGATGTCAGATAGAGAGCGGCCCATTTTTCTTCAAAATAAAAGATTAATGCGGCGTTACACCTTTTGCATGGAGAGATCGCTTTAGAGAGTAACGGCGTGTGAAGTTGAAGCGCCTGAATAGCAAAGGAGCGACTCTCGTGAAACTGATCCCTACACTTGCCCTCGTTACCCTTGGCGCGCTCATGGCGCTTCCCCATGCACAAGCCCAGGATATGGCGCTGAAAGCGAAGATCCCCTTCGGGTTCAGCGTCGCCAGCAAACCATTGCCTCCGGGCGAATACATCATTTCCTCACCGACGCGCGGCCTGATTCGGTTCGCCAGCACCACAACCGATGCCGCTGCGATGGTTGCCACGGTTCGCGGGTTCCACGATCATGGGCGGAACAGCAAGATTGTGTTCGAGCGGTACGGAGACCGGTACTTCCTTCGCCGGGTCGATTGCCCGGTTGCAGCCAGCATCAATGTGGAAATCCCCGAATGGAAAGCCGAGAAGAAGGCGCGCTTGCAGGAAGCCAAGCTCGACCGCGGCGAAGAGATTCTGATTTCCGCGGAATAGCTCGCCAGCAACGCAACATGCCGGGCCGGGATCTACCTCGGCCCGGTGCTCATAGGATGAGCTTGGGCCGTGCCGCCTGCAACGTAAACGGATCTCGAAAGTGAGCGCCCGGATATAACTTCCGGGCGTTTGGTCCTCATTTCCAACGATTAGACTGAGTCTAAGTTGGATGACGGGGATGAGATTCGAGGAGATGTATGCGAGCACCGGATCGTCGATTGCTGAGTTACCTTGCAGCTTATGAACCTCATGTCTCGAGCCTTGCCCTGGCACTTCGCGAGATTGTCCTGGAAGAAGCACCCGATGCGATCGAATCGATTGCGAAAGGATATGCGGTTGCAATTGGATTCTCGTTCACGGGCAAGCCGATGAAGGATGGATTCTGTCACGTGGTGACTTATAGCAGCCATGTGAACCTGGGATTCAACCGCGGCGCGCTGCTACCCGATCCAGCGGGAGTGCTGGCCGGCACCGGCAAGTCGATTCGTCATATCACTATTCGGAATCACGATGAGTTGAGCCGTCCTGTGATCCGGCGATTCCTTCAAGCTGCCATAGAACAGGTGGGCGGGCCGCCAGCTTCTCGCTAGTCGGCTCGCCCCGGGAAACTGCAGATCTGGAGACTGCGGCTTGGCCGTGGTCTTAGGACTTCTTTTGCAGCGTGTGGATGTAAGTAACCAGGTCCTTGAGCTGGTCGTCAGAAAGCTTGTCATGCCAGGCGGGCATTTTGCCTTTGCCGTTCTTCGCGATCGCCAGCATATCGGCATCTGTGTCCTTCACGACAGCCTCGGAGGTGAACGATGGAACTTTGAGCGCCTTGCCTGCGGGAGTACTGGCGTCTCCCGCTGGGCCATGACACGCGGCGCATTTGGTCTTGTAGATGCTCGCCGCAGGTTCGGCCCACGCACTCGCCACCGCACCCGCGCAAACGAGAATTGCTGCAATACGAACAATTGTTTTCACCGGAAAATCCCCCTTGTTCAGTAAATGGAATAGTTTCGCTTCTGCCAATTCGATTGTTATCCGTTAGAACGTCCAGTTGAGGGAGACGCCGCCTACGTGTACCTGGTAGTTGGGCACTGTCTCGTTGGTGGGAGTAAAGTTCAGCTTGTTGCCGGACTGCAGTGCCTGGTATCTCCAGTCCGTTGGCGTCAACCGCTGGAACCAGTAGAAGCCCTGCAGACTGGCCGACCTGCTGATGACGTAGGTGGCGCTTGGTTTGACCATGATCTCGTCATTGCGGATCACAGGATAATTCTGCGCCGCGATAAAGAAGATCGCCTGGGTACCGGAGGGTAGCGCCGGAGCCGGTGCCGCCAATGCGAGCGGGTTGTTCACGTAGCTGCCGCCAACGACTGCGTTCTCGGTACGGGCCCGGGTGTAGACCAGTTCACCGGCGAGCTCCAGCTTTCTGTCTGCCAGGTTCCTTCTGCGCAGAGTCAGGCCGACCGTGTCGATCTTGTCGCGGTCGTTGTGGGTCCAGTCCAGGCACGGATCGAGTTTGGCCGATGCGTTCCTGTCCGCGACGGAGCTGAAGCAGGGGCCTCCAAGGACAGTGTTTCCCGCCTGACCCTGGAAGGTTGCACTGCTGTTGGAGCCAAAGGCATCGCCGGCGGCGTAGAGACGTTGGTTGTCGTAAGTGTAGAAGACGTCGGCGACCAGGTTGTCAGACGCGACATAGCTTGCGTCGATGGTGGATGCCCACCAGGTGCGTCTCTTCAAACCCAGCCTGGTGTTGAGATAGTCGTCGTCACTCGCCTCACCGCTCAAAGTGACGGCGACCTTGTCTCTCGCCAGCAGATTGATTTGGGCGCGCGCGTCATTTCTGTCCCGGTCGGCTACGTAGTATCTTCTGAAGCCGGGGATCTCATTGAGGATGTTTCGCGTGCCGTATTGGGCCTGCGCAACGGTGTTGTTGTTGGGCGTAAAGATTGCGGCATCGCCTGTAAGCGGTTCGCTGGGGAGACCCGCGACCGGACCGAAACCCGTAAGCCCGGTGCTCTTGAGATAGGAGTAGAGACTTTGCGATGCGCCGCTCGCCGGCACTTGGTTTGCCATCGGCGTTTCCGCGAGGAAGGCGTTCTCGTTGTAGTCTCCGCGGCGCTCGGAGAAGGCGTACTGCACGCGAGCCGTCACGGCTCCCCTGGATTTGCGCCACTCGGTGCGGACGGTGTTCTCATTCACTTGCTTTGCATCGGCGCAGCTAATCCAGGAATAGGAGCAATGGCGATCTGCTCTGTCCCAGCCATAGCCAAACATCAAGTGTTCCGATTTCGTGAATGAATACTCGGCCTCTCCGCCGGCCTTGTAGGAGAGCTTGGTGAGCGACCGATTGTTGTAGATGTTGGTATTGCTTCCCAGTCCGGTGGGCAGCCCGTAGAGGCCGCTAAACGGCGAGGTACCAGTCTTTGGCGAGGCGTCATCCTGGAACAGGAAGATGCCGAGGGGCGTATGGTTGTCGCGTTCGTCAAACCGGGCGTCAGCCACGAAATCCCACTTGCCGTGTTTGAAGGTGAACTTGCCCGAGCCCAGGCCGGTGTACACAAGACCCTGCAGGGAGGGGCGCGGCAGCCCGAACGGCAGCGCTCCCTCCGAAGTAAGCGAGGGGTTGATAAACGGCTGGTTCTGGGTTCCGCGCCCGATCGAACCAACGAGCACAAGTTTTGCATCACTGGACAATTTGAAGGCGCCGGTGGCGGTGAACTGGTGGAACTGGCTGTTGGGTTCCTCCGCCAGAGCCGACGTGAGGCCAAAAACCGCGGGATCAGACCAGATCATGTGTTCGGTGTTGTTGCGGAAGAAGGAACCGTAGTAGGAGAACGAAAGAAACAGCTTGTGAAGCTTGACATTGACTGCCACGGATGCCTGATCGGTATCCCAGTTCACTCGATACGGCAGCAACGCCGTGTCCTGCGTGTTCTGATCATTCACCCCACCGATGGTCCTCAGGCCATTCTTATGCTCGTGGGTGTAGCCGACGGGAATATCGATCTTCTCGGTCGGCGTCAAGAGGAATTGCGCCTCTCCCCGCTTGCGCGCGAGTGAGAGATCCACATTCCGGAAAGCGGGCAAGTCGGTAACACGAATGGCCGCCATGGTGTCCAACTGGTCCTGGGTTGGTGGTGTGAGGACGCCTTTTTTGTTGTAGACGCTGCCAGCCGCGGCTGTCGGATTGAGCGCGAAGTAGTTCAGAGCGGTGGCGCTCTTTTGCGGTAAAACCGGCACGATCCAATTGGATGGCAATGTCAAAGCGCTGGTCCCCACACCGAGGAAGGGGGTTTGATACGAGTCGTTGGTATTCGCCAGGATCTCGTTATACGCGAACCGAAATTGGAACTTACCCTGCTTTCCAATGTCGAGAATCCCGTTTCGCGTTTCGAGGCCAAGACTCGTGCCCTGGAAGCGCCACCGCCATGTGTCCATGCTGTCGTACGCCGCGCCGCCGCGGTAGTCGAAGTTGCCGATGGCGAAGGCATTGAACTTATGCAGTCCGTTGTACTCGCCGAACTTGAAGGAGTTGAAGCTGATGCCGGCGACGCCGATTTGACTTCTGCTGTGCAGCTTGGTCTGTTCGGCAGCCGTGAGCTCGTCCGGAATATAGGGACCTGGGGGGACCTGGGTTCCTGGATTACGTCCAGTGGTGTTTTGAGGAACAGTTTGCGCAGCCGCCAACGTGGATAGAACCACGAGCAGGCAGGCTGCAATCGATGCGCCGCCGAGAAACCTCATCGAACCGGCGCCGAAGCCGCATGCATTTCTGGATTTCATGATTGCGTCTCTCCGATTCAATTGGTTAGCGGTTGAACTTGGCCCCGCCCGGATGATTCGAGCCGTGGATTTGTGAATGGCATTGCAGACAAGCACGTCCGTTGGCCTGGTCAGTCGGGCTCTGGGCTCCGAGTGGGATGGTCCCGTTGCCCGTTACAAAGGGTCCGCCGGGCAGGTTTGCACCGCTGTAAAGACCCTTGGCGTGATCGCTCGTGTGGCACTCCTGGCAAAGCATGGGGGCGCGCGTCTTCAACAACGGTGTAACATTCGATCCGTGCGGTGAGTGGCAGTTGGTGCAGTCCTCAACGACCGGCGCATGCTCCCACAAAAATGGTCCGCGCTTTTCAGAATGGCAGGTGTAGCAGGTCTCGGTGATGGTGTTCTTCACCATCAAGCGAGGGCCAGTGGAACCGTGCGGGTTGTGGCAGTCGGAACAGGAGACTTTCCCTTCCAGGATCGGATGCCTTGAGAAGCGATGAAACTGGGCGCGCTCATTCTGGTGGCATTGGAAGCACACTTCCGGCTGGGTAAGCTTGTTCAGCACCTTCTGTTCGGGATTGTGCATTTCATGGCAATCGGTGCACGTCACGCCTTGCTTTTCGTGAGCACTTCCCGACCAGTACGTCCGCGCGTGAACGCTTGACTCATGGCAAGAGAGACACGCCGACGTTCTAGCCTCAGTGGAGGACAACATCTTCGACTTGGCTCCGAACACGATTTCGGGCGACTCGGAGGGGTTCCCCTGGTGCGTCAAGCTTTCGCCGTGGCAGCCCTGGCAGCCGGGCGTATGTGAGTCGCCCTTCACGCCGTGCTTCGTCTGGTAGATGGACAGCACGTGTCCGCTGGCCTCGTTGTGACAGAGGGTGCATTTCTTATCGCCATCGAGTGACCGATCCGCCTCGGCTATTGCGGGCACGACCCCGACAAGACCCAAGACAAGCGCACACAATGCCAAGCGCGAGATTCTCGCTAATATGGGTACTCTTCGCCTCATCAAGCCTTCCACCCTTCCTCACCAAAACGTTTGATTGTTCATGCCGACAGGCGCAGTTACGCATTAGCGCTGCCGCGAACAGTTTTCTGAAACTGCGATCGGCCGCCACGCACAGTCCAACTCTCGATATCGCGGTTCGATAAGTCCGAAACCTTGCGCTGAAGTAGTGCCTGGTTAGTGCGAGCACTTCATGGAAAGACACTTGCCTTGGACTCCAATGTTGATTCATGGGCAAGGGACGAACATTGGAACAAGCGTGACTAGAGAATTAGTGCGGGCGTGTCATTCAGGGAGATACTAGCTGTGAATCGAGGGGCAGTTACTTGCGGCTTATCAAATCGGCTGTAAACAGTTGTAAGGAACGGGTATGTCCCGTGGCTCACGGGAGCGTGAACTGAAGGAATGAAATGTCCGCGACTTATGCGCAGTGATAACAAATAGCACTTGCACTATTGCAATTCTTTGCATTTGTCAAGACTGGACATTCGCATTTACGGCTTGATAGCTTGCCTGCTTTACAAAGGTTTACATGGTTATTGACTGCGAACAAACGTATTTGGATGTCATGATCTGATCATTGCTTATCTTTGCCGGGGTTCGCAGAATCTGCATACCGGCAACGAACAATCATTTGCATCCTGCCCCAAGCGATTCTCCGAGGTGACAATGACACAGCAATCCAATTGCCCATTGCAAAATGATGAATGCGCCTCATGCCTGGCGCAGAAATCGAGGGAGATCACAAGGCGGTCATTTTTTGCGTCTCTCCTGGGCGCGTGCGCAGGGTTGATTGCCACGGTGATCGGGACACCGATGCTCCGTTACATCCTTTATCCAGTCCAGGCGATCGGCAAGACGAAAAAGTGGACCGAGGTCGGGAGTGTGAGTGACTTCGAAAATATTGCGGGGCCGGTAGCCAAGACGATTTCGCTCACGCAGCGGGACGGATGGCGCGAAGTGGTTTCTCCGCAGCCAGTATTCGTGAGCAAGTCAGAGGACGGCAAGCTCCAGGTCCTGTCGCCCATCTGCCCTCACCTTGGTTGCTCGGTAGCATGGCACGAAAAGCAGAACAAGTTTGTCTGCCCGTGCCACGGGGGACAGTTCGGTCCGGATGGGCGGCGGCTTTCGGGGCCGCCCCCGCGCGGTTTGGACGCGCTGGACGCCCAGGTGATTGACGGCAAGCTGCAGGTGCAGTTCCAGTACTTCCGATCGAACGTTCCTGACCGCCAGCTTCTTAGTTGATACGCGACGAGGAGATCCAATGAGTCACGATACAAAGAATTCCGCCCCACGGGGCGGAGGCCCCGCCAGCCGTCTGCTCGACTGGGTCGATGTGCGCACAGGCTTTCGGCCCTTCATGAAGAAAGTGCTTCAGGAACCCATTCCTGGTGGTGCGCGCTGGGCCTATGTATTTGGTTCGGGCCTGCTTTTCATTTTTCTTTTGCAGGTGGTAACGGGGGTCGCCCTCGCTCTTTATTACACGCCCACTGCGGAGACGGCCCACACCAGTGTTGCGTACATTACCAAGCAGGTCGCGGGGGGAGCATTTCTTCGTAGCCTCCACTCTTATGGCTCCAGCGCCATGATCATCGTGCTTGGACTTCACTTTTTGCAGACATTCATTTATGGCTCGTTCAAAGGCCGGCGCGAGTTACTGTGGCTTTCCGGCGCCCTGCTATCGTTTCTTATTCTGGGAATGGGATTTACCGGCTACCTGCTGCCATGGGATCAGAAAGCATATTTCGCGACCGCAGTCGGGACTAACATCGCCGGCCAGGTGCCTCTGATCGGAAGTCTCCTCACCCGCTTTCTCCGCGGCGGAGATACGCTCGGCACCCTTACTCTGTCGCGGTTCTATGTAGCTCACGTATTTCTGATTCCATCAGGAATCCTGGCCTTTGTTGGTGCGCACATATTGTTGTTCCGCAAGGCGGGACCAGCTGGGCCACCGCATGAAGATCCGGTTACACCAAAGCTTCATCCGGAACCCTTCTATCCTCGCCAGGTGCTGTTCGACATGGCGTTTGCGCTGCTCATCATCGGCATCCTGGGAGGGCTCTCGTATCTGCGCCCGGTAACGCTGGGCCCGATCGCCAATCCCTCCGACTCTCATTTTCTTCCTCGGCCGGAGTGGTACTACCTGCCCATGTTTCAGTGGCTGAAGTACTGGGAGGGTCCAGGTGTCGTGATCGGGGTGATTGTGATCCCCAGCCTGGTGGCGGCGGCATTTTTCCTGATGCCGTTCCTCGATCGGAGGCTTGAACGAAAGGTGTGGCGCCGGCCGATTCCGGCACTCGCGGTCGCCATCGTGGTGCTTGGGATGGTGAGCCTGGGAATCAAAAGCCAGATGGATGACCGTCGTGCTCCGGTGGCGGAACAACTGACGCGGCAGCACGAAGAAGAGAAAACCTACAGCACCGAGCCGTTCGAACCGTACACGACTTCGACGGGGGCGGTTCCCACCGTGCCCACGGTGACCTCGGCTTCGGCTGATCCTCTGGTCCCCAAGGGGAAAGACATTTTCAACGACCGCGGCTGCAGCGCATGCCATGGATCGGATGGAACCGGGACACCGCTCGCGCCAAGTTTGGTTGGCATCACGAGAAAGCTTCCGAAGGATCGGCTGGCCGAACTCTTGCACAATCCGAACTCGCGCATGAAAGCCGGAGGTATGCCTACGGTAGATGCGTCTCCTGACGAGATGGCGGCGCTGATCGCATATCTTTCGACGCTGGGACCGCACATTACAAGTTCGGCGGCGTCTACGAACCTTCCGGCTTCGCCGGCGAACTATCATCCTTCGGGATCCGATACCCACGTTGCTCCGTCCGGCAGTTCGGTCGGGGAGGTAGCTTCGGCCCACTGATTGCCACCGTCGGACGTGCTGTAATCAGCAGGAATAGAACTGGCGGGCGCGCCCTTCGCGCGCTCATGCCAGTTTTGTTCGAAGGGCGCGATGGCTCTCGGGAGAGCAATCGCTTTCCAGATGTATCAGCGAGGCTCGCGCCCAACCGCACCTTGTACGATAGACAGGTGACGGTTATGGCGGAAAAGAAAAATCTTCCAATAGAAATCCTTCTTCCTATTTCGAGGTCTTTGAATCTTCCTGTTCGCGGGTTGACGGCAGTAATCGAATTACTCGATGACGGCGGCACCGTCCCGTTCATCGCGCGCTATCGCAAAGAGGCTACAGGGAATCTTGACGAGGTCCAGATACGCGCGATCGAGGAAAAGCTGTCTTACTATCGCGAACTCCTCGACCGGCGGGAAACAATCCTCGCTTCGATTGGAGAGCAGGGCAAGCTCACCGATGAGTTGAAGGCTCGCATTGAAGCCACTCTCGACAGAAACGAACTTGAGGATCTGTATCTGCCATACAAGCCGAAGCGGCGCACCAAGGCAACGGTCGCGCGCGAGAAGGGGTTGGAGCCGCTGGCGCAGTACCTGTGGGCGCAGCAACCCGGCGCGAGGCCGCTTCTCGCGTATGCCGCCGATTTCGTGAATGCCGAACTCGGAGTGGCCACGGTGGACGAAGCCCTGGAAGGCGCTCGCCACATTGTCGCCGAATGGACCAGCGAAGATGCGAACGTGCGCAAGGCGTTACGTAAGCTGATCTTCGAGGAGGGCGTCGTCGTTAGCCGGAAAGTGGCCGACGCGGTAGACGAGCAGGAAAAATTCAAGATGTATTACGAGTACAAGGAACCGGCCCGAACGATTCCTTCGCACCGCATGCTTGCCATCCGACGCGGCGAGAGCGAGAACGTGCTCTATTTTCTGATCGAGGTTGAGCAGGAGCGGGCGGTCGTCCTGATCCGGCGGCTGATTCTTCGACGACCCGGCGATTGGACTTCTCAGCTTGAACTCGCGATCGAGGACGCGTGGAAGAGGCTGCTGAATTCGTCAATTCAGGCTGAGATTCGGCTCGAGCTGAAGAGCCGTTCCGATGCCGAGGCGATTCGTGTTTTCCGCGATAATCTTTACAACGTGCTGCTTGCGCCACCGGCCGGAGCCATATCGGTGCTGGGCATTGATCCGGGCCTGCGCACGGGCTGCAAGGCAGCGGTCGTGGACGAGACGGGGAAATTACTGGAACACGACGTTCTCTATCTACATACATCGAAGCAGGGTACCGACCAGGCGCGAATCAAGCTGGAGGGATTGCTTTGCCGCCACAAGGTTCGAGCTGTGGCGATCGGCAACGGGACCGCGTCACGCGAGACCGATGCGTTTGTGCGCGAATTCTTTCGCGATAAGGGAATCGAGGACATCTTTTCAGTCACCGTCAGCGAATCGGGAGCGAGCGTTTATTCCGCATCCGATGTTGCGCGGCAGGAATTCCCAGACCTGGACCTGACCGTGCGGGGAGCCATTTCGATTGCGCGCCGCCTTCAGGATCCTCTATCGGAGCTGGTGAAGGTCGATCCCAAGGCGATCGGCGTAGGTCAATACCAACACGACGTGGATCAGCGCGCATTGGCGGCGTCGCTGGAAACTGTGGTGGAGAGTTGCGTGAACCGGGTTGGGGTGGACCTGAACACTTCGTCGTGGACGCTGTTGCGCCACGTTGCCGGCATCACAGAACGCACCGCGCTCAATATCGTGAGTTACAGGAATGAGAACGGTAGTTTCCGCTCGCGAGCGCAGGTGCTAAAGGTACCGGGCGTCGGTCCCAAGACGTTTGAGCAGGCGGCAGGATTTCTACGCATCCGCAGCGGCGACAATCCGCTCGACATGACGGCCGTGCATCCTGAGTCGTATCCGGTGGTCGAGCAGATTGCCGGTGTCCTCAAGACCACCGTGAAGGAAATCATCCGCGAGCCGCAACTTCTTGACAACGTGGATCGCAGCCGGCTTTCCGGGGGCTCATACACGCTCGAGGATATCCTGAGCGAGTTGCGCAAGCCCGGGCGCGATCCGCGCGACAAATTCGTTGCGCCGAGTTTTCATGAGCAGGTGCGGGAGATTGCCGATGTGCAGCCCGGTGCGGTGCTGGAGGGCGTCGTAACGAACGTTACGAAGTTCGGCGCGTTCGTTGATATTGGTGTTCATCAGGACGGACTGGTGCACATCAGCGAGTTGTCAAACCGGTTCATCAAGGATCCCTCCGAAGCTGTGAAGACCGGCCAGATTGTCAAGGTGAAAGTGCTGAGCGTGGATATCAAAGCCAAGCGGATTGCGCTTTCAATTAAAGCCCTCGCTGCGGCGGGGCCGCGTCTGGAGAAGAGGCCCGTACCCAAAACAGAGCCGACGTACCAGGATAAACTGTCCGCACTTTCGAATAAGTGGAAAGTAACGACTTGAGCCAAGGAACCCTGGGATTGATTCGCGTGCTTGTGCCGAGGCTCCGAACACGCAGGGGTGGCGGCTGCGATGGCAAAGCTGCGCATGGTGAGGGCCTCGAAGGCTCCCGGCTTCAGTTGTGCAGACGCCCGGTGGTATGACCACGCAGAGTAACGGGATTCTTACGATGGTTTGTCACTTGCCCTTCGTATCTAACGGCCGCTCCATTCCCTGCGCGGCCTTCGCCATCTGCAGGTGTTTCTCCATCAGTTTGCGGGCTTCTTGGGGTTTACGGGCGCGAATGGCGCGGTAAATTTCGCGGTGCATTTCGGCGGACTCGCGAAGGTCCGTGGCGCGTTCCACTGTCTTGCGGCGTTTGTCATACATCGACGAAGTTACGCTCTCCATGATCGCGGCAAGGATAGGATTGCCCGAGGCCTGTGCGATGATGCGGTGAAAGATTACATCGTGTATAAGGTATTCGCCGGGATTCTCCAGAGAGGCGAACATATCCGCGACTTCTTCGGCCATGGCGACCTGGTGTTCCTCTTTTCCGCGTTCGGCAGCCAGAGCAGCGAGATTGGTTTCCAGAATGATGCGGGCTTCGAACATCTGCCAGGACTGAAAGCCATGGAGTGCCCCCATCAGGCTAAGGGTGGTCTTGCCCAATTCGGGAGGGCCGTCGGAAACGAAGGTTCCCACGCCGTGCTTGATCTTCATCACGCCCATTGCGGCCAGATATCCAATGCCGGTGCGGAGAGAGGCGCGGCTGATCTTCAGTTTGCGGGCAAACTCTCGTTCCGGAGGAATTTTGTCGCCTGGCTGGAGCGCACCTTGTTCGAGAAGGTTGCGCACGTGGTTGACCACTTGCATGGTTCGGTCGCTATTTGATGTCGCAGATAGATTCCTTGGCATGGAGAATGACAACCTAACGAAAATTGCTGGGGTTCTGATGTAAAAGGAGGGTATCACCAAAAGAGCAGAAGCGGCAAAGTGGTGTCGATGGCCGTTAATAGGGCATTCAACCGGTCACGTCGAGGGTTTTCAGGATAAGCCGGAAGGGGCGGATTTTTTAATTTGGAACTTTCTTGACCTCTCTCCCGAGCCTCTGTACATAGTTTGGCGAAACTGCAGTGGTTCGACCACGTGTTTCCGCAACACTACCTCCGGATCATGCGGAACGGAGGAGCCACGACTTCATGGTGTCGGAATCCACCAGGCCGGCTTGCTGGAACTGAAGCCGGCCTGCAGAGAACACGGCGAAGTTTGGTATTCCCTGGACGTTGTACCGTGCGGCAAGCTCGGGGAATCGCTCGGTATCGATTTTAAGGACCAGGGCGCGGCCGGCGAGATCTCGCGCAACCTGGGCGACATGAGGGGCGGCCATCCGGCAGGGCCCACACCAGGAAGCCCAAAAATCGACCAAGACCGGGACCTTGCTTTCGCGCACAATTTCGTCGAAGTCCGAAGGTTCGACTTCAATTGGCTCGGAGACAGCGGACAGAGGAGTCTTGCAGGCGCCGCATCTTCCGGTGTCGGCGAGATGCGCGGATGGAATTCGATTTGCCTTTCCGCAGGAGGGGCAATTTCGGATAATGGCCACGGCAAACTCCTTTGTTCAATGACACGCGCGATCGAAACGGAACGGGATCGCGCTTTCTTTTAAGCATAACGGGCATCCTGGCACATTGGCATGCGACAGACCACGCGATTTAAGTGAGATGCCTTAACCAGCGTTCTGGGCGATAATGGGAAGCGTTTACTGATGACCATTTCTCGCCGTTCTCTCATCCTGTTCTCTCTATGTTCGGCAGCGCAGCGGCTTCTTGGCCAAAATCAGGGAGTCGCCACGCGCGAGGTGAAGGCTCAGCCCAAGCCCGCGCCTTCCGGACGAATATTCAATGCGCACTTTAGCGACGTGGCTCATGAGGCGGGCTTGCGGGAACCGGTGATCTACGGCGGCGTCGATGCCAAGAAATACATCATCGAAGCCAATGGATGCGGCTGCGCGTTCATCGACTATGACAACGACGGCTGGATGGATATCTTTCTCCTCAGCGGCACGCGCCTGGAAGGCGATCCGCCCGAGGCGACGAATCGGCTCTATAAGAACAATCGCGACGGGACATTCACCGACGTAACCGAGAGAGCGGGCATGAAAGCGGTGGGTTGGGCCAATGGCGTTTGTGTTGGCGACTACAACAATGACGGGTATGACGATATTTTTTGCACGTACTTCGGGCAAAACCGTCTGTTCAGAAACAATGGCAACGGGACCTTCACGGATGTGACAAAGGAAGCCGGCCTGCTGCAGCCGGGGCCCGCGCGATGGGGAGCGGGATGCGCGTTCGTGGACTACAACCGCGACGGCCACCTGGATCTTTTCGTCTCCAACTACATCCGGTTTTCCATCGAGCACAGTCCAGCGCCCGGCGAGAACTCAACCTGCAATTGGAAGGGAGTTCCAGTGAATTGCGGTCCGCGTGGGCTCGCCACCGGCAGGCACCTGCTTTACCGAAACAACGGGGATGGCACTTTCACGGACGTGACGAAGCAGGCGGGAATCGGCGGCGCCACGGAGAGCTACGGGATGACGGTGGTGACAGCCGACTTCGATGAAGACGGCTGGCCCGACATTTTCGTGGCGTGTGACTCTACTCCGAGCCTGTTGTTCATGAACAATCATGACGGCACGTTTCGTGAAGAAGGCGTGACGCGGGGCGTTGCGCTCAGTGAGGATGGGATGGAGCAGGCCGGAATGGGCGTAGGGATTGGAGACTACAACCTCGACGGCCACCTGGATCTTTTCAAGACCCACTTCATCGGCGATACCTGCGGGCTCTATCGCAATGACGGCAAGGGAAACTTCGACGAGTTGACCCGCGCCTCGAAGATCGGAGTGGAGACCCGCTACACAAGTTGGGGCGCGGGGATGGTGGACCTGGACAACGATGGAAATCCCGACCTGTTCTTTGTCACGGGGAGCGTTTATCCCGAAGTAGAACGGAGGCTTCCACAATATCCTTACAAGTCGCCCCGTGTCGTGTTTCGCAATCTGGGCAACGGCGCGTTTGAAGAGATCGAGACGGCAGGGGAGGGAATTGCGACACCTCACAGCAGCCGCGGCTGCGCGTTCGGCGACTTCGACAACGACGGTGATATCGACGTGCTGATCGTGAACATGAATGAGCCTCCTTCTCTGCTCCGCAATGATCTGAAACCGGGACAAAACTGGCTCAAGGTCAAGCTTGAGGGGGTCAAATCGAACCGGAGTGCGATCGGGGCGCGCGTTGTGATGCATTACGGGACAAAGGTCCAGGCGCAGGCGGTGGTGAGCCAGTCGAGTTATTACTCCTGCAACGATCCCCGTCTCCATTTCGGACTGGGCGCGAGCATGGAGGCGACTGTAGACGTTTTCTGGCCCAGTGGACTGAAAGAGCAATACAGGAAGATCCCAGCCAATCAGCTGGTGACCCTTCGCGAAGGGGTGGGAATCGTGCCCAACAAGGGCTGGAAGCGCTGAAGCAGGGGTTGCGGGCGGGTCCTGTTCAAAAATAAATTCTTGACATTGGCGCGAGGCAGGGCCTATAACGGACGGCTAGCAAACGTTTTCTAGATCTGCGCAAAGTTGGCCTACAGAGGAACCAAAGCAGGTCTGCACACCAAAACACAAAATTTGGATTCCAAAAAAAGACTGTTCTGTGGAGGTAACCATGGCTGGATTCAGGAGAAGTCGCGGTACCGCCGTTCTGTGCACGCTGTTGATCCTTTTCGCCGCCCCGCTACTGGCTCAGTTCACGGCCAGCATCCAGGGAGTGGTGCAGGACCAGAGCGGTGCGGGTGTGGCGAAAGCAACGCTGCAATTGGTAAATGTTGCCACTGGAGTCAGCAAGATTGCGAACACTGACCCCTTCGGCAACTATCGTTTCGTCAGTCTCGCTCCGGGGAGTTACAAGATCACTGTGGAAGCTTCGGGATTCTCGAAGTCCGAGGCGAACGTGACTTTGCTCACGGAGCAGAACCTCAACGTACCGATCGCCCTTAAAGTTGGTTCCGCCAACGAATCCGTAGTGGTTACCACGGAGGCTCCGATCGTCGACACGGCAGATAGTCGAACGCAACTCACGCTGGACAACGAGGGAGTCGCGGAGTTGCCGATCGTAGGCCGCAATCTTGTCACGCTCGTAACCATGGCGCCGGGGGTATCCGGCTTGGGAACGAGCACGTCGGGAAGTCCGGCTTCGGGTGTCGACAATTATTCGACCGAAGAGCAGGTGGACGCGAGCGCGAACGGGCAGGGGCAGAATAACAACCAGTACGTCATCGATGGTCTCGACGTCACCAGCGGAATCCGCCAGGGGGTTTTGAATCTAACCCCGCAGCCCGAATCCATCCAGGAAACCAGCGTGCAGGTAAATACCTTTTCGGTGGAGCACAGCCGCGCCGCGGGTCTGCAGACGATATTCACCACCCGCTCCGGCACGGATCAGTTTCACGGTACCGCGTCGGACTGGTTCAACTACCAGGGGATGTTCGCCAGTCAACACTTCGTCGGCTATCCCTACAAGCCATTCCACTCGAATAATATGGACTTCGCTGTCGGGGGCCCGATTGTTCCGCACCACAACAGCTTCTTCTATTTCGCGGTGGAGCCGTTGCGGTCGTCGGCCAGCGCGGGCAGCCAGGTGACCTTCGCGGCGCCCGAGTTCATCAGCTATGCCACAGCCAATTATCCGAACAGCGTGGGAACCCATGTGCTGAGTACCTATGTGCCCACCGGCGTGCGGGGAGTCACGGTCCAGCAAACCTCGACAGACATCTTTGGCGCAAAGGCAGGGGGATGCGGGACCGCGGAAGGCCAGAACGGCGTGCCCTGCGATCTTCCCATGATCGACGTGGGTTCTTTCGGCGCCACTCAGATCAGAAACGGCACTCAATACTTCGCACGCATCGACCAGGGATTCAAGAAGGAACGAATCTATGTGAGCCTGTTCCGGACTCTTTTGCAGACCGGTGCAGCCTCGCCGATGCCGCAGTTCTCGGCTTTGAATAACACGTGGCAAGTAGCGGGCCAAGTGGCGTGGACCCATACCTTCTCGTTGAACACCTTGAACGAGGTCACCGCCGGTCAGAGCCGGGTAGAAGGCGTTCTGGGCAGCGGCGCGAAAGATTACACGGTTCCGTCCATCTCAGTGAACGGAATCAATGCCGACGGCGGGCAGGCCTATGGCGTGGGATTTGCGCAGGGCGACTTTATTCAGCACAACTATCACTGGCGCGACGTGCTTACCCATGTTCGGGGCACGCACACACTGAAGTTTGGCTATGAAGGCTGGTATGGAGACGACGTCGAGCCATTCCAGGGCCCGTGGTCGCAGCCCAAGTTTGCCTTCGACAATCTGCTGAAACTGGCGCAGGATGCGCCCACGAACGAAAACGGCATCATGTACAACCCGGCCACGGGCACGCAGCAATTGTGGAATTGGGATGCGGCAGCGAGGACGTTCGGTTTGTTCGTGGAAGACACATGGAAGGCGAGAAAGAACCTGACGCTGACGCTGGGTCTGCGTTACGACGACAGCGGCAATCCGTGGTCCAAGAGCGCGTCGACCGTGTTCGGTAATTTTTACCTCGGTACCGGCACCACGAAGCAAGAGCAGATTGCGAATGGGTTCGCGAAGCCCACACCGAATGCGCTGCTGCACTCGGTCGACAATCTGTATAGTCCGCGGGTTGGCGTGGCCTGGGATCCCACGGGCAATGGCGAATGGGCAGTGAGGGGCGGATGGGGGCTGTATGCAAACTGGCTCACTTCCGCCAACGTCCAGGAAGAGTTCCGCGGGAGCCCGCCTGGCCTGATTGAGGCGTCGTTCTCCGCGGGAACTGCAACCCCGCCCATTTTCAGTTTAGGAAACAGCAACAAGCCGCCATTTGGGTTTACCTTCCCGACATTTCCGGGAGGCCTGGACTCGAAGGGTGGCCGAGTCGGCGGCAACTTCCCGATCGGAGGAATCAACCCGCTGCTCAAGTCGCCATGGGCCGATATCTGGTCTCTCAGCGTGGAACGAAAGATCACCCATGCGCTCGCTGCCACAATCGGTTACAGCGGGTCCCACTCCTGGAACATCGTGGGCAATGGCAATTCCATCGGGAATGTCTCGTATGGCGTTGACATCAACGTGGTGCCCGGCGACCTGATTACGCATGAAAGCCTGGTGCGCACCGGACTCAATTCCAGCTTCGGGGCGATTAACTATGCCGACAACGACCGCTACGCCAACTACAACGGCGTGTTCTTCGATGTAAAAGGACGCTTTTCGCGTGGGTTCCTGGACGTTTCTTATACACGTTCCAGTTCGAAGGATGACGGCCTCGCGTATCCTACCCCGGACAATCCCGGGCAGTACTACGGGCCGTCGATTTTCGATGTTCCCAATCGATTCTCATTGAGTTGGAATTACTCGCTGAAAGGACTGAACGACGGGAAGGGAGCAATTGGAAACGTGACGGGCGGATGGGGGCTGAGCGGCACAACCATCTTCCAGTCCGGGTATCCGTTTACGGCGTCGAACTTCAACGGATTCGCGCCGGTGTGTCAGGACACCTCGAAGAATGCCGCCCCTTGTCCCTCGTTTGCCAATCCTGTGGTCGGCCTTCAGTCCTACAGCGGCGACTACAACGCGGACGGCAACAACCTCGACTACCCGACCGCGGTTAGTTACCATCAATCCACGGATAACAAGGCCTGGCTGGCCGGCGCGGTCCCGAAAAGCAACTTTGCGGTTCCGGCGCTTGGCAGCGAGGGAAACGAAAAGCCGATGCAGTTCCGCGGCCCCAACTTCTTTGAGACGAATACCAACGTCTACAAGGACATGCACTTCACCGAGCGCCTCAACTTCCAGGTTCGGTTCGAGTTCTTCAATCTTTTCAACCGGGCGAACTACGCGAATGTCGATACGAATTTCCCGGATGGCAGCTTCGGAGCAGCGACGGCATCGCATGAGCCGAGATTCTGGCAACTGGGCGGAAGGCTTTCGTTCTGACGACTCGCTCGGATCGATGAAATGTCTGGGCCGGCATTGGATACGATGCCGGCCCAGACATTTGTAAGTTCAAAAATCACTCCCTTCGCCGCAACACGTCGAGTGGGTTAGTATCATCTCGCCGGATCCTTAGTCTCGAACTGGCGCAGCCGCGATATGTTTCCGATGTTTCCACTTAGAAGATTGGCTTATCTTGCGGCGTTGATGGTCCTGGCCTCCAGTATGCAGGCACAATCGAACGAAGACCCCGTCACGCCTGTTGTTTCCGCACTGCGCGAACAGCAATTTGACCGAGCGTTGAGCCTCCTTGATCCGGCGCTTAAGGATTTCCCAAAGAACGCAGAGTTATGGACGATGCAGGGCGTTGCCTATATGGGTGTGGGCAAGAACAAACAAGCACTCGAATCGTTCCGCCACGCGCTGAAACTGGCGCCAGACAGTGTTCCCGCACTCGAAAAAGCTGCGCAGATTGAATATGACGATGCGGATCCCGCGGGAATCCCGCTGCTCGAGCACCTTATTCGCTTGAGGCCGACCGACGTAACGAGTCATGGGATGCTGGCCGTCCTCGAGTATCAAAAAGGAGATTGCGCAGCAGCCGTTGTGCATTTTGAAAAGGCATCGTCGTTGTTCGAAACGAAACTGCCGGCCCTGCACGCCTACGGCACGTGCCTGGTACGGCTGAAGCGCTTCGATCAGGCAGACGGCGTATTTCAAAAAGGACTCGGTCTTAGTGACGAACCGCGCGAGCGCCAGATTCTTGCCTCGGTTCAACTGATGGCTCACCAGCCACAGCAAGCGATCGAAACCCTGGACCCCCTGCTGCGCGCCAACGATAACGCCCAGGCTTTGGAGCTTGCATCCGCCGCGTATGAGGATCTTCACGACACCGACAAGGCGGTCGAAGTGCTGCGTAAGGCAATCCTGCTTGATCCGCACAACGTGCATCTTTACGTCGACTTCGCAGCGCTGTCTGCGACCCATCAGTCGTTCCAGGTCGGAATCGACGTGGTGAACGATGGAATCAGCGAGCAGCCCAACGCGGCGCCGCTCTACTTTGCGCGCGGAGTCCTCTACGTGCAACTTGCGGCTTACGATAAGGCCCAGGCCGATTTTGAGAAGGCGTACGATCTTGATCCCAGCCAGTCATTGAGCGTCGCGGCGCAGGGCCTCGCTGCCGTGCAGCAAAACGATCTGGAGCATGCGCTGGCCGGTGTGCAGGAAAAGCTGACGCGTCAGCCAAGCGATCCTATCCTGCTTTATCTGCAGGCGGACATTCTTACGCAGCAGGGTCTGGAGCCCGGGAGCGCGGCGTTTGAGACGGCGATGCGTTCGGCAAAGAAGGCGGTCGATCTGCGTCCGGCGCTTGGTCCTGCCCACGGCGTGCTGGCGAAACTTTATCTTGAAGCCGGTCAATACTCCGAAACTGCGGTGCAGTGCAGGAAAGCGCTCGAAATCGATCCCAAGGATCAGTCGGCCTTGTACCACCTGATTCAGGCGCTCCGGAAATCGGACAAGAGCCATGAGATTCCCGAGCTTTTGAAGCGGTTGGCGTTGCTGCGCCAGCAGGCCGTCAACGACGAGCGCGAGCAATATCGCTACAAACTGGTTGAGGGCGATGCCGAATTAAAGTAGCGCGGCGCTTGTTGCCGTTCAGGACTTGAGGCGCACGTAGGTGCTGTAACTCTCCTTGTCGATGTTCATGAAAGGCCGCATCGTGATCTGACTTCCGTCCGAGGAGGTTGCCGTCCAGTCGCCGGCCCCATTCTTGGCCGGCCGGGCCTGCAGGAGCGATGCTTCATCGAACGCCGGCTGCGAATCGGCCACCGCCATCAGAACGAGCGGTCCCTGCATCAGTGCCACAAGGTTCGGATGATTTGCGTCAACGGGTTCGAGCCGCAGCGGCATGGGGAATTCGATTTCGACACGATCGCCGTCTTTCCAGGTATTGCGAATGGCGGCGAAACTTCCCGGCCGCGCGTCGCCTGGAAATCGATTCCCATTGATCATCAGAACGGGATCGGGCTTCGCCCAGGCGGGGATGCGAACGTAAATCGTGTACTCGGCGGGCTGGGATGCGGAAACCTGGATTTCGATCTTGTTGTCGAACGGATAGTTCGTGAGCTGTTTCAGAGAGTGTTTTCCTCGGCCATCGCTCCATTGCACGCTGGAAGGCGTGAACAGGTTCACGTAGACGCCGTCGGAGGAACGGAGATAGGTACTGATGTGATAGTCGGCCGCAAGCTGGGGAAAGGTTCCCGAACAGCACGGCCACTTATCCCGGTACCAGACTTTCTTTCCTGTCTCCGCATAGTCGGAGTAATAAAAAGAAGTGCCGTCCGGCTGGATCGGCCACGCGCCGAGGATGGTGTTGTAGAGAACGCGTTCCATGCTGTCGCCATAGCGCGAATCCCGGGTGGTGCGCAGCAGGTAGCGAGTGATTTTGAAGTGCCCGTAAGCTCCGCATGGGGTCTCAAAGCTTGCGTGTGTCTCGGTGAGACTGTTGCCAAGCTGCCCCGTACCAGGTTCGCCAAACGACTCGTTCGGCCCCCAGCCGCCGGTGGCGAAACTTTGCGTCGTCATCAGCATTTCGAAACCGTTCTTTGCCGCTCGCAGATGCTTTTCGCTGCCGAGAGTGATATAGGCCTGCATGGCGGAGCTGAACGCGTTTACGTGGCTGTAGGCGTGTTCGAAAGGAAGAACGTTGTTACCTTCAGCGAGCGCATTGAAATAGGTATCGTCCTCAAGAAATTGCTTTGCCATGTCGCGGTAGAAGGGCTTGCCGCTGCGCTGATAGGCGAGAAACAGGTTCTCGGGAAGGGTGTAAGTTTCGTCCCAGGTGAAGGAAGTGTCTTTGTGCGGACGGGCGCGCTGCTCAAAGCGCGACAACGCTTTCTCCGGCAGGTAGGGGCCGATGGCGCGCGTCAGCTTTTCGTGAATGTCCATCGCCAGCGGGTCGTGTGCATACTCATGCGCGTCGATCAGCCCGACCGAAATCTTGTCGTAGGTGTAGGCCGGAAGCCGATAGCCTTTAAAAAACTTTGCTTTGGGATCCAGCGTGTCGCCATATCCCTTCACCAGCCGATTCACCTTGGCGCGAGTTTCTTCTGAGCCAGTCACGGCATAAGCGCGGGCCAGCCCCGAGACATACTGCCCGAATGAATGGCCCGTAATGAACCCATGAAAATCACTTTTCTCCAGGCTGAATCCATCGAGGTCGTACCAGCCGCCCATGTCATCGCCGGGAGCCGGCATTCCAGCGACCTGCCGGAAAACCTTCAACATCCGGTCGTCGTCGAGGTTCAAAAAGCGGGCATGGTTCTCCTCGAACTGCTTCTTCATCGGGCCGTCGTGAAGTTGCACGTCAGCATAGGCAAATGTGGTGAGCGGAGTCGACACCACCGCCAGGCTATTCTGCGAACTGCTCCATGCGGCCAGGGGCCGGGCTGCATAGATCGCGGCCGCTCCGGCGCAAGTGGATTTGATAAAGGTTCTGCGGTCGATTCCAGATGGCATGGGGCGAACTCCGGGATTACGAGAAATCGTTTACTCAGAAAACTATGACCATGGCCGCCCTTTGTCAATCCATATCTCAGCAACGCATCAGACGAGGTCCATCTCCCACGTCTGTCCGACTAGCTCTTTTCCAAAGCTGTGGTGGGCTTCTTGATGGATCAACCGGAAACCGGCTGTCTCGTAAATACGGTGCGCGGCCTTCAGGATGCTCTGGGTCCAGAGCGTGATTTTCTTGTAACCGGCCGTGCGTGAGAAACGAAGACACTCGTCCACCAGTTTCGCCCCCAGGCCCATGCCCCGCGCGGCCGGATCCACATAAAGAAGCCGCAGCTTTGCCGTGCCGGCTCGCTCGGGGTGGCGAACCAAGAAGATGTGCCCTACGTGCTGCCCGTCCATTTCGGCGATCCAGCATCGCTCCCGCGCCGCGTCGAAGTTGTCGAGGAAATCGGCGACAATGCGTGCGACCAGCGCTTCGAAGCTTTGGTCCCATCCGAGCTGCTCGACATAGCCTGCGCCTTCCAGATGAACGACCATGCCCATGTCGCCCGGCCGGTGAGGCCGAAGCACAATAGAGCGCGCCTCCGGCGGGACGCCAAGCACGGACTGCTCAATCGTATTGATGGCCCGGGCAAGTTCGGTCCGGCGACGGGCGGTGAGCTTTCCGAGGACAACCTGAGCCTGCTTGTCGGCGCGAAGATTCAGCGAACGGAGAGCCGCGCGTCCGCGCGAGGTTAGCAGGAGATTGGCGGCGCGCTTATCGTGCTTTGCGGCGGCGCGCGCCACCAGGCCGTTCTTTTCGAACTTTTTGAGGATACGGCTGAGATACCCGGCGTCCAGGCCCAAGGCTTCGGCAACGTCTTTGGCCTGCGTTTTGGAACGCGTCGCGAGTTCGTAGAGCACGCGTCCTTCCGCCAGGCTGTACTCGGTTTGGAGGTAGTGGTCATTGAGCGTGCCGAGGAATCGCGTGTAGGCTCGGTTGAATCGGCGAAAGGCGGCAGTGTCGGGGGCAAGGGAAGAGTTCGCACCAGGCATGAAGCCAGCATTTCGCAAATTAGTTGACGTTGTCAACTAATTCTATCGGTCATTTCCTCCACCCTCTTCGCAGCCTTCGGATTCCGGCCAGGAGGCACGGCAGGCCGGCGTTCAGAATCGAACATACCTATCCGCGATTGAACGGCCGGCGTCCGCGGTCTCCGGTCCGCTGCGATGGCATATAACGACTTACGACAAGGTGTCCCTGGCAGGCGACGTGCTCGTTTCGTTCCACGGCTTTGTGTGCGCGGAGGTTCTCGATGAAGGTTTTGCTGCAGGATCTTGGCTATGCTTTCCGTCAACTACGGAAAACGCCCGGCTTTACCCTGACCGTTCTATTCACCCTGGCCCTGGGTATCGGCGCCAACGCGGCGATCTTTACGCTGGTCAACGCGGTCCTGTTGCGCAATCTCCCCGTTGCCGATCCCAAGACCCTGGTCCGCATCGGCGATCGGGACGATTGCTGTGTCAACTCCGGGATGAACGAGAGCGGCGATTACTCCCTGTTTTCGACCGAGACATACCTGCTGCTCAAAAAGAACCTGCCCGAGTTCGAGGAACTGGCGGCAATGGAATCGGGCTTCAGCTACCGGCCGGTTACGGTTCGCCGCGAGGGGCCGGAAACGATTGCCAAGTCGATGATGGGCGAGTTCGTTTCCGGAAATTACTTCCGCACCTTTGGTCTTCAGCCGGCTGCAGGCCGGTTCTTTACGGATGCCGACGACACCAAGGGCGCGGCCTTCACGGCAGTGATGAGTTATGACACGTGGATGCACCTGTATGCCGGCGATCCCACAGTTGTGGGGAGCACATTCCGGGTGAATACGCAGCCCGTGACGATCATTGGTATAGCGCCCAAGGGCTACTTCGGCGATCGTCTCACCAGCACTCTTCCGAATTTCTATATGCCGCTGGAATCAATGGCGGTCCTTCTCAATGTGCCCTACGTTCACGATCCCGAAGTGGAGTGGGCTTACATCGTCGGCCGCATAAAACCGGGCGTGTCGCTGCCCGAGGTGCAATCGAAGATCAGCACCCTAGTTCGCCAGCGCTTCTCCACTTTCAAAATGTTCAACACCGATCGCGGCAAGGTATTTCTCGCGCGCACTCACGTGGTTCTCACGCCCGGCGGCGGAGGCATTCAGCAGTTGCAGGACCAGTACAAATTCGATCTACGCCTGCTTACCTGGATTGCCGCTCTCGTCCTTCTTGTGGCGTGCGCGAATATCGCCAATCTCCTGCTTGTTCGCAGCATGAGCCGGCGTGCGGAGATATGCATCCGGACCGCTCTTGGAGCGCAGCGCAACCGCATCATCCGCCAGCTCCTCACAGAGAGCATACTGCTGGGAGTGCTTGGCGGGGTCGCGGGCCTGGTGGTGGCCTTCGGCGGAGCACGGATGCTGCTGGCTCTAACGTTTCCGGGAACGCAGGACGTTCCCATCGATGCGGCCCCGTCGCCGCTGGTGATTGCCTTCGCATTCGCTCTGTCGCTCGTGACCGGCGTTCTTTTCGGCGTAGCACCGGCATGGATAGCAGCCCGAGCCCAGCCGGCCGAAGCGCTGCGCAGCGGATCGCGCACCACCGCCAATGGCGCATCGCTTTTGCAGCGCAGCCTGGTCATCGTGCAAGCCGCGCTCTCCCTGGTCCTTCTGGTCGGAGCGGGGTTGTTTACGCAAAGCCTCAACAAGCTGCAAAGCTCCGACATGCACCTCGACTCGCGCAATCGCTACATCATCCATATCAACCCTCAGGCGGCAGGCTATTCGCAAATCCAGGTGGAGCAGCTTTATCGCACTATGGAAGCGCAATTCCACGCTCTGCCCGGCGTGGTCAACGTGGGCATCGCCACTTATACGCCAATGGAAGACAACAACTGGGGAAGTGGCATTCAGGTGCAGGGCCAACCCGATCAGCACAAGGGGGCTTCGTGGGTGAAGGGCAATGCCGAATACTTCGATTCAGTCGGCACCCACGTGTTGATGGGGCGGGGATTCACGCCGAAAGATTTACTGGCGGCTCCGCCGGTTACGGTGGTCAACAAGGAATTCGTAAAGCAGTTCTTCAAGCCGGGCGAGAATCCCATCGGACATCGCATCGGTTCGCCGGGGCCGGATAGTTCCGGCGCCTACGAGATTGTTGGCGTGGTTGAAGACACGACCTACACGGCTGTGCAATGGAAAGACCATGCCATGTATTTCGTTCCCATTACCCAGCGTCCTGCCAACGCGAAAGACTTTCCGATCGAAAATGATACTTCGCTCTATGCGGGAGCGCTGATCATCCAGACCGACCACCCCGTCAATGACATGGAGAAGCTTGCCAGGCGGACACTCTCCGGCATCAACCCCAATCTCACCATCGTGAAGTTCCAGACGTTCGACCAGCAGATTGCGGATAGATTCAATGACGATCGCATGATCGCAAAGTTAACCAGTCTTTTCGGCGCGCTGGCGTTGCTGCTGGCAACCATAGGGCTGTACGGCGTTACAGCATACACGGTGGTACGCCGCACGCCGGAAATCGGTATCCGCATGGCGCTGGGTGCGGAACGTGCCCGCGTGGTCGGCATGGTGATGCGCGGCGCCATGATGCAGGCGCTCATCGGTTTGATTATCGGGGCGCCCGTCGCCATGATTTGTGTTCGCTACGTGAAGACACAGCTCTACGAAATTACCCATGTGGATGCAAGGGTGATGGCGATTGCGATCGCGGTGCTGGGTGCGGCCGCATGCATTGCCGGCCTCATTCCGGCCCGGCGAGCTGCGTCCATCGATCCGGTCAAGGCGCTGCGTGTAGAGTGACGCGCAGCGCCCGGCCTGCCGCCGCCGAAATGCTGCACTTTCGCCGGCTTTGGCTGCACGATCGCAGCCTCTCCCTGCACTGTGGTAGCCATCGACGCGCCCGGGACGAGAACCTTGCGTGGAGGTCGAACATGGCGCAATTCACGTTGCATGTGAACGGCACGAGTCGCGCGATCGAAGCGGACGGCGAGATGCCGCTGCTGTGGGCATTGCGCGATTCTCTCCAACTTACGGGAACCAAGTACGGCTGTGGCATCGGCATGTGCGGCGCGTGCACGGTCCACCTGGACGGCACCGCGGTTCGCTCCTGCCAGACGCCGCTGGCCGATGTTCACGACCGCAAGGTGACGACGATCGAAGGCCTCGGCCACGACGGCCTTCATCCCGTTCAGCGCGCATGGATTGCCGAGCAGGCGCCGCAATGCGGGTACTGCCAGTCAGGGCAGATCATGTCGGCCGCGGCCCTGCTGGCTACCAACTCCCATCCCACCGATGCGCAGATCGACGATGCAATGGCCGGAAACATCTGCCGCTGCGGCACCTACTTTCGCATTCGCAAGGCCATTCACAGGGCAGCCGGGGAGATGAAATCGTGAAGATCAGCCGCAGGACATTTCTGAGCACATCGGTTGCGGCAGCGGGCGGCGCGCTGGTGGTGGGCTTCAGCCTGCGCCGGCACATCCATGCCCAGGCCGGCACTACGGCAGTCGAGAATCCCTTCGATGCGTGGATTCACGTCAAGCCCGACAGCAGCGCCGAACTGGTGGTTGCGCAGTCGGAGATGGGGCAGGGAATTTATACCTCGCTGCCAATGCTGCTCGCGGAAGAAGCCGATCTGGACTGGGAACGTGTGACGATCATGCAGTCCGATTTTTCGCGCGGAACAGGTGGGAGCGGCAGCGTGAGGTCCAACTATCTTCCCCTGCGGCGCGCCGGCGCCCAGGTGCGTACCGTGATGATCGCAGCTGCGGCCCGCGCATGGAGCGTTCCGGAAAGCGAATGCACCAGCGCGAAGGGTGAGGTCTTTCACGGTGCGACGGGACGCAAAATTGCGTATGGAAAACTGGTGGCGGAGGCGTGTTGCATGCCCCTGCCCGATGCCAAGACTGTGAAGCTGAAAGATCCCTCGCAATTCACGTTGATCGGCCGCGAAACTCCGCATCGCGACATTCCCGACAAGTGCACGGGTGCGGCGCGCTTTGGCCTGGACGTGCGTCTTCCGGACATGGTGTACGCCATGATTGAGCGCTGCCCAACATTCGGTGGGAGCCCGGCAAAATTCGACGCGTCGCGCGCTCTCGCCGTCCCAGGGGTTCTCCAGGTGTTCGAGATTCCGGCGCGCGGATTTCGTGTTTTCACCGCTGGTGGTGTGGTTGTCGTCGCCAAGTCAACCTGGGCGGCCATGCAGGGCCGAAAGGCCCTCGAGATCACGTGGAATCATGGGCCGAACCAATCGGAGAGCACCGACACGCTGCGCGCGCAAATGAAGCAGGCGCTGGCCAATCCGCCAGCATGGAAGTCGGACGCGCAAGGCGTCGATCTCGATACCGTACCCGCGGCGAAACGTATCGACGTTACGTATGAGTTCCCGTTCCTTGCCCACGCGTGCATGGAGCCGATGAACATTACGATTCACCTGCGCGATGGCAAGTGCGAGGTGTGGTCTCCTTCGCAGAGCGCAGACGCAATGCGCAGCGTGATCGCCAAGGAATTGGATTTGCCTGCGACCAACGTCACTGTGCACACCACTTTTATGGGCGGAGGTTTCGGGCGGCGTTACCAGTACGACTTTCCAACGGAAGCCGCGCAGATAGCGCGACATGTCTCGACGCCGGTGCAGCTGGTGTGGTCGCGCGAAGATGACATGACTCACGACTTCTATCGGCCCGCGGGAATGCGGACGCATGCGCGGTACAGTTGATGCGCAAGGCAACGTGGTCGAGTGGTCCGATCATCTGACCGACGTTCCCCTTAACCTGATGTGGGGCGACGCTGAAAAGCGGAAGCCTGATGGCTCGGAACTTCTGGCGAGAATCGACTATCCTGTTCCCCACTACCTCACCGCGTTTACGCCGATTACCAGCGCCGTGCCCCGGGCGTGGTGGCGTTCGGTGGAGAACTCGTTCAATGGCGTGGCGGTCGAGTGTTTCGTAGACGAACTGGCACATGCCGCGGGGCAGGATCCGTATTTGTTTCGCAAGCGCCTATTACAACAACCGCCTGTCGTTCAGCCTAAAACGCAGGGTGAGGAGCGGGAGGCCCCCGATCCAAATCGGCTGATCGCAGTACTCGATCTTGCCGCGAAAAAAGCCGGATGGAACAAGCCGCTCGGTCCGCATCGCGGCCGAGGAATCGCATGCACCACCACGTACGCCTATCTTGCGCAGGTGGCCGAGGTTACGGTCGAGCGCGACAACATTCGGGTCGATCGCCTCATAACCGCGGTCGATTGCGGCCAGGTGGTGAATCCCAACGGCGCGCGTTCGCAAATCGAGGGGGGGATGCTGTTTACTCTGAGTTCGATTCTCAAAGAGGCCGTCACTATTCGCAACGGAGCGGTAGAGCAGCGAAATTTCGACGACTACAGCGTGCTGCGCATGCCGGAGGCGCCGGTTCTGGAAACATGGTTCGTGGACAGCCACGCCGATCCGCACGGGCTCGGCGAGGCGGCCGTTGGCCTCACCGGTCCGGCGATAGCGAATGCGATCTTTGCCGCAACCGGGAAGCGGCTGCGCCGAATGCCGTTTCGCATGGACGAAGTTTCAGCATGACTGTCAGGGAATCTCACTGGAATAGCGTTACCGGCAACCCAGTTACAGATGGCCGCTGATCCTGGTTTCGTGGCCGTTCCGGGGACGGGCGGTCGTGAAGTGGATCGTCCCGTACGATTTATCTATCCATTACAGGGGCGGTTTTGGGTCTTGGCGGATTGATGGTTGCAAATAGCTTATATCGTAAACTGATCCGTTTCTAAAGCCCCCTTTGCCGACAAAATCCCCCCCGCCCCGCAGGTGAGAATTCCCCGGCAACATTCCTGAAGCTCTTCTATTGGAAGTTCCAAGCATTTCAGGATCCATACCCTACAATTTCAGGAACGGAAACTCTGGAACGGGAGTTGATTGTGATGCCATTGACGTTGTCTCGCTTTTGCAGTGTGGTGGTGTTGGCCGGAGCGGTTTCGCTCCACGCAGCCGACAAACCGAAACCGTCCGCTACGCCGGGAACGACTGATCCTTATGCCGAAGTGCAGCCGGCGACGGAATGCCTGGATCTTAATATGTATGAGCGGATCCGCGACGAGGGCTTGAATCGCTCCCATGTGATGGAATTTGCATCGGCGCTGATGGATGGGATCGGGCCGCGTCTTACCGCTTCGCCGAATGCGAAGAAGGCCAACGAGTGGACCCGCGACACGCTGACCAAAATCGGCCTGGAGAATGCGCACCTCGAGGATTGGGGTGAATTCGGGATGAGTTGGCAGCAGTTCAACACGTGGGCGCGCATGGTCGCTCCCGACACAGCGGTGTTGATCGTGCAGGCCACGCCCTGGTCGCCCGCAACCAGCGGACCCGTCACGGGCGACGTGGTCTTCGTCAGCATCCAGAGCGAAAAGGACATGGACCAGTACAAGGGCAAGCTGGCCGGCAAGATCGTGCTGTTTGGCGTCATGCGCCCGGTGCCACCGGTAGAGAAGCCACTGTTTACGCGCAGCACCGACAAGGACCTTGAAGATGTCGCCGAGTTCCCGGTCACCGCCAACGCCGGCGGCGTTCCGCCGGAGGTGGTGGCACGCATGCGGGAACGGATGGAGCGACAGAAGCTGATTGATAAGGTCGCCGAGTTCTTTGCTGCGGAAAAGGTGGCGGGCGTGATCGAGCCCAGTCGTGACGGCGGGAACGGCGGCGGCTCCGGAGGCACCCTGTTCGACGACAACGGCGCCACCCTCGGACGCACTCCTTATGTAGCGGACAAGCGCGTGAAGATTCCGGTTGTGGTGGCGGCCATCGAGAGCTACGGCCGCCTGTATCGGTTGGCCCAGGCGCACGTGCCGGTAAGCGTGGAGATGGACGTGGAGACGAAAGTCACCGGCGAACACGAACACGCTTTCAATACCGTGGCCGAGATTCCCGGAACTGATCCGCGGCTCAAGGAGCAACTTGTGATGGTGGGCGGACACCTCGACAGTTGGATCGCCGGCACCGGCGCCACCGACAATGGCGCGGGCACCATCGTGGCGATGGAGGCGGTCCGGATCCTGAAGGCGCTCGACATTAAGCCGCGCCGCACCATCCGCATCGCTCTCTGGACCGGAGAGGAACAGGGCCTGCTCGGTTCGAAGGGTTACGCCACCCAGCACCTCGGGGCGACCAAGACATCGACCACCCCGGACCAGATGCAATTGCCGGAATTCATGCGCCGCTCGGTGGGACCTCTCGAAGTCAAGCCCGAGCATAAGCTTGTTTCGGCCTACTTCAACGTGGACAACGGATCGGGCAAGATCCGTGGCATCTATACCCAGGGCAACGCCGGGGTGGCTCCCATCTTCGCGCAGTGGATCGCCCCGTTGAAGGACCTTGGCGTCACCACCATCACAATGCGCAATACAGGAGGCACCGACCACTTGAGCTTCGACGCGGTCGGCGTTCCGGGATTTCAGTTCATACAGGACGATCTGGATTACGAGACCAGGACCCATCACTCCAACCAGGACGTCTACGAGCGCCTGCAGGCGGCGGACTTGAAGCAAATCGCCACAGTGGAAGCGATTTTCCTGTACAACGCCGCGCAGCGCGACCAGATGATGCCGCGCAAGCCGCTACCCGATCCGGACCGCGTCGAGAAGCTGCGTGCACCGCTTGAAGGGATCTTCCCGGGTGCGATTCCGGAACAAAAGAAGCCGTAGATCGGGCTTCGCCCGGGCCGGTGCTGACGGCGGCATGGCCCGGGCGCTGGCCCGAGGATTCTGCTACACTTATCGGAGCACATCCCACGGGAAAACGCGCCAGGCCGCCCCGGACAGGATGTGTCCTTCACACCATGTCGGGGAGTGGCTCAGCCTGGTAGAGCACCTGGTTCGGGACCAGGGGGTCGGAGGTTCGAATCCTCTCTCCCCGACCATTAAATCCCGCATTTCAGTTAATTAGCGAAATGCCCATTTCCGGCCAAACGGGAGCTTGGGTCCGTTTGGGTCCAATAAGCAAATCCTCGACATTTTGGACCGTCGGTTGCTATTTCGGGACCTGGAGGCCAGGGGATTCGAATCCCCTCGCCCCGACCAAGCAATTCATAATAAATGACTTATTAGTTCACGCAAGTACTTCTAGCCTGATATTTGCCCCGCTCTTAAACCGTCAGCATTTATTTTGAACGAGTTATGATGCCCCCTCATTGGCAATGTCGTTCGAGAGGGGTGACAGCGCGCTACGGAGTTCATTGCGGGAAAAAGCTGCATCCTGCGTGAAACGACTTTCGCGCAAGTGGCAAATCATTCATGCCGAAGCGGATTGATAAAGAGGAACTCCGGCCTTACGAAAAACAGCTCGGGAGCTATCGAGGCCGACTTTTGCGGCTGCTTCCGGTGTCATGCCCTTCGTTCGCCCGAAGACTTCTACGCTGAGCGCATCGCTGTAGTGGATGCTGTGGAGCGCCTGCAGGAAGCCAGTCAAGTTGATGACACCTTCGCCGGGTAGCAGACGCTGATCATCGTGAATCTGCTCTGGAGGCAAGTTCGGCGAGTCATTGAAATGCACGTGCACGATGCGATCGCGGCCAGCGGCAACGATGTCTTCTGGGGTGGCTCCTGCGTGGTGCCAGTGCCAGGAATCGAGCAGCAGACCGACGTTGGGGCCACATTCCCTGGCGAAGGCGAGCATATCGTTCATGCGCCAAATGAATTCGTATTTGTGCGCTTTGCGAAGTTCGAGGGGTCCTAGAAACTCGAGGCCGAGGCGGACGTTCGAACGCGCCAAAATGCGGGCACTTTCTATAAACCGCTGCTTATAGGTTTGGCGCAATTCATCCTTTGGCGTATCGCTCGACGGCAGGATGTACGTGATCATGCGCGGGCAGTGGATAGCGGCAGCGAACTGGGCGGCTGCGTCGAGCTGGGCGAGCGAGGCCTTGAAGGTGGCATCGTCTTTTCGGAATTCGACCGGAAAATCGATGACGGCCGGTCTGATTTTTAGGCCCGCAAGTAGTTCGTTGGTGGCACTGACGCCTGCTTGCAGGGCCGGTTGCAACATGATATCCGTGCCGGGAAAACCAATTTTCGCGGCGAGGCGCGCGAAGTCCGGCCAGGGAACACGGCCTTGCAACAGGACGCTGTTCAGAGAAAGGAACATGTTGCGCTCGCCGGCAAAAGCCCTGGCGAGCGGGGCTGCGGCAAGCAGCTTTCCAAATGATCGTCTGGATATCAAATAAGCCACGCGCAATCGATCATATCCGAGGTAGCATAGCGTTGAGGAGGCGGAAGAGATGAACAGACGAGAAATGCTGGCTACCACGGGTGCTGCTGCGCTTGCGGGACTTTGCATGCCGAAGCTGATGAAGGCCGAGGCTCCGGCAAGCCGGGTTGCGATCGTGCCTTGCCGCGATTACGCGCTGTACGGGCAGCAACTTTCTCGCGCGTTCGATCAGATTGGGGGGATTGAGAAGCTGGTGCGCGGAAAGACGGTTGCGCTCAAACTCAATCTGACCGGGAATCCAAAGAACTTTCCGCTGACGCCTGAGCTTCCTTATCGGACGGATCCGCAGTCGGTGGCGGCAACCGTGCAGCTGTTTGCCAAGGCGGGTGCGCGGCGCGTTCGTATGATTGAAAGCTTCTTCCCGGCCGATCAGGACCTCTCGTTATGGGCGCGCTACGGCCTGGACGTAAACGCGATTAATAACATGGGCGTGCCGGTGGTTTGGGAAAACGTGCAGAACCTTGGCAACTATAAGCAATATGTGCGCATGAAGGTGCCTTGGGGCGGGTACGCCTATCCGTCATACCACCTGAACCCGGCGTTCTATCAGTGCGACGTGTATGCCTCGATGGCGAAGTTGAAGAACCATTGGATTGCAGGCGTGACCATGACGATGAAGAACAACTTCGGCAACACGCCTTGCTCGCTCTACGGAGGGGACTGCGGACCCAGCGGGAACGAACGGCCGACGAAAGAGCGCGGAGCCGTGCTGCACGACGGAACGACGCTTGCGCCTTCTGGAGTAGATGCGGAGTTGCATCCTGATTCACCCCGCGATCCGGGCTATCGAGTTCCGCGCATTCTAGTTGACCAGAACGGCATTCGACCCATTGATATTGCCATCGTGGATGGCGTCGAGACGGTGCGGGGAGGGGAGGGTCCATGGCTTCGCGGCCTGGAAAAGATGACTCCAGGCGTGATTATTGCCGGCCGCAACGCCGTTTGCGTGGATGCTGTCGGAATGGCAGTGATGGGCTACGATCCGTATGCGGAGCGCGGCATTTCTCCGTTCATCCGAGGCGACAACTCGCTGCGTCTGGCCGAGGAAGCGGGAATCGGTACCCGGGACCTTAAGCGAATCGAAGTTGTCGGGCTTTCGATTAAGGACGCTCATATCAATTTCGGGCCGGGCGCGGTTGGTAAGAAGCTGAGCGAATTGAACTCGTAAATCGTATCCGGTGAAGCTGGTGGAGAACGCCTGCTTACGCGCGCGCCTGTGAGTGGCACGCGGCCATTGAGCAGGCGTAGGTGCGGCCGTGGCTGCTCAGCCCGAACAACTTCACCTCGAGGATGGCGATACCGGGCGAAGGTTCGCCATTTCAGTCTTCCCTGTAACTGAGATCGAGGCTTGCGCCGACCTTTACAGGGCAATCCGTAACCCGAACTGTAGGAAGATGCGATCTTCAGGTGTGAGCAATTCATCGAGGGAAACAGCCGCTGACATGCGGCAGTTTCGCATGGCTGGATCGCCAACCAGGTGGCTGTAGTTATAGGCTCCCGGGACCGCCGCAATGGTTGGGCTTTGGTGGTGCGTGCATTGAGCGGAATTGCTCCCCGAGCGGATGCACTCAGCGCATAGCGCTCGATCAACCCGGCTGCAGGAATCCTCGAATCGCATGATCTCTTCCCCTTGAAGAAGTCCTCACGAGACGGACCAAACTGGAAATAGAGTGCTGGGGCGCCCGATCCGGAGGGCATCCGGTTTCGAACCCGCAGGCGGAAACACGCCTCGCCCAAAAGGGCGAAGGCACGTTTCGCAGGAGTGCCTGGACCTTCTCCGGAGCTTGAATGGCTGCTGACTCGATCGCTGAATCGCCGGGCGACTCTTGTTCTCCGGTGAGGCATGGGAGAGCGGAAGACCGCTCTCCCATGTGACCTATCGAGAGAAGGCGCCGCTAGGCAGCAACTCTTCGGCCACCCTGACTACGACTGGACCCATGGCGGCGCGATACATTGCGATCACCTGGGCCAGTGTGGCTGTGCGCGGATTGGTGAGCTGGCAGGCATCCTTCTTTGCATTGCCAGCCATGGTCTCCAGATCTTCGTCTTTGACCCCCAGATCAACAAGTCCGGCGGGAATACCGACCGCGGCCGAGAGGCGCTTGATCGCGCGAATGCCCTTCTCGCCCGCTTCCAGGTCTGAGAGGCTGCTGACGTCCTGGCCGAGAGCGATCGCGATATCCCGGAATCGCTTCGGGCAAGCGATCAGGTTGAATTCGCAGACCGCCGGCAACAGGATGGCATTGCATACGCCGTGGGGCAGATTGTAGAAACCGCCCAGTTGGTGGGCCATCGCGTGTACGTAGCCGAGGCTGGCGTTGTTGAACGCCATGCCGGCCAGGTACTCGGCATAGGCCATGCGGTCGCGGGCTTCCATGTTTTGCCCGTGAGCTACCGCCGCGGGCAGGAAATCGCGAATCAGCTCGATTGCCTTGATGGCGCAGGCATCTGTGATCGGAGTTGCGAGGGTCGAGACATAGGCTTCGATGGCGTGCGTCAAGGCATCCATGCCGGTGGCGGCTGTCAGCGACGGTGGCATGCCTGCCATCAGCACCGGATCGTTAATGGCAACGTTCGGCGTCACGCGCCAGTCCACGATAGCCATTTTCACATGAGTATCTGTGTTTGTGATGATGCAGAAGCGCGTGACTTCGCTGGCTGTGCCCGCGGTGGTGTTGATGGCCAGAAACGGAGGCATGGGCTTGGTGGACTTGTTGACCCCCTCGTAGTCGCGGATGTTGCCGCCCCCGGCGATTACCAGGCCGATGCCTTTGCCGCAGTCATGCGAACTGCCGCCGCCCAATGTGACAATTCCATCACAGTCGTTCTCGATGTAGGCCTTGACGCCGTCGTGAACATTTTTGTCGGTGGGGTTTGGTTCCGCGCCGTCGAAGATGGTGGCCTTCAAGCCGGCATCTTCAATCATCTTTTGGACCTGGCCGGCAACGCCGAGCAGGTTCAAGCCCGCGTCGGTAACAATCAGCACATGGGTTGCGCCGAGCGCCTTTGCCTGCGCGCCGGTTTCTTTTGCACACCCGATTCCCATCAGGGAAACGGTCGGAAGATAAAAGCCATAAACCTGTTCTGCGAGTGCCATATTGGCCCCTTTTCTATGCGAATTTTGGTGTCTGCGATCTTGCTACGGAAAATTCCTGGTACCGACAAAGTCATCTTTTCGAGTCTGCAGTTACGCAGAAATGCTGCCCTCCGGCTCGGAGCCGGATCATGGGTTGGTCATTCACAAATAGAATTCGAGGTCCTATTGCAGCGCGATGGAGCTTCCTTGGTGCAACCAGGCGATGAAAGGAACAGTAGGCATTTCAAAACACGATGCGATGTGATGCGGATCACATCGCGTTGGTTAAGCATGTCGCGTGTTCTTTGCACCTCAGTCGACTCCCCTCAGCTCTTGTCTCGCGATTCAAGTAAGTCGAACGAACTTGCAGTCGTGTCACTGTGCGTAGTACGCAGCATTCAGTTCTGCAAAGCCGTTCAGGCTCGATGGCAACTCCCCGATTTCGTAGATCGCCCCGTTTTCACAGGCAGACACGCACGACGCACAACCAATACATCTCCCGGGATTTATGAATAACTGTCTGGCGTGATGAAAGCCAGGCTCATTCGCCGTCGGATGGATGGCATTGCGCAGGCATGCAGAAACGCAACGCAGATCTTGGTGACATCGATCGGTGATGACACTGAACCTGCGCATATCTCAAGACTCCTGCAGCCCGCTGTGGAATGGAGAAACTACGGACAATCCGGAACGGAGCCATCTGGCGGTTGACCAGAGAAATTGACGCGGCGCTGATCCGGCTGCTGGTTTCATGCTGACTGGTCTTTGCAAGCGACTGGCCAAACCCCCGGCAGGCGGACAGTAATTAAGGTCACACTGCATTGGGCAATGAAACGGCAAGAGCGGGCAATCTTAAGTGATCTAGCTCACAGTCCAACGTCATCTGTTTTCTATAAACATGTCCAGTAACGAGTCAGCAGTGTTACAGAATGGCGATGGCTGTCCCAAAACGTAACACGGTCTGAGAAAGCAGGGCCCCGGATGTCTCCGCAACTTCTTTCAGAGGGACGAAAAGCCTGGGAACAATACCTCGAAAAAGAAATCCTTGACCAACGATTGGTGCGTGGCTCCGTGGCCAATTCCTGGCAGCGGTGCCGCACTCTCAACGTCAACCCTATGGGCGCCGCAGGGGATTACCTGGCAGAAGAACGGGGGCTGGAGCAGCGCCGCTATGAAAAGGAGCAACTAATCCGCGTGGCCCGGCCGTTCCTGGGCGATCTAGCGCGATTTGTGAGCGGCACCGATTTTCAAGTGATCCTGACCGACGAGAACGGATATCTGCTGGAGATCGCGGGAGATGCACGAATCGTGGAGCGGGCCCGGGAGGTGCATCTTTGCGCCGGGGCCGACTGGAGCGAGAGCCGCAAGGGGACCAATGCCATCGGAACGGCGATTGTAGAAAAGGCGCCGGTGCGGGTTCATGCTTGGGAACACTTTTGCGCCGAGAACCAGTTCCTTACCTGTTCGGCGGCTCCGATCGTGGATCCCGATGGCAACCTGGTGGGAGTGATCGATATCAGCGGGGATTTCCGTCACGCGAATCCGCACACGCTGGGAATCGTGATCGGTGCGGTGCGGGCCATCGAAAATCAACTCCGCCTGGAGCAGACCATGAACCGGCTTACCGCAGTCTCGCGCTGGTCGCATGCGCTGGTGCAGGGATTCACCGACGGCCTGGTCGCCGTGGACAACAACGGCATCGTAGCGGAAATCAATACCCGGGGCGGGGAGATCCTGGGGATCAATGCCTCGCTCGCGGTGGGCAACCGGCTGGACCAGGTGTATCGCGGGGAAGCGCCGATCCTCGAGGTGATCAAGACAGGAAAAGAATACCGGAACCAGGAAATCATTCTGGATCGGTCGGGACGGCGCGCGCAGAGTTCGGCATCGTTACTGCGCGACGAAGACGGCTCTATCGTGGGAGCGGTTGCGTTTCTGCATGAACTGCAAGTCACCCAGACCGCGCGGAAAACGCCGGTGTTCTTTTCCCGTCGCTACCGGTTCGAGGATATCGTCGGAGACAGCCTTGCCATACAGACCGCCAAGGAGTGGGCGTCGCTTGCGGCCACCTGTAATTCGACCGTGTTGATCTTCGGGGACAGTGGGACGGGCAAGGAGTTGTTTGCCAACGCCATCCACTATGCCAGTTCGCGGAGCCGGGGTCCGTTCCTCGCACTTAACTGTGCCGCCATGCCGGAAAGCCTGATTGAAAGCGAACTATTCGGTTACAGCGACGGATCGTTTACCGGCGCAAAAAAGGGCGGCCAAAGCGGCAAATTCGAGATGGCCAACGGCGGCACCATTTTTCTCGACGAGATTGGGGAGATGTCGCTGAACATGCAGGCCAAGCTGCTGCGCGTTCTGCAGGAGCGCACCGTTTCGCGCATCGGCTCATCGACGGAAGTCAACGTGGACATCCGCGTCATCGCCGCCACCCATTGCGACCTGACCAAGGACGTGGAAGCTGGCCGCTTTCGAGAGGACCTTTATTACCGGCTAGCGGTGTTGGAACTCAAGGTGCCTCCACTGCGAGAGAGGAAAGAAGACATTCCCACGCTGGCACTCAACTTGATTGCCAAGATCACCCAGCGGCTCGAGCGGCCCTCGCCTGCCATTGGCGATGACGCGCTCGCGAAGCTCTCCAGTCATTCCTGGCCGGGCAACGTGCGGGAGATGGAAAACGTCCTCGAACGGGCGTTGATCCGCGCGCGGGGGGCATCCACGCTGACCTCGGAGCACATCGAGCTGCCGGCGAACGGCTTGCGGCCCGGCGGGTGTGGAGCGGCTCCGCCGCACGCCGTCGAAACCGGAGGGCCCGGCAGGCTGCGGGATGTCGAGAAGCGCGCCATCGCCGCAGCACTCAGCGGCTGCCGCGGCAACATCAAGCAGGCGGCGGCGCGGCTGGGAATCGCTCGCAACACTCTCTACCGCAAGATGCAGGAGTTTGGGCTGGAGACGGAAATACGTTGATGGGCAGGTCTCAAATCTGGAGGACCAAGGCAGGCGTGGTCCAGTATGGAGCACTTCCGCCTGTTCCATTCTTGAGCACACCGGGCGTTGCGCAGGATTGGAACACGCGCAAATCCGGCCGGTTGGATCACCAGGCCTATTGTGCGCAGCCCGCCTTGAAGTCAGGCCGATTCGACGGATGCAAGGCAAACAAAGCGACTTGCGGGACATCCGCTAACCCCTCGTCGAGGGATGTCGGAGTTGGCATGCGGGCAAGGCGCAAGTGCAATGCCGCCGGCTTTTCGTGGCATACGAATTGCAAATTCAGAACAACGTCCACGCGGCGCGCGGCCGCAGGGCAACCGGGACGAAAGGACAAGGGTTGAATCATGAAACGAATGCTCCTGAACGTAAACGGCGTTGATCGCTCGCTGGTCGTCGATCCGCAGAAAACATTGGCCGATGTGCTTCGCGAACAACTGCTGTTGACCGGATGCAAGGTCTGCTGCAGCGAGGGACAATGCGGAACGTGCACCGTCATCATCGATGGCAAGTCGAAGCGCGCTTGCCTGGTTCCCGTGGGCAAAGTGGCAGAGGGCGCGAAGATCACCACCATCGAAGGTATTGGAACCCCCGCCAATCTGCACCCGCTGCAGGTGGCATGGATGGGGCACGGCGGCGCGCAATGCGGTATTTGTACTCCCGGTTTCATCATGTCGGCCAAGGTCCTGCTCGACAAGAACTCCAGCCCGACGAGGGAAGAGGTCAGGAAGTGGTTCGACGTCAACCGCAATGCGTGCCGGTGCACCGGATACAAGCAATTGGTCGACGCCGTGATGGACGCGGCATCCGTGGTCCGCGGAGAAAAGAAGAAAGAAGACCTGCTCTTCGAGCCGGCCGAGAACGGAAGCATCCTCGGCTCCAAGTACCGCCGCCCCTCGGCATTGGCCAAGGTCACCGGGACATGGGACTTCGGCGCCGACGTGGCGATGCACATGCCTCCCGACACGCTGCGCCTCGCCCTGGTGCAGGCCGAGGTCTCGCACGCCAATATCAAGGGCATCGATACTTCGGAAGCGGAGAACATGCCGGGCGTCGCGAAGGTCGTGACCTGGAAGGATGTGAAGGGCAAGAACGCGATCACCGGCCTGATCACTTTCCCGACCAATAAGGGCGATGGCTGGGACCGCCCCATCCTGTGCAAGGAGAAGGTCTTCCAGTTTGGTGACGCCATCGCGATCGTGGCCGCCGATACCGAGGAGCACGCGCGAGCGGCGGCCGCCAAAGTCAAGGTGGACTTCGAAGTGCTTCCCGGCGTATATGAGCGGCTGGGCCGCGATGGCTCCCGACGCGATCGAAATCCATCCCGGGGTGCCCAACATTTACTACGAGCAGGGCGTGGTGAAGGGCGAAGAGACGGCGCCGCTGATGGAGCAGGCGGCATTCACGGAAGAGATCGAGACCTACTGCAGCCGGCAGCCGCACTTGCACCTCGAGCCCGACTGCGGGTGCGCCTATCTCGAAGACAACGGCCGGCTGACCATCCAGTCGAAAAGCATCGGGCTGCAACTGCACGCCGCCATGATCGGGCCCGGCATTGGCGTGGAGCCGGACAAGCTGCGCATTATCCAGAACGGCGCCGGCGGCACCTTTGGCTACAAATTCTCGCCGACCATGGAAGCGCTTCTGGGCGTGGCCTGCCTGGCCACGGAGCGGCCTGTTTCGCTGGTCTACAGCCAGTACCAGAACATCACCTATACCGGCAAGCGTTCTCCAGGAAATGTGAAGTGCAAGCTGGGCGCGGACAAGGACGGGAAGCTGATCGCCATGGAGACAGACTGGTGGATCGATCATGGCCCGTACTCGGAGTTCGGCGATCTGCTCACGGTGCGGCAGGCGCAGTTTGTCGGCGCAGGCTACGACATCGCCAACATCCGCGGCAAGGGACGGACGGTTTGCACCAATCACGCGTGGGGCTCGGCCTTCCGTGCGTATGGTTCCCCGCAGGCGTTCCTCGCGTCGGAGATGCTGGTGGACATGCTGGCGGAAAAGATGGGCGTCGATCCGTTCGACTTCCGCTATCGCAACCTGTATCGTCCGCCCGCGACCACGCCTTCCGGACAGACCCCCGATGTCTACTGCCTCGAGGGGCTGTTCGACATGCTTCGACCGAAATACGAAGAAGCCAAGAAGCGGTGCAAGCAGCTTTCGACTCCTGACAAGCCGCGGGGCGTGGGGCTGGCCGTGGGCGTTTACGGCTGCGGCCTTGACGGGCCGGACAGTTCGGCAACCGCCGTAGAGCTTACGCCCACCGGCGTCACCCTGCTCAACTGCTGGCAGGATCACGGTCAGGGCGCCGACCTGGCGGCGCTCACCATCGGGCATGAGACTCTGCGGCCGCTCGGTCTGAAGCCGGAGCAGATTAAGCTGAAGATGAACGATTCGCTGCTGCCTAACAGCGGTCCCTCGGGCGGAAGCCGGTCCAACGTCTTCACCGGCAACTCCACCAAGGTGGGCTGCGAAATGTTGCTCAACGCGATGCGCAGGCCCGACGGCAGCTATCGCACCTACGACGAGATGGTGGCGGAGAAGATCCCGCTGCACTACGACGGCACCTGGGTGGCATCGGACTGCACGGCCTGCGATGCGGAAACCGGCCAGGGCAAGCCATTCCCGGTCTATATGTATGAAGTGTTCATGCCGGAAGTGGAAGTGAACCTGGCCACGGGAAAGGTGAAGGTGGTGAAGTTCACCACCGCCGTCGATGTGGGCACGATCATCAACCGCGCCACGGTCGAAGGGCAGATCTACGGCGGACTGGCGCAGGGAATCGGTCTCGCGCTGACCGAGGACTTCGAAGACCTGAAGGTGCACACCAGCCTGAAGGCCTGCGGATTGCCGTATATCAGCGACATTCCCGATGACATCGAGATTCTCTTTCAGGAAACGCCGCGCGATCTGGGCCCATTCGGCGCGGCTGGTGTGGGCGAGGCTCCGTTGACCGCTCCGCATCCGGCTATTCTCAACGCTGTCTACAACGCCTGCGGCGTCCGCATTACGCGAGTGCCCGCTTTGCCGAAGATCATCAAAGCCGCTCTGGATGCTAAGGGACAAGAGGAACTGGCGCACGCATAGTGTGCCGGGGCAATGAGAGTCGGGGTCGAAATCGCAATTTCGACCCCGACTCTTTTCAGGGAACAACATTCGCCCCTTTTTTACGCGGGCGACGCCAGCGGAAGCGATTGTAACGCGCAACGCTCGACGCAACTCGGGCCGGGGATTGCAACATGGATCGGGAACAGGTCAGGCAATGGGAGGGGCAATGCATTGAAGAGCAGGCCCCCGCCTGCGCGGCAGCCTGTCCCCTTCATGTCGATGCCCGGGCTTTGGCGGTTACGGTCGCTGCCGGAGACTTCAAGAAGGGCCTCGCGCTGCTGGCCAACGCGGCGCCCCTACCGCGGATCCTGGCGCACGTCTGCGACCATCCGTGCCAATCCGCTTGCCGGCGCCGGGATGCGGGCGACGCAGTTGCCGTGGGTCTGCTGGAGCGCGCATGCGCTGAGTTCGGCGCGCCGGCCCCGGCGATACGGCCTCACCCGGCCAACCATAAAAGAGTGGCTGTGGTCGGCGGCGGCTTGAGCGGCGTATCCGCGGCGATTCGCCTGGCGATCCGCGGCTATACCGCAAACGTCTTCGAAGCCGGACCAAAGCTGTTGGCGAACATGCGCTCGCTCGACGCCGAGGCACTGCCCGCAGAAGTCATCGATGCGGATCTGGCCGTGCTCGCCAAGCTCGGAGTGACGGTTCATTGTGAGGCGCTGATCAGCCGCCATGCAGGGCCCTTCGGCCTGGATGCAATCGTCGCGGATTATGAGGCGGTGTATCTGGCGACTGGTCCCGAGATGTTCGACGAGAGTTCACTGGGTTTAGAGCGCACGCCGCAGGGCAGGCTACGCATCGATCCGCTCACTTTGGCCACGAGCCATCCAAAGGTGTTTGCCGGCGGCGCGCAGCGATATACCCCTGCCGCTTATTCGCCCGTCAATTCAGTGGCCGACGGGAATTATGCCGCGGTGTCCATCGACCGTTTTCTGCAGGGCGCATCGCTGGCGGCCAACCGCGACAACCAGGGACCCTATGTTTCGCGGCTCTTCGTGAATACCAGCGGCATCGCACCCGCACCGGCCGTTCCGCTGGGCGGCAACGCGCGGGGATACACCAAGGAAGAAGCCCGGCAAGAGGCCGGTCGCTGCATCCCCTGTCACTGCCTCGAATGCATCAAGGTGTGTCCCTACCTCGAGGAGTATGGCTCCTATCCAAAGAGCTACGTGCGCCAGATCTACAACAACGAGAGCATCGTGATGGGCATGCGCAAGGCCAATCGCATGATCAATTCGTGCGCGCTCTGCGGACTCTGCGCGGCGGTTTGCCCGGAAAACCTGAGCATGGCCGATGTGTGTCTGGATGCACGGCAGGGCATGGTGCTGACCGGCAAGATGCCGCCTTCGACGCACGATTTCGCCTTGCGTGACATGGCCTTCAGCCAGAGCGATGCATTCGCAATGGCGCGCCACCAGCCGGGATTCGCAACCAGCCGGGCAGCTTTTTTGCCCGGGTGCCAACTCTCTGCTTCTGCACCCGGCCACGTGGCCTCCTGTTACGAGCACTTGCAAGAGACGCTGCCCGGCGGCGTGGGATTGATTCTCGGCTGCTGCGGAGCTCCGGCGCGCTGGGCCGGCAACGAGGCGAAATTCCAGGAGGCCGCGAGCGCGCTTGAAGCCGCATGGGACTCGCTGGGACAGCCGCGGCTGATCACCGCGTGCTCCTCCTGCTTCAAATCGCTGCGCGAGAATCTGCCCCACGTCCAGGTCGAGCCTCTCTGGCCGCACATCGATTTGACGCGCCTCCCAGCCCCACCGCCGGGAATTGCCGGAACGCAGCTGGCGATTCACGACCCGTGCTCGACACGCGGCTTGAGCGAGGTAGAGGGCAGCGCTCGAGAACTGCTGCACAGACTCGGTGTTGAGCCGCAGGAGCTGAATGCCCCCGGCCTGACAACATGCTGCGGCTACGGCGGGTTGATGATGTTCGCCAATCCTGCTGTTGCGAAGAAGACTGTGCAGCGGCGCGCCGCGCAAAGCGAGGCCGACTACGTGACCTATTGCGCCATGTGCCGCGACCGGTTCGCGCACCAGGGCAAGCGGGCTACGCACATTCTCGACCTTGTCTTCGGACAGGACAGCGACGATCCCGCGGCGCGACCCGACCCTGGTTTCTCGCTGCGCCAGCAGAATCGCGCCCGGCTCAAAGACACGCTCCTGCACAAGCTTTGGGGAAAAACGGAGAAGCCGATGGAACCATCGCGCGAAGTGCTGATCCCGGAAGAACTGAAGCCGCTGCTTGAGAAGCGCATGATCCTCGAACAGGACGTGCAGCGCACCATCGACGCGGCCGAACAGAGCGGCGACTTTATCGAGGACCAGCACACGGCGCGGCGCCTGGCCTCGCTGCGCGCGGCCTGTGTGACCTACTGGGTGGAGTACTCGGAGCAGGACGGCGCTTACCTGGTGCACGATGCCTACTCGCATCGCATGGAGGTGCGCTGAGATGAGCTCCGCCTCCGGGACATCGCCGGGACCTGCCTACGTGTGCGGCAAGTGCAAAAAGCCGCTCGTGCCCGGCAAGGTGACCGCTTCCTACATGGGCAGCGAGTTCCCGATCGAGTTGTGGAAGTGCCCGGAGTGCGGCAAGGTTCTTGTGCCAAAAGAGCTGGCAACCGGACGGATGCTGCAGGTAGAGCAGGCACTGGAGGACAAATGACAGCCGCATGCGCAACCCGCGATCGATCGGCCTATGAGACCGGCCGGCTTGCCGAGGGGGATGCGCGCCTCTTCCGGCCCGGGGGGCTGGAACTCACTGCGCGGGCCATCGCGCTGGCGAATCTTGGCGCGGGAGCGACGGTTCTCGACCTTGGATGCGGCGCGGGCGACACGGTGCGCTATCTGCGTGCGCGCGGTATGGATGCCATCGGGGTTGACTGCGGGGGTTCGGAAACCTGCATTCCCGACACAAGCAAGCGAATCGTGGCAAAGGCGGAAGAGCTTCCCCTGGCGGATAGCTCGGTACATGCAGTTCTGGCAGAGTGCAGCCTGTCGTTATTTCAGGATCGCGAACGCGCCCTGGCCGAATGCGCCCGCGTGCTGGTCGATGGCGGCCAACTGATGATCTCGGATCTGTACGCGCGCAATCCCGGCGCCATCGCCCAGGCTGGTTCTCTGCGCGGATCGTGCGCCGCACGCATGCTGGTGCGGGATGAACTGGAAGCAAGCTTGTTGAACGCAGGATTCACGACGAAGGTGTGGGAGGACCACTCGCCGGCGTTGCGCGAGTGCGCGGCGCGCTTCCTCTTCGAGTACGGAACTCTCGACGAACTATGGGGGTGCGGAGGCGGTGAGTCTTCGCAGAGGATTCAGGCAGAGATGCGGGCTGCGCGCGCTGGCTACTTCCTGCTGATTGCAACCAGGCGTAAACGGCAAGCCCAAACTGGAGGTGGAAGCGATGAACGATGACTCGTTTCGCGTGATGGATTTTGCAATGAAAGGGTACCAGTGCAGTCAGATTCTGATGGCGATGGCCCTCGAAGCACAGGGAAAAGAGAATCCTGACCTCGTACGCGCCATGGCGGGACTGCTGGGCGGTATGGGATCCGGGAAGACCTGCGGCGCGCTCACCGGCGGCTGTTCGGTTCTCGGCCTATTCGCAGGCTGGGGAGAGCCGGACGCCAGTGCGGACGAACGATTGGCAGCGATGCTCGCCGATTTTGTGGAGTGGTTCGAATCTGAAATCAAACACCGCCATGGAAGCGTCGATTGCTCCGAGATTGTGCATGACGACATGCGTAACAAAATGACCCACTGCCCGCGCATTGTTATCGAGTGCCTGGCGCGACTGAAGGCAATCCTGGCGGACTACAATTATGACTTCAACGGCACCAACCTCGCGTGACTCCGGGCACCAGCGGCTGGCAGCCATAGTGCTGGCCGCCGGGGCTTCTTCGCGCATGGGCAGCCTCAAGCCAACGCTGCTTCTCGCGGGCACGACCGCGCTGGAGCGGAGCGTCGCGTCGTTTCGCCATGCGGGCATCGACGAGGTGATCGTGGTGCTGGGGCACCGCGCCCAGGAACTGCAGCCTCTCGTGGCTCGCAGCGGAGTGCGCTCGGTCTACAACGCAAGCTTTCGCGAGGGCATGTATTCCTCGCTGGTGGCCGGCGCCAGAGCCTTGCCAGAATGGGCACGCGGCGCATTCGTGCTGCCGGCCGACGTTCCCCTGGTGCGCGATTCCACAATTCGCCAACTGGCCGCGGCGTTTGCCGATCGTCCGGATGGAATCATCTATCCGGTATTCGACCGGCAGCGCGGGCATCCGCCGCTGATTGCGCGCCGGATTCTGAAGCAAGCGGCGAAAGGAATGCCCGGGCCGCTTTGCGATCTTCTGCGCCAACATGAGCAGAACGCTGTCGATGTTGCGGTTGCGGATGAGGCGATTCACCTCGATATGGATACGCCCGCCGACTTCGAGACGCTGCTCGCCCTTGCGGCGCGGCGCGAGATCCCCACTGCCGGCGAGTGTGAAGCCCTGCTGGCCCGGCAGCAACTGCCTGAGTCGGTGGTTCGGCATTCGCGCAAGGTCGCGGAGGCGGCCGGCCGAATGGCCGATGCGCTGTTCAAGAGCGGGCTTGCGATTCACGTCGAGTTAGCGCGCGCAGGCGCCTCGCTGCACGATCTGGCCAAGGGCCAGCCCAAACATGCGGAGGCTGGCGCGGAGATATTACGCGGCATCCGGATGCCGGACGTGGCCGACGTGGTCGCGTCGCATACAGAAATGGAATTTTGTGGAACGATCGACGAACGAGCCATCGTCTACCTGGCGGACAAGCTGACCTCGGGCGACAGGCTCGTCAGTCTTGACGAGCGATTCCGGTTGGCTCTCGATCGATTTCGCGGAAAGGCCGATGCGCTGGCCGCCGCCCGCAGACGCAAGGCGGTTGCCGAACAGATCGCAAGAGCCATCGAAACTCGACTCGGAATGTCGCTTGCAACCATCCTCCACGACGGCGCGGAATTGCCTGCTACGGAGAGCCGGTCATGACCGCTCTCGGCAATGTCGGCACAGCCCGAGTATTCAGCACCACGGAGAGCCTGTGCCCGATTTGTCTTGAACGAATTGACGCGCAGAGGGTCGCCGAGGACGATGCCGTGTATCTGCGCAAGACCTGCCCCGAGCATGGTGAATTCAAAACAATTATCTGGCGCGGCGCAGATTCGTACGATGCGTGGGGCGGAGAGTGTCGTACGCCCGCACGGCCACCGGTGTGCGGCTCCCCGGTCGAGCGAGGGTGCCCCTTTGACTGCGGCCTGTGCGAGGAGCATCGCCAGCACACCTGCTGCGTGGTCCTCGATGTTACGGAGCGATGCAACCTGGCATGCCCGGTTTGTTTTGCGTCGGCCGGCGGCGCCGCCAAGCCTGATCCGAGCGCCGACGAGATCGTCGGCTGGTGTCGCAAGTTGATCGAACTCGGCGGGCCATTCAATTTACATCTTTCCGGCGGCGAGCCTACCGTGCGCCGCGACCTGCCGGAGATCATTCGCCGGGTACGCGCTCTCGGATTTAGTTACCTCCAGCTCAATACCAACGGCGTGCGGCTGGCGCTCGACAGCGACTACGCCCACGAGTTGAAGGCTGCCGGACTGACCTGCGTCTTCCTGCAGTTTGACGGAGTCAGCGACGACGTCTACCAGGCGATTCGCGGAAAGCCGCTCCTCGATATCAAGCTCGAAGCCATTGCAAACTGCGGCCGGGCCCAGTTGGGAGTCGTGCTCGTGCCGACCCTGGCGCCCGGAATCAACAGCCAGCAGATCGGCGATATTCTGCGCACCGCCATTCGTCTTGCTCCGGCAGTGCGCGCGGTGCACTTTCAGCCGATCAGCTATTTCGGACGTTATCCCGCAGGTCGAACCGATGACGATCGCATCACGTTTCCAGAAGTGATTCGCTGCATTGAGCAGCAAACCGAAGGGATGTTCAAGGCCGAGCACTTCTATCCCGCCTCCGGAGAGAATCCGTACTGTTCCTTTCATGGCAAGTTCTGGCTGGATGCGGACAAGAGAGTGACTCCGGCGCCGCGCCCGAAATCATCGTCCTGTTGCGGGCCTCCGGTGGAGCAAACCGGCCTGGTGCAATTGGGCTCGCCCAAACCGCTTCCGGGTGAAGTCGTGCGGCGGGCGCAGCAGTTCGTGGCCAATCACTGGTCCTATCCATCCTCGCCCGAAAATATTGAACGGCGTGAGTTGGACGGCATCGATATCTCGAGCTTCGATCAATTCCTGGCCAACAAAAAGATGTCGTTCTGCATTTCAGGGATGGCATTCCAGGACGCGTGGAATGTTGATTTGGAGAGATTGCGCGATTGCTTTCTGCATGTGCTGAGCCCACAGCAGAAGCTGGTGCCGCTTTGCGCCTACAATCTGACCGGAGCTTTCGGTCAGACGCTATATCGCTGCCATACCGGCGCTCTCACCACCACAGGAGAACGCCAATGACGGCGACGTCTGCGGCTGTCGAACGGAATCCGCTCGACACATGGGCCGCGCATCGGATCGGCGTCGCTCCTCGATTGCTGACTCCCGCGGCAATCGCGGAATACCAGCTCCGCGCGATTCAGCAAACTGTAAGGTGGGCGCGGGGCAAGAGTTCGTATTATTCCGCGCGCCTGGCCGCGTTTCCTGCGGAATGGCCGCAGTCGCTTGACGAATTCGCCCATGCGCCGCTCACTAGCCCCGCGGATATTGTTGAGCGCGGCCACCAGTTCCTGTGCGTTCCGCAGGACGAAATCAGCCGGATAGTGACGCTCGAATCGAGTGGGACGACTGGCTTGCGAAAACGGATCTTTTTTACCGCCGAAGATCAGGAGTTGGCGCTCGACTTTTTCGCGCATGGTGTTGTGGCCATGGCCACGGAAGGCGACCGCATGCTGATTGCGCTGCCGGGTGAACGTGAAGGTAGCGTAGGTTTTCAATTGGCGAGCGGAATTGCGCGCGCCGGCGTTGTGCCGATTCCCTATGGCTTGATTCTCAGTCCAACCGCCGCACTCGATTGCATGGACAGTGAGAAAGCCACGCTGCTGATTGGGCTGCCGGTGCAGGCACTCGCCATTGCCCTCGAAAGCGGCGCGGTTGCCCAACGCGTGTTTCGCCGCCTGAAGACTATCGTGCTGTGCAGTGATCATGCATCGGAGAGCCTGGTGCGCAGGATTCGGCAGGCTACCTGTTGCGAAATCTTCGAGCACTATGGTTCTACCGAGATGGGCATGGGAGGCGGCGTGGATTGCCATGCGCATGCTGGCTACCATCTGCGCGAGGCCGATCTGTTTTTTGAAATTGTCGCTCCCACAACCGGCGAGCCGCTCGGCGATGGGCAAATGGGTGAAGTGGTGTTCAGCACGCTGGGACGCGTGGGTATGCCGCTGATTCGCTACCGAACCGGCGACATGGCGCGTATCATCCCCGGCAAGTGCGCATGCGGATCGCCTTTGCGCAGGCTGGAACGCGTGTGCAACCGGGTCGACTCTCAGGTTGCCTTGGGACCGGAAGGAAGCATCACCATCGCCGAACTCGACGAGGTTCTCTTTGCGATTCCGAGAGTGGCCGATTTTAAGGCGGCTCTGGTGACCGGAAGGCCGAACGAGCTTCACGTTTGCGTCTGTGCGACCGGGCCGCACGATCGAATTGCGGCGGAGGTTGAACGCGCTCTCATCCAGTTGCCGGCCATTGGCAACAATGTCGCAACCGGTGACTTGCGCCTCAGCGTGCTCTTGCGCGACGATCCATTCCCAGTGACGGGAGCAAAACGAAAGATCGGGATGCAATCGGTCCTATGAGCCCCACGGTCATTTATCTTGTTCGCCACGGCGCCATCATCTCGGTCGCGGGAAAGGCCTTCATCGGCCAGATTGAAGCGCCCCTCAGCGAAGAAGGCGTGGAGCAGGCGTGGGCGCTGCGCCAGTGGCTCGAACCGGTGCGCTTCAGCCGCCTGATCTCGAGCGACCTCTCGCGCAGCCAGCGAACGGCTAAAATTATTTGCGGCCGCCGGGCCAATTCGCTTGAATCCTTTCCCGACCTGCGCGAGATCAACCTGGGTGAGTGGGAGGGTTTCAGTTTCCAGGAGATCAGGGAACGATTTCCCGACGACTACGCAGCCCGCGGACTCGACATTGAGAACTGGCGGCCTCCGGGCGGAGAGAGCTTTGCCGATTGCCGTGCGCGAGTCAGTAGCGTACTCGCCGAGATCGTCGCACGCTCGCAGGGAAATGTTTTGCTGGTCGGACACGCCGGCGTCAATCGCCTGATCCTGTGCTCGGTGCTGGGAATTCCCGTCAGGAATCTGCATGGCATCGGGCAGGATTACGGATGCATAAACATAATTGAGAATGGGCCCGACCGCGCACGCGTTCACCTAATGAACTATGTCCCCACACCGTCGGTGGAGCCCACCTCGCAAGGTCGCGACGCTGCGCGGGACAAAGCCGTCAGAGAGGTCTCATCATGTCGTTGATTTATCTCGACAACAACAGCACCACGCCCGTTTTGCCCGATGTATTGCAGGCCATGCTCCCCTGCTTTACGGAATCTTTCGGCAATCCGTCATCGATCCACAGTTGCGGCCGTCGCGCACTGGCTCACGTCAAGGAGGCCCGACAGCAGGTGGCTGCGCTCCTGGGCTGCCTGCCGGCGGAGATCATCTTCACCAACGGCGGAACCGAGGGCGACAACCTGGCGCTCAAAGGCATGTTGAATCCCGGCGACCATCTCATCGTCTCCGCGATCGAGCACAGCGCAATTCTGAGCACCTGCACCTGGCTGGAGAAACAGGGGTGCGAAGTAACGCGAGTGGGCGTGAATCGCCAGGGACTCGTCGAGCCTGACAGCGTGAAAGCCGCGCTCAGGAAGAACACGCGATTGATCTCGGTAATGATGGCGAACAATGAGACAGGCGTGCTGCAGCCCATGGAAGAAATCGGCCGCATCGCTGCCGAAGCCGATGTCTGGTTCCATACCGATGCGGTGCAGGCCGCGGGGAAAGTGCCGATCGTTGTCGATAAGATAGGCTGCGACCTGCTCTCTATTTCCGCACATAAGTTTCACGGGCCGCAGGGTGTCGGAGCCCTGTTTGTGCGCCGGGGAACACCGCTGCGGCCACAGTTGCACGGCGGACATCAAGAGAGGAGACGGCGGCCCGGGACCGAGAATGTAGCCGGAATTGCAGGGTTGGGCCGGGCCAGCCAGATCGCCCTGGCGGGATTGACAGATGGCTCGGTCGAGCGCCTGGCAGCGCTACGCGATCGCCTGGAAAGCGCAGTGACCGGGTTGGTGGCAGAGGCGCGCGTAAACGGCAAGGGTGCGCCGCGAGTGCCGAATACCAGTAATATCCTCTTCGAACATGTGGGCGGGGACGCGCTGGTGCTGGCTCTCGACGAGTTAGGAATTGCCGCATCGCGGGGATCGGCATGTTCGGCCGGCGCCGCTGACCCGTCGAGCGTCCTGATGGCCATGGGACTCAACGGAGAACAATCGCGCTCCAGCCTGCGCTTCAGCCTGGGCAAGCAGAACACCACCGATGAAATCGAGAACGCCATCGCAGCAATCCCCGGGTCAGTGAAAAAACTTCGTGAGGAGTCCGCCGTCTTCTGGAGAGCATGAGGAACGCGTGGTACATTGGAGGCCTGTCAGCCACCGCCATTCTACCGCACGGTATTTTTTCCTATGAGAGGCGGCCCCATGGACATTTTTGAAGAGATCGGCAAACTGAAACGCGAAGGAAAGCGCGGTGCGCTGGCAACTATTGTCAACGTGCGCGGTTCCATTCCTTCGGTGATGGCAGCCAAGATGCTTGTTCGTGAGGACGGTTCGATTACCGGCACGGTGGGCGGAGGCTGCGTGGAATCAGATGTTCGAAAGGGGGCGATGGAGGTGATGCGCGACGGCAAGCCCAGGACCTTCAATTTCAACCTCGATCAACAGCCGGACGACGATAACGGGGTGGTGTGCGGCGGGTCATTGCAGGTGTTTGTTGAGCCAGTCGTCCCCGCGCCGCGGCTGTACATCTTCGGCGCGGGCCATGTGGGTTCCGCTGTCTATAAAGTGGCAACGCTGGCGGGATTTGAAATCGTAGTCACGGACGATCGCGATCAGTATGCCAATCGGGAAAGGTTCCCCGACGCGCACGAGATCCATGCCGGCGAGATGGATGAGCTGATGGCCAGTCTCTCGCCGGGTGATTCCAGTTACATCGTGATTGTGACCCGCGGCCATCGCCACGACCTGCGCGTGCTGCGCTGGGCACTGGAAACGCCGGCCCATTACATCGGGATGATTGGTTCTTCTCGCAAGGTGCTGGCCATCTACCAGCAACTCGAGGCCGAAGGGGTCTCCCAGGAGAGTTTCAAGCGTGTCTTCGCGCCCATTGGTCTGGATATCCAGGCGGCCACACCGGAGGAGATTGGGATTTCGATCGTTGCTGAACTGATCGCCATTCGACGCGGCTGCGAACTCGAATTGCCGCACTCACGGAATCGAATCCGCGAAGATGCAGACGCGAAGCATGAGGCTTAATCGCCCGGCATGTTGAGCAGATCGGACTGGTCGGTCAGAGGCACCGGAGCGCATTGCGGTTTCATCTATTCGTCCACGGCGTAACACTAGTAGAGACAGACTCTATCCTTACTAATACCCCAGCGGGGCGAGAAACGCGCGCCCGCTGTAGAGCAAGGTCTCGCCAAACGCATCCGTCATCTCTTGGACTGGCAGGTCACACCTGCGAGATCGTCGGCGTTGATCGAGTCCGCCGTGGCGCGGCGTCGGCTCGACTCGATCCGCCTTCGACGCCAGCGTGCCTGCGGACGAAAATGGACGAAAAGACACGAAGGTTCACGAAGAGACACACCTCTAACTTCAGGTGGAAAACAGGCCTAATCCTGTGAACTGACTAATTTTCCTTGAGGAAGTTTGGAGGCGCGGGCCGGGATCGAACCGGCGCATAAAGGTTTTGCAGACCTCTCCCTTACCACTTGGGTACCGCGCCTTGGCAGGGCAGCCTTCAAAAGTATAGTTGAAACGCGTCCAGACTGCCGTAGCCAACCCGGGAACCCGGAGGGCAGTTGGAGCGGGAGACGAGATTTGAACTCGCGACCCTCGCCTTGGCAAGGCGATGCTCTACCACTGAGCTACTCCCGCTTGTCGCAAGCTTGAGTATACCGGGCTGCCCGAAACCGGTCAAACTGCAGGCGTTTGCCCATCATTGCCGCGCATGCCAGCCGAATTTCGGCCTGATCCGGCGCCATTTCCAGGGTTCTCACTCACGATCCTTCCGTCGCGCATGTGCACGATGCGCCCCGCCACCTCCGCGGCTTCGGGGTTGTGCGTAATCATCAGCGTCGTTTGGCCCAGTTCGCGATTCGATCGCACCAGCATATCCAGCACCGCTGCGGAGTTCTGCGAATCCAGGTTGCCGGTGGGCTCGTCGGCCAGCACAATGGCGGGTCGAGTGATCAAGGCCCGGGCGATTGCGACGCGCTGCTGTTCGCCGCCGCTCAGTTCCGAAGGCCTGTGCTTGAGGCGCCCGCGGATCGACAGCAGATCGCTCAAATGGTCAAGGTACGCGCGGTCCAAAGGTTCCTTGCGCCCGCTCACCGAATACGCAATCTCGATGTTGCCCATGGCGGAGAGGGTAGGCAGCAGATTGAATTTCTGGAACACAAAAGCGATGCGTTGCTTGCGCAGGCGGGTGCGCTCACTGTCGTTCAGTAAAGCGAAATCGACGCCGTCGATTATGACGCGCCCTTCGGTGGCCCTGGTCAAACCTCCCAGCAGGTAAAAGAGGGTCGACTTGCCGGATCCCGACGGTCCCACGATCGACAAAAACTCCCCTCGGTCAACCGCCAGTGAAACCCCCCGCACAGCCGGAACCGGAACGCGGCCGGCCATGTAAACCTTGGTGAGATTTTCCGCAACGATGATGGGCGACGACGGTTCAGCTTGCACTCTCTGATTGTAAATGGCTGATTTTCGCGCGGATGGCAGCGACCAACGTGCCTCTCTTTTCCATTTGAGCCGAGCCCTGTTGGTTTGGGTTCAAAGCCGGGTTCGGCGATTCGAAAACTGGCGTAGAATGGCGGCATGAAGCGTCTGGCTGCATTCGCGGTTGTGGTCGCTCTGTCAGCACTGCCGGTTTTCCCGCAGCACGGCAGCTCGCACGGCGGGTTCTCCGGCTCCCATTCAAGCTCTTCTGGTTCGCATGGAGGATTTTCCAGTTCGCATAGCGGATTCCCGGGCCGCGCTCCCGGGTTTCATGGCGGATCGAACCTGGTCAACCGCGGCGGTTTTGGCGGGGCCAGAACCTCGCCTTCCGGCCGTTTTGCCGGACCTTCTCAGCCTGTTTCCCAGCGCATGCCGTATCCCGGCGCGGGGGTTCGACGCGCGGGTCCGTTCGGCGGCTCGTCCCGGCAGTTGAATTCCCACTCCATGAACGGTCGCATGCCCTATCGTTCGCCGTACGGCGGAGACCGTCGAGGTAATAACCGGGACCGTCGCGGAGGAGACCGTGATCGCGACCGCTTCCGCTTCAACACTGGTTATCTCTGGGGCGGCTACCCCTTCTGGCCGGCGTGGAGCTGGGGATATCCCTATCTCCCGAGTTACTGGGACGATTCCGACGGCTACGATTCGCAGCCGGTGTCGAATTACGCGGCGGAACAGCCTTCGTATCCGGAGTACGCACCCGGTTCCTATGACCCAGGCGAGACGGATGCGCCAGAATCGCAGCAACCGCCGTGGCCTTACTCGCGCCCCGCGCCCTCTGCAGATCTTCCTGCGACTTCCGCAGCTTCAGCTCCCGAGGCTCCGGTCACGCTGGTATTCAGGGACGGCCGGCCCAACGAGCAGATTCATAACTACCTCATGACTCCGACGACGCTATCGGTGCTCGACCAACGCCATCGGGACATCCCGGTGGACCAGATCGACCTGAGCGCGACGGCGCGGCTCAATCGCGAAGCCGGAATCGAGTTCGCGATTCCCGCTGTGTCTCGTTAGCGCGGCAGGAGGGAAGGGAAATCAGAGCCGTGTCGCTTTCCTCCTCATTTGACTGGGTTTGCGCGGATCTACGCCACTTGCGAACCTGATTTTCCGCTTTCCGCACGCGGCCGATTCGGGCGCCGAAAACCAGTCAAAAACAGCCCAAAAGGCCCTATTTTGCACCATTATTGTAACATTTTTCGCAATCAAAATCGTTGCAATTATAAGATTTTGAATAGGTTAAGTAGATTCTCACAGTTTTACAGCCCAGATTTTTTTTTTTGCAATGAGGCACGGAACGCGATCCGAACAGGATCGGGGAAGTGCGCAATGATACCCCGCGATCCCCTCTCGATCCTTCCATTGTGCTCCACGGGGGGGTAATTATCTGCAACGAAAAGCAGGCCATCCATCCCTCAGCTGCAGCCGATACCAGGACTCCCTGCAAAGGAGCGTTTACGCGCTCGATGTTTGAGAAGCCCGATCCACGGCTGCTTCCGTTGCCGAACCACCAAAAAAGCCGGGGCTAGAATAGCTCGTGGGGGAACCGTACCCATCTTCTCGAAGCTTCCCAAGAGGATACTGACGACACCATGAATCGCATGAATCCCTGGCAAACGGTTCCCAGAAAATCGACTGTCGTTTTTCTTCTTGCCGTATTCTTCACCTTCACCACGATTGGATTTGCCAACGACATCCTCGACATGGGCGGCCAGCCCACTGTGCGCTATGCCGTGGCGGTGGTGCTTACCGGGTTATTCGCTGTGATGTATGCATGGACCGGCATCATTCTGCAGCGCCGGTTCTGGAAGGCATTTCTGCCCCTGTTCGCCCTGCAGTTCGTCGGTATGGGCTTGATGACCAATTGGCTGCCCGACGCGCCGCGGCCGGCCCGCATGGGAGCCGGCGAAATGGCGCATTTGCAAAATCGGCTCATTTTTGATGGGCTCGCTGTTATTTTTGCGGTAAGTCTAGGCTACGCGGGATTCATCTATGTCTCGATCAGCGAAGCCAGGCGTTACGCTCGCATGCACACGGAGATGGCGTTACTGGAAAGCGAAATGGCCGCCGCGCGCCAGATCCAGCAACTCATCCTCCCTGAACAGGGGCAATCCTTTCCCGGCTATACCGTGGAATCGGTCTACCAGCCTGCCCGCCAGGTTGGCGGCGATTTCTTCCAGATCTTTCCGGCAGGCCGATGCGGTCTGCTTCTCGTGATCGGGGACGTGGCCGGCAAGGGGCTTCCCGCCGCCATGCTGGTCTCCCTGCTGGTCGGCTCCATTCGGGCCACGGTCGAGGAAACGCTCGACCCGGTTCTCATCCTGCGCCGGCTCCACGACCGGCTCTTCGGCAGGATCGGAGAAGGGTTCTCGACAGCGCTGGCCGCGCGCATTTCCGATGACGGGCTTGTCACGATTGCCAACGCCGGTCATCTTTCTCCCTACCTCGACGGTCAGGAAGTTTCCCTCCCAGGTGCATTGCCTCTGGGTGTTGCCGGCGGCGGACAATACGATGCCACCTCGCTGCGATTGCCCCCCGGGAGCCGCCTCACGTTCTATTCTGACGGGGTTGTCGAAGCCCAGAAATCCGATGGGGAATTGTTTGGCTTCGAGCGGGCCGGGATGATCTCCACGCAGTCGGCCGCGGCCATCGTGGAAACGGCGGTCGGCTTCGGCCAATCCGACGATATTACTGTGGTGACGATCAAGCGCCTCCCGGCCAGCGAATCGGCCGACGACGTGAGAAGCGCCCCCATCCACGCGCCGGCCTGAAGGTCTCCAGTTTCGACGTTCCGGGTTCGCCTTGATCGGATGATTGCGTTGCGATTGGGCGTGAATCGAGAATCCATGCCCACCTGGGCGTTTATCGTTACCAACTCTCTGACGAGGAGCTCAACCTATTCAAAAGTAACTGCTTATGCCTGATCGGTGGGATTTGCAATCTATGCCGACATAACTTGTTTCAAAACCTGAAACAGGGGCTCAAATGACAGATGGACCCGTGCGGAATTACCTGCGCAGTCAGATTTCCACGACGTTCCGAACTGACAACAGGAGTTGTGACCCTGTTGTGACCGAATGGTGCTTGGGAAAAAAGACACAGAAAATGCCTACCATCAGGGCGTCGGGGTCGAAGGTGTTGATTATCTGATCAAAAAACAGCCCCACCGCCCGCGCCTCGACCCGGAAGTTGTCCCGGCACATCAATAGGCTGGAGGGAGTCCGACCCGCCGGATGATGGAACGGTAGCGCTCATCGGAGTGGAGGAAATCAAATGCCGGGTCGGTCTGAATCCAGAGCAGCTGCGGATAACGCAGCCGGTAACTTTCTTCGAGAAGAGAAAGGGTTTCCTCTCGTTGGCCAAGTTCGGCGTAGAGCACTGCTAGTAAGACGGGAGAGACGTATTGCGTTGCGGGCTTTTTCTTGAGGTCGCCCACCTGCCAAAGGACCATCGCTTTATAGCCTCCCTTCTCAGAGTGCCGCCGGAGATTTTCGCCTGACTCCTTGTCGCCCCGCAGCAAAGCGGTTTTCTCCCATTCCTGAACGGCCTCCTTCCACAAGCTCTCACGGCGGTATGCCTGGCCGAGGGTATCGTGCAGCCGGGCGTCCTGAGGATAAATTTCGAGGCGCGCACGGGCCTCATTCACAGCCGCATCGTATTGTCGCGAATCAACGTAGGTACTGGCCAAGGCGTAGGGGCTGGCGAACGGATCCAGTTCAATAAACTTCTTAGAGGCTTCGATGGCTTGCTCGTGACGATTGAGTGCGATGAGCATCTTCGAGCGGAAATAGTAAGCGTCGGCGAATCCGGGGTTAAGCTCAATGGCGCGGGAGACTTCCTGCTCGGCTCGCGCCCAGTTCCACTGTCCGAAAAAGATGGCCGCCCCCATCGCGAGGTGGGACTCGGGAAGAGAATCGTCGAGTTCCACAGCCTTGGTGGCTGCTGCTTCCGCTTGCGCAAATACCTTCGCCGGGCCCTGGTCGCCGAGGCTAGCGCCACTGTAGCCGAGACCGACGGCCCTGTAATACCACGACAAGCCGGCCCAGCCGAGTGCATAATCCGGTTGCAACTCGGTGGCCTTCTTAAAGTATTTCCCCGCCTCTTCATTATTACGAGCCGAAACCCAGATATATCGCCCGCGCAGGTAGGCGTCATGAGCTTCGGGATTGACATAGCGCTGAGTCGCAGGTTGAAGCACAGCGCTCTTAAGCTTCTTCGCAATGGTCTGCGCGGCTTCACGGGGCAGAGAGACCGCGTCATTCGCGTCTCGATCGTAGCTCTCCGCCCATACGTGCGTGTCGCTCGGCGCCTGGATCAACTGGATTGTCATGTGTACCTTATCGCCGGAGCGCGCTACCGAGCCTTCAAGAATACCGTCGACTCCAAGCTCGCGGGCTATCTCCGGCAAGGGGCGATGCACTCCCTTGTATTGCATGACGGAGGTTCGGGAGACAATGCGCAGCGTCGAATTCTTCGCCAGCATGGTGATGAGCTCGTCGGTCATGCCGTCCGCGAAGTAATCCTGATCGGACTGGCCGGAGAGATTGTCGAGAGGAACCACGGCGATTGACGTGATGACCGGCGGTGAATTGCGATTCAGCAGACGCGAGAAGAGCGGTTTCGGGCCCATACTGACTGCGGCCACGACCAGCAAGACCGCAAACATACAAGCTGCAATCGATAACACCGGAGTACCGGTGGCTGAGGTTTCGCTCGGTGGCACCGCTGCGTCTCGCTCAACCAGCCCGGAAGCGACAGCTGGATCCTCCCGCTGCTGGACCGAGCACAGCCATCGATAGCCGACCGTTGCCACGGTAGCGATGTAGCGCGGCTGGTTACTGTCATCTCCCAGAAGGCGGCGCAACAGCCAGATGCACCGCGTCAACGAGCCGTCGCCGACCGCAATGTCGCCCCAGACGGCGTTGAGCAGTTCCTCCTTCGAGACAAGTCTTTGCGGGTTGCGCAGCAGGAATAGCAGCACACGAAAGGCTTTTGGCTCGACCGTCAACGCGTGGTCCGCCTTCACCAGTGAGAACTCCCGCTCGCGGACCTCTACGTCATCGAAACGAAAAACAAAGGACTTGCTGGCTATAATAATTCCCTAATCCGCCCTAAGAAACTCCTGATCCACCCCAAGAAACTGATGACCAAGCCATCAAGACCAAGTAGAGCCGCGCGCCCAGAGTGACCTCAGCCAACCCGGCTGAGGTGACCACCAATGTCGCTTTCCATGAATCTCATTTGCCTGGGTCTGGCCACAATGGCCGTTCCCGGACTCCAGGCCGCATCCCACTGCCCGGGAAATGTGGATAGTCTAAACCTACGGCTCGTGCAAAGCTCTCTCATCGTCGTCTCCGTCCAGATCAACCACGCTGGCCCTTACGACTTCGTGGTAGACACCGGAGCGCAAGTGTCAACCATCGAACCGGCGCTTGCCTCCGAACTTCATCTCAAGCCTGAGGGCAACATCGGGGTTGCCGGTGTTGCAACCTATGCCCGTATTGCGTATGCACATATCAACGTGATCGAAGCCGGGAAGCATTCCGTCCCGAACGCCGTTGCCGTCATTCAGGATCTTACTCAACTCAGGGAGGCGGATTCGCGCATCCGGGGAATTCTGGGCGCGAACTTCCTCGAACACTTCGACGTGCTTATCGATAACATCCGGCATATCTTGTGCCTGGATGGCTCGGGGGATCTTGCGTCGGCGATCAAGAGCGAACACATCTCCATGGCGGAGCCGCGCGGTGAACAACTTGACCTCCCGTTCACCCAGCCCGTCATTGTCCAGGCTCGTTTTTCCGGAAACAGCAAGACTCCATTGCTCCTCCGGCTCGACTCCGGCAGCAATGCACCGGTCCTCTACACCAATCCTAACCTTGGGGAGGCGCCGATCGATCCGACGAACCCACTCAAGCGCCTGGTCAATGGAGTCGAGCAGGGCTTCGCCGTCCTTCCAGTCCAGGATATCCGGATAGGAAAGCACTCGCTCAGGCAGGTTTCGTTCTTCTTGCCCTTGGACTCGGTTGGCGGTACCACCATTCGCCGCGAAGACGGTCTGCTGCCAACCATCGCATTCCAGCGCGTATTCATCAGTTGTTCCGGCGGATATGTAGCTTTGGAGCCATGGGAACGCTAGAAGCGGGTGTCATCTGGCTAGTCACCTAAAACCGGCAGATGGGCTCTCCTCAACCGTACAGCACAGATTTGTCCCGGTCTGGCCCCGTAGCTTGAATAGCAGGAAGGAAGGAAAGTGAGAATCCTGAAGCCTATTGACGAAGCCATCTGAAAAGGATGGTGAGCGAGTCACCGGGCCGTAACGCAAGTGAACCCATATGGCCTCGAAAGGAGCAATCTGAAGGCCGAGCCCACACATTTGGGGCGAAGGCAGAACTGTCTTGGCGTTTCTGGGGACTATACGTCCACGTCTGCAAGATGGAGACCATGCGGGAAGCCTACCAGGTGGCGAGAAACAATGATGGGGCACGGGGTATTGATGGGGTCACGTTCGGAGCCATCGAGGAAAGCGGAGCGGAAGGTTTTCTCGTGCAGATTCGGGATGAATTGGTCACCAACACGTATCGGCCCATGCAGCCACGGCAATGGGCTTTGGACAACCGTGTTGGGTACAAGGTTTTTCAGCGCTCGCCGGCAAGCCGATGCAGCCGCTCGCTCACGTTCCAGAACGCCCTGCCGTCGTGATAGGCCGCTTTCCAAATGGAGCCTTTGTCCTGCGAGACGGGCGTGCCCTCCGCGTTGGTCAGGTTATAGAGCCCATGGAATTGCCCGTCGATGGTGTGGTTCTTAATGAACGCCCACTGTTCGAGGAATCGCTGGAAGTAAATCTGGTTTTGCTTGCCATAGCGCTCGTGCATCAACAGCAGCGCGTTCAGGCCCTCGACCTCGATCCACCATTCCTTGTAGGTATCTTCAGGCTTGCCGAAGGTGGTGCCTTCACGGAAAAAGCCGCCGTTCTTTTCGTCCCATCCGTAGGCGAGGGCGTGATCGACGAGCATCTTTGCCATGCGCTCTGTTTGAGCGGAGGCGGAGTGGTGCAGTACCTCGTCAGTTTCAAGCATCAGGTAGGCGGTCTCAACATCGTGGCCGTAGGAGTCGTGATCGGGAATCGGCTGCCAGGCGTTTGTGAAGTAAAGATTCATGACGCCGGGTTCAACGCAGATTTTGTCGCGCACCACGGCGAGCATTTCTTCGACGCGCCGGCGCAGCGTGGGGTCAGGCCACACCTTATACAGTTCGGTGAATGCCTCAAGCAGATGGATGTGAGTGTTCATCGACTTGTAGCCGGCGGGACCGACCGGCGCCATTTCGATTTGGCCGTTGGGTGGGTGGGGCTCGACGGGCCTTCCTTCGCGCGTGAGCCATTCGAAGTAGCCACCGTTCGCGGTGTCATGCGCGTGCTTGTCGATCCAGAGGAAGCCATCTTTCGCAAGCGCGAGCGCCTTTGCGTCGCCGGTGGCCTTGTGCGCCGCGGCCGCGCCGTAGACGCAAAAGCCCATTCCGTAGAGGTGCTTGTGGTCGGTGAACTCGGGCGTGATGTTGCCTTCGTCGTCGAGGCCCCAGAAGAAGCCGCCGTATTGCTTGTCCCACATCACGTTCTGGAGGAAGTCGACTCCCTGGCGGACGATGGGTACGAACCGGTCTTTCATGTTCGGCTCGCGCAGCACCACCTGCGAAGCCACCCAGGTCATGCGGCCCTGGAAGACAGAGAACTTTCCGTCGCTTGGGGCCCACTGCCAATCGCGCGTGAAGTGGGAATGGAAACCGCCCTTGGACTGGTCCACAGTTCGAGGGAACCACACGCCCAGCACATCATTGTGCAGGGCGTCTTCAACCTCGCGGGCGATCTTGAGGTATCTGTCGCGGGCCGGTTGAACCGCGGAAGAGGGCTGCTGCGGAAAGCAGAAAGCCGAAAAGAGAAACGGCAAAACGGCCAGACGACTCGCGTGGGCAACAAGACTCCGCATGGGATTAGCTCGCGGAGAATGCTAGCACAAGAGAGGCGCCCGGCCGCGGTTCTACTCTGCGCGCAGGGCCTCGACCGGATTGACTGCTGCGGTTCGTCGCGACGGGATATAGCTGGCCAGCGCCGCCGCCCCGCACAAAGCGATGCATGCCAGCGCGTATGTGACCGGATCGATAGGGCTGACGTGGAACAGCAACGATCGGAGCAGGCGAGTGGCTGCCAACGCCAGAAAGATCCCGCAAACGATGCCGCTCCCCGCAAGAACCAGGCCTTGCCGGACGAACATGGTAGTGATGGTCTTGCGCTGGGCACCGAGCGCAATGCGAATGCCGATCTCGCGGGTGCGCTGCGAAGCCGAATACGCGATCACGCCATAGAGACCAACGATGCCCAATAACAGGGCAATTCCCGCGGCGATGCCGAGCATGACCAGGGTGAATGCGGTGCGAGACATGGACTTCTGAAAAAAGTAGTTCTGGGTGCGGATATCGGTGAGCGGCAGGTTGGCATCCACCGACCAGACGGCCTGGCGTACATCCTTCATGAGGCTTTCGGAACCTGCGCGCGGAGTGCGAATGGCGAACACGATGAAGCGCCGGACATCGAATTGATCGCTTTCGAAATGGTTCAACAAGGTCGGCCAATAAGCGATCGGCGGCGGGTCCTTGGCCATGCCGTCGTCGTGAAAATCGCCGATGACGCCGACAATCTCGCGCCAGTCATCCTTTGAACTCACGCGGATGTGCTTGCCGAGGGCGTTGGCCGGGCTGCCCCAGTATTCGCGCGCAAAATTCTCCGTCACCATGCCGACGGGCAGTTTCTGGAAGGCTTCGTCCCAGGTAAAGTCTCGCCCCGCAATCACGGGGATTCCGAGGGTCTTCAGGAAGCCGGGTGCGCCGAACATGAATTTTCGCAGCGGCGGCATGGCGTTGCCCGTGTAGGTTCGATCCTGCGCAAACACCGGGTCATGCCAGCCGTTTCCGTCCATGGGAACCGAACCGCCGAAGCTGACCGATTCGACGCCGGGAACAGCAGCAATCTTCTGGGCGATGGCCTGTTGCATGCGAAGAACGTCATCGTCTTTGGGAACATCCGCTTCGGGGATGCCGAGGCGCAGCGTCTGGATTTTCGCAGTTGTATCGTATCCGGCATCGACATGGATCATGGCCCGGAAGGTGCGGATCATCAGCCCGGAGCAGATAAGCAACACGAACGCAAGGCTCACCTGGATGACGACCAGCGTGTTGCGGGTGCGATGGCGTTCGCGTCCCTGGCTGGTGGTCCTGCTCTCGCGCAGACCGGTTCCTATACGCGCGCCGGCATAGCGCAGAGCCGGGATAGAGCCGAAGAGAAGGCTGCAAAACAGCGCTACCGCCAATGTGAAGACAAGCACAGTGAGGTCAATGCCGATGTCGTGCAGACGCGGCAGGCCGTCAGGTCCGAGTTCGACGAGCAGGCGTAATGCGCCCCACGCGAGGGCCAGGCCAAGTACACTGCCCACAACTCCCAGCACCGCGCTCTCCAGGAGAAACTCCTTGGCTATTCGCCATGGGCTTGCTCCCAGGGCCGAACGCACAGCCAGTTCCTGGTGGCGGCCTTCGGCACGAACAAGCAGCAGGTTGGCGACATTGGCGCAGGCGATCAGCAGGACGATTCCGATGCTGCCCATCAGAACCCAAAGCAGTTTGCCCACGTCGCCGATTACATCCACGGTGAGGGGCCGCACTTTGGGACCTATGCGCGCCTGGTTGAAGAGGTCAATGCTGAATCCTGGCGGGGCGGGAAAACTATGAAGCACGATAGGCCACAGACGCGCGACGTCAGCGTTCGCCGCCTGCAGGTTGACCCCAGCCCGCAAGCGTGCAACGCCGTCGTAGCTGAACTGGCCGAGAGTGACCTTGCTGCGATCGAGACGCAGAGGCAGAAAGAGCTTGGGCTGCTCCCAATCGAGGAAGCGGAAACCCCTGGGCATGACCCCGATGACCTGGCGCGCTTTGCCGTCCACCTGGATGGCTTTGCCCACGATGGAGCGATCGGATCCAAAGCGGCTCTGCCAATAGTCATAACTGAGCATTACGGTCTGGGGTCCGGCGGGGGAATCGTCGATGCGGCCGAACCAGCGTCCCAGCGTCGGCGTTGCGCCGAGAATCGGAAGGACACCGTCGGTGACATCCAGGGCCTGCACTTGCTCGGGATTGCCCTGGCCGGTGACACTGACCGAATCTCCCTGGTAGATTCCGATGTCTTCGAAGACGCGGTTCTGCTCGCGGTAGATGAAGTAGTTGGCCGGGGCCATGTTGACGTCGTCGAGATTCAGCCCGGGAGCGGTGTGCCAGACTCCGACCAGCGATTCCGGATGCGCATAGGGAAGCGGCTTCAGCAGGACACCTTCCACAACGCTGAAGACCGCCACATTGGCGCCGACACCGGCGGCAAGCGTGATCAGCGTGACCACCGTAAATACGGGCGCGCGCCAAAGGCGGCGCAATATCTGCTGGAGCTGGCTGCGGAAGGACTTCACAGGTTTTTCTCCTCGGCGTAGGGATCGCGGAGCAATTCTTAGAGACGTTTACGCCGCGCCCTGCCGAGAGGTTCCCCTGCGGGGCATGTTTCTCCAATGAGTTTGTGACGAATGGTGGTATTCGAGTCGATAAAATTTTGATCTACGAAGATATTCGTTGACACTTACGAAGGACTTCGTATAAGGTGAGCACATCATGACGAACGGCACTGAATCCGTCCCGAGACCCACAGAGGCCGAACTGGAGCTTTTGCGCATTTTGTGGGAGAAAGAACCGGCGACTGTTCGCGACATTTACGATGTGCTCAACGAGGAGCGGCCTTCCGGCTACACGACCGTACTGAAGATGCTGCAGATCATGACCGTTAAAGGCCTGGTGGTGCGTGACGAAGCGAACCGTGCGCACGTCTATCGCGCGGCGATCAGCCAGGACGCGATGCAGAGTAAGATCCTCAAGGACCTCAGCATGCGGCTGTTTTCCGGTTCCGCGGCGCAACTGGCGCTTCATGCGCTGGCGATGGAGCCTGCGAGCAAGAACGAACTTGATGAAATTCGCACACTGATCGAGCGCAAGAAATCCGGTTCCTCTGATGCGAAGAAGGAGCGGCAATGACTCATACCATCGAAGCCACCGCCTGGACCCTCATCCATTTCTGCTGGCAGGCCGCCTTGATTGCCGGCGTCTTTCGCACGGCATCCATCGCCTTCGGGCGGCGAGCGAGTGAAACGCGTTACGCACTGGCACTCGCAGCGTTGCTTGCAATGCCGGTCGCCGCGGTGTTGACGTTTGCGTGGGAAGTGCGGTCGCCCGCGTCTCCGGTGTATTCCACCGTCACGAATGCGCTGGCCTCCGGCGATTTTCCGCGCATGGTTGCGCCTGGCATGACTGCTTCGTCAGCATCCTCGGCTGGTTCGCCGGTGCCGAACTCGCTTCCCAGCTTGATGGGCTGGATCGATGCGTTCTGGGTGATCGGTGTGTTGGCGCTCTCAGCGCGCGGCCTGGGCGGATGGTGGTTGATACATCGGCTTCGGGCCTCGGCGATGAAGGAAGCGCCTGAAGCTGTGGTTGTGGCCTTTCAGCGCATTTCGCATGCGCTTGGACTGCGAAAGACGGTGCTCCTGCGGATTTCGAACGTCATCGCCAGCCCCATTACGGTCGGCGCCGTGCGGGCCATCGTACTGTTGCCGATGTCCGCTGTGACCCTGCTCGGACCTGATGAGCTCGAAGTTGTTTTGGCGCACGAATTGGCGCATGTGCGCCGCGCCGACTTCCTGTGGAATTTGGTGCAGACACTGGTCGAGACATTGTTCTTCTTTCATCCGGCAGTGTGGTGGATCAGCGGACGCGTCCGGCATGAAAGGGAACTGTGCTGTGACGATCTCGCCTTGAAGGTCTGCCCCAATCCGGTAGTTTACGCCAGCGCCCTTTTTCATCTCGAAGAACATCGTTCGCGCCAGATGCGCCTGGCGATGGCTCTCGATGGTCATCAGTCTCCTCAAACGCTTCGCATGCGCATCGAGCGCATCCTCGGGGAATCCATGCCAATGAACGCATCTCGCTCGCTTCGTCCGTTTTCAGCCGCGGCCGTATTCGCCGCTGTGGTGGTGCTCCTGCTTCCTGCGCCGCAGGTGATCGCGGGTCTGCGCCCGTCTTCTTCGTCAGCCGCCTCGGTCACGATCGCGCAAGCGTCCATCCCCTCCGCCATTCCCACTGTGTCGTCGCGTGTCGCAGTTTTGAAACCGCATCCTGGAGTCGCGCCTGCCGCGCCGACGCTTACGCCGGAAGCGGAGGGTGTCGTGCTGGCGCAGAATCAGAACGAAGCTCAGGTACCGCCGCCGGCGGAGAATACCGGAACCAAATCGACATATATCGACCGCATGAAGGCCGCCGGCTATGACGTTGATCTTGACAAGATGATTGCCATGAAGATCCAGAATGTGACGCCGGAATATGCACGCGCCATGTCGCAGCTGGGCTTCGGAAAACTGAGCGCCGACGACTTGATTGCATGCAAGATCCATGGAGTGTCGGCGGAGGCGATCGCCGAATTCAAGAAGCAGGGACTGGAAGTGAAATCAATCCAGGATGCGATCTCGTATCGTATCTTCGAGGTCACGCCGAGTTTCGTGGACGGCATGACCAAGGCGGGATTCAAGGATCTGGATTCGAAGAAACTGCTGGCGCTTCGCGTGCAGGGTGTCACCCCGGAATACGCCCAGTCGATCGCGCAGCAGTATCCGGGAGCCACGGTCGACGATGTAATCAAGACAAAAATCTTCAATATCAACGCGGACTTCATTGCTTCGGCCAAAAAGCACGGATTCACCAATCTATCGCTCGAGAAACTTGTAAAGATTCGCATCTCGGGCGTGCTCGACGATGAATCCGTGAAAGAGTAGGCGTCCCCTCCAAATTTTGTATCATCCAGGCGCGCACGTGAAGAGCTCCTGCGCGCCCGGGCGAGCCCTGCTCATTTTTCTCAGAGGAGATCTTAAATGAGTCGCTACAGATTGTTTGCAATCATTACCGTTGCGACCGCATCCATCACGATCCATGCGGCGTCTCTCGCTCCTTTTCATGCCAACTGCTTCATTCGAGTCAGTGAGGACCCGGGGAAACTCAGTCTTCAAGTCGACAAGGGCGTGTGCGAAGGCGAGCGCCACTGCGGCAACAATTTCAGCAACGAATCGATGACGCGATTTACGGGCATTACGCTGGCCGATCTGGGGCGCGAGGGAGCGAACCTGACCGCGACGCTGGCGGCTGAAGCGGGGACTTTCACCTGCAGCGGAACCGTGCGCAACGCGGAGCTGGAAGGCAAAGCTGTGTTCACGCCCGATGATGCGTTCGTTGAAAAGATGGGCCGCATGGGCTTCAGCGGGTACGATTCGGAGAAGCTGATGGCGTACGCGTTCATCGGCGTCGACAGCGCCTGGGCGGAATCGATGCAGCATACCGGCGTGCACGGAATTACGGTGGATAATCTGCTTGCGTTGAAGATCTTCAAGATCGATCCGGCGTATGTTCACAGCATTACCGCCCTGGGCTACGATTTGCCCAATGCCGATCAACTTGTGGGACTCAAGGTGCAGGGAGTCAACGCCGAGGAAGTCCGGCAGATTCGCGCGCTGGGGTATCAGCCGACCATCGACGAACTGGTGCAGATTCGGATTTTCCACATCACGCCCGAGTTTATCCAGCGTATGCAGGAGCGCGGCCTCAAGAATTTGAGCATTGCCAAGCTGGTGCAGATCAGGATTTTTAAGCTAGATGAGTAGCCGCGGTCCTCAACGATCGATGGTCTTTTTCAACTGATCGAGGAGTCTTTCAGGATGGATGGGCTTGGCGATGAGTTCGAATTCATAGCCCTGCTGCCGGCCCTGGTGAAGGATGTCGGAAATCCCCGCCTGACCTGAGAGCAAAAGAATCTTGGTGGCGGGGAGCAACTGCCGGACGGCGATGGCGAGTTCGACGCCGTTCATCACCGGCATCACCACGTCGGTGAGCAGGCACTGGGGGCGGATTCTCTCCGCGATCTGGAGGGCTGCTCTAGCTTCGTATGCCACGATAGCGTCAAATCCGGCGCCGTTCAGGATGTCGGCCAGTGTGTCGGCGATAGTGAAGTGATCATCGACCACGAGGATACTGGGGCGTCTGTCGGCCGACTCCTCGTGCGAGGATTGGGAACTGGTCATCTGAACGTAGTTTGGAGGGATTTCGTCGCCTGGCGATAAGAATCGCAGTTCGCCCGCCATCACTTGCCCCCCTTGTTGTTCTCTTCGCGAATCGAATGAGAAACCTCGCTGGCCAATGATGGTAGCGGTTCAGACGTCAATCGTGGAAAGAAAATTGTGACCGATGTTCCGCGGCGATCGGGATCCGTGCTGCTGTCGACGGTAATTCGGCCTTCGTGTTTCTCGACCAGCTGTTTGCTCACCCACAGGCCGATCCCGGTGCCGAGATCGCCCTTGGTGGTGAAAAACGGTTCAAAGACCTTGCCGAGAAACTCGGAGCGAATGCCGGTTCCATTGTCGCTGATGAGGACCTGGACTCCTTCCGGTTCTGGCGGAACGGTCTCTGCCACCTCGATTCGAAGCCTTCCTCCGTTGGGCATGGAATCAAGCGCGTTGGCAATCACGTTTGAGAACACTTGCAGGATTTCGCCTTTGCGCATCCGCAGCGGTCGTTGAGCATGGAAGAGGCAATCGACCATGATCCCGGCGGCGCGGACCTTGGTTTCATAGACGCTCAACACCTCGTTGAGGATATTGTGCAATTGGACTTCGACCGGCGCGCCGGTGTCGCGATAATAGCCCAGCGTCTGCCGGGCGATATGCGAGACCCGCTCCAGTTCCTGCTCGGCGGTTTGCAGATAGGCATAGGCGGTTCCGCCGGTGGAACTATGCTTGCGGGCGAGATAGATAAGGTTGAGCACCGACTCGAGCGGGTTGTTGATCTCATGGGCAACTGTGGCCGCCATGCGCCCGGTGGCAGCGAACTTCTCTGATTGAATCAGCAATCGTTCGAGGCGCTTTCTCTCCGAGACATCGCGAACGATCTTGGAGGCGCCGAACATCTGGCCCGAACCGTCGCGAATGGGCGAGATGGTGAGAGACACTTCGATCGATTCGCCACTTTTTCTGACTCGTGTCGTCTCGTAGTGTTCGATCGATTCCCCTTTGCGCAGTTTTTCCAGGATCACCAGTTCTTCCGAATGCAATCGTTCCGGGATGAGCTGAAACACAGACCGGCCGACGATCTCATCCGGGGAGTAGCCAAAGATGCGGGCTGCGGCGGGATTCCAGCTCATAATGCCGCCATTCAGATCGATGCCGATAATGGCGTCATCGGTCGATTGCACGATGGCGGCCAGCCGGTGCGAGGCTTCCTCGGCAGCCTTGCGGGCAGTTACATCCTGAACGATGCCGAACATGCGCGACTCGTCTTTCAGCCGGCGTCCGATGCAGCAGAACCAGCGCATGCCGTCCTGGGGATGATTGTAGCGATACTCGAACTCCATTCCCCCGGTGCGGTCGCCCTCGATCATGAAGCGTACAACGAGATCCCAATCTTCGGGATGCACCCGCGATTTCCAAGTTTCGTAGCCGTCGTCAGATTCGTCGGTACCGAACATGCGGCGGAGTTCGGGAGACAGTGCGCGAGAATGGCGTGCCGGGTCCCACTCCCATGTGCCGATCTGGGCGGCCTTGTGGGCAAGGCGAAGGCGTTCGGCGTTCTCTTCGCGTGAACGGCGGGCCATTACCCTGTCAGTTGTTTCCATGGCGTGGACGAGAATTCCGTCCACTTTGCCATCGGAGTTTCGGACCGGCTGGTACACAAAGTCGAAATAGGTTTCGTCGGCCTGACCGCTTCCTGCCCGGTTCAGAAGCGCTTTGATCTCCCGGCCGACAAATGGTTCTCCCGTGCGATGAACCTCGGCGAGAAGGCGTGGGAGGTCCTGACCGGCGAGTTCGGGAAGGCTTTCGCCGAGGGTTTTGCCAAGGAAGTCGGCGCGGTCGGAGCGTCCGGTCATGCGAACATATTGATGATTCACAAATGTCCAGCGAAGTTCAGAACCGTTCAGCAAGCCAATGCCTGCCGGAGCCTGGGCAAGAAGTTCCTGCAGCCGATGCCGCTCACTCTCCGCTTCTGCGCGCAGCATCGCTTCCTTCTCCGCAGCCTCGCGCCGGAGTCTGGCCATGTTGAGGTGGGTGGCCACGCGGGCCAGCAATTCGCGGCTCGTGAACGGCTTCACGAGATAGTCGTCGGCGCCGGCGTTCAGGCCTTCGACGCGCGATTCTTCGCCTGCTCGTGCGGAGAGGAGTACGACCGGAATCTCGCTTAGGGATGCATCGTCCCGGATCGCGCGCAGTACCCCGAATCCATCCAACTCCGGCATCATCACGTCGGTAAGCAGCAACGCAGGATGTAACTGCCGCGCCGCATCGACCGCCTGGACTCCATTGGAAACGGCATGCACGCGGTATTGCCCGGCGAGCAGGCGGGCCAGGTAATCGCGCATGTCGGCATTGTCGTCGGCGAGGACAATGATTTCTTTTTGCGCGGAAGATGAATCGAGGCTGGTGTCGTCGCCGGCGTTGACCGCCTTGGTCCGCAACAACATACCCGCCTGGATGTCTTCACCGATCGGAGACCACCGCTCGGCTTCGTCGATGTAAGCCCTCGCGGCAAGCCGGGTCGAAGCGACATCGCGGGCAGCCTGAATGCGGTCGGCAGGAAGATGCTCAGTCCCAAGTGGAATTGCGACCACGAACCGGGTGCCGCGATCGAGTTCGCTTTCCACGCGAACGGAGCCACCGTGCAACTTCACCAACTCCTGTACCAGTGCGAGTCCGATTCCGCTTCCCTCATAGGAGCGGCCGCTGGCGCCCTTCACTCGATGAAATCTCTCAAACAGACGCGGAATCTCGTCAGGCGGGATGCCCGTGCCCGTGTCCCGCACACTCATCTCGACATTGGCGCCGGAAACGCGCAGCGAGACCTCGATCTCGCCGGCAAACGTGAATTTGAATGCGTTGGAGAGGAGATTGAGCACGATCTTCTCCCACATCGCGCAATCCACATACACCGGTTCGGCGATGGGCGGACAATCGACGGTCAGCCGCAATCCGGCGCGTTCGATCGTCGAACGGAAGACGCTCGCGAGTTCCGTAGTCAGTTGCGCCAAGTCGGTGGACTGGTAGGAAGCCTGCATGCGTCCGGCTTCGATGCGGGAGAAGTCGAGCAGGGTATTGACGAGCTTGAGCAGCCGCAGGGAATTGCGTTGCGCGAGCTTCAAGCTGTCGCGGATCGCGGGAGACAATCCTTCAGGCCCGGAAAGCGCGTCTTCAAGCGGCCCCATCATCAGAGTCAGCGGAGTCCGGAATTCGTGGCTGATGTTAGCGAAGAACTGCGTCTTCAGTTCGTCGAGCTTGGCCAATTCCTCGCGCTGCCGCGCAATTTCGCGTTCATGCGCTTTCTTTTCGGTAATATCGCGGCCTTCCGCGGTGATAAAGACGACATTGCCCGCATCATCCCTCACGGGACACAACGAGGCGTCGATGATGATCGTTTCTTTGCCGCCGGCGCGCCCGTAGATTTCCGTGTCCCAGCGAACGAATTCTCCGCCAGCGGCACGCTGAATGGCATCCATGAGGGTGGCGCGGATTTCTTCCGAGACTTGCCACCAGAACGTGGTCCAAAAGGGCTTATCCTCGACTTCGGAGAGCTTGATGCCGACTGCGTCAAGAGCAACCTGGTTGATCTCGAGCACGGTGCCATTGGCGTCGAGAAGGCCGACGAACTGGACCATCGAATCGAGAGTGATCCGCGCGATTTTTTGGCGGTAGAGATCGCGCGGATCTCCAGCCACGAGTTCAGTACCGCAGACATTGAGCGAGGGCTCGCCGCCTTTCCCAACAAATTGGGGAGCAAACAAGTTCATCCGATCTGACTCTAGGATGGGATATTCCTCCGCACTCGACATAGATAGCCGCGCGGAGAAGGGAAGCACGCAATCTGGTGAGGAATTAGATGCGGATCGGATGCAAGGGTTTTGTTGGCTCCGTTCAACCAGGAATGGTGACTCTCGGGGAGCCGAAGAAACGGCGAAGAATCCCGCTTTTATTCGTACCGGATCGCCTTCACAGGGTCAAGAGTCGCGGCCTTGCGAGCCGGCAGCCAGCAGGCAAAAAGACCCACCACCACCAGCACCGATGCGACAGCGAGGAAGACGGTCGGGTCCCCTGTCGAAACGCCGATGGGCAATGAGCTCATGATGCGAGCGGCGGGGATGGCGGCGGCGATTCCCAGGGCGAGTCCTGCCCCGATCTGCCAAAGCCCGCGCTTCATGATCAGCATAAGAATGTCGCGGACGCCGGCGCCGAGGGCCATGCGCACGCCAATTTCCTGGGTGCGGCTGCTGCTGGCGTGAGCGATCACCGCGTAGATGCCTACCGAGGCCATTACCAGGCCGATGAATGCGAAGCAGCCGAAGAGCTTGCCGAAGACGCGGAGAAACCAGGTCTGATGTTGGAGATCCTGGGTGAGCGTGGAGATATCGTGCACAGGTAGTTCCTGGTCGATGGCCTGGACGGCGGCACGGACCGCTGCGGAAGGATCGCGGGCGGATTCGACCATGAGAAACATGGAATTCCATCCCTCCTGCCGGAACGGGACAAATATAAGCGGCTTCGGGTCGTTCGATAACAGCTCCTGAACCATGTTGGCGGAGACGCCGATCACGGTAATCCACTCGGTGGGCTTGTTCTGATCGTCGTAGAGGCGGAATCGCTTCCCGATCGGGTCTTGACCAGGCCAGAAATGAGCCGCGGCATCGCGAGTGACGATCGCTCCGAAGTGCTGCGGGGAGCCATCGATCGCAGTGAAGTCGCGGCCCTCGAGAAGCGGCATGTGGATCAGGTCAAAATAGCCCGGAGACTGGGCGAGAAACGCCACCTCGGGTCGATGTGCCCTGTCTGGGGCCGGCGCGTGCTCAAGTTCGAACTGTTCTCGCGCAGCGCCCAGCCCCGGAGGAGACGAGACAGCCGCTACGCGGCTCACGCCGGGAATGGCACGGAGTCGCGGGAGCAGTTGGTCGTAGAAGCGCTGACGCGCGTCGGTCTCCTTATAGCGCGGATCCGGCAAGTTGATGCGGGCAGTCATCAACTGCTGCGCCGGAATCGAAGGATTGATCGAGAGGTTCGCAAGCAGGCTGTGCACAAAGATTCCAGCGCCGGTGAGCAGCACAAGAGTGAGCCCGAACTGAAACACCACGAGCACCGCGGAGAGCCATCCTTCGCGATGATGTCCGAAGCTGCGCGCACCTTCTTTCATGACTTCGTTGAGGTCAGGTCGCGAGGATCGCAGCGCCGGGGCTGTTCCGAACAGAAGGCCGCTCACAATGCAAAGTCCGGCGAAATAGCCAAACACCGAGTAATCCATCGTGAAACGGATCCAGTAAGGCCGGATGTCCGCGGTAGAGAGATCGAACCAATGCACTCCGAACGCGGCCAGGCCCATTCCGAGCAGGCCGCCGAGCATACTGAGCAACAGGCTCTCAACGAGCAACTGACGCATCACTCTCCATCGCGATGCGCCCAGTGCCGCGCGGATTGACATCTCGCGTTTGCGGGCGAGGGCGCGGCTCAACATCATGTTGGCAACGTCGGCGCAGGCGATGAGAAGAACGAGTCCGACGGCCGAAAGCATGAGTAAAAAGATGATGCGAATGTTGCCGCCGTTATAGCGCTGATGAAATGTCTCGACGCTGGCGCCGAAGTCTTTATCGGCTGTGGGGTATTGGACCGCAAGTCTGCGGGCAATGCCGTCGAATTCGCCGCTGGCCTGCTGAAGACTCACGCCGGGCTTGAGAATGCCGTATGCCATGATGCGGCGATTGTCGCGCTTGGCCAGATCGGTCGTGGGCGCGAGCGGTACCCACATATCAACGCCGTTGGGAAATTTGTATCCTTTGGGCATGACCCCGACGATGGTCGCGGGCAAACCGTTGACGCGCACTTTCCGGCCGATGACATTGGCCGCGCTCTCGTAGCGATCCTTCCAAATGCCGTAGCCGATTACGAGGACCGGATCCGCACCGGGCTTGTCGTCGGCGGCAACGAATCCGCGGCCCAGAATGGCTCCGGTATGCAGCATGGAAAAGATCCCGGAAGAGGCGCGCTGCAGGTGAAAGGGCTGGGGAGGATTGCCGTTCTCGCTGATCACGCCCTCTTCATCGATAGCCCCTTCGATGGCCTCGAAGGATGTTGCCTGCGCGCGGTAGTCCTGAAAGTCGGGATACGACATGGGAAGAAAGCCCTGGCTCATGGTCAGGTTGCGGCTGATGATGGAGACCAGGCGCGCACCGCCGGGCACGGGCACAGGCTTGAACAACACTGCGTTGATGAGGGTGAACACCATGGTGTTGAGCCCGATGCCGAGAGCAAGGGTCGCCACCACGGCGGCGGAGAACCAGCGATGGGAGAAGATCATGCGCAGGGCGAAACGCAGGTCGTGTGCCATGAGGCCTCTTTACGGAGAGACGCACGACCCGGTTCCCCGGTTAACAGGAAATTATGGGGCGAAAAGTTTAAATCTGCACGGCGCATGGCCGGTCCGGGCCGCGGCCTATTCCGCCAAGAGAATACCTGGTGAATCCGCGAAGGAAAGTTCTGAACGTTTTGAACCCGATTCAGGGCGGGCTCCAAAAGGCTGTCGTTCGACTGCAAGGGGAATGGTCGAGGATTCTTACGAAGCTGTTTTGGTCGCGCCGTTGGTGTTCGGCGTGATAGATTGCGGTAAATCTGATGAACGGTCCGACTAAAGCAAGGTTCGCGCGTTTAGCCGAACTCGTGGAGGAAATCGGCTGCGACTGCGCGGCCCTCCGTAAAGCGATCGTCGCAACCGAGCATGAACTCGACGATTTAAGAAGGCTGCTTTTCCCGAGAGATAGTGATGAGGCTCTGGCGGAGAATGCAAGCCTGGTCTTTTTTGGTTCATTGGCCCGAGGGGAGTTCTCACCTCATAGCGACCTCGACTGGGTTTTGGCAGTCGAGGGCAAGATCCTTGATCAACATGTAGAAGCGGTCCAAACCGTGCGCGGCAGACTCCAGGCCGCGAGGAAGATTGAGCCCTGCCCAGCCGGCATGTTCGGCAAGATTGTCTCGAGGGATGAACTCGTCTTTTCGGTGGGCGGTCAGAACGACACGAAGACGAATCTCTCCCACAGGATGTTGATGCTTCTGGAGTCCGTCTCGGTGGGCAATGACGCGGCGAGGCAAAGCACGGTTCGCGCTATTTTGCAGGCCTATTTCGCCAAAGATCCGGGCGGGAATGAGGGTATGCTGCTCGATGACGTGGTTCGGTTCGGGCGAACGATGGCGGTGGATTTTTCGGACGCGGATCGCGACCAGCCAGGAGTATATTGGGGACTGCGAAATGCGAAGCGCCGGTTTTCGCGAAAGCTCAATGTGTTAGCCGGAATGCTTGCCTGCTTCAGCCCGCGACTCCACTCGGCCACGGAGATGGAGAATGAGGATGTTCACGAGGGTCGCGCCGGCTATCTTGAGGGCTATCTTTCCAGGCCGCCTTTAGAGATTCTCGCCGATGAATTGCTGCGCACCAATGCTCCGGATCCGATTCGCCAAAAGATCTTTCGGGCCTATGATCAATTTCTTGGCTTGCTGGACGATTCGAGATCGAGAGATGAATTGAAAGACACCCCCTGTGATTTAGCCGACGAGAGTCCCGCCTTTCGCCTCGTGGATGAAATCAGTCACGAGTTTCAGGAATCAATCTGGACATCGTTCTTCGCCCCCGGTAATTCACTAAGTGAGGTGGTTAGACAGAGTATGCAAACAGCCATGTTGAGTAATGTCATGGCGATGGACGCAGGCGGCGCCCTGGCGCAGCTCATCGCGGCCCACTCCGAGATTGGCACTGTATTTTTCGGAGAGCCGCAGGCGAATCCGCCGTTGCTCTACCGGCCCGAATTCACAGCCGAAGACCGGCAATTTATCGAGCGGGCAATCGAACGGCAGGCGGATCAAAAATTGACCGGCTGGGAGTGTTGCCTTGTCGCATCGGAAGACATTCCAGAGGGAGTTCTAAGGGGAGTTGGGTATCACCAGGAGATCTCGCAAAGCCGTTTTTCGGTCCCGGCGGCTGGCCTTAGCGCGGAGAAGATCGGCGAAATCGCAGGACGCGAGCGGCCCGGGCGGATGTTATCGATCTGCTCTCAAGTTCTGCTCCGGGATGGGCAAACGAAACACATCCCGATGATGGATTTTCGTTGCCCTAAAACCAAAGAGACCCTGGCGCTGGTTTTGAAAATTGTGAAGCTATTTGGAGTCGGTTCCGGCTGCGTGGTTGAGACCGACAAGTCTTTCCATTTTTACGGCTGGCAGCTGCTGAGCGAATCGGGCCTGGAGCAATTTCTGGGTCGCGCTCTGCTATTTTCTCCGATTGTCGATCGCGCCTGGATAGCCCATCAATTGATCGATAAGTGCTGCGCTTTACGAATTTCGGCTCGTGGGCAGGGAGGGAAGCTGCCCAAGGTTGTAGGCATCGTGGAGTAGAAGCGTCGGCGTGCCGTCGAGCTTCCCGCGTTCCGGGGGTGCGTAATATGCCGGCTCTACCAAGCGTAGGCTGCAATCAGTTGCGGGGGTCCAGGGGTTGAATCCGTCACGGTGGTCTCGAGGACCAGTTCGAGGTTTTTCTTCTGCCATTCCCCCGGTGCTCCGCGCAACCCTTTTTCGAGAAAGTCCCGGTTCGACACAAATTCCCCGGCGGCCTGGGTGCCGGTGCTGGCCAATCCAGCGGCGATGACCGTGAACTGCCCTGTTTTGGAGTCGAGCAAACGGGCCACAATCGCGAAATCCTCGCCGAATTTCTCGGCCTCGCGGAGGTTGGAGTGCCATACCCGGCCGTCCGGGATTCGTTCGCGAATGGTGTATACCCCGTTGTCCTCCACGAACGCAAAGTGCAGCGTTGGCACCATCTGCATCGTCCACTTATTGTTGAAGGCGCCGATGATCACATCCGGCGAATTGCGCAAGTCCTCGAACGAGTAGTTGGTGCCAATCCGAACCTGGCTGGGCTTGCCCAATTGGCCCAGCAATCCCGAGATACTGACGGCCGAATAAGCGTCGCCCACCGCAACCCCATAGTCGGGATACTGAAGCATCTGGCTCCATTCCACCTTTTCGTTTTCTCGCAAAGGGAGGGCCTGGTTTGATCGCTCTACCTCGGTTTCAAAGGTGCCGGGATGGCTGCGTGCATACTTTTGATACAACTCGAAAGACGGACGGTAGACGACTGGCTTGGCGAGGCAGATCAACACCGGTTGTGGTGTGGCGAAAGCGGGCGCCCAGAACTGCTCCACCAGCGAGTGCTCCTGCGGACTCACCCGGGACCTCTCAAAGAGAATTCCGGCTCCCAAAACCAAACCCGTGCAGAGACAAAGGGCCAGGATGATCCAACGCGCGCTGGGGCGCTTTCTTTCGACCGGCAAGATTTCCGCGGTGGGAAGCGTGTGCGGTTCGATCTTTTCCTCGACTGTGCCGGTGCCTGCGGCCAACCATCGGATCTGGGGAGCATAAGAACCGACCGGGAGTTCGATGCGCAAGGGGGAGGCAGAGGGAGTTTCCTGGTAGTACTGCTCCAGGCGCCGCCTCACCTCTCCAGCCTGCACGCGCACCACGGGGTCGTCTCCTGTGGCGTAGCCGGGAGCACGGTGGAAGACCTCGGTTCCGATCGTCCGTTCCTTCAAAAGCTCGGCGTGCCCCTCGACGGTATGCCTGACTACGAATTCAAGGAATTGCCGGCTGCGTACGGCATTTTTGAATGACCGGCTGGTCAAGATTCGCTCCAGTTCCGCCAGGACCAACTCCTCCTGGTCCGGTTCCATTTCAACCGGGCCCGGGTCTTTCATCTTCCGATTCGGACGTTCGATGGCGAAACTCATGGACTCCTCAGCTGCCCCGTCACGACGTTCAGGGAGATCTGAATCTTCATCGATCGGGGAAAGAGGTGCAATGATTAACACCTTGGCGCGCGCGAATTCGCGCAGAGACGTTTGCGGTCACTGCCAGCCGTCGCTGGTCCGACACGACCCGCCAAGACGCTGCTTTTAGTGGCTTCCAGATCGCAACCAAAGTAGACACGCATCCGGAATGTCATGTCAAGAACACAAGGGCGGTTCGCTCGAATCCGTTCAATGCTGGAAGAAGGATGAGAATTGTTTTTCCCTAAACTGTTGATTTAGATACTACGTTGCCCTGTGTCCTTACAGTAAGAGCACTGTATATTACTTGTCCATTTTGCGCGAAGGGCCGAAGCTTCGGCGTTGGCGTTGGGAAAGCGTGCCCGCGCCACGAAAGCTTTTAAGCCCCCTTTCCACCAAAATAACCGCAACCGGTTGAGCCGTTCATAAAAACGAGATTCGAGCCAACCGTCCCGCGAAGTGGGAAAACGTTTGCTATCAGGAGACACAGACATGGCCAGTGCAAGAAAGCTAGTTCGACTGTTTTCACTCCTCCTTCTTTTATTGACCCTCAGAGCAGTCCCGGCAATTGCGCAATTCTCCAGCGGCATTGAAGGAACTGCGCGTGATACCTCGGGAGCTGTCGTGGCGGGCGCAAAGGTCGTCATCACCGACACGCGCCTGGGCATCTCGAAGGAGACAACGTCCAACGACGGAGGATACTTCCGCATCGACAGCATCGCCGCATCGACGTATACCGTGGAGGTCCGGATGTCGGGATTCGAATCCTGGCGCCAGGCGGGTCTCGCATTGCAGGTAGGCGAGGTGCGCACGCTGGCTCCGGCTCTCAAGGTCGGTGCGGCATCGGAAAATGTGGAAGTTTCGGCGGCCGAAACCGCCGTCGACCTGGTGACTCCGACCACCGGATCGGTGATCGCGGACATAACGATTCAACAGACGCCCCTTCCTGATCAGAACATCTACGGGCTGACAGCGCTGACCCCCGGCATGACGGGTAGTGCGGTCACTGCGGGCGACAATTACACCAACGAATATGCAATCAATATCAACGCCGCCGGACTGCGCCAGGAACAGAACGGTTACATGATCGACGGCGCGTATACGAATACGCCTTCGCGCGGCGGGGGGACGTCGATTTCCCCCAATCCGGAAATTGTGCAGTCCATGAGTGTGAAGACCAATAACTTCGACGCCCAGAAGGGAAGAAACGCGGGGGCTACCGTTGAGGTCTTTACCAACTCCGGCTCCAACAATCTGCACAGCACGGTCGATTATTACTTCCGCAACAACACTCTTACCTGGCCTACTGCCTTCCAGGGCTCTGGAGTTCCAACGTTCAGCCGGAACGAGGTGAGCGCCACCATGGGCGGCCCGGCCCTCAAGAACAAGCTGTTCTGGTATGGCGCCATCGACGTGCTGCGCTCCAGTTCCGCGCAGGCCTATACCATTACGGCCGAGACCCAGGATTTCGATACCTGGGTGCAGGCCAACCTTCCCAACACCGTCGCGGCCTCGATCCTGAAAGCGGCTCCGCCGCAGTCGTTTCCGACGACGGGGTTCAAAACTGTTGCTCAGATTGAAGCCAACACGCCCGGCAATACGCCGCCGTTCTATACTCCGCCGGCCGGAATACCGTCTGATTTGAATGCGCTTGGAACTTCGAACATCAGTGTGACAACGCCCAATAATGGGTACCAGTGGAGCGCCCGGGTTGACTATTACCTGGGCAAGAACGATCGCATCTATGCAGACGCGATCCGCACGTCGCGTACGTCCGAGGGGATCCAGTCGCGGCCTGCCACCAACATTCCTTATTACGACATCTCCGATTATGGGAACGTGGACTGGACCCATACTTTCTCTCCACGCCTGCTGAACGAATTCAGCGTGAACATGATCCGGCCTCAGGGCGCCAACGGTTCCACCCCCTCCGAGGCCATTCCATATGTGAACGTCACCGGCATGCAGGGATTCGGTACGTGGGGCGCGGGAAATTTTATCCAGACCACAGTGGGCTGGCGCGATGTGATGAGCGCAACCATCAAGTCGCACACTTTGAAGTTCGGCTACGACGGGTACAACATCCGCGAGAACGACCTGCAGGACAGCGCCTTCACGCGTCCGACTTACAACTTCGACAACCTGCTCGACTTTGTCCAGGACGAGGCCACATCGGAAAGCGGCACACATGTCGACCTGACCACGCATGGCCAGGCGCCCTATGTACGACGCTACCGCGAACTCTATACCGGGTTCTTCATCCAGGATGACTGGAAGGTGACGCCGCGATTCACGCTGAATGCGGGCGTTCGCTACGATTCGATGGGGCACCTGTTTGCCATCCTCAGTCCCAAACTGACACTGTTGAAACTAGCCTCAGGCGACCGCCAGCAGCAGATCGCAGGAGCCGTTGCCACGGCGGCTCCCAATGGCCGCTCCGACACCCTGGACCACATTGTCTACGGCATCACGCCACGGCTTGGATTCGCATGGGATCTATTCGGCAACGGCAAGACAGCCCTGCGCGGAGGCGCCGGCATGTTTGCCGATCAACCGCCCTATCTCCACATCACCGATGCCACGTCAGGCAACCTGCCGTATTTCTATTCCCCGTCGATCAACGTGCGTCAAGAAGCCAAGCCTGTAGCGCCAGCTTTCCAGATGTGCAGTCCGCCAACCGGATTTACAGAAGTCTGCCCCGTGGTCGACACGTCGAATGTAACTTTTGATGCGCGCGGCGGGATTCTTCTCAACGGAGTGCCGCAACGATCGGGCCTCGGTGGATTTGATCCGAATTACAAAATGACCCAGGTGGAAGCCTGGACGCTCAGCGTGCAACAGCAATTGCGCAGCGATTTGATCTTCGAGATCAACTACTCCGGCACCGCCGCGCACCATCTGCCCATTTATCAGAACACAAACCGGTTTGCCGGAGACCTGATCGTCAACAAAGGCAGCCCTCAATTCCTCAATCCGAGCTTCGGAGCAATTGAATACGGCACTTCCAACGGCAACTCTACCGGCCATGTCGGCTCGGCCGTGCTCACGCGGCGCATGGCTCACGGCTTCTCGGCTCGCGGCATCTACTCCTATGCCAAAGCGCTGGATGTGTATAGCACCGCGCAATCCATTTCCGGTGGAGGGATCACCGCGAACACCAACATCATTCAGCCTGACAACTTCCGCGCCCAGCGGGGCAGGGCGGACTATGATATCCGCCAGCAGTTCTCCGCCGATGGCATCTGGATCATTCCTGCTCACTTCGATTCGCTGGCGCTCAAGAACATCCTGGGCGGATGGCAGGTCGGCGGCGTGTGGTTCTTGCAGACCGGACTACCCTTCACAGTAACCACCAGCCAAGCTTTTCATCCTGTCTTCGACGAAGGCGGAAACGTAATCGGAAACACGGGCGGCGACTACAACGCCGACGGCACCAACTACGATGTGCCCAACGTCCCCTCATTCGGCAGACACCTCTCCGGAAAGAAAAAGCAGGACTACTTGGCCGGCATCTTCGGCTCGCAGCCCGGTGCCGCGGCCAAGTTCCCCGCGCCCGCCTTGGGCGTGGAAGGCAACCTGGGCCGAAACACCTATGACGAGCCGGGATACAACAACGTCGATCTCAACCTGGCCAAGTTCTTCACCCTTCCGTGGTTCTTCGGCGAGACGCTCAAACTCGAGGCTCGCGGAGAGATTCTCAACCTGTTCAATCGCGCCAACCTCACGTTCGTCAGTTCCGATATGACCAGCGGAACCTTTGGGCAGGCGACCAACTCAGAACCCGCACGGACCATCACGTTCCACGTTCGCGCGAGCTTCTAGCGCCCGCGTAGCTTCGGCGTGCCGGCACACCGCCGGCACACTGAAGAGAACTCAATGCGGGCGACTGCCTAATAACCTGTGACCCTCCTGAATCGTGAGCCGGACGCTGTAATGCCGGCTCACATTTTGTCCTGTGCGCGATGTAAGAGTTTAGGGTCAGCATTATTTCGGGAAAGTGAAAGTCATGATCTTGAAAGGCTCCCATGCCGGGCCCACGGTAGTTCGCCTTTGTTTCGCATCGTTTATCGTTTTATCCTTATCCAATGGAGCGTTTCTTCGCGCTCAACTCGGCGACGTTCCCTTCCCGCTGATGTTGAAGCTCACTACGCTGGTCGGCAGTGCGGTCGATTACTTCTTCATTTACGGCCCTGAGTTCGATGCCATGATTCAACGGTATCGCAGCATGACGGGCCATGTCCCCATGCTTCCCAAGTGGAGCTACGGTCTTTTCCAGTCAAAGGATCGTTACAAGTCGCAATCCGAGATACTGGACATGGCCGCACACTACTGCCGCGACCACATCCCGCTCGATGCGATTGTGCAGGACTGGTTCTGGTGGAAGACGGAAGGCGATCCCATCTTCAACGAGAACTCACCGATGTTCCGGCGGAGCTGAAACTACTCCACGACGAACACCTTCATGCCATGATCTCGGTGTGCGGCCTGTTCGATGTGCACTCCAAGAAGTTCCAGACCATCAAGACAAATCACTGGGACATCCATGATGCGCACGTCTATGACGCCACCAATCCCAAGGCCCGCGAATTCTACTGGAAGTACCTTGTCCGGCAAATTGTTCATGCAGGGATGGGCTCTCCGGCTATCCCTACTGGACGACCGACATTGGCGGTTACTGGCCTCCAACCTCAAACACAAATCTAACTGACGGGAGTTACCACGAGTTATATGCGCGGTTGTTTCAATACGGCGCCTTTTGTTCCATCTTTCGCACCCATCGGCGAGCGCGCCGGTCAATACCAGGGAATGCCGCAACATATTCAATTTCGCGTAGTATGGGTATCGGCGGGCCACGGAGCAGGCGAGAGCGTTGTGGACACACCCGATCGTACGATTGACTATCGTGGCGCAAGCGTCTCGGTGAAGCAGCGCTAAAAGGGTTCAGGGCGCAAGCGGCCGGCCCAATCGAACCCCAATTGTGGTTCGATTATTTGGACGGCATCCTTGGAATGAAGTGGAGGGCAGGTGCGTTCAGTGCGCGCGAGATTGGCGGGGTTCGCAGTGGCGGTTCTGCTGTGTGGGGACTGCGCCGCACAAGCAGCACCGGGACCGCGGCAATCTTCGCCGATTGCAGAGATTCAATCGCTGATCAGGGCGAAACAGTACGACCAGGCATTGGCTCTCACTGCGGCCGGCCTCGAAAAGACACCGGCGGATTACCGTCTGTGGACGGTCCAGGGGATTGCACTCTCCATCCAGGGCAAAACCGGGCAGGCCCTGAATTCCTTCGACAAGGCGCTTCGTCTCTCGCAGGCCTACGTGCCGGCCCTCAAGGGCGAAGTCGAGATTCTGTTCCGTACGGGCGACAAGCGAGCGATGCCTTTGCTGGAGAGAATTCTCAAGGAAGATCCGCAGGATGCGACTGCGCACGAAATGCTGGCTTCGCTGGAAAGAAAAAATGGGGAATGCCCCGCAGCCATTCACCAATTTGAATTGGTCGCTGATGCGATCAACACCCATCCTGAGTCACTCGAAGGATACGGATATTGCCTGTTCCAAACCCGGCAACCGGAGAAGGCGGCTCCGGTCTTCGAGCGTCTTGCGACCCTACAGCCCGACCGCAGTTATGCGAAGTACGATCTGGCCGTTGTACAGGTTTCGACTGCGCAATATGATGCCGCCATCAAGACTCTCGAACCACTGCTCACTGGCGACCAGAAAGATCCCGATATTCTGAGCCTGGCTTCGCAGGCGTACGAAAAGGAAAAAGACACGCCGCGCGCGGTGGCGCTTTTACGCCAAGCCATCGTTCTGAGCCCCACAACACCGGGCTACTATGCGGCTTTTGCGGCCCTCTGTCTTGAGCACGATTCTTTTCAAGTGGGAGTCGATATGATGAATGTCGGCCTCAAGTACATTCCTGAGGATCCTTCGCTGTATCTTTCGCGCGGCCTTCTCTATGTAGAACTGGCACAATTCGAAAACGCCGAAGCCGATTTCAGCCGCGTGGAGAAGCTTTCGGGGTTCCAGGAGCTCGGTTCTTATGCTCTCGACCTGACCGAAGTGCAAAGGAATAACCCGGAACAAGCAGTGGCCCGGGCACGCGCCCAGTTGCAGGAGCGTCCCGACGATCCGCTGTTGAACTACTTTCTGGCGCAGTCGTTGATGAACGAGTCGCCCGATGTGGAGAGCGCGCCGTTCAAGCAGGCGCTGCGCGCGGCTCTCAAAGCAGTAAAGGCGAAACCCGACTATGTCCCGGCACATGACCTTCTCGCAGCGACTTATCTGCATGCAAAGCGATATTCGCAGGCAATCGAGGAGTGCCGCACGGCCCTGCGCCTTGACCCTTCGGATGAAACCGCAACCTATCATCTTTTGATCGCGATGAAACACAGCGGACAGACGGAGGAACTCCCCGCTCTCTCCCGGCGGCTTGCGCAACTGCATCGTGAGTCGCTTCAGCACGAAAATGAGCGGAAGAGTTTCCGGCTGATTGAAGCCGCCCCTATGCCTAATCCGGCGCCAAACAACCCAAATGTCCAGCGACCGTAAGACCCGGTGAGTCGTTTGACGTGCTGAGCAAACGCACGGGTCGTTTCGGCATCGCGACGGCTCCGCAGGGAATCACGGGATCTACGACCTGGACTTCGATCACCAATATTTGATCGCTTCGAGCTGCCCTGCAACTGCAGCGACAACGGATCGTCAGCGCAGACAGCATGGGCGGCATTCCGAGCATGTTGGGTTCGGGACGGATCAAGTAAAAAATTCGTGATATGCGTGATCATCAGCTCCGGCATATAGATAACTGAAATTGCGTGGGTCGACTGCAATTGCCCGGCCAATGCGGACCGGCCGACTCTGTCTGTGATCATTTCAACGACGATCGGGGCTGTGCAGATCGCGCGCAAGCTGCCCGGTCGAACCGTATGAGAGAAAGGGCTGGCAAGCGCAAGAGATTTCCTGTTGCGCTGCTTTTGACTGGCCGGGGGATAGGATACGATTCTGGTGGCGATGGAACAAGAAACCGCAACGCGACTGCCCAAGTGTCGAGAACGGACAAACGCGGCCTCTGATCATGCCCACTCCTGGCGTCCATGGACCGCCCTCAACTCAAACATTTAGTAACTAAGGCAATCTCGGTGAGCTACCATTCGGCTGCGTGACTTGATTAGCTATGGACCATTCTGACATTTCGCGCCTGCGCCTCTCAAACCAGCGGCTCACGGGCACCGAGTTCACCAGTCCAGCCGAAGTCGTACGCTGGTTCGGTGCAATTCAATCGCAGGACTTGCACGCGTCGCTTTATGCCATCGGTCTGCGCATGCGGCACGCCACGGAAGCTCTGGTCGAGCGTGCCATCTCCGACGGATCCATCGTGCGCAGCTGGCCCATGCGCCGTACCATCCACTGTATGGCCGCCGAAGACGCCCGATGGATGATTCGCATGTTAGCTCCTCGCGGGATCGCGCGAATGAAACCATATTACCGCGCAATGAACATCACGGACGACGATCTGTCGCGTTCCGGCAAGATCCTTGAGTCCGCCCTTGCGTGCCGCACGCCGCTCACTCGTGCCGAACTCTACGAGCGCCTCAACGCCGACGGGGTTGCTGCAAACATCCCGGACGTTCCCATGCGCGGTCTGCATCTTCTGGTTCATTGGGCCCAGGCTGGCCTGATCTGCCTTGCCGCGCGTCGCGGCAAGCAGCCGACATTCGCACTGTTCGACGACTGGACTCCCCGAGGACGTGATCTTTCTGGCGACGACGCGCTCGCGGAACTCGCCGCCGTCTACTTTCGCGCCCACGCGCCGGCCACCGTGAAGGACTTCTCGTGGTGGTCGGGGCTGACCATGGGCGAAGTGAGGCGCGCGGTTTATCTGGCGGGCGATCTTCTCTGTTCAGCGACAATCGACGGCGTTGAGTACTGGTTCATGGGTCGCGCAGTCGCTTCGTCACCCGGCCCACTGCCTGTCCTTCTCCTGCCACCCTTCGATGAATACACCGTGGGGTATGCCGATCGCGGCGCTGCCGGGGATCCCACTCTCCTTGCGACCATCGGCCACGGCCTCGCCCCCAACATCCTTGTCAATGGTCGCATTACCGGAACTTGGAAGCGCACGGCTGCCGCCCAAGGCAGCGTTGCCGTTACTACCGGTCTCCTGCGCACCCTGAACAGAAAAGAACAAACTGGGCTGGCTCGCGCGATCAAAAACTATGCCGAGTTCCTCGGGTGCCCGCTTGCGACCCCAGCCAAACGCACTGAATCCGGCGTTCGGATAGGCAAGGACAACGGCAGCCAAGAGGATCGGAAAATGCAGGCGCGCCGTCATCCTTAGAAGCCAGTTCCGGAGGTTCTTGCCCTCGCGTAGAACACAGTGTAGAGACCGTCATCGTCAGGAAGACATGATCTGGATTGGGTCAGTCGTATTGCGGGCGTTCCAGATGCACCTCTAGGCCGTGTCTGGGTGCTGCCACACGTAGCACGGATTTCTGGTTCCGAATCGTCGGGGCAACTGGCCTTTCCAGAGCCGCCTGTCTCGTTAAGGGCGGTCTCAAGGGATTGACTCCAGGATGAGGACGCGGAGGAGGCCTCAAGGCTTCCCGGACGCTCAAGAAATGTCGAATCTATCCTTGACTTCCCAGACTGGTTGAGTGCTTTCAGGGTCTTTAAGTCTGTACATTTCGGCACTGAGTTCTTGCTTGTTACACGTGAATTTGACGTAGTGATAGTTTGGAAAGCTGGAATCCTGATATAGATCCGCGGGCGTCCGCGCAACTGGAACTGGCTTTGCCCCTCCGCCTCCCGAAACCAGGTAGACGACTCCCCCCTCCAGAAAGCGCTGATAGTTGTGAATATGCCCGGCGGCTACGACGAACTTTGCGCGCGAGACCTTAGCCTGTGATTCGAGCAGGAGCGCGAGCGCATGTTCATTGGGGCGCACATCGTGTGAGTGGTTGTTCTCGATGGAGTCCGCTACTGGCGGATGGTGCAGGGAAACGAAGAGGAATTGGACTTTGGGGGGAAGGTGAGCAAGCTGATCGACGAGCCATTGGTGCTGGCGGCTACCCTCGATCAATGGCAAATTTGAATCCAACGAAATGATGTATGTGTCGGCGATCGCAACTGAATACCACCGCCGATTCTTCAACTCGGGAAATGCGCGCCACCAGTTCCTCGGCTCGCGGACTTCATCTCCATGCAATTCGTGATTTCCCATGGCGGGGTAGATGCGCAGTTTGGCGTCTCTCCATACCTGGGTTTCCTGGCGATACACCTCGTAATCGTTGGCGACGGATCCGTCGTAAGGCACATCTCCTGAAAGCAAGACGGCATCAGGATGCTCGGCGGCGATTCGATTGACGAGCCAACGGCGCACTTTTGGATTGGTCACTTTCTCGTTGGCTGGATCGGTAAATCGCATATCGCCATAGGCGATTAGAGTCCAGCGATTTTCAAGGGATTTGTCATCCACACGGAACGTAGGTCCCGGCGCGCTGATCAAATCTTTCGTCAAGGCGGGATCGGTGAGGGCGTCTGCATCCTGGGCCGAAGAGAGCCAGGGGTGTAAAGCAAGCGCGGGCAGAGCGCCAAGAATCGATCTGCGCGTAACCATTCAAAGCACCTCGCGAATATCGGCTGACTTTCCGATTTCCGTTTTCATTCTCTCAAACGACCCCGGGGCTCTATAGCGCTATCGAGTACATCCGAATTTCCGCGGGCTCGGCGGACGTCGCGGGTACAGCCGCGAATAACGAATTTAGCGACAAAACGAGCAGACCGGTTTTCGCGCCTGGCTTCGCGCGGGATTTCGGCGACCCACGAAAAGTGCATGGTCCTGCTGGTCGAAGGCGATTGGAACGTTATCTTTCGCCCGTGAAAGTTTCCAGGTTGCCTTAATCGAATGAGTTGTGGAATCGATCACCACAATCTCGCTCGAATCGGCAATGTTCGCAAAAACCCGTTTTGCCCTCCGGATCCATGTGAAGCGCTTCAGGATGCGCAGATGCCGGCAGGTTATCGATCACGGAGTTTGTTTGATTATTCACGACGGCGATACGCCCGGGCACAGTTGGGCTGCTGCCGCCATGACCCACATACAGCAAGCCGGTCTGCGCATCATAAACCAAAAGAAAGACCGCTTTGCGGATCATGCTTTGACTCTCCTTGCTCAGCGCGTTTCACATTCCGCGGCGAGTGGATGGATAGTAACTTCCCACTGGCTTATCCGACACATTCGCGTGTCATCACGCGCAGGTGACCAGCGCAGACCGGCGGCATAGGTCGGATGATAGTACTCGCGCTGGACAACGTATCGCGGGTTACCGTGGTAAAACCCGAATGCCTGGTTGTTCAGGTTGAGACCGTAAGCATAGACAGAAAATCCAAAAGGAAGCCTGTAATTCAAGAGGACGGGGATGGGTGAGTGGCCTGCGCGCCGACTCGGAGTTGTGATTTCGTTGCCGCGGTTGAAGAAGGTGAGAAGTCGACGGCAACCACCTCATGCAAATCAATCGCCGGAATCTCGAGTGAAATCACACCACGGTCATCGCGGTGCGCAATCTCGGTTCCCGAAACCAGAAGATGAATTCGACGGACACGGCGCCCATCCGGGATCCGGAACGAGACCTTCTGCCTCGAAATGGGAATGATTTCGCGCACCGGTCCCTTCATCATCATGGGATTCGTCAGATTCACGAGATGAACGGTCATCGAATTCGCCTGCTCCCATACCGCAACATCCAGAAAGCCTTTTCCCTCGACTAAAATCACGGGGATTTCATTTGTGGCCCATTCCACCGCGTTGTGGAGAAGCTTTCCGTGATCGACATCGAGCACCTCCCAGAAAGTTCGATCGATGTCGCCGGGAAAGTAGACCACTCGTCCCTTCTCAACAGTTCGCACATAGACGCCTGGCGCGTGTGCAGCGCCGCCGGGCCTTGTATAGACCGACTCCATGGGAAGATCGGGATAACTCGGGATGACTCGCAGCGGCGCGAAATTGCTTTCGTCAACCGCTGTCACATGGACCTGGTTTACAGAATTGATGATTCGCACCGAATCTGCGAATCCGCGAACCAGCGGGTGAAAGCTGTTCGTTGACGGATCCCTTTCAATAGAGAGGTAAGAGTTCAACATGTTTTCGTCGACTCGACCCGCATAGGTTGCACCGAACAGTTCGGACAGACCGAAATCGCTTCGCCGCACTCCCCATTCGTCGTATAGCGATGATTCATACGTTGCAACAAGCCCTCCGCCCGATGCGACGAACGCCCGTAAATGCCCGCACTGCTCGTCTGATAATGCGGCGATGTTGGGCAGGATCAGGGTGCGGAACTGTGCAAGGTTCTTGGCATCGAAACAGCGATCGTGAACCATCTCGAAGGGAATCCGCGCCTCTACGAGTGCCTGGTAGAATCCAAGTCCCGGATCTTCAACCTTCTCGTGCGCCCGCGCTCCTCCATAGAACCAAGCGCTCTGCTGCGAATACACCAAGCCCACACGAGCCATGGAACGCACATTGCGCAGATAGGCTTCGTGAGCAAATTGCCATTGGTAGATTTCTTCCACCACCGGTAGCCAGCGGCGATCGATCGGCTTCGCATTGAACTTGGTGACCCACGGCCGCAGTCCCTGGGCCATACCGTCCGCAACCCACATGCGGATTTCGTCGCCATTCTGCACCGAGTCTTTCCATCGATGCTCGTCATCGAAGCCAACACTGAAGATGCCGACAATCGGCTTGTTTCCCATGGTTGCGCGATATTCCTTGCCGTTCTTTCCGTTGGCCCATGGAGGGGTTAGTCCTCGCCGGCTTTGGCGATCGGCGAACAGGGTTGGCGCAAGTTCTCCAATGGTCTTCATATCAAGCGGGCTCAGCGCGCCTCCGCCTGCGTTCGCGATATAGCTGGCTTCGGGATGGATCGCCCTTATCTTCTGGTTCCATAGATGCCAAAGATCGAAAAGGCGCATTTGATTCCAAACTATGTATTTCTTTCTGGCCGGGTCCTGCGGGTCTCCGGTTCGAGGCAAGTCAAGTCCGGAGAACTCCCGGAAATTCTTCTGGCAATGTTCGCAGTAGCACATCCCGCTCCCCGCCCATCGATTGGTGAAGATCCCATCAGGTTTGTACTTGCGCATAATCTCTTCGTGCACTGCGGTCATGAACTCGAAGTTGTACGGACCGAGCGCGCAGGTGAGCCAATAGCGGGGATCGGACGCATGGCGTCGCTTCTGCCCATTGGCATCCACCATGATCCAGTCGGGATGCGCATCGTAGACGTTCTGCCAGCATGCGTGAGAATCGGTTCGGGCAACCACGTTCATGTTCAGCTTGCGGCAACCGGCCAGCAGGTCGCCGAATGTATCCCTTTCGCCGAGCGAAGCGCTGCGCTGGTGCAGAGGAAGGTCGGTTGGATAGAAAGCAACAACTCCTCCCGCACTCAGGCAGGCTGCATCGGCATGAATCCGCTTGAAGAAGTCGAGCCAGAACGACTGGTCGTAGTTGCCGGGATCGTCTTCGACGAATGCCAACTGCGCCCATCGCATGGGGCGCGAGTACCATCCACTTCCGCCGCTGATGGATGGAGAGTTTTCTGATTCGACCGCCCCCGTGTGTCCGGCATTCGCGGCCAGGAAACAACCTGCTGCGGCAACGGCTGTTTGCTTGACGAATTCTCTTCGGCTGCGCTTCATGGCAATTCCTCTGATTCTTGCCATGATAGCTGTGCGGACAAGCCCTGATCTTCAGCGGGTCATGGCGTACTGCACCTGCTCCTCGATGGCGGCTATCTGCAACGGCTTGCGGTTCGCACGTGTCAGTGCCGAATTCACGTCGGAGAGTTCGGCGGTTTTGAATGTTTGCCACGCCGCGGTCAGGGCCCGGGCCGACTTGCCCATTTCATCGGCGATCACGATCGCCTGTGTGGGCGCGGTTCGATGGCCGCTCTCAACCATGCGCAACGCCGATCCTAGTCCCGCATTCGCCTCGGCGAGACCATGTTCACTTCCTTCCTTCTTCTCGTTTTCGGCGTGGCCGCCGCCCTTGATCGCCTGCAGCCGGACGATTGCGTTGTGGATAGCTTCCGTGAGGAACGGCGGACTATTCTCATCCTTTGAATTCAGCTTTTCCAATTGGCTTTCCACGCTTTCCAGTTCGGCCATCGCCTTGCGGCTAGACAGGGTTTGGACATAGATCGAATAGGCCGTAGCAAACTGGCGGTCGAGCACTTCCGTTGAGGCATCGACGCGCGGATCCATCGTCACTCGCAATGGCCGCTCCTGCCCCACCCCGTCAACGGTGAGCCGCAAGGTGTAGTTGCCGGGCGGCACGCGCGGACCGGGCGGCACCGCGGCCGAATCTTCGTCGTCATCGTCCATCCCCGAACCCGACCCGCCGGCGGCCAGATCCCACACAAAGCGATGCGCTCCCGCGCTTGCTTCGAGGACCTGAGGCTGGGGAAACCAGCGCTCCGCGATGGGAAGAAGGGGACGCTTCACCTCAGTCTTGTCGCTATTCGAAAAGTGGCGAATCACCTTGGCCCGTGCATCGAGGATTTGCAGAACCACTTTGGTCGCTTCGTTCTGTATGTAATAGTCGACGATCGCACCGTTCGGGGAATTATCGGCCTGGGGTTCTTCTGGGGGCACCGGCGAACCGAGAAAAGCGTCGTTATCCACGCGCACCGCTGCAGGAGGTGTGCAGAGGTAGGTCCGCGTCTTTGCAGCCTCAGCGGCCTGGCGAAGGGGCTCGATGTCGTCCAGTACCCATGCAGATCGGCCGTGTGTAGCCACGATCAGGTCGCTTCCATTCAACGCGATGTCGCGAACTGAGCTCACCGGCAGATTGAGATTCAACGATTGCCAGTGGTCGCCCGCATCGAACGACGCATAAATGCCATACTCCGTGCCGACAAAGAGAAGGTTCCGCTGCTGGGTGTCCTCGCGAATGGCGCACAGAAAGTGAGTGGGTGCGATGCCGGTGACAGAGAGCTTCCAACTCTTGCCGAAGTCATGGGTGATATAGAGGTACGGCTTTCGGTCATCGAGCCGGTGCCGGTCAACGGCCGCATACGCCGTTGCTGGATCGAAGTGGGAAGCTTCAATCAGAGAGATCTTGCTCCATGGAGAAAGCCCAGGGGGTGTAACGTCGCGCCAGGTCTTACCGCTGTTGGTCGTCAAATGAATGCGTCCCGTATCCGAGCCCGCCCAGATCTGATCCGCGCGCAGAGGCGAAGGCGCAATGGTATACACGACCCCGTAACCTCGTTGCTGGGCATTTTCGACGGTGGTCGGGCCTTGGTCGCTCGCCGCGGGCACGGCGCCGGTCAGGTCCGGACTGATCTCTTGCCAGTGCAGTCCGCCATCGATGGTTTTCATTACATACTGTGTGCCGAGATAAAGCGAAGTCTTGTCGGCAGGCGAAAAGACCAGAACGGGTGTCCAGGGGTCGCGATATCTGCGCTTGTTGATGGGCAACTCAAAACCGCCCAGAGGCCACGGTGTAATGTTCTGGCTGTACGAGGTGCGGCGATCAAAGCGTTGAACGCCGCCGTAGGCCCCGGACAGATAGATCACGTTTTCATTCTTCGGATCGATCGCGATGTAACCACTCTCGCTGCCGCCCGGCAGAAACCAGTCGCGAGTATCGACATGCCCGTGATCGGAGCGGCTGTGGACCGCGATCGAGCCGCTGTCCTGCTGTGCTCCGTAGATCGAGTAAGGAAAACTGTGATCGGTGGTGACGTGATAAAGCTGTGCGGTGGGCTGGTTGTACCACGTTGTCCAGGTCTTGCCGCGATCGAGGCTGATGGTCGCTCCCTGATCGACACCCAGCGCGAGATGAGAGGGATTTTGCGGATCGACCCAGACCTGGTGGTAGTCATCGCCGCCCGGAGCGCCGCGCACAATCTCGATAGTCTTGCCGCCATCGTTTGTCCGGTAGAGTGCGACGTTGGGTATGTAGAGAACATCGTCATTGGTCGGATCGATCGTGAGGGAATTGAAATACCAGGCGCGGCTTGTCAATCGCGCGTCGGCGTTGGCCAATGTCCACGTCTCCCCCTGGTCGTCGGAACGGTAGAGCCCCGAGTGTCCCGCCGAATCGATTGCCGCGTAAACACGATGGCCGTCGGCTCCGACGGCGATGCCGGTACGCCCCCATGCCCCTTCGGGCAGCCCGTGGGTGGAGATCGCGGCCCAGTTCGCTCCGCCATCCGTCGAGCGGTAGAGTGCGTTGCCTGACCCTTCGAGAGGCGCATAGGTGCTCCACGGCGGGCGATGCGCGTTCCACGTAGCGGCGAACAGAACTTGTGGTTGCTTCGCAGCCATCGCAATGTCGGCAATGCCAACTTCCGATCCCTTGTCGAGCACGCGCTGCCAATGCTCCCCAGCGTCGGTGGATTTGTAAACTCCTCTCTCTTCATTGGGACCATAGGCGTGTCCCAGTACTCCCACATACACCGTCCGCGCGTCCGATGGGTCCACCAGGATGCGGCTGATCTGGCGGGAGTCGTCAAGACCGATATGCTTCCAGGTCGCGCCTCCGTCATCGCTGCGATACATGCCATTGCCCGAGGCCAGGTCGGAACGAATATCGGACTCTCCCGTGCCCACGTAGATCACCTTCGGATCGGAAGGGGCAACTACAAGCGCCCCGATGGAGGCGACAGGCTGGTGATCGAAGATCGGCTCCCACACCGTACCGGCGTCGGTCGTCTTCCACACGCCGCCATCCACGCCGCCGAAAAAGAAATTCCGCTCGCTGCCGGGCACGCCGCTGACCGCTACGACTCGCCCGGCGCGAAAAGGCCCGACCAACCTCCAGTGCAATCCGTTAAACAACGGCGGCGGTATGTTCTGCGCACTCAAACTCAGCATCGCGGAACCGCAGAACATAAGAATGGTCGAATACGACGCCAGACGAAGAAAGAGGGAAGGGAAGCGGAAGAGCCAATTCATCGTGAATCTGATTGTAAGGCGGAAGCCAAAATGGGCAAGAGAATTGGGCATGATCGGGCCGCCAGCCAATAACCAGCATGGAGCGAATTGGTTCATAAGATGGCAATTGTAGTCTAGACGCCCTGCACGCTTAGTGTGCGCGGATCCCTGACACGTTGCATTAATCCGGCGGCAATCAGCATGAACCCTCCGCCGGCGACGACCGCGTAAATGCGATTGTTGTTGAGAAGATGAATCATGATCCAGCCAAAAAAGACCGATGCCAATATCTCCGGCGTGACAATGAAAAAGTTAAAAATGCCCATGTAAACGCCTGTCCGCTCCGGTGGCAAGGATGCGGCCAGAATCGCATAGGGCATAGAAAGCGTGCTTGCCCACGCAATTCCAACCCCCACCATTGTGAGCAACAGCGCATACTTGTTATGGATGATCATCACCGACATCAACCCCAGCGCTCCGCACAAAAGGCACAGCGTGTGCGTATTTTTGCGGCCGAGTTTTCGAGCCAATCCAGGCAGTGCAAACGAGAATGCAAAACACACGAGGGAATAGACTGCAAAGCAATTCCCGCCCCATTGGACTCCAGCCTGGTATTGCGGTGAACTCGTGTTGTCGGCGCCGAATATGTTATGCGCGACGGCAACCGGAAAATACAGCCACATGCAGAAGAGGCCCAGCCACGTGCACAATTGCACCGGGCCCAGTCTGCGCATGGTGGCGGGCATCTCGCGAATTGCTGTCATAATCTCCGCTCCCGTGCTGCGCGGCTTGGCCTTCCGGAACGCGTCGAGGTCTTCCGGTGGATATTCCTTGGTGGTCACGATGGTCCACAATACCGCTCCAAAGAACGCCGCCGCACCAATGTAGAACGACAGGCGGGTTACGGTTGGAATTGCGCGCAGATCTCCGGCCGCCTGTTGCATGTGGAAAACATTGGTCAGCAGCCACGGCAGAGCCGAAGCAACCACTGCTCCAAGTCCGATAAACAAGCTCTGCATCGCGAAGCCCGAAGTACGCTGGCCTTCGGGAAGAATATCCGCAACGAACGCCCGGAATGGCTCCATGCTCACGTTGATCGACGCATCCAGGATCCACAACATGCCCGCCGCCATCCACAAGGCTGAAGCGTTGGGCATGAACAATAGCATCAGCGAACTCAGAATTGCGCCAGTGAGAAAGTAAGGCCGGCGCCGCCCCAATCGTCCCCAAGTCCTGTCGCTCGCCTGCCCGATGATCGGTTGAATAATCATTCCGGTCAGCGGCGCCGCCAGCCACAGAATCGGAATCTGGTCCGCGCGTGCGCCAAGATATTCATAGATGGCGCTCATATTAGCCATCTGCAGGCCCCAGCCGAATTGAATGCCCAGGAATCCAAAGCTCATATTCCATATCTGCCAGAAGCTGCGCTCCGGCTTACGGAAGTGAGTTACCGTCGTGGTGGCGGAAACAGTGTGATGGACGGTTTTGTCCGCGCGCTCCGATGTCTCCGCGGGTTTTGTTTCCGATGTGCTCATGGCTGGTCCTGTCTGTATTGCCGTCTAAAAATGCGGACTCCAAAGCTGCTCAGCGAAAGAGCTGGAATTGCATTCGTTTCCGGTCTTGAAACAGGGAGTTCGATTTCCTTCCAGTTCTCTCCCCGCGCCTCCACCGTTCCTCGAAACGGAGTATTCGATAGATTTACCGCAATCAGAAATTCTTCCGCGTCCGACCGGCGCAGGAAGGTCACCACGTGCTGCTCATCGGAATTGTGCACCCATACAAGTTCGCCCTGCTGCAGGGCCGGATGTTCCTTGCGCATCGATCCCAGTGCGGCATAGAACTTCGGGTACTGCGGATGCCACTCTGCCGCTCCCCAGAAGATCTTTTGCGGCTCAAACAAAGCGGGAGCACCAGACTGCGTCGAATCTCCAACTTCCATTCCGTTGTAAATCAGCGGCGCTCCGTCCAGGGTAAACATCAGCGCCGATGCCGCGATGGCCCCAGGAAACCCGTACCTCGTTGTGGCCCGCAACTCGTCATGGTCGTCGCTCATGCGCAGATGCAATGCGCCTTTGGGAAATAGCGCGCGCTGTTGTTCAATGCTGTCGCGCACCCTGGTGGCGGGTTCCCCATTCATGATCACTTCATCAACTGTGTGCAGAAACGGCCACGCGTAGTCGATGTCAAACGCGTACCTCAACAACTCGGGCTTCTGCGCCTCCGCCAGCAGCACCATATCGGGTTTGAGCGCTTCCAGTTCCTTTCGCGCCTGCTCCCAGAAATCGGTCGGAACCTCCGCCGCTGCATCGCATCGGAACCCATCCAGATCAAACTCCTTGATCCAGTAGAGAAGCACGTCGGTCATGTACCGGCGCAGCTTCGGATTGGAATAATCGAGTGCCGCCACATCGGTCCAGTCGTACGGAGAAGTGACGTGGCCGGAAGTGTCCTTTTTGTAGAATTCGGGGTGCGACATCATCACGCTGTCCCAGGACGTGTGATTGGCGACGATGTCGATCATTACCTTCATCTGCCGGCGATGGGCTTCCTGGACAAGCCTGTGCAGATCTTCCTTCGACCCCAGGGGCGGGTCGATGGCGTAGTAATCTCTGACCGCGTAGGGGCTGCCGAGCGATCCCTTCTTCTTCAACTGGCCGTAGGGATGGATCGGCATCAACCAGAGAATATTTGCGCCCAGGGCATGCAGATCATCCAGGCGGGCCGTGACTCCGTTCAAGTCGCCTGACGGTGAATATGAGCGCACGAATATCTGATAAATGACGCCGGATTTGAGCCAATCGGGCGAATGGCGAGCCTGCCGTGCGGCAATGGAGGGATCAGGCTGCTGCGCCGTTAGCCCGGACCCGGCTGTCAGCACGGCGGTCAAAACCAGAGCGGATACCTTCGGCTTCATGGCGCCGAAAGCATACCATCCTAAGCTCTTAATGCGCCATGATTTAGACAACTTCTGCCGAGATGGCTGCGGCGGGGTAAATCGGCCCAGCGCCGCCCGTCGGTCTAAAAAACTACCCGCCAATTCTTCGACATCGCAGCTATCGGGCGAATCACAACCGAGCGATCAGGTTATCGATATGAGAATGGTGACTGCGGCTCATTGCCACCTTCTGTCCGTTGGACAGCAATACTGAAAAGTCCCCGGAATTCTCTCTTCGCACTTCTTTCACGTATTTCAGGTTGACAATGGCCGAACGATGCACGCGCATGAACATTTGTGAATCGAGTTTGCTTTCTATGCCGGTCATCGTCTCTCGTAGCAGGTGGCTTTCTGATCCCGTGCAGATCCGGACATAGTTTTCTTCCGCGGCAATCCATCGAATTTCCGTAACAGGGAGAAACAAAATTCGGCCGCGCGATTTGAACACGATGCGCGCCTGGGTAGCACCAGGACCAGTGGACGCCTTGGGGTCAGAACTCTTTGCGAGACCGTCTTGAATGCGGTCCTGGGCGTACTGGAGCGCGGAGCGCAGACGCTCCGCTGTATACGGTTTCAGCAGGTAGTCGGCGGCTCGCATTTCAAAAGCGCGCACGGCGTACTCGCCGTGTGCCGTCGTGATAATGATGTGCGGCAGCGGCGAGCTTTTGTCCTTGGAAAGCTCGGCGATGACATCGAGACCGTTCATCGTAGGCATACAGATATCAAGAAACAACACGTCGGGCTTCTTCGTCCTCACCAGGGCAACGATGTCCGACGCGGACTCCGCTTCTCCTACCACCTGAACACTCGGCTCCTGGCGCAACAATACTCGCAGCTTTTGCCGCGCCAAAGCCTCATCGTCCGCAATAACCGCCTGAATGACCACTGGACCTCCAGTTCTTAGCTCAAATACATGAATGCCCGGGGAGGATTGTCCCATTGAGGCTGACTCGCCATCAGGTGCACGTCTAGTTCCAACTGAAGCCATCTCGTATCCTCATGAATCCATTCTGCTTTCAGATCATGATCGCCATGCGGTTCGCGAGACAGGGTGATCGAATTCGATTTGAATTGTCCGAGTTCGGACACTCGCCGCACTACTTGCAAAAGTCGTGAACCGGTTCGGTAAGGACTTTTTCAGTGGTCGTTCCCGCTTCCATAAGTCCTTCGACCCGCATCTCCGATACGCGATAGAAGTGCACCTGGTTCCCGATCACAGGAAAACAATCTGATGGCGTCCTAACTTTGTGACGAATGATGCAATTATTGAGACTAACGGTGGGCTTGGCTGGTCGATTTGCAAAATACAGCTCGCCGATCCAGCAACATGAAGCGCAGGCACCTGGTTACCTCCACTGACTTACCCCGTCTTAACTCTTAGCTAGGTCTTTGACCGCTTGTTTATGTACCATTCCCTACCTGATGCTTGCGATTTTTTTCTGTCGCAAGGGCGGCATGGCACAAACCTGAAAGTTCGAACTCATGTGGTCAGCGAGCTAGTTGTGTTCCTTCACAAATTCCCAGTCATCAACCACTTCTTGAATTCGGCGACGCTAACGACGAGAATTGGATGTGGCCCTGGGTAACCGCTCAAGACTCGCTGTCACGCAGGCGTCAATTTTCTCCCAGTTTCAGATTCCAGCCGAGATCTAACCTCGATTGCGACGCGATGTGCCTTTGAACAGAGATTGAGTCTGAAGGACGGTGTAATGACGGTGAAGATCACAAAACCTAATCGCGTTAACCCTGTCTTCATGCATCCCGCGATCTTCATCCCCTCGTGGGTGATCCTGGGAGCTCTGTTTGCGCTGCAGGAACTGCTGAATCTCCGTCGATGGGGATATGACATAGGCAGCGGGATCGAGTTTGTATCGTGGGGCGTGGAATTTCTCATCCTGGGAGCGCTGTGCTGGCTCATGTGGAGATTTCTCCTTCCCTTCATCCTGAAGGCAAATGTTTTCGAGATGCTCACACGAGGTTTGCCCCTGAGCATCGCCTTCGGAGCAGTGAAGGAAATGATCTGGGTGCTGTTTTTTCCCAATGTGCCGCTCGATCGCCCCCACATGCCCTATTGGACCCGCTTCGAGTTCCATTGGAAAGCGCAATTCATTGACAGCCTGATCATTTTTTGGTGCGCCTTTTTTCTTTTCCGCGGCATCGACTACTATCAGAGATTTCGCGAAAATGAAAAGGTCGCAGCCCAGTTGGAAGTGCAATTGGCAAACGCCACTCTGGCTGCTTTGCGCATGCAACTCAACCCCCACTTCCTCTTCAACGCCATGAACAGCATCTCCAGCCTCATGCGGACCGATGTGGATGCGGCCGATACTATGCTTGAACAACTCAGCAGCTTGTTGCGTATCACCTTGGAGCGAGGAAATGCGCAGCTCATTCCACTCCGCGAAGAGATGGAGTTTATCGAGGTCTACCTTTCCATGCAGGACCAGCGCTATGCGGGGAGGGTAAAGCGGGATATTTCCATTGACTCGGAACTGCACGACGCGCTGGTTCCGGCAATGTTCCTGCAACCCGTGGTCGAGAACGCATATGCCCACGGGCTTTCAAAGATCGAACGGAATGGCGAATTGCTGATCGAAGCCCACCGGCATGTCGACAAAGTAAATTTCTCCATAACCAACAGCGGCTTGGGCTTGCAGAACGGTAACGGCAATGCGACCAACGGACACGGCGTCGGACTGGCCAATGTGCGCAGCCGGTTGCGGCTGCATTACGGTGAAAACTGTTCCTTCGAAATGTCGGAGCTCGATCCGAGTCACGTCAAAGTCTCGATCGTCGTTCCGTTGCAGCTATCCCACGAAGCCGAGAGCAGCATGATCGCCAGGTACGGTGCAGAATGATTCAAGCGGTGTTGGCTGACGACGAAATGCTAGCCCGGCAGAAGCTGCGCCAGCTTCTGCGTGATGAACCGGAAATCGAAATTGTTGGCGAATGCGCATCTGCAAATGAAACCGTCGAACTTGTGCGCCTTACCAAGCCGGCTCTCCTTTTTCTTGACATTCGCATGCCTGGGATGGATGGCTTCGACGTGGTTGGCGCAATCGCGTCAGAGTCTGTCCCCATGCCCGCCATCGTATTTACCACTGCCTACGATCAATACGCCCTGCGCGCATTTGAGGTCCATGCCGTTGATTATCTCCTCAAGCCATTCACGGGGGAGCGGTTGAATTCCGCAATCCAGCGCGTGCGCGAGCGGCTCGCGGCAGGCGAAAACCTGGCGCTACCCAACGGCAAGAGCCGGGAAGCAAGCCCATACACTACCCGAATTGTTTTCAAATCGCGTGGTCGCATCCTGTTTCTTCCGGTCTCGGAGATTCGCTGGATTGGCGCTGAGGAAAACTATGTGCGCCTCTCCACGGAGCGCGAGACTCATCTGCTGCGGGAAACCATGGCGCATCTGGAAGAGCGGCTCGATCCTCTTATGTTTCTCCGAGTCCACCGCTCGTTCATCGTCAATCTTCAGTTCGTCAAGGAAGTTCGCACGGAACACGACGGGGAGTCCGCCGTAATTATGCTCGACGGGCAAAGAATCGCTATGAGCCGCAGCTACAAATCGCGAATACTGGAATCCCTGCATCGTTGATGCGGTCTGCGTCCGAATTTTGGAATAACTCCAGGCGTTCCAGCCGCCATTAACTGTTTCTATTTCCCCATTCCCATCAGAAGGGGCGTGCTCGTCACAGCCCTCCGCGCCTCGTCCCACAATTCGTGAATCAATAGCCACAAACTGACAGATTCGAAATTTGGAAGCATTCCTGCGGCGGTTAGGTCGGCATGGATGTCCCGTCCGCCATTGGCCTTTGACTTTTGTCTCTTCCTCCATCCGAACATACTTTCGTCACATATCTTTGCGGCCGGCCTCAATGGAATTCTGAATGCAATCACGGGCGCATATGGATCTGCATCCCATCGCAATCATCCCGGCCCGGTTGGAACCAATTCGACCCGCGTGCGACACCTTGAATCAAGAATTGGCATCCGAATGGACGTCTTTGCTTCTGGAAGTCAGGATTCGCGCCGATATCCGCCGCCTCTTTCATGCGCTCACAGTCCCCGAGTACCTCGAAGCCTGGATATCGTTTCCGGGTGATCACTCCGGCTGTTCAACGATTGCCTCGAAGAACAATGAGGAATTTCACGTGGAACACTTTTGCGGAGAGAAACAAAAATTCTCCATCGCCGGAACCTATTCCGTTTGCCGTCGGCACAATCTGGCGTTTTCGTGGCGGATCGATGGAAATCTGCGCATGCCAATGACCAACGTAGACATCCGCCTTCGCGGCGATTTTGAGAACACGTGGGTCATCCTCCAACAAAGTGGTTTTGCTTCGCCGTCGGATTGCGCGTGGCACAGGGCGCTCTGGTCCACCTCGCTCGGCAGGCTCACCGCTTTGTATGACTCGTCACATCTCAAAACGCCGGCGAGTATTCAGATGGGGCTGCTCGAATCAACGCAGCCGGGCGGACGCAGGGAGGCATAACCCGCTACACCTTTTTAAGCACGCATTCGCGTCAGCTTCGTAACCCGGCCGGTCTTGTTCCAGTCGGAGACATAGATGTTCGCGTCTTTGTCGACAAAGCACCCGTGCGCCGCGCTGAAGGAGGCAGTGGCAATCCTGCCAGGATCAAGATCGTATTTCGCCCATTGGTCTTTGTGGGAATTATCGCCGAGGAACGCTACCGGCACATTATCCCGGTCGAGAATTGTGGTGCGCCCCTCCAGCTCTGAAACCACCGCATAATCGCCGTCGAAGCTGACCTGGCAGGGCCGACGCAGATGCGTCGTTACGGTCCCAACATATTTTCCATCGAAGTCGAAGTGGCAAAGTCTTCGGTTCTCGCGATCGCAAACCAGCAGCAGGGGCTGGTCATACCGCTTATCGACTGCCAGCCCGTGGCTGCAATCAAACTGTCCGTCCGAATGGCCCTTCTCGCCATAGCTCGCTTTGAACTGGCCCTTGCTGTCGAACCGGAAAATACGCGAGTCTCCATAGCCATTGGCAATGAAAATCGACCCATCCGGGGCGGGCACCGCCGCGGTAATCTTCCATTCGTTGGGCGCCTTGAAACCGGCTTCGGCGGGCGCGGTAATCTTCTGCACGACGGTACCGTCCGTTTTCATCTTTATGAAGAGCCAATTCTCCGCCGGCGTCCCTTTTTGCACTGTGCAGTAGAGATACTCGACGCCTCCTTCCTCCGCGTGCACCATCGAATGCACTTCAGGGAAATTATGCGCGATCGTCTTGGTCAAGACGCCGTCTGCGCTGTACACAAGCACTCCCGTTTCACTTTGAGTGCTGACGTACATTTGCCCAGCCTTATCCTGCGCGATCGCGCCATGCGTTCCCCCGAACGCGGTTCCCTGCGGAAGCTTGCCCCAGCCCGTGACAACGCGATACGTCCATTCGCCGTTTCCGGTCAAGATTTCCGATTGCATCTCTTTTCCATCCCCCATCTTCGTTGTTGCGCCCGCGCTCGACGGAGCCGCCGCGGCCAACGCGGTTGCACCCGCAACGCCGAAGAACGTCCGGCGGTTTATCTTCTTAATCCCAGACTCAGCTTTCTCCTCGTGGTTCATCGTGCGCCTCCCGTACTTGCGTTCGTGGTGTCCGGCGCAGAAGCAGGCTGCGCGGGAGTATTGAAGAGGTATACATGCCGCAGACTCGGCATCGATTTCAGCGCGCCAACAGAAGCCGGAGTTACCTTCGTCTCGCTCAGGTTGAGATAGCTGAGGCGCGATAGCCCCGTGAGCTTCGCAAGGCCATTTCCCGTTACCGAGGTTCCTTCCAGGTGCAGCGCGCGCAAATGCGGAAATTTTGCAAGAGTATCGAAGCTGGCATCCGTAACGACCGTCCGCGCCAGATCCGCCTCAACAATATACGGCGCGTACTTGTCGAATTGCGCGAGTTGCGCATCTCCGAAGTTCGGCGCAATGTCGACAGTATTCAGGACCAGCCCGTCGGAAGGCTTGCTCGAAACAGGAAGCAGCTTCGCGCCCTGCAAGGTCCGCATCCTCCTGATTTCATCGGCAAACGCGCTGTAATCCCCCACAGGCTCGGGGGCTGATTCTTTTGGCATGGTCGGAACCACAACGCCGGCAACATCTCTTTCCGTTGCCGACGCGCCTGCTCGAATCCAGGAGCGAATCCATGCAATCTCGTTGGACTTCAATGGAGGACGGCCTTCCGCAGGCATCATGTGCGGATTGCCCGGGGAGAGCGTCACTCGCTCAATCAACATGCTTCTGTCCGCATTTCGCGGAACGATCACCGGCCCGTCCTTGCCGCCTTTCATCAGTGACTCAAACGAATCCAGACGAAGACCGCCCTCCGATTTACTCGCCCCATGGCAGCCAACGCAGTTGGAATCGAAGATCGGATGGATGTGCTGCGTATAAAAAGAGTCGGGGTTGGGCATCGCCGATGCAAACGCAGTCAAGCGCCTCAACCTCGCCGGCATGTACTCGGTAAGGTAGCCGGTCCCGTGCGTGAGCGATCCCCCATGGTGCGCGGTCCAAAGCAGCACAAGCATCACGCACCCAAGCACGGCGGGGTAAATTCGAGGGCCGCTCTCCATCGACCACATTGGCCGCGTTAGCAGACAAAAAATCAGTCCAATGGTTAGTGCGATTCCACCCCACATGTGCCGTGCCACGGTCGCGCCCGTTGTCCCGCTTCCATACGCCAGCAGGTAGCCCAGCATCAGCGACCCGGCACAGGCAATCGCTGCCAGAGCAAGCACAAACGCGGCGGCCTCGCGCAACGCTGGCCGGAATGTCCCGGCGAGCTCCAGGATAGGCACCAGCAAAATCAGTCCGATTGGCACATGAACGGCGGCTGGATGAAAGCGTCCGACAAATTGTTGCCAGTCAGCGTGCGACTTGCCATCCAGCTTCACCATCAGCGGCAAAAGCAGAAGCATCAGGCTGAACAGCAGGGCGGCAATCCATGTTCTTCTCGCCGTGCCGACAGTCGCGAACAACCGGTTCCCCATTTGCTTCGCCGAACTTGCCACCGTCATGCCAGCAGTCCGTTCACAACACTCGCCGGCGTTGGACCGGTCAGCTTCTGGTCGAGTCCCTGAGATTTGAACGTGAACTTATTGTGGTCAATGCCCAGGCAGTGAAGGATCGTAGCATTAAAATCGCGCACGTGCACCGGGTCTTTCACCACGTTGTAACTGTAGTCGTCGGTCTCCCCAAAGGTGAGCCCTGCCCGCACGCCGCCTCCCACCATCCACGTCGTAAAGCAGCGCGGATGGTGATCGCGCCCGTAGTTTTCCGGCGTCAATCCACCCTGGCTGTAGACCGTGCGCCCGAACTCGCCCGCCCAGATCACCAGCGTGTCGTCGAGCAGACCACGCCGCTTCAGATCGGTGACCAATGCGTAACAGCCGCGATCTGTTTCCTGGCACAGGATTGGCAGCATCCCGGTTACGTTGTCATGCACGTCCCATCCGCGCTTGTATACCTGCGTGAATCGCACCCCGCGCTCTGCCATGCGCCGCGCCAGCAGGCAGTTGTAAGCAAATGTTCCGGGCTCCTTCGCGTCGGGCCCATACAGGTCCCATGTCGACTGCGGTTCTTTGGTCAAATCGACGAGCTCGGGCACCGAAGTCTGCATCCGATACGCCATCTCGTACTGCGCAATTCGCGCGTTCGTTTCCGGATCGCCGATATCTTCAAGCGTCTGCCGATTGATCTGCTCCACTGCATCCAGCATGTTGCGCCGCACTTCGCGATCCACGCCGCTGGGGTCGGCAAGATAGAGCACCGGGTCCCCTCCCGATCGCAAACCCACTCCCGCAAATTCCGAAGAAAGGAATCCGCTACTCCACAGCCGCGACGACACGGGCTGGTTATTCTCCTTCGCATTCGTCTTGGTCTGGAGAACGATAAAGGTCGGCAGGTTGTCATTCATGGTGCCCAGGCCATAGGCCAGCCACGCGCCCAGGCACGGCTTGCCCGCATTCATATTGCCGGTATTCATCAGCATGATCGCGGGCTCGTGGTTAATCGCGTCGGTGTTCACCGACTTTACGATCGTGAGGTCGTCCACCATGCGCGCAGTGTAGGGAAGCAGGTCGCTGACCCAAGTTCCCGTCTGCCCATATTGCTTGAACGGCCAATGGGCCGGAGCGATAGGGAAGCGCGACTGTCCCGCGGTCATCCCCGTCAACTGCTGGTTGCCGCGCACCGAATCAGGCATGTCCTTGTTGAAGAGTTGCGCCAGGTTCGGCTTGTAATCGAGCAGGTCGATTTGCGGCGGACCGCCCGACATGAACAGGTAAATCGCGCGCTTCGCCTTCGGCGCGAAATGCGGCAATTTCAACTCATCGTGCGCGCTTGGCTGCGCCTTTGTACCCGCATCGCGCACGTCGCCGCGCAAAGCCGCTTCCCCAAACAGGCTCGCCATCGCCGCCCAGCCCAAAACCTTGCCCGAGCGCCCCAGGAAGCGCCGCCGCGTCTCCAATGCCAGCCACTCCCGCTTCAACCCATCGGGAATCGGCAGGTCCATCACCGTTGAAGTCTGTTCGCAATCCGTACACAACGGATGTTGCTTCATATATGCCCTCAGTTACTTCGTGACTGTCTCATCCAGATTCAGCATTTCGCTGGCCACCATCGTCCAGGCCGCAAGCTCTGTTTCGGGAACCGACGTGTCGCGCTTCTTCTCGCCTACCTCAACCAATGCCCGCGCCGCCTTCGGATCGGCCGCATAATGCTCTTCCAGCTTCTTGAGCGAAGTCTCCAGCACATTCGCCATCTTGGGTGGCGCATCGCGCGATAGCAGAATCTCGCTCATCAGGTCGATGCGCTGCTCCGGCTTCTTTCCGCCTTCGAGAATCACGCGCTGTGCCAGCGCCCGCGCCGCTTCCACCCATTGCACATCGTTCATCGTTACGAGAGCCTGCAGGGGCGTGTCGGTTCGCTGGCGGCGCGTGCAAACCACGTCGCGCATCGGCGCATCGAACGCATCCATATTCGGCGGAGAGGCCATGCGCTTCCAGTACGTGTACATGCTGCGCCGGTAGAGCGCCGGTCCGTGCTCCTGCACATAATGCACTGTATCGCTGGTCGGATAGCTCACCTGCTCCCACACATTCGCCGGCTGGTAGGGCTTCACGCTGGGCCCCCCGATTTTGTTCACCAGCAGCCCGCCCGACTGCAGCGCTACGTCCCGCACCATTTCCGCATCCATGCGGAACCGCGGCCCGTGCGAGAGCAGCAGATTTCTTGGATCCCGCGCCGTCTTCGCCGGGGTTGCCGCCGCGTTCTGCCGGTATGTCGCCGACATCGCCATCAGCTTGTACATGTGCTTGATGTCCCACCCGCTCTCGCGAAATTCGACCGCGAGCCAATCGAGCAGTTCGGGATGCGACGGCCTCTGCCCCATGATTCCGAAATCATCCGTGGTTTCCACAAGGCCCGTTCCGAACAGTTCATACCACATGCGGTTCACGGTCACGCGCGCCGTTAGCGGGTTCTCCGGACTCACCACCCATTTGGCCAGCGCCAGCCGGTTGCGCGGCTCATCCTTCGGCAGCGGCGGCAGGTAGTGGGGCGTAGTGGCCTCCACCCGCTCGGTCCGCGCCGTATAGATGCCGCGTGTCAACACGTCCGCGTACGCAATCGAAGGCTTCTCCCACGAGACCAGAGTCAAATCGCCGCCCTTTGAAAGCTGGTCGAGTTGCGCATTCAGCTTCTCGATCTCGCCCCCCATTTCGCGGAACGATGGATCCACGTTGTTCAGGTAATACTCTCCCACCACGTGCCATTGATCTTCAGTCCACTCCCCTCGCGGTTTTGCGACGATCTCTGCCACGTAGTCTTCAAATGGGAGCCGCTTCGACTCATCCGGGTTCAGCGCTCGCGCATAAAGCCGGATGTCCTGGTAGCGCGTCTGCTTTGCGGGATTCGCGTCTGGATAACGCCACCCCAGCTGCATTGGCGCCTGCGTACGAATCGTCGCACCCGCCAGCGAATCCGAAACTGTCGTCGTGTCAGCCTGCTTGCCGTTGATATAGATCTTCACTCCCGCCGCGCGGCCAGAGCCATCGTAGGTAAAGAAGATGTGCTTCCATTGCCCATCGACCGGCAGCGCCTCGGTAGTCGCCACCTTCACTGCAACCTCGGGCGTTGTGTCTTTCTCCTCTTCCTTGGCGGGAGGCTTCTCCGGCTTCTTTGCTTCTTCTTTCTTCTTCTTCTCCGGCTTCTTTTTTTCAGGCGGTATGTTCGCTGACAGGTCTTTCTTGGTCAGGTCTTGCGGAGTGGGATAGCGAAACGGCTCTTTCGCCTCCGCCGGCTTCTTCGCCTTGGGATCCTTCGCCTTCGCATCGTCCTTCGGAGCCTGGTTCACAAGCTCCACGCTGACAATGCCTTTTCGAATCGACAGATCCCATCCTCGGAAATGCTGCGTGGAATCCATCTTCGATATCAGGGTCTCGGCGGTATCTCCGATCGCGAAATACGGCGCCGACCGCATCATGAACCACCCGCCCGATGAGAATCCCTGGCTGGCTTCGTAGTCGCCGGTTTGATCGAGAAGGATCCGTGTGCTCGACTGCATGCGAAGGTCCGGCCACAACCACGTAGTCTCGCCCCACTCCGGCTTCAGCGTGCTGGCGCGGAACGATGCGGGATTCGCGTTCGGGGCGCTGTTCTTGAGCACGTCGCCGCTGCCCTCATCGAGCCTCAGGCGTACCACCAGCTTGTCTGCAGGCCCGGGCTGCGGCGGGCTCTGTCGCGACTGAAGCCAGCGCTCCACCAGCTCGCGCTCATGGAGCCGCATCGAGTTCTGCTTGACGGTCAGCTCCGTACGTTTCGCCAACACCCGGTTATAGGCGTCGGTATTCTGCGCCTTCGGAATCCTCACCACCGGCGTCCATGCCGGACGGTCCTCATTGAACGGTTTTTCATCCAGATTGTTGAAAAACGCGCTCAGGGCATAAAAATCCTTCTGCGTGGTGGGATCGAACTTGTGGTCATGGCAGACCGCGCACCCTACCGTGATGCCCATGAACGTTGCACCGAAGGCCTCGGTGCGCTCTCGTGCAATGTTCACTCGCAATTCTTCGGTGATCGTTCCACCTTCATTCGTACTCAGGCCCAGGCGCACATAGCCGCTTCCAATCAGGGGATCGAGATTCTTCGCCGGCAGCATGTCGCCGGCGATCTGCTCCATTGCGAATTGATTGAAAGGCTTGTTGGTGTTGAATGCCCGGATCACGTATTCGCGGTAGGGCCAGATGTCCTTGCTGTTGTCGTAGTGCAGACCGTATGTATCGGCATAGCGCGCATAGTCGAGCCAGTATCTTGCCCGCTGCTCTCCAAACGTCGGCTTCGCCAGCAGCCCATCCACCAGGTGTTCATATGCCTGCGGCGAACTATCGTTTACGAAAGCCCGTACCTCGGCTGGAGTCGGCAGCAGGCCAGTCAGATCGAGTGTTACCCGGCGAATCAGCGTCTGTTTGTCCGCTTCAGCCGACGGGCTCAGTCCTTCCTTTTTCATCCGAGCCAGCACAAACGCATCGATCGGATTCTTTGCCCAGCCGTCATTGGGATTCGGAGTCTGGGGCCGGACTGGCGCCTCGAAGGCCCAATGCGGCCGGAAGACAGCGCCCTGCTTGATCCATTCCCTCAGAATTGCGATCTCCTCGGGTTTCATGGGCTTCGCTTCGCCCTCCGCCGTTTGCGGCATCAGGTGATGCGGGTCCGTCGATTCGATGCGTTTGACCAGTTCGCTCTTTTCGGGGTGCCCGGGAACGATCGCGTCCGGATGCCCCGGCCGTTTCTTCATCGCCGATTCGGCCAGGTCGAGCCTCAGCCCCGCCTTGCGCATCTCCGGGTCCGGCCCATGACAGCTGAAACAGCGGCTGGCCAGGATAGGCTGCACATCCTGGTTAAAATCCAGGTGCCGGCCTGCTACGGACGAGCTTTGAGTGCGGTGACAGCCCGATACCAGCACGAGCGCCACGCATGCCGACAAAGCCGCCAGTCTTAATCTGATTCTGTATGTTTTGTATCCTAACTTTAGGATACAAAACAGCTTGCGCGATTTAGTTGCCAATGGAGTAGATCCCTTCGCGAGGCCTCGCGATCCAGCGCGGCCTGCCGGGGCTGTCCGAATGGGTAAGTTCGCGCGATCGATCGCGAGTCCAGCGTGTTTGCCAACATCGGTCAAGGGAGGGGAAGACCAACTCGGGTTTCTGATGATAAAAAGTTTGGCACCTGACAACAACGGTTGTCCAGCGCCTACCCTACAGACCCCGCCGATTTTCGACTCGCTAAATCCCAAGCCGTGTTTTCAGTTCTCGCACCCGGTCGCGAGCCACCGTCAATTGCGTGTGCCGCGGGTCCTTCAGAGTCACCACAACCTTCCCGGCAAACCACGAATTCACCTCCTGGATCCAGTCCACATTCACCAGCACCGAGCGGTGGATGCGCAAAAATCGAGCCGGGTCGAGCCTCCGTTCGAGTTCCGTAATGGTCTGGTCCACGCTGTGCTGGCGGCCATCGGAGACGGCGTACGTGAGCTTATCCAGCGCCTGAAAGTGTGTCACCGTTTCGAGATCGAGAAACGTTATCCGCTCCCCGACCCGGTAGGCAATCCGCCGCGGAAACTCCTGGTGGCTGCCTCCCACCGACGCAGCTAGTTCCCGCAGGAGTTGCGGTAGTTCACCGCTCTGTTGCCATGCTGGCTTCGAGATGGGCCGGAGCCGCTCCAGCTTGCGTATGGCTCTCCCCAGTTGTTCCGGCTCGATCGGCTTTAGCAGATAGTCGATCGAGTTCACTTCGAACGCTCGCAAAGCAAACTCGTCGTAAGCGGTGGTAAAGATAACGAACGGTTGTTCCGCTAACCGCGATAGGAGATCGAACCCCGTCATTCCCGGCATCTGGATATCGAGAAACAGAACATCGACCGACTTGCCGTCGTTCCCTGAAAGAAAGCGGACCGCCTCGGCCGCATCCGTGGTGCTGCCCCCGATCCTCACCTCGTCGAACTCCGCCAGCAAGCGCGTCAACCTCTCCAGTGCGAGCGGTTCATCATCCACGAGATAAGCGCGAAGCGGTGCGGCATCCATGATCGGATATTCACTCTACAGGAAACAGCAGGCTAACCAAGGTCTTCTCGTCCGCGCGCGCAACCGCCAGTTGTCCGCGATCGCCAAAGAGCAGTTCCAGTCGCGAAACAAGATTGCCCAGTCCATGCTCGGGAGTGATCGAGTCCAGCGAGAATCCCGACCCGTCATCGATCACCTCGAGCCGCACCCTATTGTCTTCCAATGATCCAACCACGCAGATAGCGGCTCCCTCGGCGCGCTTCGCCGCAACGTGCTTGATGGCGTTCTCCACCAGCGTCACCAGCCCCAGCGGCGGTACCTTCACTTCATCCAGTGTTGCTGGAACGTCGATCGTGTAGCGCAGCCGCTGTCCGAAGCGGGTCCGCTCAATCTCCAGATAGTCGCGCACGATCTTCAATTCCTGGCTCAACGGCACCAATCCGGCCTGGTTTCCACTTAGCGAAAACCGCAGCAGCGATGCCAGTTTGCCCACTGTATCCTCGGCCCGCTTGGGATCGGTCGGAATCAGCGACGCAATCGAGTTGAGCGTGTTGAACAAAAAATGTGGATGGATGCGCGACGCCAGAGAAGACAGCTTGGCCTCTGCCAGCAGCTTGTAAGCGCGCTCCTGCTCCGCCTGCTGGGTCGTCAACTTCAGCGTCGCAGATTGCAGCCGGTGTCGCATCGTCTCAAACGAGTAGATAGTAAGTCCGAACGTCAGCGTTATCACAATCGTGGTCGGATAGGATAGCCGGAATTCTCTCCAGTAGTCCCAACGCAGCAAAAAGTGAAGTAACAGCGCCCCCGCCAAACATCCTGCCGTCGCGGTGGCCAGTAACACTGCGGTACTGAAGAGTATAACGAGACGCGGGAACCGTTCTGTATAGTGAAATCCAACCCAGTTGAGCAGAATTGCCGACGGCATCCCGATCAGCACGGAATACACTATCGAAGCCAGAAACTTGTATCCCACTTCAGAAAACTGCGCGTGCTGCACTACCAGCAGAAACACGCCAATCACGACGGCCGCGATGGGCACGATCCACAGGCATGCGTCCAGCACCCCTCGCCATATGGACTTCGCGATCCGCTCGCGGAAACCAGGGTCCGCGGTCTGTTCTGAAGTTGCCTTCATAGATGAAACCTGACTCCCACGGAAGTAGCGGTCCCATAAGGAGCGGCTCCATATTCCGACGTCCTTTTACCGCCCGGCACTTCCAGATGCACGTAAGAGGAGAAATGCGTGCCGAACCAGCGGCTCGCATCCACAATCGCAACATAGCTCCGGTCATCGAAATTTGTGACCACGGACCCCGACACATCCCACTCCTTCCATCCCGGCAGTTCCCGCAGTCGCGTCTTTCCAGCGTTCAGAAAGCCATAGTGTTGCCGGCCTGCCAATGGTGACATGCTGATGGACCGATAATACGCGATGTTCGGCGGCGTATAGAGCTCGCCGATAAAGGTGATCCCGCACGGCATTGTATACTTTGCCCCGATCAGCAACGCTCCTCGCTCCCGCCATGTCGCCTCTCCATGCAATTCCCACGCCTGCCCCACGACGCGCGTAAACGTAGCCGCACCGAACGAATCTCCGCCGCGATCGTTTCCCGCTATAAGCGAAGTGTCGAAGCCGCGTATCAGGACGTTGTAGCGGACGGCTCTTGTATCGCGCACCATCATTCCCTTGCGTGCCAGTTGCGCCGTCGACCACACCGCGGAAATCGCATGCGGCCCACGCACCCAGTCCAGCTTCACCATGTCGCGGCCCTCATTCAGATTCAGCCGGTCTCCGGGATCCGTAGGAACACGCGGCGGATCCAGAACTCCCGCAGACGTGAATGCATAACCGGTTCCCCAGCGCAACATCTTGCGGCCCGCCGTAACGTCGAAATCGCCCGCCGACAGCCCCGCATAAGTCTCTTTCACGCGAACGTGCGCGGCGTTGTCCCGGTACGTGGTTTCAGCTCCAACCATGCTCGTCGAAAACGTCCAGCGGCTCTGATACTTCACGCTGAACGTCGGCTCCAGCAGCACCTGGTTTAGAGTTGTCGGAACGGGCGCATTCACATTCCCGTAAAATGTCGCGTCATCAATCACCGCAACCGAGTATCGCGTGTCGTAGCGGCTCTCCTCGGCTGCATCGTCCTGCGCACCAATAGTCCGCGCGCAGGCAACCACGATCATCCCGGCAACCAAAATGCGTTTCATCGCGGCACTCCTGTGCCAAGCCATCAGAAGCGGTCGGCGCGGCCCTGGTAGAACAGCTTGTCCGGCAACTCGCGCGGACTCGTTCCGAAGTATTCGAGCAGGCTGTGCGAGTTATGCCGGATCTCGTCGTACAAGGTGAGCCGCCGCAGCAGCATTTTCCCGCCGATCTGCGCATAGTCATCAAACGTCGCCGACTTGATGTGCTTGCCCGACGTCAGGTAGAACTCCGCCCGCACTGGCCGCGCATCTTCCGCCCGCAACCAGTAGAGAATGCGCTGGTACGTCGCGCCCTTGCGCCTGGAGGTCAGCTCCAGCAAATGGCAATTGACCTCGCCGACCTTTTCGTCCCGGAGATACACAGGCGTGTAATCGACAGCGTAGTTCGTGCGCGCCACGTCGCCGTTCGATGCATCGCCCGACAGGCGTTCCAGCGGCGTGATCCGCACCGGCCGGCTCGTATCCGGCAGGTAGATCCACATATCGTCGCCAAGCATCAGCAGGTGCCGGCCCTTCTCGCGCGGGCTCATGAACTCAACGTAGGTCTTATCCGTGCCCTTCTGCGAAACTTCGTAAAGCTTCTCTTCATCCGCCTTGCCCGACTCGTAGTTTGTAATCTTCACCCGCGTCGTAAACGAGGTCCACCCGTTGCGAAACGAATCGGAGCGCTTGAGCAGAGCATCCGCATCGATACCAGGAAGGGAAGCCGCGTGTCCCACCAGGGCGAAGACCATCAGAAACACCACAACTACCAAAAAGAGAAAACTGCGCAGAGTGCAATTCACGCTAGACATGGGCCAATGCCTCCGCTATCTGCAGCCGCGATGCGCGGATCGCAGGCAAAATCGATGCCAGCGCCAGTGAGACAACTACCAGCACCGACGAACCCACCATCAGGCTCGGCACATGCAGCACATTGAACAGCATGTCGAATGAAGTCCCTGGCGGCGCCGGCAGGTGCAGGCCTGCGGCGTTCAGTGCCACGCCCAGCAGATTGCCGCCTGCAACGCCCACAGCCGCCCCCAGAATGCCGGTCAACGTGGCTTCCACCATGAACAGCGCCACGATCCATCGGCGTGGCGTGCCCATGGCCAGCATCGTCCCAATCTCCCGGGTGCGCTCGAACATCGACATCAGCAGCGTATTCACGCTTGCCATCAGCACCATGAAGAACACAATGATGCCGAGGAAAAGAAAGATCCCGCTGAACAGGCTTCGCACCTGCTTGTAATAGGCGGCCAGCTCGATCCACTTCTTGAGTGTGATTTGTTGGGACTGGCCCAGCATGCGTGGCGCAATTTCCGCCGCCACTGCATCCGTATTCTCCGTCTTGTCCAGTCCCACCACCAGGTTTGTCACCCGGTCGCTCTGCAGCAGGCGCTGCGCCGACGGCAGCGTAATGCGCAGGTAGCGATCGTCCAGGTCCTTGAATCCCGTACTCACGATCCCCACAATCTGTACGTCGATCCCGTTCAATGCGCCGTCCGCCGTCACCGCCAGGATCGTCAGGCCATCGCCCACTTTCACGCTCATCGAGCGCGCCACGCCCGTGCCCACCAGCGCTTCCACCTCGCCGTTGGCATTGCTGCTCAGCCCCCGCCCCGACGCGATACGCGGATCGAAGCCCATCCTGTGCTCGGTCTCCGGATCAACCGCGCTCCCCATGAACACCGACGACTTCACGCCATTCGACAACATGCCATAAAATTCAATCCGCGGAGCCACCCCCCGCACATGCCGCGCCGACTGCGCCGAAGCCGCCACCTGTTTCCAGTTACTGATGCCCGTGTCGAGCACGTGAATTTCATCGCGGCGAAAATGTTCGGCATTGAAAATCTGTATGTGTCCCAGCCCAGTGCGAATGGTGCTTTCCCGCAAGCCCCGAAACATGAACGCAAAAAAACCGCCCACCAGCAGCAATCCCGCCACCCCTCCGCCCACCATCAGCAGCGTCATCGCCGTGCGGCGCCGGTTGCGAAAAACATTACGAAACGCTAGCAGCAAGAACTTGCCCATGGCCGTCTCCTTCCACACCGCTGTCTGATTCGACGTGTCCGTCGGTCAACCGCACAATCCTCGGAGTGTGTTCCAGCAGCCGCTGATCGTGCGTCGAGAAAATGAACGTCAGGCCCATCCTGCGGTTCAGGTTCCTCATCAGATCGATCAACTGCGTGGCGTTGTGCGTGTCGAGGTTGGCGGTGGGCTCGTCGGCCAGCACCAACCCCGGCCGGTGCACAATCGCTCGTGCCACCGCCACTCGCTGGCGTTCCCCGCCCGAGAGCAGGTCAGGCCGATGATGCGCGCGTTCCGCCAGCCCCACACTCTCCAGGGCTTCGGCCACACGCCGCCTTCGCTCCCCTGCGCTGAATCCCTGCACCAGCAGCGGAAACTCCACGTTCTCGGCGGCCGTGAACACCGGAATCAGGTTGAAGGTCTGGAAGATGAATCCGATCTTTTTCCTGCGCAGATCGGTCATGCGGCCGGGGCTCAGGTTCCCGGTGTCGGTTCCCTCAATCCGGATCCGGCCGCTGGTCGGCTTGTCGATGCAGCCGATCAGGTTCAGAAGAGTGGACTTGCCGCTTCCGCTGGGTCCCGAAATCGCCAGGAATTCGCCCATGGAAACGATGAAGCTGGCGCGGTCCAGTGCGGTCACGTCGCGGTGGTCCAAGGGAAACTTGCGGCTGACTTCTTCGACACTGACAAGTGGGTCGAATTGATTCATCGAGGCGCCGTTCCTTTCGATAGAGTTGCTCTACCGAAAACTTACCGGCGTCGAAGATCAAACGCGCGCACTTCCGGACGGAAGGCGCAAAAGGCTGGATGAACCGTCAGATTTGAGCCAGGAATCGGAGGAACCCTGGTGCCCCCAGGTCTCGCTTTTGAGACCTCCGCTGCCATATACCCGCAACAACGCGGGGATTCACTCAGTCAATCCAACCACCATGCCCTCCGCTGCTCTCAGTTCAATCTCGCCATTCAGATGTTGTCCTCCGCGGTCCAGGTGGGTTGAGATCAAAACAATTCCGGCGCCTACTGCGATGTGTGCTGGTTCCGCCGCCATATTCAACACCACGAGAACTCGCTCTTCGCCACACCGTTCATAGCGCAACACGTTTCCATTCGCGCCCACCCCCTGGAGTTTGCCTTCCACTAGCGTCCGATGCGTCTGCCGCAGCTGAATCAGATGCCTGTATAGCCGCAGGATCGAGTTGTCATCTTGTTCCTGGGCCTCCACGTTCACAATCTCATGCTCGTCGCCCAGTGGAAGCCACGGCCAGCCGTTCGTAAATCCGCCGGTATGCGACCCGTCCCACGGCATCGGAGTGCGCTCTGGATCGCGCCCCAGCCCCAGGCCGGGTTCGTTTTTCTCAAATGGATCCTGGACCTGGTCGGGCGCGATCGGTACGTTGCACATCCCCAGTTCTTCGCCGTAATACATGGTGATGGTCCCCGGCAGGGTCAGCAGAAGCATCGCCGCCACGCGTGCCTGCCGGACCCCGATCCTGGTAGCGATGCGCGCTTTGTCGTGATTCCCCAGCACCCAGTTCGGCCACGCTCCCTGCGGAAGCGCGGCCTCATACTCCGAGATCACCTCCGCCACCGCATTCGCGCTCCACGCGCACTGCAGAAGTTGAAAATTGAAGGGTAAATTGGCCCCCCTCAAATCCACTCCGTAGTACGTCATCAATTGCGGCACCGGCAAATAGATTTCCCCGATCAAGACGCGCTCCGGAACTTCATCCACCACCGCCCGCATCTCCGCCACCAGGTCGTGAACCTCCGGCCGATCGGAGTTATACACCGGCAACACCCGGTTGTGGGCCGACTGTCCCAGTCGATACCCGGGATTCGGAGGATTGTCACGGAACTGATCGTCCTTGATCATCAGCCACATCACGTCCACGCGAAACCCGTCCACGCCTCGCTTCAGCCAGAAGCGCAGCGTATCGAACATCGCGGCTTTCACCGCGGTATTTCGCCAGTTCAGGTCAGGCTGCTGCTTGAGAAACGAGTGCAGATAATACTGCCCGGTCTTTTCGTCGTACTCCCACGCCGAACCTCCAAACTGGCTGACCCAGTTGTTCGGCTCATCGCGCCAGAGGTACCAATCTCGCTTCGGATTTTCGCGAACGGATCGGCTTTCCAAAAACCACGGATGCTGATCCGACGTGTGGTTGGGCACGAAGTCGAGAATCACTTTGATTCCACGCCGGTGCGCCTCTGCAACCAGCCGGTCGAAATCCTCAATGGTTCCGAAGATCGGATCGATGCCGCAATAATCCGCTACGTCGTAGCCAAAATCCGCCATCGGCGACGGGTAGATCGGCGAAATCCACATGGCGTCCACTCCCAGCACGTCCAGGTAGTCAATGCGTTTCAGAATGCCATTCAGGTCGCCGACGCCATCTCCGTTGCTATCCTGAAACGAACGCGGATAGATCTCGTAAATAACGGCGTGCTGCCACCAGGTCAAGTCCTGCATCTCAACATTTGCTCCTTGGCGCGAAGTGTGCATTTCGAAAGACTTCAAGCATGATCAATGATCTCTGGTACAAAAACGCAATCGTATATTGCCTGTCGGTTGCCACATACATGGATGCAAACGGAGATGGCATAGGTGACTTCCAGGGTCTGATGCGGCGCCTCGATTATCTCCAGGGAATGGGTGTCACTGCTCTCTGGTTGATGCCGTTCCAGACCTCGCCCAATCGTGACGATGGCTACGATGTAGCCGATTACTATAGCGTCGATCCACGTTACGGGACTCTGGGAGACTTTGTCGAATTCACCCGCGGATGCAAGCAGCGCGGCATGCGGGTGCTCATCGATCTTGTAGTAAACCACACATCGAATGAGCACCCATGGTTCAAGGAGGCCAGCAGCAATCCGCAGTCCAAACACCGCGACTGGTATGTCTGGTCGAAGACGAAGCCCAAAGATGCCGCCTCAGGCATGGTCTTTCCCGGTGTGCAAAAAACCACCTGGAGCTGGGATAAGAACGCCCGGGCCTACTACTTTCACCGCTTTTACGATTTCCAGCCCGACCTCAACACCTCGCATCCTGAAGTCCAGGCCGAGATCCTGAAAATTATGGGCTTCTGGCTGCAGCTTGGCGTCGATGGCTTTCGCATGGATGCCGTTCCGTTCGTCATCGCAAAGAAGGGTGCCGACCTGAAACGCCCCGTCGAGCAATACGACATGCTGCGGTCGTTCAGCGAATTTCTCTGCTGGCGCAAGGAAGGCGCCATCATCCTCGGTGAAGCCAACGTCGTGCCCAAAACCGATCTCAGATACTTTGGCGAATACGGCGAGCGGCTGCAGATGATCTTCAACTTCGATGTGAATCAGCACCTGTTCTATGCGCTCGCCAGCGGCGACAGCACATCCCTCGTCAAAGCGATGGAGGATACCAAGCCTCGCCCAGCCACCGCGCAGTGGGGATTATTCCTGCGCAACCATGACGAACTCGATCTGGGACGTCTCACCCAGAAGCAGCGCGACACCGTGTTTGCCGCATTCGGGCCCGATAAGAACATGCAACTCTATCAGCGCGGAATCCGCCGCCGTCTGGCTCCCATGTTGCAGGGCGACCGCCGCCGCCTGGAACTTGCTTACAGCCTGATGCTTACGCTTCCCGGCACACCCGTGGTTCGCTACGGCGACGAAATCGGCATGGGCGATGATCTGCGCTTGCCCGAACGCAATTGCGCACGCACGCCCATGCAGTGGTCAACCGAGCCCAACGGCGGCTTCACAAAATCTGACAAGCCGATTCTGCCAGTCATCTCCGAGGGCGCTTACGGATTTCAGCATGTGAACGTCGCCGATCAGCGCCGCGATCCCAACTCGCAGCTCAACTGGATGGAGCGCATCCTGCGCATGCGCAAGGAAGTTCCCGAGATCGGCTGGGGTGATTTTTCATTCGTCCCGTCCGGCAATGCCAAGGTCCTGGTCATGCGCTACGACTGGCGCAACAACTCGGTGCTGTGTATCCACAACTTCAGCGCCGAGCCGCAGGAAGTGCGCTTCGCGGTTCGCGTCCCCGGGGAAGAAAGCCGGACCCTTATCAACCTTCTTTCCGATGACCACAGCCAGCCCGAGAAAAACCGCAGATACTGCATACTCCTCGAGCCCTATGGATATCGCTGGTTTCGCGTCGGCGGCCTCGATTACCTGCTCAAGCGTTCCGAAGTTTAGCTCGGCCCATTCCTGGGATGCTCCGTACCCAACTTTCCTCTTTTTTCTGGCGAAAGGATGGAAACCACCGGCCCTCATTTAGTTCGATTCTGGGCCCCCGCCGCTGCATCCAACCTATTGAGAAATCAGGCCGCAGTGCATCGCACTCTGGTCACGTTCTCGCCCGAAAACCATCAAAATGGTAAACTGGAAAGCATGCAGGGAGGCTTCTTGATCCGGCATTCGCGACTGACGGCACTGGGCATTCTGCTCTGTCTGCTGGCGGCGCTCTTTGCGGTCGAAGCCAAGCTCGCCTGGTTCAGCCCCGCGGGAAGTTCCACGGCGCAAATCAGCTACGACAAAGCCCGCCCCGCCGAGCCGCCCAAGGCTCTCCCCGAGCGATTCACATCGCCCTCGCCCCTGCCGCACGATTTTGCCCAGCCGGCCACGGTCGTCGCCGCGGCCCTCCTCCTTGCCATCACCGCGTCCTCGGTCGTCAGGCTGTCTCCGGTTCGACCGCAGGTTTCCGCTTCCCCTGGCTTCTCGGCTTCTCTCTTCTTCCGTCCCCCTCCCGTTCTCTAGGTCGTCTCTGCGTCCTTCAGCTGCTCTTGCTCACTCGCACTGTGAGCGAGATGGCCCCCGATTTTCGACCGCACTTGATCGCAGATACTGGGTGGCCCCAGGTCCGGCGTCCCACGGATTGGTCTTCGTTGGTGGGGTGTAGATCTCGACTTTGAGACTTGGATGTCGCCAAAGAACCCCAGCCAATGAAGTGCTGACATCAAGAACGAGGAACAAGAATGAACACGCACTCAACAAGGACTGCCGCCATCGCAGCATGCGCGGCGTTATGGGCGGCGATCGGCATCACTGCCTGCCATTCGGGCGCCGACACCTTAGATGCCAAAGCCGCTACCGCTCCCGCGGCCCGGGTAGCGGTCGCCCAGCGCGGCAACCTCTCCCACGTCCTCACCGTGGCCGGACAGTTTCAGCCCTACCAGGTTGTCGACGTCCATCCCAAGGTCAGCGGCTACATGCGAAAGATCAACGTCGACATCGGCGACATCGTACACGAGGGCCAGACTCTCGCTGTCCTCGAAGTGCCGGAGTTGAAAGCGCAGTTGCAGCAGACCGTCTTCGCGGTCGATCAGAGCAACGAGCAGATCAGCGAGGCGCAGCATGAAATCGATCGGGCTGTGGCGACGCATTCCGCTCTGCATGCCTCATATCAGCGCCTTGAGGAAGCGGCCAAGGGACATCCCGGTCTGATCGCCCAGCAGGAACTCGACGACGCCCAGGCCAAAGACCTTTCCTCCGAGTCGCAGGTGGACGGAGCCAAAGCCGCCATGGCCGCGGCCAAGCAGCACGCCGGAATGGCTCAGGCCGATAACCAGCGCGTACAGGCGCTGCACAACTACACCACGGTTCAGGCGCCCATCTCGGGCGTCGTCGCGTGGCGCTACGCTGACACCGGCGCTCTCATCCAGGGCGGCACCAATTCCAACAGCCAGGACCTCCCCATCGTTCGTCTCTCGCAGAGTTCTCTCCTGCGCCTGCGAATTCCCGTGCCCGAGTCAGACATCCGCTTTATCCACAACGGCGACCAACTCAACGTACGTGTCGATGCCATCGGCCGTTCCCTCACCGGAAAAATCGTTCGCTTCACCCGTGACGTCAATTTCGAAACCCGCACCATGGAAACCGAAGTCGACGTCCAGAACCGCGACCTCGCCATTTCTCCCGGCATGTATGCCAACACCATGCTGCGCCTCGCCCACGTCGAAAACGTCGTAACCATTCCCCTGGAGGCGCTGGTGCTGAACGGGCGCGAGCAGACAGTCTACGTACTCGACGACGCGAACCACGTCCATCAGCGCGCTGTTCAAATCGGCATCGAGGGATCGAAGCTCGCCGAGATCAAACGCGGCCTCAACGCCGGCGAACGTGTCATCGTCGGCGGCCAGGACAAATACCAGGAGAACGAAGAGGTCAGCCCTGAACTGGAAACCACCCAGGCTTCGGAAGCCGTGCAGGAAACCGGCGGAATGATCGACCTGAAAGGCGAAGAAAGTCTCGCCGACGATGGAGCTCCTGAAGCTTCCAAAGCAGCCGCGCCCGCTCCGCGCACCTCGAAACCAAACACCGGAGGTGCACGCTAATGCCGCGCTTCGCTCTCAAGTACCCGTTCTTCATCATCATGATCTGCCTGGTCGTGGCTCTTATCGGAACCTTCACCGTGGTGCGCATGCCCGTCGACCTGTTCCCGCAGATCGACATGCCCGTCGTCGTCGTCGCCACCTTCTATAACGGCATGCCGCCTCAGCAGATCGAATCCGATATCACCAACACCTTCGAACGCTTCTTCACGCTCGGCGCCAACATCGATCACAGCGAATCGCGCTCGCTCACCGGCGTCAGCCTCATCAAGATTTACTTCAAGCCCGGCACCGACCCCAACGTCGCCGTCAGCAACATCGCCAACCTTGCCATGGCCGATCTGCGCCGTCTTCCGCCGGGCACGCTGCCTCCTGTCGTCCTCGGCATGGACGCTTCCACGCAGCCGGTATGTCTCGTCACATTGAAAGGCCAGGGCCTCAACGAAACCAATCTCAAAGACCTCGCTCAGTTCCAGGTGCGCAACCAGATCTCCAACGTGCAGGGCGCGTCTGTGCCCCAACCCTACGGCGGCACCTATCGCCAGATACAGATCTATGTCGATCCCCTCAAGCTCGAAGCCCGCAACCTTAGCCTCAACGACGTGGTGCAGTCCGTCAACAGTTCCAACCTCATCCTTCCCGCCGGCGACGTCCGCATTGGCTCGAAGGACTTCAACATTTACGCCAACAGCCAGTTCCCCGACGCCAATTCCATGAACGACATGCCGCTCAAGTCGGTAGGGAACTCATCGGTCCTCGTTGGCGACATCGGCAAAGCGGTCGATTCCGGCGCGCTCCAATACAACATCGTACGCATCGACGGCCAGCGCTCCGTCTACGTGCCCATCTTCAAGCAGGGCGGCAACAGCAACACCATCACCATCGTCGACGGCGTCAAGGCCGCCATCAAGAAACTCGTCGACATCCCCGATGCTCTGAAAACTTCCGTAGTCTTCGACCAGTCGATCTTCGTGAAACTCGCCATCAGCAACGTGGTTCGGGAGGCCACCATCGGCCTTATTCTGACCGGCGTCATGATCCTGGTCTTTCTCGCCAGCCCTCGTGCCACCGTGGCCGTGCTCCTCTCCGTTCCACTCGCCATGCTTGTGTGTCTGGTCATCGACAACTACATGGGCGGATCCATCAACACCATGATCCTGGGCGGACTGGCGCTGGTCTTCTCCCGCCTCATCGACAATGGCGTCATCGTGCTCGAAAACATCTTCCGCCATATGGAAATGGGCGCCAAGCCTTACGAGGCAGCCGAGAAAGGCGGAACCGAAGTTTCCATGGCAGTGCTCGCCGCCACTTTCACCACCTCCATCGTCTTCTTCCCGGTCACGTTTTTCCACGGCGTCAGCCGATACATCTTCACACCCCTGGCGCTCGGCGTCGTGCTCTCCATCTTCGCGTCATACTTTTTCGCGATGACGGTGGTTCCCCTTTACTGCGCGAAATTCATTTCCCTCGGCGACGACGAGCATGCGCATCCCGAAAACGCGAAGCGCGGCCTGTTCGCCCGCTTCGAGCGATGGTTCAACCAGAAATTCCAAGCCATGCTCAACTGGTACGAAAGCTGGGCCATCCGCGCCATGCAGCGCCCCGGCCTCACCGCGGCCGTCATCCTTGGCGGCGTGGCTGTTGTTCTGCTCGTAACCTATCCCTTCATGGGCCGCGCCTATTTCCCGCGCACTGACCCCGGCCAATTCATCATCAACGTCCGCATGCCCAGCGGCACGCGCCTTGAAGTCAGCAACGACTACATCGCCCGCGTCGAGAACATCATCCGCGGTGTCGTGAAGCCCGCCGACCTCGACATGGTTGTCTCTAACATCGGCGTCTATCCCGACCTATCCGCCATCTACACCACCAATGCCTCCATGGACACCGCCTTTGTCCAGACCAGCCTCAAGGAAGACCACGGCATCGGCAGTTACGAATACATGCGCCGCGTCCAGAATCGTGTTGCCCGCGAAATGCCCGAGCTCTCCGCCTACTACCAGGCCGGCGGTCTCGTCGATGCGGTCATCAACCAGGGCCTCCCCGCCCCCATCGACATTCAAATCCGCTCCCAGAACATGGATAAGTCGTACGCGCTGGCACGCCAACTTGCCTCGCAGATCGAACAGCTATCGACCGTGCGCAATGTCTACATCCCCCAGAGCATCAATTATCCCGGCCTGGCCCTCGACATCGACCGCGAACGCGCCAGCCTCGTCGGCCTCACCGCCAAGGATGTCGTCGATGACGTCATCACCGCGCTCACTTCCGACGGAATGGTCGCTCCCAGTTACTGGATCGATCCCAAGAGCGGCAACAACTATCTTGTGACCGTGCAATACTCCAATCGCTGGATCGACCACATGTCGATGGAAGACCTCAAGAATATCCCTTTGCGCGGCAGCCGGCCCGAAGGTTTCAGCCCCATGGAGCAAGCCGGCCAGGCGTCACCCATGAACGCGGCTCTGTTCCGCGGCGCGCACCGCTCAGGCTACATCACGCTGGGATCGGTGGCTGATATTCGCCAGATCAACACGCCCACTGAAGTCGATCACAACCAGATTCGCCGCGTGATTGATATTTACGTAGCGCCAAAAACGGAAGCCCTGCAAAAGGTCGGCGCCCAGGTGAACAAACTCCTCGCCCACACGCAGCACGACAAGAACACCGTCATCGATGTGCGCGGCGCCGTGGTCAGCATGAATGAGTCGTTCAAGGACTTTGGCCTCGGCCTCATCATCGCCATCGCACTCGTCTACCTGATCCTCATGGCCCAGTTCGCGTCGTTCATCGATCCATTCATCATCCTCATGGCTATCCCGCCCGGTCTCGCCGGGGTGGTGTTGATCCTCGTGCTTACCGGCAGCACTCTCAACATCATGTCGCTCATGGGCGTCATCATGATGGCCGGCATCGTCGTCAGCAACAGCATTCTCATCGTAGAATTCACCAACACCCTTCACCGCCAGGGCATGGGGCTGCTCGAAGCTACGGTCCAGGCCTGCAAGGTCCGACTCCGCCCGATTCTTATGACGTCGCTGGCCACGCTCCTCGGCATGATCCCCATGGCCCTCGGCCTCGAAGCTGGCAGCGAACAATATGCTCCTCTGGCTCGCGCCATCATCGGTGGCCTTGCCGTCTCCGTTGTCGTTACCATGTTCCTCGTTCCCGCCGTGTATCTCGTCATTCACGGCCGCCACGAAAGGACCACGGCAATTGCGGAGGGCAGAGCATGACGGTACATCGTTCACTGACAACACTTGCGATTGGGATATTGTCATCCCTGAATGTGCCTGTCCACGGCCAGGAACGTGCCCTTCCCGACGCACCGAATCCGCAACTGATTGCGCAGGCAACTCAACCCCCCGCGATGCCGCAGCCGGACCAGGCAAATTCACCCCAGCCCGCCGGCCCCCGGCTTTCCCTCGCCGACGCCGAACGCATGGCGATTCAGCACAACCCCAACGTAAACATCGCGCACCTTCTGCAACTCGCCCAGGCCCAGGTTGTGCGCGAAGCCCGCTCCGCCGAATTACCGGATGCAATCGCAAATCTCACCGCCGTCGATGCCCACACCAACTCCCGCATCTCCGCCGGCGCGCTCAACAATCCCATCGTTTATCAGCGCGCCGCCGCCGGCCTCACCGTTGACCAACTCATCACTGACTTCGGTCGCACTCACAACCTCGTCAAGAGTGCGCAATCAACCAGCAAGGCTCAACTCGACACAGAACGCGCCACCGTTCAGGACGTCACCCTCGCAGTAGACCAGGCCTTCTACCAGGCGCTCACCGCGCAATCAGTCCTCAAGGTCGCGCAGCAGACCGTGGCCACGCGTCAGGCCACCGGCGACCAGATCGGCGCTCTCACCCAATCCAAACTGCGCTCCACGCTCGACCTCAGCCTCGCCAACGTTCAGGTATCGCAGGCACAGCTCCTGGTTCTCGACGCGCAGAACGCGCTCGCCTCCGCGATGGCGAACCTCAATGCAATCCTGGGTTCCGACAGCGACACACAGTACGATCTGGTTGACGAAACCCCGGCCACGCCCCAGGCCGCCCCACTCAGCGCTGAAGATCTAGTCCAGCTCGCATTTCGCACCCGCCCCGATCTCGCCGCCTTTCAGGATCGCTCTCTCGCCGCAAAACAATTCAGCTCTGCGGAGCACGACCTGGTGCGGCCAACCATCTCCGCTCTCGCCGTCGCTGGCGGAACTCCCGTGCGCGCGGACCAGATCCAATCATCGTGGTACGGCGCAGCCGGGGCCAACGTCAACATTCCGCTCTTCAATGGATTTGAATACTCCGCCCGCGCCAGAGAATCCGATCTTCGCGCCACCGCGGCCGAGGAGCAGGTGCGCAACCTCCGCGATAACATCGCGCGCGACGTGCGCGCTGCAGTGCTCAATGCGCAAATCGCCTTCCAGCGCATCAGTGTGAGTCAGCAACTTCTCGATCAGGCCAACACCGCCCTCGAATTGGCCCAGGCGCGTTACAAAGTTGGCTTGAGCGGTATCGCCGACCTGACCCAGGCGCAGCTTGCGCAGACCGAAGCGCAAATCGGTTTCGCCAACGCACGTTATACGTATCAGACTTCACTCGCGGTGGTGCGCTACCAAACCGGCCAATAATTCGACCCACAAAAAAGGCCCGGCCATCAATCGAGGGCCGGGCCTTTCCCGAAGTCGCAATCACGATAAACTAGTCTAGTAACGAGGTTCCTCGCCTTCGTGACGTTCTTCCTTCATGTGGTGCATAGCGCGGCTATAGCCTTCCTTGAAGCCGCTGCGGTAGTCGTCGCGAAGCTCGCGCTCTACCCGCGGATGACGATACCTTTCATGATCATCCGCATCCTTGTGGCTGCGTGTTTCAAAATCGTGGCGTGCGGCCTCAACGCCGTCGTGGAAGCCCTGTCGCTGCGCGTCGCGATATTCCGACGGCGGCTCATCCCATCGGCCTTCCTGGTAGGCCGCGGGTGAAGGACTAGCTGGTGCTGCATACGCACGGGCCGCCATCCCTCCGGATGTAGCGCCCAGCGAAACCGCCAAGGCGGAAATTGCTAACCATGTCTTCGTCATTGAATGAAACCTCCTTGCAGTCCTTAGAGATGTGCTCCGCTGCGGTTTTCGTTGCTTCCCGTCCTCTTTTTCGCACCATGAATAACTGGCGAAGATCCTCTAAGCCATAGCAGCCCATGAAGTTTGCGCCAACCCTGTCTCCGCTCAAAAGCGGTGTCCGTTCGCCCGCCATGCTTTTCATCTCCCACGATCTGGCGGTTGTCGGCAAGGTGGCGAGCCGTGTCGCCGTCATGCGCTCCGGACATATCGTCGACTCGGGCCCGGTACGCGACGGTCCTCCTCCACCCGAAACATGAGTACACGCGCAGCCTTCTCGCCGCGGGTTCCAACCCTCCGCACAGACCGTGATCGTCCGCTGGCGATGATCACTGCGGAGCCGGCGGCAAGTCCTCAATCGCGCATCTGAATCATTGTGGGCACCCCGCTTCGTCTTCTCCTCGGACTTACCTTGCTGGTTATTCTTCCCTCCGTTTCCAAATCCGATCCTGTCCCTGCGCGCCTGAAGCAGGGCACCGGACACATCTTCCTTCTCATCCTGAACGAAGACGGCAAGACCCTCGCGGCTGGAGAGTCGCTCCAGACCGTGAAAGGTTACACGGTCACCACCCGCACCACCTTCCACTTCCGCGACGGATCGCTCGACGAGGAAACCACCGTCTTCGAACAGAACCTAAATTTGCGCCTGTTGCGGGACGACCATCTCCAGCGGGGACCCGCCTTCCCTCATCCCGTGGAAATTCGTATCGAGGCCGCTCCCGGCCGCGTAACGGTTCACGATCTCGAAAGCGGCAAGACCACCTCGCACGAATTGAAGATCCCCTTTGACGTTGCCAATGGAATCGTCACCCAGGTACTCCAGAACATTCCCGAGAGCACGGCTGAAACCAGAGTCTCCTATGTTCTGCCCACGTCGAAGCCCCGACTGGCCACGCTCGCCATTTCCCGTGCCGGAGAAGACACCTACACCCTCGGTGGCGAGCGCCAGACCGCAAAAAAACTGGAGATCAAGGTCGAACTCGGCGGCGTTGCCGGGCTGATTGCTCCCGTCGTCGGCAAGGAGCCCAAGTCGGGCGCCGCCTGGATGGCCGGAGGAAAAGTCCCCATGTTCCTCCGCATCCAGACTCAGTTTTACGAAGGGGGCCCTCTGTGGACGATTCAGCAGACTGCGCCGGCCTGGGCATCCGACGAAAAATAGCGTTCCTTTGCCAGCCTATTGCGACGCCCCGCGTTTTGCCCCTATAATCGCGCTCGCGGCCATAACGCCCCAAGAGGACTCCTTACGGAGACAGAGCCGCGAATCTCCCGCCATCTGCCCGGACATCCTTACTGGATGTCCCGCCTCCGCCGCGTCATCATGTGCGATCGTTCTGTGGTGAACCGGGCGAGATACAGTCCAAGAGGAAAACTATGAGCTCAGCAAGAACTTTCCGTGTGTCCGCGTTGTGTCGTTTGTTGCCCGTTGTGGTTCTCTTCGGGCCGCAATGGACGATGGGCCAGGCAATCACCAACAACTTCTTTACCGCCCAGCGGCTGAACTTCTCCGGAGCCACCAACGTGGTCTCCGCGGATCTGAACAAGGACGGCAAACCGGACCTGGTCATCCACTCTTTTACCTTGCCTCCCTTCGTCGTGATCACCGCTTCCGTCTGGATGAACAACGGCAACGGCAACTTCACCCAGTCGCAAGTGATCTCGGTGCACTCGAGCACGACTCCGACCCTGGCGGACCTCAATGGGGATGGAATCCCGGACCTTATCTATGGCGATCCGTCCAACAGCGCCATCCTCGATGTCGCATTCGGCACCGGACAAGGTACGTTTGGTACTCCCAGGGGTTACACGGGCGTCAGCGCGGATGCGTTGAATGAGCGGCCCGTAGTCGTTGGCGATTTCAACGGCGACGGAAAACCCGATATCGCATGGCCGCGCCAGAATGTCGGAGGGTCCCCAAGCGAGATCGTCGTCTTTCTCAATATCGGCAACGGCACGTTTGGTCCCCCCGCGCTCTACTCCGCGGGATCCGCCCCAGTCGCGCTCGCAGTGGCCGACATGAATCGAGACGGTATTCAGGATCTGGTCGTCGGCAACCAGAATGGAGACGTTCGCGTGCTGTACGGAAGCACCACCGGAGCCCTGCGTGCCGGTGCCATCGTCCCCTTCGACACGCCCTTGGCGATCGCCGTCGGAGACCTCAATGGCGACGGCATTCCGGACATCGTGGTTGCCAGCATTACCGACCAGTTCTTTCATCACGGCCTCACCGTGCTGACGGGCCACGCCGACGGAACCTTTACATCCCAGTTGATCCGCAATTTCCTCGGGCCGATCAATTCGCTGATGCTCAAGGACCTCAACGGCGACGGCAAACTGGATCTCAGCGTTGCCGAACAGAAATTCATCTCGGCACCGGGGGGACAGTTCGATCAGAGTTATCTTTCCGTCTACTTCGGAAATGGAAATGGAACCTTTCAAAATCCCCGCACCTACAACGTCGATCCCGACCCCACAACCGTGATCGCCTCCGATATTTATGGCGACGGACGTCCTGCCCTGATCACGGCAAATGCCGGCGCAAGAAACCTGAATGTCCTTCGTTCCGATGGCGCCGGATTTTACAAAGCCGCTCCCATTACCCTCTCGTCGCACGCTGAAGGGACCGTGACCGCCGATTTCAACCACGACGGGATCATGGATGTTGCCGTCGTGAACGATCCAACCTGCAAGGCGCCGTGCTCCGGCACGGTGACCGTGTTCTTCGGAACCGGGCATGGCTGGTTTAACTCGGGCACAACCTATGCCATCGGGATGCATGGGTCCGGCATCGCCGCCGGCGACGTGAACGGGGACGGAGTTATGGACCTGGTCGTCACCAACAACACGGCGGGCGACAACAGCGACGTCAGCGTGCTCCTCGGCAACGTCGACGGCACATTCCAGGCTGCGCATAATTTCGCGCTTGGCGTGGCTAGCAGCGATGTCTTCCTGGCCGATATGAACCGCGACAAGAAGCTCGACCTCGTCACCGGCAGCGGCGTCGCCCTGGGCAGCGGGACCGGTTCCTTCGGCCCTCTGCTCCCGTACACCGCGCTGGGTTCCGAGATCGTCTCCCACATCACCGTTGGAGACTTCGATCAGGATGGGATTCTCGACGTCGCCGCGGGGGGCTTACCCAGCGCTACGGCAACCACTGACGACCTCAGCATTCTCCTCGGCGACGGGTCCGGCCATTTCCGCCTGGCGCAATCCCAGGACGTTGGAACCACCATCGTGGGATTGGCGGTGGGCAAGATGAACGGGGACGCTCTACCCGACCTGGTGGCAGCCTTTGCCGATAACTTTCTCTCGACCGGAACCATCGCCGTGTTTTTGGGACGCGGAGGCGGGCTGTTCCCCTCAGTTGGAGGCTCGGGATACTCTTCGTTGCCTCTCCGCTCTCCGGCATGGGCCGTCGCCGTGGCCGACATGAACAACGATGGCCTCAGCGATGTCGTGGTCAGCGCCGGAAGTCGAGCCCTTGAGCCCATGTTCAACGATTTGGTAGTTGCACTGGGCGCGGGCAACGGAACTCTAACCGGAGCCCAAACCTTCACCATGCTAAGCGGATCCAGATCGAAGATTGCGATTGCGGATCTGGATAACGATGGGCGAAAAGACGTTCTCATCACCAACGACCTGGGCGTCAGCCGCGCCCTGAACATTGGAACCCGCATCCTGCCCTGACCCGGATCAAGTCGGACCACGTCTTAATCTCTGGCCTGGGCCGCCCATCCCCAAAACACGTCCGCCCCTCGGCGAACCGAGGGGCGGCAAATCGTGGCGGTTTCTGTAAATTACTCGGCGACGGCCGGCTCGGCTGCCGCTTCTGCCGCGGGAGCTTCTTCCGTTGCTTCACCCAGTACCCGCACCTTCACGTGCGCGGTTACTTCGCGATGCAGCCGGATCGCCACGTCGAAGTTGCCCAGCGCCTTGAGAGGCTCGTTCAACTGGATCTTGCGGCGATCGATATCGAAGCCTTTGGATGCCAGGTCGCCGGCAATGTCTGCCGAGGTGACGGAGCCAAAAAGCTGGCCGCTTTCGCCGGACTTGCGGGTGAACACGAGCACGATCGGTTCGAGCTTGGTTACGAGTTCCTCCGCCTGGGATTTCTCTGAAGCGGAACGACGCGCGGCTGCGGATTTCATCTGCTCGATGACAGCCTTGTTCGCCAGGGTGGCCTGCAGCGCCAGCTTGCGGGGCAGCAGGAAGTTGCGGCCGTAGCCGTCGGCCACTTTGACAACCTCGCCGCGGTGGCCCAGGTTGGCTACGTCTTCTTTCAGGATCACTTCCATTTTTCTACTCTCCAGTTACCAGCAGCGCTTCGGTCTCCCCCCGGTCCCTTAGACGTTTGCCATGACCGGTCGTTGCGCCGCGAAGGATTCTACATCGGCGTCGGGAAGATTGTCGCTCATCTTGTGCAAAAAGCACTGATTACCAACGCGGCACTCCCACCCTCCACCTCTTCTCTCTAGTGATGCGTTGCGAACGGCAAAAGGGCAATGTTCCGGGCCTGTTTGATGGCGCGAGTGAGACGGCGCTGATGCGTCGTGCACACCCCGGTCAGGCGGCGGGGCACAATCTTGCCGCGCTCGGCGACAAAACCCTGCAGAAGACGGACATCCCGGTAAGGGATGGCGTCAATCTTCTCGGTGCAGAACTTGCACACTTTCTTGCGGCGGAAAAACTTGCCGCGGCCGCCTGGACCGCCGCCCGGACGTCCGCCTTGACGGGGCGGCCCGCCAGGACCGCTTTGCGGTGGTGCGCCCCCTTCGGGCGCCCTAACTGGTGTATCTTCTGCCATGGTGTTCCTCTTCAGCTTCTAGCTGCTAGCTCCGGGCTTCTCGCTCAGAGCCGTGATGAAATGGCGGACCCCTTGTTGCCTTGGTCCCTTGTCCCCTGGTCCCTGCCTCTTACGCACTGGCCTGAACAGGCTCCGTGGGTTCAGCGGCCGCCGCGGGAGGATGCGGACCCTCGGTGCTCACCTTGCGGCGGACCCCGCGCAGAGCCTTGACCTTGGCCAGACGCTTCTCTTCCTCGTCCATGCGCACCGTGATGAACTTGATTACCGGCTCGGAAACCCGCAGCCGGCGTTCCAGTTCCGCCACTACCGCGCCATTGGCTTCAATGGTCATCAGCACATAGTTGCCGTCGTTGAATTTGCGCACGACATAGGCGAGCTTGCGCCGGCCCATCTTGTCCACCGACTTGACCACCCCGCCGCCATTGGTGACGTTGGTGCTGAAGCCGGCAATCAGCTTATCGGCATCCTCTTCGGCCACATCCGGCCGAATGATGAACATAACCTCATACACTCGAGACATCCGTTATCTCTTTCCGCCCGCTCCCTGTTGCCTGCGAGCCTTGCATCAATCGACCGTGAACCGCCGGCCTTGCCTTCAAAGTCCCTGGTCCCTTAGTCCCTGTTCCTTGTCTTTCCTGTTGAACTCATTCATGGCCGGCGCCGCCCCTTCCTGGATGATCCTCCGAACCGCCGTTGCCGCTCGGTCCAGCACTTCATCCAATACAGCCAACTCCGCCTTGCGCATGGGCGAAAGCAGGTAATCCCTGCCCCCGCGCCTTCCTGCGCCTGCTGCGACAGCTTCCGGGGGTAAATCCATTCCCACCCCGATACGCAATCGCAGCCACTCCTGAGTTCCCAGGGCGGCGGTTACGCTTCGGGCTCCGTTGTGCCCCGCCGGCGAACCGCGCTCCCTGATCTTGATCTTGCCCAGCGTCAGATCCAGTTCGTCGTAAATCACGAGCAGGTCCCGCGCCGGATCAACTTCAAACTCTCTGAGCAGCGCCGCGACCGCCAGTCCGCTCAGGTTCATAAACGTTTCCGGCTTGGCCAGAACGACCGCCCGCCCCGCAATGCGGCATGTGGCGGTCACAGCCCGGCAGCGCCGGTTCTGGACCGCAACGCCCTCCTGCTCGGCGATGCGGTCGATGGTCATGAACCCCGCGTTATGCGGAGTCCAGAAATACTCCGGGCCGGGATTGCCCAATCCCACCACCAGAAACGGTCCCGAAGGCGGACCTAAAACCGGTCTGGGCCCGGCCGCGGATGAACTTGCTTCCTCGGCCAAGGCTTACTTCTTCGCGCCGGCTTCCGGCTTCTTGCCCGCAGCCGCATCGGGCGCCGCGTCGGTCTTGCCCTTCTTGGCCACTTCCGGTTCCGCCGGAGCTCCAGCCGCGTCTGTCGCTGCAGCCGCTTCGGCCTCCGGTGCCGCCACAACTTCTTCGCGGATGGTTACCACGTGCGCTACGGTCGTGTCTTCCGCTTCCAGGTACTTGATCTTGTCCGAATGCGGCAGATCGCTCACGCGCAGCACCTGATGCAGCTCGAGATTGCTCACATCCACGTCGATGTGATTGGGAATATCCGTGGGCAGGCACTCGATTTCGACTTCTCTCAGCACCTGGTCGAGAATCCCGCCGGCGGTCTTCACTCCAACCGGAACGCCCATCAGCTTCACGCGGACGCTCACCTTGAGCATCTTGTCCATGGCGATCCGCTTCAGGTCGATGTGGATCAGCCGGTCCTTGAGCGGCTCGCGCTGCGTGTCCACAACCATCGCCTTCACTGGAGACTTGTCCCCCAGGTCCACGTCAAAAATCGTGTTGTGCCCTGTCTCGGAGAACAGAATCTTGGAAATGTGCTTGGGGTCGACCTCGACGGCCACCGCATCATGGCCCGCTCCATACAGCACGCCGGGAATCTTCCCCGCGACGCGTACCCGCCGCGCGGCATTCTTGTTGAACTTCCCCGTCCGGGGCTTGGCAATTACGACTTCAGGCATTCGTCTCTCTCGTTTCTTGTGTCGGGCACGGACCGCTTGAGGTGCCGCTCCCTTTGTTAAAAGCCAGTTCACAGTTTTAGTTGTCAGTTCTCAGCTAAAGACCCGCTGACCCGGCAACCGAATCTCCGAACTTGGCTTCTGGTGAACATCTCTCGTCTTGACAACTGAAGACTGAATACTGACAACTCAGCTAAACAACGTACTCACGCTGGTCTCCATATGAATGCTCTCTATCGCCGCGCCCAGAAGCCCGGCAATCGAAAGCACCTTAATCTTGGCTAACTTCTGTCCCGCTTCGCGCAGCGGAATGGTGTTGGTAACCACCACCTGCTCGATCCGCGAGCCCGCAATCCGGTCGATGGCAGGCCCGGAAAGCACCGCGTGACTAGCGCACGCATGCACCGTAGCCGCGCCGTTGGCCAGCAGGGCATCGACGGTCTTCACCAGCGTGCCCGCCGTGTCGATGATGTCGTCCATGATCAGGCAGCTCTTCCCGTTCACATCGCCCACTACGTGCATCACTTCGGCGACATTCATGTCTGTCCGGCGTTTGTCCACAATAGCCAGGGGCGCCTGCATCTTCTGCGCAAAAAACCGCGCCCGCTCCACGCCGCCCGCGTCCGGCGATACCACGATCAAGTTGGGCAGCTTCATTTCCTTGAAATAACTCACCAGCACCGGGCTGGCAAACAAATGATCCACCGGGATGTTGAAGAACCCCTGGATCTGCGCCGCATGCAGATCGACAAACAACGCGCGATTGGCGCCAGCCGTGGTCAGCAAGTCCGCAATCAACTTCGCGCTGATCGCCACCCGCGGGCGATCCTTTCGATCCTGCCGCGCATATCCGTAGTAAGGAACCACTACCGTGATCCGCGCCGCCGATGCCCGCTTCAGCGCATCGATCATCACTAGCAGTTCCACCAGATGCTGGTCCACCGGGTAGCACGTGGGCTGCACCACGAATACGTCAACCCCGCGAACGTTCTCGAGCAACTGGAAATAAACCTCGCCATCAGCAAAGCGCTGCAGCTTGGCCTCGCCTACCGGAACGCCGATATGGCGCCCGATCTCTTCGGCCAGCGGCCGATTGGCCGTCCCGCTGAACAGCTTGAAACGCCTGTCCTCGCTCAGGTTCCGGGCTCGCTTGCGTTCCGCCGAAGGCTTGCCATCCTTGGACTTGGGTTCCGGTTGCCCCTGCGGCGACGGGTCCTTACCGGCCCCATCTTTGCCAGGATCCGGCGCACCCGGCTGCTGCTTGTCTTCCAATACCGTCAACGATCCCACTTCCATGCTCCAAGCACCTCCAAGCTGGTTGGCTTTGGCTGCTTTCCCTGATTCTGCGGCCCGCGTTGTGCGACCCGCGCACGTCTCTGAAATCTGGCTGGGCGACTAGGATTCGAACCTAGACAAATGCCTCCAAAGGGCATTGTCCTACCATTAGACGATCGCCCAGTATTGCCGCTCCCCGGCGTCTTTCCGATGAGCCCGTTCCGGCAGCCGACGGCGAGTCTCTCTCGCGGAACTGCCGCCTGTCAACTTACTTCAGCATCTCGCGCCAGTACCGTCTCGGGGCAGGGTGCGCGTCACCGTGGTTCGCACCTCTACGTCCCGAAACTGCTTTAGACGGGCCTGGGCCGCTTGTGCCGCCCCCCGGGTCAGGTACAACCCGAACAGCGCCGAACCGGATCCCGACAACGAAGCATGCAGGGCCTCCTCCGGAGTGCCGGCGGCCGCAAGAATACGCTTGATTTCAGCAAGGGAAGGATGCTGGCGGAAGACGACGCGTTCAAAGTCGTTCTGGATCCAGCTCGTGATCCCGGTGCGGACAAGCGCGGACTCTCGTGGTCCGGCCAGGTCCTTCCGCCGTGATAAATCTTTGGGAAGGACACCGGAGGAGCCTGCCCTCTGCCGTTCCTGCGGAATTCCTTCCGCAAAGGCGCTGGCGTAGGCGCGGCTCAACCTGTTTAGTTTATCGGTACTTGCTTCGGCGGTCAAACCTTCCGCTGCGCACAAGGCGTCCCAGTCCCGGAACGCCTGCGGAGTGGACACTCCCGCTGCCGGCGCCGCCACCACGCACCAGGTCGGCTCAAGATCGGGCATGGGATACACTTCCTGCCCCCGATCCACCCCCAGCACGGTTCCCCCAATCAGAAATAACGGCACATCCGACCCCACCCGCGCCGCAATTTCCAGCCGCCTCGCGCCCCCAATTAACCTGTCAGTTGTTCCAGACCCACCGAGACACTCCGCGCCCCGTCCTTGCGACTCTTTCCTATCGCAAGGGTGGGAAACCCCCGGCGCAAACCCACACCCTATTCCCTGTATTTCCCCCTCCAGCCCCACCAGCGCCGCCACCGCATTCGCCGACCCAGCTCCCAATCCCCCCTGAACCGGCAGCCTCTTCTCAATATGAATCTCCACCGCTGCCGAAATTCCAGCCTCGCGAAGAGCCAACTCAACCATCTTCCAGGCCGTATTCCGCCCATCGGTCGGCACCCGCCGGTCGTTCGAGGTCAGCCGGATCGTCGTCGCCTCCGCCGCCTGCGCCGATACCGTAACCAGGTCATGAATTTCCAGCGTCTGGTACACCGTCGCCAGGCCATGGAACCCGTCCGTCCGGGGCGCTCCGATCCCCAGTCCCAAGTTCACCTTTGCGTGCGACCGTACCGTGGTAGGCATACCGGTTCATTGTAGAGCCGGGCCGACCCGCGTCCGGTCCTGTCCGCAACGAACCAATCCTGCCACGCACCGCACATTTGACTGGATTTCCGTACCTCGATCGAGCGTAGAATTCGGGCACGGTAGCAGGGACTACTGGCAGGGAGGGGCAATGAAGAACCCGGTGAAGCTGGTGGCAATCTGCATTGTGGTCACCGTTCCAAGGCCCATCCACTCGCAGATTCCCGGTACGCCCGTTCCGGTCCATTCCGCGCATATGGCTATTGCTTCTCGATCCGCTCTCGCGTAGATTTAGTTCGACTTCCTTCCCCGGCCACGCGAGAATTTTCATTACCAACGCCGGACCGGCTCGGCCTTGCCTTTCCTTTCACGATCGGAGAGCCCATGAAGCGCCGTTCCTTCCTCAGGTCCGCTGCGGCGCTATTCCCAACCGCCAGCATCGAATCCTTCGCTCTCTCCCAACCTCCGCCCGCACCCAACCCCGATCTCCACGCAGTGCCCGCCGGGAAGGACCGATTCGGAGAAGTCCGTTCGCGCGGATTCAGCACGATCCTGTTCAAAGTGATGCCCACCGAAACCAACGCCGGCCTGTTCATCATCGAACACGTCAACCTGGTGAAAGGCGGCCCGCCGTATCACCTGCATCCCCATCAGGACGAGTGGTTCTATGTCATGGAAGGCGAAGTGATCTTCCAGATTGGAGAAATTCGCACGCAGTTGAAACCCGGCGACTCCATCCTCGGCCCGCGCAACGTCCCGCACGCCTTTTGCTCGATCGGCGCCACCCCTGGCCGGATGCTGATCGCCTTCACTCCCGCCGGAAAAATGGAGGAGTTCTTCCGCGTCACCGCCGTCCCCAACCCGCCCCCGGTCCAGGATGCGGCGTTTCACCGACAATTCGAGATCGAACTGATCGGCCCCTCCCCTTTCGCATAAATCGCCGGAAAGACGCCTCGCACACTTAATGAGCCAAAAAATCAGACAACAATTGAGCAAATCCGGTCACTAGACTAATTGAGCCAATCTACAGGATGTAGGCGATCAGAATTCGTGTAATTCGCCGCGTTGAATCTGAAGCACTTAACTGCCTCGCCGCGACCAGAAAATCACTTGATTTTCTCAAAAATAGTGCAGAAATCCTACAAGGCATGTAAGTTGTTTGTATTCATTCGTTTCCGTTGACAGATGAAGTCGACCGCCGAAGCTAATCGTGCTCGCTATGAAAGTCTATCCGGGTATTAGAAACGGCGTTCACACCGACTCAGCGGAACTGCTTCGCGAGCGCCCGATAATTCCATTCGTTTTCCCAAGAGTGGGTCACAGTTCGTCTGAGTATTCGTCATACACGTCCTCATCATATGTCGCGACAGGCTTCTGCCAAAAATCCACACTGAAGAGCTTATGGTGGCGACTTTCCGATAAGCTGAGTACCTGCTCTGCCCATCTCATAATCAGTGAAATAGCGTCCTCAGATCTATAAATCAGGGAATGCCGCAATGTGTCACGTTTAGACCAGGGCACAGTTGCAAAATCGGTGTCTCCGACAGGAGAGGGAGTTACGGATAGAAGAGAGTCCAGCGATATCAATCCCTGAACTACTCCATATGCGCTAGAGGAGAAAAGAATCGAAGAAGTCAATATACCAGCTATCAAGGACATTACTATAATCCCTGACCATCCATTACCGAATAAATCTTGAACGGAGGGTAACCAACTTAAGATAAGAAGAATCAGCAGAAATGGTCTCATTCGTCTCTCTAGCCAATGGAAGAAATACAAAGAACTCAGAAAAGCTGATGCCTCATCGCCCATTACGGAGACGACCAGTTCCCTGTTGATGTTGCGATAAGAATTTGAGAGCTTTATCAGATCCTTTCTGATTAGGTCTAGTCGCTTAGGAAGAACTTTCTGTAGGAGGACTGATAGAACAACAATTGCTATCCAAAGAGGAATAAGCAAGTACCAATAATCAGTATCCTGTAGCCAATTCGTGCATTGTGCCCCCAGCGACACCATCCCAGCCGACCCTGCTAGCATGAAAATCCGTAATATCACAAAATGCTCGACCTTTTCGTCTAGAGCCTGGATGAATGGTGTATTCAGATATATCGCCCCAGCGAGAGATGCCGTGAGCTGCGTTGATGCCCAAGCCACAATGTTCCCGCCATGGCTATGGGCGACTGCGAATAATTTCGGAGATCCTGATCCCGACCATTTTTCTTTCAGACGAGCTGCCAGTTGATGTGCGGCGGAGATCCTCGCTTTTGCGCTATTCACGCCAGACCATTGAAAGCGATAAATCCCAGCATCGGGCCATTTGTTGATGAGTTCGCAGATCAGCGTAGACTCACGGTTTGTCCAAGAAGCGCCAGTAGCCCATGTACCGTGAATGACAATAAAAATTGGCGATCCCACTGACTCCGTCTTGTCACAAGTCAGGCGGCACGAGTCTAGTATCTAGTTGCATAAATAAGCGAATGATGTATAGTGCAATGCATGAAGGCCAGCAGCATTGTGCTTACGCCTGAAGAGCAGGCTGATTTGGAGTTGGTAGTGCGTCGCACCACCAGTGCGACGCGTGATGTGTTTCGCGCCGGTGTGATTTTGCGGGCAGCTTCCGGGGCCAGCAATGAGCAAATCGCAGTAAGCATGAAGACGCGGCCAGCCACGGCGAGCAAGTGGCGCGGTCGTTTTTTGCGCGACCGGATGAACGGGTTGCAGGATGCACCGCGACCGGGCAAACCGGCGATCTACGACCGAGAGAGCGAACGGCGCATCCTGACACAACTGGATCAACCGCCGCCCAAAGGCTATGCGCGTTGGAATGGAGTCTTGTTGGCTGCAGCGCTGAAAGACATCTCCGACGACCAGATTTGGCGTGTTCTGCGCAAGCATGGGATTTCATTGGAGCGGCGTCACAGTTGGTGCGTGTCGACCGATCCCTGTTTTGCTCAGAAAGCCGCCGATGTGGTTGGGCTTTATCTGAACCCGCCGGAACATGCGCTGGTGTTGAGCGTGGATGAAAAGCCCCACATTCAAGCCTTGGAACGGGCTCAGGGTTGGCTGAAGCTGCCAAACGGCAAGGCGCTCACGGGCTTTCAGCATGACTACAAGCGGCACGGCACCACTACCCTGTTTGCAGCTCTGGAGGTGGCCACCGGACTGGTAAAGGGCGACCACTACAAGCGTCGCCGCCGTATAGAGTTTCTCGACTTCATGAACGGGATCGTAGCCGAACACCCCGACCGCGAAATTCATGTGATCCTCGACAACCTCAACACCCATAAGCCCAAACGAGATCGTTGGCTGGCACGGCACAAGAACGTCCATTTCCATTTCACGCCCACACACGCATCGTGGATGAATCAGGTGGAGATCTGGTTTTCCATTCTGCAGAGCCAGTCGCTGAGCGGGGCCAGCTTCACCAGTCCTGGCCAACTCCGCAAACACATGGACGAATTCATTGCTGCCTATAACCAGACCGCACACCCGTTCGAATGGAAGAAGCAAGTTGTCTTCCAGAAACATCCCAAAATACTGTACGGCAACTTATGCAACTAGGTACTAGTCCAACAAAGAATCCTCGCAAAAGCGGGATACTCCACAGGACACGCTCCCTCAGTAATTTCATGAATCATTTCCCCCCCCAGACAAAGCAAAGACTTAATCTACTCCCAATAAGCGAGGTTCGCCCGGATCCACTTGTCTGGACCTTCTATGCAGTTTGGAAGGCCCTGCAACTTTTGGAAAAAGTCATAACCCTGCCGTTTGAGCAAAGTTTTTTTTCGCAAGCAGCAGTGTCGAAACGACCAAAAGTTGGCCGCTTGGCCACAAAATGGACATTTGCTAAGTCCTTCTTCGTCAATCTCCCGCCCAATCTCCCAAAAAATGGATCTAGGCCAAAAATTGGCCGATTTTTCAGAAAGAACTCCGAATCATGGCCGCTCAGTGTGATCGGTGGACCCGCCGTTCTGCGCCATTACAGGGTGGCATTTGGGGTTGGAGGTGTGACTTGGCCTATTTGCAACCGTTGAGCTCCGATCGCGACGGGTCGGCTGGACACCGCCCGACTTTTGAGTAGTAATCTGTCTCTCAAACCCGCCGATGTCAAATTTCGTGCGTTACGCCCCCGCTCTGTTATCGTCGCTCGGCCCGGTTCTTCGTTGACGTTTCGTTTTGGAGCAAATGCATGATTCCGTCTCAACCTTGGGGGCCAGATGAGCTGGCGCAATTCACCGATGACGAACTCCATCGCACGATGGTGGGATCCGAGCCTGGATCAAACCATTGGGAATTGATGAAGGCCGAACTTGAGCATCGAGACAGGAAACGGAAGTCTCAGGGAAATCCAGATTCGACCGTGGAAATCCCAGCGAACGCGGCTCAATTACTTCAAGCCATCTCTATACACTCAGGAAACAGTCCCACCCCAGTCTCGGTAACGGATCTTGGCCTAAAGCTGGACGAGCGGACCGTAAAGTCCGCATGGGAATACCTCCGAGACAGGAACCTGATTACGACCTATACCGTGCCATTCACGGCGCGGGTCAATGCCAATGGCACGGAATTGTTAGAGAAAATGTCGGGCGCCTCCAGACCAAGTGTTCCTACGAGCCGGGCTGCAGAACATGTGAATCCCGGAGAACGGGCGGGAACAAGATGGCGAGATGGTCCAAATCGACGAAAAGGATCTGTTTAAACACCTGGATCAATCTGCAAGAAGTGTTCTGGGACGAGCCGCCGGCATCAGCCAGGCATCGCGGTCGGACGGACGAGTTCACATGGAGCACTTAGTCAAAGGTCTCCTCGATGAGAGCGCGTCTGGAGCTCGGAGTTTCTTTAAAGACGCTGGCCTAACGGCCGAGAGAATTGCCGAGATCATATTCTGCGCGACAGGAAAGCGACTAACCGAAGCATATACGGCTGGAGAGCCTTCGGTGATGCCAAAACTGTCGAAACACGTGAGCGCGGCAGTTAAGAGTGCGGCAAAATATGCAGTGGATTCCAGCGCAAAGCTGGTAGGGGGGACCCATCTATTGCATGGTGCCCTCTCCGTGAAGGAGTGCTCTCTTATCAAAGCCCTTGCTGCAGTTGGGATGCGAAACGGCGAATGGCGGCTTGCCGACAGCGAGCCGGTTCAGGAAATCTCACAGAGCCAAGAGAGGGTGGAACTAGAAAGGCTCAATGATCCCGAACGGGAGACTTTCACGCGAGATTCCACCGCCGGTGCAAATGAGCAACAAGATGCAATTGCGATGGAGCCGGACAATGTCACAGTTGATGAGGCCACGGGCGCTTACCGCACCACCTATCCTGCCTTTGAGGGCGATTTAGTTGGATTCGATCAACAGAGTTTCCGAGGGCGTTTGCAAGACTCCCTGGGTGCGGATGTTTATGCCGCGCATCTCGCACAACTCATCTCTGCACGGAAGACGCCGTTGCCATTATCTGTTGGACTCTTCGGAGACTGGGGAGCGGGCAAGAGCTTTTTCATGAGGCTACTTCACCAACGAATCGATGAATTGGCGTCCCAAAATAACGATGCCTTTTCACGTAAGGTTGTTCAGATTCATTTCAATGCCTGGCACTACTTGGACACCAACCTGTGGGCGAACCTCGTCTGCGAAATATTCGAGAATTTATTCGCATCGCTGGAGAGGAAGCCTGACGTACAAGAGAAAATCGACCGCTTGAAAAAGAAGCTCGCCGAGGGAAGCGCCCTCGTTGCGGAGGCGAAAAAGGAGCTAACGGCCGCCACGAGAGCACGCGAGAACGCTCAAGAACAATGGCTTAGAGCTGCGCAGGCGCGAAAACTGACAGAGGCGAGCATTCGATCTTATTTCGACGATCTTTCAAATATCGTCCTCAGCGATCCTGACACTGAGGATACCCTTAAAAGCCTCTCGCTTAGTCTTGGCCTACCACGTCTGGAAGAATCGTTTGCGGATCTCGAAGCGAATGTGACTGAAGCTCGCGGATTGGCCGGCCGCTTACGCACCCTTGTGCTCGGCGTGCTTAGTCCTCAGGGGCTTTACAGGCGTCTGTCACTTCTCCTAGTAGCCCTAATAGCCCCTGCGGCGGTCGCGTGGTTGCTTGGCATCACGAACGCAAATTTGTCTACAGTGACGCGCACGATCATCACGTTCACCACCTTCATCGGAACCGTTTCGGCATGGATCTCTGAACAGACCAAAAGAGGGTCCGTTTTGATAGGAAAGCTCGAGACAGCATATGCTCGAGTTAAAGCGCTGAGGGAGCAAAAGCTAGCGGGCAACGAGGGATCAGAGAAACAACGCGACCTCAATAAATGCAATAAGGATGAGGAGGCAGCTGACGAAAAGCTGAGAGAGAGTCAGGCGAGGGTTCGAGCAATCGAGACGGAGTTGCAGGAGTTGACACCAGGACGACGTTTACTCCGATTCCTCGAGCAACGGACGGGATCCGACGACTATCGGCAGTATCTTGGGCTCGTAAGCCTGGTACGGCGCGACTTTGAACAATTGAGCCGTTTGCTGATAGAAGGATTTGAGAAACGCGAGAACAATGTCGATCGGATCGTCCTATATATCGACGACCTTGATCGGTGCAGTTCGGATCGCGTAGTAGCGGTGTTGGAGGCGGTCCACCTGTTACTGGCTTTCCCGGTCTTTGCCGTGGTTGTAGCGGTTGACCCGCGGTGGCTTAGGAGTAGCTTGATCGAGCACTACCCAGTCCTGCTTTCACCTGAGCAGGCTTCCCAATCGTTACTCTACGACGAGAACCTGGAAAGAATGGCATGCCCGCAAGACTATCTTGAAAAGATCTTTCAAATACCATTCCAAATCCAGTCGATTGACAAGGACGGGTTCGCGAACCTGGTTAATGACCTGCTCAATATCGCCCAAGAATCCACGCTGGGTGCAACAGAGCCTATTGCTGATGTCCTACCACCAGAGACGGTGTTGCCGGTCCGAATCGCGACGGAAGACACAACTTCTGAATCCCCGTCTACTCTCGACGGGCCATCCGCAAAGATGACGCCCATGCCCATACAAGCAACACCAGAGCGCCTACAACTCGAGAAATGGGAGCGCCTCGCTATCAATGAATGCCATCCACTTTTTCGCACACCGCGTGCTGTAAAGCGCCTCGTGAATACCTACTGTCTGATTCGAGTTGGCGTCAGCGAGCGTGAATGGGGGCAATTTTTGGGATCCGAAAATCGTCCGAAAGCCGAGTACCGTACTCCCTTGCTAATGATGGCAGTTGGAGCTGCATATCCAAGCCTCGCGTCTCTATGGTTAGATCTCGTGCGCAGGGATGGGAGCTGGACACCAGACCTGGCTAAGTTATCTGGTAACGGAAATCAAGCAGGGAAGGGTCTAAAGGATGCGGAGTGGCGCAGGCTCAACGAAGCGCTCACCCAGATTACAGTTAATGAGTTCGCACCTTTTGATCGAGCTCTTGTTGAAACGTGGGCTGCAAAGGCCCGCCGCTACTTCTTTTGATGACTTGGGATGGTGTGCCATGCCAGAGGGCACCCTGACCTTGAATTGAGCCTCATTTAATTCATTACTAAACTAATGAAAAACGGTGTCGCGCCGTGCAGAACGACTCTGCTCCCCGAGGTTTATCTACAGTCCCGTACCAAGCTCTCAATTTACAGTAAATCGCCATAACCGGCCAATCGCTTCCCATTTTCATTCAGTTGCTCTGGAGCTTTTTTATCTCGGCGAGGATCTTGATGAGGCGGATGGTTAGCCTGAGGAGACGCTTGCGAGCATTGGTTGTGAGCGATCGACGGAACATCTCCATGAGGTGTTGAGCGGCGACTAGGGCGTCGATGAGGCCGTCGAGGCCTGCCCGAACTGGTGCGGTGGATGATTTAGGTTGCGGCGGCAGATGCCTGGGTTTGGAACGAGCCAACTGGAACTCGCGTTCGAGATCGGTGAGGGCGACATCGACGTAGCGCATGGTCATACCCGGATCGACGTGGCCGAGCAACTCATGAGGATGGGGAAGCTGACGCCGGAGCGAAGCATTTCGGTGGCATAGGTGTGGCGGAACTGATGGGGGACGATGTCCGTGGGAAGTCCGAGCGAGTGGCAGACCTGGTGCAGGTAATCGCGGAGTTGGACCAGGATCGCAACTTTGCTTCCGGGTCGTGCCAGCAGCCGCCCATCGCGAGGCAGCGGATCGAGGGAGCGGAAGAAGCGCAGGCGGTAAATGAGGTCACGGCCGAAGGCATCGACGGGGACCATTCGCTCGGTCTTGAGTTTTCCGAGGGGGACATGAATCGCCCATTGGTCGGGCGCCGTGGAGCGCAGGCAGTCATAGGAGAGATCGACGCACTCGCCGATGCGCATGCCGGTCGAGCGGAGCAGGAGGAACACATTTCCGCCGAGATCGTTGCGGCGCACGAACTCCTGCTGCAGGAACTGATCCTGCTCGGGGGTGAGCGGTCGCGGCAGAGTGTGGGGCGAGCGCGGGATATCCTCGCGCAGCAGCAATCGGGCCAGTTCAGCGAGATGGCTGGTGCGTGCCAGCTCATGGAAGATGGTGCGCAGCGCGAAGAGCCGGCCGATGCAGGTTGCCGCGGCCAGAGGCGGATTCTGGGCGCGCAGGTGCGCCATCCATCCGAGGATATGAGGATCGCGGCGCAGTTGTTCGAGACGAGTAATCTTTGGGTGTTTGGTTCCGAGATAGACGAGGAAGCTGCGTACCACGATGTCGTAGTTGCGCTTGCTGGAAGGAGTGAGTGCCGTGCACAGAGACTCGACCGCGTGGGCGAAGGCCGGCGCCAGGGGATGCTGAAGTGGCGGGCGGCGCCAGCCCATCGGGAGATCCTCGGTTGCGGATGGATACACTGCGTCGCCGCGCGGGCGTACTGCAGGTAGACATCCTGCGGTGAGACCTTCACATAGTGCATGGTGGTTTCGATGTCCGCGTGCCCCATCAGCTGCATCAGCGCGGGCAGGCTGATGCCGGCGCGCACCATATCCGAAGCGAACGTGTGCCTGAACCGATGCGGATTGGCCAGTTGGACGCCGGTGGTGCGGCGATGATGACGGAACAGGGAGCGTAATCCCGCTGGTGTCATGCGTTGGCCGCGAGCGGGCCCTTTCAACACCACGAACAGTGCCGCCGAGCAGGGATCGGGGCGCTCAACGCGAAGATAGTGATCAAGCAGTTGCGTGGTCTCCGGCGCCAGCGGCAGCAAGCGAAGCTTGTTCCCCTTGCCACGCACCCGAAGCTGCCCTTCGGAGAACACCACATCATCCCGATTTAAGGCCATCACTTCGGCGGAGCGGAGCCCCTGCATCAGCATCAGGCCGACGATGGCCAGGTCGCGAGCGTTTCGAAAACTGGACCAGAAGCGCGACACTTCATCGACCGAGAGAGGAACGTCGTTGAGCTTGGGCTCCCGTATTCTGAGTCGGCTGAGTTCGAACCTGGGGCGTCCCAGGCCCATCGGCCTGCGATGCAGGAAGGGCTGATGAAAGCCGTGGGCGACCTGACAGGGAGCATCGGGGAACTGATTGTGGATAGCACGATCGGCAGTGGCGGTGCGATGTTGATGGTGGAGGCAAAAGGCGGCGGTCGCCGGCTCGACTGGAAGCGCACATAATCCAACAGAGTCGACTCGGTGAGGTCCGCGGCGGAGATTTCGCCCGTGTGATGAACGCTCTCCCACCAGCGCACGAAGTGCAACAGGCTGTGCGCGTAGCTGTAGAGGGACTTGTCTGCGAGACGGCGAACATACTCGCGGTCGAGGTACCGATTGATCCACGCGACGCCTTTGCCGGTGGATTGGTCGACCACCTGAATCGGACTATGTGCACCCGAAGAAGTCTTCTGGCAGATGACGCGGAACTTCATGGCTGCGCTGCCTCCAGCAGAGACTGGAACTGGTCTGCGTCTCCTCCTCCAACGAAGAAGGAGTTGGGGTCATGGCCCTCGGGCAGGAGAACGCGATGGGCGGAGATACCCTGCGTGAGAAGACGATGGGCCAGTTGTTCTGCAGCTTGCTGGCCGCTCTGGTTCTGATCGATATCGAAGGTGAGATAGACGATGCGCGGGCCTTCTCAGAGTTGGCGGAACTGGGTGTCATTCAGATGCGTGCCCAGCGAACAAGTCACGTTGTGGAATCCCGCCTGCCGCAGGGCGGCATAGTCGAACAGCCCTTCGACCAGGATCACCTCGGAGCAGGTGCGAACCTTCTCCTATGCATACAGGCCGCCCTTGCTCCTGGGCAGGAAGCGATGGGCGAACGCAGAGCCGATGCTGCGGCCGTAGAGGTTGACGATGTGCTCGCCCTGCTGCAACGGAAACACGACCCGCTGATAGAGAGCGTCCGCACCGCGAGCGTTAATGAGGCCGAGCCTACGCAACACATCGAACGAATGCCCCTGCGCCGTCAGATATCGACGCAGGGTTCCGCCGGGTGCATAGCCGATGCCGAGTTCCCGGATCAGTGTTGGATCATGCACTCCGCGCCGCTGGAGATAACCCCTCGCATCGCGGCTGTAATCCAGTTGCTGCTGATAGAACGCTGCGGCTGTCATGCTGCACCCCGTCACCCTTAACGGAATCATGAAGGACCTTTGTGACTTTGGCGACGCTCATGGTTTGAGCATGTGCGCTCCATTGGTCAAAGAAAAGCGGCGATCTTGCCCGAATCATCTGCATGTAAGCGAGAAGGAATTCCATGTATTGGACCCAAGAAGCGAGACCGTCTTGAATTATTTGAGCGCGAATGCGAGGAAAATCATTCTCCAGCCGTTTGAATGTCAAATCGGGATGCTCAGCAGTTGTATTCTCTGTCGCGAAGTCATAGAACCCGTCGATGTATCCAATCTCTTTAGGCGAGCGTTCCCTCCAGCGATTCGTCTGCAAATCGAAGCACCAAAGAGGCTTTGACTGCCTTTTTCGAGCAGGATCAATGAAGCCGCGCAAGTACCCCTGCGGCAAATAATGATCCCTGCGATTCGTCGTTTTCGCTGTGTGGATTCCCATTGTGTTTATTGAGCGTCTTTTGCCGCTTCAACCGGCTCCAAGTCGGATTCAGCGAACTATTGCCTCGTCGCGGAATCACGATTGAACTCGACCAGATATTGATTCGTTGCTTGGGTCCACTGCTCAATTCGGCTGAGTTCGCCTGTGGCTACAACTCTTACATACTGTGTCAGATTAAGCATTTGTTCCTCTGCACCACATGGTAATGCTTTACGTTTGGTTTGAATGGGCGCTATAGGGGTATGCGCTCTATTTTTGCGCTCTCTGGCGCGTTATTAGCGCTGGCCTGCGACTCGCCCCAGATCGCGTTATACGCTGCAAACCGCTCACCTATTGCCTGCTCATGGTTCAGGCCGAAATGCCTGTTCTGCATCTCAATGAGCCTAAGCAGTAGCCGGTGGGCGAATTGAATCGCCAGCGAAGCCTCGTTATCGGAAAGGGATTTGTAGCGGTATCCGTTCTCAGTCTCTTCGAGCCGTCTTTCAATGCCCAGGCTGTTTGCGTGGGCTTGACAAGTGCCTTCGATGTAGATCGGCCCGTACAACTTCTCCAAGTCGGGGTCCACTTCACGCGCCATAACGTCTAGGCTGACTCTGGTCCATGCCTCATTTGTTATCGGCTGGGCGCACTTGGAACAGATCGATTGCTTTCGCTTTGCTTTTGCAGCCTCGGCATCTTTTCGCACTTGGTCCATGAAGGCGTCGTCGTATCGCGCCTTCACCTCTGGGATCAACTCACGCAGGCGGGTCAGGTAGTTCAGCTTGTATATTGGAGAACTCTCGGCGAAGCGGCGGGCCTCCGACGGCTTCTTCGCAATGTACATCGCCGTCACCAAACGCTCGTACATGCTTCGCACGATAATGAGGGCCGCGAAGCCCGCTCCGTTTCCACTGAGGATCGCAACTGCGTTGAAGTCGTCACAGGCCATGAGACCAAAGTGAAAGATCAGGTTACTGGCCGTAACGCGATCTTCCCACGCAACGACAGCGGGGTCATCATCCGGCAAGTTCGCGTCCAAGAGTACTTGACGTTCGTTTGTATCAGGCTGCGCAAGCGTGCGGTTGAATATCTTGTTGCAAAGCTCGACCAGCTTCGGAACCTCGGCAAAGTACCCTGATGGCCTTGAAGGAATCGCTGCTGCGCTGGTGCGTCGCCGACGCCCACGGGAACCAATGCCCTGTCTTGCTCGTTGTTCATGTCGCGCCCTCACCTGTGGAGTCGTCTCATTCTAGCTAGCTCCGGGCAACTGCGGCTCGGTCGTACTGGAACAGAATTGCGGCGGTTCTGCTGAGCTGACCATTCGCGAGGTGGATTAGTAATGTGAAGTGTGCGTCCAGTGAAGGCTGGCATCAACCAGTGGGTGAGAGTCCCACCGGGGTAAAAGTCCAAGGCCCCGTAGCTTGAATAGCAGGCAGGAAGGAAACTGAATGTCCTGAAGCCTACTGACAAAGCCATCTTTAAGGATGGTGAGCGAGTCACCGGGCCGTAACGCAAGTGAACCCATATGGCCTCGAAAGTACTGAAATCCGAAGGCCGAGCCCTCACTTTTCGGGCGAAGGCAGCATGGCGTGTCGCATGGACTGATGCGGCCAGCCACTTCGGCGGGGTTGGTAGGGACAGCACGGTGACAAGGTGATGCTGAGCAACTGGAGAGACCCTCCTCGTCCCGGCGCGAAATCGTCGGAGCAGGGAAGCCGTATAACCGGAGACACCGGGAAATCGGCTGCAGGCGAGAGGGGATCGGCTGGGTTCGTAGTAGCGAGGACGCGGAGTAATGTCCGTTGAGCGAAGGAACCCTGCTGTTTGTAATGGCTCCAACAAAACGGGAGGCAAGGGTGAAATGACAACAGCGCCCATCAGTTTGCAGGACCTGCGGAGGAGCCTATATGTCAAGGCGAACCGTCCTGGCGTTTCTGGGGACTGTACGTCCACGTCTGCAAAATGGAGGCCTTACGCGAAGCCTACCAGATAGCAAGGAGCAACAACGGGGCGCCGGGTATCGACGGTGTCACGTTCCAAGCCATTGAGGAAGGTGGAGTGGAAGGTTTTCTCGGGCAGATTCGGGACGAAATGGTCTCTAACACGTATCGGCCCATGCCGGCACGGAAGAAGGAAATTCCAAAGGATGGGGGAAAGGTCCGCATCCTTTCGATTCCCGCGATCCGCGACCGCGTGGTTCAGGGAGCCTTGAAGCTCATTCTGGAGCCGATCTTCGAGGCGGATTTCCAACCGGGGTCGTATGGATATCGTCCGAAGCGGACAGCGCATGAAGCCGTAGCCCGCGTAGCCCGAGCCATCGTCGAAGAGAAAACGCGTATCGTCGATCTTGACTTAGCCTCCTATTTCGACAACGTTCAGCATTCGCTGTTGTTAGAGAAAGTGGCGCGGCGGGTTCAGGATGATGCGGTCATGCATCTTCTCAAGATGATGCTGAAGGCGACCGGGAAGAAAGGCGTTCCCCAGGGCGGTGTGATTTCACCGATGCTCAGTAACCTCTATCTGAATGGGGTAGACAGGATGCTGGAGAAGGCGGTGCAAACCACACGCCGGGGCAAGTCCACCAAAGTCCAATATGCAAGGTTTGCGGATGACATGGTGATCTTGATCGACGCCGAGCGGCAAAGCGACTGGCTGGCGGAGGCGATAAACAAACGGCTACGAGAGGAATTCGCGAAACTGCACGTTGCGATCAACGAGGACAAGAGTTGGATGGTTGATCTGAAAAAGGGAGAGAGCTTCACCTTCCTGGGCTTTCAATTTCGGCGCATTCTCAGCTTTCAGCGGAAGTGGCGGCCACACTATGCCCCCAAGCTGAAGAAGAGGACTGCGCTTTTTGCGACGCTCAGGGAAATCTTCCAGCAGTATGTCAGTTGGCCCGTCGAATTTGTGATTGCGAAAATCAATCCCGTTCTCCGTGGCTGGGTGAACTACTTTCGGGTGGGTCACTCGAGTTCCTGTTTCACGCTGGTAAAGCAATGGGTAGAGAGGAAGGTCCGGCGACATCTGATGCGTGCCCGGGGACGGCAAGGCTTTGGCTGGAAGCGGTGGAGTAGCTCCTGGTTCTATGAACGGCTGGGTCTGTTTAACAACTACAAACTCATCCGATGGTCAGGGGTGAAAGCCATGCCCGCACAATAGGCCACATAACCCTTGGTACGAAGCAAACAGGTGCGCCCAGTGCGGGAAATATCCGCACGCTGGGTGCGATGTGGCGGGGACTGGAAACGGATTTACGGTTGGGCTATTGAGGCACTCCCAGAGGAAACGGGGAGAAACGGACAGGCTCGGCCTTCGGAATACCGCGCCAGTCCTCGACCCGACCGGCTTGTCGCCAGTCTTCCGTGAGCGCTGGGCGTTCGCCTGAAGTCAATGAGCGGTTTGACCTGTTTTCTACAGGTGACACTCGCACCAGAGGAAGCCCCCATACTACCGGAAATTCCGGTACTGATCGAGGTACCGTGAGGAACTCGCAGAATTCCCGTGGGTGGAGCTTCAAACGAAATGACGATTCCTTTGCTAAATCTGGAAAAGGTCATTCCGCCCGGAGCGCCTTCATTGGCTCGATAGCGGCGGCGCGGCGCGCGGGGAGGAGTGCGGCGATGGCGGCGACCGCATACAGAAAGAGCGCTGCCGCCATGTAGACCAGCGGGTCAGTGGAACTGTGGCCCATCAGGCTCGCGCTTGATCCCATGGCGGAAGTGGTGAACGAAATGCTGGCCACGCTGCGAGCCAGCATGAACGCGAGCGCCAGGCCGGCGACCAGGCCGAGACTGGTCATGCTCAGCGCCTGGAGTGCCACCATCCGCAGCACATGGGCGGGTGCGGCTCCGAGCGCCATGCGCACACCGATCTCCTGCGTTCGCTGGTTTACCCAGTAGGCCATCACGCTGTATAGGCCGACCGCAGCCAGCAGCAGGGCCAGTGCGCTGAGCGCGCTCATCAGGCTGGCTGCAACCTTTTGCGGATACAGCGATTCGCCGATGAATTCGTTCAACGGAATGGCGTCAAAGACAGTCACGTTCGGATCAATCTGGCGGGCTTGTGCGCGCAAGGTGGAGAGAATCTTCTCGGGATCGTCCTTTGTGCGGACGTAAAGGGCGAGGTTCATGTCGGCGCGATAGAGTTGGCGAAAGGAGACGTAGAAGTAGGGCGTCTCGGGCTCGCTGAGATAGTGGTACTTGCTGTCGGCGGTCACGCCGACCACGTGGAACCAGGTGCCCCAGCCGTGAACCCGCTTGCCGATGGGATCGCGTCCGGCAAAGAAGCGGCGGACGAAGGCCTGGTTGACAATCATGACCGCATCTTTGGAGTTTTCGTTGTCCTGCTCGGTAAAGTTGCGGCCTTCCACGATCGGGATGTGCATCAGGGGCAGGTAGCCGGGCGAAACCACATTGCGGAAGATATTCATGTTCTCGTTGGGGTGGTGCGCATAACCCTCGATCTCCAACTCCTCCCACCAACTCGGCTCAAATCCCAGGGGGATGCCGTCAGAGTAGGCCACCCCGGTGACACCGGGCGCGCTCACCATGCTGTCGGTAAGGCGGCGGCAGAACTCCTTGCGCTGAACGAGAGAGTACGCATTGGTGGAGAGATAGAACTGGTTGACGAGAACGTGATTGGGATCGAAGCCTGGATTGATGCTGAGCGTCTGGCGAAATCCGCGCAGGAAGAGGCCGGCGCCCACGAGGGTGACCAGGGCGAGTGCGACCTCACAGGCGACGAAGACAGATCCGATGCGGCTGCGGCCTGCCTTTCCGCTGCGGCCGCCAGCATTCAGGCGGCCGGCGAGATTGAAGCGGCCGACGCGCAGCGCGGGAACCAGGCCGGCAACCAGCGCCGCGAGAATGCCAAGCCCGCCTACGAAGGCCAGAACCACGAGATTGGGACGAGTGTCGATGGAAAGCAACTGCTGCACTGCACCCGGCGGAAGCAGCAAGCGCAGAGAGCGGGTGAGCCAGGGGATCGCCGCCAGACCCAATGCGGCTCCGGCAAAGGTGAGCATGAGAGTTTCCGTCAGCACCTGCCGCCCAAGGCGAACGCGAGTCGCACCCAAGGCAAGACGAGCGGCAAATTCCGGTTCGCGTATAGTGGAGCGGGCGAGTAGCAGGTTAGCCACATTCGCGCACACAATCATCAGCAGCAGGACGCAAACGCCCATGACGATGCGCAGGGGACCAGCCAGCAAACCCTGGGGACCGTGCGGGGACTTGGAAAGCGGCAGCAGCGTCGCGCTCATGCCTTCGCTGACGTCGGCATTGGCAACGGCCATGCGATCGGCGAGGGCTTTCAACTCCTGACGCGCCTGCTCGAACGTGACACCGGGTTTCAAACGCGCGACACCGAGCATGTTGCGTGTGTGCCGGTCGCGGAGCATCCAATCAGGCACACCGAAGAGCATCGGGTTGTCCATGTAGGGAACCCAGAGATCAAAGTCCACGGCCGGAAGCGAGCCGTGGAACTTCGGGGCTGCGACGCCCACAACCGTCAATTCATGCTGGTTGATGCGCAGCGTCCTGCCGACAATCAACGGATCAGCATCGAAATGCGAGCGCCAGTAGCGATCGCTGATAACGGCGATGGATGCGGAGTTGGCGGTATCGGGGACTTCAGCGGGCTGGAATAAGCGGCCCACCTGAGGCTGCACGCCGAGAACGGAAAAGTAATTGCCACTTACCATCTCGCCCCAGATCCGCTCCCCATGGCCTTCCGGGCCAACACTGAAGGCCTCGGGGCGGAAGACGGCAGACTCAACTGAGGCTAGATGGTCGCGGAAGTCTTCAAAATCGAGATAAGAGTTCGGGATCATGGCGCCGTTGGGCGATAGCGATTCCAACACGGCCAGGCGCATGGGCTGGGTCACTCCGCTTAAGGGCTGTAGCAGAATGGCATGGACCCAGGAAAACGCCGTAGCGCACGCGCCGATGCCGATTGCAAGGGTGAGGGTCGCCACTGCACTCAGGCCGGGGTTGCGCAACAACATGCGTATGCCGAACTGCACATCCCGCATGAGGTTGTCGATCCAGGCGATATGGCTGCGGAGATTGAAACGTTCGCGCGACACAGCCACGCTGCCGAAGGCTGCGCGGGCACGGCGTTCGGCTTCATGCCTGGGAACGGCAGGCGATTCCAGGTCGTCTGCCTCCAGCGCCAAGTGCGCCTCTATCTCTTCATTGAAGTCGCTGGCTGTACGCTTGCGGCGGAACATTTCAGGCCTCCTCCGAGTTGAGGGACAGGATCAGCGCCATCGCTCTCGCCAGGCGATTCCACTGGTTAGCCTTTGAGGTGAGTTGCTTTCGGCCTTTAGCGGTAAGTGTGTAAAACCGGGCTTTGCGATTGTTCTCTGAGACTCCCCATTCGGCGCTGATCAGTCCGCTGTCTTCCAGGCGCTGCAGAGCCAAATACAGTGAGCCGTGATCGACGAAGAATGTCTCCTCCGACTGGCGGAGAATGGCGCGGGCGATCCCTTGTCCGTGGACGCGGCCGAGCTGCAGCACTTTGAGGATAATGAGGTCGAGCGTGCCCTGCAGCAGCGCGATTCGTTCGACTTCTTCGTTACGGGTCGGCATACGACAGGAGTATGCGCCCTCTCGGGTCGGATGTCAACACGAGGCGATCAGTGAACAGCGCAACCCAAATCCTGACAACTCCGAGAAATGGTGTCCGCGATACCCGGCGTCCGTCGCGAGGCGCGACGACCGAGATGGCCTATCTCTACGTGCATCGGGGTCTCGGAACCTTGGGATTGCCGGCTCGCCGCGGAGCATCCGGATGAGTTAGGATCGCTGGTATGTATGAAGGTTGAAGGGTGGTTGTCACTCCGAGCATGTTTCCCTCACGATCGAACGTCAGGTCCATAAAGTATTGAGGTGCGCCCGTTGGACCGACTCGGGTTACCACTCGGGTTGTCTCATTGACCGTATAGAGCGAGTTGTAATTTGGGTCGGAGCTGGGGCCCGGGCCGCACTCGAGCCTCGCACCGTTCGGGTTACAATCTCCAACCGCGTACAGAATCCCATTGGGACCGAAGGCCATGGCCATGATGGCGAGTCCGGGGACGGGCACTCCGAAAAGGGTTCCTCGGCCAGTTTTCGTGTCGATGCTCGCAAGCTGCTGGTTCCCGAAAAGGTCTCCGCATATGCTGAGCAGTGTCCCCGAGCGTGACATCGCCAGTGAGGCACAGCCCCCTGCATTGATTGGTCCGATGTCGGTCGTGGTGATTTTCTTGCCGTTCACTTGAATCGCGAGCAGTTCCACATTGCCAGTGGAAAGCGAAGAAGAAGTCGTGTAATAGATTTCCTTGGCTTGGTCGTCACCGCTAGCCACGACTCCCTTGGACGCTAGAAAACAGGTCATTGCCGGGACGATCAACAGCCCCAGGGAAATCGACAGCAGGTTTCTTCCAGACTTTTTCATGTCAGTCATCCTCACTTTGGTAGATGAAGCCGTGGTCGGGGTTCGCGCCATCCCAGGCCAGGCGCGACAAGAAGCGCGCCGAGTCCGGGGCCCCCGTCAAGAGGGCCGTCATGTTCGCACACTCCCCTGCTTCCAAAGCCAGGTTGTTACTTACGATCCTCTGGCTAGGGAAGCGGGTTCGCCAACTCGAGACCGGCGGAAAGACCAAAGGGCATGGCGGCGACAGCGGTCTCAAAACCCGTTTTCGGGTCGACCAGGTAAAAACCAGAGTTTCCAACGAAATCGTCCGCGTATAGTTTGCCGTCCGGGGCAAAAGCCAAACCCATCACCGTGTTACTTCCCACGAGATTGACGATCTTCGAGGCCGCGCCGGTCTCAGAATTGATGCGATAGAGAACCGCAGGTGCGTAACAAGGATTGAGGCAGCTCGTGACACCCCACAGCTTCCCGTGACGATCGAACGCCAGGTCCATAAAGTATTCGGGAGCGCCCGTAGAACCGATGCGGGTAAACTCCCCCGTGACCTCATTGACCGTATACAGCGTGTTGAAATTCGGGTCTGAGCTGGAGCAGTCGGTGTTCAGATCGTTCGGGTTACCGTTCGGGTAACAACCTCCTACCGCGTATAGAGTTCCATCGGGACCGAAAGCCATGGCCATGACGGCGAGCCCTGGAACGGGTACACCGAACAGCGTGGCCAGTCCGGTTTTCGTATCGAAGCTGGTGAGCTGCTGGTTTCCGAAGAGTGGCCCGCACATGCTCATCAGTGTCCCCGAGGGCGACATCGCCAGCGTGGCGCAGCCCTTCGTCTTGATCGGACCAATGTCGGTCGTGGTGACCTTGCTGCCGGTCACTTCAATCGCCCACATTTCCCCCACTCCAGTAGAAAAAGCAAGGGTATAGAAGACATGGCTGGTTTGATCGTCATTCGTCGCGGGAGTCGCAGCCAGAACGCTTCCTGGCACGGCCGCAAGTGTCATCACAACCAGCGCGAGAATTGGCAGACGTTTCCTCATGATTGAACGACCTCCTTAGCAGAGATTTTTGCTGCGAGCCAGAAGGCGGGTGCGCTAGAATCTGGGGCTACCCGAACCTTCGGCTGCTCGCCAAGTACATCGCGGGTTATTCCGGAAGTCCTCTCATTGCGGTCAGAGAATTCTCAAAGAATTCTCAGAAAGCCTTCGGGTGGCCTATGAGCGAAGAATTTGGCCGCCTGGGCGGCTCGAGAAACATCCGCGACACTTTAATCGCTCCCAGCGAAACCGCGGATCGGAACAGGCACGAGATTTACGAATTCGGTCCGTTCCGCTTGGAGCCTGCGGAGCGCAAGTTGCTGCGTGGCAGCGAGGTTGTAGCCCTCACGCCCAAAGTCTTCGACATGCTGGTGCTGCTGGTCCGCAATAACGGCCACCTGCTCGATAAGGATGAGCTCATCCGAGCGCTCTGGCCAGACTCGTTCGTTGAGGAAGGCAATCTGTCCAACAATATCTTCGTGTTGCGGAGGGCGTTGGGAACCGATCACGAGTACATTGAAACAGTCCCGAGGCGAGGTTACCGCTTCGTCGGCGCCGTGCTGCAACTGCCGCATGCCGCGCCAGCGCAGTTACAAGGAGCGCCCCCAGGCCGCCCCGAGTTGGCGAGATTTCATATCCCAAAGCTGCTGCAGCTCTTTGTAGGGGTCGCGCTCGCTGTGCTCATCGCAGTCTTCTCCCTTCTGTTGTTGCACAGAAGCCAACAAGTATCCGAACCGACAATACTGCCGGCGATCAGCTTACCCGGGGACCAGAGCATGCCCGCTCTCTCTGCAGATGGCAGCCGCCTTGCCTTCGTATGGAACCCTCCACAACGGAGTGAGAGCGGGATTTTTGTCGCCGTGCTCGGCACTCACGGCCTTGTTCGCATCACGAAGAATGAACGGGATTGCACCCCCGCCTGGTCTCCAGACGGAAGCTACCTGGGCTTTCTCCGCTTCGAAGGCAGCCTATTCAGCGTGATGATCGTGCCTGCGCTCGGCGGCCACGAAAAGACCGTTTTCTCGGGAAACGCACACCCGATTGGCCATAGAGACTCCAACATCGGATTATCATTCTCGCCTGACGGCAAGCTGCTGGCGTTCCCTGAGTGGCATTCCGAACAGCAGAGTTCAATTACGGCTGTGTCGTTGCCGGATTTGAGCCAACACTCCCTCACAAGCCCGCCGCCAGGTTTGGGCGATGGCCGTCCGGTATTTTCACCCGATGGTGGGAAATTGGCTTTCGTTCGTTCATCGGAAAACGGGTACTCCGAGGAACTCTTTGTGGCCCCGAAGCTGGGTGGCGAGTCTAAACAGCTCACGTTCGATCATCGGCGGATTTTCGGACCGCCATCGTGGGCCTCAGATGGCCGTGAAATTGTGTTCTCATCGAACCGCGCTGGCCTGGCTACACTTTGGCGTGTCGCGGCATCGGGAGGTATTCCCCGACGCGTACCGAGTACCGGGCCGGTCGCTTGGTATCCTTCCGTTTCCGTGTCCGGCGGCGAACTCGCATATGAGGATGTCGATGAGGAGGAAAACCTCTGGGGCATTGCCCTCAGAGATCCACGTCACGTGAGCGCTGAGGCTTCCATAGTGGTTCCGGCGGCGAAAACGCATAACTTTGTTCCGCAGTTCTCGCCAGACGGTCGTAAGATCGCATTTCAGAGCGGGCGTTCTGGCTACGAGGAGATATGGATCAGCAATGCGGACGGTTCTGATCTCACACAGGCGACAGACTTGCAGCGTTTCGCGGGTAGTCCCCGCTGGTCGCCGGAGGGCCGCTATATCGCATTTGACTTTCGTCGAAACGAGCACAGCGAAATCGACTTACTAGATACCTTGACAAGCCGCATAGATACCATTGCCGCGTTTCCAACGGCAGACAATGTTATTCCTAGTTGGTCGCGCGATGGACACTGGGTGTATTTCGCATCCAATCTTCGAAATGGTTTTCAGATCTGGAGAGTGGCGATAAACGACGGAGTTGCACAGCCTAAAAGTCCGATCCAAATAACCTGGAATGGCGGATATACCGCCTTTGAATCGATGGATGGAAGGGAGGTGCTTTATACCAAAACCAATCAGCCTGGCATCTGGGCAACCACACTGGAAAACGGACACGAGCGTGCCGTGTGGCGCGGCCCCGGACCAGATTACTGGAGTAATTGGGCCGTCGCGAAGGATGGCATTTTCTTCCTCGCTCCCGAAGCAGGCGCCCCGCCTGAGATCGAGTTCCTAGAATTGAAGACAGGGCGAGTTTGGCATATCGCCAGGCTGGCGAAGCCGTCTTTCTATGGCTTCACAGTTTCCCCGGACGAGCGTTCGCTCGTTTATTCGCAATTTGACCGTACCGAGCGGAATATACTTCTCGCGAGAAATTTCCGATAATTAGTACCACGCTCAGAACATAAATGCGTGTTTCGAAAGTGTCCTGCCATATCGGACCGTCCGCAGGCGTGTACGCCTTCTACAAACCACGGTCCAGCGGAATCTCTGCTGCATCTCAGTTTCGCGAACCGGAAAGAATAAGGCTGGGAGCCTCGCAGTGATGGCTCCAGATGCAATGCGCGGATAAAGCCAATCAGTCCGCAGATGTCGGCTTGTCGTCAGGTTTTCGTTGTCTGAGCGCATGCGGAGCCACGTGAGCTGGCACGTTGACAATGGTTGACCGCACCCTGGCGACCTTGCGTGGGAAGTTCGAATTCAATTATCCGGTCGGAATCTACTCGTAGCGAAGGGCCTCCAGCGGATCGACGTTGCGCGCGCGGCGCACCGGTACCCAGCACGCCAAGAGCCCGACTGCGAGAAACAGCCCTCCTACAGACACGAGCGTCAATGGATCACCGGGTTGAACCTCGAACAGGAAGGATCTCAGCACCCGGGATAGAACGAGTGCCAGCACCACGCCGACGAGAACGCCTCCTGCGATCAAGCGAAAGCCTTCGCCGAAGATCAGTTTGCTGATGTCTTTCTGTTGCGCGCCGACAGCACTGCGGATTGCCAACTCGCGGCGTCGCGACGCCACCGACAAAGAAAGCACTCCGTAGATTCCCACCAGAGTCAGGACGCTTGCGACGGCGGAGAAGCCTGCGAGGAGATTCATGGCGAAGGTTCGCGATGCCAATGAGTCGTCGCGAATCTGTTCGAGCGTCTTCACGTTCTCAATGGCCGCCGTTGGGTCGACGGAGCGCAATGCGCGTTCCACGTCTACGATGACGGCGCGCGGATCGGCGGCCGTTCGGACGACAAGGTGCTTTGAAAATGCCTGGGCCTGCCAAAGCGGGAGGTAGACTTCCGGGGATGCGTTGTGCGTGAGGTCGTCGGTGCGACCATTCGCGATTTCGCCGACAATCTCAATGCCGGGTTTGTCGCGGTCGCCGAACCATATTTTTCGCCCGACTGCATTGTTTTTCGGGAAGTAGCGCTGAGCGAACGCTTCGTTCACAATAGCTACCTTTGCTGCTTTGTCATCGTCCGTCGATCGGAATTGACGGCCATCGATCAGAGCCATGCCCATCAGGTTGAAGTAATCGGGGGTGACAGCGCGGAGGGGCAATCCGGCCTTGTCACTCTCCTTGACTGGCGGAGGCTGCCCTTCAATGTCCATAATCGCCGGCCAATTGTTACCGGTGAGGGGTACTCCCCAGGCGAAGGCCGCGTTCTGTACGCCGGGCAGTGCGGCGACGCGTTCGAGCGCCTGGCGATGAAAGCTGCTCCACGTATCCCGGCTTTGCACGTCAGTGACGCTCATGGTCAGGATTTTCCCCATGTTGTAGCCCGACGGCACCGACGCGATCTTGGCCATGGTACGGATCAGAAGTCCGGCGCCCACCAGAAGAGCCAGTGTGAGCGCGGTCTGCAACATGGTGACTCCCTGGAGCAGGCGACGCTCGCCGACGGCTGCGGTTCCTTTTGGGCCAGCGTTCTTGAGCACCTCCATCGGATCCATCCGAAGGGCTCGGAGCGCTGGGAAGGCTCCTGCGAAGAAGGCGGAGAGCAATGCAGCTCCAAGGGCCCAGCCTTGAACTGTCCAGCCTGTCGTTACTCCGTCGAGGCGCGGGACGGCGTGTCCGGCGATCACGGTGAAGAGCTTCACGGCGCCGACGGCCAGTGCGACTCCAAGCACACCGCCGAGAGCAGCAAGCAACAAGCTCTCGAGCAGGACCTGCCTGAGCAGGGCTATACGACCCATTCCCATTGCACTGCGGACGGCATATTCCTGTTGCCTTTGCAGTCCTCGCACCAGGAGGAGAGCGGCGGCGTTTCCGCATGCAATGAGGAGTACCAGGGCCGCTGCACCCAGCAGAGGCAGGAGAATGCGCTTGCCGTCGCGGTTCATTTCGTCGGTGAGGGACTGCAGGCGCGGCGCGAAGCCCTCATACTTCTTCTCGGTGTGGGCTTCTCTGGCTGCGAGTACGGCCAGTTCCTGCTGCGACTGTTGTTGAGTCGCGCCATCGCGGAGACGAGCAACAACATTCCAATCGGGTTCCTTCAGATTCTTGGGATCAGGTTCCACGGGGATCCAAAAGTCGACTTTGGCGTTGACATCGTAGTTTGGCTCTTTCGATGCGCCGGGCGATGGGAGGAAGCGCACATTCGGCTGCATGACGCCAATCACGGAGGGGGCAACCTGCCAGCGGCTGATACGCACGGTCTTGCCGATGATCTGGGGATCTCCGCCAAACTCGCGCTGCCAGAACTCATAGCCGAGCATGACTGTTTTTGTGGGCCCCTGCTGGAAGTCGACATCGGCGAAGCCGCGTCCTGCCGACGGGCGGAGACCCATAACGTGCATGTAGTTTCTGGTGACCACCATCCCCTGCATGGAGTGGCTGCCGTCATTGTGAATCAGGAAATTGAAGGTCCAATCGTAGCCCGCGATTCCCTGTAGCGATTTCGCTTCGTTGCCCCAATTCATCCACTGTTCGGCTGGCCAGCCGCGCGGCCGCTCCATGTCTTTCCCATTGGTGCGCACGGTTGGAACGAGCATGAGCTGGCCGGGGTTTTGATAGGGAGGTGGCGTGAGCAGCACGCCCTGGATCAAGCTGAAGATTGCAGAAGTTGCGCCAATTCCCAGCGCCAGAGTAAGCGCTGCGATGAGACTAAAGCCAGGCTGCTTGAGCAGCATGCGAATTGCAAACCGCAACTCCTGCAATGTGGGCCTCCAATTCTACTTGTGAACACCGGTGAAGCGTGGGGCAGAGAAGCCAGTGCTCGATGAGCGAGCGGATCTCTAAGCCATTAGATAATGGAACTCCGGCTCGGTTAGGGAAGAAATATCGGTGAACGCCCGGTCCGGGTTCTGGGAGTCTTGGGACTCCGGTGTGGCGATTATAAGTAGTCGAACCAAAAACATGAGTGTCGAAGGCGCGCAGCTCGTCACAATTCTCAAGCGGGGTCAGGCATGGAGCGGATTTGTCCCGATATGTCGGCATGGCGACTGGAAGCCCGTGACCGGTCCTCGGAGAGGATCGCCGTTGCCTAGGGCGCTTTCCCGGTACCGATGCGCAGGCGAATGGATCATTCGGAATGCAGGGTTCGTGCTATGTTAAGCTGAAAGGCACTGCGGATTGGCAGCAACGCGGCCGCCGCGAGGATAGCGATCAGCATGGCCATCGCTCCCACGTAGCTGATCGGGTCCAAGCCGCTGATCCCATAAAGCACACGCCTCAATATCTGCGAGAGTCCCGCGGTGATAGCCACTCCAGTTGTCAGACCGATAAGAACGGGCCAAGCGAATCGCCACAACACCGCGGTAAATATCTCGATGCGATTGGCCCCGAGCGCGAGCCGTATTGCGATCTCTTTAATCCGTTGCGACACCGCGTAGTTAACCAGACCGAGCAGGCCCACCACTGCGAGAAAGATCGCAACGCTGCCCAGCAAGCTGATGATCGTCGCAATCTGTTCCACCGTGGAGACATTCTTGCGGAAGCCGGCCGTGAGCGGGGTAATGGTTGGATAGAGCCCAGTGTCGACGCTGGCTGCAATCGCCTTGATGGCTGGCGTGACAGTGTTCGGATCGCCAGCCGCCCTGACCAGGACCGACATTCTGGGGAAATCATCGGACGAGGGCGGATAGTAAATCTCCGTCGCATCGGTGTTGTTGAGTTCCATGGCGCGTGTGTTGCCGACCACGCCGATCACGACATTATCGCTCTTCTCCCAAAGCTTTCCGATTGGGTCTTCACCCGGCCAGCGCTTGCTGGCGAGCGATTGGCTGAGGATCACCGCGTTCTTTTCGCCGTTTCGGAATGAGCGGCCACGTAGCATCGGTATTTGCATCGTCGTGAAAAAATCAGGACTGACCCAATTGGGATAGATCATGACGCGGCGCCCGGCGACGTCGATGCTGGTAATCATCACCATTGTGCTCACCAGTGGAGGAACTCTCGCGGTCGAAACGAATGTCACGCCGTGAACCGCCCGCAGTCTGCTCTGCAACTGATCGAGGTAGGCCTGCGCCTGGGCCGACGTGAACCCATGCTCGCTCATTCCTGGATCGATGGACAACACCTGCTCATACCCAAATCCAGGGTCTGAATAGAGTGTGTGCAGCGTCGCGCGTACCAGCAATCCAGCCAGGATCAGCAGCACGCAGCTGGCGCCCACCTGCGCACATACGACGAATTGACGCCAGAGAGAACGATTCTTTTTGCGACGAACCATCTGCAGCGTGGGCAGCAATCCAAAAAGGAGCGCAGCGACAAGACCCATCGCGGTTGTGAATAAGAAAACTCGCCAATCGGGCAGCGCACTCATCCACACCGGAGCACTCGTATACAGCAGCACCAGGCGTAGAATCGCGTAGCTGAGCGGCAATGCGGCAATGGAGCCGAGCAAGCCCAGCAGCAGATTTTCAGTAAGCAGTTGGCGGAAGACGCGCAATTTTTTGGCGCCAAGATCAAATCGCAGCTGGATCTCCCGCCACCTACCGGCTCCACGCGCCATCAGCAAGCCGCCGAGATTGGCACACGCAGTTGCGAGAATCAGGAACACCAATAGCCCGACCAGCGGCAGCACTGGCGGAGCGCCCGGTCCACCCTCAAACGAGAAGAAGCGAGCGCCGCGAGTGATGACAATATACTCATGGTCCCAGATTACGGTTGGATAAATCTTCCGCAACTGGTTGGTCAGTGAAAGCAGTTCCTGCGCTGCGCTCGCCGCGCTCACGCCCGGCGCCAGCCGCCCCCACATTGCGATCAATCCTTCGAACTTGGGGTCGGCGAGTGGCTTGCTGCCTTCAACAAAATAGGAGTGCTGCAAAATTGGAAGCCAGATTTCAGGATTGTCTGTGCCCAGGCTGGCAAAGGCCTCTGCAGCAACGCCGATTACCGTGGCCGGCTTCCCACCAAGACGAATTGCCTTGCCGACAATAGACGGATCGCCATCGAACTTTCTTTGCCACAGGCGAAAGCTCAAAACGCAAACGGGCGCGGAGGCGGCGTCATCGCTCGCGACATCGAACAGGCGCCCGCTAGCGGCCGAGCCCCCCAGTTCGCTGAAGTAATTGGAGCTGACATAAGTGGCGCTGACTCGCTGTTCGCCCGGGTTCAGCACCATGGGCGCGGAACCCATGGTTTCCATCACCGCCGAAAGCGATTTTGCGTTGTCGCGATAGTAGGCGATCGACGCATAGGGCAGGCCAGGAGTAATGTTTTCCGGAGACCGCCGCTGAATCCGAACCAAGGTTGCCGGGTCGCGCACCGGAAGCGGCTGCAATGCGGCGACGTTGTACAGGCTGAATGCCAGAGTGCAGACACCGATGCCCAGCGCAAGCACCACAATCGCAGTAGCCGAAAATCCCGGCGACCTGGCCAGGATGCGCACACCGAAGCGCAAGTCCTGCACAATAGACGCAAGCCAGAGAGTTCCGCGGCTTTCGCGGCAGTCCTGCTTGATCTGCTCCAGCCCTCCGAATTCAAGCCAGGTTGCTCGCCGCGCCTCGGCTTCGTTCATGCCCGCTTGAATCTTCTCGGCTGCCTGCGTTTCGAAATGAAATCGAAGCTCGGCATCAAGCTCCTTTTCCATCCGACCTGTTTTTGTAAGCCGCTGAAACCAGTTCATGATGGTTCTCCAAGTGGGTGCTGCAGAATCATGCCTACGACTTCAGTCAGGCGCGCCCAGCTTTCGGTTTCGGTCTTGAGTTGAGTGCGTCCCTTTGCCGTCAGCTTATAAAACTTTGCCTCGCGGCCGGTTTCGGTCGGACCCCATTCGGCGACGAGAAAATTCTTGTATTCCAGCCGGTGGAGCGCGGGATACAGTGAGCCCTGCTGGATCTGCAGCGCTTCTTTCGAAATCATTTGAATGTGCTGGGCAATTGCATAGCCGTGAATCGGCCCCAGCGCAACGACGCGAAGAATGAGCAGGTCCAACGTGCCCTGGGGAAGATCGAATTTGGATGGAGTCGTCATGCCTATGGCTTCTACATATACCCGATGACGTGTAGAAGTGCAAGGTGTAATTTGGAGAATAGGTCCCGCCGGCAAGTATCCGGTGAAGTGCCCGATCCGAACTCTCGACGCGAGCGAAGACTCTGATCTATAACCCTGCCGCCGCAATTTACAGAGATCGATCCCGAAACTGAGTCATCCCGTTGACAAGTATATTGAACACTCAGACTGAGCTGACCCGATGAACAATCATCTTGCTGGCTTCTCCCGCCAGTTCAGAAGTATGGTAACCGTGGACGTCTCAGAAGAATTCGGGGTGATGATCAGGAACCGCTTGCCATCGGGCGCCAGATCCCAGCTTATGGGCCCTGTGCGGATTCCTGTGTCGACAATGTCGGACTGAAACAGCGGATGCGGTGTGCCGGATTTAAACGTCGGACGCGTAGAAACCTCGACCGACATCATCTGGGAGTCAGCCGAAATGTAGAAGAGTTCTTTCCCATCGCGGCGCCATCTTGGCTGCGCGCCGCCACCTCGAGATACCAGCCATTTCGTGCCGGGCGTGGGCGGGAAAGGGATGACATAGACTTCGGCCTGGCCGGACTCGTTGGAGGTGTAGGCAAGCCAATGTCCGTCGGGCGAGAATTGCCCCTGATCCTCAGTCGCGTTGGTTTGGACGATGGGAAACGGCTTGCGATCGCCATTCAGGGGAACTGCCATCAGATCCGCCCCAGTTCCGGGGTTGATCTGCGCAAAGACAAGGATATTTCCGTCGGGCGACCAGCTCTTGGGGACAGCCAGGTTCTTTGAAGCAACCAGTAACTCTTCTTCGCCCGCTCCACTTGCGAGTTTACGGTGAAGCCCGACTCCCACTTTGTCATAGGCAATGTAGCGTCCGTCCGGCGACCAGGCGGGATTAGTGTTCTCTGGCCCGAACGTCAGACGGGTGGCGACTCCGCGCGCCAATTCCATCACATATGTCTCGCTAGCGTAGTCGAAGGCGAGCTTCTTGCCGTCCGGGGAGATCATGACTACCCCACCCGCATTAGGATAGGAGCCGAGCGGGCGGCCGTCACGATCCCGCCAGACGAACTGCCAGTTGCTTTGCTGCCCGGAGATATAGAGTAGGGTTCCGTCTGCCGAGGCTGCGAACAGCGGATAACCGTTGATGGCGGCAATTCCTTGTGCCACAGGAACGGGATCGTCCACGGCCCGGAGACGCTTCATATCGAAGGGCAGAGCCATCAGGTTTCCGGAACGGGTAAATAACACCGCTCCGGCGCGACCGGCGGCAGGAGAATCGATGATTTCAGCGCGGGAAATGTCCGGCAGAATCTGCCGGGCCTCCGGGCTGTCGAGGGAGGCGAGAAACAGACCCCGTTGCGCAGGGTCGTTTACGCTGTTCCGGGTGGCGATGTAGTGACGTCCATCGGGCAAAAAGACAGGATAGAGTTCGGTGACGTCGAGGTGTCCGGGAATATCGGATGCCGTGCCCCCATTTGCGGAGACTCGCTGCACCTTCCAAAGGGCGCCCAGCAGGATGTCGCCGTTACGATTCCACGCCCCACCCACGACCGCAAGAGCGTCGCAGAGTGTTTGTACCGGGCCTCCTGAACGCTCGATTTTTCTGAGCTTGGCATCGGCGAAGAAGGCGATGAAGCGGCTATCGGGCGACCAGAACGGATTGATAGCGCCATCAGTCCCCGGCAGGGGAGTGAGTTCGAGCGAGTCGAGAGGCCGGAGCCAAATCTGCTGCCTGCCATTCCGGACGAGGACAACGGCGATATAACGGCCATCCGGTGATACCGCAAGAAACACGGGGCGCGACTTTTCGGGAAGCGAGATGGTGGCCAGTGCGAGTGGCGGTCGCGGCGAGTGTTCGCCGAAATAGAGGTACGCGAGTGCGGCAGCCAACAACGATACCAGCCCAATAGAGACGAAGAGCGTTGCACGCCGGGAACTTGGGGGATTGGGAGCGGCGGTGACCGCTCTCGACTCCAACTCCCATTGCAAATCGCGTGCTGACTGCCAGCGCTCGTCGGGATCGTTTTCAATGCACCTTTTCACGGTCCGCTCAAGCGTCGGCGGTACGCCTTCCCACACGTCAGAATTCCCCCCGGTCAACATTTCCTGCAAGATCAACCCAAGTGCATAAATATCGGTACGGCTGTCGGCGCCGCCGCCCTCGAATTGTTCGGGAGCCATGTAGGCTGGAGTTCCCATCACAACGCCCTGGATGCTCTGCGATGGGTCCGCCGTGGATTTCGCCAGGCCAAAGTCCAGCACCTTTAAACCCGTCTTTGTCAGCATCACATTTGCGGGCTTCAAGTCGCGGTGAACGATGCCCTGGGCATGCGCCGCGGCCAGCGCATCGGCAATCTGCGCTCCCACTTGCAGGGCCTGTTCGATCCTCAATCGCCCGCGCTTGAGCCGCGCGGCCAGAGTTTCGCCCTCAACCAGTTCCATTACGAGGTAATTCGGGCCGACGTCATGCAGCGTGCAGATATTTGGGTGGTTCAGGGCCGCGATAGCACGCGACTCCTTTTCGAAGCGGCCGGTCCATTCTTTCAGGACCTTGATGGCGACCGATCGGCCCAGACGGGTGTCAGTGGCGCGAAACACCTGCCCCATTCCGCCTTCCCCGAGCAGACCTCGAATTATGTAAGGGCCGAGCTGAGATCCGGCTTCCACGCGCGGGCCTGCCAGTCCCATGAGCAGATTCTCGGCTGATTGATCCAGGAGCTTAGCGCCGCTCTCCGAATCCTGGGCAAGGAGTTTCTCGACCTCACGTCGAAGTTCGGGATCCACACCCATCAGAACAGCCGCGCCTCGTTCACGTGCCGAGTGGTACAGTTCTTCGATTTGGCGCAGGCGCTCGGGACTCATGCAGGCACACGAGAAATGGCTTCCATCATAAGTCGCGAGGCAGGGAGCCGCAATTGCATAGCGCAATCAGTAAACGCACCGGCGGGGTTATAATCGGCCCGAATCAAACTTGATGGGCGAACAGATATCCGAAACCACGCTGCTTCTCCGTGCCTGGGCCGGAGGCGACCGCACGGCGCTTGAGAAACTCACGCCCCACGTCTACCGGACTTTGCGGCGCATTGCCGGACGCTACATGCGCGACGAGCGGGAGGGGCACACACTGCAGGCTACCGCGCTGGTGCATGAAGCCTACCTAGAACTGGTCGACATCAAGAACGTGGACTGGCAGCATCGCGCTCATTTCTTCGCGATTTCCGCCCAGATCATGCGCAACATCCTGCTCGACCGGGCGCGTCGCCGCCTCGCCGCCAAGCGCGGTGGCGATGCGGAGCGTTTGAATCTCGATGAACTGCCCGATATCGGCATGGGGCGTGCCCGGGAACTGATCGTCCTCGATGATGCGCTGAATGCTCTGGCCAAGGCCGACGAGCGCAAGGCCCGGGTGGTGGAAATGCGTTTCTTCGGCGGCCTCAGCGTGGAGGAAACCGCCGAGGTGCTTGCGGTTTCTCCCGAAACCGTGATGCGCGATTGGAAGTTTGCCCGATCGTGGCTGCAGGCCCAGATCAGCTCGAACTAGATCAGTCCGAAATAACACCGAAAAAAATAATTCCAGGTCATGCCAGTTTTGCGCGCCGTACTGCGCCTACAGGGGTGAAGGCAATGGCAGAAGCGTTCGAATCGCTGCCGTCGCCCAACTTCAAACCCCAAAATGGAGGTCATCATGACGAAGAAAATGGTCCGTGTGTGCGCAACGATCGCAATGGCCGTAACCGGTTCCAGCATGCTGCTGGCGCAGGGCAAACATAGCATGGAAGGCACCTGGGATCTCAGCGTGACGGTGGTGAACTGCCAGTCCGGCGCCTTGATCCGCAACGTCAGAGCGCTGCAGATGTTCAGCCACGACGGGTCTTTCAGCGAAACCGCCAATACCTACCTCCGGGGCAGCAGCCTGGGGAACTGGGACCATGCGGACGGGAATGTGTTCACCTCGACATACTGGTTCTTCCGTTACAACCCGGACGGGACATTCAAGTCGATAGCAGAGGCCCTCAATAAGGAAGAGCTCAGCGGAGACGGCTCCCATTTCAATGGCAGCGGCACTATCACCGACTACGATGCGACCGGTAACGTAGTTTCGGTTGGCTGCGTCACCCATGCCGCGCGACGACTCAGCGGCTCGGACAACTAGGCGGGGGATTCGGGCGGGCCGGATATCCGGCCCGCCTTATTGGACAAAAATTAACGATCGCTGCGGTGCCTCTCCTTTCGGGATATTCGGGCGATGCCTGGATTACTCCTGAAATGTCGGCCAGTGTCCTTGTTTCCGGCATCAGCGGCCGTCGTCTGATTTCCGGCCGGAAGGGCGTTTCCGGGGAGCGATCGCCAGAGGCCGGCCTTTTCAGGGCGGTAATAAGCAATACTTACAAGTACTTACAAGTCGTAGGGCAACGCCGAAGTACGTGGAAATACGTGTAAAACGGGTCAATCGCGGGTGGGGATTGCGGGTGGAGATTTCGGTCGGTATTGCCTAACGGCAATTCGGCGATTGCTTTCCGTGCTGCGGTCTCCAGTTAGCAAGCCGACTATTGAGCCCGCGCCTCTTGTGGATCGAAATTCTTCATTAGCCACACATCTGATTTCTCTTCGCCGACACTGACAATAATCCTTCGTCCATCGGGACTTATTGTTGCAGCATTGATTGCTCCGGGCATCGTAATCACGGATCTTGGCTTTTTTGAATCGCCAACTTTCAGCTGCATTATTTCCCGCCCATCTAACCAAGAAAAGGCATAGAGGGATCCTCCATCGGAGGACCATCCGAAGGGGAAGGCGCCTCGATACAAATAGCTATTTGTCAACGAGCCTAGCGTGAAAAGCGATGCTCCCCAATAATGACCCTCATACCAATAGATGGCCATCTTCTTGCCGTCTGGTGAGACCACTGGCTGTGTCATAAACCAACCTTTTAAATCCTGTGGAAAGAGTAGCTTCCCCTCTTGAGTTTCAACGTTCAGACTTCGAAGGTTGTGGGCATCGTGAGTGGGATACCAAATATTTGGATTTGGAGACCATGAAAGTACGTGGTTATCGACCGATGCATCAGTTTTCTCTAACGGTCGTGCGTCACCACCATCGGCACTGACGATCCACACCTTCGTAGATCCACCCTGGTCGGTAATGTATGCGATTCGCTTGCCGTCAGGTGACCATGCCGGACTCCAGACACCTGCCGCGTCTGCGAAAGTCAACTGGACCGGCCGGCCGCCGTCGACCGCCATCTTCCAAACGTTGCCTGTGGATTGGCTGGAGCCCATCGTATACGCGAACGAGCGTCCATCTGGGGAAAAAACGGGATCACTGTAGGACCACGTTTCCGTGGTTAGCGCCATATCAGAAGGGGTTGATTCCGGCGTTGGGAGCTCAACCATCCACAAGTTCGAATAAGACAAGGAACGCGTGTAGGCCAATTTCGATCCATCTGCCGACAAAGTGAAACTATCTCCAGCTTGCAAACCGCTTACCAACACCGTGGCCTCCATTGAATGGCCAGAAACTGGAAGTTTCATAAGATCAGTTGTGCCCTTTTCTTCGCGGAGAAAGTAGATAGCATCTCCGGCTGAGGACCATCTGGGGGATTTGAAAATGGCTCCGCTCGTTCCTTGGATTAGTCTGCGTTGCTCAGTTCCGTCTTGATTCATCGACCATATTTGATAACGTTCTGAGGTTTCCGTCGTCAGGAGCAGTCTACCGGTCTTGCCCGAGCAGGCTAGGCCGTCTAGCCTCTCGTATGCGGGCGCGGGGATGCGATTCTTTTCTCCCGTGAATTGATTTCTTACCCAGATACCTGCTTCGGGGTTAGTGTACGATTTCGCATACTGCGTTCCGCCTGGCAGCCAGCACACGTAATAGTCGCCGTCTCCTACCAACCGAGGTGCTGCGCCACGCATGGAGAATGCAAAGGTTTTTCCTTCACCTCCGTTCGCTTGAGAAATCATGAACTCGAAACCATCCGGCGACCACTCAAGAGCGGAATAGAGTTCAGCATGAGAAATTTCACGGGCGGCGCCGCCGGCGAACAGGTCCTGTAGCATTAGCTTCTGATCGCTTCCGGGATGCTTAGTCACGTAGACCACTGTCCTGCCATCGGGTGAGATTGCCGGCAAGTAAGCGTCACCTAAAAAAGACACTTGCTCATGGGTTACGGACAGAACGCGGTTGTTCTCAAGCGGAAGCATGTTTCTTCGTGTCTGAACGAAGTAGGCAATGGCCGGCAGCGAAACAACCCCTGCCAAAGCAGCCGCAACCCAGACTGAGGTCCTGCGGCGCGTTTCTTTCGGGGAGGGCGTGGCGACTTGATGAGGTGACCCCCCTACGTCTGCCTTTACGGCGTTCAAATTCGCCAGCATCCCTGATGCCGTCCGGTACCGAAGTTCGCGGTCCTTTTGAAGCGCCTTGCAAATAATCTCTTCGAGCCGGAGAGGTAGCTGGGGATTCAAGGTTCGGACGGGAAGAAGGAATTGATGCAGGATTGCATCCTGCACAATGGCCGCTGTCTCCCCGCCGAAAGCTCTCTGACCGGTGGCCATCTCAAACAGGATCAAACCGAACGAGAACAGGTCGGTGCGGGCATCCAGCTCCTCCCCGCGCACCTGCTCCGGAGACATGTACCCCGCCGTTCCCATAGCAACGCCGGTGCGACTGAGATCGTAGTTGATCGCTGGCTGGACAGATTCGGGGGCGCTACCATCCGAATCAGTTTCTCTCGAAGGATCCTCAACGGCCTCCGCGGAGACAGCGGCGACTTTCGCCAATCCGAAGTCCAGTATCTTAACCTGCCCACCGGTCGTTACGAAGACGTTTGCCGGCTTGATATCCCGATGGATGATGCCTTTCTGATGAGCAGCGTCCAATCCTTGGGCGACCTGTAGGGCCACATCAAGCAATTGCTCCAGTGGCAGACCGTGTTTCTCTCCGCCTGCCGAGGCAATCGTTTTCAAGAGGACGTCTCGCAGTGTCTCGCCCTCCAGCAACTCCATGACAATGAAGGGCTGAGTTCCGTGTTCTGCCACCTGATAGATGGTGCAGATATTGGGGTGATTCAGTTGAGAAGCCGTGCGTGCCTCACGCCCAAATCGCAGAAGCGTTACGGGGTCAGTGGCTAATTCTTCCGGAAGGAACTTGAGTGCAACAGGGCGGTTCAGTTTTAGGTCCTCCGCCTTGTAGACCAGCCCCATGCCTCCGCCGCCGAGAACTCCCAGCACGCGATAGTGCGCGACCTTCTGGCCGACGAGCGAACCCTGCTGAATTTTCGTCTTGGTGACCTCGGTAGCCTTGCTCTCAATCACCTCGACCGGCATCAGGAACCGAAACCCGCGCCGCGACAAGGTTTCAATAAACCGGGGCTCTGCCGCCGAATCACCCAGTGCGGCGCGAAGTTTCATGATGGCGGCGTTGATGCTGCGATCAAACTCTACGACCGTGTCATTGGGCCAGAGCTTTTTGCGAATCTCCTCCCGCGATAACACACCCCCTTGGCGAAGAAGAAGCATCTGCAGGATCTGGAATTGTTGTTCAGGCAGGCGAACTTTTCGCCCATTCTGCAGTAATTCTGCGGCCGCAAGGTCGAGTTCGAAGAGTCCGAAGCGAATCGAATTTGGCATTCGTTCTTGCGGCATGGGGGTAATCGGTTCTAAACAGGTTCGACTTATCTTATCTGATCTTTTCGAATCAATGACTTACTTAATCACACGAAAATCACATTAAGTTCACCTCCACACAATTGCTCAAATCGGCGCCATGAGCGACCGTCGTGATCGTGGTCGGGCAATTCTCCGGTCGTTCGCCCCTCGAATATTGAAGCCTGTCGCAGACGCGTACCCTTCCAGCTCCAGCGGAAATCTCAACAGTTGAGGAAGCCAACATGACAATCGATCGAGAAATTCTCCGGCCGTCCCATCCGGATTCAAGGCCCTCAGCCGGAAGGCGACGGACGAAGAAGATGTTTGCAATTACGCTGGCTTCTCTTATTGGTTGCGTGGCGGCCGGTTCTACCGGCTGCACCAATGGATTACAAAACTCAAAAATAGGCTTCGGTCCGTCCGGGGGCCAGGTCGCCGCGGCTGCAATCGGAGTTGGCGCCGTGGTGGTCGGCACTGTCGTTCTTATTGAGGTTCATCATAGTCATCACTCCGTAAAGGGGTGTGTTTTCGGTGACCAGAATGGCCTCCAGGTTCAAACTCAAGGCGATCTGAAGACCTATGCGCTGGTGGGAGTCAACGCGAACATCAAGGTGGGTGACCTCGTTCGGTTCCACGGGACGAAGGTAAAGAAAGTGAAAGACAGCACCGCCAATCAGACATTTTCGGTCGAGAAGATCAGCAAGGACTACGGGCCGTGCAAGCTGTTTTCCGGGCAGCCAGCCAACGCTCTCAACGGTAGGTAGATATTCAGTCGTTGGAGTCACCGAGAAGGTCAAGGTGGGTGACGTTATCACTGAACGGATCAAAGCGGAAGAAAAGCGGATATGACATTGGCGACCAGACGTTTTTGGTCGAGAAAATGAGCAAGGACTATGGCTCTTGCAAGACGCTCACCGCAGCGCAATAGAGCCGACAACGCCTCATTCATCATCTTCCGGCCAGGGGATGTCATGCACCGTCCTGCCACCTGAAAAACTGGGTGCTAACAGCTAGTAGTGCGTCAGTTGCAGATGAGAATCCAGATGAGCCCTGCCAAATCTTTTGACCATCGGCATCACATTCAACACCCACAACGAAGATGACATTGACCACGACACTGTCCCAGGTTGAGGACGGCTCCCATCCAGTCTGAAGAGATCGTTCTTCCCGTTGTCGATTTTAACTGCCCAAGTCCAAGGGAGTGTACAACATGAATCTCAGCAGCATTCAAATCACTTTCGATACTCACAACGATGACAAGAACCCGAGCACCGTCCTGCACGTTTTCGTCAAGAACCGGCGCCCGGATACCTCGACACCCATGGGCGGGACCGACTTCATCACCAATCATCTGGCATACCAGTTCAACGAGCGCCCCGAGTTTGCTGGGATCAATCCGTTTCTCGGGTGTCTCGAGAACATCTCGCCGGAAACCAATTTTGGCGATCCCTCCACTCATACCTTCAATATCCCCCTGCGCTCCAAACCCATCTCAAACGAAGAGATTTTCCTGCCGGTCGTCAACATCCATATCCAGGCCGATGACGGCGACCGCTGGATCTTCAGCTACACCATCACCTTCACCTTCGACGACGGCCACTCGCAGTTTTCCTTTTCCTCGAACTTCAACGGCGTGACCGGCATCATCGTCGATCAGGACAATCGCAATTACGACGGCATCTGCGCCGAGAATCCGTTCAACCGCATGCCCGCGGTCCACAAGCCGCAGTCGGACCTAGTCCTGACCAAAGTAAAGATGATCTTCAGCACGCACAATGACGACAAGAATAGCGGCACGTCGCTGAACGTCCACATCTTCAACCGGCTGAATGCGACCTCGAGCCAGGATATCCTCGTCGCGACCAATATCCTTCCCGGGCAGGGATTGTCCGACCCTTCGACGCAGGAAGTTGTTTTCCCCCCTGAGGGCGGGCTCTCGCCCATCCTCATGCAGGACATCGTTCTGCCGCAGATTTTCATCAATATCGGAGCCGGCCAAGACCGCTGGATTTTCGACTATCAGATCTATTTCTACTTCACGAGCCCGAGCAATAACGGGAAGTGGTGGACGGCTGTTTCAGAGAGTAACGGCATCATCCTCGACCAGGACAACCATAAATATGCCGGCGTCTACAACGGAGCCCCCTTCCCGACCGTGGACCCACTCAGTCAGCCAACGCTAAAACCCGTCCCGGCCGACCATCCCGTCCCCACCAGTTACACCGACCAGAAGCCCAAGAAAATCTACATCAGCTATCTCCAGAAAAAACTCGACGACCTTATCAACAATCGCCAGGGCGTCGGTTCTCAAGACCCTCCTCTTTACAAGATCCGCCTCGACAACGCCGGCCGCTTCAACGAAGATACGTTGCCGGAAAGCTATTTCGACCTGCAGTCCATCACGGCTAACCCGCCGGCTCCAGGAACTCTCTCGCCCCATGGTTACACGGAACCAGTCATTTATCTTCCCAGCCCTTCCTCCCTCGGCCAGGTATACCATGCCTCCTTCGGCGACGTTTATTTTAGTAACCTCAATAGCCAGACCCTGAAAGTCGCCGTCGACCCCGCATCGCCCACACCGCTCTCCGTCGAGTTGGCCTTCGACTGCAGCGGAACCAACCAGATTGTTGGCGGAAGCTGGGACAGCACGGAGGGCCGCACCCTGACCTCATTCACCATCACTCTCCACCTGACTCTGACCTGGGATCAAACGCGCAACTGCGTGGATCTGATGAGCTGGGTGCCAGAGATCCTCGGCTTGAAAGCCGTCAGCTTGGGCCCCTTCTCCCCGCTCTTTAACATCACCGGCCAGTTCCTGGGAAAGCCGGTGAACGTAACTGCGTCGAACCTTGCCCTCTACCAGGCGACCCTAAGGGGTCAAGTCATTGATGTCCGCTTGACCGGGGGCGGACTGGTTGAGGACGGCATCAGGGATAGCATCTTTGACAATTTGAGTAAACCAGTGTCGGCCTTCGACAGCCAGACCGGGCGAGACCACCTGAACTCCACTGTGAACTCCTGGCTATTGGGCGGAGCTCTAGCGAGCGACCAAGATGTCAACGGCGCGAACTACGTCAACGGCGCCGCGGTCACGGGCGCAGTCTCGATCGAGAACGACGCCCAAGGCCCGTACATCGCCCTCCGCTTCAACGGACCCCATGACCTCTTCGTCCCCGAGCCTTATTCTTCGCCTGCTCCCACCCCGGGCGCCCTCGCCAATATCGACCACATCGTCGTCCTGACCATGGAAAATCGCTCGTTCGACCACATGCTCGGCTATCTCAGCCTTCCACTTGAACAGCAAGGCATGGGCCGCACCGACGTCGACGGCTTAAAAGGCGGGGAGATCAACTACGCGAACGGAGTGGCCTGCCCGTCGAAACCATTCGTGCCGACCGACACAATTATGAATCCCGACCCTCCCCATAGCTGGGAACCGGTGACCCGCGCCATCAACAACGGAAACATGGACGGATTTGCGCAAGCCTACTACGACGAGTCCGGTATTGACGTCGCCGCCCGCATCATGAAGTACCACACCGCCGCCAACGTTCCCGTCTACGACGCCCTGGTGCGTGATTTTGCCATCTGTGACCGCTGGTTCGCCAGCTTCCCCGGGCCAACCTTTTGCAACCGCTTCCACGAGCTTACCGGCTTCCTCAACATTGACGCGGACGGCTTTTGGGAGAGTCACAACTCGAGCCCCAAGAGAGCGGTCTTTACCGCCAACATCTTTGACTACCTGACTCAACATGGAGTTTCGTGGAAGTACTTTGAGCACCACTACTGTTTCCTGAGATTTTTCCAGAACTACACGTTTGATACCACGAATGTTGTGGATTACGACGATCCTGGACTCGGTTTTGAGAACGTCGCGCGGACAGGAAATCTACCGAGCGTCACGTTTATCGATCCTCACTTTATTGAGTTGCCGCCAGGCGGCAATTGCGATGGCGCACCCGCGGATATCGCCCAAGGGCAGCTATTCGTGAGGCAGGTGGTGGACTCGGTAATTTCCAGTCCGAACTGGGATAAGACCATGCTCATCATCGTCTACGACGAACATGGAGGCTTTTACGATCATGTGCCGCCGCCACAGGCTGCCGTTATCGCGGAAGATACCGGTCTGCCTACGACTTATGGAGTCCGCGTTCCTGCCTTCATTGTTTCGCCATGGGTTACAGGTGGAATGGTTTTCGGTAGCGGCGCAGGGTCCGGCGGTCCGGCGCTCCACTTCGATCACACTTCTATCCTGAAAACCATTGCAAGTCGATTCCTAGGTGCGAACATGCCCCCCATGGGCGCCCGGTTTGAAGCGGCGAATGATCTCAGTTCGATCCTTACCGCCACCCCCAGGTCTGGCAAGTTTCGTCCCTTCCTACCCTACAAGATTCAATACGCCCGATCGGGGATGTGCCTGGAAGTGGAAGGAGGGAATCCTGCGCCTGCGACACCGCTTTGGGTCAATTCGGCCAATCCTATTGACGCACAGGGATTCAGCTTGGAAGATGCTGGCGGCGGTTTGTACTACATTCGTACGCATTGCGGAAACCAGTATGTGGGAGTCAGCCTCCAAGGGGACGGCTCGACCAACACCCCCGGCGCGATCATTCAAGGGCCCAAGGCGCCCGTTGGCGCGTCAAATGCAAAACTGCAACTATGGAGCATTCAGCCGCCCCAGTTCTATCCCAGCAATTACTGCACAATCCACAATGCCAATTTCCCAAATTTGACGCTCCAACCGCAGGCCAACAGTCTTTCAGGGCAGGTGCCTGTTGTCCTCGGCACTCCTACCCCTTTTTCACTCACCCCCAACGAATGGTCGATTGCCGAGTCTCCTTCGTCAGCTCCACTGCAACCAGATCCAACTTTTCTGGTGAGCGTGCCTGCAAAACTCGCGTTTGCCAAGGAATATGTTGGCAGCTTCGTCACCCAAGGCTTAACCATCAGTAACATAGGAACGGGAATCATCACAATCCAGATTCTGCCTGCCCCGCATACAAAAACATCCTATTTCTCGTGGATGGGAGTGAACGTCTCCGTAAACCCTGGCCAGTCGATTGTCGTGGATGTCAACTTCTCACCGACGAGGGTTGCCCCATTCGGCGGGACCATGGTCATCAACAGCAACGCTGTGGGTAGCCCGTTCCATGTCAGCCTGACTGGTACTGGAGTGCCCGGCAACTCAAAATAGCTCTTGCCTGAATCTGGATCCTGCACGCTCTGCTTCACCAACCGGGACAAGTATCCTGCAGAGAGGCTATGTGGCGTCCGTTTTGTCATAGGCTGTAAAGCCGAACTTCATCAGCATGGCTGGTCGATACAAATAGCACCGTCCCCAGTCATCGAGGTTGGAGGCGGGCTCCGCTTATGTGAGCGGAAAACCCCATCGGAAATCGCCCGAATGAGCGGCGCTTTTGAAGGCCTTCCGCATGCGCTCTGAAGTGAGCGAGAAACTAATGATTTGGTGTGGACATGGAGTTGCCTGAACCCTCTACCTACCCAGGTCTTGTCGAAGCGGTGAAGGCAGGCAAGATTTCGGAAGCGGAGTTGAACGAGAGTGTGGGGCGGGTGCTCACTGCGAAGTTGAATGCGGGTCTTTTCGAACATCCCTTTGTAGATACGGGACGCGCCGTCCGTGATGTCGCAACTTCCGATCACATAAAGCTGGCACGCAAAGTCGCGGACGAAGCTGTCGTTCTCTTGAAGAACCAGGATCGTCTGTTGCCCCTCGATCCAGCGTCAATCAAAATTCTGGCCGTGATTGGTCCCAATGCAAACAAAGAACGGCTCGGCGGGTATTCGGGGCTGCCCGCCTCCTGCGTTACGGTTCTTGACGGAATCAAGAAGCGGATAGGTGAAGGAACGAAGGTAGTCTATGCTGAGGGATGCAGGATCAGTGAGCCGGACACCGCGCCCAATTCAAATGAGTTCCTACCTTACAAATCACCTTCTCTCGAAAGGGATCGGGAACTGATTGATGAGGCAGTTGAGACAGCCAAGCGCGCGGATGTTGTTGTTCTGGTTTTGGGCGGAAATGAAAACGTATCACGTGAGGCAACCACGAACGAGTTGAAGGGCGACACCGACACCCTCGAATTACCGGGCCGTCAAAACGAACTCGTAGACAGGATTGCGAGACTCGGCAAGCCGATGGTTGCTGTTCTACTTAATGGACGGGCATACACAATCGAGTCACTCTCGCGGCAGGTTCCGGCTATTGTTGAAGGTTGGTATCTAGGTCAGGAGACTGGAGACGCGATCGCCGACATTTTGTTCGGCGACGTCAACCCCTCGGGCCGTCTACCGGTGACGATTGCGGGGAATGTCGGGCAGTTGCCAGTCTTCTATTACAAGATGCCCAAATCCCGTTTTGGCTATGTGTTTGGCGATAATTCACCTCTGTACCCTTTTGGATTTGGGCTGAGCTATACGACCTTCAACTTTGGTAAGCCAACTGTGGATCACTCCACAATTGAACGGAACGGCACAGCCAAGGTTTCCGTTACCGTCATCAACGCAGGGCGGCGTGCCGGCGATGAAGTGATTCAGTTATACGTCCATCATCCTGTCAGCAGCATTGCTCAACCAATTATCCTTTTGCGCGGCTTCAAGCGCATACATCTTGAGCCGGGCCAATCGACCGACGTTACCTTCGAGATCGGTCCGGAACAGCTCTCCATTCTCAACGCCCAGATGGAGAGAGTAGTTGAGCCCGGCCCGGTTGACCTTCTGATCGGCGCCAACTCTGCAGAGACCTCTAAGGCCGCTATCGTAGTCACCGAATAGGTTCCTCGGCGCAACCATGCGAGATACAACCGAGGATTGATCTTTGGAGCCAAGCAAATGACACTGGACAACTCGCATAAAATGACGAGCGCCATCTTGTATGCAGTTCTTTGTGCATATCTCCTGGCCTGTCCATCTGCGGGAGCACGCGATATCTTCGTGGCGAAGAATGGATCGGACTCACATGCCGGTGACGCCCCCCATCCATTCCTTACCATTCAACGCGCCGCAAACGACGCCTACCCTGGAGACACAGTCACCGTCCATGGCGGAATCTACCGAGAGCGTGTCGATCCGCCGCGGGGCGGAACTTCAGACGCACAGCGGATAATCTATCGCGCGGCTCCTGCGGAGGACGTGAGGATCATCGGTTCGGAGCGTGTGGCGCACTCGGTAGGTAATGGTTCCCAGTGGAAGACCGTATTGCCGAAGGGCTTTTTCGGGTCTTTCGATCCTTTTGCGAGCTTGGTCCGCAATCCGCATTTCGTTGGAGGTGATAATGGCGACGGCTGGGGTTGGCTGCGTTATGGGCGCTGGGCCCATGTGGGTGACGTCTACATCAATGGACAGGGCCTTATAGAGCAAGAGACAGACGCCGGTCTGTCCAAGCCGATGACTTGGCGGGGCAACATGGACGATCAAGGTTTCACGACCATTAAAGCTAATTTCGGTGATCTCGATCCGAATGCTTCGTGGGTAGAGGTGAATGTACGTCCAACCGTGTTCTATCCGAGCACCCCCGGCATTAGTTACATCACCTTGCGCGGATTCACCATCATGAACGCCGCTTCGTACTGGGCACCGCCAACCGCCGAGCAACCGGCGGCTGTCGGCTCGAATGGCGGGAACCATTGGATTATTGAAGACAACACGATTCTCTATTCCAAAGCAGTCGGCATATCAATCGGTGTGCCATCCGGACGGGCTGATCAGGCCGCCTCCGGCCATCACATCGTTCGCGACAACGTGATTATGCGTTGTGGCCAAGCCGGTATAGCCGGTCGAAGTTGGAACAGCGATTCCATTATCGATCGCAACGACATCGAGGAGACAAATTACCGGCTTGAATTCGGAGGCGCTGAGACCGGGGGTATCAAACTTCATCTAAGCCGTAACACGGTCATAGAAAACAATTACATACGCGGTGTTGGGACAATCGATCAGAAGCTCGCCAACGGCGACGGTATATGGCTGGACAACGGAAACTTGAACGTTACGATTCGCAATAATGTCATCACCGACGTCATGGGCAATTCGATTTTGCTGGAAGCGGATTTGATCGGGCCAAATACCGTGGAAAACAACGTTGTGGTTGGCGGTGGTGTAGCCACTTATTCGTCAAGCGATACAGTATGGAAACACAACCTCTTTGCCGGTGCTATCGGTTATTGGGTCAACCAAGTTGATTTGGGTAGACCACCGATCGCCCGAGCCTCGTGGTTTAGAAACGTCTTCATCGCTCGAGGCCTCGCGACCAGCCCCGATGAAGCGCTTGAAAATCTCTATCTTGGTGGCGCGGCGCCTCGAGTAGGCGAAATTGGTTCGATTACCGACCTTGCCGATCCGCACTTCAAGCTCAACCTGGATACTGCGGGGGTTGTCGCGACTTTCGAAATTGATCGAGGGACATATCGCTACCTAAGCGGCCTAAAGGATATGGATCTCGATTTCTACGGTCACCCTCGCAAGACGAATAAGGCTGCATTCGGCCCTTTTGGGAACATGCGGACCGGAAAAAATGTCATGCCATTATTTAGCTATAGTCCCCGGCATTTGCAGGCACTGAAAATCCTAAAGGGCGACGTCAGCGACGGTCCCTAAGCTCTTTTTAAGGCTCGAGTGACTGGGAGACCCAGTAGGCGGAGAGGAGACCAACTCACGTCCAGCTCAACAGCCTCAGTCCCTTGGGGGCATAGGTACACAGAACGATTCGGTGATATTTGGATTCACAACTGGACAGGCGTGCCCAATCGACGCCGTTTGGAATGTGGGACGCGGCAGCACGCAACGGAAGAAAAGAATGGAGCTCAAGATGAATCTCATCTCACGACGCAACGCACTGAAATACGGAGCTGCAACAACGGCATCGATGGCCCTATTGACTGCTTTTCCCAAGCAGCTCCAGGCAGAATCCCTGGCGAAATCAACCGGTATCCAGCTCTATACGGTCGGCAAAGAACTGATGCAGGATATGGCCGGCACTCTGGCGAAAATTGCAGCTATCGGTTATCGCTCAGTTGAAAGTGCCGGAATGGCTGGAAAGACAGCCGCTGATTTCCGAAAGGCGCTGGATTCTGCTGGCCTCAAATGCCCAAGCAGCCATTTGTTTTTGAGCCCTGGACAAACGGCCGAGCAGTACTTTGACGATGTTAGGACTCTCGGCTCGGACTATGTTGTTTCGAGTGTTTTGATCAAGCCAGACGCGAAGATCAAGAGCGTGGACGATTATATCAAGCTTGTCGCTTCAATGACCCAGGACGACTTTAAGAAGATGGCTGCCGATCTCAATACCATGGCAGCGAAGGCAAAGAATGTCGGCCTTCAATTCGCGTACCACAATCACAACCTGGAGTTCAGACGGTGGAGCGATGGCAGCACAACCTACGACACGCTCATGGCGGAGACGGACCCCGCTCTCGTGAAGACTGAAGTCGACTGCGGCTGGGCCGATCTCGCCAGTCATCCACCCCTTGAACTTTTCAGGAAATACACCGGACGCATCCGCATGCTGCACATCAAGGACTTCCAACCAGTTCCGCATCCCGTCGTCACACTCGATCCGCGTACTAATCCGACTTGGACCGAGTTGGGCAAAGGTCACATGGACTTTCGCGCCATTCTTGCTGCCGCTCCAGCGGCGGGCGTTGAGCGGATCTTTGTTGAGCAAGAGCCGCCCTACGTGCAATTCACTGCGCTGGAGGCGGCTAAAGCCAATTACGAATACCTGCAATCCATTGGATAGTCGGCTTTCGTACGGGCCGCAGAGTTCGAGATAAGCTCACACCCGTTGCAGATAGGAAAGGAGTCTGGATGTCGAGACTGACACGGAGATCGCTCATTCGCTCTTGCGGATTCGCGGCATCGGCCGCGACGCTGCTTCTTGCAACCGATCAAGACGCGGTAGCTGAAGAACCGGCAACAGTCGTCTTTCATGTTTTCGGCTTCCAGTGAAAGTCCGGGACTTCTGAAGCCCAGAAGGAGAGAGCGGCCACAGAGATAGCAGCTCTTCAAGGGAAGATCCCTGGCCTTCTCCTAACTCATGTTGGTCCCAATATTTCGCCGCGCGGAAAAGGCTACACCTTTGCCGGCATCATGCAGTTCAAAGACAAGGCATCTCTCGAAGCGTATCCATTGCATCCGGCGCATCAAGCGCTTCTCTCATGGCTGGTACCGCTGATCGATGCCATCGAACTAGACCTTTGCACAAGTTAGGAGATCTCAATGAAACGTCGTGACTTTCTCAAGGCCAGTGCATCGTTTGCAATGGCGCCAGCTTTTTTCCCAAAGATTAGTCTCGCTCAGGCGATTGCCACACGGCCTCTACTGCCGGCGCCGGGCTCGGATGGATGGGTTTCGCTAATCGATGGACGCGATCAAACCGGCTGGTACACGATGCTCGCAAAGTCCGGTAAGGGCTTCGCCGAAAAGTACAAAATGGTCACGATGGAGGAGGAGATGCTCCACATTATGGGCAATGAAGAGGGCGTGGTTCCCGCAGAGACAGGTTATATCGCCACCAACCAGGAGTTCGAGAACGTTCACATTCGCGTTGAATACAAATGGGGCATGAAGCGCCATGCTCCACGTTATACACCGAAGCGCGATAACGGCCTGCTCTACGGCCTCGTCGTAGAAGACAGGGTATGGCCTCTCTGCGTCGAATGTCAGATTGAAGAAGGCGATGTTGGGGACTTCTTCATGGTTGGCACCCGAGGGATTCAGAGCAGCCACTTCGGTGGTCTGTTTGGCGAGGGAATCAGTCCGATAACCGGATGGCCCAAGCCGGGTGACGCAAAAGTGGATCCGCAGCTCGGCGGAACATGGCCAACCCACGATGCGCCGCCGCCCGGAATGTTGCAAGCGCAAACGGAACCGACTAGTGGCAGGTTCATCAAAGACGGCAACTTCGAACTGCTCGACGAATGGAACACCGTTGAAGTGCTCTGGCAGGGAGACAAAGCCGCCCATATAGTGAACGGAAGAACGGTGAACGTGGTAACGAATCTGCAACAGCCCGACCCACAGAATGCGGGCAAGTACATTCCGCTTACCCGCGGCAAGATTGCCATCGAGATCGAGTATGCAGAGATCTGGTTCCGGCGGATTGAGGTCAAGTCGCTGGTCTAGGCGATCGGATTGATTTCGAAAATCAAATTGAGGCGATCGAATCGAGACTTACCATAGTTCTTCCCTGAATTATGAGAACGTGCAGTTCGAACATATGGTGGCCGTCATCGGCGAGTCAGAATCTGCTCATTGAGCCTGGATTTAACTGGATGGCAGGCTTTCGCGATCGGTGGTCAGCGCACTAGACGCGCTCATGGGCATTTCCGCAGCAAAGCGATAACCTGCGCTGTTTAAGCCTGCAATACGGCCGAAAATGCTCCTCTAGGACAGTCATGCAATGAATTGACGGTCCGAAAGGAGAAAATCATGCAATTCGGAAGCTTGATAAGAAGAGCGCGTCACAGTCAGTCCGCAGTCTGGGAATTTAGATGGCGCGAGCCGGGGCAAGACGGTACTCGGCGCCACCGTAGAATCGTCGTCGGTTCAACCGATGAGATCTCCGACGCGGCCGCCGCTCGAAAAGCCGTAGCCGCCCTCCAAATCGAAATCAATCAGAACAGGAAATCGACGGCCGCAATTACGATTGGAGATCTGGTGAAGCATTTTCAGCAACGTGAGCTCGGAACGTCTTGTTGCCGCTGGCCAGCGCGCCGGGCATTGAAGCTGAGCTCCACGAAGGTCTTAACGCCGCGGCCGAGCATGGCGTCAAACACGGTATCAATGTAGAGGAAGTTGGGCTGGCGCCCACTCGCCCATACCGCCATCTCGTCGTTGAACAGGCCGTGAAAGCGCACGGATTTGATGCCGGTCGTCTTGGCGACAAGCTCAAGATCCTGCAGCCACTGCTCGCGCATACCCACCGCGGCGCGATCGGAGCCGACGCACTCCTCCCAGATGTGCGGAAACTTGCTTTGTTCCGAACCCGTGTGAATGCGAATGCTGCGCTGCAGAGAGGAAGAAGGCTGTTGGGCAGAAGAGTTGAAGCCGGTTGTCATTGCGTAGGCGCCTGCCATTGCGGCCGAGCTGAGAAATGATCTGCGGTACATGCAGCCTCCGGGGATTTGTTGGTGAGGTGGTGTGCACGGCCGGCGTGCACCGGCCTGTGCGGGCTTACTTTGCGGCCGGCGCGTCCTTCGCAGGTGTCGTGGTGAAGTCCCCGCTCACGCCGAAAGGCTGCACTTCAACCGTCCCGCTGATCTTGCCGGAATCGTCCAGCGTGGCCGTATACGTGAGGGTGAGGGGCGCGCCGTTGTAGTCCATGTCGTACTTCCAGGTCACCTTGTTGCCATCCACGGCGCCCGTGACGGGCACTTCGCTGTCAGTGGTTTTGCAACTGCCGGTGATCTTGTTGTCGGCGACAGCCAGGGTGCACTGCTGATCGCTTTCGTTGCCGGCAATGTTGTTGTGGATCGACCACTGGCCGGCGAGGTTGGGGGCTGCAAAAGCCGTGGAGGCGAACAGCAAAGCGGAGGCGGCGAGGAGTTTCTTCATCGATGATTCCTTTCGGGGTTAGAACGAGATTTGTTTTTCCAGAGGCAAAGTTTGCGAGGAGCCGCCCGCGCGAATGACATACGTGCCGGGGACCAGCTTCCACGAGTCGGAGTCTTCGTCGAAGATGGTGAGGCGCTCGCGGCTGACGGACACGGATACCTGCTTCGATTCGCCGGGCGCCAGTTCCACCTTCGCCCAGCCGACGAGGCGCTTGGGCGGCTCTCCGGCGGCGTCGGGCAGTGAGGCGTACACCTGCGCCGTTTCAATGCCGGCGCGCTTGCCAGTGTTCTTCACCGTGAAGGTGACAGCCGTGGTTTCGCCCGGCGTGACGGTCAGCCCTGAGTAGGCAAACGCGGTGTACGAGAGGCCAAAGCCGAACGGGAAGAGCACAGGCTTCTTCTCGGCGTCGTACCACTTGTAGCCGACCTTCAATCCTTCGTCGTATTGAATCTGAAACGGTGGAAGACCCTTTGCGGCGCGGGCCATGGCGGCGGAGATGTCTCCACCCTCCTCAAAATGCTGCTGCGATTCGGGAGGAGGCTGAACGATGGTGGGATGAGGAAGGTCGGCATCGCTTCTGGGGAAGGTGATGGCCAGCTTGCCGGTGGGATTGACGGCGCCCGTTAGGATGTCAGCCAGTGCCTCGGCGCCGCGGATGCCCGGATACCAGGCCTCGATTACGACGGCGACCTTGTCGATCCAGGGCATGGTGGCTGGGCTTCCCGTTTCAAGCACGATGATGGTTTTGGGATTCGCGGCAGCAACGGTTTCGATGAGCTTATTCTGATCGGCGGCGAGATCGAGCGTCTCGAGATCGGAGTTTTCTGCTTCCCACTGATACGCGAATACGATGGCTACATCGGCCGACTTTGCCGCGGCAGGCGCGGCCTCGGGATCTTCGCCGGAAAGGTAAGACACTTTGGCAGAGGGCAGCTTGGCGGTGAGCGCGCGCAACGGCGAACTCGGCATCCACTGCGGACGGATCAATATGTCGAGTATGCTTTTGGCGGGCGGAAGGGCCACGGGCGAACCGCCGGGCGGGCTCACCTGCGCCGATCCGCCGCCGCTGAGCACGCCCACGTCGGCGTGTCCGCCGATGAGGACCACCGATTTCACATTCGCGGAAAGCGGCAGCACCTGGCGCTCATCGCGGAGCAGGACGATGCTTTTTTCGGCGATCTTCTGCGCGATGGCGTAACCCTTCTCGACGTCGGGAACCTGTGTCTGCGGCATTATGGGCTGGTCGAAGAGGCCGTTGGCGAACATGGCGCGCAGAATGCGATGGACGTGATCGTTGATCTCGTCCTGCGAGACTTCGCCGCTATCGACCGCCTTCTTCAACGCGTCGCCGAAGAAAATCTTGTCGGGCTGTTCCATGTCGAGGCCGGCGTGCGAGGCTTTGGCGGCGGAATGGGTGCCGCCCCAGTCGGAGAGAACGAAGCCTTTGAAGTGGAAATCTTTTTTCAGGACATCGGTGAGAAGATAGCTGTTTTCGCAGGCGAAGTCGCCGTTGACGCGATTGTAGGAGCACATGACGCCGCCGGCATCGGAGATTGCGAGGGCAATTTCGAAGGCGCGCAGATCGGTTTCGCGCATGGAGCGCTTATCGATGTTGACATTGACGGCATTGCGGCCGCTCTCCTGGTCGTTGAGCGCGTAATGCTTCAGATCGCCGATTATGTGCTCCGATTGGACGCCTTTCTCGACGTAGCCATCGAGGGTGCCGGCCAGCAGCGGATCTTCTCCCTGGTACTCAAAGGTGCGGCCATTGCGCGGCTCGCGAGGCAAGTTGACGCCGCCGCCCAGCGTCATGTTGTAGCCCTGGTCGCGGAGTTCGCGGCCGATGAGCGCGCCGTATTCGAAGGCGGCATCGGTATCCCACGAAGACGCGGCGCCAAGATTGTTAGGCAGCGCGGTGGAGTAGCGCCCCTTGAACGCGCCCGGCGTTACGCCGTAGGCTGAGTCGGCCATCTGGATGGCGGGGATTCCCAGACGCGGTATGGAGTTGGTGTAGCCCGCGCCGCCATTGGATTCCGACGGAGCGGTGGAGAAGAAAGACAGTCCTCCGCCGTGCAGGAGAGAAATCTTTTCATCCAGCGTCAACTCTTTGATGACCAGGTCGGCGCGCTGGTCGGGCAAAAGGTTCGCATCGGACCATGGATAATGTTTGGGCTGCATTCCCGGGAACTGGGCAAAACTCCACGATCCTGCGATTAAAGACGCGGCCAGGGCCACCATGGGAGCGATGCGGGTTTTCATCATTTGAACTGCCTTTCTGCAGGTTTTTCGTTCGGTGCAACGGAATAGTTTCTCGAGGGTGAGGATGTCAATGCATGCCCTGGGACGCGGCCATGTCTTCAGGCGACGGCCGCTTCATCAGGAAAGGAAGAGGGACGAGGAGCGCAACGATAACACCCAGTACAAAAAATGCGCTGATAAAGGCCAGCACGTTGGCTTGCGAGTCGACCATGAGCTGAAGCTGTGCGAGCGCGTGACGGCTTGCGTTGGCAACGCTGCTGCCGGCGGCGATGGCGGAATGCTGCATCGCCGAGAAGGTGCGGTCGAAGAAGAGGTCGCCGTGGTGCAGGTGCGAAACCAGATCGTTGCGGCTGATCTGGCGGTGGCGTGTGAGGTAGGAGACGAGGAACGAGACCCCGATGGCGCCGCCGAGGTTGCGGACGAAGTTGCTGATGCCGGAGACCTGGTTGTTGTCGCCGGGGCGCATGCCCACGTAAGCAAGCGTGCTGATCGGAATGAAAATGGGCGGCAGGCCTACCACCTGGAAGACACGCATCCAGACGATGGTTTTGAAGTCGACATCGGGCGTGATGCGCATCATCCAGAACATGCTGGCGGAGGTGAGCAGAAAGCCGACCGCGATGACTTTGCGGGGATCGAACTTGCTGCCCAGGATGCCGGCCACGGGCATCAGCAGTGCAAGTGCGCAGCCCGCAGGCGACAGCGCAAGTCCGGCGCGCTGCGCAGAATACCCAAGCTGTAACTGCAGAAATTGCGGAATGAGAATTGTGGATCCGTTGAGCACAACGCCGAGTGTGAAGTTCGAGAACGTGGAGGAGGCGAAGTTGCGGTTCTTCAGCAGCCGGAGTTGGATGATCGGGTTGGAGTGCGTCCACTCGCGCCAGATCATGAAGACCAGCGACACAATGGCTATCGTCCCGCCGATGCGAATGACATTCGAGTCGAGCCACTCGAGCTGCTCGCCTTTGTCCAGAACGTATTGCAGCAGGCCCACGCCAATCACAATCGAGGCGATGCCGCAATAGTCGGTCCCCGCGGCACTCTTCTTGCGCGCGTCGTTGCGTGCTTCCATTACATGGGCCGGATCGTGCACCAGCCGTTGCGTCAGAAATAGCGACAGGATGCCGATGGGTACGTTGATGAAGAAGATCCAGTGCCAACTGTAGCTGTCGGTGATCCAGCCGCCGAGCGTGGGCCCGATTGCCGGTGCGACCACGACGGCCATGCCGTAAATGGCGAAGCCCATGTTGCGCTGCTCTGGGGCGAAGGTGTCCGCGAGTATGGCCTGCTCGCTGGGCCCCAGGCCGCCGCCGCCCAGGCCCTGCATCACGCGGAACAGGATCAGCATTGGCAGCGTGGTGGCCATTCCGCACAGCATCGAGCTGATGGTGAACAGCACCACGCAGGTCATGTAGAAGCGCTTGCGGCCAATGCGCGTAGAGAGCCATCCGCTCATGGGCAGGATGATGGCGTTCGAAACCAGATAGCTGGTCTGCACCCAGGTGCTCTCGTCCGATGTTGCCCCGAGGCTTCCAGCGATATGAGGCAGCGAGACGTTGGCAATGGAGGTGTCGAGCACCTCCATGAACGTGGCGAGGGTCACCGTCATGGCGATAACCCACGGATTAAACCGGGGCGCCGCTACCTGAGCCATACCCGGGCCTCGACCGACATTCCAGGGCGCAGGCGATCCGCATCGGCCTGCCCGCCGTTGAGGCGTATGCGCACAGGCATACGCTGCACCACCTTGATGTAGTTGCCCGTGGCGTTTTCAGGCGGCAGTACACTGCTGCGCGCGCCGGTGATGGCCGGGATGCCTTCCACGCTGGCTTCGAAATCTTTCTTGAGAGCGTCAACGTGAATTTTTGCGCGCTGCCCGGGGTGCATCCTGGCGAGCTGCGTCTCCTTGAAGTTGGCGGTGATCCAGGCATCGCCGCTGGTCACCACCATCATGAGCGGCTGCGCCTCGCTGACGCGGTTGCCGATCTCCGCGCTGCGTTGCGTCACGATGCCGCGCACCGGCGAGACGATATGGCAGAAGCTGAGATTGAGCGCGGCGCGCTGCAGTTGGGCCGCGGCGACCTCCACGTTGGCCTGAGCGGTTTCAAGATCGGCTTGCCGAATGGAGAGCTGGCGGGGCGCGGTGCGGGTTACCTGCTCGCGATGCGCGGACTGGGCCTGGATTTCCGACTGGCGCTGTTCCACGAGCTTTTCAGCCGAGACCACGCCGGCCTGCGCGGCCGCTGCGCTGGCCTCAGCGGAGCGGGCCGCCGCGACGGATCGATCGTACTCCTGGCGAGAGACGGTGCCGGCCTCGAAGAGCTGCTGGTACCGGTTGAGATCGGCAACGTCACGGGCCCGGATGGCTTCGGCTTCAGCGAGCTTCGCGGAAGCGGACGCGAGATCCTGCGACGCGGCAGCGGAGGCGGCTCTGGCCTGCGTAACCTGCACATCGGCCGTGGCGGCGAAAGCAGCGTTGTCTGCCTGAGTAATGCCGATGGAGGGGCGCTGGGCATTCAACTGCGCTACGGCCTGGTCATACTGCGCCTTGGCCTGCGCGTAGGCCACCTGCTGCTCGCTGGGATCAAGGTCGACCAGCGGCTGTCCGGCTTCCACGCTCTGGTTATCCGTCACGTGGACGGCGGCGGTGGTGCCGGCGATGCGCGCGCTGACGACGTTCAGATGGCCGTCGATCTGGGCGTCGTCGGTGGTTTCGTATCCACCGGAATAGATGGCCCAGCCCGTGGCTGCGGCGGCGGCGAGCAGGGCAGCGACGGCGAGGAGCACGATCCGGCGGGCGTTGCGGGTTTTCTGCACCGGGGAGAGCAGCTCGAGTTTTGCAGTCACCTGTGGCATAATATAAAACATACCGACCGGTCAGTTTTATGTCAATTGAAAAATGGAAAGGGAATGGTTAAATGGGGACTATCGCCATGGAAATCGTGTCCAAGCAGGAGATTCGCACCCGCGAGACCCAAAGCCGCCTCTTGAGCGCCGCCGAGGAAATCTTCGTCCGCGACGGCTACGAGGCGGCACAGCTCGACGCCATTGCCGCCCTCGCGGGACGGAGCAAAGGCGCGGTCTACACGCATTTCAGGAGCAAGGAGGATTTGTTCCTTGCGCTGTTCGAGCAGCGGACGCGGTCGTTCGTGAACCGCCTGATTGCCAGCCTAGAAAAGTGCACCAGCCGGAAGCAAAGCCTGGAGGCATTCCGCGAGTTCATTGTGGGTCTGGCGCAAGATCGGGTCTGGCCCATCCTGACGCTGGAGTTCAAGCTGTTTGCGATCCGGCATCCCGAATCGAAAGAACGGTTGCGAAGGGCGTTCGAGATGTCGAAGCCGGCGAATGACCACGTGAGTTACGAGCGAATGTTCGGGCAGTTGAACCGTCAGCAAAAAGCGGAGAATGACCTGGTGCTAGCGGCGCTGGGACCGATTGTGACGGGCCTGATTCTGGAGAGCCATTTCGAACCGAAGATCCTCAACGAACAAGGAATCCGGCGGCTTCTGGGGCGGATCTTCGATGCGCTTTTTGTGTCGCGGTGAGAACTGGCTGCAGTGGTGTGGATTGATTCGCGGCCTTTATGATCTCCCTCCTTCGCGCCAGAGAAAAGGCGCGAAGATGGGGCACTGCAGATTGTTTATGCTCAATCGAAATGAAGGGTATCGAGACTTATGACCTGCATGAAATTTGTGATTTCTCTATTCCTGGTCGTCGTTGTGACCTGCGAAGCGCAAACAGCTCCCCTGCCGCAGATACGCCAGAATGGCGCCGTCAAACAGTTCTTCGTCGACGACAAGCCGTTCATTATGCTCTCAGGTGAATTGCATAACTCAAGCCCTTCGAGCGTCGAGTACATGCGGCCGATATGGGACAAGCTTGCCGCTCTTCACCTCAACACCGTGATCGGCGCCGCCAGCTGGGAACTGGTGGAGCCAAAAGAGGGCAAGTTTGATTTCGCTCTGGTCGACGACCAGATCAATCAGGCACGACAGCGAAATATGCATCTCGTGCTGATCTGGTTCGCAACCTGGAAGAACGCGGGTTCGAGCTATGCTCCGGACTGGGTCAGGGCCGACCCAAAGCGCTTTCCGCCCATGGTCCTCAGGGTGCGGCCCGATGCCGGAATGGGTTCTTTTCTGGCCAAGTACATGGAACAACAAGGCACGGGGCCGCTGAGCCCGTTCGGCAGCGACACTGTGAAGGCCGACGCCAGAGCCTTCGCTGCATTGATGAGTCATATCAAGGATGTCGATCCTCAGCATACGGTCATCATGATGCAGGTCGAGAACGAGATTGGCAGTCTGGGTGACAGCCGGGACCATTCTCCTACGGCGGAAGCGGCATGGGCTGCGCCGGTCCCTGCCGACTTGATCAACTACCTCGCAGAGCACAAAGACACCCTGTTGCCTGAAACTCAGGAGGTCTGGGGGAAGAACGGCTACAAGACGCAGGGCAGCTGGCAGCAAGTCTTCGGGGAGAATGAGTGGGCCGATGAGGTCTTCATGGCATGGTACATGGGGCGCTACGTCAACCAGGTCGCGAAAGAGGGGAAGGCCCAGCTGAATATACCCATGTATGTGAATGCGTGGCTCGGTCCCCAGCCGAAGGCAGAGCTGCCTGGTCAGTGGCCGAGCGGTGGGCCGGTCGCCCGCGTGATGGACATTTATCGGGCGGCGGCTGCCTCTATCGATTTGTTCGCTCCCGATATCTATGTACCGGATTTCAAGGGGACATGTGCGCTCTATGCCCGATCCGGGAATCCATTGTTCATTCCTGAAGCTATGGACCAGGCTGGGAATCTCTTGTGGGCTGTCGGTCATCACTCTGCTCTGGGCTGGTCGCCCTTCGGTGTTGAAGATCTGAGCCCGGATGGCCAGGTAGCACAGGCATACAAGCTACTTTCCCCGATGCTTCCTCAATTGGCTGAGTGGCAGGCAGCAGGCAAGGTGAATGGCATTCTGGTGATCGACGGCGAGAAGTCCGAACCAGTTTCCCTGGGCGGTTACAAGATTTCGCTTTCAGCAGGTATGGGATTTGGCCCACCGGCTCCCAAGTCAGATTCCGATGCGAAGCTCGGAGCCGGCGTTACTTCAGCATCCCGTGCAATGCCGAGCGACCTACGCCCCTTTGCGATTGTGGTCAACACCGCGCCCGACGAATTTCTCTTCATCGGTGCGAATGGGGATCCCACCTTCACGATTGATTCAGGCCCCGGAAAGGTCTTTATCTCCTCAAAGGACGAAGGGTGCTATGAGAACGGAAAGTGGATTGCTGGTCGCAGAATCAACGGAGATGAACTGTTTCAATCAGGTCTTCCCAAAGCTAAAGTCGGGATGTTGAAGGTAAAGTTGGTGCGTATCCAGTAAAGCTCAAAGATTCGATCCGGAACGTCTATCGGGGGACGCGGCGTGTTGTCCGGGAATTGGCACTTAGTTCAATAGTCCCTTTCCAGACCAGTGCCTTATGTTCGCCCGATGCTAACAGGCCAAATTTACTCATACACCTTTGCTTGTCAGCTGACGGATAGGTCTCCCCCCCAGCAAGAGACGTCGATTTTTAGATCGGGTATGCAACGGGCCTGCGTCAACGTTGCGCGCTGGCCAGGAATTGCTTGAGGTCGCGCGTGGACTCGTTTCGCTCCCGGATGTGTTCCCACAAGGAGTAACTTAAGAGCTAAGTTATTGATACGATTGGCGTCCCCGGAGGGATTCGAACCCTCGTTGCTGCCGTGAAAGGGCGCCATCTTTGAGCAACATTAACGCACTGCTGAGAACCAGAACGCATCGGTAAGAATCGTAGCAACATTAGCGAACAAATTATCTGCTCCCCAATTGCTCCGCGGACCAGTTCTCAGGCTCGAGCGATTCTACTCCCACGGAGAAACCGATGTCAGCCTCATTACCTGATCTGGAGCTTGCAGCCCACCGCCAGTTTCCTACGTATTCGAAAAGCCGGCAATAATGCAACGACACTCAGCATGCCCTGAATTTGGTCCTCGACACTCGACTTGCAGTCTGAGACATTCCAAATGTTTTTGAGCTCAGACCGAGCCGTCCCACAGATTTGTCTTCGGCTACGGTCAGGATCCTATTTTGCCGGGGGAATGCATCGATGGGCTGATCAGGTCGAAAAGAACCTCGGGAAGCGAGCAAAACGGATAAAAATGGGTAAAAATGGATATCGGCTATCAATCGGCTATAAAATGGGTGAAAATGGATATCGGACATGGACGAAATCAAGAACATCACCATCACGCCGGAAATACTTAACTCATCGCCGAAATCGACGAGTTTAAGGGTCGCTGGACGGTCATCGAGACACTCGCCCCTGAACGGCTGACGAGCCTGCGGCGGAACGCCACCATTGAGAGCGTGGGGTCGTCCACGCGCATCGAAGGCGCAAGACTGAGCGATGCCGAGGTTGAAAAGCTCCTCTCCGGTCTGCGGAGCAAATCGTTCGCTAGCCGCGATGAGCAGGAAGTGGCGGGCTATGCTGATGCGATGGACATGATCTTTGACGGCTATGAGTCGATCACGACCACTGAGAACCACATCAAACCGCTGCACGGCGTGCTCTTGAAACACAGCGCCAAAGATCAGGATCATCGTGGGGAATACAAGAAAGTTCCCAATGATGTCCAGGCCATTGGACCAGACGGCAAAAGCCTGGGCGTGGTGTTCGAGACCGCGACGCCGTTCGAAACTGCGGGCTGGATGAGGGAACTGGTGAGCTGGTTCAACCGATCCATCGAAGAGGAAACCCAGCATCCCCTGATCCTGATCGGGGTCTTCATCGTCGTTTTCTTGGCAATCCATCCGTTCAAGGACGGCAACGGCAGGCTCTCGCGCGTGCTGACAACGTTGCTGCTGCTGCGCGCGGGATATGGCTATGTTCCCTACAGCTCGATGGAGAGCATCATTGAGCGCAACAAGGACAGCTATTACCTCGCGCTGCGCCGCACGCAGCAAACCATCCGCAAGAAAGAGCAGAACTGGGAGCCCTGGCTGGTGTTCTTCCTGAAGACGATGGCGAAACAGAAGGACAATCTTGCGGAAAAAGTGAAGGAGGAGCAGGCGCTACGCGCATCCCTGCCCGCGCTTTCCCGCCAGATCCTCGGATTGGTGAAGACGCGCGGGGAGATCACCGTCAAGGAAATCGAAGAATCCACCGGCGCCAACCGCAACACGATTAAGGTGCACGTGAAGAGACTAGCCGAACAGCAATATCTGCAGCACCTCGGCCAAGGGCGCGGCGCGCGCTACATGATCAAGTAGGATCACTGGGAATTTGGAGGGGTGTTTCGCGAACCCTCACCGCCGACGAGAAGTCTGCACAGAGGCTGCATGGTTTCGCGTTGGCCTGATCGCGTTCCGCAGAATCACATCCAAGACTCGTTGATTCGCCGATCGATGTCAGTCAGCACTAAGCCTTTTCGTCAAAGTGGCAGATCTGACCCTGCCTGGCGAGACATCCGCCCGTATGGCGATGGGGTTTCAGTTGGCACTTGGGTCCCCGACAGGTCGCTGACTGCAACCCGTCTTTCAGAACTGATTGATGACTTGAACAAAGGACGGCACCGGTACCGCACTCACGTCGGCCAGCCGCCAACCCTTCGTGGAATTTGGGCCCCGCTAGATGATAGCTGATTGGAAATAGTTAGTCGGGATGGGATAAAGCATGAGTTCTCGTCACCGAGCCTCGGTCCGTTTGGCGGATTGGCCGTTACCTCTCTGATTTGAACATCTCGGCACCAGTCCAGACTATGCCGGACTCCTGGAACATCGTTTCGGGTCATAGGTCGGCCCTGATAAATGGGCGAGTGAAACGAGCCATAGCGCGCGAGGAACAGTACAACAACGGACCACTCGAAGTGTGCGTTATTGGGGCGAAATGAAGCCCGCTGCTCCTGTCAGTCCAAGCAAAAAGATCCCTCAAGGCAACATGATTGAAGGTGCTGATTCAAAGGATCCCGAACGGGAGTTCAATGCGAAACGTCGTGCCCACCCCTAGCCGGCTTTTCACGCGGATCTTACCGCGGTGCTTGCTCACGATCTCGCTTGAGATCCAGAGACCCAAACCCGTTCCTTTGTCTTCCTTGGTTGAGAAGAACGGCTCGAACAGACGCCGACGCGTCTCCGAACTCATTCCTATTCCGTCGTCGGCAATGGTCACGTGCACGCGAAACTCGCCACTGGCGTCCTTATGGTCACGCACGCGCAGCACAATACGCGACTTGGCTCGCTGGCTTTGAAGGGTGAGAGCATCGCAAGCGTTGCTGATGATATTTGCAAAGACCTGCCGTAACTCACCCTCCATTGCGGGAATCAATCGCGTTGGGCGGTATTGCTTCTCAACCTCTATGCGGGCATTACGCAGGCGGGACTCAAAGAGCGGCAAAACCGAATCGAGCAGGGTGCAGATGTTCACCAGTTTGGGCTCGCTCTGCGGACGGTGGAACTGCAGAGCGAGGGTGGCAATCTGGCTGACACGCGACAGTTCCTGTTGAGCGGCATTCAAATAGCTACGGACTTTTTCGGTCTCCTGAGCGATTTCGCCGAGGTAGAGTAGATTGGTGACGGCCTCGAGAGGATTGTTGATTTCGTGTGCAATTGAGCTGGCAAGGCGTCCAACCAAAGCCAATTTTTCCTGCTTTCGCATGGTCGCCTCGGCGCGCTTGCGACGAGTGATATCGAGAGTGAGAGCGAAGAAGCCGCACACGCTACTTTCAGCGTCCAGGCATGGGATGAAATTGGCTTCGAGCCAACGAGGCTCCCCGTCCGGCCCTGTAAACTCCGTTTCAAAACTTACGTGCTCGCCCTTCAGAACTCGACTCCGGTATGGAATGGTCTTCTCATACTGGGCATCACCGGCGAGTTCGCGGACATGCATTCCCACTATTTTTTCTGCCGGATCTTAAACCAATCCTCGTAGGTGCGGTTGACGCGTCTATAGATCAGATCCTTGTCGACGTAACCGACGAGCGCGGGCATTGCGTCGATGATGAGCCGCAGATCTCTTTCGCTATGACGTAAAGCTTCGGCAGCGCACCTTCGCTCAGTGGCGTCGACGCAGGCTCCAGTCATGTACATTGGCTCGCCGTCTTCGTCGTGGTAGGCTTTTCCACGGTCGTAGAGCCAGTGGACAGATCCGTCGGGCCAGAGAACGCGATACTCCATCTCGAAGTCCTCGCCGGTCCGCACACATCGTTCGCAGCGCGCGATCACTCCGGCCAGGTCTTCAGGATGAACCCTAGCCAGAAACTGATCGAGAGAGCGGGCGGTCTGGCCGTTCCGCAGGCCGAAAAGACCATTCAATTCGCCGTCCCACTCGAGCTCGTTGGTGCGCATCTCCCAGCGGAACGTTCCTGTGCTGGAAGCCTTAAGTGCCGCCTGCTGGCGCTCTTCGCGGTCACGACGCTTGGCCTCTTCTTGCTTCCGGGCCGTCACGTTCATCAGCATTCCGGCTAGCCTGGGAGGGGTGCCGTCAGGACTTTCGTAAACGTGCCCGCGCACCAGCACCCAATGCACAGAGCCTTCCGGCCAGATCACGCGAAACTCACCCTCGTAAGACGACCGGGTCTCTGCAGCGGTCGAAATCTGGTGGATGATCCGGTCTCGATCCTCATCATGAACGATGGATCTCCAGACCTCGAAGGTAACGTCTTCTCGCGGACGGCCGTAAACGAGTTCGAGGCCCTCGCCCCACTGCACAGCATCTTCGCCGAAGGTCCACTCCCACACCACGACTCCGGTGGCAGCGAGGGCTATGCGCATTGCTTCCTGACTCGCAAACGACCGGCTCATGCGCCTGCTCCAGCCGCCATCTTATCCTCTGTATATCGCAGGAACTGGAACAGTTAGATGAGTCCCAACCCGTTGTGGTTGCTTGCAGGTGTCTTGACCGATGTCGGCGAGTTCTTGAACAGATCGGGACTGGGACTGATTACCCGGCATGCGCCAGGTTTCAGGGATCAGGTCGCAGGTTGATACTCACGGAAATGGCCGATTTCGACCTGAAAGCCCACGGAGCTGTAATCCTTCGCCAGCCCTCTAATTGCCATCACTGGCGTGAAGCGATTGACAGCCAAACAGTTCGCGGCTTTACGCGAAGTGTATGAAAGACCTCGGAAAGGAAGACCGAAGGCGGATCGAGAGAGATTTCCGCGGGTACCATTCAATGGTACAGGCGGGGGAGGGGATGTACACAGAGCATTAACGACCACCGACGGCCGGTTGGTCGATGGTCGATACTTCTTATTTTATTGGCGTGCTGCCCCACCCAGACCGGCAATCGTTCATTGGCGAGAAACGTCTAGAACAGAGTGATATGGTTGTCGACTGAGGTGATTCCCGGAGCCAGCCACGCTTGCCTTTCCGCCTCCTTCCTTTCCGCCCACGAACGCACCCGGCCTTTAAGAATGGCTTTGCTTCCGTGTACCTCAACGGTAATGTTGCTGGCATCCACCTGCGCTGTGCGGATCAGCGCATCCTCGATCTTCTTCTTCAAGTCGCTTGGGGAAGCGACCGGTTTTACGACGATCAGGTTGCTCACGCCCTTCGCGCCCCAAAGGCCACGCACGGCGGCTCGGCTTCCAGCTTCTGGTATTGCCACTCCACTTCGCCCTGGAGTGTCACCCAGCCCTTGTCGACGGTTACCTGAATCTTGTCGGCTGGGACGCTTGAATTCCACTTGAGCGCGTGCGCCGCGGCGGCCGCAATGTCGGCGTCGGTGCGCTCTCCGAGGGTGCGTACATTGATGTCGTTGGCGACGGCGACCACTCCGCTCACCCGATGGGCGGCCTCTTCAGCCTTCCACTTTTTCAGGTACGTATCCACCGTCCCGGTGAGGGTGACAACGCCGTCTTTTACTGCCACGCCAATTTCATTGGCCTGGATGCTGTAGTCCCAGCGTAGCTCCGCGAGCACATCAGTCTGGATCTCTCGATCTGTCCGAGTCATGGTTGCGGTTGGCATCTGAACTCTCTCCTTTTTGTGCCGACATGCTAAAAGCAGCACGGGGCTGTTTTCGAACAAAGTGGTGTAATGCCCGTATCGACACGGAGCATCAGGGTAAGACAGAATCCGACTCGGGCGACTGTCAGGGCAACAGCCGCTCGTCCGTGATCACCCCGCCGACGGCCTGGCCGGGCGAGCCGGGATTCATCTCCCGGCGGAATTGCAGTCACTTTTCCTTTACGCCGCCTGTTTCGCGTCCTTCGCTTCCTGCTTCGCTTCTGTCGAAGACGATTTGCCGTCGGACTCAATCTGAATCTGACGTCGATTCGACTGCGACTTCGGGGCGGGCATCGAGATCTCGAGTACTCCGTCGTGAAAACGGGCCTTGGCTTGTGCTGGATCGTCGCCCTCCGGCAAGGGGATGCGACGGTAAAAGAATCCGAATTGCCGTTCACTCCGGCGCACGCCTCCCTCGTTGGACTCGCGTTCGACCTTGCGCTCCCCCTGGATTACGAGCGCATCATCTTCCGCCTCGACGTGGGAACTTCGTTCGGTGACAATCCAGGAAGTTCGGCAAGGATGTTGAACTTGCCATCGCGCTCGGAAATCTCGACGGTCGGCGTCCAGGCAATGGGTTGGTTTATCTCTCCTTCCGGCGCGGGCGGCTGGAGCGCGCGATCAAACTCGTCTGCCATTCGGCGGAGAAGAGAAAATCAAACGAAACATCTCGAATGGAGAGAGCGATAGCCCCAGCACACTCGGCCGGAGATTTCTCGCTATAGCACTCGGGCGAGTCTGCTGCGTCAACCCGGTGGGTTGCGAAGACTTATCACCCTCGTTGGTCTTTTGTGACGTTGCGGTTGTCGGTTCGGTTTCGGTCGGCATGATCACTCCTTTCTTGGGCAGTTCGCTTTCTGAGTTGGAGAATCGCCTGTCGGCAAGTGTGAAGAGCAACGAAGGAAGGGCGCTCGTCGCCGGACGTTTCACCCACATGTGACGATTCCAGGGAGGGCGCTTTCAAAGGAACTCTTGAATGGCGGACAAAAGGTTTTCGTAGTCATAGGGGCCGGGGTGTTGACGCTCGTTAATGAAGAAAGTTGGAGTGTCGCTGACCCCACTCTGATCTCCGCTGAAAACGTCTTCCCTCACCCTGGAGTCAAACGTGTGCAATGCCATGTCCCGATTGAACCGTTCCATGTCGAGACCGCACTGCGTGGCGTAGACCCTTAAGTGTTTGTCCGACAGAGCGTGTTGCTGGTTAAAGAGAAGGTCGTGCATCTCCCAGAATTTGTTCTGCGCGCCAGACGTCTCCGCTGCCTCCGCGGCATGCTTCGAATTGACTTCAAGGCTGGACAAGGGGTAATTGCGAACCGCGAAGCGCATCCGGTCGCCCAGGACCGTCTCTGAGGCGCCTGACTACGAAACGCGCTTCGTTGCAGCGAGGACATTTGTAGTCGCCATATTCAAGCAGGGTCACCACAGCGGACGCCGGACCGCGAACGTGATCCCGGCTGGTGATCGGAGGGGTGAACTGAATGGGAACACTCGTCGTCATCAAGTGTGATCCTCACTTTCTTTTGCCAGACGCCAGCCATCCTGGCCTGCGCAAATGCAATTACACGGGAGGATAGAAATGCTATCGGGAGGGCGGCCTAGAGACAACTTTATCACCGATGGGCAGAACCTTCTACCACCTTCGACTTAGCTCAGACCACTCTGGGTCTTCTTATGTCTTCTTCAATCGCCCTCTAATACTAAGGTCTTACTCTTTCGTGCGCTTCTGGATAGAAATGTAAGTAGGTACCCATATTCAATCGAGCCTCGTCCTAGCGGCCAGTTGTTTGCGTGAATCAATGCCGCTAACATCGCAGACCAGTTGCTCAGCCATCGGCTCACTGGTGACTGTGCCGCACTGAGTCAATCGTGAGGAAAGCGAGGGAATTATGAAAAAAATGTTCTACCTCTACGCTCGGGCAATAGCGATGTTCATGGTGGCCTCGCTGGTGCTGGCTGCAGGCTGCAAGTCTGGAGAGAATCCGTCCAACGTCCCGCAGGCAAAGCGGGTGGACGAGACGCCGCCCCAGTCACAAGCAAATTTCGACCAGCAGCGGCAGATGCGGAAAAGCAGACCCGCCCTGAAGTCGAAAAGGAACGGCAGAGTGCGCAGGACCAAGCGAATCAAGCACTCGATCAGGACGCCATCGCGGCTATCAATCAAACTCAGAATGCGATCAAGGCAATTTCACAGAACAAGAAGAGCGATGCGCTTGCCGCGATCGAAGCGGCTACCGGAAAGCTCGACATTCTTCTTGCTCGTAATGCCAAGGCGGCGCT
>CAVSTL010000012.1:0-396733 GCA_963730805.1 uncultured Acidobacteriota bacterium | reverse complement strand
GAACGCAAACCCAAGCGCAGCGAAGCAAACGAAGCATGCGGAAGCCAGAGTGGGCAGAATCTGCAAGTGTATGGCCGGCGGCCCGCTCTGCGGACGGATCTGCATAGATGCGCTGGTGTTGGAGGCGGCGGTGGACCGGAAGGTAAGCACCGAGGTTGCAGTGCCGTTTGCCGGGAGAGTGAATTCGGCGAGTGAGCAGGTGATTTCCTCGACGGCGGACACACCGCAGGTGGAGGAAGAGAGGGTGCCCGAACCGGTGAAACCGTTTTGACTGGTGAAGGTCAGGGTAGTGGAGACAGGCTGGCCGGGCGCAGAAATGGTCAGGGCGGTGGGACTGGCGAACACGGTGTATGTCGGCGCGGCGGTGACGGTTTCCGTTAACGATCCTGTAGATCCGGAGTAGTTCGAATCACCGCTGTAGCTGGCGAGGATGGAAATCGACCCGACCGCCAGGTTGGAAGTGGAGATCTGTGCCTCGCTGCCCGACACGGTCGTACTGCCTAGGGATGTGCCATTGGCGGTGAACTGAATCGTTCCAGTGGGGGTGGGTCCGCCAGCATTCACCGGAGCGATTTGGGCGGTGAAGGTGACATTCGTGCCGACGACGATCGAGGAATTCGAAGAGGTGACCGTTGTTGTGGTTGGCGTGGCCAGCCCTGTACCCGCCAGAGTAACCTTCTGCGTACTGTCCGGGGCATTGTCCGAGAATGTAAGGCCTGCAGTTGCAGTCGCTGTCTTGTTCGGGGTAAACGTGACACTCACGGAGCAGGTTGCCTGGGGGGCAATCGTCGCGTGGCTGCAAGTGTTTTCGCCGATTGCAAACTCCGCGGCGTTTGCCCCTGAGAGCGCTACGCCGCTTGAGCCGAAGATCAAATTGGCAGATCCACCGTTCGTGACTGTTATGGATTGGGGCGTGCTCGACGTGTTAACCATTTCGCTGAAAGTGAGGCTCGAAGCCGAAAGCGTGACAACGGGCGCCGGCGCAGCGGGATTGACCTCGAATACTATGCCAACCTGCGGGGCGGCCTGGCCCACTTCAGTAGTGCTGTAAAGGTTCCCGTTACGATCCATGATTAAGGCGGCAGCAGGGCTTTCTCCGTCGCCGATCCCGCCGAAGCTGTGCAGCACCTTCTCCGCATAAGTCCCGGAGGAATGGACCAGTTCAAAAACCGTTCCGCACCCGTAGCCGGAGCACAACGTTGCAGAACCGCCCATCTTGGTGGTACCGAAAAGATTGCCGGAGGTGTCCATCAGAAGACCTGCGACGGGCATCACGCCGTCGGTCGGGGTGCCACCGAAACTGTGCAACACCGTAATTGCGTAATTCCCGGAAGCATTGGTTAGTTCGAATACTGTTCCGGAGCCGTAGGCGCCCCCATCGCTGGTTGTGCCATAGAGGTTTCCGGATGAATCGGTGATCAGCGCCGCGAGGGGGTTCGCGCCCTCGCTTTCTGAGAACGTGTGGAGCACCCTCTCTGTATAACCGCCCGGCGAATTAACCAACTCGAAGATAGTGCCGCACGACGACAGGCCGCAGTGGTATGGACCGCCATTCACGCTGGTCGTACCGAAAAGATTGCCTGCACTATCCATAACAAGGCCGGCGACCGGATACCACCCGTCGGTGGCGCTGGCCCCGAAGCTATACAGCACGTTCTCGGTGTATCCGCCCGTGGAGTTGACCAGTTCGAACACTGTTCCAAAGCCGAACGCGCCGCCCCCGTTGGTAGTGCCATAGAGATTGCCCGACGTGTCCCGAATCAATCCGGAAAGCGGGTTCGCGCCGTCGAAGCCGGTGAAGTTGTGCAGCAGTTTTTTGGTGTAACCGCTGGAGGACTTCACCAACTCAAACGCAGTCCCACACGACGAGAGGCCGCAGATGTCTGGGCCGCCATAGCCCGTAGTACCGTAAAGATTTCCGGATGCGTCCATAATCAGACCGGCGGTTGGTTCATCGCCGTCGCTGGGCGCGCCTATGAAGTTATACAGCACGTTCTCCTTGTAGTTCCCCGAAGAATTGACCAGCTCGAATACGGTGCCACATGCGTTCAATCCAGAGGGATCCGGGCACAATACAGCTGTGCCGCCCCCCGATGTGGTTCCGAACAGGTTACCCGACCCATCTAACAGCAAAGGGGCAGCGGGCTCAGTTCCGTCAGCAGGTGTGCGGCCGAAGGTGTAGAGCACGGTTTCCGTCTGGGCCATGGCATGGACGGACAATGACGTTAAGGACAGCCCAAGCAAAAACGCGATGCGCGTCATCGCGCGATTCTTTCGAACGCAATGTACATCTCTTCCGTCGCTGACAGGGCCTTGCATCAGGGCTCCCCCCCGGGGGAAAGCAGTGCAGGTAAAGGATGACTGCAGTGTACACCCGAATGGCTTCCGATCCTGCGTGAGAGCAATCAGGCGAAGGCGATCGCCAGGTACCGTGAAGTCGCTCATTGACGCCGACTTAATGACCGCGGATGGTGAGCAGGGAGTGGGAATCTTATCCCCACATCAACACCTCGGAATTGAAGGAGAAGGCGTGCGGGATTTGAGGAGGGTGTTTTCGAGGTTTTGATTATCCGGCTGTCTGCGCGCTTCCACTTGACATCCAAGCGAGAAGCTTGTTCACTTGAATATCAAGTGAAGACGATGCCGATCCAGATCCTGCAAGGTACTCTCGACCTCATGATCCTCCGAACTCTCGCCACCATGGGCCCGCAGCATGCCTATGGAATCGCCGGCAGGCTCCAGCAGGTCTCGGAGGATGCCTTGAATCTCAACCAGGGCACCATCTATCCCGCTCTCGTCAGGATTGAGCAGCGCGGATGGACTCGCGGTTCCTGGGGCACGACAGAAAACGGTCGCGAAGCGAAGTATTACACCATCACCAAGGCGGGGTTGAAGGCGCTCAGTGAGGAGATAGAACGCTGGCGCCAGATGTCGGGTCTGGTTGAAAAGCTGCTCACGGAGGAACAGTAACCATGGTGTATTGGAGAAGAGTCATCGCTCAGCTCCGCACCCTCCTCGCCAACAAGCGCACAGAGGAGGACCTTGCGCGCGAAGTTACCTCGCACCTCGCTCTGCTCGCCGACGACCTCGAACGTCGCGGAATGCCACCAGAAAAAGCGCGGCTGGCCGCGCGACGCGCTTACGGCGGGGTGGAGCAGGCAAAACAGGCACATCGCGACGAGCGCTCCCTGTTGTGGATTGAGCAAGCCAGGCAGGATCTGCGTCATGGCTTGCGCACATTGAGCAAGAGCCCCGGCTTCTCGATAACCGCCGTGCTTACGCTCGCGCTCGGAATCGGTGCAAGCACGGCCATCTTCAGCCTGGTGAACGCGGTGCTGATTCGATCGCTGCCATACGGAGACCCTGAGCGCCTGGTTTATTTGTTTTCGCCGAATCCCGCTCTCAAGATCCCTCCAGAGGTCATCTGCCCGAGCTACGGTGACTTCAACGACCTCAAGCGCGAGGCCAGGTCGTATGCGAATATGAGCAACTTCGAACAGGCTCAATTCAGCGTGACGGAGCAGGGCACAACGCAGCGTATGGGTGGGGCCCGGGTTGACGACAACTTTTTCGCGACCCTGCAATCGATGCCCGAACTTGGCCGCAGTTTTACCGGGGAAGACAATCTGCCCGCACAGGGGAAGGTCGCCATAATCAGCCATTCGCTTTGGGTCGCAATGTTTGGGGCAAGACCGGACGTCCTGCAACATTCCATTCAACTGGACGGTGCGAATTATCAGATCGTCGGAGTGATGCCGCCGGAGTTTGAGTATCCCTTCAAGTCCGATCTTCCGTATGGAGATTCCCACACCAAATCCACGCAGATTTGGGTGCCTCTAGCGCTTAGCTCACAAGCCAGAACTTCCCGAGCCATTGGGAACAATGTTTCGTTCGCACGGCTCCGTCCTGGGGTGTCCATTCATCGGGCGCAGGCGGAGATGACGGGCATCATGGCGCGCCTGGATAAGCAATATGCGGCCGATCCGAGAGATGCTGGTCTCCCACGCGAATGGAGTTCGCTGATCGAAAGTTTTACTGGGATCTCCCTTGGGCCCGTGCGGCCGCTGATGCGGTTGCTGCTGGGGGCGGTTGGCCTGGTGTTGCTGATTGCCTGCGGAAATGTAGCCAACCTTCTGCTGGCGCGTACTGCCGAAAGGGCCCGCGAACTGGGGGTACGCGCCGCCCTGGGCGCGGGCCGCGGCCGCATAGTCCGGCAGCTGTTGACCGAATCAATGCTGGTTGGCGTGGGCGGATGCGCGGTGGGCATTGCGTTGGCAATGCTCTTTCTCCGATTGCTGCCAAAGCTTGATCCGGGAAATATTCCGCGGCTGAATGAAGCGTCTCTTGATGTACGGGTCATTCTAGTTGCCATCGGCGGGTCGCTTTTGACGAGTTTGCTGGCAGGATTGATGCCTGCGATCGGCACTTCACGGCTGGAGCTGACGGAGTTTCTGAAATCGCATGCCATGGACCGAAGCTTCGCTGGGCACGGGCGGTTGCAGAGTGCGTTGATTGTGGGGCAGACGGCAATGGTTGTTGTGCTCCTGGCAGGAGCAGGGCTGCTGATTCGCAGTTATATCAATGTTGAGTCAATCGACACAGGGTTTACGCGGTCTGCGATGACGTTCCATGTGAGCCTTGACCAGAGCCACATCGCACCAGAGAAACAAGGTCAATTCTACAAAGAGCTCATAAGGAAGCTCGAGGCGTTGCCCGGTGTGCAGGCCGCTGGAGGCGTCAGCAATCTTCCGCTATCCAATTCAGAGAGTCTGGGTATTCTGTGGATCGAAGGATTTCCGAACAAGGATTTTCAACAAACAGAAGGACGCGGTGTCACGCCGCATTACTTCGAAGCCATGGAGATTCCGCTGATGGCCGGACGCTACTTCACCGAGGCAGATGCGACGCCCTACGGTCCGACCATCATCAACCAGAAATTCGCGGCGATGTATTTCCCGAATCGCAACCCGATCGGGGGGCGAATCAGCACGGATGAGAAGCATGCACACTGGTCGACAGTCGTCGGTGTGGTTGCTGATGTTCGGCACATGAGTTTGGAGGAAGAGCCGCAACCGCAGATGTACGGCGCGGGTTATGATTTCGGCGATGAGTCTATCGCTGTGCGGTCGACGCTTCCGGCGGCGACCATTGAGAGCGAGATTCGGGAAACACTGAAGGCCGTCGATCAGAGTGTTGTGGCGACAGACATTCAAACTATGGGAGATCTTGTCTCGGTCGCCACCGCACGACGGCGGTTCCAGACTTCGCTGCTGACCGTTTTTGCCGGGATTGCCTTGATCATGGCGCTCGTGGGATTGTCGGGGCTGATGACTTTCTCAGTAAATCGGCGCACGCGCGAAGTGGGAATCCGGATGGCGCTGGGCGCAGGGCGGCGCGATGTACTTCTGCTCATTTTGAAGAATGCCGCGATCCTGGTGATTTCGGGACTGGCTTTGGGACTCGCTTGCGCCTTGGCGGCAACGCGATTGCTGAAGTCATTTTTGTTTGGCGTGGGCCAGTATGATCCATTCACCGTCGTGATGGTTTCAGTGCTGCTGGTTGTGTGCGGCCTTATGGCGGCGCTTGTGCCTGCGCGGCGCGCGGCCTCCATCGATCCCACCGAGGCGTTGCGGACTGAATAGGAAGCCCCGGGCATGGTTGCCCTTTTGGGATCGCCTGCTGAAGGTGGCCTCCGTTCATGCCGAATAGCCGAGTCACCCGACGAGTTTTGCTCTAAGCTATCTTTATGGCAGATCGGGCGCCGTACACGGCAAACACACGAGGAATAGCGGTAAGCGTAGAACCAACTTATCTTGAGGCGCAGTCATCGCCTGACCGTTCGGAGTATTTCTGGGCATATCGAGTGATCATCGAGAATCAGGGTCGGGAAACGGTGCAGTTGCTGAGCAGGCACTGGATGATCTCGAATGCACGCGGCGAACTGAACGAGGTCAAAGGACCGGGTGTGGTTGGGGAACAGCCTGTGCTCCGGCCGGGGGAAAGCTATGAATATACGAGCGGCGCGCCCCTGAACACGCCGTCGGGGATGATGGGCGGGGCCTACCAGATGGAGAGTGAAAGCGGCGAGCGGTTTGATATTGAGATACCGACGTTCTCTCTGGATCGTCCGAATCAGGGTGTATTGCTGAACTAAGGCGTCGCGGCAAAGGTGCAGATATGCCGGCTGATTCTGCCGGTCCGCAGGTGCCGACCGGCCGACGGTCATCTCCATGGTCATGCGCGGCACGACCATTCAGCGCCCGTTTCTAACGGATGTTCTTCCGGGCCCTCAAGGCGCAACAAGTGGACGTGGCCGAACGAATCGCCCGCCGCGACGACGTGGCCATCGGGCGCCAAGGCACAACATGTCAAAGGATTCTCAGCAGTGAACGTAGCTAGTCGCATCCGACATTTGACGTCCCAGATGGCGAGCGTGTGGTCATCGGAAACGGAGGCCGCGCGTTGGCCGTCGCTGGACAAGGCGACCGCGGTAATCGTTCCCGTATGCATTCCCAATACCTCTGGATCGCCGCCCCCCGGCAGGTCCCAAATTTTGAGGACATGCCCTTCGGCAGAATCGGGCGATGGGGCGATGAGCCATCTTCCACCCGGCTCTACTCCCACCGAGTGGATTGTTCGGACGTACTTGGTCCATTCCCGAGCGCGAAGAGTGAGTATGGAGCGACCGGACTCCAAACTCCAAACCCGAAGTTCCTGGCGCTCGTTACACGTGAAGAAGTGTCGGCTGTCCGCTCCCACTGTCACTGAGACGCTCCCATCGTGGTAAATCGAACAGAGTTTTGCGCCGTCAGCGACACCCCACACGGTTACGCCTACCGGCGTATCGGCGATAACTTTGCCGCCATCCGGAGTAATCCAGACGGGTTGGGCTGAGCGTGACACGATGTCGTGGGGGAGTGACAGCGTGTTTATCGTGATACCTCTCTGCAGATCCCATATGCGGGCGGTTTCATCTTCCGAGGCGGAAACGGCGCGCCAGCCATTCGGCGTCGTGGCAACGCGTCCCACGATTCCGATGTGGCCGGCCAACCGCAGGATTTCTGCCCCCGCGTCAAGATCCCAAACAATGACGTCGTTCTCGTCGGGGTACTGTTGTCCTACGGTGCGGACCCACGGGCCACCGGCCGATAGAATGACTCGCCGACCGTCCGGCTGCACTGCGATGGCATCGACGCTCCACGAATGTCCGATCAACGTTTGGAGTTCTTTACCGGTATCGGGGTCCCAGACTTTCAGGTTGGCCCTGAAGGTACGCGTAGAATACTGCGATATCGACACGACCCGCGCCCCGTCCACTGTGAAAGCAATCGCAGTGACGTCCTCTGGATGGCCTTTATGTGCGAATGGTTTTGGATGACGCGAAACGTCCCAAAGTTTAATTGAGCCATCATCGGAGCAAGAGATAACCCGACTTCCGTCTGCAAGGGGAACTACGTGGGTGACAGGGGCGGGATGGCCCTCGAGCACAGAAAGATCATGATCGTTTGTTTCGAGATCGCAGACTCGCAAAGTGTGGTCTGCGAGCCCAAAGACGGCGAAGCGTCCGTCGCGAGTCGTGGCCACTGCCTTCGCGTTCGCCGGTAAGGCCTGCCGATGATGACGAAAGGGATGTGTCTGGACCTCGGCGCCGCTTTCCATGTCCCAGACCTTGAGGTTTCCCTCCCAGCCCGTGGTGACGATGACCCGCTCCTTTCCCGGCACGGTTACCACCGCGAGCAGACCAGAATCCGACTTAGCCAGCGCGCGCAGTTGGATTCCCTTCTCGAGATCCCATAACCGGCAAGAGTCGGCGGAAAGGGAAACGGCGCGTCTTCCGTCGGGGCTGATTGCGATCTTGGTCAGCAACGCTGAGTGTCCTGTCAACCGGTATCGTTCTTGAATCGCGTCGAGGTCCCACACATGAAGAGCATTATCCTCTCCGCAGAAAACTGGAACAGCGCCCGTTTGACGAAAACGCCATGGCGCACCCGTACCTCACTGCCATATCACTGGTCCCTAAGCGATGCAGTGGAGCACGTGCCGCCAGATTCCAAATCGTAACGGCCTTGTCGTAGTAGCCACACGAAATCAACAACCGTTCGTCCGGTGTTACGTAGAATTGCTGGATTAGCGACCCGCTGGCGAACGGCGCTTGCTCCTCGCCAGTTAAAAGGTCCCACACCTTCAATCCAGTGCCTCTACAAGTGGAAATAGCGCGCCTGCTGACAGGGAGGAAAACCAACGGAAATTTCGCCTTGGGGAGATTGAATTGCACGGCACCCGTCATCGGGTCCCAGACCTTGCAAAGATTCTCCGAAGAGGACGTGCCGCCCCAGCGCTTAAGATCATCCAGATTGACAAATTCAGAGATCGCGCACCAGCCATCCGGCGCCAGCATTACGGGTGCGCTGGCGCCGACCGGCGCCGGGAGCTCCGTTCCATCGTCAAGATTCCACATGCGAAGCTGCCAGGAATTGGAGAAGTCGCAGATCGCACGGCTCCCGTCGGGAGTAACAAGTATTTCCTTCACGCCGCCTTTGGACTGCCGCAATATATGAAGTGTGGCTCCCGTTTCTAAATCCCAAACCCGCAGGGTCCCTTCCCTTCCCCCGGAAATGGCACGCCGCCCATCGGGCAACACTTCGATGCGGTTAAGCGCCTCGGTGTGCCCCGATAGCGTGCGCAGGAGGGGGTTACCCGCGGGAATCAAGTTTGGCATGACCGAGCGCAACCAAAAGAATTTCCTGGATGCGGCCACGGCTCTTGCAAGATTCCGCAGGTCGTCGTTTTCGGTGTCCGGCAACCGGCTCAGAATCTGCCCGGCGAACTGGGTTGGGTCCGACATCAAGATGTGCGCGGACATGCGGATGGCGTCCTGGACGATTCGGAAACCGTTTGTATCCTCATCGGCAGGACAAAGATCCGGCCGCAGAGCCAGGTCGATGTCCTCGATAACCGGTTGCGGGCCAACGGCCGAGATTTTCGCCTGAAGAAAGCCGAAATCGAGGAGGGTCGCCCGCAATTCAGCGCGCATCCCGGCGTGCGCCTGGTGATATGGCAACTCGGAGAGAGCGCGAAGCGGAAAGCGGCGATCACCATCCGGAGACAGCTGCCGCGTCTGCTCGTCAAAGTAGCGCGCCATATGTGCATGACGTGCCCGCTTCACCTGGTCGCCGAGATACCTGGCCGCGGCAGCTTCTTTGAACTGCCGATGGAAAAAGACAAGGAGAGTGGCGCCATCGGCGCTCTGCTGGCGTAAATAGGCGCGTAAATCGAAGTACAACCGCGACCATATCACCACCGGTAGCCGGCGCTCAGGAGGAGTATGGTGAGCACGACGCTCGAAATCTCCAAGGACATCCGAGTCCTCAGAAAGCAGATCGAGCAATTCGTCTTCCGCAAGGCCGGTTTTGGCCGCCACTAGAGTAGCCCAGGCTGCGCGAGACCAGTAGCTCGCCGTGAGCGGCGGGATCCGCAAGGCGGGAGAAGAGGTTCTCGATCAGTTCTGGAATGTTGCCAGCCAATGGGGGCGGCTTCTCCCACGAGCGCCATTGGCGGGCTTGCTCGAACGCGATCCTCAGGTAGAGGGGGAGACGAGATTCTTGAAACCCGTCGAGCAGAGTCTGACGCTGCCACGGCTGAAGTGTCCGATGCGCTCCATTCAGCCAGCGTTCGAGCAAGGCCCGCCCTTCTTCCGCCTCCATCGGATTCAGTTTCCAAAGAGCTTCTGGGCCGACTCGCCGTGCCAAAGCGTTTGCCAGGTCGGGTGAGGCCGAAACGACGAAGTGAACGTTCTGGGGCAAAGCGGGAGGAAGCCAGGCCAGGCCGAGCGCGTTCTCGGCCTCGGAGAGCTGATCAAGGGCATCCAAAAATAGGATCAGGGGCGCCGATCCGGCCGGCGGCTCCAAACGTCGCCAGAACTCCGAGACGAGTTGGTCGAAGTCGGCGGCAGGCTGGTATGTTTCGCCTCCGGCGTCCCTCGTCATTTGCCGGCAAAGGCTTTGGAGGAGCAGGCGGATGTTGGCGGAGTCGGGTGTCGCTCCGATGAGGCGAATGATGACTCTGGCGTTCGGATGTGCGCGTCGGGCCTGTTCCGCGGCATAGGCCATCAACGATGATTTTCCTGAGCCAGAAGCACCGATAATGCCGATCACCTGCTTCTGCGGCGTTGCGAGACAGCCCGCTAATTGGGCTAAAATTTCCGCCCTTCCGGTGAAGAATTGAGGCGCAGCCAACTGTTGGGCAAACGCGGCGTGACTGGCGAGCTCCGTCTCCAGCGGATCCGCTTCCTGGTCCCGCCCGACCTCCTCGCGGATCACTCCCGCAAGTGCGTCATAGACATCCTGGCAAAGGTTGGGGCGTCCATCCCGGTGCGGGTCCCCGGTCAGCGGACCTGGCAGGTGGTCGGTCGTGATGCCGGCATCTTTGCGCAGGACCCGGTAATCCCAAAAGTTCTGCTTCGGGAGCGCTCGCTTCAGTCGCCCCTTCAATTCACTCAGGCGGGCTTGCGCGTCGGCATCCACTTTTCCATGCAGCCGATCGATGTACGGGTCATCGCCCTCGCCGCCCTCCAGGGGCTCGATCGACCGGATGAAGCAAAACACGCTCGCGCGCTCCTCTTCCGAAACATCGAGAGCGCCGCACCAGATCTCTTGCTCAGTCGCCGAGCTTACGTACTTGAGACGCAGCGCAGGTGGCTGGTCGGCCGTAGCCTCCTCGAAAGTGGAGTAGAGCGCGGCACAGTCGCAACCGCCGTCGTCCGGCTGCAGGCACAGGACTGGCTCCACGGCATTCTCGTCAAGCCGGTAGCATGCCCGGAGTAACGCCTGGCGTCGCATCCCTTCGGCGTCTGCCGGGAGACAGCCGAGAATGTTCTCAAATTCCTCCGCGGGAATCTGAGCCGGCAGCGGACGCCAGCCATAGCGGTCCCCGAGCAAGATTATGAAGTTCGGTCGAGGCGTTGTCTGCTGGCAGCGTTCGATCTCGTCGAGGCAAATCCTCATTGTCTGATAGTCGCCCGCCGCCTCGTCGCTCACTCCCCAGCGCAGATCAATGGCTTGAAAACGCGCACCCCTCGATTCGCAGAGATCGCGCAGCCTCGGAAAGACGTACTCCTGCAGCGCATTTCGCTCAGCCTCCAGGTCGCTAAACGTAGAGCTGAGGAAGACCCGAAACGTTCTCCCAGGCGAATCCATGGTAGCTTCTCTTGCAAATGATAACTGTTGAGAACAGCCCCTTCCGCCAACGAGCAAACTACTTAGTAAAGAATCAGACTCCGAGAGCTTCGATGATCAGACGCGCGACTGCCGCACCTGAGTATTGTTGCTGCCCCGTGATCAGATTCCCATCCCGAACGGCGTGCGACTTGAAGCGGCCAGAGACAATAAAGTTAGTATCTGTCAACTTCCTGGCCTCGTCCTCGATGCGAAACGGCTGGATGCGTTTGCCCACAAACTCGTCCGCATAGTCTTCTTCCGAATTTGCGAAACCTGTCCAGGTCTTGCCATGAACGAGCAGCTTGCCATCGAGACTGCACTTGAGCAGAATGCAGGTGGCGTGACACAAAACAGCCGTAATCTTCCCGAGAGCATAGAACTGAGTAGCGAGGTTGTGGACTCGTTCATCCTCGTAGAAGGTGTACATGGGCGCTTGTCCACCGACGAAAAGGATCGCGTCATACTCCGACAACATTAGTTGGCTGATCGGGGTGGTCATATCAGTGAGCGAGGAATGCGCTGGTGAACTCAGGAAGCCGAGCGAGATCAGATCGTGCGAAGAGTACTTGCTTTCGTCCCGCGGATCGCTCCAACCGTCGGCTTCCAGCTTGCCTCCATCGGGGCTGTAGATATCCACTGAATATCCTCGTTCGATAAATTCCCAGTAGGGATGGGCCAATTCGCTCCACCAAAATCCTATCGGCCAGCTGGTTTGTCGAGAGACGGTCGGGTTCGATGCAATGATCGCAACGTGCTTCGGAATTTTCGGATTCAGAATGTCAATCGCAGCACTCATGGAGTTCCTTTCGGATGAAAATTGCCCAGCTTGCATCCGGCAAAGCATCGGCGCGATCTCAGTGTAGAAACACGAGGCCTGTTGTCTCTTCCCCTGTGTGGTCAGGCCATTGCCTACCCGATCGGGTAGGTAATCTTTGTGGACTTTTTAGGAAGCCCTTACGGTGCGCGGCGAGGTTCGTTTGTCCCCTGTTCTGGAACCAGCTCTCTACCCCGGCCAGCGGGGGCCGGTCGCGAATCCTATACTGAATTCATATCGTGGCCCGCGTCCAGATTCCCGAAAACCGCAAAATAGGAAAGAGCATGGCGACGTTCGCAAGTCGCCTGGTCTCATCGCTGACTGCTCACCTGAAAAATGAGCGGCAGCGGCTCCTCGCCGTCACCATCCTGGCGGGAGGCCTCTGCGGACTCGCAGCCGTAGCCTTCCATCTCAGCATTGCCTGGGCCGAAGGGCTGTTCATCAATCGCGCCAACACCGCTCCGGGCCATTCGTGGATATTCTGGACCATCCTCTCGCCCGCGCTTGGCGCTGTTGTCGTTGGTCTCGGGCTCGTATACTTCGCTCCGGCCGCGGCTGGTAGTGGTATCCCCCAGGTCAAAGTTGCCTTTGCTCTGCGGTCCGGCCTCGTTTCGATACGTGAAACGATCGGCAAGTTCATTCTTTGTGCCATACAGATCGGTTCGGGCGCATCGCTTGGCCTTGAAGGTCCGACAGTCCAAATCTGCGCTGGCGTCAGCAGCCTTCTGGCTCGTGCTGCCCGTCTCAGCCCGCAGAATTGCCGCCGCATGGCCTCCGTTGGCATGGCTGCAGGAATCGCCGCTGCCTTCAATGCGCCAATCGCGGCCGTTACTTTCACCCTCGAAGAATTGATTGGCGATCTGGACCAAACCATGCTCTCCGGGGTGATTGTTGCCGCGGCGCTCGCCGCCGTGGTGGAACATGCGATTCTTGGCTCGAACCCCGTATTTCATATGCCCCGTACTTACAGCCTGGGGAATGCGTCGTCCCTTATCTGGTTTGCGTTGCTTGGTGTCCTTGCCGCAGTGGTCTCGGTCATCTTCACCGATTCCCTGGTCGGGCTCCGAGGCCTCTTCAAGCGCTGGACCGCCGTCCCCCGCTGGATCCATCCCGGCATCGGCGGCCTGGCCACCGGAAGCCTCGCCGTACTGGGCTTTGAACTCTTCAGGCTCAACGGGATTGCAGGCGACCCCTACAAGACCCTTACGCTTGCCCTTACCGGAACTGTGCCCGTGCTCTGCATGGTCACATTTTGCGTCCTCAAATTGGCCGCCACCGTCTGCTCTTACTCCAGTGGCGGCTCGGGCGGAATTTTTGCTCCGTCCCTCTTCATGGGAGCCATGCTCGGCGGCTCCGTGGGCTACCTGGACGTAGCCGTCTTCCACCACTCAAGCGACTCCATTGGCGCCTTCGCGGTGGTCGGAATGGGGGCTGTCTTTGCGGGCATCATTCGAGCACCCATGACCTCCATTCTCATCGTCTTTGAGATGACCGGGGGTTATGGGCTTATTCTTCCCCTGATGATTGCCAACATGACCGCTTTCGTTCTCGCGCGCTATTTGCGGCCGGTCCCCGTCTACGATGCGCTTCTCGGGCAGGACGGCATATTTCTCCCTCACGGCGGGCAGCCTTTAGACCCTCCGGACGCTTCGCAGATCACACCGGATACGCCAACCATGGACGCTACCGCTTGAACGGTTTGCACCTATGCGCTACAGCCAATCGAGGTTTCCGTGTCGCGTATGACAACCCCTCGCCGAAGTGGACGTTCTGTTCGCGAGCATCTTGCCGCTGTTCATGATCGCGATTGATCTGAATCTCCCTGTCTTTTCTAACGACAACCTGCCTTAAAGCAGAGATTCATGCTGAAGAACGGAAGAACGTGGTTCTGGAATCGATCGGCGACTGCGCTGACATGCGTTCCGGAGTAAATCTCAAAGCGGTTGGCGACTCCATAGTTATCGAGGATGTTGTGGAGTTTGCCGGCATCCACGCGCAGGCCGTCTTGATCGCCCACGTCCATGGCGATGGCGCGGTACTGCTTGAGATTGCCAATGTACTGATCGACGAGTGCCAACGGCGAGTTGGCCGCGTATTTTGCCACGATCTCCGGCTGCGGAAGACCATCCTTGGTCGGCAGGTCGAAGTAAAGCGGAGGGTTCTTTGGATCGGGAGCCCATGCCGCCGCAGTTGCATACTGGGCGGAGGCAAAGCCGGGCGATTGTCCCGCCAGGTCCGCGGGAGACTTGGCCGCCGCAACCTTCTTCTCGCTTGCGAGAGCTCGCTCCTTGATCTGATCTGAGGAGCCTGGGCCGCCCCCGGCCATCGAAGACATGCAGCAGGGACTCATGATGTAAAGAGCGCCGAAGATGTCAGGATGCTTCATGCCGATGCGCGACGCACCATAGCCTCCCATGGAATGGCCGACGAGGCCGCGACTCTGCCGATCGGGAATGGTCCGATAGTGTGCGTCGATGTAGGCGACGACATCGTGATAGATGAACTTCTCGAAGTCGCCGGTAGTGACGGAGCTTGAGTACATCGAGCCGTTGTAGATGGTTTTGGAATCTGGCAGGACAACGATCATCTCCTGCGAGCCTTTCGCGAATGCGCCTTCAACCGTCTGCGGTACGTGGATTTCATGTGTCCACTGCTCCGCGCCGATGGAGTAGCCGTGCAACGCATAGACCACGGGATAGTGACGCTTACTGTCCTTTTGGTAGCCAGGCGGCAGCAAGACGATAACATCGCGATCGACGGCGTCGCCTTCGAGATTTCCTTCAAGTGCCGTGCCGTGGATCTTGATGCGCTCGACCGCCGCCGGCTTTGCCCCCGGGACAACGTCGGGAACGTTTGTTTGCACCTGAGCGATGAGCCATGCTCCAGGCGCGGCAGCCAACGTGATTGCACACGCAATGATCAGCTTCGATAATTTCATCGGGACCCTCCTTCGAAAGACTGGCTACTGTACCGGGTGGGAATAGATATTCACGCTGAATGGGCGCACGGTGATGGTGTCGGGCAGCGTGCCGAGAGTCCCTCTAGTAAATCGCTTTTTTGACGAAGCGCCACACGGTGCAAGGATCTTGGGAACCGCAGCCGTTGTCAAGGGAAATCGTTAACTGAAACCCGCGCCGAAGGTCCGCTCTCATTTGTGCCGGAGCGAATTGGAGCCAGCTGATTGCGGTCTTTTTGCCAGCACAACTAATTCGACGCAATCGAGGAGACTCGGCCACTGGGATCGACCAGGAACACTATCCCAGAAACCGACGCAGTTCGTTGCCAACTGAATTGGATTGAGAGTCAGCAGAGGAGACACGACGCACCGTTCTTCAGGCGCACGCTTTGGCGTTCATCCGGAGCCCTCTCCGCTCCCACGCCTACCAAAAGCGAATGGCCACCACCGTGGGACTCGTCGGAATATCGTTTACGACCTTTGTCTGGAGGACGAACTCCATGTTCTTTGAGGCCCAGTCTCTGGGGGCGGATTTGAGCAGGTCTTTGAGTGCCCGCGGAGAGGTTATGAACTCGGCGGCAGCGCGCGTGCCACACTGAGTGACACCGGCGATCGCGATAAGGGGTTCCCCGGTTTTCGAATGAGGGAGACGAGCGAGCAGTGCATAATCCAACTGGACGTTCCCATCCGACGAATAAACGGGGCGCCATTGACGATTGGCATCGGATTGATCCTTGATCGTCAGGCCGCTGCCAAACACGAATGGCAGGTCACCCGTCATTTGCAGGGTCCAGCCATTGTTGAATGCGCCAATCAAAATGACAGGGGATTGGCGAAGATCGCCAAACGCTACGTCCTCGCCTGACCGCAGATCGAAACTACGTTTGAATCTTGTTAAAAGAGCCGCCACATTGACGTTGGCTGAAACGTCTCCAAGCGTCACGAAAGCATTCTTCATTTCGAGCAGATCGCCCGGCCCCAGTTTCTGCTCCTGAGTGACCGGAACGAGGAATTCGTGCCCTTGCGTGTCCAGGTCGCTGAGGTGGTGCGTGGCCTTATATCGCTCAATCAGGTCAGGGCTCGGCATGTAGACAGGGTTCGCGCCCGTATAAATCAGAACGGGTTTGGATGTCTCAAGCAGAAGAGACCAGAATTGCTCGACAGGACTCCTCGGTCGAAAAGTGTAGGTCACCACTCCCAGGAGGATCACCAGGGCGGCTATTCCCACAAATCGCAGTGACTTAAAATTCAGGTCAACTGCACCGACCCTATTCGAATGTGCGACTTCTCGCGGGGCTCCAGGTGGGGGTACAAGGTCGGGTGCCTGGCGGGGAATTGCTTCCAGAACGGGAATTCGTGACTCCTTCGCTTGGGGCCTGGAGGAATCGGAAAAGGAGGCATGGTACGATCCCGGACTGATTTCGATACGAATCGTGCTGAGGCTGCCCTCGCCGACGTAATATTGCGCGAGCCGTTTTCTAACCTCAGCGGCCCGAGCCCGCACGATGGGATCGTCATTTGTGTCGTAGTCGGCGGGCCGGCCAAATACCTCCGCACCGATGATGCGCTCTTTCAGGTGTTCGACATGCCCCGCCAGAGTCTGGTCGACGATGTAACGCAGGAGTTGTTGCGACTGCCGGCTGGTCCGAAAGGGTGTGCTCTTGAGGATTTCAGAAAGCATCTTCTGAACCTGCGTAGCGACCACGTCTTGAGCGCCGGCAGTCCGGTCCTGATGATCAACGCTCTCCGCGGTGTTCGCCATCGGCCACCCCCACAAAGCAAGTTAAGAGTCGCACAGTACTGTACTCCCCCCGCATACGTCCCGACAAGCCCAACCAATGGCGTCAATTGCTCTCGAACGGCACCGTACAGTACCTTGCGATCCGGCGTACAGGAATCGTTTTCTTGGGCCTGCAATCCAGGCTTGCCCGCCAGGTGTGCGAAGAAGAATCAGCCGACGCACGAGCCTGCTCAACGTCTCCGAATCCCCTCCCAAACAAGGAACCGGGGCAGATCGAAATTGCGACCCGTCGAAAAGCTCAGGAGGCAGCATGACCAGATTACGTCTCGTACACATGGCAGTCTTGACGGCCACCATACCCCTCGGACTGACCTTCCTCCCGGCACTCCAGGCGCAGACGTTGAGTTCCACCGCGGCTTTATCCGGCACAGTTTCTGATCCGTCCGGCGCCAGGGTTCCGAACGCAAGCGTAAAACTCACCGATTCTGAAAAAGGAATTACCCGCGTCTTCACCGCCGGGGGAACTGGAGAGTTTTCATTCTCCCTGCTGCCCGCCGGCGCCTACACGCTGGAGGCAGGCGCTCCCGGATTCAAGACTTCCCGGCAAACCGGGATCGTCCTCAATGTTGGGGACTCCCTTACCGCGAACGTCCGGTTAACCATCGGCGCTTCGGAACAGGTGATGGTGAGCGAATCGGCGACGCTGCTGCAAACCGAGGACGCCAACGTCAGCACCGAGATCGCTTCCAAGCAAGTCGAGGAACTTCCTCTCAACCTGAGAAATGTGGTCGGCCTGGTGATGTTGAATTCCTCGGTGAACAACCAGACCCAGCAACAGCTATTGGCGGCGGGCGGCGGAGAGGATACAGCCGACCAGGACCTCAGCTTTCTGAGCTTTGGCGGCGGCTTCTTCGGAACCACCGCCTTTCTTCTGGATGGCGGCTGGAACGTGGCCGGCGGATGGGGCGGAGTTGTTTATGTGCCTTCGGTGGACGACACTCAGGAATTCAAAGTAACCACGAATTCATTTTCTGCCGAATACGGGTGGAGCACCGGCAATGTCGTCAACATGATTACAAAAACCGGCACCAGGGACATCCACTTCGTCTTGGACGAATTCCTTCGCAACCAGGCCTTGGACGCCAACACCTACTTCCATAATCTGGATGGCGTCAAAAAGACTCCAGACCATCGCAATCAGTTTGGAGCCGCCGGCGGCGGTCCGCTGTATATCCCGGGCATGTACCGGCAGCGCGACAAAACGTTCTTTTTTGTGAACTATGAGGGTTTGCGGCTCAATAATGCCGGCTCCTTTAGTGGAAATGTGCCCACTTCCTCCCAGGAGTCGGGCGACTTTTCCGCGGCTCTCACGACTACCGTGCTCGGGCAGGATGCGTTGGGCCGCCCCATCTATGCCGGCGCCATCTACAATCCCTACACCACCAGGCAGGTGATAGCTACCAGCGGACCCAATGCGGGCAAAATGGTTACCATCCGCGACCCTTACCCTGGAAACATGGTCACCGCGATTGATCCTCTAGCCCAGAAATTTGTCGCTGGAAAATACTGGCCCGCGCCGGCCAATCCGGGTGGCGGTTTCAACTTCAATACCACGGCGTCGCAAGCGACCTCTTCCAACGAGTACGGAATTCGAATCGACCACAACTTCAACGCCAATAATCGAATCTACGGGCGCTGGTCGCAGAAGTTCGAGACCAAGTCCGGCACTCCCGCCTATTACGGCGCCAACGATGTCGGTGGGCCCGAGGTCTTCAACCCCGACAACCGTTACAGCATCGCTCTGGGCGGTTCTCACATCTTTTCGCCCACCTTCGTCATGAACGCCAACGTTGAATACAATCGCTGGGTTGAGGGAAACAACACCCAGAGCTTCGGGTTCAAGTCTTCCACCCTCGGCTTGCCTGGCATCATCGACACCTATTCTCCGCAGTTTCCGCAGGTCGGGTTCGTGGGCAGCAACTATGCTCCTTTGGGAGCAACCACCGGCTTCGGCCAAGCGCATTTCCCGAACGATGTGGGCACCGCTTCCATCGACCTGAACAAGACACACGGGGCACACTCGCTCTCGTTCGGGTATATGGGCGTCGTAGTCCAGATATTCGGCGGCCGGATCGCGCCCACGCAATTCAACTTCTCCAACGCCATGACGCAAGGTCCCGACCCCACTGCCGCGACCTCCGGCACCGGCGATGCTTTCGCTTCCTTCATGGCCGGCGCGGGCGTGGGCGGTGCAGGCAATGCCGGATCAACCGGGTTTAACGCGTTTCCGGCATCACAGTACTACCTGCATGGAGGTTATGTTCAGGATGATTGGAAAGTGAATCATAAGTTCACGCTGAACCTCGGCCTCCGTTATGAGGTGCAGACTCCGATCACCGCGAGGGCAAACGACCAGGCATATTTCGACTTCCATGCTCTCAATCCGATCAGCACCGCCGCTGGTGTCCCGGTCTATGGGGCAATCGTCTACAACACTCCTGGCAACCGCGGTCTATATGACTCGAATTGGGACGACGTGGCGCCGCGCATTGGATTCGCGTACTCCGTAATTCCCAAGCTGGTCTTGCGCGGCGGATGGGGTCTCTATTACTCCAGAAACTTCTTCGGCGGCGGACCGAGCCCGGGATTTTCTCAGTCCACGAAGTGGACTTCTTCCGTCGACGGGGTTACGGTCACCCAACCGCTGGCCCAGGCCTTCTCAGCGGGCATTCTGCCGGTTACGGGAAACAAGCTAGGAGGCCTTACGAATGTCGGCCAGGGCGGCGGCGGAGTGAATCCGTATCGTCCCGATTCACGAATCAAGCAGTTCATGTTTGGATTCCAATACGCCCTCACTTCGAACAACCTGCTGGATGTCAACTACGTTGGGAATCGCGGAACCCGCATTATCCTTGGCAGCATGAATTATGGAGAGCTGAATCCGCAGTATCTCTCCATGGGCACTGCATTGAGCAACCCGGTCGCCAATCCGCTGGCCGGCGCCCTGAACGCCCTCAACCTCCCTACCAGTTCCTGCGGACTGAATTCGCCGACCGTCCCGCAGGCGCAATTGCTGCTGCCGTATCCGGAATTCTGTGGAAGCACCGCTGCCTCACAAGAACCGGTGGGCTTCTCCAACTACAACTCGTTGCAGGCAACATTCACCCACCGCGTCACCCAGGGCCTCATCTTCATGGCCTCCTACACCTACGCGAAATTCCTTGACGATACTGGTGGTCCCGAAGAATGGGGATCCATCAACAGTGGTTTCGGCGGTATTGGAACCATCCGCAACTACTACGACCTGGGTGCGGAGAAGGGAGTCGATTCGACCGACATCCCGCAGTCGCTGGTTCTCAACTATGTGTATGAATTGCCGGTTGGGCGGGGCAAGAAGTTCGGCGGCGGCATGAACGGCATAGAAGATGCCGTTGCGGGAGGATGGCAGGTCTCCGGAATTACCCACATCCAGGGCGGATTCCCGCTGGGGATCGGAAATACCAACGCCAACGCCGCGAGCCTTTGGGGCGGCAATCAGCACGCTAACATCGTGCCTGGGGTCAATTTCAAGAGCGGTACGTGCGGCGCGGGCACCGTCAACCCCATCCCTGTGGGATCGAAATACTGCTGGTTCAATCCCGCGGCTTTTACGCAGGCCCCCGCATATACGTTTGGAAACGCTCCCCGTTACTTCTCCAATCTGCGGGCCCCGGGATACGTGGACGAGGATCTGGGCATACAGAAGTGGTTCAACCTCACGGAGAAATTCCGCCTGCAGTTCACAGCACAGATGTTCAATGCTTTCAACCACACCAACTTCGATGCGCCCGATCCTAACATTGGCGATGGCACTATGGGGGAGATCTCCAACACCCAGGGAGCGAGACAAGTTCAGTTGTCGCTAAAGCTCACGCGGTAGACATATGCACAGGACCATACTTGCTTTCTGCGTTGCGATTCCGTTTGCGATTCCGATCGCGAGCGGAATCGCCTTGGCGCAAGAGCCCAGGGAAACCATTCAGACTCTTCTGGCAGCAGCTCGTGAAGCCCAGGGCAGAAATGACTTCACCGCGGCAGCGGAGTCGTACCGCAAGGCCACTGCGCTCGACCCAACAGCCGCGGAACTTTGGGCAAATCTCGGGCTGATGTATTACGAGTCCGGAGATTCCGCTTCAGCAGATCGCAGTTTCAAGGAGGCTGTACGGCTCAACTCTTCTCTGTTCGTTCCTCAGTTTTTCCTGGGTATCTCCTACCTCGGAGCGCAGAACCCCCAGGCTGCCATTCCATTTCTTGAAAATGCCGAAAAGCTGAACTCGCGGGACCCCCAGGCACCGCTGCATCTCGCCAGGGCTTATGCCTCGATGGGCCGCGCCGACGACGCCGCGCAAACCTATCTGCGCGCGATCCGGTTGGTTCCCAAGGACGGAGACGCATGGCTCAGTCTCGGAACCGCATATTTGCAGCAGGTCGAGACCGATGCACGACTCATGGCATCGGAGTACAGCCATTCGGCCTACTTCAACCTGCGGGCCGGAGAAACCTATGCCGAGGAAGGCAAGCTCGTGCAAGCTGAGGAGGCCTTCAAGTCCGCGCTGGCCGCAGACCCGCCCGCTCCTTGCACGCACGCCGAGTTCGGCATCGCCCTGTTGCGTGAAAATCGCGTGGCCGAAGCGCGCGAACAGTTTCACCTCGAAATGCAGACCGGCTCTCATTGCGCGCTGGTGCCTCTCGGTCTCGCGGTCGCGGCACTCGCCGGCGGGCATCCCGAAATTGCGTTGGCAAAACTGGCCTCCCTGCAGTCGTCCAATCCGGATTACCTTCCGTCGAATCTCGGGCTTTGCCGTGGCGCTGCCTCTTCCGATCAGGTAAGGGCACTTACCGGTCTTGCCCGCTCGCGTTCCGCCGATGCGGCCTTCAACACAGGCCTCGCTGCGACGATTGAGAAAGCGCTGCTCTCTGAAGAAATGCCTATCGCTACCAGCCTCGACCGCTCTGAGACGGCCCAGGGAAGACTGGCCTCCGCGCCGGCACTTGCCCAACGGCTCGCCGACAACGACGATTACGCAAAATGCAGCGAAACACTAAAGCCTGGACTGCAGGCTCTCGCCGGCCCTGCACTGCACTTGCTCGCGTCCTGCTCGTTTTTTGCGGGCGATTTTCAAGCCACATCCATTGCGGCCCGTCGTCTGAAGGCCAATCCGGCCACCCGCCTTCCGGCATTGTATTGGGAAACGAAGGCCGATCAAAAACTCGCGATCGCCGCGCTGGCTCGCGCGGGTGAAATCGATGCAAATTCTCCCCGCATGCATGTATTGCTTGGAGACGTCTTCCGGCAAGAGCGGCGCTGGAGCGATGCGGAAGGAGAGTACAGAAAAGCTTTGTTGCTCGACCCCAAAAGCCGAAGCGCCCGCCTTAGCCTGGCGATAGTGCTGCTCTCGGAGTTGAAGCTGGACGAAGCAATCGCGATGAATCATACAATTCTGGCCGAAGCCCCGAACGATCCTGAGCCGAATCTGCTCGCGGCAGAGATTCTGGTGCAGCGCAACCAGTTTGCGGAAGCTGAGCCTTACCTGGTCAAGTGCGAGCACCTGAAACCGGAATTGGTGCCTCGTGTGCATGTTCTCCTTGGACAGGTTTATGCCGAGACGAACCGCATTCCAGCCGCAATCTCGGAATATAAGTCGGGCCTGTCAGCCGATGAGGATGGGAGCGTTCACTATCAGCTCGGCCGGCTCTACCAGAAGTCTGGCGACAAGGACGCTGCTGAGGAAGCCTTCCAGGACTCAAAACGGCTCAGACATCAATGGGACGACCGCGCCCGTATCGCGTTGGAGCAGATTCCCACGGACACGAGCCGACAATAGCGATCGACTGCGGCGATTCCATCGGATTGAATCGCGGCCAAAAACCTCCTGCGCAAAGATAAGCACCATGAGCAAGCAGCCAGGTCGATTAAGGCTTTGGCCACTGACGAGGGGCCTTTATCCATGTTTTCGTTTTGGACGAGAAATTTTTTGCAATGCACGGTTTGCGTCGTCGTCGTTGTCTTTTGCCCGGCAATCACTTTCGCCGGCGCTCCAGGCATCGACCCGGCGGGCCATGGTGTGATTGTGCACTCTGCCTCCGGTCTGGTTCAGATCGACGTCTGCTCCGACAGCGTGATCCACGTTCTCGCGGGCGCCTCCAGGCTTCCCGATAAGAGCCTCGTGCCGGCAGTTATACGCCCGTGCAATGAGGGTTCGCTTACCTCTTCTACTGACGACACGCAATTTCACCTGACCACGCGGAAGCTCAGAATCGATATCGATCGATCGACCGGGGCCATTCACTTCTTAACCCTCAAAGGAGAGAACCTCCTCAGCGAGGATCCGCGGAACTGGCAAACTCCCGCGTTGACTGGCGAAGCGGACTCCGGCCACGCAGTTCAACAACAATTTCAGTTGTCACCCGGAGAAGCTCTTTACGGCCTCGGACAACATCAGGAAGGTTTCTTCGATCTGCGCGGTATCCCCATACGCCTTCTGCAGGCAAATACCAATATCGCGATCCCTTTCCTGGTTTCGACGAAGGGATACGGCCTGCTTTGGAATAGCGCGGCTCTGACGGATTTCAACCCGACAGAGAAGGCGATTGACCTGGATGACGCGGGCGAGGGAACTTTTCGCACCGGGCCGGACGGAGAATACGGATTTCTGCTGAGCGGGAACTTACGCGGCAAACTCCGGTTGTCGGTCAATGGCCAACAGATTATCGATATCAGGAACATGTGGGTTCCGGAATCGGTCGGTGCCAGGATTCATCTGTCGGCAAACACAACGTATCGGGTCGTCGCGGAGACGGGAGGCAACACGCGCCTCGCTGTGCGCGCTCCCTCCGACGCCATGGCCTTTCGTTCTGACACCGGTCAGGGCATCGACTATTACTTCCTCTACGGACCCGAACCGAGCCAGGTCGTCGCTGCCTATAGGGAATTCAGTGGCCCCGCTCCGCTGCTGCCTCGCTGGGCATACGGCTTTTGGCAGTGCCGTGAGCGCTATTCAAGCCAGCAGCAAATTCTTGAGACGGCTTCCGCGTTCCGGCAACGGCGGATTCCCGTGGACGTGCTCGTTCAAGATTGGCAGTATTGGGGCAAATATGGCTGGAACGCCATGCGATTCGATGAGCGCGAGTATCCCGATCCCGCGCAGATGATGTCGGCTCTGCATCGCGAGGATTTCCATTTGGTCATCTCGGTATGGGCGAAATTCGGCGCGGAGACCGCGGTCAAACAAGAGATGGAAAAGGCCCATCTGCTTCTCACGGGCCCGGCAAGCACAGCCGAACCCGGCGAAGCCAAGGAGTCTGATAGCTGGGTAGATCTCTTCAATCCGACGGCGCAAAAGGCATTCTGGGCGGATATCGACCGCAATATGTTCTCACTTGGACTGGACGGATGGTGGCTGGACGCTTCGGAGCCCGAAGGTGACCCGCTCAAAAACGACGCGACCTTTCTTGGCCCGGGCAAGACGTTGCGCAACGCATTCCCTTTGTTCGAAACTTCTGCCGTCTACGATGGACAAAGAGCTGCGGCCCCCGACAAGCGCGTAGTAATTCTGTCACGCTCGGCATTCACCGGGCAGCAGCGCAATGGTTCCATCTCATGGTCGGGCGACATCTCTGCCAATTGGGAAACATTGCGCCGGCAGATTCCCGCAGGCCTCAGTTTCGGCATGTCGGGCTTTCCCTATTGGACTACGGACATCGGTGGTTTTTTCCGGCCGGTTGACCAGTACACTTCGTCGGATTACCACGAGTTGCTCATCCGATGGTTCCAGTTCGGCGCGTTCTGCCCGATATTTCGAATTCACGGATATCGCTCCGAAACCGAGATGTGGAAGTACGGCCCCGAAGTAGAAAAGATCCTGACGCGATACGATGAACTCCGTTATCGTCTTCTCCCCTACATTTACTCCGCAGCCTGGGGCGTCACAAGCCGTGGCGAGGTCCTGATGAAAGCCCTGCCATTCGTCTACCCAAATGACCGTTCCTTGAGAGACGTAGCCGATCAATTCTTGTTTGGTGATTCCATTCTGGTAAATCCCGTCACCGAACGCTCTGCAACTACTCGAAGCGTCGTCTTGCCGTCCGATGACAACTGGATAGATTTCTGGACAGGCCAAACACACCGCGGCGGCCAGGTGATTACGGCTGATGCCCCTTTGGATCGGATTCCAATTTTGGTGAAGGCAGGAAGCATTGTGCCCCTGGGGCCGATCGTGCAATCCGCGTCCGCACCGGAAGAGCCTTTGGAGATTCGTATCTACGCCGGAAAAGATGCCGACTTTCTGTTGTACGAAGATAGCGGAGACGGTTACTCGTACGAACATGGCGCGAGTTCGACGATTCGTCTTCAATGGGATAACGCGCGAAAAGTGTTGTCGGTCGGCGATCGGTCGGGAACGTTTCCGGGAATGCGGGTAGAGCGAACGCTCCGGTTGGTTCTGGTCAAGCCGGAACATGGGGTAGGAGTCGATATGGAATCGCACGCCGACCGCTCAGTCATGTACGACGGACATCAAATCACGATTGATCTTAGTAAAGCAGACTGACCGATTCTGTATTCTTTGTGCATTCGCGAATTTGCTAACGAAGTGTGCATCCTCGCCGTAAGTTCTGGTTCGCAGGCGTGATGCCGGGGAAATACCTTGACGCGAAACCGCCGGCACAGCGAGTGGTTGCTCGCCGCGCCGGACTGGGTCTCACTGGCTGATGGCAACGCCGCTGAACTGCGCGGCACCTATGGCCGGCGAAGTAGCGGCCATGGTCAGGTCACCGTGGTTGTCGATCGAGAAGACGGCAACATGCGCCGCTCCATTCGCGTTGTAGATCACGGCCAGCCAATTCTGATCGGGCGACACGGTGATGTCGGTGGGACTGCCGGGCAGCGGGACCGACTTATAAAATGCGCCGCCTTGGTCGTCGCTGAAAAAGATCGAAATGGCCGAGCCGGGCGAATTGGCCGTATACCAGATGCTGTTGGGTCCCTTGGCCACCCAGCAGGGGGCGTTGGTGGGAAATGCTGGGGCCGGACCGAGGACGGGGAATACGTTCCGGTCCGAATCGACAATAGCGAAGCTGTCAGGGCTGTGCGCCGGGGTGAAGCCGAGAACGTCGCCCCAGAACGCGGCGCCGAGCGGGGTGTTGTTCGCCTCGTCGGGAAGCGTGATGGTGTTGTTCGATCCATTGAGTGCGCCGTCGTGGCCGGCGAGGCCTAATTGCAGAACGGAGCCGGATTTCATGGTCACGGCCGCCCAGGTTCTGCCCGCGACAATCTGCGCTGCGGAGTTATCGGAGAGCGTAACCACGCTGCCGTCAAGATGGCCCGAGGGCCAGGAATGGCTTTCCGCACAATCCGTGCTGACGACGTAGAGTTCGTCATGAGTCAGTGCGACCGAGTCGGGGCCGGCGCAGTCTGAGGCCAGTGCAATCGACCTTCCCGCGCCGATGAAGTCGCCGCGGCGCCAAAGCTGGGTCACGGAGTTTGAGCCGAAGTTAGCTACCGCTCCCAGATTGCCCTGAAATTGCAGGATTCCGGCGTTGCCCGAGGCGCCTCCCTTGGCGCCGGTAGGCACACTTTGCGTTGCAATAAGTGATGGAGTTCCGCGAGTGTCGAGTTTGAACGCGACCACGGCATTGTGGGCGGAATCGTTGGTGCTGGTGAGGATGAGGGTGCTGCGTTCCTGGCCGGCAGCCATGGCCATGCCGGCGGCGGACAGCATTGCGGCAATGATGCTTATACGCAAAGGGGAAGACTTCCCTGGGGTTTCGAAAACCATTACGTTCTCCTTCATGTGCAATAGGGCACGGTGCAATTGGGGATTCGCTTCGTCTTGCTGGCCGGCTGCCCGCTGGGGAGCCGGAACGCGTTTGCTGAAGGGGAATTCGTCCGGGACGCATCAAAAGTCACGCAGGGGAACAAAAAATAGTTGCGCAATGTCGGCCAGGGCGACGCCGTAACTTTTCTTGATTGGCCAGCGAAGCATATTACAGGCACGCTTGAATGCGGTTACGCCTTGCAGCAACATCGCCGGCACTGATAGAGATTGCAGAGATGCCGCCGATCGACGCACCCGAGAATCTCGAAATGCTGATGGCCCTCTATCAGGAGGGCGATCTGGCTGCGGCTACGGCGTTGATCCGTACCATCAGTCCAAGGCTCTACCGATTCTTCTCTGCGCAGGAGGTTAGCCGCCTGGAGGCCGATGACCTGCTGCAGGAGACGTGGCTACGCATTCACAAGGTAAGGCACACCTATCGCTCGGGCGAGCCGGCGATCGCGTGGTTCTACGCCATTGCGCGGCATGTGCGGGTGGATCACTACAGGAAGGCGATGAGAACCACCAGCCGCGAACGCGAGCTGGAAGAAATAACGGGGACCGCGGCCGCCGGGCGGAGCGATGAACTGGAGGCGCTGCTGGCGCCGCTTTCGTCGGGCGAGCGCGAGGTAGTGGAAATGCTGAAGGTGGAGGGGCTCTCGCTGGACGAAGTAGCCAGGGCAACGTCATCCACGGTGGGGGCGGTGAAGCAAAAGGCCCACCGGGCGTACAAGAAATTGCGAGAGGCATTCGGATTCACTAAGAGAAAGACGGAGGCGCCCCATTGAACGACCGCGAAATCGATGACCTGTTGAACGGCGCCAAGGTCCCCCAGGGTCCGGAGGAGCAGGTGCTGGGGCGCATCGCCGCATCGATCGCGGGATCGATGCGGCCGGTGCGCCCGCTGCCTCCGCGATGGATGCTGGCTGGGGGAGTAGCCCTGATCGCCACGCTGGTGGCGCTGGCGGGAGCAGCCGCTATGGGTTTCTTGGGAATCGCGAAGATGAGTGTGCTGGAGGAAAGCACCGTGTTTTCGGCACTGGGGATCCTGGGCCTTGCGGCGGCCAGCGAGTTGGTGAGCGCCATGATCCCGGGAAGCCGGCGACGGTTCTCCTCAGTGGTTCTATTGTTGGGGACCAGTTTGGGACTTGCGGCGGTGCTGGCGCTGTGCTTCCGCGACTACCGGACCACGCACTTTGTGCATGCCGGGCTGGTGTGTCTCGCCATCGGTGTGTTGCATGCGATTCTTGCCGGGGCGCTGAGTTGGCTGGTGCTGCGGCGGTGTTTCGCGGTGGATGCGGCTTCGGCGGGACTGGCGGCGGGCACGCTGGCGGGACTGGCGGGAGTGGCCATGCTGGAGCTGCACTGTTCGAACTTTCAGGCGGCGCACGTGCTGGTTTGGCATCTGGGGGTGCTGATGGTGAGCGCGGGACTGGGGACGCTCTGCGGATGGTGGTCATCTTCAACATCCGCCAATCGAGAGACTGAACTGAGCCGGGACGGCAGATAACAAATGCGCTTCAGGGGTTCCGTGGTGAGGTCACGCGAGAGTCGAGCTTGGCGGCGACCGAAAGCATTTTGTCTATGCCCCGGCGAAGCGAGGGGTAGGCAAAGCTCACCGGACGGTGTGCGTGGCATGTTAGGTTGGGGCAAAGGAGCCGTTTGATCCCAATCTATGCTCACCCGAATCAGAGTGTGTTTCTTCTTGGCCCTGACTTCGAGCCCAATCCTGTTCGGCGCCGATTTTGCCATGACGGTTACCGACAAGAATTACCTCGATACTCAAGGTTTCAGCGTATTTCTCTACGACAGCACGTATCATCCCGTTTTCGTAGACCAGAAGAACACGGCCATGGAGATGATTTTTCACGGCCAGCGCATTGCCACCAACGGCGACGTGCGCCTGATGCCCACGCCCGAGCAGTGGGATCTCGTGGCGACCCTCAAAGGGCGCCACGCCGACAAGGCGAACAATCGGCTCACCGCCGACCTCGCTTTCCCGACCTTCGATCTTAGCTACACCCTGGAAGTCGAAGCGGAACCGGGCGGCGTGAAGGTCAGTATCAATCTCGACAAGCCGTTACCGCAGAAACTGGCCGGGCGAGCGGGCTTCAACCTGGAGTTCCTGCCTTCGATCTACATGGGCAAGGCTTACCTGGTGGACGGAACCAAAGCCGGCATCTTTCCGCGAACTCCTGACGATCCCATGATCAAGGTGATGCCGCTGGCGGATGAACCGAAGAAGGCATATTACCTGGAGGATTGGGAGAAGGCCAAGGGATACACTGAGCCGCTGCCGTTCGCCCAAGGCAGGAGCATTACCTTGGGGGTTGACGACGCACTGGCCCGGGTCAACGTCAAGTCGGATACGGCCGATCTCATGTTGTTCGATGGACGCAACCGCGCGCAGAACGGCTGGTACGTGTTGCGTTCGCTGATCCCTCCGGGCATGACGACCGGCGCCATCGTGTGGCACATTCGGCCGGACGTGATTCCGAACTGGACGCGGCCGCCCATGATCGCGCACAGCCAGGTCGGGTATGCGCCGGGCTTCTCCAAGGTGGCGGTGCTCGAACTCGATCCGAAGTACAACGGCCCCAACACGGCCAAAGTGCTGCGCCTGATGGAGGACGGATCCTACAAGCAGGCGTTCGAAGGCCCGATCACGCCTTCAACGCCGTGGCTGCGCTACGTCTATTCGAAATTCGACTTCACCCCGGTCAAGGACCCCGGCCTTTATGTCATCGAGTACGCGGACCAGCGCACCGCGCCCTTCCCCATCTCCAACGACGCTTACGCCAACATCTGGCAGGACAGCCTGGACCATCACCTTGCGGTGCAGATGGACCACGTTTCCGTTCGCGAAGCCTACCGCGTGTGGCACGCCGCTTCGCACCTGGACGATGGCCGTCTGGCGCCCGTGGTTGGGGAGCAATTCGACGGCTGGAACCAGGCGGCCGCAACCGACGGGAGGTACAAAGGCGGCGACCACATCCCCGGGATGAACGTGGGCGGCTGGTATGATGCCGGCGACTTCGACCTCGAGGAGCCTGCGCAACTGAGCGTGATTCAAAGTCTGGCCTTGGCGTATCGCGAATTTCATCTCAAGTACGACGAGCTTACGGTGGATGAAGTCGCGCGTGAAGTTGAGATGCACCGTCCCGATGGCGTGCCGGACACGGTCGAGCAAGTCAAGCACGGCGCACTGCTCATCCTGGCGCAGTATCACAATATCGGCCACGCGATCCGCGGCACTCACGAGCCGGATCTGCGCCAGTACACGCATTTGGGCGACGGAGCGTCGAAAACCGACGGCCGCATCTATGATCCCGAAGCTCGGTCCAAACGAAGTGAAGGGCAACTACTCCGGCAAGCCCGACGATCGCTGGATTTTCACCACCACGAACCCGTTTTTCCAGTGGAACGCCATCGCCGCGCTGGCTGCGGCTGCCGATGTGCTGAAAGGCTGGGACGACGCGTTAGCGAAAGACTGCCTTGCGACCGCGATCAAAGCATGGAGCGACGAGAAGGCTCACCCAACGCCGAACCCGGCGGGCGGCGGCCTGGGCGGAGCGGCTCCGGCGGGTGCTCCCGGAGGCGGCGTGCTGGCCGCGTCTCAGGGGGTAACGCCTGGCGGTCAAGGTGGTCGTAACGGACGGGGCCCCTCGGGCGCTCCGACAAGTTCCAGCACGACCAGCACACAAACCACGGCTCCGGCCGGCTCCGGCCGCGGTGGGTTCGGCGTCGGACTGGACTGGGCTGCGGCTCTGGAATTGACCATCGCCACGAATGGTGCCGAGCCTTACAAATCCCGCCTGAAGGAGTTGTTCCCTCAGATGATCACCGCGCAACAAATGGGTTTCCGTGGTTGGACGGCAGTCCGGGCACTGCCTTATCTGGACGCGGGTGAGAAGGATCAAATGCGGGAAGCGGTGAAGACATACATGACGGGTCTCGACAAGCAGTTGGACGCCACCCCGTTCGGCGTACCCCCGAGCCTGGGCACCTGGGGCGGATCGGGCGCAGTGGTGGACATGGCCATCCGGATGTACTTCCTGCACAAGGCATTTCCCGATCTTGTGAGCCCCGAATACACACTTCGCGCCGTCAATTACATTCTCGGCACGCACCCGGTATCCAGCACTTCGTATGTAGCGGGCGTCGGTACGGTCTCGAAGACGAAGACCTATAGCAACAACCGCGCCGACAACGCCTACATTCCGGGCGCCGTGATTCCGGGATACATCGTCATCAAGCCGGATTTTCCAGAGTGCATCGACGACTTCGGATTCCTCTGGTTCGAGGATGAAGCTGTCGTTGCCGGGTCGGCAAGCTGGGTCGTGGCCGGCAACGCGGCGGACGCGATCACCAGGGAATTGAAATAGGCCCCTTGCGGTCAGGGGCTTCGACCCCTGCCGGCGCACCATAATTCCCCGTAAAGATCAGCGGGTTACAGCTTGCCTGCCCCCGATGAGTCTCCTTGCGCCGTCTCCATTCCAGGAGAGAACACCTCAATGTGACAGGAATCACCTCCAAAGGATGCCTGACGGAAGGATACTAGCTCCAACATCACCACAGGATCAGCCAAGAATCTCGAGATAGGATAGCTGTCCCGGATTCAAATAGAGCCGACCATCTGGCGATGCTTGCGAGAACTCCGGCGGGCGCATTCCCTCTGCCAAGAGTGACTGCGAACGGCATCATGAATTCGCGCATCGAGATTCACCCTGTAGTTCCGTTTGAGGGATGTTCGCTCACCCCGGAATGATCTGCGATAACAGCCGGAACTCGTCGCCCGTCCCGCTCGACGAGTTTGCGGACTGGCGGAACGAGTTGGGTGTGGATGCACGACATGGATACTTCCTGGCACGCCGTACAAGTACTCACCAATCACGAAAAGCGGGTTACGTTACACCTTTCCTCGCGCTCACTCGAGCACTATCTCCCCACATATTCCGAGCAATCAAAGTGGACTGACCGCACTGTCACCCTGGAGCGTCCCCTCTTTCCTGGATATGTTTTCATACGCTTCGATGCAGGGGAACGACTCAGAGTATTGAGCACTCCCGGAGTCCTTCATTTATTAGGCAAGGGCTCTGCAGGCCTGATCCCTTGCGTGGAAATTGAGCGGATCCAGGCCGCGTTGGCCAACGGATACCGGCTTCAGCCGCATCCGGCTATCTCCAAAGGAATGCACGTGCGGATGAAAAGCGGCATCTTTGCCGGCGTGGAAGGCAAGGTTGCGCAGATCCGGCAAAGTTGCAGGGTCGTGCTGGAGTTGTCGGGCGTTGACCAATGCTTTTCGCTGGAGACGCGGATTCATGATATCGAAATCATGGATCAGGCAACTCACGCAGGATGTTAAATTCTCTTATTTGTAATACATGCGTATTGCCAATTCTGGACATGGCCGATCCAACTAAGGTCCACTAAGTAAGTGCTAAGCAGTTGGTTGTCCTTGCAACTAACCCGGACACATCCCAACTAACTCCTCCCCGTACATTGATTTTTTTGTCTTGCATCTGTCTCGCATTCCCCCTTGCATCGAGGGCCAGACCTTTGCTATGTTGATACCAGTATCAAAAACAAATCAGCAGAATGAGTACGAAATCTGATTGATCCTCCGTGCTCACTTGGTTGCCGATCCGCGAAGCCGGATCGAGCGCGAATCGCTGCGTCATCTGTCTTGTTTCATGCACAAGGGACAGACGGGGGCGAAGCCTACCCAGGATGCACACTTCCTATCATCTTTCCATTCCACAGACAACAGGCTACGCTCTGGCATTTTGCCCCTTCTTACACGGGCCTCGTGTGATCAATGCCGGATTTAGGCATCCGGCGCAGGAATAATCACATGCCAATTCAGAACCGCCGCTCGCGCACCATCAGTATTCGCCTGTCGGAACAGGAATACCTGGGTCTTAAGCGGCTCTGCACCATCACCGGCGCCCGCAGCGTATCAGACTTGACCCGCGATGCGATGCGGGTTGTTCTGAACGGAGCTACCCAAAACGACGTGCTCGGCCACTGCATAGAGGAATCTCGAGAACTCTTGAAGAGCCTCGATCGGAAGGTTGATCAGCTCGCCGCGCGAATTACAGTTCCGAGAGTCGACCAATAATTCAAACACATTCTTTGTCTGATCCGGCGAACGCATCTTCATCCTGCAACCTGGCTGCCGCCTTGTACAAACACAAGAAGACAAACCATGCGAAAGAGAATCAAATCAGCGATCCGAAGTAATGCAATGCGTTGGACGCTTCTATTGGCCGCGCAGGCTTTGATGTTTGGCCTTGCGGGAATCGCCGCATTCATGCTGCGATTCGATTTCCATCTGCCCCCCGCCGCGGTGCGCCAGTTGATTTATGCATTATTGATCTGGGTCAGTGTCAAGAGCGTTGCTTTCCAGTTCGCGAAGTTGAATCGCCGCGGCCTGCGCTACGTATCGCTTGCCGACGTCTATCGCATTCTGATTGCCAATTTGGTTGGTTCCCTGGTTAGTTGCGGGTTGATTCTCGCCATCGCGCCAACTGGGTTCCCGCGTTCCATTTACGTTAGCGACCTGATTCTCGCCGTTCTCAGTACCTGCGGCCTCCGCGTTGTTGTGCGCATGGCATTCGAATATATGCAGACTAGCCCGTCGTCCGCTCCAGAAAAGAGAAGCTTCATTTATGGAGCCGGGGACGCGGGCATAATTCTTCTGCGGGAGATTCGAAACAACCCTCGCCTCGCGTATCGCGTCTGCGGTTTCCTGGATGACGATATCCACAAAAAAGGAATGGCCATCGCCGGCATCCCTGTGTATGGCGGCGGAAATGATTTGAGGGAATTCGTCGAAAAGCATGAGATCGAGCTGATTCTGATCGCCATCCCCTCGGCTACCGGCCCGCAAATGACACGCATACTCGGGTTGTGCCATGCCGTCGGCGTGGAGTGTAAGACCATCCCTGGACTTGGAGACACCATTGAAGGCCAGGGGCTCGCCGGTCAGATTCGCGACGTCGCCGTCGAAGATCTCCTCGGCCGCACGCCGGTCCGTCTGCAGGAAAGTGCAATACGCAGCTCGCTGCAAGGCAAGATTATCCTGGTCACCGGAGCTGCCGGGTCCATCGGTTCCGAACTGTGCCGGCAAATCGCCAGGTTTCAACCGGCCGCAATTGTCGGATTCGAAATTGCGGAGTCGCCTCTTTTTGAAATCGATCGAGAGATGCGCCAGTCCTTTCTTGGAGTTCCCTTTTATGCGGAGATTGGCAGCGTTCAAAATCGGGCGAGGTTAGACGACGTCTTCACCCAGTACGAGCCCTCCATCGTCTTCCATGCCGCGGCCTACAAGCATGTTCCGCTTATGGAAGAGCATGTCTTTGAAGCCATCGAGAACAACGTCTTCGGTACCTATAATCTGGCCACTGCCGCGGCGGTCCATGGCGTAGACGATTTTGTCTTGATCTCTTCCGACAAAGCTGTCCGGCCCACCAATGTCATGGGCGCGACCAAACGCGTGGCCGAACTGCTGCTGCAGACCCTGCAGAATGGCGGCACGCAATATGTAATGGTGCGTTTCGGCAACGTATTGGGATCGAGCGGAAGCGTCATTCCCATTTTCAAAAAGCAGATTGCGGCGGGTGGCCCGGTCACCGTAACCCATCCCGACATGCGTCGTTTCTTTATGACCATTCCCGAGGCATGTCAGCTCGTCTTGCAGGCGGCTGCCATAGGAAAGGGAGGCCAGATTTGTGTCCTCGACATGGGCCAGCCGGTGAGAATCGCCGATTTGGCCCGGGACCTGATTCTCCTCTCCGGCCTGAAGCCCAATGAAGACATCGTGATCGAATTCTGCGGCATGCGTCCTGGCGAAAAGCTTTGCGAGGAACTAAGCACTCTTCTCGAAGACACCGTGCCCACACACCACAGCAAGATCCGAATCTATACCGGATCCGGTATGCCGCCCGATGACCTGGACCAGTGGCTCGATTCACTCCGGGAAATCTGCCGCACTCGGGATATCGGGCGTCTTGTCATGGCGCTGAAGGAGGTCGTGCTCGATTACAACCCCAGCATGGATCTGCTTCGACGGGTCATTGATGGTAGAGAATCTCCCCTTCACAAGCTCGTGCCCCCGGGGAAATCCGAATCGATTGTTACCTTGGGTCAACCATAAATAAAGTTCGATCTCACTTATAAACCGTTCAACACGCTCTTACCGAACCGAAATTCCAGGTTCGGATTCGAACCGGAGTCTGAAAATTGAAACTCCTCACGATGGAAAAATTGATATTTGCCGCTCTTTTGTCCGGGAGTCTGTGCATTGCCCAGACCGTCCCCACGCCGGTAACACAGCCTGACCCGGCTGAGGCCGCTTTAAATGCCGCGCGGTTGTCTCCCGGCGCTCTGGGGTACTCCACCCCCCAGAATGCAGGCCAGAAAGAGTACCAGGATCCCCTTGCCGCGGGAGCTAACTGGGCAAACCCGGGCGCTCCCGGACCGGAACATTCCCCAGCTGCGGTCCGACGGCCACTAATAACCAGGTCGGAATTCGAGGGATTCGCCGAAGATGCAGCCGGACAACCTCTGGCCGTCTATGGCAGGCAATTGTTCGACGAGGTCCCTACCACCTTTTCTCCCATGGATCGCATTCCCGTCCCTGCGAACTACGCGATAGGGCCGGGAGACGAACTTCTGATTCGGGTCTGGGGAAAGGTTGAACTCCAGGCGCGTGTATCGGTCGATCGCAACGGACAAATATTCATTCCGAAAGTCGGAATCATGAGCGTGGCCGGCCTTCGCTACGAACAGGTGGAAGGCTATATTCGGTCGAGCGTCGCAAATCTCTACAAAGACTTCGATCTCAGCGTGACCATGGGACAGTTGAGGTCCGTTCAAATCTTTGTCCTGGGGAGTGCTCGCCAGCCGGGCGTCTATACGGTGAGTTCGTTAAGCACCCTGGTGAACGCATTGTTCGCGTCCGGAGGTCCATCCGCTACCGGCAGCATGCGACGCATTCAGTTACGGCGCGGCAACCAGGTCGTCACCGAGTTTGATGTATATAACCTTCTTCGCAACGGTGACAAGTCACACGATGCTCAGTTGCTTCCCGGAGACGTGATCTACGTTCCTCCCATAGGGCCGCAGATCGCCATTCTCGGCAGCGTGAACGAACCTGGGATTTACGAGTTGAGCAGCGATAGCACTATCGCCTGCGTGCTGAAGGATGTGGCCGGACTAACCAACCTCGCCAGTGCCGATCGCGCCCTGTTGGAACGCGTCGAGAATCACCGGCGACGGCGGGTGGACGAGTTTGCGCTCGATGAGGCCGGGCTGCAGCGCCAGTTGAAAGACGGCGATATTCTCCGCGTCTTTCCTATCTCCCCCAGGTTTGAGAACGCTGTCACCCTCCGTGGAAACGTCGCCCAGCCTGGCCGGTACCTGTGGCATGAAGGTATGCGGGTCTCTGATCTGATTCCGGCACGCGACTCGTTGTTAACCAGGGAATATTGGTATCAACAAAACTTCCTCGCCAGTACGCTGCCTCCCAATTCCAATGCGCTTCAACTGTTGGCGGGCGCGCGCCCGCAAGACATTACCAACGGCCAGATGCTTGCCTCCGCAGCGCCGTACGAAGGCGGAATCGATGGCAGCAACACCCGCACGAACAACACCCGTCTCCCCATTCATGAGCACTGGGATCGCCCCAGGCCTCCGGCTGATTTGAAAACCAACGACATCATGGCCGATATGACGGAGGCCAGCACAGAAATCAACTGGGATTACGCTCTGATCGAGCGGCGCGACGACAACGACTTGAGCACGCGCCTGATCGCATTTAACCTGGGAAGCGCGGTAGACCGTCCAACATCGACCGATAACCAGCCGCTCAAGCCCGGGGATGTTATCACCATCTTTTCGCGCAAGGATATACCCCTGTCCCAGGATAAGCATGCCTCCTTCGTCCGGGTGGCAGGCGAGGTGAACGCACCGGGTGTCTACCGCATCAACCCCGGAGAAACCCTTCGGGACCTGGTCGTTCGGGCTGGAGGTTTGACCCCGCATTCCTATCTCTATGCCTCGCAACTCACGCGCGCATCCACGCGCCTGGCTCAGGAAGAAGAACTGAAGATCTCTACCGCGCAGATGCAGCGCGAACTGTCATCGCGCTACGCATCGGCATCTTCCCTGACCCCCACGAATACCACGGAGCAGCAGGCGCAACTCAATGCCCAGCAATCCCTGATCGCGCAACTCGCCACGGTGCACCCCACCGGAAGAATCGTCCTCGACATGAAGCCTGACGCGGTTTCGCCGGACGAAATTCCATCCATGCCGCTCGAAGATGGAGACAATTATTATGTTCCCGCCCGGCTGAGCACAGTCCAGGTATCGGGCGCCGTTTACAACGAGAACGCGTTCCGGTATCAACTCCACGAAAGGCTTTCGACTTACCTGAAAGCCGCCGGGGGAGCTACTCGTCAGGCCGATACCAAGCGAATCTTCGTGATTCGCGCGGACGGAGCTGTCGTCAGCAGGCAGCATCAGAACGGCCCCTGGGGAAACAGTTTCGAAAGCCTCCCTCTTCTCCCCGGAGACGCCATCGTCGTACCCACCAAGCTCAAGTCGCCGAACAATTTCATGCAGCAGCTTCCGTACCTCACCCAGATCCTTTCGCAGACGGCGATGACGGGGGCCGTCATTGGCACCCGCTAATGAGGAAACCACCATGGTTCAACAGACCTCCGACCTGACTGAATTCCCCCCCGCACTTGAGTCTTTCGATGGATCAGGGGACGAGACATTCTTCGGCGCCGGGTGGATTCAGACGCTCACGCTGCTGGCCAGCCACAAACGGATTATCGCGAAGTTCACAGCCGTCGCAACAGCGTTAGGACTCGGACTGTGCTTCATGTTGCCAGTCCGGTTCACGGCCACCGTGAAGATCATGCCTCCGCAACAGACGCCCTCCTCTGCCGCCGTCATGATGAATCAGCTTGGAGGCGGCGGTGCCGGTTCCCTCGCGGCAGTCGCGAGTGGCGGGTTCAGTCTGCGAAATCCCAACGAAATCTACATGGGCTTGCTCCACTCTCGCCCCATTGCGGATGGGATTATCAATCAATTCAATCTGCTCAGTGCTTACCGGGCCAGGAACATGACGTCCGCGCGCAAGAGGCTGGAAACAAACACGCAGGTTACCGCGGAAAAGAGTGGAATGATTTCGATTTCCGTTACTGACGCGGACAAGGATCGCGCCGCCGCCATCGCCAATGCTCATACCGAGGGACTCCGCCTTCTCACTCGCAGCCTGGCGGTCACAGAAGCATCGCAGCGACGCTTGTTTTACGAAAACCAGTTGAAGCGATCGAAGGACTCTCTGGTGGAGGCGGAGCTGGCATTTCAACAGGTGCAACAAAAGAAGGGCCTCGTTTCCCTCGATGCACAGGCCAGAAGCATGATTGAAAGCGTGGCCGTAGTCCGCGCACAGATTGCGGCAAAGCAGGTCCAGTTGGAGGCCCTTCGTTCCTATTCAACCGATCGCAACCCTGACGTACAGTTGGCCGAAAAAGAACTTTCCGCCATGCAGGCCGAAGCCGCTCGCCTGGAGCAGCACAATCACTCCTCCGAATTCGGAAGCCTGAGCCTTCAAGAAGTCCCCAGCGCAGGTTTGGAGTTTCTTCGCGCTCAGCACGAGTTCCTGTACCAGCAGACCCTTTATGACCTCCTGATCAAGCAGTACGACGTGGCAAGGCTGGACGAAGCCAAGGAAGCGGCCGTCATTCAGGTCGTTGAACCCGCGATTCCGCCCGAGCAAAAATCGTCACCCCATCGGACCATCATCCTGGTGTGGGCCCTAATGTTGGGAACCATGACGGGGTGCGGCTATGTGCTTGCGTTAAAGCGCATCCGGCAGTCCCCCAGGTTCTCTCAATCTGTGGATGAATTGAGACGGGCACTCTTGGCGCGGTAATCGATCCGGCATCGCCACGCGCCTCACGGAGTCGAACTTACCCCTGATCCATGCTTGCGTTCTCACATATCCGCAACTCCCTTGTGCCACGGGAATACGGCCGATTCGCGCCGAATTCGAAGAGTCTCCCCGGCACCTGATGCTGTTGAAGAACCTTGGCTGAGCGAAATTTTCACCGGCACACGACGTGAGTCCGATCTGCACAGGCTACCTCGATTGGCACAATCCAAAATGATTTCCGCACCCAGTCCGGTCAATGGTATGGGAAAAAACCACCCCGCCCACGATCGTAAACACCTGGTTTGGTCCTATGTCTCGACGACCGGGGCGAACGCGGTGCGGGTTGGGCTTGGAGTCATTTCCGGCCTGATGGTTTCGCGAATGTTGATGCCGCAAGGGCGCGGCGAACTCGCGGTCCTGCTGTATTTCCCGGCATTAATGGGAGCGCTGTTCAGTCTGGGAACCCCTCAGGCGATCACCGCCTTGATTTCCCAGTCCCCACACGACAGGGAAGAAATCCTCACCGCCGGGTTCCGGCTTGCCGCGGTTCAGATTCTTCTGGCTGTGCCGCTTTTCGTATTTTGTGCTCCCTTGACGCTGACTGGAGACAATCGCCATCTTTCGCTCCAGGTGCAGATCGTCTGTGTGGCCGGCGCATTGATGATCCTTACTCCATACTTCAATGCCATGGCATACGGGCTGAAGCGCTTCGCCTGGGTCAATGGCATAACCCTCGCAGGCCAGGCAACTTATGTGGGCGCACTCCTTCTCCTGTGGCTCACAAACACTCTCACGCCTCTTAACGCCGCGCTCGGATCTCTCGCCTGTCAATTACTGCAATGTCTTCTTCATCTTGCTCATATGAAGCCGTCTTCGCTAAATCGAAGGGTCTCGCGTGGGGTTTACACGAAGTGTTTCGTTCTGGGGTTGCGGTTCGCCATTCCGAGCCTGGCAATTGTTCTCCTGTCCAACGCCGATCGCGCAATTCTCATACGCACCACTACGCTCGAGCAAATCGGCTACTTCGCTGTCGCTTTCGCGGTAACCATGCCGATCACCCTGACAACCGAGGCCTTCACCCAGATTGGCTTTGTCGAGGTTTCAAGTGCCGACAATGAAGCTACTTCGCTATCCCTGATGCTGCGCCGATTCCAAATGGCCCAGGTCTTATCGGCGGTAAGTTTTCTCTTCGCTGCGGGGTTGATTGCCCCGGTCATCCGCTACGGTTTTGGGGCGGCATATCTGCGCGCAATTCCCGCAGCCTACCCTCTCGCATTGACGATGTCGCTCAGGGCTACAACCAGAACCTTAGAGAACAATTTGAGGGGTCTCCGCTTCATCATTCCGGGCACACTTGGAGCCGCAATCAACCTTGCGGTCCTTATACTTCTCAGTGTTGTCATGGTTCCTCGCTGGGGAGCATTCGGCTTCTGTTGTGCATGCCTGGCTTCGGAAGCAGTCTACTTAACCTGTTTGGCGCTGTATCTATCCTTACAGCAAAAGATCCGCCCGGGGCGCCTTTGGGGAATGCGGCCGAGCATCGTTCGCGCCATGCTCCTCGCGCTTCTTGAACTCACCCACAGAAGACGCTTCGCTGAGAACGAAATTGCGCCTGCGGAGACGCGAGTCGGATGAGCGTCCAGGTGCAATCCGTGTCTTCCCGGCGTTGGGCCCTTGCACTTGTCGCCGCGTTGCTGCTTGCCCTCTTGCTGGCACGTGGTAATCGAGTCGCCACCCCTGCTGCCGGCCTGCTGGCGGCGACTCTGGTTTTCATTTCGTGCGCTATGATATTTCGCGTTTCCATCAAGATGGGGAGCTTTCTAAACGGATATACGTTTGTGCTTGTAGCCTTTCTGATGGCGTATCCGGTCTCAGCCTTTGCCCACCTCACCGGAGCGGACTATGTATCGCAAGGCTTTTATGACCTGGCTACTCTTGATCCTCATACCCAGTCTCATCACGTATATCTGTCCCTTGCCCTGGTCCTCCTGGCGCAAATCGCGCTTTGGTGCGGTCTTATGCGCGCCGGTCCCAAGCCACCGTCGAGCGGAAAGCCCGTCTTCCGCGTCCACTCAGGTCTGCTTATTAAATCCGGTTTCGTATGCACGCTCCTGGGCGCGGTGAGCACTTTTCTGCTCTTCTCCGGGCAAGGCTTATCTATTGATGAGATATTGACCGTGGACCGTGCTCGCGAACTTGAGGCTGGGACCGCCCGATATGCATTCATGTCTGCATGGCTTTCCTGGGGTATCATCTTCGCGCTAAGTGCATTTCTAGTCTCGCGCACGAGTGAAAAACACCGTAGGCTTACCCTTCTTGTCCTTTTCGCGGGCTCCGCCTGCATGCTGTTAAACCTGCTCTGGACTGGAGGGCGAGCCGAAAACCTGCTGGCCCTGATGCCTCTTGTTTATGTGGTCCGGAAGTTTGCGGCGCGCCTCTTCCGGCCTTACATCTGTACGATGGCCCTCGGAGTCGCCGGAGTAATCGCTTTCGAAACGGTAGCTCGGACGAGCGCATTGCTCGTCGTTGGCTCTGCATATCTCGTCCAATCCGGGATAAGCACCAGCCAGTTCGTGACCAACCAATTCGTTGCCGTTCTCGACTGGGAAATGGGTAGATTCTCGACCATCTCTTTATCCTTCGACATGGTGAGAGATGCCGGTTACAGTTTCGGCTCAACTCTGCTCCAGGGAGTGGCAATCACACTCAACGCTCCAGCCACATTGCTCCATATTCCGCTGAAAATGTACGAACCGGAGGCCATCACTGCCCTCATAGGCCAATACCTGTTCAGTGATTCGACAAGAAATGGCGTCGTCCCCGGCACTCTTGCCGAGTTGTATTTCAACTTTGGAATTTGCGGCGTGTTTGGCGGCTTTTTTCTAATTGGCCGAATTGCCAGATATTGCATTCGTGTTACGCACGCGGCAGATCGCATCGGCAGTGCGCTTCTTGGCTTTTATTCCCTGGTCTTGCTGTGCCTGTGGACCATTCCGATGACCGCGACTCTGACCTTGTATTTCCTGGCCACAAGAGGTTTGCCTATCCTCGTTTTCTATCTTGTGGAGAGGACCTTGATCTATCGAAGCAGCCCGATGCCTCTGGACGGTGATGACCTCTCTGGAACGCGGTGCGCCGTCACGACATGAATTGCCAGGAGCCGGGAATCCTGCTTCCCTGCTGCAATCTTTCGAACCATGTTGCAGTCAAACCACGCGACCACAGGTACCGGCCTTCATGCGCCTGGAATTGTCAATTTGCATACCTGCCTATAACCATTGAAACCGGGCTCTTCGCATCCCGAAGAAGCGACCGCCGCCAAGTAGCGCAAAAGGGATCATGACGAATTCTGTTGCAGGACAATTACCGTCTGTGCTGATCGTTCGATCGGCATTCGGAGAACTCTACGAACTGGCCTGGCTGAAGGCGCTTCGCGAGCTTGGCGTCAAGGCGGAGCTGTTCGACACCCATTCCTATATTCCGGCGAACCTGGCGGGACGACTGGAACAGCGATATCTGGTGGGCCCTCATATCCGCCGGGTCAATCGGATGGTCGTTGAACGTATCAAGGAGATGCGGCCCGATGTGGTGCTCTTCTATCAGGGTCACCACTACCATCGCGAGACAATAGCGCAGGCTGCAAAAGTTACATTCGTGGTCGGCGCACACTGTGACGACCCGTTTGGAAGACCGGATCGTAGAGAATACCGGGTACTCAGGACTGCCTTCGCAGAATACGACGGGTACCATGTCAACCGGGAGTGCAATGTAGCTGAAGCCATGGCGCTGGGGGTGAGACGGGTTAGCGTGCTCATGACGTATTACCTCCCCTGGCTTCATAGTCCATGTTCGCTGAGTAAGGAAGAACAAAAGCTGTGGGACTCAGACATTGTCTATGCCGGCCACATGGAGCCGGATCATCGTGTTGAGTGTATGACGCGAGCAGCACGAGCGGGGTTGAAATGCAGAATATTCGGGGACGCGGGATGGAGATCCGCCTTTCCGCAGGACGTGTATCGCAAGGTGGGACCGATTCACTTCATTAGTCCATCCGACTGCCGGAAAGCCCTCTGCGCCAGCAAAATCGGTGCCTGTTTCTTCAGTAAGTGGAATCGCGATCAATACACGCACCGCTCTTGGGAAATCCCGGCATGCGGCGTGTTTCTTCTCTCCGAGCGAACGCCCGCCATGCAGGACTTCTATACCGAAGGAAAAGAGGCCGAGTTCTTCGACGGTCCAGATGAGTTTATCGACAAAGCTCGTTTTTACCTGCTAAATGAGACGGCCCGCAGCAGGATTGCCTTAGCTGGATACAAGCGTGTCGTTGCTTCGGGCAATGACGTTTACGGAAGAATGAGGCAGTGGCTCCATGACGTGGCGGAGTGGCGCGAGGAATGGCACGGCAGTAGACGATAGTCACGGAAGCGAGGTAACGATGGACGGGGCAGGACCAATCGACAAAGATCCCATCTATGACAGGGGATATCACGCCCAAAGGCACGCCAACCTTATCGAGGATGATGAGTACTTTTGGGCGCGCGCGAAGGCATCAGCAGATCTTTATCTGCTCCATTCGGAACAGGTGAAGCACGTTTTCGAATATGGCTGCGGAATCGGCCAGGGAATCGCCGCATTGCCAAATGCTGCGGGTTGGGACGTTAGTTCGGAGGCCCGCGAGAACTGCCGTCGCCGGAACCTGAGGGTTTTCGATTCCCTGGAGATGGTTCCAAAAAAGTCGTGGGACATTGTCTTATGCAGACACGTTCTGGAGCATCTGGAGAATCCGCTTGAGCACCTTAAGTTCATGCGCGAATTAACGGCGGAGGACGGTGAGCTTCTACTCATACTTCCGCGCGAAAATCATTATAAGTCGCCGTTCCCTCCGGATCTCAATCAACATCTATTCTGCTGGAACTTCAGGACTATCGACAACCTGCTTGCGAGAGCGGGATGGGCACCCTATGTGAATCGCTATGCGTACGTTCTGGGGTATCGCGCCTTGCTTCCCGTGAAGCGCGCACTCGGCTCCAACGCCTATTTCCAGGCCACCCGGATGGTCGGCTATTTTAAGCAGAATGCTGAGCTTATCATCCGGGCTAGGCCGAATTGAATCCTCTACCAGAGGCGTTCAAAAAGGTCCACGTCTCTGCATAGCAATAAGGAAGCTACTACGTGACTGAATTGACAGTCGAACTTCAAGCCGAGCGTTCACCGCGCGAGCGGGTGGAACAAACTGCCGCAGAGTCAATATTGAGAGTCGGGTTTCTCACCTATGACCTGCAGCGAAACACCGAGGATGCAATCTTCGAAGTATCCCATTCGGTGAAATTCCGAGTCAAGGCGTTTCCGCTGTTTCGACATGATGACCAGGAACTCTCGAGAGTTCCGTATCGCCCTGCCACTGCACAATGCAAACGGTTCGGGGTAAATGTAAAGGGAAGCACACCGGAAGGCTTTTTTTCCAATCCCGAATGGGCCGTTGGCCTTGATTGCGCGCGCCAGTCGGATGTACTCGTCCTGAAAGGACTGCTCGGCCTGGGCGCGCTCTGGTGTGCGCTCTGTGCGCGCCTGCTGGGACGGGTTGTGATCTCAACGAATCAGACGCTCCCTGTGACCTGGGAACGTAAAAGGCGTTGGTGGATCAGATTATCCAAACGTTTTCTCCTCGGATTGTGCCAGTACCATATTTACCAAAATCCGGCCGCCGTCGAAGTTCTTACTCAGGTCTACGGGTGCGCTCCCCAGCGATTGATCTCTGCTCCATTCGAGGCCGGCGCGGCATTATTCAGCAGAATCCTCAGCGAGATCAGACCGGAACCGGATCTACGCCATCGTCTGGGATTCGAATCGAAGGTGGTTTTCCTTTATGTGGGTACTCTTCTGCCATTCAAGGGTGTTGCGGACATCGTAAGTTCGGCATCCCTCATTTCCGGACAGAGCCCGTTCCTGTGCGTTTTTGTTGGCCCGGAAGTACCGAAAGCCAAGGGTGGCGAGACAATTGAGAATTACAAGGAAGTTGCACGCTCGACCGGTGTCGAGCACCGTGTGCGGTTCCTCCCCCCGATGACTCCGGAAGAACTTGCGAAGCTTTACATTGCTGTCGATGTCGTCCTGCTCCCTACACATAAAGATTGTTTTCCGAAGGTGCTGGTGGAGGCTGGCCTTGTCGGCAAGCCAATGGTTACGACCAATGCGTGCGGCTCCGCCGGAGTTATTGTCCAGGACGGCGTCAATGGATTTGTGATTGAACCGGGCGATGTCTCCCAGTTGGCTGAGGCAATGACGAAGCTTCTCGATCCGGATCTGCGGGCAAGGATGGGCTCACGCTCCAGAGAGATCGTTGACCAGAATTGCAACATGGATCTCGAGGTGAAAGGCTACGTTGAAGCCATCGAGCGGGGTGCCGAGCATTTAGACCGCCGCAAGAAAGCCTGACACTTTCCGGAAGCATCCTGTCCAACTATAACTCGCCTCTCGAATTATCAGTTATCCATGCCTGATCAACCATCTAGACTCTCTGTCCTGACCAATTCCATTTCGCGCCTGAACGGCGGAATTTTTGACGCAATGCGCAACCTCACGCTTGCAATTGAGGCGGAGGGACGCTACGCACCCCGGGTGTTCAGCGCGCGGGACACGCATACGTCTAACGACTCCGCGCTTTGGAACGGAGTAACAACCTGGACCTCTCCTGTTACCGGACCGCGCATCTTCGGATATGTTCCGGGGCTCGCCAGTGCGCTCCAATCAAGTGATGCGGAAATTGTGCATGTTCACAGCATCTGGATGTATCCGTCCGTCGTCGCGCGTCGTTGGTCCGGTCGCAACAGGCCCTACATTGTGAGCCCGCACGGTCTTCTCAAGCCTTGGGCCCTCCGCAATTCCCGCTGGAAGAAGCGAATCGCCGCAGCACTCTACGAAGATAGACACTTGCGCGGCGCGACCTGCCTGCATGCGTTGAACCTCGCCGAGGCCGAGGCATTCAGGGAATATGGGCTTAAGAACCCGATCTGCGTAATTCCAAACGGAACAAATCTGCCAGGTGATACAAGTCCCAAAGAAGCGCGGCGCGACCGTTCTATCCTCTATCTGGGACGATTTCATCCTTCCAAAGGACTCCGCAGCCTGCTGGAGGCCTGGCGCATGGTAGCCAAGGACGCAGAGGCAGAGGGCTGGCGGCTCACGCTTGCGGGTTGGGACCAGCTCAATCATCGTGCCGAACTCGAACAGCTTTCCGAGGAACTCCAGGTGCGGTCCAGCACTGTGTTTCTTGGTCCGCAATTCGATGCGGATAAGAGCCGGTGCTTGCATTCAGCTTCCGCGTTTATCTTGCCCAGTAAGAGCGAAGGCCTTCCGGTGAGCATCCTCGAAGCGTGGTCGTGGCAACTGCCGGTGTTGATGACCCATGAGTGCAATCTTCAAGAGGGCGTAAAAGCGGGAGCCGCAATCATGATGCGGCCGGACCCCCAGAGCATTGCAATCGCCTTGCGGCAATTGTTCGCTTTATCGGACCGAGAGCGCAATGCCATGGGCGCCAGCGGCCGAAACCTCGTGGAGAAGCGCTTTCAGTGGCAGCAAATTGGTATGGCGATGACTGCGGTGTACGATTGGGCGCTCGAGCGGGCTCCACAACCGGACTGGGTTATGACCGAATAGGAACAACTTCGAGCCATTCTCAATGACTCGAAACTATTAGTTGGACTACCGCTCGTTCGAGATGGAGTGCAAACGACAGTTGCACAGTTCAACATGATGGCGGATCGGGGTTCCGGTCAGTCTGCGGGACTACCTTTGCTGCGATCGTTCAACCAATGATCACAGGCAAGTTAGAGGACAGCGGATGAAGATTCTGTTACTTAGCCAGGTGTTTTATCCGGATGTGGTTGCAGTATCACAACAGCTCGCGGATCTTGGTGTTGAGCTTAGTGAATCTCACCACGAAGTTTCCGTTTTGTGCAGTTGCCGCGGTTACGATGACCCCACTAAGACTTTTCCACGAAATGAAATATGGAATGGAATTCGCATCCACCGGGTTGGGGTGTGGGGCTTGGGAAAGAAGTCGAAGCTTCGACGCATCCTGAGCTTTGCTTCTTTCTTCTTTTCAAGCGCTATGGCTTTGATCAAGACGCCTCGGCAGGATGTGGTAGTCGTCGTGCCCCCACCTCCGTTGCTTTCTGTGATGGCCGCGCTCTTTGTCCAGCTGCGCGGAGGCCGACTGCTGTACTGGAGCATGGATCTGAATCCCGACGAGGCGATCGCAGCGGGTTGGATGAAGCCGGAGTCGATCTCGGCGCGGCTGCTCGAAGGAGCACTGCGATACAGTCTTAACGCATCGACAAGTGTGGTCGTCCTCGATCGCTTCATGAAGGATAGGATAGTCGCCAGGCGCATACGGGAAGACAGGGTTCATGTTATACCGCCATGGGCCAACGACCGGACAGTCTCCTATGACCCTGAGGCCAGAGAATCGTTTCGTAGACAGATCGGCGTAGATGGGAAATTTGTGGTGATGTATTCGGGCAATCACAGCCCGCTGCACCCTCTCAATACCATCCTGCAGGCTGCCCTTCAACTTAAGGATAATCCCGCGATTGCGTTTGTTTTTGTCGGCGGAGGCAGCGAATTCCGGCGTGTGAAAGCGTTTGGTCTGGACCACAACTTGTCTAACGTGGTCTGCCTGCCGTATCAGCCTCTGGAGGACCTTGCGGCCTCGCTTTCTGCTGCCGACCTTCAGGTAGTTCTTCTGGGAGACTCATTCGTCGGCATTGTCCATCCGTGCAAGATCTACAACATCCTCGCTGTCGGAGCCCCTTTTCTCTACCTGGGCCCCGCTGAAAGTCATATCACGGATCTACGGCGGTACCCCGGAATCGCGAAGATGGGTCACTTCTTTCGCCATGGGGATGTCGAACCCGTTGTGTCTCTGCTTGCGCAGATGGGCTCCGATTTCGTTGCTGGAAAGACCTCCCGGCCGGTCCGCCCACCGGACCTCGACCGCTTTTCCCAGCGCTCTTTAGCCCACGCCCTGGTTGAACTGATAGACGCAACCGGACGCACGGTTCGATCGAATGCATTATGGCCACAACAGAGAGAACGATTGCAGTAACAGGTTCATCGGGCCTGATTGGATCTCACCTGGTACCGGTGCTTCTGAGAAAGGGCTTCCGGCTGCGTGTGCTGAGTCGCCGACTTCCGGAAAGCAGCCCCCTTGGGGTTGAGATCATCCGAGGTGACGTCCGTTCGAGAGCGAAGATGGCTGCCCTGGTACGGGGATGCGACGCAGTAATTCACCTGGCAGGCATCGCTCACACATCTTTGCGATCTCAGGCGGACGTCGATGAGGCGCAGGAAACAAATGTCGAAGGGACACGGAACGTGCTCGACGCGTCTCGGAACGCCGGGGTTGAGCGAGTGCTTCTGGCGTCAAGCGCCTTCGTCTATGCGGGACAAGCGGGTACCGATCTCAACGAACAATGTCCGACGGCGGGCGAATCTATCTATGCTCGAACCAAGTTATTGGTAGAAGAGGCTGGACTCAAAATGGCGGACAGGGACCGCTTGTCCGTAGTTATATTCCGTCCTTGCCTGACATATGGTCCAGGAGTCCGCTTTAACCTTGAGTCATTAATGCGGGCAATCCAACGCCGCTATTATTTTCACATCCGCGGAAGAAATCCGATGCGCAGTTTTCTTTCGGTCGATAACTGCGTTTCCGGGATTTCGCACTTATTACTGCACGGCAAAAATGGACAGATATACAACCTCGCTGACGAGCATTCACTGTCCCTCGCGGATTTCGTAAATTCGCTGGCCGATCTTATGCGGGTGGCGAGGCCGATAAGCTTGCCGATTGGTGCCGTCCGGGCAGCAATTGCAAGCACTCTGCCGCTGCAGTGGATGGGGTTCCGTTCCCTTATCAATAGTGAGTCACTTCGCAAACTTACCCAATCGTTCACCTTGAATGTTGGGGCTCTGGCACAAACGGGTTTCATTTGGTCCGACGGATATGACGCCAGGAAGAAGATGGTGGATGCATATCTCCAGTCGCGTGGAACGAAAGCGAGGAACGCATAACATGGCAGGCTTTGGCAGTCATTCAGAAGTTTCGCTGCCGCAGGATCATAGTGCAATCTTGGGCGGCAAAGAGCAGCTCGCAACGGTGCTTAAGCGCATCTTTGACATCGGGTTCTCTTTGTTTTTGATTCTTTTACTGTTGGCCCCGATCATCGTCATCGCTCTGGCCGTCAAGATTACATCGCGAGGCACGGTTATCCATTGGTCGAATCGTGTGGGAAAGAATAACAGGCTCTTCAGGATGCCTAAGTTTCGAAGCATGAGAATGGATACGCCTCAGATCGCAACGCATTTGCTGTCCGATCCTTCCCTCTACTTGACGCCGATGGGCGGATTTTTGCGTCGCACGAGCCTCGATGAACTGCCTCAGCTTTTCAGCATTCTCGTGGGGGATCTTAGTTTCGTAGGGCCGCGCCCGGCATTGTTCAACCAGGATGACCTGGTAGCGCTGCGCACCGAACGGGGCGTTCATTCCTTGGTTCCCGGGCTCACCGGGTGGGCACAGGTAAATGGTCGCGACGAATTGGCAATCCAGGAGAAGGCTCGCTTGGACTCTGAGTACATGCATGCGCGTTCTCTTTGGCTCGACCTCAAGATTATCGCGATTACCCTTTTTAAAGTTGCCAGGCGGGAGGGAGTTTCTCATTGATTGTTTCGCCGCCAAGGCGAAGTTTCTCCTCTGTCACTCTTTTGTTTGAGGCAGAAAATGACCTACAACGCCTACCGGGCATACGGACTTAGCATTCACGCCGAGTTTGCCTGCCTCGAGATGCCTGCGCACCCGAATCCAGCTCAAGATGCAGACGTCACCATCCGCTTGTTGACCGATGGGCAGTGTACGCTGGGTCCGTTGCCGGATCATCATTTCGCGGTGTCGCCAGGGAAGTTTCGATTAGACGTGCCGGGAGTGGCTCGCTACAGCGTGGAGGAAGGAAAGAGAATCTCGATTGAGCCGCTTCCAGGCTCCTCGCCGGACAAGGTTCGCCTCTTCCTGCTCGGATCGACGATGGGCGCGCTCCTCTACCAGCGCGGACTCTTTCCGCTTCATGGTAGCGCCGTCGAAACGAAGTGGGGGGCGATGATCTTCGTTGGTGCTCAAGGATCGGGAAAATCTACATTGGCCGCCGAGTTCCATCGGATGGGCTATCGGCTATTGAGTGATGACGTATGTGCAATTGAACCGACATCCGATGGGTTCCAGGTCCTGCCGGCATTGGCTCACATGCGTCTGCGCGCCGATGCTTTCAACCGAGTCGGGAGCCCCGTAGGAGCGCGTTTTGATGTTGACAAATTCGTTGTGCCCCTCGGCGACCGATACTGTCCCGAGGCAACGCCCCTGCGAGCCATTCACGTCCTGTCCAATCATGGTGAGGGGATTCCTCGCATTGAGATATTGCGCGGCTTGGACCGCGTCCAGTATTTATTGGAAAACCTGTACAGGCCTCATTACCTGAAGGGGCAGCAAACACAAAGCGAGCTAATGCGTATGGCAGGAAAGATCGCTCAGCACGCGACTCTTGCCGCGGTCAGCCGGCGACGCGACCAAACCGAGACCGGTGACCTGGTGAAATTTCTCGAATCTGCCTGGACTGAATGTTTCTCCGGCACTTTATGCGAGAAGAGAGATTAAATGCGCCACTTCAATCCCGACGATAGATTGTCTCGTTCCAGTCATCTCCTTTCCACCGAGCTAGACCAGGAGATTGTCCTGATGAGCATCGACGCCGGCGCCTACTATGGTCTTGCCGGCCCCGCCCATTGTATCTGGGACAAACTCGAAGTCCCGATGATTTTCTCCGATCTGGTCGATTCGCTTTTAACTGAATATCGCGTGTCGCGCGATAGGTGCGTGTCCGACTTACAAGGCTTTCTTTCCGACATGGAACGGGAGGGTTTGATCCTTGTGGAGTAAGTTGCTTCGGTACCGGCGACTTACTCGACGGCGGAAGTGGCTGCTCCTGGAGTCATTGTTGGCCTTGGCGGTTGCCCGGGCAGCCATGGCCTCGATCCCTTTCCGCCGCATAGCCGCGTGGCTGGGAGCAGCGGGGGGTGAAACTTCCGCGCATGCAACGGGCGAGCAAATCGCCATGGCCCAGGACATAGGCTGGGCGATTGAACGGCTCGCGCGAGTGGTCCCCTGGGATGGGCGCTGCCTGGCCCGGGCACTGGCCGCCACCGGCATGTTGCGACGTCGGGGCCTGGAAGGAACCGTCATTTTCGGAGCCGACCGCGATGCATCGGCCGAGTTTCGCGCTCATGCGTGGCTGCGTTTTGGACCATGCATCGTTACCGGCGGGAAAGGTCGCGAGCGCTTCAAGGTCCTCACCACCTTCGCTCGTAAGTCGATATGAGCGGCATATACGGAATCTTGAGGTTTGACCAGGCGCCGGTCGCTGACGATTGGCTGGAGAAGATGCGCTTCGCCATGGCCTACTACGGGCCGGACGGAGCGGGGAGCAGGATCGAGGGCTCGCTCGGACTCGGTCACCTTTTGCTCAGCATCTGTCCCGAAGACCGCTTTGAGAACCAGCCCATCGAAGGAGAGCGCGGCCTCGTAGTCACGGCGGCCCGATTGGACAATCGAACCGAATTGCTTGAAGCTCTCCGCGTTCCGGAGCCGGAAGCAGCCAAAACCTCCGACGCCAAGCTGGTCGGAATGGCTTTCGACCGCTGGGGCGAAGACGTACCGCTTCATCTGAAGGGCGACTGGGAGCTGGCGGGATGGGACCGCCGCAAGCGCACGCTCCTGCTGGCAAGGGACGCGCACGGAGGCGGGACACTTTACCTGTACCACGGCCCCCGATTTCTTGCCTTCGCCTCCAGCCTGAAGGCGCTCCTCGCCCTTCCCGGGGTGCGGAGGGATCCCGACCCCCTTCGCCTCGCTGAAGTTCTCGTGAGTTGGCAGCATGACGCGGAGCGCACCGCGTATAGCGACTTTCGTCGCCTCGTCTGGGGTCACGCCCTCTCAATCGATTCAGCAGGAAACAGCCGATCATGGTCTTACTGGTCCCCGCACAGCCGCCCGCTTCTCAACTATCGCAGGGACGAAGAATACGAGGAGGCATTTCTTGCTTATTACACGCGAGCGGTAAAGGAATGTCTCCGAACAGCCGGCGACGTCGCGACGCAGCTTTCCGGAGGACGCGACTCAGGGTCGGTGGCGGCTCTCGCGGCTCCGCTCCTTGCCGGTCAGGGCCGCGAACTCGCAGCCTATACCTTCGTTCCCTGCCTGCCAACCGATGGCGCCGGTCCGCATAGGGTCGGCAACGAATGGGATCGCGCCGAGGCCACCGCGAGCATGGCTGGAGCCAATGTGCGCCATATTGCCGTCGACGCAGCGGAGGCCGGCGTGATCCAAGGCATTCAGCACTTTCTAAAGGTTCACGATGGCCCCAGTCATGCCGCCGGCAATCACTTCTGGTTGAAGGCGGTGAGTGAGGCTGCCGTTTCGAACGGCGCGCGAGTCCTGTTGACCGGGCAGATGGGAAACTCCTCCGTCTCGTGGGCTGGAAACGGTTCGACTCTGCTCGCGTTGCTTCAGCGGAGGCCTCGCGACGCATTCCAACTGCTCATGCACTCCGAGCCAAACCTCTGGCTGACAATCAAGCGCCAAATGCTGAAGCCCGTCCTTACGCCCGCCCAGCGTCTTCGTAAACGTCTCAGAACCGCTGGCGGTACCCCCTGGCGAAGATATTCCGCACTGCATCCAGGAATGGCTGCCGCACTCCATCTCGACGAACGAATGAGCGCCGCAGGACATGACTCAACCTTCACGCCCTCTCCTTCGCGCGATCAGCGGCTTTCGTTTTTTAAGCCTTCCTGGAGCATCGGAGCGAGTCTTTGGACAGAAACCGGGGCCATGCATGCGATGTCGATCCGTGACCCAACCTGCAACCTGGACTTGCTCGACTTTCTCCTGCGCGTTCCGGATAGCCAGTTTCGCCGCCAAGGACAAGGCAGTTCGTTATTCAGGAGAGCCTTCCGTACCCGTCTTCCCGAACCGGTCCTGGACGGTCAACGAAAGGGCTATCAATCCGCCGACCTGGGTCACCGGGTTTTGAGAGAATTGCCACTCATCCAGGAATGTCTCAACGCTGTGGATGCAAACTCTTCGGCGAGGGAATATCTCGACACGCGACTTATGCGCCAATGCCTGGAGAATCTCAAAGTCAAGGTCGATCCGCAGACTACCTCCGCTGCCGGCACCATTCTGTTGCGCGGCCTGGGGGTTGGACTGTTTCTTTGCGGATTAAGCTGACCCGGCCTCCCTTCCCAATACTTACCCATGAATATCAAGCCAGCGTACCGCGCCATTCGCCAGTTATCTTCAGGCGCACGCGCGTTGGCGCTGGTGTGGCGAGTAACTCCGGGATGGACGCTGGCGTGGGGCTTTCTTCTCATCGCACAGGGAATCATTCCCGCGATTCAGGCTCTTCTCGTCAGAGCGGTAATCAACCGCCTCGTGCGCGCGCCCGGATGGCATGCCGTTGCCATTCCCATATCAGGCGTCGCGGCACTGTGGATTCTCAGTCAGGTGTTCTCGAGCGCGCTCGCCTGGGTTAGAGCCGTGCAGGCCGAAACGGTTCAGGACGAGATCCATCGGCTCATTCACGCCCAGGCTCTGCGCGTGGATATGGACTTTTACGACCACGCCGAGTCCTACGACCTTCTCCATCGCGTCCGCGCCGACGCGATGTCTCAGCCCGTGGCGTTGCTCGAAAGCCTGGGCTCCCTGGTGCAGAGCGCATTGGGACTGGGCGTGCTTGGCGCAATTCTCTGGACATACGCCAGGTGGCTGCCCTTTGTTCTGGTCCTGAGCGGTTGTCCCGGCCTGCTTCTGATGGCCGGCCACATTCTCAAGGAGCACCGCTGGAGAGTGGAGAACACCACCCGGGAGCGTCGCGTTCGATACTTCGACTGGCTGTTGACCGAGAGAAGCGTTGCCGCGGAATTGCGTCTCTTCGACCTGGGAACTCACCATCGCCATGCCTTCGAATCCGTTCGGAGATTTCTCCTGGAAGGCCGGATGAAACTGGAAAGACAGGGAGCACTGGCCGAACTGGCGGCCGGAACCCTGGCCTGGATGGGAAGCCTGCTGGGATTGGGATGGATCCTCCAGCGGACCCTGAGCGGCAAGGCGGGACTGGGAGACCTGGTTTTCTGTTTTCAGGCGTTTCAAAGTTCGCAGACTCTTCTGCGCGGCCTTCTGGAAGGCTCAAGCCGCATCTATCGAAGCCTGCTCTTTGTCGAGAACCTCGACGACTTCCTGAGGATCCAGCCCGCCATCACCGGGGGGAATTCCGTGCCGGCGCCGCTCGCTCTTCGCCGTTCGATCCGTTTCGAGAGCGTCAGTTTCATCTACCCCGGCAGCAGCCACAAAGCGCTGGACGGATTCAGCCTTGAAATCCCCCAAGGCACTGTTGTGGCCCTGGTCGGTCATAACGGCGCGGGAAAGAGCACGCTTATCAAGCTGCTGTGCCGGTTCTACGACCCCGAGGAAGGCCGGATTCTCTGGGACGGAGTTGACCTGCAAACACTTGATCCAGCCGGCCTGCGGCACGGCCTCTCGGTCTTGTTTCAGGATCCCGTGCACTATCACGCTACCGTTCGCGAAAACATCGCGTTCGGCAACATCCGCGCATGTACCGGCAATGGGCGGGTGGAACAGGCCGCCATCGCCGCCGGAGCAACCGATGCCATCGCGAGTCTCCCCGGGGGAATGGATGCGCAGCTCGGCAAGTGGTTTGGCGGGGCTGAATTGAGCGGCGGAGAGTGGCAGAGGATCGCGCTCGCGCGGGCGTTTTTCCGCGATGCCCCCATGGTGATCCTGGACGAACCGACCAGCGCCATGGATTCCTGGGCGGAACAGGACTGGCTGAATCGCTTCCGCACCCTGACTCGCGGCAGGACCGGTTTGATCATCACCCATCGGTTCACGACTGCGATGCACGCGGACGTGATCCATGTGCTGAACCACGGCCGGATCGTCGAATCCGGGTCCCATGCGGAGTTGATCGGCCGCGGGGGAGAATACGCGCGTTCATGGAAGGCCCAGATCAAGGAGTTGCATCATGCCTGATTCCGGCTGGCTGGCGCGAACCAGCCCCGCGTTTCAACTAATGATCGCCACCTCCTGGCTGGCGCCCCAACCGTGGCGCGACAAGCAGGAGCAGGCGATCCGCCGGTGCTTCGCATCCGGAATCGATTGGACCGAATTTGTTGGCCTTGTGGATCGTCATCGTACGCCCGGTTCGAGCTGGGCGGCGCTCAAGCGCACTCCGGGCATCGTCCTTCCGGAATCGGCGACGCGGGAATTGACGCGGCGCAGTGATCAATGCCGCCTGCAGGCACTGCAGCACCTTCAAATCCTCCTCGGCATCCTGCGATTGCTCCATCGAGCCGGCATACCGGCCATGGTCCTGAAAGGGCCTCTCTTGTCTCTGGACCTTTACGAGGATGCCGCCCTCAGGCAGTCCAGGGACCTGGACTTGCTCGTGCCGCAGGAACATATTCCGGAAGCGGAAAAGCAGCTCGAGCAAACCGGGTGGCGGCGCGGATCCGATTATCCCTCTTTGACCCCGCGGCAATGGCAGCTAACTCTCAAAGTGGAACACCATGTAGGCTATGTCGATCCAAAATCGGGCTGCCTGCTGGAGCTTCACTGGCGCGCAAGTTGGGACACCGCGGAGATGACGGCGAACCGCTGGGCCAGGAGTCTTCCGATAACACGCCTGGGTTGTACTTATCGCGCCATGGATCCGGCCAACCTGGCTCTTTATCTCGCCAATCATGGCGGGGAACATGCATGGTTCCGGGCAAAATGGCTGGGAGACGTCGCTCGTCTGTATACAAACGGAGTGGATTGGGAGCAGATCTGGGATTTCGCAAGCGCCACGGATCAGGCACGGGCAGTCTTCTTGTGCTTAAAGCTATTGGAAGATATATACGGCCTTCCCATGCCGGCAGCCGCCGCTCCCTTCTCAGAACAGCAACCTTCTAAGCTGCTGAAGAAATGCCTTCACGACATCCAGGCCGACCTTTCTCCGCGAAACGCGGTGTGGCGGTTCGTCGACGGAATCCGCCAGTGCGTTCATCATCAACGCATCTGGCCCTACAGGTCGTGGATTGCCGAATTCACTTTTTGCCGGAAGGATTTCAGCGTGCTTTGTCTTCCCGACCGGCTTCTTTGGCTCTACGCGCCTCTGCGGCCATTCCTGTGGACTTGGAGACGAATGTTTTCCTGACAGAATCGAGATTCGCATTGGTGCGGGATCATGATCTCGAAGTTATGAAATATGTGCATCCGTCAACCAGGTTTATACCCGAATTCCCTATGTGGGAATCAGCCTTTCGAGGAGGGAACAAAAGTCATTTACGAGTTTCTCCTGAGGCACTTTAGGTCGACAATAAAGAATAAGCTGTCTGTGTAGCGAAATTTTATCGGGGGAGCTTTATCCATGGAAAATCGCACGGAAGAAAAGATTGAGTCCAGGAAAGACTGGGTTGCTCCTGAACTTAAGAAGATCGATATCGAAGAAGTCACCGCCGGCGGCTCCGGCGAAGATACCGATGGCAATGGCGGCGACAGCTAGCCAATCACCGCATCTCAAACCCCAAGTCGGCGGGCGTTCGAACTTGTTCTTCCACGCTCGCTGAGTTAACCAACGGCGTTGCAGCGAGACACTTTTTCTCGCGCAGCGCCGTCGTATTTTGGCTTTACCCGGCAACATGCTCGATGAACCGGCTCTGAATGATCTGGAGCAATTCATTCTCAGGCAGGTTCCAGACCGCCTCGTTGAAAATCTCCACTTCGATGGGCCCGGTGTAACCCGCCGCATCCACGGCGCGCCGCAACTTGCGCAGTTCGATGACTCCATCGCCCATCATGGCCCGGCCCATCAGAATACCCGGCAGCGGCACCGGCCAATCCGAAACGTGAAAGCCAACGATCTTGCCCCGCGCACGATCAATCTGTTGTGCCAGGTCCGGGTCCCACCATACGTGGTAGGCATCGACTACGATCCCCGCGCGCCGCGACTCGCAAGCTGCTCAACCATGTCGTTGGCCTGCTTCAACGTGACGACGACGGAGCGTTCGGCGGTATACATGGGGTGAAGCGGCTCGATTCCCAGAGAGATCCCGGCTTTTTCGGCATCCGGCAGCACTTCGCGTAGTCCATCCAACACCGCGGCGCGGGCGTCGTTCAGGGTTTGTCCGTTGGGCGGCCCTGAAACGATGACGAGAACGGGCGCTCCCAGGGCCGCCGCCTGTTCAATGGCGACGCGGTTGTCCGCGATCCTCTCCTTCCTTTCCTCTGCCGTCGGCGCGGAAAACCCTCCGCCACGGCACAGGCTCGAGACACGCAGCCCTTCATGCGAATCAGTCGCGCTGCCTTCGCTGCATCTCCATCCAACTTGTGGCGCCACACAGCGATGGTGCCAATGCCGCTCTTCGCGCAATTCTTTACGGCCTGTTCGAGGGACCACGGATCGGCGGTGATCTGGTTGAAGCTGAGGCGTGAAATGTGGCTCATGCAACACCCGCCAGATGCCAGGAAACTCCGCATTCGCCGCACCGCAAGGTCGGTGTCGCGCAGAACCCGAGCCTGGTCGGCCAGAACGAATAGCTCGCAGAGATGGCGCTGTCGATCGAGCGCTCTCAAACCCTCCCACCATGCGGAAATGAGACTGAAATCCATTCAGCCAGGCGAGAAAGACAACGCCCGTCTTGTAGTGCTGCGTGGGAGACGTAAACAAGTGACGGGAAAGCGGAACCGTGGGCGCGAGAAGTTCGTTGATAACGCGGAATGTCCCCGGCATCGAGCGCGGTCAGGGCTAACGACGCGGCAGGAGCGATCGCATCCAGGATTCCCAATAGCGCGTCACTGTGGCCGAAACTATCGCCCAGAATCAGGCGATCGTAGTTGAAGTCGTCGCCGGTATACATGCGGACGCCTTGCGGAAGCCTGCGCCGCATCGCGATCTCCAGGTCCGCATCCAGCATGGATATCTTGATCCCGTCGATCTTTGCTGGATGGGCGTTGATGATTCGAAGGCAGTTCTCGGTCGCGGCGGCAATGTCGCGCGCCCCCCAGTAGCCCTCGAGAGCCGGATCAAACATCGGCCCCAGCCAATGCAGTATCACCGGTTGCCGCACCTGGGAGAGAACCGCGTCATACACGTTGGCGTAGTCATCGGGATGACGGGCGACGGCGGCGAGGGCACGGCTCGCCATCAGGATGATTCTCCCACCCACAGCTTCGATCTGCTCGCATTGTTGCAGGTAGGCATCGATGACATCCTGCAGGGTGCGCGCCTGCCCCGCACATAAGTGGTCAGTCCCCGCCCCGCAAGCGAGCCGCGTGTTTTGCTCCCGTGCCGCCGCGGTGCTCCGCCGTATCAGATCGAGGGCGAGCGGCCAATCGAGTCCCGGCCCCGCGTTGAGCGGTATCCATCGCTTCGGCGACTCCGAATCCAAGCGACCAGAGATATTCGCGATAGGCGAGCGTTGCTTCCCAATCGATCACCGGATGCGTGAGCGGTTCGGCCGTGCGAATCGAATCGATCACCACATGCGCCGCCGCGAACGCTATGCGCGATTCAAACGGGCCTCGCTTGCGGTGCGACAAGCGGCTCGCGTACAAGAGCGTAGTCGTACAAAGATCCATCGCTCCGCACCAGCTTCAATGTCTTGTTCAAACTCACGCTCTCAGCTCCGGCACATCGATCCAGCGGCGCTCCCGCCACGATCTGAGCCCAAGCTCGGCCAACTGCACACCGCGCGCCCCGTCGAGGAAGTCATGGGGAAAAGGCGCATCCTCCGCAACGTGCCTGAGAAACAGTTCCCATTGCGCTTTGAATCCATTGTCGAACACCTGGTTGTCAGGCACCTCCTGCCAGTGCTCCCGAAAGCGGAATGGATTCTCGACGTCGGGATTCCACACCGGGCGCGGAGTATTCACGCGGTGCTGGGTGCGGCATTCGCGCAACCCGGCGACTGCGCTTGCCAGTGAGCCATCCACCTGCATGCTGAAAAGCTCATCGCGGTACACGCGAAACGACCAGGAAGAATTGATCTGCGCGACAATTCCGCCTTCCAGCTGGAACGTCCCGTAGGCAGTATCGTCCGCCGTGCACTGGTAGCGCCTGCCTTGCTCGTCAACGCGTTCAGGAATGGTGGTGCCTCCCAGGCACTGCACGGCGCGCACCGGGCCAAAAGTATGATCGAGCAGATACCGCCAGTGGCAGAACATGTCGAGGATGATCCCGCCGCCGTCCTCCTTGCGATAATTCCACGATGGCCGTTGCGCCGCCTGCCAGTCGCCCTCGAAGACCCAGTAGCCGAACTCGCCGCGAACGGAGTGAATGCGTCCGAAAAATCCGCTATCGATCAGCCGCTTGAGTTTGCGCATCCCCGGCAGAAACAACTTATCCTGCACAACCCCGTGTTTCACTCCGGCAGCCTGGGCCTTGGCCAGCAGGCGCATCGCCGATTCCGAATCAGCGGACAGAGGCTTTTCGCAGTAGACGTGCTTGCCGGCGGCAATCGCTGCCTCTACGGCGGGAGCGCGCACGCTCGTCAGCTGGGCATCGAAGTAAACCGAATCGTCCGCGTTCGCCAGTGCGCCGGCAAGGTCGGTCGTCCAGCGGGTCAGGCCGTGTTCCTTCGCGATCTGCTCCAACTTTGCGCCGTTCCGTCCCACCAGGATCGGGTCGGGAACGAGACGCGAGCCATCGCCGAGTTCAACGCCACCCTGGTTGCGAATGGCAAGCACCGAGCGAACCAGGTGCTGATTCAAGCCCATGCGGCCGGTGACGCCGTTCATGATGATGCCGATCCGCCGAGGGTTCATGCGTCGCTCTCCGCTGCGGTGAGAAAACTGCGATTCTTCGCCTCCGGGCCAAACCAGATGACGATCATCATCAGCATGATCAAGCCTGCTTCAAAGATCGTCAACGCCCATGGGTAGCCCACGTAGCGCCGCAAAATAAATTGGAGCGCGGGCGCGGGCGACGCCAGCAACACGCCCAGCTGGTACACGCTTCCGGCGAACAGGCTTCTCACTTCATCGGGCGCGAGCTCGCTCAAGTGAGCCGGGATCACACCGAATGCCCCCTGGACGCCGGTTTGCATCAGGAAGGAGCCCGCCGAGAGCGCAACGAGAGATGCCCCGAACGCCCATGCAGGGATGGAGAGCAACGCGATCGTCAGCGCCAGCAGCACCGCTTTCCGCCGTCCCGTCCGCTGCGACAGAATGCCAAACAAAAGAGCTCCCGCAATCGCGCCCACGTTGAACAAAACCGGTATGCCAAGATCCGGCGCCATGCCCAGCACCGTTTTGCCGGCGATTCCAGGAATCGCGCGCAGGAAATCAGGGTACAAATCCTGCGAACCATGCGAGAGAAAGATCAGCACGGTCATCATTAGCAGCAGGTAAAGAAACATCCTCCGGTGCGCGACGAGCGAACCTAACACCCCGCTTCCGGACTCGGGACGATGCTGCCTCCATGCCCGCGACTCCGGAGCCAGCCAGGTAAGAACCACGATCACGATCGCTACTGGCGCTCCCACAAAGAACACCGACCTCCAACCCAGTCCGCGAGCCAGCGTCTGCATGGCGACCGCAGCCAGCAGATAACCTACGGGATAACCGGCCTGGATCAACCCGGAGAGCATCCCCCGCAATCTCGCCGGGGCGCTTTCAATCGCGTACGACGCGCCGATGCCCCAATAACCGCCCATGCCGATGCCGTACAGCGCACGGCACACGACAAACATGGTGTAGTTCGGCGCAACCCCGCTCAACACCGTACAGAGCGAAAAGTAGAGCACGCAGACGATGAGCGGACGACGGCGCCCCACCGTGTCTGCCAGCATCCCGAACAAGATCGCCCCAACCGGCCGCATTGCCAGCGTCATGGTCAGCGTGAAGACGATCGAGGCCTTCGAAACATGAAAATGCTGCGCCAGGGCATCGAACAGGAACACGATGACGAAGAAGTCGAATGCATCCAGCACCCATCCCAGGATCCCCGCGCTGGCCGCAAGTCTCCATGCAGCCTGTGCCGCACTTTTGCCCGACATGGGTGCCGTTTCCTGTTTCTCCATCTCGCCTATGACTCTATAGCAGTCGCCCGCGCCTGAGTCAGAACGCGGCCCTCGCATCCCTCGTCAATTCGCACGCAAACTTCGTTTGCCAATCGCCGAAACATCCAGCTAAACTTATAGTTACTTACACTTATTTAGTTGCGGATGTTTTGTGGCAGTTTGAAGAGGCACGTTGCGCTTCAGCCGTCGCATTCGCGTGCGGGGACATAATGCTCAGGCGCGTTCTCTTGCTTCTTGCCGTTTTCGGATGTGCCGGTGCAATTCTAGTAAGGTTGGCGCCTCCATATCGCATCGCCACCCTCAACGTGAGCGCCGCCGAACAGCCTACAGCTAATATTTCCGTGGATTATCCCCGCAAGGGTTCCGTCTTCCCGCCCGAAATTACCGCCCCCACGTTCATCTGGCACGATGCCTCCCCGTCCGCTGTCCGATGGCACATTGACATAACCTTTTCTGACGGCTTCGCTCCTTTGCACTTCGAATCGAGTGGCGAACGACCCGCCATCGGCGAAATTGATCAACGCTGTATCTCCGCTACGAATGAACTTCCCCAGCTGACCGCGGAGCAACAATCGTCCCACACCTGGTCGCCCGACTCGCAAAGCTGGGAAACAATCAAGAAGCACTCCATCAACAAGCCCGCAACGGTCACAATCTCCGGATTCCCGCAAGACGGAAGCGCACCCCCCTCGTCCACCGGCTCCACCGTCATCGAAACATCCAGCGACCCGGTCGGCGCGCCCATCTTCTATCGCGATGTGCCGCTGATGCCGTCGGAAACCGAAAAGGGCGTCATCAAGCCCCTCGCCGCCGATGCCGTCCAACTCATTCAATGGCGGCTGCGCAGCATCGATCGCACCGAGAGCCGCATCGTTCTCTCCGGGATGCACACCTGTGCCAACTGCCACTCATTCTCGAACGATGGCAAGACCATGGGAATGGACATGGACGGCCCGCGCAACGACAAAGGCCTGTATGCGCTCGTCTCAGTAAAACCCAACATGACGATTCGCAACGAAGACATGGTCAATTGGAATCCTACCCAGGAACATCAGTTCGCATCGAACCGCGTCGCCTTCATGTCGCAGGTCTCGCCTTCCGGCAAATACGTGCTCTCGATGGTGACCCGCGCTGATCGTCCGGCCGAGAACAACTACTACGTTTCCAATTTCAGGGACTACCGCTTTCTACAGGTCTTCTATCCCACCCGCGGCGTTCTGGCCTGGCTTGATCGCGCTACCGGCGAGCGCCATCCGCTCCCCGGCGCCGACGATCCGCACTTTGTGCAAACCGATGGCGTTTGGAGCCCCGACGGCAAGTACATCGTGTTTGCCCGCGCGGAGGCTCGCGAGCCCTATGCGGCGGGCAAAGAAATGGCCGCCAAAGCCAACGATCCCAACGAGACGCAGATCAAGTACGACCTGTATCGCGTTCCATTCAATCAGGGTCGCGGAGGCATCGCCGCGCCGCTCGCCGGCGCCTCGCGAAACGGCATGAGCAATTCGTTCCCGAAGGTTTCTCCCGATGGAAAGTGGATCGTGTTTGTGCAGTGCCGGAATGGGCAACTGATGCGCCCGGACAGCGAACTCTACATCATCCCCGCAGCGGGAGGCACCCCGCGCCGACTGCATGCCAATATGTCGCCCATGAACTCGTGGCACAGCTGGTCTCCCAACAGCCGCTGGCTCGTGTTCTCCTCAAAGAGCCGCGGACCCTATACGCGCATGTACCTGACCCACATCGATGACCAGGGCAATGACAGCCCTGCCATCCTGATCGACAATGCCGCTGCGGCCAACCGCGCCGTGAATATCCCCGAATTCGTGAACATTCCCCCCGACGGTATGGTGAAGATCTCCACTCCCGCCGTCGACATGTACACGCAATTCGATCACGCAACCGAATTGAGCGAAAAAGGCGACGACGCCGCGGCGCTCGCCGACTGGACCCAACTTGCCTCCAACCACCCCGACGACGCGCGGGTCCAAAACAATCTTGCCCTTGAGTTGGTGCGCGTCAGCAACTTCGCCGACGCAGTGCCCCACTTCGAGAAAGCATTGCAGCTGAACCCGCAGTATTATGCTGTGCACGGCTCATTGGCGGCTGCCCTGCTCAAATCCGGCCGCACGACCGATGCCCTGCACGAATACGAGGTAGCTTTGCGCATCTATCCGGGCTCGCCGGATCTGCACAACAGCTACGGGAACGCCCTGGCCCGAAGCAGCCGCCTCGATGACGCCGTCGAACAATTCACAAAGGCGCTTTCGCTCAATCCGTCACTGCCCGAAGCTCATAACAACCTTGGCATCGCCCTCGCCCGCAAGGGTCAGCTCGACGATGCATCGCAACAATTCGCCAAGGCAATTGAGTTGAATCCTCGCTTTGCCGAAGCGCACAACAATCTCGGCATCGCGCTCCTGTCCGACCCGCAACATATTGCCCCAGAGAAAGCCGAGAGTGAATTCAAGGATGCGATCGCTATCAATTCGCACTATGCCGATGCGCAGAATAACCTGGGAACTCTCTACCGCCAGGAAGGAAACCCCGATCGCGCGGAACAACTTTTTCGCGATGCGATTCAAAGCGATCCCAAATTCACCAAGGGCTATTTGAGCCTAAGTGGCCTGCTGGCCGAGGAATCAAGATTTGCCGAAGCCGACGCAGTTCTCGAGAAAGCTCTTCAAATCGACCCACGCAGCCGCGAAGCCGAGGCTCTCCGCGAACACATCAAAGCGCAAAGCACCCGCTAGGTCTCATCGGGCCGGCTTCCGCTGCGCCGCGATCGAAATCGATGAAACAACACCCGCACCCTGCCGCACCTTGTAAAAATGATCAGCGCTCAGATTCACCAGCGGCTCGACGCTGCCGTCCGGCCAAAGAATCTCGGCCTTATCGACCCGTTCGTGCGCACCCAGGCCGAAGTGCAGGCGCAGATCGTTTTGCGAGAGGTAACTTCCTCCGCTGCGTACCTCATCAAGTTGCACCAGGTCGCCCGCGGTCACTCGCACGCGCGCATTCAACGCCAACCGGTTGCACTTCACTCCCTCCAACTCAAAACTGATCCAGTGATTCCGCGGCACTCCCTCGGGGCGAAGAATCATCGGCTCGCCCACCAGGTTCTCAACCACGGCGTCCATCGTGCCGTTGTTGAACAGGTCGCCGACCGCCAGGCCGCGACTCACCTGCGGAATTTGAATTGCCGGCCCAACCTGCCAACTGATGTTCTTGAAGGATCCGTTCTGCTGGTTCAGAAACAGAAACTTCGGTTGTAGATACCGCGCCGCGGTGTGCGCGCTATCTACTTGCGGGTAAACATGACCGTTGACGAGGAAGTAATCCTGCCAGCCCTTATTGGCAAAGTCCACGAAGACGCCGCCCCATCCCACGTATCCCTGCGTTCCCCGCGCAATTCCCGAGGCGATCGACACATCGGTGAAATTCAGTTTTCCCTCGTTCGCATAGAGCGCCGCATACTCCACGTCGAAATGCGAGATCAATAACGACATGCGCCCGGTGTGAGCATAGTCGCCGACCGCCACGCCCATGTTGGCCTGCTCTACGCCGTCCTCGTTGGTGGCCACTCCCGAAAGAAGTGCGGCGTCCGTGAACCTTCCCGATCCATCGTTTTGATACAGATAGTTTGCCTGCCCATCGTTGGTTACAAACAGATCGAGATTGCCATCGTTGTCGAAATCGGTCCAGATGGCGGTCAGGCCATAGCGGTTTTCCGGGTCATCGACTCCGGCCTTTTTTGCTACGTCGCTGAATGTTCCATCGCCATTGTTGTGGTAGAGGTTGTCGGGAGATCCCTTGAGCCCGCGCGGCCCGCACTGGACGTCCAGTCCAAGATACTTGCATGACTTTCCGGAACCAAACGCCGGCAGGTTATCCAGGTGGAAATCCACGTAGTGCGATACGAAGAGATCGGACCAGCCGTCGCGGTCGTAGTCTCCAAAGGCTGCCCCGGTTGCCCATCCGGAATCAGCGCCAAGGCCGCTGGCCTTGCTCACGTCAGAAAATGTTCCGTCGCCATTGTTGCGATACAACACCACCCCATTCAGGCAAGTCACCAGCAAGTCCGGCCAGCCATCGTTGTTGTAGTCGCCGACCGCGACTCCCATCGCAAAGCAGGGATACCCGACTCCGGCCTTGTCCGTCACGTCGGTAAACGTTCCGTCGTGATTGTTGCGAAACAGGGCGCTCCGCGCTTTCCCTCCATGCAGCGCCATCTCCACGCTGGGAGCATTGGTGAGATAGATATCCGGCCAGCCATCTCGATCGTAATCAATCAGGGCCACACCACCGCTCATCGACTCCGCGATAAACTTCGCCTGCGGACTCGACTTATGCTCGAAGTGAACTCCGGTGGATGCCGTGATGTCAACCAACCGCGGATAATCGGCAAGAACTCCCGCCGCCTTTCTTTCGGCCTCGGCCTTCCTCCGCTCCGCCGGAGAGAGTGGCGTAGGCGTGCCCATCTGCGCGATCGCGCCCATATTCGCGCCGGCCGCGAAAAGAGCAATCAACGCCGCGGCGATTCTGTGTATACCTCTATGGTTTTGCATCCAGCTCATCGGTGCCAGGTTCTCCGCCCGGCACCCTCATATCATGAAATACTTTTTCCAGCTTCGATTTCATCTGCTTGTACTTGAGATATTCCTGGGCCTGCACTTTCGCCTCGTCCGCTTTACCCGCCTGTCGATACAACGTGCTCAAACGGTAGTGCGCAATGTAGTTTGTGGGATCCAGCTGGATCGCCCGTTCAAAGAATTGCTGCGCCTTGTCCTGCTGATTCATCGTGACCAGCAGCTTCGCCATCTCGGTGCATGCGTCGCTGTCGTTTGGATCAACCTCGAGGACGTGCGCATATCTTGCGTAAGCGCCATTCGTGTCGCCCTGCTTCTCCGCAATCAGTCCAAGCGTCATCTCCGACCGCGTGTCGCGCGGATTCGCCTGCAATGCGGCTTTCAATTCTGCCTCGGATTCGGCCTGCAGCTTCGCGTCCTGCGAATGATAGAGCAAGTGCCCAAGATCGGAATGCAACCCCGGCATTTGCGGATCGATGCGCAGGGCTTCGCGATAATTGGCAATTGCGGCGTCGTCGTTCCCTTGCCTCGCCAGTTCGCGGGCCATCACCTGGTGCAGCTGTGCGCTTTCCGGCGCCGCCAGCGCCAGCGTCACCATGGACTTGTCGGCCAGATCGGAATAAAGCCGGAAGGCCATGAGCAACATCGATGCGTCGGTGGGATGCGACGCCAGCATCGCCGAAACCACGGTGGCGGCCTTCTCCATTTCGCCATCGCCCATGTAAGTGCCGACCAGCGTCTCTCCCACCTCGGTTTTGAGTTTTTCGTCTGTCAAATGCGGGAACGCCTCTTCAAGGTCAGCCCGACCGTTATCTCTTTCACCCGATCTCGCTTCTCCCAGTCCCAGCAATGCCTGTATCTTCCATAACTCGGGTTTTGCCTTGACGGCAGTCCGAAGATGAGGAACGGCTTTCCCATAGTTATGGCCAAAGTAGTAAAGCACGCCCAGGTTAGCCTGGGTGTCGACGTTTGTCCCATCCATTGCCGCAGCAGCTTCCAGTTCTGGAATCGCCAGGTCCGGCCTCTTTTGCTGCATGTATCGCTTCGCCAGGTCCAGGTGCTGATCGAGACTCTTCGCTGGCAGGGGCGGGCTCTGGCTAAGTCCTTCCAGCGCACAGAAAGAGATGGCCAGACAAATCGAAACTAATCTATGAGGCATATTGCTTCCAATGATACCGGAATAATTGTTTACCAACTAGAACGAAAGGGGCGGCGAATGAACGCCGCCCCGTTTGAGGTTTCTGTCGATTTAGAAGGTGAACTTGCCGTACAGCTGAACGTGACGTCCGGAGTCAGTAAGGCCTCTGATTTGCGCAGGATTGCCATTACCGATGCCGGAGTCCGGTCCTGAGAAGCTGGCATGGTTGAGTGAGTTTCTGGCATCGGCACGAACTTCAAATTTGGCTTTTTCGTAGATGTTGAAGGTCTTGCCAAAAGAGAGATCCACATTCGTGTAGCCCGGTCCAGTCATCGAATTGCGATGCAAGGGACCGAAAACACCAACGCCGGGCGATGCAAAGGCGGCTTTGTTGAACCAGTTCTCTACGCTCCGTTCCGCCTTGGGCAGAGTCGGCTTCCCGATGAGCTTCGGATACTGAGAGCCTGCTTGAGCGTAAGACAGATTCGTTGACATAGTGGGAGTGAACGGGGCGCCGGTGTTTTCGCGCGACGTCGCTGCCAGCCTCCAGCCGCCAAGCACTTCGTCCACGAGTCGATTGTTGTTGAGGAACTGCGCTCCGTGGCCAAATGGAAGCGTGTAGATGGCGGAGAAGCTCAGAACGTGGCGCTGGTCAAAGTTGGACGGACCCCAATTGCATTTCGGGCAATAGGAGTTCTGGTAAGACTGAGTACCCACGCTGCTGCCCCAGCCCGACGAGTCCATGGTATCCAGGAACTTCGAATACACATAGTTGGCATTGGTTTCGAAGCCGTGGGATAGCCGCTTCTGGAAGACGACCTGGAGCGAATTGTAGCTGGAACTTCCGTTGTTGGTGCTGCCGCCCAGACCGGTAAAGATCGGATAGGGACGCTTTACGGAACCAGGGGTATTGTCGGTCGGCGACAGATCGCCAGCGTGCACCTGGTTGATGTCGACGCCAAAGTTCAGGTTGTAGCCCGTGCTGCCTACGTAGGCAACAGAGCCCATGATGGAGTTGGTGAACTGGCGCTCAACGGTGAGGTTATACTGCCAGATTTTGGGCACCGGTGTGTGGTACTGGTTATAAGTTGCACCGTTGCCATTGTGGGCGTAGGTCGTGTTGGCATTCGAGATCTGGAGGGCCTTAACGCTCTTTCCGTAGCAGCTTCCCGAGCAGCCGGCCGCGCTGTTTTGGGCGCCTTCGTAGTTGATGCTGCCGTCGGAGTCCATCATCAACTGCGGATAGATTCCATTGGAAGGATCCCACGCGCCGCCGCTGAGCCCAAAAGCCCCGCCCATGCCGCCGCCGTAGGTGTCTTCAGACCACGAATAGTTGTAGAGGCCAACTCCGCCGCGGATGACCGTCTTGGCGTCTTTCGACCACGACACGCCAATGCGAGGCAGGAAGGTGGTGTAAACCGGCGCCTGCAGCGAGGTGCGGCCGTTGGCATGGCTGAATCCATACCACATGCCACCCAGCTGCGATGCCGAAGGATTACCATTGCGGTCGACCCAGCTGGCTGGTGCCCCGTTGACAACTGTCGGATCAAACACCGCCTCGTTGCCCTTGACTTCGCTGAAGCCGGTGGTTCCGAACCAGCGAAGGCCCAGGTTGAGCGTCAGGTTGGGAGTGATTTTGTAATCGTCCTGCGCAAAAGCCTGCGGCATCTTGATGCGGGCGCCGAACTCCGGCGAATTGTTTCCCCACCAGTCCGCGCTCATGCCGAGAAGGAAGTCGGCATAATCCGCGTCGTCGCTGTTTTGCATGTTGAGGCCGCTATCAGAGTAATAGCCGCCAAAGTAGGTGGCGCCGGCATTCTCGTTGCCCCACGCGGTGGAGTCGGCGCGCATGATGACGAACTCACCGCCGAAGTGCAACACGTGGCGGCCGTGAATCAGCGTAAACACATCCGACGGATCGAATGTGAATTCCTTGTAGATTGCGTTTGTGGGCGCAGCCAGCGAGGTGTAGTTGATAAAGTCAACCTCAGGCAACGCATCCGCGACCGCCCACGTGAAGCCGAGCTTGGCCGGATAACCCTTGCCATAGGAGAACGGAGAGAAGAAGTTGAGTTGATCGGTAAAGCCGAGGCGCGCTTCGTTCACCTTGTTGGCGCTGATCGTCCACACGTCGGAGATCTGGGCGTTGTCGCGGCTTACGTCCTGGCTCTGGCAGTTGAGGGGGCAAAGCCCTTTGCCATTTCCATAACTGACGGCGGGGTTATCGCTCTCCGTTTCTGACACCGTGAAACGATGACTTTCAACCGGCGTGTAGTCCAAACGGCCAAAGTACTTGGTAAAGGGGTGCAGGTTGGGAACGTTGGTGAAATAGTTGTTATGCGGAGTTCCATTAGCTTTGGTAACGGTGCCCGTGGTGACGTTGGGCTCCGGGAAGAACTTCTGCAAGGCCGCCGATACCTTCGACAGGCCGGTGAAAACGCCCTTGCCCTGGAAGTTGGCGGGAATCTTGTTGCCATTTCCGAATTCATCTGCAAACGATTGACGCGTGACGTGCGGATTGCCGCTGCTGTCGTAGGTCAATACCTGCGTCGTGTAATCGTAGATGGTGGGCATGCCTGTGAAGTCGCCCTGTTTCTGAGCGGCCGTCGGCATGGTGAGGATCTGGTTGCCGTCGCCACCGTTGCTGTAGGTCTTGTCGTAATCGAAATAGAAGAAGACCTTTTTCCCTATCTTCGGAAGCAGTACGGGGCCACCCACTGAAAACCCGTAGTTGTCGTAGCGCTGGAACGGAACCGAGCCCTTGTTGCCGAAGGCGTAGTCCGCCGCATTGAGAACATTGTTCTGGAAGTACTCGTAGGCGGAACCGTGGAACTTGTCGCCGCCACCTTTGGTGATCTGGTTGAACAGCACGCCGCCCATGCCATATTGAGCTGAGAAAGCGCTGGTGTCGATCTTCACTTCAGAGGTCGCTTCGAAAATCGTAACGTCCGAGTTGGCGCTCATCGGCAGCGACGTGGTTGCACCGTCGGAAAGCACGGAGTTGTAGGGCTGGTTTCCGTTCACCGATGCTTCCTGGCCGGTGCGGTAGCTGAACTGGGCGCCGGGAACCAGGAAGACAAAATTCTGCCAGTCCGATCCGTACTGCGGCAGTTCGGCCATCTGGGTACTGTCGAGGCTGGCCGTCTGCGAGCCGTCTTCCGTGTTCAACAAAGGCAGATCCGTGGTGACGATAACCTGCTCCGCAACCGTGCCCACTTCGAGTTGAGCGTTCAGCGTGTCAATGCCGACGCTGAGGGTGATCGGGCCGCGCACAAAAGTCTTGAAGCCCGGTGCGGAAATGCTCACCAGGTAATGATCCGGAACGATCGAGTTAGTGTCGTACAGTCCGGCCTTGTCGGTTTTGAAAATGATTGCAATATCCTTATCCACGTCCTTCAGAGTGACCGTGGCGCCTACAACCACTGCGCCATTCGCATCGGTTACGGTCCCACGAAGGTCAGCGGAGTTCGTATTCTGTGCAAAGCCCGGGATCGCCAATAGACATCCGGCAATGGCCAGGCCACTTAGAAAGACTCTCGTCTTCCGCATTTACTGCCTCCTTTTGAAAAGCCCATCAAAAGCCGGCGCGCCTGTGCTCTTCAGCAAAGGCGATTGCACCGGCACCCGTCGAGTTCAGCGGATTGCGTCCTTGTCAGCATCCAATCTCTGCAACTGAACCTGGAAAATTGCATACGCTTCCGTTGATCACCAACCCTGGCAGGTCTCCACACCTGGTTTCCGCCGCTCGCGACGGTTACTGGGGCAGATCCCCCTCCCCCCATCACTGCTCCGGTGTTCCGGCCCTCCTGGTCAAGCGCGGGCACGGAAAAAGCCGGAATGGTTCTTGCACGAGATGGACAGAACCACTCCGGAATCATCGGAAGGTCTACGAGCCGCTTTACCGGCGATCTATCAGACAAACGATTGCTCAGAAAGATGACCTGCATCACGAATCCACAGACGGACAGGATTAGATCATTCTCAATGTCAAGGTGAAAGTGACAGCAGTCACACATTCATAAGGCAATCGGTTTTCTTATAGGTATCCGTCAGCGTCGAGATCTTCGTGGCTCGACACAGCAGGCGATTCGCCATTCGGATCGACCCCGACTCGCTTCAAGAAAATGCTTTGTTCTCGCTTCGTTTCCCACGATGGACGTAGCTCGCCGGCCGCATGCGGGCGCGCCGGTCTCGCATGCCTATATGCGGGCGATCCGGAACCTCCCCAGGCACACGGCACTCGGCTAGTTCGTGTAAATGCGAACGTAATCCACCAGCATCTCCGACGGAAACGGCGTGGTGGAGTCCGGATTCCCCGGCCATCCGCCCCCAATCGCGAGATTGAGGATGATGAAATTCTGTCCCGCATCGAAGGGCCAGACCGAACCGTTGAAGTTACTGATGCTCGAGGGCGTGAATGAGGCGTAGGGCTGGCTTGGATCGTCAATGTAATAGGCCACGCTGCCCTTGCTCCAGATCATCCCGTACGTGTGCCAGTCCGCGGCCGTCTTTCCCGAAGGAAAGTTATACTGTTGCCCGATGTTGCTTCCCGTAAAGCCCGTTCCATGAATTGAGCCGGCATTCCAATCCGGATTTCCCGCCGCGCCAACTCGCTCCATTACATCCATTTCGCCACATCCCGGCCAACTGACGGTGGTGATGCTATTGCCCAGGAGCCATCCCGCCGGCCAGAAACCCTGTGCCTCGGGAAGTTTCGCCCTCACTTCGAACCGTCCGTATTGGAAGCTGAACTTGCCCTCGGTCTTCAGGCGCGCCGATGTGTACTGGCCCGAGACCTGGCGGCCCACGATGTGCAGATATCCCCCCGGCTCGATCCCCACATAAGCGTTGGGATTCGCGGTGTCGCACGGCGCGATAGACGATCCCCATCCGCAGTAGTCCTCAAGCTCATTGTTGCCCCATCCGCCGGCACCCGTGTCGTAGTCCCAGGTCTTCGAATCCGGCTGGCCAGCACTGGAGGTCGCATTCGTGAATTCGTCGCTCCACACCAGCGTTCCCGAAGGAATATTCGGCGAAAATGCCTGGCTCGCAACATTGCTGGCCGTAAATCCCGAAGCCGTCGCGATCGCTTTTACCGTCAGGTTCGAGGCCACCAGGAAGGGTCCTGCATACACCTGAGACGCCGTCGTGGGTGCGCTTCCATCGGTGGTGAAATAGAGGGTTGCCCCCGATGTCGTGTCGGCCAGGGTCGCGACGACCGCTCCATTTTGCGCCGCCGTGGTTGTGATCGTGGGAGTCGCCGCTGGAGTGCTGTTGTTATTCCCGCCACCTCCCCCCGATCCTGATCCGCCTCCTCCGCATCCGGTCATCGACCCGGCCGCGATCACGGCTCCCATCAAGAATCCTGCGCGAAAAAGGTTCAAGACCGGCCGGCGGCTCATGACAGGCAGCCGTCCGGCAAACGCAAGCCGGTAACACTCCTTACTCATAATTCTGTCCCTTTTCCACCTTCAATCTGACTGCCTCCGGCCGCATCTCCGGCAACGCGCTGCCAAAGCAATAGTCGCGGGCCTCACCCTTGCCCCTCGCACCCGGAGCAATCGCAGTGAACAGGCAGTTCTTTTTTTTGAAGGCGATTCTTTATACGCCCGAATGCAATCGGTTGTCTAGGGACGCAGACACCGGAGTCACCTATGCGGCTCTGACTGGAATACCGGCCCTGACCGGATCTTTTATGCCGACGCCCGTGCCGGGCATGTCGATTCGCGCACCACCAGCGTGGGTTGAACCACTACCTCTTCTGGCGGAGCCACCGTGTTGTGCAGGCGGTTGAGAAGGCACTGCGTCGCCAACCGTCCGATCTCATCCAGGGGCTGATTGATCGTCGTCAGGCGGGGAGTCGTATAAGCCGCCGCCTTGATGTCATCGAAGCCAATCACCGAAACATCCGTGGGCACGCGCAGATTGGCGTCCTCGAGAGCGCGAATGGCGCCGATCGCGGAAATATCGTTGAACGCAACCACCGCCGTGAACGGCAACTTGGTCGCCAGCAACTGCTGCACTACCGGGTAGCCGAGTTCCGGCGATGACATATCCCGGTCGAGCGAAACCACCAACTCGGGCTTGATCTCAATGCCCAGTTTCTTCGCAACCTCCGCCAGGTGCTTCCATCGCTCGTCGGAATCGGAACTGAAAGATTGGCCCCGCATGAACGCCACTTTCCGGTGTCCAAGCGAATGGAGGTGGGTGAGCGAAAGCTCCGCGGCCCGCCGATGGTCGAGGACGATGTTGGTTACTCCCTCGATTCGCCGATGCCCTGCCACGGCGACCACGGGAATCGATATGGCGTGTTCCAGGTGCGTGTCGATGGCAATGATGCCCTGCGCGCCTCGCCCGACCAGCATGCGCGTGTAGTCGTCGATCAGCCGCGCCTGGTGCCGGTGGTGCGCCGTGAAGTAGAAATACCCGGCGTTCATCAGTTGATCGCCGATTCCGCTGAGCACCTGGGTGTGATACCCGTCGCCCAACTCGGGCACCAGGATTCCAATGGTCAGCGTTCGCTGGCTTCGCAACGAGCGGGCCAGCAAGTTGGGTTGATAGTTCAATTGCTTGGCCACGGCCTTGATGCGATCGCGCGTAGCCTGCGGAATGGAGCGCCCGGGCACGTCGTTGAGCACAACCGAAACGGTCGCAGGGTTCAGATGTAGATATTCCGCAAGTTGCTTGAGATTGACATTGCCGTGGGGCGCGGTTTTGCTGATCTGCTTGCGCCGCTTGATTGTCTCGAGGTCCTTCATAGACGCTTCTCACGCGATGAATTTGGCCCGGGAGACTTCTGGTTGGAGTCGCCAATACTCCGGCCCTGATCTTTGGATCGAATGCGGGAGAATGTCTTCGATCGTAAGCTTCGTCTCAGTCAGTCCATTCTAACCACAACCCGTCCTACTAAATCGATTAAATTTTTGCGGAACCTCGGCCCGGGCGTCACATTGCTGCGATTGCCCTTTTAGACAAACGATTGATCACGCACACATTTACCCGCTTTGAGTTGTCGGGGATTGTCATGCGGTGCTAGAATTCGTTAATTTTCAATTTCGAAATGGCGCCTGCTTCTGCTGAAAAAGCAAACGCTTGTCTTCGGCTTACATGCCCATGCAATCCTCCGGAACAAGCCATGCCTCCGGCTGAAGCAGCCTCCAAGAGCGCGTAACGACCCGCTTGCAAGGCAAGCAAGAATGAAGTTGCGCGGCAGACGCCCAAAATAAGGACGTACCGGGAGCTGTCGCAGTGACCCATCATCCGGCCGTTCCTGGCCAGCCCAGGCTCTTTGCGAGTGAGCCGGCGCCTTGGGGAGAGGCCGGGGACCATGCGTAACTCTATCTTTGCCAGCTTTGTGATTTGCATTCTCGCTGCCGGCTGCGGCGGCGGAGGCAGCACCACAACTCCGCCACATACTCCGACGTTGGCCGCGCCGACATTCAGCCCTGCTTCGGGCACATTTACCGCCGCGCAGGCCGTTGCGCTTTCCGATGCGACCACCGGAGCGTCGATCTACTACACCACCAACGGAACTACGCCCACGGCCTCCTCGGCTCTTTACTCCGCCCCGATCGCCGTATCCAAATCAACCACGATTGAAGCCATTGCGGTCGCATCCGGCTACAACAACAGCACTGTGGCGACCGCGACTTACACCATCAACCTGCCGGTCGCGGCAGTGCCGACTTTCTCGCCCGCCCCCGGGACATTCACGACAGCGCAGACCGTATCCCTCGCCGACACGACGACCGGCGCGGCAATCTACTACACCACCGACGGCTCCACTCCTACCACTTCATCCACGCAGTACACCACTCCCGTTGCCGTGGCCGCCACCACCACGATCAACGCCATCGCCGCAGCGGCCGGATACAGCCAAAGTTCCGTAGCCGCGGGGGTATTTACGATCTCCTCCGGCCCCCTCGGTCCTGCGGTCTCCGTCGTACTCAGCACGGTAGATCGCAATCAACTTATGGCCGCGCAACCGTCGGTGAACTTCATCTCGGCAGTCGCCGGGTCCGGGGACAACATAGTCCTCGTCGACGAGAATCAGCAGTACCAGACCATTGAAGGCTTCGGCGCAGCATTCACCGATTCCGCGGCCTATCTGCTCAAGGAAGTGGCCCAGCCGGATCAGCTCACCACCACCATGAGCGACCTGTTTACCCGCACCGGCAACGGCATCGGCCTGAGCTTCATGCGCAATCCCATGGGCGCATCCGACATCGCGCGAACGGTTTACTCCTTTGACGAGTTGCCTGCAAAGCAGACTGATTCTTCGTTATCCAAGTTCTCCATTGCCCACGACCAGGCAGACATCATTCCCCTCATCCAGCAGGCTAAAGCGCTCAACCCCGATATGAAGATCATGGCCAACCCGTGGAGTCCGCCGGGATGGATGAAGGATAGCGACAGCATGATTACGGGCTCGCTGCTTCCGACGATGTATTCGCCGTTTGCCAACTATTTTGTGAAATACATTCAGGCCTACCAGGCTGCCGGCATCCCCATCGATTACATCTCCCTGCAGAATGAGCCGCTCTATGTGCCGCCGGCCTATCCGGGCATGAGCATGGACGCGCCCACGCAGTTAACGGTGCTGCGCGATTATGTGCTGCCGGCGCTGAAGACCAACAATCTCTCCGCGCAGGTCCTGGTCTATGACCATAACTGGGACACGCCATCTTATCCGGAAACCGTCCTTGCCGACCCGGCGATTGAGGCTTCTGACCAGGTCGCGGGAACCGCATGGCATGGCTATGGCGGAACACCCGGCGCCCAGCAGACCGTGCAGAATCTCCATCCCACCAAGGGCACCTGGCAGACCGAGCATTCCGGCGGCACCTGGGTCGCCGATCAGTTCACCGCCGATTTTCCCGAGATCACTCACGTGCTGCGAAATTCTGGCAAGGCTTACGTCAAATGGAGTCTCGCGCTCGATCAATCGCTTGGCCCGAATCTCACTCAGAACGCCGGTCTCGGAGGCTGCAATACCTGCACGCCCATCGTCACCGTCAACAGCAACTCTGGCGCAATCACCGAGACCATCGAGTATTACACCCTCGGTCACTACAGCAGGTTTGTGCTGCCCGGGGCAGTGCGCATTTACTCAAGCAACGCCAACGGAATCGACACCGTTGCCTTCGTCAATCCAGATAGCTCCAAGGCCGTGGTAGCCTTCAATAACTCCGGCACAGGCCAGACCTTCAAAGTACAGTGGGGAACCCAGTCCTTCTCCTACACGCTTCCGGCTTTCGCCGCGGCTACATTTACGTGGTCCGGAACCCAGACGGGAACGCCCACGCTTCCCGCCAAATCGGAGATCCAGGCATCGAGCTACAGCAGCCAGTCGGGATTGCAGACCGAAGCGACATCGGACACGACCGGCGGCTATGACCTTGGCTATCTCACCGACGGAGCTTACGCACTCTACAAGAACGTCGATTTCGGATCGACGCTCACGAAAATAAATGTTCGCGAAGCCAGCGCCGGCAGCGGCGCCACGGCCACATTCCACCTTGACAGCGCCACCGGACCGGTAATCGCAACTGTCACTCTGCCCCCCACCGGCGGCTGGCAAAGCTGGCAGACGGTTTCATCTACCGTGAGCGGCGCCTCAGGAGTGCATGACCTCTACGTCGTATTCACCAGCGGAGCGAATGTGAACTGGTTCCAGTTCCAATAACTGCGGACGCCACAAAATTTCCGTGCCCCATCCTTTCGCTTTTCGCTGGCGAAAGGGTGGGAGACACTGGCCCACGTTTCCTTGGCGTCGATACGGTGCAATTTCTCAGCCCGCCCGGCAATGTGACACAATCATCCACTGAGAAATCATGCCTTCCCAAAGCTTCCATACCTCGACAACATGGATCGTAGCGCTAACGTTGCTATTGCTCTCGCCGGCCGCGATTAGCTTCACCGCTCCCGCCCAGGACCTTCGCGACGTGGACGAGCACATGGCAGGCGATGCCCCGGAAAATCCCGGGCCCCTTGCCCGCGACCTTTCGCCAAATCTGACCCACGCCGCAGTCAAAGCCGCCATGCGCAAAGTCGCCGACTGGCAACTTGCGCGCGTAAAAGACGAAGCCAGCCAGGACTGGACCTTCGCCACCCTCTATCTCGGCATGCTCGAAGCATCCAACACGCTTCATGATCCCCGCTACCAGGACTACATCAAGCAGGTCGCAGAGCATTATCATTGGACGCTCGGCCCGCGCAAGGCCCATGCCGATGATCAGGCAATCGGGCAATCCTATCTCTGGCTCTACAGCCGCAGCCCCGACCCGCAGCACCTCGCCCCCACTCGTCAGCAATTCGACGAAGTCATGCAACAGCCGGACGATCCCGCGAAGCCCGTCTGGTGGTGGTGCGACGCGCTGTTCATGGCGCCGCCCGTCTGGACCCATCTCGCCTCAGTCACCCACGAACAAAAATACCTCGCCTACATGGACCGCGAGTGGCACATCACGGCCAGCCTGCTTTGGGACGCCGACGAACATCTCTTCTATCGCGACAAGAGCTACCTCGACAAACGCGAAAAGAACGCCAGCAAGATTTTCTGGTCGCGCGGAAACGGCTGGGTGATGGGCGGCCTTGTCCAGGTGCTCACCTACCTCCCCGTGAATGATCCGCGCCGCCCCTTCTATGTGCAAAAGTTCCGCGAGATGGCCCGGAAGATCCGTTCCATCCAAAGTGACGACGGCCTCTGGCGTCCGGGCCTTTTGGACGCTGCCGATTATCCGTACCCCGAAATCTCGGGATCGGCCTTCTTCGTCTACGCGCTCGCCTGGGGAGTTCACCATGGCCTTCTCGACAACGCGCAGTACCAGCCGGTGATCGAACGCGGCTGGAACGGACTCATCCAGCATATTTACGAAGACGGGCGCTTGGGCAGCATCCAGCCCATTGGCGCCGCACCCGGGGCCTACACACCCGGCTCCAGCTACGTGTTCGGCGTGGGCGCCTTCCTCCTCGCCGGATCTGAAGTGAATTTGCTCAGCCGATAAATCCGCCGCGCCCCGCCTGCCGGCACCGTGGCAACGGATTGATAGACTTTGAAAGCGATGAACGTTTCCCAACTTCAAAAATTGATCGAGCGCTATTTCTCCGCCGGGCCTGCCGCGATCGGCGACTCCTCCGCGATGGATGTCTTCGTGGAATTCCGTAGCGCGCTGGAACGCGGCGAGGTTCGTTCCGCGTCACCGGATCCCGAAGCGCCGGCCGGCTGGCGCGTCAACGTCTGGGTCAAGCAGGGAATCCTGCTGGGGTTTCGCCTCGGCGCGCTGGCCGACGCCTCCATCGGCGGATTCCCGTTTGTCGACAAAAGCACCTACCCGGTGCGGCACTTTGCCGTCAGCGATGGCGTGCGCGTGGTCCCCGGCGGATCGTCGGTGCGTGCCGGCGCCTACGTCGCGCGCGGCGTGGTCTGCATGCCCCCCGCGTACATCAATACCGGCGCCTGGGTCGATGAAGGCACCATGGTCGATTCGCACGCGCTGGTCGGTTCCTGCGCGCAGATCGGCAAACGCGTGCACCTCAGCGCCGCCGCTCAAATCGGAGGCGTGCTCGAACCCGTCAATGCCAACCCCGTCATCATCGAAGACGACGTGCTGGTCGGCGGCAATTGCGGCGTCTACGAAGGCACCATTGTTCGCGCCGGTGCGGTGCTCGCGGCCGGAACCATTCTCACCCGCGGCACGCCTGTGTTTGACATGGTCAATGGCGAAGTCCTCCGCGCCACCGACCAGGCTCCCCTCATCATTCCCGAGAATGCGGTCGTGGTTGCAGGCTCCCGGGCCGTAAACAAAACCAAGGGCCACCCCAACAGTCAAAGCTGGGGCCTCAGTTTGTATGCGCCCGTGATCGTCAAGTACCGCGACGAAAAAACCAGCCTCAGCACCACGCTCGAAGACTTGCTTCGCTAGGCCTCACTGCGTCAGTTCGCTGAGAATTGCCTTCTCAATTGCCGGCACCATCCGCTGCACCGCCGGCGACAACTCCATCCCCCACGCAAGGACCGCCGGCTCCACGCCGATCACCATCACTTCCGGCGCTCGCGTGTTTCCCGCCATGAACAGCACTCGCGACATATCGAACCCGTGCAGCGACGCCAGCATCTCCGGATGCACGCACTGGTTGAACGGCACGCGGTACACATCCCCCGGCGTCCCGCCGCCTTCCATCGCATCGATCAGCACAATGCGATCGGCCTTCTCAATATCGGGCAGCACGTCGAGAAACGCCGTACCCGCCTCCACCACCGAAACATCCGCGGGCAGTTCCCGCTCCGCGAGAGCGCGGGCGACATGTACGCCCACGCCCTCGTCGGACAGGAGAAGATTGCCAAGGCCAAGGATCAATGTATGCATCGTCAGAACTCGGGTTGCGCGTTGACGATGGTTACAGGTTTGCCGTCCGGCCGCATTACGTGCACCGCGCACGACATGCAGGGATCGAACGAGTGAACCACGCGAAGCACTTCGATGGGCTCTGTCGCGTTCGAAACCGGGGTTCCGAGCAGTGACTGCTCCAGCGGTCCCCGCACTCCGTTGGTGTCCTTCGGCGAAGCATTCCAGCAGGTCGGCGTGATGATCTGGTACTGCGCAATCGACGGCATGCCGTTGGGCGCCAGCGTGGTGCTCGCGTTGGTGCTCATCCAGTGCCCCAGCGCGCCGCGAGGAGCTTCGGTCAATCCCTCGCCCGCCTTGCTGTACGGCGCCGTGACCGGCGTATATTCCGATCCGCCCACCCCGATCTGGCTCGTCCAGCTCAGCATTGCGTTGGCGACCTTTTGCGTCTCCAGCGCCCGCGCCATGTGACGATCCATCACCGAAATGCCCGTGCGGTAATCGCCGTTGACCCACATGCGCGCCAGCGGACCGGCTTCGCACGAATGATTGCTGTAGCGCGGAGCCTTCAGCCACGAGTACGCCGCCGGCTTGGTCGCCGGATCCACCGTTACCGTCGAGCCCTTGGTCGGATTCAGGTTGTTGGTCGAATTGTCGTACCACGAGTTGGTCACCATCTCGGTAATGTTCGCCGTCGACACCGTCTGCACCGATGTCGGATTGGTGCTGTACACTACGCCCCGCTTCAGCAACCGCTGCGGGTTCGCGGTGTTGTCCAGGTCAAACACGCCGAAGGCGATCAGGTTGCCCGTCCCCTTGCCGATCTGCTTGTAATCCGAATACGCACTCGCCAGCATCTGCGCATCGGGAACGTAGCTGTTGTTGATGAAGTTGATCAGCGTATTCAGGTACCCGGTGAATTTGCTGATCATCGTGCTGTTGGGCTTGGTCGTGAACCCGCCCGCCTGGATCGCCGAAAGCCCCGGCATCCTGCCCGCGAAAATCGCCGCCATTTCATGCGCCTGGCGCCGCATCGCCACCGCGGTCACGAAGTTGGTCGCGATCTGCGACATCGCAGGGTTGCGCATCAGGTCGATGTTCCACGCCGGTGTCCACGGCGCCGATGCCGGCGGCGTGATGTAGTCCAGTGCCGACAGCAGGTAGAAATGCAGAATATGCGACTGGATGAAGTTGGCCCCCAGCACCAGGTTGCGCAGAATCCGCGCATTGGTGGGAACCGTAACCCCCGCCGCGTGTTCCAGCGCCATCGCCGCCGCCGTCGCGTGCGAAACCGGGCACACGCCGCAGATGCGCTGGGTGATGTAGGGCGCGTCCTTGGTGTCCCGCCCCGCCAAAATTTTCTCAAAGCCCCGGAACTGCGTCCCGGTGCACTGCGCGTCGGTCACCTGCTGCTTGCCGCCGACGGTATCGATCGTGACCTGGACTTTCATGTGTCCTTCAATGCGCGTCACGGGATCAACGATTGTAATTTGTGCCATTTTTAATCTCCATGGTTCCTGGGGTGGACTTCACCGGGTGCCCCAGGTCCGGCACGTTGTTGCGCCTGACCTGGGAATTCACCCATCGCAGCCGCTCAAACTAATCCGGTCTGCCGCTGGTGTGGCATGTCATGCACGATGGCTTATCCACCACCTGGTGTCCCGAAGGCGTTGCCCCGTAGGTGCTGAACAGTGGCGAATACTTGTCCGGGAACCCAGGCTCCGTGCAGCCCTGGCAGAGCGAGTCCGCGCCATTGCCGCTGCTCGACACTGTTCCCACGCACCAGTTGGTGCTGTTGTTCCACAGGCGTGTGGGGCAGTCGGCGTGGGTCTGCCGGCCCTTGCACCCCAGGTTGCCGTTGCACAGTCCGGTCGAGGACAACGAAGTCGCCCATGACGCGTTCCTGCGCGAGCACTTGCTGTGCACCGTGCTGCCATAGAGCGTCGTCGGACGGTTGTTGCTGTCCAGTGTCGGCGTAACGCCCGAAAGCAGCTGCGCGATGGTCCAAACGATCCAGTCCGGATGCGGCGGGCAGCCCGGAATGTTGATCGTCTTAACGCCGGTTGCCGCGCTCAGGCTCTTGATCTGGGTCGGATTGGGGCTGGCGGCCGACATCCCGCCGAACGAGGCGCAGGTTCCGATAGAAAGTACCGCGGAGGCCAGCGGGGCCAGTGTCTGAACCGCCGCAAGCGCGGTCACATCCACCCCGTTGTTGGTGTAGATCGTGCAGGTCTTGCCGTTGTAGATCGTGGGTATGCCACCCTCAACCGCAAGGATGAACTTGCCCGCCGCCGCGTTGGCCAGGTTCTGCACGGCAAGATCGCCGGCCGCGCCCATCAGCGCGGGGTGGTACACAAGATCGATGGTGTGAATCAGCAGGTCGGCAAGGTCCACCGGCGCACTGCTCGAAATACGGTTGGCGAGTGAGACCGTGCAGCCGGTGCAGGAGGCGCCCTTCAGCCAGATGATGGGCGGACCGCTGCTCGCAGCCAGCGCCTTTTTGAGAGGACCGAGTGTTGCGGCCAGGCCAAGAGCGGCGGCCGACCCGGTACAGTAATTCATGAATTCTCTACGCGTAATTTTCATAACTACCTCGGATGAAAACAAGATGGAACGACCCGTTCGTTCGAGGGAGGAACAGCGCAGGTCCCGACAGGCCCGGAGCAATTCCCCGGTTCCACATCCAAGGCGAAGAATGGAAGGGCACACAAATCCTGTGCCCAAAAATGGGTGATGTTTAGCTTTCTAAAATCGAAGCTGTTTTCCGTTTAGTAAACGTAGTATCCCGGTCCGTGCTTCAAAGGAAAGTGATCGGGATCACCATCCGCACCATTCGTGCAAGGAAATCAAGTAACCAAGGTAATGTCCACCTGGTGGGACTTCCGCCTCCGTGGCTTGTCCATGTGCGGAAAAACTCCGTGCATGGAGGGTACGGGCTTCAGCCCGTACATTAAACCTCAGCAGAAGGAACGGGCTTGAGCCCCCGAGGGACGTTTCCTCCTCGCCCTTCGCCCGCTGTTCACTGTTTTTCCGCAGCCTCTGTCGTCGTGCCGTAAAGGCCCAAGAAACAATGCGGCTTTAGCCGGTGGTAGAAGTCCGGCTTTGAAAGGGCACGACTTTACAGGCTGCGGAAAAACTCCGTGCATGGAGGGTACGGGCTTCAGCCCGTACATTAACCTCAGCAGAAGGAACGGGCTTGAGCCCCCGAGGGACGTTTCCTCCTCGCCCTTCGCCCCGCTGTTCACTGTTTTTCCGCAGCCTCCGTCGTCGTGCCGTAAAGGCCCAGGAAACAATGCGGCTTTAGCCGGTGGTAGAAGTCCGGCTTTGAAAGGGCACGACTTTACAGGCTGCGGAAAAACTCCGTGCATGGAGGGTACGGGCTTCAGCCCGTACATTAACCTCAGCAGAAGGAACGGGGCTTTAGCCCCCGAGGGACGTTTCCTCCTCGCCCTTCGCCCGCTGTTCACTGTTTTTCCGCACGTCCGTCGTCCTGACGCTGAGCCTGGCGAAGCGGAAGGATCGGCCCTGAAATTACATCGAAGCCGCTCAACTCGGCTCCTTGGCAGAACTGTCCTCCTGAAACGCAGGGACGGATCCGCGGTTGCTTCTTCATACCCTCGGGTGGAAACACCGTTCCATCCCACCGACGGTATTCGCCCGCGACCATGCCAAAGAGCATTCGCAGCGGAGATGAACTGTCAGTCTTGACGAGCGTTCATTCCATCGGCGGCGTCTTTGATCGTGGTTACAATATCGTTCAATCTGGACTGTCGAACGGGATGAACCGTGACGCTCGCATTCGCTCGGTCCTGTTCAACCTCCATCTCATTGGTGGACTGGTTGCCGGTCTGTTTCTGTTCATTTTGGGCGTGTCAGGAGCCGTCCTCGCGTTCTCCGAGGAAATCGACGCCTTCCTTCACCCTTCAATTTTCAAGGTGACCGCACAAGCTCAACCGCTTCCCATCACACAGCTTGCGGCCAGCGCCGCTGCCGTCCTCCATCCTGGAGACACCCTCGCAGTCTATGTCCCGTCGGTCAGAGCGGATCGGTCGTATTGGTTTTCCGTCATCCCCGGCCACCACCGTCTGCCGCGCCAGGTGTTCGTAAATCAATACACAGGGAAGGTGTTGGGAAACCTGGGTGTTGTGCGATTTACCGTGATCATGAAAGTTCTTCACAACGGGATGGCGTTCTCGGCGATCTTTCTGATGTTTCTCGCGCCCAGTGGTCTGTACCTGTGGTGGCCGCTGAAACGGATCGGAATCAAATCTTCTGCTGGTTTGCGGCGCCTCTCATTCGATCTTCACAATTCCCTTGGGTTCTTATCCTCGCTTTTCATGCTCGGTTTTGCCGCCACAGGTGCGTATATGGCGTTGGAACGATGGGCGGTGCCCATGACGATTGCGATGACTCAAAGCAAACCGGTGTGGCGAACCGTCGCTTCTCAGCCCAAGACCGGGGTTCAACCCATCTCCGCCGATCTCGCGTGCTCTGTCGCGCAAAACGCGTTACCCGGAGCGTCGATACTCTGGGTTTCCATCCCTCGTGAGCCGCGAGCTGTTTATCTGGTGAAGATGCGCTTCCCGGAAGATCGCTCCGACAACGGCGGCAGCGTTGTTTTGATCGATCAGTTTTCGGGCCATGCTCTTGACGTTGTAAGTACGCGCAGCAATGCGGCAGAGCGAGTTGTGGCTCTGAATCGCGCCCTCCATACAGGTTCCATAGGCGGTGGCCCGGGACGACTGTTGGCTGCACTTGCCTCTGTGACGCTACCCTTGCAGGCAATTACGGGTGCGTGCCTGTGGTGGGCGAAACGTCGGAGCAGAAGCGGCTAAAGCATCGCCTGGCACTGCCATCGCTGGTAAAACGTGCAGCGCCCTCATTGACGGGGTTCTGGCCAGTCGTCGCTGACCGGGAAATTTGGGACACACTCTGTCTCACCAGAGGGTTCACCCCACAGCATGACAAGATGGCTGATTTTTATCCGTATGGTTTTAAATGGGTTAGCGGCAATTTTCGATGCAGATCATTAACCCGGACTGGAGGACAATGGATATAGAGAACATCCATCATGAACTCGCCGGGCACGCAAGTCGCGATCGGAAAAGTGACTCCAGTATTTGTCTTTTATTCGCCAACTACCCCGCGCGCGCAAAAAAAAAATTTAGGGCCACTGAAACTGTGATGACCTGTTAACTTACGTAAAATCAATCGTTTGTAAACGGTTTTGGTGTTGAGAAGTCCAAAATACGGTGAAGAAAACAAAGGGTTTAGCTGCTCTTTACCTCGAAAAACAGCCCGATCAAACCACGTCCAATCCCAACCCGGACACCAGCCCGGATCACTGGTCCGCTGGCCGCGTGTACGGCTTCTGCAAGTCCTGACGCGCTTCGTTCACTGCGCCTTGCGTGTTGTCATTGGTCTGGATCGCCAGCCGATATTCGTTCACCGCCCGGTCCCGCTGCCCAGTAATGTCGAAGATGTTGCCCAGCCGGATGTGGCTCCAGACCTCGGTCCAGCGCGGATCGTCGTCGCCGCGCAGAGCATCGCGATAGGCGTTCACCGCCGCCTGGTAGTTGCGCTGCGTAAACAGGATCTCGGCGATGCGGTAGCTGGCCAGCGAGCTCTGCGAGTTGGCCTCAAGCGCCTTCTGGTACTCGGCCAGAGCCCCCGCCAGGTCGCCCTGCGCCACCAGCTGCTGCCCGCGCAGGATGGCAATGCGCACCTGCAGATCGGGAGAGGCCTTCAGCACCCAGTTCTGCGGATCGACGCTGATGCGCCGCGGCCGCCCGAACGTATCCACCACGTATTGCGAATTGGTGCCCACTACGTCAACCTTCTGAATCTCCGTCTTTCCATCCGTCTCGACGCGCAGTTCCACCGGCATGCGGAACAAATCGAGGTCCTGGTTGATTTCGCCAATGGTGCGGAAGCCCTTGTTGTTGCCCAGCCGGTAGACAGCGTATTTGTTGGTGAACTGCGGCGCCCCGGTGCCGTCCACCCACTGCGCAAAGAACGGCGTCAACTGCTGCTGGCTCTGCGCCTCGGCCACCTTTTCAAAATCAGCCGAGCGCATGCCCTGGTCGGTGAACTGGCTCAGAGCGCCTTTCAGAGTGGCCAGAAATGCCTTGTCGCCGATCTCCCAGCGCAGCATGTGAAAGATCATCGCGCCCTTTTCCAGCGTCATCGACTGGAACTCGGGCGAGAACGGGCTCAGCCGGCTCGAACTCGAAAGCGGAATGGTGTCGTAGGCCAATGCGCCCGCGGCCACATCCTGCAACCCTGCGCGCATGGCGTTCTTGCCATTCTCTTCTTCCACGTACATCAGCTCGCCATAGCGGGCCATTCCGTTGATGATCCATGCGTCATTAAGCGTCTTGGGGCTGACTTCGGAACCCCACCACTGGTGGGCAATCGTATTCGCCAGCAAGCGCACGCCCGACTTGTCACCGGTACGCGAGCCCATCATGCCCACCAGTTCCGGACCCCACACCGCGGGAAGCGTATCGTCGGGAATTTCCACCACGTTCAAATGCGAAGACTCCAGCCCCCCGAAGTTGTCGGTGAAGAAGTCGTACTGCTTGGTCGCCGTCTGCGCCAGTTCGTTAGCGGAGGACTGATGGGCCACGGTCAGATAGACCTTCACATTGCCCGGCCCCGCCACCGCCGGATTGACGTACCGCCCCGCAATCACGGTTCCGGGAAATCCCGGCTTGGTCCAGTTGAAGTCGTACTCGTCCCCCGGTTTGCCGCCGGTCAGCGTCACCGAATGCGAAGCACCGGTACTGCCGCTGGCGAACACCCGCATGCCCTGCGGCACCTTGATGTGCAATTCCGCCGTGAATCGGTCGGTCATGTAGCCAGTGGTTGGAAACCAGCGGGCCGCGTACAGCAGATAGGTAATCGGCTCCTGGATCGCGGCCAGCTTCAGGCCCTCCACCGGACCGTCCTCGCCGCCCGTGATCACACCCTCGTATTCGAATGTCCAGTGGTAGCTTTGTCCCTTCGCGAAGGCTGTCGAAGGAGCCACGCGAATGGTGCCGTCGGCCGACCGCTCTCCCGTGAGCAGCTTGCCGGCATCATCTGTAATCTTGGTGACCTTGAGCGCGGGATGGAAGCCAAAGCTGACCATTTCGGCGTTTTCCGGCGCCGTAAACGTCACCGCCGCCTTCGCCGCAATGTGGTGTGCCTGCGTATCAAGCTCCGCGTCGATCACGTAGCCGGTGATATTGAGTGTCGGCCGATCGGTCCGCTGCGCCGCGGCCGTTGCCGCCAGCATGGCCGCCATCCCCAAAACACCGATTGCGGACCCCAACTGCCGCAGTCTCAATTCCAATGTCATCATCGCTCTCTTTATTCCAGACTTCTTGTATGCACCAGTGTAGCCGCCCGTCATGCCGCCCCAGGAACTACAGTCGGAAGGGGTCTCGTTCAGGAATGAACCGCCTCTTCCGCGCGCGCCTGAATCCGGGTTCCAACCAGTTCGAGCGCGATTTCCGCCACCCGGCTGATGGCTCCGCCCCCGGCTTTCGCCTCTTCTGCCCGGGCCAGCAGCAAGCCCCGGATGCAGGCAAGTTCCTTCATCATGGACTGTCGAGGAGGCCCGTCGGGTAGCAAGGGCTCCAGGTACCTGACGATATTGGATGCAGTGAAGTCCTTCTGGATCAGTTCCGGAACGGCGCGCTTGCCGGCGATCAGGTTGGCCATGGCCACGTGCGGCACTGAGACCACCCGCTTGGCAATGGCGTAAGTGAGCGGGGAGACGCGGTAAACCACCACGAACGGGTTTCCGATAAGTGCCGCTTCGACCGTGGCGGTGCCGCTGGCCACAACTGAACCGCGCGCGTGAAACAGGGCGGCGCGGGCATCGTCAACCAGCCTGAGCGTGAGGCCGGCGCCGTTCAATGCGGCCAGTTGGCGCACATACGCCCGCTGGTCCGCGTTGAGTGTCGCCGCGAGGGGCAAGACGAACTCGACGGTGCCGCGGTCGTGGCGCCCGACCAGCTCCCGCGCGGCCTTCAGCATTTCGGGAAGATTGTCGCGGATCTCCTTGGCACGGCTGCCGGGCAGCAGGCCGATCCAGGTCTTGGCCGGGTTCAGGTCGTTTTGGCTTGCGAACAGTTCGCGGGAAACGCTTGGCAAGGCCCGCTCTGCCAGCGGATGACCGACGAAATCCACCGTCACGCCGTGCTGGCGATAGAACCCCTCTTCGAACGGGAAGATGACCAGCATGCGGTCGACATACTTTTGGACCAGTTTGATGCGGTGCTTCTTCCAGGCCCAGAGCTGCGGGCTCACAAAGAAGATCACAGGCACGCCCAGCGCGTGCAGTTCGCGGGCCAACTTGAAGTGAATGTCGGGGAAGTCGATGAGGATAGCTACATCCGGCCGGCGGTCGTGAACCGACTGCTTGAGCTTGCGAAACTCCCGATAGATGCGCGGAAGATGGCGCACCACTTCGGTGATGCCCATGACGGCCATGTCTTCAGCGCGCACTACGCGATCGAGACCTGCATCGACCATGCCTGGACCGCCCATTCCGAAGAAGCGCGCGGCGCGGTTTTCCTGCGCGAGGCGGCTCCTAAGCACTTCAATCAGCAGCGCTCCGTAGTGCTCGCCGCTGGCCTCGCCCGCCGAAATGAAGATTGTTGGCGCCATGAAGTTCCGAGCGCGCCGTTTGATTCGCGCTGCCTTCATGATAGAAGGTTCGCGGGCGGGAGGCCTGTGATGGATGGATTGCGAATCTCAGGCCGGAGAGTTCTCCCGGGTCTCAAGATGGAGAACCCGGGGCCCTCTGTTTTGTGTCACGCCATCTTGTACGGTGAGCGATACGGCCTGGACAACAGCTCCGTGGCCGCCGGATCGTTCAGTATTTCTTCTTTCGCCACATCCCATTGCAGCTTGCGGCCCACCAGCATCGAGATCAGCCCCAGATGGCCGGGAATGGTGGAATGGTGGGCCACTTCGACCGGCGTAATCGTCGGCTGGCGCGACTTCACGCTGTCCAGGAAATTTCGCCGGTGTTCATTCGATTCAATGAGCTTGACCTTGCACAGGTTTTCGGGAACCGATTTCCATTTGCGCCATTCCGGGTTGGACCCGTCGAAGCCGGCGCGATCGACCCACACCCAGCCATCGGTCCCAATCCACTTGGTTCCCATCTGGATGGCGGGGCTGCCCCCGGCGATGGTCATTTTCACGTCCACCGGATAGCGCGTCACTTCCTTGCGATAGACGCAATTGACCGTGTACCGGGTCGCGGTGTTCCACACGGCATGCGCAGGCGGAAACTCTCCGAACCCTTCCACTTCCGACGGCCCGGATGCATCGAACCCCAGTCCCCAATGGGCGACGTCCCCATGATGCCCGATCCAGTCCATCAACTGGCCGGCCCCGGTGTTGTAGTTCCACCGCCAGTTCTGGTGAACGCGCAGTTCCATAAACGGCTCCATTTTCGAGGGGCCGATCCAGGTGTTGAAGTCGAATCCTGCAGGCGGCTCACTGACGGAGAGGTCCCAGGCCTTGGTGCCTGGAACGATATCGGCCGCGGAGTTGATCACGTCAGGCAAAGCCGCCGAAGCCACGCGCTGCACCAGTTCGGCCGCGTTGCCGTGAAAATCGTGATGGCCCTCGGGCAGACCCACTTCCACGTGCGTCACAGTGCCGATAAGGCCGTTGCGGACGATCTCGGCGGCCTTGCGGAACGACGCCACGGAGCGCTGCCATGAACCCGTCTGCCAGATGATGTTGTTCTTTTCGACGGCCTTTACGATAGCCTGCTGCTCCGCGATCGTGCGCGCCAGCGGCTTCTCGCAATAGATATCTTTCTTGCGGTTAGCGGCTTCCGTCGCGATGATGGCGTGCCAGTGATCGGGCACCGCGATCATCACCGCGTCGATATCGTCGCGCGCCAGCAGTTCCCGGTAGTCGTGGTAGCCCTTGCAATCTTTGTTTTCGTACTTCTCGTTGATGGTGTCCAGCGCCTGCTGCAAGTGTTGGCTGTCCAGGTCGCAGGCGGCCACCACCTGGCAATCGCCCTGCTGCAGAAAAGACTTGGTGTTGGACGGCCCCATCATGCCCCAGCCGATGACGCCAATGGTGATGCGCCCGGAAGCTGGCGCGCGGCCAGCCCACGTTGTGCGCGGCAGAACCACCGCGGCAGCTCCCGCAGCGGCAAGAAATTGTCTGCGATTGAAAGAACCGAACGGCGTTGAACCATGCGGAAAGGAATTCATTGAAGCCTCCTGCAAGCTTCCTTCGCGCGGCAAGGCTCGCGGAGCGCCGCTCAAACACGAGGGAAGCGAATCACGGGAAGTCTAGCACCATTGGCGAATGCGCTGCCTCCTGATCAGGAGACGCCGGCCTTCGCGTTGCGCAAAGGCTCGACGACGGCCGACATGTCCTTATCGCCGAAGCCCGCCTGCATGGCTTCGGAAAATCGCGCCTCGGCACTGTGCGATGTGCGCAGTTCCACGCCCAGTGCGGCCGCATCGGCGGCGGCGTAACGCAGGTCCTTGTCCATGAGGGAAAGCAGAAAGCTGACATCGTACTTTGCTTCGAGCATGCGCGAAGATATGGTCGCAACCAGCGGGCTTCCGGGCGCGCCGTTCTTGAGCACGTGGAGCGCCTGGTCGCGGTCCAGCCCGCTGCGTTCGATCCACGCCAGGCCCTCAGCCAAGGAAGCCACCTGGACTCCCGCGAGGAAGTTGTTGATCAGCTTCATGCGCGCCCCGCTGCCGCTGGGTCCGAGAAAGACGACATCCTTGCTCATGGCCGCAAGTACGGGACGCACGCTCTCCAGCACCGCCGCATCGCCGCCGACCAGAAACGTAAGCTGGCCGGATTCGGCGTGAATGCGTGTGCCGGTGACGGGTGCGTCGAGCAGGCTCAGGCCTTTCGGGTTCGCCAGCCCTGCAAGCTCCGCAATCCATTGCGGCGTGACCGTGCTTGATTCGACGAGTGTGGCGCCAGTCTTTGCACGAGCGAGCGCCCCATCGGGACCGGTCCACGTCGCCCGCGACGCATTCTCATCGGACAACATGCTTAGGATGACATCCGCGTCATGCGCGGCCTCGGCAGGCGACCCGGCGACGCGCGCGCCGCTTGCGGACAGGGGCTCGGCTTTGGCGCGCGTCCGGTTATACACCGTCACGGCAAAACCCGCGCTGAGCAGGTTCTTCGCCATGCCCGCCCCCATGGTGCCCAGGCCCAGAATCGCGACACGTTGACTCACGAAACTCTCCTTCCAAATTAAAAATCTATCCGATCACTTTGAACCGCTTGAGCGACTCTTCATTCACGGTCAAGCCAAGTCCCGGCTTGGATTCATCGAGGTCGATATAGCCGTTCACCGGCTCGGGCTCGCCATCGAAGATATACCAGAAGAGTTCATTGCCAACTTCCACATCGACCTTGGGGAAAAACTCGGCGATCGGCGAATTGAGGCTGGCCATCACCACGTGGTAGTTGTGCATCTGCCCCGCGTGCGGCACCACCGGCACCTGGAACGACTCGGCCAGCGCGGAGATCTTGCGCGCCTGGCTGATGCCCCCCACACGATTGGTGTCGAACTGAATGTAGTCGAGCGCATTGTTCTCCAGCAATTCACGAAAGCCGAAGATGGTGAACTCATGCTCGCCGCCCGCAATCGGCACCCGCCCGTAGCTCTTCAGTTCCTTGTAACCGCGCGTGTCGTCAGGGATTACCGGTTCTTCGAGCCACCGCAGGTTATATGGCTTCAACAGCCGCAGCATGCGCTTGGCATAGTCCAGGGTCCACCCCATGTACGCGTCGGCCATCAGGTCGATTCCATCGCCCACCACTTCGCGCGCCGAGCGCACCAACTCGATGTTCTTCTGCATGCCTTCGGCGCCGTCCATCGGCCCCCACCCAAAGCGCAGTTTCATGGCCTTGTAGCCCTCGTCCTTGTAGCGCTGCGCCTCGGCCTGGAGTTCGGGAATCGGCATGGCATAGAGCCGGCTGGCGTACACCGGGATTTTCTCTTTTGTCCGCCCGCCGAGCAGGCGAAACACCGCCTGTTTCGCGTCTTTGCCGATCAGATCCCAGAGCGCGATATCGACCGCGGAGATGGCGGTCATCGCCACCCCCTTGCGCCCGAACGCCATGGTGCGTCGATACATTTGCTGCCACAGGAACTCCGTATCCCACGGATCGGCGCCCACCAGGATCGGCTTGAGATACGTGTCGATCAGCGTCTTCGTCACCAGTGGAGAGAGCGCGGCATTGCCCAATCCCACCAGGCCAGAATCAGAAAAAATCTCCACCAGCACCCAGCCATGAAAGGCGAAGTTGCCCATCGAAGCTTCACGAAATGAAACCAGGTCCATGGGATTGGTGCAGAAATGAGGAGGCAGCGGAACGGTGTCGCCCTCCCACTGAACGACGCGCGTCCGAACTTCGGTGATCTTCATGCGTGACTCTCCAAATCCCTGATGTCGGCGGGGCGAAGCGGCTGGATTCGGCCCCCGAGCAAAAGTAGCGTCAGAAACCCAATAAGGTGAAATGTACCCGCGAGAACGAACAACGTTCCATAGCTATACCCATGGCCAAGCATAGCGCCGGCAACCAGGCCGAAGATGGCGCCCCCGATTGATCCTCCAAAGCCTACCAGTCCCGCAACGGTACCAACGACCGACAAAGGAAACACATCCGCGGGAATCGTCATGATCAATCCCGACCAGGATTGCTGCGAGAAGAAGGCAATGCTGAACAGCACAAGCGCATGTTCGACCGGCACATGCGCAACCAGCAGGATGGCCGGCATCGAGCAGGCGTTGATGCCCAACACCAGTTTTCGCGCGAAGTCGAGCGATGAGCCTCTGCGCAGCAGTTGGCTCGAGCACCATCCTCCCGCAGCGCTGCCAATGCCCGAGGCCGCATACGGAATCCACCCGTAATAACTCACCTGCTTCACATCGAAGTGGCGCACGTCATAAAGGTATTTGGGCAGCCAGAAGAGCAGAAAGAACCAGGCCGCATCGCTCATGAATTTCGCGAATACCAGCGCCTGCACGCTGCGCAAGCTGATCACTTCCGTGAACGTCATCCTCCGTGCAAGCACTCGCGCGTCGACGGTATCGACCGAGAGCGTGGCGGGATTCCCCCGGTACGCGACGGCCCACCACAGAACCCATGCCATCCCAAATCCGCCCGAGACAAGAAACACCATGCGCCAGCCGCTCAGCCACAGCACCAGGCCAATCAGCGGCGGCGCCAACAGCGATCCGATCGCGGTGCCGGCATTGATCAGGCCCATCGCGGTCGAACGCTCCTGCGCTGGCACCCACTCCGACACCACGCGCGTGGCCGCAGGAAAGGCTCCCCCCTCTCCCATGCCCAGAAGAAAGCGAACCACCAACAGCCATGCAAACCCCGTGGCCGCCCCGTGCAACATGCATGCCGCCGACCACCACGCCATGATCAGAAGAAAACCACCACGGGTGCCGAGCCAGTCGACCAGCCGCCCGCCGATAGCGTACATGCCCGCATACGAAAGCAGAAACGCCGTCTGCAGATACGAAAATTGCTGATCTGAAATTGGGATGTTGCGTTGAATCGCGTGAATCGCCACCGAAACCGTCTGCCGGTCGAAATAGCTGATGGCTATGGCAACCGCCACCAACCCGACGAAATACCAGCGAAGCCGCTTCGGGTCTGCGAGGAGAGCCATTCCGTCTACCTTGGTTCGATTCAGAGAAATTGATGCGTCGCGTTCGAACCAATCTTAACGGACCTTGCCGGCCGAGTTCTCCAGCGTGACGTTGGATAGCACTCCCGTATCCACCGTTGCCGGCAAATGCGAACAGAATCCGATGCCCACGTAGAACGGCTCGTCGAAGTGCAGCGTAATCGGCGGCCCGAACTGATGCATGGGCTCGCCCTTCAAGCTGACAAAAATCGCAATCGAGTCACCGCTTTTCTCAATGCCGATGCGCTTGGCCAGCACTCCGTTTAGGCCGCCGCCGAAGCGGTATTGCATATCGGTGATACTGGCGCCATTCTCCGCACGCTGGGCCAGGTGGATCATGCCCGTTCCGTGCTCGCCCAGCATCGCTTCCTTCGCGTCATCCTCCACATTCTGGCGAATGATAAGCACCACCTTGCGGTCGTCGTAGCCCTTGGGGTCGGGAAACGTCGCATCCGCCGCAAGCGACACATCGCCCGACATCTTCTTCCACAGAAACCTGAATTCGTCGCGGGTGTACCAGATGTTGTAGCCGGCGGAATGAATCGTGTACTGATTCGTGGCCGCATCGAAAGAGGCGCTGCCCGGAACCACCGCGCTCCCCACATCCGATTGGCCGTCGAAAACACCGATCGCCTTCTCAACTGTCGTACTGGGTCGATGAAATCCCACCGGCGGCGGCACCTGCTTGTGCGTTGCCGATCCCGGCTGGGCCCAGTCCGGTACCTGCGGCGCAGGCGTTTGCCCCAACAGCGAAACGCCGGTTACCGCAACAAACAATCCGGCAAATCTCAAAACGCGACCAGAAGTCAAGGATTTCATAGCCCAGAACTCTAGCAGACCAATCCGGGTCCCGGTTGCCCCGTCCAAGCTCCGCTTGAGCGGGATTGGATCTCGACCGGCGAGTTACACTCCGTTACACCCACGAAATACTTCTTGCGCCACCTCCAGTTACACTTGAATTGCCATGCAATATCGCTCTGGGAACGACATACGTGAGCTGTTTCTGCACTTTTTTGAGACGAAGGGGCATCGCCGCGTGCACTCGTCATCGTTGGTGCCTGCCAACGACCCCACCCTGCTGTTCACCAATGCGGGCATGAACCAGTTCAAGGATGTCTTTCTGGGCGCGGAACGGCGTGACTACTCGCGGGCAACCACGTCGCAGAAATGCGTGCGCGCCGGCGGCAAGCACAACGACCTCGAAAACGTCGGCTTCACCCGCCGCCACCACACATTTTTCGAGATGCTGGGAAATTTCAGCTTCGGCGACTACTTCAAGCGCGAGGCCGTTCAGTATGCGTGGGAACTGGTAACCAGCGAAGAGTGGATGGGGATTCCCAAGGACCGCCTCTACGTAACCATCTTCGAAGGGAGCGACGGAGTTCCGCGCGACGATGAAGCGGAACAGTACTGGATCGAAGTCGGTGTCCCCAAAGAGCGCATCTTCCAGTACGGCGCCAAGGACAATTTCTGGCAGATGGGCGAGACCGGTCCGTGCGGCCCGTGTTCGGAAATCTTCTACGACATGGGGATCGAGGCAGCGGAGACGCCTGGTGTCGATCTGCCGTTCGGCCAGGATGACGCTCGCTATGTCGAGATCTGGAACCTCGTCTTCATGCAGTTCGATCGCTCGGCGCTGGCGGATCCGCTTGGCAAGACCACCGGCTACAAGCTGACGCCGCTGCCCAAACCCTCGATCGATACCGGCATGGGCCTCGAGCGTGTGGCTGCCGTGCTGCAGCAGAAGATTTCGAACTTCGAAACGGACTTGTTTACGCCGCTGATTGAAAAGGCAGCGGAACTCACAGGCTTCACCTCCCAAACTGCGGCCTCCGGCGCTTTGAAAGGGCACGACTTCAGTCGTGCCGAAGAGGCCAAAAAAAACAGTCGGGCTTTAGCCCCTGAGGGACTCGAAGCCCTCCTGAACAACGCGTCGCTCCGCATCATCGCCGATCACGCGCGCGCAGCGACGTTCCTGATCAACGATGGCGTTCTGCCTTCGAATGAAGGCCGCGGCTATGTGCTGCGCAAGATCATGCGCCGTGCCATTCGCCACGGACGTCTGCTCGGCCAAGAAAAACCGTTTCTGTTCCAGATGGTCTACGCCGTACGCGACCTGATGCAGGGCGCCTATCCGGAGTTGAACGATTCGGCAGATCGCGTCGCACGCGTGGTCGAAGCGGAAGAAAAACAGTTCGACCGGGTGTTGAAGATTGGCCTCACGCGGCTCGATGAAGAGTTGAAGGGCGACTTCACCGGCGCGAAAGCGTTTCACCTTTACGAGACCTTCGGGCTACCGCTGGACTTCATGGTCGATGCGGCCCGGGATGCCGGCGTGAATTTCGACGAAGCCGGCTTCGAAGCCGCCCGCGCCGAAGAGCAGGCTCGTGCGCGCGCCAGTTGGAAAGGCGGCGCTCAGAAATCCGCCAGCCCGGCCTATCGGGATCTGCCCAAGACCATCTTCGAAGGCTACCGCAGCCTGACCGCGAACAACTGCGAAGTGCTCGCCATTGTGAAAGATGGACAAGGCGTGCCGGCGGCCAAGGCCGGCGAGCAAGTCGACGTCGTCCTCGACCACACCAGTTTTTATGGCGACTCGGGCGGTCAGATCGGCGACACCGGTTCTTTCCTGTCGGTGGACGGGAACACCATCATCGCCGAAATTCTCGGCTGCGTGCTGCCGGTGCAGGGAGTGCGCGCCCACAAAGCGCTTCTCAAGCAGGATCTCGCCCTCGGCGACCAGGTGCGCACCGTGGTCGACGGCGAGCGCCGCGACGCCATTCGGCGCAACCACACCGGGACACACCTGCTGCACGCGGCGCTGCGCCAAGTGCTCGGACCGCACGTCAAGCAGGCAGGATCCTCGGTTGAGCCCGGCCGCCTCCGTTTCGACTTCTCGCACTTCTCTCAAGTGGCCAATGAAGAACTCCAAGAAATAGAAAAAATCGTCAACCGCGAAGTGTTGGCCAACGCGAAGGTGGAAACGCTCGAGGACGTGCCCATCGATGTAGCCGTGAACGAGTACCACGCCATGGCGCTGTTCGGCGAAAAATATGGCGACAAGGTGCGCGTCGTGAAGTTATCCGACGGGTTCTCGACGGAACTCTGCGGCGGCACCCATACCTCAGCCACGGGCGAGATCGGACTACTGAAGCTGACCGGCGAAAGCTCCGTCTCTTCCGGGGTACGGCGCGTCGAAGCGATAAGCGGCCTTGGTTCGCTCGACACGTTCCGCCGCGACTTCGAATTGGCGCAGTTCGCATCGCAAATTGCGTCCGCCCCCGTGGGAGGCAGCCTCGCCGATGGTCTGCGCGCGCGCCTCACCGCCCAGGAAGAAGAATTGAAGCGCGTTCGCCGCGAATTGGAAGAAATGCGCATGAAGTCCGCAGCCGGCGGGCTCGATGATGCGGTGGCGCACGCCTCTGAAGTCAAGGGCGTGAAAGTAGTGCTCCATCGCGCCGACAACCTCGAGCGGGGGCAACTGCGCACGCTGGTCGACAACCTCAAAGGCAAGGCCGGAGAGGGCGTCGTGCTGCTGGCGTCGGCGCAGCCGGAAGGCAAGGTCGCGTTGATTGCGGGCGTAACAGCGGGGCTAACGAAGCGTATTCAAGCTGGCAAACTGGTCGGCGCGGTGGCGAAGCTCGTGGGAGGCTCCGGCGGCGGCAAGCCCGATATCGCCGAAGCCGGCGGGAAAGACCATTCGCAGATCGACGCGGCGTTGAAGGCTGCTCCCGAAATCGTTGCGGAGCTGCTGGGATAACTTGTTGACACAAAGCGCGACAAGAAGAAGGGCTGCTTTGGGGCAGCCCTTCATCTTTTTTGCTCACTAGCCTTGGCGTTATTGTGGGTTGGCTACGCCGCTCGGGTTTTGCGGACGAGGAGGCTGATTCTCAGAGGTGCCTCCGGGCGCCTGTTCCTGCACGCCGATTGCGTTTCCTGAAACCACCATTTCCACGCGTCGGTTCTGCGCGCGGCCTGAGTTGGTAGTGTTATCGGCGATCGGGTGAGTCTTTCCGTATCCCTGCGCCGTGATGTTGCCGTCAGGCACGCTCTGCGATGCCAGGTAATCGCGCACGCTGTCGGCGCGTTGCTCTGAGAGCTTCTGGTTGTATTCATCCGAACCGATGTTGTCGGTGTAACCTTCCACCTGCAACTTCAAGCCAGGATACGCGAGCAGGATTCCCGATACCTTGGCTAGTTTCTCGCGCGCTTCGGGCTTCAGGGTGTACTTGTTGAAATCGAACAGCACGTCCGACATGTTTACGATCAGGCCGCGCGCAGTTTCGCGGGTCTGCAGCACCTGGTTCAACTGGTTTTTCAGCTGTTCGCGCATCTGCGCGGCCTGCTGCTGGGCCTGCTGTGCGCCCTGCTCCGCCTGCAGTCGTGCTTGCTCCGCCTGTTGACGTTGCTGGTCAGCCAGTTGGCGTTGCTGATCAGCCTGGGCCTGCGCTTCACGGGCTCGCCGTTCACGTTCCTCGGCTTCGCGCTGTGCGGCTTCAGCATCAGCACGCTGCCTTGCTTGCTGTTCCGCAGCTTCCTGCGACTGCTTTGCCGAAAGCTCCGCATCCTCGCGCGCCTTGCGCTGGGCCGCATCGTCCTCTTCCTTGATCTTGCGGATGGTGATAATGCGCGCATCTTCCGCTGCCTGCACGGCTTCTCGAGCGTAAGTGATTACCTGCTTGCGATCGCTGCCTTTGCGCCGGTCCATATCCGTGGCGTTCTGGAGGTCAGTCCGCGCAGTCGCCATAGTGTCGGCCGCATACTTGGTCGCCCCGCCTGCATCGGCGATGTTGACCGCGTTCACAGCCTCGTAAAGTTCAAGCGGGGATTTATCATCCCGGGTTACGGGATGAATCACCGTATGGCGACCGGCTGTTTGCGTGTAGGCGCCACGCGGCAGCAGGTTGTAGTGCGCATTGACCTGTTCGATCACGCCCTGGGTGCTATCTTCCACCACGTTCTGCGCGACAACCACGTCGCTCGGCATGGTGACGGCGTAGTAGGGCTCCGCCGTTACGATAATTCCGAAGGCCTGCAGGTTCGCGGTGACGGTCATATCACTGCGGTCTTTTCCACCCGTGGGCAGAACTTCGCCCAGGTTGATCGGGCGCCCTTCCGGCGTAACCGCCCACACCACGTAGGTCATGTATTCGGGACCGAACCCGTTCGCCGGGGAAAGCCCGGCCAGGTGCAAGTCAATTACGGTGCGGCCGCCCTGCGCTTTGACTTCTGCCGATCCATGGGCCCCCGGCAGCAAACTCGTTCCTTTGAAGCCGATTTTGGTGGACTTATTACGATGGAAATAATTGATTGCGGGGATATCCCGGGCGACCACCTCGATCTTGTAAAGCGGCTCACCATGATTCAGTTCGACTGGAGTCTGTGCGTCAGGCTGCTGTCTTTCAGTCGGATTCGCTTCCTGCGCGCCCATCCAACCGGACGCGGCCAGGATCAGAACTACGACACTGCACTTCTTTTGGCGGTTTTTCATCTCGTTCACCTCTGCTGTAAACGTCAACTGCGTTCTTTTTTGTCGCGCCGCGCGCGCTGCGCCTCGGCGGTCAAGAACCGCTCTATCGCCACGCAGATGGATGCCTCGCCCTCTCCGTTAGTTGTTCAGGGAACAGAATGCCGAGGGCCGCAGAGGTGCCATACATCACTAACACTGCAAATGCAGATAGTTACGGAGTGCCGTTGACTTAGGGGTAGGAGAGGTATGCCGACCTATAAAAATATGAAAATTAACATTCGCGGTATTAAGTTTCGCAAATGCAACTTAAGGCAAAGATAAGATTCGGGCCAAGACTACACCCATTCAGGGAGGAACAACGGACACCTATAGCCACAGCACGGCGTGGCCCGGACAGAGTTTTTCGGCGGTGATCGCAAGTTGCTCGGCGAGCTCAAACCCGTAACGCGCAAAGTAGTAGGCGGCACCGTGCAGCCGTTCCTGCAAAGTTCCATTGGGATAGATTGCCCGCGTGATCGCTTCGGCATGGCGGGCCAGGGAATCCTCGCGCTGTATTTGAAAGTTGGCCGTAAGGCGCCGCAGCCGATTCATCTGGTAGCGCATCTTGCTCGCAGCGGTCTCGGCCGAGCGGCCAAGTCCCGCATCGAGAGTGCCCATCCATTCCAGGAGACTCTCCAGTTCCGCATCGAGCGCGTTTCCTGCCGACGCAAGCTTGCGCTTGCCTTCGATGGGAATGGCGCGCGCACCGAGCAGTTGGGTGAGCGACTGCGATGTTTCTGACAGGATGCGCTCCGGTGTCAATTCGTGTTTGTGAAGGAGTTCGGCAATTGCCGGCTCGATCAGAGTTGCCGTCAAGCGCGGATGAATCGGCGTCATCCGACCCAGGATGCGTTCGAAGAGCACCTCGGACTGCGCAAAATAGGCGATCTCTGCGGGTCCGCCAATGGTGAGCGAGGTGGAGAGAAGAAAATCCTGAAAAACAGGCCGAAGCAGCGCGGCCGGCGAAATGCGCTCGGGCTCGGCGGCGAGAATGCCTGCAAGTTCCTCAGTCGAATACTTCTGGCGGCCCGCCTGCCACATGCCGGACGGCTCCGATGTATTCGCCGCGGTGCGCTTCAGCGACACGCGCGCGCCGCTGTGTTCATCGATGAGAAATAGCAAGCTCGATTGTGGCGCAACCGCCACCTGTGCGTGATAGCCGGCAGCTTCCAGTTCGCGATTGCGCACGACCAGGGCCGCCTGGAACTCATCGGCTCGTTCGATCGCGGCGCGCAGCACAGGGGCGCCCAGCGCATGGATCTCGCGCGATCCGGCGTCGAGGATCAACAGTCCCTGCGTAGCGAACGCCTTCGCATAAAAACCGGCAAAGGCCTGGGCGAAGGTGCGGCCTGGCTTGTAGGCCTCGGCGAGCGTGTCCATTGCTTCGGAAGAACCCAGCAATTCCCAAGCCTGCTCCAGCAGAGATCCGATCGAATCATCCAGGACCACCGAGCCCACGGGCTGGGCCGCTGCCGGCATCGCGGAGTAAACAAGCTTGCGCAGCTCGCGGCGCGCGGGAAACGTGACGTGATTGATTTCAGCGAAATCGTGATCTTCGCTGGCCAGCCAGAAAATGGCGGCATGGGGCCGCCCTGCCGCTGCCGCCTGCCGTGCACGAGCGATCGCGGTCGCCGCCTTCAATGGGGTAAACAGCGGCCCGCCGAACAAGCCAACCTGTTGTCCCGTGACCACCACGCCCGCGCCGCCGCGCAGCGCCTCAATCGCTGATGCGGCATTTGCCGAGGGATTTTGCGCTGCCAGCAATCCCACCATCTCCGGCCAATGAGGCGGAATCTGCGGACGGCGCTGCCAATCCTGCGGAAACGAAGCCGCGTAGAATGGCCGAAGCGAATCAGCGCCGGCACAATAATCAAGAAACAACCGGCTCAGGCCGGGCGCCGCGTGGATAGGAAAACAGTCTGCGGTGGGCAAGTGATTCCTTCCGATTCAAGGGTCGTACTGCTTGACGCTCGCGATTCAACGGACGTGCGGTTGAGTTAAGGATGCCATGCCGGGCTCATTCGATGCACGAGGTGTGACGGATCGTGTGGGTATACTCGACTTTGACTGGCACGAGCACCCATGCAGGGAGAAAAGCAGACACGATGGCGAAGAAAGCGAAGAAGGTTCGATCGTCGGAATCCGAAGCAAACTCTGAAAAAGTAAAACTCGGCAAAAGCAAGAGGAATACCCGCAAAGCTAAAAAAGGCAAGGCTAGTGGCAAAGCGAGCGGCCATGCCGAGGTGCTGCGCACGGAAACGGTGTTCGAAGGTCCGCTGTTTCGCGTTTCGCGCGATCGGATCATCGAGCCGGGCGGCAAAGAAGCACTCCGGGACGTCGTGCGCCACAATGGCAGCGCCGTCATTCTGGCCGTGGACAATTCCAGGGACAAGAAGGACCCGTGGATCGTCATGGAGCGGCAATATCGCCATGCCGCCAATCGTTTTCTGTGGGAAGTCCCTGCCGGAAAGCTCGAGCCGGGCGAAGATCCGCTCGAAGGCGCCAAGCGCGAGCTCGAAGAAGAAACCGGTTACCGCGCCAAAAAGTGGAGCGAGCTTGTCGAATACTATGCCAGCCCCGGGTTTCTTGGGGAATCAATGAAAGTGTTTCTGGCGGAAGGCCTGGTTGCGGGTGACGCACGTCCCGAAGAAGATGAACTCATCGAAATGCGCCTGGTGAAATTGTCGGAGTTACTCAAAACAATCGACAAAGGGGGAATTATGGATGGGAAGACTCTTTCCAGCGTTCTTCTTTACACGCGGCGCCTTGGAACTAAGAAAAGGAAGTAACTCTTAAAGCTGGGTTGCGGACAAGATTACAAAAGTTTACGTACTTTCCTCAGAAAAGTCTCACTTGATGGAAGCAGGAATGGGAAACGGAATCAACCTTTCCCCAGCTTTCCTCGTCATAGCACCTAGAAGCGAACGGTCCCCATGCTTCAGTCTCCCGTTCGCCTCTTAACTCAAGTGCAAGGAAGGCGGGAGCCTGTGGCTCAGTACAAGGGAAAGGTCAAGTGGTTCAACAACGCCAAGGGCTACGGATTCATCGGGCGTGAAGACGGGCCGGACGTATTCGTCCATTACTCAGCGATACAGTTGGACGGATACAAAACTCTGAAGGAGGGCGATGACGTGGAATTCGATATCGTCCAAGGTCAGAAGGGTCCACAAGCCGATGCAGTCATCCGGCTCAGGGACGCCGCCCATAACGCAGCCTAGCAGCGCCTGACGGCGGTAAGCGCTTTCCAGCTCCGGGTGCTTGATTCGGAGTGGTTCGCGGGCTTTGCGCCCGGCGCGGTTGAGATGTGCAACACGGCCCAAAGGGTTGAGGACCAACCCTTTGGGCCGTGTTGCGTTTGCCCGGTGTTCCCCCGGATACTGAATCGACACTGCTTCGCGGAGCGCGTCCATGGACAATGCCACAATTGCCCGCTTGCTCGATCAAACGGCCGATCTGCTGGAGGTGGATGGCGCCGACCGATTTCGCGTGGGTGGATACCGCCGCGCCGCCGAGGCCGTACAACAGACGACTGTAGACCTGATTTCCGTCGCCAATGACCCTGCGCGGCTGCTGCAGATTCCGGGAATCGGCAAGAGCATGGCGGCCGGAATTCAGGCCATCGCGCAATCCGGGACGATGCCTCTTCGCGACGAGCTGCTGGCTAAATATGGCGGAGCCGACTTGCTGGAGTTACTCAAACTTCCCAGCATGGGACCGAAGACGATCGCCGTGTTATGGGCGGCGGCAAAAATCACCAGCATCGATCAACTGGCCGACGCTATCGAAAACGGGCGCCTTGCCGAGTTGCCCCGCATGGGGCAGAAGCAGCTCGAGAAGATTCGCAAGGGCATCGACGACTACCGCCGCAGCGCCGGACGCTTCCGCATCGACCAGGCGGCCGAGGCTGCGAAACGAATCGAGCTCTACCTGCTGGCCTTTCCAGGCATTGAGAAGGTTACGCCAGCGGGCTCCCTGCGCCGCGGCCGCGAGACGGCGGGCGACCTGGATCTGCTGGTGACGGGCCCGGCTTGCGACCCGGAAAAGACTGCGCCGGCGGTGGAATATGTTGCCGCGTTCCCGGGCATCCAGGACCTGATCGCCAAGGGGGAAAACAAGGTCAGTTTTCATCTCGCTGACGGAATGCAGGTGGACGTTCGCCTGCTGCCATCGGCCTCGTATGGGGCAGCGCTGCAGTACTTTACCGGCTCCAAGGCGCACAATGTCACGTTGCGGCAGCGGGCGCTGAAGATGGGCTACACGCTCAGCGAGTGGTCCCTGGCGCGGCTGGATGACGACTCGGTCGTGGCCGCCGCTACCGAGGAGGAGATTTATACCGCCCTGCAGATGGACTGGATCCCTCCCGAGATGCGCGAAAACCTAGGGGAGATCGATGCTGCGGCCGGCCATTCCCTGCCCCGGCTGATTGAAGAAGCCGACCTCCGCGGCGATGTGCACATGCACACCCACGAAAGCGACGGGCGCAACAGCATCGACGAGATGGCGGAGGCGGCCCTTGCGCGGGGTCTTCGCTACATTGCCATCACCGAACACTCGAAGAACCTGGCCATGGCTCGCGGACTCGACGAAAAGCGGGCGCTCGAGCACCTGGCCCGTATCCGCGAGGCGGACCGCCGCATGGAGGGGCGGATCCGTATCTTCCCGGGCATCGAGGTCGATATTCTGGGCGACGGGGCCGTCGATCTGGACGACGAAGTTCTGGCGCAGATGGATGTGGTGATCGCCAGCGTCCACAGCCGCTTCGATCAGAGTCGCGACGAAATGACAGCCCGGGTGCTTCGCGCCATTGAAAACCCGTATGTCCGGATACTGGGGCATCCGACCGGACGGCAGATTCTGCGGCGCGAGCCGTTTGCCATCGATCTGGCCGCGATCTTCAAACGGGCGGCGGAACTGGGTGTGGCCATGGAGCACAATGCCGCCCCGGCCCGGCTGGATCTGTGCGATCGCGACCTGCGCCTGGCCAAGGAACTGGGCTGCAAGATGGTGATCAATACGGACGCGCACGACATCCGGGAACTGGGATTCATGTCCTATGGAATTAAACAGTTACGCCGGGCCTGGCTGACCGCCGACGAGGTGCTGAATACGCGCGGTCCGGCCGAATTCCTGTCCGGCCTGCGACCGCGGACATAAGGACCAAGGCAATTCGATTCCAGACGGAAAACCCGTTAAAAACACCTGAAAAGTGCCATATTTGCACCATTGTTGCTACATTCTGTAAGGGAAAAATTCGGACAAGTCTTTGAATTTAAATATTTTAGGTCCACTTTCACAGTTTTACAGCCTGAAATTTTTTTTTGCAAAGAGGAGCGGGAGACAAGCCAATGGGCGAACAAAAGGAGTATTTTTGATTCGGAAGATCTGACCGACCTCTCCTCGCCCTTTTGTTCTATTGTCCTCCGAATGACCCAAATAATCTGCAATTCGGGTTGAGGGGCCACCGGACTGAAAAGGTGGGTGTTGCGCCAATCGCTAGAGGCCACTCAAAGTCGCATCAAGAATACAAGACAACTGCCGGTTCTATTCAAGGCATCCCATGCACTGCCGCCGCTACGTGTGCGTACGAAGTGCAGAGGCGGCATTTCCAGGAGCAATTCGATGGCAAATAATCAAGAATCTCGTGGCAGCAACACTGGAACACAGCAGTCAGGCAGCGGCTCACAGCAGAACCGGGGGAATCAACCCGGCAGCGGTCAGCAGGGCAACCAGTCGACCCAGCAGCAGAGCGGCTCCGGTATGCCGGGCAACCGTCCGGACGACAAGTTCAAAAACCAGCCTGGACAGCAGGGCGGCAGCGGCACACAGCAGAACACCGGGACGGGCAGCGGGCAGACTTCGCAGCACTCCGGTTCCGGGCAGTCTGGAGCGGGACGACCGGGCCAGTCCAGCGGCTCGGACCGCAACACGTAAAGGCACGTTGGCCGCCGGCAGCGGCGCCAGCCACTCGGTAGTTGAATGCCGATCGGACCCACGCCCCCCAGGGCGTGGGTCTTGTGCTTTGGGGGAACGGCGCCAGACTTAAATTCTCATTCTTTGTAGTAGATGACGAGGGATATTCGCCCGAAATGTCGCCCGCTCTGGCCGGCTTATTCCGCCTTATTTCGGTTAAGGCAATCGCACCAAAGTCGTCGCAAAGGTAAAAAGGGCGATTTCGAGTGATCTCCGAAGTTAAGCGCCCTGATTCCCCGGGTCGCCCGCCCACAACTCCGCGATTTCCTCCTCCTCCGCGTCTGCCGGAACGGGGTCCTCAATCGGGTCTGGGTCGCGTCTTCGAATAGCGGCTCCATCAGGGTCGGCCAGGATCTGCGTTGTAGTCATAATTTTCTGTCCTCCGTGGTGTTTTTATTCTCCGGCGTATGCCGCACTTCAACATCCCGAGTAGAGCGCCAAAGGTGTTGTCTGAGCAAGTGCAGTGGTCCGAATCGGACGCGTGGACAAAGCAACCCGGAAGCAAAACTTGCAAACAGGCAATACGTACGATCCCTGCATCGGAGGGCCCTGAATTGCGCAGAACGCGGCCTACTTCCAGAGGTTCATTCGGCAGACAGGACAGCTCCGGCTCGTGCGGCGCCGGGCTCGTTTGCAACTTCCCAGGTGCTGGCTACGAGAGGATTGGGGGGATTCGGCCTGGGCTGGAAATCGATGGCATTGGCGGCGACGTTCCGACCATAGCCGCGTCATCGGTGGGGCGGTAAAGGCAGAGTCAGGCAGTGGGGCGGATACCGTTCTTTCGCGGAATCCGCCCCGGAAACTTAAAAGACTGGTCAGTTGACGCTGGTGGTCACCGTCGCGGCATTGTTGGTGGAGGTGTAGTCCTGCATGTTCGATCCCACGGTGGCGCGGTTGGTGAGAGTGGAGCCTGCCGGTGCATTGACCTTCACTGTCAACGTGACTGTATAGGTTTGTCCCTTGTTCAGGGTGCCCAAAGTGCAGTGAAGCGTGCCGGCCGCACCTACGGCTGGCGCGGTGCAACTGCCACCGCCGGCGGTGTCGCTGACGAAAGTGGTGCCGGCGGGCAGCGGATCGTTGATGTGGACGTTGTATCCGAAATCGGGTCCATTGCTAGTGGCGGAAATGGTGTAAGTGAGATTTGCCCCATGTTTCACGGGCGAGGGCGAGGCGCTGATGTGAGCCGCGATGTCGTCCATGATGACGATCTTGGTGACGGTTACGTCGGCGCCTCCGATATTCAGTTCTCCCTTGGTGGCCGGGCATATGCCGCCAGTTACGTAGGCGTTCAATGCCTTGTCGATGGCGACGGCTCTGCCGCCCACCAGGATGGAGTAGTAGGCGAGGGAGCTCAGTGTCGGATTCAGCGTGGTCAGGAATCCGCCGCATTTCTGGCCGATGGGAGCTTTCTGCGGAAAGGCTGTAGAGGTGGTCGTGCCGGTTACATACACGGTCCTGTGGGCATCGAGCGCCATTCCGTAAATACGGTTGTCGGTATTGCCGCCGCCATTCAGCAGGGTGGAGTAAACAATCCCGCTTCCCGCGGCGTTCAGCTTGGTCACAAAGCCGTTGAAGTCCACTCCGCCGATACTGGTCGTTCCCGTCTTTTGAAAAGCGTTTGCGGTGGTGGGAAAACCGGTCAGCGCAAACCCCGCCACGTAGGCTTCTCCCACGGAGTCCACCTGGATCGACGTGCCCTGGCTGTTGGGGTTTCCAAACGTGGCTGTTCCGGCGAGAAACGTTGCATAGACAAGCTGACTGCCCGCCGGGCTGATCTTTGCCACAAAGGCGCAGTCGTTCACGCAGGTTTTCTGGTACGCCCCTGTCGTGGTGGGGAGAGTGCCGTTTCGTGCATCCCCTGTGACATAGGCGGCGCCGGTTGAATCAACTGAGATTGCGGCGGGGCCTGGCGCCCCGTTTGAGTTGTTGCCGAACAGCGTTGCGTATTCCACGACACCGGTGCTGCTCACCTTCTCTACGTACGTCGCGCCGGTCGGGGAAATGCTATGGATGGGGACGAAGGTTCCGTCGGCCAGCCCGGTCGCGTACGCGTTGTTGGATGCGTCGAGAGCCATGGCGTTGACCCTGCCGTGAAGCGGTACCTGGTATAACAGCGCATTGCCTGCCGCGTTCAGCGACGCCACATAGTTCCCCACTGTACTCGGATCGTACCCGACAAAGTAAACGCGCTGGGCGCTATCCACCGCAACCCCGGCTATGAATGGATCATCGGCCGTCTCATGCCCGTTGGGATCGTATGTATCCACAGGCAAACCGAAATAGGTGGAGTAGTCGAATGCCGTACCGGCGGCATTGACCTTGGAGATGAATCCGCTTCCGTCAATGCCGAAACCTCCGGGACAGTTGCAGTTGGCCTGGTAAGGGTGATCGAGTGGGAAAGAACCGGAATAGGTCGTTCCGACGATATAGGTGTTGCCAGAGGAATCCACGGCAATGGCCGCGCTGAATGATCCCTGACCGTCAGAACCGCCGAAGGCGGCGGTGTAGCGCAGCACCGGATCAATCACCAGCGGGGCCTGCTTGTCGTAAGGACCGAGCTGGAAGCTGACCCGGTTGCCGCTGGCCAGGTTGTAAGAGACGGGGATCGTCTTTCGCCGGCCATCCACCATCTGATAGGCAACCGGGTCCTGGAGCACGAGGTCTCCGGAATTCGTTGGCAGAGTGATGCCCTGCCCCTGGCGCGAGATGACCTTTCCCGCGGTCTCGAGGGCGAGGGAAATCACGCCGGGGTCCGCGCCGGGATGGACGACAAAGTCGTGTTCCAGCCTGCCCTCCTGGTTGCCGTAGTACACCAGGTCCACTCCGCGATAGATATTCCTGTAGCGCACCCTGGCAAAGTTGGGCACGCCTTTGTGCCACTTTGCGGGGTCGTTGCCGATCAGGTAGTTGCTGTATCCCGGCAGCCGGTCTTCGCCTTCTCCGCTCGCCGTTTTATCTGCGCCAATCAATTTCAAGCCAACGGTCGAGAACGTGCTGGGCGGGAGAACGTTATGGGTGGGAGCTTCGCCCGGCTGCGGGACCGGCGCCGCGAAGAGAGATATCACGGCTTCATCCGGCACCAGAAAGAGCGCGTATCCGGAACCGCGCGCGAGAAATTGAACTGTCTGATTCGCCTGTCCCTGGTTGGGCTCGAAACTGATGGGGAGTTTGCCATAGCTGCCTGGCAGTCGCGCGGACGCCTCGCGGGTCCCTGCCTGATTTGCAACATCGGGGGACTTGATTTGGGGTGTTGCCGGCGAGGGCGACTGCGATGCGGCTTGCAGCGCCGCCGCTGCGATGACGACAGGAAAGGCGAAAGGCGACACACGTCGAAGTGTCTTGACGGAAGGAAATGGCATGGAGTCCTCCAATTTTTTGGGAAGATAGTTGACCGGCCGCGTACAAGTTCGTCAAACGCACAGCTGCGCGACACTGAGGAGATTCGGGTCATTCGCGGATGTTATGACTTGAGACCGGAAGGGTTCCGGCCAAACGGGAAAGGGTCGGGCGAAGCTCTGAAACGTCTATCTAAGCTCTAACCACTATAAAGTCCAATTTGTCTCTTGACCCACGGGCCCATTTGTTCCCCCTGTGGGGGTGGGATTCTGATTTGGCGTGCAACAGTTGCCTGCTTTCCCGTTACGGGAGGGTTTCCGCGATCCGGCAGAGCATGTCGTGCCAGGCGCCTCCGAATGCTGCGGGCGTAGCGTTTCCTGCCTGGGAGGAATAAGATAAGTTCGCCATGAGTCTGTTACAGCAGAATTCCGAGGAACTGGACGACGCCGCGCGCGGCGAGGAGTTGACCAAAGGTTCAGGCAATGCCCTGATGGCGAGCGTGATTGCCGCAGTGCTGGTGAGCCTGGCCATTTTTATCTATATTCGCCTGGGCGAAAAACCGCCTCCGGCCGTGGGCGAGGTGACCAACGTGACGGCCCATCTGATCCACCGGGAGACCGCCGCCCTGGATGCCGCCGGCGCGGCCATGCCGCAGGAGAAGTTCGACCAGGTGCTGGTGTTCGCGCACGTCAAGCTGCGCAACCAGAGCAAGCAGCCCTTGTTTTTGCACCAGGCCATGGCGAACGCCACGCTGGAGGACGGGATCCACACCAGCTACGTGGCCACTCCCACGGACTATGAACGCGCGTTCAAGGGATTTCCGGAGCTGGCGCCCTTTCACGGGAGTTCGCTGCCGTTCGAGCCGACTCTCCAGCCGGGACAGACGATCGAGGGGGATGTGCTCACCGCCTTCCGCCTGGAAAAGCCGGAGTGGGATGCGCGCAAGGGCCTGGATTACTCGTTCGGGTTCCGGTATCAGCCGGTGCTGAAGGTGGCGCCGACAGGAGCGGTCACGGACCGGTAGGACCGGCGAGATCAACTTGGGCAGGGGAGATGGTTCGGCGCATTGCCCTGGTGGTCTCCCACCCTTTCGCCAGGAAAAAGGCGAAAGGATGGGGCACGGAACGGTATGCGGGGGCTGATTCCCGGATCGAGCTATTGGCCGGTAGGCGGCGGGGCGGGCGCACCCTTCGGGGTGGACAGGTAGCCGGCGATCTGGTTCTTGTTGTTGATCGTGTTCACCACGATTTCGTAGAGACCCGGATCCTTGCCGCTGTAGAACTGCAGCGGTTCGTTGATGTTGCGGTCCTTCTTCTCGTAGCGCTTGTCGTCGGAGTACACCACGAGCGTGAATTTGCTCTTTTTGGCGTCGGTCTTCTTCAGCTCGAGGCTCACCGTGCCCACCGGCTTCTTGTCGCCCTTATTGAGCGTGAACTCGTAGTAGGTGCGGTCGCCCTTGTGTTTCAGTACCTCGAGCTCGTCGTGATTGCGGGCAATCAGGCTGCTGTGGTCGCTGAGGTCGCCCTTCATCGAACTTAACTGGCTCACGGCCTGGGCCAGGTCGGTCTGGGTTTTGCCAAGATCGGTTTTCACCCCGCCCACGTCGGTCTTCACGGTGGTCAGATCGCTGGAAACCGCCGTGACCTGCTGCGCGGTAATTTTCTGGGCATCCTCCAGCCGCTGGTTCGCCGCCGCCTCGCGGGCGATGATCTGCTGGGCGCGGGCGTCCATCTGCTTCTGGGTCAACCCGAGCGACTTGCCCAACTCTTCAGCTGTCACCTTGAGCCGGGCGTCGGTTTCGCGCAACTCGGCGGCCAGTTTCGAGTTCTGCTGGTTGGCCTCCGCCAGCGCGGCTTCCTCATGGGCCAGACGGCCGCTGAGCGTGTAGGTCCAGATCAAACCGCCAATGGCGGTCAAAAGGGCAAGAGCAATGGCGGCCAGAAGCGCGCCGGAATACGTCCTTGGAGTCTCGTCAATTTCGCTCATTTTGTTCCTGGGTTCTCCTTGCGGGGCTGGTTGAAGATCCCCTTCTTCCTGATGGCTCTGTACGCTTTCGTCCGAACCGATCATGTCGATTGTCCCTCGTACCCGTTAGACGGCGGACCCGCGAATTATTCTCTACGGCATTCTTTCGATGAAGCAACCCCCGGCAACTGCCGTGGTGGCTTCTTTCCGAAGATCTCGCATTCTCGGGAACTGCTTTCCGGGGAACTTATAGCTTATCGAATCGAGGGCGGTTGAGGGAAAAAAGCTTGCGGTTGGAGCCCCGGGCAGGACCAGTTTTCCACTCGAGACGAGCGCGCCCGGCCTCCGCGGTCCGTGACAAGGGTAGAACGGCTACGCTATAAAGGACTTTGCTCCATTTTCCGGCGACGGGCCCTTCTTATGCCCGACACGGCCGCCGCGACCGTCAAAATAAATCGAAGGGGAGACCGAAAAGGAATATGTCCACTGCTGTCGCTGGTAAGGGCCTGGAAGGTATTGTTGCGGCGAACTCCGGGATTTGCTGGATTGATGGAGACGCGGGCGTACTGGCGTATCGGGGCATCGATATCCACGAGCTGGCGGAGAAATCCACCTTTGAAGAAACGACCTATCTCCTCTGGAATGGCATACTTCCCAACCAGCTTGCATTGCGGGAATTTTCCGCGCAACTGGCCCTGGCGCGGGTGCTCGACAAGGGCATCATCGACCTGCTCAGAAGGTTCCCGACTTCGGCGACGCCCATGGAAGTTCTGCGCACGGCGGTTTCGGCCCTCAGCTTCTACGATGCCGATGAGAAGGACAATTCCCACGACGCCAACGTGCGCAAAGCCTACAACCTGACCGCGCAGATCGCCATGATCGTGGCCATCTACGACCGGATCCGGAAGGGCAAGGAAATTGTTCCTCCCGATCGTTCGCTGAGCCACGCGGCCAATTTTCTGTGGATGCTGAACGGCGTCAAGCCATCGGAAACGGCGACCCGCACCCTGGATCTCGCCCTGATCCTCCACGCCGATCACGAGTTGAACGCCTCCACCTTTGCGGCCCGTGTGATTGCGGCTACGCTCTCTGACATTCACTCCGCGATTACCGGAGCCATCGGAGCGCTGAAGGGACCCCTGCACGGCGGCGCCAACGAGGGCGTGATGCGCCTGCTCTACGCCATCGACAAGGCTGGCGCAGATCCAGTCGAATATGTGAAGGGGATGCTGGCGGCAAAGCAGAAGATCTCCGGCTTCGGTCATCGCGTGTACAAGACCGAAGACCCGCGCGCGACCCACCTGCGCCGGATGAGCGAGCAACTGGGCAAGGACTCCGGCCAACCCAAATGGTACGAGATGTCCCGGGCCATCGAGTTGCACATCAACAAAGACAAGAAGCTGAATGCCAACGTGGATTTCTACTCGGCTTCGACCTACGCGACCCTGGGCATCGACATCGACCTGTACACGCCCATCTTCGCGGTAAGCCGCATTTCCGGCTGGGCCGCGCATGTGATCGAGCAGTTGGATGACAACCGCCTGATCCGTCCGCGAGCCGAATATATCGGCCCCGAATACCCGTCGCACTGGATCCCGGTAGAAGAGCGGGCGTAAAACAAACTGCTATTCAACACTTCGCTTGAGCCTCCTGCTGATTCAGATCAGGCCGGCATGCCGGAAGATGGCCCGCGCAATCGCCATGAGCTCGGCCTGGATGCGCTGCTCGCCGCCTCCGCAATAATTCCCCATCAGGGCATACGCTGCGGCATATGCGGCAAGAAGTTCCTGGTGGGGCATTACCGCAAACTTCGGAGCCTGGTTGCGTAGAACGCTGTTGACGCGCTTGATGTGAGCAGACTGCGGCAGAAGCACAGTCAGCTGCTCCGGGTAGGGCGGGAACTTCGCCGCAATTCCAAGGCGTTCCAGATCCTGCGCTTCAACCACGTGGTGGGCGTGCCACCCGCTGTAGTGCCGGTCGACTGTTGCAAATCGCGCCAGGGCCTTATAAGACGATATAAGTTGATTGCCGGCAGTTAGCCAGATCGGCATGGGCGAGTTACATCGGTATTCCCCATAACGGACTCGTGATTCTTTCAAGGTACTTTCCACAAAGTCCAATGCTTACCTCCGCCGTGCGATCTTACCTGCCGCAAAACCACAGAGAGGCCGCATGATGGGATCGCGCTGGATGGACGCGATGACAAGGGCGGAACGTCTCCCACTGAGATTTCCAACGATGCAAATGTCTATGGTTTTGCGGAAAGGGGAGGTCGATCGTGCGAGTTGATATTACAACGACTTAGCGGATTTGTAAGGAGAATTTTACGTCCCAGCTTACCCCGGTGCGGAATTGAATGTTTGCTGGTTAGCGTCTGGCCTTCCACATCAGGTAGAGCGCCCAGGCTGCCAGGGTGCACCCGTCGCCGATCACGCCGTCCATCATAAGTTGCTCAAAATCGGGGATGGGCAGGTTACGAACCACAATGTCATGTTCTTCGATGTCGGGCTCCCGCTCTTGCTGGCTCAGGTCTGTGGCGAGGTATACGTGTTGTTTCTGCCGGGTGAAGCCATAGGCGATCCAGTTGTGGCCAAGATAAGTCATGGTGCCGGCGTGCAGCCCGGTTTCTTCCTTCAGTTCGCCCCGCGCCAGTTCCTCCGGATTCTCAACCGCCGTCTCCCATCCACCCTGGGGTAGTTCAATGGCGCGCTGCTGGATGGTGTACCGGAATTGCTCCACCAGCCAGATGCGATCGCCTTCGATGGGCACAATGATGGCCGACTCATCCTTCTCGACCACGCCGTAAATGCCCCGCTGGCCGTTGGAACGCAGGATCTCGTCTTCGCGCAGGCGCATCCATGGATTGCGGTAAATCTCGCGGCTTGCAAGGGTCGTGATCGAGGGCGCGGGCCCGGCAGGGTCGGGCTCGGGGAGCCTGGATTCGGTCATAGCAATAGTGTGCCACGAGCAGCAGATGCGTCCCGCGCAACCGCGAAAGGCCTTCGGTGGAGGCAATTCTCCCGGCCGAATTTGATTCGCGGCGCGCGCGCGAAACTCGACAAACTGATGACAATCACCTGACCCATCCATGACACCACCCAGCGCCGTTGTTCCTACTCTGAAAGGGAACAGGAAATGTGTCGGCTTACCAGGGCGAGTGCCGCGAAGCTCATCGAAAACTCGCCGCGCCGGTACGGCGTCAGCGGTCTTCGTCGCCTATGAGGATTCCCTTCGCCAACGCGTTCTACGGGGTGGTGGATTACGTCGCCTACCCGGCCGGCATGCTGGCCGTGGCGCCGATTGCGATTCGCGCTCTCGGCATCGATCGCTATGGCATCTGGATGGTGGCAAACTCGGCAATCAGCATCGGCGCAATTCTTGCGTCCGGATTCGGCGACGCCAATATTCGCTACGTCGCCATGGAGCGCGCGACCGGCAATCACGATTCTCTCTGCCGCGCCGTCCGCAGCACGCTGGGCATTCATCTCGCCCTGGGGGCCGTGCTGGCGCTGGCTGGCTGGCTTCTCGCACCAATGATGACGCATCGATTGATTACGCCCGCTTCAGGGTTGCAAGCCGACTGCCTGTGGTCGCTTCGCATCGCGTGCCTGTTGATGCTGGTACGGGCCGTGGAGAGTGTCTGCATCAGCACCCAGCGCGCCTTTGAACGGTACGGCGACGCCGTGCGCATCAGCGTGGCGGGACGATGGCTGAGCCTGGGATCGGCGGCGGCTCTTTCCGTGTTCAGCCCGTCAGTGACCGGCATCCTGATCGCTACGGCGGGAGTATCGGCGGTCAGTCTCTGGCTGCAAATCGCGAAGCTCAGCAAATTGCTCCACATTGACCACGTTCTTCCGTCGTTCGATCGCCACGCCACAAGAGCGCTGCTGAAATTCGGCAAGTTCACCTGGATTCAGGCTGTTTCCGCGCTGCTCCTCGGACAGGTGGACCGCCTGGTGACGGGAGTAGCCCTGGGAGCGGCGGCGGTGAGTGCGTATGCGATGTGCGTGCAGCTGTCGCAGCCAATTTACGGCATCACCGCGGCCGGACTGCATTTTCTTTTTCCGCGGATCACCGCGCAGTTCGCCCGGGATGATGTGCCCAATGTCAGGCGAACGGTGATCGCGGCCGTGGGCGCAAATTGGGTCGCGGTGGGGTTTGGCACTTCGATTCTTTTCATCTTCGGCCGCACCATCCTGCGCGCATGGGGTGGAGCGGAAATTGCGCGGCTCGGTTCAGGCGTCCTGCCTATCGTTCTCTGCAGCACCGCGCTCTCCGCGCTCAGCGTGGCCGGTTGCTATGGGTTGCTGGCGCTGGGCCGCGTGCAGGTGGTCACGTGGCTCACTCTCGCGGCAGCGGCGGCCATGATCCTATCCATCTTCTGGCTTCTTCCTCCATTTGGAATTCGCGGCATGGCGATCGCGCGGCTGGTCTATGGCCCCATCATGCTGGGGGTCTACATACCGCTTTTCCTGAATCTCACACGCCGGTCCGATTTTCGGCCCGATCCAAACGCTCATGCTCTGTGCGAGGAGGCGTAATGCATGTCGATCTAAGCGCGAATGCGGCGCATTTCTCATGTCCGAGTGACGCCGGCGAAAGTGGACCACTCAGCGACCCATACAGGGCCGCCAATGTGCTGGGGGTTGCGGTCGATGCGGTCGATCTCGAGAGTGCGCTCGCGCGGGTGGGAAGCCTTCTCCGCCGGCGCCAAAAAGGATATGTGTGCGCGGTCAGCGTTCACGGCGTTCTCGAAGCGCGACGCGATCCGTCCGTTGCGCGCGCATTCGCCGACGCCGCGATGGTTGTGCCCGATGGTACGCCGATGGTCTGGGTGGGACGGCTGCAGGGAAAGCGCACCATGCGCCAGGTTACGGGTCCCGACCTGATGCATGAAATCGTCAGCCGCCTCGAGTTTGCGGGCTATTCTCATTTCTTCTACGGGGGAAAACAAGGAGTGGCGCTGGAACTGGCGTTGACGTGGATGCGCAGATTCCCAGGCACGCGAGTCGCGGGGACCTATACTCCGCCATTCCGCGACCTGACTGCCGCGGAAGAAGCGAAACTCATCGAAGTGCTCAAGCAAACCAAACCCGACGTCATCTGGGTTGGCATCAGCACGCCGCGGCAGGAACGGTTCATGCGCAGGATTCTTCCGCACCTCGAGCGAGGAGTGATGTTCGGCGTCGGAGCGGCATTTGATTTTCATACCGGGCGAGTTCGAGATTGTGCCGCGTGGATCAAGCGCATCGGCTTTCAGTGGCTGCACAGGCTCATTCAGGAGCCGCGCCGCTTGTGGCGGCGCAACCTGTGGAACGCAACCTTTCTCTGGCACATCGCCGTGCAATTGATGGGACAGAAGAAATACGAAATCGGCGTGCCCGGTGCAATGAAGGAGGAGAACGCGGACCGTCAGCCGGCCTCGGCTCGATCCAGTTCTTCGGCCGGCGGGTCCGCGTAAAAAAGCATGCCCCGCTGCGATGTCCGCCGCGAAGCCAGGAGCCTCGCGTATAACTCCATGTAGTCCGCTGCGATGGCGCGCGGCAACAGCTGAGGCATGGGCACGGGATGCACACGCGGTGCGGCAAGCACGGCGCGGATCGCGCCTTCATATCGCTCCACGATCCTTTCTCCAAAGGGAACGTAGCGGCAGAGATCGACTCCCACCTCGCGAAAGGCGGGGATATCGGAGCAGACCACGGGACACCCAGCCAGCAGAGCTTCGGCCACGGGCAGGCCAAAACCCTCGACTGTCGATGGCGCCAGGAGCAGTTCGCAATTGCGATAACACCATTGCAGCTCCCCGTCGCTGATGCCGGTCAGCAGGATCACGTTGCGCTCCAGTCCGCATTGCCGTATGCGCGCATGGATCTGGCTGGTGTCGGGCCCGGGAATTCCAACGATGAGAAGCCTGGTATCGTCGCGGATGGCGCGATTGGCAAGCAGGCGCTCGAAAATCGACAACGCCAACGGGATGTTCTTGTTCTGCCGATGCTGGGCGATGCAGAGCAAGAACGGTGTATCGCCATCGACCTCGTGGGGACGATGCGCCGATGCGGCCGAAACCGGCTCGACTGCGTTGAGAATTGTAACGGCCTTGCGGTTGAGGGTTCCTCCAAATCTTCCTCTCAGCAGGCGCCGCGTGCTTTCAGAAACGCACGCGATGGAATCGACCGTCTGCAGGCACTGGTGCATGAGGTAACGATTGACCGCCCCCTTGACCATGCCGAAGTTTTCAGGGATATCGAAGGGGTAGAGGTCATGCAGGCTGACAACAGTGGGGCAGGCAAAGGCGCGCGCGTCGAGCGGCATGGTGTAACTGAGGTGGACCACGTCCGCGCGCAGTTGGGCAGCCAGGCGGGGAAGATCGCGGTAATACCAACGGATGCGCTCGTAGTTGGTGTGACGAATCGGAATGGAGTGAATGTGAAGGCGCGCATCGACGGAGCCGATGGCGCGCGCGAACATGGCGGTTTGCCATTCGCCGGCCAGGAAGTGAATCTCCGGCGGGTCGGGCAGCGACAGCAATCCGCGCACGATGTTGGCGGCATGGCGCGAAACTCCGTTGAGTTGTGTGGGTGCAGACAGGCCCGCGATGATGACCCTCATAGCGCCGCGCTCCCGGGGATCCCGGCTGCCAGCGCCCTTGGCGAAAAGGCGCTCTGCATGGGGGCTTGGCGCCCGCGGTCCACCATGCCGCTGACCAGCGTGATCATCCATAACGGCAGCAGAAGGTCGAAGGGCTCAGCTTCGGCCAGGCCACGAATGATGATGAAGAGAATTATGCTGATAAAAATGCCCTTCGACGACTTCTTTGGCAATGCGACGATTCTTCGCCACAGGCTGCCATAGAGCCCGGTGAGCATAACCAGGCCCGCCACGCCATATGCAAAGAATTGCTGGAGCAGTTCGTTCTCCGCGTGCCGGGCTTCAAACTGCTCTTTCCCGAATGGCGGAAACACCTTCCACATGGCGTCGATGCCGTTGCCGATCCATGGCTTGTCGAGCGACACGTCGAGAGTGTAAGCCCAGATCGCGGTGCGGCCCGTGAGGGTTTCGGCCTGGTTGCCGGTGGTGGTGTAGAAATCGAAATAGGATCCAATCAGGCCCCAGAACGCGAGAGTGAGGACAGCGGCGGTGAGGAGGATTCCGGCTTTCTTTTTTCTGCTGATTGACTTGTCGTAGACCAGCAGGAAGATCTCCGCGAGGACGAATGCGACGGTGGTGGCTTTGCTGAGACTGCGGAGGAGAGTCACGGTCAGGAAGAGAATTTCCGCCTTCCACTTTCCGTCTTTGCGGCTTTGAAGGAACTGGGCCATGAAGATGGCCATCGCGCAGAGGTTGCCGATCTGATTGGTGTTGAAGTAGTCCGGATCACCGAGGCGAAGATCGTAGGACGTCGGGATCAGCCACGCAATCACGGCGAGGACGCACGTGCTTCCGATGTATCCGCGCATCAACGAACTCGCAATCTCGCTGACGGCGCGGGTACGAAGGAGCAACACGACGATGGCGACATCCGCGGCCATTCCGCACCAGTAGAGGAACGAAGCCGATGGCGACGCGGTTGCGCTCCAAAGCAGGCTGCAGCAGGAGAAACCGAGAAAGACCAGAACCCATCGAACGCTCGCCGGGCGGACAATCGATCGTATGGAGCGAGCGCCGGGCCCTATGCCTTGAAAGACGATGGCCAGGAGGAGGATGAATTCGACAGCCAGGCTGGTGATCACGCCGGGCTCGGTTCCCAGGTTGAGCCAGCGCGCCGAGATCATGACCAGGATGGCCCGGAACGAAAAGAAGAAACCGGCGGCAACGGCGGTCAGCGAAGTGGCCCGCACTTCGCTCGGCTCGCTCCAACCAACATGTCCATCTGCCTGCGTTACCAGGCCGGCATCGATCATGCCGTCCTCCGTTTGAAGCGCAGAAACCGGAGCTGCCTGGGGTGGAGCGTTTCGAGGATTTCACTGACAAAGGCGCGGCGAGGGTCGTGAATGCTGATGTTGTTCCAGTGGTGGCGTACGATCAGCCAGGCTGACGTAACTCCCACGATGAACATGGTGAGGATCAACGTGAGCAGTTTGCGCCGTGGAAACGATTTTTTCTCAGGAATTCCTGGCGGGTCAATGACGCTCACCACCGGCACATCCTTGGCTTCCTGGATGCGGGCAACTTCGTATTGTTGCGTCAGCATTTCAAAGACAGTTTCCTGCACGCGCACGCTGCGATAGAGATTCGCATAAGGAACGGCGAGGCGCGGAAGCTGCCGCAGGGGCGGATAGGAGATGGGATCCGCATCGGCGGACGACGAACCCGGGCGCGGCGAAATGGCCGAATCGGGCGCGAGCTCGGCGGAAGTGCCGCCGAGCTTCACCATCTCGCGCTTCAGGTTGGCGAGGCGCGCCTCGGCGGCCCGCACGCGAACGTTGCCATCACCGTAGATCTGCTCGAGCGACTTCAATTCTCCCTGGGTCACGATGAACTCGGCCTGCAACTTGGCCGCGGCGTCGACCATTGTACGTGTCTGTTCCCTGATATCGACGGTCGTATTTTTACTGGAGAAATCGCTCATCGCCTGTTCGGCGCGGTCCAGGTCGCGCCGGACCGCATCGAGCCGATGCTCAATGAAGACGCGCTCCTGGTGGGCCGAGGATGTGCTGGTGCGGTTCACGAGTATATTGAGTTCATCCAGATAGGCCTGCGCCATATCCCGCGCGCGCGTGGGGTCGGTATCTTTCACCGTGACGGAGATAACTCCGCTCTTCTTGTCCTGGACAACCGTAGTCCTCCGAAGCAAATGTTTTGCCGTGTCGACGCGATAGCGGGTGTTGTACACACTGTCGAGTTGAAAGCGATCGATGATGTGGCCGGTGACCGAGCCGCTGCGCAGCAGTTCCACGAACAGCGCGCCCGAATTGTGCGCACCGAGCAGGCTCGCGGCCAGACCTCCCAGCCCATCCATTCCCATGGCGCGGCCGGCGAGGGCGGCGAACATGCCGGCATCCGGCCCCGAATGTTCGGGCGGCATGATGCGCGCGGTGGATTCAAATTGCTTGGGGATGAGGAAGACCAGCCCGAAAGTCACCACCAGCGAGATACCGGCCACCCACACCAGGAGACGGCGATGCCGCCACAACACCTGCGCATTGGTGAGCCAGTTTGGAGTCGCGGCGATGCTCTCCGGCGCAACCGGCGGATTTACGGAAAGTGGTTCGCATGGCGCCAGCATAACTGCCTACAATCCCGCCACCGAGGCGGCGATGGCGATGGAAGCCGCGATCTGCGCGGTCCCGAGAAGATTTCGCCAAATCATGGAAGCTCCGATGATTTTCTGCGGAACCACGATCACGTCACCCGGGTCGAGCCGGGTGGAGAGCACGTCCTGGTCGCGCCAGCCGCCGGAGCGGCGTCCCACCACCGCTCCGTTGGCGCGAATCACAAAAATCTCCTTGCGATTCGCGATCTCGGTCGCCCCCCCGGCTTTCTCGAGATACCATCCGGCTTTCTTCCCCGGAGCGTAAGTAATGGCGGAGGAGTTATACACTTGCCCGCTGATGAGCACGAACCCCGGCTTTTTCGGCACACGGAGCACGTCGCCGCTGCGCAATTCAATGTCCGTGGCAGTGCCCGCCCAGCTCGCGACATCGGGATTGATGCGGATCACCATGCGGCCGGTAGCGGGCTGGCTCTTCAACCGGCTGAGCACCTGCTCCTGCTGCTGCTGAATCAGTTGCAATGTGTCGGACTGATGGTCACCCGCAACCCCGGGCGAAAGGCGCGCCGCAGCGGAGCTGCTTTCAATCTGGTGGATCAGCTCTTCTTTGCTCTTCTCTTCGAGAGCGGCAACTTCGGGCCGCGTGAGCACCGCGCCTTCGGGATACGCGGTGGCGCGAAATCCCCCCGCGCGCTGCACGAGATCGCTGAGATGTTCGCCCTGCTTGAAGCCGTAGCTTCCCGGATGCGCAACTTCGCCCTCGATCGTGATCGAGGCACCGATATCGGTCCAGCCGGTGAGTTGATGAATGGTGAGCACATCTCCGGGCTTGAGCATTGCGTCGGCGTCGTGGTCCTGCTTCAAGACCGCGGCTCCGATTTTCAGATCCTGCCGTTCCACTTTCACTCCGCTGCCATCGGTAACCTGATAGCTGATGAGGTCGGCGTTGTCGAGCAGGGCATCGCGCTTGAATCCTCCGGCTGCGCGCACCAGTTGCGCCGCGGTCATGCCTTCGAACAGCGGATAGGTTCCGGGCCGCAGGACTTCTCCCTGCACCGCCACGGTGGGAGCATCCTGTTCGTAGCGGCCGAAGATGCGAATGGTGTCGAAGGGTTGAAGCGGCAGGTTGGCGTTGCCGACCAGCACGTCGGGAAGATTGAACGCAATGGTTTCGGGATGCAGATCGGGCGCGACCAGGCGCACAATTTCGCCGCGCTGGGCGGGCTCGGGAAGCAGGTCCTGATAGGTTCGCACCACATCCGAAAGACGCAGGCCGTCGCGGAAGGCCAGCTTTCCGGGGCGCGCGACATGCCCCTGCAGGTAGACCGCGCGTTCGCTGTAAGGAAGAACGGCGGCCACGTGGACGCGGTCGCCATCCTTTACGGCAAATTCCGCGACCGCGGCGGTTGCAGCCGTCACGTCTTCAGAATCGGCGTTGGTGAGACTGATCTCTTCGCGGCGCTGGTTGGCGACGATGCGATCGACGGTGATGTGGCCCAGCGCGGCAGCAACCGTAAGGCCGCCGGCATCGTCAAGCACGGCGGTCATGGTCTTTTCGTTGCGCAACTCGTAAATGGCCGGACGCTTGACGGCGCCATAGATTGCGATCTGCGGCCCGACCGGCGGGATGAGCAGTGTGTCTCCGCCCTGCAGGCGGTCATCGGTGCTGCGAATGCCGTGCAACAGAAAGTCGTAAAGATCGATTTCGCCGAGGAGTGTTTCGTTGCGATAGTGGCGCATCAGGCGCAGGGAGCCGATGGCGGTAGGCCCGCCTGCCGCGGTGAGGGCCGTCAGCGGCGACGACAGCGAACTGATGTCGTATGCCCCGGGGCGCTGCACATCGCCCACGACATAGACCCGGACCGTTCGCAGGCGCGCCACGGTGACGGAGACATGGGCGTTGCGGTACTGCGGCTGCATCGCCGCGTTGACCGCGTCCTGAGCCTTCTCAAGCGTCAAGCCGGCAAGCTGGATCTGGCCGGATTCGGGGAGCATGACGCGGCCTTCGCGATCAATGGTTCGCGTGAGAGCCTGTGAAACTCCGCCCCACAGATTGATGCTGAGTTCATCGCCCGGCCCCAGCACATAGTCAGGGCCGAGGGGAATGTCCAGAGGCATGGATGCGGCAGCGGTCAAACTCAACCGGCCTTGCGTAGTGCCGGATCCGCCACGGTCGCGAAATACCTCGGAGCCGAATCGCCGCAAATGCTCGGACGAATCCGGAACCTGGGTGTAGAGATCGCGCAGCGAGAGCAGGTTGTAGGGCGCGGGCCGGCGCAATACATCGGGTTGATCGGTCAGGTTCCTGGCGTTTTGCGAACCCGCGGATGGCGCGGCCTCGTCTCGATTCGCGCCGCGGGCAGGACGCGATTGCGGAATGCCGCCCATCAAGCCGAGATCGTCAAGCTCTGCGCCGGTTCCAAGCGGCGCGCGCGAAGTGTAGTCAAGGTCGGATGCGCCGGCGGATAACTGGTCTGCCATTGCGGTCCCGCGTGCCTGGGCGGGTGTCGGAGGTTCCCCGAACGATCGGCGCCGGAGATCTTCTTCAGAAATGTATCCGCGGGCGCGAAGAAAATAGGTGACGCTTGCCCGCAATTCGCTGCTGGATATGATTTGCGTGTAGAGTTGCTCATCGCTGATGGAATCAGCCTGTGCAGGAATTCCTTTTTGGCGAAGCGCATCGGCCAGAACCGACTTGACCTCGACCGCCGCCTCGGGGTTTTCCTGCAGAATTCCCAGGATCTGCGCAGCGGGCAGCACCGCCTGCGGAGTTCCTCCGCCGCCGGACTGGTCAGTATTCGCAGCCGGGGAATTGGAGTTCGCTGTCTCCGCAGGGGCGGATTCGGCCCGCGGTCCTCGCGTTGACTGGCCCACATCGGAGATCGTCTGCGCTTCCACACGCAGGCCGATCCCGACTGCCAGCACAATCGCCGCGGCGAGTATGCTGCGACGAATGTACCAGCCGGCGGACCTGAGTTTGTGCCGAATCACTACCACCTGCCTCGGGAAGCTGCGGTCTGCTCTGGCTCGAATTTCGACCTACGCTTCCAACGGAACCAGAGGCACGATTGCGGGCGCCGTTTGCCTGTTTAGGCAGCGAGCGCCCGCCTTCTGCGTATCTCCCCCACGGTTCTACGCAGACGTGCCTGCTGTTTCACATGAACCGACGATAAACACCGGGGTCTCGCGGTGTGTCATGGACCTGTCATGGGATTGTCAGAAGTTTGCAGGCCCGGGAGGGTACGGCACGGCGAAAGATGCTCGAAACGACATCCCGGCGACAATGCTTTTACATCCGCGAGATGAGACTTTGACACTTTGCTTCAGGGGGAGCGAGAAGCTGAAGGCACGGAACGTATCACACGTCCTCAGCGGTGCGGGAAAAAGGCGACATTGCCGAGGCGTCCGCAGGGCAAACCGACGAGATGAATGGACGGTTCGGAGGGAACGATTCAATTGAAGGCAGCAATCCATGCGGAACGCCCGGGCCCATCGTCGCCGGTTCCAGGCCGATCGCGAGAGCGGCTGGCTCTACATCTCGTGCCGAGCCCTGTCAGCGCCTGGACTCGGTCCCGCGCGAAGCGTTTCTTCGATCTCGCCGTGGTGATTACGACTCTGCCCGTCGCGGCGGCTCTCTGCCTGTTGCTTGGCATCGTAATTCGCATCAGTTCACGCGGCCCGGTCTTCTTTCTGCAAACGAGAATCGGGAGGCATGGAAAGCGATTTTCGATCGTGAAGTTCCGGACCATGCGTCAATCGGATTCGCCGGCCGGGACTTCCATAGCCACCATCGACAACGAGCGCATCACCGGGGCGGGCCGATTTTTGCGCCATTGGAAGCTCGATGAATTGCCTCAGCTGCTGAATGTGCTTCGCGGGGAAATGAGCCTGGTGGGGCCGAGGCCGCGCGTGCCTGAACAGCAAAGGAAAGCACAATTCAGTGCCGGCCGGGAATCACGGGGGCTGCATCTCTGGCCTTTGCGCGCGAGGAAGTATTACTCGCCACGATCCCCAGGCACCATCTCGATAACTACTATGCCAATCGGGTCTTGCCGCTCAAGCAGCGCCTCGACGACGCATACATGGCGCGAGCCACGTTTTTCCTGGACCTGAAGCTTCTTTTCCTGACCGCGTTGCGGGTATGGTTTGCCAACGAAGACGCTGGGACGGTCGGATCTCTTTCGAGCGATCGCTTCGCCACTTCGCCGGGAGAGAGCGGCGGTAGAAGCGGCACTCATCCGTCGTAACATCCACAAACACCGCGGCTCATGAAGCCACCCTTCGTGTTGGCGAGGAGTGGCTTCATGAGCCGGTGGTTAGAAACAGACTGGCTGGTTCCTCCGGTTGGACTAGGAGCTTGGCGTCGAGTGCTTGTCGGGCTTGACTTCCAACTCGTTCACGACCTGCTGCACATTGGGGACCTGCTTCGCGAGGGTGCCGACTTCCTTCTTCTGTGCGGCGGTCTTTACGCTTCCCTTGATCACCAGGGTGCCGTTCTTGGCGGAGGCACGGATGCTCTGGTCATTGAGATTTTCATGCGCCTTGATGGCGGCCTTGAAATTGTCCTCGATGGCAGAATCGAGATTCGAAGCGACTGCGCCGGCATTGGCAACCTGCGGCGGCCGTACGCCAATCTCGTTGGCGATTGTGTAATCGGGTGCTGCCTGCTTGGCCAGGCTTTCGGCCTGGGCCTTTGCGTCCGCGTTGTCGACGTTACCACTCAGGGTCATAACACCCTTGTCCTGGTCCTGCGAAACGCTGACTGCGCTCAGATTGTTGCCGTTGAGTGAATTGGTGACCGCTGACTTCTCATCGGGATGGGTCTTGTTACACCCTGCGATAACCATGGCGCCGCCCATTAGGATGGCTGCGCCGAGCAGGAACGGACGTGGGGAACGATCCAGTTTCATCGCCTTAATCTCCTTCTTGCGTGGGATGCACTTAAATCACACACTCGGAGTGAGATGTCGCGTTGCTGGATCGTGGTTGTTCCCAGCTTCAGAACAGACATAATTTCACCCCTGATTGCCAGACACATGAAAGCAACGATCTGGTTGCGAACCTGGAAGAGGCAGGAAGGAAGAATTAAAAACGGAAACACGCCGGCGGGTAAATCTCCGCCGGCGTGTTTTTCAATTCTTGCATCGAGCACAATAACTCGAACTCGGACCAGGCTACGGCCGTTCCAAGTCATCCGCAGCGCGTTCCCGGCTGTCCCGGTCCGCCGCGACATCACGGTCCCGCTCAGGCCGGTTTGCTGCGTCGCGCGCGGCATCTTTCACGTTGCCCCACGCCTTTTCTACCTTGCCTTTCACCTGCTGGGCTGCGCCATCTGCCTGTGCGCCGGTGTCGCCTGTCCATTCGCCCACTTGGCGCTTAACCCGCCCTGCTGCGTCGTCGATAGTGCCCTTCACCTTATCCTTGTCCATAACTCCACCTCCGTGGAATTTTGCCTGCACAACTTAGTGGTCCCTGAGTTAGGGAGTATCCATTACCCGGTCACTTAGATGCGCTACGCAGAAACCGCCCGCGCAGCGCCATAGATTGCCGCATGCTGTTTGACTTCGAGGAAAAAGCTTACCCGAGTCTAAAGCGCCGCTCGTCTGCCAGAGATCAATTGCAGGATCAACACTACAACCGCCGCTACCAGCAACAGGTGGATAAATCCTCCCAGCGTGTAACTGCTCACCAGTCCCACTAACCACAAAACGAGGAGGATCACGAAAATGGTCCAAAGCATCCCAAATACCTCCTGAGGCCCAAGCTTTTTGCCTCAATCAAACACAGAGGCTTGGACGCATGGGTACCGGACTATGGTTGTTCGCCCCCGGAATATCGTCCAAAACGTTCTCATCCATCTCCCTGAATTTAGGACTGATGACGCGGAAATTGGATGTGAATGCAGCCATTTCACCTCCACGTTGCATCCAATGAGGGCAGCGCGAATGGTTGCTCATTCCGACTCTAGCTCGCCTGTGTACATCCTGCGGATTCCTAACTCATGGCAGGTCCACCGGCAAAGGAGGATAACATGGTCCTGATTATCATCTTGCTGGTGCTTATCTTCGGATTTGGATATGGCGGTTATCGGGTGGGTCCTGGATGGGGATACTATGGCGGCGGGGGCATTAGCCTCATTCTCGCCATCATTCTCATTCTTCTTCTGCTCAAGGTCGTCTAGCCAGGCCCTCCGGCCACTTGTTCCTCGTACCCGTAACTCCGGGGTGCCAAGGTCGGCGCATCTTTGTTGTTGTGCCTGCCTCGGATAGTACGAAACACGACCGCACAAATTAATCTTGTCAGATACCTGGGCGCCACAACGAAGGTCTCCGGCTCTCACGAATTGGAATCGACTACCTGCCCATGCCCTCTCACCCGTCTTCACCGGGAGCTCACCACTCTCTTCGTTGGCTTGCGCATTTGGGCATGCCTGGAGTCTTCGGGGTAGCGGTCGTCGACTCATCTGTCATTCCCATGCCGGTGCCGGGCAGCACGGATCTTTTGCTGCTATGGCTCGTCTCGCACCGCAGTAATCCATGGGCCATGCTTGCATGCGCCGTTGCCGGCAGCCTGGTTGGCGGATACATAACCTTCCAGATCGGGAAGAAGGGCGGAGACGCCGCACTCCAACGCTACGTGCCCTCCCGATTCCTTGATCGGACCAAACGATGGGCCCAGGGGCATCCGGCGCTCGCGGTCTTCCTTCCCGCAATCCTTCCCCCGCCGATTCCGTTGTCGCCCTTCCTCCTCGCCGCCGGCGCCCTGAAGATCCCTCTTCGACGATTCATGCTTGTGTTCGCAGCGGCAAGAACACTTCGCTACGGCTTCATCGTCTGGCTCGCGGTAACGTACGGACGGCGCGTCACCCGCATCTGGTCTTCGACCCTGGATAAATATTCGACACCGATGGCTTGGGCATTCGGAATTCTCCTCATCACCGGGGTGTTTTATACCATTTGGAAATATCGACGCCAAAGCGGGCGGCTAAAAAGCGAATCCGGGCGGGAGCGCGTCTCGATTCCGGTCACAGAATCAAGTCCGCATCTCTAGATGGTCCCGCATTGCGAAATTAACGAGGAAGTCCTGACCGTCCCGGTCCGCGACCCACTCGTGCAGCGAAGTTTGCTCACGGATGAAAGGCCGGACTAACCCTGCCCGGGAATACGCATCCATAACATGAGGCACCGACAAGGTGCTATCAGGAGAATCAAAACTATGCGGGTTGCACAGGTCGCGCCTCTATACGAAAGTGTGCCTCCAAAGCTTTACGGCGGCACCGAACGAGTAGTGTCGTATCTGACGGAGGAACTTGTGCGTCAGGGACACGACGTCACATTGTTTGCCAGCGGCGATTCAGTAACGTCGGCGCGGCTGTGGCCGGGCTGCGATGAAGCCTTGCGGCTCAGCGGTGTTCCCCCATCCTCCGCGCTCGCGCAACATCTGCATCTTATTGAAACGGTTGCTCAACAGGCCTACCAGTTTGATGTCGTGCACTTCCATCTCGATTTCATGCCTTTTTCTGTCATTCGAAGCGAACGCTTCCCGGCAGTGACTACCTTGCATGGACGTCAGGATATCCCCGGACAACTCCCGCTCTTTCGCGAGTTCGACGACATGAACCTGGTTTCTATCTCCGATGCGCAGCGATCATTCATGCCTTGGGCAAATTGGGTCGCTACCGTTCACCATGGCCTGCCGACCAAACGCTATGCGCCTTGCCCCCTCGGCAAGAACTATCTCGCATTCCTTGGCCGCATTTCCCCCGAAAAGCGCGTAGATCGTGCAATTGAGATTGCTCGCCGCGCCGGCATGCCGCTGCATGTGGCGGCCAAGATTGATGCCGCCGATCGCGAATACTTCGAGGGAATCCGCGGACTTCTTGACGAGCCTCATGTCACGTTTCTTGACGAGATCGGCGACAGCGACAAGTGCGCCTTCCTCAGTGGGGCCTCGGCGTTGCTGTTCCCCATCGACTGGCCCGAACCGTTCGGCCTGGTGATGATCGAGGCCATGGCGTGCGGTACGCCGGTAATCGCCTTTCGCGGCGGGTCGGTCGACGAGATTATCGAAGATGGAGTGACCGGGTTTATCGTGGAGAGCATAGAGGAGGCCGTCGAAGCCATCGAACGCATCCCCTCGATCGACCGCCGTGAATGCCGCGCGGTGTTCGAAGAACGCTTTAGCGCTCGCCGCATGTGCAACGACTACCTGCGCGTCTACGAGCGCGTCATCGAAGATGCCCACGACGCCAACGGCCCCCAGCTCAACCGGGCCGCCGTCGCCTGATCTACGCAGCCCAGGAGTCAGTCGACCATGACCTCATTGAAAAGTGCGCTCAGCAAAGACGTTATTGAAGTCGGTCAGCAATTCTATATCCGCGCCTCTTCGTCCCTTGCCGACGATCGCACCCGCGTGCTGCTGAATGGCGATACCTTTGCGGTCTTCGACCGCGGTGGCGACATTCAGCCTGTCGGATTTGGCCAGCAGGGGATCTTTCACAAGGAGACACGCCACCTCTCTCGTTTGGAAATGCAACTCTGCGGCGAGCGTCCCCTCCTCCTCAGTTCGACCATGCGCGAGGACAACGTGCTGTTCGCGATCGACCTGACCAACCCTGACCTTGTCATGTCTTCGGGCGAAGCTTTGCCTCGCGGGACGTTGCACATCTATCGCACCAAGTTTCTAACCGAACGAGTCGCATACGACCAAATCACCCTGCACAATTACGGGGAAGTCACAATCGATGGCGACCTGTCCTTCGACTTCGAAGGCGATTTCGCCGACATCTTTGAAGTGCGCGGAGAAAAACGTTTGAAGCGCGGCGAGAGGCTGCCCGAGATAAAGGAACGCTCGGCGGTCGTCCTGGAGTACGAAGGGCTTGATCACATCCGCCGAATTACGCGCGTGGAGTGTTCAGCCAGCGCGTGCAGCGCCTACGAGGGCGGAATCTCGGTTCCCATTCATCTCGAGCCCCAGGGCGAGACTGAATTCACCCTGACCATTGAATGCCGCCGGGAAGAAGCAGAGTCGCAGCCTGCTTCCTACGATGAAGCTTTGCAGAGAATGAATCAACTGCGAATCTCCAACCCGCTGGCCGGAGTGGACATCAGCACCTCCAATGAACAATTCAATTACTGGATTCGTCGTTCCCACGCTGACCTGATGATGATGCTGGCCCGCACTCCTTTCGGCCCTTATCCCTACGCCGGTGTGCCGTGGTTCAGCACGGTGTTTGGCCGCGACGGAATCATTACTGCTCTCGAGTTGCTGTGGGTAGCGCCCTCGGTTGCGCGTGGTGTTCTGTCCTATCTCGCCGCCACCCAGGCGACCAGCTTCGATCCTGAGCGAGACGCCGAGCCGGGCAAGATCCTTCACGAGATGCGCAAAGGCGAAATGGCGGAGTTGCGCGAAGTCCCGTTCGGCCGCTATTACGGAACTATCGACGGAACGCCCCTCTTCATCGTGCTCGCCGCGGCTTACTACGAGCGGACTGCGGATCTTGAATTCCTGCGGGAACTTTGGCCGAACATTCTCGCGGCGCTCGAGTGGATCGACAAATACGGCGATCGCGACGGGGACAGCTTCGTCGAGTACGCGCGCCACACCGATCACGGCCTGGTACAGCAGGGATGGAAGGACTCGAACGATTCAGTCTTTTATAGCGACGGCCGGCTAGCCGTCGGACCGATCGCCTTGTGCGAAGTGCAGTCTTATGTCTACGCTGCGAAGAAAGGAATCGCAACGGTTGCCCGGGATCTAGGCAATGTGAAATTGGCTGACCATTTGAACGAGCAGGCGTTGGAATTGCGCGCCAAATTCTCCGCTGCCTTCTGGTCCGATGAGCTCTCAACATTCGCGCTGGCGCTCGATGGCGAGAAAAAGCCATGCCGGGTGCGCAGTTCCAATGCCGGTCATTGCCTGTTTTCCGGCATTGCCTCCGACGCGCAGCATCGCAGCGTAACCGATTCGATGCTGTCGCCGGCGTTCTTCTCCGGGTGGGGGGTCCGAACCATCGTTACCGGTGAAAAACGTTATAACCCAATGTCGTATCACAATGGTTCTGTTTGGCCCCATGATAACGCCATGATTGCCTATGGCGCGCTCCGCTCCCCCGACAAGATGCTGGCTCTTCGCGTGATGTCGGGTATGTTGGACCTGTCTGAAAATGTGAATCAGCACCGGTTGCCCGAACTTATCTGCGGCTTCACTCGACGCAAGGGAAAGGGGCCAACCCTCTATCCGGTGGCATGTTCCCCGCAGGCGTGGGCCGCAGGCTCCATCTTCATGGTCCTGCAGGCGTGCCTTGGCCTGGAAATTCGCGCCCAGGAGGAGCGCATCTACTTGCATCATTCTGCGCTCCCAGAATCGCTAGAGGAGGTGCACATCCGCAATCTGCGCGTGGGAAGCGCCTCTGTCGATCTCTCCTTCGAACGCTACGCTGAAACCGTGGGCGTCAACATCGAGCGCCGCACTGGCGCAGTCGAGATCGTGGCCTTGCGGTAAGGCGAGTCGCCGCCTGGTGCCCGGGCCTCCGAAACCGGGAGAGAACTGTCACACCACCTTTGTGGCAACGGCTCCCGGCTTCGCCGTCACGTTCCATTCGATCGGCGACTGTGCGTCCTCAAACAAAAGCTTCTCAATCGCCAGGTCTCCCTCGAGGATGCGAATACTCACAGTCCGCTCGTGAAGCGCAATCGTACCGAATCCTGAAGCCGCCGAAAAGAAGCATTGAAAAGGCCTCGCCTTCACCCGCGGGCGGAACCAGACAGTTTTTTCCGCAGCCGAATATCGAAATCCCGAAAGCGCGCCCAGCAGCGCGTAACTCGACATCGCCCGTGCGTACCAGTTGCCGCACTCATACTCATTCCACGGGTTGCGGGTGCCCCCGTCATAGCGGCTGCGCGCTGCTTTAACGATCGTCAGCCCTTCTTCCACTAACCCCTCGTGAATCAGGTGTGAGGCAACCTGGTATTCGATCCCCGTCCACACTTCGTCGGAGTAGACAAACGGCAGCGTTGGCTTGTTTCCGCGCGGCCAACTGCACAACAGCAGTCCGGGCTCACTCCCCATCGCGTATCCCGGCCGTTGCGCATTCGCATGCTGGCTGAGGTCGGTCTTGAAGTTATGCCTGAAAATCGCGCGCAGATTGGAATGCACATTCGCCTGCTTTAGCGGCACATCTATTCCATAGATTCGTGCCATCCAGATTCCGATCACGCTGTCCGACAAGCAGCCGGAGCCGTATTGATATTTGGGCCCCTCGCGCTTGAGCAGCCTCTGCATCTCGCTGCTTTGCTCGTCCACCTTCTCAACCGATTGCGCAAACGACGTGTCGCGCAGTCCCTGGTATTGCACTTTCTGCTCGTAGTATTCACCGTTAAACAGATGTTCATCCATGTAGCTCGCGCTTTTGCGCGCCAGCTCACCATAGAAATCTGCATCCTTGGCCTCGCCAACCGCTCCTGCCATTCGCGCCATCGCCGACAGCGCGCCGATATAGATGCTGGTGCACATGGGCTCCGCACCCCAGAACTCGATGTCGTAGGTATTGTGATGGGGTTCAAAAAGAGCCCCGTTATGATCGGGATCCCAGGTGCGTATACCGTAATCGATGCTGCGCTTCGCAAGCGGGTACATCCGCTTGAGCCAGTCAATATCGCCGCCGGTCTGCCAGTCCCGAAACAGTTTCATGATTCCGCCCAACTGGCCGTCCGACGCCGCATGAAACGTGTGATCGACGGGTCCGTCGGGAATAGCGCCGCGAAACGTTACGTGCCCTCTCTCGTCCATCGAACGAACCAACTCCAGATCGCGCAGGGTCCGTTCCAGTTGCGGGTACAGATGCGGAAACGCCTGCGCGTAATTCCACACATGCGTACACGAGCCGTGACAGCAACCGCTGTCAGGAAAGCACCCCTCCCATCCCCATAAATGCCCGCTCTCTTCTCGAAGGACGGTAGGCGACTTGAGAATGCCGAGATTGGCCGAAATCGCATCGAGCACATACGACGGAAGGGTCGAGGAAAACAGCGCCTCTTTGAATTGCACCGTGCGCGCCCGCAGCGATGCATAATTCTGCTCGACGTAAAGCGCCACCTCCCGCGCATCCTTCCATTGCGAGGCGTAATAGGGCCGCCACGGCGGCGCGCCATCTGCTTCCACGGTGCGGCAACCTGGATTGCCGCTTGTGTTTTTCAGTGCTGCCTTGTGGCCTTCCTGTAAATAGCAGTTCGGAAAGTGCCACGTAATCACGATGGGATAAGTGTGCGTCTCTCCCGAGGCCAATCGGCCCTCAAGCAGAATCGACCCTCCGTTCCGACCCGAGTTGTCAACATCGTTCGAACCATCGTTCGTCGCAAAGTGTCCGGCAGATACTTCGCGCCACAACGCCGACAAGGCATCAAATTCCCAGCCAGGGCTGCGCAGCCACATCGCCTTGACGCGTGGTGTGCCGCCAATCGCAAGCAGGGCCGCGCTCCCAAATGCCTCTGCATTCGATGCTTCGCGGTTGCTGAAGAACACTCCTTTGCCCGCGATCGTCGCATTGACACTGGCCGCATCGTCAGGCTTGCAACCCGGCGCCAGGTGCGAAAGATGATAAGAAAGCTCGTACTCGACAGGATGCGACGACGAATTGCGCAGCGTGTATTCAAGAATCGCGCACGGGATGCCGGAGTTCTTGTCGTCGAGAGGAATGAACGGATTCCAACCTGTAACTTTCACTTCCAATGGCACCGATGCATCGCTGAGAGTCGCTTCTCCAAACGGATATTCGCCCTTGAACGTGCACTTCTGAAAACGCGGAAAACCTTCGAAACCTCCCCTGCGCAAACCCTGCCCCTGCAGACCTTGGTCGAATATCTTGAACGCTGGAAACGGCCCTTCCACGAGCTTGGTGACGGTGGATTCCCCCTTGATATGCAGGATCGCGAACGCCGCCTCGGGGGAGTTGGCGCTGAATTCCGACGGCATCGCGGTGTTCTCGGGCCGCGTTCGAATCGAAAAATCCTGCATCCCGCCATAGCCATTCATGCAGATGGAGCCGGCTCCGATACCGCCGATCGGCAATGCAATTTGCGTTGTCCTCTCGCCTGAGTAGGTTCGCTGCGGGCCGCTCACGAACAGTTCCGCCGGCGCGAAAGGGGCTGACTCTTTTTCCGCGATCGTGGATTCGGCCGGTGCATTCAGGGCCGGCGTGGCAGCGGCGGCGATGGCTGCCGACGAAGTGACTTTCAAGAAGTCGCGTCGAGTGGGCTTCTTTGAGGATGGCATGAGAGGCTCCAATTTAAGTTACACGCCAGAGTATCACTGCTCAATCGTCTGGCCTGCGCAAGCCCGCGCTTATTCACGGCCACCCGTCGCATATCCCGTCATCTCCAGATAGCCGGAACCGCGCAACTCTTTCCCTCCCCGCCTTCCTTTTGCATCAATGGCTCCCTCCCAATAGCTTGGGCCGATGCTGCCGGAAAGTTCCTGGTCAGAGAGCGGCGTGAAAATCTCCATGTCCAATCCGAGGCCAGGAATCGCAACATGCCATTGGATCGGATAAACGCCCCTTGTCTGCCGGCTGGTCCAGGTCTCGCCAGTGGGTGTCATAGCGAAATCACTGATGGAGAGAAACGTGCATTTTCCTTGAGCGTCGATGTAGGTGCCTGAAGAAAACCGATCGACGCTGCCGTCCTTGTGGCGAAGGCGATACAGCATCACCTCGCTATTGTCGTCGAGTTGCAGGCTTAACCAGTCCCAGCCCCTTTCGGTCGTATCCACAGATTCCGAAAAGAATTCATGATCCATCCAGGATGTGCCCTGCACCGTGTAACTCGTGCCATTCAGTTCGATCGTGCCCGAGGTTCCCAGCCGCGTGAACGAGATGTAGTGCGAAGCGTGGCCCGCGCCCTCCGCCTTGCGGCTGATTCCATCGCGTCCGTGGATCACAGGCGGCTTGGCCGGAACGAGATCGAGCTGGATCGCGAATTTCTCATTCAGTCCACGCAGCGTGTGCTTCCCCTCCGTGATTTGAACCTGCCAATTGCCATTCCAGATCAGCCCTGTTCGCTCGTCGATGCCCGCGACGCCCGGACCCGCGCGATTGATGCGCTCGTCATGATAGAAGTGTTGGCCGCTAATATCGCTCAGGGCGAGGTGCGCCATGTACACATCGTGAATACGCCATGCAGCTTTGTCCTGATCGCGGGCCACACCCTGACGAAAGAAGGTGAGCTCGAATCCGAATCGATGACCGTTTGCGGACTTGAGGTTGCCGGTGTAATACCACCATTCGGTCCGGTAGTCAGGATGATTGAAGTGGTCGCGTGGAAACTCATAGCCATACCCGGGCAACGCCTGCTTATAGTCCTGCGCCCCGCTGCTCAAGGCGAAAAGACCGATGAGGAGTGCGAATACTCTACTCTTCATGCACCACCTCGATCGGATTCAGGCGCCGCGCAATTCGGGCTGGATATAGCCCCGCAAGCACCGTCGAAGCATAAACGATGCTGAGGGCGCCCAGCAGAACCGCAACCGGCCAGTGAAATTGAATCGTCCAGCCGAACGATTGCTTGTTGATAACAAAAATGAGCACCAGCGAGAGCACGATCCCGAGCGCAAGTCCCGCGATATTGGCCAGCATCCCGATCAGTCCTGCCTCGACGAGAATCAACTTGCGGATCTGGGCCGAAGACGCTCCGAGAATACGAAGCAAAACAAATTCTCGACGCCTGTCAATCACGATCGCCATCAGTGCACCGGCGATCCCCATTACAGCAACAATCACCGCCACCGCTTCCAGCGCGTATGTAATGGCGAAGGTCTGGTCGAAGATGCGGACGCCTTCGCGGCGTATGTCGCGATTGGAAAAGATCAGTACATCGGAATGCGCCGCCACCCGCTTGATCGTCTCCCGCACAGAATCAAGGTCGGCGCCGGGTTGAAGGTAAACGGCAAGATTTGACGGCGCGGGATCGGGCAGATAGCGAAGCATGGTGGCGCGATCGAGCAGAATGTAGCCGCGCTCGTTGCCGTAATCGTAGAAGATATCCACGACTTTGAACTTGACCGTGCCGCCGCTGAATGGAAGCTTGATAGAATCGCCGGCCTTGACATGGTGCTTGTAAGCGAATGGCTCGCTGACAATCGCGGAATCGCTTTTTGAAAGTTCGTTGATCACGCGCGCCGGCGGCTGACCGGAGAGAAAGTTTGAAAATTCGCGCGGGCGATTCGCATTGAATTCCGCCCCCGCGAGAGTGACCGGCAGACCCTCGTATTCAATCTCATAAGCGCGGAAACGACTGACACTTTCCACCCCAGCTACACGAGCGATGGCATCGGCCAGGTCCGGTGCGATGGTCGGATGACGATCAGCCGCCGGATCGCCCGCTGGCCGGAGATAAAGATCGGCGGGAAGCTCGTTATCCATCCACGTAATTACCGTCTCGCGGAAACTGCCCACCATGATGCCAACCGATGTCATCATCGCGATCGCGGTAGACAACGCTCCGACCAGCACCGAGGTGCGTCGCAGCGATCCCGCCAGGCTGCGCGATGCGAGCAGGGCCTCAACCCCGATCAGTTTGCCGAGAGCCAGCGACGTAGCGGCAGTGCACCAATACACCAGGAACGGAATCGCCAGGGCCGCCGCCGCGATGAACAGAATCGCCGAGATATATCCAAATAGCGGCTTGCCTCCCACGGCGGGAGCGCGTGACGCCACCGCCGCGGCCGTCGCCAGCGCGAGAGCGATAAGCGCATCCCTGTTCCGCTCCACGCGAATGGCGAATTCGCGCCCGCCGCGCGCCATGGCTTCAGTCGGTGGCACCGCGGACGCCTCGCGCGCAGGTGCCAGCGCCGACGCGATTGCAACACCAATTCCCACCACGAAAGCGAGTGCCGCTGTCCCCAGGGAAAGATCGAGAGACCCCGGCCGGCTGGAGATATACAAAGCGTCAACGGTGGTCGCCAGCAGGCGGACCGTTCCTGCCGCAAGCAGGCGTCCCAGCGGAATGGCGATTGCCGCTCCCACGAATCCGAACAAAGCTGCTTCCGCAACAAATGCGCCAAGTACGGTACCGCGCCCGGCGCCAAGGGCCCGGACCGTTCCAATATCGGTACGCCGGCGCACCACCGAAACCGAGATGGTGTTGTAGATAAGAAAGGCTCCGACAAGGAGCGCAATGTAGCTGAGGATGCGCAAATTCCATCGAAAGGCCGCAAGCATGCGCCGATTAGCGGCAGTCTGGCTACCCTGCGGATTCAGTTCCACGCCGGCGGGCAGAACCGCCATGACCCGTTGCTCCCACGTGTCAATGTCAACCTTATCCGGCACCTTCAACAGGATTCGATCCACCCGGCCGCTCTTGCCCGTTGCCAGTTGTGCCGCGGCAATATCCATTACGATTGCGCTTCCACTTACCCTCGCGGCGTCGGGTATGAAACCGCGCACCGTATAGTCGCGAATCTGATCATTGATCAGCAGGCCGATTCTGTCTCCGATCTGTCTCCCCGGCGACCGTGTTATCCAAATGGCGTCGGAATCATTGATGTGGTCGAATGCCCCGCTGGCGGAGGTAACCTCGAGGTTCGATCGTTGACCGTTATTCGCCTCGGCGACGATGTCGATCCCGATGAGAGGAACGGCCTCGCCCGTCGCCGTCATGGTTGCGTGATCCTCCACGCGCGGGCTAATGCGAAGCGCATAGGGCACTCTTGCCAGAGTTCCCACGATCGCCTGCGGCACACCTCCGGCAGCCGTTACCTCAAGATCGTTGTCGCCGGCCAGCGTCTCCATCGACGAGCGGAACGATCCTGCCGCAGCATTGCCGGCCAGTTCGATCGCGAGCACCACCGCCACACCGAGCGACACCGCAGCCACCACCAGCAACGATCTTGCGGGCTCGCGAAGCGCCGGCCGGACGATAAGTCGGAAAAATAGTATAAGTGCGGCCATGTCAAGAAGCCACAATCTGGCCGTCGCGCATGGGAACGACCGCATCTGCGATGGCTGCCGCTTCCGTGCTGTGCGTTGCCATCACGATCGCCATTCTGTGCTCGTCGCAGATTTGCCTGAGCAACTTGATAATCGACTCTCCGGTCGCCGAGTCGAGGTTCCCTGTTGGTTCGTCCGCGAGAAGAATGCGCGGCCGGTGAACCAGGGCCCGGGCAATGGCTACGCGCTGCATCTGCCCGCCAGAGAGCTGATGCGGCATACGATTTTCCAGGTCCGCCAGGCCCACCGCAGCCAGCCGATCGAGTGCCCGTGGGCGCGGATCCCGCTGTCCCGCCAGAAGCAAAGGCAACTCGACGTTCTCGACCACGCTCAGCGTGTGGAGTAGCTGGAACGACTGGAAGACAAACCCGACTTTTTCGCGTCGGAGAACCGTCAATTGTGATTCGTTCAGCGAGTCCGTCGCGATCCCGTCGAGCAACACGTGCCCGCTTGTCGGGAAGTCCAAAGCGCCGGCCAGGTGCAGAAGGGTTGACTTCCCGCAGCCGCTGCGGCCGACGACTGCGACGAACTCGCCCGCGCGAACCTGGAGGGAAACATTATTCAACGCTTGCACGGCCTCCCCGTCTGTCCGGTAGTGCTTCACCACCCCGTCCATACGCAGCAGCGGCGCTCCGGGATTGCTCTCGGATGTTGACGCGGTTGACGATTCAATAGCCGTGTTTTCCATGCAGATAAATATTAGATGCCATCGAGCGCCAATGCTCCAGCACCGTCTGCCCTCACAACTTCGGCCTGTTGATTGCGCACACCTGCACGGCGAGTTGGTTCCAGCCCATCGAAATGAAACAGTCCGACACTCCGGCTTCGCCCCGCTGCAAAAATCTCATCACCGGCTGCAAAAACTCCAGCGTACACTGGATAGCATTCAACCGCGGAGGATGGTGCGGTCATTCTGATTTCGGGCGCCTTCTAAGTACCACGGGAAGCCATCGATATTAGGAGTTTGCGATGCCGGTCCAGATCATGTTCTCCCGCCTCCGGTTTCGCCACGCCGGTGCCGCCGCTATCTCTCTGCTTTGCGGTGCGCTGGCGCTCGCCACCGCGAGCGAATGCAACTCCATAACCCATGTGCCATCGCTCATCTACGGCATCGTGCTTTGGGGGTGGTGGGGCTGCATCGCTTGTTGCCTGTGGACATTGGGATCGCGCAAGCGTTCCACACTGCAGTTTTCTTCCATTGGCATCACGTTGCACATATTCCTCGCATTTGTTTTGGCCTTTGCGCACCTTTTGCTCCTGGGCGCCGTCGGCTTCACCTCTAAGGAATGGCATGCCAATTCCACTGCATTTGCTGTCTGGACCAAGTTGCTCGGGTTGAACCGGTTCGGAATGGAGATCCTGACTTACGGCTTCATTTTTGGCATGGTGGGAATTATTCAATTTCACCTTCGCGCCCAGCGCGACACGATGAAGGCCCTCGATCTGGAGAGGCAGCTATCCGCGGCCCAATTGCACGCCCTGCAGATGCAACTCGAGCCGCACTTCCTCTTCAACACGCTCAATGCAATCACCACCCTCATCGAACTTGGCAGGGGCGCCGAGGCATTGGAAATGTTGGCCCATTTGAACGTTATCCTCAAGACTACCCTGAAGCGGACGACGCCGGAGAAAGTTCCCTTGTCGCAGGAGTTGGAGATCGTTGAAAGCTACCTTGCCATCGAACAGGTTCGCTTCGCCGATCGCCTGCACATTGAAATCAAGGTCGATCCCGGCGCTCTCGACAGCCTGGTGCCATGCTTTCTGCTCCAGCCCATCGTCGAGAACGCCATCCGTCACGGTATCGCGCATTGCGAAGAGAATGGGATGGTGCAGGCGACCGCCCGCCGCGAAGGCGCCCAACTACGTCTTGAGGTCCGCGATACCGGTTCCCGCCTCAATGGCCACTCCAAAGCCGGAAGCGGCATCGGGCTCAAGAACACGCGCGAACGGCTGGCGCATTTCTACCAGGAAACCTACGAAATGGTGGCGCGGCCGTTGGATGCGGGCGGATTTGAAGTCGCCATTACCATTCCGTACGAGAGAGCCTGAATGAAGCTGAAGGCACTCATCGCCGACGACGAGCCGCTTGCCCGCGAGCGGTTAAGATTTCTCCTCGCCGGTGACGATGAAGTTGAGATCGCCGGAGAATGTCGAAACGGCAGGGAGGTCATCAGCGCCCTGAAAGAGAACGCCTGCGACGTCTTGTTTCTCGATATAGAAATGCCTGGCGGAACCGGGTTCGAAGTCATCGAACAAGAAGGCATCGCGCGGATGCCCGCAACCGTGTTTGTTACCGCGCACAACCATTATGCCCTGCGAGCCTTTGACGTCCGCGCGCTGGACTACCTGACCAAGCCAGTCGAACCGCAACGTCTGAAGGAGACCCTCGCGCGCATCAAGGAGAGAATCTCCTTACAGGCAGCGCTTCAAACTCAGGAGCATCTGAAATCACTGCTTGCGGCGCTGGCGGAAGGCAACCGCGAGAGGAAACAATTCCCCAGGCGCCTCATCGTCTCCAATGGGACCAAAGATTCATTCGTCAACGTGGAGGAAATCGAGTGGATCGAAGCCGCGGATTACTACGCGTGTCTTCACGTTGGCTCCAGGAGTTTCATGCTCCGCGAGACCATCAAGCAGCTGGCGGAAACCCTCGATCCGCGTATGTTTGTTCGCGTCCATCGCTCCGCGATCGTGAACATCACCCAGGTGCGCGAAATTCTTCGCGGGGGCCGGAGTGAAGGTTGGGTTCTACTGGCTGGCGGGCGCCGTCTGAAAATGAGCAAGGTCGGATGGGACGCGCTCCTGGCAGCCACGCGATCCGCATCGTGACCAGGTTTCGATGTGCGGGACCCCATTCGCCCACCGTGGAAGCGAAGTCTATTCCACTTTCTCCAGATCTACCCCGATGCGCACCCCGTTTACCAGCACAACGCTCTTGTTGATCAGGTCCTGGGTGGTGATCTTGTTCTCGACAAACGAGCGCATCGAATCCATGGGACAAATGTACTCGATGGTCTCGTTGTTTTCCGCGCCGAGGCGATTGAGCACCGAGAAATGAAGCACATCTACGGCCGCGTCCGCCGGAACCCTCTTCGAGATATCCTTCAGTTCCGGTGCCAGAAAGAGATCGAAACTCTCCGCCGCCCTTTTGTAGATCGAACTCCGGCCCGGTTCGAATGAAAGGGCATTCTGCATCGTATAGTGCAATTCCCTCTGTCCGGCGTTCGTCTCGAGCGAAGGGTGCAATGTGTCTTCCGGTTGCGCGATCGCTCCCTGCCCATCTCGGACAGCATTCACTTCAGCCTGCAATTTCCTTTGCACTCCGATCGCGGTCAAATCTGAGGAAGAGGAATCAGCAACTTGAACGGTCTGCGCATCCGAGACATCCGGAGAAACCGGAGCCGGAGCCGAAACGACGTGAGAGACGTGCGGAGGCGTATAGGACGCGCGCTCCAGATTCGGTCGGGCCACAGATCGGTCAATTGTCTCGGGGTTGAGCGGATCGGCCTGATCGAGCGCTAGCTCGAACACCTTGCTGTTCACGAAAATATCGGAACGATTCAGAATTTCCTGGCGCTCTGCACTGGTCGATGCGCTGGCAAGTGCAAAGGCGTCGTCCCGCCCGAAAACCATGGTCAATACTTCATGTCCTTCATAGTCGTAGGACCGGCTCGAGTCACGCGCGTCATAAAGAATCTCGAACCCGATAGCATCGTAGTCGTAGTTCCGCGGCATCTGCTCGGTGATTAGCCGCAGAACAGGAAGGACCGCCTCCTTCAGCGTCTGGCTGGCACGCCCATTCTGCGTCACCTGCATCGAGTCAAATGCCACTCGATAGAAAGCTGAAACCTTTAATACGACCTTGTCTTGAAAATACACGAATTCAAGGCCATTGGAATCAAGCGCCGCGCGCTGGCCCGGCCTCGAGTCAAGATATCTTGCCAGCCGGAATGTGAAGGGAAATTGCGCTCCTCCAATGGCTCTCTGAAGCGACACCAGTTGCGGAAGGTATTTTTGCTCATCAGCTTTTGCCCTGGGGTTCAGAACTTCGGTCGGGCTCACCTGTCCATGCACGGTCCCTGCCGCTCCAAGAATTGCGGCCACCAGCAGAAGCCCTCGCGAAAGATTCAAGTTTTTCAAGGCAACACTCATAAACAATGACTCCTCAAGCTATTTGTTTCTGGCCTGCGTTGTCGTGTATTCCGGAACGGCAATCACGCGCATATATGCGACCAGGTCGTCGATCTCTTCGTCGGTCAGTGTTGAACCATAGGGAGGCATCATCGCCGACTTGCCGACTGCGCTTCCCCCCAGCGTGATGATCTTCTTCAGCGAGACATCGCTTTCCTTATTGAGGATGTTTCCATCGTTCATCAGCGGCGGATCCGGGCTCACATTCGAACGATTGGAGGGCCCTGCGGGCGTCGTGTCGGCATGGCACCATACGCATTGCTGGTAAAAAACGCGCTTGCCCTGGTCCTGTTTGTAGTCGAGAGATAAAGTCCGATCGGGATTGTTCCAATCAACTTCAGATCCATACGAACCATAGGAGACGTACTCGTTCTTTTCAATCTGCGGCTTGGGGCCGGCAACCATGTGTTGATCGCCAGACCAGCACCAGCAGAGCTTGTCCACGACGCTCTTTCGCGCCACCGCAACCACGCCAACGGATGCCGCCAGGACCGAGAAATAAATCAACAGAAGCTTCATTAGTGTCCTCCGCCGCCGGCGTTGGCAGTCTCTCCCGACGCATTCTGCTTTAGTGTGAGCAAATATGCGGTGAGATTCTTGACCTCGTCATCGCTGAAGGAATGGCGCGGCTCGATCGTTCCGGGAACCAATGCCTGCGGATTCCGCAGCCATTCTTCTATCCAGGCGGCCGTCATCCAGTTGCCCGCATTGTTGAGGCTCGGTCCCACGTACCCGCCCGATGAGCCAATCGTGTGACACGATTGACATTGATACTTGGTCTCGAACAGCTGTTTGCCCTGGTCTGCCATCGCCGGTGTGAATGTTCCTTCGTCCACCTCGGCGGGATCAACGTCCTGCTTCCGCAGATTTGCAGACAGGTAGTCCGCCAGCGTGGTCGCGTCCTCGACCGACATATTGAAGCGCGGCATGCGGACAGTAAGCGTAGGGCGCAAGGTGGGCGGATTCTGCAGGAATTGAATCAGCCATTCCCGCTTTGAGCGGCTGCCTTCATACGAGAGATCCGGCGCGAGCGTACCGCCGTATCCCCTGAAGCTGTGGCACACGTAACATTTGTAGCGCTGGTACACCTGGCCGGCTTCGCCGTCGGGGTGGAATTCTTCGTGACGACGCTCGACGATGACCGGCTTCTCGCCTGGATTCGGAATCTCCGGACCACTCATGCTCAGCAATGCCGTGGTTACGTCGTCAAGATCCGATTTGCTCATACGAAACGACGGCATGTGAGTATCCGGAGTGACCGACCCAGGGTTGGTGATCTTTGTCTGCAAGTAGGCGATCATCGAGCGGGGAACTACGGACTCGCGGATGTCCAGTCTTTCCACATTCCCTTTTACGAAGTGAAGAGAGGCCGGCAGTTTGCGCGGAGACTTCACTTCGATTGTGTACGGCCCCGCCGCCATGCCCAGCGCGGAAAGATCGGGCGCGAAATCAGGCTTGGCCTTAACGCCCTGGATCACGTGGCATTCGGCACATCCCTTTTCGACAAACAGACGGCGGCCCAGATCCACTTCTTCCTGGGCGGGAATGCCTAACTCCGGAACACCCTTCAGCAGGTCCGGATCTGTCAGCTTGGTCAGTATGTACTGTGCAACCTGGGACAGATCCTTCTCCGACCACTCGTAGCGCGGCATTTTCGTGTGCTCGAGATAGCCCTGCGGATCGCGCAGCCACGCCACCAGCCACTCCGGCCTGACTTTGCTTCCGACCTTGGTTAGTTCAGGCCCGATATCGCCGCCGATAAGTTTGGTCTCCCCCCCACGCTCTACAGCGATCGCGTGGCAAGTCACGCAAAACATCTGGTTGAAACGCGTGTGGCCCTCTTCAGCGGCGGCGTCGTTGGCCTTGGACGCAACCAATGAAATCCTTGTAGGTGCAAGTTGCCGTTTGCGCTGCGTGCTGAGATATGCCGATAAGGCGCGCAGTTCCAGGTCGCTGAGCTCGAACTTCGGCATTCGCGGTTCAAAGTCTACGCCGTTGACAGTTACGTTCCCATCCGGATCGGTGAGCGTCCGCGGATCCTTCAGCCATTTATAGATCCACTCACGGTTGACCTTGGTCCCAATGTTAGTCAGGTCGGGCCCGAGCATGGCTGGACGATCGATGGCCTGCATCTGGTGGCATCCCGTGCAGTTGAATTTCACCAGCAATTGCCGGCCGTGATTCAGACGCGGCGTCTGCTGCAGATTTTCCCGATGACAGGCTCCGCAACTCGCCTGCGCGAATTGCGCGGGAACCATCGGTTGTTTCCAGGAGAGTGTCCGTATCCGCGCACTTGCGAACAATATCCGGCCGTGAACGAGCTGCCGAACTTCACGCCACTCAGTTCGCACCTGCCAATAGACAAGCGATACGGCGAACGCGCAACAAACCGCTACGAGATACGGACGTCGTGAAATGCTCTTAACAATTGACCTGGCCGACATAGCTCCTCCGCCCCACTGCCGGCGCGCTCGCCGCCTGGTCCCTTATTTCGTCACTGTGAGGTTGACGCTGATTGGTGCTCCAGCAACTGTCACACTCTGCGACGCCGGTTTGCCGTTCTCGCTGCCGGTCTTGAGGGTGTATTGCCCGGGAGGAACATCCTTGATGACAAAGTTGCCGTCTTTATCCGTCACCGCAAAATAGGGGGTCGGAACGACAAAGATGATTCCCGACATCTCCGGGTGAACATTGCAGAGCAACGGAACATCTCCAACCTCAGTGAACGTGAACGGCTTCGACAATCCTTGCGGCCACGTACCCATGTTGTGAGCCAGCTTCTTGTCGTGATGAATTGCCGGCCAGTACACGTTGTGTCCCACGTTGTCATCATTCTTGAATTCAACGGTCGTGCCTTGCTGAATTACCACAATGTGAGGCGCGAACGCCAGATGCGATTGATCCACAGTCACGTGCTGGGACGGCGCCGCAAATGTCTTCCCCGGCACGCTGTCGATGTAGACTGCGATGTTCTCGGCGGAACGCATTCCAACCGCCGTGACCTTTCCTTTCAGTTCGCCTGCCCAGCCATGGCTGGCCATGCACCCAAGTGCAATCAGTGCAAGCGCGGGAAGTGCAACAGTCCTTGTCCGTAACATGACTTTCTCCTGTAGATTGTGAATTACATCGACTGAGCCTGCGATAGTCTGCTTTGTCGACACTGTTCTGTGATCCTACGATCAGGCGAATTGAACGTTGTTTGTTCACTGTCAACAAGGTTGTAAAGTCTTGTAAACTTCGTGCCGTCGCCTGCTCTAAATGCTTTCGCGGATTCCTGCGAATCCGCGAAAGTAAGTGCCTGCTGGACTTGACTTAGGACTAGCCGCGCGCGTCAAGTTTTCCCTAGAACAGGAAGTCCACCCCCGATAAGAATTGGTTGGCACGATAGAAGTTGGTGGAATCAGGCACCGGCTGCTGGTAGTTGAACGTAAACTGCGACTCGAGTTTGATGTTCGGACGTACCAGGATATCGAGCGCGGGAGTGAAACTGTTCCGCGTATCGCGACGGGATATCCCGTTGAGCCGGTCGGTCGGAGAATTCACGCCATCGTAGCGCATAGTTGCAATCAGCCATGGGTAGAACCAATACTCCGCTTCCAGGAACCCGCCCGAAAAGGTCACCGGCGTAGCCGACACAAATGCCGAGCCGTCATCGTTCAAGACTTTGTTCGTGTCGTGGCCGTGCGCATACAGGCCCCAAAGCTCAAACTTGCTGCGGAATTTAAAGTCGAAGGCTCCGCCCGCCCGGTAGAACGGTTCCACCAGAGTCGGCAAGCCTGCGGCTATATCCCCCGTATGATTCAGTTCGTTTCTGCCGTAGTAGCCAAAACCGTCAAAGCGGATGGAGGTATGATCGTGAACCCCGCTCTGGTCTTGCGCTTGTACTTCCTTTCGCACTTCGGGATTCTTCTCCAGATCAAACCTTTGCGAGAAATGGAAGTAGAGGTCTTTGGCATTGACCGTACCCGATGAATCTCCTCCGTCAATGGCCGCAAGCGACCACCAGGTATACCCGCGATTCGGGTAACCGCCAATCTCGATTCCACGCTGTCCATCCGCGAACGCAAATGGGTTGTTCACAGTTCCCGGAAGCGGGCCTGAACCGGATGGATTTACGTTTGCCACCTGATCGTAGATTGCATAGTCCGACAGGTTGATGGTCCGGGCTTGCGTAAAAGGAAGATCGAGTTCGAATTGTCCGTAGCGAACATTCAAATCGTTCTGAGGAATATGAAACGCGTGACCCAGGAAATTGTTCGCTTTGATCCAGCCGTCTCCCAGACCGCCCGCCGCTCCAGAACCACCGGTGGAAAGATCATCGTCGATCCAGAATGAAACCGAGGGGCCGAAAGATCCCGCCATCAGAATCGTGACGGTATTGGGTTGAAACAGGTCCGTCGGCGGAACGTATCCGTTCGCAGCGGCTAGTGCCGAAGGCTGTTGACTTGTGTAATTGAAATAGCCCGAATACCGGAACGCGATCGGAAGGATCGGGAGTTCGCCAGGGTAGATCGAATTCGGGAACGATTCCTTTTGGGCTTGGGCACCCAGCATAAGCGGAGGTTCCTTCAGGAATTGCTCGTCGTCCTTGGGAAACTTGAATCCGTTGATCTTGAATGCCCGCCCGAAGTCGTTAAGTTCTGGCCAATTGTTGTGGCATGTGGCGCAGGCCGTTTTGTACTTGCGCGCAAACGCGGGAATCGCCATCAGGCGAGGCGTCAAACTTTGCAGCAAGATCAAGCCAAGCAAAACCAATGGGATTTTAATAAGCATTCTTGCGGTCCGATTCAACATCGTTCACACCTTTCCTGAAAGGCGCCCTCAACCGATTATGGGAACTCGAGAGAGGGCGAAATCCGCAGTTGGTCTGCGGCGAGCACGAAGCAAGCCATCGACATATTTCTCGCATAACTCAGCCGATGCTCGTAAAACTTAGCTTTCATCGCGCTTATCGGTGTTTGTTCAGGATCAATGTATCTGTAAAGTGTTGTAAAGGCTTATAGGTGTTGGATTAACGGGATTGAAAAAGAGCACAGGGATAGGTCGTACATACAGTCATGTATGTTACTGAAAGCCTGCGGATATGGGGATCAATGGCGAGACTCGAGTCCGTTGCCAGCTCTAACGCCGTTCCAAAGCGCGTTCGCGCACGACTTCGCGGTGGAGAAACGCCGCAGTCAGATACACCTGAACTCCAAGAACGATGATGTAACACCCAACTGAGGTTACTGCCGTGTGTTTGCTAAACCCGGTTCGGGTGGCGAGCGTGATTCCGAGTGAAGAGATCGCCGCCGCCAACACACTCATCGTGCACGCCTGAAACGAGTTCGACTGGAAATGAAACGCGAGTTTCATATACCACGATCCCCAAACCAGGCCGAGCAAGCCCGCCAGAAGCCCCAATACGCGTATGTCGATCAATCCGGGCTGGATCAGCCAGGAGATCATGCAGCAAGCTATCAGCGATACCCCGACCGCAAGGTAAGTTGGGATCAGATGCCGCTTGGGCGTCCATTGCTTTCGAAATCCAAGGAAAAGAAAAGCAATCACTACGCATAGAGAAGTAAGCGCCGCCGCGAGCAAATAGCCTAATTCTTCGCGCATCGGCCTTGCCATCAAAGAACCGATTGCGCAAACGCTTGTTCCTATGATGATTACGGCCATGCCATGCTTCGTTAAGGAACTGCTATCGATGTTAGTTGAGCCTGTCATTTTGTCTCCCCGCGCGCGGTTGATATCCCCAGAGTTATGACGAGAGACCTCTGGGCGCCTAAGTGTCGATGATGGACTGTATCATCAATCGCGTTAACACTCTAGCAAGCGTGTATTCGGTTTACATATTTTTACAACAGTTTACAAAGTCATTGCTTGCGAACAAGCACACAAAGGTAGATCAAAGTCTACCGTCTCACCAGCGTCGGACTAACTAAGTGCGCTTCGGTAACGTCTGAGTGCCGCGAGCTCGGAAGCTATCTCTGCGCAAATCCACGGCCGGAACAAAACCATGGCTCAGATATTTGACCGCAGCTCGAACGCACTGGCCCGGATGAGCCTGGTGTTGACGGGGTTGCTTGTGATCGCGGTGGGGGTGACGCTGGACGAGCTGCAGCGATCGCCGTGGGTGACGCGGCAGGGACAGCGACCCGACCAGCCGGTTCCGTTCAGCCACAAGCATCATGTGCAGGGGCTGGGGCTGCAGTGCCAGTACTGCCACGTGACGGTGGAGAAGTCGAGCTACGCGGGGATCCCTCCGACCAAGACGTGCATCAACTGCCACGCGCAGATCTGGACCAACGCGCAGTTGCTGGAGCCGGTTCGGGCCAGCTGGGCGACGGGGCAGTCCCTGGCGTGGACCAAGGTTCACGATCTTCCCGACTTTGTTTATTTCAGCCACGAGATCCACGTGAACAAGGGCCTGGGCTGCTCGACCTGCCACGGGCGGGTGGACCAGATGCCGCTGATGTATGCGGAGAATACGCTGCAGATGGAGTGGTGCCTGGACTGCCACCGCAACCCGGCCAAGAACCTGCGGCCGACGTCGCAGATTTACAACATGGCGTGGGAAGCGCCGGCCGCAGAGCGTCCGGTGTGGTGCGCGGCGGGGGAAGCGAAGGACGGAGTGCCGACGGCGGAAAGCGTGAACTGCGTGATGAAGGATCCGGCGGGAACGGGCCCGCAGCTGGCGTCGCTGGCGCTGCCTGTGACGAAGGGTCTGGCCGGGGATGTGCGTCCCGCGGTCGGGGCCTCGGCGGAAGCTTATAAAAAGTTCACCAGCCAGGACGAACTGGGTCATTTTCTGCTTCAGCAGTACAAGATCCGCACGCCGAAAGATCTGACCAGCTGCGAGGTGTGCCACCGATGAGCGCGCCAGAGAGGAACAAGCGGTTGGATGAAGAAGGTCGCGTCGTGAACGAGATTTCGCAAAGGCACGCCTCGGGGACTGAAGCCCCAGTGGATTCGGCGGAGGCCGATGTACGGGCTGAAGCCCGTACCCTTCAGGACGGCCCGATGACGCTGGCCGCGGTGCGCGCGGAGCTGAAGGGCACTCGCGGCAAAAAGTTCTGGCGTTCGCTGGACGAGCTGGCCGGGACCGAGGAGTTTGAGCGGGCGGTGGAGCAGGAGTTTCCCTCGGCGGCGCAGGAGTGGGTCGATCCGGTATCGCGGCGCGGGTTCATGAAGCTGATGGGGGCGTCGATGGCGCTGGCCGGACTGGCCGGCTGCACCAAGCAGCCCGACGAGCCGATCTTCCCCTACATCAAGCAGCCCGAAGACCTGATCCTGGGCAAGCCGATGTACTTCGCCACGGCGCATCCGTTTCCCACCGGGGCGGTGCCCACGCTGGTCAAGGCCGACCAGTTCCGGCCGATCAAGATCGACGGCAACCCGGAGCACAGCTACAACCAGGGATCGTCGGACGTGTTCACGCAGGGGTCGCTGCTGGCGCTCTACGATCCGGACCGGTCCAAGCGCGTGACCCTGCGCGGGGAGAACCGGGAGTGGAGCGAGTTCGCGCGCACTTTCCGCGACGCGGTGGTGGCCTCGAACGGCGGCACGGGGATCTACTTCCTGTCGACGACCATTACTTCGCCCACGCTGGCCCGGCAGTGGAAAGCGGTGCAGCAGGCGTATCCGCAGGCCAGGCTGATCCAGTATGACCCGGCCATCGCGGGCACGGTCTTAGCTACCGGCGCGATCCCGCAGTACGACCTCTCCGGCGCGGACGTGATTGTGTCGCTCGATGCGGACTTTTTGTCGGGAGCGGCGTATCCGGGCCATCACAAGCTGGTGCGGGAGTATGCGCAGCGGCGCAAGGACCCCACGAAGCTGAACCGGCTCTATTCCATCGAGTCGACGCCGACCACTACCGGCATGAAGGCCGAGCATCGCCTGGTGCTGCGCGCCAGCGAAGTGCCGGCATTCGCGGCCGCGCTGGCTGCGGCAGTCGGTGCGACCGGCGTGCCGGCCTCGAGCTATGCATGGACCGGCGAGCAGCAGAAATTTTTATCAGCTCTGGCTAAGGATCTCAAAGCTGCCAACGGCAAGAGCGCGGTGATCCCGGGCCTTTATCAGGACGCATCGGTCACAGCCCTCGCCGCGGCGATCAACTCCGCGCTGGGCAACACGGGCAAGACGGTTTCGGTTTCGAGCGAGCCCTTGAACCCTCTGCCTTCGGACCAGATTGCGGACATGAAGGCGCTGGTGGCGGACCTGAACGCGGGCAAGGTGGAGTGGCTCATCATCCTGAACGCGAACCCCATCTATTCGTCGCCCGCCGATCTTGATTTTCCATCGGCGTTCAACAAGGCGAAGATGGTGGCGCATCTGGGCCCGCACCAGGACGAGACGGGGCAGATCGCGCACTGGCACATCCCCTCCGCGCATCCGCTGGAGTTCTGGTCCGACGCGCGCAGCTACGACGGCACGGTGTCGATCGTGCAGCCCCTGATCGATCCGCTCTACGGCGGCCGGAGCGCGCACGATGTATTGCAGATGCTGCTGGCCGAGCCGCTGCTGAGCTCCTACGCGGCGGTGCGCGAAACGTGGAAGACGGCCATTAAGGGCGACTTCGAGACCGGCTGGAGGAAGGCGCTGCACGCGGGCTGGATCGAGGATACGAAGTTCGAGACATCCGGCAAGGCAACCACTGCGGCCATCAACGTTCCCACTCCGTCTCCCAAAGAAAATATCGAAATCATCTTCCGCCCCGACCCCAACATTTACGACGGCCGGTTCTCCAACGTGGGCTGGCTGCAGGAGCTGCCCAAGCCTGTGACCAGCCTGAGCTGGGACAACGCGGCCATCGTTTCGGGCGCGACGCTCTCCGCGCTCAAGCTCGAAGAAGACGACATCGTGGAGATCACGGTGGGCTCGGGCAAAGTAAAAGCTCCGGTGATCGTGGCACCCGGCCATCCCGACAACTCGGTGACGGTCTACCTCGGCTACGGGCGCGAAGCGGCCGGGCGGGTAGGCTCGGGGGCGGGCTTCAGCGCCTACCAGATCCGCCCCACGTGGGCGCCCTTCTACGCGGCCGGTTCCATCAGGAAGGTGGACGGCAAGTGGGGCATCGCCATCACCAAGAGCCACTACCAGGACCACCGTTCCAAGACCTTCTCGGACTACGGCAACCAGAACCGGTCCCTCGAAGCGGTGGAAGCGCTGGGCCCGAGGGGCATCATCCGCTACGCGACTCTGGATGAGTACAAGCAGAACCCGGGCTTCGCCAACGAGGGCGAGGGGCACGAGAAGACCAGCATGGGGACCTCGATGTTCCCCAACTGGACGTACACGGAAAACGCCTGGGGCATGTCGATCGACATGTCGAGCTGCACCGGCTGCAACGCCTGCGTGATCGGCTGCTATGCGGAAAACAACATCGCGGTGGTGGGCAAGCAGCAGGTCAGGATCGGGCGCAACATGCAGTGGATCCGCATCGATTCGTATTTCGAAGGCGACCTGGCTTCGCCGCGCGCCCACTTCCAGCCCATGCTCTGCCAGCACTGCGAGAATGCCCCTTGCGAGCAGGTCTGTCCGGTAGGCGCCACGGTGCACACGCCCGAAGGGCTGAACACCATGGTCTACAACCGCTGCGTGGGCACCCGCTACTGCTCCAACAACTGCCCCTACAAGGTGCGGCGTTTCAACTTCCTGCTCTTCTCCGACTACGAGACGGAAAGCCTGAAACTGATGCGCAACCCCGACGTGAGCGTGCGTTCGCGCGGAGTGATGGAGAAGTGCAGCTACTGCGTGCAGCGCATCACCGCGGCCCGCATCGAGGCCGACAAGGAGAACCGGGCGATCAAGGACGGCGAGGTGCAGACCGCCTGCCAGCAGGCCTGCCCTGCCCAGGCCATCACCTTCGGCAACATCAACGACAAGGGCAGCCGGGTGGCGAAGCAGCGCTCCGACGAGCGCACCTATCAAGTGCTGGCCGACCAGAATACCCGCCCGCGCACGACTTATGTGGCGGCGGTCATCAACCCCAACAGCGAGCTTGAAGACAAGCCGATCGAGCACGGATGAAGCAGGGAACGAGGGAACAGGGACCAAGGGACCAAGGGAACAAGGGACTAAGGGAACAAGGGACTAAGGGACTAAGGAATAGGCCCGAACGCGCTGAGACTGACAACTGTCCTGACTGTGCACTACGAACTGTGAACTACGAACTACGAACTGTGAACTACGAACTACGAACTGTGAACTACGAACTGACAACTGAGAACTGACAACTGACATGGCAACGAGCAACCTGAAACCGACCGATCCCGAGTATGCGCGCTGGGTAGACCCGGCTACGGGCGAGTACCGGGTGATCGAGCCGGGCCAGACCTTCAAGTCGGTCACCGACAAGATCACGCGCATCGTGCTCACCCCGCACACCCCCATGGGCTGGTTCGCCATCTTCGCCTTCGCGGGCATGGGCGCCACGGTGCTGCTGGTGGCGGTGACGTGGCTGTTCCTCAAGGGCGTGGGCATCTGGGCCATCACCCAGCCGGTGGCGTGGGGATTCGCCATCATCAACTTCGTGTGGTGGATCGGCATCGGCCACGCCGGCACCCTGATCTCCGCCATCCTGCTTTTGTTCAAGCAGCAGTGGCGCAATTCCATCTCGCGCTTCGCCGAGGCCATGACCATCTTTGCGGTGGTGTGCGCCGGCATGTTCCCGCTGATCCACGTGGGCCGTCCGTGGCTGGGCTACTGGATGCTGCCTCTGCCCTACACCATGACGGTGTGGCCGCAGTTCCGCTCCCCGCTGGAGTGGGACGTGTTCGCGGTCTCCACCTACGCCACCATCTCGGTGGTGTTCTGGTACGTCGGCATGATCCCCGACTTCGGCACCTTCCGCGACCGCGCCAAATCGCGCGTCGGGCAGTATGTCTACGGCATCATTTCGCTGGGGTGGCGCGGGTCGGTCCGCCACTGGATGCGCTACGAGACGGCGTCGCTGCTGCTGGCCGGCCTGGCGACTCCTCTGGTCCTCTCCGTGCACACCGTGATCAGCTTCGACTTCGCGGTGGCGGTGCTGCCCGGCTGGCATACCACCATCTTCCCGCCTTACTTCGTGGCCGGAGCCATCTACTCGGGCTTTGCCATGGTGTTGACGCTGGCCATTCCGCTGCGCAAGTTCTATCACCTGGAAGCGCTGGTCACCGAGCGCCACATCGACAACATGGGCAAGGTGATGCTGGCTACCGGCTTCATCGTGGCCTACGGCTACGGCATGGAAGCGTTCATGGCCTGGTACTCGGCCTCCCACTGGGAAGCGTTCATGTTCTGGAACCGCATGTTCGGCCCCATGGGCTGGAGCTACTGGACGCTGATCGCCTGCAACCTCGCGATCCCCCTGACCACGCTGTGGTCGCGCAAGCTCAGAACCAACATCACCTTCATGTTCGTCATGTCCATCATCGTGAACACGGGCATGTGGTTCGAGCGCTTCGTGATCATCGTGACCAGCCTGTATCGCGACTTCCTGCCCTCCTCGTGGGGAACCTATCGGGCCACCAAGTGGGACTACATGACCTTCATCGGAACCCTGGGCCTGTTCACCACGCTGTTCGTCTTGTTCGTGCGTTTCCTGCCCATGATCCCCATGAACGAAATCCGCATGCTGCTGCCCGGCGCCAAAATCCTGCCCAAAAAGCCGAAGGAGGTGGGACGATAAATGCCGCCTCGTGAAGGAACCTACGGTTTACTGGCCGAATTCGACACCCCCGGCGACCTGATCCGGGCCGCGCGCCAGGCCCACCAGGACGGCTGGCGGCGCATGGACTGCTACACCCCTTACCCGGTCGAGGAAGCCGCCGAAGCCATCGGCTTCCACACCAACCGCGTGCCCCTGTTGTGCCTGATCGGCGCGCTGATGGGCCTGACCGCCATGTTCTCCTTCGAGACCTGGGTCTCGGTGGTCGCCTATCCGTTGAACATCGCCGGACGGCCGCTCTATTCCTGGCCGGCGTTCATCGTGCCGGCGTACGAGTGGACCATCCTGTGGGCCGGGCTGTCGGCGGCCTTCGGCATGATCGCGCTCAACCACATGCCCACGCTTTACCATCCCCTGTTCAACGCGCCCAACTTCCGTTCCGGGGCCCTGGTGGACAAGTTCTTCCTGTGTCTGGAAGCCCTGGACCCCAAGTTCGACCTGGCCGAGTCGCGCAAGTACCTCGAAACCTTCGAGCCCAACTCCGTGGTGGAGGTCGAGTACTGATGACGAACAGGCACCAAGGGACCAAGGGACTAAGGGACCAAGGCCGCGCCGGCGGCGCCTCCGTGGTTTTGAAAGGGCACGACTTCAGAGGCTACGGAAAAACTCCGTGCATGGAGGGTACGGGCTTCAGCCCGTACATTAACCTCAGCAGAATGAACGGGGCTTTAGCCCCCGAGGGATGTTTCCTCTCGCCCTTCACCCGCTGTTCACTGTTTTTCCGCAGCCTCTTCAGTCGTGCCGATAAGCCCTCAAAAACGACCCGGGCTTTAGCCCCTGAGGGAAGCTTCGCCCGCCGCATCGCTTCGCTCGCCGCCCTCTCCGCGCTGCTCGTGATCGCCGGCTGCCGCCAGGACATGCACGACCAGCCCAAGATCATCCCCCAGCGCGGCTCCAACCTGTTCGACGACCATCGCGGCGCGCGTCCCCAGGTGGTCAACACCGTGGCCCGCGGCCAGCTTCGCGAAGACTCGTACTTCTACACCGGCGTGACCCAGGGCGCCAACGGCTACCGTGAAGAACACGACGAGCTGCCCTTCCCGGCCACTCTCGAAGTGCTCAAGCGCGGCCAGGAGCGCTTCAACATCTACTGCTCCCCGTGCCACTCGCGGGTCGGCAACGGCCTGGGCGAAATCGTGCAGCGCGGCTACAAACCCGCCGCCAATCTGCACGACCAGGTGCGCCTGGCCCAGCCCCTGTCGCACTACTTCTACGTGATGTCGAACGGCTACGGGGCCATGCCCGACTACTCCGCCCAGCTCACGCCCGCGGATAGATGGGCAGTGGCCGCCTACATCCGCGCCCTGCAGCTGAGCCAGGCCGCCAAGGAAAGCGACGCGCCCTCCGGCGTCCAGTTCAAGAGCCTCAGGGACGTGGCCCAGGGCGAAGGGCTCGCGCCGTCGTTCGCCGACCCCTGGCAGATGCCCGCCACCGCCGTGCAGCCTTATCAGCACGACTGGAAGCAGGGCTGGCCGGCCATGGCTCCGGCCAACCCCGCCGACCCCGCGCAACTGGCCCCCAACGCAAACCAAACCGGCAACAGGGAAATAAGGAACATGGCTCACACATCTCATGCGCGCACCCTTCCCGCCGACCTCTCGGCCCCGCCGGTGGTGGACCAGTGGCGCACGCGCGCGCTCATCGTCGGCGCCGTCTTCTCGGTCATCGCCGCCCTGCTCGCCCTGCTCGATCGCGAGCCCAACACCCCCCTCGACCATGTCCTCCGCGCCTGGGTGCTGGGCCTCATGCTCACCTTCGGATGGTCGGTGGGCGGACTGGCCCTGCTCATGGTCCAGTACTGCTCCGGCGGCAAATGGGGCCTGTTCCTGCGCCGCCCCCTCGAAGCCATGACCCGCTCCCTGCCCCTGGTCTTCGCCTACTGGATCGTCGTCGCTCTGAGCCAGACCCGCCTCTACCAGTGGGCCAACCACGCCATGGTCGACAACGACTTCAAGCTCGGCCGCATTACCCCCGAACAGCTCGAAGCCATCAACCACGCCATCGCCTTCAAGCGCCCCATGCTCAACCCCACCATGTTCTGGATCGTGGGCATCCTCTGCTTCGCCATCTGGGCCTTCTACACCTGGCGGCTCAACTCCATGGCCCTGAAGCCGCGATGCCGACTCGCCCGCCCCGGTCCCCGCGGACAGGTCTTGTCCGGGGTAACACTCCATGGTGGATCAAGAAGTTCGAAAACCTCTCCGGCCCCGGCATCGTCGTCTACTCCCTCACCATGACCGCCGCCGTCATCTACTGGGTCATGTCCATGGACGTCACCTGGTTCTCCTCCGTCTACGGGCTGCTGTTCCTGGTCGGACAGGGCTTCTCGGTGCTGGCCCTCTCCATCATCGTGGCCATCTCCCTGGCCCGCTACGAGCCCTTCGCGACCATCCTGCGCACCACGGAGCAGCACGACCTGGGCAAGCTGACGTTCGCCTTTGTGATGCTCAACATCTATCTCGCCTTCGGACAGTTCCTCATCATCTGGTCCGGCAACCTGCCCGAGGAGATCAACTGGTACCTCGACCGCATCCGCGGACACTGGGGCATCATCATCACCCTCGACTTTATCTTCCACTGGGTGATCCCCTTCTCGCTGCTGCTCTCCCGCGACCTCAAGCGCAACCGCAAGCGCCTGCTCCGCGTCTGCCAGTGGATGATCCTGGCCAAGGCCTTCGACCTCTTCTGGCTCATCGAGCCCAACTACAAGGACGCCTCCAGAAATCTCCACTTCTCCTTCGGCATCCTCGAGTACATCGCCGTTCCCGCCGCCCTGGTCGCCTTCTGGATCGCCTACTTCCTCACCCAGCTCAAGACCAGACCCCTCGTCCAAACCAACGACCCTCACCTCGCAGAAATCCTGGAGCCCGAACATGCCCACGCCTAAGTACGATCCCGAGACTTACCACCCGCAGCAAAGCTACTCGGCGAAACAACTCAGCAGATACGACATGCAAGTCGCCGGTGTCGTTGTCTATGTGGTTGCAATGGCCGTGTTCTTCGTCGTCGCCCTGGTTCTTATGCTGTTCTGGAACGAGACGGCGACCCCGGCGCACGCGCAAGCCGCAGTCTCCGCCGCCACCGATCAGCAGAGCATGCTTGCCGAACTGACACAGCCGCTTCCCAAGCCGGAGATGCGTGCGGAAGATGTCAATGACGACATCGCTCAGCTTCACGCGCGCGAGGACCTGCTTCTTGCCAACTACACGCGTGTGGATGGCCGGCCGGGCACGGTGCGAATCCCGGTTGAGCGTGCCATCGAATTGATGGCCCAGCGCGGGCTGCCGACGGCTCCCGCGATCGAAAGCGCGTCTCTTATGACCGGAGACTCAAAGCTCGCGGTAGCGGTGCCCTTGACGAGCGGATTTGCCCCAACCGAAAACGAACAGACGCGGTCTCAGCGGTAGAACCGGTTCGCGATCAATCCAGCGTCGGCGTCTCCGGCTCAGCGGCCGGAGCGGTCAACGTGCGGCGTCCGCGCGGAAACCGGCGGCTGCCCGCTATCGCCGCGTCCAGCTGTTTCGCAATCTCGTCGAAGCCGGCCGTTGGCCCTTGCCATCGAAACTGGTCCACGTTGTCGAACAGCGGAATATCCGTACGCAGAGTTGCCAGCGTCCGGAACAGCAACGCCAGTTCCATGTCGCGCGCCAGCGTGGCCGCCAGCGTGCTTGCGCCCGACACATTCACGTTCCACTCCCGGAAATCGGGGGGGATCGCTTCAATGTGGCCGAACTTTGCAAGCACCGCTGCCGACGATTTCGCGCCCCATCCCTGCAGTCCCGGATAGCCATCCGCGGAATCCCCCACCAGCGCCAGGTAATCCGGTATCGACGCCGGCCCCACGCCGAACTTCTGCACCACTCCCACCTCATCGCAAATCGCCCGCGTGCGACGATTCAACTGCACGACCCGCGTGCCGCGCACGCACTGCGCAAGATCCTTGTCCGGCGTGCAGATGATCACCTGTTCCACGCGCGGGTCTTCGGCCGCCCTAGCCGCCGCGGCCGCCAGCGCATCGTCCGCCTCGAACTCCACCATCGGCCAAACGACAATTCCCGCCGCAGCCAGCACCTCTTCCAGCGGCGTGAACTGTTCCAGCAGATCGGGTGGTACGCCCTCGCCAGTCTTGTACCCCGCCCACAACCCATTGCGGAACGACTCGATCACATGATCGGTAGCCACCGCAACATGCGTGGCCCCTTCCTTCATCATGCTCAGCACCGATGCCAGCACGCCCCGGACCGCGCCCACCTCGCGCCCATCCTTATCGCGCGCGGAAGGTACGGCAAAGTAGTGTCGGAACAGTTCGTACGTGCCGTCGATAAGGTGAATGTGCAAAACGTAATCCTTTTCCAATCCCATCGGAAGTTTGTTTAGCCTCAATCAATCGGACCCTATCCGGGGCAATCGTCTTAATGAAAAAGGTGACCATACAGGGAGAGAATCAGTCACGCAACTGAGACCTCCTAATGTGTCTTAAGCCAGTTTCGCCATTTTCGTCTCTTCCCTCGGCGCTAGTCCTAGGGCGATATGAGTCGCAGCTGCCGAGGATCGGGAATGTCTTCGGGTTTGATGCCCAAGTCAGGTCCAATCGTTTTGGTTGCTTCCCATACAGACATCATTTCGGCAGCGCTGAGTAGCTTTACAAGTCTTACCCAGAATAGGTAAAAAAGGAAAAAGCTCGCAGTGAGAAGGATGCGGTTAAAAGGTTCCCCCGCCTCTCTGGCATCCTCATCGATCCTCAGCAATTTCAAAACGCGCTTATCCCAATCCGAAAGAGAGCCATTCATTATTGAACGCGTTAGCTCGCGCGCGTCATCCATCCGGGCCTTTGCGTCAGCCAACTCACGCTGGACAAATGCATCCTTTTCCACCGGCAGATTGAGTCGCTGCCACCAGCCCGACCGAACTGAGCACCGCATGAATACCGTTCTCCACTGTGACCAACCAGCCGTGTGCTCGCCGACTCTATGCACGAACACATGAAGCAGCCAAGTCACATACTCGTCTCGCCAGGCTGAGTTATAGGCGTTGTCTATCGCACGCAGAAGTCGGTCACGCTTTGTATCTAATTGCAAGGGTTCCTTACCTATCTGTTCGATATATACGTCGAGCACGTAGCTTTGCAGAAGCTTATGAAACGGCTCCGTCGCTGCACCCTGGAACGGTATGCCGACGAAATCATAAAGAGGAACTACCATGTCCATTGATAGGAGTTGGTGTGTGTAGTCCCATCGTCTCTCGTCATCCCATTCGGCTTGAATGTTATCGTTCATCGCCTTCCCCCAGCGCTAACCTTGGTCGGAATACGACCACAATCTGTTAGATTATCCGTTGTCGGCATCGGGATCATTCTTGTATTTGTCATAACGCTGCTTGCGCTCTTCACGGTACTGCTGGCATTCGGGTGAGTCACCCTTCCATTCTGATTTATCAGGAAAGGGCTTGTCAGCGTATTCTTTGGCGCCTTCAGGTAAATTCCCGTCGCATTTTTGTTCAAATTCTTCAATGTCATTTTGCAAGCCTGCACGATCGTTTTGATACGCCTGTTCATGTTCATCCCAAATCTCGCTTCCCGTCTTGCCGTTGGCATCCTTCGAGTTCGGGTCGTTCGGATTAAATTCGCTGCATATCTCATCCCAGTAGCGATACTTCATCCCCTGCGTACCAGAACCTGGCTTCTTACGGCGTCGGTTCGTTCGCCGATGTATGCTCTCCCACAATGCGCGGCATTTCTCCTCTGTCCGCCTCGCGATTCTCTCCCTATTAACTTTTGGTATGCGTTCATCGAGCGGAACAGGCTTGGGGCCGATAGCCGGGATCGGGACAGGCTGCACGGGATCCCCGAGCGGGCACGGTACCACCGCTTTTGGTCTTGAGGGAATTGCATGCGAACTTTTGTAAATATAAATACCCAATGCTGCGACACCGATCACAAGTAGTGCGACACCCGCAGTCGCTACAATTGCACCTGCCCCAATTGCTGCACCACCGCCCGCTGCAGCGGCGGCAGTCGCTCCGCCACCTTCAATGACAGTTAAAACAACAGTTTGGGTTGCGGCCACTTCGCCCGCGAGTGGCAACAGAGGGGCGGCACTCATTTGCTTTGTTCCTCTTGTGTTGGCTGGTTGCTTCCCGCATCCGATGGCAGCAATTGGAGTTTCTCGGCAACCCTCTTGAAAAGCCACTCGATCTTGGCGTCGGGATCATTGCCTGGCGATCCGAGAAATTCTCTGATCACTGGGTCGGTCATGAAATTCGGACCGGCTGCAAAAGATAAACCGATATAAGCTATTCGTCCTTGGTCGGTCCGAATACCGCAGTCGTTAGCTTTTCGATCTCCGTCACTTATTCTCGCGAGTAGGCTCGAATTATCGAGTCGACTAACTAGTTCTGGAAAGTTCTGACGAAAGAAATCGCGGAGCTGTTCGTAATATCGGGCTAGCATTGATCTTTCTAATTCCGCGATCTGCTTGTCTCGTATGATCATCCAGCCTCCTATCTGTGCAGGCGATATAGGGATATAAACTAAGGGTGCGGTCATCTGGCTTCAGGTCAAGGTCCATTGACATCCAACCTCGCCCTCTTCAGCCTCACCCCCGAAAATCGATACTCCACCGCCTGCCCCCCCTCCTCCGCCTCCACCACAAACCGATCAATCGGCCCGAAGATCGTCGTCAGTTCCTCGTTGTTGCAAGTGGGCAGATAAATGGTCAGCACCCGGGGATCGTAGTAGCGGAACAACAATTTCCGCCCCGCCTCATCCGTTACCCGCAGAAACTTGCGGAAATGCTTGCGCAAAGTCTCCAGCGACGCCTGCGACGAAAAAAAAATCCCCCACGCATGGCCCCAGCCATTGTCCAGCACGAAGTTTGCTAAGTCATCATCCTTGTCGAAGCGAACCAGATACGGAGCCACCGCCTTTAACTGTGGCGATATGTTCCCCGCAAACAGGCAGCATTTCTCCTGGTAACTTCGATCAACCGCCTTGTAGATTCGCTCGTCGCGGGCCGCGTCCAGGATCGCCCACGTCTTCATAAACGACCACGCGTCGGGCGGCCACAGCGCATTCGCCAGATTCTTGCGGTTCACCATCGCAGCCGAATCAGGCATGGGCGGCCTCGCGCGCTCGCTTCAGCGCCGCCCGAGCGCATTCCTCGCAAAACGGAATCCCCAGCGCCGACGCCAGTTTCATCGACTGCGCAATCGCTTCTTCATCGGCATTGCGGGGCAGCGCACCCTCTTCCACGGGCGGCGGCGCCGCTGCCGGACGGGTGCTCGCAGGCGCCGGCGCGGAGACAATCTCCGCCAGATCCTCTTCTTCCGGCGGCGCCGCGTCGCTCCCACCGGCCGCGCCGCCATCGTGCAAAACCGGCGCGTGGACGTGCCACTCGCCGTCTTCCAGCAGCTTCGCCATCCAGTCGATGATCTGGTCGGTGCTGGCCTTGGGCAGCGCCCAACGCGTATTGAGTTCCGAAACTAGGTGCCGAATCGCAAACAGCGAAGCCTGATCGCTCTTGAACTGCTGCAGCCAGGCGCGCGCCCAGAACCGGTCCCGCAAGCCCGCAACCGGCGTGCACCCGGCGCACGCGGGGCCGCGATGCAGTTCCCATCCCTGAACGCCAAGGCGGATCATCTGGCCTTTCCCGTCGATACATCCCAAACGGAATCAACACCACACTACCCGAACCGCAGCACGCGATCAACTAAATCAGCAATCTGTCGCTGCCCTGCCCCCGTTCCTTCCCCCACACCTTGCACCCTCTTCGTCAAGCTGGATATGGTGGGATCAGTTTGGGCAATCTCCAGAAAGACGGTCATGGACGCATTAGAACGGCTCTTTGAGCATCACTTTCATCGCCCCGCCGAGAAGATCACGCCGCTGCAGGGGCAACTCGGCGGCTCGGGACGCGCCATCATCCGCTTGTCCGCCGGAGCTTCGAGCGCCATCGGAATCGTGTATCCAGTCCGCGAGGAGAACATTGCCTTCCTTGAATTTTCCCGGCATTTCCGCCGGCACGGCTTGCCGGTGCCGGAAATCTACGCGGTAGATCTGGAACAGGGCACGTACCTCGAGGAAGATCTTGGCGACACCACGCTTTTCGACTTCCTCGGCAATCATCGCAGTGGAGATGCGATCGCGCCGGAAGCCGTAGAAGCCTATCGCAAGGTCATTGCCGTGCTGCCCCGGTTCCAGGTGGAAGCCGGCCGCGACGTGAACTACAAGGTATGCTATCCCCGCGCCAGCTTCGATCGCCAGTCGATTGCCTGGGACCTGAATTACTTCAAATACTACTTTCTGCGCCTTGCCGGCATTCCCTTCAGCGAGCAGGCACTCGAAAACGACTTCGCGCGGCTGACCAAGGTTCTTCTCGCCGCCCCTCACGACTTCTTCCTCTATCGCGATTTCCAGTCGCGCAACATCATGCTGCGGGATAGCGAGCCGTTCTTTCTGGATTACCAGGGCGGCCGCAAAGGCGCCTTGCAATACGACATCGCATCGCTCCTCTACGACGGCAAGGCGGACCTGCCTCCGCAGTTGCGGAAGGAATTGCTCGACTACTACCTAGACCGCCTCGCCGCCTATACCCCGGTGGACCGCGCCGCGTTCATGGAGCACTACTACGCCTTCGTCTACATCCGCATCATGCAGGCGCTCGGAGCCTACGGATTTCGCGGCTTCTACGAGCGCAAGGCCCACTTCCTCCAAAGCGTGCCCTATGCTCTGAAGAATCTTCGCTGGCTCGCCCACAATGCCAGCCTGCCCATCGCTCTCCCCGCGTTGATGCAGGCGTTTCAGGGCATGCTTGGCTCAGAGAAACTGATGGCTCTGGCTTCTTCGGCGGACGTCCTCACGGTTCGCGTCTTCAGCTTCTCGTTTCATCACCAGATGCCCAGCGACGAGTCCGGCAACGGCGGCGGATTCGTATTCGACGCGCGCAGCCTGCCCAATCCAGGTCGGCAGGACCGCTTCAAGCTGTTGACGGGCAAAGATGCGCCCGTCATTGAATACCTCAACCAGCAGGAAAGCGTTCACCAGTATCTATCGAACGTTCTCTCCCTCGTTGACGCCACCCTGAGGAGCTACCTGGGCCGCGGCTTCCGGAACTTGATGGTGTCGTTTGGCTGCACCGGCGGCCAGCACCGCTCCGTGTTTCTGGCCGAGCAGTTGGCCCGGCACCTGCGCGGGACAAACGGCGTCGAAGTGATTGTCCGCCACACCGAACTGGAGAACATGGCGAAATGAAGGCGATGATTCTCGCCGCGGGACTGGGCACGCGCCTTCGCCCGCTCACCGACGATCGCCCCAAAGCGCTGGTCGAGGTCGGCGGCCGCACCATGCTCGAAATCACGCTCCAACGCCTGCGCACTTTCGCAATCAACGAGGTGATCATCAATACCCATCATTTCGCCGACAAGGTGCAAGCCTGTCTCGAAAGCAACAACAACTTCGGCATGAAGATAGAAATCTCGCGCGAAGAAACCTTGCTCGATACCGGCGGAGGACTCAAGAACGCATCTCATTTCTTTCTCTCCGCGGGGTCGCAGGAGCCATTCCTGCTCCACAACGTCGATGTTCTCAGCACCATCGATCTCGCCCGAATGGCCGCCGTCCACGTCGAGAGCCGCGCTCTCGCAACACTCGCCGTACAGGCGCGGCCAACGTCGCGCCCCTTGCTCTTCGATCGGGGCAATCAGTTCCGCGGTCGTGCCAATCGCAATGCCCCAACCGAAGAAGAACCCGGCATGCAGCGGTTGGCCTTTTCAGGGATTCACGTTCTCTCGCCGCGCATTATCGAAAAGCTTACGGAACAAGGCGCCTTCTCGATTATCGATAGTTATGTGCGCCTCGCCGGCGCAGGAGAAACGATCGTGGCATTTCGCGCTGACCAGTATTATTGGCGCGACCTTGGCCGGCCTGAAAACATTGCGCAGGCGGCCCGCGATCTGGCCAGCGGTACGCTCCCGTTCGAATAATCCCTAGCCAATCGGCTTGTCCCACGCTTCCAGCGTCTTCTGCACATCCAGCATGAACTTGCCGGAATCGGCGCCGTCGATCAATCGATGATCGAAGCCGAGGCAAAACTGCAGCATCGACCGGATAGCGATCGTATCGTTGCCTTCGCCATCGGTTAGAACCACCGGCTCCTTGTGCAGGCCGCCGATGGCGAGAATCGCCGCCTCAGGCTGATTGATGATGGGCGTGCCATACTCCCCGCCGAACACGCCCGGATTTGTCAGCGTGAACGTCGATCCCGACGCCTCCTCGGGTTTCAGCTTTTTGTTCCGTGCCCGCTCTGCCAGATCGGCGATGGCCCGCGCCAGACCGATAAAACTCAGCTCCTCGGCATGCATCACCACCGGCACAATCAGGCCCCATTCGAGCGCAACCGCGATCCCCAGGTGAACATTCTGGTGATAACGGATGGAATTGTTCTCGAGCGACGAATTGAGGATGGGAAATTTGCCCAGCCCCTCGATGACGGCGGCCGCAATGAATGGCATGTACGTAAGCTTGATGCCGTTGCGCTGTTCAAAGGCCGCCTTCTCGCGTTCCCGCACGCGTACCACTCGCGTCATGTCGACCTTGTAAACCGAGTAGGCGTGGGGACTGGTCTGGCGGCTCTCCACCATGCGCTGCGCAATGATGCTGCGCATCCGCGACATCGGAACCAACCCTTGCGCCGCCTCCGCTGCCGATGGTGTCTTCAATGGACGTTGTGGAGAAGTCGGTGCTGCCGCCGCCGCAGTTGGTACGCCTTGCCCAGCTCCGCCCTTCGCCATGTATTGAAGCACGTCGTCCTTGGTGATGCGCCCTTCTGAACCGCTCCCCGGAATCCGGGCCAGATCAAGACTGTTCTCGCGAGCCATGCGCCGAACCAGCGGCGAGGAGCGAATGCGCTCGCGATCCACGGAAGGACCGGGCTCGGCTGGCGCTACGGGAGCCAGCTGAGAAGCGGGCGACCGCGGCGCGTCCGCACTTGCGTTTGCCGCCGGAGAAGCCGCCGCAGGTGCCGGCTTGGCAGGCGTTCCATCGGCCTGCGAAACGGAACGCTCGCCGCCGATCACGGCCACCACTGTATTGATCTGCACCGTCGCGCCCTCGGGAGTTTTGATCTCCGTCAACACCCCCGAGACCGGCGCTGGAATTTCAGCATCCACCTTGTCCGTCGAGATCTCAAACAGCGGCTCGTCCTTGCGGACCTGGTCCCCGGCCTTCTTCAGCCAGCGTGTGATGGTGCCTTCGAAGATCGACTCGCCCATCTGCGGCATCACCACTTCCACGCCGCCGGCCTCGGGTGTTGCCGCTTCGGGTTGCGGACCGGGCTTCGCCGCATCCGGCGTCGCGGATTTCTTGGCACTCGCCGCAACCGCCTCTGCCGGGCTCTCGTCCACGATGGCAACTACCGTGTTCACCTCAACGATCGACCCCTCCGGCGCCTTGATCTCGACGAGCACCCCGGCCGCCGGCGAGGGAATCTCGGCGTCCACCTTGTCGGTCGATATCTCGAAAAGAGGCTCGTCTTTTTGCACGACGTCGCCGGCCTTTTTGAGCCACTTGGTGATGGTGCCCTCAAAGATCGATTCGCCCATCTGGGGCATCACCACGTCAATTGGCATGGATCGTTCTCTCCGCCATCTCTCGTTTCCTGCCGGATTATAAATCTCGAACCCGCCCGCTCAGACGCGAACGGCCGGGTCGCTAAGCACGAACGGGAGGTTCGACCCCGCCCCTCAGGCGCTCCACTTCGCGCGGAACCTGCAGCGGCGTATCTTCCGCCGTGCCCTGCCTTGGCTTGGATGCGCCGGCATGGGCGCGAAGTGCTTCCAGGCTGTCGAAGGTCATGATCGGCTCGTTAAACACCATGCCAAACTGTCGCGCAGCCTCTTCGGCGATCAATTCCAAAGTCGGCGCGGCATCCGGCCCGGGCGCCTCGCGCTCCAGGCTGGTCACCGGCCGGTCCGTGATTCCGCATGGATTGATAAGGCGAAAATCGTCGAGGTTCGTGGTTACGTTGAAAGCAAACCCGTGCGAAGTGATGCCGCGCGAAACGTGAATGCCGATCGCCCCCACCTTTCGCCCTTTGCTACCTGGCGATTCTTCCGGCTCCGCGTCGTCAGGCAGGCCGCACCAGACCCCCGTCAGTCCCGCGATCCGTCCGGCGCGCACCCCATAAACACCACACAGCCGGATCAATGCCTCTTCCATCTGGCGCACAAAATCCACGGGCCCCATGCGGCTGCCGCTGCGGTTGCGAAGACTTCGCAGATCGAAGATGGGATAGCCGATCAGCTGACCCGGGCCGTGATACGTCACATCGCCCCCACGGTTGATCTGGTGCAGCGTCACGCCGCGGGCCGCAAGCATGTCGTCCGAAGCGAGCACATTCGATCGATTGGCGTTGCGCCCCAGCGTCAGCACCGGCGGGTGCTCGAGCAGCAGCAGAACATTCTCGACGCGGCCTCGGTAGCGAAGCTCGACCATCTCGGCCTGTATCCGCAGCGCCTCATCGTACGCAACGCGCCCGAGGTAGAGATACTCAATCATGCGTCAATTGTAGAGGCCGGCGGGAATTCGACGAACGCCCGACTCATGCGCAGCCGCGCGCCTCGAATAGCCCTTGAAACGAGGAACGCACTCTCCAGAAAACGATAAACCACAGAACCGTGACGATAAGGGCCATCGGAATGCCGCTCGGCGCCATCAGCACGTGAGTCAGGATGATATTGAAAATCACCGGAGCCAGCAACGTTAGCGCCAGCGGCACAAAGCGGTTGACCAGAAGCAGCACACCCGTCAGAACCTGGAAAAATCCCACTACATGGATGTAGTGGGTTGCGAAAAGCGCGCCGGAAAAGTCCTTCATCGCCCCCGGCGGCATGGGGGGAGCGGGCAGGAACTGCAAAAAGATATTCATGCCGAAGAACACAAAGATCAGGCCCAGCAGGATGCGGGCGATCAGGGCGGCAATCTTCATTCGTTTTCAACCTCGCGCAGAATTGAACCGGGCATCCGGAACCTCGTGAACACGCCGGACGCAGTCACCCCTCAGCCCAGTCTCTTCGTAGCAGTAGATTGTACGCACCCGGACTTCGATTCACTTTGAGCAATCGGCCGTCCGATTTTCTGTTACATTGGCAGCACGCCGCTTCCCCGCGAGAGCCTTTTCGCGAGACCCGGCTCCCGGAGTGCCGCTGACCGTCACTGTCTAATTCGTCCTCTCCTTCTCACCTCGCCGAACCATCGGGTGAGGTGTCTCTGCGGGCCTTCTTACCGAGAGGATGAAATCAAGTGCAATTGGAAATGCTGGGATGGACTGGCTTCTTTGCGAGCCAGGCGTGCGCGGGCGTGCCGGGGCGCGTGGCGTCGGCGATTCGCGAGCGGTTTGGGGTGTGGACAGAAAACGGTGAAGTCGAGGCCGGGTTGAGCGGACGTCTGCGACGGACCGGCCTGACATGGCCGGCGGTGGGGGACTGGGTGGCGCTTCGCGAGGACGCGCCGGTCATTGAACAAGTGCTGCAGCGCAGGACGGTGCTGTCGCGGAAACAGGCCGGGCGAGCCATCGAAGAACAGGTGCTGGCCGCCAACATCGATGTGTTGTTCATCGTCTGCGGGCTCGACCACGACTACAACGAGCGCCGCATCGAGCGCTACCTCGTGGTCGCGCGGCAAAGCGGTGCCCGCCCCGTCATTCTCCTCAACAAGGCGGACCTGGCGGACAGTTACGGCATCGACCTTGCGGCGGCAATTCCGCGGCTCGAACAATGGAGCAGCGCTCCCGTCGTGCCCTTATGCGCGCTTTCCAACCACGGAGCCGGCGCCCTCGATAGGCTTATGGCACCGGGAGAAACCGCGGCGTTGATCGGGTCGTCGGGGGTCGGTAAATCGACCATCCTGAACCGGCTTCTCGGCGGCCCCTGCCAGGCCACGCGCGAAGTGCGCGCCGGCGACGGCCGCGGCCGCCATACCACCACCACGCGATCCATGTTCGTCATGCCCAACGGGTGGCTGCTGATCGATATGCCGGGTCTCCGCGAGGTGCAGTTGTGGGCATCCCCGGAGCATCTCGATGGCGGCTTCGACGATGTGCGCGAACTCGCAGCCGCCTGCCGGTTCCGCGATTGCTCCCATACCACCGAACCCGGCTGTGCGGTGCTGGGTGCCGGACTCGACCAGGCCCGCCTGGGCAACTACCGGAAACTGCAGCGCGAACTCGACTATCTCGACCGCAAAACCGACAAGCGCCTCATGAGCGAAACCAATGCGCGCTGGAAAGTTCTCCATAAAGCCATGCGCAAGAATCCGAAACACGAAATGTGAAGCCAATTCAGAGTAGACTGGATCATGGCAGGAGGACCGGGCGGTCGCTGCCGAAACGCGCAAGCGCTTCGGGAGAGGAAAGTCCGAACTCCGCAGGGTAGTGTGCCGGATAACGTCCGGGATGCGGGCTTCAAGGCCCGTAGACGGCTAGTGCCACAGAGAAAATACCGCCTCCGCTAATTCCTTCTTATGAAGGGAGATCCCCGAGCCGGTCCGCCTGAACTTATTTGGCGGCCGGGTTCGGTGCGGGGGTAAGGGTGAAAAGGTGCGGTAAGAGCGCACCGCTCCGGTCGTAAGATCGGGGGCAGGGTAAACCCCACACGGAGCAAGACCAAATAGGGAGGGAAGCAGTCGCTAAAGCCTGGCGACGCTGCGTATCGGCCCGATGCGCTTTAGGTGGCTTAAGCAATTGCCGAAACCTCCGGGTAGGTCGCTGACGAGTGTCCGCGGTAACGCGGCGCCTAGAGGAATGACCGCACACGACAGAATTCGGCTTACAGGTCCTTTTGCCGAATTTCAGATCGGCATTGGGGGGAGAGTCACCTCTCCCCCCTGCCGGCCCACCAGACATGCCCGCCTATTCCGACGCTGAGAATTTTCTTTCGAATTTGCAGAACAATACCCCTGCCCGGAAGACAATGGGTATGGAGGAAAGAGTGATCGCATTTTTTGGGAAGAATTGTCACGACCGGTTCCGGCCTCGGCGTTTCGCCTTCTCTTCGTCCTTTTCCAGTCTTTTGCAAAAAAAAATTCTGGGCTGTAAAACTGTGAAAACATAGATAACCTATTAATATTCTTATACTTAAGACAAATTAATAGCTCCATTTAACCCTCGAATATTGTCACAACAATGGTGCAAAAACCGGCATTTTAGCCGGTTTTCAGCTCCCCGTCTGCACCGCGGAGAAATCCTGTTTGGGATCCTCTAACCGCTCGTTTTTGCAACAACTTAGTTGAAAAGATCCTTCATCTTCTCGAGCAGCGATGACGATGTCGGCTTGTTGTCCACGTTCATCAACTCCGCGAGTTTCTGCACCACTTCCCGCTGGGCGCGCGAGAGCTTCCGCGGCACCTGCACCAGGACCTTGATGACCAGGTCGCCGTGGCCCTTGTCATTCAGGAAGGGGACACCTCGGCCGCGGATACGCAGTTCTTTTCCGCTCTGCGTGCCCTCGGGGACCTTCAGGTTGACCGGCCCGTCGATGCCTGGAATCTCGATCTCGGCACCCAGGGCCGCCTGCGGGAAACTGATCGGAACCACGCAGTGCAGGTCCTGGCCCTGGCGCTCGAAGTAGTCGTGAGGCCTTATGGAAAGCACCACGTAGAGGTCGCCCTTGGGCCCTGCCGAGCGTCCGGCATCGCCTTCCCCGGCGTAGCGGATGCGGGTTCCATCCTCAACCCCCGGAGGCACTTTGACGGTGAGCTTGAGTTCTTTAGATACCCGGGTTTCGCCCCGGCAGGTCTGGCAGGGGTCGCCGATAATGGAGCCGGTTCCTCCGCAGGCGCCGCAGGTCCGGGCAACCGAGAAGAAGCCCTGCTGGTAGCGGATCTGCCCGCGGCCCTGGCACTGGCTGCAGGTCGACGGGCCGCGCCCCGAGGCGCTGCCCCGCCCGCTGCACGTAGGACAGGTTTCCAGGCGGCGGATCTTGATCTCGGTCTCCGCGCCGAAAATGGCATCCTCAAAATCGATGGTGAGATCGAAGCGCAGGTCGTCGCCGCGCTGCTGCCGGGAGCCCCGCTGGTGGCCGCCGCCGCCCCCGCTCATGTTGAACATCTCGCCGAAAAGATCGCCGAAGATGTCGCCCAGGTCGACGTTGCTGGTGAATCCCCCGAACCCGCCCGGCCCGCTCGCCCCCACGCCCGCGTGACCGTAGCGGTCGTACGCGGCGCGCTTATCCGCGTCGCAGAGCACCTGGTAGGCTTCGCTGGCCTGTTTGAATTTCTCTTCGGCCGCATGATCCCCAGGATTGCGGTCGGGATGATACTTCATCGCCAGCTTGCGATAGGCGCTTTTCAATTCCTGGTCACTGGCATCGCGCGCAACGCCCAGCACCTCGTAGTAATCTGCTTTGCTCACTATCCCGTTATTCTTTCTGCTGTTTGGGGTTCGAAACCACGCGCACCATGGAGGGCCGCAAGAGCCGGTCGCGCAGCTTGTAGCCGCGCCGGATTTCCTCGGCCACAAAGTGGTCGGGCAGATCGTCGCGCTCCACAGACCCCAGGGCCTCATGGTACCGCGGATCGAACTCCTCGCCGACCGCGACAATGGGCGCGACCCCAAGCTGGCGCAGCGCTTCTTCCATTTGCTTGACGATCAGCTCCACCCCGGAACGCAGCTGGTCGGCCGACCCCTTGGCCTTGAGGGCCAGTTCGAAGTTGTCGAGCACAGGCAGAAACTGTTCCACGACGTTGCCCGTGGCATACTCGCGAAAATCGGCCTTCTCCCGCTCGGCCCGCTTGCGCGCGTTTTCAAACTCCGCCTGGAGCCGGGCCACTCGTTCTTTGAGCTGGTCGCGCTCCGTCTTCAGTTGCTCATGTTCAGCCCGGGTTACACCCGCTTCCGCCTCTGGCGGACCGGCGGCAGGAACGGTGGAAGCCTCCGAAGCGGCCGAGTCGAAATCCGCTGTTTCTTTCGGCGCGGTTTCCGTCTCGCCTTCGTGCTTGTCCACCAGGCTTAAATCCGATTCATTTTCTGGCATGCTGCTGTGAATTCTCCGAATGATATTTCGTATCTTTTTCAATGATAAATTCCGCGGCGTTGGCCGAAGTCCAATCGCAGTGCAATTCAGGCTGGCGGCCGATTTCCGCTGGATCCTAATCGGGAGGAAATTCGAGAAGCCGCTCGGAAAGCCCGGCAATGTAGCGCACGGCGTGAATCATCTCCTGGTATTGAATGCGGGTCGGTGCAATGACTGCCACCGTGCCCAAGCTGCCGTTCCCGAGCCGCGCGGGCGCACCGATCAGCACCAGGTCCTGCATCGCGGGCGATGTGGCATCCAGCCCAACGACCACACGAACCTCCTGCTGGCCCCCGTCTACGTAGGCGGTGAGCAGCTCCACCAGGCGCTGCTTGGCCTCGAGAGCGATCAACATCTGGCGCAACCGCTCCCGGTCCACCTCGGCCGCAATCAGGTTGGCCATCCCGTCCACGAAGATTTCCGGCCCGCTGTCGTCGGCCGCCAGGGCCCCCTTGCGGCAAAGTTCCTCGATCGACGCAAGCATTTGATGATACGCGGCGCGCTCAAGATCCACGCGGCGGGAAACCTCGGTACGGATGCGATCGATGGGCCAGCCGCGAAAGTTCTCGTTCAGGTAGCGGGCCGCGGTTTCTAGTTCGATGTGGGTCAATTCCCGGTCGAGGATCAGCACCCGGTCTTGCACAGCTCCGGTCTGGGTCACGACGACGGCCAGCACCCGGCCTGTGGCCAGGCGCGAAAAATGAATGTGCTCGAGCACCTGCGATCCGGTCGCAGTCGCCAGCGCGACGCCCAGTCCGCTGGAGAGCAGCGCCAGCACCTGGGAAGTCCGCTCCAGGTAGTCGTGCGTGCTCGAAACGCCCGAAAACCTCTGCTCGATCTGACCGCGGCGCTCTTCGCTGAGAGAGCTACGGAGGGTGCTCGGCGGCATGGGTTTCGCACTGCCCGGCCCGGCTGCCAATTTGCCCGATTTGGTAATCTGGTCCACGTAGAACCGGAATGCGGCAGCGGTGGGAACGCGGCCGGCGGAGGTGTGGGGCTGCTCCAGCATGCCCGCATCCCCCAGGCTCGCCATCACGTTGCGCAGGGTAGCGGAGCTCAAACCTTCGCGATTTTCAAAAAAGCGCGCAACTGCCTGGGAAGCCACGGGTTCGCCGGTAGCAATGTAAAGCTCGATGATCGCCGTGAGCACCAGCCGCTCGCGATCGGACATCTCTCTCTCCTCGTATCCAGGGGACACGCCGCCCTAGGTGACTCACCCACAAACTGCTGAATTAACAAGGGCTTTTTCGGTCCGGGAGGACACAATTACCCTTCTTAATTCTAAGGAGATGGTAGCGGGGAGTCAACTTTCGGTAGCAATTCCGGCGCCGGGCGGCTCGGAAACCCTGAACGTGCCTACAATTCCCGTAAATTCGCCGGCCGGGCTGTGCATCGGCGTTCCCTGCACCTTGACCCAGACCGAGCTTCCGTCTTTACGGCGCATTCTGAAATGGAAAGGCGCAGAATTGCCGGCCTGCCTGGACGAGAAGAGGCGCTGGGCAGCATCAAGGTCTTCGGGGAACACGTAGTGGAACGAATCTTCGCCGATGATTGCGGCGGGCGCCGTACCCAGAATTTCGGTCATTGGCTCGTTCGCGAAAACGGTCTTTCCTTCGGCGTCAATAATCCAGATTCCGTCCACTTGATTTGTTCGCATTAATCAGGAATCCCAAATACATGTTTGCGTGTGGAACCATGGCATGCCATCGCCGCTGCGGAAGAGAAAGTAACTAGTACCGGCCTTAACCCAACCTATGAATTACGGGTGCGCTTAGCGCCCTGAAGAATGAGAATCAAAATTGCACTCCACGGTTGGATGGCGGACATAGCAAATAAGCCGGCCCGCACCCTTCTCTGCCGGGGTGCAAAGCTTGCTCTGCCTCGTCCCTAAGTCTCTTTACCTTCGCGCACTTCGATCACGGGTCGCTTCCTCGGTTCAAGCAACCGAATTGGCCCCATGTGTCTCTCACGCTAAGGGGAATACCCGTCGAAGGCAAGGTGAATCAAATGTCAAAAAAGAGTGTGAAGGGGATGGCGGATCCCACCGTCCTCAACCCCATCGACAAGCAACAGGGTTTGCTGCAGGTGGTGATTGAGACCCCTAAAGGCAGCCGCAACAAGTTCGCGTTCGATCCGGATCAGCGCGTATTTACGCTCGCCAAAGTACTGCCGGCGGGGATGACATTCCCCTATGACTTTGGATTTCTACCCAAAACCCTGGCTCCGGATGGCGACCCGTTTGATGTTTTGCTGCTGATGGACGAACCCGCTTACCCCGGGGTGGTCGTTCTTTCCCGCCTGGTCGGAGTGATCGAGGGCGAACAAATCGACGGCAAGAAGAAGAATCGCAATGATCGCGTGCTCGCGGTGGCTGAGGCCAACCATCAATACGCCAACATCAAAACCCCCGGCGATCTGCCCAGGCAGTTTCTCCATGAGCTCGAGCAGTTCTTCGTCAACTTTCACAGGCAGGAAGGCAAGGAATACCGGCTGCTGGGTTGCAAGGGTGCTGACGAGGCCATGCAACTGATCCGAAAAGCGCGGCGAGCCGCTTGATTGCAGGAGGTGCAATGCTGTCCTCCACGATGGGAGAATTGACCGTCCGGTTTTTGATTGGGGGCGCGATCGTCTCCATGTTTGCGGTAGTCGCCGAGGTTTTCCGTCCCAAAAGTTTTGCCGGACTCTTCGGAGCCGCCCCGTCTGTCGCTTTGACCACCATCGCCATCGCTATCGCACAGCATGGAAGGAGCTACGCTGCAGTGGAAGCAAGATCGATGGTGTTCGGAGCCATCGGCTTTTTTGTTTATGCTTCCGCGGCGAGCTGGATGCTGATGCGCCACAAGACTCGCGCGCTGCCAACGACGGTTGGCTTGCTGCCGCTGTGGCTGGGGGCATCGATGGCACTCTGGTTCGTCGCATCGCGCTGAGGTCAGCTGAACAACATGATCGTCCAGGCAAAACTTGAATCGCTCAAAGGCATCCAGCCGCACGAGTGGGTGGTGCGGTTTCTTTTTGGCGGCGCGGTCTGTGTGATCGCGGGGCTGATCGCGAAACGTTTCGGTCCGGAGGCCGGGGGATTGTTTCTCGCTTTCCCGGCCATATTTCCCGCCGGAGCCAGCATGGTGGAAGCGCATGAAAAGAAGCACAAGGCGCAGGCGGGGCTCGACGGCGCCAATCGCGGCCGCACCGTGGCTGGCCTCGACGCGGCCGGCGCGGCGCTGGGTTGCTTCGGCCTGGCCGGCTTTGCGGTTACGTTCTGGCTGGGTCTGCCTCGCCTGGGGATTGCAGCGGTCTTCACGCTGGCGACCCTGGTGTGGGTTGTGCTTGCAGTCTCGGCGTGGCTGCTTAGGAAAAGCCGCGTGTTTCGCCATATGCGGGGTCACAGAACGAGATTGCACGCTTTCCGGAGTTCCTGAGTTGCGCCGCTCGTTTCCGATCTCAACCCATATGGCTGATGGCGACGATTACAGAGCATAATAAAGGGAGCCCCGCAACCGCACGGGAGGTTCCCCCACTTGAGGTTCAAGTCACTTCAAACGCAGATATTCCTGACGTTGATTCTGGTGCCGTCCGGCTCCGCAGATCTGTCGGCGCAATCGGGAACTCCCCAACCGGCCACCGTGTCCGCAAGCGACGCAGCGTGGCGCCAGGAACTTGCCGCATGGCGGACCCAGCGGGAGCATGAGTTGTCGGCCCCCGACAGCTGGCTCACACTGGTCGGGCTGGAATGGCTGAAGCCCGGCATCAACACATTTGGCACGGCGGCGGACAACTCCATCAGGATCCGAGCGCAGGCGCCGCCCCACTTCGGTTTGCTCACGGTTTCGGGGAGCACGGTCCAGTTGCTCGCACCCAGCATAGGATTTCCGGCCGACTTCCAGATGGATGGAAAGCCTGCGCGTGAAGGCACTTTGAGCGCCAACGACGCCGAGCCTTCCACACTCACATGGCACGGGCTGACCATGGTGGTGCTGCCGCGAGGCGGGCGTTACGCGTTGCGCATCAAGGATGCCGACTCGCCCACGCGCACCGGGTTTCACGGGCTCCACTGGTATGCGCCTGACGCGCGCTTTCGGGTGACGGCAAAATGGATCCCTTATTCGCCACCGCATGTGGAGAAGATTCCCACCATCATCGGCACCTCGTTGAACATGCCCGCGCCCGGGGTTGCCGAATTCACGCTTGACGGCAAAACGCTGCGCCTGGAGCCGGTATTCGAAGGCGGCGAACGCGACAAGCTGTTTTTCATTTTGCGCGATGCCACCAGCAAAACCACGACCTATGAGGCAGCGCGCTTCCTGCACACCGGCCTGCCCAGCGATGGCGTGGACAAACCCGGCACCCTGACGCTCGACTTCAACGAACTCTACAATCCGCCGTGTGCTTACACGCCCTACGCCACCTGCCCCCTGCCGCCTGAGCAGAATCGCCTGGCGGTGGCAATCGAGGCGGGCGAGCAGCGGTACTCGCACTGACGATTTGGCCGCATCGCCGCAACCGGGCAGAGCCGGGCGTCAACGCACCTTCCGGCTGGTACATTTTCATAAGGACTTACCACTGCATCCGGGCGTACCGGGCTGAAATCATCAGGAAGAGGACGATGTCCCATCCCACCGAAGATCTTCGCATCAAGTGGACCAAGGTCGTTCTGCCTCCCGTGTTTCTCGAGGAAGAGCGGCCCACATCCGAAGCTGCTATCGCGACCATCTTCAACTCCCGCCTGGAGATCACGCGCATCCTCGCCAAGCGCGACACGCGCCTGCTGGTCCTGGTAGGCCCCTGCTCCATTCACGACACCAACGCGGCGCGCGACTACGCTGATCTGCTCAAAAACGCGATCGAGGAATTCTCCGCGGACCTGCGCATCGTGATGCGGGTCTACTTCGAGAAACCGCGCACCATCCTTGGGTGGAAGGGCCTGATCAACGATCCGTTCCTGGACGGGTCGTTCAAGATCAACGACGGGCTCCGCATGGCGCGGCATCTCTTGCTCGACCTGGCGGAAATGGAAGTCCCCGCTGGCACCGAATTCCTCGACATGATTTCGCCGCAATATATCGCCGGCCTGGCCAGCTGGGGCGCGATCGGCGCGCGTACCACCGAGAGCCAGGTGCATCGCCAGCTGGTCTCCGGCGTATCGTGCCCGGTGGGATTCAAGAACGCGACTTCTGGCGACGTGCAGGTGGCCATCGACGCCATTCTGTCGGCGGCGCATTCGCACACGTTTCTCGGCCACACCCATCACGGGCAGTCGGCCATCTTTGTCACGTCAGGCAATGCCGACTGCCACATCATTCTGCGCGGCGGCAGCAAAATGACTAACTTCGATGCGGCCAGCGTGGCCCAGACCGCCGAACGGCTGGAGAAGGCGGGCCTGCCTCCGCGCATCATGATCGACTGCAGCCACGCCAACAGCAACAAGGACTACACCCGGCAGGCTCTGGTGTGCCGCGATGTGGCCGCGCAGATCGCCGCGGGCAATCGCAACATTATCGGCGTGATGATCGAGAGCAATCTCGTAGCAGGTGCGCAGAAGCTGGTTCCCGGCAAGGAACTTGTCTATGGGCAAAGCATCACCGACGCCTGCATCGACTGGCCCGAGACGCACACGCTGCTTGCTGAGCTGGCCGCCGCCGTCCGCGCGCGTCGGAGCGTCCATTCAGCAGAACATTCCGGCGCTTTGTCACTTTGAACGCCGCGACTTTAGCGTGCACTCGAAACAATCGGAAGCCCGGACCCGTCAGATAGACATCTCCAAGCGGACTTCCCCCGCAAAAGGCGCCGCATGCTCCTTCGATTTGCCGTTCCGGTTTTGTTCGCAACGCTTGCGATCGCGCCCGCCCAGGATGGGCCGCAGCACGGTCCTCCGTGGGCAAATGTTGATATCGCTTCATCGCACCCCATGCATTTCGGCAACGCGGTGCTGCAGGTTGATCTGGCTAAAGGCCCGTTGGATCTGCCGCCGGAGGTCGTCCTCGAGCACATCCATACGGCGGCGTCCGCGATAGTCGCGTACTATGGCCGCTTCCCGGTGGGCCGCGCGCGCATGCTGGTGGTGCCCGTGGCGGACAAAAGCGGCGTCTTCCACGGCACGACGTGGCCCAACAAGGGCGGATTCGATGGCTTTACGCGCATTAATATCGGCCAGCACACCACCGCGGCCGATCTCGCCGACGACTGGATGACGACGCACGAACTGGTGCATCTCGCATTTCCCTGTCTCGACGATGATCAGCATTGGATGGAAGAGGGCCAGGCGACGTATATCGAGCCCATCGCCCGTGTGATGACTGGCGAACTCGATGCGCACAAGGTGTGGGGCGACATGGTGCACGACATGCCCAAGGGCGAACCCCAAGCCGGCGACCAGGGATTGAACAACACCCACACCTGGGGTCGTACCTATTGGGGCGGTGCCCTGTTCTGCCTGATGGCGGACGTCGAAATCCGGAAGGCAACAAAGAATCGCAAAAGCCTGCAGGACGCTTTGCGAGCGATCGTGAGTCAGGACGGCACCATCGAGTACGACTGGCCTTTGCCGCAGGCGCTTGCCATGGGCGACAAAGCCACCGGGACCCAGGTTCTGACCACGATGTATGCGGAGTGGAAAGACAAACCTGTCGCGGTGGACCTGCCGAAGCTGTGGGAAGAACTGGGAATCCGCACGACGGCCGGCGGCGGAATCGAGTTCGTCGCCACCGCGCCGCTGGCCAACATCCGCGAAGCGATAGCGGGCGAACCGGCGCACGCCAAGCGCGCCGCAATGCCGGCCCCCGGACGATAGCGGTCGTAATCCAGACGCTGAGCTTGCTCAGAAGTCCCGTGCTCCTCGATAAGGACAAAGACATTGTCAAGCGCACACCAATCCAGCCTGGTGCGTGGGCACCGCCTGTCTTTCCAGAGGGTTGAGGACTGGAGCTCTGGATTGAATGGGCGCTCTCGCATCCAGACCAGGCCGGATGTCCGCATGGGAACACCATCGGTAGGCAAAACTCCATCCGCTCCGAGTATCATTCCCATCACAGGCGCCGCCGCATGCCAACTCAAGCCACACCCGTCTCCAACATCGAATCCGCCCACGCCGACCTCCGTGCTTTCCTTGCCGACCGGGTCACCGCCGCTCTCGCCGCGCGCGAACATCACGGCCACGACGAAAGCTCACTCCCGGCCGCCCTGCCCGACCTCGTCTGCTTCCCTCAATCCACCGACGAAGTGGGTCGCATTGTCGGTGTGAGCGCACGGCACAACCTCGCCATCGTCCCCTTCGGCGCAGGCACTTCCCTCGAAGGCCATGTGCACGCCATTCGCGGCGGAATCTGCATCGACATGCGCCAGATGAATCGCATCCTGCGCGTCAGCGTTGAAGACATGGACGCTACGGTCGAGGCCGGCGTCAGCCGCGTGCAGCTTGTCAAGGCACTCGACAACACCGGCCTTACCTTTTTCATCGATCCCGGAGCCGACGCAACCCTCGGCGGCATGGCGTCAACCCGCGCCTCGGGAACCACCGCCGTTCGCTACGGCACCATGCGCGAAAACGTGCTCGGACTCACCGTGGTTCTTGCCGACGGCCGCGTCGTCCGCACCGGCACGCGCGCACGCAAATCAAGCGCCGGCTATGATCTCACCCGCCTCATCGTCGGAGCCGAGGGAACCCTGGGCGTCATCACCGAAGTCACACTTCGCCTGCACGGTCTGCCCGAAGCCCTCGGCGTCGCCACCTGCGCCTTCGCCACCATCGACGGCGCCGTGAAAACCGTCATCGAAGTCATCCAGCTCAGCCTCGGCGTCGCCCGCATCGAGTTCATGGACGACCGCCTCGTAGACGCTATCAATCGCTACTCGCGCCTGGAACTGCCGGTGCGCCCCACCCTGCTTTTCGAATTCCACGGCATCAGCGAGGCCACCGTGGCCGAGACCGCGCGCCTCGCCGAGCAGCTTGCGGCGGAACACGGCGGCCTCGGATTCACCTGGGAGTCAACCCCGGCCGGTCGTGAACGCCTTTGGAAAGCCCGCCACGACGTGTACTACGCGGCCCGCGCCCTCCGCCCCGGCTCCGAAGCCCTCACCACCGACGTGTGCGTGCCGATTTCGCGTCTTGCCGAATGCATCGTCGCCACCCGCGCCGAGATCGATGCGGCCGCATTTCCAGCCACCATCGTCGGCCACGTCGGCGACGGCAACTTTCACGTGCAATGCATGTACTCCCCGGAGCAACTGCCCGAGGTTGAAGCCTTTGCTTCCCGCCTCGTACGCCGCGCTCAATCCATGGGCGGCACCTGCACCGGCGAACACGGCGTCGGCCTCGGCAAAAAGAAGTATCTCGAAGCCGAACACGGCGACGCCCTCGACGTCATGCGCGCTCTCAAGCGCACCCTTGACCCCGATAACCGCATGAACCCCGGCAAGATTTTCGATTTGTGACTGAATTTTATAGAGCGTGTTCCATAAAATCGTTTTGAAAGGGCACGACTTCACTGGCTGCGGGAAAACTCCGTGCATGGAGGGTACGGGCTTCAGCCCGTACATTAACCTCAGCAGAACGGGGCTTTAGCCCCCGAGGGACGTTTCCTTTCGCCCGTCGCCCGCTGTTCACTGGTTTTCCGCAGCCTCTTCAGTCGTGCCGAAAACGGCCCGCCATTGACGCGGCTTCAGCCGCTGAGGGATGTTGTTGGGACTGAATGAACGGAATTAGAAAAGCGCGCCGTGGGAAGCTACAGAAGCTGCCGAAACTGCTCCATGCTCAGCCCTGCATCCCGCACGATGCCTTCCAGCGTGAGCGCGTTCACCGGGTCGTCGCAGGGAATGGTGAGGATCCGCTGGCCATCGGTCATGATCACGTGCACGCCCTCGCGGAGAATCCAGAACCCGGCATCTTGAAGGGCCGCAACCGTGTTGCGATGGCCGATCCCTGCGACTGCCGGAACATTGTCCGGACGGACTCGAAACAAAGGGAACTTACGCAGAGCTTCCAAGGTCAAGTGCATATCAGCCTCAAGGTATTCCGCCGTTCTTAGCGCCCTAGCTCTTCCGCCGCGTCTACATATTCCTGAATCGCGATCTGTATATTGGCCAGGGCTTCCGCTTCGGTAGGCCCCTGTGACCAGCAGCCGGGTAACTCGGGGACCGAAACGCTGTAACCCTCATCGGACTTGCGCATATCCACGCGAAAGGCAGCCATGGACGCAATGGTACACCGGCTTCAGGTTCTCTCGCTTGTAAAACTTTGTCGGGCGTTTTTCTGGCTTTCAGCAATGAAACTCGCGCCTGGGTGCGTGGCATCGCTCAGCTCTTCAGCGCCGCCCACGGATCATATGTCCCCACGCTCCACGAGTGTCCTTCCGGATCCTTGATTGCGAATTCGCGGCTCCCGTAACTGGTGTCCTGCAGCGGCCGCACCACGACTGCTCCCGCAGCCTGTGCCCGCGCATACGCTGCATCCGCATCGGCCACGACAACGTAAATGCTGCGCGTCTCCGCGCCGAGTTCCCCCGGCGACTTGAACCCGCGGCCGTACTCGTCGTTCTTCTCCGACCCCAGCATGATCATGCCTCCGCCCAGCGTGAGTTCGGCGTGACCGATCGATCCATCAGGATTGGCATACACCGCGTGGCGTGCAAAACCAAGCACCTGGCAAAGCCAGTCAATCGCCTCCGGGGCATTCCGGTAGCGCATCGCGGGCATGATCGTTGAATTGGGCATTGGACCTCCTCCTCAATTACCTGTCGAGCATGACAGGCCCACCCACCCGCCTTCTTGGAAAAATCGGCAATTTTCTCATCGTTCGATTTCGGAAGAAGACTGGGTGCTCCAGATCCCCGGTTTCCACATGCACAGGTCTTCGTCCATGAAGTGGACATCTCGACTTTGAGACCTGAGATCGAAGCTGACGTGACGATGAAGCTACTCCGCCGATCCAGCCGCGATATGATTCGCCCACCGCGTCCGCCGTGCCGAATAGGTCGTCACGTCCACCCCTGAAAATGCCCGGAACTCGTTGGCGAAATGCGATTGATCGTAGAAGCCGCAATCCAGCGCCAGCTTCGACCACGCCACATCCACGCCCGCATGGAGTTGCGCCACCGCCCGCTGGAAGCGTTGAACCCGGCACCACACCTTCGGCGACAGCCCCACCTCTTCGCGGAACACCTGCGAAAACCGCCGCTCGCTCCACCCCGTGCCAAGCGCCACCTCGCGCACTGTCATTACCGATGGCAAATGCGCAAACCGCCGCAGCGCATAATCCACCGCGCAATGATGCAACGGCCGTGCCTGCTCGATTTGCGCGCGAAACGTTCCCGCCAGAAACCGTTCCAGGGAACGCAACCGCGCCTCGGGACTGGCTAACTCGCGCAGTCGGTCGCGAAGGCTCCGCACCTCTGCGCCCCAAACGTCTTCCAGGTCCACACCGCGATTGCTGAACAGGTCCGCCCTGTCGGCGGCAAACGCCGGCAACCCGCCCGGCTCAAAAACCAGGCCGATCAGGTCGGCCATATCGGAGGTATCCACGATCTCGTAAATCGACCGCGCCCCCATCACCGCCGCGCCGGGCGAACGCCGTTGCGGCTCTCCCTCTGGACAGTCGAGCAGGTAATCCCGGGCAAGGTTGAGAATCACTTGCGTATTTCCGGTGGGCAGAACCCGCTCCCGGCTGTGATTGGCTTGGGGCACTCGCGCATACCACAGCGTTCGCACAAAGTGACTCAGGGGCGGTGCCGGCGTGTGCTCCAGATAAAGCAAGGCAGCCTCATCGCCCGTTATAACAGGTTCGTATCGATGCTGCCGCCGCACAATTTGCGTAGTCTGGAAAGAACGCCTTGCGTAATCTGAAAGAACGCCCGTGCCTCACCCTTCACCGAGACACGATCGAACCGACGCCATGCCCCTCCCGCCCCGCGACGCCGAACTCGTTCAGATCATGGACACCGCGCTAGTCGACGCCGCCCGTCGCTCCGGTTCCTGGCTCGCCTGCCGCCTCGGCTGCACCCAGTGCTGTCACGGCGCCTTCGCCATCAACGCGCTCGACACCGAGCGCCTCCGCGTGGGGATGGACTTTCTTCAGACCACCCAGCCCGATCTTGCCTCCGAAGTCCTCCGCCGCGCACAAGCCTGGATCGACGAGCACGCCCCTGCGTTTCCCGGTGATCGTCACACCGGCATCCTCGGCACTTCCCCCGAAGACCAGCAGCGATTCGAGGAATTTGCCAACGACGCTCCCTGCCCCGCCCTTGATCCCGCCACCGGACGCTGCGACGTCTACGCCTGGCGTCCCATGACGTGCCGCGTTTTCGGCCCCCCCGTTCGCGTCGATGAAGCCAATGCCCTCGCCTGCTGCGAACTCTGCTTTGTCGGCGCGAAGGAACAGGAAATCGCAGCCTGCGAAATGCCCGTGCCCCACCAGCTTGAAGCCGAACTCCTGATTGAGATCGGCACATCCGGCGAAACCGTTGTCGCGTTCGCCCTTCTCCAGGCAAGCCCATCACGCCCCGCACGATAAAATGGCGCTTGGATCAAGCAATGCCATCCCGCCCCTGCTGGGTTGAAATTTCGACCAGCGCCTTCGCCCATAACTATCAGTTTCTTGATAGCCTCGCCTTTTTCCCGAGCCTCGCCCATCCGAACGCCGAACTCCTGGCGATCGTGAAGGCCGACGCATACGGCCATTCGCTCGCCGCCTGTGCGCCCGCCGCGGTCCGTGTCGGCGCACGCTGGCTGGGTGTCACGAGCGTCGAGGAAGCCGTAGCCGCCCGCCGGCTTTGCCCGCATGCGCGGATCCTGGTCATGGGCGGCATCTTCCCCGGTCAGGGACCCGCCCTTATCGAGCACGGTCTCACCGCCGTCGTCTGGGAGCACGATCAACTGGACGAAATCGAAGCGGCCTCCCACAACTCCGCCCCGGGATCGCTTTCCGTCCACCTCGAAATCGACACCGGCATGAGCCGCCAGGGCGTGGCTCCCGGCGACGTCCCGCAAATCCTGTCGCGCTTCGGACCCGGACCGCACTCGCGGCTGCGCATCGAAGCCGTCACCACCCACCTCTACGCGTCCGACGAAACCAACGGCCTCGCCACCGCCAGCCAGCTCACCCGGCTCGACCAGGCCCTGGCCTGCATTCGCGACGCCGCGATCGCGCCGGAGTGGCTCAGCGTGGGCGCCTCGGCCGCCCTGCTTGGCAACGACGCTCATCCCATCGTCGCCTTGGCTCAACGGTGGAATCTCAAACTGATGCTGCGTCCGGGCCTCGCTCTTTACGGCCTCCCACCTCGCTTTGAACCACCCTTCCCTTCGCATCAGGAACCCGCCTCGCTCAGCGGCGCCCGTCACCACCTCCAGCCCGTTCTTGCCTGGAAGACTCGTGTCGTCAGCCTGCGCGAAGTTCCGGCCGGCACGGAAATCGGCTACAACGGCACCTTCGTCGCCACCGAGCCTATGCGCCTGGCGCTCATAGCCGCCGGTTACGCCGACGGCCTCGACCGCCGCCTTGGCAACCGCTTCAGCCTCCTGGTCCGCGGCCAGCGCGCGCCCCTGGTCGGACGGATCAGCATGGACCAGTCGGTCCTCGACGTAACCGAAGTCTCCGGCGTGGAGCCTGGCGACGAAGTCGTCCTCATCGGCACACAGGAAAGCGAAACCATTACCGCCTTTGACCACGCGGACGCAGCCGGAACCATTCCCTGGGAAGTCTTTACGCGCATTGGACCACGGGTGCGGCGGATCGAAACCCAGGGAAGCCGGATCCCGTAATTCGCCGAGCACCAACTACCGCGCGACCCCTCCCGGCGCGACATGTTCCTCGAGATACCGCGCGATCAGGCTGTAGACGTGGAACGACGTGCCTTCGCCCTCTGAAATCGAGTGCGTCCGGTTGGGGTACGCCATAAAATCAAACGGCTTTCCCAGCGCGACCAGCTTGTTGATCAGTAGCTCGGTTCCCTGGAAGTGCACGTTGTCGTCGCCCGAGCCGTGCACCACCAGCAGGTGGCCGGTCAGATTCTGCGCAAAGTTGATGGGCGAGCCGTCGTGATAGCCCTGCTTGTTGGTCTCCGGCAGCCCCATGTAGCGCTCCTGGTAGATGCTGTCGTAGTGGCTTTCATCGGCAACCGGCGCAACCGCGATCCCGGTTGAGTACACTCCTGCGTCCCTGAACATGGCATTGAGCGTGTTGGAGCCGCCGCCGCTCCAGCCCCAGATGGCCATGCGCGATGTGTCAATGTAGCTGCGCTCGCGGGCCAGTTGTTGTATGGCCTGCCCCTGCTGCGCCGCCGACAGCACTCCCACTGCGCCATAGATGCACTTCCTCCACGCGCGGCCTTTCGGCGCCGGCGTTCCCTGGTTATCGAAGCTCACCACGAGATAGCCTTGCTGCGCGATGAGCCCGTGGAACAAGCCCCGCGGCCCTCCCCACGCATCGCGTACAGTCGCGCCGGCCGGTTCGCCGTAGACATACGTCAGTACCGGATACTTCTTTGCGGGATCGAAATCCGGCGGCTTGATCATCCAGCCGTCGAGCTCGATCGGGGTCCCCGCGGACGGGTCTTTGTCCGTGGGGTGATGGACTCCATCCGCGACTTTCACCTTGAAGAATTCCGGCTCGCTGCCCAGGATCGCCTTCGATTTCTTTGCCAGTTCGTGATTGTCTTCGAGCGTACGAACCGCCTTGTGATCCGGCAGGCTCACGATTTCAATGCGCGGCGGGCAGGTGGATGTCGAGAACGTGTGCGAGGCCCAGCGCCCGCTGGGCGCCACGTCGTAGCCGTTCGATCCGCGAGCCGCCTCGCGGGGTCACACGCTCGGGCGTGCCCTGGCCATCGAGCCGCGCACGATAGAGGTACTGCCGCACCGGATCGTCGGGAGACGCGAGGAAATAAAGCCACCCGCCCTCCACGTCCATCCCCTCAATGGACTCGATGTCCGCCTCGAAGCTCGACAACAATCGCGCCTGGCCTGTAGCTCGATCGATGCGATACGCATGGCGCCAGCCATCGCGTTCGCTCAACCACAGCAAATCAGGCTCCTTGCTTCCGCCTGCTTTGATCCAGGTGATGGGCACCTGGTCCACCCAGGCCTTGTCGGTGTCCTCAAAGAACACCTTCGACTCGCCGGTCTGCGCATTGGCGAGCATCAGCTTGTCATCCTGCTGCATGCGGTCGATGCACTCGAGCAGCACTTCGCTGGAATTCCCGGCCCATTCCATTTCGGCGATGTAGTGCTCGCGCGAGTCTCCATCCAGATGAATCCACCGCGTCGCTCCGCCCCCAGCCGGGACAATCCCCGCGCGCACGGCGGAGTTGGTCGTGCCCGGCTGCGGATACTTGTATTTCATCAGCTGCGGATATTCGGCGGCTGTGTCGTTAATCAGCGTATATTCGCCCACGCCGGATTGATCGAACTGCCAGTAGGCGATCGACTGGCTGTCGGGGCTCCAGCGAAAACAGTCGCGCAGCCTGAGTTCCTCTTCCGACACCCAATCGGACGTGCCGTTGATGATGTCGGCGGAGCCATCGCTGGTGAGCTGCGTAATCCTCGAACTCGTCAGGTCTTCCACGTAGAGATTGTTGGCGCGCACGTACGCCACGCGCGTGCTATCGGGCGAGAACGTGGCGAACATCAGCGTCGATTCGGGCGCTTCGCCTCCCAGCTTGCTCAGCTTTCCGGTGGACTCGTCGAACACCCAGTAGTCACCGCGCGTGTTTTCACGCCATACCTTTTTGGTATTGGTGAAGATCAACAGCTTCTTCTGGTCGTCCGACCACGCGTACTCGTCAATTCCCAGCGGGCCGGCCGTCTTGCCCGCATCCCCGGGTGGCGTAAGTTGCGTAGCGGAGACCAGCACTGTGCGCTTGCCCGACGCCGTGTCGTAGCCGACGATGTCTGTTCCGTGACCCTTCGTCGATGGTTCGAGAATCGTATAAATCTCGCCGTTCTTCTGCCACGCAAATTTGACCGATTTGGCGCTGTACTCGTGCCGGTTGAACAGAGCGTCGAATTCTTTGGCGAGCGGCCGGATGGGCTCGCGGCCCGCCGCTGCGCTGCTCTGCGCAACCGAAACCCGGAGACACGAAGCCAACAGTAGAAAACCGAAACACGCAACGTTTCTGGGCACGAAAACGAACCTCCGTGAATTGCAATTCATGGACCGTTAAATCATTTCAATCCGTGCCCGGATTATAAGGGGCGCTGGGTCGGCGCCTGATTCGCGGAACCTCGCACGATTGCGGGATGCGGGACAGCAGCGATATCATGGACCGCTGTAATCGTTTCCACGAGGTTCCCATGCGCAAATTTCTGGTTGTGCCGCTTGCCGTTGTTGCTGTTCTTTCTTTCGCCGCAATCGCCCGTGCCCAGGAAGTGGCGCAAACGCCGCCCATGGGCTGGAACAGTTGGAACTACTTCGCCAGCAAGGTGGACGACAAGGGCGTGCGCGCCGCCGCCGATCAGATCGTAGCCACAGGCATGAAAGACGCCGGCTACATCTACGTGAACATCGACGACACATGGGAAGGCAAGCGCGACGAGACCGGCCTGCTTCACACCAATGAAAAATTCCCCGACATGAAAGCGCTCGCCGACTACGTGCATTCCAAGGGGCTGAAGCTTGGCATCTATTCGGGACCTGGCGAGTTAACCTGCGCCAAGTACCCCGCCTCGCTGGGGCACGAGGAGCAGGACGCAAAAATGTATGCCGACTGGGGCATCGATTACCTGAAGTACGATTTGTGCAGTTTCCGCCAGGATGTAATGGCGAAGCAAGCCCCGGACGACAAAGTCGCGCAGATGAAACTGATGCACGCGGCCTACGAGAAGATGGGGAAAGCGCTCAAGGCCACAGGCCGGCCGATTGTCTTTTCGCTCTGCCAATACGGATGGGACGCGGTGTGGGAGTGGGCGCCGGCGCTGGGCGGCAACCTGTGGCGCACCACCGGCGACATTCGCCCTACATGGGACAGCATGTACACGATCCTCAGTGAGCAGGAGGGCCTCGAGAGTTACGCCGGGCCCGGCCACTGGAACGACCCTGACATGCTCGAGGTGGGCAACGGCAAGCTGAATGTCCGCGAGAATCGCTCCCACTTTTCGATGTGGGCCATGCTGGCCGCGCCCCTTCTGGCCGGCAACGATCTACCCAACATGACTCCGGAAGTGAAGGCGATTCTAACCAACAAGGACGTGATCGCCATCGACCAGGACAAGCTGGGCAAGCAGGGCCGCCGCGTCTACAGCGAGGGCGAGGTCGATGTATGGGAGCGCGACCTGTCCGGAGGAGCAAAAGCGATCGCGGTGCTCAATGCCGGGAGCGACCGCTATTCCACGCACCCCTTCCACCTGAGCCTGGCGAAACTCGGCCTGAGCAGCGCGCAAACCGGCAAAGACCTCTGGACCGGCAAGGACGTTGCGCTGTCGGATAACATGCCGATCGAGATCGCCAGTCACGACATCCTGCTGGTGCGAATCGAAGCGCCAAAGTAGTCAACTTGCGAACTCGCCATACCGCGAATGCGGCGCTTAAAAAGACAAAACGCTCCGGACCCTGCCCTTGCGATTATTTCCTGTCGCAAGGGCTTTTAGTTTACTGATCTTTCGCTCGTGCCAGGCACACCGCGAACCGTGCCTGTTCATCCGTCCATGTTTCCACGTGGGTAAAACCAGTCGTCCTCAGTAGCGCCTCTGCCTGACCCGGCCGGTATTTGTAACTGTTCTCCGTGTGGATGGTCTCGCCCAGCGCAAAATCAATCTTCAAATCAAGTGACGATATATTCACCGTCTGGCGCCGGCGGCTCACCAGGTGCATCTCCATCCGCGAATGCCTCGCGTTCCACACGGCGCGGTGAGCAAACGCCTCGCAGTCAAAGCCGGCGCCTAACTCACGGTTGAGCCGCGTCAGCAGATTCAAATTGAATTCCGCAGTCACCCCGGCGGCATCGTCGTATGCGGCGATCAGCGTGGATTTGTCTTTCACCAGGTCTACGCCCAGCAGTATCGAATCCCCCGGCGCCAATGCGGCGCGCACACAGCCGATCAGGCGAGCCGCCTCTTCAGGCTCAAAGTTCCCGATGCTCGATCCGATGTAAAGAACCATGCGGCGCTCGCCGAAACTGGCGGCATCGAGTTCAAGACCGCGGGTGTAATCCTCGACGCGCGGACACACCACCACACCTGGAATCTCCCGCTCGATGCGTTCGTGCGCCTCTTCCAGGGCACTCGCCGAAACGTCCACAGGCTCGTAGACCACCGTGTCCTGTCGATCGACCGCGGCGGTCAACAGCAGCCGGGTTTTGTCGGCCGAGCCGGCGCCCAGTTCCACGATGCGCAGCGCGTCGCCTTCGGCGGCAAGGCCGATGATCTCATCGGCGTGCGCTGCAAAAATCGAGCGCTCGGCACGCGTCAGGTAGTATTCGGGCAGTTCCGTAATCTGGTTGAACAGCTGCGAACCGGCTGCATCGTAAAACAGCCAGGAAGGAAGCCATTTGGGGCTCGACATCAGCCCCTCGCTGACGGCCGAAGCCATCTGCTCTGAAATTTGAGTTCCGGGACGGGGAAGACCGATCGTGGTCATGCGGTCAGTTGGATGCTCCTCACTAGGCCGAAGTTACTAACTTGCGAGTCGAATCCCAGAGAATTGCCAGCGTGTTTCAGCGGAGAAAAAATTTCGGTAAGAAGCACGAATGTGGGCGGCGGGGGTAACGCACGATCCTCCGCGTAGAACAAATTGGCCGCTCATGAATTTTCCGTTATATTCGCCGAGCGATCCGGGCAAGGGACGAAAGCCGGGATAGCCAAGATAGGCGCTCGTGTTCCACTCCCAGCAATCGCCGAAAAGTTGCGAAGGACATGCAGCCGCCGGCGCGGCACCCGATCCGTTTCCTCCCGAAGCTTGCTTGCCGGCCGATTCACCTGCCGGCGCCGGCATCAGTAGTCCGCTGTCGAGCAGATTGCCGACCACCACGTGTCCTTCCGCGGCGGATTCCCATTCCGCTTCTGTGGCCAGGCGGCGGCCCGCCCAGCGCGCATACGCATCCGCCTCGTAGTAGCTCACGTGGCTCACCGGCGCGTTTTGCATGCGCGCCAGAGGCTGTTCGCCGCGCAAGGTAAACAGGCTCCAGTCCCCGCTCTCGCTGCTCCAGTAAAGCGGCGCGCGCCACCCGTTGTTGTTGACGGCCATCCACCCTTCCGACAGCCAGAACTCGGAGCGCCGGTATCCGCCGTCGGCCATGAACTCGGCATATTCTCCGCAAGTGACCAGCCGGTCGGCGAGCGAGTATGGCTCCAGCCATACCTTGTGGCGGGGCAGCTCGTTGTCAAAGCAGAAACCGTCGCCAGGGTGGCCCGTTTCTTTCACGCCTCCCTCGAAGCGCAAAAATTTGGAACTTGAATGCCCCAGAGCCCGCCCTGGGTCTCGCTTTTGAGACTTGGGAGGTGTCGTCTCCGCCGCATACACGGGCCGCAGGGGATTGGTGAAGAATGCGTGCAGAATATCCGTAAGAAGCAACTCCTGGTGCTGCTCTTCGTGGTTGACCCCGAGTTCGATGCGCTTCAGCGCTTCAGGATCGGCGTCTCGCTCCAGCAGGCGTTCGATGGCTTCGTCCACATGGGCGCGGTAGCGCAGAATCTCATCGATCGGAGGACGAGAAAACGACGACCGCAGCCGCTTTTCAGGGAATGCCGAGAAACTCTGGTAGTAGCTGTTGAACAGCCAGGTGAAATCGTTGTTGAAGGTGCGGTACCCGCGGACATACTCGCGCAGGATGAACGACTCGAAGAACCACGACGTGTGGGCGAGGTGCCACTTCACCGGGGAGGCTTCCGGACACGATTGCACCATCATGTCTTCTGGCGTCAGCGGCTCGCAAAGGGCGATGGTGCGGCGGCGCGTAGACCGGAACCGGTCGATAAGGGTTTTGTTATGTGTGGATTCGGCAACAACAGGAGTCGTGTTCATCGCGTTTCCGCTTTCCGGTCAGACTGTTCGACCTGGCTCTTCTGAAATTCTCTGGAAACCGAACACAGTAAGGCTGGGGAACGTGTCCGGTTCAGACCGGGATGGACCGGCTCAGACCCTTTGGATGCCGCACGGACACATAGGTTGACGAATATCACACAATTGGAGTCTCATTTGATGTCTGATGGCTTTGCGAACCTGGCGACGCGTGCATCGTAACATGCATCGTTGATGCGTTCCTTCTTTCGAGGAGGAAGTCATGAATAAAGACCACAAGCAGCGGAGCTTAGCGGCGCTGGTGGTCACCGCTCTCTTTCTGGCAGTCACAGCGGCAGCCGCCGCTCAGAATCCCCGCGAAGCCGCGTCGGCTTCGAATCAGACCCCACCGGCCAGCCCGGCCGTGGCCCTGACCCCCGCGAATCCGCAAAGTAACGCCACCCCCGAGCAGATCGCCGATTCCCTGATGGCTCATCAGCGCTACCAGGCCGCGATTGAGAAATACAAGTTGTCTCCGAGCAACTCGTCCGGGGTGTGGAACAAGATGGGCGTCGCCTATCAGCTGATGTTCAATCTCGACGACGCCGCACGGTGCTACCTGCAGGCGCTCAAGCTCGAGCCCAAGAATGCCATCGTGATGAACAACCTGGGAACCGTTTACGTTTCTTTGAAACAGTATTCCAAGGCGGAGAAGGCGTATCGCAGGGCGCTCAAGCTCGATCCCAAGTCGGCGCTCGTCCATAAGAACCTGGGCACGGCCCTGCTCGCCGAGCACCGGTACAAAAAGGGCTGGCAGGAGTATCAGTTGGCGCTGGCGGGTGATCCCGATATCTTCCAGCGCTCCTCAAACACGGTACGCGTCGAAAATCCGGCATCGGTCCAGGATCGCGGAGCCATGAACTACTACATGGCCAAAGGCTGCGTTCGCGCCGGCCAGACCGACCGCGCCATCGAGTATCTGCGCATGGCCATCAACGAGGGCTTTGTCACCCCCAAAAAAATCGCGCTTGACCAGGAATTCGCGGCCCTGCGCGATGTGCCGGCCTTTCAGCAGATGCTTGCCGCACAGCGAGTGCAGTGAGCGTCTTTGAACCCCCGGGCGCGGTTGGGTTCCCTGTCGATTTTGGGAATGCTGAAGCGGCCACTCGGAGAATCTCCGGCCGCCCCACGGTCATCTGAGAAAATGATGTCAGTGACTCGAATGCCAGAGCCTCGCCTTCGACGGGCAGGGATGCTCGTTGTTGCCGCGCTTTTTTGCGCCCTCGCCGCCGGCGGGCAGGCGCCCAATCCTTCCTCCGCTTCGAATCCCTTCTACGGCAGCATCACTTCGCATCCAGCCACCAGCGAGGTCATTCAGCTTTCGCTCGACGATGCTATCCACCGCGGCCTCGACAACAACCTGGGTCTCAAGCAGGCGGAGTACGCCGAGCTTTCCATCCACGGCCAAAAACTGCAGGCCCTTCAGGAATTCCTGCCCACCGTCACGGTCTCGGGCGAATCCGGCTTCCATCAATACAACCTTGCCGCCCAGGGCTTCGGACCGGGCGTCCTGGCCCAGTTCGCCAAGCACTTTCCGGGGGGAATTCCGGGAGGTTTTTCGCCCATCACGCGGGCCACAGTCACCCAGGGCCAGCTCCATTTCAACCAGATTCTGTTTTCCGGCCCGGTGATCGCCGGCTGGCGCGCGGCGGGCGCCGCCACCCGTGCCGCCCACTTTGTCACGACCCGTGCGCGTGGCGAAGTCGTCCAGCAGGTAGCGACCGCCTACCTCCATGCCATTGCCGCGGCCAGCGAGGTCGACAACGCCAAGGCCCTCGAGCAGGCTGACCAGGTTCTGTTCAACCAGGCACGCGCCGAGCACGAAGCCGGCACCGCGTCCAACCTCGACGAATTGCGCGCCCGCGTGCAGCTTCAGTCGCAGCAACAGGTCCTCATCTCCGCCCAGAATACTCTCGACAAGGACCTGATCCTGCTCAAGCGCGAAATCGGCCTGGATCCTGGCCAGAATCTCGTCCTCAGCGATCGCGCACCCTACGGCGAACTGGCCGCGCAAACTCCTGAAGAAGTCCGCGCCACGGCCTACAAAAGCCGCCAGGACTACCAGAACCTGCAGAACCAGCTCGTCGAGTTCAAGGCCATTCACTCCGCCTACCGCAGCCAGCGGTTCCCTACCCTCAGTTTCAGCGGCAATTATGGTGTGACTCAGGTCGGCGGAGTGGGTTCTCACGGCACCTTCTCCGCGGTCGGCACGCTGAGCGTCCCGCTATTTCGCGAAGCCCGCCTGCGCGGAGACGAGCAGGCTTCCCAGGCCCAGTTCGACTCCGTGAATTCGCAGCTTGAGGACCTTCGCGGCAAGATCGATCAGCAGGTGCGTTCTGCCCTCCTCGATGTGGACGCCAGCTCGAAACTCGTCGAAGTCGCCCGTTCCAACGTCGAATTGGCCACTCGCGCCCTCAGCGACGAAACCGATCGAGTGAACGCCGGGGTGGATGACAACCTGCCCCTGGTCACCGCGCAGGCTACCCTCGCCTCCGCGCAGAGCAACCTGGTCGAAAGCCTCTACCAGTACAACCTCTCCAAACTCGCCCTGGCCCGCGCCGCCGGTATCCTTGAGCAGCAATACCGCGTCTACCTCGGTCGCTGACCACCCCACGCACGATGCCCCATCCTGACGCGTTGTTCCGCGAAAGGGTGAAAGGCCTCGGACCCAATTCGACCTGTTTTCATTGCCAGGTCAACCGGATTCGGATTTCAATCTTGAGTAAAACGTCCATCCTGGAATCTCCCCCCTTTGACAAGTGAGCCGGATCACACGTCGACTCCGCATCCGAGCCATAGAATCCTCTCATCAACCCGCGGAGAACAAGCGTGAAAACAGCGTGGATTCTTTTATTGGCCTTCCTCGGTGTGCAGGCAAGTGCCCTGGCCCAGGAGAAGGCCGCCGACCCCAGTTCCGACTTCGCCGCCATCACTGCGCGCGGCCGCGCCCTGTTCTCTTACGACCAGGCCGCCTGGCATGGAACCGACGCCATTTTCGCTCTCAAGCCCGACACCAAAGGACTGGCCCACTACATCTGCAACAAAACCCCCTCCGGCTGGGTAGTGATATTCCCCCGGTGGAACCCGGGTCACGATCAACTCCTCGCAATTTACGAAGCTCGCGAAAAGGACGGAAAATTCTCAGCTCTCAAACTGCCCGAGCCGGTCCCGCTGGAAGTGGGCCTGGTATCGAAAGAGCGCGCTCTGGAACTTGCCATCGCTGATTTTCCCAAACCGAACCGCCCCTACAACACCGCCATTCTTCCCGCCCCTGGCAATCAATTCTTCGTCTACCTTTATCCGGGCCAGACCACGGAGAATACCTGGCCCATCGGCGGCGACATGCGTTACACCATCTCCGCCGACGGCAAGAACATTCTCGAAAAGCGCAAGCTGCACAACGCCGTTCAGGATATGAAGATCGGCGACCGGCAGGTCGGCGGATACCATACCCACGCGATCTCTGATGTTCCCGAAGACACCGACGTTTTTTATGTCCTGAATCGCAAGCCCTCCATGCCAGAATTCGTAGGCACGTCGAAGCAGATGTACGTGATTGACAAGGAAGGCAACATCGAGACCGGCAAAAATTAAGCCGCAGCTCCATCACAAGGAATTCACGATACGGGTCGGCTTCGAGTTCACTCATCAGCCATTCCACTGATCCAGGTTCTTACTCGATGCGAAACTTGAGATCGCGGACGAAGCCTCGCCCCGCTTGCAATTGCTCGCAGCGGCATTTCGTCCCTCGTGGATTTCGCATCTATGTACTAATCTGAATGCCTTATTTCCCGAAGCTGGCGGAATGGGCCGAGCGGGCGGCACATCCCAATCGGTAACACATCCCTCATGTCCAACGTGTAACTTAGTAACACGAGGTACGCATCCCCCATGCGCCGAAAGCTGACGATCAAGTACTATGTGGAGCCCGATCCTGCGGCCCTTGCCCGTCGCGCGGCCCACCACCTGGTGGAAATGGTTTCAGAATCCGCCGAAGCCAATGGCCGGGCCCGCATTGCCGTCAGCGGGGGCTCCACGCCCAAGGCGGCGTTCCAGCTCCTCGCGGATCCCAGTGAGCCTTTCCGCAGCCGCATGCCGTGGGAAGACCTCGAGCTCTTCTGGGTCGATGAACGGACCGTCCCCCCCGATCACTCCGATAGCAACTTCCTCATGACCAGGGAGGCCCTCCTCGACCACGTCCCCCTCCATCCCCAGCAGATCCATCGCATGGAGGGCGAACTCGAGCCCGAAGTCGCCGCCGCCCGCTACGAATCGGAGCTCCGCAACACCTTTCGCCTGGAGGGCGCCGAAACCCCGCGCTTCGACCTCATTTCGCTGGGCATGGGCGACGACGGCCATACCGCGTCCCTCTTTCCCCACACTGCCGCGATCCACGAAATGGCCCGCCTCGTGACAGCCAACCAGGTGCCTCAGATGAATACCTGGCGAATTACCCTCACCTGGCCGGTCATCAACCATGCGCGGTCGGTTTTCTTCCTGATTGCAGGCGCCGACAAAGCCTCTCCGATTCACGAAGTTTTCATGGGACCCCGCGATCCCGAACGCCTGCCCAGCCAGCTCATCTGGCCCTCAAGCGGTATACTCACTCTGTTTTTGGATAAGGCTGCTGCTGCGCTTCTGCCCCCTACCAATGGGGAGGGCTGCGGGGTTTTGGAGAGAGAAAGATGATTCTGGCCGGCGATGTAGGCGGCACCAAGGTTCACCTGGCGCTTTATGATTTCACCCACGGAAATCTTAAATACACCCGGGAGGAGCGATTTCCCGCCAAGGACTATTCCGGCCTGGAAGAAATCGTCAAGGAGTTTCTCGGCGCCGATCAGGCCACCGCGGCCTGTTTTGGCGTACCGGGCCCCGTTCGCAACGGCCGCCTTCGCCTCACCAACCTGCCCTGGACCCTCGACAGCCGGGAATTGACACTCAGCCTGGGAATTCCCCACGTATTCCTTATCAACGATCTTGAGGCCAATGGTTACGGGATCGCCGAGCTTACTTCCGAACAGATCCATACCCTCAGCGAAGGCGATACCAGCCAGATCGGCAATCGCGCCCTCATCGCCGCCGGAACCGGCCTGGGCGAAGGTCTTCTCATCTGGAACGGCCGCAACCACATTCCATTTCCGTCCGAGGGCGGCCACGCCGACTATTCGCCGCGCAACGAAGATGAAATCGACCTGCTTCGCTTCCTCAAGCAAAAGTACAACGGCCGCATCAGCTGGGAACGCGTGGTCAGCGGCATGGGCATGACCAACATCTACGAGTTCCTCCGCGACGTTCGCGGGATGGAAGAGCCCGCCTGGCTGGCCGGACAGATTGCCGAAGCCGACGACCCCAACTCCGTGATTACCGAAACAGGTCTTTCCGCCAAGGCAGAGATCTGCGAGAAGACCCTCGATATGCTCGTTTCCGCCTACGGCGCCGAAGCCGGCAACCTGGCCCTCAAGGTCCTGTCGGTCGGCGGTCTTTATATCGGCGGCGGCATCGGCCCCCGCATCCTCGAAAAGTTGAAAGACGGAACCTTCCTCAAGGCGTTTACCGACAAGGGCCGCCTGAGCCAGCTGCTCATCAACATGCCCGTGCACGTGATTCTGGAAAGCCGCGCCGCGGTACTCGGCGCCGCCGCATACGCCGAAGCAAGAGCTGCGGAATTAAGCGGTGTCTCCCCCCGCGCCGCCTCGTTAAGAGACTAGCCCGCCAAAACTCCAAAGCCCCGTAATCCCTGCCCCGTAATCCCCAGCCCCGGGCCCCATCCTTGCGCCTTCTTCCTGGCGCGAGGGTGGGAGACCACAATCGCCAACGTGTGGATTTCTCACACGCGAACTCGCTACGCCCTGAAGCGCCAACCTACGCTACGGCAGTCGCAACGCCGCCGCCGGATCCAAAAGCGCAACCCACTCCTGCGCCGTCACCGCATGGCGCGGAATCCGCGATCGCAGCAGCTTGAAGCGCAATTTGCGCAATCCACCGAGTTCCCGCTCGTCCTTGACCACAGGGATCAGCGGCGCCGCCCTCCGTTCGAGAGCCCCCCGGCGCAAACGGAATCTCGCACCATCGTCAGGCGCGAATTGCGCCCAGGCAATCGACTGCACAAATCCCGCGGCTCCAAACCGGTCTGACCGAAGCACATCTTCGACGAAAACCCGAATGGGCCCGGCAAACTCGTGCAGCGCGTCATGAAACGCGACCACTCCGCCCGGAAGCAGATGCCGGATGAATCCGTCGAAATCCGCCTTCGCTCCCCGATAACTGTGGTCGCCGTCGATCCACAAAAAGCCGATGGGGCGATTCCATCCCGTCGCGACCTCGCTCGAATACGTGCGGTGAACCTCCACGGCACCCGCAACTCCGGCCGCGCCGAGATGACCGAGAAACTCCTCGTACGAGGACGCCCCCGGCATCGTCCGATGCTCCCCAAGCTCCGCGTTATTGAAATTGTGCGGATCGATGGCCACCACCGGACCCAGACCATAGTGCATTGCCACTCTGGCCAGCATCACCGTGGACTTCCCTTTGAAGCTGCCGATTTCCACGATAGCGCCGCCCCGGGACACGCAGGCAGCAACGATACCAAGCAGCCGTGCTTCGTGTTCCCCCAAAAAACCGGGAATGGCTCGCGCCGACTTCCACGCCTCGTCGAGAACGGCACTCAGATCGCCCGGAATTTTGACTGCTCCCAAATGCGCTCTCCCCGTCTGCCTGTCGGATGGCCAATCCAATTCTACCGGCCCCCCGGACGCCCCAATCGGCGTCTCAGGGCGAAACCCCGTCGCGCCATACGCTATGATTACGGCTATTCTGAAGTCGGAATCGCATGGCTTTCGCCCACACCATCGGCAATGTCCGCTACTCGTTCGACGGCTTGCGGGAACTGCTTGCCAAGGCAACGCCTCTGCGCAGCGGAGATGTGCTCGCCGGAGTGGCAGCGCCATCCGCCGCCGAGCGGGTCGCCGCCCAATTCGCGTTGGCCGACCTGCCCCTCGCCCATTTCCTCGTGGAGCCCGTGGTCCCGTACGAGGAAGACGAAGTCACGCGCCTGATCGTCGACTCGCACGATGCGGACGCGTTTGCGCCCATCGCGAATTTCACTGTGGGCGAATTGCGCGACTGGCTGCTCTCTGACGAAGCCACGGCCGATCGCATCGCCGCCCTGGGGCCCGGCCTCACTCCAGAGATGGCCGCCGCCGTCAGCAAGCTGATGCGCATCCAGGACCTGATTCTCGCCGCGGCGAAGATCCGCGTGATCACCCGCTTTCGCACCACCGTGGGACTGCCCGGCAGGCTCAGTGCGCGCCTTCAGCCCAACCATCCTGCCGACGATCCCATCGGAATTGCGGCGTCGATCCTCGACGGCTTGCTCCTCGGCTCCGGCGATGCCGTCATCGGCATCAACCCCGCCGGCGATGATGTTTCGACCACGGTCCGCCTGCTGAATCTCATCGATAACCTGCGCCAGCGATACCAGATTCCCGTGCAGAGTTGCGTGCTGGCTCACGTCACCACGCAGATGGCGGCGCTCGACGCGGGGGCGCCGGTAGACCTGATTTTTCAGTCCATCGCCGGCACTGAGGCCGCCAATCGCAGCTTCGGAGTCAACCTTGCCCTGCTTCACGAAGCCCATGAAGCAGGCCTGTCCCTCCGTCGCGCCGCCACATGCGCTGACGGCAGCACCGGCGGCAACATCATGTATTTCGAAACCGGCCAGGGCTCGGCTCTCTCGGCCAACGCGCACTACGGCGTCGATCAGCAGACGCTCGAAGCCCGCGCCTACGCCGTTGCGCGTCACTTCCGGCCCATGCTCGTGAACACGGTGGTCGGCTTCATCGGCCCTGAGTATTTGTATGACGGCAAGCAGATCACGCGCGCGGGCCTCGAAGATCATTTCTGCGGCAAACTGCTCGGCCTGCCTATGGGTTGCGACGTTTGTTATACGAATCACGCCGAGGCTGACCAGGACGACATGGACTCGCTGCTCACGCTGCTCGGCGCCGCCGGGGTGAATTACATCATGGGCGTGCCCGGCGCCGACGACGTCATGCTCAATTACCAGAGCACCAGCTTCCACGACGCCCTCTATCTTCGCCGCGTTCTCGGCCTCCGGCCCGCTCCGGAATTCGAAACCTGGCTTGCCGGAGAGGCCTTCGAGCGTTTGCAGTTCGAAGCCGGCCAACCGGAGCGGCTGCTCACCGCATGAACGACCGCGTCCACTCTGCCGGTTTAGTGGCGCCCCCGGTCGCCGCCCGTTTGCGCACGTTTACTCCGGCACGCGTCGGACTGGGGCGCGCCGGCGTCAGCCAGCAGACCCGCGACGTGCTCGATTTCCAACTCTGCCATGCGCAGGCCCGCGACGCCGTGCACGCGCAGATCGACTCGTCCGCGCTCCAATCGGCCATCACCCGCATCTCCAACCCCGCACACCCTCTGGCCGCGATCCGTTTGCACTCAGCCGCTCCCGATCGAGCCACATATCTTCAGCGTCCCGACCTCGGCCGCAAACTGGACGACGCCAGCAGTCAGGCGCTTACTCGTCTCGATCCCGCATCGTTCGATCTCGCTTTGATCGTCGCCGATGGGCTTTCCGCCTTGGCCGTCGAGCGCCACGTTCCTGCTCTGCTGTCGGAACTTCTTCCTCGACTTCCGGACTGGAAACTCGCGCCCGTCTCGATCGTGGAACAGGGACGCGTCGCCATCGGCGATGAAATTGGATCCACCTTGCACGCCGAGATCTCGGTAGTACTCATCGGCGAGCGTCCCGGCCTCAGTTCGCCGGATTCGCTGGGTGCCTACATTACGTGGCATCCACGCCCTGGCCGCACCGACGCGGACCGCAACTGCATTTCGAACATTCGCGCCGAAGGACTCAGCTATCGCGACGCTGCCGAACAGATCGCCCGTTGCCTGGACACGGCGCGCGCCCGCCGCCTTACCGGCACTGCCCTTGCCCTACCCGCGGCCCTCCCGCCCGGAGACTCCGCCAACCGCAGGCAGCCATGAGCCGCTGGGCGCAACGGATTGCTCTCGCGCTGCTCGCGGCGGCCATCGCCCTTTATGCCGGAGATTGGCTGCTCTTCAATCTGCGCGGATCCCGCACTGCAAAGGTAACGGTGAGCCACTTCCTCTCCGCGCCCCTTAAAAACAACAAGCAGGAAATCGACTATCTCGGCTCCGAAGATGAGACGTGTTCCCTCTCGTTGTTTCCCCAGGGAGGACACACGCCCTGCTGGTATCTCCGCCGCCACAAAAACCAGACCACCAACATTTGACAGAATTTTGCCGCCCGATTCGAGCCCCCTGCCGCGTTTAGTAGAATAGCCGTTGGCAATTGGCTCTCCAGCGAGGAAGACACGATGGCAGTCTCGATAATGGCCGGCATTCCGGCTTTGAAAGAATTGAACGGCGACCTCCGGCGGCGCATGGACCAGGCCGTCGCCACGTTTCAGGGCAGCCTTGCTTCCACCCGCACCGGCCGGGCCAGCGCCCACATGCTCGACCAGGTGAAGGTCGACTACTACGGCACGCCGACCCCCATCACCCAACTGGCGCAGGTGTCCACGCCCGAGCCGCAGAGCATTCTCATCGCGCCCTGGGACCCGACGGTTCTCAAAGAGATGGAAAAGGCCATTCAGGCGTCCGACCTCGGCTTCAATCCGATTTCTGACGGCAAGATCCTGCGCGTCCCGGTCCCGCCCATGACCGAGGAGCGCCGCCGCGACGTCGTAAAGCATCTCCATAAAGTGCTCGAAGAGCACCGCACCGCGGTCCGCAACGTCCGCCGCGACGGCAACGACGCGCTCAAGAAGCTCGCCAAGGAAAAGAAGATCAGCGAGGACGAAGAGAAGCGCGCTATGGAAGAAGTGCAGAAGATGACCGACGAAGAGATCCGCAAGATGGAGGAGATGTCGCGCCGCAAGGAAGTGGAAGTGATGCAGGTGTGAATCCGCCTGCCCGCTCGGAACGCCGGTTGCTTCAGGGTCACCCCATGCGTTCTGATGCGCCCTTAAATCTGGAACTTATACCCCATCAACGGAACCGTGATAATCATCTCCGGCTTCTTGGGCAGCACTTCCAGCTTCTGGCGAAGGCTGGCGATATGCATGTCCACGGTGCGCGTTAACGTTCCGGGAATGTGCCCCCACACCTGCTCCAGCAGCTCTTCGCGCGACACCGTCACCCCGCGATGCTCCACCAGGTAACGGAACAGCTGAAACTCGCGCGAAGTCAGGTTCACCGGCTCCCCGTCGCGCGTCACCCGACTCTTTCGCGTGTCCAGCACAATCGGCCCCAGGCGGTATACCTCCGTTACATTGGCATTCAAACTGTCTGACCGGCTAGGCGATCGTCGCAGCAGTGCTTCCACCCGCGCCATCAGTTCCAGCGTGTCGAATGGCTTGGTCACGTAGTCATCCGCGCCCAGCTTCAATCCCGCCACTTTTTCCAACGACTGGCTCAGCGCGGTCAGGATCAGGATCGGTGTCGCGAAACCCGAACGGCGGATATCCACGCACAAATCCAGACCGCTCCTCATCGGCAGCATGAGATCGAGAATCACCAGGTCGAACGGCGCCTGGTGGATCTTCTCGAAACCGGACTTGCCGTCAAACGCGCAATCGACCGAGTATCCTTCGCTTCGCAGCCGGTCCCCCAGGGTCATGCACAGCTCTTGCTCATCTTCGACGATCAGAATGTGTTCGTTCATGTCCGTGACAAGCGAGACTGCCGCGCGCCTGCCGCGGCCATCTCCATGTCTTCTCCTTTTGCGAATTGAAGGTGCAGAGTGAATGTGCTGCCTGCCGACAGCTGGCTGGCGACCGTGAGTCGGCCGCCCATGGATTCCGCGATCCTTTTAGCAAGGGGCAAGCCCAGGCCGGTGCCGTGAATCTGCGCCGCCTGGACCCGGGGACTCCGATAAAACGGATCGAAGATATAACCGATTTCCGATGAGTCTATTCCAATTCCCTGGTCGGCAATCGAGATGCGAAGCTCGCCATGAGAACCCTGGCTTGCAGAGTATCGGCCGGCCCAAAGCGTGATCCGCCGGTCGCTGCCGCCGTATTTCACCGCGTTTCCTATCAGGTTCTGCAGGCACTGCCGGATGCCGCCCAAATCGCCCATCACGTACGGCAGGTCCTTTTCAACTTCAACAACTAGCGTGAACCCCGCGCCCTTCACCACGCTCTCGGTATCGGCAACCGCCGAATCGATGATCTTCTCCACCGGCACGGGCGCGAGCACGTAGCGGTTGGTGCGGTCTTCCGTGGAAGCAAACAGCAGGATCTGGTCCACCAGGTCGCTCATGCTGCGGCTCTGATGTTGAAGAATCGCGCCGTACTTGCGCATCGCATCCCGGTCGCGAATCAGGCCGTCGGCGAGGTTGTCGGCCGCCGACCGGATCACCGCCAGCGGCGTGCGCAGTTCGTGCGACACCGAGGCCACAAACTCCATCTGCAGATGCGCCAGCTGCATTCTGCTCAACATCCGGCTTCGCTGGATCGCCCAGCCGGCGGCGCTCGAAAGAAGAAACGTGAAGCTGAAGATCCCCACCAGCTTGTAGGACGAACGTCGCGAGGCAAGCGCCAGGTCGTCTTCGCGCCGCGACGCATCTTCCCCGTAGAGCCGCTTCACTTCATTGAGATCGCTGCGTACTCGCTCGAACGCCGGCACGCCTCCCTGGAGATCGAGACTCACAGCTTCCTGTGTGCTCCCTTCGAGGATCGAAGCCAGCACTTCGTCGCGAACGCCCAGGTAGGTAATCCAGTCGTGATTCAGGCGGTCGGCCAGATTCAAGACTTCCGCGGACGCCGCCTCGTTTCGGTACTCCGCGATTCCGTCCGTCACCCGCCGATCGGCGTCGCGCGATTGATCCGCGTACTCCACCTGCAGATTGCTGTTGGTGGTAGTCAGTGCGTAGAGCGTCGCCCGCCGCGTCTCCTGCGCATCGTATTGCAGCTCGCCGATTCTCTGCAGGCCGTGCACCGCGCCGGTGTAGATCTCCTGCGCTTCCGCATTCGCCGCACGCAGATCGCGGATGATGAACGCGCCCACCACCGCAATCCCGCAGCAAATAAAAAAGAGCAGCACCAGGGCGTTGTGGCGGGTAGCGTCAATCAACAGGCGGTCCACCATCGACATCGGGTGGAATGCCCGCCGCTGAGACGCTTCGACTTTGAGCGTATTCTTCAATTCCCGCTCACCGCCTCGGTTTGTACCCGGAGCCTGTAGCCCTTGTCTTCTGGAAGAAGCTCGTCGATCCGCACCACTTTCACAGTAGGGTCAAGGTCGCCGATGCGCAGGTAGCCGATCGCTCCCGGTACATTGAAAATGAATTTGCGCACCCCCGTCGGCGACGCCAGGATCTTGGGAGAAACCAGAATTTCACCCGTGAACAGCCCGTGCAGAAAATGGTTCTTCAGCTGATCCTCCGTCAACCCGCAGACATCGCGAAGGATCGTGTTGCGCTCCGGCTCGCCTGGCTCGCGCATCACCAGCGTGATTCGCCGTCCATTGGCCCAGTGGCTCCGGTTGCCCAGAAAAATCTTCCGCAATTCCGCTGAAGTCAGGCCGTCAATCGGATTCGACCGGTTCACCACGATCACCAATGGCTCCGTCGACGCTCCCGTTTCCGGCGCGGCAAGCACGCGCACCCCGTCCACCTCGGGCCAGGCGATCAACAACACGGCGATCAAGAGTGTGGCTAGTTGGCGCATGCGAAGCATATTCAATCAGAAGGTGAAACCCATTTGCAGGGCCAGCTGGTTAACCCCCGGCTGGTTGCGCAAGAAAGTGTAGTCATACTGAAATTTCAACGCCACCGATTCGCTCGCATCGAAGCGAAGGCCGGCGGACGGGCCATGGCGCAGCGCCAAATCGTAGATCACCGGCTCCCGATTGGAAGCATTGATGTACTGATAGCGAAGGTAGGGCCGATAGGAGCCGAATTGCTTCGATACCTGGCTATAGAACATGGGGGTGTTGAAGCTCGTCGACATCCCCTGGAGAACGTGGCGATCGAGGATGGCTTCGTTGAGCCATTCGTACTTCGGACGCACCAGCACGGCATGGGCGGCAAGGATGCTCTCGTTGATCTTGGGCTGATTGATCGGAGTCATAAGGCCGCGATAGATTGAGAACCCCGCTTGCAGCCCATGGATCGCTTCGGGCCGCGCGAAGAGCGCCAGGTTATAGTCCTTGTGATTCTGGTCGTCTTCCTCGTTTTCGACCGGCTCCTGGTTGAGCGGCTGCCTGGAGGCGCGGCCGTTGCCGACTTCCGCTACGTAGTGCAATCCCAGCGAACCGGACGGCACCTGCCCTGAGGCCGAAACTCCCACCATGTGAATGGGCAGAGGGCCGCCATGATCTTCAAAGTCAAACATAAGCGGGCGGCCGGTCGTGGTCTGCAGCCATGAGCTGTGGTGATACGCGGTGTTGTAATAGCCGATGGCCGTGTGTCCTCGACCCGCCGAAATATTGAAATAGTCGTTGTGGGAATACTGCAGAAGGTAGCGCTCGATATCGACTCCGAAACTGTTTGGCTCGCCGATCACTTTCCCGTAGATGTCCGTCGGCCCCGCTTCAAACACAATTTCGCTCAGAAACTTGAATTTGTCTGATACGTCCGACGTCACAAACAGATCGAGTTGTCCCAGCGAGAACGACGTGTTGTCGCCCTTCTGCGTATCGCCATGTAAGGAAATGTCCCCGAATCCGCGAATCCGCAGCAGGGTCCTGCTCACGTCCATTCGCTCCATCATCACGTTGTCGGATTGCGACTGCTCCGGATCGCTCGAAGACGAATTGGACTGCGCCACCGCGTTTTGCAAGGCTGCTGCGCGCGCCGTTGGATCGCCTGCTGTCGCCGACGCCATCGCGGCGCCGGCCTGCGGTGTGCAACTTGCCGTGGGGGATCCGTCCATTCCCGCCAGCGGTGCAGGGAGCGTCGTTCTCGCCGGGACAGGCTCAACCGCCAACCCTGGTTGCTTTTCTCCTTCCAGCTGCTTCACTCTGGCTTCCAGCTGATCGATCCGCTTCAGCAGCAGCTCGAGGGTCGCGCCCTCGACCGGTTTCTGGCCCTCCTGCGCACGGAGAGATGCAACACAAATCAGCATTGCGGCCGACAACACCGCCAGCCGGCCTATCCGGCCCTTAAATAAGACATTTAAAAGTGACATTGCGAGCACCTCCCGGTTTCGCATGGCGTCTGCCATATGATCTACCGAAATAAGGCTTCCAACGTTGCTGCAAATCAAGGCAAACTTCAGTCGCCGGGCTCACAACGAGCCCGAATCCCAAAGAAAGGATAGGGAGCGTTTTTTCACGGAAAATCCTGGATCAAGTTCTGAATGCAGCTTGGGGAAGATAGTGCCATGGTATCTGCGGGGGAGAAGCTTTACAAGGATGGTACTCGCTAAATATCAAAAGTAGAGGGATTTACAAAGCTTTTACAAGGTGCTGACAAAGCCCAAACAGAACCTTCGGCCGAGTCGGAGTCCCGCGGCCAGGCTCCCTCGAACGCCCCCGGCATCCGCGCAAAGAACCGAAGCCCCGGGTTCGTTGCCGAACCCGGGGCTTCGCAGTTGAGTCACTGGCCGTTGATGATTAGAAAGCGATTCGTGCTCCCACCGACATCACTCGGGACTTGGGCTCGCCCAGCCCGAAGGGTACCAGTTGCTGAGCTTTTCCGAAGTTGCCGCTGGCGAGGTTGCCGGTGACGGCGTCGAAGTTGGGGTGATTGGCTACGTTCTGCGCCTGGGCGCGGATATCCATCGAGGTCCGTTCGGTGATCTTGAACGTTTTGCCCAGGCTCAGGTCAAGCTGCGCATCGTTTGGACCGGTGAAGACGTCGCGGCCGAGAGTGCCGAACCGCTCGTACGTTGGTCCCGATGTCGGATAGGGCGGAGTCTGGAACAGGGCGTTGGGCGTCGTCGCGCCAAACCGGGCGTTGCAGCCCGCAATCGACCCGCTCCCCTGATACTGGTTCGGATCGGTGCCAGGGGAAACCGTCCCCGGAACCCACGCGGCACCACATCCAATGATGTTGTTGTCCTTGAATATTCCATTGGCCGGAGTCGCGTGACTGTAAACCGAGTTCTTGCTTGCGCCGACGAACACAGGCCGATCGTTGGAAGTACCGTCGAGGTTGTAGTCGCCGCCGAGATTGATGGGGATCCCGTTGGCATCGTTCACCACGTTGCCGTTCACGTCGCGGGCGCGGTTACGCGTGCGCCCGTCCCACACCTCGACCGGATGGCCGCTGTAGAGCTGGAACAGGCTCCCCAGATTCCATCCGCCCAGGGTATGGCCGAGGAATCCCTTTTCGGACTTGAAGAATGGCTCCTGGTAGACCACGCTGAACTTGAAAGAACCGCGGTGATCGAATGAGGCGCGGCCATAGTCCAGGTGGGGCCGGGCGTTCGAGGTGTAGTAGTAGGGGGCGCTTTGTGCGCCGATGGTGGAGCAACCGGCAAACAGTTCCGAGTTGACGTCGAGCAGTTTCGAGTAGGTGTAGCCGGTATCGAACTGGAGGCCGTGGCTCATGCGCTTCTGGGCCTGCAGCACAAGGGCGTGATAGCTGGACGAGACACTGTTGGAGCGGTAGTTGAACCCGTTGTAGAGCGCATTGGGAGCGACGGCGGCCAGCGTGCTGTTGGCGCCTTCGCCATCGACACGGTTGAGGTTCTCCAGCATGGGCAGGTGCCGGCCAAGCTCGCTCTGGTAATTGGCGCGGAGGAGCAGATTGCCTGGGACCTCGCGCTCGATGCCGAGATAGAAGTTCTGGCCGGAGGAGTCGCGCATGTGCTGATCCATCGAGCGCAGGCTGGAGCGCTTGCCGGGGCAGCCGGGGCTGGGCGCATGAGGTATCTGGCCGCAAGGACCATTGGGATCGTAGGCGGCGCCGATCGAAGCCGGGTTGGAGTAGTAGATGGCATCTCCCAGGTCCGCTTCAAAGTCGATCAGGGCATAGAAGGGTGGGTTCCACGCACCGTTCGACCAGATGTTGTCGAAGATGCGGTCATAGTAGATCCCGTAGCCGGCACGTAAGGCCATCTTGTGATTGCCCAGAACGTCATAGGCAAAGCCGATGCGAGGCGCAAAGTCCTTGTTCGGAGTCGGCCACATTCTGGCCACCGGTCCCACCCGGAGACTGGCCAGACAGGACGCCTCAAGGGTATTGCAACTGAAGAAGTTGGTGAACTGCGAGATGATGCCGTGAACTTCACTGGGCGACCCGTAGCGATCCCAGCGCAGGCCAAGATTCAACGTAAGCCGCGGCGTAGCTTTCCAGTCGTCCTGCACGAACCAGTACCAGTCGTGGTAGACGTAGTGGCGGTAGGCGTTGGCCCTGGCGCCGGACCGGGGGTCAATCGAGGTTTCCTGGAAATAGGGGTAATCGCCGGCAAAATCCGCCTGAGTTTCATCCACCAGGTTGGCAATGGTGCCGTCCGACTGCAGGGTGCTCCCGTTGGGGTCGGTCGCGGGCGTCACCGGCGGTCCGGCAGGCGACGTGCACCAGGGCGCCGCCGCGCACTGGCCCGCGGGCACATTGAGGGTGATCAGCTCGCCAAATTCATAATAGCCCGGCGTGCCCAGATCCCAGTTGCGATAGAGGATACCGTACTGGGTTCCGCCGCCGAATTTCATGGAATGGCGGCCCTTGGTCCAACTGATGTTGTCCTGGCCGGCCCAGCGGTCCTGGCTGAAATTCTCCACCAGGCCGCCTTCGTAGTCCCCGCCGATATCGTAGGACAAACTGCCTTCATTCTGGTTATCGAGGATGATCTCAGGAACTGTGTCTGTTCCGTTCCCCTCCTGGAAAACGCTGTAGTGGCGATTGTGGGCTATCGTCGCCTCGTTCACCAGCGACGTTCCGATGGAGTGAACCTCGGTGAGCGCCAGGTTATGGTAATGGTTGATCGTATCTGCGGGAATCGCTCCCTTGGTGGTGAGCGGACCGCCGCCGAACTTGTCGTCGTAGAGTTCGCGGGAGATGTTCGCCGTGAATCCCAGGCGGTCCCGGGAACTGAAGTTCTGATCGACGCGCCCGAAGTACGCATCGATGGTATCGGTCTGAGGATCGAAAAATGAAAGGCAGCCCACGGAGTTAGGCGCGCCATTGAACGGGTCGGTTCCGGCTCCGGTGTTGGGGCCGATGACGTTGCCATTCTGGTCGGTCCAGTCTCCGCCGTTGGCGCACGGCTGGTCGGACGTGGCCGGCGGATAGGCGCCGAGGACGGCCTGGGCGATGGCGCCGCCGCTGGCTTTCAGGTACGCAACAGCGGCGGTCGTCGGCACGTAGTTCTGGGCCGAGGTCGAGCCGGAGAGCAGCTTGGTGCGGTCGTACGCGCCTGCGAAAAAGGTCTTGTCCTTGTAGATCGGGCCGTCTACTTCCCCGCCAAACTGGTTGCGGATGTATTTCGGCTTTGCGGACAAAGACCGCTGGTCGGGCGGGTTCAATTGATCCGCATCATACTGCTTGTTGTAGAACCAGTCATTGGCGTTCAGCGTCGCGTTGCGGTTGAATTCGTACAGCGCCCCGTGAAACTTGTTCGTACCCGCCTTCTGGTTGGCGCTGATCAGCGCGCCCATCCCGCGTCCGTACTCGGCGCTCATATTGTTTGTGAGGATCGAAAAGTCCTGGACCGACTCGAGCGGCGGTTTGATGTTGATGCCGCCTTCGCTGAAGTTGTCATTATCCTCGCCGCCGTTCAGCATGTATGAGGTTCCGGACTCTCTGGCTCCGCCGGCGGTGACGGTCGTATCCATGCCGGGCATGGCCTGGGGGGCCATAAATGGGAGCGTGCCGAAGACATCGCGATCTACCAGCGCCATGTTCTGAATCGTGGTGTTGTCCACCTGCATGGTCAGGTCGGAGCTTTCCGTCTGCACCAGCGGCGCTTCCCCCGTCACTTCAATCAGTTGCGAGGCCGATGCCACCTTCAGCTTGATGCTGAATGGAACCACCTGGCTCGCCTGCACCACCACGCCGTTGGCCTTCTCCACTCCGAATCCGGGAGCTTCGAACTGCATGGTGTAAATCCCCGGCGGCACCAGTTGGAAGCGATATTCGCCCGCGGCCGCGGTCGTCGCCGTTTGCGAAATGCCGGTTCCGTTATTGGTGATCGTCACCTTGCAGTTCGGCACTACCGCGCCGCTCGGATCAGTGACGGTTCCGGTGATAATGCCTTGCACAGACTGGGAATGCGCGCCTAAAGGAAGCAACGTACACAGGCACGCGAACAACAAAAACACGAGTGTTTTCCTGAGCATCACGATTCCTCCATGGATGAAGCAAATGGACCTACAGTCCGGCGTGGCACTTTTAGAGTGCCTCCGCGATTGCGACCAGCGCCTTGCAGGCTTCAGTTTTTGTTTCTTTGGATTCGAGACCGGCCACTTGAGAACAGGCCGTTAAAAGCGGTGCAGCAACCTAAGACAACCAGCGAATCAGACCACTGACAACTGACCACTTAAGGATGAAGACCTCTGAAGAGCACGAGACCGTGAGAAGGGCCTGCTGGGGACGAGCAGGTAGGCGTAGCGTAAACCGGTTTTAAAAATCATGTCAACCCAAAAAATGCAATCTATCCCCGTATTTGAGCAATTTGTCCCTGTTCACGCTCATCTCGTCCCCATTCATTCACGGTTCGGGACAGCTTTCTCCCGCGAAAACAGCTCCACGTAGTATTTTTGAAATCAATACCATGCCTCAAGGTGACGCCGCCGATGCTGGTGCTTCTCTCTCCCCGTTCCGTTCTGGAGCCAGCCTTGGCCTAGGCGGCGGGCTAAGCCGCCGGGGGTTTCTTCGCGTCGCGGCGATTTCTGCCGGAGGCCTCGTCACAGGGTTTGACCGCCTGCTTTCCTTGCCCCCCGCCGATGCGTTCCCGGGCGGAAAGCTCATTGGCCTCGTGCCCTTCGAAGATGAGACCGTCGCCCATCCCGCCACCTTGATCGGGGCCGAGCTCGACGGCCGCCTCTTCACCGACCTGTCCCGGCTTTCGACGGGCCGCCTCGTCACCCCCAACTCCGAGTTCTTTATTAGAAGTGCCGCCTCCCGTCTTCTTCCGGATGCCAACGGGTGGAAGGTTAGTATCGAAGGACTGGTCGAGCGCCCCACTGCCCTCGGCATTCCAACCCTGGCGAAGGCCGCCAAAACCATGGGCGTTCACCTGATGGAATGCGCCGGCAATGTCGCCCTCACCCGCTTCGGACTCATCAGCGCCGCCCAATGGTCGGGCGTGCCCCTCACCGACGTCCTCGCCGACGCGAAACCCAAGTTGGGCGCTGCCTGGGTTGAAGTTTCCGGCTTTGACGATTACTCCGAGCCATCCCGCACTTCCGTGCCCGGCGCAAGCTGGATCTTTCCCGCCGAACTGCTCAAGCACGCGTTCCTGGCCACCGGGATGAATGGCCAGCCGCTGTCGCGCGATCACGGTGCGCCCGTCCGCCTTGTCGTTCCCGGCTGGTACGGCTGCGCCTGCATCAAGTGGGTGAATCGGATCGCCTTTGTCGAAGAAGGAGCGGAAGCTACTTCGCAGATGCAGGAATACGCTGCCCGGACCCTGCAGTCCGGCCGCCCCCAACTGGCCAGGGACTACGATCCCGCCACCGTCGATCCTGCCGCCCTGCCCGTCCGCATCGAAAAATGGACCGTCGCCGGAAAGATCCGCTACCGCATCATCGGCATTGCCTGGGGCAGTTCCCAGCCAATTAAGATTCTCCAAATTCGTGCCAATCCCCCTGAACCATTCCAGCCGATCGCGGGCTTTCATCAGCTGGCGACAGACCCATGGAGCCTCTGGACCCACCCCTGGTCCCCTCCAGCCCCGGGCGCCTACCAGTTCCGCCTCGCCATCGCTGACCCACCCCTCCGCGCCCGAAAACTCGAACTGGGATTGTACGATCGCACTGTACAGATCACCGAGATATGACCCGCCACCCGCGCCAAATCATCCCCGCGGACCCGCCGCCCAAACTCCCGTGCCCCATCCTTGCGATTTTTTTCTGCCGCAAGCGTGGGAAACCACGAATCCAGATGGGCCTCTGCCATCCTGAGCGACGAGTGCAGCGAGGAGTCGAAGGATCCGCGGTTGTTTTCCGATCGCCCCTGCCCCCTGGCTGCTCGCGCCATGCCAGCTGCCTCTTTCGACGAATCCGACTCACCGGTTTTGTGATCGTTCTCCTCGCCGCCATCGCCCTGCCCGCCTACCCCCACGACGAATCCCACTCCGGCCCTGTCCCCGAGGAAATCCTCTCCCGCCCCATCCCCCGCCGCGCTGGCGCCGGCAATGCCCACCAGAAGGTGACCACCTCCTCCCCCGACGCCCAGGCCTTTTACGACCAGGGCCTTGCCTACCTCCATTCCTATGTCTGGGTCGATGCGGCCCGTTCCTTCCGCCAGGCTCTCCGCTCCGACCTCCACCTCGGCATGGCGTATGTCGGACTCGCCGACGCCTATATCGGCCTGCAGGACGTGATTGCGGCGCGCGCCGCATGCAATACCGCGCGCCAGTTCGAGCAGCACATGAGCCCCGCCGAGCGGGCGTGGCTCTCGATCCGCGACCTCGAAATCGCCTTCCTCGAAAGCGGCAGCGATCCCGCCAGGTACGCCCCTTACCGTCAGGCGATCGATGAAGCCATAAACGACAATCCCCGCGATCCGTGGCTCCTCGTCCAGCGCGGCCTCGCCGCAGAAGCGTCTCCGTTCACGCACGGACAGGCCAGCGGCGCCGACTCGCTCCCGTTCTACAAGAAAGCCCTCGCCCTCGATCCCAACAACATCGCCGCCTTCCACTACGCCATCCATTCCAACGAAAACATGGGCAACGTCAAGGAAGCCCTCGATCAGAGCGCGATCTACGCACGGCAGGCCTACGCCATCCCCCATGCCCACCACATGCACGGCCACGAACTCATGCGCATGGGCCGCACCGAAGAAGCGATTCAGGAATTCCTCAAGACCAACTCGCTCGAAGAAGCCGAGTACAAAGCCGAAAACATTCCCGCGCAATACGACTGGCACCATGCCCACAATCTGCAGCTCATGGCCATGAACTACGAATTGCTCGGCCAGATGAAAACCGCCGAGAGACTGCTCCGCCAGGCCTTCGCGCTGCCCGCCTACACCGAATTCCTGGCCTACAATCGTCGAGCCTGGCCCGAATTCCTCCTCGATCGCGGACGCTACGAAGAAGCCCTCTCCGCTGCGCACGAATTGGCCAAGAGCCAGTGGCCCATGGCGCGCCTGGCCGCCCGTACCCTCGCCGGCGAAGCTGCTCTCGCGCTCAACCGCAGCGACGACGCGAAAGAAGAACTGGAGCAGGCGAAGCAGGAAGCCCAGCGCATTCCCGAGCGCGTAGTCGGCGCGTTGCCTTATCCCGCCGCGCTCGAGGCCGCGCTCCTTCTGCGCCAGGGCCGCACCCAGGAAGGCGAGGCCATTTACGTCAAGGTGGAGCAGTCGGCCATGGCCATGCCCGGCCCCGATGGCTGGGTCGCTGCCATCTTTGTGCTCAACTCCATTGCCCGCCAGGCTCGCCAGGCTGCCGACTGGCCGCTCGCCCAGTTCACCGCAGAGCAGATGATTCAGCACGATCCCTATTTCGCCGGCGCTCATTTCGCCATCGGCCTCGTAGCCGAACACGCCGGCGAATCCGACGGCTCACGCGAAATGTTCACCACCGCCGCGCAGTACTGGAGCCACGCCGACCCCGACCTTCCCGAACTGGTCCTCACCCGCAAAAAACTAGGTGCCGCCCATTGAGCACTGTGACAAAAAGCTCCAAAACATTCCTCGTGCTCGCCGCCCTGTCGCTACAGCTCGCGCATTTCAGCACCCCGGCCCAGCCAAAACCCCTAAACACCCTCGACCACGACCTCCTCGAAGTCACCATCCCGCAGCTCGAAATCTACTACCGTACCCACAAGTACACCGTCACCCAGGTCGTTCGCTGGCATCTGGACCGCATCCGGAAATACAACGGCATCTATGGCGCCCTCGAATACGTCGATGAATCCGGAGCCCTCGCCACCGCCGCGCGCGAAGACGCCGCCGCCCCGGGGGTCCAATGCGGCCCGCTCTGGGGCGTTCCCATAGTCATCAAAGAAAACACCAGTGTGCGCGGCCTTATCACCAGCGACGGCTGGAAGGGCTACGTAGTCCCCGGCCACCAACTCATCGCCCCGCGCGATGCCACGATCGTCGCCAAACTCCGCGCTGCCGGAGCCGTCATCCTGGGCAAATCCAACATGCCCGACTTTGCCGCCAGCGACACCAACCGCAGCTCTTCCTACGGGCGCACCGGCAACGCCTACGATGTCCGCTTCAGCCCCGGCGGCTCGTCCGGTGGCACGGTTACCGCAGTCACCGCCAACCTTGCCCTCCTCGGCAACGGCACTGACACCGGCAATTCCATCCGCATGCCCGCCGCCACCAGCGCCGTGGTGGGCGTGTTCCCAACCCGCGGCCTGGTCAGCATCGCCGGCATCGCTCCCCTCGACTGGCTGCTCGACAACACCGGCCCCATCGCCCGAAACGTGACCGACGCCGCCATCGCCCTCAACGTGATGGCCGGCGAAGATCCCGGCGATCCCGCGACCCTCGGCTCAGCCCAACACGCCCAGCCCGGCCCCTACACCCAATACCTCAAACGGGATGCCCTCCGCGGCAAGCGCTTTGGCGTTCCCGCTTTCATTCTTGAAGGCGCCGGCATTCCCTTCCAGGGCATCCCCTCGGCCGAAAGCACCGAAAAAGCCGCCGCGGACCGCAATTCCTCACGTCTGCCTCTGCGCCCGGAGACACGCGCCGCCTTCCTGCGCGCGGTCGAAGCGCTTGCGCGCCGCCGGGGCCACCGTCGTCTTCGACGACTCCATCCTGCCCGACAGTTTCGCCGAGACCGCATCCCACATCGGCACGCAGCCCTACATCCGCGAGGGAACCGAAAACTTTCTCCGCGATTACGGCCCGCCGCAATATCATTCGCCCGGAGAGTATGAGAAAGCCGTCGGCTCACCCCTCCCCGCGACCATCCTCGGCAAAGCAGATCAGGTCCGTTTTGAAAACAATCCCCAGGCCGAGGCTGACGTCCTCGAACCCCGCCGCCGGACCCTCGCCATTTACGAAAGCACCCTCGACCGCCTGCATCTCGACGGCTACGTCTATCCCGCCATCCAGATGCCGCCGCCCGACGAGACCATGCCGCAGAACGGCGAGCTCAGCACCGGCCCGCACAGCAATACCGGGTGGGTGAACATGATCGGCGTGCCCGCGGTCGTCGTGCCCGCCGGCTTTTATCCCAGCGGACTTCCCTTCGGGCTCGAGATCTCCGCCCGCCCCTGGCACGACGGCGATCTGCTCGGATGGGCCTTCGCCTTCGAGCAATCGACCCACTCACGCCGGCCGCCCGTCCTGGTGAAGCAAGGCCTCCTTCCCATCGCAACACTAGCGTCCGCACGCCTTCCGCCGACTTGCTACCTCGCTACGCCACAAACGCGGCGCTGACTCGCAATCGTTGCACTAAACTCGCTCGCCATACCGAACTGCGGCGCAACCGGCAACGCCGCGATCAGCTTGCGTGTATAAGGGTGCGAAGGAGCACGTAAAAATCTCCCGTATCGGCCGACATTCCACAATCTCCCCTTGCTCCATCACTGCCACTCGATCGCAGATCGTAGCCACCGACAGAAGATCGTGCGAAATGTAGAGAAGACTCATCCCCATCCCGCGGCTCAGCGATGAAAACAGCACCAGAATTTCCGCCTGCGTGATCATGTCGAGCGCGCTGGTGGGTTCATCCGCGATCAGCAGCTTCGGCCGATGCATCACAGCCATGCCGATCAGCACCCGCTGCGCCTGCCCCACGCTCAGTTGCGCCGGATACCGCCGCAGCAGGCCGCGGTCGCGCGCCAGGCTTACACTCTCCAGCGTGTCCAGCAACGCGTCTTCACACTCCGCGCGGCTCGTACGGCGATGCGCCCGCCACGCCTCTTCGAGTTGTGTGCCCACGCGCAGCGCCGGGTTCAGCGCCGACATCGGGCTCTGCAGCACCAGGCCGATCTCCCGCCCGCGCAGCGAGCGCATTTCGCGCTCCCGCATCGTAATCAGTTCGCTCCCGTCAAAAACGATGCTGCCCTCCGCTCGTCCCCCCTTCAGCTGCTCCAGCCTCAGAATCGACAGCGCCAGCGTGCTCTTGCCGCAGCCGCTCTCCCCCACCAGCCCCACCACCTCGCCCCGCCCCACATCGAGGCAAACATCGCGCAGCACTGCCGCTCTTCCGGCGTAGCTCGCCGAAACGCGCAGCGACAAAAGCGGCGGCCCGTTCATTGGTTGCGCGCGACCTCGTTCCCCAGCGTAAGCTGATCGACGTTCCAGTAGACCTGGGGCCTGAGGGCAACCGGCTGCGCATGATGCACGTTGGCCGACACCGCCGACAACGCATTTTTGTTGACGAGATAGATAAACGGTTCCTGCTCCCACACAATCTGCTGCACGCGATCCACGGCCTCCTTCCTCTTGTTCCCATCGAGCGTCGCCGCCTGGAGCCGCATCAGGCGGTCGATCTCCGCTTCCCACGCGGTCGCCGGAGATTTCTGCCGCGGATTCCATTGGTGGTTCTCGCCCGAGCTCAGCCAGATATTCATCTGCGCATTGGGATCCAGTTCGTCGTTTACCAGCCCCAGCAGGCAAGCTTCGTAATTGAACGTGCGCGTAATGCGCTCGATCAGCGAAGGAAAATCGAGCGTCACCACGTTGAGGCGGATGCCGATCTCGCCCAGGTCCTGCTGAATCATCGCCGCCATGCGCTCGCGATCCTTGTTGCCGGCGTTGGTGATCACCGAGAACTCGACAGCGTGGCCCGTCCGGTCGCGCAGCGTGCCGTTCGCGATTCGGAATCCATCCTGAACCAGAAGATCGAGCGCGCCTTTCTTGTCGAATCCATGCGGACGAAGATGCTGGTTGAACCAGAATTTATTCGCCGGCGAGATCCAGCTCACCGCCGGCTGCGCATGTCCGCGAAACACCACCCGCGCCAGGTCGTCGCGGCGAATCGCGGAGGAGATCGCACGTCGGAACCGCGTCGACCCAAACCACGCCTTCTTGTAGTCCGGCAGCGGCGCCGCCACAACCTGGTTGAACCACATCTCTTCCGAATCAAGCGAAACCCCAGCGTCAAACGCCAGTTGCGGCGCCGAACTTTTCAGCTTGTCGAAGTATTCGGCATTGAGGGAATTGATGAAGTCGATATCGCCGCGCATCATGCGCAGCATTTCGATATCGCGGTTTTGCTGAATATCCAGGCGAATGGAATCGATATACGGCAGCGGGCGCCCCGCCCCGTCCCGCTTCCAATAGTTCGGATTGCGCTTCAACAGCAGATACGATCCCGCCTTGTTCTCGGCGACAAAATACGCGCCCAGCACCGCCATCTCTTTCTGCTTCGAGGCCGCCGAAACCACCGCCACCTGGTCGAACAGCTTGTCCAGCCCCACCACCGGCGCCGGAAAAGTGATCGTGATGCGATCCTTTCCCTCGATCCGGGTCGTCACCCTGCCCTCTCCCGAACGAAACGAATCGCCCGTAGGCGAGTGCAGCGCCGGATCCATCAGCTGCTCGATCGTATACGCCACATCGGCCGCGGAAAACGGCGTCCCGTCTGAAAATCGCACGCCTTCGCGCAACGTGAAAGTGATGGCACTGCCGGTTTGGTTCACTCTCCACGACGTCGCCAGCTCCGGCTCGAGCTGTTGCGTCTTGCGATTGAGGCGCACCAGCACGCCGCCGGTCAGGTAGCGAATCGTCTCCGACGCCTCATCGGCAACCAGAAGCGGATTGAAAGTCTTCGGTTGCGCGCCCAGGCAAAAGTGAAGCTGGTTCCGCTCCTCGCGCGGGAATCACCATCGCGCCTATCGACGCGGCCAACACGACCAAAACAATCCGGCGCGCTCTCATAGGGAGTGCTCCTCTTTTTCAAATGCAATGTGGAAACAACTCACGGTAACGATGAGGATGAGCAGAGGCACAAACTGCCAGGGCGCCCCCGGCGTCGCGGCGAAGCTCTCCAGTTCCCGCAGCAGGCTTCCCCACGAAGGCAGCGGCTCCGCCACGCCCAGGCCGAGAATTCCCAGGTTCGCCTCCGCCAGGATGAACACCGGAATCGAAATCCAGAACTGCGCACTCAGCATCGGCTTCAGGTTGGGGATCACGTGGCGCCAGAGAATACGCGTGCCGCTCAGGCCGGAAGCGCGCGCCAGCAATACGATGTCCGAACCGCACAACGCGCGCGCGTCCGCGCACACCACCCGCGCGGCCCCCGCCCATCCCAGGCCGCCCAGCAGCGCAAACGTAATCAACACCGATGCGTGCGGATCCACGTTGAGCGGCAGCATCGCCCGAACCGTGATCAGCAGAAAGAACCACGGCAGCGAGAGCACCAGGTCCGTAGCGCTCATTACCATACTCTTGAGCCATCCGCCCGCAAACCCCGCGGCCCCGCCGATAAGGGCTGCGAGCATCGTCGAGAGAAGCGCCGCCGCCGGCGCCAGCGCAAGCGACACGCGCGTTCCGTAAAGCAGGCGGGCGAACCGATCGCGCCCCAGGTCGTCCGTTCCCAGCGGATGCTGCCGCGAGCAGGCCGCATCGGGCATGTCACGAAACTGCCGCGCATATCCGGCCGGCGCCGCGTAGTTTGCCAGAAGGCATGCCGCCGCCACCAGCACCAGGAACGCAATCGCCGCTGTGCGAACCCGCGTCATACCTTCTCCGCGGATATCGGCTGGGCTGCGAGTTCGGCTGCCGAGTTCGCCGCCAGCGTGATCAGCGTGACCATCATCGTCAGGTTCACCAGCAGGGCGAGATCGCGGCTCAACGCGGCCTTCCAGGCCAGCTGGCCGATGCCAGGCAAATCGCACAGCACCTCGACCGGAATCGCGGCGGTGAAAGCCACGCATACGCTCACCCCCGCCAGCGCCAGCATGGGACGCGCCGCCACCGGCAGAACGTGCCACAGCAGAATCCGGACCGGGCCCAGTCCCTTCGCCCTCGCCGTCAGCACGTGGGGAAAGGCCACGCTGCGGCGCAGCAGGTTGCGTGCGTACTGGTACACCTTGGGAAAAACAATCAGGCCGATCGCCAGCCTTCCCGGGGCGCGCGCCATCACGAACAGAAGCGCCAGCACTGCGGCCGGAATGCAGAGGACGAAGGTTGCGAATAGATTGGCGGCCATGTCCACGGCTCTGCCGCGTGTCAGGATCCCCGCCATCGCCAGGCCCAGTCCCGCGGTCCATGCCAGCGCCAACCCCAGCGCAACGGAAATCAACGTCTCCGGAAATCGCTCCTTCAACAGCTGCGCCACCGGCTCTCCTAGCCCCACCGAGGTTCCCAGGTCGCCATGCGCCATCCGTTCCATGTTGTGGAGGTAATAGCGCACCAGGCTGCGATCGTCAGCCCGCGACTGGCGCAGCGCTGCCCTGCTTTCCGGGCTCAGCCGGCTGTCCAGATCCTCTTCGTCCACGCCGTAACCGGGAGCCACGCGCACCAGCATGGCGCTCAGAAATCCGCCCAGCGCCAGCATGATCACCAGCCGCACCGCGTGTTTGGCCAACCTGCGCATGGAGCCTTTCCAATAGCGAGCGCGAATCGGCGCCCCATGCTTGCTTATCGGCGCAATCCATGCGCATCTTCAGCGCGGCGTCCGCAGCCATCCTCGCTGTCAACCAAGGCAGATCAATTCCTCGGTCGGCTCCGACGGTCGCCCCTGGAGCGATTCGTTTTCATAGTGGCGCCGCTTGGCCGCATACATCTTCCTGTCGGCCTCGGCCAGCAGTTCTTCGCCCGTGGTTCCATCCCGGGGATAAAAGGCCGCCCCCGCGCTCAGCGAAAGCGAATTCACTCCGCACGCGTTTTGTCCGGCTCTCTTCGCCAGCCCGTTCAAGATGCGCGTCCGCTCCGCCACCGCCGCTTCGGTCATGTTCGGAGCCACGATCACGAACTCGTCCCCGCCCATGCGCGCCGCGTAGTCATACTCGCGGCAAACTCCCGTCATGGCCGCCGCCAGGAGCTTCAACAGCTTGTCGCCGGCAAGATGGCCGAAACGGTCGTTCACTTCTTTGAATCCGTTCAGATCGCACACGATCACCGCCATCGTCGACCCTTCCCGCTTCGAGCGCGCCAGTTCCTGCTCCAGGTGCATCGAAAGCGCGCGCGCATTGGCCATTCCGGTCAGGAAGTCCACCGTCGCCGAACTCTCCGCCTCGCGGTACTTCAGCGCATTCTCGATGAACAGCGCCACCCGCGACGTGATCACCTGCAGCACCCGCAAATGATCGCTTGTGAATGCATCCGGCGCGGCCTGGTAGAGCGCCAGCACTCCCACCAGCCCGGTCAGGCCTTCCAGCGGCACCACCAGCGCCGAGCGAGGCTCCGACGCGTTGCATCCCGCCGCTTCAAATCCTTCTTCCACGGCTGGATTGCCATTGAGGATCGGACGGACATTCTGCGCCACCCATCCGCAAAGGCCCGTCCCTATGGCAATCTCCAGCGACGAAAACAGCCGGAAATTGTCGCCGCTTACGAACTCCGGCGTGAGCCGGTCGCCTTTCTTGACGAACGCCACAATCGAGTCGTACGGAACCAGCTTGCGCAGCCGCATCGCCACCAGCGACAGGGTTTCGTCCAGGCTCAGCGAGTTGCCCAGATCCTGGCTCAACTCGAACAGGGTATGCGCCTCGTAACGCGCCGACGCAATCGAAGACAGGAAGTCGTTGGGGTTTCCCCGCTGGCTGAAACCCGTCTCGAACCCGGCTCCGGGACTGCGGCCTCGTTCCACCGCCTGGCGGAACCCCAGCGCGTCCTTCATCGCGTCTCCCTGGTGATCGTTGGCGATCCTCTCCAGGTCGAGGTACCGCCGCTCCAGAACTTCGATCACGCGCGGGTCGAACGCCGCTCCCGCTTCCTTCGCAATCTTCGCCATGGCCTCCTCGAGCGGCAGCGCCTTGCGGTACTGGCGGTCCGATGCCAGCGCGTCCAGGCAGTCCACCGCCGTTAGAATGCGCGCACCAATGGGTATCTCTTCTCCCTTCAGGCCGTCCGGATAGCCCTCCCCATTCCACTTTTCGTGATGCGAACGAACGATGGGAGCCACCGGATAAGGGAATGCCACCTTCTCCAGGATCTCCGCGCCCACGATGGGGTGTATCTTCATCTTCTCGAATTCTTCGGGAGTCAGCCGCCCCGGCTTGTTGATGATGTGGTCGGGCACCGCCAGCTTGCCGATGTCGTGCAGCAGCGCCGCCGCGCGCAGCGCATCGAGTTCCGCTTCGCTCAGTTCCAACTCCTTGGCGATCTCCACCGCATACGTGCGCACCCGGTGCAGATGACAATGCGTGGTGTGGTCCTTGGCGTCGATGGCCAGAGCCAGCCCCTCGATGGTGCGCAGGTGCAGCGCGCAAACTTCTTCCACGTGGCGCTTTTCCGCTTCCACGTGTTGCGCTTCCATCTCCGCGCGCTTCCGTTCGCCTTCCAGGCGGCTCAGGTACAGATGGTAGGAACGGTAGATCCAGAACATCACTGGAATGATGAGCAGCGCATTCTGCCAGCCCACGTAGTGATTGCAGAAACTCACCAGGCCCACCAGCGCCGCGCCCACCAGGTAATACGGAAACGACCAGAAATACGTCTCCGACCAGATCTTGCGCAACGAGTTCCGCTGGCTCAGCGCGATCACGACCGAAAGCGGCACGGTGTTCATCAGGAAGTACGAACAGGCGACGATCAGCAACCGGAACGGAGCATTGTTGCTCGCCAGCCGTTCCGCCCAATGGTACGCGCCATAGGTCACCCAGATGGCGTTGGCCGTCATGCTCAACACGTTGAAAAACACCTGGATGGCTTGAGGCCTGCGCTTGGTCTTCCATAAACTCTGCACCAGGGCCGCCGCGCAGCCAATCACCAGCGTCTCCGCCAGCGACAGCTCCATCACCCCCAGCAGGACAAAAAGGAAGTGCACCGACATGGTGCTCTCAATGCCCGGCAACCTCACCTTCATCGTCGCCGCCAGCATGGCAATGACAAAGTAGCAGCCAAATTTGAGCAGGTTCTCCGGACGCCAGTGCAGGAACGACTGGGCCAGCACCGCCGCTCCGCACGCCGCCGAGATGGCAACGAACGCGACAGCCCGCTTTGGCGTGGTAAGACCCATCGGTCCGATTTCCGTTCGATTGCCACCGATTGCCACGCCCGCCGCAGACCGCGGGGCGAATCAACCGGCTTTCCTTGACGCCTGTGCCGTCAGCCTCTCACTCCGCTCCACCCGATGAAGAGGTCCGCCACACGGCAAAATCCTCGATTCGTTCATCGGCAAGGCTGGCGGAGCCGTTAAAGCTCTCGCCGCCGCACACCTGCCAACCAAGCTCCCGTGCCCTCTCCTTGCGACTGTTTATCGTCGCAAGGGTGGGAGATCACCAACGCAAACCAGTCGAACTCACCGGGAGCCGGCCAATAACGGCGGTCAACAACCACCGCGGCATACCACCCAAGTCACCCCCATCCGGATTACTTCAGAACTTAAAGATCCCTTAATCTTCCGCCGATGACCCCCTTGATTGCATGAGAAACCACTAACCAGTGGCCCCATGCCCATCCGCGTGCCGCCACGCCCAGGGACTGGCGGCACGCGACCACACGGCGCTCAAGGCTGCGCCTCTTGCTGACCGGAACCGCTCTTTATAAGCCTCCGGTCAACCCGGTTCTGCGGGATGTGCCACGGACCCGTGCCGAACAGGATCCGAAGGAGATTAAAAGCAATGAAGAACAAGGAAAGACGGAGCGCAATGTGGGGAAGATCCATTCTCATCCTGAGCGCTCTCATCATTCTCACGGCGGGGATCGCATTCGCCGGCCCAGCCAAACTATCGAAAGACCTGAAACCAAAACAGCCTTCCGATCAGGTCGATGTCATTGTTCAGTTCCACTGTGTTCCCACCGCCAGGCATCACCAGGCCGTTTTGAAGCGTGGGGGCGCGCTGCGCCGCGAAATGAAACTGATCCGCAGCGGAGCCTACACCATTCCCGCTTCGACCCTTGCCGACCTCCAGGCCAACCCCGACGTCGCTTACGTTTCCGTTGATCGTCCTCTCTCCGGCACGGCATCAAGCGCCCCATCCGGTCCGGTCGTCGACCACCACACCGAAGCGATTCAGGCCGCCACCGCCTGGGCCCAGGGCCTCGACGGCACCGGCATCGGCGTGGCTGTCATCGACAGCGGCATCGCACCCGTCAAGGACCTCAATGGCAACGCGGTCGTCTATGCGCAGGACTTCGTCGGCGATGGCGCCCAGGGCGCCGACCTCTATGGGCATGGCACCCACGTGGCCGGAATCATTGCCGGGAACGGTCATGGTTCAAGCGGGGCCAACTATTCCTACAAGTTCCAGGGCATCGCGCCCAACGTGAACCTGGTCAATCTCCGCGTCCTCGATCAGAACGGCGCCGGCACCGACAGCCAGGTCATCGCCGCCATCGAGGCCGCCATTCATCTCAAAGACACCTACAACATTCGCGTCATCAGCCTCTCGGTCGGCCGCGGCGTGTTCGAGAGCTATACACTCGACCCGCTCTGCCAGGCCGTCGAACGCGCCTGGGCCGCGGGAATCGTGGTAGTCGTCTCCGCCGGCAATAACGGCCGCGACAATTCCGCCGGCACCAATGGATATGGAACCGTTACCTCGCCCGGCAACGATCCCTACGTCATCACCGTCGGCGCCATGAACACCCTCGGGACCGCGGATCGCACCGACGATGTGCCCGCCAGCTACAGCTCCAAGGGCCCTTCTCTTCTGGACCAGGTCATCAAGCCCGACCTCGTTGCCCCCGGTAACATGATCGTGTCTCTATACACCACCGGCGAAACCCTCACCCAGGAGGTTCCCGGCAACGTCCTTCCCACCCAGGCGTACGTGAAGATCGGCGGCTACGGCCGCTCGGCAACGTACTTCGCCCTTAGCGGCACCAGCATGGCGGCTCCCATGGTCAGCGGAGCGGCTGCCTTGCTGCTTCAGCAAAATCCCGCCATGACACCCGACCAGGTAAAAGCCCGGCTGATGATGACCGCCTTCAAGAATCTAATTCCGGCGGCCATCGCGACGGACCCCACCACTGGCCAGACCTTCAACCTGCAGGCGGACATCTTCACCGTGGGAGCCGGGTATCTCGACATCCAGGCTGCCCTCGCCGACACCAGTCTCGCGCCCCCCGCGCCGGGAAGCGCGATGTCCCCAATCGCCCTCCTCGATGCCAGCGGAAACGTGATCCTCGCACCCAGCAGGTCGTCGGTCATCGGATCGCAATCCATCCTCTGGGGAACATCGTCGGTCTTCGGCCAGTCGATCCTGTGGGGAACCAGCACCAGCGGCGAGTCGATCCTCTGGGGAACCGGAACCCTGAGCGGAGAAAGTATTCTGTGGGGAACCAGCGCCGCCCAAGCGGAAAGCATTCTCTGGGGCACCAGCATCCTCTGGGGAACCAGCGCGTCGCATGCCGAATCCGCCGCATACGGCGACAAATTGCGATGAGACAACCGCTCCCGCCGGCATAACCCCCGCCCTGCTCAACGGCACCGTGGAATAAGAAGGGTGGTCCATTCAATCGTTACCGGGTCCGCGGAACTCCGTCCCAGGTCTTGAGTATTCAAGGCCTGGGACGCCTGCGAGTCCCCCACGGACCGGGATTGCCCGTGGGGTCGGTGGCCAGGGAAGCCGCTCCGAAAATCGTCTAAGCTTCGCAACCCGCAAACTGGAGCCGACTGGTGTCCCGCAGCAGAACTGACTCGCGGCGCGACGTCACGAAGTCTTCGCGGCTCCATTGCGACAGAATCCGGCTGATGGTGAATAAGGTCGTCCCCGTCATCTGCGCCAGTTCCTCGCGCGACAGCGATACCTCGATCCCCTCATGCACCTTTTTGCCCACGTGTTTGCTGAGCCTGAGCAACGCCAGCGCCAGCCGCCGTGGAACTTTCTCCGTCGCTACTTCCCGGAACCGTTCTTCGAGCTCGTGCAGACGGGTCATCAGGATCTGACTCAGATTCTGCCGGATTTTCGGGCAGATCTCCATCAGGTTCTGCAGCGTCGCGCAATCCCACACCAGCGCGGTCGTCGCTTCCATGGCCCGCGCCGAACTCGGGTGCATTCCCCCGGTCATTTCCGAGAGCACGCCCAGTACGTTGCCTTTGCCATACATCCACAGGATGACTTCATTGCCGCCCGAACTGATCTGGGTGATCTTCACTGACCCCGTCCGGATCAGCAGCAGGCAGCGCGATGGCTGGCCCTGCATGAAAACCGACTCGTCCCGGGCGAAAGTTTTGGGCCGTGCGCACGATGCAATCTTGAGGATGTCATCGTGAGACAGGCCGGCGCATAGCGGCGAGTCGGCTAGCAAACCGGCCCGTTCTTCGAGAACCGAGGCACTTGCTACAGGAGCCGGCTGAGCGGCTCGAATCGGATACACCTTTGGCGATGCCATTTGTACTCTCCCCCGTCTGAAATTCGTTTGGCCGTTTTGTGATGCGAACTGTGGGCGATGGGAAAGCAGGAGACCCCGTTCCTGCCTGCCGCTCACGACTGAAGATGTCGACTACCGCCACGTTACCGTGGTCCGGTGTCGCGATTTAATGTGTTCGTCAGCCTGTTCACGTTTCAGTCCAGTGGCGTACTAAAGTAACGCCTGCTGGAGTACGGCGTCAGAAACGTGGATTATCGTTTCTGCCGCTGATTTGGACTCGCCGCGGTGAATTCGCCTTGACCTCAAGGTCGCTTCCTCGGCTGAGTGTGCCGGTTGGTGTCCCGTCTGCCCCGAATCGTCGGTTGACCATTCGGCGCATACCATATACGCGGTGGCATTGAGAAGATCGAGTGGATGGAGGGGTTTGGGTGCGAAGCTATATACCAGCAGATCGGGCCTGAACGTTGCTGCCTTCGCTACGGCTTCTTTTCCGCTGAAGGCGGTCGCTGCATGAAATCCTGCACGGTGCAAAGCGGTGGCAACGGTGAGCGCGGTGTTCCGATCCCAATCCGCAGCCAGTACTCTGGCTTGCGTCCGGTGTCCGAATCTTGCGCACATCATCATGCTTCCCCCTGGCACACAGTCCTGCGTTCCTGGCAGGATAAGGACGGGGGAAGGTCGTCATCCTGCGTTCATGTAGGACTAACGTTAGGGGATAACAAGGGCACTGAGAATAAGACATCACTGGAAAATACGTAGGCGCAGGAAGCAAAACCGGGTAGGGGAAACCCTACAACAAATCCGCGAACTATTCGATCAGACCGTGAGCCATCGCATACCGCGTCAATTCGGCATTGTTCTTCATCTGCATCTTGTCCAACAGCCGCGTCCGATACGTGCTCACCGTCTTGGCGCTCACATGAAGCCGATTCCCGATCTCGGTCAGGGATACCCCGGAAGCAATCAAAAGCATGACTTCGAGTTCTCGATCCGACAGCCCATCATGCCGCGGCTTGTTACCGAAATCGTCCAGGATCGTGACCAGCTTCTCGGCAAGGTCCACCCCCACATACCGCCCGCCCGAGAGAACCTTGCGCGCTGCCTGTGCCAGTTCTTCCGGGGCGCTGTCCTTGTTGATGTAGGCTGACGCCCCCGCCCGCAGACACCGCACCGCGTATTGGTCTTCCGGCTGCACGCTTAATACGATCACCGGCAGCCGTGGGTACATGCGTTTCACGTCCTTCAGCAGGTCCAGCCCGCTCCGCCCCGGCATATTGATGTCGAGCACGAGAATATTGGTCGCTTGCCGCGACAGAAGCCCCAGCGCGTCATCCGCATTCCCCGCTTCCGTGAATGTGGCTCCCGGCAGAGAGTCGGCGAGAATCTCCCGCAATCCCCGGCGCACTACCGCATGGTCATCAGTGATCAGAATGTGCATAGTCGCTATCGCTCGGGGAATGGGAGTGCATCGGCACTCGTAGAGTTATGGTGGTCCCGCTCCCCGGAGAACTGGCGATTTCCAGGTTGCCCCCGCAAACCTGCGCCCGTTCTTTCATTCCCAGGAATCCCAGGGACTCCGAGACATCCGACTCCAGAAAGCCCTTTCCATCATCAGCCACCGTCAGAACCAGTTCTCCGTCCTGTTCGTCCAGAATCACCCGCACCGTTTTCGCTTCGGCGTGGCGGATGATGTTGGTCAGGCACTCCTGGAAGATCCGGAAGAACTCCGTGGCCTGGTCGCCGTCCAGCGTAAGGTCCGCTGCGGGCACTGACACCATGCAATCGATCCCGGTGCGAGACCCGAATTCATTAGCCTGCCACTCGATGGCCGCCGCCAATCCCAGGTCGTCCAGAACTCCCGGCCGCAATCCGCTGCAGATATTGCGCACCGATTGCACGCCCTCATTCAGTAATCCTATGGTGCTGCGCAGCCGTTCCCGAAGTTCTTCGTTCGCCTTGGGCAATCGCCGGTTCATCCACGTCAGGTCCAGCTTGATCGCCGTCAGGATCTGCCCGATCTGGTCGTGAAGATCGCGCGATACCCGCGTCCGTTCTTCTTCCCGCGCCCGCCGCAACCGTTCCGCCAGCGCCTGGAACTGTTCCCGCTGCAGCGCCACCTTCTCGCTCTGGCGCAGAGCCTCTTCCGCACTCTTGCGGTCTGTCACATCCCGCGCCGTAATCACCGCGCCCGTGATCGTTCCGTCTTCCGCGCGCACCGGACTGAACGAAAGACTCCCAATCCAGCAAACCCCGGTGTCCCGGCGCCGATAACGATATTCGACGTTCGATCCGAATTCCCCTCGCAGCGCCCGCCAGGTAGGAAACTCTTCCTTTGCCAGCGGCTTGCCATCGCCGCTCGACACTTCAAAAATATCGGCAAACTCACCGAAGTTCCGGACGCATTCCGCCTTGTCCGCGAACCGGTACAGGGTTGCGAACGCATCATTGAACTCAACAAAACGCCCTTCTGTATCGGTAATGATTACCGAATCCGTCATGCTCGAAAGCGCCGCTTCCAACCTTGCCCGGCTCTCGCTCAGTTCCTGCTTGGCCTGCTCCAGTTCCTGAACCTCGGCGGCCAGCTGTGCGTTCGCCGCTTCCACCTGCCGCGTCCGTTCCGCGATCAGTTCCTCGAGGTGGTCGCGATAACGCTTCAGCTCCTGCTCCGCGCGACGGCGGTCCGTAATATCCAGACCCATCTCCAGGATCAGCGAAGAGCCATCCAAATCCCTGAACGGAAAATCATGCGCCTCCATCGTCGTCTGATCCGGAAACAAAATCTCCCGCTGATGAGGCGTGCCGGTCTGCAAAGGAAGAAACGTCTCGCAATCTTCGCAGGGCTCCGAACGACCGAAACGCGCCTCGAAACAGCGCTTGCCCTCCGGATCGCCAAACTTTTCCCGGAAGCTGCGGTTGGCAAACGAGATCGCATGGTCGGTCCTGCGCAGGCTCACCATCGCCGGCAGCGTCTCCATCACGTCCAGCAGCCGCTGCCGCTCGGCTTGAACAGATTCAATCCGATCGCGCTCGGCCTCTCGTTTCCTCCGTTCCACCGAGACCGCCTCTTCCACAAGAAAGTTGGCCAGTTCCTCACGATTGCGATGGTAGAGCTCGACAACAATCGAAAGCGACACCCCGAATACGAAGAATATTGCCAGGCTCAGTGCTTCGTAAGGGTCCGCCACCGTGAGCCGCCCGTATGGAGCAAAGATCCAAATCTGGGCAACCAGGGTCGCCAGCCCGGTCACGGCGATCCCTGCCCAGACGCCATCGAGCACCGACGACACAAGCACAGCCGGGTAAAACGTTATGAAGGGTGCGAAACCAGGATGTCGATGGGCGATCAGTTCGCGCAAGAAATATGCAAATCCAACCTCGGCAACCACCGCCGTGCCGCGCAAAAACCATCCGCGAATGATCCGGTGGTACCGCATACGCCGTGTGGGCGCCTCAAATTGTGCCGGATCTTCCGTCGCCCCCGCCGGTCCATGCTGGTTAGGTTCACGGATTGTCGCGCCCGGGATCGAGTCGCGTTCGAACATACCTCACCGCGATCTTTCATCATGAAAGGGCAGATGAACCCAACCGCTCGGGGGGATAGCGGTATTCCATCATGATCAAGAACAGCTTAGAGCGAAAGCAATACAACGTAGCGTGATACGAATCACATATAGGTGTTATCTATCTCACTCTTCAACCTGCAGGGCTACCGGCTCCACTGCCCGCAGAAACACTCCGACGAAGGGTACGGGCTCTAGTATCTGCGTGCGAACTGGATCTTAGGGCTGACTTGCTAACCTGCTACGTCGCGAAGCGATGCTAACTTGCTGTTTTTGAATTCAACCGGTCTTTGGCGCGGTTCTCCGGCAGTCAAAACCCCGTTCTCACGCATACACTTCAGCCCATACGGAGAACTTCAGCCAAATCAATCGAGCTTTCCGCCCTGCCGCAAGTCCCGCCAATCTGTATTCGCTCATCGCCGCTAAGGGAAGCCAGGCGGCCCGCGCAGGCCTGCGTTTAACCTTCCTCCGCAACAAACTCGTCGTCTTCGGCTTCGATCGCGCGAGAAATGCCCCACTTCTGCAGATAGACCAGCCCCATCGCCAGACCCACCAGAAAAACTGCCACCGACGAATACTCGATCAAATCGAGCTTCCGATCTTCGTCGTCCGTCTGGTAAATGATGTACCCGTTGATGTTACGGGGGTTCATCCGCTGGTTGGGCGGGTCAGGATGCCGGGGAAGCGTGTTCATGTAAAGCGTAGAGATACAAGCGGACAGGATGAGCCCGACCAATCCCGGCAACAAGAAACACAACGAGAATGCCCTGAGCCCGGCGAGGCGATTTTTCTTCACGACAGCTCCCAATCAACGATGGCTTAACCCGTCAACCATCCGTTTTGTGATCGCATCGGCCTTGAACGAGGGGTTTCGTCCTTTGGAGCGACCAGTGCGTCATCGGAAACGATGCGGTCGATGACTCTGGGGGAGCTACGACACCTGTCCACGCTCGGTTCCGGATCGGTGCAAATACCATCCGGCACAGCGCCTGGCAGTCCTGTATGCAAAGTATAGGGCCAGGTTGAGAGCAGCTACTCCCGGCTTGAATTCACTTTTGTAACCAAGGGAAACCCGGCGTAACCCGATGATGCTCCCCGGTCACGTAGAGTGGTTTTGTCCTGGTTACGCTGAATGAGTTACTTCGGATCCGGGCAGAGTTTCTACCCAAAAAACCGACCCTTTGATTGTGCTCCGGAAGGCGGAAATTCTACGCAAACGTTCTGCCGCAACCCGGAGAGAAATTCCCCAAAGGACCGGGTTTACCGATTCGGGAAAAGTTTGCCGCAGACTCGGGCAGACTCAGGCCCGCCTATTTGTGATCCTCGGTTACCCGGATTCGGCTCGCCTCGAAGCTCACTACCTTCCATTTCCCCTGCTCGTTGCGCACATACACGCGGGTGTAGCGGTAGCTGCCCGACAGTTCTCCCTCGGCGTTCGATCCCTTGACTTCGGCGCGCGAGGTCACCAGCGCGGTTTGCCCGTAGAACCGGACCTTCCGATCGGAAAACTCAATGGAAGTGAATTTTGAAGTTCCCGTGCGCAGATTGGCCAGGGTCTGTTCTTTCGATTGCAGCGTTCCGTTGGCGGTAATGGCGATGTAATCGTCCGCCAGCAACCCTTCCATGGCACCGACGTTGCGGTGCAGGATCGCATCCCGCCACGTCTCCTCCTGCTGGTCAATCTCGTGCCGGCTTTCGTGGCGCTGGGCGCGCGGCATTCCCGGCGTTTGCAGGGTGGCTCCTGCGCCCTGAGCAAACACCATCACCAGCGCCGCCACGCTGATCAAGCGTACGGAAAAAGGGATTCGAGCCTGGGTCATAATCGTGTACGGATGGTAGACCCGGGATAACCCCCGGGTCAAATCATCTTCAGGAGAATTTTTCTTTCTCGCTCGATGTCCAGCCGTGCTTCACACTTCCAGAGGTTGGACGCGTGCTCTTCGCCGAACGAAAGCATCCTTAGGCCAGGGCCACCAGGTCTTCGCGAACCCGGTCTTTCATCTTCTGGTAAAGGCCGCCCACCGCGTACTGCTTGAAGTGCGCTGACTGGCGGTGCGCCTCGGCCGCCGCCGTGTCCCTGTACTGCTCATAGATCAGCACCGTGTCGCGGTCTCCGTCCATGTAGTGCGGAATGTAGGTGACGCAACCAGGCTCCTGCCGCGAGGCGAGCGTCAAGGCCCGCAGAATTTCAGCCACTTCGCCGCGATCCTCCGAGGAAAAGGTCATGCGGACCATAAAAGTGATCATTGTTTGGAGTTCCCTTCTAACTAAGCCTGGAGGCTAATCTGGAAGCTCAGGTGCCGGTCCGGGGATTTGAGTTCCGTCCAGGCACCCGCCAACACGGTCAAAGTCTACCCGCGAAATTCGTCCAGCGCGCCCGCAAATTCGGGCAAGATCATGGTCTGGTCCCGATCGGGTCCGGTCGAAACCATTCCAATGCGGGCCCCGCTTTCCCGCTCCTGAAAGCGCAGGTATTCCTGCGCCGCCCTGGGGAGCCTTTCGAAATCGGTGATCCCCTCGGTGGACGTTTTCCAGCCCTTCAGCGTCGTGTACCGCGGCTTGATCGACTCCAGCCCATACACGTCGGCGGGGATCTCGTCGGTCACCTTGCCGCCAATCTCGTAACCGATGCAGATTGGAATCTCCTCTAGTTCGTCGAGCACGTCCATCTTGGTCACCACCAGCCACTCCGCGCCGTTTACTTGATTCGAATAGCGCAACAGCGGAATATCCAGCCATCCGCAGCGCCGCGGCCGCCCCGTCACCGCGCCATACTCATTGCCCCGCGCGCGCAGATGGTCGCCCACCGCTTCATGAATCTCGGTCGGGAACGGCCCTTCGCCGACGCGCGTCACATACGCCTTGGTGACAGCGATGACCGTGCCAATGGCGGTCGGCCCCACGCCCGTTCCCGTGGCCGCGCCGCCGGCGGTGGCCGAAGACGAAGTCACGAACGGATACGTTCCATGGTCGATGTCCAGCATGGTGCCCTGCGCGCCTTCGAACATCACGCTCCCGCCCTCGCGCAGAATGGAGTTGAGCAGCCGGCCAGTATCGGCCACGAAGGGACGGACCTGCTCGGCCGCCGCGGCATATTCGTCGTACATCTTCGCCGGATCCAGCGGCCCAGATCCGGTCTGGGCGCCGAACAGCGCATGCGCGATCTGGTTCTTTTCTTCGCAGGCCGCTTCGACATGCGTCCTCAGCAGGTCGGGCCGCATCAGGTCCACGATACGCAGGCCGCTGCGCGCCATCTTGTCCTCATACGCCGGCCCGATCCCGCGGCTGGTTGTGCCGATTTTCTTCCGTCCCGGTGCGCTCTCCGCCGCCAACTCGATCATGCGGTGATAGGGCAGAATCACCTGGGCGCGATTCGAGACCTTGAGCTGGCCGTCCACGTCCACGCCAAACTCGCGCAGCCGCGCAACTTCCTTGAGAAACGCGATGGGGTCCAGAACCACCCCGTTGCCGATGATGCCTTTGCATCCCTTGCGCAGTACGCCGCAGGGAATCAGCTGCAACACAAATTTCTGGCCATGAATAATGACCGTATGCCCGGCATTATGACCGCCGGCATAACGCGCCACGGCGCTGAAGCGCTCGCTCAGCACGTCGACAATTTTTCCCTTGCCCTCGTCGCCCCACTGGGCGCCCAGCACTACCGCTGTCTTTGCACGCATCGCTTTCCGTTCTACGTTTAGATTTGCATCCCGGGCTCAGTCCGCCTCAGCGGACGGAATCGAAAGCCTGCCCTAAGCCTGTCGAAGGGGATCTGCAGTTCCATCTGAGCCACACAGACGCTTTGCCGCTCCCGCACCACGTTCGATCATAAACCCTGCGTCTGTCGCCCCCGGTCGGTCGAAAGCCATCGCCATTGCGCCTCTACTCCGAAGCCAGGCGCCACCCCGCCTTCCATCTCATGGCCTTCCGGTTCGCCCTTATTTTTGGTGTGGCTGGTGGTTGGCACTCATTGGATCAGGCGTCCCGTCTCTTCTCTCCCATGCCTCGTTTCTAAGATCGTTGGCGAACGTCTTCCCATGCCGATAGTGGGCGTCGAGGTAGATTCGGAACGAACGCAGATGATCGGCTTTGTAGCTCCAGATCGATTGATCGTGCGAGTAGGCGCAGAGGATCAGAAGCCGAATTTGGTTCGCTTCCACTGCTTTCGCATCGCGATTGTAGATATGATGAGCCAGATTTTCAGCGGTCTACTTGCACCAAGGCGCTTCCAGGAGGGCCGGATGCCGCGCTCTTTCCCAGGCCAAAAATTGCGGCATTGTTGCGTGGTACGCTGCTGCCGTGCCCGGCCGCACTGGCCAAACCTGCCGCCGATCCCCTCGGCCCCAGCGACGCGCTGGCCACGCTGCGCAGGGGCCGCGCCGCCGGGTAGTTTCTTTGCATATTTTTACCGGCTTCGGGAGCACAATCGATATCAGGAGTGGCGGACCGTGCTTCCGTCGATTGAAATTGAACTCCGAAAAGGGCCCCTTCTCGCGCTTTTGCAAAAAAAAAATCTCGGCCTTTTTCGTCAACTCATTGATATTCCTGGTGTTAGGTGTATTTTGGCTCGAAAAAGTGGCCAAAAATGTCGCAAACATGGTGCAGTTTCGCCCTTTTTCGTTCCGCGAAAACCTTACCGCGAACCCCGGGCTCTCTGGCCTCCAATCAAAAGAAAAGAAAGCACTTTAAAGCCCGTTTTGGCCGCACTTAGGGACGATTGTTAACCATTCCCGCGCCCAATCGTTGTGCGTATAGAAGCGGCTACCACGCCGCTCCGCAAGAGGGGAATGGACATGCAAATTCGCAACAGGTTGGTTTCGCTGGCAATCGTCGCAGTCACAGGATCGGCTCTGCTAGCCGGGGTATACGGTGGGGCGCAGACACCGCCGGCGAAGGCCCAGGCGCCCGCTGCCGCACCGGTTCCGGCGCAACCCGCCCCCTCGGAGAAGGACGTTGCCATTCTCCAGAAGGATCTCATCGAGCTTCTGCGGCAGACCCCCAAGCTCACCCTGGTGGTGGAGCGCGATCCGTCGCTGCTTTCCAACCAGGAATACGTCCAGAGGTACAACCCTCGTCTGGCCGACTTCCTTACGACGCATCCCGAGGTGGCGAAGAATCCCGACTACTATCTGTTTAACCGCTTGAACCGCGATGGCGTTGGCACAGACGATATTTTGGAGCGGGCCGTCTGGCCGGAAATGTATAGCGGCCGGCGGGAACGAACCGCTTGGGACGAATTGGTGAGCAATGTCCCGCCCATCCTCGGCATCGGCAGTTTTCTGCTTGCCTTCCTCTGGATCCTGCGCCTGTTCGTGGAGAACCGCCGCTGGAGCCGGATTTTCTCGCTGCAAAACCAGGTGCATAGCAAGCTGATCGACAAATTCAGTTCCAGCCAGGAACTGGCGGCGTATATGGAAACCGAGGCGGGCAAGCGGTTTCTTGAGGCGGCCCCCATTCCCATCGGCGTGGACTCCGGCCAGCGCGTTCCCAACACCGTCGCGCGGGTGTTGACACCCATCCAGATCGGCGTCGTGCTGGTGCTGCTTGGCATCGGGTTCCTCATGCTTCGCCACGCCGGCCCCGACATGGAGACGCCCATGCTCGTACTGGGCACCGTGATTCTCATGCCAGGAATTGGATTTATCATCTCCGCAGGGATTACGTGGGTTCTGGCCTCGCGCCTGGGGCTGATGCCGTCCAGGGAAGAATCCGCCATAGCCCCGGCAAACAGATTCGACGCACCCTTTGGGAACTCGGACCGCAGCTAGGCATACCGGGAACGAGAGCGCTTGTGAACCCGAAGGGGCGCAAATATTGTGAGGAAACGGCCAGTGAACTGGGAAACCGCCATTCCGAATGTGCTGACGGGCGACGCCCCAAGTGTTGCGGCGGCGCCCGCGTGCAGTTCCATGGATAGCGAGGGCTTTGCGGCGTTCTACGAGCGGTCTGCGAAGCCCTTGTGGGCCTACCTGGCGCGCGTCTCAGGGAACGCCGCGCTGGCCGACGACCTGCTCCAGGAAAGCTTTATGCGCTTCCTTTGCGCCGACCATCCCAACGACGGCGAAGTCGGCGCCCGGCGTTACCTGTTCCGGATCGCCACCAACCTGCTGCGCGATTACTGGCGGCGGCCTAAAAGCACCCCCATCGAAGACGTTCCCCCTGAATTGTTCCAAGCTCGGGATTATTCCGAGGCATCCGACTCCAGGACTATGCTGGGCCCGGCTCTCAAAACCATGCGGCCCCGCGAACGGCAACTGCTCTGGCTGGCCTACGCCGAGGGATACTCCCACCGCGAAATTGCCGAAATCACCGGGCTCGCCAGCGCCAGCATCCGGCTCCTCTTGTTCCGGGCGCGCCGCAAGATCGCCAAGCTCTTGACCGTTGAGCGGAGGGTGCCATGAGACTGGGTTGCGCTCGGGAACCGGAAATCACGGGCCTGCTCGATCGCGGGCATTGGCCGGAAGCGTGCAGCGAAGAACTGCGCACGCATGTGTCCGGATGCCGCTCCTGCCGGGAACTGGTCCTCGTCAAGCAGGCCTTCGGCAGCGAGCGGATAATGGCCGCCGGCCAGGCGCGGCTGGAATCCCCTGGGGTTATCTGGTGGCGTGCCCAGTTGCGGCGGCGGAATACGGCCCTGGTGCGCATCGAGAAACCGTTTCTCGGAGCCCAGATCTTTGCCCTGGCGGTCTGCCTTGTGGCGGCATCGGTCTACGTGTTTTCTCTGACTCGCCGGGGATTTGACTGGCTCGCCTGGCTGGGAGAGCTTCCTCGCGCCTTCCATTTCGGATCGCTGCTGACCGAAGCCGCGGGAAAGTCGTCATGGGAGACCTGGCTGACGGTTTCCATCGCCGCCATGGTGGCGGTGATGGGTGGGTTGATCGTCTACGTGGCATCCGAGAAACGCTAAAGCAGGTTTGAAACCTGGCATGTGCACCGGCAATCCAATCGAGTACAGTTGACCTCGTGAGGAGCGCCCGCCAATGACCCTTTCCGCCAGTGAAGTAAATCAACTGAAACACGCCCCCGCCCAGGAAAATGTAATACCCGTCATCCGCCACCGCTGGAGCCCGCGCTCCTTCGCGGATCGCGATGTCAGCCCGACGGACCTGAAGACGGTATTTGAGGCGGTGCGCTGGGCGGCGTCCTCCTACAACGAGCAGCCGTGGCGTTTCTTCGTGGGCACCCGTAACTCTGAAACCTATAAGAAGATCTTCTCGACGTTGATCGAATTCAACCAGCAATGGGCCCGCACCGCGCCAGTGCTGATTCTCGATCTCACCAAGACGACCTTCACTCAAAGCGGCAAACCCAACCCGGTTGCGCTCTATGACGTGGGCGCGGCGGCGGCCACCCTTTGCTACCAGGCGACGGCTCTGGGACTGTTTACGCACCAGATGGCCGGCTTCGACCGGGATGCGGCGCGCCGTGTCTTCAATGTTCCTGAAGACTACATCTTCGGCGCCGTGATCGCCCTGGGCCACCAGGGGGAACCGGACGCTCTCACCAACGACCAGATGCTGGCCCAGGAGCTTTCTCCGCGCCAGCGCAAGCCGCTCAGCGAATTCGTCCTGTCAGAGTGGGGTGAGCCTGCAAACCTGGGCTGATATATACGCTGATTCTTCCCCTGCGCTCTTCGCACCCCACCCGCCCGGCTCCGCGTTAGAGTGGAGCCTGGGGTGAGGAGTTTTTGACCAGCCCGGCGACAACTCGAAGAGTGACTCGCAGGACGCCGGTGCGCCGGCCCCATCCGCGCAAGAGCGTGTCCCGGCTTCGCCGCGCGAACTGGAAGGCGCGGTCAATTTTCGGCGGCGTCGCCCTTGTCGTCGTCCTGGTAATCTGGGCAGTTTTGGCACGAACTTTTGCCCCCGCGGGAAACACCCCCCGAAGCCGGTTCGACGCGATCATCGTACTGGGTTCGCCGGCGGATTCTGAAGGGAATCCCACCCCCGGGCAACTAGCTAGGGTAACGGAAGCGGTGCACGAATACGAGCGCGGCGTCGCTTCCCGGCTCATCGTGACCGGCGGAGCCACTCGCGGCGAGTTTATCGAGGCCAAGGTGATGGCGCGGGCCGCGGAAGCGGAGGGTGTCCCGGCGTCTGCCGTTTTCGAGGAGCCGAACGCGCTCGACACGATCCACAATGCCTGCTACTCGGCACGGATCATGAAAGCCCACGGATGGCGGTCAGCAGAGGTGGTTTCGGCGGCCAGCCACCTGCCCCGGGCCGGGATCATTTTCAGCAGGACATCGCTGGAGTGGCGCACCCACGCAGCCCCGCCGCTGGAACCTGAAGGTGCCGTGTCCCGCCAGGCCTTTGAGGTGCTTGAGGTCCTTAAAACCATCCGATACCTGGTTTACGCCAATTGGGCGGAGCGGTGCACGCCCTAGGAAATTCCTTCGGAATTTCGGGGAACACAACCAGGGACGAGGACTCGACAGAACGGGGACCTGTCCGGTTCCTGTTCCCTCGCTCCGTGCCTTCTGCTAACTGACACCTCCCGGCGGCGTCTTGTAATCTGAATAAGATGCGTTTCCCAGTAAGTTTGACAGTTGCTGCTGCCGCCGTTGCCGTTCTATTTCTGTGCGCCGGAGAGCCGGGCCGTGCCCAGGCGCCGAGTCAATCTTCGTCAAGCCAGTCGGCTCCCGTCCAAGCTCCAACCAATGTTCCTGAACCCTCCTATATCGCCATCGATCCGCTGGCCAATATTCACTACGACAACCGCTACGACATGTCGCTGACCATGGCGTACGCACACGTCAAGGCGGGGCCTAACCTTCTTCAGGGTGCGAACCTGGGCGGGCTGAATCTCGAAGGCTCCTATTGGCTTACCAGGAGATTTGGCCTGGAGGGAACAGGCCGCACCTATTTTGGCACCAGCGGCGCAGCCCCCAATGCCTTCCAGATCAACGGGCCGTTCGTGGCTGAATACATCTTTGCCGGCGGCGTAGAGTACCTCGGGCCGCACAACAAACATGGAGCACTGATCGCCCATGTGCTGGGCGGTGGCGCCTACGGCAAGTTCCAGCAGGATCTGCGCGGCAATCCCACTTCGGCCGTGGGTTTTTACTATGACCAGGTTGCGCCTGCCGTTGTGATGGGCGGCCACTTCGATCTGAACCGCTCCCCGCGCTGGGTCTTCCGCGTCACAACCGACGCCATCCTTACCGATTATGCGATCAACTGGGGACCGAAGAACCGGCAGATCGATATCAACACGGCGGTCTCGGTGGGGCTCGAATACAGATTCAAGAAGACGCGGTAGCGAACACGCCGCAAACCTGATCAACTCGCGAAAGCCCAAAATTCCTCCATTTCTGAAGTGCAAAGCGCGCTGTGCTGGTTCGGTCACCCAACCCGTCTGACACGGCAGCAAACGAAACGCAGGACTTTCACCTTCATCTCGGTGCCTCATTCACTCGCAACAGGTCTTCGTCCCTGAGGTGACTCGTTGTGTTATTCTTCGCCGTTCGGGGGGCGTGTGTGGAAAAGCAGCACCCTGAGGAACTTCGTACCGGATAACGGCATTTCCCTGGGCGCGCGTTGTTTGAAAGACAGGGAAGGACGAGGGCGGGTTACATGGATATGAGAGATACGCTTGGGGTACTGCTGGCGGGGGGAGCCGGAGAACGGCTATTCCCGCTCACTCGCGATCGCGCCAAACCGGCTGTACCGTTTGGGGGGCACTACCGGATCATCGATATCACCCTCTCAAACTGCATCAACTCTGGCCTGCGGAAGGTCTTCATCCTCACCCAGTACAAGGCCCTGTCGCTGAACCGGCATGTGCGCGAAGGCTGGACCGGCATCGTGGCGCAGGAACTGGGCGAGTTCTTCGAGTTGCTCCCGCCCATGCAGCGCACCGGCGCCAACTGGTACATGGGGACGGCGGATGCGGTGTATCAGAACATTTACTCCATCGGCAGCGAGCAGCCCAAGCACATGATCATTCTGTCGGCCGACCACATCTACAAGATGGACTACAGCCGCATGCTGGAGTACCACCGGGAGACCAAGGCCGAGGTGACGCTCGCTACGCTGCCCATTTCTCCGGACGAGGTCTCACGTTTCGGCGTTGTCGAGGTCGCCACCAATGGCGAGATAAACGGCTTTTTGGAGAAGCCGGCAACCACGACCCTTCGTTCACCCAACAACCCCAACACGGTCGATGCTTCGATGGGCATCTACATCTTCAATACCGAGACGCTGCTGAAAGCGCTGATCGCCGACGCCGAAGATCCCGACTCCAAGCACGATTTCGGGCACAACATCCTGCCCAACATGCTGGGCAAGAAGAAAATGATGGCCTACTCGTTTGTGGACGAGAACAAGCAGCAGGCTCTCTACTGGCGCGACGTGGGCACCCTCGACGCCTATTACGACGCCAACATGGACCTGTGCTCGGTGTCGCCGACGTTCAACCTCTACGATCGCAACTGGCCCATGCGGACGCGCGTACGGCAATATCCCCCGGCGAAGTTCGTATTCGGCGAGCCGGGGCGCACCGGCACCGCAATCAATTCAGTTATCACGGCCGGCGTCATCATCTCCGGCGCCACCGTGTCGAACTGCGTTCTGTCGCAGGATGTGCGTGTGAATTCGTACTCGGATGTGGACTCGAGCGTGATCTTCTCCCACGTCAACATCGGACGCCATTGCCGCATCCGGCGCGCGATTATCGACCGCGATGTGCACATTCCGGAAGGAACTGTGATCGGATACGACCAGGTGGAAGACAAGCGGCGTTATTTCGTAACCCCGTCCGGGCTGACGATTGTCACGCGGGACGCGTCGCTGTTTGAGAACCCGGTCGATCCCGATTTCCTGCAGCGATACTGAGAACTAAGGAATCGACTCGTATCGGAGCCGACATCTAAGGGGTCGCGGCTTGCGGGCATGGACCATAGTCCTTCGCCATGTGGTCCACAAGAAACTGCTGAGCAGGGCCGGGGGATTTCTTTACTATCTTTCCCGAAACGCGAATGCGCTCTCCGGGCTTGATTGCGCTGACCGCACCGACAAGAGCATAGGTTTGCTGATCGCCCTTGTTTTGCAGTTCGAGCCCTCCCCCCGCGGAAACCGCGCAGCCGGTCAGGCTTCGGTTGTGATGAACGGCGTAGTAGATGCCGATCCCGATCCCCGCCCCGATGGCGCCTATGGCGACACCGATCCAGACAACGTCGGAAGTGGAGACAAACTGTGCGTCCGCAGGCCGTGGAGCGGCCACTGCCAGCGCGCAAACAACCGCTGCTGCTAATATCACGTTTCTTCTTCCGTCCATAGCACACCTCAGGTCCGTTCCAGCGTTCTGGCTCTGAAACAAAGTTCCACTGCGTTGGCGTTTTACGATGCGCCGACTCGTCGAAGCAACGAGGCCGTCGGAGAAAAGGGCCATTGCCTGTTGAGGAAGGATGAACCAATCGGAGCGAATCCAAAACTTACCTCTTGTTTAACCGAATTGCAACATAATTCAGAAACTTCAATTCCCGCGGCGGAGGCCGCTGGTCAATTTCTCCTTGACAGCTTAGGGGAACGGCGGTACTCTCCTAATCACTTTAGGAGGACCCATGGCCGAACAGGCTCAGATTCTTCCCGGGACCCTCGATCTTCTCATCCTGAAAGCCGTTTCTCTCGGTCCGTTGCACGGGTACGGGATTCTGCTTCGCATCGGGCAAATCTCACGCCAGGCGCTGCTCATCGAGCAGGGTGCCCTCTACCCCGCCCTGTTCCGGCTGGTGCGTCAGGGACTGCTTAAGGCGAGTTGGGGAACATCGGACAACAATCGCAAGGCCAAGTTCTATGAACTAACAGCAACCGGTCGCAAGCGTTTTGACGAAGAAACCGACGGCTGGAACCGGTTGGCCACGGCGATGTCTACCGCGCTGGGAGCGCGCCCGGAGGAGATATGAGACTTTTTCCCTGTCTTCGGTCGGCGGCCTCGAGGTTTCTTAGCCCGTCTGATGTCTTCCAGGATATGGAGGAGGAGCTTCGCGCGCACATAGCCCTTCGCGCCGACGGTCTGGAGCGGTTGGGCATGAGCCGCGCGGAGGCGGAGCGGCAGGCGCGGATCGAGTTCGGCGCCAAGGAACGATACAAAGAGGAGAGCTACGAAGCGCTGGGTGGCAGCTTTTTGAGCGGTCTCGGCCGGGATTTTCGATTTGCGACCAGGGTTCTGCGCAGGTCTCCCGGATTCGTCTGCGCCGCCGTGGTGACGCTGGCGCTGGCAATCGGCGCGAACGCGGTCGTCTTCAGCGTCATGAATACGTTTGTGTTGCGGCCTCTGAATGTGCCTGATGCGCAGAGCCTGTATGAGCTGCAGCATGGCGACGAGGCATCGTCATATGAGTCTTACCCGAATTATCTCGATCTGCGTGACCGCAGCCGAACCTTCGACAGCATCATTGCGTCGAACATCATTTCCGTGGGGCTCGACACGGGTGACAACCCGACCCGCTCGTGGATCGTGGAAGCCAGCGGAAATTACTTTGACGGCCTGGGGCTGCAGCCGTATCTCGGGCATTTCTTCCACGCCTCGGACGAACACGGTGCGAACAGCGCGCCCTACATGGTCCTGAGCCACGCTTACTGGCACTCGCATTTCCAGGACGATCGCGGCGTCGTGGGGCGAGTCGTGCAGGTGGATCGGCATCCCTTCACCATCATCGGCGTCGCGCCTCCGGAATTCGCCGGAACGCTGTTGTTTTTCAATCCCGATTTTTATGTGCCCATCGTCAACAATCCGCTCCTCGCCACCGATGATCTGAACGCGCGGGAGCGTCGCTGGATCTTTCAGGTGTTCGGTCATCTCAAAGCCGGGGTAACGCCCGCGCAGGCGATTGCCGATCTGAACTCCATCGGAGCGGATCTCGAAAAGACCTATCCCAGGCAGGTCGGCAAGATGACGTTCTCGCTGGCACGTCCAAATTTGTATGGGGATTACCTGGGCAAACCGGTGAAGGCATTCCTGGCGGGACTGATGCTCCTAACGGGTTTGATTTTGCTGGCTGCCTGCGCCAATCTGGGCGGCCTGTTCTCAGCGCGCGCCACGGATCGCGCCAGGGAAATTGCGCTGCGGCTGGCACTCGGCTCGAATCGCCGCCGGATTTTGCGCGGCCTTTTCACTGAAGCACTCCTCGTATCGCTGATGGGCGGCTCGGTCGGTCTGCTGGAGAGCATCGCGCTGTTGCGCGCCCTGAGCGAATGGCAGCCATTTCCGCGGTGGCCGATGCGAGTTCCCGTCGACCCCGACTCGCGGGTCTATCTCATCGCGCTGCTGTTGACGCTGGCCTGCGGATTCTTCTTTGGCGCGGTGCCGGTGAGGCAAATTCTGCACTCCAATCCGTACGAGATCGTGAAGGCGGGAGGGACAGGCAAGGCGGCGGGAAGACTTTCGCTCCGCGACATTCTGCTGGTGACGCAAGTGGCCATCTGCGCAGTGCTGGTGACAGCTTCGATGGTCGCGGTGAGGGGACTAACCCGGTCCCTGCACGACGACTTCGGCTTCCAACTGTTGAACACCCTGCTGGCGGACACGGATTTGAGCATGGCTGGTTATAGCGAAGAGCGCGTGCCGCCCATGCAGAAGCGCATGCTCGAAGCCCTGGAGACCATTCCCGGGGTGGAGTCCGCAGGATTGAGTAACAACGTGCCCCTGGGAGACGGCTCGGAGGACACCACCGTGTTCACCGACACCACAACCGACTTCAGGCCGGCGAACGCCGCGGCCCGGCCAATCATTTACATGGTATCTCCCGGATATTTCCATGCGGCGGGAACGGCGATGTTGTCGGGAAGAGATCTCAGTTGGCACGATGACAAGACCGCCCCGCGCGTAGCAGTGGTGAACCCGGAGTTTGCGCGCAGAATCTTCGGCTCGGTGGGCAATGCGACAGGCCGGTCTTTCAAACTGCGCGATGGAACCCGGGCCCAGGTGGTGGGAATCGTGGAACAAGGGAAATACGAGAGCCTTACCGAAGATCCCACTCCGGCAATTTTCCTTTCTATTCTGCAATCGCCCTCCAGCACGACATGGATGGTGGTGCACTCGGAGCGCGATCCGATATCGCTCGGGGCGGCAATCCGGCTAAAGCTTCGCGCCCTCGATGCGGGCGTGCCGGTCTATGTTCAGACGCGGGTGGGAGAAATGGATCCGAAACTGTTCGGGCCGCGCATGGCCACGCTGGCGTTGGGAGTGATGGGTTTGATGGGCGCGATGCTGGCGATCACCGGCGTATTCGGAATGGCTGCGTATTCGGTGAGCAAACGGATGCGGGAACTCGGAATCCGCATCGCCCTGGGCGCGCAGCGCAAGGAAGTACTGCAATCGGCGCTGGGACGGGCTTTCAAACTGCTGTCGATCGGGTCGGCAGCGGGATTGATTCTGGGGACCCTGGCAAGCAAGGTATTGGCCCTGGTGGTGGATAAGGCGACGCCTGGCGATCCCGTGGTGCTAAGCGGGGCGGTCGTGGCCATGGCCGTGCTGGGGCTGGTGGCGACATGGATTCCGGCGCAGCGCGCGATGGCAATCAATCCGCTGGCGCTGCTGCGCGAGGAGTGAGAGATGAACGTGCTGGCTTATCTTCGTTCTCTGGGCGCGAAATTCTTCCTTCGTTCCGAGGTTGCAGAGGAATTGGAAGAGGAGCTCCGCGCGCACATGGGGCTTCGGGCCGACGATCTTGTGCTGTCGGGCATGAGCCGAGCGGAGGCTGAGCTGCGAGCGCGGATCGAGTTCGGCGCGAGAGAGAAATTCAGAGAGGAAAGCTATGCAGCCCTGGGCGCGAATTTTCTCGACACGCTGATGCTCGATGTGCGGCTGGCGCTCCGGGTGTTGCGCAAGGCCAAGGGTTTCACGCTGGCAGCGATTGTGACGCTGGCGCTGGCCATCGGGGCGAACGCCGTGGTGTTCGGCGTGATGGACGCGCTGGTGCTCCACACCATCGACGTGCCCAACGCGAACAGTCTCTTTGGGACGCAGTACGGCGCCGATACGGGATTTCAGTCCTATCCCAATTTTGCCGATCTGCGCGACCGAAACCACAGCTTTCAAGACCTGGCAGCGTTCAATTTCACGCTGGGCACGGCCATCGACACGGGCAACGATCCAAGAGCGGCCGGCGGATTCTCGACCACCGGAAATTACTTCACGGTGCTGGATGTGCATCCGTATCTGGGCCGGATGTATTCCGCGGCGGACGAGCATGGACCCGGGAGCGCGCCATATCTGGTGTTGAGCTATGGGTATTGGCACTCGCGCTTCCAGGACGATCGCAACATCATCGGGCGGATTGTGCGCGTGAACAAGCACCCGTTCACGGTGATCGGCGTGAGTCCACCAGAGTTTCGTGGAACCATCATGTTTGTCTCGCCGGATTTTTTCCTGCCCATTGTGGAGCAGGAGGTGATAGGCGGAAATTCGATCACCGAGCGAGCAAATACGGCGGCTCTCTTCGAAACGTTTGGGCATTTGAAGCCGGGCGTCACGCCCAAGCAAGCCGAAGCCGACGTTAACCGAGTGGCAGAAGAGTTAGCGAAAGCCTATCCCAGGGAATTTGAGGGGAAACACATGGTGGTGGGGCGCACCGGGCTGTCGGCCTTCAGCGGAGCTGTGCACGGGTTCGTGGCGGCGCTCATGGCGCTGGCCGGAATGATCCTGCTGGCGGCCTGTGCGAACCTCGGCGGGCTGTTTGCGGCGCACGCTTCGGACCGCGCCAAAGAAGTGGCCATGAGGCTGGCGTTGGGTTCAACTCGGCGGCGGATTCTGCGCCAGCTGATGATCGAAGCGATGCTGCTGGCGCTGGGAGGAGGAACACTGGGAGTCATCGGAGGAATGCCGCTTTTGCAGAGGCTGAGCACCTGGTCCCCGTTTGCCGGAGCTCCCATCCATGTTCCCGTAACCATGGACGCGCGCATCTACGTGGCGGCCTTTGCCCTCGCTCTCCTCAGCGGACTCTTGTTCGGTCTCGTGCCGGTGCGGCAGGTCATGCAGGCGCACCCCTACGAGGTGGTGAAGGCGGGAACGGCTGCCAAAGCGGGTCGCAAGTTTACGCCGCGCGACGTGTTGCTGGTGGTGCAGATCGCAATTTGCGCCCTCCTGGTGACAGCTTCGCTGGTTGCGGTGCGAGGGCTGGTGCGGAGCATGTACGCGAGCTACGGCTTCGATCCGCGCAATGTCATGGCGGCCGGCGTGAACCTCGCCAATGTGGGATACAGCGGCAATCAGATTCAGCAATTCGACCGCAGGATGATCGACGCGATGACGGCGATTCCGGGCGTGGAGGCTGTCGGCCTGGTCAACAACTATCCGCCGCTGGTGTACACGGCGGCCTTTCGCGAAAAGGTGTTCACCGAGCAGACTCGGGATCGGACGGCCTCGAACGTAGCCCTGCAGCCGTTCCGGTTCAATGTTTCGCCGGGATATTTGAAGGCCGCTGGAACGATGCTGCTGGCGGGGCGGGATTTTACTTGGCACGAGGATAAGAGCGCCCCGGTGCCGGCGCTGGCCAACCGGCAGTTCATCCTGCGCATGTTCGGGAGCACGAATGGGGCAAGGGGAAAGCACTTCAGGATTGGCGATGGAACGCTGGTGGAGATTGTTGGAATTGTAGAGGATGGAAAGTACATGGCATTGACCGAAGACCAGGAGCCAGCGATCCTGATGCCGGCTATGCTTTACGACGATCCGCAGAGCTATCTGATGGTGCGATCGAAGCGCGATCCAGAGCAACTGCAGAGGCTGATGCGGGCCAAGATCCGGGAGTTGGATGGAGGACTACCGGTGGACATCCAAAGCTGGAATCAGTTGCTCGAAGTGGTGCAGTTCCCGGCCAAGGTGGCAACCATCGCGCTGGGGGTGTTGGGGATGATGGGCGCCATTCTCTCGATTACCGGCATCTTCGGGATGGCGGCTTACTCGGTGAGCAAGCGCCTGAAGGAACTGGGCATTCGCATGGCGCTGGGTGCGCGCCGGCGGGAAGTGCTCGGCACCGCGCTCGGACGCGCCATGAGACTGCTGGCATCCGGCTCAGCGGCGGGTTTGGTACTCGGCATTCTGGCCAGCCGGGTGCTCGCGTCGATCGTCTATCAGGCCACGCCGCGCGATCCCATCGTGCTTGCCGGCGTGGTGGTTGCCATGGCGCTGCTGGGTCTGCTGGCGACCTGGATTCCGGCGCACCGCGCCTTGAGCGTGAATCCGATGATGTTGCTGCGCGAAGAGTGAAAGAGTCAGGGAACCCGAAATAGGCGCCTGGGCACTGGACGCCTGGAACATTCGAGCTTCCTGTCACAAAGGCGGGGATCCATGAGTATGTGCGGGCGATAATCGTAGCGTCGGCCGCGTATGATCCACCTCAAAACAATTTCGCCGGACACCGCCTCGATCTTCAAGGCGGTTCGCTTGCGCGCGCTCGGTGACTCGCCGCCCGCGTTCTCGAGCACCTACGAAAAGGAAAGCCGGCTTCCCGACGAAGAGTGGGTCGAGCGCTCCGAACGTTGGACGCGCGATGATGCGATCGGCTACCTCGCCATGGACGATTCAGGCCACGGGGAGGCCTGCGGCCTGGTGGCATGTTATGCCGAGGAGGAAGATTGCGTTCCGCGCGGTCATGTCATTTCCATGTGGGTGGACGCGGCATTTCGGCGCGCTGGCGTGGGAAAAATGCTGATCGACGCGTTGACAAACTGGGCGAGTTCGCGAGGACTCCGCGAATTGAAGCTCATGGTCACCAGCGTGAATCGCGGCGCCATCGACTTCTACGAGCGGATTGGCTTCCACAAAAGCGGCAAGACGGGGCCTTATCCGAATGATCCGGCTGTCATAGAGTATGAGATGTTGTTGCCGGTCGATCCTTGACTTCCCTGCGAGACTCGTCATGCGCATATCTCCCATCGTTTCCGCCGCGCTTCTCTTCTGCATGGCGCAGGCTATTCCGGGCCAGGGGCCGCGCGCGTTGACGCTCAGCGGGGACTATGCGCGCACCCATGATCCGTCCATCGCGCAGGATGGAAGCACATACTACGTCTTCGCGACCGGACGCGCTCCCGATGGCGGCCAGCTGGCGATACGCTGTTCAAGCAACCTCACGGACTGGAAACTGTGCGGGCATGTCTTTGACGAAGTCCCCTCATGGATTCGGGAAGCAAGCCCGCGAACCAAAGACCTCTGGGCCCCCGACATTTCAGTCTTCAACGGGAAGTATCACCTCTATTATGCTTATTCGGTGTTCGGGCTGAACACGTCAGGGATTGCGCTGGCCACCAACGAAACACTCGATCCCAAAAACCCGCGATACCGCTGGAAAGATGAAGGGAAAGTGGTCGAATCGGTGGAGACGGATGCATTCAATGCCATCGACCCTAACATCGTTCTCGATCAACATGGTCAGCCCTGGCTGAGTTTCGGCAGCTTCTGGAGCGGAATAAAGATGCGGCGCATGGAGGCCGCGACCGGCAAACCGGAAAACGGCGACCCAGTGTTGTATTCCCTGGCGGGGCGGGCGAAGCCGGAGAACACGGAATCGCCGAAGCCGGGTCGGCCGGCGAACTGGCAGGCGATTGAAGCACCCTTTATCGTGCGCCATGGACGCTACTACTATCTTTTTGTTTCCTTCGATCTGTGCTGTCGCGGTGTGCACAGCACGTATCGGATCATGGTTGGTCGCTCGCACAAAGTGACGGGGCCGTATGTGGATGAGCGCGGCACGCCGATGTTGCAGGGCGGCGGAAAGGAACTGTTGAAAGGCAACGGCCGCTGGGTTGGTCCGGGCGGCCAATCGGTGTTGCAACAGTCGGGCGAAGATTTGCTCGTGTTTCACGCGTACGACGCTGAAACCGGTAAGCCGGCCCTGCAGATTTCAACTTTGAAGTGGAACCATGGATGGCCGCAGGCCGCACTAACGACAACCGGCGAGTCGAAGTAGCGGAAGGTCGAGAGGTTCTAAAGTGACATTTCGTTACGTGGTTTTACAATTCATGACTTCAAAAAGCCACCCCGCTGTGATCTTCTAGGTGCGTTCGAGGTCTTCTCCAACGGCTTCAGTCTGCGAAGTCAAGTGCTCCCTAACGAATCACCGAAAGGAATTGAATCATGAAGAAGTTGTCGCTCCTGGCGGGTGTACTGTCCCTCGCTGCTCCCCTGGCCATCGCGCAAACATCCACCTGGGCTCCCGACAAGGCACATAGCGAGGTGGATTTCTCGATCCTCCACCTGGGCCTCTCGCATGTCCATGGCCGGTTCGGGAATATTGGCGGCAGCATCGTGATGAACGATGCGGATGTCACGAAATCCACCATCAATGTGACCATTGACGTGAGTACGGTGGATACCGGCGTGGCGCCGCGCGACAACGATCTCAAAAGCGACCACTTCTTCAACGCCGCGCAGTTCCCCACGGCCACGTTCGTCAGTACTTCGGTGGCGAAGAGCGGCGGCGGGCTTACGGTGATCGGGAACCTGACCCTGCACGGCGTGACCAAGCCGGTGACACTGAATGTAGAAGGTCCGACCGGACCGGTTCAGGGCATGGACAAAAAGCCGCACGAAGGTTTCTCGGCAACGACAACAGTCAGCAGGACGGCATTCGGAATAGGCGCGAACATGCCTTCGGCGGTGCTCGGCGACGATGTCACGCTCACCATCGATCTCGATTTGTCCAAGCAGTAAGGTGCAGTTCGTAGTTCACAGTTCTTAGTTCGCAGTTCCAGGGCTGACCGCGGTCGAGCGCGGCACAGGATTGCGAGCTAAGAACTGACCGCATTTTGCGGTTGGGTTGATGCGTAGTTCATAGTGGAAGTTAGCAGAGCTTTTGCGCGCGACCTGACAACTGTGAACTTCCGAGCGAAAACCATTCTCATCCATTTCTCGGGGCCCGACAAGGCGGGGCTCACCGCGGAGCTCACCAGTTCCCTGGCCGAATACGACGTCCGCATCCTCGACATCGGCCAGGCGGTGGTTCACGAGACGCTGTCCCTGGGCATCCTTTTGGATGTATTGGAAGAGTGCAATTGGCCTGCGCTGCGCGCGGTGCTGCATGATCGCGCCCATGCTTTGGGGCTGATGGCGCGATTCACAATCGTTCAGCCGGACGCGATCCGGCGCTGGGTTCACGGCCTTCATCATCAGCACTTCATCATCACGGCGCTGGGGCGATCGATAACCGCAGTTCAACTGGCGCGCGTGAGCAGGATCATCGCGGCGCACGGAATGAACATCGACCGGATCGACCGGCTCTCGGCGGAGCTTTCGCCAGAGGCCCCTGAAGCAAACGCCTGCATAGAGCTGGCCGTGAGCGGCGATCTATCGCGCGAAGCGCACATGCGAGCCGAGTTCCTTTCCCTCGCGCAGGAACTCTCGATCGACATCGCCTTCCAGCGCGAGAGCATTTTCCGGCGCAATCGGCGTCTATTCGCATTCGACATGGATTCCACGCTGATCCAGGGCGAAGTGATCGACGAACTGGCGAAGATCGCCGGCGTGGGCGACAGCGTCGCACGGATCACTGAAGCGGCGATGCGCGGAGAACTGAACTTCGATGACAGCTTTACGCGGCGGGTCGCGCTGCTGAAAGGGCTCCGGGCGGAGCGAGTGTTGGCGTTGCTCGACGCCATTCCGCTGGCCGACGGGGCGGAGCGGCTGATCCGGACTCTCAAGCTGCTGGGTTACAAGACGGCAATCCTCTCTGGCGGATTCACGTTTTTCGCGCGGTCGCTTCAGGATCGCCTGGGAATCGATTACGTTCACTCCAATGAACTGGAGATCGTGGACAACACGGTGACGGGCTGTGTGGTCCCGCCGATCATCAACGGAGACCGCAAGGCGGCGCTGCTCGGGGAGATTGCCGAGCGCGAAGGAATCTCGCTGGAGCAGGTAGTGGCTGTGGGCGACGGGGCCAACGATATTCCGATGCTGAATCTTGCCGGGATGGGGATCGCGTACCGGGCGAAGCCGCTGGTGCGACGCAGCGCCGACCAGGCGATTTCGTCCCTGGGCCTGGATGGGTTGCTGTACCTGCTGGGAGTGCGGGATCGGGATTTGCGGCCTCATGAGGCGGCAATTGCCGGCGGCGAAATGTAGTTTGCTCCATACAGGAGGGCCTGGTGGTGGTGGCCATCGTTCTCGATGCCCTGGCCTAATCGCAGGCTGGTGAAGGATTTGAGGAACCGGCTGGTCAAGGGGCGAAGGCTCTGATCTGTGAGCAAATTGCATAGCTTCGAGGTCTCTTTTGAGGAGTTTTCCGCGAAAAAGTGGGTGAATTCACGTCAAAAACGGCCCTAAAAACCCCACAGAAAATGTGAAACCGTGCAGGGCCTTCGCCGTAAGCTCATGATTCCTCGCAGATTAGGTGGTTTGACGTTTCACACAGTTTCACCGCACATGTCTTTTTTTTTATTTCCGCGGGGTTTGATTCCGGAGTCAGAAATTGGGTTTGCAAAGCCACCCATCGTTCGGCCCTCCAATTACAGTGTGCTCCAAAAGCAGGTAATTCCATGCAAGAGCCGAAACGGAAAGATGGGGCCGCGCAAAGGAGAGAAACGCGACCGAGGAGGGGCAACCTAACAGGCTGTGGGAGAAGTCGAGATCTCGAGAAAATCATTCCTCGGCGGCTAAAGCCGCATTGATTAGCGAGGCTTTACGGCACGACTAAAAGTCGTGCCCTTTCAAAACTGGGACTTACAGTAAGGAGGGCCCTATTCAAAACCGGACTTCTGGCAGAGGCTGCCAAGGATTTTCATCCTTGGCAGCCAAAAATTCGCAAACATGAAGCACGGGGTTTTGCGCCGCTCTACGGGAAGGCAACAATCGATACTGCCTGCACCGGGTCAGATCCGGTCGCAGCCGTCGCGTAGGCGTCCAGCTTTCCGGCTGTAGTGGTGTCGAACGTGAACGCGCTCAAGTCGGGAGTGCCGCTCTGGTTCACCGCCAGCACGTAGGTTCCCGTATTGTCTTCGGCGAGTCCGAGGGTGTTCACGCCGGTTGCGATGCTGCTGACCGACGTGAGCGAGTAAGCGGTGCCGGTAAGGGTGATTGCGAATCCGGTGATGTTGCCGTTGTTGCTTGCGCTGACTGACTTGTTCGCGACGTACACGTAGTTCGTGGTGGGAAGAATAGCTGATGGCCCGATACCGCCGGAGTTATAAGGCGATCCGGTGACCTCGGTCAGCGGCGTGGCGTTGGTGCCGATCGTGAATACCCGCAGGCCGCCCGGATTGCTCCCGGTTACGGCGTTGGTCTCACCCACATAGAGCAGCGGACGCGAAAGATCGACAGCGATCGCAGTATCGCCGGCGGGGTTGTTCTTGGGAGCAAAATACTTCACGGTACCGAACGGATTGCCGGAAGAAGAAGCATTGAATGGAATGACCGCTGTGCCCGTCGTTCCCATTGCGACAAAGACGTAGGGATTCGTCGCGCCGGAGCGCGTAGTCGTTATCTGTTGGACCGCCGTGGCGCCGGCGGGCAAAGCGACGGTCTGCTCGGATGCGCCCGTCAATACCAGCCCGGTGGTGGAGTCGAGCGGAATGGCGTTGACCGTATTCACTCCCGAAACCGTTTCGAGGAGCCAGCTGCCGGTGGGGTCCACCACCATGGAGAACGCGGGGTCTGAGGATATCACGGCCCCACTACTGAGGATGGTGAGCGCGCCGGTGGACGAATCGACGCTGTACACATAAATGCCGGCGGCAGAGCTCACATACAGAAAGCCGCCGTTCGGCGAAATGGCCATGGTGAAGGGAACCACCGCCCCGAGAGAGTAGGGGCTGCCGCTGATCGCCGTCAGCGACGTGGAACTCGCGGCGATTGAGAACCCGGCGATTTGGGCAGTCTTCTGATTTAGCACATAGAACACACCGCTGGCCGAGCCGTTGCCGCCTCCGCCGCTTCCACTTTGCACGTCCCAGAAGCCTTTGCACCCCGATAAAATCGGCGCCACTGCCAGCAGTAACCGCGCCCACGTCTTGATTTTCATCGCCATTCCTCGCGTATCCGGTCCAGATTGCCCTATCAGCGTAAACCAGACGAATGCTTGCTTACCTGACGAAGGTCAATTTGCTTTCTAAAGTTGTGGTGGTCGGGGAGGGGACTCATCTCTGCTGTAATGGACGCAGGATCATGGATTTCCGTTCACGGCAGGCGATCAAAACACGAATCGCGGCCCGGCCGAATTCCAGAGAATCAGGCGCGCGCCTTCCAGACCAGTCGTGCGGCGGCCAGGTCTTCGATGGCCATGCCAACCGTCTTGAACAGGATGCGCCCGGACTTAGGAATGGCCGCCGCAGCGGGCCGCGCGAAAATTTCGCCGATTTCTGCCTCGATCTTCGCGCCCGAGCAGCGCACATCGCCTGATTCCCGGCCGACGCAGTCGCGCGATTCGGCGACGAGATAAGACGTGTGCATGACCTCGTCGTCGAGTTCGCGAACGGTGGCGCCGGTGGCCCCCACGGCCAGCACTAACGCGTCTGGCCCAAGCCATCTTCCCTTTAGAACCGGCTCCGCCGACAGCGTGGCGGTGAGCACCACGTCGGCCCGGGCGGATTCTTCGATGGAAACGGATCTCCCGCCCAGCTCGGCGGCGCATTGTTCCGCACGTGCGGCGGTGGGACTCCAGACGCGAATGTCGCCCATCTCCGGCCATACGTGGCGCAAGGCATGGACATGGGCCCTGGCCTGCACGCCGGAGCCGATAATTCCAAAGCTCTTCGGAGGCGTCTCGAAGTGCATCGGAGCCAGCGCGGCGAAGGCGGCGGCCGACACTGCCGCGGTCCGCATCTCGGTGATGAGGCGGCCGTCCATCACCGCCAATGGCTCGCCGGTAGCGCGATCGAGGATCTCGACCATGGCCATGTGAGTATGGATGCCCAACTCGGCGTTTCCCGGAAAGAAGGTAACGGTCTTAACGCCCATGACGTCGCCATGAATCACGGGCATCACCGCGAACCATCCGTTGCGGTGGCCCTCGGCATTGCCGGCGCGAAGAATCAGCCGCGCGGGCTGCTCGACCATGCCGGCCGAGTAGTCGATCAGGGCCTGGCGAATCGCCGGAATCAGCGCTTTGTAGGTGAGCACCGCGCGCACTTCTTCTTCAGAGATGTAGATGGCACCCGGCACAGTTATTCCCTGCTTTTCTTTCGCGCCGCCTCGAACTCGTCTCCGGCTTTCCACTCCACCGGCCTGGTCTGCTCGCTAGCCAGCCAGCCCAGAACGAATCCGAACCGCGCCAGTTTCGCGTTTCCGCGGAAGTCCCAGTCGGCGCGGTATTCGTCCGATTGCTGGTGGTAATGGTGGGCGACATAGTCCTCGTATTGCGCGTGGCCCCAGGACTCGTCGTGGCCTTCGAAGAGTTCGCCCTGGTCGACCGAGAATGCCGGAATTCCGACACGCGCGAGGGAAAAGTGATCGCTGCGATAGTAGTGGCCCGCGCCGGGGGTAGGATCGGGCAGCAACTCGAGATCGAATGATTTGGCCACCCGCTGCACGGTAGGGTAAAAGTCGATCCGCTCCGCGCCGCCCAGGTTCACCGACCGCGGAGTTCCGATGGGCAGCACCATGTCGTAATTCAAATCGAGCGTGATCTGCGCGGCCGGCACGGGAGGATGCATGCCCAGATACTGCGAGCCCAGCAGCCCCTGCTCCTCGGCCGTGACGGATGCGAAATACACATCGTGCGGCGGTTTCTGTGAGGACTGCGCAAAAGCGCGCGCCATCTCCAGGATGATTCCGCACCCGGTGCCGTTGTCGGCGGCGCCGTTATAGATGTTGTCGCCTTTGGCGTCGGGGTCAATGCCGAGGTGGTCATAGTGCGCGCTGTAGAGCACGGCATTTGCGCCGGATGAGGCGCCCGCCACGCGCGCGACCACGTTGGTCGAGTCATAACGTCGTACGCGGCTCTCGACGTGTCCTATCAAATGCACCGGCAGGTCAATGGCGTGAAATCCGCGCTGGCCGGCTTTGGCAATCGCCTCGTCCAGGTTGCCCAGCCCGGCGGTGGTGAGAAGCTTCTGTGCCACGTCGTGCTGGATCCACGCCGCTGCGCGCAGCGTGGCGTCCGGGTCGCCCTGCAGGTAGCTCTTCTCGATGGCCTGCGAGTTCCGGACCACTTCCCACCCGTAGCTGGCCAGATCGGTGCGATGAATGATCAGCACTCCGGCGGCGCCGCGGCGCGCCGCTTCTTCGTACTTGTAGGTCCAGCGACCGTAATACGTCATCGCCTTGCCCTTGAAAAACTTCTCGTCGTCCGAGGGCGGCTCGTTGACGATCACCAGGGCCACTTTACCCTTCAGATCAACGCCGGCGTAATCGTCCCATTGGTATTCGGGGGCGTGAATTCCGTATCCCACAAAGACGATGGGGGCGTCGATTTCGGCGGAGGCCTGCCCGGTCTGGTCCTTGGAAACAATATCCGTTCCATATTGCAGTTCCACCGGCTGCCCGCCGTTCTGTGGGGCGAACGAAAACTTCGTTTTGTCCTCGAGGGTGTGCACGGCGAAGAGAGGCACGCGCTGGAAGTAAGTGTAGTTGTCGCCGGCAGGCTCGAGGCCGTCGAGCGCAAACTGGGTAGCGATGTATTCAGCGGCCAGTTGATCGCCGCGCGTACCCGGGCCACGGCCTTCGAGCAGATCGAGCGAAAGGAATCGCACGTGGGCGCGAATCTTTTCGCTATCGATGGAAGCGGCCGCGGCGCGCGCGGCCGGGGGCAGGCCCGGTACGTCAGGCGCTGCAGGCGGTTGCGCGCGGGCGAATGCCGAAGCGAGAGCGAGGATGAGGATGCATGCGCGAGTCCGGTGCATCGATGGTTTGAACGGGATCATCACGCCAAGATTCTAATTGAATGGCTCGCCGGACCCTTGTGTCGCCGGCATTCTCGAGCCGGCAACCGCTCGCTTGAGCACTTTTCGTGCGAGCCCCGTCAGCGCCATGCCTAAGGCGTTGCCAAGCGGAATCCATTGGCGTTCCCCGGCAGTCACCGTCAGCACAGCCAAATTTTCCTCGCGCACGCCGCGGACCCGGACCACATAATTCACATTCATGATGGCGTGGCGGACGGTGATGCGCACACCTTCCTGCGGCACTTCGCGCAACGAGGGCAACTCCCACAACCCCGGCATCACGGTGACCGTTGGGGGACGCTGTTCGAGCAACACCTCCGGATCGAGACCGCTCGCAGGCCGTCTCCAACAGAGTGCGTATCCCACCTCGCGGCTCACGATGCGTGCTCGCGGCGTGGTCTTGTGCTCGCCCCGCGTCTTGCAGTCGCCGGAAACGGGGCACACCAGGCACTGCGGGTTCCGCGGAAGGCATACCGTCGCGCCGAGTTCCATGATCGCCTGGTTGAAGTCGCCCGGCCGTTCTATATCCACAAGCTGGCCGGCCAATTCCTCCACCTTCTGGCGATGACCGCCGTTGGCGTCCCATCCGGCAATCCGGCACAGAACTCGTTCCACGTTGCCGTCGATCACGGCCACCTGCTCCTGGAAGGCGATGCTCGCGATCGCGGCAGCCGTATACCCGCCAATCCCGGGCAAAGCGCGAAGTTCCGCCGCCGTCTTCGGCATTCTCCCCTGCGCGGATGCCGCCACCACCTGGGCGGCTTTATGCAGCATGCGCGCTCTGCGGTAGTAACCCAGCCCGCTCCAAAGTGCCAGGACCTCCTGCTCTGAGGCCGAAGCCAGCGCGAACACCGTGGGAAACCGCGCCATAAACGCCAGGTACTTTTCCACCACCGCGGCAACCCGGGTCTGCTGCAGCATCACTTCGGAAACCCAGATAGCGTAGGGATCGCGGCTGCGCCGCCAGGGCAGATCGCGGCGATTCCGGTCGTACCAATTCAGAAACGCGGCACGCAGCCGTGCCAGCTTGTCCTTATCGGTCCGAATGTTCGCCATGGGCTCAGATTACGGCACGCATCTTGCCAATGCGGCGCCATCGATTACGCCGGTACTCATCGAAACAAAGACCCATATTTGCGGAAGTCCTTCGATTTCATGGGGTGACGGTGCCATCTGCGCCTTCCGGACGGGGCGGTACAACTTTGGTTGCAACGTTGGGTAACTTGCGTCGCATTCCCAAAGATTGTGCGAGTGGTAATCTTACCGAAATACCCAATTGTGGTGCTTCAACAAGACTTGTCTGGCTGACCTCATATTCCGGCGGCCTGCAGACCAGTAAGCCCACTTTCTGGTTAATGTTTTTGGAAATATAGCCGAGTCGATATAAAGGGAGGGTCCCGGATCGTGAAATATAGAAAGTTCTCATTAGCCGTCGCAGTGCTTACCGCATCTGCGGCGCTCTTTGCACAGGAATCCAGTTCTACATTCAGCCTTATCGACTCCGACGCTATACCCGGTGCCGGCAATACGTCTGTGTTTGCGGCTCCGGCCCGGTCTGCTCCAGCAGCGCGCCCTTTCTCCAAAGTAGCTTTTGGAGCCGGGATCTCTCCATTGGGCGTTCAACTCTCGATGACGACCAACCTTAACCCGCATCTCAACCTGCGCAGCAACGGCAATCTTTTCAACTACTCCACCAACTTCACCGCCAGCGGAATCGGCGCGGACGCCAAGCTTGACATGAAATCCGCCGGAACATCCCTGGATGTGTACCCCTTCCACAAGGGGTTCCGTGTCAGTCCAGGACTTCTGTTCTACAACAGCAACCAGGTCACCGCCACCGCGCTGGTCGCCGGGGGCACAAGTTTCACGCTGAACGACCAGACGTACTACTCCGCCAACGCCAACCCCGCCACGGGCGCAACTCCCGTCAACGGCAACGCTTTGCTCAGCCTGCACACTACCAAACCGGCTTTCACTATCACCACCGGCTGGGGCAACACCATTCCTCGGAAGGGCCACTGGTCTTTCCCGTTCGAGGTGGGTGTGGCGCTCACCGGCGCACCCTCACTGAAAGTGAACCTTGGCGGCTGGGCCTGCTATGACCAGGCCCAGACGCTGTGCACCGACATCGCCAGCAAAACCGATCCCATTGCTCTTCAGATCCAGGGCAACCTGGCCGCCCAGGTTGCCAAGTGGACCAAAGACACGGAACCGTTGAAAACCTATCCAATCGCGTCCTTCGGCGTTGCCTACAGTTTTGGGCTGCGCAGCAGGTAATACCCTATAGATAGAGTTCGGGGCCATTACACTAAATCGATTAGATATAGAAGCCGTCATCCTATCGAAAGGCCGCCTCATTTCCGGGGCGGCCTTTCGCATTGGCTCCCGCTTTGGCCAGACAACGGCTTTTTTTCGAATAAGCGTCTGAACGCCGAGGCGTCTTCTGCGGCTGAGACCGCATCAGACTCAAGACAGCTGAATCCGAATCACGGGCTCCCGTTCCTTCGGCCCATTAAAGAACCTCCGAATTTTGCGGATATCAAAGTCAGCGCTCGAGCGGATTTCCTGATCGGGTCCGTAGCCCTTCCGGCTTCGAGCGCCATAGATTATCGCTTCAACCCCGGCTTCATTCCCCAGAGCCTCCTGCCGGGCTTCCAGGAGATATTCATACATGCCACGCGTTGTCGCTGGTATTTTTCTTCTGCTCCTGAGTCTCAGTTTTGCCTCACGCGCCCAGGCGCCGCCTGCGCTGCCGTCCCACTCCGCATTCCTGTCGGCCGATCCTGCTCCCAACCCCATGGGCGGCGCGGGGGCGGGCCAGGTGGTTTATTCGGCGTCCCGCGGCGGAGCCTTTTCCCTGGCCTCGGCCAGCCTGGCGGTTTCCACGCTGGGAATCGGAGCGGAAGCGGGCACCAACCTGGGGCCGCGCCTGGATCTGCGCATTTTCGCTAACTACACCAACCTCACCCATCGCTACACGCAAAGCGGCTTCCGTGTGGCGTTGAATGTCGCGATGGCCAACACCGGCGCGAGAGTCGATTTCTATCCGCTGCAGAGGGTGCCTCTGCGGATCAGCCCCGGCTATCTCCTCTTGAATCACGATCACGTGCAGGGAAATATCCGCGCCCAGCAGGGTGCGACGTTCACCATTAACAACGTGGATTATGCCTCGTCGAATGCCGATCCCGTGTACGGCGCCGGTCGCCTGCGGCTGGGCGGCAGCGGGTTCATGGTGACCACCGGCCTTGGCCACTTCGTCTCCCGAACCCGCAAACGCTTCACCTTTCCATTTGAGGCGGGCGTCGCATTTATCGACACGCCCACGGCCCAGTTCCAATTCTCAGGGACGGTATGCAGCGAGAGCGCCGTTCCGGCCTGCGCACCGGCGACGCAGTTCCCTGGTTTCACCGCCAACCTGGCCGCGCAGTTGGCGTCGTGGAACCGGCGAGTCTCGCCTTTTCACATTTACCCGATTGTTCAGGGAGGCGTAGCCTGGTCGTTCGGCATTCGCCGCAGAGGCGTGGAGTAGCGGCCGGGTTTCTGCGCGGCTACTCGCCGAGCCCAATCCTCGTCTCGGGGGTTAGCCTCCCGGCGCGCTGACCGATCCTCTCCATCTGTTCGTGGAAGCTTCCTCCTGCCTCCGCGTGTATCGCTCCCCGGCTCCGCTGAAAAACAGCCCAAGTAAGCCAGGGCATATCTACGGACTTTCCGATCGACTTGAGGCGGCGCGCAGCGATGTTCTCGGGGTGAATGGGCGTGCCATTCCGCGAGGCAAAGACAAAATCCTGAGGCCGGCTGAGGTGCCTGCGGTTTCGCAACCCGCGAAGGACCGAACCGAGCGAATCCGAAATGCGAACAAATCGCCGCCGCTTGCCGACCACCTCGGTCACTTCGCCGCGATAGCTTTGATTCCTGACCGCAATCACCTTGGGGGGAATAGATTCCTGGTCGACCATGCGGGGCAGATTGGAAAGATTGAGGTACTTCCACCGCAGCCCGCATATCTCCGCGACGTTCATGTCTGTGAGCATGGCAAACAGCGCGAACTCTCTTTCCGGATAGCGCATAACCTGAAGCAGATGCTTGAGCTGCGCTAATGTCAGGGTGGGCGTCTGCTTGCGGCACATGGGAGGCAGGTTCACGCCCGCAGCCGGGTTGGGTCCAACATAAGATCCGGTCCGGATGGCGTGGGAGAAAATCGCCCGGATTACATTGCGGATATGGGTGGCGGTCTGAATCGAATAGCCGTTCGCCAGGGCTGCCGCAACCACGCCCTGGATCGCTGCGGGGTTGATCTCGCACAACGCCATGGAGTCGATGTATGGCCATCCCGGAATCGCACTGAGCGAGTTCTTGCCCTTCACCGGATCGGCTGCAAAGGCCCGAGCCACGCGTTCCGGCGGAAGAACGTGTTTGAGTATCGCCTGGAAATGAGCGCGCCCCGCGGATCGCTTGCTGGCAACGAATTCCGGAATGAACTTTCGTTCCACAAAATCAGCAATATGGGGCGATCGAAGGCAGGCCTCCCTGTCTTCTACAGCCATGCCTGCCTGTGGGAATTCGAGGTGGTCGAGATTGCTTTCCCTCGGCCAGAAGGATGGAGACCAGTCCGTACCGGCTTGCTGATCGACGAATTCAACTGAAGAGGCCCCGGGATACCCATTCCTGCCTTCCTTCAGCGTGGTATCCACGTTCTCAGAATCTTGCTCCGCTTCCATATTTCTCCCCAAAAAGCTCCGTTCATACTTCTCGTATCCGGGCCTCGCGAAAATCAAAAGATGCTTCCGTTGCCGTAAAGCGCGACGAACAATGCCGTCTCACGCCCTGGCTCGGGTTTTGGATCATCCGCATTGGCTACTACCGGCCCGAACGCACGCGCGTTCCGAATCTGCGCACACGAATCCGTGTCTCTTCTGGATTGAAAACAACCAAGGAGGCAGGCAGGACAAAAGGGAACAGCCCCGGATCTCGTCGTGACATTCGACTAAGTTCTTGTTGGCTCAGGCGTACAGGTGCTCCGGGCCCGCGACTCGACTTGGCAGGAAAACGGGGAAGTTTACCTGAGGTGAATATTGATTTGTAAAATGATGTACAGCTTGCGCTAGAGCAAGTTTTGCCGCGAGAAAGAGTGAGTTTTGCGCTTTTTGACGGCTTTGACTGCTTGCGGCGTTGCAACCACTCAATTTCATGACTGTTTGCTGAAATCAGGGCGACGAACCCAGGCCGCCTTGCGATTTCGCAAGACCGTGAATCACCCTTACGGTATGATTACGTCTATAGGATGAGCGGCCTGCACCCCTCAACCACTCCACGGACGAATTCTGTTCGCGGGGACTTCGTTCCAGGCCGTCCCGGTGGTGTCTGTGTCTCGATTCTTCCAGCGACTTGTCTTCGTTTTGGCTGCGGCTGTGTTTGCCGCCCTCGGCCTGGGCTTTGGCCTCGGCGAATTCGGATTTTTCGGCGTGCATGCCGGCGCCGATCAGGATGGCGCCTACCGGCAGATGAATGTCTATCAGCAGGTGCTGAAGCGCATCCAGACGGACTACGTGACCGAGCCGAACATGAATGACGTCACCACGGGCGCCCTTCACGGCTTGCTGGAATCGCTCGACGCCGACTCCAGCTACCTGACTCCTACGGAATACAAGATCTTCAAGGATCGCCCCGCAACAGGCGTTGCCCAGATCGGCATCACCGTCTCCAAGCGCTTTGGCTATGCCACGGTCGTGAATGTGCTGCCCGGGTCCCCGGCGGACAAGGAGCACGTGAACGACGGCGACGTGATCGAGTCGATCGGTGACCAGTCTACGCGCGAGCTATCCCTGGCGGTGATCCGCATGCTTCTCGACGGCAAGGCGGGAACCTCGGTCAACATTTCCCTGGTTCGCCCCCGCAAACCCGATCCGGACAAGCTCACGTTGACCCGGGCGATCGTTCCGGTTCCGGCGCTGTCGGAGCAGCAGTATGAAAACTCCTCGATCCTCTACCTCAAGCCGATCGTGATCAACAAGGCCCGGGTGGATGAGCTGGCAGCCAAGATCAAGGCCGCCAAGAGCCACAAGATCCTGCTCGATCTGCGCGACGTCTCCGGCGGCGACCCCGACGAGGGAATGCGCCTGGCCAACTTCTTCGTCAACCAGGGAACCCTGGGATCGCTCGAAGGGCAGAAGTTCCCCAAGCAGACCTTCGCGGCTGATCCAGCCCGTTACCTGAGCGGCGCGCCCCTGGCCGTGCTCGTCAATCGCGGCACGTACGGGGCGGCCGAGTTGACGGCGGCGGCCATCGAAGGCGCCAAGCGGGGCGACGTTGTGGGTGAACGCACCTTCGGCGAGGGTTCAGTCCAGAAGACGATCGATCTGCCGGATGGCGCCGCCCTTCTCCTCACCGTGGCCAAGTACCAGGGACCCGACGGCAAGAAGATCCAGGACGAGGCGGTCATTCCGACCGTGCAGGTAGGCCAGACCCCCGACGACGATACCGCCACGGATCAGGAGTCGCCAGCCAAGGGCGATGAGCCGCTGAACAAGGCCCTGCAGCTGCTCAAAGCTAAAAGTTCGTAGTTCGCAGTTCTTAGTTCACAGTGATTTACCGCGGCCCGAGGCAGCAAAGGAAAACTGGGAACTGCGAACCAAGAACTGTGAACTTTCGTTCCGTGCTACCCTCAAGGCATACAGCATTTTTCGCCCGCGCTCGCTTGAGAAATGCCCCTTGAGGCTTGAAGCCGTTGGCTGTTACCCCAACCCAACCTGCTGAACGCAGCGGCCTTGGCCGATCGCACCGGCTTGGCGATCCTTCGCCTCGACCCCGATTCAAACTGGCCGGAAGACGAGCACTGGCGGTCCTCATCACCCTGGCGGTCATCACCGGCTCCCTGGCTGGATTCACGCTCGTTTATTCCGTCGATCTGCCCCAGATTCACGATCTCGAGCGCTACCGCCCCTCCACCACCACCGACCTCTATGACCAGAAGGGCCGGGTTCTCGGGTCTTTCGCTCTGGAGCGGCGCATCATGGTCAATTACAACGACTTCGCTCCCGTCCTGCGGGAGGCGGTCATCTCCATTGAAGACAAGACCTTCGAGACCCACGGGGGCATCAACTTCTTCCGCATCTTCGGCGCGCTCGTGCACGACCTGCGCTCCCATGGCCGCGCCCAGGGTGCTTCCACCCTGACCATGCAGCTGGCCCGGAACCTGTTTCTTTCCGCCGACCGCACCGCCTTGCGCAAGATCCAGGAAGCCTACCTGGCCATCCAGATCGAGCGGGCGTTTACCAAGGAACAGATTTTCACTCTCTACGGCAACCAGATCTACCTGGGCAGCGGCATGTACGGTTTTGAGGCAGCCTCGGAGTTCTATTTCACCAAGCATGCCAAGGATCTGACCCTCACGGAAGCCGCCCTGCTGGCCGGCCTGCCCAAGGGGCCCGCCGGATATTCGCCGCTTTTGAATCCCGACAAGGCCCTCCGCCGCCGCAACCTGGTCCTGAGCGAAATGGAGTCGGATGGCGTGATTACCCACGCCCAGGCCGACAAGGCCCGCCAGGCGCCGCTCGGTCTCCATGTTGCCCAGCCCGAGGTCTCGGTCGCCCCCTGGTTCCAGGAAGAAGTTCGCCGCGAGCTCGAAAAGCGCTTCGGTTCGGAACAGGTGCACGAGGCCGGCCTGCGCGTCGATACCACCCTCGATCTGGACCTGCAGCAGACGGCCAACCGCGCCGTGCTCGACGGGCTGGCTGCGTATGAACGCCGGCATGGCTGGCGAGGCCGCATCCAGAACGTGCTCCACGACGGCATCTCGATCGAGGACTACCGCCATCCCGACTGGGGACTCGCTTACCACCCCGGCGACTATGTCCATGCCATCGTGACCCGGGTGCTGCCGCTGGAGATCGATGCCCGCTTCGGCTCGGAGGAGGTGGTGCTGCTGGGCGGCGATTGGACCTGGACCGGCCAGCGCTTTGCCGATGCCCTGGTCAAGCCCGGCGACGTGATCTATGTCCACCTCACCGATCAGATGGAAGGGACCGCGCACCGGGCCAGCCTGGAACAGGACTCCGGAGCGCAGGGCGCGCTGATGGCGATGGACAATACCACCGGCGATGTGCTGGCCATGGTCGGGGGGCGCGACTACGCGCTCTCCCAGTTCAATCGCGCCACCCAGGCGGAGCGGCAAACCGGCTCCAGCTTCAAGCCCTATGTCTACACGACGGCGGTTGAAGAAGGGGCCAAGCCCGACGACATTATCGTGGACGCGCCGGTGACCTTCGGGTCTTATACGCCGCATAACTACGAGAACGACTACAAGGGCGCGATGTCGCTGACCAACGCTTTCGCCGAGTCGCGCAACATCCCGGCGGTCAAGCTGGCAGCGCGAGTGGGCATTCGCAAAGTCATTGAAACCACCCACAAGTTCGGAGTGACCACCAACATTCCCGCCTACCTGCCTATCGCGCTGGGCGCGGTCGAGATCACGCTTGAGGAGCAGGTGGCGTCGTATTCGGTGTTTCCCAACGACGGCATCCGCGTGAAGCCCCGGCTCATCCGCAAAGTATCGAACGCCGACGGAATCACGCTCTGGGAAGAGCCGTCGCAGGTGGACGAAGTCATCAGCCAGCAGACTGCCAGGACGATGATGACCTTCCTTCGCGCCGTGACCGCTCATGGAACGGGCGCAGCGGCTTCCCAGTTGAATCACCCTGTCGGCGGCAAAACCGGGACCACCAGCGACTATACCGACGCCTGGTTTCTGGGTTTTTCGCCGTCGATTACGTGCGGTGTGTGGGTCGGTTTCGACAGCCGCGAATCCCTCGGCGAAAAGGAGACCGGGGCCAAGGCCGCGCTGCCCATCTGGATGACGTTGATGAAGCAGGCCATAACCGGCAAGGACAACGAGGAGTTTCTCGGCGAACCCGCCGGCGACAAGAAGCCGATGCTGAAGGCCCAAGCCGAGGTGCCGGCCAAACCCGTTCCTCCGCCGGCCCCGCCACAACCTTCGCGGGGCCCATCGGCGCGTCCTTTTTCCGGCCCGAAGGTGGGAGACCACAAAGGCCCGCAGTAGAGTTGGCAGCGGCTCTTCGGCCGGACGCGCCCTTGCTCACGCCAAGCGGGCGAAAAGGCGTAAGTCATTTGTTTTCAATGGTCCGTTTGGCACTCCTTGGAGGTTGCACCCCATGTAAATATGAGAATAACAATAAGTTAAGCCCATTTTTTCGATCCGGACCCCAAAATTTTTTTTGCTATATTCGCTTTAACCGGGCCCAACGGCGCCACTGATTGACCTTCTATTTCGATTGTGCTCCAGGCGCACGTAATTCTATGCAAACTTTTCTGAATAAGGGCGTCAGGCGCTGAGTTCCTGAGGAAATCCAGAAACCGGCAATCTTCGGAAATACCGCTTCGCCCGCGCTACGTCCTTGAATATCTGCGATTTGAGGGCCTGAGGGTCGGGGAATTTCTGCTCGGCGCGAAGGCGAAACAGGAATTCCAGGCCCAGCGCGGTCTCCTCGTCCAGATCGATCGGCTCGAAGTTCAGGATGTGCGTTTCCACGCTGAAGCCTGCCCCTTCGAACGTCGGCCGGTTGCCAACGTTGGTCACCGCCTGAAAGCAACGCTCTCCGATGGTCAGCCGAGTCACGTAGACGCCGAAGGCGGGAAGCAGATCGGCGTACGGGGCCAGGTTGACGGTGGGGACGAGGAGGCGGCTTCCGACGCCGCGATCGCGCACCGGGGTCGAACACACCTGGAACGGCCTTCCCAGCATCCAGCGGGCGCGTTTCATATCGCCTGACGCGACCAGTTCCCTGACTGCGGAACTTGAGACTTCAAGTCCATGAACGCGGACCGCGTGGTGGATGTGGACCGCGAAGCCGAACTCGACGCCGAACTCCGCCAGTTCCCTTACCCCGGCAGCGGCGCGGTAGCCAAAGCGGAAGTTGCCGCCCTCGTGCAGTCCACGTACACCCAGCGCCCCGACCAGTACGCGGGACACAAATTCCCGAGGCGGCATGTGCGCCAGGGCCGGGTCGAAGGTGAGGAGCACGACCGCATCGATTCCGGTTCGGGCCAGCAACCGCAGCCGTTCCGGTGTCGGGCTAAGCAGCCGAGGGGCGCGGTCGGGTCGCAGGACGCACTCGGGATGGGGGTCGAAGGTGACCGCGACGGCGCGCGCGCTGCTCGAGCGGGCCTCTTCGACAACCGCCGCGAGAATCTCCTGGTGTCCACGGTGCACGCCGTCGAAGTTGCCGATGGCCGCGATGGACGGCCCGAATCCGGCCGGGATTTCCGCGACCGACCGATAGACCGGGACACTGGAGGAGTTCTTCATAGGTTCACGGCCACTTCCAAACCGTCGTAGGCGAGGGCTACTCCTTCGGGCAGCATGCGATTGGTCTCTTCGTGGCCCAGTTCGTGGGCGATGTGGGTGAGCCAGGTGTGGCGCGCGCCGATGCGAGCCGCCCACCCCAGGGCCTGCTTCACGGTGGCATGGCTGGGGTGGGGCTGATGCCGCAACGACGGCAGCACCAGCGTTTCCAGCCCTTCGAGCAGCGCAAAACTCGACTCGGGGATTTCGCTGACATCGGTAAGGTAGGCCATGTCGCCGAAACGAAACCCGGCAATGGGCATCTCGCCGTGCTTTACCGGCACGCGGGTGATTTCCACCTCGTGGATCCGGACGCGGTCGACGAGGGGCGCAAGGTGCACGCGCGCGCGAGTGGGATAGGTTGATTCGGCGGAAAAATGGTAATCGAAGATGCGCTCCAGCACGGCCGCGGTTTCGCCCGTGGCATAGAGGGGAATGGGGCCGCCGGCGCGAAACGATGCGAAGCTCAGGGGCCGCAGGTCGTCGAGGCCCATGATGTGGTCGGCATGGGAATGGGTATAAAAGACCGCGTCGACGTGGGTGAGGCGGGTGCGCAGCGCCTGTTCCCGGAAATCGGGACCGGTGTCGATGATGACCGAGCGCTCCCGGCCGCCCCCTTCAGCAGCTCCACCGCAGGAGCACCGACGGCCGCAGCCGCCGGTCGCGCGGATTGGCTGAAGTACACACCGCGCAACGGCACCCCAGCGTGGGCACGCCCATCGACGTGCCGGTTCCCAGGAATGTAAGGCGGCCCTCCATCGCGCGTGCAGCCTAGCGCTTTCCCGGCGGAGGGGCCGGGGGCGGCTGCATGCTTTGCATGGAGATCATGTTGGTCAGTTCGAGAAAGGCCATCCGCACCTCGTACAAAACTGCCTGCAGGGTGCGGTCTTCTGCTTCGGTCAGGTTCCCTTTGCTCTTCTCGGCGAGGATGCCCAGCAGGTCGATGGTCTGCTTGGCGCCGAGGATATCGATGCGCGCCCGCTGCCCTTCCTGCCCGGCGCCCATCTGGATCATGGTGGAGACGTAGAGCTGGTTTACCAGGTGGTCGAAGGTGACTGCAGGCTGAGGGCCAGCGCCGGGGTTCTGGGCCCGGATCAGTTCTTCGAGACGCTGCGATGAAGCGTCGTAGGCCGCCTTCTGTTCCCGGGATTCCTCGGGGGAAGGGGAAGGCAATTCCGGCTCAGTCCCCAGGTCGTCCGCAGTTGCGGCTGGGTCGCCGGCGCGCGGACTCTCGGTCACGAGCTGCGGGCCGGGACGCGGTTCTTCCTTCCTGGGCTCCGGCCCAGGCGCCGGCTTGGCCACCGGCTCGGAGGCAGGCTCGGGCCCGCTGGAGGCCGATGCCTCGCGCTCTTCCTCCTCGGCCTTGTACTTGCGCCGGTCGATCACTTCGAATTTCGGTGTGTCGGTCATGCTTCTATCTTTCCACAGAGGTTAAAGGGAAGGCGGGGCGGTCAGGATTTGAACCGTGCCGGCGGCTTCGCCCGTGGTGTAGTTTACGGGCAAGCTGCGCGCTTCGGCCTCGGCACGGATCATGCCGATGGCGAAGGTGCGTGCGCCCGCGGTGAGCGGCAGTTGCGCCGCACTGGTGATGTGGCCGGCGTCGGCGCCCTCGACGGCGAGTTTTGCGCCCGGTTCGGGAAGCGGGCCGTCGACTTCGAGGTGGCGAAGGTGGCGGTGCACGCTGCCGCGGGAGCGAATCCGCTCCACGATCTCCTGGCCGAGATAGCAGCCCTTGTTGAAGTGAAGGGCGCGCAGTTGCGAGGTTTCCTGGGGCAGGTCGCGCTCCACCATGTCGATGCCATACGCGGGAATACCTTCGGCAATGCGGAAGGCCTCGAGGGCCGCCGTGCCGACGGGCCTGGCGCCCGCCGCATGGAGCGCCTGCCAGAGGCTTGAGGCGTGAGCGGCATCGATCCAGATCGAATAGTGCTCTCCCGAGCACGCCATACCCGCGGCGGAGGAGCAATTCAGCGCCCGACCACCCGGCCCGCGTTTGCGTGAGGGCCTCGGCCAGTACCGGCAATCCCAGCCGCCCCAGCACTTCGCCGGCTTTCGGCCCTGCCAGGCCGATGGCCGTCACATCCTCTACCGGGATCAATTCCACATCGTCCATGATGATGAAGTGGTCGAGGTGGGCGAGAAGCTTCTCGGCCTGGTCGGCGGCGATTTCCATTTCCAGGTCATCGTTGTCGCGCCACACGGTCAGATCGCCCTGGATTCGCCCCTGGACGTTGAGCACCAGGTTCCAGGCGCCGGCATTGGGCTCCAGGTCTTTCACCATGTTGGTGACCATTCCGCTGAGCCAGCGAAAGCGGTCTTTCCCGCGCACGGCAACCCGGCGCAACCAGCCCAGGTCGTGGACGGCGGCTGCGGAAATCAGCGCCTCTATTTCCTTCGGTCGCACGTCCAATTCAGTAGGCGTAAGGACGCCGTGGTACACGGAGCATGGCGGCGGGGGGTCGGCTGAAACCAGGAATCCGGCGACCACGGTAGCCGCCGGGGATGGGGCAAGATTGACTTCGCTCATACGGGGATTTCGGCGCTGCGACGGGGATTTCTGTGAACATTCCCCGTATCGGAACGCATCCTAATTATAGTCTCGAACGACAGACGATCCGGCGGGTCCGGGTGCTCCGCAAGGCCAAGGAGTTTGGATGAAGAAGCAGTTCATTGAGGCAGCAAGCCACTGGCGCACCATCCTGATTGGGGCAGCCGTGGGCCTCGCAACGTTGTCTGCCGGCGCGCAGTCACCGCAGGACCCGGCGGCGTCGCCTGCTCCTCCGGTCAAGTCACCCGATTCCGCGCAAGACGCGAACAAGGAATCGCCCGCGAAGAAGCCCGAGACTCGCATTTCTCCCGACCAGGCCAAAGAGCTATTCGCCCTAGTCGATCAGCTGATTCAGTTCTCGTCGCAGGAGACCGGGCTGCCGGTCAAGGAGAAGGTCAAGCGCCAGCTCACCACGCGGAATGCCGTGGAGTCGTACCTGAACCAGAAATTCCAGGAAGGCGACAGCGCCAAGCGCCTGCAGCGCGGCGAAATCGTGCTGAAGAAGTTCGGCCTGCTCGAACGCGACTTCGACCTGAAGCCGTTCCTCCTGGCGCTGCTGAAGGAGCAGATCGAAGCCTATTACGATTCCAAGACCAAGACCGTGAACATGCTTGACTGGGTCGCGGTGGACGATCAGAAGGCGGTTCTCGCCCACGAGCTGACCCACGCCCTTCAGGATCAGCGGGTCAACCTGGAGAAATGGGGCGACCAAACCCCCAACGATGTCTCCACCAACTACCGGGACGATATCGACCATCTCGCCAAGGACGAGATCGACACGGCCCGGGAAGCCGTTGCCGAGGGCCAGGCCACGGCGGTGATGATGGACAACATTCTCAAGCCCATGGGAAAGAGTCTCATCAAGGATCCCGAGGTCGTGGATGCGATCAAGAGCGGGATGGCGGGCTCGGAGAACTCGCCGGTGCTGGCGCGGGCGCCGCTGCTGCTGTCGGAGTCGATGCTTTTTCCCTATCGCGAAGGACTGAGTTTCGAGCAGGATGTGTGGATGGACCAGGGGCAGAAAGCCGCATTTGCGGGGGCGCTGGACCGGCCGCCCAGCTCCACCTGGGAGATCATCAATCCCCGCGAGTTTGAAAAGGCCAAGGTTCCGGTGGTGCCGCTTTTGCCCGATATCCACCCCATTGTGGACAAGACCTACAAGGCCTACGACATTGGGCAGGTGGGCGAACTCGACCTGCATATCCTTACGGAACTTTTCGGCGGCGAGAATGCGTCGCGGGACCTGACTCCGTCGTGGGACGGCGGCATCTACTGGGCCGGACAGCGTCTCAGCGCCACCACACCCGCCGAGCAGGCGAGCACCAAGTCCATTTCGTTGTTCTACCTGTCGGCCTGGAAGAATTCGGCGGCGGCGCAGGTGTTCGCCGATCTCTACGCGAACGCGCTGGGCAGGAAGTACTCCGGCCTGCACAAGGACGAAGCCCATGCGGCTCCCACCGATGCCCCGGCCGGCAACATGGAACAGGTTTTCACGACCGACGAGGGTCCCGTAGTGATCACTACGCGGGGCCGGCTGGTGTTCGTTTCCGAGAGCTTCGCGCTTGACCAGGCGCGCAAGCTGGCCAGCCTGGTGATCGACGCGCAGGGGAGCGGCGACCTGAGGACGGCGAGCCTGACAAGGCCGGCCCGGCCGGCATCCGGGGTTGGCGGTTCCACGCTTTCGGGCGGCATGGTGCACCTGTTCGCGGAGAGCGGCGTAATGAAGGCCGCGGTCGATGCGGGAGTGCGGGCAGCGGCTTCGCAGCATTAGGCTGTGGTGGAAGTGGAGAGATTGAAGAAAACGTCCCTCAGCTCTCTGTTGTTACAAACTAAGGTTGGCGAACGAGGGTTTCGTAAAATCCACCCCAGTGGATAACCGCTCCGTTGTAGACCCCTACGGGGCCCTGTACGAATCCCAAATGCAGCGGTAGTCCTCCGTTTGGGGCAATCGCGAGGAAAGTGTCCTGCTCGGTGAGGTACAAGGGTATCGAAAAGCCGTAGTGGAAATTCGGATGTTCAATACTTGGATAGCCAATTTCAAAATTGGCCTCCAGCCCATTTTCGGATGGAGCTACCTTCATCCTTGTGGTAGTTCCTGTAAAACTTCCTACGAAGGCTCGTAAATCGGCATCGGTTGCCTTCAAGACGACAACGGAAGTTGCAGGCAGCGGTTCCGGTTCCGAAGGTAGCGGACGCAACCAGATATTGCGGAACCTAACAGGTGCACCATGTTCCTGGAGGATCAGCGGCAGGCGATCACCGAGATCAATATAAGGCGCTCGATCGGAATGACTCGTCGGCCCAGTCGGGCTCGCGGCGTCCTGTATCAGGACTCCGTTCTGAAGAACCGTGATGCGGGCGGTTCGAAGTAATCGTCCGCTCGCGTCGAAATGAGGACGGCGGAAAACAATGTCGTAGCTTTGCCACTCCCCTGCCGGCCGCGCCACGTTTACAAGCGGCGGATACTGGCCATAGATAGCACCCACCGTGCCATCGGGATATGTCGAATTCTCGTAAGAGTCCAGCACTTGAACCTCGTAAAGACCCATGAGAATGACGCCGCTGTTCCCCCGTTCCTCGCCATTTCCGTTCGGCGGCGCTGGTTCTGCCCACTCCAGGTGGAGCTGGCAATCTCCAAACGGCTGAACGGTTTCAATGTTGCCGGTGCCGGGCTTCACTTCGAGCACGCCGTCATGCACTGCCCATGGCACTGGACGCTTCTCCGCAGTCTGCCAGCCGTTGGTGTTAATCCCGTCGAAGAGAATGATCGCGTCCGACGGCGCTCCGCCAGGATCGAGCCCCGGTTTGACCACTGCTGGTTGAGTGCGACCCAGAGAGTGAATCGGCCAAGACGTGTCGGAAACCTGTGCAGCCAATGCGCAATGAAAAACAATTATGAGGGCCAAAATCAAGGTGGACCGATGCACGAGAACCTCCCTCGACATCACCATGGAAACGTGATGCCGAATGCTACCAGACTTGATAATTGAAATGGGAGCGATCATCGGATCATTGTCGGATCGTAGGCAACTCCGGACGTTGGGCCAACGGAAACCCGGTGCTCAGCGCCATTTCTTAGGTAAGCTGACTCTCTTTTTGTGCATGTCGGCATTTAGAGGCAACGTCCCTCCGGGGCTAAAGTGTGTGCGTGAAAACCAACTTTGATTGGCGGAGAGAATACGGAAAAAGACCGGTTGAATTCAAAACCGGCGTTAGCGTCGCTTCGCGACATAGCAGGTTAGCAAGTTGGCCCCGAGGTCCAGGTCTCACGCAGATACGAAAGGCCGAGACACGCCCTTGCAAGGCAGTACGTCTTTTCGCATTTTCCAGGTGATTTCCTTTGATTTGGGGGAATGGTCAGACTGCTTTTCCCGCTTGCTGGCGTAGACGCGTCCTGCGCGAAACACTCCAAATGCGATAACCTGAGACTTCCGGCCCAGGAGCGACTTTTGCAATCTGCAGATTTCATTAAGGCTCTGTTCGAGTTTGTTGTGCTTATCTTTTCGTTGTGCGTCCATGAAAGCGCGCATGCCTGGACGGCATCGCTGCTGGGCGACCAGACGGCGCGCATGCAGGGGCGGGTGACGCTCAACCCGATGTACCACGTCGATCCCGTGGGCACTCTGCTCTTTCCGGCATTGATGATCTTCGGGCCGTTGATCGGTTTCAGCTTTTTCGGTGGAATGCTGGTGGGCTGGGCCAAGCCCACACCGGTGATCACGCGCAATTTCCGGCGGATCACGCGCGACGATAACCTGACGACGCTGGCCGGGCCGGCCTCGAATCTTGCTTCTGGTTCTTGTGGCGTTCCTCACGCTGGTCGTCATCTCTCATTCCGTTCCCAATGGAAAAATGGCGGTTCTGGTTTCGTTCATCGCGGCACTCAGACCGGGAGCGTCGATGCAATCCCATCCGGTGGTTCTGTTGTGTGCCCTGGTCATCCTGATCAACCTGTCGCTGTTTTTTTTCAATTTGCTGCCGATTCCGCCGCTCGATGGCAGCCATCTCGTTCGCAATGCGCTTCCCTACAACGCGATGCAGACCTACGATCGGCTTGGCGGCTGGGTGGGCTGGCTGCTGATGGTCTTCGTGGGCGGGTTCATCCTGCGGCTGCTGCTGGGACCAAGCCTGCAGCTCATCTTCAACGCTTTGCAATACAGTTGACGGCCAGGCAGCCTTGTCGCGTCGCCCCGCTACAATGGGACCAGAAGTTCCTTCAGCGTTTTGCATCGTTATGGCGGCAGTGTTCTTTAGAACTACCTGGAATCAACACCGACAATGACCGAATCCGCGACATCGAACATCCGCCCGCGCGTATTGAGCGGCATGCGCCCCACCGGCAAGCTGCACCTGGGCAACTACATGGGCGCGCTGAAAAACTGGGTGGAGCTGCAGGACGAGTACGAGTGCTATTTCTTCATTGCCGACTGGCATGCGCTGACCTCGGACTATGCCGACCCGTCGCAGATTGTGTCCAACAGCATCGACGTAATGCTGGACTATCTCGCAGCGGGACTCGATCCGGCGCGCAGCGTACTGTTCCTACAGAGCAAAGTTCTGCAGCACGCGGAATTGCACCTGCTGTTTTCGATGGTGACGCCGATCAGCTGGCTGGAACGAGTACCTACCTACAAGGAACAGCAGGAGAACCTAACTGGCAAAGACCTGAGCACGTACGGGTTTCTGGGCTATCCGCTGCTTCAGGCGGCCGACATTCTGATCTACCAGCCGCAGTTCGTGCCGGTGGGCCAGGACCAGGCGGTGCATGTGGAGCTCACGCGCGAAGTGGCGCGGCGCTTCAACCAGTTCTACAAACTCGACGGGCGCGAAGTGCTGCCTGAGCCGCAGGTCAAACTGACGCCGTCGCCCAAGCTTCCCGGCACCGACGGCCGGAAGATGTCGAAGAGCTACGGCAATACGATCCTGATCACCGATCCGGAGGCCGTGGTTCGGAAGAAGTTGAAGACCATGGTGACGGACCCGGCGCGAGTGCGGCGGACCGACCCGGGCGATCCGGACAAGTGCCCGGTGGGCGATCTGCACAAGGTCTTTTCGAGCGCCGGTACGCTGGCCAAAGTCTATGACGGGTGCCGCACGGCCGGCATAGGCTGCATCGAATGCAAGAGCTGGGCTGCCGATGCGCTGGTGCAGGTTCTGAATCCCATCCAGGAGCGGCGGGCCAGGTACAGCGAGGCGGACGCGGCGGAGATCATCGAAGAGGGATCGAACCGGGCACGTATCCGGGCGGAAGAAACCATGATCCATGTGCGTGCGGCGATGCAGATGACGAGAAGACAGGGACTGAGGGACTAAGGGACTAAGGGGCTACCGTGCTGAGGGAATGAGGGACTAGGGAGTCGTGACAGAAGTGAAGGATCAAATCTCGCAAAGTGGGCTCGAGCAGGAGAGTGGTTCCCCGGTGCAAGAACCCGAGCCGGTTCAGCCGCCAGTGACTGATCCCGCTCCCGGCTTTGAACCGGAACCTCAGCCGAACCCCGACCCCCACCCGGACGATCCTGATCCGGAGCCGGACCGGGATCCGCATCCAGGGCCGCCGGCCGGGCCTGATCCGGAGCCGGATGAGTTGCCGCGCACCGATCCGCCAGCAAGCCCCGACACGGCTCCCATCAAGGGGCGAGGCAGCACTTCGACCGCGTCCGAGCTTCCGCCGCTGGTGTTGACGTCGAAGCCCGTCGCAGCTGAGAAGAATGCACCGAAGCAGACCGGCAAACCGAAAAAGGCTGAGGAGCCCGAGTATTCGCCCTTCTCGGTCATTGTCGGGCAGGTATACGACGGCCCTCTCGACCTGCTGCTGGACCTGATTCGCAAGCAGGACATCGACATTTACGACATTCCCATCGCGAAGATCACCGCGCAGTTCCTGGCCTATGTGAACCAGCTCAAGGCGGGCGATGTGGACGTAGCGGGGGAGTTCATTTATACGGCATCGCTGTTGATCCACATCAAGAGCAAGATGCTGCTGCCGCGAGCGCCGTCAGGGCCTGACGATGCGGCCGAGGATCCGCGCCGGGAACTGGTGGAGCGGCTTCTGGAGCACGAGCGCTTCAAGAATGCCGCCCAGATGCTGCAGCAGAAGCAGATGCTGGAAGCAGCCACCTGGACCAATCCCGGTATTCGCGAATTCAAGGATGACGTGGAGGCGGAGCCGGAAATTGCCGCCGACACCACCGATTTGGTGAAGATCTTCCGGGAAATCCTCGAGCGTGCCCGCAAGCGCCCGACTTTCAACGTGCAGGATGACACGGTGACTGTTGGACAGATGATCCAGTTTCTGGGCCGGCGGCTGATGCTCGAAGACAAGCCCATCGGCCTGCGCAAGCTGCTGAGCCATTCGCGATCGGAGCGGGCGCTGGTGGCCATGTTCCTGGCGCTGCTGGAACTGGTTCGGATGCAGGCCATTCTTCTGCGGCAGGACCGCGAGTTCAGCGAGATTTTTGTCAAGAAGACGGCGGGGTTTGATTCCGTGATGACAGCGGATCTTACCAATCTGCAGGACGACTGGCGGTAGGTTATAACATTCGTTATAATGGCCCCAGGAGTTCCCCCATGGCCACTACCACCAAAATCATAGCGATTGGTAATTCGGTAGGCATCATTCTTCCCAAGGAGACGCTGGCGCGGCTGAAAGTCGAGAAGGGGGACACTCTCTATCTCACGGAAGGCCCTCAGGGGATCAGACTCGTAGCGTTCGACGAAGAGTTCGCTACCCAGATGGAAGCAGCGCGGGAGATCATGCGCGAGAACCGGGACGTCCTGCAAAGGCTGGCGGAGTGAACGAGCCAGTCTGGATCCGCCAGGATGTAGTTCTGACAATGCACGAAGAAGCACTCATGCTGCATGGAGGACCGGAAGGCGTCCGCGATATCGGATTGCTGGAGTCTGCCTTAGCCCGGCCTAAGAATCTTTTTGCCTATTCGGAGGAACCTCCATCTCCGCCCAGACTTGCGGCGTCGTACGCAAAAGGAATCGTAGCCAATCATCCCTTTGTGGACGGAAATAAGCGCACCGCGTTCACGGTGTCCCTGACATTCCTTCGCCTAAATGGGTTGAACGTGACCGCTCCGAAAGAAGACCGTGTTCTCACGTTCTGGAGCCTGGCCGACGGAACTCTTTCGGAGGAGCAGCTAGCCCTCTGGTTTGAGCGGAATACGGCTCGCCGGTAAACCGACGGAACCGGGAGATTTGCCCCGGATTTGCACGTCGAAGGGCATCGTATCAACCTTCTCGATTTCGCCCACTCCCGCTATCTCGTGTAAAATCAATCTAGCGAGTCCCGAACGCAAACGGAATCGCTCAGCAAACAACTGCAGAAATTGCGGTTGTTGGGGTTTTATGGACGCCAATTTATCTGGCACAAAGTTTTCCTTCTCGCACGGCCAACATCGCCATTTCCTCTCCACTTTGAATTCAGTCGCCGGCGCGGATGCGCCCCAACCGCGGGTGCGGCGCGGTGGGAGAAGCCGCTGATGGCAGACCTCGCGACGATTGCAGCACCCCTTCCCAAGAGTCCTGCGCTTACCGAGCGGAAATTCAAATCAGGTCCGAGCCGGCGCGGGCTTGCCATGTTTGTTGTGGCCCTGGCCGCGGGTCTCGGATACATCGTTTTCCACGTCGCGCACGATCTCGACGCAGTGAAGAGCACCGGCTCCTGGCCTTACATGATGCTGGGCCTCGCGCTGGTGATTGCGCTCGGATTCGAGTTTGTGAATGGCTTCCATGACACCGCCAACGCGGTAGCTACGGTGATTTACACCAACTCGCTGGAGCCGAACGTGGCGGTGGTCTGGTCCGGCCTGTGCAATCTCGCCGGGGTACTGGCTTCCTCCGGGACCGTGGCGTTCGCCATCATCACGCTACTGCCCGTCGATCTGATATTGCAGGTAAGTTCTGGCGCGGGCTTCGCGATGGTCTTTGCGCTGCTGATCGCGGCAATTTTGTGGAATCTTGGCACGTGGTGGCTGGGCCTGCCGGCATCGAGTTCGCACACCATGGTCGGGTCGATCATCGGCGTGGGCATTGCCAATCAGCTTCTCAATCCGCACACCGGGACCTCGGGTGTGGACTGGGAACAGGCGATGAAAGTTCTGAAGGCGCTGCTCATTTCGCCTGTAATCGGGTTCACGGTGGCCGGCTTGCTGATCCTGCTCTCCAAGTGGCTGATACGCTATCCGTCGCTCTACGAGGCGCCCAAAGACAACCGGCCGCCGCCGTTTCCCATTCGCGCGCTTATGGTGCTCAATTGCACCGGGGTCAGCTTTTTCCACGGATCCAACGACGGTCAGAAGGGCATGGGCCTCATCATGCTCATCCTGATCGGCACCGTGCCCACGGCCTACGCGCTGAATCACGCCGTCGGTCCGAGGGAGATCCAGGACTTCATCACCGCTTCAAACAAGGCGGGCGCGATCATTGAGCGGCACGTCGATCCGACGGGCGTCGGCACCAATCCTCGCGCCGAGCTCACCGACTACATCCGCACCAAGCAACTGAAGCCGAACACTGTGGTCGCGATGCACGAACTGGTGAGCCAGCTCGACCAGGAAGTGAGCCACTATCGCGAATACAAGGCGGTCCCCGAGCAGGAACAGGCCAACGTTCGCAACGATATGTACGTGGTGAGCGAGGCGCTGGGAATGATGGCTAAAGCTCACAATCCGGCATTCAGCGCGGAGGAGTGGACTGCCCTCAAGAACTACAAGAGCAAAGTAGACAAGTCCATCAAGTACATTCCCGACTGGGTGAAGGTGGCTGTGGCGCTGGCGCTGGGCCTGGGAACAATGGTGGGATGGAAACGGGTTGTCGTCACCGTGGGCGAGAAGATCGGCAAAGACCACCTGACCTATGCCCAGGGAGCGAGCGCCGGCCTGGTAGCGATGGGGACGATCTTCCTGGCGAACAACTTCGGGATGCCGGTGAGCACGACCCATATTCTCAGCTCCGGGGTGGCCGGAACGATGGCCGCCAACGGCAGCGGGCTGCGCTGGCGCACTGTCCGAAACATCGCCGCGGGCTGGGTGTTCACCCTTCCCGCTGCGGCCCTGCTTTCTGGATTGTTGTACTGGATCTTCCGGCAGATGGCGTAATCGCCAGGGCGACTGTTGGGAGAACCCCAACGACGACCGGTTGAATTCAAAAACAGCAAGTCAGCGCCGCTTTGCGGCTTGGCGAGTTAGCAAGTCAGCCCTAAGATCCAGCTCTCACGCAGACACTAGAGCCCGGTTGCCTTTGTGGCCTCGGCGGCACGGCTGAACGTCCGCTCGCTTCAGGCGATTCCGACCGCCGAATCAGGCAGTCAGGATGGCCTGGCGCAAGCGTCCGATCTCGGCGGAGCTGGGCCGTATCTCGACGGCGCGAGCCGGGGGGACTGTCAATGTTTGCAAAGGCTGCGGGAACATGAGTTCCTGGATCCGCTCCGGCGAGAAAAGCCATCTCGACGGAAGCGCCTCGATGCTGGTCAGCCCGGTTTCGGAGGATGTCCACTCATATTGCTCTTGCAGGACAGGCTCACCCAGGCGAATGGCGGATTCGCGCATGCGGTGCGCGATCTCAGAAGGGGTCGCCAGGTAAATGCGGGGTAACTGGTTCAGCGAGACGCCTTCAAACTGCACCAGGCAATAGATGGTGCGCTCCCCGTGAATATCGAGCCAGAGCCCAATGGCCTGGTGCACGTCGACCTTTTTCCCATTCCAGTGCGCGCTTCGCTGCAAGTACGATTCGGCCAGGCACCAGCGTCCGTTGTCGCTGGCCTTGACGCCGATCTTCAGCAGGTTTCCGGACTTGGTGACGACCAGGTCGTACCAGGGCTTGTCGTGGCCCGCCTGGATCATGACGTCAAATCCGCAGCGCGCAAATTGGGCAGAAGCGATACCGGATGCTCCCACACTGATCGGCCAGGAACCGGACTTGACCGGTGCGGCGACTAGAGGCGGCATGATTCTCTCCTCGGATGGGCGGCGGGGGCACCGATGGCCGAGCCTTTTGACCTGACGCATCCTCACAGAAACCTGCCGGTCATGCGACCGGGCGGAACCGCAAAGCGAAAGGGCCCTGGAAACCCATGAAACTAAGTTAGGTGCTGATCTCGATCTGGAATCCACCTCGGTTACCCTCGCGGGCGGGTCGCCGGAAGTTTCCAAGTCTGGATCGGTACAACCGTTATCCCACTGAAATTTCTCTCGTGTATGTGCGATTAGTCACATATCTACAGTGACCAGTGCAACGTTACTAAAGGACTAATTGAGCGGCAATTGGCTGGAAGCGTGCCGTATGCCCGTTTTCCCTCGCGATTCTCCGCCAATTCATTTTCCGTTCATCTCCTTCGTGTATCGGTGACTAGTCTGGCGTTTCGCCCTCATGCCCGACGGCAGTTCATCCTTTCCCCTGGAGCTTCCCCAATGGCAGATATCGCAACTTCCGTAGACGCTCTCCCGCGGGGAGCATCTCTGCTCGACAAGAAGATGAAAAAGACTCCCGGCTGGATCAGCGGCGTAATCGTCCTGGTGGCTCTGGCTGGGGGCCTGGCCTACATCGGGTTCCACGTTGCCGGCGACCTGGGCGGCATCCGGTTGGGCAGCGTGTGGCCCTACATCCTGCTGGGCACGGCCCTGGCGATCGCGCTGGCATTCGAATTCGTGAATGGATTCCACGACACTGCCAACGCCGTGGCCACGGTGATCTACACCCATTCGCTCGAGCCCAACATTGCGGTGGTGTGGTCGGGACTCTGCAATCTGACCGGGGTCCTGACTTCAGCGGGGACGGTGGCCTTCACCATCATCACGCTGCTGCCGGTGGAGCTGATTTTGAAAGTCAGCTCGGGGGCGGGATTCGCGATGGTGTTTTCGCTGCTGATCGCGGCCATTCTGTGGAACCTGGGCACCTGGTGGCTGGGCCTGCCGGCTTCGAGCACCCACACCATGACCGGGTCGATCATTGGCGTGGGGGTCGCCAACCAGTTGCTTTCCCGCGCCAGCGAAGGTACGTCCGGAGTGGACTGGGAGCAGGCGACCAAAGTATTCAAAGTGCTGCTGATTTCGCCGGTGGTGGGGTTTGGATGCGCGGCTCTTCTGTTCCTGCTGGCCAAGGCTTTCATCAAGTACCCCGAGCTTTATACGGCGCCCAAGGACGACACGCCTCCGCCGTTTGCCATTCGCGCCCTGCTGGTGCTCACCTGCACCGGGGTCAGCTTCTTCCACGGGTCCAATGACGGCCAGAAGGGGATGGGCCTGATCATGCTGATACTGATTGGCACCGTGCCCACCGCATATGCGCTGAATCACGCCGTCAGCGCCCACGACATCCAGGACTTTATCGCCGCGTCGGAGCGGGCTGTCTCGATTGTGGATGCGCACGTGGACAAGGAAGCGATTCTGGGCCCGGACGCCCGCGCCGAGCTCACCGAATACCTGCGCACCAAGAAGATTCAGCCGGTAACCATGACCGCGCTGCGCGAACTGATTCGCGATCTCGAGGGCGATGTGAAGGCCTACGGCGACTACAAGCGGGTTCCGGCCGGGCAGCAGACCAACGTGCGCAACGACATGTACGTGACCAGCGAAGCCCTGCGGATCATGGCCAAGAAGAAGGACCCCAACTTCACGGCCGACGAAACGGCGGCGCTGAACAACTACAAGTCCAAGGTGGACAAGGCCACGAAATTCATCCCCTCGTGGGTGAAGGTGGCGGTGGCTCTGGCGCTGGGGCTGGGCACCATGGTGGGGTGGAAGCGGATCGTGGTGACGGTGGGAGAGAAGATCGGCAAGGAGCACCTGACCTATGCCCAGGGCGCGACGGCAGAGCTGGTGGCGATGGGCACGATCTTCGCCGCCGACAACTTTGGATTACCGGTGAGTACCACACACGTTCTGAGTTCCGGCGTGGCGGGGACGATGGCCGCGAACAAGAGCGGGCTGCAGCTGTCGACGATCCGAAACATTGCTGCCGCCTGGGTATTCACCTTGCCGGCGGCTGCCTTGCTTTCGGGACTGTTGTTTGCCCTGTTCCGGATGTTTGCCGGCTGATTGGGTTGTTCAATACCTGTGCGGCGCCTGCCAAAAGCGGGCGCCCTTTTTTGCCTGGAGCGAGGCGAAGCCATTGGATTGGAAGGAGTTGCTGCTGATTTTGGAGTTGGGCCGGGAACCCTCAAAAGGCTCGAATTTGCACCAGGTTCAGGGCACTTTTCGGAGGAAAACTGTATCTAAATTATTTAAAATGAGTAGGTTGTCATTATTCTCGTAAATTTTTTTTTGCGCGCGCTGGATGGAGAGGCTGCCGACCCCCGGAAAAGGGCCAGGGACGGTGGACATCCCTCGATCTACAATTGTGCTCCAATTGTGGCTAATTATCTGCAATGCGGGATCCGGCCAAGACAGGAGGACGATCGCGCGGGGAAAGATTCCTCCGCGGGGGCCTACCGCCGCCTGAATTTTCGCCCAGGAATTGCACCGTTTGTGTTCGCGCACGCCGACCGGCGCGTTCCGTTTACCATAACGGAGGTGCCTGTTACTGAATGAGCCTGAAAGCCAAGCTGGAAGCCGTGATTTATGCCGCGGAAGAGCCGGTTACCTTAAACCAGCTCGCCGCCCTCTTTGCTGCCGACGCCCTGGAATGGAAAGCGGCACAGGAAGCCGCTGCCGCCGAGCAGGCGGCTGAAATTGCGGGAGTCCCGCCGGACGGGGCCGGAACTCTGCCCCTGATTGAGCAGGGACTCGCATCCGTGGTTTCCATGAGTGTCGAACTCGCATCCGACGCCGCCAAGGAGCAGGGTGAACCCTGGGGCGAGCCCGCGCCTGTCGCTCGCGTCGAGAACGGGACAACGCAGGACTCTGAACCGCCCTCGTCGCCCGAAGTCGTTTCGATCGGGGAGGCGGAAGCCTATCCGTCGATCGTCGTGAAGGAAGAGGCGGCTCCGGCGGCCTCGGAGGCCCCGGCGGCGACGCCCGATCCCGAGAGCGAGGCCAAACGCCTGGCCCGGCAGAAGGACCGCGAAGTGAGGGCGGTTCTCAGGCAGTTGCTCGACGAACTGATCGCCGGGTATGCGGCCGACGGGCGGGGGGTAGAAATCCGCGAGATCGCGGGCGGGTATCGGATGGCCACCAAGCCGGAATGCCACGACGCGGTGCGACTGTTCGTGAAGAGTCTTAAGCCGGCAATGAAGCTCTCGCTGCCGGCGCTCGAGACCCTTGCGGTGATCGCATACAAGCAGCCGGTGACAGCGCCGGAAGTGAACGAGATTCGAGGCGTGGAGTCGTCGGGAGTGCTGGGATCGCTGCTGGCCCGGAAGCTGATCGCGACCGCAGGACGCAAGCCGGTGATTGGACGGCCCATCCTTTACAAGACCACCAAGGAGTTCCTGCTGCGCTTCGGATTGAAGGATGTCGCCGAGTTGCCGTCGATGGAAGAGTTCGAGAAGATCGCGGCCAGCGAGCTGGAGATGGAGCCGGAGGTTGTGGAAGCCGACAAGGCCGAACAACGCGCCGAGGAACTCGAGGAAAACGCCGAGGCTGATCTGGAATCGAACTCACCAAGCGGCCTGGAGATGGCCGGGGCAGCCGAGACAGCGGACGGCGCAGAAAATTCCTTACCGGCAGCGGAGAGTGAGCCAGATCCAGGGGCCTCCGCGGAATCGGCAAACCCGGAGCCGGCTGCGGAGCCGGATAGCATCCAGATCGAATCCGCGTCCCGGGAGGACGCTTCGATCGAATCCGGCGCGACACAAGAAACCGAGGCGACTCCCCATGCCGAGAGCAAAGAAGAAAGTTGAGCCGAAGGCGGCCGAGATAGCGGCCGAAGCCACCCCGAAGCATGAGCCGGAGGAGCCCGAGCTGAAGGCCGCCACGCGACCTGGCACGGAGCAGGACGACAAAGCCCTTGCGGAGCCATTCGGCTCCGCCTCCCGTGGAGGGAGAGGTGGAATCCATGGCCGAAGCCGCCGAAACGTTCGAGCAGGCTTTCGAGGAGCCCCCGAGTCCGGAGGCGAAAGACCCGGTGGTGGTCGACGTGGATGTGCCGAAGCCGAAGAAGGCTGCGGCGAAAAAAGCCGCGGCGAAGCGAAAGAAGAAGCCAATCAAGGAAAGCCCGGCGGCGGCGATCGAAGTGACGCCGGTGAGCGAGGAGGAGCCCGAGTTCACACCGGCCCCGCGGCCTCCGGCGCGGCTGGAACGCCTGCAGAAGATCCTGTCGCAGGCCGGGGTCGCCAGCCGCCGGCACGCCGAAGCGTTGATCACCGAAGGGCGCGTGCAGGTGAATGGGAAGGTCGTCACCGAGCTCGGTTCGAAGGCCGACGCCGCTCGCGACCATATCCGGGTAGACGGGAAGTTGCTGCAGGGTGCGGAGCGGCTGCGTTATTTCGTGCTGAACAAGCCCAGGGGATTTGTCACCACGGTCAGCGACCCGGAGGGGCGATCCACGGTGATGGAGTTCTTCAAAAAAATGCCGGAGCGGCTCTACCCGGTGGGACGGCTCGATTACCTGAGCGAAGGACTGCTGCTGGTGACCAATGACGGCGATCTGGCCAACAAGCTGACCAAGGCCGCGACGGGCGTGGAGAAGACCTACCTGGTAAAGGTTAGCGGCCAGCCCACCGAGGAAGAACTGGACCAGTTGCGGGGGGGCGTCGCCATCGATCGCACCAAGCCCGGCGAGGGACGCGTGCACACGTCGCCGGCGTCGGTCCAAATGGTCCGCCAGGGGGATAACCCGTGGTATGAAGTGGTGCTTACGGAAGGCCGCAATCGAGAACTGAGAAAGATGTTCGAAGAGATCGGCCACTTCGTCGAGAAGATTCGGCGGGTGGGGTATGGACCCCTGGTGCTGGACGTCGAACCGGGTAACTTCCGTGAACTCGATCCCCAGGAACTCGCCAAGCTTCGGCTCGCGGCCGAGGGCAAGTGGCGCAAGCCAAAACCGAAGGAAGCGAAGGTCAAGGAGTTCCGGGGGCGGGATTCGCGATCGGGCCCGGGGCGGAAGCCGATGGGTGAATTTGGCGGCCGTCCGCGCAGTTTCGAGCGGCCGGAACGATCGGAGCGGCCGGCGACGGCGCGGCCCGAGACAGCGCGGCCAGCGCGCCAGGAAGGGGGATGGCAGCGGACAGGTGCGGGTCGCCCGGCACCGCCATCTCGGGGCGGGGAATTTCGACGGCCCGGTCCGGGTCGGCCGGCATCGCCGGCAAGAGGCGAGGGATTCCGCCCATCGAGCCCGGCGCGGCCGGCGGCCCCTTCGCGCGGGGGAGAATTCCGGCGACCGAGCACAGTGCCTCCGGGACCACCTCAGGACTTTGGGCGAACCAGCTCTTCGCGGCCGGCGGCTCCGCCTCGGGGCGGAGATTTTCGACCGTCCGGAGGAAGACCGACGGGGGCGGGTCAGGGGTTCAAACGGAAACCGGGTCCGGGTGGTGCGAAGGCGTTCGACGGGAGCAAGCCGCGATGGAACCGGCCGGCTGCCGGAACGCGAGACCGGCGGGACTCCGGGGGCGGCGAAAACCGCCGACCGCCGGAAGGGCGGTCGTACCAGGATCGGCCGTATCAGGATCGGCCGAAGTTTGACAGGGCGCGACCGCCGGTGCGGAATTTCGAGCGCCCGGCTGCTCCCGCCGAGGGCCCAGCGCCCCCCAGGACGGCCTTCCCCTACGGCCGGCCCCGGGCAATTTGACCGTCCCCGGCCACCCCGGCCTGGATTTGGCAGCTCCGCGGCGAGACCGTCCGGCGGTTACAGCCGGGGCGGCCAAAGCAGCACCCGCAGTCCCAGCCGGCCTGACAGCCGGGGCGGTTCGTCGCGCCCGGGATCGGCGCCGGGTCGCGGGACGGGCTGGAAGTCGGGCCCGAAGTCGGGTCCGCCTCGGAACGGGGGCAGGGGCACGCGACCGCCCGGCGGCGGCACGGGTTCGCGCACGCAAACTCGCCGTCCGGGCGGGCCGCCACGGGGAAAACGCTCTTAGAGGGTTGTGGCGTAAATCGAGATCCGGAATAACCCGACCCTCGGTGGCTTTGCCTAAAACTGAAGTTTTTGTCGGAGACGAGCACGCTTGAATGTGCATGCTGCGGCTTGAATCTGCATGGATGTTGTTGATACTTCCGACTCGGCGGTGCACTGGCCTTATCCGCTGATGATCCCTCCCACCCTAACAAGTTAGGGTGGGGCACCCGATTGTCATTTTCTGGTCGTGGGTTGCGTCGAACTTCCCGGATCGCTATCGGCTGGGGCTAACGGTAGAGGTTGTGGGTGCGGATGTAGTCGGCCACGGAAGCGGGAACTGAGGGGGGAGCGGCGAGTTCGGGGGAAACCGAGCGAACTTGCGCGCGGATCTCGGAGGCGCTGATTTCAACGTCGAGTCCGGGAAGGAGATAAAAGGGGGCGGTATCGCCGGCGGGATTGCGGAGCAGGTAGGGACGAAGTTCGACGCCGGGCTGGGGGCCGGGCGGGGCTGGGGGATCGTCGTTGGCCGGTTGCGGGGTCAGGCCATGGGGAAGGAAGCGGGCCAGGTCGCCGAGTTCCTGGCCGGGGCGGGAAGCGATGACCAGCGATGCGGTAAAAGGAATCTCCGCGGCCCCGCGCCAGCGGCGCAGGCTGGCGAAGGAGTCAGCGCCCATGAGGCAGAAGAGACTCCCGCCCTGGGGAAGTCCGGCGCGCAGGGCACGGAGCGTCTCGAGGGTGTAGTTGGGCTGGCCGGAGGTGTTGGGCGCGTCGGCGAGGGAAATCTGAAAGCCAGGGTCGCCGGCAATGGCGAGCTGTGTCATGGCAAGGCGGTCGGCGAAGGGCGCAGTCGATCCATGGGGCTTGAGGGGTTGGGCTCCGACCGGGGCGAAAAGGACGCGATCCAGGCGGAGGGCCGCGCGGGCGGCGCGCGCGACCGCCAAATGGCCCAGATGCGGCGGGTCAAAGCTGCCGCCGAAAAACGCGACCCGCCGGCCATCGAGGGACGAAGTGGCGCCGCCGGGAGCGCTGGCGGGCGTGGGCGGCGGTTTCATCAATTTATGGTAACGTGCACACCGGGCGGCAGATACAATCGGTGTTAATGCGCTACATCCTTGTACTGTTTGCTCTTGCCGGAATGGTCGTGTCGTGGATGGCCCTGCGGGTCCACTACTCTACGGAAACGCAGCCCTGTTCGATCAACGAGAAATGGGATTGCGGCATCGTGAATCACAGTCCCTATGCCGAGCTTGCGCATGTACCGGTGGCGGCGATCGGAATTGCGGGCTACCTGGTGATTGCGATTCTGGCGCTGGCGCGGCGGCGACGGCTGGTGGCGGGCGCGGCGGTGATCGGCCTGGCATTTTCGCTGTACCTGACGCACATCGAAAAGGACGTGCTGATGGTGTGGTGCGTCTATTGCGTCTCGTCGCTGGGGGTGATTTCGGTAATCACGCTGCTGAGCCTGTTCTGGGTGTTCCTGGGACGACCGGCGCGCAGCCATTGAGGCTCTTGGGACAAGACGACTTGCCGCGCTGATAAACTTGTCAATGTATCCATGTTGAAAGAAGCGTACGCGCGTTGGATGTACCGGTGGGAAACCCGGTTGACGACGCGGGATGAAAATCGTGTGGTGCGTCCGCTGGAGTGGGGCTTCGAGTGGATCGCGCCTTTTCTTGAAGCGCACTCGCTTGGGACAGCGGAGTTGCTGGAGGCCGGCCGGCGCGGGGATGCCGCGGCGGAAGCGGCGATGGCGCGCATTAACCAGATCCTGATCCGGCACAGCGAAACGTTCTTTGGCTATGCGCGGCCGACCGATTTCCGGCTCGAGGAACGGCATCCGCAGCTTTTCCCGACCAACGTGCGCCCCGAGACGCTGGCCAAGGATGCGGCGCTTCGCCAGCGGGCGGAAGACGGGCATTTGCCGCCGGCGCAGTTTCTGCGTTTTACTTCTCCGGAGCGGACGCCTTACCCGGAAAATGACCTGGTGAACGCGCGCTGGTTTCCGGCGCCTCCGCACAAGGAACCGGGACGGCGGAAGCAGGCGATCGTGATTCTTCCGCAGTGGAACGCGGACGCATTCAGCCACAACGCGCTGGCAACGATGTTCAATCGCATGGGCATTTCGGCGCTGCGGTTGTCGAAGCCGTATCACGATATTCGCCGGCCGACGGAACTGGAGCGATCGGACTACGCGGTGAGCGCCAATGTGGGGCGGACGCTCTCGGCGTGCCGGCAGGCGGTGGTGGATATACGCTGCTGTATCGACTGGCTGGAAGAACAGGGCTATGAGGACTTCGGGGTGCTGGGGACCAGCCTGGGTTCCTGCTATGCCTTTCTGGCCAGCGCGCACGACAAGCGGATTCGCGTGAATGCGTTCAACCATGCTTCGACGGCGTTCGGGGATGTGGTGTGGGCGGGGCAAAGCACGCGCCATATTCGCCAGGGTCTGGAAGAAGCGGGCCTGACGCAGGATCGGCTGCGCGCGCTGTGGGCGGCGGTGTCGCCGGTCAATTTCTATGACAAGTTTGCGAGCGTGGCGAGCGGCGGACCCGAGAAGCGGGTGATGGTGGTGTATGCCGATTACGACCTTACGTTTCCGCGCCAGTACTCGCTGCAGGTGATTGAGGGATTTCGCCGGTCGGGCGTGAACTTCGAGCAGCGGATTCTGCCCTGCGGGCACTATACGACGGGGGAAACGCCGTTCAAGTTCATGGATGGCTGGCACCTGGGCTGGTTTGTGTATCGGGCGTTCAAGGCTTTGCGGGAAGAGAAGCCGCCGAGCGCGGGGGGCACCGCAGGGGAAAAAGCTCAGCCGGAACAGGACCTGGTGGCGCGATGATTCAGACGCCGTGGGAACCGCGGCCAGACAGAGCCCCGGTGAAGATGCAGATGAACAGTAACTCCGAGTGCCGTCGCTTGCAGGCGGGCGGGGTCACGTTGTAAGGATAACCCTACATGCGCAGGGATTTCATCCCTACATCAGATTTCGACTACTCCTATATCTGTAACTTCCATCCGTTGCTAATCTGATTTTGCTCACCAAGATTTCCGGGCTTCCCCACACGGTGCGGGCGCCTCAATTTGCATAAAGTTGGGGCGCGATCCGCAAACGTTGCGAGGTCTGAGGCAGAGTTGTTCCTGGATGCAGAAGGTCCGAAGACTGCTCCTGGATCGCGAAGGCTGAAGGGACAAATACGACGTATGCTTTCGACATATGCCGTCAGGAATCGGCCAATGAAGATCCTTATCGCGGATGATAATGCCACGATACGCTGCCATTTCAAGGAGCTGCTGGCCGAATCGTTTCCGTCCGCGCAAATTTGCGAAGCTGCCGATACTTTTGAAGTTATGTCTCACTTAGCCTTGGTTCCCTCTGACTTATTGCTGCTTGACGTCAATATGCCGGGGCGAACCGGGCTCAACGTCCTTGAAGACGTGACGACCCGGTTCCCGCATACGCGAGTGATTATCGTCAGTGTCCACCCCGAGCCACAATACGCGGCACGATCTCTGCGCGACGGCGCCCGGGCGTATCTGAACAAGGACGACGTGGCTGACGACCTGGTGCGGACCGTGAAAGCCGTAATGAATGCGAACCAGGATGCAGGCTCGACTGTCTGCGCGAACTGACGCACAGAGGCGACGGACACATCATTCTCATTTGAGAGCAGCGTTCTGCTGGGCTCGCAAAGCCAGCCCATGCGCCACCGAAGTAAATTCGTGTCCTCCGCGGATTCGCTCCTTTCCAAAACGGCTGGCGAAGATCCGGCGGACGGCTGGAACAAATGAACTCCCCCCGGTGAGGAACACGCAATTGACATCGCGCGGATGCATGCCCGCATTCCGCAGCAAGGAATCGACGGCGTTTTCGATAGCTTTCAGATCGTCGGTAATCCAGGTTTCGAATTCACGGCGGGTGACGGGAATGCGCAGGTCAAGGCCTCCGTCGTGAAAGCGAAACTCGGCCGACTCGTGCTGCGAGAGCGAAAACTTCACGCGCTGTACGGCCTGATGAAGCTGGTATCCGAGATCCTGATCAACGATGGCGATGAGGGCTTCGATCTTCTCCGGCTCAAGGGCGCGAACGTGCGCGCTCTTGAGGATCTCGCGGACATTATTGGTACGCAGGAAAGACAGATAGTGCCAGCGTTCGAGATTGGCATAGATCCAGGCCGGGACCGCGGGGAGAATCTTGTTGAGCGAACGCGCTTCCGAGTTTGATCCCAGGGCGGGCGAGACGAGCTTGCGAACGATGCGGGCATCGAAGGCATCGCCGGCCAGCCCCACGCCGCCGTAACCCAGCAGGTCTCTGTTGCCATGGTTGTGGCGGCGCGCATTGGGCCCGACGCGCAGCAGGGAGAAATCGCTGGTACCCCCTCCGAAATCACCAATCAGGATCAGCTCGTCATGATCGAGCGTGGACTCATAGGAATAGGCCGCAGCCACCGGTTCCAGTTCGAACTCGACATGCTCGAAGCCGGCCATCTGAAAAGCTTCGCGCAGGCGCCCGACCGCGAATTCATCGTCTTCGTCGGTTTCGGCACCGACAAAGCGGACGGGCCGCCCCACGACCGCATTGCGAATGGGTCTGTCAAATTGCTTCTCGGCGTGCTTGCGGAGGTCGGCGAGGATGCGCGAGATGAGCTCTTCGAGCCGGTGGCGGCGGCCAAAGACCTCCGTGCCGGTTAATGTCCGGCTGGTCAGGTGAGACTTAAGGGATTGGATCAGCCGTCCTTTGTCATCGGATTCGAGATATCGCTCGATCGCGGCAGACCCGGACAGGCCGTGGGTTCTCTTCATTCCGCCGGGGGCCCTCGCCTGGTCAAAATAGAGCACCGAACGGGAAGAAAGGGTTTCGGTCCCCGCGAAAGTGAAGGAGGTGAGCTCCACCTTCGAGTTCCCGGTATCGAGGGCGACGGAGCTGTTTGTGGTTCCGAAATCGATGCCTGCAACGTTCAACCAATCACTCCCCGGATTGACTATGCCCACCTCAATTCAGATTAGCCGACCTGACGAGACGTTCCGCGATTGGGGAGATGGGGCGGCGCGCAGGAGAGGCAGGGGGATACGCCGGTCGCGCGGGAGTCCGGGCGAAGTTTCTTGGGCCGGCAACAACCGCGCGATGTTATTTGCTTTCCGAAGACAGCGCGGAATTGATAGAAATCATTGTCGGACGCACCTCGCTCGGAGATTCGGAGCAGAAGCTGGTTTTGCCAGGGTTGCCGATTCTCATCGACCGGACCGCGGGTTCTGATGCAGGACCTCGCGACGCGCAATAAGGAGACCTATGATTCTTTCTCGGCGCCGTTTGTTTCCGCTGGCTGCGGGCGCCTTCGCGGCCGCAGCCCTGTCCCGCAAGGCGCGGGCGGGTGCCTCTCTTCCGGTGGGCATTCAGCTTTACACGGTGAATGCCGAAATGACGAGTGACCCCGCCGGTACGCTGAAGAAGGTCGCGGCGATGGGTTACACCGAGGTGGAGATTGCCGGCCTGGGCAAATTGACCGCAGCCCAGTTCCGCGACCTGGTGCGCGACGCCGGCCTGCGCGTGCCCAGCGCTCATCTCATGTTCGGCATGCAGGAGACCGGAAAGCTGCTGGAGGACGCCAAAACACTGGGGGCGGAATATGCGGTCAGCTCGGTGCTCACAGCCAAGGCGCCGGAGAAGGGGATGCAGGATTTTCTGAAGATCCTGAACACGCTGACCGCGGACGATTTTCGGCGTACGGCGGCCAAGGCCAACGAAATCGGGAAACAGGCGAAAGCGGCCGGCCTGCAGTATGCCTACCACAATCACAACTTCGAATTCCGCGACGTGGGCGATGGGCAGACAGGGTACGACATTCTGCTGAAAGAGACCGACCCGGCGCTGGTCAAGTTCGAGGCCGATTGCGGATGGATGAAAGTGGCGGGCCGAGATCCGCTGGACTTTCTGGCGCGGCATGGCGATCGCTATGCGATGCTGCACATCAAGGATTTCAAGAACATCACCAAGCCGGTGACGACGCTGATGTCTCCCGACGCGCCGGCTCCCACGGAACTTGGCCGCGGCAGCATCGACCTCAAGCCGATTGTAGATGCAGGGGTGAAGGCCGGCATCAAGCACATGTTCGTGGAGCAGGAGCCTCCGTTCAAGGAGATGCCCGCCCTGGAAGCAGCGGAAGCCGATTACAAGGTCCTGAATTCGCTGCTGAATCACGGTTGATTCGAGCGGCTTTGCTCCTCAGTCGCCAATAGCAACCGGCGGCTTGAAGTGTGAGCTGATACCTACATGCCAACGTGGCCCGAGGGCCGCACCAGGGAAAGGAATTCGGCGCGGGTTTCCTTCTGCCGGAAGCAGCCGATCATGGCCGATGTCACCGTGGAGGAATTCTGCTTCTCGATACCACGCATCATCATGCAGAGGTGGCGCGCCTCGATGACCACGCCCACGCCCTGCGGCGCGATCGCATCCTGAACCGCATCGGCAATCTGCCGGGTCATGCGCTCCTGGACCTGCAGGCGGCGGGAGAAGACCTCGACCAGGCGGGCGATCTTGCTGAGGCCCACCACCTTCCCCTTGGGGATATAGGCCACGTGCACCTTACCGAAGAAGGGCAGCATGTGATGCTCGCAGAGGGAAAACATCTCTACGTCTTTCACGATGACCATCTCGTCGTAGTCGACATCGAACAGCGCGCCGCGGAGAAGCTTGAGCGGATCTTCCTGGTAGCCCTTGGTGAGGTACGCCAACGTCTTTTCCACCCGCTCCGGGGTCCGCAGCAACCCGTCCCGGTTGGGATCCTCGCCGATGCGGCGGAGGATCTCGTGATACATCTCCTCGGTGCTGACGTCTTTGAACACGTCGGGCTCGAGGACTGCGTTTGATTTTGACTTAGTCACCATCACCGGGTGTGCCATTGGCGAGATCCTCCTCAGGATGCCTCTCCGTGGTACTCAAAAAAGTTGTTCTCGGTTTCCTCGACGCGCACCTGCGCAAGGTGAGCGGGCGCGAGGGACCCTTTGAGAAGTTGATAGACTGCCTTGCACAGATTCTCAGTGGTCGGCACGGTGCGAGTAAACAGCGGATCGAGATTGAGGTTGGCGTGATCGAAACGATCGATCACCCGTGTTCGCACCGCTTCATCCATGAGGGCCAGGTCGATGACCATGCCGGTTTCGGCGTCGACCGGCCCGCTGGCCAGCACTTCCACAACGTAGTTGTGTCCGTGTCCATGGGGGTTGTTGCACTTGCCGTAAGCGGCGCGGTTTTCGTCGGGCGAAAGCGTATCGCTGTGCAGGCGGTGGCTGGCGCTCATCCGGTAGCGGCGTCCGAACGAGGCGTTCACGATTCACCTCGGAATTCCGCGAAGATCTCGGGGGTCTCGTAAACGCGCACGCGGCTTAATTTTGCGCCGCCGGCGGCGGTCACCGCGGGCTCCAGGCGACGCCAGGTCTCGATGGCGATGTTTTCGGTGGTGGGAATCTTGGCCGCGAACTCCGGAACTTCGAGGTTGAGATGGCGATGATCGTACGCAGCCAGGACCTCGCGCTCGATGACGTCTTTCAGCCACTTGAGATCAACCACGAAGCCGGTCACACCATCGGGCTGTCCGGCCACCGTCACCTCGAGGGTGTAGTTGTGCCCGTGGCCATTGCGGTTGGCGCACCGGCCAAACACCTGCTGATTCTTTTGCGCGGACCAGGCGTCGTTCCAGTAGTAGTGCGATGCCGAAAATGTTGCCCGTCGCGTAAGGAAAACCATCAAGCTCCTCTATTAAGAAGATGCCTCGAACAAGCAGGCGGCTTCATCTTAGGTCCGGTTGGCCGGGATTGGCACTTCAGCCGGGATAGGTACGCCCCTTCCAGCTTACCTGCTTGAAGACGCGGTGCTGGAACCAGCTCCTGTAAAGAAGAAAGACGAAGAGCGGAAGCCCCAGCGGCGCCATGGCGCAGTCGACAAACGGAAAATTCGACTTGGCTACCCGGCCATAGAAGCGGAACAGGTTGCGCACCCACAGAATTGCCATGACCCAGCCCGCGCCCAGCCAAGTGAGCGAATGGGCGGTGAAGTGGGCGTTCCAGAGTTCGAAGGCCAAAAACGGCAATCCGAACAGGAGGAGAAAATCCAAGGCGCGCCAGACGGCCAGCGCGAGCGCATTGGTGAACAGCAGGGCCAGGTTTTTGGTCCAGCCTTCCATCATGGCGCTGGTGGAGCGGTACATGCGGGTCGCGACTGCGTCGTCGGCATAACGGAAGCGCACGCCGATCTTGCGGCGCTTCGCTGTGGAAGCCAGCTCCACGTCCTCAAGCACCTTGTCCCGAACGGCCTGGTGGCCGCCGATGCGCCGGTAGGCTTCCCGCTCCACGAGCAGGAACTGGCCGTTGGCTGCCGCGACGCGCTTGGCCGGGTCCGAAACATCGGCGGGAGGATACGCAAGCGCCAGTTCGCTGAAAACCAGGGGCATGAGGGACCGCTGGACGAACCCGCTGACGATCTGGCGCGGCGAATAGCTCAACATCCCGGCCTTGTGCCGTGTGGCTTCGTGAATAGCGCGGTGGAGGGCGCCGGGCTCGTGAACGGTATCGGCGTCGGTGAACAGCAGCCATCTGCCCCGGGCCTTGCGCGCCGCGGTCCAGATGGCATTCCCCTTGCCGGTCCAACCCTTTTCGAGCCGCGCCGCTTTCACCAGGGTCACGCCGGAAAGGGAGCCCGCAATCTCCGCGGTGCGGTCGGTGGAGTCGTCGTCGACCACGATCAGTTCCCAGTCGCGTCCCAGTTGGAAGATCTCCTCCGACTGCCGGACGAGGGACTCGAGGCAGGCGCCGATGCAGTCTTGTTCGTTGCGCGCCGGGACGATCACCGTCAGTTCGAGCAACGTCTCCGGCTCCGGCTGGTCGAAGACGGTCCCGGCCCGGGCCGGGAATTCAGTCGGCGCCGGAGGGTCGTCCGACAGTCCGAGCACGGGCTTCCACCCCGGCGTCCCGGGCTCCCCAATGTTTTTCGGGTGATCGTTCTTCATTGGCCGCGATCCGTCCGCCCCGTTCCTCATTTCAGGGGTCTTAAAAACCCCTGTCCCCAGGAAGCTTCCGCTAAGTATTATAGGTATGTGCGCCTCCCTCGTTTCATGATGCCCCGTTCGGTGTTATCGATTGCCGCTCTGTGCCTGCTGGCGGCGGGGTGCAATCGCGGGGCCAAGCCGTCGCGAATCGGGAAGTCGGCGCCGGACTTCAATGTCTCCGACGGGGCGAACTCCATCCACCTGGCTAATTACCACGGCAAGGTGGTCCTGTTGAATTTCTGGGCCAGCTGGTGCGGCCCCTGCATCCAGGAAACCCCGGCGCTGGTTCAGCTGCATCATGAACGGCCCGATCTGGCCATCCTGGCGGTCAGCATCGATGAAGATCCCGGGGCCTATCAACGCTTCCTGCAGCGGTTCCACGTCGATCTGACCACGGTTCGGGATCCCGATCAGAAGGTGGCGAAGATCTACGGGACCGACGGCTGGCCGGAGACCTACATCATCGACAAGACGGGAATTGTCCGGCGCAAGGTGGTCGGCGACCCCGACTGGTCGAGCCCGGAGATTCGCGCGTTCCTGCAGGGACTTTGAGTCGGCGCTTGCTATGATTCGGTTATGACCAACGTGGACATTCTCTTCCGGTACGCGACGCCGCCCACGGAGTCGCAGGTGATGGCGCTGGCGCAGGCTCGCGACGTTTACGGCATCCGGCGCATCAGTTTCGATCGCGCCGCGCGTACCGTGCGCGTGGAATACGATGCCACCCGGCTGAACGCCGCCGTTGTGACCCAGCTAGTGCGCCGCGCCGGGGTGCAGATCGGCGAAGAACTGCCCCTGATTCCACCCCCGCCCGCGCCCGAATCGGCCCCCGCCGCCTGATTGCGCCACCGGCTGATCCTTTGATACTCTGTGTAAGGTCCCGGCAGGGACTGGGGATGCGCCCGTAGCTCAGCTGGATAGAGCGACTGACTACGAATCAGTAGGCCGGGAGTTCGAATCTCTCCGGGCGCACCATTTAAATAGCACATTCTAAACGATTTAGAAGCCATCCGGAGAAAATTATCGGATGGCTTCTTTGCGTCTGGTGCCTGTTTTGGTGCCTGTTTTGGCGACCAAAACAGGCACGCACCTACGCCGCACCTTGAGACCAAGGTCTACCCATGGGACAGTCGCTCGCATTTGCAGTGCCTGTTGTGGTGCTTGTTTTTCGGGAGGGTCCCCTGCATTGCCATGCTGTCGGATGCAGGACAGCACAGCCGGCGGAACATGACCGCCGCGTGGAGACTCACGAACAAGTCCGGCGCCAGGGGTATTACCTCGGGATATTGGCCCCAAAGCCGGCTCAAAAGTACCATGTGGCCCCGCTCGATCCCCCGGGGACGGCAGGCCCTCAGGACAGACGGGTGATTCCGGGGAAACCGTCGAATCCTCGATCGAAGCTCAGGATTCGGCTGATACCGCGGATTTGCATCGTGGCGACATGTACTGCATCTCGCGCCGATAACCCTTTCTGACCCAGCACGATCTCTTTGGCTCGTTCGACTGCCGCCTGGTCCACTGCAAATACCTCATCGACGACTCCCAGCAAAGCATCGAACGCCGGCTGAATAGCATCCGGCCGCTCAATCGAAACATAACGGTGAAGGATTTCCTGGAGGACTTCCGCATCGGTCACCAGCCGCTCCTGGCCGCTCACCAATTCTCAAGCCAACGTTTGGCATCGGTCTTATGAGGATGTGGGGCACCCACGAGGTACATGGGGATGTTTGAGTCGACAAAGATCACGAATGCATACCCAATCCGTAACCCCGCTCGATCTCTTCGAGCATACGGTCGATATCAGCGGTGGGGAAGTCCATCCGTGCCGCCGATCGAATTACTTCGAGCTTGGACGCAACCTCACGGCTAGGCTCGCGCCTGCGGGCCTGAACAAGCGCCTGCCGCACCCACTCAGCAATGGACATTCTGCGCAAACGCGCCGCGCGCTGGATATCGCGATATTCAGAGTCTTGGATGATTACCTGTAGCCGTTTAGCCATACGATGAGTGCATTTGACTCATTATAATGAGTCAAATACACCGTCCTCTCCGCACAAGGCAAATCTATACGATACGGTCGCTGGTCTCTTCGATAGCGTACGGCTGGGACCAGTCCCGCAGCCCATCTGCCTGGTGACATCTTGATGCCATGGCATTTCCAGTTCGCCCTCGGGAATCTATAGAAAAGGATTCGCAACCCGGAGACTACCGAACCGCTGACCGTGTTGTAGATCCTCCGTATAGAGGAGATCGCACTGCGCCTGGATTGCGGCGGAGACGATTAATGAGTCGTACCATGAGAACCTGCTTTTCGCCTGGAGATGCAAAACCTCTGCATAAAGTGCCTGGGACGAGTGCACGCTGAGCAGCGGGCGGAAAACCGTGCCAAGATACTACTCCGCGTCGGCCAATTTCATCGGTCGGGAAAACCGCTTCAGGGCCACATTGAAGAACTCCTGAACAACCGGGCAATGGCCCGCACATGCCCACGCAGGAACTCCGGAGTTTCCTACTCCAAACCGGTCCCGGTAGCTGCATAGACCTGAAGATCCCACACGTTTATCGGGCAATTTGTGCTTCGCTTTCGGTCATGCTCTCACGGTTCGACATGAATAACGATCTTGTTCGATTTGATGTGCAGCGAGGAATAGAGTTCACCCGCACGTTCCACCTGGACCACGTAATCTCCCGGGTAGACGATCTTGGCGATTCTGCTGAAATCTGCGTCTTCCGCGACTTCCTCGCCAAGAATCAGGTACTTGATGAGAACGCTGTGGTGACCCACGGGTCTTCCGGCCCTGTATTCAGCGCCGGTCTCCGTATCCTTTGTGCACGCTGATGTTCAATCTCCAGCATGCCTAACTCTTCAGGCTCACCTTGTATTGGAAGAGAGGGGGCGTTGACAGAGGCTACCTCTCGTGCTGTAATTCTCGACGCCCGAGAATGGTCGGCTTCGGCATCCCGCCATTGACGGCCTCTTCTCCCGGTATGATTCTTTAGACACCTAACAGTTCAAGAATAAAGTCGATTCAGACCCGCAATCCGCGATCCTGCCGCTTATCGTTCTCTCTGCGAAACGATGTCTAAGATGCAAGGAGCCCGCATGTCTTCACAACTTTCCCCGTCCGCAAAGAGCTTCTCCGACAATCCCTTTTTGTTCCCATGGTGGAGTAGCGCCATTCTGATCGTGAGCCTGGCATCTTGCCTCGATAGCCGCGCTTCGGTTACAAACCAGTTCGTCCGCGTCACGACTTATCCGTCAGGCGGTTCGCCCGCAAGAATCGTCTCAGCCGATTTCAATCGCGACGGCAAAGCAGATGTCTTCGTCCTTAACAGTAACGGAGTGCTCAGCATTCTTCTTGGATCCGGCAACGGAGCCCTGGGTGCTTCGAAAGCCATCGCCACCCTGCCGTCCTTCGCAAGTGCGGCGCCCTTAATGAAAGCCGCGGATTTCAATGGGGACGGCGATCCGGATCTCGTGATCCTCCAAAGCCCGGGCAATGCCGTTCGGGTCTTTCTCGGACATGGAGATGGCACGTTTGCCGCTCCCGTCACCATTGCTGATGGCTTGTCCGCAGCGGGAGACGTGGCCACCGGTGATTTCAATGGGGATGGCAAAGCGGATATCGCCGTCACAGGCAGTACATCGATCGCGATCCTGCTGGGAACGTCATCAGGAACCTTTGCCAAGCCAATCGTCACGGCAACCAGCCTGACCGCATCCGGCTCTTTGGCCCTTGCGCTCGGCGATATCAATCGCGATTCGCGCCTTGACGCCATCGTGACTGACCAGAACGGCGTCTTCCAGGCGTTGCTTGGCAATGGCAGCGGAGCCTTTACCCAAAAGCCCGTGTTTTCGTTTTCCCACGCTCCCGTCCCCGACAATGTGGTCGCGATTGCTGATTTCAACGGGGACGGGAAGCCCGACATCGCCACTGGAGACGGCGCGGGCCTTCCCGATTTCTTCTTCCCACAGGCTTGCCTTCTTTTCGGCTATGGAGATGGCACATTCAATCTAAACTCGCCGCCCTGTTACGATGCGCCAGTTCCCGCTCCAGGGCCGGATCCCGTGATCGCTACCGGCTTCTCAGAGATGCTGGTCACCAACCTGAATGGCAAATCCGGCCTGGTGTTTCCCGGGGATCCCGTCATTCTGCTGAACAACCCTGGCTCGGGCGTCTTGTCGCGAGCCAATTACGCAGCCGGCGGCGGCCCTGTCACGTTGGGCGACTTCAACGGTGATGGCAGGCAGGACATCGCGGTCAGCAACGCCAGTGGCGTTCAAGTGCTCCTCAACGCGGGGTCCGGAGTTCTCCGCGCGCCGATTTCTCTCTCCCGCATCGGATACCCGTTCAATGAGACCGCGGCGATGAATACCGCCGATTTCAATGGTGACGGATTCGCCGACCTGGCGCTCGCTGAATTCTTCGATGAGCACAGCCACCTTCAGCCCGCCGCCGCCATGTCGCTCGGCGCTGGCAGCAATCAGTTCAACACCACCGCGAATGTCGATCTTCCCTTCAGCGTCGACGGTGCGTTCCCGTTCAACTTCACCCCGCCTGCCATCGGTGACTTCAACCACGATGGCTATCTGGACGTCGCGTTTGGCGCGACCTTTGCGAGCGATGTGGGTGGTCCTCCATTCTTTGCGCAGGTTCTTTTCGGAGACGGCAAAGGTCACTTTCCCACCCAGGGTCCGACGCTCTCTTTGAACACTAACTTCCTTGCGGCGGGTTATTTCAATGGCGACGGTTACGCCGATCTTGTTTCTCTGGACGGGTCAACTTTCGAAATTCTCATCGGCAAGGGCGACGGCACATTCGCGGCTCCCGTCACCTATCCCGTCGGCGCGAATCCTGTCTTTGTCCTTCAGCGCGATTTGAACGGGGACGGAAAACGAGACATCGTTGTCGTCAACCACGACAGTAACGATATAAGCGTATTGCTCGGCAACGGGAACGGAACCTTCCAGCCACAAAAGCGCTTCGCAGCCGGAACTGCTCCGATAACCGCAGTCACCGGCGATTTCAACCGCGACGGCAAAGTGGACATAGCTGTTGCAGGCAGTGCCGGTGTATCGATCCTTCTGGGCAATGGCAACGGGACCTTCCAGGCGCAGAAAATCTTTTCTGCCGCCGGTCCGATGACAGGCTTGGTCCAGGCTTCTGTGCGCCAGGACGGAATTGAGTGCCTGATTGGGATCGACTCGGTTTCCGCCCGCTTTGCGCTGCTGCCTGGAAACGGCGACGGAACGTTCGGCGCGCCGGTGTTTTACCCGGTCGATCGCGTTCCCACAGCCATTGCCGGCGCAGACTTCAACCACGATGGCGCCACCGACATTGTGCTGCAGGGAAACAGCAGCCTCGCCGTCTTTTACAACCAGGGTGGAGATCATGTGGCCCTGGCAAGCAGTTCCGCGGCGCCAAAAGCAGCCCAGGCGGTTACGTTTACCGCTCACGTGACCGCCGGTTTTGGAGAATTGGGCGCGCTGACCGGTAAGGTCACGTTCAAGGACGGTGCAAAGTTCCTCGGCAATGTGGCTCTCCAGTCCGGCACCGCTCATCTGACCACTCAGTTCCCCGCGGGTACCCACCAAATCGTCGCGGAATATGGAGGCGATACTACCTTCAATCCAAATCACTCGGCCACGCTTTCGATCTCGGTCGCGCCTTAGATGACGGGCTCCGGATTGGATTACAGAAGAGGACTCCGATGCGGCCCGCCACTTGCCGCGGGCGATGATTGCCGTCGAACTGATTGTCAGGTTCTGTACCTGGTAATGAACCTGGCTTTCCTGCACGTGCGGTCGATACCGGTGCTGGCCGGTTCGACGCTCCCGGTCGCGACCGCCGCGCGGATAGTCTTTCCGGCGGGGAGAGGGCGGTTTGTCACTGGGCTCTCGCTGATGGCCCTGAGCGTGATTAACGCGGTGCTGCTGGGTGCCGCCGACATCCTGATGGCCATAGGGCGGGACGGGCCGTTTACGGAACTCGCCGCGCGGGCCTTACCTGGTGGTGGGGATGTATGCGGCGAACTACGCATGCAGGCGCAAGGAAGGCGAAAATACGATTACTTTTGCATTACTATTTGTCAGGTAAAGTAACAAATGGTCCGGGGTTTCGCGCTAGACTTATGTTAAATTTTGACATTGCGGGACCGTGGCGAGATGGCACAGCGATGCTTCATCAAGAAAGGCTCAGACCCGCCCGTCTGCGGAGTGCATGAAGTGGCACTCGTGCAGGACAACGTTCCAATAGACCCGTTCGCCCATCAACTTGGGCTCATCGCTTGCTTGAGATGCCCGGTAAGTGGCACGGTGCCTATTGACGAACCCAAGCCCAAATAGAGCAATAGAGTTTGCTGCCCATTGTGAGATGCAGACCGAACGCAGGGTGCCTAACGCTCATCGCCACCCAATGTGATCCCACGGCAAATTTGGCAGGATTCAACATGAGCCTCCATCTGACGGCGAATTTCACGCTCTCAGCTTTCGCGGTCTCCAATCTCTCATACAACGTGAGAAAATCCGTTCGCCTCAACTTTGACTCGCGTTCCGGCTTTTGGTAAATACTGACCCGATGTGTTGCCCACTCGGGGAACATGAGGGCTTCTTGTATTCTTCGCAAGGCATAGCGCCATCCTACGGACACCTGACCGGCACGGATAGGGTATACTCATTTCTCGATTTCAGACCAGATGGACGAAGTGTAGGAATAAGATTTGCCCCATTCTCTCGATTGCCTCTGAGGACGGACGATGGTGCCTCCGCGCGTCTTTCCGGATGCCTTTTGGAGTGGGTTTCTACAGGCTCTCAGCGACGGAGTGAGCGCAAAACCGGACTTCCTGAGTCGAATACTCGACATATTATCGACACCTCGGTTTGCCTTACCGTTAGGTTCACTCTAAGTTATTGATTTATATTGCATCCCTGACGGGATTTGAACCCGTGTTATCGCCGTGAAAGGAATGAAAAACTAGTATCGTGAACTGACGATCTGCGGATTACCAAATTGCCGAAGCCTAGACAAGCTGCAATCAATTGCAGGAAGCCCGAAGTGCAAGGCCATCGGCGGGGCGGCCTCCAAGCAGCTCCTTGCAATTCAATTGCAGAAGGAGGTCCTTGTTGATAGTCGCCAAATCAAGATTGGCACATTTAGTGCCGATCTTGCACTAGCGAGGTTGCACATTACCGAGTGCTGGATTCATGTCGGGTTTGGTCGAGCCCCAGAGGTTGCGCAGGATGCGCAGGCCGTCGCTGGAGGGGAGCGGCAAAAGGTTGATGACGCCCAACACCAGATTGCAAGTGGCAAGTTGGGGACCCAGGCGGGGAACGAAGATGACCGGGATCACCAGCAGGAGATTCATCAGCGGGCCGGAGGCTGCGATCAGGATTTCGTCGCGGCGGCGGGTGGCGTAGGCTCTTCTGTTGTAGGCCCCGCCGAGCCTCAGCCCGAATTCGCGCACTGGCACCCTGAGAAACGTGGCTGTAAGTATATGACCCGCTTCGTGGAGCATAAGGCTGGCAAGCAAGAGAGCACCTACGGGAAGGCCGAGCTGCCATCCGCTCATGCGGACGCCGATGACGACGCAGAAGAGAACCAAAAACCAGCCCGTGCGGTGCATGCGGAACGGGATTTTAAGTCTCAACATGGCGGCTATCCTCGTTGGTCGTATTGAGGGTAGGATGCATCGAATCTTGGTTTTTGTTTTTGCACTAGTTTATTACCAAAGACTTTGCAATGATCTACTTTGTATTTTTTGGTAACTTAGATTGGAAGTTGTCCGGTAACTCAGGGTAGAACTTCGACGGGGCGGAATCGCCGAGCGCAGAATCTCATTGCACCCGGTCTGCAGATTCACCGTGCACCGAAACGACCCCAAGGGATCGAGCTTAAAGAGCGCGTACCAGTTCATAGGGGTCACATCCGAACGCCGCGCCTAACGGTTGGTATTGGCGCATACACCGTGGACACTTCGACCCCTCGTTTCTGAAGTTTCGGAGAGTCTTCTTACAATCCATAAGGTGTAGTTTCCGGACCAATTGAATCGGTCGTTCCCGGGGACTGAAAATGAACGCCTTACGGGTGTCGGATTCTTATCCTTTATTGACCGGCTCCTTGCCGGGGTAAAGGACGATCCTCAGGTTCTGTCTGATGGAGGTTCTGTCTGATGGCGGCAATGGCGCACTCATTGAGCGGGTGACCTTCAGCTACGGAGTGGTGGCTGGGATCTTCCTCATTCGTGGATATCTTCCGTTTGTTAACGCCCCGTCGTCGGCATGATCATCGAGATGGCCTCGCAGCAGCTCTCATGTCCGCTAACTATTTTCGTGGGCGCATGTACCGAAATCGCATTTGGCTTCGTAGATCGGGGATGTGAATTCAACCCTTGCAAACCACCACCCTCCTTATCAAAACGCTGCGAGCAACATCCAACCGCGTAAACCGCCCGAGCGGCCGACCGCGGGTTCGGGGAAACCACACTACTCGGTTCCTTCTTTCCACAGAACACTCTGCTTCAAGACTGGTGCTTGGGGTCGCTGCACTCTGAAGAGGCAATCTGTGGTCAGCAGGGTTTTTGAGACCATGCACGTACGGGGCCGACGAGGCCGATCTAAAAACGGAAGACGTCTGGACTCGGCTGGTAGTCCGCCTGCTCGCCTCCATGCGCAATGACACACTCTCCGGCAGACGGGTTACCCGGTACGCGCGGTTCATCTCAGATCCCGTTTCGAATGCGGAAAACTGAGGATAAGGGAAGCCCGCAACAAGTTGCATCATGCGTTGCGCCTGATCAGGATCAAAAATGAATCGAAGACTGAGAAACGGCAGTACATTTGGCTTCACGCTGTAGAACTAACAAATGGCGAGCATCGCAGACTGCCACAACAAGTGGATCGAGCTATATGCGCATCGCCATTGCCGGCCGCCGCACCAAAAACTCTTCCCGATGATGAAGTCTTAATTGTTCATGGAGCGATTGTAGTTGTAGCCGGGCTGGCAGTATCGCGCGGCGTGGAGCGGACGATTCAGCGCGGTCCAATTTTTTGTGGTTCAAATTAGGTGGTCCGCAAGGCCCCTAAAAATAGGCTCCCGAAGCTCTGTGTTTTCAACGGGCATTCTTCAGGAATGACGCCGGTCAATAGCCTTTACCTTATGGACCAATCTTCGCCGCTGAACAGGCACGGTCGGCGCAAGTGACGACATATCTACTGAGTACGTCTGAGTGCGGTGCTACGATCGAGTGTGCCACCGCCCAGTTGGCAGATTCGGAACCGCATCGTTGTCCGCGTGCTGTGAACCTCACGATTCTGCGAACTGGTTCCCGGCTCACGCTCAAACTACGCTTCGATTACGTGGCCTTCGGACCGAGTTCGTCCATATCACCGTTAAACCGCCCAAACGCCCGAATGGAAGCGTTGGCCGACGCTTAACAACGCTAAGGAAAAATGCGAGGAGTGGAGGAAGGCGCTGCCCGCGAAGGGGTTTACTCCAGTCTGATTTGGATTTTTGATGTGATGCCAGTGCATTCGCCACGAAAACGACAAAAATACCGCGATGGCCTGAGGAGGCAAGAATGACGCCGCCCAGAATGGTAGAGCTACAGTGCCCGGTATGTGAGGGGCAACATTGGGTAATCGACTCCGACTTCCGGGGAACATCAGGGCATGACCTACCTAATGAAGAGCGCGAATACGTCTGCCCAAAATGCGCTCATCGCGGCATCGGACATCGCGTTTTACAGAAATCTCCACCGGAGTTTTTCCTTCAACCCCATCCGCTGTATCCCATGACTCAGGAAGATTTCGACCGCTGGCATAAGCTTCTAAGGCAGCACTTCCCGGACCACCCTAAGCTGAACAACCCCCGGTGGCATCCAGGACGCAGCTAATGGCGCTACGACATGGCTTCTGCCTTCGAAGCTTCAGGAATCGTTACTACTGGATCCCCTTTCGCAGCTTTCTTCGTCGCCTTCGCTGGAGCCGCTGACTTCGGCTTCTTTGCAGCCGCCCACCGTTTGCGCTGAGCATCTGCGATGCGTGCCCGTGCCTCTGGGCTCATAATGCGCTTCACTGCTGTCTTCGGCGCGGACTTTTCCGCCGGTTTCTTGGCTGCTTTTTTGGCAGCTTTCTTCGTTGCCTTCGCTGGAGCCGCTGACTTCGGCTTCTTTGCAGCCGCCCACCGCTTCCGCTGAGCATCTGCGATTCGTTTCCGGGCTTCCGGGCTCATGGTGCGCTTCTTGGCTTGCTTGGCGTTTGCTTTCTTCTCCACTCTGCGAGTTATCACGCCGGTAAGCTTGCCACCGCTTGCCAGTAGCGACCGCGCCTGTTCTAGGTTTGCAATCTCCGCGTCGATGGCGGAAATGATAGAACCACTTTCCATTGGGTACTATCCTCTCGCCTTTGATTCTACCTGTCACCGCCCATCGACGTGCCACCCGACACACATTAAGCCTCAACGCGATAAACGCTAAGGCTTCTCTTAGGGCATGTCGCTTCAACCGCGTTAGTACACCTCAATTCCAAATTCGTGCTTCCGCCGGTCTTTGAATTGAGGACAATCGACCTGTCGATCAAAACGGCGACTCCCATGTCCTGCGAACTACGCCGCTAAGCGACTGGGGAGTTCCCTCGCCAAACGGGCGCTATGTACCGCAGTCAAGCTGTCCCAAAGCAGTGGGTTGAAGACTGTTAACCTGTCGCCCAGAGTCTGGACAGCCGAACGTGCGACACCCGCGCCCAGAGTCCTTCTGGCCGGCCGATGTTCTTCACCGAGGGCTATACCTCATCCCCTGCGACCTCGGGCTGTGCCTGCCCAGAGGGGCCTCTTGAGATCGTCGTTCCAGTGGCCTGCACTCGCAAAACCAATGGGTGGCGAGCTGGATTGACGATCGATGTAACTGCCGGGGCGAGGGAGCGCCGCATGATCGGTATCGATACCCTTGATGGTCTGTCGAGTGCGCATCCTCACCCGCGGTCCATGACTTCGGCGGGCTACCGCGACGTACTAAATCTTCACGCGCAGCTCGCCCTCCATGACCGTGGCCGCCAGCACGTCGGCTTTCAATTCTGAATCCTGCTCTGACACTCCGGTCCGCAAGTCGAAGGCGTATCCGTGCCAAGGGCAAACCACGCGGCTCTCTTCGATGTTCCCCTCTCCCAGCGGTCCTCCTTCGTGTGGGCAAATCCCATCGAGCACGCTGATCGTCCCATTCAAATTAGCCACACAAAAGGTGCGCCCTCCAGCGGTGAACTCGCGAACATCACCGGTGCCAGGCAATTCGGATTGGGAACAGATGCGTAAAAAGTCAGGCATCATCGTCACTCCCTGGGCGAACAGCACGTCGCCCTGAACGGATGGTGCAATCAGCATAAAGGAGTGGCACCATCCGCAGATAGGTCGTGTGCTCCTGGCGAGCAGCGACGGATAGCGGACTGACATTCGAACCCGGTGCGAGTGTGGCGTTGGTGGCGCGGGCATGCGACGGTGCGGCCTGGACATCAAACAAGGTCGTCAGCCGAAGGGTCTCTTGGGATGTCCGGGTCTCCAAGAATCGCTTCATGTAGCGGCGGTCATCCACTGCCGCAAGATCCCTGCGAGAGTATACCGCTCTTTGGTCTCACCGCAAGCCCCAGAAGTCCGAGGCGCGATCACTGGGTCCGGGGAAAACCCTGGGGCGCATATCCAGAGTGGGGAAGCACAAGGGCGATCATGTGCAGCAACTGTACAGCTATGGCCTCGGCCTCTGGGAATGCTTGCGGTGCCCAGCCATCGTCGCCACCAATGCCCTTTTGATCGCGGGGGACAAATCGGGGCCGTCAACTTGAGTTGCTCGTGGAGGACGCCGTTTCGCTGACGGTGGCGGCCACGTATGCTTCACTTCGCATGCGCCACCAACTGATTCACCGCACTCAGCGCAAACAGGCTGAAGTTATACGTCATGTGCACCAGCACCGACGCTGCCACCGACCGCATCCTCAGCCGCACCACGCACAGCAGCGCCCCGCTCCCCAGGAGCACCGCCAGCGGAACCTCCGCCGGCCCGATCTGCGGCGCATGAATCGCCATGAACAGCGCGCTCGTCACCACCGTCGCTAGCACCATCGCCGTCACCGACCACTGTTCGAATCGACTGGGGGCCGGTTGACCGCCATGGAGAAGGGGCCGTGTTCTCTCCCAGGATCGCTGCCTAGTCGCCTCCTAGCTTTTTCGCAAAGTTAGCAACATCCAGCGTGCCCAGTCCTGCCGCCGGACTATAACCATTCCGCCCGAGGTAGAACCAGTTGTCGCCGTAGGGAACCGCGTGCAGCGCGGCCCCCGTCCCACCGTATCCGTGGCCGGTCAGCGCCAGTGCGTAAAGCGGATAATTCAGCAATCCCAGCCGGCTGCCGTGGAGATACTGTCCCAGCAGCGCCGTTACGCCATTCAATTGTGGCGCCACAAAGCTCGTGCCGCCCCAGTAAGTCAGGATCCCGAATCCAGTCACGTCCGACGTGTAATAAACCTCATAGCCGGTGTTAGGGTCGGCGTTGAACGAAATGTCGGGCACATTCCGCCCGGGATAGTTCGCCGGCAGACTGTAGATGAGTTGCCCTCCAATCGACCAGTTTTGTCCAGGCTGGCTCGATTGGGTCCCGGCTAGACCGAACTGGTACAAGGGTCGCGGGAACAGGATGCTGACGCCTCCTCCACTCCCGACGGGGAAGATGCCGCAGGCGATCGGATCAGAAACACCGAGCGCCTGGCACAACCCATCCAGATAATCCCAACCCCACACTCGTTCCTGGTTCAGAGTGATCTCGTAAGGCTGCGGCGTGCACGCTGGATTCAGGCAATAGTCCTGCGTTCCGGGAAGAGTTGTGCCCCCGGCGGCGGTGATCGCCGGGTCGCTCGCCGGACTGTCGACGCTTATCGGCCAGTTGCAAGTCTCGGGAGAACACCCTAAGCCGTCGAAGACGTCGTACGCACCCCGATCGCCGGATGCCGCGAAGAGCGTCTGCCCCTGGACGGCAGCCCGCACGAACAATTCGTGGAATGCCTGCGTAACGCCCACCGTTTGACCGGTGGTCGGATCGGTAACCGGAGAATTTTCCAGACTGAAACCCCATTCCCAGACGCCCCAGCTTATCGAGAGGCTCTGTGCCTTGTTGGCTTCCACCGCCGCGGCAAACACGTCCACAAATCCCTGGTTGGAGTCCGGCGCCTGATAGACAATAATGTTCGCACCCGGCGCGATCCCGCCCGCCTGTTCCACATCGAGCGTCGTCTCATGAGACCCGGAAGCGTCACTGGGGGCTCCTGGCCCGCCATCCAGGTTTACGATGCTCAGCCGGTTCGCATTTACCGCCAATCCCAGCGCGTTCCAGTAGCTGAACACATCGCTCGGAGTGAAGCTCGCAAATGTGACGATGCCGAGCGTCCGGCCTTTCCCGGTTATGCCCTGTTTGTACAGCGGCTGCACGTCATACTGGGCCGCGAAGTCCGCCACCGTCAGAGACCCCAAAGGGTTTCCCGTGGCGGATGACGTGGCTTTAGCTCGCGGCATGCTGGATATCCGCGGAGCCCGCATGGAAAGCGGGCGCAGGCTGGGCCGGCTATCCAACCCTACCACCGCCGAAACCACTCCAGAGATCTCTCCCGGAATCGTCACCCGGCTCAGCGGCGCGCGGAACGTATACTCGGGTGCGGCGCCATGAGACGCTACCCGGTAGCTGTGCAGCGTGACCCCGAACGCGTGTTCCACGTCCGCGGGCAGGCCAGTCACGTGCAGCGTCGTCGCGGTGGTCTGCTCGGCCGAAAGTCCATGCCCGCGAAGCGCCGCAACAACGTGTGCCACATCTTCTTTCGTGGGTCCAAACCGAGACACAAACTCTTCCGGGGTCAGGAAGCGGTGATACTGCGGATCTCCAGGCGTATGGATTCCGGTCAGCAGGTTCTCCGCTTCGCTGAGCCCCCGCAGTTTGAGAGCGATGGTGAAGGAAATCGGCGTAGTACCCGACTCCTCGCTCAGCGATCCGAGATCAATCGGCTTCGGGGTTGAGGCGTCGGGATAGGGTACTCCTGCCTCGCGGAAACTCTGCCCCGCATCGCTTTGGGCTATCGTCAGGCGAACCATCGCCGTCAGAAGCAGCGTGAGCAGCCCAATCTTGGAAATCTTCATGGATCTTCTCCCGTTCGGAAATCATGTCACGGTGAGTGGGAGGGGCAGGGGATCCCTTCGGACGGGACCACGCGCTCAGGGGTTTGTTCTTACCGTTGCAAAATGCCAGATTTGTGGAGGTCGATGGCCCGGCGGAAACGGTCGAGGGTAACAGGTCGAGACCAAGGAAGGCGGACCTTTATGTGCAGGAAATATTCCAGCAGATTAATGTCAATGTCAAGAAGATTTGTTGAATGTCAAGAAACAACGAGTGACCTTTACGGGCACTCACGAAGCGGCCGATCGATGGCCATTTATCCAACACACCCGCGACGCAGTCCAGCCAGCCATGTCCGGCCGAACTCAGACCGCGGGATCGATATGTGACAAGGCCGCTTCCGGTTGAGTGAGAACTTGATCATTGTCGTACCAAAGAGTTGGGACGGCCTCTCTTTCAGACAAAACAGGAAGTCAGCGACGCTTTGCGGCATAGCAAGTAAGCAAGTCAGCGCTTTCATCCAGTTCTCAGGCAGACACTAAAGCCAGACTGTTGAGGCGGCTTTGCGGGACGACTTTGAAGTCGTGGGCTCTTCACAAAACAGGTCTACGTGAGCGGATGACCGCTATCCAAGATCGGAAGCGCCTCGCGGATACAGAACTGTTGTTTCGGATGCGGGGATGATTTCATCCGCGAGGCGCTTTCGATCTTGGGGGTGAGAAGGAAGGCGCAGGCGCCGCGGTCGCGGTGATGCTGGTGGGAAGTATGGAAATTGAAAGCCGTTTCGTGATCGGCCAAATGCGTTTTAAGGATGTCATCGTCGCCGCTGGTGATGAAAAGCGCTAAGCAGTTGCATGAGCCGTCTTCGATCGGACCGTTCGCGGATGCCCTTGAACGTGGTCCTGAAGCTGTTCTGCATGCTGGGCACAGACACCTGCGAAGACGTGCTTGAAGCAAGCCGGCGGCGCGGATTGGCAGGGGCGGTCATGAGGAATCGAAGCCTGCGAAATAGAGTTGCGCGGCGGTGAAGCGCTCGACGACCCGCATGGCTTTGCCGCAACGGGGACAGTACCAGAGATCGCAGTCCGGCGAGGGCGGAGGAGGAAGCTGCTCTCGGCCCTGGGCTGCGAGTAACTCGTGCGCCAGCGGCAGCAGTTGCTCACGGAGGCGGTTGGAGAGCAGGCCGTAGTGGCGGATGCGTACGAAGCCCCTGGGCAACACATGCAGGAAGAAGCGGCGCAGGAATTCCACTGCGTCCAAGGTCATGACGCCCTGCTTGCTGCCGTGAGCATAGTCCCGCCAGAGGAAACTGACTCGCTGCCCATCGAAGGCAACCAGCCTGTGGTTGGAGATGGCCATGCGGTGGGTGTAGCGGCCGAGGTAACGCAGGACTGGGCGGGGCCGCCAAACAGAGGCTTGGCGTAGACGAACCATTTCTTCTTGCCTAGTTTCGCGGTCAGTTCTTCGAACCAGGCAGGATCACGGAAATCGGCCGCAGGACCTTTGCAGTCGAGCTGTTCCTTGCGGTAGAGATGCCGTATTCGGTCGAGGAACTTGGTGCGGAACACAGTGCGCAGGGCGGGAATGGGCAGCAGGAATAGCGGATGGCTGGTGTGGATCCATCGCTGGTGGTCGGCTGACAGTCCGCCGGCGGGAACGACACAGTGGATGTGGTGATGGCTCAGCAGGTTCGAACTCCACGTATGCAGGATGCAGAGGAATCCAATCTCTCCGCCCAGCCGTTTGCGATCGGCGGCTACCTCCAGCAGGGTCTGGGGAACTGACTTCGAACAGCAGGTCGAAGAATCGCCTGGGAGTGGTGAGCGCCGGCGGGTTCAGTTCGTGGGGCACGGTGAAGACTACATGGAAGCAGTTGGTGTTGACGAGATCGCGCTGCTGCGCTTCGAGCCATCGCCGCCGTTCCGGCGCCCGGCATTTTGGACAGCATCGAGATCGGCCGGAGTTGAAGGAGATGGGCGCTTCGTACTGGCAATCGACACACTTGTCTCTATGTCCGCCCAGAGCCGCCGTGCGGCAACGCAACACCGCTCGAAACGCCTTCAGCACCTGAAAGCGGACACTGGTTTTGAAGCGTTCCAGAAACTGGCTACCCTTTGCGCGGACAATGTCGGCCACTTCAATGGCCGGCCGGCTCATTGGCGCGGAACCCTCCCGGTGGCTAACAATCTACACCGGCCACAAAACTAATCGCCAGCCACTACCGCAGCGACCGCGGCGCCTGCGGCTTCGTTCTCACCGCCTACTCTTACCCTACCCAGTTCTGGGGCGAAGGAATGGCATAATGACGAGTTGGCCACGATCCGCTCGGAGTACGATCAAACAATGCGAAAAAGCAGTATGGTTCGCCGCTGGGCGCTTACCTGTTTGTTTTCCATAGGTAGTGCCGCCGCGTTTAGCGTTGGCTGCACCGGATACGAGAGCCATCGCTCCGGAGCCGAAGATGAGTTTACATTTGCGCTGTCCGGCGGAGCGTGATTGGCTAAGAAGGATTCATGCGAGAATCGATCATCATGGAGGAGATCGACTACAGCATTCTGTTTCGCTGGTTTGTGGGTTTGAATCTCGATGAGGATGTATTGAATCCGACAACTAATCTCCCGTGAGGAACTCAAACAAATCTAAGACTCGCAACTCCGACGATCATTTTAACCGGAAGTTGGGGTACTGCTCTTCCTCGGGATACGCAAGACCTCTGGTTCATCGTTCTTAGCCTTCCGCAATTCCTCGCGCTTCGCCATGGCTCTGTCGATGATGTACGTCTTGAGGTTCTCATGATCGAGTAGTTCTTCTTTGGACTCGTAAGCAAGCGTGCTCAAGACCCAGTGAAACGATTTCTGAGAATCAACAATCATTGCAAAGGGCCGGGGATCGACGCTGACATCGATGATGGGAACGTAAGGAACCTTGAATTGCTTTACCGTGGCTTCCAGTTCCAGCGGCGTGGATTTCGGCAGGGTCACATCGGCAATGACGAACATGCACATGCCGACCAACGTCTGCACCGTCTCCGTGTAATCCTTATCGGTAGGTCGATCGAAATCGAACACTATCGGCATCAGGTTGAACTCCCTGAGCTTTTGTCTAAGCCCGTCGAGCACTGCTTTTCGTTGAGGATCGGCGAACCGACCAAGGATGAGCACGCCCTTCGAAGTAATTGTGTCGATGACGCTGCGAATCTTGGTGTTGTTCAAGATCAGATAAATAAACTGTCCAACTTCGAGGTTATCTACAGTCACGACAGGCTCATCCCATCTTGAGATGATCAAGTTATGCTGGGCTGTGCTCGCCAAGTTCACGTTCCAGGCGGAGACTCCATAAATGCGAGCGCCCGTAATGGTTGCGCCTGTGAAATCTGCCTCTACCAACACCGCTTGGCTCAGGTCGCTGTCGGTAAGGTTGGCGCCAGCAAAATTGCTGCGTGAACAGTAGGCTCCGGTCAGGTTCGCCCCAGTTAGGTTGGCTCGACGGAGTATAGCGCGATCGAGATTGGCGTTAAGGAGGGAAGCGCGGCGGAGATCCGCTTCGCTCAAATCACAGTACCTGGTAGGGTCGTCATCACGATCCATTTGTTCGTGAGTCTCAAGCCGTGCGCCGCTTAGGTCTGCATCCACTAAGTTCGTCTGATGCAGATTAGCGCCTGTGAAAATTGCGTAAGAAGCGTCGACCCGTCGCATGTCGGCGCCGCTCAGGTTTGCGTCATAAAAACCAGTGTGAATCATCGGGCAGTCTGTGAGTGTCGCTCCGGAAAGATCTGCCTCCCCAAGAAAGGCGGAGGACAGCCATGCCTTTGCCAGGTTGGCGCCCTTCAAATTTGCGCCCTGGAGGTTGCAATTGCTCAGGTCGTACTCACCAAGATTGATGCCGCTCAGAGAAGCACGGCTCAGATCAATTTGCCCCTTCGCGGTCTTCCGCCACATTCGCCAGGTCTCAAGCCCTTTTTTGAGAATTTCGACGTGTTCCTCGTTCGCCATTTCTAAGCTAGTCCTTCTACACCTACTGTAGAACATAGCTCGAAGCCATGCATCCATGCTCTTGGATGGTGGCCTACTCGGGAATTACACCGAAAAGCAGGTCCTTCACTGCGTTTGATTGTATAAACCGGAAGGCTCCACTTAATCCCGGGGCTAGACTTTGGTTGTTTGGAGACCGAAGTCCTCGAGCGGGAGTAAAGGAGCCTTATGAAGATTGTAGGGTGTGATTTTCATCCCAGCTTTCGGCAGGTGGCGATCTTGGAGATTTCCAGCGGGGAGGTGCGGGAGTTGAAGCTGATTCATGCCAGCGGAGAAGCGGAACGGTTTTACCGGGAGTTAGAAGCGCCGATTCTGGTGGGCATGGAGGCAGTGGGTAATACGTTGTGGTTTGAGCGGCTGATGGAGCAACTGGGCCATGAGCTATGGATTGGAGATGCGGCGCAGATACGGGCCAGTTACGTGCGCCGGCAGAAGACGGACAAGCGCGACGCGGGGCACATTCTGCGGCTGCTGGTGGAGAAGCGCTTTCCTCGGATCTGGGTGCCTTCCAGCCAGGAGCGCGATCAGCGGCAGTTGCTGTTGCACCGGCATCGGCTGGTCCAGATGCGCACGAAGGTCAAGACCGAGTTGCAGCATCTGGCGTTGAACCAGGGGCTGCAGAAGCAGAGAAGCCTGTGGAACGTTCGGGGGAGGGCTGATTTAGAAAAACTTCCTCTTGAAGGTTGGACCGCGCGGCGGCGCGGAGATTTACTTGCGGTGCTTGCGATGCTGGAAGAGCAGGTGGCCAGTCTGGATGAGGCGGTCAGCCAGGTGGCATATTCGAACGCGCGGGCGCGGCTATTGATGACGCAGCCGGGCGTGGGCCCCATCATTGCGCTGGCGTTTGTGGTGACCATGGGCGACGTTGCGCGTTTCAAGCGCGGCAAACAGGTGGCCAGCTATCTGGGGTTGATTCCGAGCGAACGCAGCTCGGGATTGAAACGGCGGCTGGGCGCCATTTCCAAACAGGGCAACGTGTTTCTGCGCACCATGCTGGTCGAGGCGGCGCAGTCAGCGGTTCGCCATGACGAAGAATTTCGTAAAGGAGTATGCGCATCGCTGCCACCAGAAGCCGAAAGGTGTGGCCAAGGTGGCCGCGGCGCGCAAGCTGGCGGTACGGCTGTACTGGATGCTGCGCACCCAAACACCGTACGCGCACGGAGTTCACAACGAGGGCAGCCCGAGTCATCCTGTGGTCGGCGCAAGCTAGACCGTGCGTTTGAGTGGGCACCCTCGCATCCGGCATCAGGCTGGATGTTCGCAAAAAGAATCATGGTCGACGTTACGGCCGCATCGATGGCTGGTGGAATCGAAAACTCCACCAAAAGTGATTCGCAGAGCACTCGCGTGAGGCTCCGTCTCCAAACACCTGGCTCGACTCGATCTGCTCAACGCAGGCGCGCGCCGTTCCATGCTCTTGACAACGCCTTCTTTACGGCCATGATCCGTGATGTGTGGCGTTTGCGGAGGTGGTCTGCCTCAGGCGGGAGAACAAACGTCAAAGGGAAGAGCGGGCCACGACTCACTCTCAATGCTCAGATTGTGGTTGATGGACTGGCCTTCTCAAGAAGAAACTGGTTCAGCGATGTTTGCTCTTGCTCTTGCACCGCCCTCGCACCCCTGAGAGCATGGTCATGCCCACTTTCAGAGGCCGACTGAGCGACGAGGTAAGCGTGGTATACAGGTCCACCGACCCTACCGAAGCGAAAAGAGAGACCATAAAGGGAGCCGGGTGATTATTGGAATCTTTTTGATCGGTGCAATGCTTAATCTCTCATCCAGATGAGACGAGTGGCCGCCCATAGTCGTGGCAGCCCAAAAGGAGAGCTAAGCAACTTCCAGATGGTCCACCATACGCCCCCCTCAACGCCCAGGAGGTGGTCAATCTACGCGCCTTTTACAAGAAGGAAACGGTGTCTGCCGTTGCGCCACACCCGCAACCGCCACACAGACACCCCTGCCCACGTACTTGGAGGATTCAATGATGCGACAGCCTAATACTCCTCTCTTCATGATCTTGCTTGTCGCGGCGGCTTCATTGTTTCCTGCGGAGGCTTACTCACAGCACGTGGAGGCTGCGGGCGGGGGCAGCAAGCCGGTGCATCCCGGGAACTTCAACGCCGGGTTGGGAATGGACTATTGGGCGGGCGATTGGGGAAACGCAGACATTCACAGGTGGGGGGCCAGCGCGTGGGCTTCTACAAGCATTTGGCATTGCCTCGGGATCAATGCAGAGGGCCACTCCATGATCGCAGGCGGAAACCGGATAGCGTCCCATTACAAGCTCTTCGTAGGGGAGGGCGGCCTGATGTGCACCGTTCGGGCCTGGGACAGGTTTCAGCCGATCTACAAAGGAGGGCTCGGCTTTGCCAGCCTGACGCAACCCGGTGACGGTAGAGGCAAATTTCATTCCACGTATAGCATTTGGTCTTTCGGAGCCGGCGTGGATATCCACACGGGAGGACGCTGGTGGACGCGAGTGGAATACACATACGAAGGCTTCCCGAATTTTTACAGTGGCATCACCCACCAGTACCACACCCTGAATCCGCAAGGCATAACCATCGGCATGACTTATCACTTTGGCGCGCCGAAAACTCGCTTTCCCGAACCTGTTGTCGTTGATCAAGAGACTCAAAATTTGCCAGGACCATATACGGCCAACCGACGGTCGGTTACCAAGCCCAATGCGCCTACGCCGGATACGGCGACAGGAACGCCGGTTGCCAAACCCAATGCGCCTGCACCGGCCACGGAATCGAGAACGCCGGTTAACACGCCGGATGTGCCTACACCGGCTACCGTTCCCGAAACGCCGGCTCCCCAAGCCGATATGCCTGCACCGGCCTCCGCGCCAGGAACGTCGGCTCTTAATCCCAATATGCCTGCACTGGCTCCGGCACCCGGCACGCCGGCTCCTAAGGCCGATGTGCCTGCACTGGCTCCGGCACCTCCCAAGGCCAAAGTGCATGCGCCGGCTCCAGCACCCGGCACGCCGGCTCCCAAGGCCAAAGTGCCTGCACTAGCTACGGCGACAGGAACGCCGGGTGGGAAGATCCCCGCGATTGATACGTCACGGTTCGTGCTTGGCCCGTCCGACGTGATCCATGTCGATGTGTCGAAAAATACGGAACTCTCTCAAACCGTGATCGTTGCCCCAGACGGGTTTATCTCCCTGCGCCTTTTGAACAACGTCCATGTGGCCGGAATGACAGCAGGCGAGGTTGCTCAGGCACTCCGCTCGAAGCTGACTGACTACATCGTGAATCCCCAGGTTACCGTTAGCGTGGTGGCTGTCCACAGTAGGGAAGTCTTCGTTATGGGACAGGTAGCCAAACCTGGCAGCTTTCCCCTGCTCGGGCCGCTCAATGTTCTTCAAGTCATAGCCCTGGCCGGCGGGCTCACTCCCTCCGCCAACCATAACGGCATCATGATTCTTCGTGACGGCAAAGATGGATCGAAGAAGATCCGCTTCAACTACAACAATGTCGTACGCGGCGACCGGACGCAAAACGTATTCCTTCGGCCCGGCGATATTGTCGTAGTTCCTTAGTGGACAAGACGGGGAAAGGCCATCAGACAAATCGGGCTTGCGATCATACTGTTTGTGGCGGTCAGCACGGGGGATAAACTCCCCCAGGTCGGTAACCGATCCCCGAATCGATGGAAATACCCCATCGACGCAGACCCAACCTGTAACGGACGGGACAGCGGACCCAACTTCGTCCAGCGACGGCGCTCCTATTCTCAACCATCTCGACTTTGGCAGGACCGGGATTGATCGGTGAACTAGGTTCACATATGACCTGCAGGCCCCGATCCGACTGAGGTAAACGGGACCATGATGTCCCAGCGTAACCCTGCATCCAGGTCAGGTGGCGCCGTTAGCTTGATATTGTCTTGCAGATACGGAGCGATGGCGAAGTTGCGTAACTTGACCAGAGCGGTCTCGCTCCGACACGCCGTATCAACATTACCCAAAAGGAAGCTGGCAAAGGCACTTCCTGTGGTGTTTACATTCAATATATCGCCAGCATTCGGATCATGGTTGTTTGTGGTTTCGCTGTTGAAGCTGAAGCTTCCAGTGCAGTTACAATTTTCGCCAGATATATGCTGAGTACCATGCCGAAACTACATACCGAAATTGAGCGCCTGGCGGCCTCGCCTATAGATCCAGTTATTTGCCAAGCTGAAACCTTTTCCGTTCTGAAAAGAGCGGCCACCTATCTCTGACATCAACCGCCACTGTCGGGTACGATCTTGTCGATTCCATAATTTCCTGCCGGGTAAACGGGCAGTCTGGCCCTAATATCCATACCAAGTGCGGTCTCTTCCTGACCCCGCTTCTTTCTCGGTGAGTGTGCTGAACTGGAATGCGACGTAATCATTCTTGGAAACGGAACGTCACAAGGGATTGAGAATTCGGGACGACCGTCGCAATCTGGAATGTAGAAGCGTCGTCATCATTTCTTCTGGATTTGTTCAGGAGCCGGAATTATGCGAAAGCGAAAGACGTCGCGACTGCAGAGAGTTCGCGAGGGAAAAGTTGGACATAGGAGGAGAGGACTTCGAGAGGTGTGTCCGAATGCCGAACCGAACGGTTTAACCAGCGCAATCCAGCCGAATCCATCCGGGAATGTCGCTTTGCCTGCGCTGGCTCCAAATGGTTCTCATCTTAGTCCCCACTCAGAGTTGGAAAACGCCGATGATCATTAGCTTGCCTGCGCAGCCGGCGCAGCCGCATGGATAACGGGGGCGCCAGGACAGGCGGAACCAATGGCGACGGCTCTTTTGCGAGATTCCTCGCCCCACGTTTGAACGATGAGGACGGCGTTACTTACGGTTCCTGGACTGGATTCTGGGCGTGCCTCAGGGCGCCAATGTTTCTCTGCACGCGATAGCGGTCCAAGGTTCCTGTACCCGGATCAGCCAGACCCAAGTTGACGCGACCAGCCTCGGGTGGGACCAGCAGGCAGTGGCGACCTTGTAGACGCTCAAAATGGCTCAGAATGAGACGTCTGCTTCTCAGTTCATTTTTTGGGGACGCCACTGATTGCATATGCACAGGATGATGCACGCAGTCAGCTAGGGTTGATTGCGATTCACGCACGATTGACAATCACGGGCGATGACGTTAAAGGCGTGGCGCGAGGCCGTCCTTTCGCGTGCCGATCCCTATTTCCATTGCCGTGTTTTTGGGGAATACCACCTCGTTTCCGCGCGCGAATGCACCGCCAAGCCCAGCACCATCCCCACCACCTTGAAGCCGCTTATGCCGCCCGCAACCTGCGCACCGGTGTTGGTTCTAATGTGGCCCACGCCATTATCCACGTCGTTGTCACCATCGCCGGTGGAGGCGGCCGCCAAGGCGAGCGACACCCCCGTGGCCAGGTACCGGGTCTTGGGCGTTGTGGCTTCGGCCCCGCCTTCCGAGTCAAGCCTCAGGTTGGTATCTTTGCCGGACTGCACGCCCTCCAGCGTGGCTTCGATCTTCTCCGCGATGCCATCCGGCGGAACCAGTTGCTGGAACGCGATACGCAGTTGTCCATTCTTCTTCATGCGCCGGGCAGGCTGGGCCTGACGAACGGTACCTTTAAGCCGGCTCCCTTGAGGTAGGACCAAATGACCCTCGCCATCAAGGAGCGGCTGGGATATGACGGCTTCCACAACCTCGTCTTTCTGCGTGGTGGCCGACGTCAGCGGAGTAATTAGGCGCGCACGCACCACGCTGCCAGGCGGCAGGCGGGCTACCGATAGAAGCAGCCATGAGGGGAGTCATCAGCTCGGTGCCGAAATCCAGTGGCGCGATGAGTTCCACGAAGTAAACCGTACCCGCGGGGATGTACTGAAGATGAACTGGCAGCTGCGCCTCAACGTACCGTTCCAGGCGGCGTATCCGCCCGGGCGTCTTCAACTGCTTCATGGCGTTGTTCCACTGCTGCCGGGCTTGCTATTTCGCTTGATTGGTCCTCTCAGAAGCCGCGTCCTTGACAGTCTTTTTCTTTTCTTTGGCTTCCGCGGCGGCAACAAAGCGAATCACCTGGCCCGAACCCAGCGCCAAACTCGACCGTAGCGGGAAGTGCCTTCCGTCCGCAAGCATCAGGTCATCGAAATTCACTTCTACTTTCCGCTCGGGAGTAAAGTCCGTGTCCAGCGCGGCCATCGCGCTTTGTCTGCCAGGGATCGCGCCGATTTTCGTAACCCGGCCAATGACCTCCGACCCTATGGGGATGACGAGGCGGTCAAATGCATACACCGGCTCGATGATGCGTCCATGAATTGGCTGACCCACTTTCTTTATGCGGACTTCCTGGTCCAGGGCCACTTGCAACGGTGTGCCGGCAGGAACGGAGAGGGCAACGGATTCCGGGGGCGCGCTCGTACTCGGAGCGCTCGATGCCGGTGCCGGTCTGCGTGCGGAGCCGGGCGTTAGCTGGGGAATGGGCGCCTCTTGCGCTTCCATTATTCCAAGGGAGCCAAAGCAAGCAGGAGGACGCATATTGCCCCTCTGATCGGGTTCACCTCTCTCTGGTGGAGAACAGCGGTCCTCATTCTATTGGGCGAAGTCCCCTCCCCTTTGTCTAACGTTAACACCAAGTTCCCACGAACGGAACGACGCAACTGATCCAGCAACTTACAAGACGCCCAGGGGCAACGTGCTTGGAACCATGGTGCTACTATTTCTGGCATGCGACACCGGAGCTTGTTCCTGCTGACGATATCCATCAGCGCTATCGATGGAAGGACACTCGCACGCAAAAGCTGTGGGCACATCGATTCAACTCCCGACGGAGTTGTCTATGTCGCGCCAACAAAGGAAGTCTGGGTTACGGTGCCGCGTGACAATTCTGTCCGCATCCTGGACAGCGGCAGCTTGAGTCAGAAGGAAAAGCTCACCTTCGAGGGTCGACCCGAGGGCTATGCCGTCGATGCGAAGCGCGGGCGCTTCTAGATGAATTACGAAGACAAAGACCTCACAACCGCGATAGATCTCAAAACTCATAAAACGGTGGCGAAGTGGCCTTCGTCATGTGGTGAAGATGGGCCGCACGGCTTGTCAGTCGATCAGGATCTGGGTTTCTTGTTCGTTGCCTGCAGCACACGAGCGGAGGTTCTGAATATCGCCCACAACGGTGAGACACTGTCATCCATCGACACCGGCGCGCTGCCAGTGATGCGCAGCTCACCATCGCCCGAGTGGACCGTACCGGCAAGCTCAGCATAATCGCGCGAGTACCGACGCACGAGGGAGCCCGCAACGGAGTGGTCACGAAAGGCGGCACGGTGTATCTCGCACACTCGCACTCGGTCAACTAGCCGGGCTCATTGTCGCGTCGCCGAAACCCAAATAGTGAATTGATCCATCGCGGCCGTACTATTTCTCGCGCTTTGGTGACCAGCGCACGCCAGCCGTGTAGGTGGGTTGGTAATACTCCCGCTGAATCCAGTAGGGCTCGCTTCCGTTATAGAAGCCGAACACCTCGTTGTTGAGGTTGAGGCCTTGGACGACCAGTTGGAAACCGCGGCGAATTGCGAAGCTGCCTTGCGCGTCGACCTGGGTGTGATTGAAGAAATATATGTCGCCGAGCGGGCCTTTGATGCCGCCGGGGGTCCCGTCCGCGAACTGGTAAGCGAATATGCTTGCCTGGTTGAAGTTGATCGTCATACCCATCGACAGAGGCCCGCGGTTGTAGGTGGGACCGATGTTAAAGATGTTGGGGGCGTTATCCAGCAGCCGCGGCTTGTCGCTGCGGCCTGCGATGGCGGCAGCCTGGGATCCAATATGGCTGTAGTTGGCGTTCATGCCCAGGCCGCCAAGAAAACCGGGCAGACTGGTCCAGTGCTGCAGGTACTGCAATTCAACGCCGCTGACCCAGGCGCTGCCGGCGTTGATGGGCTGGGTGACCAGGTAAGTGCCCAGCGGGCCGCCCGGCGGCTGGAAGTTGGGGACGGGGTGCTCCGTGCTGACGATCGGAAGTCCCAGATGTTTATAGAAATACCCGGCCGACAGAACGCCGAAGGTGTTGAAGTAATGGTCGTAGAGGACGTCGATGTCATCGCCGGTTTCCGCCTTGAGGTTGGGGTTGCCCAAGGTGGCTACTAACTTGTAGGAACCGTTTCCGTTCTCGCTCCAGTTGATCGGCTGCGCCAGGCTCGCCTCTTCGGGCCGGGACACGCCGCGCGCGTAGATCAGGCGAAGGAAGCTGTTAGGGCCGGCATTGAAGCGCAGCGATGCGCTGGGCAGCACGTCGATATAAGAGGCTGAGAACTTATTCGGTGAAGCGGCCCCGGTGTCGCTATTGAACGCGAGGTTGTGGATGCTGTCCGTGGTGAACTCTGCGCGCAGACCGAGGACCAGGCGGACGCCCCGCCCGAAGTCGGTGGTGTTCATCACGTACAAGGCGGGAATATGCTCCACAATCCCGTAGTCCGAGGAATCCACCCATTGATCGTTGGAAAAGGTGAACTGGCTTGGATTCTGCCTGACGTAGGCTGCGACCGGAGCGTAAAAGACGTTGTAACCATCCCTATACGAGCCGTTGTAGTAGTTCGGCTGCTTAAGGCTGTTGGGGAAGGTCGACATCGGGATGTTGCCCACTGCCGCGGCAAAGATGTTATACGTGTCGGCGTACTCGTGCATGCTGCGGAACTTGGCGCCGTACTCGAAGGTGTTGCTGGTGCTGCCCATGTGGTAACGGAATGCGCCCGAACCCTGGATGCCGATGTTGACCTGCTGGTTATGGCCCGGCTCACGCCGCGTCTGGCTGAGGGTGTAGTTCTGCGGAGTGTTTATCTCGTCAACACACGCCGCCGTCCATTGGGGCAGGTGGGGATTCTTGGTCGCGCCTTGGTTGAACTGGCACCCGCTGGTGGCAAGGTTGTCACTGAAGTCGGCGGTGTCGAAAGGCTCATCGCCATAAAAGCCGGTCCCGATGGCGGCGTTCCAGGAATACCAGGTCTTGTTAAATACGTGATTGCCGCTGAGCTGGACGTTGCCCGAATAAAGCAGGGCATTTTCACCCTGGTTGTAGAAACTCGCCGGGGTGTTGCAGGGCGGAGTGGTTACCCCATTGTCGGTGGGGGTGCCGGTGCATCCGCTGTTGCCGGGAAGCAGCAACTGGACGCCGGGCGTGTTGTCGTGGAAGGAGTAAACCGTCTTGTCGCCGCTGTCGCGGTAATGCGAGTAGAGATAGCGCAGAAAAATGGTAGAGCCGGGTTTGAGGCGGTAATCGAGGCTGCCCGCCACTCCCCAGCGAGGGCGATGGAACTCGTAAGTGCGCATGTCCTCGGCGTCAAACCAGGGTACGTTCTGGTTGTTGGCCAGCGTGGCAATATCCGGTGTGGGCTCGTTGTCGTTTATCCCGGTTCCCTCCCAGGTATATTCGCCCCCGATGACGAACCCGAACTTTTTGCTGGCTCCGAAGCGCCTGCCCCAGGTTCCGTAATTATCGGTGTTCGGGCGCCCATTTTCGATGGGCGTATAGCCGCCCAGCGCGCTGATCTCGTAGGTCGGTTTGTCGGTCGCCGTCTTGGTGACCAGATCAACTGAGCCGCCGATGCCGTCGCCGTCCATGTTGGCCTGGAGAGTCTTGCTGATCTGGATCGAATCCACGATGCCCGCGGGAATGGCCGAGAAATCGAATTCGCGGGTGCCGGCATCTTCCGAGGGCATGTTAAAGCCGTTCACGGTGGTATTGTTCAGGCGGGGCTCGGTTCCGCGCACCTGCACAAACTGGTCTTCGCCCTCGTTGCGCGTGAGGCTAACGCTGGGCAGGCGACCGATCGCGTTGCCCAGATTGGAGCTAGGCAGACTGGTGATGGTCTGGACGGGCATGACCTGGAGGATGTTATCCGCGGCGCGCTCTTCATTTACGGCCTCCACTTCCGCCGATGCGCTTGCGGCCGTGACTAATACGGTCTGTTGTTGGGATTCGACCTGGAGTTGCAGGTTCACAGTGGTTGTCTGCCCGGCAGTTACGGCCACAGACTTCGTCACTTTCTCGAAGCCGATATAGCTGACGGAAAGCGTGTAACTGCCGGCTGGCAAGCCGCTGAAGAAAAACAGACCTTGTTGGTCTGTGGCGGTATTCAAGCCTTGGGCGGGAATGGACACCTGTGCGCCCCTCAAGACGGCGCCAGCGGGATCGGTTAGCAATCCGGAGATGGACCCTTCTTGGCCTTGGGCGGGCACTGGACTTGCGAGTTGGCAGAGTAACAGGGACAGACACAGCAAAAAGGCCCACGGAGTACGACGCACTGTGAAGCGCTGCATGACCTCTCCTTCAACTCGGAAATGGGACGACATTTTGCTCGGGAATGGGGCGATGTTTTGCGGCGTCTACCAGCCGGGCGGACAAGAGGGAATGAGCAGACTAACCCTTAGAGAGCAAATGAATTGCAGGGGTGAAAAGTAACACACGTGTAAAACGCCATGCAATACCATTTATGACAAGTTTATGAACAATCTGGGGCTCGACGAATCATCGCCGAGAGATAGTAATGTGGCATTACGGCAAAAGCCGCATGGAGATGCCCTTGAAATCGCGTTCTGTCACTGTGATGGGTATATTCGCCGCAGACCTGAGTTTTCGAACGGGACGATTGCCGGGATGGGGTGAAACCATCATGGGCAGCGCCTTTCGGCTAGGAGCGGGAGGCAAAGGATCCAATCAAGCCATCGCTGCGGCGCGTCTTGGCGGGTTGGTCGACTTTATCTCCAAAGTGGGGACCGACTCTTTCGGGGAGCTAGCCAGGAGCGTTCACCGCAACGCCGGAATGCATCTGGATTACCTCTTCACGACTCCTGACATTGCAATCGGAGCCGCTGAAGCCTGCGCGCTGACGGCGATGCCGGTCGACACGATGACGAAGATTGAACGCGCGGCGGCGGAACTCCTGGAGCGGGGAGCCCGACATGTCATTCTGACATTGGGAGCTCGTGGAGCCTTTGTGCTCGGCCGCCAAGTCGCCGAACACGTTGAGGCCTTTCAGATTGGAGCGGTCGTTGATACCGCCGGAGCAGGAGATGCCTTCAACGGGGCCTTCGCTGTGGGCCTCGCCGAAGGGATGAGCATCATCGACGCCACGCGGTTTGGTTGTGCCGCGGCTGGAGTCTCGGTAACCCGACCGGGCACCGCAACTTCGATGCCGAAGCGCGCGAAGTGGAACGTCACTATCGACGTCTCGACGTTGCGACCACGGGCAATGGTCCTGCTTAGCGTATTCGCGGTCCGAGCATTGGAAATTCGAACGGCCGCCACTGGGCCTCAAGACATGGAAAAGGTTCAGTTCCGATCGTCAATCCTGCGGGCCTTTTCTTATGTGGTGCCTGGCTTAGGTCGCTGTTACCAAAGCCCTCTCTTCGTGAAGGTGGTTTCAGGATTTGGAAATGGCGGGATGAATCTGACGGATAGATCGAAAAGGAAGATCATGCGGCGACCTCGCTTATACGGACTGGACGATTCTCTTGGCTCGACTTTCCCGCTGCCAGCGCCATGACAACTGGCATACGGCTTTCAGCACCGGTGACCGGGATGGGCTTGTCCTCGAGCACGGCTTCGGTAAAGGCCTGGATCTCGGCGGTGAAGCTATCGGTATACCGCTGCATGAAGAAGTTGTATGGCAGATCGGAGTAGACGCACTTCTCCCCGCTTACCATCACTTGGTTGGGATAACGGTTTTCGGAGGCGATTTTGCCTTTGCTGCCGAGGATCTCGACGCGTTGATCGTAGCCAAAGGTGGACTTGCGGCTGTTGTCGATGGTGCCTATAGCTCCTCCGCGGAAGCGGAGAAGTACGACAGCGGTATCAAAGTCATCCTCCCCGGCAAAGCCGGGATCAACCAATACCGCCCCCGCCGCGAAGACTTCTTCCACCTCATCGCCAATGAGGAAGCGAGCCATATCAAAGTCGTGCACCATCATGTCGAGGAATACGCCGCCTGAGGGGCGCAGGTAAGTGAGGGGCGGCGGAAATGGATCACGGCTCACAATGTGAAAGAGATTGGGCGTGCCGATCTCACCGGACACCACGGCTTGACGGACGCGGAGAAAGTTGGAGTCGAAGCGGCGATTGAAGCCAACCTGCAGCTTGACTCCGGCCGTTTCCACCGCCGCGAGAGAGCGGTCGATCTCCTTCAAGCTGAGCGAAATGGGCTTTTCACAGAAGATGTGCTTTCCTGCTTTTGCCGCCGCCACGATCAGGTCGGCATGGGTATCGGTAGGAGAGCAAATGGCTACCGCGTCGATTTCCGGGTCAGCGATCATATCTGCGCCCGAAGAAAAAATCCTCGGAATGTTATAGCGCGAAGCGACGGCCTGCGCAGCTGACGGATTGACGTCTGCGACGGCGACAAGCTGTGCCTGAGACACCCGGAATGCGAGGGTTTCAGCGTGAACCGGGCCAATGCGCCCGGCGCCGATCAGACCAAAGCGAAGTCTCCTATTCATTGGGGTTTTCACGACCTCTGGCAGATCTCAATGTATCCAGCATATGACTTTACGCGATTGCGCCGCGCAGATCCTAAGGCTAAATCTCCGTGCATGGCTGGAAGAGGTCGGCGGAACACGCCAACGGTTCTTCCGACAACGCCATCATTGGCATTGTGGCGGCTCTCAGCGCGCGGTCCTGCTGGGCACGATGTATATTCCCTACGGAAAGGCTTACATCAGCGGCATGAACCCGATTTCCTTCGTTATTGTCTTCACCTTAGGGGCACCATTTTAGTTCTGGGCTGGATCTTTTATGGCGGCGCCGCCCGCTTGGGAAGCGCGCTAAACAGCGCACGGCCCATGCTATTCTGGCCATCCGCGGCCAAATAGATTGGCATTGGCCGCAGCATTCCCCTTTCGATCCGAATCAGCTTTGGGGGTGGCGTGGGGCGCTTTTCTTCGGCGAGTTTACCTAATTCACAACGAGAGCAAGGCTAGGAGGCTTTTCATGACTCGATTCCGTGCAGCCTTCCTCTGCTGCATCTCATTCATTTTCGCCTCCACGGTCGCGGGTCAATCCGTCGCGGCGTCGACGAACTCTCCGGACACCTTTCCTGGCGAATCTTGCAGAACGTAACGACCCCGGAGAAGGCCGGTTGGTCCAAAGAGCAGTCTGCCGCTGCGCGTCAATTCGCCGAGACCGATTCGATCCACACCTCCGCGGTCATGATTGTCCAGAGTGGACAGGTTGTCGATCAGTGGGGAGACTGCGATAAAAAGATCGACGCCTATTCAGTGCGCAAAAGCCTGATCAGCGCGCTCTACGGAATCTATTCTTCTGAAGGCGTGATAGACATCAACGAGACCCTCAACACCTGGGGATTGATGATTCACCCGATTCGTTGACCAAGAAGAGAAACAGGCGCAGATAGTGGATTTGCTGCGCGCTAGATCAGATCTTGCACCACCTCGTCGATTTTGAAACTGCGTCGATGACCAAGAATCGTCCACTTCGTGGTAGTCACGCCCCCTGGGACCTTTTCGGTATTACAACAACTGGGACTTCAATGTTCTGGGAACGATCTTTGAGAAGAAGGCCGGTTTGAAGATTGGTCAGGCGTTTTATGAGCGCATCGCCAAGCCGATCGGCATGCAGGACTTTCGACCAAACGACGTTTTCTACTTTGGTGGACCTGTTCTCATCTATCGAACGTATCATTTCGAAATCACAGCGCGCGACCTGGCACGGTTTGGGTTGCTTTATCTGCATCATGGCCGCTGGGAGGGAAAGCAGATAGTGCCCGAGGCCTGGGTCGAGAAAAGCAGTCATGCCAGCGAGATGATTTCGTCCAATGGGGTGAATCTTGGCGGATACGAATACCTCTGGTGGATCGACTACGGCGGTGTGCACTTTCCCGAAGTTTCCTCTTCCTGGCATCTATTCGGCGCGGGTGCGGGAGCGCACTATCTGTTCGTGATCCCAACGCTCGGCCTGGTCATCGTTCACCGCGCCGACAACGATCCGCCTGTACGAGATGCGAAGACAATTGCGGAAATGAGCAACCGCGGTTCCGTCAGTGAGGACAGAGCGCAGTTTGGCCACTTGTTGCGATTGATCCTGAACGCACAAACAAGCCATTGAAGGACCGGATCCAGAAAAGACCAATCCCCTGCCAGCCCTCCAAACCCAAGTCTGCTCATTGATTTCGATGTAACAGACGGCATTGTCATCACGCGCATCTTTGATGTTGCCGCGAGCCGGAATTCCTGCCTGCCCCATTCGCCATACTCCACGGAGCGAAGCAATGTCGGTGAGGGCTGTTTCGTGGATGATCGCGCCAGGCAGGGGCGCTTGGGGTTGAACTTCCATCCAGGGAGAAGGTACTGCATACCGATTCCATCATCGCGTGCGCCGGATGCAAGCTGCCGGTAGAGAGCATTGGCCTGCTCGATCTGCTTCATGTCCATTTCGATGCCCAGGCCGGGACGATTGGGCACGGCCAGCTTGCCGTCGCGAATAGTGAATGGCTCAGGTCAGGCGCTGCCCATCCTGCCAGATCCAATGCGTATCAATCGCGGTGATTCTTCCCGGAGCGGCAGCAGCCACGTGAGTGAACATGGCGAGAGAAATATCGAAGTGGTTGTTGGAATGCGATCCCCATAAGCCGTACTCGTCACAGAACTGTGCAACCCGCACCGACCCCTGCATTGTCCAGAAATGTGGATCGGCGAGAGGGATGTCGATCGCCTTCAACTGAACCGCATGCTTGAGCTGGCGCCAGTGTGCTACCATATTTGTCGCGGTGGGAGCATCGCGGCCTGACGGAACTCGGACATGATTTCGCGGCCGGAGTAGCCTTTTTCGGCGCCACAAGGGTCCTCTGCGTAGGCGAGGATGTGTTGTTTGCCGCGGCAGAGTGCGATCGCTTCTTCCAACGACCATGCGCCGTTAGGTCGAGCGTGATGCGGGCATTGAGAAAGCGCTCTTTCAATGCGGCCACCGTTTCCATCTCGGCAGGCCCGGCGAGTACTCCCCCCTTAAGTTTGAAATCGTGAAAGCCATAGCGGTGATGAGACGCTTCGGCCAGTTGCAGGATTGCTTCGGTAGTGAGAGCCTCTTCGTTCCTCAGGCGCAGCCACGGATCAACAGCGCCGGATTCTTCGCGATAAGGCAGGCTCGATTTCTTCCGGTCGGCGATGAAAAAAAGATAGCCCAACACATCGATGCTGTTTCTCTGGACACGGCACCCAGCAGCGACGCCACCGGAACGCCACGGAATTGGCCCAGCAGGTCGAATAACGCGCATTCGATCGCGGTCACAGCATGGACCGTGGTGCGAAGATCGTAGGTTTGTCCGCCGCGCCCCGCTGCATCCGCGCCGCCGAACGTGCGACTTACGTCGCCGAGAATCTCGTTGACCGAGGCAATCTTTTTTCCCATAACGAGGTCACGGGATTACTCGAGAACACGCTGAATTCTTTCCCCGCCCGGAACTTCTCCCGCACCAGTATGGCCGGCCGAGTCGCACAACAAAACAATGTTGCGCGTAAAGAACGGCGAGTGGGCGCCGCTCAGATTCAACAACATACTGTCGTGACCGGCCACCGGCACCACGCGCATGCTGGTTACAACAGGGGAGTCTTCACGCAGGGTGATCATCGGATTCACGCGGTGCGCCGCCATTCAACAGCTCCGGGAGGTAGCGGATGTGGGATTGCGCTTCGGCCTTTCTCATGACTGTGCTCGATGGAAGGCCCTTCGACAAGTTTAGATAATTCCTGCATCTCGCAGTTTTCGAGATCGACGAGCGGAGGGCGCACCGGGCCTGCAGAACGGCCCACCGCGCGCATGCCGGCTTTGACGATGGACACGGCATAACCCTTGCGCCGATTGCGAATCTGGATGTAGGGCATGATGAAATCACGCAAACGAGCCATGATGGTCTGGCGATCACGCGCCCGCACGGCCGCGTAAAACGCGTTGGCGAATCCGGGCAAAAAATTGAAGATTGCCGAAGAGTACGTGGTGACCCCCAGTTCCAGGTAGGGAAGTGCAAAAGTTTCCGCCGTAGGTAATCCTCCGATATAGGTGAGGCGGTCGCCCATCCGGGTGTAGATGCGAGTCATGCGCTCAATATCGCCGACGCCGTCCTTGAACCCCACCAGGTTGGGGCAACGTTCGCACAAGCATGCCAGAGTTGAGTCATCCACGAGTGCGTGGTCGCGGTTGTACACAATCACTCCCAGCCGCGTCGAGGTGCATACAGATTCGATGTGGCGGGCGAGACCTTTCTGTTCGACATGATTGACCGAGGGCGGAAAGAGCAGGATCCCGTCGGCACCTGCATTCTCCGCGGCCGCAGTAAACTGGCGAGCCATGGCCGTCCCGTACCCGCACCCGGCTATCACCGGGAGGCGACCCGCCACTTCTTCTACCGCTGCGGAGATCACCCGGGAGAACTCGTCGAGAGTGAATGAATAAAACTCTCCGGTGCCTCCCGCCGCGAACAATCCAGCGGGCCCGTGGGCCAGCAACCATGCGATATGTTCGCGGTACGGCCCGGGAAGGAACTCGTACGTATCGGAAAAATGGGTAACAGGAAAGGAGAGAAGGCCTTGAGCGATGCCTGTCGCCATCTCTGCGGGATCCATGCGGCTCATGCGCGGTTCCTCCGAACGGTTCATGGATGACGTGGTCGTTGCGTTTCTGACAGCTGAAGCTAGCGACTCATGTGCGGGAGTGTGGCGTGCGCTCTGCAGGTGGGCTGAACGTCCAAGGCACGACCTATGGAAAATATAGTTGAAGGTCGATCCCGAACCGAACTATAGTAAGCATCGATCGATACCGGGATGTGCATTGATTTTCGGACTCTAAATAGCCTCGACGCCTTGTTGCAGCTGGGGAGAATTGAACCCCCGGACACGCGGGCACGTGCCTCAACATGACGCAGTCGCCACTTAGCCGAGAAATGCAAATGCCTGAGCATGTTTCCATGGGCGCGTGACTTGGCCCTAACATACCTTGCCTCGATTCATCCATCCGGCGGATGGACAGTTTAGGGGACGCGTCACGGTTTAGAGTCTACATGTAGATATCTCCGGGCTCGTCAGCGCGACACGCGTCTACCGAAAAACTGCGGATTGCGATGCGAGCGCAAATGGAGCGGGAGACTGCCATGGCGAAGTCACAAACTTCTTGGCCGCGATTCATCCAGGTGAATGCCCTGGACAACGTTGCCATCGTGGCAACGGTCGGCGGTCTGAGGGCAGGCACTTCGCTGGGCTCGGAGTGTCCTCTTCTGGAAGACATACCCGAAGGGCACAAGGTCGCCCTGGCCGATATTGAAGCGGGTGCGCCCGTCATCCGGTACGGCGCGACGATTGGGTACGCCTCCCATTCCATGGCTCGCGGCTCATGGGTGCACGATGGAAACTTTTGCCTGCCTGAGGCGCCTCAACTGAGCCATTTGCCTCTGGCGACGGCCGTTCCGGCGCCCATGCAACCGCTCGAAGGCTACACGTTCGAAGGATTATCAATGAGGATGGTTCGGTCGGAACACGAAACATCCTGGGTATAACGACTACGGTCCAGTGCGTCGCAGCCGTGATTGGTCATGTCGTGAAGCGGATCAAAACCGAGTTATTGCCGAGGTACCCGCACGTCGATGACGTGGTAGGGATCACTCATTCATACGGTTGCGGCGTCGCGATCGATGCTCCAGCAGCGGAGATCTACATCCGGACAATTCGCAATCTCAGCGTCCATCCTAATTTTGGCGGTGCACCCCTGATCGTGGGGCTGGGCTGCGAAAAACTGCAACCGCCACGGCTGCTGTCAGACGGCGCGCTGCCCGTGTTGCGACCTTCAGCCCAGGTCGTGAGCCTTCAGGATCGTCGATTCCGGGGATTCGACGATATGGTGCGGGGGATCATGGAACTGGCCGAGCAACGTCTGGCTTCGCTGAATGAACGCAGAAGAGTGACTCGGCAGGCGGCGGACCTGGTTGTCGGCCTGCAATGCGGAGGGAGCGATGCATTTTCGGGAGTCACGGCGAATCCCGCGGTCGGCTACGCCGCCGATCTCCTGGTGAGAACAGGAGCGACCGTGCTCTTCTCCGAAGTGACCGAGGTGCGCGATGCGGCAGCGCTGCTGACCGCGCGCTCGACAAACCGCGAGGTCGCCAACGAATTGATCGCTCAACTGCGATGGTATGACGAATATCTCGGCAAAAGCGGGTCCGATCGAAGCGCCAATCCGACGCCGGGGAACAAGTCGGGAGGACTATCCAACATCGTAGAGAAGGCGCTCGGCTCCGTAGCCAAGGCAGGCACAAGCAGGATCGATGGAGTGTTTGGCCCTGGGGAAACGAGTTACGCGGAACGGCCTGATCTTCGCGGCTACGCCTGCAAGCGATTTTGTGTGCGGCACGCTGCAACTGGCTGCCGGGATGAATGTGCACGTTTTCACCACCGGTCGCGGCACTCCGTATGGATTGGCCATGGCCCCGGTGGTGAAAGTCTCGTCGCGCACGTCGCTCGCCAATCAATGGCCTGACCTGATCGACGTGGATGCTGGCACCATCGCGTCGGGCGATGCGACCATTGCGCAGGTCGGCGAGCAAATCTTTCACTTTATTCTCGACGTCGCCAGCGGCCGGAAACAAGTCTGTGCGGATCGCCTGGGACTGCATAACGACATGGTCTTGTTCAATCCGTCGTCGGTTACGTAAGGGGCTGTCGCCGGCTTCGGAAAGGTAAGTGGGGGTTGGTGAAGCACAGGCGAGTCTTCATGCAGGGTAAGCCATAGGTCCCATGCTTAAGCAAACGGCCAAACCTGCTGTGCGGTTTTGCCAAGAATCCAGCTTTTGTCGTCCGCGCTTAGGAATTTCATATCGTCGCGGACGACGCTCAGAGTCTTTTCGTAGGTTGTCCAACCCAGATCGACAGGCCAATCTGACGCCCACATGAGGCGCTCGGGACCGTAGACTGCGTGGAGCCGTTTCACGTGCTCCTGGGCGTCCAGCCATGGATACGGCTGACGGGAGATCGACCAGGTGTGGGAGATCTTGACCAAGAGCCGGGGGTAGCGGGCCAATGCGATCAGCTTTTCGAGCTCCTGAGGGCGATCGACAGGACAATCGGCCATGTGATCGATCACGATTGTCAGATCGGAGCATTGCTCGATGAGATGCACCAGGTCCGGCATTCGCGTGATGGGCGCGTAAACCTGCATGGGAATCTTGAGAGATTGGGCGCGCTTCCACAGTGGCGGCATCAATGGGCCGTTTATCCAGTCGCCGCTCGCATCGGCCGAGGGACTAATGCGCACGCCGTGAAACCCCTGATCTGTCAGGTGTGACAATTGGTCCGGCGCATTGGGATCGGTCGGATCGACGCGGCATACGCCGCGGAAAGATTGCGCATACCTGCGGATCGAGTCGAGACAATAGCGATTGTCCCACTTGTAGCCGATGTACTGCGCGATGACCGTTCGCTGAACGCCATTGGCCTTCATCAGTTCCAGCGCCATCTCGGGAGTACGATTCTCGGTCGGCGGATTTTTCGTTCCGGCTGCCCAGGGGTAACCTGGGTCATTGATCCACACGTGAATCTGGGCATCGACGATTTGATATTTTGATGCCGGTCCCGTAGCTGCCATCGCAATGCCTGCAAGAGAAAATTCCCGGCGCGTCATCGTCATAGATAAATCGGCTCCAGCTTGCTGACAATGTATGCTCCGGAGCGGTGGAAGTCGGCCAGGGGACTCAGACGGGCCGTGTCGAGGTCGACGCAGATCCAGCCGCGATAATCAACGCTCTTCAGGATGCGGTGGCATGCGGGGAAATTCACCTGCCCGTCCCCCAGGTCATAGCTGCTATTGAAAAGACGGGCCTGATCCGAATCCTGGGGCAATACCTTTCCGTTCGGCTGCACCCAGTCCTTGGTTGGGTTGGTCCATTTCGAGTCCTTGTAATCCAGGAATCGGATGCGGTGCTTGTACCTTTCCAGAGTGCCGACGACATCGCAACCTGCGAGATTCAGGTGGCAGGTATCCGGAGAGAGTCCAATGAGCTTGGGGTCGGTCATGGCCATGAAACGATCTACCTCGCCCTGATTCTGAACCATCTGTCCCATGTGATTGTGCAGGCCTGCCGTGAAGCCCATCTCGCCGGCCAACTCACCGATCTGGTTCGAGCGCTCGCACAGTTCGCGAAATGCGGCGGGCGTCTGGGTTTCGGGCAACTTGCGATTTGGTGAAAAAACTACGAGGTGGCTGGCCCCGAAGTCGGCGAGAAACCTCATGGCATTGCGGGCGCTCTCAAGCACCGCCTGCCGCTGCGATGGATCGTGCAGCGCGCCGTTCCAGGAGATGGTCACCACATGTAGATTCCGCCGGGAGACTTCGCGGAGCATTTGCGCCGCCGTCATTTGATAGTCGCTGAGAATGTGTGGAAAGCCGGCGAGGCGAACTCCGATAAAGCCCGTCGCCTGCATCACATCCAGCATTTCGGTAAAAGGGGCGGGAGGATAATATCTCCACAATGCTTGCGATAGTGCCCACTTGATATTCCGGTTTGCCGGCCTGTCGTTCTCGGCGTGAGCCACGCTCGTCGCCAGCATGGAAAGGGCCGCTATGAATTCGCGGCGATTCATATTCATGGCGCTTCTCCAGATCTATTTACTTACACGGAAGCTCTTGCCGAGGCCGGCAGCTCCTTCATAACCGGCAATTCATCCGGGGTCCAACCCGCGTTGACGGGCGGGATCCCGGGTCCGCGAAATATGGTCCCGACGATTGTGGGACCGGCAGTTTACTTTTGGCTCACTTCGACAATCATGAAGCTGTCGGGCTTCATGCGGGGGCGAGGTTCTCCCGGCGCGGCCGGCTCCGTTTCCGCGGTGGGCAGATAGATGATGTGGTTGCGGGGATCGAGATCCATGGTGCGGGCGCCGGGGGCGGTCTTGACCACATGATCGATCTGCCACGTGCCGCTTTTCTCAGAGGCAACGAACAATTCCCCGCTGCCGCCGCAACTGGCGAAGACCTGTCCGGCGGCAAACTTGGTTGCATCGACCACCGGGCCGATGGGCAGAGCGGCGACCACTTTGCCGGTCTCGGTGTTCATGACGATAAGCTTCTGCGGGTCGCGGCAGCCGATGAAGAGGAGGTGATTGCGTTCGTCTATCGACATGCCTACGGGCTTGCCGCCAGGCGCGACCGGCCAGCGGTCGACGACCTTGTTGGTTTTGAGATCGACGACGGCGACCAGGTTCTTGTCCTCAAGATTGATGTAGGCCTTGCCACCGTGGTCGGCGGCGAGGAACTCGGGGGCGCCGCCCAGGTCGATGGTTGTGAACTTCCCCGTGGCAATGTCGATATCGGGCTTGAAGGTCATGAGCTTGCCTTCGTCGCCAGAGACGGCAAGAATGAGGTTCTGGAAAGGATCGTAGATGATGCCGTCGGAGTCGGGCATGGTATGAATCTTGCCCAGCAATTTGTAAGTCGACAGGTCGAAAACATCGATGGAGCCCTCGCCGCCGCCTTCGGTGATGAAGCCACGATTGGCAGCGGGCACGATCGCCGTGCCATGCGAGCGGGACTGTCCGGGAATATCCCCTACGACCTTGCCCGAGGTCGTGTCAATGATCTGCGTGTGCGTGGAGCGGGTGACGAAGAGGCGGTTCGTCTGGGGATCCACCGTAACGTAATCCCATGCGCCGTCGCCGCCGATGTGCAGGGTTTTGCTGATTTGCCAAGTGGGTTGCTGCGAGTTGGCAAGCGAAAAAGCGGTCATCAGGAGAGCCGCTGACGCCGAGAGGATGAATCGCATCATTCGCATGTAAGTTTCCTCGGGAGAAGCGCCCTGGTGGTGGTGTCTTTGAATAGGCGCCCTGGTCACGAAAGCCGCGGTGACCAGGGCAGAGGTTGAATCAAGCTGAAGGTCAGAAGCTAATGCGTCCGGACAGTTGAATCTGGCGCGCTCCAGCGTCGCCATTTAACTCACCAAAGGTACCATTGGTCTGGGCGCCGTCGGAATAGATCGCTTCGTTATCCACGCTGTTAAACGAGGGATGGTTGAACAGGTTGTAAAATTCGGTGCGGAACTGGATCGTCAGGCGCTCCCTGATGGGAAAGTTCTTGAACAGCGCGACGTCCCAGTTGTTCGTGCCCGGCCCACGGAAGACTACTTTGCCGGCATTTCCGACGAAGTTGGAGTACTGGCCGTTGCTGTTCGGGGAGTTTGCCGGCGGCATACTGATGGCGCTGGTGTCGAAGTAATGAAGCACGGTTCGCTTTGCGTGGGGAAGAACGGGCTTTCCCGTAATCAAGGCGCGCGGGAGATCCGATCCGCCCGTCAGGTCGACCCCGCTGGTATTCAACTTGATGCCGTACGGCTGGCCGCGGACGAATGAGGCAATGCCCGAAATCTGCCAGTTATCGAGCACCTGGCGTGTAAGAACGCTGTCCCACAGTTTGCTGGCCGCGGGTATGTTCCACAGCCAGTTGACCACGGCGGAATGATCGCGGTCGAAACCGGCCAGCCCGTACGAGTACGCATGCCGGGGGGCAAAGGTGGGCAGTTCAATGCCAGTCGTGTCGTCGGTATAATCCAGCGCCTTGGACCACACGTAATTACCGCCAATAGAAAACCCGTGGGTAAAGCGCCGCGTAGCCGAAACCTGAAGTGAATTGTAGTTTGCCGTTCCCCCGGATTCAGTGAAAGGAATGCTTCCCAATCCGGTATATGGGCGAAGGAAGTTATCCGGGAGCGGTTTGCCCGGATCGTTCGGATTTTGATTCGCGGCCGCGCTGATGAAGCGCGCCCCCGGCGCCAATGCATTCGCCTCGTAGGTCTGCCCCAGATGCCTGCCGAGGTTGCCCACGTAGGCCAGGTCGACAACGGTCTCAAATCCAACGGCACGCTGAACGCCCAGGCTGTAGTTATAGAACACCGGCCATTTCCCGTTTTTCTGTAGCGACCCGCTGAGATTGCCGGGGAAGATAACGCTGTTATTGGGTCCGGAGAACAAGGCGTTGACGTTGCCGAAAGGATGAATGGGGTTCTCTTGAATGGGGGCGTTGGTGGTCAGCGAGCCTCCCAAGGCCGATGAAGTGCGCGACTGGTAGTACATGCCGCCCCCGCCGCGAACCGACGTCTTGCCATCTCCAAACACGTCCCATGCAAACCCGATACGCGGTGCGGCCAGCAGCCCTTGACCATTCACCGGGTTGCTCTTGTGAATCGTTACCATGCCGTCGAATGGGTTTCCCGAGCCTGGGACCACTGCGCCGATGAACTGGGCGTTCGCGGTGTTTCCATTGCGGGGATCGACGGCCACCGGGTTTCCGTTTGCGTCGCTGCCAGGATGGTAAAGCACCGGCTTCTGCGACGCGTCATAGGTGCTAGGGACAAAGTTGGCGCCGATATGCACGGTCTGCGCCAAGTCGTAGCTGAACCGCACTCCATAATTGAACGTGAAGGTCTTTTTGATTTTCCAACTGTCCTGCAGATACCATTCCAGAACACGCGTTACAGGATCGAAGTCGGGTGCGCTGGTGCTCTCGGAATACTCGTAGAAGTTGCCCAGCAGTTGGTTGGCGAAAGTATTGCCGGTGTCGAGCGGGTTCTGCGGATTTACGCTGAAATCGTAAAGACCGGTGAAGTTACCGGCAACGTGGTGCTCCACAAACCGATCGATGTGCAGGTAGAGGCCAGCCTTGACAATGTGACTTTGCCAGACCTTGGTGAGGCCGTCGTTAATTCCATAGGAGTACGATTGAGAACTGATCGGGAACCGGACGCCGCTGCTTCCTGGAAAACCGATATTGGGTAGATTTCTTAATCCGCCGCCGCCGAATTGTATGGTGGGAATCAGGCCGAGCGGATTCAGGTCGGGCCTGAACTGCGTGAGATTAATGCCCAGAGCCGATTTCTGCACCGCGGCCAACTCGCTCTTGCCGTGCGGGAGTTGCTGGTCTTCGGTCCAGCCGGCATATCCGATATTCATCTCGTTCACCAGCGTGGGGCTGGCGACGTAGGTAAGATTCCAAAGCACATTGGAAGCGATATTGAGGTAGTTCACGGGAAAGCTTTGCAGATATTCCATGGGCATGGCATTGGCGGCATTTCCCGTCGACCCCACAGACATGTGGAGGCCCCGGATATAGGTGCGCCATTTGGGCGAGACGTTATAGTCCAGCCGCAAAAGCTGCTGGTTGACGGGATTGTGCTCGGTGAGGTTGAGGATGTAGTTCGAAGTTCCCGAGGGATCGGAGTAGCCCGGCGTGGGCAGGGGCACAAGATCGAGCAATTTCTGCATGTCAGGGTTGATTTGGCCGGAAGGGATGGTGTTGTTGGGGAAGCATCCCGGGTCGCCGGTGTTATTGCACTGCAGCCCCTGGGCCGTTTTGCTGGGGTCGGCAACGGGAGTGGAAAAGATGCCTTTGCGCTCGTCGGCCGTGGGCACACGCAAGCGCAGCGGATTGCCGTCTCCGGGGTGAACGGTAGGCCAGATCTCCTGCGAGAAGAAGAAGAACAGCTTGTCCCGTGATTTATTGAAGTGGACTACCGGTATCAATACCGGGCCTCCCAGGTTGTATCCGATGGTGTTGAAGCGATTCTGGCTGATCGGCTGCGCGGTTCCATTCCAATACGCGCTATTGAAATAGTCGTTGGCATTAAACTCCTCGTGCCGTTTGAAGTAGTACCCGCTGCCATGGAAGTCCCGGGTGCCGGATTTTGTCACGGCGTCGATGGAAGCCCCGGAGGTGCCCCCATCTTCCGCCTGATAGTTGTTGGTCAGGACTTTGGTTTCTGAAAGGGAGTCGGCATTGGGCGCTGTCGTCACGCGGTTCAGCCGGTTGATGTTGGTATTGGCGATGACTCCATCCACGCTCACGGTGCTGTATTCGCTGCGCTGCCCGTTGACCGTATCCATACCGAAGATTCCCAGTTGATCCTGCCCCTCGGTCCCGGTCGCCACCACACCGGGCAGCACACGAGTGAAATTGAGGAAATCTCTGTTCGGAGTCAGGAGAGTCGCCATTTGTTTCTCGTCGATCAGCGCCGACCGTTCTCCACTCTCCGTTTGCACGGGCGTGACATCGGCTTGGACCTCGATGGACTGCGAAGCTGCTCCGATCGCCATCTGCAGAATTCCCGCAGAGAGTTGATCGGATGCATTCAGCACGATGTTCCGTTTGGAAAGTGTCTTGAATCCTTGATTGGTGATGTTCAGGTCGTACGTGCCGGGCGTCACCGAGGCAAATACGAAACTGCCGGTCTGATTGGTGAGCGTTGTTCTCACCCCGGCGTTGAACTCGTTGACCAGTGTCACCGTGGCGCCGGAAATCGGCGCCTGGCTGGGGTCAGTGACGATACCGCTGATCTGGGCACTGCTGGTTTGGCCGATAGCACGTTGAATGCTTAGGAGACTGCTCAGGATTGCAGCGCCGATGCACAACGAGACGAATTGCCTCATGACCCCCTCCAAATCTTCGAGACCTGCTTCATCGGGCGGGAAACACTCGCTCTCGCGCCGGAGCAGCAGATTGCGAGTTGAACAGTCTTATATGAGATAGATCGATCCTTGGTCAAACCATAGTTGGAATTGATCAATACAACAGCTGCATCGATGAAGGAAGGAACCTGACACGCGCCCGGCTGCCGGCGAGCGCACTCCCGCCGCTTCACCGAACGGAACTGGATGCGGGGAGAAGAAGCTCCTGGACGTTCGCGAGCGGGATTCTCTGAGCTGAGAGCGGACTGAATTGCCTTATATCCCCGCGCTGGAGCGGCTTATGCCAGAATTGCCTGCGACTCGACGGATCACGAGGTCACGGAAGGGCGCAAGCACAGGATTGTTGTTGTCGATGCTCCAGGCGAGATGGAGTTCCGCGGTTGCCGTGGAATGGGCTAGCGAACGGATAGCGACTCCATCAAAGTGCAGGTTTTTTGCCGATTCGGGCACGATGGAGATGCCGACGCCGGCCCTTACCAACGCGAGGATGGAATGAACCTGGCTGACCTGTTGCACTGATTTGACCGAGACGTTGGCTTGCTTGAGCACTCCTTGGATCAATTCGTAAAAGTAACGCCCCTCGACAGGAGAGAATGTAATGAAATTCTCGCCTTCCATGTCGCGAATGGACCGTCGTGGCCCTTTGGCGAAGCGATGACTGTTAGGAACCGCCAGCACCAGCGGTTCGCTGGCGATGGGGGCTGCACTCATGCCAGGGAACTCAACCGGCGGGCGCACAAGTCCGAGATCCAGGCGATTCTCGGCTAGTGCCTCTATTTGCCGGATGGTCACCATTTCGCTAAGCACAACCTCAACATCTTTGAGGTCGGAGCTGACGCAGGCAAGAAGCTTCGGCAGGAACGCGTAACTCGATGCCGCCGTAAAGCCCAGCTTAATCAGTCCCGACTGGCCACGGTCGATCCGCTGAGCCGCGATGGCGGCGCTCTCACTCAGGGCCAGGATGCGCCGCGCGTCGGCCAGAAACGCCCGGCCTGCTGGGGTAAGTTGGACGGAGCGGCTGGTCCGCGAAAAAAGCTGGACGTCTAGCGCGTACTCCAGCATCTGGATTTGCCGGCTCAGCGGTGGCTGGGTCATATTGAGGCGCTTGGCGGCGTGTCCAAAATGAAGATCCTCACCCACCGTCACGAAGCAGCGAAGTTGTTTGAGTTCGAACGGCAATGCGCTTCTCATATTGATCGATGCCAAATATATTTCGATCTTGAATTGACAATCAACTCCTATTTTTGGAGGATTCAATGGCAAAGGCATCACCCGGCAAGTTCGCCATGGCCAGCCTGCGGACGGTTGGCCGATCGCACGGGCGAGCTTCTGTCGCTGTGTGCCTCCAGACCACTCCACAGGAACAGCGAGGAACCGCCATGAATCGAAGAGAGTTTCTTTCCTCGAGCACCGTTAGCGCCCTGGCCCTTGGCAGCAATTTTGCGTACGCGGATAATTCTTCGGCGTCCCCGTCATCGGTCGACATGAAGCTGGGCGACCAGACGTCTCCGACCAACGAAACCCATCTCAAGTACCTGGCGCGCTACGGCGTGCGCAACATTTGCGCCTATCCGGAAATTGACGACGAGCGACTGTACGCCACTGTGGATGAGCTGAAACGCACGACGGATATGGCCGCCAAGTATGGCATCAGCGTGGATTGCATCGCGCCGCCGTTCCTGGCCTCGAGCTTCATCGACACCGAGAAGCATCCGGCCATTATGTTGGCCGAAAGCCCCGAGCGCGACCGCGACATCGCGCAGTTGCAGAAATATATCCGCAACTGCGCGCTGGCCGGCATTCCTTCAATCAAATACAACATGAGCATTCTGGGCGTGCTGCGAAGCGGTCGCATTCCTGGCCGCGGCGATTCGCTTGACCATTACTGGGACCTGGCGAAAACGCCTCCGCGCGAGCCGCTGACCAAGGCCGGCGCCGTGAATGCCGACCAGTTCTGGGAACGCATCACTTACTTTCTCAATCAAGTGATTCCGGTTGCCAACGAGTACAAGATCCGCATGGCGTGCCATCCACATGACCCTGGCGTACCGCCCGAAGGCTACATGGGCGTGGACCGGGTGTTGGGCACCGTCGACGGCCTGAAGAAATTCATCACCATTCAAGAGAGCCCGTATCATGGACTGAACTTCTGCCAGGGAACCGTCTCGGAGATGCTTCACGATCCGAAGACCGAGATTTTTGACGTGATCCGCTACTTCGGCACGCGCAACAAGATCTTCAATGTGCATTTCCGCAACATCCGCGGCCATCGCGATAACTTCGTCGAAGTCTACCCCGATGAAGGTGATATTGATTTTGTGAAAGCGATCAAAGTCTACCGCGAGATCGGCTATCCCTATATGCTGATGCCCGACCATGTTCCCGTTGCCGCCGATAATGCCGACCCGCACTCGTTGCAATCCTTCGCCTTCTGTTACGGCTACATTCGCGCCTTAATCCAGTTTGTCAGTTCCACAGCCTAGATAGAACCAAGTTCATGCCGACGTCATAACTTAGGATCGAAGCAAGCTCGGCCAAAATTCCGGGCAGAATGGACGCTCGATCGTGTCAGAAACAGGAACCACCCGCGTGCGGTATCTCATCATCGCGATTATTTTCGCCGTAAGCTGCTTCAGCTACGGCGATCGCGTAGCGCTGTCGCTCGCGGGTTCCTCAATGCAGCAGACCATTCACCTGACGCCGATGCGCTTGGGGTATCTCTTCTCCGGATTCAGTTGGGCTTACGTGCTCGGCCAGTTGCCTTCAGGTGGATTGCTCGATCGCTTTGGATCGAAGAAAGTCTATGGCCTCAGCATCATCATATGGTCATTCCTTGCGTTTCTTACCGCATTCGCAGGTTATCTTGGGCCGGCCCTGGCGTTCACGACAATCTTCCTTCTCCGGCTGCTTTCGGGTTTTGCGCAATCCCCCGTCTTTCCTGGCAATGGGCGCATTGTGGCCGCATGGTTTCCCACCGCCGAGCGCGGGCGCGCCTCGGCGATCTTTAATGCATCGCAGTATTTTGCCCTGCCCATATTCGCTCCCATCTTCGGTTGGCTTATCCACGTCATGGGCTGGAGAAGTTGCTTCTGGTTTATGGGCGCTGTAGGTATGGTTCTTACCGTGGTCTGGTTTAGAAATGTCTTTAGCGTCAAGCAGCACCCGCGCATCTCCGAGACCGAGATTGAGGTCATCGAGCGTGGTGGAGGCCTGGTAAATACTGACGAAGGTAATAGGTCCGATAGTAGAGTTAACCCGTTATCATGGGCCACGGTGAAAGTGCTCCTGAGTTATCGCATGTTAGTTGGTGTTTATTTCGGTCAGTATTGCATCACGACGCTAACGTGGTTCTTTCTTACGTGGTTCCCGGTCTATCTGCAGCAGGCGCGGCATATGTCGATTTTGAAGGCCGGATTCGCGTCGGCGGTTCCGGGTCTCTGCGGCGGCTTCGGCGGCATCCTTGGCGGCTTCATCTCCGATAGGCTGCTGCGCGGAGGCCGCTCGCTCAGCTTTGCTCGCAAGGCGCCCATCATGGCCGGGATGGCGCTGGCTATGACCATGATCGCGTGCAACTACGCCACCGCGCAGAGCGTTATGTTACTGTTCATGTCCATTTCGTTTTTCGGCAAGGGCATCGGCGCACTCGGTTGGACGGTGGTATCGGACACATCGCCGCGAGGTTTGGTAGGCATGAACGGAGCCTTGTTCAACTTCATCGGCAACATGGCTGGAATTACCACGCCCATTATCATTGGGTGGATCGTGGAGAAAACCCATTCATTTAACCTGGCGCTGGTATATGTAAGCTTCATCGCTTTCTGCGCAATCATCAGTTACGGCCCGATTGTAGGTGAGATCAAACGCATCGAGTTAGCAGTTCCAGCGGCAGCAGGAAGCGCACCGTAAGCAGTAGTGCTACAAGGTTGACGTATATTCTGCGTTCTGCTGAATGAGGAGGAGATCGGAGCTTATGCCCAGCGAATCGGCGAGCAGCCCTCGCAATGCTTTCAAGCAGGCCCTGGCATCGTGCCACTGCCAAATCGGCCTGTGGTGCAGCATGGCAAGTCCTATTGGCGCCGAGATCCTGGCTGGTGCGGGCTTTGACTGGATCGTGATCGACGGCGAGCATGCGCCAAACGATATTCCCCTGCTGGTCTCGCAGCTTCAGGCCATGCGTGGAGGCACAGCCGAGCCAGTCTTTCGCGTGCCGTGGAACGATCCTGTCATCATAAAGCGCGCGCTCGACGCCGGTGCCCGCTCGCTGCTCGTGCCGTTCGTGCAGAATGCGGAAGAAGCTCGCCGGGCTGTGGCCGCGTCCCGCTATCCTCCGCTCGGCATTCGCGGCGTCTCCGTGGCGCCCCGCGCCAATGACTACGGCCGCCTGCGCGACTACCATCGCAACGCCCACCTGGACACGTGCATCCTGGTGCAGGTTGAGACCAGGCTTGCCTTGAGGGAAGTGGAAGCCATTGCGGCAGTCGAAGGCGTGGATGGGCTGTTCATTGGCCCCAGCGATCTGGCCGCCGACTTCGGGCATCTGGGCAATCCCAGTCACCCTGAAGTTCAGGCGGCAATAAAAGACGTGGCACAACGCATTCGCGCGGCAGGCCGATCGGCCGGCACTCTGTCGGGAAACCTCGATGATGTGGATCCGCTCTTCGAGATGGGATACAACTTTATCGCTGCGGGCAGTGACGTGGGCCTTCTTGCTCGCGGAGCCGAGAACGTAGCCGCACGATTTCGCAGATGCTGACAAGAATCAAATAGCACAAGAGAGGAACAGGATGGCGACACTAGGATTCGTGGGCCTGGGCATTATGGGACGCCCCATGATGAATAACCTGCTGAAGGCCGGCCACAAGGTGGTTGCATATACGCGCAGCGCCGGCGTGCTGGATGCCTGCGTAGCTGAGGGAGCCCAGCGAGCCGCGTCGAATCGCGAGGTGGGCGAAAAGGCAAACATCATCTTCACGATGCTGCCTGACGGCCCTGAAGTGGAGCAAGTAGTTCTCGGAGCGGGTGGAATGCTGGCAGGATGCAAAGCCGGCTCTTTGATTATCGACATGAGTTCTATCAATCCCCTGGTATCACAGAAGATCGCTAAGGTTTGTGCCGCTAGCGGCGTGGACTTCATCGATGCTCCAGTGAGCGGCGGGCAGCCAAAAGCCATCGAGGGGACGCTTGCAATCATGGTTGGCTCGAGCAAGGAAGCATTCGCGAAGGCCGAGCCGCTGCTCAAGTGTCTGGGTTCCAGCGTCATACTCACTGGGCCGGTGGGCGCCGGAAATACTACAAAACTTGCAAACCAGATCATGGTCGCGTGCAACATTGCGGCGATGGGCGAGGCGCTTTCGCTGGCCACGAGTTGCGGGCTCGATCCCGAAGTGGTTCTTAACGCGGTTAAAGGCGGCCTTGCCGGCAGTGCCGTGTTGAACGCGAAGGGGCCTATGCTGATCACGCGCAATTTCAAACCCGGCTTTAAAATCGAGCTTCACCAGAAAGACCTGCGCAATGCTCTCCAAATTGCCGAAGCCAACAGGATGTTTCTGCCCATGACGGCGATCGTTCAGCAGATGCTCCTCTCTCTTATGGGCCAAGGCAAGGGTGAGTTCGATCACTCAGTCATCGCTACCTTCGTCGAAAACGCATCGCATCTTGAAATCAGGAAGCCTTTCTAGCGCCGATTCAGCCCAGCGCGGGTGTGCGGTTGATCGATTGCCCCCATCGGAACCGCCAAGGGCAGAAAGGGTAGAGCGGAAGCCCGTAATCCCAAGTCCGGTTGACCTTGGGCGTCAATTCCGGGAATTTGATCGGACCGTACTGCCGAGCCCATCACTAGCTCATGGTAGCTGGAGCTATGCCGATAAGGAGAACAACGGCAACCGATGCGTTTCTGATTACGGGCAGGCGACCGGTCTTGATCAGGAGCCAGTCTGGTTGCCTAATGAGGCTACCACCATTGTCTTCAATCGAAATTACGAGTGCGCTAGGCGACCTGTCGAAAGCTGCGCAAGGTGCATCGATAACCAAGACCGCACCAGAAGTCTCGACGGCTACGGTAGCCCAAACCAGTGCAACACTCAAGCCGGATATCGTCAAGCTTTCGCTGGCAGGCCAGGCGAAACTCTTGCATCAACAAGGTAAGAGTCCGGGGCTGATTGCCTCCAGCCTCGGCATCAAAGTTGCTGACGTCGACGGTTATCTTGGAATTAAGGTCGCGCCGCCAGTCGCCGCAACGCCTGCTCCTTCCGAAGCGTCCACCAAATCAGCTTCAACATCCGAGCACGTTGCAGAGACCAACACAAAGGCGCCTGAAGCAACTGTCCCATCAAGTCCAGCACCGCAGCCGGTTGCGATCAAACCGCCAACCCCAAAGAGCTAACTGGCAGCCTGAATCTACCGCGTTGGTAAAAGCTACGACAGGGACTCAGCGCTGCGGCAGAAAGTGGTGCATGCACGATAAAGATATCCATCCGGTCTTGCCCCGGAACCTGTCGGACGTTGCGAAATCCGTTGCGATTCTGGATGCTCAAGGCGGAATGATCTCCGGAGGAAGCGCCGACCAATCTCCCATCCGGGTTATATACCGCGAACTCGTCGTTTCTGCCTGGAGTAAACTCTTCGGGGTCGATCTTCACCGAGTCCAGCGGATCTTCCGCATCCTGCACCGCGCCAATCAAGGAGTCGGAGCGTCCCTGCAGACTGAGATCCAGCGCTCTCAGCCTTGCTTCCCACTCATGCCAAAGGGAAGCGCCTGCAAAAGTGAGCGCGCACAATAACTCGATGGTGAGAACGCTGACCGTGGCCTGCCGAACAAGGGACTTCATTCGCATTCGGTTGGATCGTTCTCAGCGAAAACGGCAAAGACGGTAGCCGCGTCCTCGCAGGTTTTCTACGACGGTCTGTTGGGTCCCGCTCCGCAGTTTCCGGCGAAGATTGGATATGTGGGCCTCAATCACGTTGGAGTGGTGTTCCCACGTGAAGTCGTACAAGTGCTCCAGCAATTCGCGGCTCGAACAATCCGCCTGGGGTGATGAATCAGGTATTCGAGGACGCGACATTCCATGGGCGAGAGATCCGGGCCCTTGCCCACCACGAGAGACCGTCTGGTCGGTTGGGGGCAAGCTGATGGTGCCAAAGCTGGGGACTGCCTCCTTCTGCCCTTTGCCGCGGCGAATCAACGCATGTGAACGGGCCAGAAGTTCGCCCCGGTCAAGGGGCTTCGTCATGCCATCGTCGGCACCACGGAGATCGATCGTGCTCCGCATTTCGGAGATGGCCGTCAGGATGATGATCGGAGTAATTCCATCGCGCGTGCGTATGGTTCGAAGAACATCGGTGCCGGGCATCTTGGGGATCATCAGGTCGAGCACAATGAGATCGTACTCGGCTGTCGTGCACATCAGGAGGGCTTCCTTGCCATCGTGGCAAACGTCCACCGCGAACCCCGGACCGTCGCGAGAGCTGTGGCGATGTTATCGGCCAATCTGATTTCGTCTTCCACGACAAGAACGCGCAACTGACTCAAAACCTCTGTTTGCCGTTACAGACTGAATCTTAGTCTGTTTGCAGGCGGGACGTCCAAAGTGGCTCCGGGAACCGGGCCGGATCAATTCCGGCGATTCTGAATTCAAGCAAGAGCTGCAGATGGGACGCAGCCGCGAAGCGCGTCCCGGAATCCGCATTACTTCTGATCGACAACCACGATCATGAAAGTGCCGGGTTTCGCCTTTGGCCGCCCTGTCGGGCAGGTTCCAACTCGGCCGTGGGCAAATAGATGCGGTGATTCGTCCGATCGATCGCAAGGGTTCGGCGCCCTCCGGCGTCTTGACGGTCTGGTCCAGTTCCAGTTTTCCGTCCTTCAATCCGGCAACGGTGAGCGATCCATCGCGGCAACTCGCGAAGGCCTGTCCCTCATGGACCGCCGTTGCGTCCACGCCCGTCCCGATCGGAATAGACGTCTCCACGTTGCCGTTCTCGGCGTTCATGACGATCAGTTGTTGGGGCTTCCGGCAGCCGATGAAGAGCCGATGCTGCCTCCCATCGATGGACATGCCCACCGGCTGACCTCCCGGGGTAACGGGCCAGCGGGCAATCACCTTACGCGCGTTCAGATCCACCACCGCGACTTCATTCTTGTCTTCGAGATTGACAAAGGCTTTTCCCTGCCCATCTGCGGCCAGAAATTCCGGCGCTCCTTCCAGCGGGATGGGCGGATCGATCTTTCCGCTCTGCACGTCGATATCGGGCTTAAATGTGAGCAATGCGTTGCTGTCGCCGGCGGAGATCAACACGCGATCGGTGCCGGGATCATAAATGATTCCGTCGGCATCGGGGACCGCCGCCAATTTGCCCAGCACGTTATAGCTCTTGAGATCGAATACGATCACTGCTCCGCTGCCGCCGCCATCGGTTATGAATCCACGGTTGAGTTTCGGGACGATGGCCACGCCGTGAGAAATCTTCTGGCCCGGCACGTCCCCCAGGATCTTTCCCGAATCCGCGTCAAGGATCATCGTGTGGCTGGTCCGGGTGACGAACAGACGATGGCTTTCGGGATCGACGGTCACGTAGTCCCAGCCGCCCTCGCCACCGACGTGAAGAGTTTTGGAAACCTTCCAGCCGGATTGAGCTTGCACCAAACCAACTGTGAGAACGTAGACGAAAAGACTGGAGACAACAGCGCGAAGCAATCGCATTTTCTGCTCCTTCCTGGAAGAACGGCGGAACCGTGCCACAAAAGCAGACTATAAGAGTTCAGCTTAAGGTGTGCTGAAGGTCGAGACCGTGAGAAGGCCACGGCGGGAAAGCGGATTCGGCTCGCACCGACAGAGTATGTGCGAGCGCGAGCCGAAATCCTGTATCGGGCTCTTATTCGCTGCTCACAGTCCACCGCAGTCCGAACGAAGTCGTTGGCTTGTAGTACTCGCGCTGCACGGGATAAATGGGGCTGCCGTTGTAGAACCCGAAGACTTCGTTGCTCAGGTTGAGGCCTGAGGCCACAACCTGCAATCCCTTGTACAAGCGAAAACTGCCTTGCACATCGAATTGGGTGTGGGGGTAGAAGTAGTTGTCGCCGGCGAGCCTTTCAACCCGACGATAGGATCGCTCGCGGCGCCGTTCGACGTGCTCCATTGATATGCGGCGATGCTGGCGTCATTGTGGCTGATCGCGAACCGGCCCGAAAAGCGGCTCTTGTCGTAGGTGAGGTTGAAATTGTAGTCATTGGGAGAATCACGGTCCAGGTCCGGTTTATCGGTTCTGCCGCCATCAAAGCCCGACGGAAATTTACCTGTGAAACCGTGTGGCTGTAGTTTGCATTGACGCCGAACCCGCTGAGAATGCCGGGAAGGAACGAAAAACGCTGTTCCCACTGTGCCTCAAAGCCCTGGATATGCCCGTTGGGACCATTGATCGATTGCGTCAACTGGTACGTTTTGCCCGTGCTATTGAAATTGGGGAGCAGCGTTGCGGTGGGATAGATGGGATTGGTCAGACGCTTGTAGAACCATCCCGCCTGAAGGATGCCAAGCGGTTGAAAGTAGTGCTCGGCAAGGATGTCGAAATTGTCGGCCATGGTTGGCACAAGTTTCGGATTGCCGGTAGAGATGGTGGGATAGGGAGTCTGGTTGGGATCGATGACGGTAGCCGGCACCAGGTCGCCGATGTTGGGCCGGGCGAGTCCGCGTCCATAGACGGCACGCAGATTGGTGTCTTTCTGCACCTGCCATTGCAGCGCCGCGGTGGGAAGCGCATTGAAGTAGCTGGCATCCTGGCGGATGGGCGAGATGGCCGCGTTTCCGTTGGCATCGTAGGCGATCTGGTTGGCGAGGAAGTGGGTGGCTCCATTATCGAAGCGGACGCCGCCCATCAGGCGGAAATTGCCAAAGAAGATCACATCCTCGATGTAGCCGGCAGAAATCCGCTCATCCGCGTGGAAAAATGCCTGCGCCGCACCCACAGGGTCGAGCGTGAGCCCGGTGGAATTGGCAATTACTGCTGTCTGGATCTTGGAATACGACGAGGTAGGCCCGTAGGCCAGCCCATCAATCGCATACGATTTGTCGTAGTAGGTCGGATTGGTGTAGTTGCTCTCGACCTTCGCCAGCGTAAATCCCCCCACATTGTCGTAGCTATAGGGGTTCTCGAATTGCGTGGAGTAGGAGTTGCGGATCTTTGCTCCAAGCGAGAATGTGCTGGGGCGCCCATGCACCGTGTAGTTGTGGGCCAGCGAGGCCGACCCCTGGGTGTTGAGCTGGGTCGCGTGATACTGATAGACGACGGAATTGCTGACGGTATAACTGCTGGGGTCAAAACCGTTGGTTCCGTCGGTAGCCTTGAGATTCGGCCGATAGGGATCGCTCTTGTCGTCCACAAACGCCACCTGGCTAAGGTCGTTGGCGCCGCTGGGATTGGGCCCTCCGCTGAAATTGGTGGTGGGGAACGCCTGGCCGCCGATATTGTGCCCGCGCGAAACGGCGAAATCATACGAAATCACATCCTTCGACAGGTCATGCCGCGCGCCCACGAGGAAGCTGAATTCCTGCTGGTCGGGCCGGCGAATGTAATGGCGATAGGCCCAGTTGCCCGGCGAGCAGGGCGGTGACTGGCCGGGAGACGGCGGATTGGCCGCATTGTATGCGGCGCATTCGGCCGGGGTGAAGAACGTGACCGTGTCGTTGGTCGCCGCGGAAATCATGTTCGAACCGTTGGGCGTATAGACCGGGTTTCGCCGTAGTCGTGGAAATCGGAAAAGAGCCCTTTCAGATAGGCCGTCAACCGTGGGGGTGATCTTTTCGTCCACGCCGATGTCGAACCCATAGCGGGTACGGTAGTACTCGTAGGAACGAAAGTCCTCGCCATTGATGAAGGCGACGTTGGTACCATCGGGCGTCGTTCCGTAGGTCTGGCTGGGCTCCAGGTCGTCGATGCCGCGGTTCGTCCGATCCCAGCTTCCGCCCAACAGGAAGCCGAATTTCTTGTCGCCGCCAAAGCGGTGGCCGAAGGTGCCGTCGAAGCCCCCGCGCCAGAACCCGTTTTGCAGAGGGTTGTAGCCGGCCGTTCCGTTCAGCGCATAGGTGGGCCGATCCTGCGCAGTGGGCGTTACCAGGTTCACCGTGCCGCCTACGCCATCGGCATCCTGATCGGACGCGAGCGTTTTGTAGACCTCGATGCGCTCGATGCCGTTGGCGGGAATGGCATCCATCTTGACGTTGCGCACCGTCACTTCCACCGAAGGAACATTCACGCCGTTGATGGTGAGGTTGTTGAGGCGCGGCTCGGTGCCGCGAATCTGCACGTACTTCCCTTCGCCTTCATCGCGCTCCAGGGATACGCTGGGCAGTCGGCCGATGGCGTCAGCCACGTTGGTGTTGGGCAAGCTGGTGATGACGCCCTGCGGCTCCACCTGGACGATCTCGGCTGACATGCGCTCGACGTTGACTGCTTCGGCATCACCCTGCAGGCGAGGCGCCGTCACCAGCACCGAATCGGCTTGGGAGAGGACCTGCAGGGTCGCCGTTACACTCGCGATCTGTCCAGCCGAGACAGTTACAGTCGTGGTGTACGGCTTGAATCCGACATAGGTTGCCGTCAATGTGTATTGTCCGGGCGGCAGATTAGGGATGCGGAACTGGCCTTGATTGTCCGAGGGAACCTGTCGATCGCCGGGCTCAACTTCCACCTTGGCGCTCACAAGATTCGCCCCCGCAGTGTCCTGAACGATTCCGGTGATGCCACCCGTTCCACCCTGGGTATGAGCGAGGCGGCAGAAGAATATGCAGAAAACGAGGAAACAGCCGAGGCGAAATGGATTGCGATGCATCTGTTCTGAACCTCTTTGAGTGGGTTTCGTCACAAGTCGCACGAACGGGAATGGAAATAAACGGAAAGAAGACTAGGCTGCCTCAACGTTATGGTGACAAAACTTAAGGAAGACTTAAGATCCGCGCGGATTAGCGGACCATTAATGCTCATTTCACGGCACCGTAACAATCGGCGCCGCGAAAGCCGAAATGCGGCTTAACCCGTCTCTTGCAACTTCAGCGAGCTTTAAGCCGCGCACCGTATGCTAGGTCAGGTGACGAACAAGGCGAAGGAGAGAAGAATGAGTAAAGGTTGGAAGACGCTACTCTGCACGATCGCATTTAGCGCCTTGCTTGCAACGGACGCAAACGCGGCAGAGACCAGAATCAGCCGGGATAGACTTCCAGAAGCAGCGCGCAAGACCGCTGACGAGCAGTCGCAGGGCGCGATAGTCCGCGGATATAACAAAGAAACTGAAAATGGTCAGATCGAATACGAGGTCGAGATGACCGTCAGTGGACATAGCAAGGATGTGTCCATTGCCCCGGATGGCCGGGTTCTCGAGGTTGAGGAAGAGGTGGCGTTCAATACGCTGAGTCCGCAGGTCCGGAAAGGTCTGGAGGCGAAGGCGGCGGGCGCCAAGATCAAGAAAGTGGAATCGCTGACCAAGGACGGCAAACTCGTGGCGTATGAAGCGCACCTGGCCAAGTTGGAAAAATACTCCGAGATCCAGGTAGGACCTGAAGGTAACCCGCTGTACCATGAGGAATAGCACGCTAAGGCTGCGCCCGTATCCTGCTGCCCCGACGTACCTCAAGGTATAGGTTCGAGTCTCGTGCAGGAACTCCGGTCGCACAGCAACAATTCCAGAACGTTGCAGAGCATCAGCGCTTCGCGCGCGTGGTGATGCGGCTGAGCAGGAACTCTCGAATGAGATTGTCGACCATGTTGCCGCCTAGGTCGCCCACGCCACTGATCTATCGACCTTCGGAGTCGTGCGGACATAGTGGACACCCTTTTCAGTCCGACACGAAGTACGACGAACTCACCCAACCATACAGGGGTCGATGCTCCCGGCCGGGCTCCCGGTCAAAGTTGATCGATCGGCAAGAGCCAACCTCATAGGTTTGTGAATCGCCCATGCACTTATCCAGCCCTTGTTTAGGTGATTCTTCGTCCCGGGAGTCACCGCCGACCCCCTGCCGGGGATGATGCTGCACATCGACGGCAGCGATCACCAGTGGTCTCAGGATGAGCGTCGGCACGACCTGATCGTCATCCTGGACGATGCCACCTGCGAGATCTACTATGCGCAGCTGGCCGAGGAAGAGACGACCGCCACAGTGATGGCCGGGTTGCGGGCGGTGATCGAACTGAAGGGGCTGTTCTGTTCGCTCTATTCCGACCGCGGAGCTCACTTCTGGCTGACGCCGAAGAGCGGAGGCCAGGTTGATTATGACCGTCCTACGCAGGTGGGCCGTGCCATGAAGGAGCTGGGCGTGCATATGATCCCGGCCTACTCACCGCAGGCGCGGGGACGCTCGGAACGCAACTTCTCCACTTGGCAGGGACGGCTGCCACAGAAGTTGCGATTGCACGGGATCCGCACCCTGGAAGGGGCCAACACGTTTCTTTCCCAGCATTACATCGCCGAGTTCAACAGCCGCTTTACGGTTCCGGCAGCGCAGCGAGGAACGGCGTTCCTATCCTGCCGGCATCGGAACCTGGAGATGATCTTCACCCAACGCTACGAGCGCACCGTTGATCGGGACAACACCGTGCACTTCAATAATCTCGTCATGCAGCTCGAGCGCGCCCACTGGCGCCACACCCTGGCCGGATGCAAGGCGATCATCCATCAGCATCTGGACGCAACCCTGACCCTCATGATCGCCGGACATCGCATCGGACACTACAGCGCGCAAGGAAAGCTCCTGACGCCGCTTTCCAAAAAACAAATCAAGGCCGTGGAAAAGACGTTGGTTGGAAAAGTCAAAAAGACGACTTTCCCTCACCAACTTGCAAATCCCGCAAATAACGCGGGATTCGCACTTTCCCACCGCCTCTACGACGACTACTGGATGATTTTCTTACTTAACCAAAAAACGGACACTTCACTTGCTCAGAAAAGCGGACATTTCTACTTGCTAACGACACTGAAGAGTGCGCGGTGATAGTCCCGCAACTGAACGAGCATCAACCTGCGGCGAAGCTTCATGGCCGTGAGCGACCGAAAAACTCGATCAGAAAGACCACGTGATCACGGAGACGAGTTCCCGCGACATGTGGACGACCAATGTTCAGTTCACTCCGGGAGTCTTATTTTTAATAGGCTCCTTCACGAGCCGCTCCGCCAGATGATCTCTTTTGCGGTGCTCGCGCCGCGCGACTTGCCGGTTCTAGCGGCCGCCCATTCCTTGTTCCGGCTCCTGTTGTGCCGGGCGCACGCGCATCTCCTGGTAGATTTTCTTGAGCTTTTCCTTCATGTCGCGAAGGTTCTGGTATTCCTGAATTTCGTGCTTTGCATCCTCGACGCGGCCCTGTTTGCGGTAAATTGCGGCCAGGCGAAAGTGAGCCTCGGCGCTGGTTGGATCGATCTGAATTGCGTGCAGGACAAGCGCCTGCGCCTTGTCGATTTCGTTCGTTTCAATCAAGTCTTTGGCCAGGCCGAGATTTGCTTCTGCATCGTTGGGCTGTAACTGCACCGCCCGTGAGTAAAGCGCCGTTGAACCTTTGAAGTCGCCCGCCTGGTAGGCAAAGGTCCCCAGACGGCACTCGGACTTTTCGTCGTACGGATCAGTTGCAAGAGCAGCCTCGTATTCCTTCTTCGCCTCTTCCTTGTCTTGTGGCATCCCCGATGAACTCAACACTTCGCCCAACTCGTAGTGGAGCCCGGGCAGGTTGGGGTTGACCTGGAGAGCTTCTCGGTAGTTCTTGACCGCTCCGTCGATCTGCCCTTGGCGAGCCAGTTCGTGAGCCATCACCTGGTACATCTGGGCCGAATGCGGAGCAAGCAACGAGAGCCCGAGCATCGCTTCCCCAGCCATGTCCGAGTGTATCCGGTAAGAAGCATAGAGGACGCCGATATCGGTTGGATACTGGTTATGAAGCAGGTCGAGAACCTGAGCCGCCTTGTCCAGTTGTTCGCGCCTGGAGTATATCTCGACTAACTCCATGCCGGCCTGGATTTGTATGTCCTTCTCTCCAACCTTGGGAAAAGCCTGTTCGAGGTTTGCCAGTGCCTTGTCAAAATCCCCGGCACGCCTTTGCGCCATGCCTAACAGAGCCTGAATCTTCCAAAGGTTCGGGGCGAGTGAGACGGCGGCCTCGAGTTCAGGAATTGCAAGCGCGTAATCTCCTTTGAAGTAGAGCAGGACTCCCAGGTTTCCGTGCGCGTCTGCGTTCGCGTTATCGAGGGCAATAATGGCGCGGAACTCGGGGATGGCACGATCCGGCTGATTGGCGCGCAGGAACTGTTGCGCCTGCTGGGCGTGCGCAACGATCTGCTGACGATCGGTTGGCTGCTCAGAGCTTGCTGTAGAAGAAAGGATCAAGGCCAGCAGGATTGGAAAGGTTTTCATGGTCTGATAGATCACTGGCTCCGGCATGATATGTGATGTCTGGGCGCCGGCCATCCCTCGACTTCGGGAAGGTACATAATCACCAATCCGGTTTCCCGAAGAGCGCTTGAAAAACGCTAGCCGTGTTCTGACGTGAATGTCAAGCCCTCAGGACCGGTTCAAGATAATTCGGAACCGCTTCGCAACAGACGCAGCCTGCTTTAGCGCATAACTCCCGAGGAGCGGGACGTTCTGTCACTTCTTTCTTGACGACAACTGGGGCGTAGCATAATGTTGCAGACGCGATTCGGGAGGAGTATTTCACGAACAATCGATTGCTTACAGGCGTATGCGGCTAAGTAACCATCGGAGCAAGCAAGCCAACGCGGCCGCAAATCCTCGCAAATCCGCACCCCCGGAGGCATCAATGTTGAGAGTTTTGCGCTTTTTACTCGTAATGGCTGTCGGGAGTTTTGTAGCAGCGATCGGGTTCGGACAAAATACGAATTCCGGTGATATTCGCGGCAGCGTGACCGACTCGTCCGGCGCCTTGATACCCGGTGTGACTGTCACCGTCACTAACAACGATACCGGCGTGATCAAGAGGCTCGTGACCAATAGCGACGGCATATACGACACCAGCTCGATTCTGCCCGGAAGCTACACAGTCGCATTCAGCAAAACAGGTTTCACATCGTTCAAGCGCGGCCCCCTCCCGCTTCAAGTCGGAATCGTAACCGTGGATGCCGTGCTCAAAGTTGGGTCGGCCAGCGAAGCGATCGAGGTGAACGCCTCCGAAGCGCCTTTGCTCAAGACGGAGGATGCCCAGGTTTCAACAACCCTGGATACGCAGGAGTTGGCCCAACTTCCGAACGTCGATCCAGCCAACGGCTGGACCTACCTGCTGAAGCTACTTCCCGGAGCCACCAGCACGGCCTCAATGGGCGGCGGCGGCGGCGGCGGTGGCGGCGATCAGAACCCCGGCCTCGACCAGGCCATCGGCGGAACCATGCCATACTTCTCCAGCTACCTGGTTGACGGCGGCTCGATCTGGTTACCGCACAGCGCCAACATTGACCAGGGCCAAAGCGAGTCTGTAGCCGAGGTGAACGTGATTGCAACTGACGCCTCTGCGCAATACGGCGGCGGCGGTACGGTCTTCAACGTCATCAGCAAGAGCGGGACCGACCGATTTCACGGCTCTCTTTATGAAAATTTCCAGAACGACGACCTGAATGCGAGAAGCTATTTCAACAGGACTGGCGCCAAGGCAAAGCAGCGGTTCAACTACTTCGGCGGGGCCATTGGCGGACCGATCTTGAAGAGCAAGCTGTTCTTCTATTACAACTTCCAACAACTGAAGAACCCCAATTCCTCCTACGCAACGTTTTCGGTTCCAAGTGCAGATATGAAGGCAGGTTGTTTTGATCCTGCGATCTTCGGAAGCGCTCTGACTCTTGACGCTGCCCATGGAGGCACCCCGTTAACGACCAATCCGGTTCAGTGCGCGAACTATAACGCGAACGATCTGGCAGTTCCTACCGCCGATATTGATCCGGTAGCTACACAGATCCAGGCACTTTTTCCCGCGCCCAACCTCTCTGGGTTGCAAAACAATTACAGCTATTTGAAACCCGGCAATGGCAACCAAACGAAGAATTTTGGGCGGCTGGACTATAACCTCAGTGCGAAGAACCGCGTCAGCATTTCGGTGACGTCGCACTATACGCCAAGTAAGACGAACTATGATCCTGGCCCAAATTGTCCGATCAATTGCGAAACAAATTCGAGCGAAGGCTGGGCAGCGCAATTCACAGACGTCTACACAATCAATTCATCCCTTGTAAACGAGTTCCGTCAATCGTTTGTGCGGCAAGGGAATTGGTTTGTGCCACAATCGCTTGGCAAGGGGTACCCAGCACAACTGGGATTGCAGTTTTCGAACGCGGATGTGATTCCGTCGGTGAATATCGGCGGAACCAATGGACCCGGAGGGATTGGTCCCGGCACGAATGCGGTGTTCATCGAGAACACATTCGTTTCTTCCGATGCGTTAACCCTGATCAAGGGGAAGCATATCCTGCACTTCGGCGGCGAGCTGATGTTCGCGCAGGATAACTCGACTCCATGGGGCAGCATTAACGGAGCCACGGTGCAATTCTCCGGTCAGTTCACCACCAGCAACCCCAACGTTTCCGCCGTTGGATATACCGACTTCCTGCTGGGCGATGTGAACAACTGGAGTACTCAAACTCAACCGTCACACCAGATGCGAGCCAAAAACGGTTCGGTGTTTGCTCAGGATGACCTTAAATTACGACCGAACTTGACGATTAACCTTGGGGTAAGGGCGGAGATCCATGGCGGGTTTACCGAGAAGCACAATCATATGGGTGGGTTTGACCCGACTCTCTCCAATCCGGTGTCCAGCCCCGGTCCCGACTTCCCAGTCAACTCGATGGGTTCAATCTGGTTCGCCGGCCTGAACCAGGAGCGGTCGCAAGAGTTCCAGACCAAGACCATTGTGATGCCTCGCATCGGGTTCGCGTACACACCTACACAGAGCTGGGTTATTCGCGGTGGAATAGGGCAATACTCGGCGTTGTGGAGCATGGACACCGTGGGCGGACCTGTTGGCTTCGGCACGGGCGTCACAGGTAATCTTGTAACATCTTCCGCCGCAACACCGGTGGTGCAGCTATCGGGGAGCGGAGCAAATCTGCCCATTATTTCGGGCCGCAACCCTGCTTCCTATATCTTGCCCACGATTGCAGGCCAGACGGTCATTGAGGGAGACGGGTTTATCCCTTATACCCCCAAGGATCTAGGAATTATGAATGGCTGGCAGTGGACGGCAGGCGTGCAACGGCGTTTGCCCCAAAATATGGTGGCTGAAGCGCAGTATATCGGCAGCCACTGGGAAAACCTGATGTTTGAAGCCGATATCAATCAAGTACCCGCGGGTAAGCTCGGCGGCGGCCAGGCGGCCCGGCCATACCCGCAGTTTACCGGCATCGGTGTTGGTTCCGGCGGGTCGCGTACCGGCTCGTACAACGGCATTTCGAACTACCATTCCGCGGTGTTGATGCTTCACCGGCCAGTCAGCCGCGGCTTAGCGGCTGAGCTCGCTTACACATGGTCGCGGTTGTACGATGACCAGGATTCTTCAGGTTGGGGAAATCAATTTGGTGCCGTGTACTATCAGGACGCTTATAACCCCTCGGCCAACTATGGCCCCTCGAACTTTAACCGGCAAAACACCTTCAAGGCGACTCTCCTATATGCGGTGCCGCTCGGGAAAGGACATCGATATCTGAGCTCGACTGCAGCCGATGCGGTGTTGGGTGGTTGGGAAGCCTCAGCTGCCATCATCGACTATTCGGGTAGTCCGTTCACGGTCATTATGTCCAGCTCTCAGCCTGCCGGCACGTTGGGTGGAGATGGTGGGGATGGTAACTCTGCCGCAGCTCTCTATCCGGACCTGGTTGGGAGTCCTGGTGGCGCGCATTCAATCCAGCAGTGGTTCAATCCAGCCGCATACGCAGCGCCGGCGCCGCTCACCTTTGGCAAGAACAAGAGAAACTCGTTGTATGGGCCGGGTGTAAACGACGTCGATGTCTCTTTGGCCAAAAGTTGGGCTATGCCAAGATGGGAGTCGGGTAAATTCCAGCTTCGGGTGGACGCGACCGATTTCTTCAACCATCCGAGCTTCCAAGATCCCAACGCCACTATCGGCAACTCAGGCGTCGGTCAAATCACAGGAACAACGATAAACGGGCGAACCGTTCAACTCGCGGGCAGATTCTCTTTCTGAACCGCAGCTTGGCGCACAAACAGGAGGACGGCGGGCGTATCGAGGCCGTCCTCTGTGTTTGGCGATCCCTAGTACTAAGGGAGCGCAAAGCTGAATAAGTCGCTGCCTGAGGCAATGGCTACATACTGTTTGCCGTTGACCGCATAGCTCATGGGCGATGCGTGCAGAGTTTGTCCGGTGTTGAAATGCCACAAAGACTTTCCGGTTTTTGCGTCGGCTGCCTCGAAGAAATCCGCATCATCCGCAAAGAAGACCAGGCCTGTTGCGGTAGACATCACTCCGCCCCAGGAGTGTCCTTCTCCTACCTGGGGATATTGCCAGGCGACCGTTTGTGTCTCGGGGTCGAACGCTAGAAGCACCTTCTGGCTTGATGCGTCCGGGCTGCGCTTTGTGCCGCCGGAGTAGTAAGTGCTGCCTTCTGCAAAAGGTTTCGGCTTGCGAAAATACACGGAGCAACTCTCCAAGGCCATAACGTAGAACCAGCGCGTCGCTTCGCTATAGGATGGCGAAAACCAGTTCGTCGCACCGAGAACACCCGGGCAGATGAGCGTGCCGTCTGCAGTTGGCTCGGAAATCGGCGCAATCGGGCGGCCATGCGCGTCAATACCTTTTGCCCAAGTGATCTTTTTCACGAATGGAGTCGCAGAAAGCAATTCTCCGCTGGTCCGATCGAGAACATAGAGAAAACCGTTGCGACTTGCTTCGATGAGAAGCTTTCTCGGCTTCCCCTGATATTCCCGATCGACGAGAACCGGAGTTTGGAGGGCGTCGTAGTCGTAGAGATCATGGGGAGTGAACTGGAAATACCATTTCAATTTCCCGGAATCCGGATCAATCGCCAGCAGAGACGAGGTGTAGAGGTCGTCTCCTGGGCGGACGAGTCCGTCGTAGTCTGGCGAAGCATTGCTCGTGCCCCAGTAGAGGGTATTCAAACCCGGGTCATAGGTTCCGGGCATCCAGGTGGTGCCGCCGCCGTGCAGGTACGCGTCACCGGGCCAACTTGAGGAGCCGAATTCGCCTGGACCAGGAATGGTCCACAAGCGCCACACCAGCTTTCCAGTTTCGGCATTGTAGGCGGCGAGGAATCCACGCACCCCGTCGTCTCCCCCCGATGTTCCAACCAGCACCTTGTCTTTGACAATCAAAGGAGCACTGGTAGCGCCGTAATTTTTGTTCCAGTCTGCATACGCGACATCCCAGATCAAGTGACCCGATCGCGCATCAAGGCAAAGCAGATGGGCATTATCGGTTTCCATATAGAGACGCCTGCCGAGTAATGCCACACCTCGACTGATATGACCGGAAGCGTCGTCGACCAGGCCGCTCGAGATCGGCCGCGCGTAGTGCCAGAGCACCTGGCCTGTTTGCGCGTTGAGGGCATAGGCATCGTTCGATGCCGTAACGTACATCACGCCGTTTACAACTACCGGCGTGACCTCGAGAATCCCCGCGTTTCTACTGTGAAACACCCATTGGGCCTGAAGCTGCGCAACATTTTGCGGAGTAATCTGTGTGAGACTGCTGAAGCGCCGTCCGGTGTAGTCGCCGTTATACGATGGCCAGTCATCGGCTATGGTCCGAGAAAGAAGCTGGGTCGGCTTCACGTCGATCAAGGCGCCGGCGTTCGGATTCGGGTTTTGTCCCGACGCTGCAAAAACCAATGTGTACCCAGCGAGGAGGAACTGGGATAGCTTGCGGGGCATCGTTTGTTTAGCGTTGTTCATCGCTTGTGGTGAACGACACCTCGCCTAATGCCCCACGGTCCAGACCGCTGGTCTCGATCAAGTGGACTGAAATTCGCGCGATGCCGGGGGTCGCCGTAATGGTTTGATGCACGTCAACAGCATCTTGCGGGCGGACGGCTTTGAGCGGTATCTCGATTTTCTCTGTACCTTCCGTATCGTACATAAAGACTCTGAGTTCTCCCGGGAAAAAGACACCAAAGCTGCCCGAGACCTCAATTTTTCCGGCGGCCCTGACCGCGGTCAGCGGCTCTACGACCAGGCCAGCATCCGTCACGGTGGCTATCGGCGCGTGGCTTGCGCGCGTGGGGAACCACTGTGAATCCATGGTGTATGTCTCGCCGGGAGCCAAAACGGCGATCGGACTGTTCAGTTCTGCCTCCATGTAGTAGGGAGTCTCCTCGAGGGTGCTCGATGTCAAATGGGCCATTCCATCAGCGGTCAAACGCAGCGAAGGTCCATTTTTGTAAAAGATAACCGTTGCCTTTCCGGGATAGTTTGCGCCCGCAAAGTACTTTGTCTTTTCCACCATGGCGTAGTGCGTTGCGCCATCGACGAGCGCAATCCAGCCGGCAGTGGAATCGAGCCATACTTCGTTTTCCAGATACTTCCAATTCAGACGAAACAGGCCGCCAACGGGCTTGAAGGAAGGGTCCGTCGCGAAGCCATCGTAGACATGGTATCCATTCAGATAGGCGGAGTTGGGATTCAGCGCGGCGAATGCCCAGAAGTCGTGATTGTAGCGTTTTGGATCGTTGGCGTCCGCGAGATCGTATTGCGAAACAGACTGCACGGACCATGTAATTGAATGACCTGAGATGTTCTTCGTGATGGCGTGGAAAAAAACCTCAGGGGAATCGCTCCCGATGGTGATTTCGCGCGTGTACTGCAGGCCGGTCGGCTTATCGGGAGGGCCCTCGAGACGCACGATGCAGTTGGGGCTTTGGGAGACGATCGCGAAAGTGTAGTCGCCATCATCGAGCGCAGTGGAGGCTCCATTCCAATGCTGCTCATCAGCGTTGCCCTCGGGCAAGGGCCAGATTTTGTCGCCGCCATAGTTGATCCAGCGGCCACCCGCCTCATCCGGCGCAATGTACTTGCCCTTGTAAACCGAATTCACGAAGAGATAACTATGCCCGTCGAATGCGACCTGCATCAGCCGGCCACCTAACTGGGGAACAAACGTCAACCGGACCCAGGCATTCGCAACCTCTTTTCCTTGCCAGCCGTCGAATTCCACGGACCGAATTGTGCATGGAACCGGAGGATGGTGAGCGCTTTCCTGAGCGAGCAAAGGCTGGGGGATCATGACCATAGCCATAAGCCACTTCGCAGTGGATTGCTTCATTTGGAACGCTTCCTGTGCAGCATGAGATTCGGTTTGTTTCGAGTCAAGACCTTGAAGAACCGGTGACTGCCTTTCATTCGGCTTCCGGTTTCGACTTCGCCTTTTCGCTCGCCGCAGACAGTAACTGCCGCAGCCGCCTGCCCACAATTATCTCTTCGCCGGGCTTCAGCGTCATGGAAACAATCTCCAGCTTGTTTGGCTGCGAGCCTTTGGAGCTTTTGTTGAGCATTTCCTTTCGAGACAACACATCGCTCGGGTTGTCATCCGTAAGGACGGCAATGCTGGGAGATCCGTCCAGAAGATCTCGGGCACAGTCTGCGGTCGTATAGCCCCATGCGGATTTATCCCAGGAGACCACGAGGGTCGGATATTGGTTTGTTTCCGGCGTATAGATTTTGGTTTCGACTCCCGGAACGGTTCCGACCAGCGATGCGATGCGCTGCACTCGCGTGGACCATTCCTTGTTGAGAGCGTTCACATCCATGTCAAACCAGGCTTCCACCGCAGCAAGACAGCCGATGATTTCTTCCTTGCCAACTTTCATCGGGCGGCACACCGCACCCTCCCACGGGCTCGTGTTGGCGAGGGCCGCATCGATCAGATCTTTGCGACCAAGAAGAACTCCGCTGCACTGCGGGCCGCAAAGTCCCTTGCCGCCGCTCACGGTGTAGAGATCGCAACCCATTTTCGCAAAGAGCCTCAACTTGTCAATGGGAGGAATGCCGTCGGCGGCGTCCATGAGGATGGGTACGTTGTGACTCTTTGCAATGGCGATTTCTTTGGCCAGTTGCTCGGGAAACGAGGTGGTATAAATCATTGCGGTATTCGCGTTGATTGCATTGGGAAGCTGTTCGGCAGAATCGGCGAGGACGAGTTTGCCACCGGCCAGACGAATCGCGCTGTCGAACGGGCTTCGGCCACCCACCATGACGACTTCGTGCTTGAGGCCGGTCGTGTCGGGAAGCTGCCAGATTTTGTCTGGATCCGTTCCAGCGATACATCCTGCGGTTGCCGAAGCCATGGCGCCTGCTGCGCCAGAGGTGATCATTCCCGATTCGGCGCCAGTCAGGGCTGCGAGGCGCCGCCCGACCCCAACCTGAAGTTCGAAGATGTTGACGTAGTGCTGCGATGCTGCTTCTTGAGCGGCTTTGACCTCGGGCAATTCGAGAGACGCGCTCAGATAGGTCCACGTCCCGCGACCATTGATGATTGGCTTGACGCCAAGCCGGGTGTAGACGTTGTCGGTGGATTTCTTCGCTACCTCAGCCCAGCCCGATCCCATGGCCTGCTGAATACTGACGCGCGCGAGCAGGGGAAATGCCGCCGCCCATTTCAAAAACGTTCTACGCTTCTGTTGGAAGTCAGCCATGGCGTGCTTTTTCTTCTCTCAGTGTTTCTGCTGTCGTACGGCTATGAATGAAATTTGCTCGGCAGCTTCATCGCCGTTCTCGAGATTCTGCTGCAGCACGGTCCGCGCCGGATATTTCCCTTTGAAGAATTTTCCGTACAGCGCATCCATGCCATCTTCATTCTGAATTTGACGGAGGTAGACGGTGCTGAAAACAACGTCGGAAAAATCCATATCGGCTTCCTCCAGCCCATCAAGAAGATTGCGCATGGACTGACGGAGCTGCAAATTGAAGTCAGGCGTAACGATGCCCTGGCCGGGAATGAAGCCATCTTTCGCGGAAAGGTACAGGGTATCGCCATAGAGTACGCCGGGGCTGGCGGTCGGGCTCGGCGGCATATTTCTTGGGCGTACTGCTTTGCGCTTGCTCAGGTCCGCTCCGGCAATGCAGCTGAAGACAATGTGATTTCCTTTCGGAAGGCCCATGACCTGAATGGTCCCGCGTCCGGGCGTATCGCCGAATTCAAAGTAAGTCGCATAGATTTTGCCCATCGCATCGTACTGGCCGCCGACGCTCATGTACGGGTTGACCCACACCACATTCTTTGTGCTCATGCGGGCTGCTTGCAGTACGGTGCTCACATTGTCGAGTGCCTGTTTCACTTCACCACCAAAGTCAGAGGCCAGTTTCCCTGTGCGAGGGTCCTCCCCGCCTTGTGCCGACAGATACAGCACGTCTCCGGCCTCAATCGCTGGCGGATCTGAATGCGAACCCTTCAGCCATCCCTCCGGCCAGATAGCGCGACGATGGGCTTTGTCCCGAACCGCAATGCAATTAATTTCAATCCGTTCTCCATCCGGAAGGGCGGCTACGGCTAGAACAGTACGCGCCGGGGGGCTGCTTCCAATCTCGCGCCAATAAACTTCCTCCATGCCGGCGATGTCCGCTACAGACTTAACGTAGACATTCATCCAAACCACATTGTCGAAATCCATCCCCGCGCTGGTCAGGATTGCCCGCAAATTATGCAACGCCTGATCCACCTGCCCCGGGAATTCTGAAGGACGGCTTCCATCCGCCTTGCGACTTCCCTGACCCGACACGTAGAGAGTTCCGTTCGCGAGAACGCTGGGACTGGCTGAGATGGGATGTGGCGCCGGCGGGGATTGAGCCGAGGCATGGAGGAAAAGGCCCGCGAAGATCAGGACGAAGAGAGGCAGGAGGGAAGGCTGCTGGTTCAGGTCGGTCATTTTGATTCGAACTCCGGTTCGGGCGGCGTCCCTATTCGTCGTCATCGTCTGATGAGGGTTCGTCAGGTTTCGGAGATTGTGCGCCAATGCGGATCAGATAGCTGACCAGATCATTTACTTCTGAGACGCTCAGCCTTGACCGGTAATCGTCCGGCATTAAAGAACGAGCGCCGATCTCGATAGAGGCGAGCTGAGATTTGGGAAAGTAGTGGAAGGCACTGTCCATGGTTTGAATGGAGATGGAGAAATTGTCCTGGGCTCTAAGCGCACCGGCATATTTCTGCCCATCCGTGGTGGTGACTGTAACCGCCTTCTTTTGGGCGGGCAGGGAGTTCACAGGATCGAGAATGACCAGACGTAGCCGCTCCGCAGTCGTATTTGAATCGGAATGTGAAAGGTCGGAGGCAATGAAACCGCCCTTGCCTTGCGCCATGTGACACTCGGAGCACTGCGCTTTTCCAAAGAACAGCTTCTTTCCGTGTTCGGCATTGCCAGGTAGTGTAACTGGGCCATTCTTACCCTGCAACGTCCGCAGGCAGGCGACAATCCCGAGTATCTTTTCCTGACCGAGCCAATCGAATCCCGGCATACCGGTCCCGGAGATTCCATTCCTGACAATATCAATCAGATTTTGGTCTGGCAGCCGCTGTACATCAGACGCCGTTGCGATGTCCGGAGCGTGCTCACCACCGCGCCCGTCAGTCCCATGACAGGCAGCACACTTTGAAGCGAACAAGGCGGCGCCTTGCGACTTGCCTCCAGAATCGGCGCTCGACCTATCCTGGGCCCTGAAGGCCCCCGGTATACCCAACGTCAGTAAAATACAGAGGCGGGCAATGACTCCACACCTACGGCACATTCAGACGAATTCTCCTGATGGGACCTGCCACCGTTCGGTTGGCAACACTTAAAAGACGACTTTCAACGCCATTTGCATGATACGGGGATCGTTCGCACCAGTTACATAACCGAAACCACCCTGGCCGGTATTGTTGACCAGCCCATTCGGATTGGTAAACTGCGCATGGTTGAAGACATTGAATGCCTCTGCCCGAAACTGAAGCTTAATGTTTTCGGCAATATCAGTGCTCTTCAGCAGAGCCATATCATAATTGTCGATGCCAGGGCCGGAGAAGGATCGCCGCATCGCGTTGCCTACTTGCCCGATTGTTTCCGGGACGAAGTAGTTCGGGTTGAAGTATGGCAGCCCCTTTCGAGGGTTGCGATTTATGTAAAGATGGCTGCCGTTGTTGGCGTAGCTTGGCACATCTACGTTTGCATTAAAGGCACCAAGCAGTGAATTATCGTCATTCTCATTGAGGGTGACGGGCTCTCCCCTGGCAAATGTAGTTGCACCGGAAAGCTCCCAACCCGCGATGAATCGCTTCGCAATATCCCCTCCCCCGATAAAGTGATCGAACGGCAACTGTACGGTGTAGCTAGCGACGAGGTTCTGCGGAACGTCAAAGCTCGACAATGCGCGGGTTTGGGCTGGATTCAGCGGATTGGTCGCGTCAAAGGAGTCCGAACCGTTATCCAGCGACTTCTCATAGGTATATCCGATGAGGAAGTTCACGTATTTTTCGTTGTGCTCCAAAGCCACCTGCAGCGAGTTGAAACTGGAACTGACGGCCGTCTTCATGTAGGGATTGCTGTTGAAGTTAATCCCGAAGGTCGGCCTCGTTCCCTCCACTGTCTGGCCGTTCGCCGTCGTATAAACCGTGTCTTCGCCGTATGGACCACAAGTTGTGGTACCGGGCGCCACATTGGCGGGGTTACTCAATTCGAGGCAGAGCGCCTGGTCACCGGGATTTGATTCCTCAAACGTGAGCAACTGCCGTCCCACGGTGCCGATATAGCTGACGCTGAGCACGGTTGCGGTTCCCAACTGGCGCTGGAGAGAGAGTTCCCATTCCTGCACGTAGGGTATCTTGTTCTTATAGTAGTAGTAGTCGGACCCGCCGATGGGTGTGGCTGATGCCCAGTTGAACGTTGTATCAGGATTATTTGGAGATACGTTGGTTGGGGGAAAGACGAAGGGGAATTTCTGTCCCGCCGGAGTTCCCGACGGCCGATCGACAAACGGGGTGGCCAGTTCAGTCGATGACACAGAGTAATAATTGCCGTAAGGAGCGTCGCCTACCTCGACAAAGCCAGTGGCGTCCTCGATAGAGCTATAGAAGATACCGTATCCCGCACGTATGCTGAATTTCCCTGGACCGCCCAATACCTTGGCAAGAGGACCGTCGCTCGAGTCTGGCGCATAGGCAAAACCGATTCTAGGACCAAAGTTGGTGTACTTGGTGGGCCCGAGCGTGCGGGGAATTCCTGGATCCAGGGGAACAACCAGGCCGAGGGGGGCATCGGGAAACGCTCGCGACTGCTCCCCGGGAACGACTGTTTCCAGCTTGTTCTGCGTGTCGTACCAGGGTGTAGCGACTTCCCAGCGCAGACCGTAGTTGAGGGTGAGATTGCGGGTCGCACGCCAGCTATCCTGACCGTAGAATCCGTAGTATTTGCTCCTCGAATCGAGAAGCTGCTGGCTGGCCTGCACAAAGCTGTCCGGCGCCCCGATCAGGAAATCGGCGAAGTCCAAGCCCGTCTCTGAGCCATTAAAACCAAAACACCCGTTGTAGCAGTCGTAGTTACGTTCGTTGATCTGGTTGTAGTGGAGGTTGGCGCCTAACTGCAGCGTGTGAGTTCCAAAGATCTTTGTGACGTTATCAATGATTTGAAAGGTGTTGTTGTATTGCCGCAATGCGTCAGGCGGGACACCAAGGCTGAAGTTGTTGAACATAAAGTTTGCAACACCCTCGTACGCAGAGTTGATAGGGGAGATACCGCCCGCGGGGCCCCACGGAGTGACGAAACCCTGCGAGGAAAGAGTGACACCCAAACCCTGTCCGGCGGTAGGTTGGCCGGTCAGGTTTAGATCGCGGAGATATACGAGACGAACATCGTTAACTGTCGACGAGTTAAAGGTGGTCGTCAACCCTAAATTGATCATTTGTGTTTGGCCCTGATTAGCTGCGGCAAAGCCCGGGACGTTTACCTGGCTATACGGATTCACGGTGTGGAATCGGTCAATGAAGTAATAGCCAAACACAGCGCCGATTGGCGTAGGAATGTCTATTCGGCCACTCCCCTTATCGTCATTCAACGTTTCGTTGTAGGCAGCGGTGGAGAAGTTAGGGGTATTGTTGACGACTCCATTGGCCGCAGGGAGGAACTTCAACGAGTTCACCGCGACCGGCGACCACGCGGACTGGGGAATGACAGCATTGGGAAAGACGCAAGTTCCGGGATCCGTACAGCCCGGAGTGTAATAACTTTCTCCTTGCGCTACGGGATACCCGAGAGTCTGGGAGAGAGCGTTGGCCCAGCCGGCACCAACGACTGCGCCAGTGAGCGAATCGGCCTGGTCCGTCAAGTCGCCCGTGCGGTCGGCATCCGAAGGCACCGGATAGCTTTGGGTTTGTCCCAAAATTTGCCGTGTTCCCTGGTAGTCGCCAAACCAAAAGATCCTGTCTTTGCGAATCGGCCCCCCCGCCGTTCCGCCGAATTGATTCTGGATGAAAACGCCGCGCGTCGGAGAGTAGTAGTTTCTGGCATCCAGATCTGTATTGCGCAGGAAGTCGAAGGCCGTCCCGTGATATTGATTGGTTCCCGACTTGGTGACGACATTGATCTGGCCACCGCTGTAGTTTCCATACTCTGCATCGAAGTTGTTGGTGATGATACGAAACTGCGCGATGGAGTCGAGATTGGGGATCATGGCGGCGCCGTTGTGGACACCTTCTTCCGCGTTTGCCCCATTCACCATGAACGCGTTGGACCCGGTGCGGCCTCCGTTGACGGATTGTTGTCCGTTGTCCAGATCGCCCGAGACCTGCGTCGCTCCGACTCCCGAAGTGCCGCTGTCCTGGCTATGGGAATAAGGCGACACACCTGGTTGCAACTTCAACAGGTCGATGTAGGAACGCCCATTCAACGGCACAGAGGTAATCTTTTCCTCGTCGATCACTACACCCATCTGGGTGCTCTGTGTCTCAATCTGCAAGGGGTCGCTCTGAACACTGACGGTGCCGGTGACAGCTCCGATTTCCATGTGAAGATCGATGCGAATGGCGGAGTCTGCGTCGACTTTCACACCAGTCTGCAAGTAATCACGAAATCCGGACTGTTTAATACTTACGTCATAGACGCCAACATTCAGGGCGGGAAAGTTGTAGAACCCCTTGGAGTCAGTCACGGCGGTGGTGGCAACATTCGTCGACTCGTTGGTGGCGACTATGGTGAGTCCCGGCATTACGGCCCCGGTCGGATCTGCAACCACTCCGGAAATAGAACCGGTAATGGCGGCCCAAGCCATGGTTATTCCGAAAAGGACGATGGCGGCTAGACTGAGGGGGAATCGAAGCTTTGTGCACGAGGTCACGGTACCGGCTCCTTGAATGGACGGGATCGCGTTGACTACCTGGCTCCTGCTACAGCTTGCTTTCTCCAGTCGCCCCAGTTTGAATGAAGGCCTGCATCACAGTCAAGATGATATTGGCTCTAGTATCTACTTGCATGAATTAGCGGATGATGTTTAGTGCGATGGATGAACGCCCGCAGCATTGCGCTTACGCCAGAAGAGCAGGCCGGACATGGAGCGTCCGACTGGAATAGACCATCTGCTTTTAACGGCGATCTGATGATCCTCGAACGCGGTCGAGAGACTGGGAGATGCGATCTGACGGTCCAATCATTAAATAAACACAACCGATTGAGCGTGCGGGACAGAGCTGATAGATCCTGGCGTCTGCAGAAAGCCGGAGACTCGGTTGATTGCCATCCGGAGCAGCCCATTTCTGGTTGACAGGAACAGGGCATCGAAGGAGGGAGAAAACTGAAGGCTTTGAGATTCAAGCCCGCCATCATCGATATTCAAATGCTGTATGCGGCGAATCTTGGCGGCTTGTTGAAAATCGTAGACGGCAAGGCCCCGGGCTGTAACCACGTACAAGATCTCGAGTGTGGGATGCACTGCCAAAGGGCCACTCACACCCTCTCCCACCAATGTGGCGGGCCCAGTGATGGTTGCGGCCGAAGCATCATATCGAAAGATGAGAAGTGTCTGGGCGAGAGAACCGGAGACAAATGCAGTTTGCGAAGCGTGGTGGATCCCCAGAGAATGCGCCCCAGTGCCAGGAGGCAATGCAGAGCGAGCAACGCAGAGACAGGTCTGCGTCGAGGAGACTGATTGTGTCGTTCCCTTGATCGACTGTAAGAATGCAGTTTCCTCTCCTGGTGAATAGAACCGCCTGCGGGCGCGCTGAATGCTGGGAGTGTAAAGACGGACCGCAACCAACTTCCTTGCGGATGCCGCAGACACGACCAATGGACCCATCCTCGGAGATTGGGAAAAGATTGTATGCTCCGCCACCTTGGGCGGAGGCGAACAGGAGTCTGCCCTGGGGCGAGATGGCGAAATGACGCGGGAATGTTGCTGAAAGGGAGAGAGGCTGCACAGCCAGTAACACGAGCTTTGCGGATTGCGCGTCGATCCGGTATGCCGAGACGTATCCGCGAGGAAGCGTTCGGTAAATAGCGACCTCGTGAAGGACGTAGAGGGTCCGCCCGTCAGGATGAATCGCGAGGGCAACGGGTTCTTCGGCAGGAACGAACTGCAGCAATTGCCAGTCCGGGTTGCGAGGCGCAAACACGTACAGGCCGCTTGCTTGGCCCTTGGCCGCAATATAAGCGAACCTCGGCGCTTGGAACGCGGTCGGTAGAGCAGACCCTGCTTTGACGTCCAGAGCCATGGACCCCACCAGGGAGAGAAATGTACGCCGCGTCATCGCCATAGACGCCCTCACTCAGATCCGGATCGACATTGCATGATGAAAGATGTTGTTCGGATCGTACCGCTTCTTCACGTCCTGCAGAAAGGGATACAGATCGCCGTAATAAAGCCTTGGCCAATCATCGAAGGCGAGCATGTCTCTGTCGGGATAGTTGATGTAGCAGCCGTCATGCCGGTCGCTGGGGTATGGACATCCGGGATGTTGTGAATCAGCATCGGGCCCGGAGAAGAAGTCGGTGTAGAAGTCGCGAAGCCACTGAGAATAGACGCCGTCATATTCCGTGTCTCTCCAGAACGCCATCGGTTGTATCTTGATGACCGATGACCGGTGGCACACGGCTGTGCTTTTGATGAGTTCTTTGCGATTGATGGCTCCGCCGTATGAGTCGATCTCAATAACCGCTCCTGCCATATCGGCTCCCGGTAGGGTGCGATGCATATGTTTGTACATACAGCGAGCCTGGGCTTCGGTGAAACCGCGTTTGAAATAAGCCGATTTGTATTTTGCGCGGGAGACGCCGGGGCCGCCTGCTTCCTCGGCAGTGGCCAGAAACCATTCGCGGCGCCGGACAGTGTAGGAGCCGACGCAAAGTTCGCTTCCGTCCATTGATCCCGCAACCGCCGCGTGATTGTTCCCGTGTGGCGCGGCAGTCCTGGTAGTTGTCGTAATTCCACCGCAGGCAGAGAATTGATCCAGATACCGTTCGAGCAAGGCCAGGTCATTGCAGGAACCATCGGAATTGAGGAATTGCACCGTCATGCCGAAGGCGGAATTGACTGCGTGACGAAGGGAGATGATCGCAAACATTCCCCAGGTATCAGGGTCTTGGCCGCTCGTTTCCCAATATTTGCCGAAAGTGGTCAATAATCGCACAAAACGTTCTTCAGTCACGTCGGCCCATTTGAACAGCATGTGAGCCTGGACCACTTCTCGCGGCGCGGGAGGCAGTTTATCGAAGATGTAGCTGGTGATGATTCCGAAATTGCCGCCGCCTGCTCCGCGGCAGGCACGAAAGAGGTCTGGATCGTGGGTGGCATCCGCAGTGCGGGCAATGACCTTTCCCTTTGCATCCACAGTGATGATATCGACCGCGGTGAGCCAATCGCAGGAGAGGCCGTAGAGCCTCGATAGCAGGCCGTAGCCTCCGCCGCAGATATGGCCTCCGGCTCCGACAGTGCCGCAGGTCCCGGCCGGTATTGTGCACCCGTATCTTTTGTAGAGATCAGTGTAGGCACCCCAAAGCTGCGTTCCGGGAGCGATTCGAAATGCGGATGGTCCTGCCTCTCTATGTGCGCCTGTCAGCAAGCTGAGATCGAGAATGACGCCGCCAGGATTGTTAACCACGAAGTCTTCATAACAATGGGCGCCACTCCGCACCGTGGGCCGCTGCCCCGCGGAGACAGCCTGCTGCAGGGCTTCGGCAACTTCGCCGACATCCTCGCACAGGTAAATACGACCTGCCGAATCGTGGCTGTCTTCCGGCCAACGAAGATTGTGCCCACCCTTGAGCGTCTCGAATCGCGGATCCTGCGGGGACACGACGACGGCCATTTATTGCTCCAATGGTTGACTGGGTCTTGCGAATCCCTGACGAACGAATTCTCCTGCCAGTTGCAGAAATCAGGCAAGGATCTTGCAAATCCAGGGATGGATACCTCGTAGAGGCTCGGCAATGGGGCCCGTAATAAGCCATGGTCAGGCGCGGGCCGCTTTCCATTGGGCGGATCCGTATTCGCCCAGTGCGACTGTGCCTGCGGCAGTATTGCCATTCACGGTGCCGGAGAAATCCCACATCACCTCGTGGCCGCTGACAGGCATGCGTGCGTGCAACTTGAGCTGACTGCCGCGGATGGAGCCTTGAATTTGCGCCTCATAGATCTCCCCCATCTGCTGACCGGAGACTTCGCTTTCCTTCTGCTCGAGGACAAAGGTCTGTTCCGCGGTGCCGCGCGTGTAAGTCAAAGTGACCGCCCACTTGCCGGCAACGTTCGCAGCACCGGCAGGGATGTCGGGATCAGCGTAGGGTCCGGGATGCGTTAAAGCGGCGTAGAGAGCGTCGGCGATGATGGGTATCTCGTCGGCCTCGAGCATGTAGGGCATGATCGTAAGCGAGCTTTCCATCTGTTCAGGGCGGATGCCTGTACCGCCATCGATCATGATGCGGGGCGTTCCCTCGTCGAGGCGTTTCACGATCTCAGTTCCGGTAATCTTGAGCTGCCGCGCATCCCAGCGGACGCGGAGGCGCGGCGACCGATTGGAAAGGTCCTCGGGCTGCAGGTATTCGATGCGTACCGAAGGCAGGGCTTTCAGCTTCTCGGCAATTTGATCGAGCCAGCTTTTCCAGGCGCGCTGTTCGGCCTCGTGGTCGCGCTCATACCACTTGCGCACAGCCGCCAGCATGCCCATGATCTCTTCTTTGCCAACTTTGTAAGCACGCCCATAGTTGTGGTGAGGAGATGCCTGGAACCACGCCGCGCGAGTGAGGTCGCTTTGCCCAATAAGCAGTCCGGCGGCCTGGGGGCCACGAAGGCATTTACCGCCGGAGTAGCCGACGAGGGAAGCGCCATGCTGCAGGTGGATATTCGGCACCAGGGGCTCCTCGGCGGCGGCATCGACAAAGACGGGTATTCCTTTGGCTTTGGCGGCGGCGCAGATGGAAGGAATCGATAGAGGTCCGTTCTCCGCGGCGGGCGAGGAGAGGATGTAAACCATGGCGACCTGGTCGGTAAGCCTGGAAGCGAGTTCATCGGCGGAATCGACTTCAACAATCTCCACTCCGGTCATGCGAACACCGAAATCATAAGGATTGCGGGAGTGTTTGGGGATGACGACCTGACTTTTTCGGCGCTTGTAAGGGAAGGCCTGCGATAACTCGGGGTCAGTACCGCAGGCGCAGGCCACCGTGGCGAGGGCGATGGCTGCTTCACAGCCAGTGGTGACAATGGCGCTTTCGGCGCCGGTAAGCCGGGCGATCTCAGCTCCTACCTTGGGCATGAGCTCGTCGAGATGAACAAAATAGCTGGAGGCCTCGAACATCGCTTGCTTGACCTCGGGCAGAGAGCGAGAACCGGTGATGATGGTGAATGTACCGTGAGCGTTGATGATGGGGCGAACACCGAGCCGGGTAAAGAGATTGTCCTGAGGGGTGCCGGTGTTGCGAAGGGTGTTCCCGGAGACGGGAGGCGCGGACGGCGCGGAAGAAGCGAGAGGGGCTATGACCGCTATCGCAGACAGCGCGCCAGTCTTCTTGAGCACATCCCGGCGGGTCAGCGGAAGCTTCGGCAAGGCACACATAAGGAACAACCTCCAGTCGAAAGTGGTCAGACATCGGTCAGATGTAGGCGATCAGATCGATTTCGACCAGGGAATTGCCGGGAATACCGCCGGCGGGCGAGACGGTGGTGCGCACGGGAGGGACGTTGCCGAAGCGGCCTTTATAGACGGTGTTCATCCGTTCCCAGTCTTTGATATCGTTCAGATACACATTCACCTTGAGAACCTTGTCCATGGAGGAACCCGCACTGATGAGCGTCTTTTCCAACTCGTCAAGGACATGCTTGGTGTGTTCTTCGATGGTTCCCTGAAAGTGCGCGCCCACGCCGGCCAGGAAGAGCATGTTGCCGTAGGAGATGGCGCTGCTGAACAGCGGCGTTTCGCCGTTCTTGGGCGGAGGACCCCAGGCTTTCTTCTGGGCCGCAGGCGTGCGCGCCTCCGCAGTGCGGGCGAGAACGGCGCTTCCGCCAAGTGCTCCGGCAGCGGCGGCGGCGTTTTTCAGGATGGTTCTGCGACTTGCTTTCTCAGCCATTATGCATTCTCCTCGACTGGTTTAGGTTTGGGAACGTAGCAGGGCGCGGCGCAGCGCGTTGGCAACCAGAGCATCCTCGCCGGGCTCGAGCATCCAGACGCCGACGACGATGGTGTTCTGGTCGGCGCCTTCGATGCGGCCGGTGACGCCAGTGGCGGGATTGAGTTCGATGGATGGGGTCTGCGCGCGCAGGAGGCCGGCGACGTCGAGCGGTTTGATGCCGACGACGGCGGGATCGTAGTGGACGAGCAGGTGAGGAACGTGATTGGCTACCTGGGGCACATTGATGCTGGTTGTGAGCGATGGAATCCCGGCCAGCGCAGCACGGATGCGGTCGGCGCGCCGCATGCATTCGGCCTGAAGAGCATCATCGTTCTGGTCCAGGATCCAATCGACGGCGGCAACCATGCCCACCATTTGTTCCTTGGCGACCTTCATGCCGCGGCCTACAGCATCGCTGATCGGGCTGTCATTTGCGAGTGCAAGATCGGTAAGTTTCTTGTTCCCGAGCAGCAGGCCGGTATTCTGAGGACCACGCAGGCCCTTGCCGCCCGAGAAACAGACCAAGTCGAAACCCATCGCGGTGTAATTCCACAAGTTGGAGATGGGAGGAACGTCGGCAGCGGCATCCAGGTGGCACGGCACATTGTGTTCATGAGCGACGGCAAGCCAGGTTGCACGATCGATGACGCCAGACTCAGCTTCAGGCCCGGCGGCATTGAAGTAATTGGTCATGATGGTGCGGTCACTGAAGGCGCGCTTGTAGTCATCTAGCCCGTCTATTTCGCAGATGGAGACACCGCAAATGAGCATGGCGTGATCATACTCATATCGATGCTTTTTCTGGACGATGACTTCGTAGTTGCGCGTCCGTGCCTGCTCGGGGATTTCGGCGCAGGACAGATTTCCTTTGGCGGCGATGCACGCGGCGGTGGCCAGGGTAAGAGCCGCTGAAGCTCCGGAGGTGACGACGGCTCCCGCGCAATGCAGACGCCGCGCAATGTATTCGCCCGAGGCATGCTGAAGATCTTTGAGGCGCACCGGATGGTGAGCGGCCAGAGCTACCGCCCGTTGGACGGAAGGCGGCATAACAGCGGCAGTGAGAAAGGTGTAGGTGCCAGCAGCATTGATGATCTTGGACACGCCCAGCTTGTCGTAGTAATCGACCCCATCAGGATCAACCGGCGTTGCCGCTGCGGCAGGCAGAAACGCACCCGCTGTAGACATACCCGCGATACCAAGCAAACTGCGGCGGCTCAAGAGAGCCCGATTGGATTGGTCTTTGATGTCGGTCTCCTTTCTACCTTCGAAGCGCCATTTGACGCCTGCAACAATTTTTGCCGGACGACGGCACAGAGAAGGCTGCTCAAATGCGGCCGAACTGCTTGACCGCTTCCACGATCGACTGGAGTTTCTCGATGACGGGATACATCGCGTGCTCGGTGTAGTCGAGTTTCTGCGCGCGCTCGAGGATTTCCACTGCGTGGGCACGCGGAACGACAACGACCCCATCCTGATCGGCGCTGATGATGTCTCCTGGCTGCACGGGGACGCCGTCGCAGCGCACCGGGGTGTTGGCGCCCCCAAACCGGTAGTGGCCGACAGAAGTGGAAGGCACCACCCCGGTGGCGTAAACAGGAAAGCCCAGACGCTTGAGCTGCGGCAGGTCTCTGACGCCGCCATCGATGACCGCCCCCGCAAAACCGCGGGCGTGCATGGCAGTACCCATCAGACCTCCCATGCCGGCTATATCCTGCCCATCTTCAACCTGCATTACATAGACGTCGTCTTTTTTGCCGGCGTCTATCGCGGCAAGCATGCCATCGAGCGCGTGCGAATCGTTGTTTTCCTGTTTCACCAGTTGCACGGTAAGCGCCGTGCCTACGAACTTGGTGGGAAAGATGGCTTGCATGCGATGGGACAGATAGTGCTTTTCATGCAGAACCTGTTCCATAGCATCGGACACAGAGGCGACTTCAACCTGTCGGAAAGCGTCGAGGAGCGCGGGCTGGTTGTGTTCGTAATCGGGAGGCGCGACGGCGGTCTGTCCCCGCATGGCGTGGCTGATGCAGACAAGGAAGCCGACGGCGACGAAAGCTCCTGTTGCCCATGCCGTTATCTTCGGGTTCACAAGGCGACCCCCTTGGTTCTGAGATTGCGCCGGGCTGCCGGTAGCGAACAGCGGCCACAGCCCATGAGAAATATCAGAAGTTTATCTTGCCGGCCAGCTTGAGTACACGCGGATCGTTCTGAGTCATCGTAATCGTGCCGAAATTGGAAGCGCCGAGCGTGACGTTCAGTGCGCTTCGACAGGGCGATCTGGCTGCACATGCATCGTCGTGAATCGCCTGGCCTGCGCCGTGCTTAGGCGCGGCCCATCCCAGCGGTCGGCAGTCATGCCGTTCAAGTCATACACGACCTTGCCATTGTGGATGGTTAGTTCGCAAACGAGTTTGTGGCTCCCTGGGAACACTGCATTGTTCATGTCCACGAATCCAAACTTGCCTTCCTCGATCCGCAGAACGGCAATATCCGCGGGAGCGCCGACGGAAAGGTTGCCAAGTTCGTCGTGGTGAATCTCGTGAGCTGGATTCACGGTCATTTCCCGTATGACATCCTGCACAGATTGGCCCAGGGCGATCATCTTATCGGCAACGTTCAGCATGTCTTTCATGCCGGCGTTCATACTGCTAATGTGAATGTCGGTCGAGATGGAGTCAGGCAGGAAGCCGCCCTGCACGAGGGGAACTGCGACCTTCCAGTTGAAGCTTCCGCCGCCGTGCCCGACATCGAAATAGATACCCCGTTTGCGGCCGGCTGTCATCGCCGTCGCTGGCTTTGCCGCTTGTGGCGTCCTGCTCGCCGCGCAGTCCGGAATACATGTGGGTATAGATGTCGCCGGGGCGCAGTACGCGCGAGAGAAGGTCATATAGAGGCCGTTCCTTGCGATTGGTGCCGTAATCGATCATGACGGGAATATGTGCAAGGGTGCCGGCGATGACCGCCTGCTCGTACGGCTTCCACTCGGGGCCTTCGAAATGTGCACTCTTGATACCAACGATCAGACCGGGATAGTTGAGCGCCATCTTGCCGGTAGCGTCGCCGTCCATGTCATCGAGGTTCTGCTCGAAGCGCGGTCCGCGCATGCCGCTGCCCACGATATTGAGCATCGCCAGGACGCGCGTGTTGGCGCGATCGATAATGCGCTGCTTGAAGTCCTCGAAGTTGCGCCAGCCGGAGCCGCCGGCGTCAACGATCGTGGTGACGCCTGCACGGAAGGTGAAGCCATCGGGATAGATGCTGTTGTCGCCGGCATAGGAGTTCCGCTCACCAGTCCCGGCGTAGACGTGGGTATGAATGTCGATCAAGCCGGGAGTGACATATAATCCGGAGGCATCGACGGCACGAACTGCTTCCTCAGGGGCGATGGATGCAGCAACGAGCGCAATTTTGCCATCGAGGATAGCGACATCCACGGGCCCATCGATGTGATTCTTAGGATCGATGACATGGCCATGACGGAGGACAAGGTCGTACTTCTGCGCGGGGCAAACGATACCGGCGGTCAGAAATCCCGCAAATACCATGGTTCGAAAGAGGAGCTTTTGGATCAAGGGGGCCACCATTCGCCGACGAAGATCAATTTTAGCCTGCGTGCTGGCGCTTCGTGTGTCATGCGCCTGGTGACCTTCGCAAAATTAGAACAAGCGACCTATAGAGCGTTTTTTGCGGTTGAGCTTACGGCATGGGATCCGTCGGCAAGCTCTGTTACGTCCCTTTCTGCGCGTTACTGGGCCACGCAAAATGCAAACGCGGGGCACGCTGAGGTGGGGCGTGTCGACAGCGCTCGTGGCAGTCCTTCCTTCTTCGCTCCCGAACGCGATCTTCTTTGCTGATCATGATCCGGCTGCGACTGGGCGCGGCCACGCCGAAATACCGGAGTTTCCTACTCCAAGCAAGTGCCGCGAGCAGCAAAGACCCGAAGCTCCCCTCGCCGGTCACGCAAATTTTTTGCCTAGCTTTGCACAGGGAAAGATGGCAGGGTCACAGTATCCTCTCTTTGAGGACGGCTATTCCGATTTCCCGGAGTTTCCATGGCGCAAAGACCGGTGCAGCGATCATCCTCATCGCCCAGCCCGTCGCCTGGCGTGGGCAACGGCCAGAGACCGTCCGAGGCGGCGGAGCGCATACGGGAGTTGATCGCGGGCCGCCACTCGAAGGACGCCCTGCAACTCGCCAAGGAGCTGCACAAACGCGAGAGTACGGCCGAGTCCGAAAGCCTCCTGGTTGAGGCGTATCGTGTCCGCATCGAAGATCTCATCAAGTCGCGGATGACGGTCGAGGCCAAGTCCCTTCTTGCGATCGTCCGCGAGCGGTTTCCCAAGGCGGCGCCCCGGCTGGCGGAGATCGAACTGGATCTGTGCGTTCTCGATGGCCGGCTGGACGGGATTGTGGGACCGCTGCGGAATCCAGCGCTCGCCGACGGAGAGCGCGAGCGAATTGAAAGCTTGATCCGCCAGCGAATCCATGACTTGCCTGCCTTGGCTTCTGTTCCTTCGTTGCCTCCGGAACATCCATTGCGGATCGCGGCATCCGCGCTCACGACCGCTCTTCAGGCGGTCACGGGCGGACCGGCGAACGACGATTTACTGACCCTGCCGCAAGTGGCGCGCCGCAGTCCGTTGGCGTCGTGGAAGGCACTGGTGCGGGCAATCGCGTGCTATTACCGGCACGAGGACGTGGAATGCAGGAAGTGGCTGGGGGCGATTTCCGGGGACTCTGTGCCGGCGCGCCTGGTTCCGGCGCTGAACGCGATGCTGGGCGAAAAGAACGGCGCCCCCTTCAGTCCGGCAGAGTCGAGGTTGATTGCTGCCGCCGGAGATCGCGGGGCGGCTCTGCGCTCAGCGCTCGCCGCGCTCGAATCCGCATTGGCTGCGAAAAAGAAGCAGCCCATCCTCGATGCGGTCCGGACAGTCATGGCGGCAAGCATTGGCGCTGACTCGGCCTTGCGCGAACGGCTGCGCCAGCACATCGCCGTTCGCTGCTTCATGCAACACATCCGGCCCGGCGCGGCACATAGTGCCCTGGGAGGCATGCCCAGGCTGGACGCGTATTTCTACCGGCTGCTCGCGCGGTCTCTGGAAGAAGCCGGCGATGCAGAAGATTCCGGGGAAGCGGTTATCGTATGGGAGCAGTTTCGCCGCGAGGCCATCCGGGAAAAATGGTTTGCGGCGGGCGGGCTGGAGGACGGAGTTCTGTCGCTGCATATGGCCGAGATGGTGGCCAAGCTGCCTGCCCATGTCGTGGAGAAGTTGAGCGGGCGTAAAAGCTCACGCCGCGATCCCGGTGAAGCAACGAAAGACGAGGATCTGCCGTCTGCGGCGCTGCTTTATGAGCGCGCCTGCCAGGCCGATGCAAGCCCGGAAGGTTTCGAGGCCTGGCTTCGCTGGGCGCAGAAGCGTCAGGACGGGAAACTGGCTGACGGCGTTGCGGAGCGATGGCGAAAGGCGCGGCCGGGCGAGATTCAACCGCTGCTGCACCTGATGGAATCGGCGGAGAAGCGAGATGCGCTGAAAAAGTCGTTGAAGTACCTGGAGGAGGCGGAAGAACTCGATCGCCTGAATCCGGCCGTGCGCCGGGCCAAAGCGCGTCTCCTGGTTTCCGCGGCCGTGCGCCATTTGCGCCAGCGTAAGACTCACCTTGTGCCGGCTGAAATCGAGCCGTTGCTGGCTGTTCCGGAAGTGCGCCAGGGAGACGTCTCGGCGCTTGTGGCAGCGCTGCGCTGGTGCTGCGCTGTGACCGATGGAGACGACGGAGCCCGGCAGGAGCGCGAAACGGAGCTGATTGGCGCGGTTGGGCCGGTTGCGGCAGGTCTGTTGATCCTGGCACTTGCGCGGGCCGCGGGTTCGAGTGCGAGAGGGTTTGCGCCGCCGTTTGATGTCCGGCGCACTCCGCCCTCAGAGCTGTTGGCTGGCGCGGTGCGGGCTTGTCAGCTGGGCGAATGGGTGGGGATTTCGATTCCCCTGCTGCTGGGCTGGACAGGCAAATTGATTGAAGCCATTCACCAGCCGGGGAGCGTGGCGGACGCCGCACAACTGCTTGTGCTTGGAGAAGCGGCGCTGGCCGATTCCGCCCGCGAGCTGGCCTACGCCGTCTCGGGTGCGGGGTTGAGCCTGGGTAGCGCCCATGCGCGCTTTCTTTATTTGCGCACCCGGGCCTTGCCGGTCTGGATGGATATACGCCGCGACGGCTGTCTCCGGGCGGCGCTGGAGCTGTCGCGCCGCGAGCGCGATACGGAGCTCTCCGGAAAGATCCTGGATCACCTGCGGGAGAAACTAAGCGGCGGACGGTTCGGCCAGCGCATGCAAACCGATTCTCTTCCTTCAGAGTTGCTGAGCGAAATTATCGAAGAGGAGTCGAAGCTCAAGAAGTTCCCAACGACCCCGCGTGACGCCGAGCCGCGTTATGCCGCGCAACTAACGTCCCTTACCGCACCCGGCTGCGACTGCCCCAAGTGCCGGGCAAAGCGTGGGGAACCAGTGGATGACTGGGACGACGACGACGATGAGGACATCTGGGATGAGGAGGAGGATTTCGATGAGGCTCCTTTGGAAGCCATTCCGGAAGCCATCGCCGCTATCCTCGATGTTTTGCCTATGACGGAGAGAGAACGGATCTTGAAGGCCATCGAGAGAGGTGAAGATCCTCTCGATATCATCGGCAGGATCGATCAGGCAGTCAAAAGCTCCACCGCCGGTCCGCGTTCGGCCTCACGGCCTGGCAGGAACAACAAGTATAAGAAGCAGGACGATGCCGGGCGCGGCGAGGGGCCGGTGCAGGGAAGTTTGTTTTAAGGTGAGACGATGAATCCGAAATCCACCACAGATATCAACCCGTATGCCGTGCTGGCCGTGAGTCCGGAGGCGGACGACGAGCAGATCCGGGCTGCGTATCTGGGAAAGCTCAAGCAATTTCCCCCGGACCGGGCCCCGGTTCAATTCGAGCAGATCCGCGATGCTTACGAGCTGCTGCGCGACCGGCGCCGGCGCGCGCAGTACACGTTGTTTTCCGTGAATCCGGATGCGCCGCTCGCATCGCTGCTGGAGGGCATGGAAAACCAAAGGCCATTTGCAGGTCCCGGCCCGTGGCTGGCCGTGCTCAAGGAAAATAAATAGGAATGGACGCTCACACCGCATCACCGAAGATTTCGCCGGAAGAGCGGGAAAGAATGATCCGCAACTTCGCGGCCTGGCTCGACCGTGCGCTTGAAGACGAGGAGCTTCCAGAGGGGTTACCGCCCGAGTTGCTCTCGGCACTTCAGAACGGCGAGCCGCTTCCGCCGCTGGAGGGTTCGCCCGCGACGGGGCAGGGTAGCGATCTTTACTCCCTATGGTCGTCGATGACGACACTGGCACAGGAAGTGCGGGTACAGGGACGCCTGTTCAAGCAGTTGAACGACACTCTGATCCAGGACATGCAGGACCGGACGGTGCAAAGGGAAGAGGAAACCTCGCCGGAGCCGGTCCGAGGGGAGAAAGTACGGCAGGCGGACGGAAAACAGCAGATTGACCTCCTGCTCGATTTGCGCGACCGGATGGAGCGTGGAGTCGCGGCGGCGCGTGACGCCGCCACCGAGCTGGCGCCCGCCCGGCTGCCGCGCCTGGCGCGCTGGCTGGGCGTGGGCGGCGGATACGCTCGCCACGCGCAGGAAATTCTCAGCGCCCTGTCCCACGGCTACAGTCTCGCTCTGGACCGCCTTGATGAAGCATTGGTGGATTGGGGCATTGACCGCATCGCGAGCCTGGGCCGGATCTTCGATCCACAACGGATGACGGCAGTCGATATCGAGGAGACAGGCACGGTTGCCGAAGGTACCGTGGTCGAGGTTTATCGCGAGGGCTACGAGTGGAACGGAATGGTTTATCGCACCGCCCAGGTGAAGGTGGCGCGCAACATGGGGAGCAAACTCCAATGAGCGATTCAACCAACGGCGTAATCAGCGATGCAAAGGACGAGGTGATTGTCGGCATCGACCTGGGCACCACCAACTCAGAGGTTGCGGCATTCGTCGATGGCCAGGTAAGAATCCTCAGCTCGGGCGGCAAAGAGATTCTGCCTTCGGTGGTGGGTATCTCTCCCTCCGGCGAACTGCTGGTGGGCGAGGCAGCGCGCAACCAACTGGTGCTCTATCCCGAGCGCACCGTGCGGAGCATCAAGCGCAAGATGGGCGGCAATGAAACCGTCTCCCTCGGCGACCGCGAGTTTACGCCTCCCGAGATCTCGGCGCTAATCCTCCGCGAGCTTGCTTCCTGGGCCAGCCGCAAACTGGACCGGACGATAGAAAAGGCGGTGATCACGGTTCCCGCTTATTTCTCTGATGCGCAGCGCCAGGCGACACGCGAGGCAGCGCGCCTGGCCGGCCTTGATGCCGTGCGCATCCTGAATGAGCCCACGGCCGCGAGCCTGGCGTACGGCGAGGGTAGCCGGCATACCGCCGTGGTCTATGACCTGGGCGGCGGCACCTTCGATGTGTCGGTCGTGGCACTGGAAGGCGATGTCACGGAAGTGCTCTCCAGCCACGGCAATAATCGGCTGGGCGGCGATGACTTCAACGATCTGCTCGCGGACTACCTGTTCCGCGAGTTCCAAGCCAAGCATGGTATCGATTTGCGCAACGGGCACCCGGTGGCGCGCGCCCGTATGTGGTGGGCGGCCGAAGAGGCCAAGCGCCGCCTGAGTTTCGAGCCGGAGGTCACCGTTCGCGAGGAAGCCCTGGCTGCGGTCGACGGCAAACCGCTGCACCTGGAATTGGAGATTACGCGCGAGCAGTACGAAGAGATGATCCGTCCGCTCATCGAGCAGACCCTCGAACATCTCTCAAAGGCGCTCGCGGATGCGGGCAAGGGCCCCTCCGACCTGGACGCGATTCTGCTGGTCGGCGGCTCGACGCGCACGCCACTGGTTACACGCCTCATTGAAGAACGCACGGGCCTTGTGCCGCGCGGGGAGATCCATCCCGACCTGTGCGTTGCCCTGGGCGCCGGAGTGATGGCGTCGCGGCTTGCCGGCCATCAGATCGAGCGTGTGCTGGTCGACGTGACGCCCTACTCGTTTGGCGTCTCTTTCCTCGGAGACCGCGGCGGGGTAGCGTACCCGCACTGCTACAAGCCCATCGTCCGGCGCAATAGTCCCCTGCCCGTGACTCGCACCGAGCGTTTCTACACCAGCCATCCGTACCAGGAGGAAGTGGAGGTGCGTGTCTACGAAGGCGAGGACGAAGACGCCCTGCGCAATATCCTGGTGGGCGACTTCACCGTCGAGGGCCTGACTCCCATGCGCGACTGCAACGAGGTGCTTTGCCGCATGCACCTTGACCTGGACGGCATTCTGAATGTTACCGCCATCGAGAAACGGTCCGGGCTCTCCAAGCACATCACCATCGCACGCGCGCTTGCTGCCAAAAGCGAGGCCGAAATTGCCGCCGCCCGCAAACGCCTCGAAGATCTCTATGCCTCCCGGCAGGACGGTGAGGAACTCGAGGAGGAATTCGAGGAGAACGGAGGCTTCCTCGAAGCCGCAGAGGACGGCGAGAGTGAGCACGGGCCAGTGCTTGTCGCGGCGTCGACAGGCGGCCGGGGAGATTGGGATGCCGCTGCGGCCGACGCACGGCAGATGGTCGAACGCTCCCGTAAATTGCTCGATCAAATTCATGAAGAAGACCGCGAAGAGGTGATCGATCTCAATCAGGCCATCGAGTCAGCGATCGAAGATCAGGATGCCGCCGCGCTGAATCGGGCTCTGGACAGCATGCGCGAGTTGCTGTTCTTCGTCGAGGGGCGCTCTTGAGCGGCGACCAACACCGTCCGGCCTCTTGCCCGGTATGCCGGGCGCGCTTTCGCGGCGTGGTCACTTGCCCGCGCTGCGGCGCGGATCTGACCCCGCTAGCGCTCCTTGCAGCTCGCGCTTATCGCCTGCGCCAACAGGCACGGCAAGCTCTGCGCGACGGCGATCAATCGACTGCGCTCACCAGTGCCCAAGAGGCCCAGCGTTTGCATAGAACTCCCCAGGGGAGCCTCTTGGTGTGGGTGTGTGCGGTCGCAAACGGCGGCGATCTCGCGAACTGAGTTTGCAGGTTCAACCCTTGGATCGCGGCCGCGTCGATGTGTTTTCCTCCGTTTGTGTTGCGCGACTAAGCTATCGCGCAATTGCAACACCGACCCATAAAACTATCAAGCCATATCGCGCAACAATAGATTAGTCGCGCAAAATAAATTAGCGCGATTTTCGCGACCTTGCGCGATACATCAGATCAAGCGCCACGGCGAAGGAGGGCATCACCGAGCTCGATAATGCGACGTCACCCGGCCTTTTTTGCTTTTCGTGGAAATGCGCACGGGCTTAAACTGTCGGTTGATGAATCGGCCCACGGTCTGGCGTCCAAGCTCGTCTGTTCGAATTAGCAAACCGGCTCTCTGCGGGTGAGGTTTGTAGTGCGGATATGACTGGCTTTGAAGCCACGCATTGACCCGCTCGCGGCCTTCGGATGAATCAACCGACCGAAGGCAATCGGAAAGCGCACGAACGGCAGCACTCCGCGAAAGCATGAGCACCTGCTGCCCTCTCAGCAGCCATTCGACAGAGCGGCCCAGACGAGCCCAGAATTCCACCTGTCCTGCAATCGAGCGCTCCGCTATCTCCCCGGCAAGCCGGGCATCCAGAACGAGAGCATCGGAGAGTTTCACCGGCTGACTCATGCTCGTATGGTCGCAATATGCTACCAGTGGTGGCAAGCGCAACATTTCAATACTCACTCGTGACGCGGGCGAAGTCTGGTGGCCTGTTGTGCAATGTTTCTAGATCACCATCCGCTCGGACGCGGAAGCCGTCGCCTCCGGGGACAAGTGGGCATAGCGGGCCGCCATGGTAATCGTCTTGTGGCCGGCCAGGGTTTGAATCTCCTTGATCGAGACCCCGGCCATCGCCAGCCAGGAACAGAACGTGTGCCGGTTGCAGTGCCACGTGTAACCGGTGATGCCCGCATCCTCGATGGCCGGCTCGAACCAGAACCGGCAGTAATCGCCCGCCTCGGGGAACACCTGGTCCGCCGGCTTGTGCAGAACCAGGATCTGCTGCGTCCGGAGCGCATCGAGAGCGGCAGTATTAATCGGAACGTTCCGGGCGGACCCATTCTTGGTTTCCGTCAACCGAATGACGCGCCGCTTCAGATCAACCTGGCTCCAAGTCAGGGAAAATTGTTCGCCCCAGCGCATTCCGGTGTAGATGCTGACGATGAAGGCGGGGTGCTGCCTGGGACAGTCGCGGAGGATGATGGCTGAGAGCTTTTTGTATTCGTCCCGAGTAAGGTAGCGAAGCCGGGCGTTGTTTTCCCGGCGCATCCGAACCAAGCGGGCCGGGTTCGACGCGACCCTTCCGTTCTCCATACCGAGGCGGTAGCAAAGCGAGAAGAACGCGCGGAAGCGGTTTGCAGTCGCCGGCGTCCTGCAGCGTCCGCTTAAATAGCGATCAATCTCCTGTGGGGTAATCTCCGCGGCGGGCCGGAATCCAAACGCATCCCGCAGCGTACGCTCTTTCCAGTCGTAGTCGGCCCAGGTCTTGAGGTGGACCCTGGCGTAGGCCACGGCATCGTTCGCCAATTCCCCAAAAGTGATTATCTTCCGTGGTTGGAGCTCCGGCAGCTTCACTCCACGGCGTGCATCGGCCTTGCGCTTCTGATAGAGGGCGATCGCGTCGGACCTGCGTCCGACCTTCTCACGGTGCTGCTTTCCGTTGACATAGTAATTAACCCACCAGATACCGGATCCGGGCGGGCGCTCAAACACTCCTCGCATCTGCTTGGGCTGGGTTGCCATGCTCCTCCCAGGTGCCTGTTTATTCTGACTATAATATGCGACGAATCAGTCGGTAAAGGCACCGAGGAGTACTTCGATCGGTAGAGCTTCGGGCCGTCGACCAGATCCTCAGCTCACGCGAAAAGACCGTTGGCTTGGCGGTGTTGCCGGCGCGGGAAACACCACGGCGTTATCCGTGATTCGCGAAGCCGGCGTGGCTTTGGCTTGGACTTCCGCCGGCGCAGTCAACAGAACCGCAAATTTGATTACATGTCAAGCGGGGCTCACCTATGGAGAGCGGTTCTGGGTCAATTCTCGAAAAGTGCCGAAGGTGATCAAAATTGCACAGCGGACGGAAGCGGGTTCCGGTATTCCTTCCACCGTGGTCCGTGCGAAGTCGCAAGGTGAAAGCAACTTGTGATTCAACCTGGGACAAGATGCTTGAGAGCCGAGCTATGCCGGAAATAAGGGAGCCGAAATACAGCACGGCACTGTTCCAGCGAATAATCGCATGGGAGCACGACCAACTATCGCATTCCGAGACATTGCAGCTGTTTCAGGAACTCGTTGTCTGCGGTTTGGCCTGGAATTCCACAGGCGCAGTCAGAAGAACCGCAGCGCTGCTCATACAAGATGGACGGATTAATAACCCCGAAGTTACGACTTGACCTATTGGACCTTTCTTCCCTTGAAAGCGCTATGTCGCACGAAACGAGTGGAGAATTGCGATCGCTATCTGCAACGTTAACCCAACATTAACTAGACACTCACTTCGTGGGGCAATCAATGCAAAGTGTTCCGTGGCATGTTCTACACGTATTCTCAAATCATGAAAGACGGGTAGCACAACATCTCGCCGTGCGTTCTGTGGATCACTACCTACCGCTCTACACGGAACGGGTGAGGTGGACTGACCGCACGGTTGTCGCCGAACGGCCGCTCTTTGCCGGCTATGTATTCGCCCACCTGGCACCAGAGACCCGGCGTGCCGTCATCTCCGTTCCCCGCATCCTCCGCGTCCTCGGAGACGAAGAGAAGGATAAAGTAAGTTACGAAGAACTTGAAAAAATACGGGAGGGACTGCAGAGTGGATTACTCCTTCGGCCCCACTCCTTCGTTCCGGTGGGAACTCGCGTGCGAGTGATGAACGGCATTTTTCAGGGAGTTGAAGGTCTCGTGACAGAGCTGCGCCACCAATGTAAGGTCGTCATTACACTTTCCGGAGTTCGCCAGTGCTTCTCCCTCGAAGTGTCACTCGAAGAACTTGAAGTTACCAGTGTGCCTGTGCCGAAGGCCCATCCAAAGCTGTTTTTTGCTTCCAGCTTCTGATGCGATTTCCGCGGTTCCGATGCCGTTGTATTTGCACAAGCGAGATTCCTGGGCAAAAAACGACTGCGGTCAAAACGACTCGAGAGGCTGATTGGCAGGCCTCGTTCGGGAGCGATCGATCGTTTGGCCCACCACGGGCTGCTGCAACGAATTGTGTGAAACCATGATTCATAGGTCCGCGGGTAAAGGTAACCTGTGCCCAACTCCGGATCAAGACGGAACCAAGTTACTGTGCCGGATAATCGTGGCCTAAGATATTGGCTGAGTGCATGGGTTCCAGTGGCCATCGGAGTCGCTGTGATCGCCCTTGAGTCAACTGAATTGATGAGCGCCAACCACACCAGCTACCCGCTGCGGTTGCTCTTAAAGGAATCTTCGGGCCAGTTAGCCGCACCCGGTGGGAAACCCTACATGGCTCGATTCGCAAGTCCGGCCACTTTCTGGGCTACGGACCGATCGGATTGGCATGGCTGCGCGCCTGGTGGATGACCCTTCAACGATGGCGCGGTAATCGGTTGTGCAGGAGAATCCGCAGTGAAATGGGCGCCAACTGTACCAAGCCTGTCCGTTTCAGAAATCGACGACGTTGCCGAGAAACCGCCACATTCAAAACTCGAAACACGTCGCGAACTGATCCGCGAGTTACGCCGCAAGGCGGACGAATCGCGACGTCTCCCGAGCTGTTCCACGAGCACCTGGGGTTCGGGAAGCACGGGGCGAATCAGGATCGGATTCTGAAGAGACGCTCGTCGTACTCAAGCCAGTGACAGCCGCCCAGCCGGACGAGGCTGGCATCCCGATGAAGTGGATTGAAGAGAAAGTTAAGTGAGAATGGCGAAGGAAAGGACGGAACGACCGCGAACGCAGTGCTCCCCGCCATCAGCCAGGAATCACCTTCATTTTGCGTCCAAGACAGAGGCTTGTTAAGACGGGGAATGCCACCGTCTACTTCAGCAATGCGACTTGCCGCGCTCACGACCTCATCCTCCACTTCGATCTCCAGGAGCTGGTACCGCCCAGGAAACAAGGCCGGGTTGCCCTTGAGATTCGCCATGTTCTCAATGAGCGCCAGGGCGGGATGTTCGGACAGATAGACGATGCGTTTGCCCCGGGCCGCGGTATGCCAGCGTCCGTCAGCCTTCTCACCACCCAACCCGCTTAGATCACAGTGGTTGCTGACGCGCCACAGAGACTTCACGTATAGATTCCCTCGTCGATCTGCCAAAGCATGTTCTCGACCAGGCGGCCACCTGATTCAGTGGTTAACATCTTCAGAGGCGGCCGTTCCTCAAGCCGTTCGTCCGGCATGCGCAGCCACATCAGCGCCTTTTCTCGGGAAGCAAATACGTCCTCAGCGAGAGACAGAATTCTCGCAACTCGCACCACTCTGTCGGTTTCTTCGTGAGACAGTGGCTCTCGACGCGCTTTTCGGTGTTTCAGGGTTCGCGGAGAAATGATGATCTCTGAGATTTCCGAGAACGTTAAGCCGCGATCCTTGAGCGCCGATAGACTGTCGGTTGAAATGCCTTCCTCGGTGATCCGCGCGAGGTCGAAGTCCGACCGAGGGGCAATGCCGATCATCTCGAACATTTGAGGAGACGCCATCGGAAAGACCTCCATGGACATTATGCCACATCCGTGACAGGCATAGTGTCCTCGACATGAATGTGGACTTCACCCTTGTGCACATACGTGCACACATCCTTAAAACCCAGCATTGTGCATGATTCGCTTTCGGCAAAACCGTAGTGATCATTCAGGCATTGGGGGCGATTCGACCCGTACTCGAATCAAATCAAATTGCGAATCCACCTTCCTCTGCAATGGATGCAATATCGCGTGAGCCGTGCACGACGCGGACAATGACGATTTCGTCGGGACGCGGGAGGTAATAGATTGCGTATTTCTCGTAAAAGATCACTCGCAAATCGGCAGCCAGATGAAATCGAGGGGCACCCGAGAGAGGAAATCTTGAGGGCTGACTGAACCGAGCCTCGATATCGGAGACAAATTCGGTTGCAATCGATTCCGACGCCTCTTCGGCCAGGTAGCTCCAGATTTCCGCTAGGTCTGCTTCCGCCGTTTCCGTGAGACGGAGTTTGAGCGATCTGCTAATAGTCTCCTCCCGCGCGCGATGATGCGTTCGACGTCAAAAGTCGCGAGGCGTCCTTCCGCGACGTCAGACAGGCCACGGTCAATGTCGGCTTTCAATTCGGCAAGTTGACGCAGGCGCAGTTCGCGCTTCAGCTTCCAATCGCGCAGCGCTTCCCGAATCACTTCGCTCGTAGAAGCATATTCCCCTTCATCGACGGCCCCCTTGACGAGGCCCGCCATTTCGGCCGGAAGCGTAATCGTCAAGCGTTCGATAGCTCCCATGAGCCCTCCTAGTTTGCATACTTTATCATACTTTTGAAGACATAAGGAGAGCGGGGAGCTTGCTATCCACTCGTACTATCCAATCTCGTAAAAATCGTCAAAAGGAACCGATTCAGTGCAATTTCGAAAAAGATCGTAAACGCGCAATTTGAGGTACAACTACTTTATTTTGAAAGGATTGCTTGATTTTAGAAGCGTTCATGGCTTCCGGAAGGGAGTGAATCTCACCCGCATCATGCGTAATTATCGACGCTCCGCGCTCTCGGTCATGTACCGAGGAGTACTTCGAACGGCGGAGAAACCTACTGACATTCCCGGATGGCTGGAATCATCAGCCGAGGCTTCAAGGCCGGAGTCAAGGCTCTTGACCGCGAAGCGGCGTTCGCCCCGTCGAACGGCCTTGACTATGGCCGGGCCTCGGCTACGCTCCTGCAATGCGAGGAATGTCATTTTAGCTACCGTTACATCCCGATACCGAATCCAATTCCAAGTTCGTGTGCGTGGGTGGGCTTGTGCTCGATGGGTTGTGACACGGAGATTTGCTGGATGGCCGCAGAGTGAGACACATCGCGACTCAGTTCTCGACCGAGTGCAGAGGCGTCATTGGTGAAAATCTGCGCGTCGTGTGCGCCCCGTGAGACGGCGACGTAGGCCATGCGGCTGTTGAGGAGGTCTTTCGCACCGAGTTCTGTGTCCACGTGGATCAGCACTCGGTCGGCGGTTTGGCCTTGGCTCGAATGACTGGTCACCGCGTACCCATAATCGAGATGGATGGGGCTGTTCGGATTGAGTTCGGCGGAGCGACCATTGTCCATTCTTAAGCGCACACTTCCGTCGTCGCCGATTCGCTCGATTGTGCCTAACTCGCGGTTCGCAACCCTGAAATCATTGTTGGGAGCCGTGAACTGAATGCGATCGCCCTCGGAGAAGTTTCGCTTCTCCTCTCGGAAAACGGAAACGCCCTGTTGCCGGCGCGGATCGTACGTGCGATCCGTTCCATCCTGAAGTTGGACCGTGAGTCGATTGGCGGCGGCATCGACAGATTTCACAGTGGCATACGCGCCCTTGCCGATGCCGGTTTCCTTCGATGCTCGCGAATAACGCAGCACATCGCCCACTTCGTACCGATCTGCCCAGGTGCGATCGGCGCCGGTGAGTTCCTGTCGCGGCACGAGCGTTCGGAACTGGTGGTCTCCGGTGACTGACCATGCCGCGGTGTTGCAGTTCCGCATGAATGCGCTCATTGATGACAATGCGGGAGCGGTTATCTGGTGAGACGATCAGGGTACTTTCTGGCGAACTCGCGTAAGTGCTGGCAATCGCGGCGATGCGTTCGCTTGGATCGGCAATCTGCTGGACTCGACCCTGGCGCTCAAGGCTTTGGACGGCTTGGCGGACTTCGCCGCGCGCAAGCTGCTCGACGACCTGTTTCAATTCGGGATCCTTTTGCCGGACGACGTCATGGAGCCTGAATGTCACCATTCCCGCATCCTGAAGCTGCGCAAAGGGCCGCCCGGCTTCTACAGATTCGTGCTGCCTGCGGTCGCCGACCAATAACACGCGGTCATTCGGATGCATGCGATTCACGAATTCGTGCAATTGCCGGGTGGATGCCAGTGAAGATTCGTCGATGACGTACAAGCGCTTCTCACCTGTGCTGGGCTGCTCACCGCGTGCCAGATGCCTCTGAAGCGTGGACGTTTCCATACCAGCCTCTGCGAGCTTTTGGGCCGCGCGGGATGTGGGCGCGAAACCTTCGACATGGTATCCCTCCGCCACTGCGGCTTCGCGAACCACGGAGAGGGCCGTGGTTTTTCCGGCGCCGGCAACACCGTCCAAGCCAACGATCTTCTCACGCGAACCAAGGATGTCGTCGACGACGCGCCGTTGGCCGATACTGAGTTCCGGGTGCCGATCTTCGACCCGGATCCGCACCTGGGAAGAGACCAGGGAGGAATCTCCAAAGCCGCGCCGGTTGCCTTCTTGCATCCTGGCAATGGTTTCCCGTTCCAGCCGAATCATCTCATCGGTTGTGAACTGCAAGTCTGTGCCGCGCTGTGCAACTTCACGGAATTCGCCCGTCCGCACCCGACGCTCGAACTCACGTTGAATGGCGGCATGCGTGGTTTCTCCCATGCCACGTGCAAGGGCGGTTTCAAGGATCGTCCGACTGTTCTGCACAGCCGATCTCTCAAAGACATGAGCCCGCGCCCAGGTCACGGCCCGTTGCGCGTTCGTCTCCGGTTCCCGCATCTGACGTTGCCCGTGCGCCCGCGCCTGGGCCACAACGCGATCGGCCTGGTGCCCATATTGGGCAGCCAGTTCACGGTGCCGGCGCAACACTTCGTCCTGCGGCAGCAACTCCTTCTTGTCGCGGGTATGATGAGCCGCGATCTGCGCGGCCGCCGCTCCGTCGATTCCCTGCTCGCGCAGATGGTCCTTGATCTGTTCCCGGCGCGGGCTGGATGCGTCCAGATACTCCTTTGTGTATCCCCTGATTTCCGGCTGCCCGTGCTTTCCGCGTTCGATCTCATACCCGAGATTTTCAAGGCGCGACGCGAGTTCGGATCGGTACACCGCGGTGACGTATCGCTGCGAGACGAAGATCTCGTGCGGCTGCAAGGCGCGCGTCTGTCCGTTCTCGCGCTCCGTGACATTGAAGATGACAGCGTGGGTATGCAACTGCGGCGCCGCGTAACCGTCAACGGGGCGGGCGGTGTCATGCTCGAAGGTCGCAGCGATAAACTTGCCTGTTGTTTCCGGCGCGTGAACGTTCCCCAGGCGTGCCTGCGTGAACCGCTCCAATTCCGCCAGGGCCACTCGCGCGCTCTCCCTGTGGGCCAGTCGAATCCGGTCGTCACCGCCCACAAGCGCGGTAATCGATACGGACTTCGGCGCGGAGAACGTGGCGTCCCAACCGGCGCGGTGGTCAACGCTGGTGACTTCTCTGCCGTTCTTGCCTTCATAGCTTCTCGAAACCTGGTGCCGGACGAGCTGCGCCCCGGTCCGGGGATGCTGGCCTTCTGACAGCCGGGCGAACTGCTCAGCTTCAACTTTTCCGGCGAGATTCCAATGCCGGGCGAGCTGGCCTTGCCATTCGGTGTGACCGCGTTGGTCGCGGCTCCAGTAATTCTGCTGCTCGGAAGCGAATTCCTTCGCGTGGTAGGTACGGGCCTGGTTGGCCGAGAGCGGTTTCGACATCGTGAGCATGGAGAGTGCTCCTACTGGCCCCGCGCGACGACTGGGACCTGGGATTGTTATTCCGAGAGGCGTATTAGCGCCGCCCCTTCCTTTCACTCGATCTCATCCTTTTCTGTCCATAAAAAACCCTTGATGGGTGTTTCCGGTTTAGCGCCGAGGTTCAAGAATTCGCGTGCCGGTGTAGGTGCTAGCGGCCTAATTACTTTGGCAGGCTGTGCGGAGACAGCGCTTGTTTGCCGTACGCTTCGCGTCCAACGCAAACAGAATTCCGACAGTCGAGCCCGACGTGCTCTCGCTCGTTTGACCCACCTCTGGAGGAGACTCGGCGCAGGCTCCTCCCAGGGGAATCGCGACACTCTCCACGGCGCGTCGGGAAGCCAATCTTCCAGCCAACTCACCCCAAACAACGCGAAATAGAACAAGAGAAATCCACAGAAGCAAGGCCAGAAAAGCATCAGCCAGAGACTCTGACCATCGAAGATCAGATCTTCGAGGCGCGGCTTGAGGGCGGCGACCGGAAGGTGTTCCGCCGCCCCTTGGACGAGGCCGGTCCAGCCCGATTGTCGGGCTTCCGGCGAGAGTTTCATTCCGAGTGGATCACCGGATTCCGAGGAAGATGCAACGGCATCCTCTCCCGATGCAAGCTCTGGCTTTGATCCCGGAGCGGTTTTGAAAAGCCATTGGATTTCGATCGACGAAGACGGAACAGTTCCCGGCCACGAGCATCGCAAATATGGTCCCAAGTAATAGCGTTGTACCGGTGTCCAGACCAGCTTCAACCAAACGCAGAAGGAGCCGCCGAAGATCAGCACCGCAAGGGCTGCGAGCCACCAGATGTATCTTGGAATCCGTACAAAACTCATCGGAGATCTCCCCGGTTTACGGATCCGGAAGCGCGGAATTCTGCGAGTAGTCTGCGAGCCTGCTCCGCCTTTCTGGCATCGGCTCGGTCGCGAATATTGAGGACCGATTCGGGCAGCAATGCTTTGCCTTCCGCCGCAGCCTGCGCGCCGGCGTGGGACAGGCTTACGAGCGCATAGCGCACAGCCCAAAGCTCGGCAAGCAGCAATTCCATCGGGTCGGCGCGCCGCTCGCGAGCGGCGGTCAATGCCGTTTCACGCAGCCATTCAGAAAGTGGCTTCCCGGTAAGTTCGGCAACCGATTCGACCTCGGCGAGTTCGTCTGGAGTCAGCCGCGTCGCGATGGTCTTGGTGCGAAAGCCAGGCTTGCTTTCGATGACGGAGGACGGCTTCTTCGCTTGCTCAGTCGTCGTCTGGGAGTCGTTCATGGGGAACCTTCCCTTTCTGACGTGTGCCTTTGGCCGTGCAGCGCCGATTCATGCAACTCCCGCGAAGCCCCTTTCGCTTCAACGTGTTTACGCCGCGGGCGCGCTGCGGCGCTTTTTCGTCTACGAACGTAAACATCCGACTATGTCCGAACACGAAAAAACCTTAACCCGATGGCGCGGCGGAAGTTAACATCGGTAAACGTCACCCCGCTCCTGGAGCGCTTCGCAGTTCCCTAACTGGGGGTGACGTGTCCACTTACTTCCGCTGCGCCAGCAGCGCCGTTCTTAAAACTCGCCGTACCGGAGCACTTCACCATCCCAGAGCCGGCGCACCTCCGGGTGCTCCCATGCGCGGCGAAGTAAATTGCGAAATGCCTTCCACGCGCCGCTCTCCAGGTGAAATGTGATTCCGTTCTCGTTGGCTCGGAACGTCACGACGATCTCGCCACTCTCCGACTTTCCCGTGTACGCCAGGAAGTAGAACCCGCGCCAGAACGACTGCTCCCGTTCACAATCGAACTGCTCCAGCATCGCCCGGAACTCGCAGATCATCACGAAGTCACTGATGGGATACATGGGCGACAATTTGCCGGGAAGATTGAGACAGAGGGCGAAGTCTCCATTCCTCCCGCGGGGCAGGAAGATGCTGCACTCGCCCTCCTCGAAGGCCGGCAGTTGTGGATCGATAAACGGGTCATAGCCGTCTTCTTCGGCGGTCGCGATGACGAGCGGTTTCCCCTGCTGGAAGTAGTGCCCTCGGGCGCACACTCGCCACAGGATCGGCCAGTACGGCAAGAGCGCTTCGTTCAGCCTTTGAATGTTCGGCAACTCCGTCTCATCGAGGACAAAGAAGAGATTCCGCGCCGAGAGAATCGGCTTCCATGGTTGTGCCGACCCACTCCTCAGCGCCTGAATTGTCTTCTTTACGACCCGGCGGACGTCCTCACATCCGATTTCGCGCGCATTCTTGTTTGCGCTGCCTTCATCCGGAGGGAGATTGGTGAGGTACAGAGGGTCCCTGGGCGTGCGCTTGGCATTCTGCAATCCGTAAACCGCAAGAAATGCCTCAAGAATCCCGGCCAGAGACTCGCTCGATATCTGGTTCGGAATGCTGTCCGAAAATGCTTCCGCGCCCTGATGACAGTAGTAGGCCACCACCATCCATTCGGTCTGGGAAAGCGGGAGCTTCGCCTCTGCCTTCCGGCGCGCGTTGAGCAGCGACTTCATGGGATCGGCGAGCAGCTTGACGAACTCGAGCCGGTCATCTTCGGCCGATTCCAGTAGCTGCTTCGCGACTTCCGAGGTCGACATGCTCTCTCCGGTCTTGAGGAAATGCACCTTCTTCAGGTGTTCAAGCCTGTACCGAAGCGCCTCCGTGACCCGGATCGAGAGGACCTGCTGCTGCGACGTAGGGACAGAATCGTGTTTTGGAGCTGTCTTCTCGGCCATGAGCCTCCCCGTGGACAGCAGTGTAGATTTACAAATTGACAGTATGTCTACACCTGCGTTATTGTCAAGCCATGCAAGATTGACGAGGTGCCCTTTGCGTCCTTCTTCTCCTACCCAACCCCGCCTCCTCCAATCCGCGGACCTTGCACAATTCTCATTGCCCTATCCCACAGAGGACGGGTACTCGACAATTGAAACGAAGGCCGACCCTGCCGTTTCTCCTCGAACCCGGCGTTCCAAGCAGAAGATGGTTACGACCGAGAACGTCGAGATCCCGGAAACAAAAGCCGCTGGGCCGCGACAAGGGAAAAGGAAGCCTCTGGCGAAGGTGGCTGTGCCTCCTCATGCGAAACTGCTGGTCGGGCGCGAAGAGGCTGCGGTGAGATTGTCCCTGAGCGTTCGCTCAGTCGATTACCTGCTGGCAAACAGGCAATTGAAATTCAGGCGCATTGGTGGCCGGGTCCTGATTCCGTTACCGGAATTGGAACGGTTTGCGCGAATGGATCATCCCGAGCGCATCGCTTCTTGAGTGGAACGTGACGCGACAAACGACAACGTTCGTGTCGGGGGATTGGGTTTTCGTAGACTGGCGGGCACATGCAGCGCTGGCGGCATCATCCGGGGGCAGACTTCGACAATTTTGGAAGGCCAACCGACGCTGCATCCATGTTGTGTTCGTCACTCACCGGTACCTCAATCCACTGGTGAATCCGATGGCATGCGCCACCACACCGACTGTCGGTGGAGCCCACCACAATTTCGATTTGTGCTTCTTGAGCCAGAAGCTGGTGCCGGCGGCATATGCGAATATCCCTACGCTGACGCTGATCTGGCCCGCTTGCGACGAAGGCATCATGGGATTGCCCTCCTTGCAGCGGTGATCCGCGATGCAATGCTGGGTCATTTCCACATCTGCGACCGCCAGACCGAGATGCAATCCGTTGAGGAGGAAGTAGGTCTTGTTGAGGACAGGACGAGCTACCGAAGGAGCGGGTGCGGAGTTCACGACACCTGAGGCGGATGTAGATGGAACAGGGGCGGAACTGGAGAGATTTTCATTCTCGGTCGCGGGCACTGCATGAGTCATCAGTCCAGCATCAGTTTGGATTTGTTTAAACGGAATGGGATTCTCCTGCGCTGAACATGTTGATCCGGCAAGCGCAATCGCGAGCGCCATGCATTCGATCTTCCTCATACTTTCCCCCCAGCCACTGTGAGTTCGCGGCTGTAGGGGTCATCGACCTGAAGCGACGCTTATTGACGCTTAACTGAGGTTTCGACAGTATCTTAGGCATTAATAGATCCTCATCCCGGCCGGACGTCAGTGCTGGTTGAAGGGGCGGTTGCGGCACGGACCAGACAAATTCACCGCGACCAAGAATTTGGCGGCTGCCCATCCGCGTTCCTACGAACGGAGAAGAATAGTTTCGTGCGAAGGGTTGCACGGAACAAATCGCCTTCGGCAGTGCCCGTTGCCAAGTTGGTGATGAGGGGTAGAATGGGGCATTGTCGATCACGGATATTCGCGCCGATGCCGGACCAACCAGCGATGCCGGCACAGAAGACCGGCGGGTTCACCTGCTAGCCGGTGCATTGCTCGTATTGCTGCTGGTCTTCGCTACGTCGACAATCTTTGTACGGCAAGCATGGGCGATTCAGTCGTTTCAGATTGGGGTTTACGGCCTTGTCGCCGCATACTTGCTGTGGGGCATTCGCCGGCCGACCGAACCCCTGGCCAGTGGCTGGGCGCCATGGCTCGTCTATCTAATTCCTCTGTGGGGAGTTGTCCAGATCCTCGCGCATACCACGGCGTCGAGCATTGAAACGCGTGAAGCGGCTCTGCGCTGGGGTTCCCTCGCCGGTGTCTTTTTTTTGAGTCAGACCGTCGCTCGGAATAGTGCGGGCCGCCGCGCTTTTCTAAGCGCGTTTTTGTGCTTCGCCACTGCGATGGCGGTCCTTTGCCTTACTCAGCTGTTCACTTCCGAAGGACGAGTTCTGTGGATGTTTCCGACAGACCTCCCGGAGGTTTTTGCAACTTTCCGTTCTTACAATAACTATGCCCAGTTTGCAGAGTTGGCTCTTCCGATCGCGCTCTGGCGGGCGTTGCGCGAAGGTTGGCGTTCGTGGTGGTATGGGATCGCCGGAGGCATTCTCTACGCTTCGGTTATCGCGGTCGCCTCGCGCGCGGGTGCGGCTCTTTGCACAGCCGAGTTACTCGCAATTCTGGCAATCGGCCTGATGAAATTGCGGAATCCAATAACAGGCCTCCGGTCCCGATCAACGACGACCGTCCTGATTGCAGTTCCCATATTGGCGGGGGTATTCACTCTCGTCGTGGGCTGGGAACGGGTATGGGACCGCTTCAAGGTCAATGATCCCTATCTTGTGCGCCGGGAGTTCATCACTTCGGCCATCGATATGGCGAAACACAGGCCCTTGACAGGATATGGGCTGGGGACATTTCCCGAAGTCTATCAGCGCTATGCGATCAAGGACTTTCCTTTTTACGCTAACCATACCCATAACGACTGGGCAGAGTTTGCCGCCGACGGCGGCGTGCCGTTTCTGCTGTTGGTGCTGATTCCATGCGTCGTGGCTATTCCCACGGCAGTTCGGCACCCATGGGGTCTTGGCCTGCTTGCAGTGATGCTGCACGCGTGCGTGGATTATCCCTTTCCGCGCCCGGGGGTCTCGGGCTGGATCTTTGCTATCTTGGGGATTCTGTATATGGCGAGGAAGTCTGACATGAGGCTTGGCCTGAAACATAGTGTCCCGCAAAGCGACAGTGCCTCGACCCAGTAATCGCTTGCTTACCGCTTACTGAAGCAAAGGTACTTCACTTTCCAATCAGACCAAGGTCGAACCAACATGCGGAGATCTGAAAAACAAAGGCACGGCGCTGGAGTCCGTCGCAGGAGTTCGTTCGGTGGTGAGGTAGCGCAGGAAGAGCCAAAATATCACGAACATGACGACAAAAATAGCAAGCGCAATCAACCCGCGCGCCAGCCGTTTGCGATTTCTGGAACTCTTAAGCCAGGATGATCGGTGCGTATTTCGACCGGCGTGCGCTGATCTGAACCGGCTCTATACCGCTGGGAACCAGGACTTCTGAAGAAAAGAACCGATGCCGGCATTTGCGGCAACGATACGGTTGTTCTCCCCCGATGCGATGAAGCGCATCCATTGAATGCGCGTGACGAGACAGCCGAATTTCGGAACTACCGCACTTGGGACAAGTCATGACGGTGGAAGAGCCGTGATTTCAACCGATGGTATCACGAGCATTCCCGAGATTCGTGGTGTACCAAGGGCCCTCTGATATATAAGGCGGAGACGAAGTTGCGTGAGATCAGGAGGAACGGAGAATCCGAGTTTTCCCTGCATCATCGTCTCGCTCGATAAGTCCGTTGAAGTTGCAAGCGGGTTGTCTGAATTGCCAACAGCAATCTGCCAGTGTATGCCCGTGTTTGGAGGAATGTCCGTCGTCCGAAATGAGTATTCCAACAGGTAACTGCCGGGCATGAGGATCAACGTTTGCTCAGCGATGACGCAGTTCTCTGGTTCCCCGCCTGCGAACTCCGTTTCCAACCCCGACGGGCCCGGCCAGGAATGCAGGCCGGCATAGGATGGAAGAGACCAATCGAAACTTACCGGCAAGGGTTCGCGGGCAAACTTGCCGTTATTGGGAATCGTTGCGTCGGCGACGACCCAATGGTGATCGACCATCAGGCGCCATAGAGCGCTGGCCGAATTCCCGTTCCCGGCAGCAACGAGTTGGTTGACTGTGGAGAAAAGGAATGGACCATCGGTATCGGCAGCACCGAATCGGATGAGCCGCGGAGCAATCGAGGCAACGGCCGGGAGCTGCTGTTTCCTGAGCAGAAAACTGAGGTACTGCCGGATCACCTGGGGATTATCGTTAAGGATTTCCTGGGTGATGTGTTCTGGATCGGGCGACTCTCGCCAGCACAGTTCAAACAGCGGACCGATGTCTTCAGAAGGCATCTGGGCAGCGCTTCGGGCCCAGGTCCAGAACGCGGGCACATCCTCACGACGAAAATAGAAGTTAGCCAGACTCCAGCGGGGTAGATACGTGTGGTCGACATCAAACGCCGCGAGCAACAGTTTTTCAGCATCGTCGTATTGCCCATCAGCCTCATAGCGCAGTCCCAATTCGATATCAACCTGGGCATTGTAAACGTCCAGACGCACCGCCGATTCAAGCAGTTTCCTTGCATCGGCCGGATCCAATTGCGACAGGCGCAGATAATATTCCCATGCGTCCGGCACCAGCCCGATTGCGGAGCGAACCGATTCGGCCGTGTCCTTTCGGAACAGATAGTCGGCCCGTGCCAGCCTCCAACAACAGAAGATCGCGAAGCAACAGAGGCTCGCGACGGCGATGCGAACCGCGATCCCAATCGTTCGACCGGCAAGAGGTATCACGGTTACAAAGCCTAGCATGTTGAGTTGCTCAACAGGATAGTGCTTTCGCATGGAAGCCTGCTTCCCCGATCCGGACGTACCCTGCGACGCAAGAATCTGATCTGATTCGACTTGGGTGTGCGAAAGCATTCCTTCCAGCCAATGTATGACATATGTCTAACGTAACCCATTGAAATTAAAGAGATTGACTTGCCAATCTCTTCCGCTTGGCGTATACAAGAAGGTTGATCGGTGTTTATCGCCCGACCCCTATGCGGAGGCCCCTGATGATCGCAAAACTGTCCGTGATCTCAATAATGCTTTTAACGTGTTCCTATGCCGTGGCCGGATCGAGCGCGATTGGTACTGCAAGTGCGAGGGGCGATATACGCATCGATGGCTATACCGTTAACGGCAATGCCACACTCTTCGATGGCACGGTGGTCGAAACCGGCCAGGCGACGGCGGCTTTGCGTTTGAGCGGAGGTATCGAGATCAAGTTGGGCATTGGATCGCGCGGCACCCTCCATGGCGACCGAATTGTATTGGAACAGGGAGCCAGCGAGTTTGCGCCATCGAGTTCTTTCTCGGTCGAAGCGAAAGGGCTCCACGTAACTGCGAGCGAACCGAATTCCCGCGCCGTGGTTTCAATGACGGGGCTGAAGACCGTCGACGTTGCCGCTCTCGCGGGCGGATTTCAAATCACCGATGGCCGCGGCCTTGTGTTGGCCCACCTGACTTCGGGACGGGCGATGTCCTTCGCGATGCAGCCCGAAACAAATGGGGGCAAAATCACGGTCGAAGGCCAGATATACAAGAATGACGGGCACTATTTCATTTTGCAGACGCTAAGCAACAATAAATATGAACTTAAAGGCAAAGGCTTTTTCTGGTCCGAGGGACGGGAAGCCACGATTACAGGAACCATCGACCCCCGCGCCACGCCTGTAGGCGGTGCCATTGCAGTGATTATTGTCTCGAGATAGGAAGATTGTGCCCGTTGCGGGTGAGGGAATTGCGAACGGGCCTAGCTTCGTGATCGTCGGCAGTATCGCGGCAGCCGGGGCAGTTGTCGGATGGGCGATTAACGACGTGACGCAGGGATCAACCCCCGCCAGTCAATAACCTGCGGAGTTTCTTTCTTGGGCTGGACTGAATCAGCTCAATCATGATTGCTGCGATCCTTTAAGATAATTTCGTCGCCTGTGGATGCTGGTATACAGGCAGGCGACGCACCTCCATGGATAGAAACCGAACTTCGGAAGCACCCTGAGTTGAAGAAAACCCTTACGCTCACATCGTTTCAGCGTATTGTTGTTGTGACATTTCGGGCATCTCAAGATACAGGGGTCCTCATAGTTCAATCGCCGTCAAGGCACGCCGACCCCGAGGAAGTAATTGCAGGCCGTTCCTGCAACTTGACCTTAGCTGCACGTGGATATCGGTATGGTGGGATAGGCTTGGGCTCTGGCTTAGGCACGTTTTGGGTCATGATCGTTATATCTTCCAGGGGAACTTCGAGTGAAAAGCACTGGTGAATCCCTGAGAGCGTAATGATGACCTTGCATTGTTGACGAAGTTCCGTCACAAGGCCTTCAACTCCAGCAAATACTCCGGTTCGCACTCGGACTCGAGTTCCCACTGCAACAGAGATATGCGGCCGCAGAATCACTCCAGTCTGCAGTCCCACCCTTATCTTCTCGAGTTCTTCGGAACTTACCGTATCCCTCTCTGCGTCTCCGAAGATACGAAGTATGCGGGGAATGGAATTGACAGCACGCCGGTTCTCGGGTGACAGATGAGCAAATACGTAGCCCGCAAACAGGGGCCGTTCGGCGACCACAGTTCGGTCAGTCCACCTGACCCGCTCCGTGTAAAGCGGAAGGTAGTGTTCCACGGAGCGTACAGCGAGATGTTGTACCACCCGTCGTTCATGGTTTGAAACCACGTGAAGAACATGCCACGGAATAGTCTGCATATAAGCCTCTCCAAGAAGCACAATCGAGCTTTCAGTAACGTTGTTGTTTACAAGATCGCGGCATGTTGATGGGAGAGTCGCGTCTCTCATTCGTCCGGCACAAAGACATTTTTGGGGGAACGGGGAAGGTGAGCTAATCAAATTTGATTTAGGGTTTTATCCGCCCTTCTTGAATGAACCGCGATGCCGTTCTGCTGACAGCGCCCGTGGACTTCCACGCCAGACCGCACGCGACCAGTTCCTGGAAGAGCTTCAATGTCTCGAATTGCGAGAGTTGGTTCCTCTCCCATGCGACGATTCTTTCGAACAGCCGTCTTTCGAATACCGGTTCAAACCCACCGCCATCATCAGGGCGTTTATGCGTTTCGCTTTTGGGCAGGAGGATCGATGCCCCAACTCTCTTAGTGGCTAGCAGCAGTTTGCGTCCGCCTTCAGCTTTCTGATTTGCCAGTCCACCGAGTATGTCTCTTCCAATACGATGTGCCACAGTCTGCGCCCCACTCTGTTTACGCTTGCTTAAAGGTTTCCAGCCGCGGAATGACCCCTGCGCTTTCACGCAGATGTGCATCGAGCAATGACGTTCTTCGTGCTTAGGGCGAGAGCATTGGAAAAGATTTGCAGGGCTGTTGTTTTAGGTCCTCTCCTTGCCGCAAAAAGGCCTACTTTGTGATCGCGAACTCCTTATAGGCCTTCGGCGCGAGAGGGGTTCGTCCGGAGCCGATACAGCCATTTGAAGATTTCGGATTATGCTATCTCTTGGCAATTTGAGGGTGTAATATCCCGGCGAGCTTGTACGTCAATTTTCATAGCCTTTCAAAAAGGCAAACTATCTGGGGGAAGGTTTTGCACTTGCACATTCGAACCGGAGCCAATTGTAGGTGGAATAGCGAACCCGGCAACCGCCAATCTATGCCAGATCGCGCCAAAATGCGTCAAATCCGTGAATTCCAAGAGACTCTAGTCGGCCACGTGACCTCGGGGCTGAATTGCAGCTCCCACAATGACACCAACAAAGTCTTTTTGGGACTAGCCCGGGCAGGTCCGGGCGTGAAATGTGGCCCATTGGCTGAGTTAATGTAATTGCGCAAGGCATGGTATTCACACCAAGTGAGGCATTCCGGAGGAAAAACGGATCCCGACAATTGCTGCTATTGCGAGAGAGTGGCGGCCACACAGATCACGGGAAATATGAGCACCTCGCTTTGGTTTTTGAGAGGCGGAGAATGTGAGCACAAAAGCGAAAGAAGAATCCCCTTCCCAGATAAGGCTGGATTCCTGGAAATCGGTTGCGGCATATCTGAATCGCAGTTGCCGCACAGTTCAGCGATGGAGTCGCGAATATGGCCTTCCGATTCACCACGTGGCGGGCGAAAAGGGCTCTGTTTTCGCTTTTCCCCTGGAGTTGGATCAATGGCTCGGAGGCCGCGGTCAACTGGTGAAAGCCGAGCTCGCCGATACCCTGGAAGGAACGTCACAGAGCCACGCCCTACGATCCATCGACCCCATCAAATACAGAGGAACGCCCAACCCTTCCCTTGTCTCTTCGTCGGATAGGGTGCGCTCGGCCGATCTGCTTGCTATCGCCGAACAGATGCGCGCAACTCTCTCCGATACGAATATGCGTACGATCGCGCAGATCTTCCGGAAGGCTGTCGATCTGGATCCTTTCAACGTCGAGGCATTTGCAGGGTTCGCTCATGCCCTCATCGCCGAGGTACTATGGGGCGGTCTTTGTCCACAGGTGGCCTATCCTCTGATCAAGGCTGCTCTGAATCGAGCCTTGGAAATTGATCCGGATTCGCCGGAGGTATTGTGTGCTTCCGCGTGGCTCAAGATGCTGCTGGACCGGGACTGGCGAGGAGCCGCCCGCGGCTTTGATGACGCTTTGCGGCGTCATCCTCCAACGACCCGCACCTTGATTGGCCGGGCTTTCCTGTACGTCGCCGAAGGATGCCCGAAAAAGAGTTTAGAGCTGTTTGAGGCAAGTACCCAGAGCGACCTTTTGAGCACACCACTAAAAGCCGGGTTCTGCTGGAGCGAGTATCTGGGGCGCAATTATACGAGTGCGCTCGACCAGATTGAGGAGGCCCGGGCGAGCGGCTACTTCGGGCTCGCCTTCGATACGCTAGAAGCCCTTGCCGCTATCCAAGCAGAAAAACCTCCTGTCTGCATACGTCGAATCGAGACGCTGGCTGCCGATTCCCCTCGCAACGATACGCTGCAAGGTGCGATGGGATTTGCTTATGCCGCGAATGGCCAAACTCAAAAGGCCAGTGAGACTCTTACTTCGATCATGCAGCTGAGGAAGCGTGGGCATCATGGTGAACCTTACGCGATCGCGCTCATCCTGATCGGGATGAAGGATTGGAAAAACGCAGTTCAGTGGCTAGACCAGGCATATACGGAAGGATCATTCTGGAGCCTCGGATTCCCTTGTGATCCGATCCTTGAACCTCTCAAAGATGATTCGGACTATCAACTCTTCCTGCGCAAAGCCAACTATCCGGACTGTGGACACGACGATTCGCAAACCGGCGAAGGCGCTGAGTCCGATCA
>CAVSTL010000011.1:0-369938 GCA_963730805.1 uncultured Acidobacteriota bacterium | reverse complement strand
AATCAATAACTTACAGAGGATCTCGACAGAAACCTCCCCCTTTGGGAGGAATAGCTGCTTGGGCCAGTATTCAGACGCAGGGCGGCCATGTGCCGCCCTTTCCTTTGGAGAAAACAATGAAAAGACGACCAGAGAAACGGGACTCGCATGCGCGTCCCAAGCGCGAACGGCGGCTACGCCATGAACCAGCAGAATGGGATATCCACTTTGCGCCACCTCCGCTGCCGGGGCATTCGACTTCGATTTCGAGACAGAACCGAAGGGAAACGCGAAAACTCACCTAAATTCACCGCCAGAATAAGTCCTGGTTGGGTTGGAACTTGGGTTGGAAGGTGAGAAGCTAACCTTCATTAATCCGCTAAATTGTTGATGGGATTTGGTGGACCTGGTCGGGATCGAACCGACGACCTCTTCCATGCCATGGAAGCGCGCTCCCAAACTGCGCCACAGGCCCACTTGCTGCAGGAAATGCAACTTTTCTTATTGTCTCCGCTTGCGGCGGGATTCGTCAATTGTCGCGGAAACCCGATTGTGCTTCCGAGATGGAGAAACGCGAGATTCCGACGAGCCCCAACACACCCGCTTGTAATAGGCTAACTTTTTCTGCGGCCGCAGCAGCTGGCTTACTGTCTCGGCTGCGCGGCGGCCGCGCTTGCGTCTGGCGCTTTGCCGAACGTGACCCGGGGCGGATCGCCAAATGTCGCCGTGCCTTCCACCGCGAGTTTTCTTGTTCCGTGCAGAACATGGTTTTCTTTCAGGGTGATCGCACCGTTGGCGATCTCGGCCGCGGCCGTCCATCGGTCGAACTTCACCAGTGCGGGCGGCGTCTCCATCTCGCCATTGTCGGCAATGGATCCCCGCCGCCAATCGAAATGCAGAACACCTTTCGCAGAGTTCGCCAGGTCTTTATCGGTAAACCCTGTCAGTTCCACCTGGCCCGTGCCGTCGAGCGCATTTCCTGTCCAGGTCATGCCCAGGAGGCTTCCCATCTCAACCGCGGCCAATTGATCAAACTTCCCATCGAATTTGTAGTCGGGCTTGTCGCCGGGAACAACACTTCCCCTGGCATGGATGCGTCCGCCCAACAGGCCGGCGTCGAGCGATTCGATATCGGTGCGATCGGATTGAACGCGGATGGCAGCATTCACGTCATTGAGCGTAACGGGGCCAAGAACAAGGGTGTGCGCGATGACACTGCCGTCCAGTTCCGGCCATCCGGGGGCGGAGGCGGGACGCAGCCGCGACAGGAGGCTGGAGAGCAGAGTGCCGGGCTTTCGCGCGCCGAGGATCGCCGCCTGCAATGCGGCGGCGTCGAGCGAACCGAAGTTGATGGTGAATTTGGGCGTACATTTCTCCGGCGCGGCGCAGGTACCCTGAACGGTCAGAGTCGCGGTCCCGTTTACGAGGCCATAGGTGAACACGATCGGATCCCAACGGGCGCCGTTTTCGTCGAATCGCAACGTGGCGTTGGCGATGTCCACGGAATTAGCGAGGAATTCCGCTTTCCAGGTGGCGGCATGGAGACTGATCGAGCCATTGACATGATCGGAAGTGCCGCCCGGCAGCGGCGGAGCGGCGGACAGGGAGACAGAGGAGACGTCCTGGTTTAACGGAGCCGGCGCAGGCAGCCATGGCCCGCTGGCGGTGAGATCGAGGGTCGCGGGCGGCCCGTCTAGGTTCTCCAGATCGGAAGCATGAGCGATGCCCACGACATGGGCCAATTCCTTCAAGCGCGGCCATGCGGCGCCGCCACGGATTCCGACCAGGTAGGAATCCATGGAGAGCTGGGCAGTGAAATTGAGCGGGGCGGGAGCGCCCTCAGGAAGGGAAACGGCGGCGACCAGGGCCGGAGGCAGTCCGGGCGCCGGTTCCACAGTGACCTTCGGTATCTGTATGGGCCGGGCTAGGGCGTCCCCGCTCACCCGCAGGCCGGCGATGGTCATGCCGCCGGAAAGCGGGCCGGGGGGAGGGGTGTGCCCCCGTGGAGATCTGAGGCCGGGTCTGGCAGGCGAAACGGCGGGGGATGCGGACGCGAGATCACTGACGGCCGCGTAGTTGATTTTGCCGCTGATGGCTCCCGAGGCCTGCAAACTGGGATCGATTCCACTGCGCAGGGTCCGCAGCGTGTCGAGTGCCAGTTGGACCGGGACGCGGTCCAGTTCGAGCGTGAGGCGCGGCGAGGCGTGTCCGGGAACGTCGCCGGTGAGCCGGGCGCGGCCGTTTCCAACCGGCGACTCGCACAGGAGCTTTTGCAGGCTGCGGTCCGAGTAATGGTAAACGAGGCTGCACGAAGCGTCGAAATCGATGGGTGAGGCGGGTGCAAACTCAACCCGATGCACGCCAGCCGCCCGCAGCCGAGTGGTTACCCGGGCGGCGTCGGGGATCCCATCTACGTGAATTTCCCCGGTGAGGTCGCCGCGCCATCCTTCGTCGTTGCCCAGAATCAGGCGGGTTAGCTGGCCGAGTTGGGCTTCGCGCCATTCCGCGTCCATGTGAATGGGCGCGTGGCGCAGTTCTGACGCGCTGCGCATCCGGCCTTCGAGACGCACGATGCCGGTGTCGGCAAGGTCGAGACTTACGTCGGTGCGAGCAGGCTGGCCTTTCAGGCGGACTCGCCACTCGCCTGGGCTGTCCTGCCAGAACGAAACATCCGCATTGACCAGAGAGTAGGGAAGCTTCTCGACGCCGTTCTTGATGTTGATACGGGAATCGGTGGCCTCAAGGTAGGGGAAGGGCATGGCACTGCCGCCGCCAGAGCCGGCCTGGGCCCGAGCGGCCGCGGTGCGGAGAAACGAATCGAGGTTCCAATGGCCTGCGTCGGTGCGAACCAGGTTCAGGCTGGCTTCATCCACGCTGATACGGCTGATTTCGAGCCGCGCCCGCCACCAAAGGGGAACCAGGCGGATGGATGCGGTCACGGAGTTGGCATGAAGGACCGGCTCGGCGCCGTACGCAGGATCCTCCTGCACGACCAGGTCCGAGATGACAAAGCTGGGACGCGGCAAGATCCTGAGTTCAACAGAGGAGAGGCGGACCGGTCTGCCAACCGACTCGGAAATCACCTGGGTGATCCGGTTCTTGTAGCGCCTCACGCTGATAAACGGAGGCACAATAAGGAGGGCAATGAGGAGCACAAGCGCGGACAGGGCCAGCCACGTTTTCGTCTGCCTTTGCCGTTGTCCCTGCGAAGTTTCGGTCATCGTACCCAATGCTATTCGTTGCAGCCCAGTCGAAGTAGCGAAACCAACTCAACCAAGGCCGCGCATCGAAATCCCGGCGTTCCGAGAAGAAGCGACAAGCTTCCGTCAGCGCATCAGCTTCAGCGTGCGGCTCCACCGCGTTTCGTCAAAGAAGTGCAGAACCACGTGTCCCAGCCACGCCACTTTGCTCGCGATTCCGGTCTCTTCGTATTGATGCTCGGGCGTTTTGAACGACCAGTAGTTGACCAAGGGGCGGCCGACAATGTTTTCCCGCGGCACGAAGCCCCAATAGCGTGAATCGAGACTGTCGTGGCGGTGATCGCCCATCATGAAGAATCTGCCCGGCGGGACGACCAGGTCTCCATCGACGATGTGGGTGGGAAAATCAACCGCCCAACTCTCGGTTGCGCCCGGTTCCGACGCGGGCGGGATATCGGGAAACTGGTCCAGAAACGGGTCGAGGTACCCGCTGTCGTTGGCCACAAGGCCGTCGGCGGGTTGCGGCTGCGCTATGCCGTTTACATAGACGATGCCGCCGCGGAGGTGAATCTTATCGCCGGGGACGCCGATGAGGCGCTTGACCAGAAAAAGATCCGGCTCACCCGGCTTGAGAAAGACCACGATGTCGTTGCGTTTCGGTTCACGGTAGTGAACCAGGGGCATCCACTTTGAGGGAGGGGCAAGGGTAATGCGATCGACTACGAGGTGATCGCCCACCAGTAGGGTATTTTCCATCGAGCCCGAGGGGATGACAAAGTTCTGGCCCAGAAAGGTGAGGATAAACAAGCCGACAACCAGGACCGAACAGATGCTTGCGACCGCCTCGAAGGGCGTCTCTTCGACTTTCTTTTCGACGGGGGCCAGGGCCGGCTGCTCTTCAGTGGGCGTATTGGTGTCGGTCATCCGTGTCGCTCTTTGTTTTCTTGTTGAAGGATGGGTGTACCCATAGATACGCTCCCAGGCTCCGCGGGTTCCCTAACAGCCAGCCAAAAACGAGCATGAACGGCGAGGGCAATGAAGCCATCCCTCGGCGGCTAAAGCCGCCACTGATATTGCTGCACAGACGGCACGGCTGAAGCCGTGCCCCTTCAAAACAGCGAGTTTTTCCGCAGCCTGTAAAGCCCCATTCATTTCGCTGAAGTTAATGTACGGGCTGAAGCCCGTACCCTTCCCCGTTGCAGTTTTGCCGCAGCCAGTGAAGCGTTGCCCTTTATAGAGTTGAGTTCTTTCCGCAGCCAGTGAAGTTGTGCCCTTAAAAGCAGTGAGATCTTTCCGCAGCATGGCAGGCTTTGGCACCCCGGCGCAATGGCGCTTAATGGACGACGTGAAAAATGCGCTTCCATCGCGCGAACCCCGCCAGCCGCGCGGAAAGTTCTCTGTCGTGTCCGAGTCTATCATCCGCGGCCTGTTGCACATCGGTGGAGGACGGGCGGCTGAGGGAGAAGTAGATTACCAGGGGGCGGGCCACAATGGCATCGCGGGGAACCAAGCCCCAGAAGCGGGAATCCTTGCTGTGGTTACGGTTGTCGCCGAGCATGAAGTACTGGCCCTGCGGCACTACCAACTCGCCGTTGCTGGTCAGGCTCTGCAACTGACGCCACCATTCCGGGTCGATGTTCGGGTCGCTATAGATCTTGCCGGGAAAGTTGTCGCGAAACTGGTTGGGCGCCGCCGGTTCAAACGCCACGTAGGGCTCAGGGAGATAGATGCCGTTGACAGTGACGCGCCCGTCTTCGATGCGGATGCGGTCTCCGGGCACACCGACAACGCGTTTGACCAGGTAAGGCGGCTGAGCGTGGTGAAACACGACGATGTCCCCGCGCTCGACCTCGCGATAGGGCATGAGCCAGCGGGTCAAGCTTCCGGCATTTCCGGCCGGGGAGAAGATCTGCTTGTTCACCAGGAGAAAATCGCCCACAAGGAGCGTGTGTTCCATGCTCTCGGAAGGGATAAGGAACGGCTGAAGCACGAACGTTAGCAGAAACAACGCGACTACCACGGTGCGCAGAAGCGAAGCGCCGGCCTCGGGCACGGTGGGCATATGCAGCCGGAGATGAGTGAGGCGCTCAAAACTTCCGTGGCCAGCGTGGTTCGCATCCGGGGCCAAAACCGCGGAAGGCTGCGGGCCCGGCTGTGCGGCCTGGGGCGTGGCCTCTGGCGTTACCGGGTTCGGGACCGAGTTCGGGCTCGGGGTCTGGACCGGTGTACTCACTGCGCCGCCTGCTCCTGCTGTTCCACGGAAGGGTCCTCATCCGGGAGCAAACCCTTCATTGTATCGCCATCCGGACTTCCGTTTGGTTGCGGGGACGACGTGAGCCGCGCCAGGGCCCTACGCGCCGCATCCTGCTCGGCGTGTTTTTTGGTGCCGCCCATGCCTCTGGCCAACGCTGAGCCGGGTTCGCCCACTGCAGGCCTGAGCCGTACTTCGACCAGGAACCGCTTGCGATGGTCGGGGCCGCTTTCGCTTTTCACCCGATAGACAGGCGCTCCGGCATGCGCAGCCTGCAAATACTCCTGAAGCGCGGACTTGTAGTTGCCCAGCGCCTCCCCGGACTCGAGTTCGCGCGCCAGCTGCTCCACGGCTTCGCCCATGACGTGGCGGCGGACGAAGGTGCGCACGGGATCGAGCCCGCCATCCAGAAACAACGCTCCGATCACGGCTTCCATGGTGTTGGAGAGCACCGTGGTTTTGCGGCGCAATCCGCTGCGGTCCTCGCCCTTGCTGAGGCGCAGATGCCGTCCCAGTTCCAGGCTGGTTGCGACCTCCGCCACGTGCTGGCGGCTGACCAGCTGGGCGCGGACCCGGGTCAGCTCGCCCTCCCGCCACTCGGGATGCAAAAGGAACATGGATTCGGCGACCACCAGTCCCAACACCGCGTCGCCCAGAAACTCCAGCCTTTCGTTGTCTCCCTCGGGTCCCGGATCGTCCTCGCCTATGAGAATCCGCTCGTTGGCCAGGGAGCGGTGGGTGAGCGCGCGCAGCAGCAGTTCCGGGTTGACAAAGTCATACCCGAGTGCCGTCTCCAACTCGCTCAAAACTGGTTCCAATTCCGCTCCGGGATTACGGGTGGAAAGTGCCGGACCTGGGATTTCCACTCTAGCTCATTAGACGCCGCAACAGGGCACCACGCATCGGTGGCCGTGATTATTGCGGCTTGGGAAATGCATTCTTCGGGGTCCCTCCGGGCTTTGAGGGTGGGGCCGCGGGATCGTCATCGGCGTCATCTTCTTCACAGCTATGACCTTTTACCGCGTACGCCGCTTTCACGCCGCGCTCTGCCGCGAGGCGGGTGTCCTGCTGGGAGTCGCGGTTTTCCAGCGCGAGCTTGTATTCCGACACTGCCTGGTCGCGCTTGCATTCGAGATCGAGCATGCGTGCCATATAGATGTGCGACCATGCCAGGAGCCGGGGTTCTTTCGTGGTCGCAAGGGTGGTCTGGAAGCGGCTGATGGCCTCTTCGGGGTGGCCGGTGAGGATGGCGGCACGGGCCAGGATGAAGTTGGCCCGGGCGTTGTCCGCCACGCTCTCGAGCGTATCGGTGTGAACCAGGGCCTGCCGGGCCATGGCGCTGGCGGTTCCAATGTCCCCGGCAGCCAGACGGGCCTCGGCGAGGTCCAGTCCTTCGAGTTTGCGCGGTTTGCTGCGTCCGAGGACGTCGTCGTCGGCCTGCTTGTCGAATTCGGTCTGGCGAGCCCGGTGAACCTGCTGGTCGATATCCATGCCGTAGACCATCTCGCCGATCGAATCCTTGAGGCTGGTGGGGTCCTTTTCGAAGGTGATCATCTGCTCATAGAAGTATTGCGTGAGCACGAAGCCCTGCGTCATGTCGTGGCGGACCGTCGCTACCCGGACGGCTTCCATCTTCTGCTCCACGGCCTGGCGCTCGCGCTGATACCTGGGCAACTCGGACCGTTCCACGCCGGCGGGAATCTTGTATTCCGGGATACCGGTATCCATGGTGCGCGCTTCGATGGCCTTGATGAGGCACTCGATGGCCAGGGGAACGGTGTCGGAGCGGTAGCGGAACTCCATGGGGGCTTCGCGAATTTCCTTGAGGATGGGCTGCATGCGGTCCACCGCATTAGCACGCGAGAGCAGGAGCGGCTCGATCATGTAGTGCAGATAGGTGTGGCGCACGTCGTTCATGCGGATTTTGCCGTTGACCGGCGACAATACGACCACGTAGTCGGTGCCATAGATGCGAGCGTTGACCGTGCTCGGCGACAGCATTGGCTCGATGACCACGACAAATCGGCGTCCGTCGTAGGTGGCGGCCGGCATCTTGAGGTAGAGATTGGTGTTGAAGATCATCTTCGACAACGGATCGTGGAGCTGGGCGATTTCGTCGTCGTAGAGGTGGTGGATGGCAAGCCAGGTTCCGTGCAGGTCGACGGCTGCGGCGAAGGCCTTCAGCAGCGGCACGATCTCCACCACCTGGGTGGAATCGGGGGGCATCTCGGTCAATTCCACCGAAGTCTCGAGCTCCGGCGGCGGGGTGAGGTAGAGGGCCAGTGAGATGTATTGCCCCACGTCTTTGGCGGTGCCGGTCATGCGGTGCTGGGCGATGTAGAGGCACATCTTGTCGCGGGCGTTGCGGGCTTCTTCGCTCTTGCCCAGGGCGGCATTCATCTCGTCTCGGACGCGCTTGCGCACCGGGGCGCTGTCGTCCAGGCCCTCGCTGTAACCGCAGGCATTGAGGGCCGCGGCCATGAAGAAGACGGATTCGGAGGGGACCAGCGAAATGGTCGGCCCGGCCGGATCGACCAGGGATGGAGCTTTTTCCCGAGGCATCTGAGGATTTGCATTGGAGGAACTGCTCTGGCTGTTGCCGGAAGGCTGGGACTGGCCGGCGGCCGCGAAACCCACACCGAGGCACACAACGCCGATTGCGAGGACGGCGGCATAGCGAAGCTTACATAAAAGCATGGAAAGACCCTGCCTGAAGTCTAGTTAGACGGAAGGGAAGGGTCAAACGAAAGGCAGTTCGTAGTTCGTAGTTCGTAGTTCACAGTTCGTAGTTGCAGTTGCACTTCGGACAAAAAGGCAGCGGCTAGCCTGAAGGCTGATGGCTGGCAGCGGGGCTGGGAACTACGAACTATGAACTGTGAACTTTCGTTTCGGGCTATCCGCGTACGGAGACTCCGGAGAAGGACAGGACCGCCAGGCCGCGGACAGGCTGGCCGAAGAATCGGGCAGGCTCGAAGACGCCCGAGACGAGCAGGCTCTCGACCTGGGCGCGAGTGCCGGGGTCGTCGGGGCCGGACACGATACGGAAGTCGTAGACCCATCCCTCGCCGTTGATATAGGCTTCTACGACCACAGGACCGGGCAGGGCCGCGATCTGGCCGTCGCTGGCGCCGCACAGGAAATAGCGCAGGTGCGGAGCGGTTGCCATGCCCAGCGGTTCATCGCCGTTGGCCTGGGCGGCCTGGGGCTTGGCAACGATCCCGACTAACAGAATGACCGAACCGAGGAGCACGACGGCGCTGGCGAACCCGGCGGCGGCCTGGAGGAGGAACGGACCGATGGTGTTCTGCCAGGCGAGATTCCAGGCATCGAAGAAGCCCTGGCGGCTGCGGGCACGTTCCTGGCTTACGGTGACGCGGATGCGCAAGGGAAGATCCTGGGGTTCGGGGACGGGGCCGAGGGACGCCAGCGAAGCCTGAACTTCGCGCAGGGCGATCCACTCGGCGGCGCAATCGCCGCAACGGTCGAGGTGGGTTGCGATACGCTGCATCTCCTGTCCCGTCAACCTGCCGTCAAGATACTCTGAAAACTTCGCTTTCATTGCACTGCAGCCGTTCATCGCGCCTCCTCTCCCAAGGGGATTTCGAACCCGGCATGTGCGGGGGCGTGACCGGCCGGCTTTTCGGCCATGAGCAACCCCTTCAAACAGGCACGCCCGCGGACCAGGCGCGACTTCACAGTGCCAAGATTCACCCCTTGTATCTCCGCCACTTCCTCATAGACAAAGCCTTCAATATCGCGCAGGATCAGGGTGGTACGAAACGGTTCGGGCACCCTGGCCAGCGCCGCTTCGACGCGCGCGCGGTTCTCGGCATGCACCGCCGCGTCATAGGGCGACTCCGACGGATCGATGAGCATTTCCTTCAGCCTGACAGGACTGCATGCGTCGCCGTCGGTCATTTCCTGCTCGATGGGCACTTCCTGCTGCCGGTGCCGCGACCACCAGCGCCGCTGGTTCGATGCCTCGCGCAGGGCGATGCGGTAAATCCAGGTCCGCAACGACGATTCCCCGTGAAAACTGCGGATGCCGCGGAAGACCTTGACGAAGACTTCCTGGGTAAGGTCAGCCGCGTCGGTGCGATTCTGCACGGTTCGCGCCAAGAGGGAGAAGATCGGCTGGTGGTAGCGGGCAATGAGCCATGCAAATGCCTCCTCCGACCCGGCGCGCAACTCCGCTATGAGAGCCGCCTCGTCGGAATGGAGCGTCAGCGCGCTGGCAAGATTGCCCATGGTGAGGTCCGTTTGCAACCAGTGCCTCCCACATTACCGCAACTACCGCACTCTTGGCATCTCGAGTGCATAGGTTCTCGACGGGTGTTCGGTCGTTGAACCCGGTTCACTGCCGCGGCCAACTGGTTCTGCAAGCGCAACCGTCCAAGTCGCCGAAAGTCTGCTGCAACGGAGCGTGCGGGAACGGAACACTGCTGGTTTGCTTCAATTGTTCCGCGCGCTCTATTGTCTTAGACACCGGACACCCCCTAAAGTGTTCCCGGTCACGGTTCTCAGTACTCAGTTGTCAGTTTTCAATTCGAAGTTCATAGTTCATAGTTCATAGTTCATAGTTCATAGTTCGTAGTTCACAGTTCGTAGTTCGTCGGCAACTGTGCAAGACAACGCGCCGCTAAGATAGATTCATGTCGTCTTCGCTTGCTTCCTCTTCCGTGGTGGTTCGCTGCAAGGGAATTCTGTTCGATATGGACGGAATCCTTATTTCGTCATTGGGATCGGTGGAGCGGAGCTGGACGAAATGGGCGAACCTGCGCGGGCTCGACCCGGCCTATGTTTTGTCGTTGATCCATGGCCGGCGCGCCATCGAGAGTGTCGCTGAGTTCCGGCCCGATCTCGATCCCGCGAGGGAACTCAAGCTTATTGAAGACATCGAACTCTCCGATGGGGAAGGCATCACGGTTCTTCCGGGGGTGAAGGAATTGATCGCCGCCTTGCCAAAAGATCGCTGGACGGTGGTCACCAGCGCGACCGAACGGCTGGCCCGGATGCGGCTGGCGGGGGCTGGATTTGTGGTTCCGGAGCGGCTGGTGACGGCCGATACGGTCAACGAAGGCAAGCCCAATCCCGCGCCCTACCTGGCCGGAGCGGCGATGCTGGGATTCGCGCCCGAAGAGTGCGTGGTCTTTGAGGATTCCGCGTCGGGAGTGGCGTCAGGTTGCGCGGCGGGATGCATCGTAGTGGCGACAACGTTCTCTCACGAAGCCGAGCATCTGGAATGCGCCAATTACCTGGTGCGGGATTTGACGGGTGTGTCGGTTTCGGTTCTGCCCGGCGAAGGCGGGTTGACGCTGGGATTCACGCCGCTGGTGCGGTGATCCACAGATCGGCCTTCTACCTGGCCGGACACTCTGCCGGTAGCACTAACCGATCGACCAAAGCGCGTGTGATCTGAATCTGTTTTTTGAGGTCGAATTGAAACAGCCACGTCTGCGCTTTCCCGAATACGGGCACTCCTTCTGCCTTCACGAAGAGCGCATCATGAGCCAGGTCGAGCCTTACGTCGGCGGGGTAGATGTAGTCCCCCGCGTCTGCGGCGACTACCTCTCTTCCATCGGACTGATAATGTACCTCGATACTGCCTCCGGGCACTTGCGCACCGGAAATGCGGACCTTTTCACCGTCTTGAATTGAGAACACGTGATCCCACCTTCGGGTAGGAGTGCCCATGTCCTCCTGGCGAAGCGGAATGCATGTTGCTTCCTGATACGCGGTGATGATCGCACCGTGCCGGATGGGGCGTTCGCAGCCGATCGATGCCGTGACAAACATCAACAGGCCGACCCTCCCGCTATTTCTCATTTGCAGCTTTCCGACTCGCAAATCAAGACTACGGGAGACGCCGCTTTCAAGTTCCAAGCGAATCGCCGGAAATTGAACTCGAAGCCAAAAGCTAGCAGCTAGAAGCTGCCTCATTCATTCGCTTCAATCCGCCGGCCGTGGGCGTCCTGGAGCGGGCGGGAATTGATTTTGTAGAGGGCCGCGAAAGTCCGCAACTGGGTGCGGCTGATGCTGACGGGCTGCTCGAAGACGAACCAGCGGACGCCTTCGGTGCAGGGAGGGGCGGTCAGCGAGCCCATATAGGTCCAGTAGCCGCGATCGCCCGGCAGGAGGCCGCCGGGATTGATCATGTCGGTGTCTTTCTCGGTCTTCCCGGGAGTAACCGGAAGGTGCTGCCAGAGAGCGGCCAGCAGGGCATTGGCGTCGCCGGGGTCTTCGCTGAGACGCACCGCGAGCACGGCCAGCTTGCCATCGGCGCTCTTGTGCACCAGGTGGGCGTCCATGTCGGTCAGCTTGCCGTTGACGGCCTCTTCGCCGGGATGGTGAAAGTGGAATTGCTGCAAATCGTAGCGGACGCCGTTGGCCACGATGTAGCTGCCTGGCTTGACGTTGACCCGGATGGTATTCCCCGTGTTCTCCAGTTCCACGGAGGCTGCCATGTAATGGAATTCGATGGGCTGAAGGGCCTTGTTCAGCTTGGCTCCGTGAATGTCGATGGGGGACTGCTCCTTGCCATCCGCACAAACTTTGTAGGCGGGGTCGAGCCGGCTCCAGCCGAGCGGCCCGGTTTTGCCGTAGTAGTCCCAATGCGCGTTCGTTTGCGCTGAGCCAAGGCCGGTCATCGCGACAAACACGAAAAGAAGTGCAGGAAGACGCATCGAAAGTTCCCCTTTTTTTGGCCGCGGTTACGAGGGCCGCTGAATTGATTCCCGCTGATTCTATTCGATGGACGCACCGCTTCTCAAAGCGTCATGCCCAGAACGACGGGTAAGGCTTTTGAGGATTGTTCGGAGACACGGCTTTTGTTACGGGGCCCAACTTCAGTCGGGCCGCAAAACCGGCAAAAATTGTCCGGGCTTTCGTGTCTGCGTGAGAACCGATTTTTGATTTGCCCGGGAACCCGGCCGAAGATGGTTTGAATATAAGTACAGCAAGTTAGCGCCGCTTCGCGGCGTAGCAAGTCAGCAAGTCAGCCCTGAAATCGCAGCCACTCAGCCCTTGAGGGATGTTTGTTCGATCGGGCACGTCCGTGGCGATCGGCCATCACAGCGCGGGGGCGATAGTCGGCTGCTGCGAAGCCGGGACCGGAGGCAGAACGCCAAGTTCCTGGTCCTTGTACTGCAGCTGGTAGAGCTTCCAGTAGAGTCCGCGGTGAGCGAGCAGTTGCTGGTGCGAGCCCATTTCGCGCAGCTGTCCTTTGTGCATGACCAGGATGACGTCGGCGCGCTGCACGGTGGAAAGGCGGTGCGCGATCAGCACGCTGGTGCGGCCTTCGACCATGCGTTCGAGGGCTCCGCGGATGCGCAATTCGGTGTCGGTATCGACGCTTGAAGTCGCTTCGTCGAGGATGAGAATGTGGGGATTGTAGGCCAGGGCGCGGGCAAAATTGATCAATTGCTTCTGGCCCGTGGAGAGGGAGTTTCCGCGCTCCTGGACCGGTTCGTCGAACTTGTGGGGCAGGGACTCGATGAAGTCCAGCACGTTCACGTCGCGGGCCGCCTCGACGAGGCGCGACTCGGTGATTTCCTCGTTGCCCAGGCGGATGTTTTCGGCGATGGTGCCGGTGAAGAGGAACGGATCCTGCAGGACGACGGCAAAGTGCTCGCGGAGTTCCTTGAGATCGTGTTCGCGCAGGTCGACGCCATCGAGCAGAATCTGGCCGGCGGTCACGTCGTAGAAGCGCATCATCAGGCTGGTGAGGGTGGTTTTGCCGGCGCCGGTATGGCCCACGATGGCAACCGTGTGGCCAGGTTCGATGACGAACGAGACGTCCTTCAGGATCCAGTCAACGTCTTTGAGAGCGGCAAATTCGGCGGCCGGGTTTGATGAGCGCGAAGCCCGCTCGACGGCGGTCTGCTGGTCGGGGGTGAGTTTCTGGTAGGTGAACCACACGCGCCGGAATTCGATGCGGTTGGAGCGGTCGCCGATGCGTGGCCGGGGCGGGCTCACGATTTCCGGCTGGGTATCGAGCAGCTTGAAGATGCGCTCGCAGGCCGCCATGGCCGCCTGGAGGATGTTGTACTTGTCGCTCAGGTCCTGGATGGGGCGCCAGAACCGCAGCGAATACATATTGAACATGGTGAGGACGCCAATGGTGACGGTGCCGGAAAGGACTCCGAAGCCGCCGCGCCAGACGACGACGGCGATGGCCACGACGGAGAGGAGATCGACGGCCGGGTAGTAGAGTGCATAGGCGAAGATGGTGTCCTTGAACGCGATCATGTGCTGGCGGTTCACGGTTTCGAAGTCGCGGAAGGCGCGGTCCTCGCGGTTGAAGAGCTGCACCACGGCCATGCCGCTGATGTGTTCCTGGGTAAAGCTGTTGATGCGGGCGATGGCGGCGCGCACGCGGCGATAGCTTTCGCGCACCGAGTTCCGGAACAGGCGGGTGACGAAGAAGATGATGGGAAGCACGGAAAAGGCCAGCAGCGCCAGCCGCCAGTTGATGCTGATCATGACCACGCTCATGATGGTGAGCGTGAGGAAATCGTCGACGATGGCGAGGATGCCGCCGGTGAACATTTCGTTGATGGCATCGACGTCGGAGGTGAGGCGCGTGACCAGGCGTCCGACGGCGTGAGTATCGAAGAAGGCGACGTGCAGCTCCTGCATGTGGCGGAAGATGTCGCGGCGCAGGTCGAACATGATTTTCTGTCCCACCCACTGCATCATGTAGGTCTGAATAAACTCGAACAGGTACTGGAAGGAGAGGAGGACGATGTAGATCTCGGCCAGCTGGGTAATGCCGTGCCAGCGGTCGTGGGAGAGCCGCCGGCCGACCCACGAGGTGGCGGCCCCCGGCGTCTGCGCCATGTAGAGGTCGATACCGATCTTGATCAGGTAGGGACCGGAAACATCGCAGACCGACTTGAGGGTGACGGAGATGGAGGAAACCAGAGCCTGCCACCAGTAGGGCTTGACGTAGCGCCCCAGGCGGCGCATGAGGACGCCGTCGTAAACCTTGCCCACGGGGTCGTCGTCGTGCTTGCGAACTTCCCTGGGGGGTTCGGGCTTGGCCTGATCGGTTTTCGGGTCGGCCTTGGCGATGGCGGGATTCGTGGTCCTGGGGGCGCGCCCGTTCGTGTGCGGGTTCAACTCGTCCGTATTTTTCTGGGCTTGTTCCGTCATCGGCCGAGGGCTGGGCGTCCTTTCCTATTGTACGGGCGAGGAAGAAGAAACGACGCAATCTGGCTGCAAAGCGGTAGCCACCGGCCGCCAAATGGATCGATTGACGGGCCAACGCCTTTGGCGCGGATCGACTGCCGGCGCAATCTTCCTCAGATCCGTGCAGATAGGATGGACCGGAAGCCAGGAAGATGAATTGTTTTTACTCAACCAGGGCGTCGGCAATGGCGAGATGCCGGTCGAGCACGTCGATACCCAGGTCGAGTTCTTCCTTTGTGACGATCAGCGGCGGGGCAATGACGAAGTGGCTTACCCAGGCTTGCTGGGCTACGCCGTCGGCCATCATTCTGGCGGCGATCTGCTCCACGACGAGGGGCTTGCCTTCGACCTTGTCGCGCATGGTGTTGAAGGGTTCTTTGGTGGCGCGGTTTTTGACCAGGTCCACCGCAAAGAAGAGGCCCAGGCCGCGCACATCGCCGACGGACGGGTGCTTTTCCTTGAGGGCTTCGAGTTTCTCGCGGAGCCAGGGCTCGAGCGAGGCGGAGCGTTCGACGAGATGGAGGCGCTGCATCTCTTCGATGGTGGCGACCGCGGGGCCGAGGGTGATGGGGTGCGCCTCGTAGGTGTGGCCGTGGGAGAAGTAGTGGTCTTCGAAATAGTCGGCGAGTTTTCTGGTGGTGGCGCAGAGGCCGAGGGGGATGTAGGCCGAGGTGATGCCCTTGGCTGTGACGAGGATGTCGGGCTTGACGTTCCAGTGATCGACGGAGAACCATTTGCCGGTGCGGCCCCATCCGGCCATGACTTCGTCGGCGATGAGCAGCACTCCGTGTCGATCGCAGATTTCGCGCAGGCGGGGCAGGTATTCGGGCGGGGGGACGAGGACTCCATTGGTGCCTACGACGGGCTCGACGATGACCGCGGCTACGTCGCTTTCGTTGCGGATCATGTGTTCGAGGTAGTCGGCGCAGGCGATGTTGCAGGCCGGGTAGGTGTGCTTGATGGGGCAGGCGTAGCAGTTGGTCTCGGGCGCGAAGACGAAGCCCAGGCCCTTGCCGGCCGGCTCCATGGCCCAGCGGCGGGGGTCGCCGGTGGCGGCGATGGATCCGGAGGTGGAGCCGTGATAGGAGCGATAGCGGGAGATGATCTTGTTTTTGCCCGTGACCATGCGGGCAATTTTGAAGGCGGCTTCGTTGGCCTCGGTGCCGCTGGTGGCGAAGAAGAATTTTTCGAGGCCGGCGGGAAGGACTTCGAGGAGTTTGGCGCTGAGCCGGGCGCGGGCGGTGGTGGCATAGACGGGCCCGACAAAGGCCAATTCGCGCGCCTGTTCGGCGATGGCTTCGACCACGCGGGGGTTTTTGTGGCCGAGGTTGACGCACATGAGCTGCGCGGAAAAGTCGAGATAGCGCTTGCCCGCGCCGTCGGTAAACCAGCAGCCTTCGGCATCGACGATGTGGAGCGGCTTCCAGGATTTCTGGAAGCGCCAGGTGCCGTAGTTGGTTTCGCGGGTGGTGGCGGAGATTTGTTCGCTGGTCAGGCCGGGAGTGGCGATGTCGCTCATGGCGGTCCTCTCGTGAGTCGAGAAGACTATGCTACGGCATCGGGAACAGGGCGGCTCAGCCGGGTTCCCACGGACAGGGATTTGTCCGTGGGATTGTTGGGTCTCGGCTGGAATCGGCGCGCCGGGGCTTATTGCGCGTTGGCGCACAAGGCGACGGCGGCTACGGACATGTTGAGTCCGGTGCCTCCCTCGAAGAGACAGGTATAAGTGTTGCTGCCGCTGGGAGTGCTTTTGTAAATGGTGGGAGGAACGGTACCGCCGATGGCTGCGGAACCGAAGAGCGCATCGCATCCGCCGCCCACCACGACCTGAAACGCCGGACAGGTGGCCACCACGGTGATCTGATCAAAACCGTTATCGAGAACGGCGGGGTTCAGCACCTGGTTGTACCCGCTGAATCCGGGGGTGCCCTGGGGTCCGGGAGGGCCGGCGGGGCCGGGTGCGCCGGCGGGGCCTTGAAGACCGGGGGTTCCCTGCGGACCGGCCGGCCCCTGAGGTCCGGGCAGACCCTGGGGTCCGGCGGAGCCTGGCGATCCTTGCGGCCCTTGCGGGCCGGGGATGGAATTCAGGACGACTTCGAGTTCGGGTTCGTGGCTGGTGAAGATCGATTCCTTGCTGTCGAAGGAAAAGCAGCCGGTTGTGCCGGAAAGTGCCAGGGCCAGACCGTTGTTGGGTGTTTCGCCGTTGACCCATTCCTGGACCAGGGTGGTGATATCGACCAGGACGAAATCATTCTGGGAGGCGCGGGAGATGGTGAGGGGCTTGCCTCCGGTGGCAGAGGCGCCCAGGGTGGGAGCGTTCTGGAAATTGACCTGGTTCTCTGTCCAGGGGCTGTTGACCGGGAATACGTCGAAGGCGCCGGAAGTCTGGACCGCGTCAACGTAGAGGCGGAGCGATGCCTTCTGGAGAGAGGCGTTGGCGGGGATGCCGGAGAGGTTGAATTGAATGAGGCTGGTGACGCCGTTCTGGACGGCGAGGACCGTGCTGGAGCCGTAGTTCTGATTCGGCCTGGAACTGACGAGAATGGAATCGGCGGCGGGGGGCGCCTGGGCAAGTGCGATGGCAGGGCTCAGCAACGCTGTGGCGACGAGAGCGCGCGGCGTGCGGCGCAGGAAGCGGCGCAGGGCAGGCAACAGGGAAGAATCACGGTCCGGTATCGCGGACGCGAACGAGGGGGATGTGGACATGAGAGACTCCGAAATTTTGGGTGTAAGGGAGCACTCCAGGAACTGAGCCTGAAACTCGCCTCCATACCCTCAAGCGCCAGTTGCGGGGCAAAGACTCTCACAGTATGAGAAGACATTTTGGAAATTTTGCGGGGCGGGAATCGGGGCCAGGGACGGGCTAGTGTAGCGGCGCGCGGCTTGCCAGGACCGGAGGGGACTGGGGGGCGTGGAGGTAATGGCCGGCGAAGGCGAGAAAGGCGGGCCAGTTGGGCACCGGCGTGTGTCCGCTCGAGTGCTGGCGGAAGGCGAGGTCGCCGTCGAGCAGGGCGGTTTCGATGGGTGGGAACGCGGTCGTGCCAAGGTCCTTTTTGCCGAGGAGGCGATAGACGGGGCCGGCGGCAACTTCAGCCAGGAACATGCCGCGGGGATCGGCCCATGCGTCCCCGTGGGGATCGACATAGCCGTCGCCGTCGCTGGCTCCGCCGCCGATGAAGACGGGGCGCGGCGCGGCCAGGGCGATCAGCTCGTGATTGTCGATGGGCAGATCGGCGGGGGTGAGGGGGCCGCCGTAGCGCAGGAAGTTGCCGCCGAACCAGTGATAGAGCGGGGTGTTGGCGAGGTTGGGCATCTGCTCGCCGAAGATGTGGCGGTAGAGCTTGGCGCCGCCTTCGCCCGAGGAACTGGAGTAGGCGATGGCGAATCGCGGGTCGTAGGCCATGGCGACGAGAACGGTTTTTCCGAATCGCGAATGGCCGGCGATGCCGACCTGCTGGGCGTCGACGGCGCGGTCGGTTTCGAGGTAGTCCATGGCCCGGCTGGCGCCCCAGGACCAGGCACGCAGGGCGCCCCAGTCGTCGAGAGAGCGGGGCTGTCCTTTGTTCATTAACCCGATGATGCCTTCGGTGAGGCCCGACCCGTCGTCGGCCTGAAAGCTGGTCGGCGACAGGACCGCGAATCCCCAGCCCTTGTCGAGGACAGGCTGCCAGTTGAGGCCGTAGCCAGGCGCGCCGCCCGAGACAGTTTCGGAGATGTTTCCCGAGGCGATGCGGTCGAATTCCTTGCTGAAGGCGAGTTCCATGATCACCGGCACCGGGCCGGGCGCATGGGCGGGGGTGACCAGGACCAGGTCGATCTTGACCGGGATTTGGGGATCGATGGCGTTGTCGACATGGCCCCAGATGCGTTTGGAAATTACGTCGACGGTGCCGCATCGCGCGGGAGCGGCGGACACCACCTCCCAGCGGACGTCGGGCAGACTGGCCGGTGCGCGGCCTAGGATTTCGTGTTCGAAGTCGGCCACGATCTCGGGACGGCGCTGGTCGAACCACATCTGGGAAGAGGTGACTGGCTGGCCGTTCTTCATCAGCAGCGGGTCGGGCAGATTGGGGTAGATGTTGGCTTTGGATTCGTCGTAATTGGTGGGGTTCGGCTGGTTGGCGCCGGTGGCGGGGGGCGGGCGCATGTCCGCCTCTTTGAGGCCAAGCAGCGCCAGCATCCGGGTGCGGTCCTGGGCCGCAGTGAGGTGGACCGGGGCCGGGTCGGCCGATGCGGACTGACCCGGCGCGTGAAGATAGCGGGCGGCGAAGGCGAGGAACGTCGGCCAGTTGGGCCCCGGGGTGTGACCGCCGGAGTGCTGGCGCCAGGCAAGGTCGCCATCGAGAATGCCGGTCTCCATGGGAGGAAATTCGGCGGTGCCGAGGTCACGCTTTCCGAGCAGCCGATAGACAGGGCCGGCCGCGACCGCTGCCAGGAACATACCCTTCGGGTCGATCCAGCGATCGTCGCCATCGGTTGATCCCACGGAGAGGAATACCGGGCGCGGGGCGCACATGGCGATCAGTTCGTGGTTGTCCACGGGCATGTCGCCGGGGGTGAGCGGCCCGGCGTACTTGAGGAAGTTGCCGGCCATCCAGTGGTATTCGTTGGTGGCGGCAACGTTGCCGACCTGCTCGCCGAAGATGTGCCGGTAGAGCTTGGCTCCGCCCTCGCCGGAGGAACTCACATAGGCCACGGCGAAGCGCGGATCGTAGGCCATGGTCACGAGCACCGACTTGCCGTAGCGGGAGTGGCCCTCGAGGGCGACCTGTTTCGCATCGACGGCTTTGTCGGTTTCGAAGTAGTCGAGGCAGCGGCTGGCACCCCAGCCCCACGCTTTCAGGGTTCCCCAGTCGTCGAGACGGCGCGGCTGGCCTTTGTTCACCAGTCCGATGATGCCCTTTGTGAGGCCGGCGCCGTTGTCTTCCTGGGTGCTGGTGGGAATGTATTCGGCGTATCCCCATCCCCGGGCCAGCACCTGTTCCTGCCAGGTGGGGTGCTGCTGGGCCTGCTGCGCGAACTGCGGGAAGCGCTTGGCCAGCATGGCCATGAATTCCTTGCTGAAGCCGTATTCCATGACGACCGGAACCGGGCCTTTGGCATTGGCGGGGGTGGTCAAGGTCAGGTCGATGTTTACGGTGATGCCGGGATCCGCGGAGTTGTCGAGGTGTCCTGCCAGGGTTTTGGTCACGACCGGAACGTCGCCGTTCTTTTCCTGGACGGTGCTCTTTACCTCCCATGTGACTTTGGGCAAGCGGGCGGGGGTGCGGCCCAGGATTTCGCGGTCGAAGAGTTCCACAATCTCCGGACGGCGCTGGTTCCACCACATGTCCGCGCTGGCGACTTGCTTGCCATTGTTCAGGATCAAGGGATCAGGAAGGTTGGAATAAACGTTGGCCCTGGTTTCGTCGTAGTTAGCCGCATGGGAAGACTTGGGATCGCTGTCCACGCCGGGGCGAAGCTGCTTGATGCCGAGTTCGTCCATGACCCGCTGGTGGTCTTTTTCCGAGGCAGCCTGGATGGCAAGCATCTCGGGTGTGGGAGTGAAGGCGGGCCGGGGCGGCGGGGGCGCGGCAGGAGGCGCGGCGGCGGGAGGCGCCTGGGAGAAAAGGCAACAGGAAAAACCCAGAATGGTCAGGGCCGTCGCAGCGGGAGCCCGTTGGAGGACGCGAAGCAATGCGGACATGGGAACCTCTGAGCTTTCCAAATTGGATTGCCCGCAAAGAATATCGATTTAGCGTCCCCCGCGGCAAGGGAGAGGGGCGGCCGGCTCAACGGCCGAAGATCCGGCCCAGTCGCTTTTGCGCGGGAAGGGCGAACCCCGGCCGCATGGTGTAGATGAACCCCAACATATACTGTGCGCGCGGCGATCCGGCGGTGTAGGAGCGAATGCATCCGCCGTTGAGGGCCAGGGACGGCTTCAGGCCCCAGGAGCCGCCCAGAAAGATTGCGCCGTAGCGATCGGGGGTTCCGGGCTGCGGCCCGCCGAATGCCTCCAGCGTCCCCATCAGGTTGTGCGCGAAAGTGCGGGAGAATCCCATTCCAAACTGAGCAGCCCCGTCATGCCCGCGGGGGCCTCCGGCGAGGGTGCCGACGAGGTTGAAGTCGATGTGATTCGGACCCAGATCGCGGCTGGCGATGAAGGTGAGCAGATGGTCGGCATAGCCGCTCCCGAAGCCTTTGGCGGGATTGGCGGTGGGGAGTTTGAAGGCATAGTCGAGGGCCAGATCGGGCGTCCAGCCCGCCTGGTCGTGAAAACGATACAGCGCGGCCAGCCATTGGTCGGTCGTGCCTGCCAGGCGCGGGGTTCCTCCGCCTCCCTGATACATTCGCCCGGGCAGGCCCCAGCGGATTTCGAGGCGCGGCGCCAGGCCGTACTTGGCCGTGGTTCCGAGGGAGGATTGGGTGACGCCACCGCCCAGAGGCTGAAGGGTGGCCAGATTGTCGGTCTCGAGGGCGCCGCACTGGACCGTGGAGGCCTGGATATTCCAGGTGGGCGACATGGAATTGGGCTGCAATTCGGAGTCCCGGCAGGCGTCGGCATTTTTCAATGGCGGGCCGGGCTCCCTCGGCGTGGTAAAGACTGTGGACTCGATAGAGGCAATCAGGTTTCCATCGTTGACGGCGGGCGCCTCAGCGAAGGCAAAGGAGCAGCACAAACAGGCAAGCGCGAATGGAACAACGAGGGATTTTTCAAGTTTCATTTTCATGACCGATGGGCGCCATTGGCGGCCTGGTTCCTGCATCGGCCCGGATGAGATTTTCTTCATGAAATGAAGCCAAGACTGCTGGGTTTTGAATGACGGGGGTAATCAAGTCCTGGGAAGTTGACGCCAGCGAGCGGCACCATCCAAACCTCGCGGACGTCTTCAAGGTTCCGCGGCCTTTGCCGATGACAGGCTTAGTCAGAAGGAACGGGCAGCCACGGGTACGCATAGGCGCATGACGGCGACTGAAGTCCCTGGATCGACCCCGGCCGGGAAAGGAAATCTGGAATGTCTGTCTATCGCAATATCCCGATCGCACGGAAGTTCGCGCTCGCGTTTGGCCTGGTGTGCGCGTTATGCATTGCTCTCGGCGCTTACACGTATTTCACCCTTCGGTCCATCGATCTTCAAACGAAGGACGAGAGCCTGAGTTCTCTGCCGTCAGTGGTCGACATCGCTGAAATGCGCGGTACCCTTTACAAGCTTCGGCTCGAGGACCTGAACCTGTTGCTCAACCAGAGACCAGAATGGATTGCACAGCATTCCCAGTTGCGCCAGCAAGCTCTGGAAGGCTTTCAGGCGAACGAGGAAGCGTATGCAAAGCTGGTGGATACCGGCGAAGAGAGCCAGCTTTTCGAGAAGGCCAAATCGTCGATTGCCCGCTATCACGAGCTAAGCGACCACGCCTCGGCGGACGTGGCGGCGGGCAAGGTGGGCGATGCGCTGGACGTGATGAGTTCCGGGGCTACGGTCGACGCGTTCAACGCTGCCATGGGGCAGCTCCAGGGACTGCTTGACTTCAACATCCGGCAGGCGCGCTCCGGGGCGGATCAGATTGCCGCCAGCAGCGAACGGTCCATCTGGATCAATTTTGTCGTCACGATCTTCATCGTCGGGCTCTCGGGGTTGATCGGGATTGGACTCACCCGGGTGATTGCGCCGCGCATCGGACGCGCCATGGGCGCGTTGCGGCAACTGGCCGCCAAGGATCTCAGCGCCCACCTGAATGTGAGCGGCACGGACGAGATCGGACAATTGGGGGAGGCTCTGAACCACTCGGTCGACACTCTCCGGGAGATGGTTCTTTCGGTGGGCAAAGGTGCGGAAACGCTTTCGGCGGCCACCACGGAGATCAGCGCGCGGGCGGTGCAGACGGCGGGCAACGCCAACACCCAGTCGAATCGGACCAACCAGATTGCGGCCGCGGCGCAGGAGATGACCGCGACGATTGCCGAAATCAGCCATAACGCGGCCAGCGCGGCCAGCGCCAGCCGCGCGTCGGCTGAGACGGCGGAGCAGGGGGGGACGGTGATGCAGAGCGCCGCCGCGACCATGGAGAAGATCGCCGCGGCCACCGGCACGGTTTCAGAAAAGATGGCCTCGCTGGCGGCGCGCTCGGAGGAAATCGGCAAGGTGGTGAACGTGATCCAGGAGATCAGCGAGCAGACCAACCTGCTGGCATTGAACGCCGCCATCGAAGCGGCGCGGGCCGGCGAGCACGGGCGGGGCTTTGCGGTCGTGGCGGGCGAAGTACGGCGCCTTGCGGAGCGGACCAAGGGCGCCACCGAAGAGATTGCCGCCACCATTCGCAGCATCCAGGAGGAGACGCGCGCCACCCTGGAGGTGATGGATGACAGCCGGGCCGCGGTCGAGACCGGAATGGGAGAAACCGCGCATGCCCGCACCAGCCTGGAAGCGATCATCGAGTCGTCGAAGGAAGTGGAGCACCAGATCCAGCTGATCGCTACGGCGGCGACGCAGCAGACATCGGCGGCCGGGGAGATCTCCGAATCGGCTTCGCAGATTTCGCAACTTGCGGTGGAGAATTCGCAGGGAGCCGAAGAAGCGGTGGAGGCATTGAAGAACCTTGCCTCCCTGGCCAGCGACCTGGACGGGATGATGCGTCAGTTCCACGTCGAGGAAGAAAACGAGGGGAGCCGGAGCGGCTCGGGAAAGCCTGCGTTCAAGCATTCTTTGCGGACGGCCCACGCCTGATTGCGGCCAGTCTTGAAACTGTAACCGGACTCCTGGGGGCGCTGTGCGAGAATTTGCCCTCAGGAGAACGGTTATGAGCATCTGTGACGATCTGTTGCTGGAGTTCCATGAGGAGTTGAAGACGACCAGGCGGGTCCTGGAGCGCGTTCCGGGCGACAAGCTGACATGGAAGCCGCACGAGAAATCGTGGACGCTGGGCCAGTTGGCGATGCACACGGCTGCGGTTCCGGGGGCGATCTCGGCTATTACAGCGGGCGAGTCATTCGATGTTCTGAAAGGCAACTTCACCCCGCCCAGTCCCAGGAGCACGGACGAGATTGTGGCCGCGCTCGAACAGAGCGCACGCGATGTGGAGGCCGCGTTGCGGGGAAAGAGCCAGGACCGCGCTTATGAGCAATGGCGGTTGACGCGGGGCGACGTGCTGATCATGGCGATTCCGCGGGTAGTGGCATGGCGGTCGTTGATGCTGAATCACTGGTACCACCATCGCGGCCAGCTTTCGGTGTATCTGCGCATTCTTGGAGTTGCGATTCCTTCCATTTATGGCCCCAGCCTGGACGAGAATCCGTTCGGTTAGGATGGCCGCGAAGGGAATCCGGCTCTCTACCTTGGCGGCGAGGCACTATGGTAGGCTCCGGGTGTACGTCCTTGCCGGACGTCAGGTTGTAACGCCCGGCCACAGCCGATCCCCGTTCCCGGGAGGGAGACTCGCATGAGCGCCGTCAAATATGACTTGACCGTCATCGGCTCCGGGCCATCCGGGCAGCGCGCGGCGGTGGCCGCTTCGAAGATGAAGAAGCGGGTGGCAGTCGTCGAGGCGCGGGCGGTGGTGGGGGGCGTGTGCATCAACACCGGCACCATCCCATCCAAGACCATGCGCGAAGCGGTGCTGCATCTGTCGGGTTATAACTACCGCTCCGTCTACGGCATGAATTACCGCGTGAAAGAAAAGATCACGATGGCCGATCTTGCCTTTCGCGTGCAGGCGGTGATCAAGACCGAAGTGGATGTGACGGAAGCGCAGATCTCGCGCAACGGGATCGACATCGTGCACGGAGTGGCGCACTTTCTCGATGCCAAGCACGTTCGCATCGAAGGGTTCCAGGGCGAGAGCACGCTCGAATCGGATCGCATTATTATCGCGGTCGGCACCAAGCCGGCTTCGTCGCCCAAGGTGCCGATCAATGGCCGCACGATTGTCAACAGTGACCAGGTGCTGGACCTGCCCGCGCTGCCGCAGATCGCTGATCGTGGTGGGGGGCGGCGTGATCGGGGTGGAATACGCCTGCATGTTCGCCATCCTGGGGGTGCGGGTCACGATTATTGAAAAGCGCGCCAAGCTGCTGGAATTCGCGGACCAGGAGATCGTGGAGGCGTTGAGCTATCACCTGCGCGACAGCCGGGTGACGATGCGTCTGGGCGAAGAAGTGGAGAGCGTGGAAGAGCTGCCGGACGGCACCGTGGTGGCCAATCTCGAAAGCAAGAAGCGCATTTCGGGCGACGCGCTCCTGTTCGCAGTCGGCAGGCAAGGGGCGATCGACGATTTGAACCTGGCTGCGGCGGGAATCGAAGCGGACAACCGCGGCCGTATTGTCGTGGACGAGAATTATCAGACGAATGTTCCGGGAATCTTTGCGGTGGGCGACGTGGTGGGATTTCCGGCGCTGGCGTCGGTGTCGATGGAGCAGGGGCGGATTGCGGCGGCGCGGGCGTTCAACGACAAGGCTACGGCGTCCAATCCCAGCTTCTATCCCTACGGCATTTACACCATTCCCGAGATCAGCTTCATCGGGAAAACGGAGGAGCAGCTGACCGATGAAGATGTGCCCTATGAAGTGGGCATGGCGTATTATCGCGAGGTTGCGCGCGGTCAGATTCGCGGCGACACCACGGGCCGGCTGAAGCTGGTGTTTCACCGGGATACGCGCAAGGTTCTGGGGGTGCACATCATCGGGGAGGGAGCCAGCGAACTGGTGCACATCGGGCAGGCGGTAATGACGCTGGGGGGGACGGTGGATTATTTCGTGGACACGGTGTTCAACTACCCGACGCTGGCGGAGTGTTACAAGACGGCGGCATTCAACGGGCTCGGCCGGCTGCACCGGTACCAGGGATAAAACGCGAGCGGGGTGAAATCCGCGCGGAGCGGCTCCACTTCGGTAGATCCCCAGGGAGGGGTAATGATGACAACTGCCATCGGCGTAGTGATGACCGAGCACATCGTGTTCGGGCGGATGGAGAATCATCGGCTGGTCGGCGAACTGGTGCGCTATCCCGCCGACTCGGATGAAGTGGACGCGCTGATGGGGGTTCCGGGCAGCGAATTGCTGGAGATCCTGGCCAATCACATCACCGACCTGGCCGGCAACAGCGAAAAGCAGGTCGAAGCGATCGGGGTGGCGGTGCCGGGAGTGGTCCGCCACGGAGTGGTGGAAGACGCGCCCAATCTGACCCAGATCAAGGGCATGCGCATGGCCGAGGAATTGGCGCGGGTGCTCATGGGACGCGGCATCAAGGCTCCGGTTCACGTTGCCAACGATGCGGACGCGATTGCGGCGGGCGTCGCCGCCAAGTTCGGACAGCTGGACCGCCTGACGCGCGTGTGGACGATCGGCAACGGCATCGGATATGGGCGATGGCCCTATGTCGAAGGCGTGTGGGAGGGCGGGCATATTACGGTCACCCTCGATCCCAAGGAGCGTTTCTGCGGATGCGGCGGGGTAGGACACCTGGAAGGCATTATGGGATACCGCGCCATGCGCCTGCGCTTCCTCGACCGCGAGCCGGAGGAGATTTTTGCGCATGCCAAGGAAGGCGATGCGCGCTGCCGGGAGTTCGTGGACCTGTGGCATCGCGCGCTGGCGGCGGGCACGGCGTCGTTTATCCACCTCGCCGGGCCGGGCCGCTTCTACTTTACCGGCCACAATGTGGGGTTTGTCGATGTGCCGCTGCTGCGCGCGCACCTGGAAACCATGGTGAAGATGAGCCCGCTGCAGAGTTTTTCGCTCGAGGTGCTGCCCAACGACGATGAGACGGCGCTGCTGGGCGCGGGCGTGAGCGCGCTGCGGGCGTTGACGTGGTAAGCGGCGAACCTGCTAAGAGACTGTGGCGGAAGTCGGAATCTCGAGAAAACCGTCCCTCGGCGGCTAGGGCCGCGTTGACTGGCGAAGCTTTACGGCACGACTAAGAGGCTGCGGAAAAACAGTGAACAGCGGGCGAAGAGCGAGAGGAAACGTTCCTCGGGGGCTAAAGCCCTGTTCATTCTGCTGAGGTTAATGTACGGGCTGAAGCCCGTACCCTCCATGCACGGAGTTTTCCGCAGCCTATAAGGTCGTGCCCCTTCAAAACCAGACTTTCAACCCAGCCTGCTAAGAGACTGGTAGCGTCCAGTTCTCTATTTTGAGTTGCGGAACGCGCTCGAACTCGCGTGTATTGTTTGTCACCAGCGTCAGTCCGAGATAGCGCGCGTGCGCCGCGATGAGCAAGTCATTTGCTCCGATTGTTGTGCCGTGCGTTTTGAGATGAGCCCGGATCCGGGCGTAATCGAGCGCGGCATCTGCGGGGTAATCCAGGACTTCAATGTAGCCGAGGAGTTTTCCGATCCGCGCCTCGTCCATTGTTCTTCTGGGTGAAACTTCCACGCCGTACATCAACTCAGACTTGGTTATCGCTGAAATCGAGACGTCGCTGATCGCCACAGTCTTGAGTCTCGCTGCTACCTGCGGATTTGACCCCTTCATTATGTAAGAGGCGATATCGGTGTCCAGCATGTAGAGGGGCATTAAAGCGACCGCTCTTGAGGCGGAGGATCATCAACGCCTTCCATGTACTCTTCCGAGGCGAACGGTCCGTCCAGCAGCCCCGACCAATCGCTAGGACGGGGGGAGAGTATGACGTCTTCGCCCTGCTTGCGAATGAAGACCTCGGAAGTCTTGAACTGGAATTCCTTGGGAAGCCGCACCGCCTGACTGCGGTTGTTCATGAAGATTTTCGCTGTGCGTTGCATCTCGACCTCCTGCAAAAAGCGGCATATACATAAGTATATGCCGCACTGCAAAAAGTGATGCAATCGAGTCAGAGCTTGCGCAGATAGGTTTGCGAAAAGCGGTCGTGCCAGCTGAGGTGGTCGTCGTCGAAGATGGACCACACCAATCCCAGTCCGACAGGGAGAAGCGAGAGGAGCATGGCGCCGAGCCTGCGGCGGAGCTGCGCGCGGGTCGGGCTCTGATCGTCAAAGGTGCACAGGCCGATTCCGGCGTACATCATGCCCGGGGTAGAAACGGGGATGGCAAAGAAGAGCGCGTAGTAGAGCATGCCGATGAGGGCCAATGCCGCCACTCCCAGCAATTCGGCTGTCTTGCCGGTGGGGGGATGCTGAACGTTGTGGGCGAGCAGGAATCCCACGATCACGAATCCGGCCAGGATCAAGGCACAGTCTACGGCGGCCGCCATGAGGCGGACGCCGAGCGAGGCGACCGGCAGCGCGGCCACACCCGAATCGGCTTCGCGGGCCGAAGGGAGCACATCCACGGGTTGCTTATCCAGGCGGATGGCCGACCAGTCGGGACGGTTCCAGATGGAAGAGGCCGCGGCCTGTTCAGCTCCGAGCGCAACCGCATCGGTTGAGATCGTCGCGGGATCGACTTCGAAGATGCTGAGCTGGCCTTCTGAATCGGTGGCTGCTTCCGCATTCGGGTCGGCAAGCCGGGGACGCATCTTGCGCGTGGCGACCAACTCGCGCGGGAACTGGATCAGGTTGGCGTGGGCGTCGGCATCGCCGATCTCGATGGGATTGTCGCGCAGATTCCCGGCGACCTCTCCGGGGCTCCACCAGTCTTCGACGGAGAGTTCGAACTCTTCCTGCGGCTTTCGAGGGGCGGGCTTCTTCTCCGGCGGACGGACGGGCAGGTCGGGATCCCAGCGAATTCCGAAAACGCGCCGTTCGCCTGGCGACGCTGGCGGCGGGGCCAACTCAACCGGTGGAACGGGTTCAGAGGGAGCGGTTTCGACGGTGGCGTGGACGGCGGTGGGAACGTGCGCGGGCGAGGCGCTGACGGCCGGGGCCACTTCGGGAATACGCGCCGGCGCAGCGATGGGCTGCACCACCGCAGATCGGCGGGCCGGCGGTTCCTGGGTGGCGGCATGCAATCCGGCGAGAGCGGTTTCGGCAACCGCCTGGGCATCGAGGGCGACCTTGGTGGCGATCTCGGCGGCGCGCACGGCGACGCGCGCTTCCTCGGCCTGCATCTGGCTGTAGGTGGGCGCCTTGGCATACCGTGCCGCCACGCGGGCTGCAGCTTCGGCGGCGCGGCTGGCGCCGAGGCCGGCCTGCTGCGCGCTTTCCTGGGAGGACGACTGGGCTCTGCGGCTCTTATGGGCGGCAAGGCGCCGATTGACTTCTTCTTTCCACTGGGGAGTAAGTTCAGGTTGTGTGCTCAAAGCTCCAAGAGTCCCTTCGGTGCGGCTCTTTGGTGCGGGCCGCTATTTTGGTCTGCCGGTCAAAGGTGCGAACCGCAGACGTTGCTCTCGATGGAGGTTGGAGGTCGCGGATTGGTTGGCAGGGGCGCCCGGATTCCTGAGGCGTGCGGGCGAGAGAAGGCCGGGTTGTCCTGCCGCCAGAGCTGCGAACCGCGCATCGCCAGTGCTCAGAAGCCCATATTTGCTATGCTGGGCCTTGGTCCGGATGCGTCCTCGCACTTTTGTGTTTATCACGACGATGGTGCTGTGTCACTCGCTGCTTCGCGGGCAGGTGTTGACCAATGCGTTACCCCCATCGCAGAGTGAGACGCGGCCGCTGGATGGGCGGAACCAGAATGCGCAAAGCGGAGCATCGGCATCGCTGCCGGATGACCCGGGCGTGGAAGCGTTGCCGGTGGCGCAGCCGGAACCCATTCCTCGATCGGGCGTGCCGGTGCAGTGGAAGGCCGATCGGGAGACGTGGTCTGGCCGCATCGCGACGCTCTACGGCGTCGAGGATTTTCACTACCGCGATTATGTTCTTCGCGCCGACAAGGTTGTTTACAACCAGGAGACATCGGAACTGACGGCCGAGGGCCACGTGCAAGTGTCGGGTGGTCCGGCGGACGTGGTTCTAACGGCGTCGCACGGCGACATGCGCCTGAACATGCATACCGCGCGCTTCTACGATGTGACGGGGACGGCGGGAATTCGGCGGGCAGGGCGCGCCATCGTCTATTCCACGCCCAATCCGTTTGTGTTCTCAGCGCGGGTGGTGCTCGAAACCAGCCAGGGCAAGTACAGGATCATCGACGGAACGATGACCAATTGCCGGCTGCCCAAGCCGGACTGGCAATTGCTTTCGCGGCACATCGACGTGGCCGACGGGCACGCATCGACAACCAACACCATCTTCAAATTGTTCGGCGTGCCCATCTTCGATCTGCCTTACCTGCGTCATCCGATCGACGACAGCGGGCGGGAAAGCGGTTTGCTGATACCGGTGATCAGCAACGGCTCATCGATTCGTGGTTATACGTTTGGCGAGCAGGTGTACCTGGTTCTCAATCGCAGCATGGACATGGTGATCGGAAGCGAGTATTACAGCCGCCGCGGGTGGGCGCCCAACGGAGACTTTCGCTACAAGGGCCCGGGGCTGGATCATCTGACGGCGCGGTGGAATGCGCTGTTCGATCGCGGATATGACCAGCAAATCGAAACAGGGCCGCAGGCCGGGCAGACCATGCGAGTGAACCAGGGTGGGGTGGACATTGTGGCCCTGGGGCGCATGGATTTCTCCCCCGACACGCGCATTGCCGGCAACGTCGAATACCTCTCCAACTACGTGTACCGCCTGGTGTTTAACGACAACTACTGGCAGGCCGTCAGTTCCGAGGTGAAGAGCGACGCATTCTTTTCGCAGAATCGCCGGGGCTTTCTGCCGTCGGTGCAAATGGCGCGTGTGCAGACGTTTGCCGGATCCACTCTGGGCGATGAGGCGCGTATCCTGCATCTTCCGAGCGTGCGCTTCGATGTGCTCGATCAGCCCCTGGGTCCCTCGACGCTTTATTGGGGGATGGGGTCTTCGATCGCTCACCTTGGACGCTCCGAGCCGGGATTCCATGCGCACAATATCGGCCGGATCGATGTTTACCCGCACGCGTCGATGCCGATTGTCGCGGGCGGCTGGAGCATTGTTCCGGAGGGCGCGCTGCGGGTGACGTTCTACTCCGGCAGCCAGGTGCCTGATCTGAAAGGTGCGAACGGCGGCGTTCCCAGTGTTACCCATGATCCGTTGCATCGGCTGTATGGCGAAGCGTCGCTGGATGTGAGGGCGCCGTCTGTTGAACGTGACTTCACGTTGGGCCATTTCAACCGGACACTGCGCCACGTAATCGAGCCGGAACTGACCTATCGTTTTGTCGGCGGAATCGGCAGCGCCGCGCGGAACGTGCTGACGGTGGACACCAGCGATATCGCCACCGACACCAACGAAGTGGGATATTCCCTGACGCAGCGCTTTTACCTGCGGCCGACGGCGACCTGCGAGCCTTGCGAGGCCAATGCCGGGTGCGAATCCCGCTCTCGGGAATGGGCCAGCTGGCAGATCGCGCAGAAGTTCTACATCAACTCGAACTTCGGGGGCGCGTTGATTCCCGATCGCCGAAACGTCTTCGACACCACGCTGGACCTGAGCGGAGTCTCGTTTCTGACCGAACCGCGGAACCTGGCGCCGCTGATTTCGCGGATGCGGTTTGAGGCAATCGACAATCTTCGCCTGCAGTGGGACCTCGATTACGATCCCCGGGCAGGGCGCTTCGGAGCCGATAATCTTTATGCCGGATATAGCTGGGGCGACACCACGATCGGTATCGGGCATTCGCTGCTGAACGCGGTCGATGAAGAGGGGAGCGCGGCTTCGATCATTCAGAGCCAGCAACTGGAGCCGTTTCTGGAAATTGGGAAACAGAACCGGGTGGGATTCAACCTGGCGGCCAACGGGGGATATGACTTCGTGCACGGCGCTGTGCAGTATGCGGGGGTGCAGGCGGTCTACAACTGGAACTGCTGCGGGTTGACGGTGGGTTATCGGCGCTTCGCGCTCGGCTCGCTGCGCGACGAGACCCAATACCTCTACAGCTTCACCCTGGCTAATTTTGGTTCGGTGGGCGATATCCGGCGCTCGAACACGGTGTTCCGCGATGCCAGCGTTCCGCCACCGTATTAACGGCCGTTTTCTCAGAGACTGACGGGATTTGGGCAGGTGCGCAGGAGCGTCTCGAAGTCGAGTGGAGGAACCGCCTTGCTGAACAGGAATCCCTGATAGGTCTCGCATCCGAGGCTGGCCAGCAGATCGCGCTGTTCGCCGGTCTCGACACCTTCGGCAATGACCAGCAGCCCGAGCGCGCGCGCCAGGGAAATGATCGCCTGGGCCAGCGCTCCATTGGTGGCATTGGAAAGGATGTCGCGCACGAAGGACCGGTCGATTTTCAACTGGTCGAGCGGAAGCCGCTTGAGATAGGCAAGGGAAGAATAGCCGGTGCCGAAATCGTCAAGCGAGAATTGCACGCCATGCGATTTCAGCGTGTTCATGATGACGACGGTTTCTTCCAGGCTTTCGAGGAGCATGCTTTCGGTGATTTCGATCTTGATGTTTTTGGGGTCGGCGTTGCTGCCGGCGATGGTTTCGAGGACATGAGCGATGAAGTCGGGCTGACGGAACTGCCGGGCGCTCACGTTCACGGCAATGGGGATGGGCGCGCCACTCTGCATGGTCGCCCAGAGTGCGGCCTGCCGGCAAGCCTGTTCGAGGACCATGCGGCCCAGGGGAACGATGAGGCCCGTCTCCTCGGCGAGGGGAATGAATTCGATGGGACCGAGGACGCCCCGGCGGGGATGGTTCCATCGCAGCAGGGCTTCGGCGCCCACGATGAGGCCGCGATCGACCTGCGGCTGATACCACAAGGAGAACTGATGGTTGCGAATGCCGTGGCGAATCTCGTCCTCAAGAGCGGCGCGCGCACTGACGGCGGCCTGCAGCGCCGGGGCGAAGAAACGGATGGTGTTCCGCCCGGCGGTCTTGGCCTGGTACATGGCGATGTCGGCCTGCTGCAGAATCTGAGTCCCGCTTTCGTTCGAGAAGCCGAAGACAGTGATGCCGATGCTCGATGTGCTGACACATTCGCGTTCGGACAGAATGCAGGGGTCCGCGACGCGGGCGAGGATTTTTTCCGCCACGTTCTTGGCTTGCGCCGCGGCCTCTTCGGCGCCGTCGCTGAGATTTTCGAGCATCACGACGAACTCGTCTCCGCCGATGCGCGCCGCGGTGTCGGTTTCGCGGATGCACGCCGAGATGCGGCGGGCCACTTCCTGCAGAAGCAGATCGCCGGTGTGTTGTCCCAGGGTGTCGTTGAGGGTTTTGAAGTTGTCCAGGTCCACAACCAGGAGGGCCCGCTTGCGGCTGTTGCGCCGGTCGTAGGCCAGAGCCTGCTGCAGTCGCTCCAGGAGGGCGCGCCGGTTGGGCAGGCCGGTGAGTGGATCGTAGTAGGCCAGGCGCCGGATCTCGCTCTCCGCCAGCCTGGCTTCGGACATATCGCGGGTAACGCTCAGCAGGCAGGGCTCGTCGTCAAGTTCCATGATGGAAGCCGACATCATTCCAAAGATGGTGGCGCCGTTCTTCTTCCGGAACTGGGCTTCGAAGTTGCGACACATACGGCTTTCACGAAGGAGTTCGAGCATTTTTTCGCGGTCGTGCGCGTCGACCCAGATGCCTAGTTCGAGCGAAGTGCGCCCGATAACTTCTTCGCGCGTGAACCCGGTGAGAGTGAGGAAGGCCAGGTTGCAATCCAGATAGGCGCCGTCGGCCACGCGATTGAGGGCGACGGCGTCCATGGTCATGAGGAAGGCCGTGCGATAGCGCTCTTCGCTTTTTCGGAGGGATTCCTGGGCAATGGCGAGGAGGGCTTCGGCGTCCTTGCGGGCGTTGATGTCCTGGACCACGGTGATGAAGTGGAGCGGCCGCCCATCGGAGTCGCGTTGCGTGGTGATGGTGAGGTTTACCCAGGTCAGGCTGCCGTCCTTGCGGACATAGCGCTTGTCGAAGCTGGCGTTGGCAACGGCACCGGAGATGAGTTTGTCAAAAGCGTTGCGGCTGGGCGGACGGTCACCGGGCGGGGTGATCTCCTGGAAGGTGCGGCCCGCTAACTCCTCCGGCGCGTATCCCACCATTTCACCGAATCGCCGGTTGCAGCGGAGGATCTTGCCATCGAAGGAGGTATGCAGAATGCCGGTCGCGGCCTGCTCAAAGGAGGCCCGGTAGCGCTCTTCGCTGTCCCGGAGTCGCTTCTGCGCCTGACTCTGCTCGATCATGCGGTCAATCTGTTGTTGCGAACGCTGCGCGGCTTCGAGTTCCTCCTGGCGCTTTTGTTCGGTGACATCCACGGCGCGCACGGAGACCGTGGCGGATCCCACGCCGACCACCCAATTCAGCGAGACCTGCACGCGGCGGCCATCGAGCAGCCAGAGATCCATGCTGGTCGGACAGCCGGAGAGGGCCTGTTCACAGAAGGGAGCCAGTTCGGCGTCGCTTTCGGGAAGGGGCATTCCCTGGGGATGGAGATCCACAGGGAGGCCGGTGAGAAGACTTCGACGGATGGCGGTTTGGAAGGCCGCGTCAAGGATGGAGAGGCCGGGGCCGGCTGGCGCAACAGCAGCAGGGGATTCCAGTGGATCGACCCGGACCATGGCATCCTCGTCAGCCAGATGAAGCATTTTGTTCTTCCTGTTTCAGGGGCGGCGTTGGCGGCCGCATCAGCCCAGGTTGTATGACGGCGGAACGTGCTGCTCAGCGATTTTCCAACCGCGGATTTCTCTTTGGGCACCCTCCGCGCATGTTTTCAACGCCAGACGCCCTCGGGTTCATACCCGGCTTATCGGCTGCACGCAGCTCTGACTTTATGATCCGGAGTTACCACCTGCGTCTCGTTCTGGTACGATTTCTCCCAGCGTGAGGGACGCAGCCGGTCCGCGGAAAGGGCTTGAAGCCCAACCTTACTTTCAGGGAATATCACCTTCTTTCGGCCCGACGGATGCGGACACCGGGCAGCACACGAAAGGAGGCCGTCATGCCCAACGATTTTTCCCTCACCTCTCGCCCGCTTCCCGAGCGTCCCGACATCCGCCACCTGAAGGACCAGGCCGCCGAGAGGGTGCGGTCGGGAGCGGCTGCGTCGCATGCCGATGGGCTTTTCCAAGTGGCGCGACTTTACGGCTTCGCCAGCTGGCCGAAGCTTCTCGCTCACGTGGAATCCCTGCAGGAAACCGGCCGGCTGAAGCAGGCCATCGACGGCAATGACCTCGATGCTGTCAAAGGCCTGATGACGCGGAACCCGTCGCTGCATACGGCTCCCCTTGGCTACGGTAAAAACGGCCCGCTCACGTGGGTGGCGGAGTGCCGTGTTCCCTGGGAGCCTCCCAGCGTCGCGCGGCTGGCCATGGCGCAGTGGATGATTGACCACGGCTCCGATGTGCACCAGGGCGGCGATGGCCCGCTGATGCGCGCCGCCCTCAATGGATACCGCATTCCGATGATGGAACTGCTGGTTGCCAACGGCGCCAGTGTCAATGCCGAGTGGGCCGGATGGTATCCGATTATCTTTGCCCCCTGTGAATCGGTGGACGCTCAGGCGTTGCGCTGGCTGCTGGAGCACGGGGCCGACCCCCAATGCGGCGGTCGGCCGGAGCGGGGCACGGCGCTCGATTATGTGATCGGGACCTACTCCCGGTCGGCGCAGTTGCCGGAATGCATCGACATGCTGCTGGCGGCGGGTTGCCCAACCCGGCGAGGGGCGGCGCCCGTATTGGAGATTCTGCGAGGACGACTTGATGGGCTCGCTTATCTGCTTGAGACCGATCCGGGCCTTGCGAAGCGCCGGTTTCCCGATCTTGATTTCGGCACGACGGCCCATCGGGGGCTGACTCTGCGGGGAGGAACCCTGCTGCATGTAGCGGCGGAGTATGGCAACGTGGAAGCGGCGCGGCTGCTGCTCGAATTCGGCACACCGGTGAATGCGCGCGTGGAAGCGGACGCGCGCGGAGTCGGCGGGCACACTGCGATTTTCCACGCGGTTTCGCAGTTCCACGATTACGGATTGGGGGTGGCACGCCTTCTGGCGGGGTTCGGCGCGGATCTCAATTTACGCGCCCGCATGCCCGGGCACTATGAACGGCCCGATGAAATCGTCGAATGCACACCGCTGGGATACGCGTTGCGGTTTCCCGGCACGGAGAGCCGGACCATTGATTTTCTGCGGGCGGCAGGCGGGAAGGGGTGAAGGAACGGGGAGCGCAAGGAAAAATGCGCGGCGCAAAACGTGTGAGGGGCGTGGTACACTTTCGCGGGTAAACGCTTTCCGGGCGGGCCGTGCTTCAGAACCGATGGCTTTTTTTGCACGGCCTTGAATCAGCCGCCGCGTGAATCTCCCAGGGCTTGCAGACGGCTTGACAAGCATGGGAGTAAACCCATTTACTTGTGGGCGACCGTCCAAAAATGCATTCGGGCGAAATCACCCCAACTGCCAGGTGACTCATGTTCGTTTCAGTCCCATCCTTAGCAGCGTCCGGTTTTCTTTCTTCGGCGCCATCTTTGCTGGCCATGGATGCTCCATCCCTGGCGCACCTCACGGGTCTCGATATCGCCGTCATCGTCATTTATTTCGTGATGGTGATCTGGATTGGCTTTTACCTGAAGGGACAGGCCAACACCAGCGAAGAATTCTTTATGGCCGGCCGCGAGATGACGGCCTGGATCGCGGGCCTGAGCTTTGTTTCGGCGAATCTCGGCTCGCTCGAATTGATGGGTTGGGCCGGCTCGGCCTACCAGTACGGAATTCTGGCGGCACACTGGTACTGGATCGGCGCCATCCCCGCCATGCTGTTTCTGGGCATGGTGATGATGCCGTTCTATTACGTCTGCAAGACCCACTCGGTCCCGGGGTATCTCAAGCTGCGCTACGGCCAGGGCGCGAGCATCGTGTCGGCGTTCTCGTTTGCGTTTATGACCGTGCTGATGAGCGGGGTAAACATGTTCGCCATGGCCGAAGTAATGAAGGTCGTGCTGGGATGGGATCTGAATTTTTCGATCATTGTCTCGTCGCTGGCCGTGGCTGCGTACGTGGCACTGGGCGGCCTGCGCTCGGCGATTTTCAACGAAGTTCTGCAGTTCATGCTGATTTGGGGCGGCGCGCTGCTGGTGCCGATCCTGGGCATGATCGAAGCCGGGGGCTGGAAGGGGTTTCAGGCCAAACTGGCCGCGAACATGGCCAAAGGGGCCATCACGCCGGGCGATTACACGCACATGTGGCGCAGCATGGGCCACTTTGCCGACAACCCCATGGGCATTCACTGGACGGGAATCGTCTTCGGGCTAGGGTTCGCCATCAGCTTCGGGTACTGGACTACCGATTTCCTGGTGGTGCAGCGGGTGCTGGCCGCCAATAATCTCCGTTCCGCGCGCATGGCCCCGGTGATCGGATCGTTTTTCAAGATGGCGGTTCCCTTCATCGTGATTCTTCCCGGCCTGCTTGGCCTGGTGGTGTTGCAGAATCCTGACGGCAGCCTAATGCACCTTGTTGGGCAGGACCAGGTGAATGCGCTGCATCCTCACAGCTACAACGAAGTGCTGCCGCTGATGCTGGTGCGCTATTGCTCTCCGGGCCTTCTGGGCCTGGGGATTACGGCGCTAATTGCGGGATTCATGAGCGGGATGGCGGGCAATGTGAGCGCTTTCTCCGCAGTGTGGACCTATGACATCTACCAGCCGCTGATCAACAAGAACGCCAAGGACGAACATTACGTTGCGGTCGGCCGCTGGGCAACGATTCTGGGCGTGATTGTTTCGATTGGCACGGCCTACCTGGTGATGAGCGCCGCCGGGATCATGGATTATGTGCAGGCGCTGTTCAGCTTCTTCATCTCCCCGCTGCTGGGCGTGGTGCTGCTGGGCATGTTCTGGCCGCGTGCCACCAAGGCGGGCGGGTTCTGGGGGCTGCTGGTCGGCACGCTTACTTCGATCGGCTTGTGGGCATGGGTCAAGGCTGATCCTTCGGCTTTGCGCTACGTGGCGCTATCGACGGACGCGAGGGACATGGCGGAGAACATGTATCGCGCTTTGTGGTCGGTGATTGTGTCGATCGGGGTGAACGTGGTGGTGAGCATGTTCACGGTGCCGAGACCTCTTTCGGAGCTGAACGGCGTGGTCTACGGCGCCACAAAACTTCCGGTCGAGGAGCCAGTCCCCTATTACAAAAACGAGTACTTCTGGATGGTGATCGCGATCATCCTCTTTCTCGGTCTCAACATTTATTTCTGGTAAGGAGTCGCTGCATGCATTCCGGGCATATTTCAATCTGGTTCTTCATCGGGGTTCTCCTTGCTGTTTATGGCGCGATGATCATGGGCTACGGTCTGTTCGAGCTGGCAACGGGGCACACCGCTAACGTGGTACTGGCCAACCTGCACGCGCCGGTCTGGTGGGGTGGGTTGATGCTGCTTCTTGGTCTTTTTTATGGCCTGCGTTTTCGTCCTGGCCGCAACGATTAACAAGTAACTGCGGAAGATGAGGAGTTGAAAAAATATGGCTGCGCAAAGAGCAATGACCTTTGGAATTGTGGTGGGCAATCGCGGATTTTTTCCTGATCATTTGGCCAAGACCGGCCGCGAGGAAATTCTTCAGGCTCTGGAAGCTGCCGGGGCAAGGGCAATTGTGCTGGGCCCCGAAGAATCGAAATATGGCGCGGTGGAGACGTACGCGGAATCGCAGCGCTGCGCGGAGCTATTCAAGAAGCACGCGGATGCGATCGACGGGATTATCGTAACACTGCCTAACTTCGGCGAAGAGCGGGGCATCGTGGATGCGATCCGTCTTTCCGGGCTGAAGGTGCCGGTGCTGGTGCAGGCCACGCCGGACCGTTCCGACAACATGACCATCGCGGTGCGCCGCGACAGCTTCTGCGGCAAGATGAGCTGCTGCAACAACATGATGCAGTACGGAATCAAGTACTCGCTGACGACGCTGCACACCGAGGCCGTGCAGTCGGCCGAATTCAAGGCTGACCTGGAGTGGTTTTCGGCGGTCTGCCGCATTGTGAAGGGGCTCAAGAACCTGAAGATCGGTGCTATCGGCGCGCGCCCCGCGGCGTTCAACACGGTGCGATATTCGGAGCGCATTCTCGAAACCGCCGGGATCTCGATCGAGCCCATCGACCTGTCGGAAATCTTCGGGCGCATCAATCGCATGAAGGATAACGACGACGCAGCGCAGGGCAAACTGGCGGCTATCAAGAGCTATGTCTCCACCGCCGGCATTCCCGATGCGGCGCTGATGAAGATGGCCAAGCTCGGCGCGGTGATCGACGGATGGATGAAGCAGACCAATTCGACCATCAGCGCGGTGCAGTGCTGGACTTCGATGGAGGAGTTCTTTGGCGTGGTGCCCTGCACCATCATGAGCATGATGAGCAACAACCTGATTCCGTCGGCGTGCGAAGTGGATGTGCCCGGCGTTCTGAGCATGTACATGCTGGCCCTGGCTAGCCAGACGCCCTCGGCATTGTTGGACTGGAACAACAATTACGGGACGGATCCCAACAAGTGCGTGTGTTTCCATTGCTCCAATCTGCCCAAGCATTTCTTCAAGGACGTGCGGATGGACTACCAGGAAATTATCGCCGGCACGGTGGGCAAGGAGAACACCTTTGGCACGTGCGTGGGCAAAGTGAAGGCCGGTGCGATGAGTTATGCGCGCTACTCCACGGACGATCGCCGCGGCGTGATTCGCGGTTACACGGGGCCAGGCAAGTTTACCGACGATCCCCTCGAAACGTTCGGCGGCGCCGGCGTGGCGGAGATCCCGCAACTGCAAAAGCTGCTGAAGTACATTTGCCACGAAGGCTTCGAACATCACGTGGCGGCCAACTTCAGCGAAGTGTCGAAGGCCATCCATGAAGCGGCGGTTCGCTATCTCGGATGGGAGAGCCACTATCATCCGGAGTTGGAAGACTAAGAGCAGGCATCAGGGATCAGGGAACAAGGAACACCCGCGCTACGTTCTTGTTTTCATCGCGCGGGCGGGGTCCGCAAATTTCAATATGGTTTGCCTATCGGAAGTTCAATCATCATGACCAAGAGAATCAGCAAGTCCCTCGTAGTCAACGGCGAGACGATTGTCGGCGAAGCGGCATGGAACGCGGAACTCGAAGCCAAGCACCAGAAACTGGTGGAGTGGATGCACGCGCAAAAACTTGCCGGGGTTCTCATCCGCCGCAACGAGAACGTCGCGTGGGTGACGGGTGGTGCAGTCGAAGTTCGCGTACTCACTCCGGGAGAAACCGGAGTTGCTTCGCTTCTTGTGACCGCGGACGGCAAGCGCCATTACTTCACCACCGAAAACGAAGCGCCCCGCCTGCACGACGAAGAATTCGGGGCGCTGGACTTCGAGCCGGTCTTGTTTCCGTGGTATGCCGACAATACGACTGAAGCGGCAAAGCGCATTGCCGCGGGGCCGCTGGGCAGCGATACCGCCGGCCCGGGGCTGACACCGGTCAATCTATTTCCGTTGCGCGAGTCTCTGAGCGAAACCGAGATCGCGCGCTATCGCTGGCTGGGGACGGAGACTGCCGACGCGACCGTGGAATCGCTGCACCAGGTCGAGCCCGGCTTGAGTGAGTACGATCTCGAAGCCATCACCGCTGGAAACCTGCTGCGGCGCGGAATTCTGCCTTCTGTTGACTTGTTTGCGGTTGATGAACGCATTTTCAAGTACAAGCATGCGGCGGCGCGCGGCAAGCGCCTGAAGAACTATGCCATGCTGAATCTGTGCTCGCGCAAGTTCGGTCTGGCCATCTCGATTACGCGCTTCATTCACTTCGGGGAGTTGCCGGCTGAACTGGGAGCTCGTTTCAAGTCCGCGGCCCAGGTGAATGCGGCTCTTCTTGATGCCACGCGCAAAGGCGCAACCTCGGCGCAGTTGTTCCGCGCGGCGCAGGATGCCTATGCTGCGGAAGGATTCCCGGGAGAGGAGAAGTTTCACCACCAGGGAGGTCCGACGGGCTATGGCGAACGCGAATGGCTCGCGACGCCGGACGGCACGCAGACGGTAGCCAACAACCAGGCATTCGCATGGAACCCCAGCATTCGCGGCGGAAAAGCCGAAGACACGGTGATCCTGCGCGACGGCAAAATCGAGTGGCTCACTTCGACCCCGGAACTGCCCGTCATCGAGTCGACTGTGAATGGGAAGATCTATCCGGCGGCCGGAGTGCTGGTGAAGTAGGGCAGGGACCAAGGAACCGAGGGAACAAGGGATCAGGAAAACAGGCAACGGAGGAACAAGACAGCAAGTGCACGAGATTGGATTGGCACAGCCGTCTCTTGGTCTTCCAGGACCCTTGTTCCCTTGTTCTCTCGGTCTATGTTCTTACCGGCTCGAGCGTCAGCCTCGCGGTCAGCACCACCAGCGCGGCCCAGAGCACATCGGCTCCGAACAGATGCACGATCTGGACCCACACCGGCGCGAGCAGCACCACGTCGAGCACGCCCAGCAGGTATTGCGCTGCGAGCAGGATCAGTACCACTGCGGACAGGCCGCGATTATCCCAATACTCGAAGCGGCGCGATGCGCGCACCAGGAGCCAGATCAGGAACACGCTGGCGACGAACGCAATGGCGGGATGGGTCCAACGCCAGCGGAGCAGCCATCCGCTGCTCGCCGCAAAATCCTGGGCGAGCGCGGCTCCGATTGACGACGCCGGGAACAGAGTGTCGCCAAGCGCGGCCAGGGATCCGGTGACTCCGACAATCAGCACGGTGAGGATTGCGGCCATGGCGCCCGCTGGTGCGATGACGCGAACAGTGTGGCGGGTGTAGCCAAGGGAGCGGCTGAGGAAATGCGCGGTGAGGGTGAGTGCCGCGAGCAGCAGGAGGGTATTGGTCAGGTGCAGCGCCAGGTAAGGGGCGCGCAGCGGGGACTGGCTCTGCGCGGTAAGTCCGAGCTTGACGAGGAGGGCTCCCAGGATGGCTTCGATCAGGGTGAAGGAGACGGCCCAGACCGAGGCGGCTCGCGCCAGGTGGCCGCGCACTGTGCCGGCAAACGTCCATACGAGCAAGCCGACAGCGGAGAAGAACGACAGGCCGCTGGTGATGCGATGCGTGAACTCGATCATCGTGTCCACGCGCGGGGAGTGCTGCATCACGGTCCCGTTACACAAGGGCCAATGATCGCCGCAGCCGGCGCCCGATCCGGTTGCGCGCACCAGGGATCCCCACAGAATGACAGCAATGAAATAAGCCAGCACCGCCCAGGCAAAGCGGCGCAGAGCCGCCGAAGGCAGATTTTGTTTGCCCACGGGAACGGCTGCAAGAGACATGGAAGACTCCCAATCGAACCTTCCAGTGTAGAACAAGGCCAGTGGAGAACAAGGGCGAAACGAGTTAGTCGCCCAGCAGCCGGACCACGTGGTTGACGATCATGAGATCTTCCGCCGGCGGAATCACCCGCACCGTTACCCGCGAGTTCTCGGCGGAGATCACGGCGGGGCCGCGCACTTTGTTGCGGGCTGGATCGAGCACGATTCCCAGGGCTTCGAGCCCGGTGCAGATTTCCGTGCGCGAATCCAAATCGTTTTCGCCGATGCCGCCGGTGAGCACGAGCATGTCGAGGCCGTTCAATGCGGCGACGAAACCGCCGATCCATTTCTGAATGGTCCAGACAAATTTGTCGACGGCCAGGCGCGCCCTGGCATTGCCGTTCTTGATGGCCTCGCGGAGGTCGCGCATGTCGTTCGAGACCTCGCTTACTCCCAGCAGGCCAGCTTTTTTGCTGACGACCACTTCCAACTGGTCCGCGGCGGCGGTTGCACTTTCTGTCTTTTCCGCAATCTTGCGCAGAATGAAGAGCAGCACCCCGGGATCGATGTCGCCGGTGCGGGTGCCGCTGATGATGCCTCCAGTCGGCGTGAGGCCCATCGAGGTATCGACGCACTTGCCGTTACGAATTGCGGTGATCGATGCGCCGTTGCCGAGGTGGGCAACGATGAGCTTCTCCGGCACGCTGGGCTGCAACTGGTGAATGATCGATTCATAGGAGATGCCGTGATAGCCGTAGCGCCGTACGCCCATCGCGGAGTATTCGGCGGGAATGGGCATCTGCCTCGCCAGTTGTGTCATGGTGCGGTGGAAGTAGGTGTCGAGAACCGCAAAATTGGGTACGTCTGGAAATAGCCGCAGCGCTTCGCGCATGATGTACACGGCGATGGGCGTGTGCAGCGGGGCAAACGCGGTGTAACTTTCGATCTCGTCGATCAGATCGGGAGTGATGCGCTGATTGTCCTCGACGGTGGGGCCGCCCGAGACCACGCGATGCCCGATCGCCTTCGGAGCAGGGAAGTCGGAGTGGAGCGCGTCGGCCACCAGCTTGAATGCGACGGCGCGAGTGGGCAGCGCGGGGGTTTGATCCACTACCTTTTTGTCGTTGGCATCCTTGATCCAGAATTTTCCGAGGTCGGTGCCGATGCCGTCGACGGCGCCTTCATACAGGCGTTCGCGTTGACCATTGCCGGCCTCGTAGATGGAGAACTTGATGGAAGAAGAACCGCTATTGAGGACTAGAACCGGCAGGGATGACATGATGAGGGCCTCAAAAACACTTTGTATTTCCCGAGGGGGCTTTAGCCTCATTCGTTTCGCTGAGAGGGATGTACGGGCTAGAGTGTGTGCGTGAGAACCCAACCAAAGACCGGTTGAATTCGAAAACAGCAAGTTAGCGCCGCTACGCGGCCTAGCAAGTTAGCAAGTCAGCCTCAGGATCCAGTTCTCACGAAGAAATTCAAGCCCGTACGCTTTTTCTGGCAAGGTTCGTTGAACACCGCTATTCGGCCGGCCAGCGCCAGTCTTTTATCTCAGGCAGATCGTCGCCGTGTTCCGAGACATACAGCTTGTGCCGCTGGATCTGCTCGGAATACCACTGGCGCGCGGCTTCCACCTGCGAGGCCAGTCGCGGGGTGCGCGTGATCGCGTCCAGAACAAGCTGGAACCGATCAATATTGTTGAGCACGCACATGTCGAAGGGAGTGGTGGTTGTGCCCTCTTCCTTGTAGCCGCGGACATGGATGTTGTCGTGGTTGTGGCGCCGGTAGGTGAGGCGGTGAATGACCCACGGATAGCCATGAAAGGCGAAGATCACCGGCTTGTCCCTGGTAAAGAGCAGATCGAATTCTTCGTCGGGTAGTCCGTGAGGATGCTCCGACTGGGGCTGCAGCGTCATCAAGTCGACCACGTTGACCACGCGGATGCGAAGATCCGGAATGCGCTTGCGCAAAATGGTGACGGCGGCCAGGGCTTCCATGGTTGGCACGTCGCCGCAGCAAGCCATGACCACGTCGGGATCGGCGCCATCGTCGTTGGACGCGAAGTGCCACACGCCCGAGCCCGCAGTGCAGTGCGCGACGGCTTCATCCATGGTGAGCCACTGGGGCGCCGGCTGTTTGCCGGCCACGATCAGGTTGATGTAGTTGCGGCTGCGCAGGCAGTGGTCGCCCACCGAAAGCAGGGTGTTGGCATCGGGCGGCAGATAGATGCGCACCACGTCGGCCTTCTTGTTCAGCAGGTGATCGATGAACCCCGGGTCCTGGTGGGAAAAGCCGTTATGATCCTGGCGCCACACCAGTGAACTGAGCAGGTAATTCAAGGAGGCGATGGGCTTGCGCCAGGGAATGGTGCGGGTCACCTTGAGCCATTTCGCGTGCTGGTTCACCATCGAGTCCACGATGTGAATGAACGCCTCGTAGCAGGAGAAGAAGCCGTGGCGGCCGGTGAGGAGGTAGCCCTCCAGCCAGCCCTGGCACATGTGTTCGCTAAGCACTTCCATCACGCGGCCGGTGGGGGAAAGGTCCTCATCCACGGGAAGGGTCGCTTCCATCCAGGTTTTTCCGGTTCCAATGATCACGTCGCCGATGCGATTGGAGGCGGTCTCATCGGGACCGACGACGCGGAAGTTTTTATATTCGCGATTGGCTTCCATTACCGCGTGCAGCAAGCGTCCGAGGATGCGCGTGGATTCGGCGTCGGTCTGTCCGGGCTGCGTTACCTTGACGGCGAAGTCGCGGAAGTTGGGCACGCGGAGCGGCTGCAGCAGCAGTCCGCCGTTGGCGTGCGGATTCATGCCCAATCGGCGGCGGCCCTTGGGGGCGAGGTCGGCCAGTTCGTCGCGAAACGTGCCGTGCTCGTCGAACAATTCTTCCGGCTTGTAGCCGCGCATCCACTCTTCGAGCAGGCGGAGGTGGTCGGGCTTCTCGCGCAACTCGCTGAAGGGAACCTGGTGGGCGCGCCAGGTATTTTCAACGGGTTTGCCGTCAACGAACTTGGGGCCGGTCCAGCCCTTGGGGGTGCGCATGATGAGCATGGGCCAGCGGGGGAGGCCGGTAGCGCCGTCGACGCGCGCCGCTTTCTGAATCGCGGCAATGCGATCGAAGATGGTATCGAAGATCGCCGCTGCCTTCTGATGCATGACGTCCGGATCGTCGCCCTCGAGCCAGAAGGGCTCGTAGCCGTAGCCACGCATCAGGTCTTCAAGCTCGGCATGCGGAATCCGCGCCAGGATGGTGGGATTTGCGATCTTGTACCCATTGAGGTGCAGGATGGGCAGCACTGCGCCGTCGGTCGCCGGGTTGAGGAACTTGTTCGAGTGCCAGCTTGTCGCCAGCGGTCCTGTTTCCGCCTCGCCGTCGCCGACCACGCAAGCGACTACCAGATCGGGGTTGTCGAATGCCGCGCCAAACGCGTGGACCAGCGAGTAGCCGAGCTCGCCGCCCTCGTGAATTGAGCCGGGTGTCTCGGGCGCCACGTGGCTGGGAATTCCATAAGGCCAGCTGAACTGGCGGAAGAGGCGCTTGATGCCGTCGCTGTTCCGTTCGATATGGGGATAGATCTCCGAGTACGAGCCTTCGAGATAGGTGTTGGCCACCAGCCCAGGTCCGCCATGCCCCGGTCCAATGACGTAGATCATGTTCAGGTCGCGTTCGCGGATCAACCGGTTCCAGTGCACGTAGAGGAAATTCAGGCCCGGCGTTGTGCCCCAGTGGCCCAGCAGCCGCGGCTTTACGTCGTCGAGGGTAAGCGGGCGATGGAGCAGAGGATTGTCCTTGAGATAGATCTGCCCGACGGAAAGATAATTTGCGGCGCGCCAGTAGGCATTCATGCGCTCGATTTCCTGCTGGCTCAACGGACCTTCAATGTCCGGAGCATTTTTCGCGACTTCCATTGCCGTGGTTTCACTCATGAATGATTTCACCTCGATTGGAAGAGTCCCCCAGATTCCAGCGTACCGCAAAGGTGTGGGAGGGCACTTCAAGACGGCAGGCCGCTGGGGGACGCAAGCAGGTCACGTTTTTCTGGCGGTTGAGGGGATTGGCGGCACGGTGCAGTCAAAGGCGTTGGACTTGTTGGGAGTCTTGTCGCCGGGGTCGGTGCGGCCGGAGGTCGTTTTCTACTGAAGAGGCGGCGAAAAAACCGAGAACAGCGGGCGAATCGGTGAAGGAGGACCTCCCTCGGGGGCTAAAGCCCGATTGATTTAGCTGAAGTTGATGTACCGGCTGAAGCCCGTACCCTTCAAGATGGAGTTTTCTTATGATGGAGTTTTCTTATGATGGAGTTTTTCACAGCCTGTTAATTCGCTCAATATTAATTTGCCGGGATTCATGGCCTATCGTGACGCATCAAAACAGCCGCTTCAGCTTGAGGATTCGCGACTCGAACCCGTACCACAGGGCTGCGGCAACGGCAGTGGAAGCGGCGAGGCGGAATGCCACTACGGCGAGATTTCCGGGGATTCCGTGAGCGTCCATCCGGCGATCGAACCAGCCGAAGTAGATGAACACCATGATGTGGGTCATGTACATCCCGTAACTGATGCGCCCATAGAAGGCGAGAGGTCCGCGGCGCAGAGCGGCATTCACGGGGTTGCGCGCGCCGGTGGATGCAATCGAAGCCAGCACCGTGCCGCCGAAGCCGGTGGTCAGCGCGGAATCAAGAAACGCGGTACCGCCGGCGATGGTGCCCGCGGCAATAAATCCGGCAATCACTGCGACAAGTCCCACACTCAGCCACGCGCGCCGGCTCAGCGGCAGCGTGTACAGGCCAATGGCGATCAGGCTGCCCATGGCGATGCCGTCGAGGTGCGTGAGTGTATGCGTGGGAGTAATCCAGGCGAAGTGACTCAGCCGGAACAGCGGCGCGGCGATGAGCGCAACGACGAGGAAGGCTACCAGGGACCAGGTGCGCTCGAGAATGCGCACAATGGGCGCCCACAAAAAGTAATACTGCTCTTCGATGGCCAGCGACCAGGTTGGCCCGATGGCAGGCGGCAGGGCGAGACGAAACAGGTTCTGCAGAAACAGAACGTAGGCCCACCACGGCGCGGTCCTGATCGCTTCAGGCACGCTCGGCCCGATGAACCACGGGGCGTTGAGATAACAGACGATCAGCACCAGCACGTAGACCGGCCAGATGCGCAGGGCGCGCCGTCCGTAAAAGTTGCGGAAGTAGTGGGGCTTGCCGCGCGACTCAAGAAGAATGGAGGTAATCAGAAATCCCGACAGGACAAAGAAAAGATTGACGCCGGCCCATCCCCATAAGGAAGCGCGATAAATGGGGGTGCCTCCGAGCCGGGGGTGACAGTGATAGATGACTACGGCGAGAACCGCGAGGCCGCGCAGCCCCTGCAGTTCGGGGATGTAGGAAGGCAGCCAGGTTGGGCGTTGGATGGGCAAGTTTGCAGTGTAGCAATTCGGCTCTCGACCGGTGCCCCAAGTCTCGTTTTGAGACTTGGAAGCACGAAAACCTATCCCGCCGCGAGTTGCTTGGCCCGTTCGGTCGCGCGCATCACTGCCTTGATGAGGGTTACGCGCAGGCCGCCTTCTTCGAGTTCGAGAATGCCATCGACGGTGCAGCCCGCCGGCGTTGTGACCGCGTCCTTGAGCAGCGCGGGGTGGTAGCCGGTCTCGAGCACCATCTTGCCGGCGCCGAACACTGTCTGCGCGGCCAGTTGCGTGGCAGTATCGCGCGGCAGCCCTACCTTCACTCCGGCTTCGGCGAGGGCCTCGATGATGATGTAGATGTAGGCCGGTCCCGATGCCGACAGGCCGGTGACGGCGTCCATGTGTTTCTCATCGACGATGACGGCGCGGCCGACGGTTTCGAAGATGCGAACTGCAAGTTCCATCTGGGAGGCACTGACGAAGCGTCCGCGGCACAGGCCCGCCGCGCCCGCGCCCAGCGCGGATGGGGTGTTGGGCATGGCGCGGATTACAGCGATATCCATTCCCGCCGCGTCCTCGATCGCACGCGTCTTCACGGAAGCCGCAAACGACACAATGGTCTTCGCCGTGGTGAGCGCGGGCTTGATCTCCGCCACCAGGTCCGGGACCTGGAAGGGCTTCACGCCGAGCAGGATCAGGTCGGCCTGCCTGGCTTGTTCCAGGTTGTCGGTGCTCACGTCTACACCCCACTGCGTGCTGAGGGCGATGGCCCGCTCGGCGTGTCCCACAGTGGCATGAATCTGGTCGGCAGCGAACAGGTTCTGCTTGAGAAAAGCCTGCAGCAGAATGCCGCCCATTTTGCCCGCGCCGAGCACGGCGACATGAACGTTGGGTAACTGCGCCGGAATGGAGTTGGCCTCGACAGCAATCTCGGTCATTTTTTTCCTTGTTTTGGACGAGGGTTGTGATGCATTAACAGGATACTCGCGCGGGCAGACGATTCGGGCATCGCCTTTTCGAAAGACAGCGCGTGAATGGAGAGGAATGGATGATATTCATTTCAGGCCCAACCGTCCCGGGCGACAGCGCCGATATCCAAGATCGATCAAAATGCTCATCGCAAATGACGCGGCTCCATCTATGATCGTGGCACCGGGCAGTTGCGCATACGTAGTCCTCAGCATCCCGCCACGTAACACCGTTCTGTGCAGGAAGCAAGACAGCGGTGCCCGAGTGGCTCATTTCATCTTCTGGATGGTTTTCCCAATTGGAGGAAGAACTATGCTTTTGCTCTGTGCGTTTGTTCTCGGAGTCGTCGCCGGTCTGCGCGCCATGACGGCGCCTGCGGTCGCCAGCTGGTTTGCTCGCAGCGGAGGTCTGGCCGTAGCGAGCACCCCGATGGCGTTCATGGGCTTCAAATATACTCCCATCATTTTTACGATTCTCGCGGTGGGAGAACTGATCAACGACAAGCTGCCGAAGACTCCCAGCCGCAAGGCTCCGCCTTCATTCATCGTGAGGATTATCAGCGGCGGACTGACCGGGGCAACGATTGGGGCGGCGGGGGACTCCCTGGTTCTGGGCCTGATTCTCGGTGCGATCGGGGCGGTGGCGGGAACGCTGGGAGGAGCGGCTGTGCGCGGCAAAATGGCGGCCGCTTTTGGCCGTGATTTGCCCGCGGCCCTGGTCGAAGACGCGGCAGCGATCGCGATCGCCGTATTGTGTTTATGGAAGGTCGCCTGAATCGGCTGCGGTTGACATTGTTCGGAGTTGCGAAAAACTGAGAACGAACTTTAAAGGTAAGAGGAACATCCCTCGGCGGCTGAAGCCGTCTTCGATTCTGCTGCATTTATGAAGCCGTGCCCTTTCAAAGCGGTGGGTTTCAGTGCAAGCGGTGCAGGTGTGCCCTTTCAAAGCGTGAGTTTGTCTGTCGAGTGCCAGGCTCAGCTCTTGGGCGTGCCGTGCTGCTGCGCGATCCAGGCACTGATCCGCTCATCGAGTACATCGAGCGGCAGCGCGCCCGAATCGATGACCTGATCGTGAAATGCGCGAATGTCGAATTTTTCGCCCAGGGTCTTCTTCGCACGGTCGCGGAGCTCGAGGATTTTCAACTGGCCGATTTTGTAGGCGAGCGCCTGGCTGGGGATCGCGATGTAACGATCCACTTCCGCCTGGACCTCGGTTTCCGCGATGGACGAGTGGTCGTGGAAGAAGTCCACCATCTGCTGGCGGGTCCAACCTCCTGCGTGAACCCCAGTATCGACCACCAGCCGGATGGCGCGCTCCTGGTCTCCTTCCAGTCGTCCGTAGTCCGAGTATGGGTCCTGGTAAAGTCCGATATCTTTCCCGAGCCTCTCGGCGTAGAGCGCCCATCCTTCGGTGAATGCGGTGTAGAACGCGAACTTGCGGAACTCGGGAACGCCGGTTTGCTCCTGGGAAATGGCGATCTGCATGTGATGGCCGGGGAGGCCCTCGTGGTAGGCGGTTGCTTCCACTTCGAAAAGATTCCGCTCCGCCGGATCGGAGGTGTTGATGCGCAACCGGCCGGGGCGGCTTCCATCGGGCGTGCCTGGTTCGTAATAGGCCGATGCTGAACTTTTGGCGATGTAATCCGGAATGGGTGCAACCTCAAACGGAGCCTTGGGCAGGCGGCCAAACAGGGACGGCAGCTTGGCCTGCATGGGCGTCAGAAAACCGCGGTAAGCCTCCAGAATCGCCTCAGGCGAAGCGGGGTGCAGCTTGGCGTTGGTCTTCAGGCTGGCGCGAAAGCTTTTCAGGTCGGTGAAGCCGAGTTTGCGCGCGATGGCCAGTTCGTCGTCTTCGTTGCGCTTGACTTCGTCAAGGCCGATCTGGTGAATCTGCTCAGCCGTCAAGTTTGTGGTGGTGCTGCGCCGGACCAGGTACTGGTAATATTTCGCGCCATCGGAAAGCGACGAGATGCCTGGCTCATTGCGGCCCGCGGGAATGTAACTTGATTCGATAAAGCGCGCCAGGCGGGCATAAGCAGGCAGCACCTGTTTGCTGATCACGGCCAGCATCTGCTGCTTGATCTGCTCCTGGTCCCCGGCTGAAATTGAGGCGGGGAACTTCTTGAGGGGCGAACTCAGCGGCGAGTCTTCGGCTTTCTGGTTGGCGAGCTGCTTCACATTCTCGAGGGTCTTCTGCAGCACGGACTTGGGCGGCACGCGGTGATCGTCGATGCCGATGGACATGTTGGTGATCACCTGATCGAAAGCCCCGGGGATAGCCCGCAGCCGGGTGATCCAGTCTTCGTAGTCTTTGGCTGTCGCGAAATTCAGCTGCTCGACCAATTGCGGGTAGTCGGAATAAATGCCGCCCATCTGATTGATGGGCATCTCCCATTCCTTGAACTCGGCGCCTTCTTCCGCATCTTCGACGGCCCGGAGGAAGAGCTGCTGGCTGATCTTCTCCTGGTCGGTGAAGCCGGTCGAATCGATTGCCGCCACCTTGAGCATGATTGCCTGTTCGCGGGCCATCTCGAGATTGAAGGCCCGGACGGACTGGTCCTTGACTTTGTCGTTGAAGCGGTTGTCTCCAATGAGGGAAGCGAACTCGGGGTTGTACTTGAGTGATTCTTCCCAATCGTCCTGGAAGAGGGCATTCAGCGCTTTGCGCCGTTCCTCGACCGGGGCCGGGGCCTTGGTCTGGGCCGGCACGGGCGGGACGACCAGCAGGGCAGCCATCACCAGTGCAGAAGGATCAAGTTTTCGCAAAATAGCACTCCTCGACGGGAAAATCGCCTCTGGTCGAGTGTAGTCGAATGCCGCGGACCTGGCCGACGGCTGCGTCTATGGGCTAAAAGGACCCTCGTAGCGGGAGGAAGCGCCTGCGTCGAACGGACGAATCCAGAATCACTGCGAGAGCGATCGCAATCCAGTAAGCCGCAATGTCGCGAAAGGAGAAGATGCTTCCAAGCAGTACGATTCCGAGCAGGGTGCGTCGAAAGGCATCCAGCCCCGGGGTGTGGTAGAGCTTCAGGAATTCGACTGCCGCTGCGATCAATCCCGAGAGGGCCGCTGCCGATGGCAAACGCCATGACGCGAGAAGAGTCGACACCAGCCAATAGATCATCACTGCCCAGAGCATGGACCCGCCGTATTTCACGACCGCACGAGGCAAGCCAAGGTTTGCGAAACGAATTGCGAGTCCGGCGGCGATAGTCGCCAGCATCAGCGCGATGGAAATGACAAGGGGGCGAGAGCGCATCGGCGCGGTCCGATCAATCTTCATGGTGGGCGCACCGGCGAAATTCCGTTCGAATTTCTTGTGGGGGAGGCACAAATCACGATACGCTCTGGCGCGGACCACATGGAAGTTTGAGGGGACGCCAAGGCCCGAGGAGCGGGGAGAGGCGCACAAACGGACGATCAAGTGGAAAACAACGAGGCCGAAGGCGGGACGCGCCTTCGGCCTGAATGGGTGAGGAATCAATCTTCAGCGAGAGAGGATGCTCTGATTTCCCAGGATGCGGTAGAGGGTGGACCGCGAGATGCGCAATTGCCGGGCGGCGCGCAGTTTGTTGCCGTGGTTGAGGTCGAGGACATACTGCACGTGCCGGTGGATCACTTCGTCGAGCGAAAGATCTCCAAAGCGAGCTGCCGGCGGGAGATCGGTGGCCTGCTCGATTCCGCCTTGCAGAGATAGATCTTCCGGCCGGATGACGTCGTTGGCCGCTTCCAAGAGCGCGGCTTCGAGCACGCATGCCAGTTCTCGTACGTTGCCGGGCCAGGAATGCTGCAGCAGCCGTCCCAGCGCCGTGGGGCTCAGGGTCACCAGCCGGTGCTGGTACCGGGCGCAGATGCGTTCCAGCAGGGCCTGCGCGACGGGCGCAAGATCCTCGCGCCGCGCTCGCAGGGGTGGGATGGCAAATCGCACCGCGGTCAGGCGGAAGGCCAGGTCGGGTAATAGTTGCCCCTGTCCGGCCATCTGGCGCAGCGAGTTTTGCGAAGAAGCCACCAGCATGGTCCGTCCGGGGGCTCGATCCTGAAGGCTTTTGAGTATGGCCAGAAGCAGACCCTGCCCGGGCGGAGCCAGCAGGTCCACCCGGTCAAGGTAAGTGAATCCCGTCATCGTTGCGGGGTCGCCTTCCGCCAGCAGCCATTCCCGCGCATCGCGCCGCTGAAACCCGGAGCCGACCAAAGGCGAGCAACTCAGCAGATAGCGTGCCAGAGTCTGCTTGCCGGCTCCGCTTTCTCCTTCAATCGAAGCTACCCCCACGTGCGGCGCGGCCATTTCCGCCTGCAGCAGCAGCTTGCGCCATGCCGCGCTCACTCCTGCCACCTGCAGGGTCCCTGCCTGGCCGGCGAACGAGGGCTCCATCTCGATCAGTTTCGCCGCCAAAATGGGCCGCTGCGTGTGGAGCGGCGAGTTCTCCTGCGGATGGGCTTGCGACTGGAATTGTCCCGCGTTCTGCATCGTTCTCAACCGCCACCTCGCATGCGTGGCCAATGCAACCAAAGTGGCCAACATGTTCTTCATCGGCGGGGAGCCAAAAAACATGAACCGGAGAGATCAGCGGCGGGCAAGCAACTAGAGCGCCTTTTGCATCACGATGCAATGGCACTTGAGGCCCGGCGCAAGCGCGTGAGGATAGTGAAAATCCTCGATGCCGGTTTCGACGAATCCAAAACGGCGATAGATGGGAAGGAGTTCGGGACGGAGGCTGAGCACCGATATCTCGATGGCAGCGCATCCGTGAGTTCGAAAGAGATCCTCGGCGGCTTGCATCATGCGCCGCCCGAGGCGGGAACGCTGGCGGGCGGGATCGACCGCCAGCATTCCTGCGTAGCCGACATTGCCGCGCACCTCGGTGTAGATGGAGGCGAGCAGATGACCTTCGCCGTCCTCGGCTACCAGGATTGTTCCGTTCCCCATGGCTGCGGCGAGGCGCTCTTGATCGGTCCGCGGGCCCTGGAGAAATGTCTCGACCGAAAATGCGGAGTTGATAAGGGGGATCAAATGGGGCCGGTCCGCGGCGGCGGCGGGCCGGATGCGAACGTCGTCGATGGGATTGGATTCGGGCATGATCGTCTGTTTGTGCTTCGGGTGTGTAAAGGGGTGCCGATTCGATCCGGACTTCTCCAGATATCAGGAGGGCCATTCCGGCGCGGGACGATCTTTCAGCCAGAGAACGAAATCGGTGGGAGGGGGAGCGCCGCCCAGGCTTCGCAGCCGGGTCGCACACTGCGCGCGGTGACCTTGACTATGCATAGCGACCTGCAGGATGGCTTCGGTGACGGCGATGTTCTGGCCGGGAAGAGCGGGAATCTGCAACAGGCGATCAAAATCCGACTCACTTGCGACCGACAGCCACTTGATCTCTTCGGCCTCGGTCTGACGGTAGCGGTCAATGAGGTCGTCGATGTTGCCGGAGATGCGCGATTCGACGTCGCGCGCGAACTGGGATTGGTTCATGCGCGAGAGCCAATAGCGATTGGCGATCAAAATGTGGTGAAGGAGTTTGCTCAACTCGCCGTCGTTCGCAGCGGCATGGTTCTGCCGAATGGCACTCAAGAGCGCGGCATTTGAGTGCCATTTGTGCCGCGTCAAATCACCGAGGATTGCAGCCATGGCAGTACTTTACCAAATCACTGCGGCGCGATCCCGCGTTCCTTGAGAACCTGCATGAGGTCCTGATTGGCGAGGTAGAAGACGATCTTGAATGGTTCCGCCCCGGTATCGACGATGTAAACAGAATCCGCAACAACGTCCTGCGGTTCGACCTGGCCGCGTACAAAACTCATGCGCCACCGGGTGTTAGCCAAGACATAGCGCGCGTCGAGCCGGGTTTCTACAAGCGAGACAAGGGTGGTGGACTGGCAGCCGAGCTGGTCAAATAACCGCTTCTTCCTGGGCAGAGCAAGCGCGAAATCGGCGACTCTGACGGCCTGCGCGCCGTGCGGACTCGCAGCCATGAAAACGTCGGCGAACTGGGAAACGGCGGCGTCCACGTCATCACTGGACGCGTTGGACTCAAAGGTGCGGAAGAAGCGCTCGATAGCCTGGGTTGGTGGCTGCATGGTTCTCCTTATAGACGGCATAACATAGTTAACATCGGAGTTAGCCGCACCTTTAGTATTATATCATAGTTATAGCTATAAAGTCAACATAAATCAGGTCACTATAGTTAAGCGGATAAGTCTCCTGAATAGCGCGTGCTGTCAGATCGCGCCGGACAGGATAGTAGCGCACGGGACAAAGCCGGCTTTCTGGAGGGTTTTGCGCGAGGCTATGTTGTCCGGGTTGCAGCGTGCGCAAGGAGCGCTGCCGAGTTCATAACATATCCGTTTGAGCTCCTGGACGAGGTAAGTGCCGATGCCGCGACGGCGAAATGATTCGGAGACTCCCATGTAGATATCGCCGTAGGGACGGTTGTAGTGATAAAGGATGCCGCCATTTGCGGCGATGGCTCCATCGATCTCGACGACCCAATCGTGATCCGGCTCTCCGCGGCGACGCAGGACAGCGCCGTCCATGCGGTGAACGGTGGTGAGCTTGTCGGTGAAGACTATCGATTCGCTGACGATGTTGCGGGCCCACAAGTGGAGCATGACGGTGAGGAGCGCATCGTTGGTTTGGGCTTTGATGGCAGTGGATTGGCTTGCGGCCAGAAAGCTCTCGAAGGAGTCGAACGCGCGCGAACGATGGACCGGATTGAGATAGAACTCGAAGGCGGTTCGGGTTCCGGCCCACGGGCCGCCGATGAGAATCGATCCGTATCCCGCGGGCGCGCCGTCGATCCTGATGAGGTAGGGCTGGGTCCAGCCTGACCGCGCATGCATGTTGTCGTGCACGATCTGGCACTGCATCTCCTGGCGGTAAAGGTCCCGCCAGGGCAAGATGTCTTCAACCCCAACGGGCGTGGCGGAGATGGTCATCGACGAACCTCTTCCGGCTCGAGCGGGGGTGTGATCCAGTATTGAAGAAAGACCAGGTCGAGGAAGCGGTCGAACTTGTATCCCACTTCGCGCAGGTGGCCGGCGCGTTCGAATCCGAAGCGCTCCAGGAAGTGCAGCGACGCCTTGTTTTCGGAGTCGACGCCGGCGATCATGACATGCTTGCCGAGGGCAAGGGCGCGCTCGAGGATAGATTTCAAAAGGCCGGTTCCGACGCCCTTTCCGCGCGAATCGGAATGAATGTGGACGGTGCCCTCGACGGTGAAGCGATAGCCAGGCCAGGCGCGGAAGTCCGCGAAGGATGCAAATCCCGCGATGCGCGCGCCGTCGGCAGCGACGAGTACCGGGAAGCCCTGCGCGGTGCGGCTGCGCCACCACGAGATCCGCTCCTCCACGGTTGCGGGACGATCATTGTAAATCGCAGTGGTATGGGCAAGGACTTCGTTATAGATCGCCGTGATCTGATCGAAGTCGGCCTGGACTGCATCGCGGATTTGCATGCGCGTCTCCGGTATAGACGGATATGATGAGTCGCCAGTTGCAGGATAATTGCGCGGCATGTCGGGAATGAAGGGACCAGGCAAATGAGCGGTGCGGACCGGCAGGAGATTCTACGCGTTTTACAGGAAGGAGCGGACGCGCTGGCGGAGGCCTTGAAGGACGTGGATGAAGCCAGAGCCGGAAGGAGGCCGCGGCCGGAGAGCTGGTCTGCATTGGAATGCGTGGAGCACCTGACCCTGACCGAGAGGGCGTTGCTCTCGCGACTGCGGGAGGCGAGGCCGAGCGATTCGTCTCATGAAGACCGCGCAAGGGAGGCGAAGTTCCGGGACCTGGCGCTGAACCGGTCGCGGCGCATCGAGGCGCCCGAACCAGTGATTCCGAAGGGGCGGGCGAAAGACCTGGCGCAGGCAATGGAAGAGTTCAATGCGACCCGTAGAGACACGGTAAGGTTTGTGGAGGAGTTTCCCGGGGACCTGCGGTGGTGGCTCACAGTTCATCCTCTGATTACGCGGCCAGTGAATTGCTACGAGATGTTGCTGTTGGTGGCAATGCATCCCAAGCGGCACGCGCTGCAGATCGAGGAGGCGCGGGAAGCGGCGCGCCAGGAGTTGAGCCTGGAATAAAAGAGATGCTTTTCCCGATTGCGCCAGGGCAATTTCTTCGCTATTGTTGAATTAATGACGGAACGAAGCTATCTCGGGGAGTTGGAACTCATGATTCTTCTCGCCGTGATCCATCTTGGCGAGGAGGCGTACGGGGTTCCGATTTCGCGGGCGCTCGAGGCCCAGCGCGGGCGAGACGTATCAGTGGGGAGCGTGTATGCAGCGCTGGAGCGGCTGGAAACCAAGGGGCTGGTTGCTTCATCGCTTGGGGATCCTACTCCGGAGCGGGGCGGCAAGGCCAAGCGCTACTTCCGGGTGACCCGCGAAGGACTTAGACAGGTCCACGAGACGCGGCGCGTTCTGTCAAAAATGTGGCGAACTCTTCCGGAGCTGAAAGGAGAGCGCACATGAAACGGTCTGAACCTCCATCGCTTGCGACCTGGCTGCTGGATCATGCCGTTCCGGGACGGGATGAAGGACTGGCAGGCGATCTCCGCGAGGAGTTCCAGGCGGGCGATCGGATGGCTGGTACTGGCGCCAGGCGATGTCGGCTTGCGCTCTGGGTTGGCTCAACAACCTCAACGACAACCGCAGTCTACTCGCCTTTGCGGTACTGTGGTCGATGCTGGCTCCCGCCTGGACGATGTTGATCGACCGGCTGGAAAACAATGTGAGGCTTTTCGGGCAGATCTGGCGGATGGATTTTCCGTTTTCGAGCCTGACCGAACTCGCGGTGTGGATGGGCTGCAACCTGGTCTTTTTGTGGACGGGGATGCTGCTTTACCTGCTGCCCCACGCGGTCCAACGGAAGACCCTGGCCAAGGGGAGGATCAGGCGGGCAGTCCTTGTGCCGCTGCTGATGTTCAATGTGATTTATATCGCGGATTTCGTTTTGATGAATCTGCTGGCGTATCCGGGTCCGACGGTCGATCGCAGGACGCTAACCGCGCTGGGCGAAATCACCGATATGCGGCAGTGGGCCATGGCGCTGCGGCTGCCTTATCTTCTGACCATCCTGTGCGCGCTTTGGGAAACGAAGGGATTCGCGGCGGGGCGCGTGGGGCCGGCGGTCGAAGTGGCGGAGATACCACAGTCACTTCGATCTCCGGTAGCTTCGCTCGAATTTCATGGCGATGCACGGAGCGTTCGCGAACCGATTGCGCTGTTTGCAGGAGCGGGATTGGTGAATTCGCTGATCGTGTCCATCCTGCTTTGCCGGCTGCCGGAAGCGCATTTCCCTTCGGTGCCGGCGATGCTGTGGCGCGGGGCGGTCTATGTTCTCCTGAGCGCGATTGCGGGTGCGGCGGGAGCCTGGTTTTACTGGAAGCGGTCCTCCGCCGCCTACCAGTTGCTTCCGGTAATTTCGTTCCGGCGTTTTGCGCTGGTTTGCGCGGCGGGCTGGGTGTGGGTGCCGGCAGCCGTTTTAATGGCTGGGCAGGAGTCGCCGGCAGCCTGCGCGATCGCGGCTCTCGGGGGAGCCATTCTGGCGACGGGACTGCGGAGAAATATTTTTCTGCCGAACGGGCCTGGATCCGAACAGGAGTTCGATTCAGATAGAGCGGAGGTGTTGTTTGCCGGCGTGCTCTCGGTGCCGGAGAGACGTTGGCAGGGATACTTCATCGGGTTTTGCATTTACGCTGCGGGATGGGCGGTTCGCGCTCACTCCACCGCGGGCGCCTGTACGTTGATGGCGTTCGCAACGTTCGTGTTTGCGTGGGAGTTCATCGTTCCCCCGGGACGCAGGGGGGACTCCAGGGAAGACCGGCGCGCGGCGCTGCGGCTGGGGCGTATCGCGATACCCGCGGTATTGGTGACGGCGTGGGCCCTGCTCGACGGCGTGGCGCATCGCAACCATGCCGGGGACGCGGCTTCGTTCGGCGATCCGTCGAAGCCTGCCGTCACCAAGCTCAGAAGCGAGTCCGATGTTGACGGATACCAGAGCGTCGTCTTGTGGCCTTTTCCTGAAAAAGAGCGGATCACTCCCCCGGTTCGAATCCGTTCGGAACAGTTTGGGCTGGGCGCATGGCAGCCGCTGATCATCCGCTTTGACGGGCCGTATTTTTACTTTCAGGCGAGACAGCGGCCAGGGTCTGAGGCCCACCAGGCGAAGGGGTCCCCGCTGAGCGTAAGGATCGAGTCCACCAACAACCGGCCGCTGACCATCGAGGCCCATCAGAAGCTGAGTACCGCGATCCCGGTAGCACGCTGCCGGGAGATCGCGGTGGAAATCCGGAATCGCGACAATCTGCCCGGAGAGGTTTCGCTGGCGGTGCTGCTGCGGGACTCTACGACGCCTCGCAAGACGGCGTTCTTTCTTGGCGAGCGGCCGATTGAAAGTACGGAGCGAAGCCGTTTCACGTTGAAGACCGTAGCGGTTTATGAAACGCTGCGGTTTCCGATGCCGGCCCACGTGGATATTCAAAAGTTCGATGAGATCACGGTACTTCTGCTGCCGGATCTCGAGCATTCCCTGGTGGGCCCCAAGATCGCGATTGAGCAGTTTGAATTGTTCCCACGGTGAAGCAGGTCATTGCGTGGCGCGGCGTCGGCGGCCGCTAATCAGGTAGACGGCGGCGCGCAGTTCGAGGAGCGGGTCGGCGGAGGCGGCGATTCCGTCCACGCGCGGGATCGGGTCGAAGATGATGTGCTTCTGTTGGGCGGCGCTGTCGGGAACCACATTGTCCAATTCCAGCGTACCGAGTTGCACCTGCTCACGGCTTTCCGGCCAATGAATGGTGGCGTCGTCGACGGTGTCTCCGTCGGCGGCGACCTGAGCGTCAATTCGGAATCGGATCGGTCCCTTTGCGACACGCTGCGCAAGTTCGTCGTAATGGTAATTGGGCGAAAGCGCGGCGACCTGCTCGGAAGTGAGATAGCTGTTGCCCGTCTCGGGAACGATGCGGTAGCGGCCGTACTTCGTCTGGCCAGATTCGTTGGTGAATGCGAATGCCGTCACGCCGAAGTAGGTGTCGGTGGCGAAGCTGGTGGGGAATGGTTTGGGGGCCTGGACGAAGGCCAACGCGGAGGGGTGCGAGCCGAGAAACTTCTCAACCGGCTTGGGGGAGGGGACGTCCGGGCCGCTGGCCGCTACCGCGCGAAGGAACTCAAGGAACTGATAGCCGTCGCGGGTAGGGAAGCCATCCGTGGAATGGCTGACGATGTCGGTGTGGACGTGCTCGGCGAGGTTGAAGCGAATGGCGAACCCGCGGGGATTGGCGTCGGGAGCGCTGTCGGGAATCTCGGGAAGGCCGGTGGAGTTGGAGAAGCGGACGGTGACGGGCGTGGATGGACGGGTCATGTGCGGGGCGTTGGTGAGGGATTTGGCCTGGGGAGCGGGGGAGAACGTGCCAGTGAGCATGAGGCCCTTGGCATGTGCTGGGCGAAAGCCGGGGTGGGGCCCGAAGATCTGTTCGAAGGCCTGGAGAAGGTCGTTGGCCAGGGCGACAACTCGCTCGTCATTGGGGAGGGGCATTTCGAAACACTCCTGCAGCGTGAAGTTACGACGACTAAGTATCGTCGTTCCGATGCCGGGGGCGCTAATTTCGTCGCAACGTCCTCTTTGCAAGCGAAAGCAAGGCTTCGGCGGAGATTGAAGACGATCGGTTTGAGGCAGTCTTGCTCCTATCAGGGAGCCAGGTAGTCAACTCAATCCGTTGGGGAGGAAGCTTTGATCGTTTATTAGCACAATGTCATTTGCTTCGTTTTTGATGTACCCCCTATACTTTGGCGGTTTCCATCCATCCCCAAAATCAGGAGGCCAACGGTGCCAAAACAATGGTTACTTCAGGCAGGCAAGACCGTCTTGATGGTCGGCTTGTCGCTTTCGGTTTTTAGTCTTTCTCTTGCGGGCCAGGAAAGGGATCAGGGCAAAATCCTCGGGGGATATTTCGAGGAATGGAGTATTTACTATGCGGGGTATAACATCGCCAACCTGCAACAGAGCGGTGTGGCGGACAAACTTACGCACCTGATGTATGCCTTTGCGAATGTCAGCGCGACGCCGGCGCCCTCCTGTGCGATTGCCGACAGCTGGGCGGACTATCAGACGCCGTATCTGCCGAGCGTGAGCGGGGTTCCGTATAGCGGCCCGATGTTTGGCAACTTCGCCGCGATTCAACAGCTCAAGCAGCTTCATCCGGGTTTGAAGGTGCTGATGTCGATGGGCGGGGCTTCGGCGGCCAACACGGCAGCTTTCTCGGCGGCGGCCGGGAGCGCGGCGGGGCGGCAGGCGCTGGTTTCTTCGTGCATCGACATGTTCGTGAAGGGGAACATTGCTTCGGGCATCAGCGCGCCAGGCCTGTTTGACGGCTTCAATATCGATTGGGAATTTCCGGGAGCGGCGGACACGCAGAATTTCACCGCGCTGCTCACGGAGTTCCGCCAGCAGCTTGACGCGTTGGGAAAAACCACAGGCAAGCACTATGTGATGTCGTTCGACGGTCCCGCGGGCGCGCAGAACTACGTGAATATCGACCTGAAGCATGCCGCGGAGCAAGTGGATTTCATCACCATCGACGGGTATGACTACGCGGGCTCCTGGGATACGCAGACGAATGACGGGTCGCCGCTTTTCGACAGCCGCAAGAACCCCCTGTATGGGCAGGATCTCGACATCGACGCAACCGTGAACGCCTATCTCAAGGCCGGGGTGCCGGCCAAGAAGTACATTATGGGTTTGCCGTTGTATGGAGCGGGATGGGCGGGCGTTCCCAACGTGAATCACGGGCTCTACCAGGACTCGACCGGGGGGCCCTCGCCGGTGCTGCAGTCCAATGGCCAGGGCCTGTGCGCCGATACCAGCGGCGCTACGGCGGGGTGCGATTTGTTGTTGACTCCCGGGGTCGCGACCTATGCAACCCTCGCCAATCTGCCCGCCAACGGCTATACGCGCCACTTCGACGCGCGCAGGATTGCCGTCTCGCTGTACGATCCGTCGTCCGGGGTGTTCTACACCTATGACGACCCGGGTACGGCGTTCTTGAAGATGCTCTACGTGGAAGCCAAAGTGCGCGGCGGCCTGGGGGGAGCGTTTGTGTGGGCGCTGAAGGACGACGATGCGAATGGAACCATGGTGAAGACCATGGCCAATGTGTTGGAGCACTCCCGATAGAGATTCGCCCCGGTGACTCACTGGAACGGTACGGAAGGTCGGTGGCCCGTCCTTGCGCCTTTTGCGGCGCAAGGAAGGGGAGCTTCATCAGCGCGAACTTGCGGCGGCGAGCGGCTTTATTTGCCCGCAGCGGCGGCGGCTTTCTTTTTCTGCATCTCCACGGTCCAGGGGGGCACAATGCCGTTCTGGCGCGCGTAGGCGATGAGCTGGCCGAGGTGCTCGTGGGCGTCGGCAACGAGCATGTAAACAACGTCGCCCTCGTTCGCCTCCGGGCCGAGCTTTGGCATCAGCTTAGCGAAATCCGCGTTGCTCATTCCATTGATGGTTTTGCTGGTGAATTCCCAGGATTGGTTCAGGTTCTCGACGATGCGATCTTTCTCGGTGGTGGACTTTTCAAATTCGCGCCCCTTAAATCCTGCCGGAGGGGTCGCACCCATCATGCTGAGGATTCCGTAACGCTCTCCAGCGACATGGAGAAAGACTTCAGCGAAGGATCGGGTATCGGGTGTCGGGCGCCAGGTGAGCTTGTCGCCCGGAAGCGCCTCCACGAGTTCGACACATTTCTTATTCACAGCCTGCAGGTCAAGAAGGGCCTGGGCTTTCATGTCGTAGCTGGGGGCAGTGGTGTCAGTGGAGTTGCCGGAAGTTTGCGCGTGCATTGCGGCATCGCCTGCATTCAGGACGCATGCGAGACAAATCAAGGAGAGGATCGGGGTTTTCATCGGGTCTCCGCTGGAATTGAAGCTCTCAGGATGGCCCCGAGGCTAGAGTAGAGGCCGGGAAGATGCAAGCGGTTCGTGACGGCTCGAACGTCTGGAGGGGTGGATGGCTGCGTTCCGGAGATTGATGATTCGCAGGGCGGCACGAAACGCAAACCGGCGCTCAATCGGGAGGGACGGAGCTGTAGGGGTGCATGGCACCCGATGTTTGAGGTTTGGGGTGGAGGAAGGGCAAGGTGAGACCGCAAACTGCTGTTTGCATTGACGCCCGGACCCCTCCGCCTTAGGCTCATATTTATGGAATTCAAAATAAGCGAGCTGGAGAAGGAGCCGATCAATTTCGACCTCCGGTTCAAGGCCGGGGCGATTGATTTCGGCGAAGAGGCGGAACAAAGCGGTCCTTTGGCGGCTTCGGGCCTTGCGGAAGTGCTGCACGAGCACCGCGGACCGAAGGACATCGTGGCCGATATCCGGCTGAGGGGGCATTTTGAAGGCAGATTCGAGGTGCCCTGCGCGCGGTGCGTGGAGCCGGTAACGATTCCGCTGGAGTCGGATTACGATCTGATTTTCCGGCCGGTGGGGGCCGATGCCGACGCGCCGGAACGGTCCATAACTGCGCCGGAAACCGAAATCGGGTATTATCAAAGGGACAGTCTGTTGCTTGAGGATGTGCTGCGGGAGCAGGTACTTTTGTCTCTGCCGGTCAGGACGCTGTGCAAGCCCGACTGCAAGGGACTTTGCCCGCGTTGCGGCCAGAACCGCAACAGCCAGGCTTGCTCCTGCGAAGAGGGTCCGAGCGACCCCCGCTGGGAAGCTCTGGCTGACCTCCGCACACGGATCAAGTCCTGAAGAATCAGCCCCTTTGAGCATTACGGTGTTTCTGCGCAGGCCGGAAGGCTGAAAGAACATTGCGGTTTGAGAACGGTCTCGATCGGGCAGAACCACGAAAGGAATTGCATCATGCCGAATCCGAAAAGGCGCCACTCGACGCGCCGCACCGCCAACCGCCGCTCCCATGATTTTCTGACTGCCAGCGGCGTGTCGGAATGCCCGAATTGCCACGAGAAGAAGCTTCCCCACCACGCCTGCCCCAAGTGCGGCGCCTACAAAGGCCGCGCGGTTCTGGACATCAAGGAAGCCGCCAAGTAGACAGGGGCGCCATGCTGATTGACATCGCGCTGGACGCGGTAGGTTCCGACAAAGCGCCTGAGCCCGAGATTCGCGGGGCCATCCTCGCGTGCCGGGCTCTGCCTGTGCGTGTGCACCTGATCGGGCCTGAGCCAGGGCTGCGCGACCTTTTGGACGAGCATCTTGAGGACGAGGACCTGCCCATTGTCATTCACCATGCCTCGGAACGTATCGGCATGGACGAGAAGGCGGCGCACGCGGTGCGGACCAAGCGGGACAGCTCCATGCGCGTGGGTCTGAAGCTGGTGCGCGAGCGCAAAGCCGCGGGGTTTGTGACTGCAGGGAATACCGGCGCCGCGATGGCCACTGCCAAGATGGTGCTGGGGGCTCTGCCTGGGGTGGATCGTCCGGCGCTGGCGACTCCGATGCCCAGTGCGACAGGGAGCCCATGCGTGCTGCTGGACGTGGGGGCCAACGTGGACTGCAAGGCCCACAACCTGGAGCAATTCGCGGTGATGGGCGAGATCTACGCTCGCAGCGTGCTCAAGATCAACTCGCCGCGGGTGGGGCTGCTTTCGATCGGCGAGGAAGAGACGAAGGGAAACGACCTGACGCGCGAGGCCTTTCCACTGCTCAAGGCGCTGCCGATCAAGTTCATCGGCAACGTGGAGGGTCGGGACATCTTCAGCGGCCTGGCGGACGTGATTGTTTGTGACGGCTTCGTGGGGAACGTGGCGCTAAAGACGAGCGAGGGCGTGGGGCGGTTTGTGCGCGACGTGCTGCGCGAGTCGCTGACGCGCACGGTGACGGCCAAGGTGGGCGCGCTGCTTTCGCGGCAGGCGTTCAACGCGTTTCGGCGGCGTCTGGATTACACCGAATATGGCGGCGCGCCGCTGCTGGGCGTGCGCGGGATCTGCATTATCGGCCACGGTTCGTCGAACGATAATGCGATTTACAACGGCATTCGAGTGGCGTACGAGTTTGCCAAGGCCGGAACCAATGAGCGGATCGAGCAGGAGTTCTCGGGCGCCGCGCGACGCCAGTCGTCCGACGGTCCCCCTGCCAAGCATGACGCGACGGTTCACTAACACTACGATGTCCCCTGAACGTGAGCGTCCCGCTTGTCCCGATCTGTTGACGGCGCTGCTTGATCTGCTGGCTTGTCCTGCTTGTTATGGCCGGCTTCGCCTGGATCGCGAGAGCTTGTCTTGCGGCGGATGCGGGCGCATCTATCCGATCACCGACGGGATTCCTGTGTTGATCGCGGAACGAAACAAATCAGGCCAATGAAATCAGCATTCCCATGAAAACCTATCGAGATGACCGATGAAACTGCCCAATGGCGACTTAGCCATGGTCGATATCGAGAAGATCCGAGACTACTGTCTCAGTCCTAATCATCCTCGCGGAAAGCATAAAGCCAAGGTATTTCATGCGTCTCTGTACCTGACCGTCGAGGATGCTGAAGCGTTTCGGTCAGCCTTGTTGGAGGCAGCCCGATCTGAAGAAGCTATAGCCGGTTCTTTCGATTCCTACGGAACCCGGTACATAGTAGACTTTGAATTGAAGCACAAGGATCGGGCCGCAGAGGTCCGAAGCTGTTGGATCATTCGGACTGGTGACGATCGGCCTCGCTTTGTAACTTGTTTCGTTCTTTAGGAGTGCGAATGCCCGAATTGGAATCGCTATCAGTAGTCGCGGTGCTTAGGGATCTACCGGAGCATAAGCTGGTGCGCGGCCAAGTGGGAACGATCGTAGAAGACCTCGCCCCGGACGTTCACCTGGTGGAATTCAGTGATGAAGACGGACGCACATACGCGTTGGTTACATTGCGATCAGAGGAACTAATTCGCCTTCACCACCGGCCGCTCGAACGCGTTGCATAGTTGCTTCGCGCAGTCTGGGCTATCACGCGAATAAAGCGGCAATCTCCGACATATAGAGCGTGTCTTCGGCAAAGGTAAACGTGCCATGGTCGCGCACCTCGCGGGCAGCGTGCAGAAATGCGGTCACGGCGGCGCGGGCGAATCCTGAACCGAGGCTGACGCGGCGCACTCCCAGGGCGCCAAGTTCCTTCAGGGAAAGTTGGGGGGAACCCTTAATGCCAACCAGCACATTGACAGGCTTGCTGACGGAAGCGCAGAGGGTGCGGATGTCCTCGGGTCGAGTAATGCCGGGCGCGTAGAGCACTTCTGCGCCGGCGGCTTCAAAGGCCTGCAGCCGGCGAATGGTGTCGTCGAGGTCGGGGCGGCCGTGCAGGTAATTCTCCGCGCGGGCCACGAACATGAACGGGAAGGGAAGGGCGCGGGCCGCGGCCGCAGCAGCTGCCACGCGTTCGACGGCGTGGTTGAATTCGTAAATGGGCCTGGCAGGGTCGCCGGTGGCGTCTTCGATGGAGCCGCCGACGAGGCCGGCGGTTTCGGCGGCGAGGCGGATGGCTTCCGCCGCTTCCTCGGGACGGTGGCCATAGCCGTTTTCGAGATCGGCGGCGACGGGGAGGGCGGTGGCGTCTGCGATGGCCTTGGCGTTGGCTAGAGCTTCGGCGCGGCTGACGCTCGCCGTTCCATCCTTTCGGCCCAGAGCGAAGGCGAGACCGGCGCTGGTGGTGGAAAGGGCCAGAAAGCCCAGCCCGGCGAGAATGCGGGCGCTGCCGGCGTCCCATGGATTGGCAATAACAAAGGGTTCGGATCCCTGGTGGAGGGCAAGAAAGCGTGCAGCTTTTTCCGCTTGGGTTGGCACGGAAGTCTCCTTATGGGCGGTCCGCCGGTTATCGGTGGTTGTAGTAGGGAAGAACGATGAATGCCGCGACGGCGATGGCCGCAAGCATGGCGAAGGCGATCAAGCCGTAAATAAGGGTGAGGCTTGGGCCCGGGCGCATCTGTTGTTCTTCTTCTTGATGGGGTTCATTCATATTTGAGCGATTCGACAGGATCCATCTGGGCGGCGCGCGTGGCCGGCACGGTTCCGAAAATGACACCTACGATGGTTGCGGCCGCAAGCGCGATGAGCACGGACAAACCGGAGATGGGCAGGGCGTAATCGCTGAATAATCGGATGGAAAGCGGCACGGTCAGTCCCACGAGCACACCAACGACGCCCCCGGCCAACGAGATAATGACGGCTTCGGCGAGGAACTGGAGTTGAATCTCGCGGTAAGTCGCTCCAAGCGCCTTGCGGATGCCGATTTCGCGGATTCGGGAGCGGACGGTGGCCAGCATGATGTTCATGATTCCGACGCCGCCCACAGCGAGAGTGACTGCGGCCACCAACACCAGGACGGCGGTGAGCGCGTCGGCAATGGTGGCTGCCATCGTCAGCAACTCTTTCAGGTTAAAGGGTTTGTACACCGAACTCGGCTTGTGCCGCGAACTGATGACATGGACGATTTCGTTGGTGGCGTCAGGCACTTCTTCCATGCTGCGAATGGAGAAGTACAGGGTCTTTACGTTATCGGTGCCGGTGAAGTATCGCGCCACGGAATAGGGGATAAGGATAGTGTTATCGGTGATTTCCGACTGCCCGAACGTTTCAGCGCTCTCTTTGAAGGTTCCGATGATGCGGAACGGAATTCCGAGGATCTGGAACTCGCGTCCGATGGCTTCATCGGTGCTCCCGAACATCTGGATAGCGAACGGCATGGTGACAACGGCGCACTTGATGTGAGCATTCTCGTCATCCTGATCGAAGAAGCGGCCCGACAACACCATCAGATTTCGTACGCCCCGGTACTCCGGGCTGACGCCCATCACCAGCGTGTCTTTGACCACGCCGCCCCCAAAACTAATTCGCTCGTGCATCTCCAGAATGGGCGAGGAAAACAGAACGCTTGGAACCTGGGCGCGGACAGCTTTTTCGTCGTCGCGAGTCAGGGAGTCGTTATAGAGCATTTTGCCTGACCCCGAAGCGCCACCGCCGGAGTACTCCACTTCGACTTCGTTGGTGCCGATCTTCTGGATCTCGTTGAGGATGAACTGCTTGCCGGTAAGGCCGATGGTGACGACCAGGATCACGGAAGCGGTCCCGATGACCATGCCCAGTGCGGTCAACGCGAAGCGGAGCTTGCTGGCCCTGAAGCTGTCGAGGGCGAGCATGAGAATTTCGCTCAGCACCATGGTGCGGCGGGCGCTCTTCAGGGTCTGCTCGAAGGTGCTTTGTCGGGGCTCGGCCGTTGTCGGGGTCATGGATAATTCGTGCTAACTCAAGTGATGCGTGGGAGGCCCGCGAAGCTTCCGTAAAGGTTGAGACGCAGGGGAAGCATTTTGGGCTGGCGCTGACTTCATCATAGTCCCGTGATTTGTCCGGGGGTGATCGTAAACGACTACCGGCAATATAATTGCGGCTAGTTTGGGATCCCGATGCACCCCTCCGAGACCGCTAAAAGAATCGACGCGCATCAGCATTTCTGGCAATACAACCCAGGCGAGTACGCCTGGTTGACCGAGGAAATGGCCTGGCTGAGACGCGATTTCATGCCGGGCGATCTGAAGCCGTTGCTTGAGAGCCTCGAATTCGGCGGATGCGTGGTTGTCCAGGTTCGGCAGAGCCTTGAAGAAACGCGCTGGCTGTTGGATTTGGCAAGACGGCACGGTTTCGTACGGGGCGTAGTGGGATGGGCGGACCTTCGATCCCCTGAATTGCCGGCGCAACTGGAGGAGTTTGCCGGGGACGAAAAGCTGGTCGGGGTCCGCCACATCGTTCAGGGGGAGCCGGATGACAATTTCATGCTGCGAGAGGACTTCCGCCGGGGATTTGCGGGTTTGGCGGATTTCGATCTTGCCTACGATGTGCTGATCTACCCGCGCCAGCTTCCGGCGGCCGTTGGGCTGGTGCGCGAGTTTCCCGACCAGCGGTTCGTGCTTGACCATATTGCCAAGCCGGCAATTGCGGAGGGGACAAAGGAGCCTTGGGAGGCGGGGCTGCGCGAACTTGCGAATTCGGAGAACGTCTACTGCAAGCTGTCGGGCATGGTGACGGAGGCGCGGTGGAACCAATGGCGGCCGGATGACTTTCGCCCGTACCTTGACGTTGTTTTTGAATCGTTTGGACCGGATCGGCTGATGATTGGTTCGGATTGGCCGGTGTGCACGCTATCGGCGACGTACGCATCTGCGATGGGCATCGTTATCGACTATGTTGCCCAGTTTGGGGCGGGGGAGCGGGAGGCCATTCTGGGCGGGAACTGCGAGCGGTTTTATGGCCTGGGGATGGGTCCTGAATAGCGCCAAAGTGGTAGATCGGGGTCAGCTGACGGGGGCTAAATTGCATCTAAACTAAGTGCAGAACCCCTATCTGTGCATACTTTGCGAATAGAAAAGATTTATGCCAAACCTATTAAGCCTCAACGTCGCTTGCAGCAATTATGACCAGGTCGTAGAGAAGTGTGTCACCTGGGCAAACAAGAAAGAATCGCACTGCCTGACCTTCTCCGCGGTACACATGGTGATGGAGGCGCACGACAAGCCGGATTACCGGGCCAAGCTGAATTCGCTCGACATGGTGAATCCTGATGGAATGCCGGTGGTGTGGGCTCTGCGCATGCTTGGGTACAGGAGCGCCACGCGGGTCTATGGCCCAGATGCGACAGTATGCCTGTTGAAGGCCGCGGCTAGCCAGGGGATACCGGTTGGCTTTTACGGGGGCAGCGAATCTACGCTCCGGAGTCTCGTGGAGCAGGTGAAAACCAACTACCCCGGGATTCAGATTGCCTACGCGTTTTCGCCGCCTTTCCGGAAACTTACACCGGAGGAAGACGCGGCCATCGTGGAAGAGATCAATGCATCGGGAGCGCGCTTTATCTTCGTCGGGCTGGGCTGCCCGAAGCAGGAAGAGTGGATGATCGACCACCGCGATCGCGTTCCGGCGGTGCTGCTGGCGGTGGGGGCGGCATTTGACTTTCTGGCCGGCACCAAGCCGCAGGCTCCGCGCTGGATGATGCGCAGTGGGTTGGAATGGGTCTTTCGATTGGCCTGCGAACCGCGGCGCCTGTTTGGGCGGTATTTCAAGCATAATCCGCGCTTCATTGCGCTGGTGCTGCGGCAATGGATGACGACGCGGCGACTGGCCAGCGCGAGCTAATTCCACACCGAATCGTAATCAGAAGCGGCATTCGAGTTCTCCCACCCTTTCGACAGAGAAAAGTCGAAAGGATGGGGCAGGGCGCGTTGGTTATTTCCATGTGCTCTTCAATCGGGTTGCGGCTCGAACTCGGGAGTGCGTGCCTTGGGCACGCGCAGCCATGCCAGAGCCAGGTAGACAAGATTTCCCACCTGGGCCGCCACCGCGGCGAGCATGATGCCGATGGCTCCGAATCCGCGCACCGCGGGATAGACCAAGGCCAGGCTCACCAGCGCCGCGACCACCGAGCCGGTGAGGATGGGGCGGGTGTGCTTGATGGTGCGAAAGAGAAACGAGACCTGCCGGATGGGCCATGTGAGGAGAAAATAGAGCATCTGCAGATCGAGCACTGCGGCGTAGGCATGGAGCTGCCGGCCATAAAAGAACGAGAGAAACTGGCGCGAAAAGACGGCCGCCACCGAGAAGAAGACGAGCAGGGCAACAAATCCGATGGAGCCGAAGCGAAACAGAAACGCGGAGACTCTTTCCATTCCACCGCGCTTCATCTCTTCGGCCGCACGAACCGGCACAATGTTCTCCATGGCCTGATAGGCGACGTTGACGGGGCCGACGATGTTCTGGGTGGCGCGCACGCCGCCGGCCGCCTGGGCGCCAACGACACCGGCGCCGATGAGCATTGCCCCCTGATACACGAACCACTGCAGTTGATTGGCGATGCCGAGATCGATGGAGATGGCGTGCGAACGCCGCCACGCGTCCCGGGTTTCTTCGCGCGTGCTGGCGAGCCTTTCGAGAATGGCGCCGATGGAGAACGCCGCACCCGAGGTGATGGCAATGGCCCAGAGAGCGGTGTTCATCGACAGCTCGTGCATCCACCATAAGAAGCAAAGCACAGCCACCTGACCCGGGTAGCTGATGACATCGTTCCAGACGGAGGCGGCTGCTTTTCCGACGGTGAAGTAATAGCGTCGCAGCCAATCCTGCATGAGGAAGGCAATCACGGCTGAGGCGAAGGGAAGCAGGAATCCCATGGCGCCGGACGTGTGGCGCAAGCGTACGTAGATTGCGGTGCCGGCGACGGAAAGCAGGGAAGCGATGGCGCAAAAGATCGTCTGCACGCCGAAGATGCCGCGCACAAAATGGCGGCGCTCTTCAGGGGTGGCGCAGAGCGAGCCCAGCGTGATCATGGGAGACGAGATGAAGCTGAGTTGTACGCTGTTGGCCAGCAGCAGAATGGCATAGGCGATGGTGAAGCGGCCGAACTCGATCAGGCCCAGGCCGCGCACCAGGATGATTCCGGTGATGAAGTTCGATCCGCTGACAAGGGCCTGGTCGAGAATGGTGAGGGAACGGCGGCTTCGACTGAAGTGCAACAGGCTTCGAAACCTGCTAGTCAACGTTCGAGCCTCCGCGATAGTGATGCTCATGATAGCCGAGTTCGACACTGGCCGGTTCTCTCCCATTCTTTCGACAGAAAAAAGTCGAAAGGATGGGACACGGAAGGTGTTCCGATGGCGGGAAGTTCAGGCTTCAGTTAACGGCCTCGCTGGGTGCAACCATGGCTTGCTCGGACCAGCGCACCGGCCGCATCTCAACGTGGGAGAACGCGCGCGCGCGCTCCGCGACGAGATCGACATTGGACAGAATGCAGAGGAATAGCGCTTCTTCGTAGCCCATCCAGCCGAGGATGCCCGTGGACATGATGGTGGTCATCCATACGTGAATGATGAGCACATACGTTCCGGCGTATTCCGGATGGAGGTCCCACGTGGTCCATGCGCGCAGCGTGGTGGCCACCAAGAGGTAAGTGCCAAGCAGGAAGCCAATGAGCCCGAGGCCGGTAAGCACTTCGAGGAAGCCGTTGTGCAGAGAACTCATTTCCTCGAGGTAGCGGTTGCCGATGTGCGCAATCACGACTTTTCCGCCAATGCCGCCGCCAACGCCAATGAGCGGATGCTGCTCAAACTGGCGTACAGCCGCGGTCCAGACCACGGTGCGCCCGCTCAGGGTGACGAAGTCGGAGGAGTTCTGGTGCCCCTGGAGACGATTGAGAATGCCGCTCCAGAAGAGAAATCCGCCGAGGAGGACGCCGGTGGTCGCGAGGGTTGCGAGGATCTTCGAACGCTTGAACATGACCAGCAAACTGCTGAGCAGCAGAATGCCGAAGGAGGTACGGCTGGCGGAAAGGCTGAACAATCCCAGGCCGAACATGATCTGCCAGAACGCGGCTTTCCCGGCGAGGCGCTTGGCCTGCCACTCGGCAAGCACAACCAGGATCAACGCGCTGGCGACGTAGCCGAGCCCGTTACCGGATAGGAAGGGAGCCTGTGCCGTGGTGCTGCTGATCAGACCGGGCCGGTGCTGCACGAAGCTGGGTATGCGGGCCAGGTAGCCCAGCACCGCCATGAAGCCAACCGACGACATGGCGAGGAGAGTGATGCGGCGCAGTCCTTCGACGCGCTCGATCGGATGCGAATCGCGGGTGGCCTCGAAAAAGACCATGCCGGCAAGCAGGAGCTCTCCGCTCTTGCCGATGGTCTGGACTTTTTCTTGCGACCACAGAACGGACGCCAGGTACATGAGGGCGAAGAGCCCGTAGGCGAAGCGCAGATCGAAGGGGCGCATGGTCGCGATGCGGGGGCGGAACAAGAGCAACATGAAAGCGATCACGATGGCCGGAGTCCGGATGAGCAGAATGGCACCCTGGCTGCTGTGTCCGGCGCCTCCGCCGGTCGTGTCCGCGATTTGGAACATGGCTCCGATGAGAAGGCAGAACAGCGCAATCCCCGGAAGCCCTGTGACTCGAAAGGCCGAGCGCCATGATTTGAGATCCCATGGGTAGATGGTGAAACGCATATCAGAGCCCTCGGCCTTTCGAACTTAAAACGGTTTTGCGGTGTAGATGCTTGCCGATGCTGTCTGCCCGATCAAGGTCGTGGTGGCACTGAGGATTGCCTTGGTCTTGCTGATCGGAACGTACACGATATCGCCGGCCGCGAGCTGGATCGGCTTTTCCTTTCCGTCCATGATCTTGTTGTAGGAAACGGCGATCTCGACGGGTTTTCCGGCGGCGTCGCGCTGCACCACGCGCAAGCCGTTTACCTTGGCCTGCAAGACCAGACCCTGGGCGAGCGAAATAGCCTGGGCGACATTAAGTTCACCGTTTTCCTGCATGGCGTATCCGCCGGGACGATTGACTCCGCCGAGCACGTACACAATGCCGGCACGCTTGACGATAACGGTGTCGCCGGGCTTCACCATCACGTCGCGAATTGCACTTCCGTCATCGCCGCGCGAATAGTGATAGGCGGTGGTGGTCATGGCGGTGCCTTCCCCGTTGGGCCGCTTGATTTCGACTTCGTTTCCGGCCAGCGTGGTTTCGCCGCCGGTCATGCCGATGACGTCGAGCAGACTGTGCGGGGCGAGCAGTTCCACTTTTCCAGGATTGGACACTTCGCCCATCACGGTTACGCTCGTGGTGGCGAACTGTTCCACGTCGATGGTGATCTGCGGATTTTTGAGAATTCCATCGTTGCGGAACTTCTCTTCAATCCTTTGCTTGGTCTGGGCAACGGTGTCGCCGCCGACGTGCAGGGTCTTGAGGAAGGGCAGGCTGATGTTGCCTTCGCTGTCCACGCGAACGCGCGCTGACAGATCGGGCTCGTCGTATACCTGGACATTGAGCAGGAATCCGGGCGCGAGTTTCAGGCCGGCGAAGTCCTCCGGCACCGTCATCAGAGGATTCTGTGCCGTGGGATTGTTCTGCACGCGGGGAGCGGAAGTGCTCCCAGTGGACGGAGCGCTTTGCTGGCTGTTCTGTGCCGAGGCCATTGATTGGTTGGCAAGGGCGAATGCCGCAGCGATAACGCCCAAGGCCGCAGTCCGTATGATTGAACGTTGAGAATGAACCATTGGACTATGCATTGAGGTACTCTCCCTTTCCATCGTGGCCGTAGGCATCAAAGTAGTCGATTGAATTGGTATCGACGCCGTTCAGGACCAGGCCGACGGCGCGCGATCCGCTCAATTCGAGAACGCTGGCCAGGCTCTTCAAGACCGTTTTGGTCGTCTGGCGCGCGCGAACGACCGCCATAGTGGCGCCGAATTTTTCGGAAAGAATGCGAGCATCGCTGACCAGCAGGATCGGCGGACTGTCGGCAATGACGAGGTCGTATTCCTGCGTGAGTGTCGCCAACAGCACGTTGAACTTGTCCGATTCAAGGAGTTCGGCGGAAGCGCTGGTTTCGGAGCCCGCGGGCAAGAACGACAGGGAAGGCACAGAACGGTGACGATGAATCACGGATGCGGTGGTTGCTTTGCCTTCGAGAAGATCGCTCAAGCCGGGTGAGCAGGGGCGATCGAAAAGTTGATGCTGGCTCGGCTTGCGCATATCGGCGTCGAGCAGCAGCACTTTCTTGCCGGCCAGGGCAAACGCGATCGCCGTGTTGTAAGCCACCGTGGACTTGCCTTCTCCGAAGAGCGGGCTGGTAACGAGCAGCGAACGGAGGCGTCCAGAGTGGGAGGCCACGTGAATTGCCGTGCGCAGCGATCGGAAGGATTCAGCACCGGCGGAGCGCGGATCGCTGAGCAGGGGGCTGGATTCGGAAACCGAATCGAGAGTCTCCTTGGAGGGCAGCTTCTTCAATACGGGAGACGATGGAATGTTAGCCAGCATCGGCAGCGGAGCGCCGCCCTGAAGTTGCAGGCCAACGCGGACCGTATCATCCATGTGCTCGCGAACGAAGGCCGAAGAAACACCGAAGAACAGACCAGCGATCAAGCCGATGGCGAGATAAAGAGGAGGATTGGGGCGCGTGGGCTTTGCCGGGGGTAACGCGGGATCGGCGATGCCGATATTGGTTGCCCGCAATGCTGCCTGGATGTTGAGCTCCTTCAGCTTGCCATAGAGGGCGTCATAAAGCTGGCGGCTGGAAGCTGCTTCCTGGGTGAGCGATTGCAGCTTCACCGAGCTCACGTTAAGATCTCCGGCCACATGCTGTTGAAGGGAGACTGCCTTCTTCAACCCATCTTCTTTTTCTTGCGCGAAGAGGTATTCCTGGTGGGCGCGCTCGTTGATGCGGCCCAACTCTTCCGTAATCTGCGCATTCACGGTATCGAGCTGGCTCTTGGTCTCGATGAGGTGCTGGTTGTTGGGTCCATACTTGGTGAGCATGTCGGCATAGGAGACGCGCAAGGCCGCCTGCTGTTGACGGAAGCTGCGCAGCAATTCGAGTCCCGGGCCGGAGACGGCGGTCTCGGAAGCCGCGTTGCTGGAGCCGGACGAGGCGGCAATGGAAGCCACTACTTCGGGATCCTGGGACTTGGTAAGCCGGTAGACGGCTTCCTTGGCAATGCGGTCGGTCTGTGCGGCGATCAACTGCTGATTGAGCGAGTCGAGGGAATCAATGGCAGGGACATGGGTTGCTGTTCCGCCAGCGCCTTGACCCATGGCGCTGAGCACCATGCTGTTGAGTCCGGTCTTCTGTTCGAAGGCGGCGAGATCGTCCTGGGTGGTCTGGTAGTGCGCCTTCAAGTCAGCGAGTTGATCGTCGAGCCACTTTTGCGCGTCGGACGAAGACCGCGAGCGTGCTTCGAAGGTGACGTACTCCTGCACGATGGCATTGGCGATGGCGGCGGCGCGATCAGGACTGGGATTCAGATAATCGACCGTGATGAGGCGCGTGTCGGGCGTGTTCTGGATCTTCAGCTTTTTGGAGAAGATGGCGAGAATGCGATCCCGGGTGTAGGGTGCCTGCTCGAGCGGCAGGCCGCGCTTGATCTCGTCTTCGATGTGGGCGTTGGAGCCGGTGATTGCTCCCATCACCGTCGGCTGGAACTTGAAGGGAGCCTCATCCTGAAGCTTAAGATCGCGCACCACGCTGAGAAGCACGTTGGGGCTCTGCAGCACCTGCATATGGGTGGCGATATCGGTCTTCATTTCGTCGGAGCTTGGGTTCGCGGGCAGGGCATTGAGACGAAGACTGGTCTGCGACGCGTCAGTATTTCCGACTTCCACGGTGGTAGTAGCCATATATTGCCGGCTCTGGACCATGCTAACGACGAGTGCGAGAGCGAGGCCGAGGCATCCTGCGATGGCGATTCCGGTCTTGCGCTTGCGAATAACGCTCCATACCCCTTTGAGCGACTCCCCTTCGCCAAAGCGGAATGAAAAGTCGTCCATACGCTGCGCCGCGGCCTGACGAGGCTGGTAGGGTGCGAGCGTACTTCTGGCTGGCTGGTTCTGATCAAACATTGGAGGTGCCTCCTTCGGGTCTCGTGCTATTGACTTTGCTATCAAAGATGGCGAATTCCGGTTCGTTTGCTTGCCACGGCATTCGCTGGATCCAAAAAGGAATGTGCTTTCGAAACAGCAGAGCCGTTTCGGAAAACCATCGGGTTCAGGCGCCCGTTTTTTGCGGGGCCCCTTACATCAGGGAAGACAAGTCCCAGGGGAAGCTGGAATCGGGAAGGCACTGTTGCCGGGGTGCATCGCGGTTCGATAGATATTGAGCAAAAGCAAAAAGTTCTTTTCCCCCGTATACTCAGCCAAAAATCGGAGTCTCGCGTCAGGCCGCATCTTTTCGAAAGCAGCCTTTTTTTCTAACTCTCGTATGCGACCCAGCAAGGCGCCCGCATCTCCATATGCAAATAACGCGCCAGATTCCCCATCGACAATCATTTCCGGGTAGCCGCCGATTAGCGAGGCTACCACCGGAGTACCTACAGCAAGTGATTCAATAACTACTCGCGGCATACCCTCGTACCACAGGGATGGGCAAAGAGTAGCCTTTGCGCGCTTCATTAGGAATAGCACTTCCTCGCTACTCTTCATCCCCAGCCAGTGCACGTTACCCATGGTAGCTGCGGCGCTTTCGACTTCACTGCGCAACGGACCGTCGCCAACAATCCACAGGGGGGCCAATTCAGGTCCGTTTTTCCAACATTCAAGCAGGACGCGCAGGCCCTTTTCTTCAGTGAGCCGGCCGGCGTAGAGAAAGTAGTTGCCGTCTCCCGCCCCAAGGTCCGGCTCGGGTTCGACAAAGTTAGGCTTTACAACAATCTTCTCTTCCGGAAGCCCGCCTTCGACCAGCTTTCTACGTGAAAACTCGGTGAGCGCGATGAAGCGGTCAACGGACCTATGCCAGGTGCCGGTTGCCCAATGGGTCAGCATGCCCATGGTCGCGGCGGCACTGCCTGCGGTGCTGCCGCGGTAGCACTTATGCCGGATGCCGGGAGTTCTAAACGTGGCTCCGATACAGTCCTCGCATATATGGCCATCCCGAAACAGTGTCGCTCCCACGCACAGCAGGCGATAGTTGTGAATGGTGTGGACGACGGGGACACCGGCTGTCTTGCATTGCCCGAAGACGGAAGCGGAGATGGTCGGGAACCAGTTGTGAACATGAACGACGTCGGGCCGAAATGTCTGCAACGCATTTCCGATGCGCTGCCGCATAGCGGGGGATCCGGAGAACTGATTTGTCGAGACGCGGATCTTCGCCAGTGCACCCTGGATGGCATCGTTGTCGGCATCAAGCCGCTGCACCTGCACGCCCCGGTTGGCGAGCAGGCAGGCCTCCGCGTCCACTACAGCGTCTTCTCCGCCGCGCTGCTGATACCGGTTGTGGACTAACAGGACCTTCATGTTCTCCCCTGAAAAAGCTAAAGAGTCCCGGCGCAGGAATTCACTCGCCGAGTCCGGCATTTACTCAACTCTAGGACCCTTTCATGCCCGGTTCGCTTGGGGAAGGCGAACCGGCATGAACAGGAGTCAGATACCCTTGGCTGCGTATACAAGCGTGTGGAGAAGGATTGCGATATCCATCAGAAGCGTGCGGTTCTGGATGTAGTAAAGGTCATACTCCAGCGACTGGTGAATCGCGTAGCGACGGTCGGCACTAAGCTGCCAGAGCCCGGTGATGCCTTGCGGCACGGTTAAGCGGGTCGCCTCAAGGGGGCCGTATTCGGCGGTAATGAACGGCATCTCGGGCCTTGGACCGACCATGGACATGTCACCCTTGAGCACGTTGATCAACTGCGGAACCTCATCAAAGCTGGTCTGGCGCAGGAAGCGGCCGACGCGGGTGATACGCGGGTCGCTGTGCTCATCGGGCGAGCGCGCGTACTTGGGTGCATCCACTTTCATGCTGCGAAACTTCAGGATCTCGAAGGGCCGTCCATGCTGGCCGATGCGGGTCTGGCGGAAGAAGATCGGTCCGTTTGATTCCATCCGGATGGCGATGGCGAGGATCGCCCATACCGGCGCGCTGAGCGCGATGAGAATCGAGGAGGAGACGATGTCGAAGAGGCGCTTGGTCACGCTGTAGAAGCGGCTAGGCTCGCTCATGGCGGTGGTCGCCACAAAGAGGCCGTCCATCTCCCATACCCATGTCGGCATGCGATTGGTAAGCACTTCCTGGTTGTTCACCAGGGACAGGAGGCAGTTGGCGGCTTGCGTGGTTTCGCGTACACGGTTGAGGTCAGACTCGGCCAGCGTCTCGCAAACCACCACTTCTTCAATCGACATGCGCCTGAGCATGTCAACCGAGAAGGCTTCGCGAAGAACGGGGCGGGAATCGCGCTGGAAATAATCGTTGCTGAAAATCTCTTCAGTGATCTCGTGGGGATTTCCGACGAATCCAACCGGATCAATTCCGAGCATGGGCGAGTGCAGGGCACCGGTGAAGAATCGGCGCGCGGTGCGCTTGGTGCCGTAGATCAGGGTGCGGCGCTTGGGGAGAGAGGACGCGAAACGCTTGGCGATGGATTCCTGCACCCACCCGCGCCCAACCGTGAGGTAGAGCGTGCCGATCACCCAGGCGGTCAGCGTGGCCATGCGCGGGACCGGGTAGCGAGCGAGAATGGAGAAGATCAGGCAGACTACGATGGCCTTGATGGACACGCGCAGAGCAATCTCGGTTTCTTTCAGGCAGAGCAAGCTGATGACTCTCGGATATCCGTTCTCTCCGACCAGAAGAGAAAGGACCAGGGCGGAATACACCAGGGAACCGAGGAACAGCTGCGGCGGCGTTAACGAGAAGGTTGCGGTACGCTGCAGGACGTGACCAATCGCGCCGCCAAACATAGTGCCGGCTACGAGCAGCAGGAAATCAACTGCGACGCGCGACAGGGTCAACGAGATGGGGGAAGAACTCGAAGCTTCAGGAGTACGAGTCTGGCCAACGTACTCTGCGCTCTGGGTTCGAAGAGAAACGGCGTTGTTGTTCATTTTGGTATTGCCTCCGGTTCACACAGGAAGTCAGCGCCAGTTTCTTGTCTAGGCAACAAAGCTCAACCTGATGCGAAAAGTACTGCAAAGCATAGACACTACGCGATTAGTAAACCGACTTCTTTGCCGACTAGCAAACAGTGAAGTTATCGCCGCTAGCGTTTCGCGGTTTTCAAGCGTGGGTTCATTTGGACGTTCGAGATTTCTTACTGAAATTCGATAAGTATCCCGCTTAGGTACTCTTGCTTCGATGCGATTTGTCCACGATGGGTTTGACGAGCTTTTCAGAATCGCAGATGACGATATTGATATGAACTTAAGAATACCCTAAAAACAGGCAAATTCCTTATTCGGGGCCAGTTAAAATCGGGGAACCCCTACTTACACCATACTCGATCTACCTTACCGGGAAGTGCGCTAACCAGTCAGGGTAGCGAACAGGTTATCCCGATTTGAGTTCCGCCCATGTTATGCAAACTCGAATAGATGCGATTATACGAAATTGACTCGAGTCGATGAGCTAACACAAAGGTGGTATATGCACCTGGCACCTAAGTCGCAGATGCATTTCAAGCATGAAACGATGAGTTGGCCGCAAAACGTATGCGGCGAATCAAAACCATGCACATGGTGCGCCGAGGAGCGGCTGCCGGCCATGCCGGAGCCGCGCCTCGGCACGATTACTTCAGCGAGATCGCCTGCACCGAATAAGGCGGTACATCGATCGTGGTCGTCCGGTTAGATCCCTGCACAGCAAACGAAATCGTTGATGAAGTGATCTGGTCTCCGTTCGCGATCGTGTAAAGCGTTCCCTGGGTGGCCGTCAGCCCAGGATTAGCAAAGGTCACCGGGATTTGTGGAAACGAAGTTGAGGTTGGATTGGTAATGACAATCGCATCCTGGGTTGCGGTATAGAACGCTGTGGTTGCGATGCCCCCTCCTCCCGTTGGAGTGGAGATACTTTTGGCCATGCGGCCGCCGGTACCCAGACCGAGGTAATTGGGCGACGCCAGCAAATCGAATGCGTAGTACTGGGGATAGGGCACGGGAGTCGCGCCCGCCGAGTACAGGCAGTCGTTATTGCTGTCCTTGACGCCGACCAAGCAGAAGTAGGGATATGCCGATCCGGCAAAGTAGAAAAGCTTTGCCGGCATCTGCGGTACTCCGTTGTAGATAGAGTCCAGCATGTCGGTCAGGTAAAGCTCGTTGAACAGGGGCGCATAGGTGGGACTGTTCTTGCAGCAGTCCTGGAAGAAGGCCCAATTGGTGTTGTATTCCGTCACGTAGATCGGTGTAAGTGCCTTGCCCGGTTGGGATCCGGCGGCAACCAGCGCCTGAATGCGCTTGTAGTCTCCGGAGGCGCCTGAACTCACATCCTGGGTAGCATCGTAGAGCGACGGCAAGCCGGTTTCCGCATCCCACTTCACGTCAAGGCCGGTGGTTCCGCCGAAGTATTGGTGGTAACTGACGAAGTCCACATAAGGCGCAGTGGAAGCGTTGGTCAGAAACGCGTCGATCCATGTGGGGTCGTATCCGGATAAAACAGGCCCGCCCACACGAATAGTCTTTCCGTCCTTGGCGGCCTGAGCTTTCATCGCGGGGGCGGCCGCGGCGTAGAGGGCCAGATAACTGGTCAGGTGGTCAGCTGCACACATGAGAGCGGCGTTTGGCTCGTTCCAGATTTCGTAATCGGTGACGACGCCGGGAAATGTTGTGTCCATGTGCTCGACATACTGCGCGGCCATCTGCGCCCACGAGGCGTTACTGGTGGGAGCCGAGTAGGCGTTTTTCGCGCATGACCCAGTGGTGGGCTGGAGCCAGGCTGGGGACTGGTTCAATTGCAGCAAGGCATGCTGGCCGGCGGCCTGAATAGTCGAGATCAGCGGATCGACCTTTGTCCAGTTCGGAGTCGAGGTGGCGAAAACCAGAGTGATCTGCGCGGCGAGACGTGCTTCTGTCACGCCCGCGTCGGTGAGAAGGTTGCGGTCAGAGGTTGTGCGCAGCGATTCGGCGCGCCCATAGCCGAACATGCCCGCAGGAACGACGGCCGTGTTGTTGGCGCGCGATCCGAAGTCGGCCGTGATCGAGGAAAAGACAGTAACTTGCCCGGCAGTCGTCTTGTTGCTGGTGGTGTCGGTGAGCCGGACGGTATGTTTGCCTGCGGTCGGGGGAGCGGTGTAAACGCCTTCTGAGGTGATGGTGCCAACCGTGCTGTTGCCACCGAGAATCCCATCGACGGTGTAGTTGATGGAATTGCCATCCAGTGCAGAGCAGTTGATTGCCTTATATGTCTGCTGTCCGTTGAGAGGAACCGAAGCGATATATGGATCGAGCACCAGGCTTGGAGTGGTTGTGATGGTCACACTGGAGTTGCCGCCCAGGGCCGTGTTGGTTTGGCTTACTGCGCGCACCTTGTGCGTTCCTGCCACAGGCGGCGCGGTGTAAAGGCCCGATGCGGTGATGGTGCCGGCATTGGCATTGCCGTTGTGAACTCCATCCACATACCAGTTCACTGCCGTGGCGGCGGTACTGATGAAGGTGGTGGCAAACTGTTGCGAATGCGACGGGAGAATGCACGGAGTAGTCGGCGTCACGACCAGAGTGGCCGGCGCTGTTCCGCTGATGCCAGTGCCGGTGAGGGGAACGACGATGGCGCCGGTGGAGGAATTGTTGTTGATCGTAAGGTTGGCGTTATAGGTGGCGACTGCCGAGGGGTCAAATGTGACCAGCACGGTGCAGCTTGCGCCTCCGGCGAGGGTGCCCCCGCCGTGGCCATCGCCGCAATTGGTGCTGAAGGGGAATTGCGGAGAGGAAGCCATGCCCGTAAACGTAATGGCGCCACCTTGCTGGTTGGTCAAGGTCACGATCTGCGGCGTACTGGGGGTGTTCACGATCTGGTGGTTGAAGTAATATCCGCCCACGGCCGGAGAGTACTTGATGGGAAGAACGCCATTTCCAGTAATCGGGATGAGCTGGGGGGAATTGGATCCGGTGTCGGTGATGGTGAGGTCGGCCGAGTAGTATTTCACGGCGGTGGGTTTGAAAGTGACGGTCACGGTGCAGCTTTTGCCCGAGGCGAGCGAACCCGCGCAAGTGTTGGTGGCGGAAAATGGGGCGGGGGCAGCGATGCTCGAGATCGAGACGGTGGTTGATTCGTTGTTGGTAAGCGTGATGCTGTACGCGGCACTCGCAGAGTTGATTCCCTGGTTGGGAAAGAGAATCTGCTTGGGCGAATACGAGACCGGAATGTCGCCATTGCCGGTAAGGGTGACCACCTGCGGCGAATTTCCCGCCGAGTCGGTAATCGTCAGCGTGGACGAATAGTACTGCACGGCGGCGGGCTTGAAAGTGACATTGATGGTGCATTTTGCGTTGGCCGCCATCGACGTGCCGCAATTGTTGGTCTGCGCAAACGGCGCCCCAGCTTGAATGCTGGAGATACTCAGCGTACCGGCCTGGTTATTCCAGAGCGTAACGGCATATGCGGGGCTGGAAGTTCCGATGCCCTGATTGGGGAAAGCGATCAGTTTGGGAGAAACGGAGATATTCTGCGCCTGCGTGTAAATACAGGAGAGTGAAACAAGCGCGACGTAGACGAGGTATTCTCGTTTTGAGATCACTGGGGTCCCCCTAGGGAAAGTGGCAAACAATTAAAGCCGGTGGTTGTTATCTTTTCGCGCGCACACTGAGTGTGTCGTCGCCCTATCGCATCCGGAATCCGATCTTTCCCACGACTGAAGCAGGTTGACCGGGCAAGGGCTTTGACGCTGTCGTACAAAATACCGATTACAATTCCGCAGCGAAAATGCGTATCGGACACGCCTAAGGCTCTACCGCAATTTCCAGCTTCGTACAAAATGTCGATGCGGGTGCCCCGCAGACGCATCGCTTGGAATTTTGATGCAGCTTTGCGGCTTGCGGTTGGGTAATGGAGGAAGCCCTTGGTATAGTTTCTGAATGCCGATCAACCCCGCGCGGGAATGCGGCATCTAAATTTTCAAGACAACGAGCAGTTGAGGATCTTAAAGAGGATCCTGTTTAAAATTAAACAAAGCTCCCTGGGGTCGTTGCACTGGTTTTCTCCTTGTCGAAGCCCAACGTAATTTATTCGAAGAAAGGCTAAATTACCATCATGAGCCGGCGTCATTCTCATGTCTTTCTTTTGCTATCGGTTCTCTCACTTTTTGGTTTCGGTTGCGGCGGGTTCAATGGTGTTCTTGCGCCGACGCTGTCCTCGATTAACCCTACCACCATCGCGGCGGGAAGCGCCGCCTTCACGCTGACAGCGGCAGGAACGAATTTCGCGACGGGCACGACCATTTTGTGGGACGGCGTTTCGCTGCCTACGACGGTGAGTTCGTCCACCCAACTCACTGCCAAGGTGACAGCGGCGCAGATCGCCGATGCAGGCACCGTCAGCGTCCGGGTGATGAAGGCGGACAGCACCACGTCTGGTACGCTCACGCTGACGATTACCGGCGGTACGGGGGGCGGTTCGTTCAGCCTTACGTCGATTTCCCCGTCTGCGGTGGCGGCGGGCAGCACGGATTTCACTCTGACCGCCACCGGCGTGGGGTTCGTATCCGGCGCGTCGATCACACTGAATGGTACGGCGGTGGCGACGACCTTTGATTCCGCAACGCAATTGCACGCGACGGTGCCGGCCGCGGATGTCGCGGCTGCGGGCACCGTGACGGTTGGGGTTACCAATCCCGACAAGTCCACTACGAACACGCTTCCACTGACGATTATCGCGAGCGGCGGCCTGGGACCAGCTCCGACGTTGACGTCGATCAACCCCAGCACCTCGCCGAATGGAATTACGGCCGACCTGACGCTGACAGCCACCGGGACGAATTTCGTAAGCGGCAGCACGGTGATGTGGAACGGCGCGGCGATGGCGACGACGTTCGTCTCGAGCACGCAGTTGACAGCGACAATCCCGAAGGCGGAGTTCAACATCCCGGCCAGTTTCTTCGATCCGACCACGGGAACAGCGACGGAACAGGTGTACGTGCTCAATCCCGACAGCACGGTTTCGAACGAAAAGCCGTTCACGATCACGATTTCACCATCGACGATTCCCACGCTGGTGACGGTTCTGAATCCGTTGGGAACCCAGCGGTCGAAGGTTAACGATCCGGCGTTCACAATGACCTTGTGCGGATCGCTGTTTGCAAACGGCGCCGTTGCGTATTTCGGCACGACCGCGTTGACGACCACGGCGCCGACCGCCGCGGCAGCGCCATGCCCGACTACGGCTTCCCAACAGGTAACTGCCCAAGTGCCGGCCTCGCTGCTCACGGCAGTAGCGGAGATTCCGGTCACGATTCAAAACTCGCCTGGCAAAGTGTCAAATTCCATTCCGTACTACGTGGGGATGAATATCTACTTTGACGAGTCGGCCGACGTGGTTTGGGATTCGCGGTTCAACCTGCTCTATATTTCAAAACCGCACACGGCGCAGCACAGCCAGGACAGCATCATCGCGTTCAGTACGAGGACGGGTCTGAATGATGCGGCGGCGATATGGAGCTACCAGCTTCCCGCGGGAAGCGATCCCGACCGGCTGGCTTTGTCCGCGGACGGCAAGTATTTGTACGTTGGCCTGGACGGGGCCAACGCGGTGCAGCAACTGGTGATCTCCGGCGCAACCACCGCTCCGACGGCGGGCAGCACGATCCCGCTCGGTTCGGGAGCCAACGGGCCGTACTATGCGATGGACCTCGCGGCCTCGCCTGTGCTCGCGAATAACACCACGATCGCGGTGGCGCGTGGCGTAGCGCCGGCGCAGTCGGGCCTGACGACGCTGGCGCTGGGCGGCGTGGCGATTTATGACGGAACGACGCAGCGGCCCAATACGGTTGGCGTGTCGGCTCCGGGCAGCACTGCGCTGCTCGACACCCTGCAGTGGAGCGCCGACGGCAACACGATCTATGCGGCCAACAACGAGAACTCCACAGGCGATTTGTACGTGTTGAATGTTTCGGCGACCGGCGTGGCACTGGCCAGCGGAGGCGATTACCGAGGAATCTTTACCATTCCCAACCTGTTTATTCATATAGATGCGACCTCGGGTCTGCTCTATGGCGACGATGGGCTGGAGGTGAATCCGGCGGGTCCAAATGTGACGGCGGACGCCCTTACGAACGGTGTCATGACGCCGGATCACGCAGGCGGCAAGGCGTATTTCGTTTCGCATCCGGATGGCGATCAGAATGTGCTGGAGTATTTCGTCGGGGAGTTTGATCTCACAACTCTTGTGAAGGGCACCGTTCTCGATCTCTACCAGGTGCAGGGAATACCTCAGCACATGGTGAGGTGGAACAACTCGAGCGACGGCTCGCAGGGCGTGGCGTTCACGACCAAGAAGTTCAATTGCCAGTTTACGCCTTGCAACGTCGCCGACGGCAGGTTGTACGTGATCGACTTGCCGCTCTAGGAGGCTGCAGAAAAACAGTGAACAGCGGGCGAAGGGCGAGAGGAAACGTTCCTCGGGGGCTAAAGCCCCGGTCATTCTGCTGAGGTAAATGTACGGGCTGAAGCCCGTACCCTCCATGCACGGAGTTTTTCCGCAGCCTGCTAGGCAGCATCAAAACGAAGGCGCACTCACTTTCGTCAGTTTGAGCAAGAGCAGCGCGCGATAAGAACCGGCTCGATAGGATCTTCAGAGAGGGAAAGCCCGTCGGATCGTCCCGCTTTCAGAGGATCAGCAACCCGAACGCAGGAGTCTAGTCTTGTTTCAACGTCTTCTTATCGTGGCCATGCTGGTGGCGGCGCCGGTGTTTGCGGCGGCGCAATCGCAATACTCGGCGGAGCGGGCACCGGATTCTCTCAGCGTGGGCGGATCGTTTAGCTACTTCGACGCGGCCTATGGCGGATACAAGGTGATGGGGCCGGTGACCTATGTGAATTTCTCTCCCATCGTGTGGGATCACGTGGGCGCTGAGGCGGAAGGCCGGTGGCTTTCGCTGAACGCGTCTCAAGGTTTCCGGGAATACAACTACCTTGCCGGTCCGGTCTATCGATTCACCCTTTCGGAGCACCGCAACCTGCGTCCTTATGCGAAGGGGCTGGTTGGAGAGGGGATCATTGATTTCCCGAATCACCTCGCCTACGGCCGCTACTTCGTGATCGCGCCTGGAGGCGGGGTGGAATGGAAGCTCAATCGGCGCTGGAGGTTGCGCGGCGACTACGAATACCAGATCTGGCCGCAGGCGCCCGGAATCCCCGGTATCGCCAGCAGTGCGATGAAGCCCAATGGCGTCAGCGTCGGTTTCACATACCGAGTCTTCTAGCAACCCCGGGATGTAAGATCGGCTCGAAGGACATTAAAGGTAGAGTTCATTGACGCCACAGAACCTATTGGAATCCGATAGCAGGGCGCCTGTGCCTGTGAACGTGCGGGCGAACGTGGCCCGGGTTCTCCTTGACGCTCTTGCGACCGAGTGCAAGGCCTATTGCATTCTGTCGGGCTATGAACGGCTTCCCGATAACTTTGATACCGACATCGACTTTATGGTCGATCAGGAAGATTTTGACCGCATGCCGCGGATTATCGAAGGGGTTGCGCGCAAGACGGGCACCAAGCTTTTTCAGGCAATCGATCACGAATTGACCGGGCGTGCCTATTTTCTCGGCTCGCTGCAGGGACCCACGCTGACGATCGTCCAGCCGGACTGCGCGGCGGATTATCGGCATTTTGGCCGCCGGTGGATTCCGGCCAAGGAGGTACTCGCCGCGCGCCGCCTCCACTCCAACGGGTTTTACGTTCCTTCGACGGCGCATGAATTTGCCTACTCGCTGGTCAAGCGTCTGAATAAGCGCAGCTTCAACCGGGAACACGGCTATCGGCTGCATCGCCTCTATGTTGAGGACCGGATCGAGTGCGGCCGCATGATCGCGCGCTTCTGCCGGGGACCCGAGGGCTCGGCGATCGTGCGCATGGCCTCGGCAAATGACTGGACCGAAATGAACAGGTCGGTGGAGCCGTTTCGCGCTGCCATGCTGCGCAGCCAGAAGGAAACATTCGCGGAAAAGGCTAAGGCACTGCCCGGGAATGCGCTCTCCCTGCTGCGGCGCATGATGCAGCCGACCGGGTGCTGGATAGCATTCATGGGACCGGACGGATGCGGCAAATCCATGGTGATCCACGCGGTCAGCGGGGAATTCGCTCCGTCGTTCCGTACCGTGGGCTATTTCCATCTTCGGCCGAAGCTGGTTGGGCGCAAGGCGACCAGCCAGGGGCCGGTCACGGATCCTCACGGACAGCCGCCTCGCGGCGCTGTTGCTTCGATTGCAAAAGTCATCGACCTGTGGCTTGACTACACCTTTGGCTACGTGGCGCGCATTCTGCCGGGCGTTATCCGTACCGAACTGGTCCTGTTCGATCGTTGCTTCTACGATTTACTGGCCGACAGCAAGCGGATACGCTACGGCGGGCCGCCATGGCTTCTCCGCACGGCCGCCCGCCTCTCGCCCGGACCTGATCTTGTAATCCTTCTGGACGCGCCGCCAGAGGTGCTGCGGTCGCGCAAGCAGGAAGTGCCGCTGGAGGAGGTGGTGCGCCAACGGGCCGCCTACCTCGACCTGGCGCGTACGCTGCCTTCTGCCGTGGTGGTGAATGCGGCGCAGCCCGCCGCCGACGTTATCCGGGATGCCCTGGCTGCCATCCTGGAGCATCTGGGCCGCCGCACCAGGAAGCGGCTTGGCCTTCCCGGGGGTTCGGCGGACGCACCGGAAGGCGTATCCCCGGCGAAACGGCCATGATGAATTCGATCTCCGCCCCCCTCAGCCTCTGCCAGGTGCTGAAAGCCGCATTCCCGGAGGGGGGAGGGGGTGCAAGCCGGGAAGAATTTCCTGTCCAGGTGATTCCCCAGGGTAGCGAACCGCGGTGGGTTGTGATTGGCGATCCGCGGATGGCGGCGCCGGTATTGCGAAGCTGGCGGCCCTTCAAGGTCAGTACGCGGCTGCGTTGGAGTGCGGTGATCGCGGCTTCATCGCTGGGGGCGCTGTCTCGGTTACCGGGGGTCGCCGCCAGCCGCAATTCGATCGATCTCTCCTATTGGCGCCTTCGGCTGCCCGGTTTTGGTGACGACTGGCGTCCGGTGCTGCACATCGGCAACCCGTCGTACACACGGAAAGTCACCATTTTTTTGGTGGGCCGCGATCGCCGATTCAAGGCTGTTGCCAAGGTACCTCTGCTGAATGATTCGGCGCGAGCCATTCTCAATGAGGGCCATATTCTTCGGAGCCTGGGCGGGGCGGATTATCTGCCTGAGTGCCTTTTCCAGGATCCCCAACGGGGAGTGGCGGCCCAGTCATGGCTGGAGGGCGACCCCGTATCTCGCGCACTGACGACGCCCCACATGGACTTGCTGGCGCGGTTTGCCGTTGCGGGAGAGGCGACGCGGGTCTCGGAACAACGTGCTTCGATCGCGGCTGACCTGGAACAGCTCGATCTTCCGTTCGATCGCGATGTTCTCGCCCGCGCCCAGGAGTACCTCGACTACGACGAGCCGCTTCCAGCGTTTCTTGAGCATCGCGATTTTGCACCGTGGAATCTGAAGCGGCTTCCGGACGGCCGGACCGGCGCAATCGATTGGGAGTGGGCGGTTCTTCGCAGCCTGCCGTGCCAGGATATCTTTCGCTATTTCTACATCCAGGATGTTTTGTTCCATGGGCCGGGTAATGTTTGGAAGAGGCTGACCAGCGATCCCCTGGTTCTGGCGCACTATCGCCGATTCGCAATTCCGCCAGGGGCTTTGCCGGCGCTGGCCATGTTCTATCAGCTGCGGGTTCTGGCGATGGACTGGAAAGGCGGAAACGCGCGCCTGGCTGCCTACGCATTTGAACAAATCCAGTGTCTGCTTAGCGTCGATCGGGCGCGACCCGTGGGCGTCTAGCGGAGGCGGGGTAATTTTCTGTTTTATGGCCGACGGAAGACGTTACCATCGTGCACTTTCGTGTAGTGATTTAGATCACGCTGAGTTACTTACTTTGCTATAGTTCAAACAAATCCCGCAGCAGATGGGAGCATTTTTCCCCCATTTCCCCACGATGTGACGTCGTAAGTTTGTGGCGATTTCAAGGGCGTGCGCGTTGCGGCCGGTCCCGGGTTGAGAACCTTTTGAGACAGGGTATATCTAAGGAGAATAAGGATTTATGAGCATGACTAATTTGCATCATGGGGTTCTTACAGCAGGCGCGGTTACGGAATCGTTTCCAGAAGCCCAGAGCGAAAAGGCGATCGAGCAGGGGGCTGATGCAGCCCTCACGGCGCGTGCGATCGTAATGGTTACCTGCATGGGTGCCGGATTCTGGTACTTGTTGTGGAAGATTGCCCTTTATTTTGTATCCGGGCATTGATCTCCCCGGCGAACAGAATCGCTAAGTTATTTATTTTAAATGTATTTAGCGATTGTGGTTACGGGGTTGCCTGATTATTTCAAAAAATATCTTCCGTTCGATGAACATCCTGAGAAATCTCGTGTACTCTAGCCAAAGACAAAAAATAGATAGTACGACCCCAGTAATTCTTTCGACCTTGCATTTAAGCGCTAAATGCGTGCATTTGGAAAACCATTGCTCAAAGCCAACGAATTGAACCAGGACGTCACCGCAACACAAAAAACGTCTTGCTCCTCGTACGGACTTGCCAGCAAACATTTTCCGGACATGTGAAAACGCAGAAGTGAATAAAGTGAAGATCTCGCTATCTGTTAGTGCTAATCCAGTCGACCGGTGACCCGGCAGATCGCCCTCGGGAATCCTCCTTTCGACATGCATAGGCTGCCTTGGGTCCATTTCAGCACTCTGCAGAGGCATCATGCTCCCCAGGAAGGCCCTTTTTGCTCTCCTCCCTGCGATCCTTGCGGTTTTCGGGATTCGCGCGAGCGCCCAGGCACACGTCACTGAAGGCCAGTCTACGTACTTGTTTGTAGATGCGAATTCTGGAAATGACGGTCACTCGGGTGCAAAAACTTCTCCTCTGAAGACCATTCAAGCTGCTGTCGATAAGGCCGACACGAACAACGAGAGAAACGTTGGCACAAAAATCATTGTCAACGCGGGTGTTTATCGAGAGACTGTCAACATCTCCGCATATCGGTCAACGGGCGCGACCTTAACCATCCAGGCAGCGGTAACCGGTACGGCGGTCATCGCCGGCTCCAATGTGCTTTCGGGATGGTCGCGCGAGTCATCCGGTATCTACACGCACGTCTGGACGCCGAATCTTGGTACATGTGCGATTCCGGGGGATTGGCCCGGATCCATCCCCACGATTGCCCGCCGCACGGAAATGCTTTTTGTGAACGGTAAACCGGTGACCCAGGTGATGAGCACGTCGCAACTGCGACCGGGCACCTTTTTCGTAAGCGAAGGGGGCAATCTGATTTACCTGGATCCGCCGTCGGGCACTGCGATGTCGAGCGCCTCCATCGAAGCCGCGGAACGCCGGCAAACGCTGGCCATCTCAGGACGCAGCGATATCGTTCTGCGCGGGCTGGTTTTTCGCCATGCCGCGAACTGCGTCAATACGTCGGGCGTCGCGGTTAACGGGAGCACCAACATTCTCTTCGATTCCGACCAGCTGTTGTGGAACAACTGGGGCGGACTCGGCATTTATGGCACCAACGATGTGACGGTACAGAATTCGGTCGCGAACTATAACGGCGGGGTGGGTTTCATGGGCGCCAATGACCAGAACGTTCTGTTCAGCTTCAACCAGAGCGACTACAACAACTGGCGCGGCGCTCAAGGAAACCTTTACGACTGGGGCATGGGCGGTGCCAAGTTCCTGTACATGCGCAACACCACGGTGCAGAACCACTTTTCTTACCACAACCTTGCGCAGGGGCTCTGGTTCGACACCGATAACAAGAACATCACGATCAATAATGCCACGCTGGCCGGAAATACGATGGCGGGGGTACAGCTAGAGGCTGACGAAGGGCCCATTACGGTCGAAAACAGCCACGTCTGTTCCAGCGGCTCGGGTGTAAACATTCTCAATGTCGAGAAACTCACCATCAAGAACAATTCGTTCTACAACAACAGCGGCACTGGAATCTACGATCCGGCTGAGATCTTCGTCGCGGGGTTTGCGGGCGGGCACAAGATCACCGACTGGCTGACTGGTCAGGCTTACAACCTGATGACCACCAACACCGTATTGACGGGGAATACGTTCGAAAATGCGGCCAGCGGACAGAATGTGTTCGGAACCTACCTCGCGGGCAACGACTGGACCCAGTTCGCGTACTCGCTCAACGCCGGCAGCAACAAGTGGTACGATCCCAGCACGTCGAGCAGCTTCAAAATCGAAAACGGCAAGGCCGTGACACTGGGCGGATGGCAAAGCGCCACCGGCACGGATTACTCGTCAAAGTGGGCCAAGCCATCAACCTCTCCGGCGGGTGCGTGCGGCATACCTTCTCCTTCGTATCCGGATTTTGCGGTCTACTTTACCCGGGAGACCTATTCGATGTCAGGCGGGGCGGCCACGGCAAGCCTTCGGGTGAATTCCTACAATTACGGCACGGTGAGCCTGTATTTTACCGGCCTGCCCAGCGGCGTATCCGCTTCTCTGAGCACCAAGAGTCTTTCGAGCGGCGCGGTGACGGTGAAGTTCGGCGCATCGAAGACCGCGAAGAGGGAGACTGTTCCTGTCACGCTTTGGGCGGTGAGCGGCTCACGAGTGCACACCGTCACGTTTAACCTGTACGTGACTCCAAGCTAGTCGAAATTTCTCTCTGCCAGACCGCCCCGGGTTCATTCTCATGGATCTGGGGCATTCTTTTTGCACGCACAAATGCACGGGGCTCGATCGCCTGCCGAATTAAACTCCAAACAGATGGATTCGATCGACTTTTCAGGAAATGCTTGCGGCCGTTGCGAGTGTGAGGCAGCGCGCGGATGAAATTGCTTGTTTCTGCGTACGCGTGTGAGCCGGGCAAGGGATCTGAGCCGGCAGTTGGATGGAACTGGGTGCAGGCTCTCGTTCGCCGCGGGTACCAGGTTCACGTCATCACGCGCAGCAACAATCGTAATGCTATCGAAACCGATGCGGCTTCTCGAAATCCGGCGCTTTCGTTTCATTACTATGATCTGCCGCGTTGGGCGCGTGCAGGGAAGCGATGGCCGGGGGGAATTTACGTCTATTACCTTTTATGGCAATTAGGGGCGTACCGGTTGGCCCAAAGGCTTCATGCCGGCGAGCGCTTCGATCGGGCGCACCATGTAACCTTTGCGTCGTATCGCCAGCCCTCGTTCATGGGCGGACTGGGGATTCCCTTTATCTTCGGGCCGGTTGGTGGTGGAGAGAGCATGCCCGCGCAATTGCGGCGAGGCCTCTCCATGGGTGGCCGATTTGCCGAGGCAGTGCGCAATCTCGGCAACAGTCTGATTGCGCTCGACCCGCTGATGCGTTCAACTTTTTCCAGTGCGCAGACGATCGCGTGCACCACCCCTGAAACCAAGGCCCGCATTCCTGCCAGGTACCGCGCGAAATGCGTGGTGCAACCTGCCATCGGCCTCGACGAATCGGAAATTCACGAGCCTTCGTGCGACGAGCCGATCGCGCCGCACTTCCTTTTCGTTGGCCGCCTCATTTACTGGAAGGGGTTGCATCTTGCATTTCGCGCACTGGCCTCTGCTCGCGGCTCGATGCCAAGCGTGAGGCTCAGAATCATTGGCACGGGAGACGATCGGGTTTGGCTGGAGAGCCAGGCGCGCCAGTGCGGTGTGCTGGATTTGCTTGACTGGATTCCATCGACTCCGCATGCGGAAATCGCGCGGGAATTTCGGCAGAGCCTGGCCCTGGTGTTTCCCAGCCTGCATGATTCAGGCGGCATGGTGGTTCTCGAAGCGTTCGCTGCAGGTCTGCCGGTCGTTTGCCTTGACCTGGGGGGGCCGGGATACCTGGCGACGCCGGACTGCGCAGTGGTGATTCCGACTCACCAGGCGAACGAGGCAACTGTTATCGACGGTCTCGCGCGAGGGATGATCCGCCTGGCGAAGGATCCTGCATTTCGAGCCTGCCTGACGGGCAACGCGATCCATCGCGCCAAGGAACTCACGTGGGATCGAGCTGCGGAGAATCTTTACGCATCGGTCGACGCGTCCCCCCGGCCCTAGACTTAGACTAAGACTAGGCGACCGAACTTGGATGGGAGGCTCCGTTTTCCTTGAACCACGGAAGGGTCAGCCTGAGGCCTTCGGCAAGCTGGATTTTAGGTTCCCAGCCGAGAATCCGCCGGGCCTTGCTGATATCCGGTTGCCTCTGTTTGGGATCGTCCTCAGGCAAGGGCGCAAACACCATTTTGCTTTTTGAACCCGTGACCGAGAGAATCTCCCGGGCGCATTCGAGCATGGTGAACTCGATCGCGTTTCCGATGTTGACGGGAGTGTGCTCGTTGGAATGCATGAGCCGGACCTGTCCTTCGATCTGATCGGAAACGTAGCAGAAACTCCGCGTCTGGGTGCCGTCACCGTAGATGGTCAGATCTTCGCCGTTTACCGCCTGCCGAAGAAAGTTTGAAATTACCCGGCCATCGTTGGCCTGGAGACGCGGCCCGTAGGTATTGAAGATTCGTACCAGCCGCGTGTCCACCTTCTGGTAGCGGTGATAGGCCATCACAAGTGCTTCAGCAAATCGCTTGGCCTCGTCGTAGACCGAGCGCGGCCCGATAGGGTTGACATTGCCCCAGTAGGTTTCGGTTTGCGGATGAACGGCGGGGTCTCCATAGCACTCCGAGGTCGAGCAATGGAGAAACCGCGCGGAGTTCGTTTTGGCAATTTCGAGCGTGTTCCGCGTGCCGCACGCGCCGACCATCAGCGTCTCAATTCCGTAAGCCAGGTAATCCGCCGGGCTCGCCGGGCTGGCCATGTTGAACACCATGTCCACGCGGCCGGGATCGAAGGGCAGGGTAATGTCCCTCTCAAGAAATTCAAATCGCGGCTCGTTGGCGAGATGCTCAAGATTGCCAAGGCGCCCGGTAAGAAGGTTGTCGACTCCAATGACGGTGTGCCCGTCGGCGAGCAACCGGTCGACCATGTGCGAGCCCAGGAATCCTGCCGCTCCTGTTACCAGTGCCCGCACTAGGAAGCCCTCCTTGTCAACCGCAACTCTTCTCCGCACTCTTCGGTAGCCGGACGGCCGATGCAGATGTAGGTGAATCCCTCTCTTGCCATGGTATTGCAGTCGAAGAGATTTCTTCCGTCGAAGATGATGGGATTTGCCAGGCATGCCTTGGCACGCTCGAGGTCAAGGCGGGCAAACTCCGGCCAATCGGTGAGGATCACCAAGGCGTCGGCATCCTCCATCGCCTCGTAGGGATCGGCGGCGAACGAAATTCTCTCGCTCGAGATCGCGCGACGCGCATTCGGCATGGCCGCCGGATCGTAGGCCGCGATCGCGCAGCCCTCCGCCAGAAAGCTGTTTATGAGATTGATTGCGGGCGACTCCCGGATATCGTCCGTGCCGCCCTTGAACGCAAGGCCGAGCACGGCGAGCCTCTTGCGGCGAAGATTCCAAAGGGTCGAGCGCACCTTCTTCAGGAAAAGCATTTGCTGGCGCTCGTTCACCAGTTCCACTTCCTTAAGGAGATCGAATCGCGTGCCCACCTGCTGGCTAATGGCGTAAAAGGCTTTCAAATCCTTGGGGAAACACGATCCGCCGTAACCCAACCCGGCGTTGAGGAAACGCGGCCCGATGCGCCGGTCGAGGCCCATGCCGCGCGCCACTTCTTCGACGTCCGCCTCGACGGCTTCACAGACGTTGGCCACCGAATTGATAAAGCTGATCTTCATCGCCAGGAACGCATTCGATGCGTGCTTGATAAGTTCCGCGCTCTTGGCGCTGGTGCGCACCAGAGGCGCGGGCTGCATTTCGCTGCAGGAACCGGTCAGGCTGTCGGCTTTGCGATAGTAGCTTCCATCGGTAAGGGGGCGATAGATGCGTGACATCACGTGAAAGGCCCGATCGCTGCTGGTGCCCACGACGATGCGATCGGGATGGAGAAAGTCCATGACCGCCGTGCCTTCGCGCAGGAATTCCGGATTGGAAACGACGTCGGCCTCGCCGCGAGCGACGCCGTGCCGGTGAAGCACACGCGAAACCCAGTCGCTGGTGTAGACCGGGACCGTGCTTTTTTCGACGATCACGCGATAGCCATCCATGGAGCGCGCAATCTCGACGGCAACCGCCTCGACATAGGAGAGGTCGGCGTCACCGTTTTCCATAGGCGGAGTGCCCACGGCGATGAAGATGGCTTCGGACGCGCGCACGGCGTCGGCCAGCGAAGTGCTGAAAGTAAGCGCACCCTGCTTCTGCCGCTGCAGCAATGCCTCCAGATGATCTTCGTGAATGGGAATCTGACCGTTTTGCAGAGCCGCGATTTTGGCTGCGTCGTTGTCGACACAAATTACGGTGTGGCCGATCTCGGCGAAGCACACCGCCGCGACCAGCCCGACATATCCGCAGCCGACTACCGCAATGTTGACGGGAAAATCCGTTGGCTCCGCTTCGGAAATAGAAGAAACTTTGTCAACCTGTTTTGTCATCGATTGAACCTTCAGGGAATAGGAGAGCTACCATAGCGTAGATGCACAACCGGGTTTGAATGTCGTATGGGGACGGCCGCACCAATGTAACCGCCGGACCCGCGGAGCGAGGCAGTTGAGCCAAACTTTTTCGATCACGATGAACGGTAAGCCAATGGAAGTGCCGGCGGGCGCAACGGTGGCTGCGGCAATCCTGCTGGCGGGCTTGGCAAGCCGCACGTCGGTGCGCGGCGAGCCACGGCAGCCGCTGTGCGGCATGGGTATTTGCTATGAGTGCCGCGCCCGGGTAGATGGGCTGCCGCATCAGCAAACGTGCCAGATGGCCTGCCGTCCGGGGATGGAGGTGGTCACGGGATGAGTGAGCATTTCGATATGCTCGTTGTCGGCGCGGGCCCGGGCGGACTGGCGGCGGCGGCGACTGCCGCCGAGGCAGGCATGCGGGTTTGCCTCATCGACGACAATCCGTCGGCGGGCGGGCAGATTTGGCGGGGCGGAGCCACACCGGAGACCAGCAGTGCTGAGGCGGCGGACTGGATGGGACGAATCCGGAATTCGAGCGTTGAAGCCCGTTTTGGATGGCGCGCGGTGGCGGCGCCATTTCCGCGGGCGTTGCGCGTCGAGCAATTCGGACAATGCGATGACATCGAATATTCGTCCCTGATTGTTGCCACGGGGGCGCGGGAGCGGTTTCTGCCTTTTCCTGGCTGGACGCTTCCTGGGGTCTATGGCGCAGGCGGCCTGCAGGCGTTTGTGAAATCCGGTCTCAGCGTTCGCGGGAAGAGGGTTGTGATTGCGGGAACAGGTCCGCTGCTTTTGGCAGTTGGCGCACATCTGCGCGCGGCCGGGGCGCAGATTGTTTCCATCGTCGAGCAGGCGCCCGCGAGGCGCCTGGCGCGATTCTCAATGAGCCTGCTGCGCGGCCAGTTTGGAAAGCTGGTCGAAGGCGCACGGTACGCCCTGGCGAACGCGGGCGTTCCGTATCGGACCGGCGCCTGGGTTACGAGCGCAGCGGGAAATGGACAACTCGAGAGCGTAACGATTCGGTCGGGCCCGCACATTTTTGAGGTAGCGGCCGACATGCTCGCCATCGGGTATCACCTGGTTCCGAACACCGAGCTGGCGCAGCTTCTGAATTGCGAGCTCGCATCGGGATTAGTGCGCGTGGATGCGTTGCAGCAGACTTCTGTGGAAGGGATCTACTGCGTGGGCGAGCCGACCGGCATTGGCGGCGTGGACAAGGCAAAGCTCGAAGGCCGGGTCGCCGCGCTTGCCGCGACCGGACAAATCGAGCAGGCGAAATTGCTTTTCGAAGGGCGCGAGCGCCAGGTGCGCTTCGCGCGCAACCTGGCCTCGGCATTCGCGTTGCGGGAAGAACTGCGACATCTTCCTGCGGAAGATACCTTCGTCTGCCGCTGCGAAGATGTGTTCTACCGCGAGCTGGCGCAGTGCAATTCGTGGCGCGAGGCCAAACTCCACACGCGCTGCGGCATGGGGCCGTGCCAGGGCAGGATTTGCGCTCCTGCGACCGAATTCCTGTTTGGGTGGAAACCGCCGGTTCCCAGGCCGCCGCTGTTTCCGGTTGAAGTGGGGACGCTTGCGGAGACAGGTTCGGATTTGCAGCCGACAGTTGGAACCAGCGTGTCCTGAATGTGCGGATTCACGAAAAATTGGCGGGCCGCAGGCCAGGCATAAAATGGGCATGCAGAAAAAATGAGCCAGCTGTGCGTGGTGGACACGCCGCGGCGAGAAAGTGCCGGTTAGAAATCCGATGATGAAGTCTCGCTTTTCGATTTTGTTGTGTAGTGCCCTGGTCCTGTCTGCCGCGGTGGGCGCCTTCGGCGAGTCTGGCACGCATTCGTTTACGGTGTCAGGCAAGCAATTTTTATTGGATGGCCAGCCTTATCAGATCATTTCCGGAGAAATGCATTACCCGCGGGTGCCGCGCGCCTACTGGCACGATCGTTTCCGCAAAGCGCGTGCCATGGGGCTCAACACCATCACGACGTACGTGTTCTGGAATCTTCATGAGCCGCGGCCGGGAGTTTACGACTTCACGGGGCAGAACGATATTGCGGAGTACATTCGCGAGGCACAGCAGGAGGGCCTCAACGTGATTTTGCGACCTGGTCCCTACGTTTGCGCAGAGTGGGAACTGGGAGGTTATCCGTCGTGGCTGCTCAAGGACCGCAGCGTGGTTCTGCGCAGTGATGAACCGAAATACTCCGCGGCCGTCGAGCGCTGGTTCGCGCGCCTCGCGAAAGAAATCACTCCGCTGCTTCTGAAAAATGGAGGTCCCATTATTGCCGTGCAGGTGGAAAACGAATACGGATCGTTCGGCAGCGATCATGCTTACATGGCGGCGCTCAAAGCGCTTTTGCAGAAGACAGGCATGGCGCCCGACCTGCTCTATACCGCCGACGGTCCCGAACAGATTCCGAATGGCTCGCTTCCGGAACTGCCAGCAGTGATCAACTTTGGCACCGGCGACGCGAAGAACAGCTTTGCCACGCTGGACACGATGCGTCCCGATGGTCCGCACATGACGGGTGAATACTGGGCGGGCTGGTTCGATCACTGGGGCGAGAAGCATCACGAGGTGAGCGGCGAGCGCGAAGCGGAAGAACTGGAATGGATGCTGAGCCAGGGTTATTCGATCAGCATGTACATGTTTCACGGGGGCACGAGCTTTGGCTGGATGAACGGCGCCAACAGCAATGGCACCAACTACGAGCCCGACACGACAAGCTACGACTACGACGCCCCGCTCGATGAACAGGGCACGCCGCGCCAGAAGTATTTTCTTTTCCGCGATGTGATTGCGCGAGTGACCGGGCACGCTGCGCCGCCCGTGCCGCCGGCGATTGGGCTGCAAGTCTTCCCCATCTCGTCGAAGGTGGAATCCGCGTCGTTGTGGCGGAACCTTCCCGAGCCCGTCCAGTCGGATACTCTGCTCACCATGGAGGACATGGATCAGGCATACGGGTACGTGCTTTACCGCACTCGACTGGAAGCGGGACGCGGAGGCGACCTGGTTCGTCGATGGCTTGCACGACTACGCGCAGGTCTATGTTGACCGGAAACTCATCGGCATGCTGGACCGCAGGCTTGCCAGTTCGCAACTCAAGTTGCCGGCTATGGATCATGCGGCAACTCTCGACATCCTGGTTGAAAACACGGGCCGCGTCAATTTCACCAAAGTGATTCGCGGCGAGAGGAAAGGGATCACCGGAAAAGTCACGCTTGCGGGCAGGGATCTCAATCATTGGCAAATATTTTCTTTGCCCATGATTGATCTGAGCCGGCTGCAGTTTAGTGACGCGCCCTGCCCGGGGCCGTGCTTCCATCGCAGGGAACTGACTGCATCTTCGACCGCGGACACGTATCTTGATTTCACTTCGCTCCACAAAGGGGAAGTGTGGGTGAATCAACAACCGCTGGGCCGATTCTGGTCGATCGGTCCGCAGCATACGCTGTTTCTGCCCGGCTCATGGCTGAAAAAGGGCGCGAACGAAATTGTCTATTTCGATTCTCTGAGCGACGCGACGGAGTATTTCAAATCCACCGATAAGCCGATCTTTGACCGGGCGCTTGCGCATCGCCAATGAGGGTTGGATGCCGCACGGCAATGGGCAGGACCTGGTGCGCCAGTGCTGGACTTGCAGCGGGCTTGCTCTTTGTGACGGGCGCGGTTGGAGGATGGCTGCGCACGGCGCCGGCGCAATCCGCGAGTCACAAATCTCCAGCCGGACCATTTGTGGCCCAGGACGACGGGCCATATCCGCAACTTGTGGACATTACCGCCTCGACCGGCATTACCTTCGAACACCTTTCGAGTCCGGAGCAGAAATACATCGTTGAGTCGATGAGCGGCGGCGTTGCCCTGATCGACTACGATGGCGACGGCTGGCCTGACATTTACTTCACCAATGCGCAAAGCGTGGAGATGGCCCGGGCGGGCAGGAAAGCCCGCAGCGCGCTTTACCGCAACAATCACGACGGCACGTTTACCGATGTCACCGACAAGGCCGGCGTCGGTTTTCCCTGCTGGGCGCAGGGAGCCGTGGTGGGCGACTACAACAACGATGGCCGGCCGGACCTGCTGGTGACTTGTTTCGGCGGGGTGGTGCTCTATCGAAATAACGGCGACGGCACGTTCAGCGACGTGACGAAGGCGGCGGGCCTTGCCGGAGATACCCTCTGGGCCACAGGGGCGGCATTCGGCGATTACGATGGCGACGGCTGGGCGGATCTCTTCGTGTCGCATTATGTCGACTTTCATCTCGACAACATGGCGGCTTTCGGCTCGAAAGACACCTGCAAATACGAGGGGATCGAAGTGCAGTGCGGGCCACGTGGCCTGAAGGGCGCGCCCGACAGTCTTTACCACAACAACAAGGATGGCACCTTCACGGATGTTTCGAAGAGATCGGGGGTCTCCGATCCTGAACAGCGGTATGGTCTTACCGCGGTCTGGTCGGATTTTGATGGCGACGGCAAGCTGGATCTGTTTGTCACGAACGATGGCGAGCCCAATTATTTATACAAAGGGGACGGCACAGGCCGGTTTGCCGATGCCGGGTTTACCTCGGGCGTGGCATTCAACGAAAACGGCCAGGCGCAGGCTAACATGGGCATTGCTCTCGGCGATTATCTGCACACGGGCCGCTTCTCGATTTTCCTTTCCCACTTCGATAACGAATATGCCGCGCTCTATCGGAATGAAGGGGGGATGAACTTCTCCGAGGTCTCGGTTGCATCCGGTGTTGCCAAGGCTTCCCGGGGATACGTTGGGTGGGGAGATGCGTTCGTCGATTTCGCCAACCGCGGGTGGCCCGACATCCTGATGGTGAATGGGCATGTTTACCCGCAGGTGGATACGGTGCCAACAGGACCCAAATACCGCGAGCCGATGGTCCTGCTCGAGAACCAGCGCAACGGCACTTTCAAAGACATCAGCAAAGATGCGGGTGCGGCCATCCAGACGCCGCGGGTTTGCCGCGGGATGGCGATTGGCGACCTGTTCAACGACGGCAAACTCGAAGCCGTGGTCGAGAACCTGGTCGGTCCTCCAACCATCCTCCGTCCCGAGAGCGGAGCAAACCACCACTGGATCAGCTTTCAACTCGAAGGCGTCAAGAGCAATCGGCTCGCCTTGAATGCGCGGGTCCGGGTAACGTCCGGGCGCCTCGTGCAGCTCGGAGAGGTGCTCAGCGGTGGCAGCTACCTCTCGCAAAACGATCTTCGCCTCCATTTCGGCCTCGGCGACAACGCTAGGGCCGACAAGATCGAGGTGCTCTGGCCTGACGGCAAAGTCGAGATGCTCACCAACCTGGCGGCCGACCGTCTCTATTCCGTGCGCGAAGGAGTCGGCGTCGTCGCATCCCGCCCGCCCGCAGCCGACAGGCCGGACCATCCATAATCGCAACCCGTCCGCGCCTATCGGGGCACGGTTCGACTCATCCCGGAAATCGGTTTCCTGAACTCCCTTCTGCATCCTTTCGACGGCCTCGCCCCCGACTGCTTAAACGTATAAGTAAAGGGATTTTTCGCGCGATAAACAGGCCAGATTGACGACCCGGAAGTAAGTGACGAATCCGGATTGACAACCGTCGCTCACGGGAGTAAGAATTTGTGCGCCAAGTAAACGCTTGCTGGCCGAGGTCCCTGCTTCCCCGTTCCCCGCAGCCCTTGCAGTCAAGCCGGCAGACGCCATTGGCCCGAAATGTCCGGTCAGTTACACACGTACTTGCAAGTGGACGGGCGGTCTGCGCGTGTCAGTTGGCGTGTCAATGCACGTCTTTTCGTTCAAAAATGCTTGACCCCCATCCTGAAAGCGTCACGCGCAAAGTGACCCACGAGACCCGCCAGATTCGCAGGTGGATGTCAATCGTAAACGCAAGAAACCGTTAACTCAGGAGGCACTTCATGATGCAATTCGCTGTTCTCCCAACGGCGACAAAAGACAGGCGGCCGTTGCGCTGGTCAAGCGCTGTACCGTGGGCGGTCATTATGGCCCTGATCGCAGTCTTCTTTCTCGCCATCCCCCGCGCCGGGGCGCAGGACAACGCCACCATCAACGGTACGGTCACCGACGCCAGCGGAGCGTTGGTGCCTAACGCAACCGTCACTCTCACCAATCCCTCCACCGGCCAGAAAAGGGAGAGCGCCTCGAACAGTGCGGGAGCCTATCGTTTTGCCAACGTCGGCGTCGGCAACTACACCCTCGCCGTTTCAGCGCAGGGTTTTCAAAAGTACTCCAAGACCGACATCGTGGTAAACGTGGCCCAGTCGCTGGAAGAAAATATCAGCCTCGCGATCGGAAGCCAGGAGCAGACCGTCTCCGTTGCTGCCGACGCTCTGCAAGTTCAGACGGAAACCAGCGAGGTGAGTACGCTGATCAGCGGCCAGCAGGTTTCGGAACTTTCGACCAACGGCCGAAATATCACTTCACTGGCGGCGCTGGGCATGGGAGTCTCGAACAACCTGCCGCAGTACGGCGGCATTGACGCGTTGACTTCCTCCAATGCCATCAGCTTCAACGGTGCCCGGCAGACGCACAACATCTACATGATCGATAACGCGGAACAGAACGACCGCGGCTGCGGAGGGTGCTTTATGAACCTTCCCTCGCAGGATGCGATCGCCGAATTCCAGACGCTGGACAGCAACTACACTCCGGATTACGGGGTGGGTTCGGGTGGAACCATCCTGATGGTGCTCAAGGGGGGCACCAAGAGTTTCCATGGGGAGTTGTATGAGTTCAACCGGAATACGGACTACAACGCCAACGATTACTTCAACAAGACCGGCGCCACCCCGAAGCCGCGTCCGACGTTTCAATTGAACGAGCCTGGCGGCAACATCGGCGGTCCGCTGTGGATTCCGCACGTCTATAACGACGCGCGCAGCAGGACATTTTTCTTCGTGAATGAGGAATGGCGGAAGCTGATCCAGGGGAGCGCGCCTTCTCCGATCAACACCATCCCAGCGGCCAACTTCCCGACTGCGGGACAGAGCCTGGCGTACACACCGTGGAATGGGCCAGCCCCTATCGTCCCGACTACCACCGACCCGGCCAAGTTGGCACTCTACACGGCTGACGGCTTGACCGCGGGCTCACCCTTTCCCAACAACGTCATTCCCGCCAACCTCATTGACCAGAACGCGGTCCTCGAGTTGAATGCGGGCACCTTCCCGAAGCCGAACGATGGCCCCACGCAGTACATCGCGTCCATTAATCAGCCGGAAAACATTCGTGAAGACGTAGTCCGCATCGACCATTCCATCAACAGCAAATACCAGTTGATGGGGCACTATCTTCACGATGCCATGACCAAGTCGTTCTTTCCGCCGTTGTGGGGACCGGGCGGGGATTATCCGACGGTTGGCACAGCCATGACCAATCCTTCGTACACGGCGGCCATCCGGCTCACCCAGACCTATACTCCAAACCTCCTCAACGAAACCGCCTTCCTGTACAGCGGCAACAAGATCACGCTCACCCCCATTGCGGGAGCCGGAAACTCGTTTACGCTGCCCAGCGGGTGGACGGCGAACAGTTATTTCCCGGTGGCCAACAATGCCGGTAAAGACATGCCCGAAATCGATCTGCAGGGCAAGCCACTTAACCAGACCTGGACCGAATCCTATTATCCGTGGAAGAACGGATACGAGGGATTCGATTACCGGGACGATGTCTCCTGGACGAAGGGCCGCCATCAGTTCAAGTTTGGTTTCGCGTGGCTGCACGACTACAAGAACCAGCAACTGCAAGCCAACACCCAGGGAACCGCGGCTTTCAGCAACACCAATTTTTCCGGCGACTCGTACGTCAATTTCTTGCTTGGCGACGCTTCCAGCTTTACCCAACTGGAGTTTCTGGCAGGCAAACACTGGGTCAACAACAACTACGGCTTCTACGGCAACGACAACTGGCACGTCACTCCGCGATTGACTCTCAACCTCGGTTTGCGGTTCGATGGGTTGCCGCATGCCTTTGAGCGTTATAACAAGTTTTCCAACTTTGTCCCCGCCGACTATGACGCCTCGCAAGGTTACCCCCTCAATCCGTCAGACGGCACCATCCTTCCCGCCGCGCTCTCGACCTTCAGCCAGACCGGCAGCGAGCAGTTCTATCTGAATGGAATCAGGGAAGCCAACGTCGCCGGATTCCCGCGCGGCAACGTTCAGAATTCCTACAAGACCTGGCAGCCGAGAATCGGCTTTGCCTACAACCTGACCGGGAATGGCAGCACCGTGTTGCGGGGTGGCTTTGGCATGTTCTTCGAGCGCGTCCAGGGTAACGATGTATACAACGCTGCCCTGAATCCGCCCTTTGCCTACCAGCCTTCCGCCACCAATGTTTACTTCTCCAACCCCAACACCAGCGCCCTGACCGGAGCCACGACACAACAGCATTTCCCCTCCAACCTGACCACGCTCAAGTACAACTATCCGCCTCCCGGAACTGCCGATTTCAGCTTTGGATTGCAACGCGAGGTTGCCCGGTCCGTGGTGGCGGTGATCCAATATGTCGGCTCCACCGGGTGGGATCAGAATAATGACCGCCAGATCAATGCCCTGCCCCTGGCGGACCTGACGCACCGCCAGCAGGTTGCCAGCGGCACAACGAACACCAACCTGTGGCGGAATTACCCCGGCTATGCCAACATCAACCAGGAAGAGAACGAAACCAATTTCAATTACCACTCGCTTCAGGCAGGCATTCGCGCGGAAAACCGGCATGGGCTTACCACCCAACTGTCCTATACCTGGTCGCATAACATCAGCATAGTTGTTAACGATCTCGGGGGGCTCTCGAATCCTTACAACGCCCGGTACGACCGCGGATCGGATACGGGATTTGATCGGCGCCACATCTTCAACGCGAGCTATGTCTACGCCATGCCGTTCTTCCAAAAGAGTTCGAACATCGCGGCTCGCACTATCCTTGGCAACTGGGAAATCTCCGGCATTACGGCGATTGAAGCCGGACTTCCGCAGGTCGTCAACTTAACCGGAACGAACACGCTCGGTTTAGGGGACGGTAACAACCGTCCCGACAAAGTTGCGGCCGTTACGTATCCCAAGAAAGTAAGCGCCTGGTATAGCAAAAGTTCGTTTGCAACTCCGGTTGCTCCCTGGGCCGGCGGACCGAATCAAGGATTCGGGAATGCTGGAAAGGACTCTGTGGTAGGACCGGGGCTATTCAACTGGAACCTGTCCTTGTTCAAGTCGATTCCGCTTCGCGAGGGTGGTCTGCCGAAGTTCGAACTCCGCTTCGAGTCCTTCAACACGTTCAACCACACGGAATTTCAAAACCTGGATAACAACTCCGGCGACGGCAACTTCGGCGCCGTCACGGGCGATTACGGACCCCGCCTTCTCGAACTGGGCGGAAAGTTCGTATTCTAGTTTTCGAAACTGGTCTTCCGGCGCGACAGGATTATCCTGTCGCGCCTTATTTTTGTGCGGGTGTACTCCGGGTTGCGCGTGGTGTTGCCGGCAAGCGAGAATCTTTTGGAGAGCTAACGTGAAGCCGACGGTGCAACTCACATTTCTGGTGGCAGTCACGCTGGTTTTTGCTGGTGTCGTTGGTGCATCGCAATCGCCTCCCGTGGCGCCTAACACACGCGACACAGCCTTCGCCCTCGAACAACAGGGCAAGTATGGTGAAGCGGAAGCGGCGTGGCACGCCATTCTCAATGGCCAACCGTCCAACGCCGAAGCGTATGCGCATCTCGGCTTCCTTGAAGCGCGCCAGGAACACTACAAGCAGGCAGTTCCGTTCTATCGCAAGGCACTGGCGCTCGATGCCGCGATGCCTGGCCTGCAGCTGAATCTCGGGCTGGCCCTTTTCAAGGGCGGCGAACTTAAAGAGGCGATTCAAACCCTTACGTCGCTGCTCAAAAGCGAGCCCGCATCGGCGCCCGAGGCGCAGCGCGTTACGGCACTTTTGGGAATCGCTCACTATGGACTGGGCGAGTATTCGGCCGCGGTACCGTATCTGAAAACCGCCGCGGCCAACGATGGGCAGAACCTGCAGTTTCGCCTGATGCTGGCGCACAGTTGTCTTTCGATGGCGCAATATCGGTGCGTTCTCGATGCCTATCACGAGATTCTGATGCTGAACGCCGAGTCGGCGGAGGCGGATATGCTGGCGGGCGAGGCATTGGATGAACTGCACGACCATGACGGCGCCATCCAGCAGTTCCGCGCCGCGGTGAAGGCTGATCCGAGGGAGCCCACCGTACATTTCGGGCTCGGCTATTTGCTGTGGACCCAGAGTAAATATGAAGAAGCGGCAAACGAGTTTCAGGCTGAGTTAGTGAACGTGCCCGACAACGCCGAGGCAATGGCGTTTCTTGCCGATGCGAAGATGCAGTTGAATGATCGCGACAGTGCTCTTCCGTTGTTGGAGAAGGCGGTCAGAATCGATCCGAAGGCGGAACGCGCCCGCCTGGACCTAGGGATACTCTACGGCGATGCCGGGCGGCGGGAAGATGCCTTGCGGGAATTCAAAGCGGCGGCGAGGCTGGTTCCAGGCGACGTAAATGTGCATTGGAGGCTGGCGCGGCTCTACCAGGCCATGGGGAAGAAGGACGAGGCAAAGTTGGAGTTTGACAAGACCAACAGCCTGCATAAAGCTGTCGACGCCACGGTTTTGAAGCAACTGCACCGTGCCCAGGAGAGAGGCAAGCCCGAGGACGCGGCGGCGCCAGCTTCCGCGACGGACCAATAGGTCGCATCAGCAAACCGTTGTACCCAGGTCTTAAATTCGAGACTTGGGGCCCATGATGGGTGATGGCTGGATGCCTAGTAACTTAGTTCCATTACATTGACGGAGTAAGGCGCAAAGGCATAGTCGAACTTAGGACCGGCGACCTGTATCATCCGCTCCGTGGGTTTGATGTTCTCGGGGCGCGTGATCGTATTCGTTGCATTCGGCGACCTGCCGCTCATGGTAAACAGAGTGGCCTGGTGCTTCACGTTGGGTGCTCCCTCCAGGGCGATTTGCAATTTCTGTGGATCCGAATTTCCATTGACGACCTTGAGGAACAGCTTATGGCTCTGTTCGTCGCGTGTCACTGAGGCTGCGATCCGCGGGCCTGCGTTGGCGAGCGTAGCCGAGACGACCTCGGTTCCAGTATGGGCCGCAAACATCACCTGCGTGTAGTAACTCGGCGAACCATAACTGGTCAATGCATCGTAGCCGATCAGGTCCGATGGCCACTGCATGGCGCCGGTGTTCACGTTGACAAACAGAGGCGCGTAGCACTCCATGAGGACGAGGTCGCTGTTGCGCTCCAGGCCGATGAGCCATGCGGCATCGCCCAGCGCCGATTGGAGATTGGGCGTAGGTTCGCCCTCGCGCGTAGCCCATTCTCCCACGAAGATCTTCGGCCCGGTGCGGTCGTATTTGTCGTAGTGCGCGACGTCGGAGAACGACTTTTCAGCCGACATGTAGAAGTGCTCGTCGAGCAGGTCGGGCTTAACGGTCTTCACGGCGGTGGTCGCGATCAACTGCAGGTCAGGGTATTTCTCCTTGATCGCCTTGAAGAACTGCGTGAATCGGCCGTCGTAGGTGCCCGACTTGTCGAACCAGTCTTCGTTGCCGATCTCGACGTAGTGCAGCGGGAACGGCGCGGGATGCCCGTCCTTCACGCGCTCGGCCCCCCATTTGGAATTCGCGTCGCCAGTAACATACTCGATTTCATCGATAGCATCCTGTACATGGGGTTCAAGCGCCGGACCGGGGTCGACGTGGTCCTGCATCAGCGAATAGCCCGCGTAAACCGCCAGCAGCGGCTCCATGTTCAGGTCTTCGCACCATTCGAGAAACTCGAGCAAGCCCATTCCGTCGGACGAGCGATACCGCCAGGGGCTGGGATGTGTGGGGCGGTCTACCAGCGGACCAATCGTCTTCTTCCAGTCGAATCGTTCGGCGACATGATCGCCCTCAAGATAATTGCCGCCGGGAAAACGAAGGAACTTAGGGCGCATGGCCGCAAGCTTCTCCATGATGTCGATGCGGTTGCCGTTGGGCCGATTGTGATATGTCGGCGGGAAGAGGGACACCAGATCGAACCACACGGTTGCCGGCTTGGCGATAGTGAGTTGAAAGTGATTGTTCGCGGTGACAGGCACTTGACCCGTCTTCAGCCTGAATGTGTACTGCTTCCAATCGGTCGTTACGCCGCCCACCGTCGCGGCTGCGGCGGTAGCGCCGGTCTCATCGTTCACCAGGCTGGCGGTGATGGCAACGTCCGAGGTGTCAGCCTTGGCATAGAACCTGCCCGTATAGGTCGTGTTTGGCCGTACCGGGATACCCCAGTAGCCCTCGTTCTGCATGCCGGCGGGGGCGGTCTCGGTAGCGGCTGTGACAGTCACTTTGATGCTGCGGGGCAGGTTCTCGCTTGGCCCGGTGTGATCGTCTAGCGCGACATCGACAACGGACGCGCCGCGCGCAACCTGGGTCCAGTAAAACAGGGGTCGGCGGCCCGGGCCAATGGCGCGGTCGCGGATGAGCTCAGCGTAGAGTCCGCCATCGTATGAGAAATTGATCTCTTCCGTCATCAATCCATAGAACATCGGACTGACCTTGGCGGTGGGGTGGTCAACCTGGATCGACAGGGAAGGGGACTGGGCAAGGGAAGGAGACTGGGCCGGCAGACCGGCTGGAATCGCAAAAGAGGCAAACAAGGGAAGGAGGAAAAATCGTTTACCCATGGGAAGCCATAATATGAAAATCCCACCCATGCTGGCAACGGGAAAAACGTTTTCTCAACCTTCACCTTTTGCTCGAATTCTACAGATCGATCGACGGCGCCTATAGATTGGCTGAGCGATTGCCGCTGACAAGGCGCAGCAACACCGTCAGGAGCACAGCGCCAATCACGGCGATGAAGATGCTGCCGATCATCCCGTGCTGGCTGACCCCGCCAAAGCCCAGACTGCTCGAGATGAATCCGCCGATCAGAGCGCCGATCAGGCCGACCACCATGTCCATGATGAAGCCAAATCCCGAGCCCTTCATCAACTTACCTGTGATCCACCCAGCCAGGACGCCGATAATAATCCACGCAATCAATCCATGCGACATCGTTTCACTCTCCTTGAGCCTTTGATGCAGCAACTCACTCAGGTGAAGATTGCGTGCGGCCTATATTCCGTGTTTGATCACACGCTCTCCCCAGCGGTTTTTGTTGGAGGGAAGCCAGCGCTGCGGCTTCCTGAGCACTCCTGGTTGGTCCGGCTGACTTGCGAATCGAGGATTGCGAGGTATACCTTGGTCTCACTTTTGCTTTGGTCAGGATGCCTGTGTCTTACGTTGCTCTTCCTTCCCGGTACGTCTGCGCTTTCACCATTCTTTCTGCCCTCGTGATGGTTTTTTCGGCCCGCGCCCAGCAGCCTATCGAGCCGTGGAAATCGCCGCATCTATCGATCCCGGCGAAGGACCTATACCAGGCCGCGTCCGCAGTCGAAGCGCCTGAGGGAACGAATGTGATTGTGCTCGAGGACGACGAGAGCTTCACGTTTGACGACTCGGGGCGCCTGACTCACGTCGGATACTCCGTCTATAAAGTCCTGACCCAGAAAGGCGCTGAAGGCTGGGATTCGTTTTCAGTTGGCTGGCAGCCGTGGCACCAGGAGCGTCCTGAAATTCGGGTTCGGGTTATCGCGTCCGATCTCACCGAGCATCTTCTCGATCCGAAGACCATTACTGAAGGACCGGCGCGAGAGGGCGAGTACAAGATTTATAGCGACGCCAAACGGATTCGTGCGCCTTTTCCCGCGATCGCTCCAGGAGCGGTGATCGAGGAAGAATACACTGAGCGCGAGACCGAACCGCTATTCGCCGCGGGCCACGTGGGCGGGACCACGTTTGGACGCGAGCGCGTTCCGGTGGCTCACAGCCGGGTTGAATTCGATGCGCCCGCGTCTTTGCCGCTGCGCACCAGCACGGTATTGCTGCCCGATCTCAAGCCGGTGCGCGAGGAATCGAACGGCCGCGTCAAACTGACGTTTGACATCGGACGGCTGGAGGGGATCGATCCGCGCGATCCCAATCTTCCACCAGATGTGCCCGTACAGCCGGAGTTGCACTACTCCACAGGGGCTTCATGGCAGGCGGTGGCAACCGCATACGCCAAGATCGTAGACGCGCATGCGGATGTGACGGCGGTCCAGGACACAGTGAACAGACTGGTCGCCGGTAAAAACTCAGTCGTAGAGAAAGAAGCAGCGATTCTCGATTATCTCGATCGCGAAGTTCGCTACACCGGCATTGAGTTCGGCGGGGCCGCAATCGTGCCACGCGATCTCACTGAAACGCTGGGCAAGAAGTACGGCGACTGCAAAGACAAGGCCACGCTTCTGGTGACGATGTTACGGGCGGCGGGTATTCCCGCCTATGTCGCCCTGCTGAACGCCGGCTCGCGCATGGATGTTCCCGCGGATCATCCCGGGATGGGCATGTTCGATCACGCCATCGTCTATGTGCCGGGCGGCCCGCCATTCGGAAAAGCGAAGACGCCGACGCCCGCGTTGTGGATCGATGCCACCGACCGTTATGCGCGTTTGGGTCAACTGCCTATCGCGGACCAGGGGCGCCATGCGCTGATCGCGCGGACTGACAGCACGGCGCTGGTGACGATTCCCGAAGCCACTTCGAAAGAGAACCTGCTGGTTGAGTCTCGCGAAATCAAGCTGGGGGAAAACGGGCCGGCCACCATCACGGAAAAGACACAGCCCAACGGAGTGTACGAATCGCGCTACCGTTTCTACTATGCCGACAAGCCGGACAAGGAGACGCGCGACAACCTCGCGGGGTACGTCAAGGTGCAGTATCTTTCTGACGATCTGGGCGGCGTAGATCGCACTGAACCCGCCGATCTGTCGCGCCAATTCGAACTGTCCATTACCTGCGAGAAGGCGCGGCGTGGTTATACCGATCTTTCCAACGCCGTCGCGGCCATTCGGCTGGATGCGATCTTTTTCCGGCTGCCCGACGATTTGCGGCGCAAAGAGGATCTTGACCAAAAGAAGAAGCAGGAAGAGGACAAGGATGATCCGCACAAACCCAGGACTGAGGACTGGCAACTCATCGAGCCCTACAGCGAGGATTGGAGCTATCGCATTGTTCCGCCGCTGGGTTTCGTGCCCAAGGAACTGCCGAAGGACACGTCGATCTCGCTGGGGCCGGCGCAGATAACGGAGAAATTCTCGACCGAAAAGAATGGCGCTGTCCTTGCGCATGTCACGTTCGACACTGTAAAACGCCGCTACACCGTTGCGGAAGCGACCGAACTTCGCAACAAGGTGGCTGACATCATCGCCGGCCCCGCTGTCCTTATCAATTTTGAGCCCGAGGCGGAAGTCCTGATGCGCGAGGGCAAGGTTCACGAGGCGCTGTCGAGCTATCGCAGCCTCGTGGCGAAGCATCCTTCAGAAGCCGTGCACCACCTGCAAGTGGCCAAGGTGCTGCTCGAAGCCGGCATGGGCGAAGCGGCGCGCGCCGAGGCTCGCCAGGCCGTCAAACTGGAGCCGGACTCGGCGCTTGCGGAAAAGGTGCTGGCGCAGATCTTGAAATTCGACCTGGTGGGGCGCAACATGCGTCCCGGCAGCGACCTGGCGAGTGCGGCCGAAGCGTATCGTGCGGCGGTCAAGCTCGATCCAGACGACCATGGGACTCAGGGAGATTTGGCGATTCTGCTCGAATACGATCCCGTGGGCCGACGTTACAGCCGTCAAGCGCCCTTGAACGATGCGATTGCCGAATATGAAAAGCTCGGCCAGGACAAGCTCAACGCGCTCAACTTGACGAATAACCTGGCGTTCGCGAAATTCTATGGCGGCGACTTTGCCGGCGCGTGCAAAGCCGGCCAGGCCTTGAATCCTGAACCGAAGGCGCTGCTTGCAGCGTGCGTCGCGGCGCAACAAGGGAGCAAGGCAGGGCTGGCCGAAGCCAACAAGCAGGCCACAGACGACAACAATCGCAAAGAGATTGCGCACACCGCAGGCGAAATGCTGATGAATGTTCGCAATTACCCGGCGGCGGCCGATTTTCTGGAGGCGGGTGCGTCAGGCGAGAATGCCGCCCAGTCCATGGGACTGGCATCGATGCTGCACGGGGCGCGGCACCATGAGGAACTGCATTTTGACAATACACCGGCCGACCTGGTGAAGCATTTCTTCCTGGTCTCGTTAAATCCGGAACTGAAAGAGTCGATGCTCAAGCCGCTTCTGAGCCGCAACGCGTGCAAGGTGCTCGAGAACCAGGATGCGGAGGAAAAGAAGAAGGAACTCGACAGTGGACGCCAAATGAACATCCAGTTGGCGCGTGAGGGAAGCTTTCTCGATGTATCGCTGGACATCCTGGCACAGGCGTTTGATCCGAAGGGCGAGGGCAACGACGCCACCGGGTATCGCGAGAAGGTGCAGGTCCCGGGAGGCGCCAACATGACCATGTTCGTGGTGAAGGAGGACGGCCAGTACAGACTGCTCGACACCACGGAAAAGCCGAACTCGATCGGACTGGAGATTCTGGATCGGGTGGTATCGGGAGATCTGAAAGGGGCCAAGCAACTATTGGACTGGCTGCGCGAAGACGCGCACCTGGAAGGCGGCGACGACCCGCTCGGGGGGCCGGTATTTCCGCGCTTCTGGACCAAGGGGGCTGCGCCCGATTCACGACGGATGAAGCTCGCAGCCGCGGCGATCCTGGTGGGCACCAAGCCGACGGTTGCACAGGGCGTTCCCATTCTCGAAGAAGCACGCATGAGTGCCACGTCCGACCAGGAAAAGACGAACATTCTGCTGGCCCTTTCCGCCGGGTATTCGTTGCAGGAGAATTTTGCGGGGCTGGTCGATGTGTCTTCCGCGCTGCTGAAGCAAGTTCCCGAATCACGCTATGCCTTCCTTACCAATGTCGAAGGCCTCATCGGCCTGAAGCATTGCGACGAAGCCTTAAATCTCTCCGAAGATCGTCTTAAAATACTTGAGAATGATTCCGATGCGCTGCAGGCGAAGATGCGCGTGGAGTCGAGCCGGGGCAATTATGCGGCAGCCCAGCGCTGGGCGCAGAAACTGGCCGACCAGGGCAAGCAGGACGCTGAGTTGCTAAACTCGACGGCGTGGTTCGCGCTGTTCACCGGCAAGGTGCAGGACAGCGACATCGGCAACGCCATCAAGGCTTCGCAACTGGCCAAGGACAATCCGCACATTTTGCATACGCTTGCGTGCCTCTACGCGGATACCGGCAAGACCAAGGAGGCTCGCGAACTGCTTCTGCGCAGCATGGACGATCTCAACCTTGATCAGCCGGATGACGATTACTGGTATGCGTTCGGCCGTATCGCCGAGCAATATGGCGAGCGCGAGGTTGCGATTGCCGATTACCGCAAAGTGGAGAAGCCGAAGTTTGCGCTGGCGATTCCGACGTCGTCTTACACGCTGGCCCGGATGCGATTGAGGGCGATGGGGGAGGCTGGTCCCGATCAGCCCGCGGCGGGCAAATAGAGACCCGCATGCCATCCTCGCGAGTTTTTCTCTCGCACGGATGAGAAATCACGAACCAAAATCGGCTCGTTGTCCGTCCAACCCGTGCACGGCATACACTTGTGTGCGAGGGCTTGTTGATGCGCTACGTCCTCCCGATCATGGCTGTTGTCATCGCCGCGACGCAGGCGCCCGCGGTTCTGAGCCAGCAGGCGCCCGACGCATCGCAGCCCTTTGTCTTTACCACGCAAACCTCGGTTGTGCTGGTGCCTGCGCTGGTCAGGACGCGGACCGGCGAAACGGTGTTCACACTCAAGCCAGACGACTTCGTGCTCACGGATAATGGTGTTCCGCAAAAGCTCACGCTCGAGCAGGACACGGGGGCTGAGCCGATCGCCCTGGTTGTTGTGGTGGAGATTGGCGGAGCGGGTGCGCGCGAATTCGACCACCTCGGGCCCCTGGCGCCCATGCTCGAGTCTGTTTTCGGCAATGTGCCGAAGAAAGTAGCGGTGGTTGCGTTCGACAGCGAGCCGGTGCTGGCGCAGGGTTTTACGCCGCGCATCGAGGCTGCGGTCGAAGCCGTGCGCAATCTCACGCCGGGGTGCACCCGGGAGCACCACCAGGACTTCTGCCAATCCGACACGGCGCGGCATGACGCCGTGCAGGCGGACAACGGAGCTGCGATTCTCGACAGCCTGGGTTTCGCTGTCGATCTGTTGCGTCATCAGCCGCCGGGCTACCGGCGCGCGATTCTACTGGTGAGCGAAACGCTCGATCGCGGCAGCCGGCTTACGCTTGAGCAGGCGGTGCGCGCAGTCAGCGACACGAACACGACGATTTACAGCGTAGCGTTCTCCACGGCGAAGTCCGAAGCGACTCATTACGCCTTGCGGCAACTTCCGGTCACGAATGAGGGCGGATTCCGGTTCGAGAATGCTTATCCCAACCCGCCCCATGGCTGCATGGGGAAAGATCCCGATCCAGACCCGGACGGACCGCACCACAAGCTCGCGCAGTTTTACGATTGCCTGGTCCAGCTTGCTCCGCCGCTCGGGCTTGCCAAGATGGCGGCGATCGCCACGGCAGACGCACTGCAGCGAAATGTTCCGGAAACCGTCGCGCATCTCACGGGCGGCGAATACTTCAGGCTGACCAACGCGAAGAGCCTGGAGCGGGACCTGGGGACTATCGCCAACCACCTGCCCAATCGATATGTTCTCAGTTTTCATCCCATGTCGCCGCAACCGGGCCTGCATGTCATCTCAGTGCGACTGCCAGGATATTCCGATCTCGATGTGACAGCGCGGCGGAGCTACTGGGCCAATCCGGAGATCGCGCCGGTCAGCGCGGCTTCTCTTCCCCATTGATGCGGAGTGCGGCGAACCGATCGAGGAAGGGCTGTTGGCTTTTGAGAATGCGCTCGCGGGCCTGGTCCAACGAAAACCAGGCGGCGCGATCGACTTCGGGAATGTCGATCAGGCGTCCGGAGCGGGGCGGCCATTCCACCTGGCACTGATTGCTAACGAGCTTTTCGGGGTCGCAATCGCCTTCCGCGGCCCAGGCCACGACAATCTTTCCGCTAGCCTGCGTCAACTCGCCTAACGGGGCTGCGCTGGCGGGAGCGGGGAAGCCGGTCTCTTCCTGAAATTCTCGGCGGGCCGCGCTGAGGGGGTCTTCCTGGTCAGTGTATTGGCCCTTGGGGATGGACCACGCGCCCAGATCTTTTTTCGCCCAGAACGGGCCGCCCGGGTGGACCAGGAAGACTTCGACCGCTGGGCCGCGCCGCCGGTAGAGCAAAAGTCCAGCACTGCGTTTTGGCATGGATTGCTCCTACCGCCGAAAATGCGAAATGAGGTAAAAGAGAACCGACAGCACGATGCTGATCACGATCGAGGTGCCGAGAGGGAAGTAAACCGAGAAGTTTTTCCCACGCCAGGCGATGTCGCCCGGCAGGCGGCCCAGAGGAAAACCGAACCGGGCCGCCAGCATAAGCATCGCGCCGGCGACCGCGAGCAGCAGGCCGAGCCCCAGAAGCGCTTTGCCCAACTCATTCATGGCCGTTCCACAAGGCTAGAATACAGGGAATCGCTGTGCCCGGAATGCCGTCCGGCTTCACAGGTAGGGGTGGGTTTCCATGCGCGCTTTCAGTTTGATTGCCGGCGTTCTGTGCCTGATCGTGGTGCTTCTCGATGCATTTCAGACGATCATTCTGCCGCGCCGGCCGACGGGTCGATTCCGGCTCACGCGACTGTTCTATATCCTCACCTGGCGGCCATGGGTCGTGGTGGCGCATTGCCTGCGCGACATCCGCAAGCGGGAAACACTTTTCAGCTTTTATGGACCGCTATCGCTTATCTTTCTGCTGGTGATGTGGGCGGGCGCAATGGTGCTGGGATTTGCGCTGATTTACTACTCGATGGGAAGCCCCTTCAATGATGGGACGCAAAAAGCCAACCTGCGCACCGACCTTTATGTGAGCGGCACAACCATTTTTACGCTGGGGTTGGGCGACGTGACTCCGCAGACGCGGCGATCGCGGGAATTGATCATCCTCGAAGCGGGAACCGGGTTTGGCTTTCTAGCTGTCGTGATGGGCTATTTTCCGGTTCTGTATGCCGCGTTCTCGCGGCGCGAGGTGAGTATTTCGCTATTGGATGCGCGGGCCGGATCGCCGCCCACCGCTGCGGAACTGATGCGCAGGTATTCGTATGAAGGCGCCCAGGCCGACCTGTCGATGCTGCTGGTCGAATGGGAACGCTGGTCGGCGGAACTGCTGGAGAGTCACATCTCTTATCCGCTCTTGTGCTACTTTCGCTCGCAGCATACAAACCAGAGTTGGATTGGGGCGCTTACGGCCATTCTCGACACGTCGGCACTGCTCATCGCGGGTATTCGCGGCCATGAGGCGCGGCAGGCGCAACTCACCTTCGCCATGGCCCGGCATGCGCTGGTCGACCTGGCGCAGGTCTTTACTCTTGACCCGGTGAGCAACGTGCCCGATCGCCTTCCGCCGGAGCGCTACGACCAGCTCTATAAAATGCTATGCCAGAGCGGGGTGAGCGTCTGCCGCGACGACCAGTCGTATGCGCGGCTGCGGGAGATGCGGGCGCTTTATGAGCCCTATGCCGAGACTTTGAGCCAATACCTGCGGACTCCGCTTCCGCCCTGGATCTCCACCCATCCCCACAAGGACAACTGGCAGGCGGTGGCCAAACTGCGTGCCAAGACGGAAGCGGCGAATCCGGAGAAGGGGACGGTTGTCACGGGCGTTGCCCAGTCGGTTGCCCAGTTCGTGGATGAGCACCACGATTTCTAACTGCGGTTCAGCGACGGCGGTCCAGCGACCGGTTGCGGAGCCACTTGGCAATGCCGAGGGCCAGAAGCAGGCCGCCGAAGGGGATGCACATCAGCGCCACGATCAGGGCAAACCAGCCGGTATTGGTGCTGGCTCCGGTGGGCGAGTACCCACCCAGCAATGTCTCCAGGAGCAAGGCCGACAGCACGCCCGCGCCGACCATGCTGCCGCCCCACTGAAGGAGTTGGCGGGTTCCGTCATCGGGCATTTGGGAATTGCGGACCGGCCGGGGTTCGGGGCGTTCGGGCATGGCGTCAACTCATCGCCAGCCGAAGCATGACGTAAGTGATCACACCGGTGACCGAGACGTAGAGCCAAAGCGGGAAGGTCCACTTAGCGATGCGTCGATGCTGCGGGATGCGCCCCGACAGAGAGAAGAAAAACGTGACCAGCACCAGGGGAAGCGTGACCGTGGCCAGCACGATGTGGCTGATGAGGAGAGGAATGTATATCGAGCGGTAAGCGGCATGCGCGGGGTAGTGAACATCGCCATGTAGGGCGTGATGGAGGATGTAGCCGATCAGGAACAGCGTGGAAAATCCGAACGCCGTAATCATCGAGGCGCGATGGGCCGCAATTCGCCGCGAACGGATGAACGTGAAGCCAATCAGCAGGGCGGTAGCGCTGAGCCCGTTCAGCACCGCGTTGAGCGGAGGCAGGAAGGCGAATCGTACCTGGTTGGTGTCCGAGGCCGGATGCAGATAGATGAGCCAGAACAGAAAGAGCGACGCCGCGACGCTGATGGCCAGGATGGCGGCGATAGCCGGGCCTGCGCCGGACTTGCGCGAGGGAGATGGAGCAACGGTGGTCATTCGTTCCTTAGTGCTTTGCAATCGCGCACAGCATCAGTGTGGTCATCAGCAGCGGCAGGTAGATCACGCTTACTTTGAGCAGATCGCGGGCCAGGGACCGGCTGACCTCGGCCGAATGTGTCCGCAGGATGCGCGCAAAGCGAATGGTGTAGGCGAGGTAAAAGAGTCCGAGGGCCGTGGCCAGCCCCGCGTATGCGCCGCCGGTCATGCCCAGGCGCCACGGGGCCAGGCTAACCGGGATCATGAGCACGGCATAAAACAGCGCCTCGAAAACGGTGGACCAGCCGTCGGGCTGCACCACCGGGAGCATGCGGATGCCCGCGCGCGCATAGTCGTCGCGGTAGAGCCAGGCGATGGCCATGAAGTGGGGGAACTGCCACACGAACAGAATGGCGAACAGAGCCACCGCCGGCCACTCGATGCGGCCGCGGGCGGCGGTCCATCCCAGCAAGGGCCCCATGGCGCCAGGGAATGCGCCGATGAATGTCGCCAGCGTTGTGACCCGCTTGAGCGGCGTGTAAATTGCGACGTAAGTGAACGCGGTGAGGAGGGCCAGAGCCACGGTCAGCAGATTGGTGTGGATAAGAAGCCACCAGCCGCCCAGCGCCAGGGCGGCGATGCCGGCCAGAAGGCCTGAGCCCATCGAGATTCGTCCTGCCGCGAGCGGCCGGTTGGCAGTGCGGATCATGAGGGCGTCGGTCTTGCGTTCCAGGACCTGGTTGAGAGCGCCGGCGCCGGCGGAGACCAGGCCGATGCCGAACAGCGTGTCGATCAGGCCGCGCTGGAGGCTCGAAATTCCCGACTGCATGGAACCGAGGTAGAAGCCGGCCCAGCCTGTGACGACAACCATACCGGTCACGCGCACTTTGAACAATTCCCTGCAGTCGGTGATCAGCGTGGCGGTCAATCCGGGCCGCGGGGCTGCGATCGCGCCGTGATCGGTGCGATCGGCTGGAGCCGGTATATCTGCCGGAACTACTGCGCGGGAAGCGTGAGCCATTGCGGCTGGAGATTACCTCGGCGAGAAGTGCCCGGGTGATGCACCGGGGCCTGATTCGATGATACCAACCCGAGATGGCGCCGCATGGCTGCAGATCAGACCCGGGCCAAATGAGCTTCCTGAAGAATGACGTCCACTACGCCTTCGGGGGTAAGCGTGTCCGCCGTAATGGACACCTGCGCCATTCGGTAAAGGGGCAACCGGCGCTCGTACCGCGCGCGAAGATTTGCGTGGTCGGCGAGCACCGGGCGGGTGTGCTCGGTTCCGCCGCAACGGGCCAGCGTGGTCTCGAGTGTTACGTCAAGGTGAACCAGCAAAGTGCCGGAAGCGCCGGAGAGTAGCTCGCGGTTAGCCGCTGTCTCGATGGCCCCGCCGCCCAGCGCCAGGACCAGAGAGTCTTCGGCCGCCAGCCGGGCAATCGTGGATTGTTCGCGATCGCGGAATGCCTCTTCGCCGAGCCGGGTGAAGAATTCCGTAATGGGCATGCCGGTATCGGCGACGATCACATCGTCGGCATCGACAAAGCGCCAGCCCAGGCGCGCGGCCAGGATAGGACCGACCGTGGTCTTTCCCGAACCCATGAAGCCGGTGAGGACGATACGGCGGATGGGTGCGGGTTGGGGTCTGAGATCGATCGGATCAGGCATAAGCGGCTTGTGAGAAAAGCATAAACGCCGGCGGTCATCCAAGGACCATGACGACGGCGCCGGCGGTGATCAGCAGGCCGCCGGCGATGGCTCCGGCGTTCAACTTCTCGCCCAGTAAAAGCCATGCGAACAGCATAACGAGAGGAACACTGAGCTTGTCGAGGGGGGCGACGCGTGATGCGGGGCCGAGTTGGAGAGCACGGAAGTAGCAGATCCAGGAGAGCCCGGTGGCCAGCCCGGAGAGGACGAGAAAAAGCAGGGTGCGGCGATCGAGCTGGCGCAGTTCTCCGTGCTTGCCCAAAGCCAGCGCGATGCCCCAGGCGAACACCACGACCACGCTGGTGCGGACCGCGGTGGCGAGGTTTGAGTCAATGTGCGCCACGCCCACCTTGGCCAGCAGGGCGGTAGCGGCGGCAAAGACGGCGGACAGCATGGCCCATCCAATCCAGCTCATGGGGCAATGTTACGCGCGGGGGCTACGCGGGCGGGCGAGCTATGCTCGAATGCATGGAGACCGGCCGCGCCAGCAAAACCGCCCTCCGCGTGGCCATTCGCCGGGCCGCGCACCAGTTGGCCGATCCGCCGCCGGTTCTCGACGATCCGATTGGACTGCGGCTGGTCGGGTCGGGATATGCCCGCGATCTGGACCGCGCGATGGAGAAGGTTGCGCGCGATTTCCGGGCGTTTATGGCGGCTCGCAGCCGGTATGTGGAGGATCGTCTGGCGGAAGCCGTCGAGCGCGGCGTTGATCAGTATGTGGTCCTTGGGGCCGGCCTGGATACGTTCGCCTATCGCAATCCGTTTCCCTCTCTGCGGGTGTTCGAGGTGGATTTTCCGGCGACGCAGGCGTGGAAGCGGGATTTGCTGCACGGGGCCGGCATCGCGGTGCCGGAATCGGTGACGTTTGTGGCTCTCGATTTCGAGCATCGTAGTCTGGCGGAGGGACTCGCTGGAGCCGGATTTGACGACACCAGGCCGGCGTTCTTCGGGTGGATGGGCGTGGTCCCGTACCTGACTCTCGAGGCATTTCGGGCGACGCTGCGGGATGTGGCACGGCTCCCTGAAGGCACGGCCGTGACCTTTGATTTCGCCTTCCCGCCGGAATCGCTGAGCCCCCAGCGGCGGGTAATCTTTGACCGGCTGGCGGAACGGGTGTCAGCGGCCGGGGAGCCATTCCAGCTGTTTTTTACTGATGAACAGCTGGGAGAGGAGTTAGCCAACCTCGGATTCCGGCGGATGGAACTGGCGAATACCGACCGGCTGAACGAGCTATATTTTCAGAACCGCGCCGACGGGCTCAGGCTTTCGCCGGTAGGAATCGGCATGCTCGCCACTGCGTGGGTGTAGGAGAATACTGCATGCGAATCAGGCTGGCCGAACCGAGCGATTGGAAAGAACTGGCGGCAATGCGTGCGTTGCTCTGGCCGGATGGATCGTATGAGGAGCACCTCGCCGAGTTGGAACGTGGGCCGAAGGCTGCGGGCCAGGCTGGGTTCCCGGTGGAGAACCTGGTTGCCGACGACGAATGCGGTGGCTTGATCGGGTTTCTCGAGGTCGGCCTGCGATCGCACGCCGACGGATGCGACACCAGACAGTCGGTCGGATTCGTAGAAGGCTGGTTTGTTCGCGAAGAGCATCGGGGAAAAGGAATCGGCGCCGAGTTGATGCGAGCGGCTGAGAACTGGGCGCGCGAGCGAGGGTGCGTGGAAATGGCTTCCGACGCATTGATCGGCAATTCCGAATCGGAAATGGCGCATGCGGCGCTGAGATTCGAAATCGTCGATCGTTGTGTGCATTTTCGCAAGGCGCTGTAATCCCTGGCGTACGCTTACAATGGCCTTAGCATGGTTCGCCGCCTGTTTGCCCTGGCATTCGCCGCACCTCTCTGCATCGCGCCCGGATGTGGCTACCACACGCTGGGCGCGGCGACACACTTGCCGCCCAATGTGCGCACGCTCTCGGTTCCGGTGTTTGCTACGCGCACCGAGGCCTACCATACCGAGGTGCTGATGACGAACGCCGTCATTCGCGAATTTGCCGCCCGCACGCGGCTGCGCATCACACCCGATTCCGGCTCGAGTTCGGATGCGGTTCTGCACGGGACCATTCTCACGCAGACTGTTGCTCCCCTGACTTTCAACACGTCCACGCAGCAGTCGTCCAGCTTTCTGATCACGATGGTAGTTTCGGTGACGCTCTCCGATCGCGACGGCAAGGTGTTGTATGAAAACAAGGACTACACCTTCCGACAGCAGTACCAATCCACCAGCAACCTGGCCACGTTCTTTGAGGAAAGTCCGGCGGCCGAGCAGCGGCTGTCGCGCGAATTCGCACGCGCGCTCGTGGCCGATGTGCTGGAAGGGCTGTAAAGCAGTTGTCAGTTGTCAGTTCTCAGTTCTCAGTTCTCAGTTCTCAGTTCTCAGTTCTCAGTTCTCAGTTCGCGTGGGAGTGGCGGAAGAGTTGTCCTGTGAGAAGAAGGCGAATCAGGGGACTAACCACTGTGCACTGACCATTGACCACTGTTCACTGGTATTCTGTAGCCGCATGCCGCCAACATTCTATTTTCGCGGACTGGTGAAATGAGCGCCGGGCGGTGGGGCGCGGGGTTTACCGCGGTGGGGCGTTTTGTCGGCGAGGTAGAGGCAGCGGCAAAAGACCCCGCGAGGCTGAAGCCCGGCTATGTGCTGGCCGGGGACGAATTGTTTCTGCAGGAACGCTGCCGCGCGGCCGTGGTGAGGGCCTTCGTCCCGCCGGATCTGAAAGATTTCTGCCTGTCGGACCTCGACCTGGGGTCTACCCCGATCTTCGAGGTCCTTGACCGCGCGCAGACTCCTTCGCTGATGTCGCCGTTTCAAGTCCTGCTGGTGCGCAACGTGCGCCAGCTCTACACGCGCGGCGCCAAGAAAGACGAATTCGCCGCTCTGGACCGCTACTTCCGTTCGCCTAATCCGCAGGCTCTGCTTATCTTCGTTGCGGATTTTTTGCGAATCCCGTCGGATGTGCGGCGCATGGACATGGACGACAAGACCCGCTTCGAACGGCTGCGGGAAACGCTCGGGGAGCACTGCGGCATTGTGGAACTGGCCCGCGTGAACGAAGAAGACGCGATGCGGTGGGTCGTAGGCACCGCGCATGAGGCGAGTACACGAGTCGATCCCGACGCCGCGCGCGAACTGGTGGATGCGCTGGGCGCGGACATGATGTGTATTTCATCGGAGCTCGAAAAGCTGCTGCTCTATGTCAGCGGCCGCGGTCGTATCACTCTGGGTGATGTCGAGACCATGGTGCTGGGCGCGAAGCAGCGCTCGCTCTACGAGCTTACCGACGCGATCAGCTCGCATAACCGGGCGCGGGCGTTGGCCCTGCTCGATGGGCTGCTCAACAGTTCCGACGGCGCCGAGGACTCGGCAATCGGGCATTTGTACATGCTGGCACGCACCTTCCGGCAGATGCTGGTAATCCTGGAGAAGAACGTGCGCGACCAGCGGGCGATCTGGCAGGCGCTGTGGCAGGGTTTCCGCATTCCGCCGTTCGCCGCTGATGATCTGATCCACCAGGCACGCCGCTACAAGAGCCGCCGCGAACTGACGCGCGCTCTCCGCCTGATTGCGCGCGCCGATCTGGAATTGCGGTCCTCCCCGCCCGACAAGCGCATCGTGCTCGAACGGCTGGTGTATGACCTGGCTTCGGAGGCGAGGCCCGAGCCCTCGATCCTTTCCGCGCAGCTTTCGTTTGAGGGATGAAGGCCCGGTCTCCGCGGATCAGCGCACGCCGTGCTGGTTGAGCCAGGGGCCGTAGTCACGGTCCACTTTCCGGATGTGGTTAGTAAGCCAGCTGCGCAGAAAATCCATCAGGTGGACCGTTAGTCCGATGTCGCCTTTGCGAAATCGAGCCACGTAATCTTCGACCTGCTGGGTAAGTTCGACGTGCCTGGCTTTGTGATCGGCGAAGTCCGGATAGCTGGTCCGCTTCAACATGGCTTCTTCGGCAACGAAATGCTCCTTGGTGTATTTGACGAGCTTGTCCAAGAGGGGCCGGTTGCCTGTTTGGCAAGGCCTTTGATCATTGCGTCATGAAGATCGTTCAACGACTGGATCAGCCCGTTGTGCTGATCGTCGATGGAGCGAACGCCGACTGAAAGAGTGTCATCCCAAGTTATCAGGCCACAAATTTCCCTCGTCCTCTAGAAGATGATGAATTCATCGGCAAGGGACGGCAGGGCTTGAGGGTAAGCCTGCGGGGGCGAATCTTCCGCATATTTGCGATAGAGTCTCAAGAACGACATTTGGGCGGGAACGATTTAGCCGATACCGTGAGCATTGAGCCACTCGCCATAGGGGCGATCCAGCTCTTCTACATGGGTGGTGTACCAGTCGCGCAGGAACAAAAGCATCGATCGCAGGTGCAAGTCGTCGTTGTGCTTGGTGCGAAGGGCGGCCTCTTCCAATTGGCCCAGAAGTTTCTGGTGCGCATTCCTGTGTTCAATGGCGCCGGGAATCGAGTGCTTTTCCAGCAATTGCTCTTCGCTGGCAAAGTGCATCCGGGTGAACTCGATGAGCCGGTTCAACCCCTCTTTCACTTGATCGCGCCCCTGCCCCTGGACCAGCGCAAGCCGAATGTCGTTCAGCGTGTCCATGAGGATCGCATGCTGATCGTCCATGGCCTTGACGCCAACCGTGCATGCGTGATTCCAGGTGAGGAGTGTCACGAAGCCCCCATCTTTCTCGAGGCGGAATTTTCAGAGTGGCTTTCTTATGGGGTGATGCAGCGGAGCAGCCTTTGCCGAGCCTGGGCTCCCCGTCCGATCGCTTCCTCTCCGGGTAAGGTGGAATCCCAAGCCACTCTGTAGGCACAGTAACCCACGTTGAGAACGCCTCCTTTGCTCCAGGTCATTGAAGAGAACATCGGGGATAACACAAAAGTTGTTACGGATGCCCGAGGTCAGGTGACGATGGTCTTTCAAAGTGTCCGAATGCCGTCGATCCCAATTTGCGGGAGCACAATAATTCTGTGTATCCGATTTCACCGCTGATCGTTATCGCCGCTCTGCTGGCCCTGGTTCCCTATCTTGCGGCGGGATTCTTGCCGGCGCGGTCTACCGCATGGGTGCGGGGGTTGCCGCTGCCGGCGCAGTTGCTGCTGCCGTCGCTGCTATGCGTGCCCTATCTTTTCGTATCGGTCGATCGCGGCGTGTTCTCGGCGCGATGGCTGGCGCTGTACGCGGTCCTGCCGATGGTCATGGCGGCGGTGCTGAGTTTGTCGAGAAGCAGGCCTGGGAACCGGCTCGGCTGCTGGCCGGAGTTCGTGATTCTCGCCGTGCTCGGCCTTGCTGTCGACCTGCGCTGGTTTGAGCGCGCCTGGCCAGCGCACCTTTCGGTGTTCAACAAGGTTCTTCTACTGGATGCGGGAATCTACGCGTTTCTTGCCGTTCGACAACTGGATGGGGTCGGCTTCGACTTGCGGCTGCGCTTACGCGACATCGCCATCGGCCTGCGCGAATTTCTTTTCTTCTTCCCCTTTGCTTTGGGACTGGGCCTATGGCTGGGATTTCTGCATCTTCACGGGTTCGGATCGGCAATTGGCGCCGTGGCGCTGAAGTTTGCTGGAGCGTGGGTCTTCACGTTCCTCTTCATCGCGGTTCCCGAGGAGTTATTTTTTCGCGGGTGGGTACAGAATCTGCTGGAACGGACCATCGGGCGAACCAAGGCCCTGTTTGCCACGGCGATCCTGTTCGGACTGTCGCACTTCAACAAGCGTGCGGTGCACTTCAACTGGCGTTACGTGCTGCTGGCGGCGATTGCCGGCGTCTTCTACGGGCGTGCGTGGCGCAGCAATCGGCGGGTTGGCGCATCGTCGGTCACCCACGCCACCGTGGATTCAGTCTGGTCTCTGTGGCTTCGCTAAGATCTTTTTCGCGATCGGCTCCTCTACATACGTCAAATAACTGATGCCTACGCGCATGTTGTGATCGATGGCCCCGGGAATCGTGATGCCGATGCAGATGCCGAGAATGGCGTGCGCAATCGCGAGGGGAACGAGGTTGCGATAGTGCAGGAAAAAGAGGCACGAAGCCAATCCGAAGACTAGGGTCACCAGGGTAAGGAAGGGATTGGGCAGGTGCGCCACCGCAAACAGGCCGGCGGTCAAGGCGGCCGCAGACGTGGTGTCGGGAAGCAGGCGCAGCGATCGCGACAGAAAAAACCACTGCAGGACGATCTGCTGCACCGCGGCCCATAGCACGTAGAGTCCGTAGTGGCGGAAGAACAACCACGGAGTCTCCGGCATGTGCAGGGTGTGCAACCTGCCTGCGAGAACCACGGCAATCATGGCTACGGCCATGGCGAATGCAACCGCCCAAAGGGAGCGCACCAGGTTGGCGGTGCACAGGCCCATAGGACGAAATCCTTCAAAGGAGAGATACGCGATGTAGACAAGTGTGGCTGCGGCGACAACCCATAGCGCAGCCTGCCACGGACGCGGGGTCCAGATGACCAGGAGGATAAGCGCGTAAATCCCGCTCAATTCCAGGAGGTCGCGTCGCCGGCTTCGTATCTTGCATCTTGCTCGCTCGGCGGCGCTGGTCCCGGTCCCTTTCATGCTGTTTTCATAAGATGCGCGTTCGTGGTTCGGGGATAACGCGCCCTTGTGACCTCTCACTGCTTCCGTAATCAACACGGCGCATAGGTATTAGTTGCGCGATGGGTCGTTTTCGTTACAGCCTTCTATTCGAGAAATACAGAAGGCTGGGGTTCATGGGCGCGGGTGGTGAGGGTGATGGCAGCTGCAAGGATGAGCGCTCCGCCGAACCACGCATACGGGCCGAGATGCTCGCCCAGGAGTTTGACACCGAGGAACGAACCGAGTGCCGGCTCGATGTTCAGAAACACGCCGGCGCGGGATGCGGGCACGTGATGGATGCCCCAATTCCACAACAGCGTAGTGGTGGCCGTGCATGCGAGGCCACTGATCGCCAATGCGATCCACGCCGTCGCGCTGATATGGACAAACGGAGGGGGTGCGCTGTGGTTAGGCACCAACGGCTTGATAACCCATGTGCCAAGAATCCATGCGGCCAGCATGACTGTGCCCGACATGATGGTGTAGGCGGTGACGACCGGAGGGCTGTGGGTGACCATCAGTTTCTTGCTGAGCAGTATCCAGGAAAGGGCGGTGCAAAGGGACGCCACGACCAGGAGGTCGCCGGTAAGCGTGGGCTGGCCATGAGCGGCCGGGCCGCGATGGCCGCCGAGTACGATGAGCGCAGCGCCGATGGTTGACGCAACCAATGCCAGCCAGCCGATCCAGTCGAGACGTTCGCCGGCGAACATAGCCGCGGCGGCGGCAAGAAGGACCGGCATGGAGCCGACCATCAGCGATGCGTGGCTGACAGTGGTGCGGTCGAGGCCGTGAAACTGCATGAGGAACTGCACCGGGACGCCGAAGAAGGCAGAGATGAGCAGAAGGCGGGTTTCAGTGCGGGTGAAAGACACGCGATTCATGAGGGCGACCGGCAACATTCCCAGGCATGCGAAGAGGAAGCGGTAAAGCACCATGTGCTCCACGCTCATTTCGTTCATGGCGAGGCGGCCGAAGTAGAAGCCGGTGCCCCAAAGGCATCCGGCGAGCGCACAGGCACCATACCCTAGAACCTGTATGCGGCGGCTGATCGTTCCCTCCGTTTGCGGTTATAACGGTCGCATACGAATGATGTGGATTGGCGCCGCTAACCGCCGATGATCTTCGCGCCCCAGATCAGGAGCACGATGCCGATGACGATGCGATAGATGGCAAAGATCGTGAAGCCATGCTTGCGCACCCACATCAGGAACCACTCCACTACGCCGAAGGCGACGATGAACGACACGACGAAGCCGATAGCCAGCACGATCCAGCGCTCGCTGGTCATGGTCACATGCGCGGCCGCGCCGGCGGCGAGCGCGCCCTTGCCGGGATGGATCTCCTTCAGCAGGTCGTAGCCGGTGGCCGCGAGCATGGTGGGGATGGAGAGCAGGAAACTGAACTCGAGGGCGGTAGGCCGGTCCATGCCCACGAGTTGCCCGGCGGCGATAGTGGACATGGAGCGCGACGTTCCCGGAAAGATGGCGGACAGGGACTGGCACAAGCCGATCCAGACAGCTTGCGCAAGGCTCATCTCTTCCACGTGAATGGTGTTGGGTTCGAAGCGCGACGCCCAGGCGTCAACCGCCCACATGATGACGCCGCCGGCAAGCAGGGCAATCGCAATTACGGTGAGGCTGCTGAGATTTCTGTCGCTCCACTTTTTAAGTAGAAGCGCCGGTACCGATGTGCAGATGAAGGCAATGATGGTGAGCGAGACCGGGTGTGTGAGAAGGGTGCGGTCGCCGCGCTCGCCGCGGGGAAAGGTGCGGAAGAATTCGAGAATCCGCCCCAGGTAGAGCAGCAGCAGAGCCAGGATGGCGCCCGCCTGGATGACGATGGTGTACATCTTCCAGTAAGCATCGTCCAGGTTGATCTTCATCATGGCTTCAGCGATGCGAAGATGCGCGGTTGAACTGACCGGTAAAAACTCGGTCAGCCCCTCAACGATGCCCAAAATGACAGAAATAATGTAGACGTTCAAAAGGCCTCCGGAATGCGCACAGGGCGAGTTCCGTTTCGCGTGCCCGCGCGATCAGCCGCGCAGAAGCATCCCTTCGATGATAAAGCCCGGAGCCGGAGCGGCCTGGTTGCTGCAGCGTTATTCCGATTGCCGGTCGATGCCGTACACGGGAATACCCTGGTCGAGCTTGAACAGGATGGCCAGAGCGCGGGCGGTGAAGTCTGACTGGGGGAACTTGTCTTTCATGCGCGCCGCCAGGTCGTGGGCACGAGCCTTGGCGCTGTCGGCTTTCTTGTCGCTGTTGTCGGCATTGAACATGTCCACCAGCACGGCTTCACGGTAAACAGCCTGGTAAAGCGCCTGCGCGGTACGCGGCCCATCGGGATATTCGCCAGCGTACTTCTCGTAGTAATCCGATTCCTTCTCCGGGCACTTGGGCTGGCCCTGCCAGTCGCCGCACAGTTTGTTGTCGAGAAGCGCGTAGGCGGCGAGGGCGGCCTGGCGCGTACGGGGATACAACTTGATGATCTTCTTCATTTCCTCGTCGTCGAGCGACTCGCGCATGTAGGCCTCTTTTTCATGCGCGGACGGCCGCGTGGAGATGTCGGCCTTCTGGATCTGCCACAGGATGTCGGCGGCCCGCCATGCGGCTTCTGGCGCCAGGGGCGAGTCCGGGAACATCTCGGCCACGCGGCGATAGAGCAAGCGAGCGGTCTGCGCCGCATGTGCCGGTCCGCGCGGATCGCTGGCCAGAGACTCCTGGTTGGCGGCCTCGCCCATGAGCACCTGGTCGCCGTTGGGGGTGGTCTCGATGACCACTCCCTTCGATTCCATCCATCCGGAGATGGGAGGGGGAGCGTCCTGGGGCGCGCCGATGAGGGGGGCATCCTTCTCGCTGACTTCCCGCACGTCGGTATTGGCGTAGACGCGAATCCAGTCGCCGCTCTTTTCCGCAATAACCATCTCGCGGCCGGGCTGCACGCGGTCCACCTTCTGGGAATTCTGGGCGGGCGAGACAAACAGCCAAGTCACGCGCAGCGCGGTTGCGCGCGGTCCTGCCAGGGGTTTCTGGATGTTGTCCTTTTTAGGTTTTTGCTCGGATGGCGCAGTCGCGGCAAACAGTAGCAGGAAACACGCAGCGACAAAATGGACTTGAAACGCATGGATTTTCATCAACGCCTTCATAAGTGGATAGACGCTAGAGGGTCTCTGTCAGTACTTCGGCCAGCATTCTGGAGTCGACATTTCCGCCGCTTACCAGCGCGACGGCTTTCCGGAATGGAGGCAACTGCGCAGCGTGGAAGAGCAGGGCCGCCGTGGTGACTGCGCCGCTGGGTTCGGGCACCAGGCGGGTCGTGGCGACGATAACACGCATGGCGGCCCGGATCTCGGCTTCCGTGACAGTAATGACTCCGTCTACGTAGGCCTGGATGTGGGCGAAATTTCGTACTCCGACGCTTTGGGTGCGCAGGCCGTCAGCGATGGTGCGGCTGGTCAACTCCGCCGGCCAGGTAACGATCTTGCCGGTGCGAAAGCTCTCCGCCGTGTCGCCCGCGAGTTCGGGCTCGATGCCGAAGACTTTTGCGTCGGGGTTGAGCAGCTTCACGGCCGTCGCGGTGCCGCTCAACAGGCCGCCGCCGGAGACCGGGGAAAGCACGAGGTCCACGTCTGGCAGCGCTTCGGCGATTTCCAGTCCGCACGTGGCCTGGCCGGCAATGATCTGCTCGTCATCATAAGGCGGAACCACGACGTAGCCATGTTCGCGAACGAGTTCTTCGGCCTTGGCAAGGCGGTCGTTGGATGCTACGCCTACGTCGACGATCTCCGCGCCCAGGGCGAGAGTGGCGGCGCGCTTGATGGCGGGAGCGTTGGAAGGCATGACGATGACCGCTTTGGCGCCGACGGCGCGCGCCGCATAGGCGACACCCTGCGCGTGATTGCCGCTTGAATAGGTAATAACGCCACGCCGGATCTCGTCGGGGCCGAGTTGCAGGATCTTGTTGGCCGCGCCGCGCAGTTTGAAGCTGCCGATGGGCTGCAGGCTTTCGGCCTTGAGCCAAACCTTGCCGCCGACGCCCTCGAATGGTGCCCGGACGAGCGGGGTCTTTACGGCGATGCCCGCGATGCGCGCGGCGGCCGCGGTGATTTCTTCAATGCCGATCAGCCTCTCGATGGTTGTAATCATGGCAAGTATTGTCCCGGTATGGTTTCCGTGGGAGTCTCCGGTTGCCAGACGATCTGGGACACCTTCCAGCGGGTGCCGTCGAAGACTGCCTGAATGCTGTTGATGCCGCGCACCGTCGCTTTTCCATCCGGAGTGGACCTGATTTCATAGGTGCTCCAGAGATGAGCAATGTGGGCGAAGCTCTCAGTCTTTACCTTGATCTGGAGTTCGTAGAAAGGCGCGCTACGTTTCTTTACCGCATCAATCCAGCCATCCACGGTAAGCACATGGGGTGCGTACGAGCCATCGCGCGTTTTGCCGACAGGAATGAGACGGGCGTCTGGGTAAAACAACTGGCGCATGCAGGCGCGATCCCTGTCCGGCGCCCCGCTGATGGCATCGTCGAGCGCTTTGGTCAAGTCATCGAGTGTTTTCGCGGGAAGGCATGCCGTGGCTTCTGGCGCCGGCGGGGATGACTGCGAGGCGGGCGGCTGAGGGGAAGGAGTTGCCTGAGCGGCGGGCGGATTCGATTGAGCGCAGGCCGCCGAAGACAGGATTCCGGCGGCGAAAACGAACAACGCACCGATGCGGTTCATATGGGCGATTCTACGCGAAGGCGTCCCGGACCGGCGGTCGCATTATCTCGGTATCTGGGGGCCGTGCTGAAGAGGCAGAAACTTCAGGTTGGGATACAGGTGCCGCGAGACGTCCTGTCCCTTCGACTCGCCGCGCCAGGGCGGATGCACGATGATCTTGGGATCGATCTGCGGACTGTTCAACATCGGCCGCGGTGTGATGTCCGTGGGACGCAGCAGGATCAGGTCGTTCTTCATCGGCGGCAGAGCTTTGAAGGTCTTGAAGCCTGGCGGCGCAGGTTCAACGAACTTCCTCGGCATCTGAAACAAGTTGTCCGGATCGACTTTCTGGGGTGCGGGCGACTGGCAGAAGGCCAAAGTCCCAACGCAGAGAAGCGCGAGCAATGGGAGTTTCACTGCACACCTCCTTCTTAAGAGGACGCATTCTCGCGAACAAGGATAGCACCGTTCTTCCCGGGCGAATCGTTATACGTCTCCGAGGACGACAAAGGCCGTTTGCCAGCGGGCGGATTCATATCCGGTCTGCTCGGCCACCGCGCGGAGATCGACCTTGATCCCCTCGCCCGGAAATTCGGCTGGGACGGCTGGGCACACGGTTGCCGCGATGGGAACAGCAAATGGGAGCGGCCGGCGAATGGTCTCATCGTGATGACTGCCCAACACGAGTTGGTTATCGGCAAACAGTTCGTTGAAATACTGCGGCTGATCGTGGGACGAGGCTCCCAGCAGCCACGGCCCGAAATGGAGCGCTTTTCGCCCGGGACGCGATTGCACGGCGTCCGCGCTCTCGGCGCGCAGAGTCATGGGGTAGTGAATCGTGAATATTTCTCCGGCTCGTATGTCGTGGATTTGTCCCGTTTGGAGCGCATTCCCGTTCCTGTAGATGGCCATGTTGGCCGCCCAGCCGGGACTGCGCACGGTGAGGGTGGTGCCGGCGGCGGCGCGTTTCACCGCGATCTGAGTCTTGCCGTTCACTGCCAGTGTGGATGTGGCCACGAGTTCGCATTCCGGCGAAGTCCAGCGCCCGTCGATGGGCAACAGGTAGGAAACCCCCATGGCGTCGCGGCGAAATACGGAATCGTTGATGTCGGCAAATGCACGCAGGCCATGCAGGGTGCAGCACCACCAGGCCCGCACCGCCACCGTTTCGGGGGTGAAGTCGTCATAAAGGTTGGCGTGGCCGAAATCGCCGGTTGCGAACTGGTTCATGGCGAATTCGTTGAAGAGGACAGACTCGGCCTCGGCAAGATACTTTTCCCCGCCGGTGGCGCGATAGAGCGCCAGGTTGAGGCGCAGCCAGTCGCATTCGGCGCAGCCTTCGGTGCGCTTCTTTTTCGGCGACCACGCTTCGGGCACGCCGGCGGTGATGAGAACGTCGCCGGAGCCGTTGATATCGTTCCAGGCCGCGACGACGCGATCGAGATGCTTCGGATCTTTACTCGCTTCGTAGAGCGCAAGCGTTCCGCGTACGCTGCAAAGGTAGCCGTGCACGTGATCGCCGGGACGGCGCTGCATGCGCGCCGCGATGTCGGCGCAGAGGTCGCGATATTTCTCCTCTTTTGTTACGGCGTAAAGGGCCGCCAGGCCTTCGGTCTGCTGGGTCCAGCAGATGTAGGAGGTGGCGAAGTGGCCGGCTCCGAAATCTTCGGCCATCTGCTGCGAGTTGAATTTGGGGCCGATGGCGACGAGAAAGTCTCCGAGCTTGCGTGCGGCAGCGAGCGCGGCCGGGTCGTGGCGCAGTGCGTGATACTCCATCAGGCCGACCAGCAGGCGCCCATTGCCCCATAACAGGGCGAGATCGTCATCGCCGGGATGTTCCGTATTAAAGCTCTTGCCGAAGTAGCCTTCCGGGTGCTGGAGCGGGAGGGCTTTCTTTACAAATTCGTCGAGTACGGGGAAGTCGTCGCCGAAGGACGACGAGGATGCCGCCAGCGCGCCGATCCAGCGGCCCGACAGGTCGCCGCTGAAATTCGTGAACCGCCGGCCCGGCTTCCCCACCAGGTCCTCGAGCAGGAAGGCCTGTGAGTAAACAGGTTGAGGACCATGCAGCACGCGGTCCAGCGAGAGGTGATAGCGATCCGAGTTGGGGCGGCCTGCGGAGGTTTCGCCATGGGGATGAGTCGAGGTCTCGCTCGAACCGGCAGGCTCGGGGTGCAGGATGGCTGAGTGCGCTGCGAATGGGAGTGCGGCGGAAGCCGCCAGGAACTTACGACGATTCATAGATTTGACTTTCAAACAGCCAGTCAGCCGAAGCTGCGCGACCCTAGATCTCCATAATGACGGGCATGATGAGCGGGCGGCGACCGGTAGTTTTCTGGATGAGGCGCTTGAGATCGACCCGGACTTTTTCCTTCACCATGCCGTAGTCGGTCTTCTGCTCGCCGCTGAGGCCGTCGAGGGTTTTTAACATGGCTTCGCGCGCCTGCTCGGTGATATCCGCGCCGCCAAAACCGCGCATGACTACTTCGGGCGGCTGCTCCAGCTTGCCGGTGCGCTTGTTGATGGCCAGCACGGCGAGCACGATGCCGTCTTCGCTCAGGATGCGGCGATCACGGATGACGAGGTCTTCGACCACGTCGATGCTCGAGCCGGAATCGATGAGTACACGGCCCGCCGTCACCTTGTCCACCTTGCGCGCATCGTCTTTATCGAGTTCCAGGACATCGCCGTCTTCGATGACGATGGCGTGTTCGACTGCGCCCGTCTCCATGGCGATTTCGGCGTGGCGGCGCAGGTAGCGGTAGTCGCCGTGGACAGGCACAAAGAACTTGGGCCGCACCAGGTTGATGAGCAGCCGCATCTCTTCCTGGCAGCCGTGGCCGCTGACGTGAATCAGGCCGTGCGATCCGTCATCGTAAATCACGTTGGCGTCGCGCCGGTAAAGGTGATCGATGACGCGGAAGATGCTCTTCTCATTGCCAGGAATGATGCGGGAACTCAGCACCACGGTGTCGCCGGCGTCGATGCGCGCATGGCGATGGTTATCAACGGCAGCACGGCTAAGAGCACTCATGGGCTCGCCCTGGGTGCCGCTGATCAGGATCATCAACTGATCGACGCCATAGTCCCTCATCTGACCGGGATTGATGATGAGGCCGCTGGGGACGTTGAGGTAGCCGAGGTCCTGGGCGATTTCAGTGCTCTCGACCATCGAGCGGCCTATGATGGCGATTTTGCGCTTATGCTCCCGGGCCAGTTCCATGGCGATACGAATGCGGTAGATGGACGACGAGAAACAGCTGAAGAAGAGTTTCTTGCGGGCGCGGGAGAAGATCTCGTCGAGGCGCGGACGCACGGCGCGCTCGCTGGGCGTATAGCCGGGCCTTTCCACATTTGTGGAGTCCTGCAGCAGGGCCAGCACGCCCCTCTTGCCGTATTCGGCAAAGGTGTGCAGGTCAAAGGCCTTGTCGTCGAGCGGGGAAAGATCGATCTTGAAATCGCCGGTGTGGATCACGACGCCGACGGGCGTTTCGATGGCCAGGGCCACGCAGTCCACCAGGGAATGGGTCACGCGAATGGGTTCGATGTTGAACGGGCCGATGGAGAATTTTTCCTTGGGCGCGATCTCGATCAGGGTAGTTTCGTCGAGCAGGTGATGCTCTTCGAGCTTGCCTTCCACGAAGGCCAGCGTGAATTCCGTGGCGTAGACGGGAACCTTGATCTCGCTCAGGATCCAGGGCAGCCCGCCGATGTGATCCTCGTGCCCGTGGGTGAGCACGATGGCGCGGACATGCTGCCTGTTTTCAATCAGGTAGGTGATGTCGGGCACGACGATATCGACGCCCAGGAGTTCCGATTCGGGGAACATCAGACCGGCGTCGATCACGATAATGTCGTCTTCCCAGCGTAGCGCGAGGCAGTTCATCCCGAACTCGCCCAGGCCGCCCAGGGGAATGATTTTCAGCTTTTGGGTTTGCATTCCTGTTCAGGATTGATGCTAACACCTGTGAAACAGTGACCAAGGGACCGAGGGACTGAGAGACCAAGGAACTGAGCAACCAAGGAAACGAGGAAAAGGGAGGCAGGATTAGCCTTGGGTTGCGCTTCCGAATTCGATGAAACGGCGTAGCGCCTCTATTTTCCGGAATCATTGTCCATGCGGTCGGCACGGTTGATGTCGTGTTCACCCTCGCTCTCTAATCCCCACGTCCCTTAGTCCCTTGGTCCCCCGGTCCCTTGGTCTCTTAGTCCCTTGCTCCCCGCCTCCCCGCTATAATCCTCGCCATAGAATCGAGGGTTGACGGTGAATCGTTCTGCAACATTGGCGGTCGTATGCTTGCTCGCAACTACATGGGCTTTCGGGCAAAAGGAGCCGTGCTCAACAGCCGGGCAGGACAACGCGTTCCTGGGAGTACGGACCATTCGCCTGTGGCCGGGCGATGCGCCCCAGGCCAAAGGGAATGCCTGCGAAGACATTCCTACCTTGACGATTCTTGCGCCGCAGCCGGGGTACGACAATGGCTCCGCGGTGGTGGTGCTGCCGGGCGGCGCCTATGTCGGGCTGGCGGCGAATCTGGAGGGGAGGCAAGTCGCCGACTGGTTCACCGCGCGCGGCTTCCATGCGTTTATCCTGCAATACCGATTGAGTTCCAATGGATATCTGCTGCCGATCCCGCTGCTGGATGCGCGGAGAGCGGTGCAGACGGTGCGGGCGCGCGCGGCTGACTACCATATCGAACCCAATCGGATCGCGATTATCGGATTCTCCGCAGGCGGCCACCTGGCGGCGCTGGCGTCGACGCAGTTTGTCGCCGGCAAGCCTGACGCCGATGATCCGATCGAAAGGGTGTCGAGCCGGCCAGACTTCACCGTACTCGGCTACCCGTGGATCGGGGCCATTTCGAGCGACACTTCGCACCTGAGCTACTGCAAGTTGTTCAAGGTGATGGATCGCTGCGAGGAACTGCGGACGGCGTATTCTCCTGACCTTTTCGTCACCAAAGACACGCCGCCGACCTTTTGGTTCCACACTTTCAACGATGAGACTGTGCCGGTGGAGCAGGGCCTACGGTACTACGAAGCGCTGGTCAAAGCCGGGGTTCCGTCTGAGGGGCATATCTTCGCTAACGGCCAGCACGGCGCGGGACTGGGCAAATCTGACGCCGCGCTTGACCAGTGGCCGAACCTGCTGGAGCTTTGGTTACGGGCACAAGGGCTGATGCCTCCGCCGGCGCCGCGCAGCGGCCACTGATTCTGACCACCGGCCCGCAGCAGTCACTTCTGGATAAAGAATTCGGCCATGCTGGGTGCGTTGGCTGCGGCGGCAGGCGGATTGGGAAGCCGCAGCGATTCCATGATCGTGCGCAGCATGCTCTCGTGCTGGAAGATGGTGGTGGATGTTTGCCTGAATCCCGGCTTCACGTTGGGCCCCCAGAATGCGGCAACCACGTGGCCCCCTCCATGCGTTGTGTCGGTATCGGATGCCTCATCGAACAAGACGATGAGGATTCCGTCGCCTCCGGGCTGGAATGCCGGATTCCCCGACAAGGGCGTGACTACGTTCGCCTGCAGCCAGCTATCAGCCTGTTGCGGAGTTCCATTGTGGGCATCGTCATTGAGATCCGGAACGATGTAGGAGAATTCCGGCAAGGCACTCTTTCCCAGATCGGAGGCAAATTGGGAGAACGGCCACAAGACCTGGTTCGCGACCTTGGGGCTGTTCGCGATATCGGAAAACAGGGCAAACGGATTGTGGCGAATTACATATAGCCCGGTGTTTCCGCCCAGGTATCCCTGGGTGATGCCTTCCGCATAAACCTTGAAGGAAAGATTGGCGGAGAGCAGCCGCCGCGCGAGGTTGTCCACGCTCTGTATGGTCGTGGAACTGTCGTCGGTCGTCACTAGCTGTCCGGTGGTGAGCATGAAATAGTTGCCGATCGAGGGGTGCGTGTCGGCATAGTAATTGGTCGCCAGAGCACCCGCGCCGATGAGGGCGTTGAGATGCGGCCAGGCGCTAATGTTGCCCACGACTGTGGAGTACCCATGGTTCTCTTCCATCACCAGGATGACGTGCTTGCTGGGCGCTGTCTTGGCCTGAACGTTGATCTTTGCCGTGCCTGTCATAGAGGAATTTTGACTGCTGGTAGCGGTGATTGTCACGCCGCCGGGCCGAGGCCGGCGCGGTAAATAGCCCATTCGAATTAATGGTGCCGCCCCTCGCCGACCAGGTAACGGCTTGAAGGGTTGGTGCACGGGAAAGTCCTTCGGGGACGATGGTTGGGGACCGCAGAAGACAGCGACTGCGGCGGATGTGGGCCTGATCTGCGATGGTTGAATTCAGCGGCCGCACGCGAGGAACGGGATCAAAACCAAGAACACCAGGGAAGGAAAGAGATCGACACTCTTCAAATTGATTCGTTGAGGCAGTCATGCGGAGCCAACTTTTAGCAAATGGATCGTCTTGGCCTCTGACGCCTGCGTCGTTGTAACATCCATTCCTACCGGGCGACGCCCGCCTGTTGCAAACGCCCGGACTGCGTGATTGAACCTCACTCGAACTTTTTGGAGGCCTCGACTGATGAAAGCATTGCACCGATTTTTCGCAGCGGCACTGCTCTTTTCGGTTTCCTTATTTGCGCAGGAGACGCGCAATCCTGAAGCGCGCAACCCGGCGCAGCCGTCCGCGCCCGCGCAGTCCCAGGGTGGCGGCGATCAGCACAAGGACGCGGAGACTCTTCCCATTCCCCCGGAAAAGCCTTCGGTCACCCGCCACGACATTTCGCTGGGCGGCAGAAAGCTTCAGTACACTGCGACCGCCGGCACCCTGATCATTCGCGATGAAGAGGACAAGCCGTACGGAAGCATGTTCTACGTGGCCTATACGCTGGACGGAGCCGAGGCACGCACGCGGCCGTTGAGCTTCCTCTACAACGGCGGCCCCGGGTCGGCTACGCTGTGGCTGCACATGGGCTCGTTTTCTCCGGTGCGGATCAGCACCGACAGCCCCAATGCCACGGCCGGGCCGCCGTTCAAGCTGATTTCAAACGAATACTCGCTGCTGGACAAGACCGACCTGGTATTTGTCGACGCCCCGCTCACCGGCTATTCGCGCGCGGTCGCCAAAGGGCAGCCCAAGGACTTCTTCGGCGTAGACCAGGACTTGCACGCTTTCGACCGCTTCATCACGCGCTACCTCAGTGTGAACCAGCGCTGGAATTCCCCGAAGTTCCTCATCGGCGAGTCGTATGGGACCACTCGGTCGGCGGCGCTGGCCGACATGCTGGGCAACGACGGCGTGCAGTTGAACGGGGTGGTGCTGATTTCGTCGATCCTGAACTACAACATCCGGGCGGGCGGCTACGACATGCTTTACGTCGCCAATCTGCCCAGCTACGCGGCGGCGGCCTGGTACTTCAACAAGATTCCCAACAAGCCGGCGGATCTTGCCGCATGGGTTCAGCAGGCGCGGGAATTTGCCGCAGGCCCTTACGCGCGCGCTCTCTTTCAGGGACATAACCTGCCTGCGGCGGAGCTCGAAAACGTGGCGAAAGACGTGAGCCGGTTTACGGGGCTCAACGTGGACTATGTGAAGGAGACGAATCTGCGCATCTCGCCTTCGCGGTTCCGTAAAGAAGTGCTGCGGGAAGATCGGAAGACGCTGGGCCGGTACGACATGCGCTTTGAAGGCGTGGACCTGGATGCGGCGGGCGAGAATCCCAGCTATGACGCGTCGGATACCGGCATCAGCGGCGCGTTTGTGGCTGCTCTGCACGACTATCTGGAGGGAGAATTGAAATACCAGAGCACCGATAATTACCGGCCGACCGCCTATAACCTCACCATGGGGGCATGGGACTGGAAACACCGGCCTACGAGCGGCGGCCCGGGGTTGGGCCCGGGGGGCGGAGAGCAGTCGCAGCCCTACGTGGCGGCAGATCTGGCCAGCGCCATCCGGAAGAATCCCCACCTGAAGGTGTTTTCGGCCAATGGCTATTTCGACCTGGCAACGCCGTTCTTCGCCACAGAGTACGACCTGGCGCACATGGATCTGCCGGCGGAGTTGCGCGGGAATGTGCAGTTCGGGTACTACCCGTCCGGGCACATGATCTACCTGAACGTCGAGGCCCTTCACAAGCTCAGGGACGACCTGGCGGGGTTTATTACCGGCGCGCTGAAGTAGATGGAATCACTATGGCTGCTGAACCGATTACCGATAACCATTCGAAATTCGAATGGTACCTTGCCGAACTTGTAGAGAAGATCACGGTCGCGGGAGACCCCCGCAGCGTGGTTCATCAGAACCTCATTCTCATCCGCGCCACATCTGCAGATGAGGCGTATAAAAAGGCCGTCACCGTCGTAAAGAACGCGGAAACTTCGTATGCAAATCCTGCCGGAAAGCTTGTTCAAATCACTTTCGAAGGTATCTCCGACCTGGTTCCCACCTATGAAGATTTGGAGGATGGAGCGGAACTGATGTTTCGACGCACCGTCGGGATGACGGACGAGCAGATTGGAGCCATGATTGTGCCTCAAGACCGTCTGCCTGCATTTCTTCCGCCGCAGCGTGCAGAAGGACCGGATTATGCATCCGCGGCGATTATCGAGGAAGTCGAAAGGCGATTTGGAGTCAAGCGACCCAAAAAATGACCCCAAAAAAACGAAAGGCGGACTAGCCGGAATCGGGAGTGGAAGGATTTCCCGAAACCGGCCGCCCGCTGGACCCTGAACCGGGTCTAGGTGGTACTTTTAAGTGTAGGCCTGTTTCCCCGGAAAGCAAGCAGTATTTTCGACTGTTTTTCCCGCTTCGTGACCGCAGTCACACATGGCCGTCCAAAGCGGCCAAACGCGTTGCGTTGGAAGGGTCTGCCCTGATACAAAAATAGGTTCTTCTCTTCGAAAGTGATTGATCTGACCGCCTGATCGATACCGATGACCAGCATGATTGAACTCGCTCAACAAGCCGGGATTTTTCTGCTCGCAGCCGGTGTGCCGGCGGCGCAGCCGGAGCCGTCTCTGGTCGACCAGGTAGCGCAACTGCTGATTGGCGCCGTCCCCACGGTTCTCCTGTTTATCGTGCTGGTGCTGTGCTACCAGTTTCTAGTGCAGAAACCCTTGAGCCGGACCCTGGATGAGCGCCGCGCTCGGACCGAGGGCGCTATCGAGGATGCCCACCGGGCGATTGCCCAGGCCGAGTCGCGGGCCGGCGAATACGCCAATAAACTGCGCCAGGCGCGCGCCGAGATTTTCAAGATCCGCGAGCAGCGCATTAAACAGTGGAACGCCGAGCGGGACGCGGCAGTGGACCAGGCGCGCAAGGCGGCCGGGCTCCAGGTGAACCAGGCCAAGGAGCAACTGGAAGCCGAGGCCGGCAATGCCCGGCAGGCTATCCAGGCCTCGGCCGCGGACCTGGCCAGCCTGGTAGTCCGTGCGGTTCTGCCACAGGCCGCCGGGGGTACCCGTTGAGAATTACTCGCCAATTTCGTTTATCGGGATCCGTTCTTCGCTTCACATGGTTAGCATTGTTGGCCGCGGGCCTGGTGATGGTTCCGGGCCGGGGGATTGCCCAGGATCAGCCGGCTGCGCCGAGCGCGGCCGGGCATGAGACCGCCCGCAGCGAGATGAAGGGTCTCCCCGCGCAGCCCGGCCAGGAAAAAAAGGAAGAACAGGAAGAAGAAAACACCTTCCGTCATACTGCGCTGGTGAGCCGGATTTCCGACGCGATCTTCCACGATGACAAGGATGCGACGGATCGGGAGCAGATCGAGTCCCGCAACAAGCACATCGAGCAGACGGCGCGTATTTTCGAGTGGATCAATGCGGGGATCATCATTCTGGCGATTGTGATTCCGCTAGGCAAATTCCTGCCCAGGGTGATCCGCAAGCGGTCGATCACCTTGAGCCATAATCTGGAAACCGCCCGCAAGACTACGGCCGACGCCAATGCGCGGCTCAGTGCGGTGGAGGCGCAGCTTTCGCGCCTCGACGAGGAAATCGCGAAGATTCGCGCGCAGGTGGAAGAGGAAAGCAAGCAGGACGAGGTTCGCATCAAGGCCACGATCGAGGAAGAGCGAACCCGGATTGTTGCCTCGGCCGAGCAGGAAATCAGCGCGGCGGCGGCGCATGCGCAGCGAAGTCTGCGCCACTTCGCCGCCGATCTTGCCATCGAGCGGGCCGTCCGGCAGTTGGATCTCAACGCCGACACGGACCGTGCGCTCATCGCAGAGTTTGTGAGCGAAGCCCAGGCCGGCACCAATGGCGCCGCGAAGGGAGGCAAGAACTAATGGCGGCATTTGCTTCCCGGTACGCCCGCGCGTTTGCCGATGTGGTAGCTTCGGCGCATCTTGACACGGCTGCGATCGACCGGCAGCTGAATGATCTTCTGGCCACCTGGGACGGCAGCCGCGAACTTCGCGAGGTTTTCGAGAATCCTGCCATTCCCGCGCCGCAGAAGGTGTCGATTCTGGACAGCATGAACAAAAAGCTCGGGTTGCAGCGCGAACTTCGCAACCTGGTGGCGGTATTGATCAACAACGATCGCATCGCTCAAATCCACGAAGTGATCGAAGCCTATCGCGCCGAATTGCAGGAACGCCTGGGGATTCGCCAGGCCGAAATCGTGACGGCGCGCCAACTGAGCGAGCAGGAGCGCGCCTCGCTACTGGCAGGCGTGGGCACCCTGGCGGGCGCGCCGATTCAAGCAACATTCAAGCTCGATGAAAAGATCCTGGGCGGCACCGTGGTGCGCATCGGGTCGACGGTATACGACGGTTCAGTACGCGGCCGCCTGGAGCGGTTGAGAGAAGCATTGGTGGCGGGCTGAAGCCTGCCAGTTCACAGTTCATAGTTCACAGTTCACAGCAGGTCGATGAACTGAGGACTGTGAACCAGGAACTACGAACTGAGAACTCAGAACTGCAAGGAACTTGCACAATGGCTCAAATCAAAGCAGACGAGATTACGCAACTTCTTCGCGAGCAGATCGCGAACTACGATTCGAAGGTGCAAGTCGACGAAGTGGGCACCATTACGTCGCTGGGCGACGGCATCGCCCGCATCCATGGGCTTGACAAGGTCATGGCCGGCGAACTGCTCAGCTTTCCGCATGGCATCGCGGGTTTGGCGCTATCGCTCGAAGAGGACCAGGTCGGCGCCGTGGTGCTGGGCGACTACACCGAGCTCAAAGAGGGCCAGGAGGTCAAGCGCACCGGAAGGATTCTCAGCGTGCCCGTAGGCGATGGCATGATTGGCCGCGTGGTGAATGCGCTGGGCGTGCCGATTGACGATAAGGGCCCGATCGAATCGACGGAGACGCTGCCGGTAGAGCGCCTGGCGCCGGGCATCATCGATCGCCAGGGCGTCCGAGAGCCCATGGCCACCGGCCTCAAGGCCATCGACGCCATGATTCCGATCGGCCGCGGCCAGCGCGAGCTCATCATCGGGGACCGCCAAACCGGCAAGACCGCGGTGCTGCTCGACACCATCATCAACAACGCGAAGAACGATCTGATTTGCATCTATTGCGCCATCGGCCAGAAGCGCTCGTCGATCGCGCAGGTGGTGCAGACGCTGACCGAAGCCGGCGCGATGGGACACACGATCATCGTGGCTGCATCGGCCTCCGAACCCGCGCCGATGCTGTATCTCGCGCCCTATGCCGCCACCGCCATGGGCGAGTTCTTCCGCGACAACGGCAAGCATGCGCTGGTGATGTACGACGATCTTTCCAAGCACGCCATGGCGTACCGCGAAATTTCGCTGCTGCTGCGCCGTCCGCCGGGCCGCGAAGCGTATCCCGGAGACGTGTTCTATCTCCACTCGCGCCTGCTGGAACGCTCGTCCAAGCTGAGCAAAGAACGCGGCGGCGGATCGCTCACTGCTCTGCCCGTCATCGAGACGCAGGCCGGCGACGTGTCGGCGTACATCCCGACCAACGTCATTTCGATCACGGACGGCCAGATCTTTCTTGAGACCGACCTGTTCAATTCGGGCGTGCGTCCGGCGGTGAATGTGGGCCTTTCGGTTTCGCGCGTGGGATTCTCGGCGGCCATCAAGGCGGTCAGGCAGGTGGGCTCGACGCTGAAGCTTGATCTCGCACAGTACCGCGAATTGGCGGCCTTTGCGCAGTTCGGCTCCGACCTCGATCCGCTGACCCAGAAGCAGCTCAACCGCGGCCAACGGCTGACGGAATTACTCAAGCAGCCGCAGTTTCAGCCGCTCAGCTGGCAGAAGATGGCGGTGATTCTCTTTGCCGGCACGCAGGGCTACCTGGACGACCTGAAGATCGAACAGATCCGACCGTTCGAGGACGGCTTGTACCAGTATGTCGACAACGCGCAGCAGCAATTCATGGACGAGCTGACGCAGAAGAAGTCTTTCGACGACGACCTGCGCAACCGGTTGCACGCGGCGTTGAAGGAGTACAAGGCCAACTTCGTTCAGCAGCAACAGGAAGCCTCGGTCACGGCGTAACGGCAGCAGTTCATAGTTCTCAGTTCGTAATTCACAGTTATTCGGCCTATCTGAAAACTGACGACTGACAACTGACAACTACGGACTGAGAACTACGAACTTTGAACTGAGAACTACGAAATGGCAAACGTCCTCGATCTTCGCCGCCGCATTCGCAGCGTGAAAAACATGCGGCAGATCACCAAGGCCATGAAGATGGTCTCGGCGGCCAAGCTGCGCCGCGCGCAGGAGCGGGCCATGGCTGCGCGCCCCTACGCCAAGATGATCACCAGCGTGCTCGAGTCGCTCACGCGGCGTGTCGACATCTACGATCCCGAAACCGGCAACCTGCGCCATCCGCTCTTTCAAACGAGAGAGGAAAAGCGCGTGCTTCTGGTGGTGGTCAGCGGCGACAAGGGCTTCGCCGGGGCGTTCAACTCCAACATCCTCAAGGCGGCTTTCAATTTCATCAACAACAACCACGACAGGGAAGTCGACATCGAAGCCGTGGGCCGCAAGGGCCGCGACCAGATGCGCCGCCGCTACGCCGCCGCCGTTTACAACGAGCAGACGGGGGAAGACGGAGGCAAGCTGCAAGTGCGCGCCGACCGCAAGGGCCCCATCGAAGTCACCGGCGACCATCCGGGCATGCTCGACAAACTCGAAGTCAAGCGCGTGTTTGAACTGGCGCAGAATATCATTTCCCGTTATTGCCACGAGGAAATCGACGCGGCCTATATCGTCTACAACGAATTCAAGTCGGTAATCTCGCAGCGCGTGGTGGTCGAGCGGCTGTTGCCCATTATCAAGATTGGTGAGCAGCAGATTACCGGCGCCGCCGAACCGACTACAGAAGAGAAAGAGCGGGCCGCCGAAGCCGCCATCAGCGCGGGCGTGCCGCTCGAACCCGCGGACACGCACGAGGCAGACGACGAGGCCAAGAAATTTGGCACCCAGAACGTGGACTATATCTACGAGCAGCCGCCCGAGGAATTGTTCAACGGGCTGCTGCCCCAGTACATTGCATCGATGCTGTATCACGCGATGACGGAGTCGGTGGCTGCCGAGCATGCGGCGCGCATGACGGCCATGGATGCGGCATCGAACAACGCCTCCGACATGATCGACGCCTACACGCTGCAGATGAATCGCGTGCGCCAGGCCGCCATTACCAAGGAGATTATCGAAATCGTCAGCGGAGCAGCGGCGGTGTAGAAAACAGCTCCTAGCTGCTAGCTCTTAGCTTCGAGCTAAAAGCACGAGGCTGAAAATGAAACCAGCTAGTAGCTAGAAGCTAGTAGCTAGAAGCTCAAAAGGTAACAACAATGGCAGAAAATACAGGCAAAGTAATCCAGGTCTCCGGTCCCGCGGTAGACGTGCAGTTTGAAGAAGCGACGATGCCGCCCATTTACGAGGCGCTGCGCGTCGTCAGCGACGGCTTCAACGTCCCCACGCCCATCAACGTGATCCTTGAAGTCCAGCAGCATCTTGGCGAAGGCCGCGTGCGCACCGTTGCCATGGAAGCCACCGACGGCATGGTCCGCGGCATGAAGGTGATTGACCTCGGCGGTCCCATCCGCGTGCCGGTGGGCAAGGAAACCCTGGGCCGCGTGATCAACGTCATCGGCGAACCCGTGGACGAGCTCGGCCCTATCGGCGAGCAGCAGCGCATGCCCATCCACCGGCCCGCGCCGCTGTTCGACGAGCAGACCACCCACGAAGAAATGTTCGAGACCGGCATCAAGGTCATCGATCTGATCCAGCCGTTTTTGAAGGGCGGTAAGATCGGCCTGTTCGGCGGTGCCGGCGTGGGCAAGACCGTGGTCATCATGGAATTGATCAACAACGTCGCCAAGAATCACGGCGGGTTCTCGGTGTTCGCCGGCGTGGGAGAGCGCACCCGCGAGGGCAACGATCTGTGGACCGAGATGACCGAGTCGGGCGTGATCAGCCCCGGCAAGTGGCAGGACTCGAAGTGCGCCCTGGTGTACGGCCAGATGACGGAGCCGCCCGGAGCGCGCCTGCGCGTGGCCCTCACCGGCCTCACCGTCGCCGAGTACTTCCGCGACGTCGAGGGCGCCGATACGCTGCTGTTCATCGACAACATCTTCCGCTTCACCCAGGCGGGGTCGGAAGTCTCCACGCTTCTGGGCCGCATGCCTTCGGCGGTGGGCTACCAGCCCAACCTGGCCACGGAAATGGGCGAACTGCAGGAGCGCATCACGTCCACCAGCAAAGGTTCCGTTACCTCCGTCCAGGCCGTCTACGTGCCCGCCGATGACTTGACCGATCCGGCGCCGGCCACGACGTTCGCGCACCTCGACGCTACCACTGTATTGAGCCGCCCGCTGTCGGAACTTGGCATCTATCCCGCGGTCGACCCGCTGGCTTCGACTTCGCGCATTCTCTCCGCACGTATCGTGGGCCAGGAGCACTATGACATTGCCCAGGGCGTGAAGCGCATCCTGCAGCGCTACAAGGATCTGCAGGACATTATCGCGATTCTCGGCATCGACGAATTGTCCGACGAGGACAAAATCACCGTGAACCGCGCCCGCAAGATCCAGAAGTTTCTGTCGCAGCCGTTCCACGTCGCCGAGACCTTTACCGGCATCCCCGGACGTTACGTGAAGATTGAGGATACTGTGCGCAGTTTCAAGGGCCTTCTCGAGGGCAAGTACGACGACGTTCCCGAGCAGGCGTTCTATATGAAAGGCGCGATCGAGGAAGTGCTGGAAACTGCCGAGAAGTTGAAGGCGACGGCGTAAAAAGCAGTTCACAGTTCGTAGTTCTCAGTTCAAAGCTGCTATCGCTGATGAGCTGAGAACACTACAAACTATGAACTACGAACTGAGAACTGAGAACGAAAAAATGGCTGACGAAAACCAACTTCGCGTTCGACTCGTGACTCCCGAGCGAATCCTGTTTGAGCAGGTCGCCGATGCGGTCGAACTGCCTGCGAAAAACGGGTACATGGAAGTGCTCTACGGGCATGCGCCGCTGCTTGCCGAGCTCGGCGCGGGGGACGTTCGCACCCACGGAGGCGACGCAGGGGAGCAGATCTACAACGTAAGCTGGGGGTTTGTCGAGGTGCTGCCCGACCGGGTCACCATTCTCGCCAACGACGCGCTCAAGCCGGAAGAGATCGACGTCAATCGGGCTCACGAGCAACTCGATCGCGGTCATAAGATGTGGGACGAAGCCGGGGAAAGCGAAGAGGCTTACGACAAGGCGCTGCACGTCATCGCCGAAGCGGAGGCCAAGCTGGCAACGGCCGAAGAGAAGCATTAACAGAACAAACTGACTCGAAAAGCACAACGGCTTTGCTCAGTTGAGCAAGGCCGTTGTGCTTTGGCGATTTTGTCGCTCGTGCAAATTCATTCATGCCGATCCGGAGGCAATAGGTTGGCTGGATTATCTTCCACCGGGGTCGCGTCGCCCACAATGCGCGATGTCACGTGGGTCTTCTCAAACTCCCGATTCTGCGCGTCGAGGATGATCTCGCGGTGGAAGAAGAACAGCACGTGGATCTTGAACTCGGTGGAGAACGAGACGGGGAACCACACGCCATCGGGCTGGGGTGCGTAGGTCACGGTGAAGCCAAGACCGGGCAGGTTGGTTCCCAGGAGCGTACGCACCGCGAACGGAATTTTGCGCGACATGCCGGTTGTGATCAGGACCGCCTGGTATGCCGTGGTGTCAATGTAGGCGTCGCCGCTCCAGCCGAAGTCGTCTTTCTTTTTGGGGCGAAAGGAAATGTGAAACACGTCGCGGCCGTTCAGCCGTTCGCGCCCGGCCATTTTGAAAACATAGTCCGCCTGGTCCTTGGTGGTGAGGGGAAAGAGGTGTGCGCTGATGCCATCCTTCGACTTGTCGTGAATAAGGTTCCAGCGCATGTTTTCGACAATGTCCCGGTCCATGCTGTCGTCTTTGACGGTGACCCGGATCGTGTCGTGGTCGTCTTCTTTCTTTTGCGGGTCTTTCCCGTCTTCTTGTTTCGGTTGAGCGTCCTGCGGCTTTTCTTCCTTCCGCGTTTCTTCCTTCGCGGCCTTCGCCTGCGCCGGCGGCAGCGCGTGGTAGGGGATGTATTGATTTTTCGTCAGCTGTCGTCCGTCGAGGTTGAGCAACTGTTCTTTCGATCCGTCGCTCGACGGGGTCATGCGGTAGTCAGTGATCTCCTCGCACATCACGGTGTTGCCGCGCCGCGAGACCATCTTGGCATGCTGCACGTAAACATAGCGGGAACGCTCGGCTTCGGCGTGGTCCTGATTCTCGGCCACTCGGGCCATGACCGACTCGGCCGAGGGAAGGACTCCCGTGGGGGGATGTTCTTTTGGAGCGGACCTGACAAACGGGCAAACCGTCAACGAACACCCCAGGAGAGTACCGGCAAACATGCGGAGAGTCATCGTGCGGACCTCGGGCAAACGAAGGTGAGACCTCAACTGACCGAACACGGCCCGCCACTGCCAGTTGCGCTTGAATTTCTATTTGTGACGAAATCTCAGGCCAGAACCTGCACCAGGACGCAGGTGATGTTGTCGTGGCCGCCGGCTTTTTTGGCGGACTCGATCAGGCGGTTGCAGCGGTCCTGAAGGGAGACGCTCGAGCCGAGGATCGATTCGATGCAGGAGTCTGTCAATTCTCGGGTAAGGCCGTCCGAACAGAGAATGAACAGATCGCCGGCCTCGGCCTGGAACTCGAAGCAGTCGGGAGTTACGCAGTTCTGGGTGCCCAGGGCCCGGGTGATTACATTGCGAAGCGGCGAACGCAGAGCTTCGGAGTGGCTCATCCGGCCCATACGTACCTGCTCTTCTACAAGAGAATGGTCCAGCGTGACCTGCTCGAGCCGGCCTTCGCGCAGGCGGTAACAGCGACTGTCGCCTACGTTGAATACCCACGCGCGCCGTTCTTCGACCACAAGGGCCACCAGGGTCGTGCCCATGCCGTTGAGTCGCTGGTTGCGCTGGGCCCGGCTGTAGATAGCCTCATTGGCGGCGCAGACCGCCTTTTCGGCCAGTTCCGGAAGGGCCGTCTCGTCTTCCCGGCGACTGGTCAGATGGCGAAGGATCTCGTCTACCGCGATGGAACTGGCAATCTCTCCGGCTGCGGCTCCGCCCATGCCGTCGCAAACCACGTAAACTCCGTGTTCAACGGAGAATCCGAATGCGTCTTCATTGGATGGGCGTTTCCGTCCGCGGTCGGTGAGCGCCGCGGCGGTGTAGCGAACGACAGCCGTTGCCAAGAGAACATCTCCCGCTGGCCAGTTTACATGGGATCACGCCGGGTCTGCATCCCCACGGGGGCCAGCCTTGTCACTACTTGGATGGCGTTGCCGGCTTGGACGGCGATGCCGGGTCGGAAGGCAGCTGCGGGGCCTGAGGAAGGTCGAATATCTGGAGGCCGTCCGCCATGATGATAGCGACACGGCGGCTGGAGGGGGAGATAGCGACGTTCCCGCCGGCATCGAAGATCGGGCTTGCCAGGGCGCGCAGGGCGACCTTGCCGGTGGCCGCGTCGAATACCTGCACATCCTGACCCTTGATGTCGTCCGTGCCGAGGGGAGCAAAGGCATTGATTCCGTGGGACACCGTCAGCGTCTCCCGGGCGATGCGGGAGCCGTCGGCTCCGGCTATAAGCAAGGGCCAAACCGAGGACCCCGAACCGGGCGTCTCCCAAAGACGCTTGCCGCCGGTGGTCATGGCCACGATACGCGGATCGCCACCGGAATCACAGGTAGTGGCCAGGAACTGGCGGGAAGAGACAAAGTCCAGTTCGGGCGAACAGACGGAGTCGACCGTTCCGAGCACGGTGCTGCCTCCGTCAAAATGGGTCAGGTTCAGGACCCAGGACCGGCCGTTGCCGCGTATCGTTTCGAGAAAGCCATCGCCGTTGATGGGAAGGTGTACCGCGGAACGCACGTGGCTCACCAGCATCACCTTGCCCGAGTCCCGACGGAGGATGCGGAGGACCAGGTCGGGTTCACCGGTGGGCTTCGGTTCGTCGCTCACCAGGGTGGCGGCTGCGGTGGCGGGGCTGGGAACTTCATCCGAAGTGGAGGCCGATGTGGGTGGCTCGGAGGAACCGGTGACCACGTATTTGCGGTTGGGATCCATCTCGACCCAAAGAACCGGCCCTGGAAAGTGCAGAAAAGGCTTGAGTTGGAGGGTGGGGTCGCCCAGCTTGAGCTCGTCGCGGTCGCGCAGAAGGAACTGACCGTTGTCGAGCATCCACAGGTAGCGCTTGCGGTCGTGCAGGGTCCAGACAGCTTCAGCCTGAATGATTCCCTGGGGCAGGCGAAGGACCACGGCGCGGACTTGGCGCTCCTGCCCGGCGTCTCCATTCGCCGAATCGAAGCCGCGCGGCTCGCGGTGGATGAGGCCCGGAACGCGGAACGTCAAAAGCAGATGGTCTTCGTCCAGGAAGTCCAGCGATACCAGGCTGTTACGGGTTCCAAGGTAAAACGATGCAGGGGCGGAAAAACCCAGAGGCTCGATGGGAATGGTGAGGGTGGGCGGCACGGTAGCGCGGACCGGCATGGGGTCATCGGGTTTGGATTTCTTGTGCGAGCCGGCAGCCGACAGCGGACAGACCAGCAGCGTTATTACCGCCAGGCGGCGGACCGTACCAATGCACGAACTGACGCCCGAAAGCGGCTTTGCCATCGTCATCTATTGTCTCGCAAACGAGCAGAGGTTGTGGAGTGCCGGCGGGTTGTGGCGAGAGGTAAATTTTCGACTGCGAAGGCCACCCAAATTGACCTGAACCCGGAACCCCGGTATATTGCAACATGTGGGTATGTACTTCGCTGCCGGCTGTTGTCGCGCCTTCTGTAGGGTGCTGAGCCGGGCGTGCCGTTAAGTTCCTCCCAATTCTTCTTGGTCCAACGCCGCGTCTCAGCCATCCGCTGACGCGGCATTTGTTTTTTTGAGCCTTCGAGTGCACCCGAGAATCAGAGTACGCAGCCAGATGAATTCCTCGTATCTTCCATTCCGCCCTGTACCTTCCGCGTCCCCGCGGAACCGCTGTTGTTGTCCCCGCTAAATCCTCATCTATTCGTTGCTGATTGAGCCTGGAGTCCTGGGCCTGCGCAACAGGCGGCGGTATCGGAACATTTTCCCCCCTTGATCATTTTTGGAGGTCCTTGTGAAATTCCTAAGAGAGTTTTCCTTTCTAATCGTGTTTTTGGGTTTTGTGGCTGGCGCGGGGTCAGGCCAAATTGTGGGCGGAAGCATTACCGGCACGGTGAACGATCCGAACGGAGCTACCGTGGCCGGCGCGGCGGTTTTGGTACGGCAGGCGGAAACGGGCGCAACCCGCACTTTGACGACCACTGCGGACGGGCGCTTCTTTGCTCCGTCGGTGCCGGTGGGCCACTACTCAGTGACGGTGAGCCTGGATGGGTTCGACTCGCAGCACCAAAGCGGAATCGACCTGACGGTGGGGCAGAGCCTGCAGTTGCACTTTGTGCTGGGACTTGCCAAGGTGCAGCAGGAAGTGGAAGTCGATGCTACAGGCGACAGCGTCAATGTCACGACGCAATCCACCGTCGGGCCTGATCGATGAGCGGCAGGTGAAGGAACTTCCCCTGAACGGCCGCAGTTACGATGAATTGCTCACGCTGAATCCGGCGACGGTGAATTACACGGGCCAGCGGTCCGGCGGCATCGGCAGTTCGAATTCGTCAGTGGGCAACATGTTTGCCGTGAGCGGCCGGCGCCCGCAGGACAACCTGTTTTTGCTCAATGGCGTGGAATACACCGGCGCTTCGCTGATCAACGTGACGCCGGGGGGAACGAGCGGGCAGCTGCTGGGCGTGGATGCGGTGAAGGAATTCAACGTGGTGAGCGACACCTATGGCGCCAGCTACGGGAAGCGCGCCGGCGCGCAGGTGAGTATCGTAACCTCGTCGGGCACCAACCAGTTGCATGGCACAGCTTTCGAGTTTCTGCGGAACAGCGCGCTCGATGCGCGAAATTACTTTGACCAGGGCTCGATTCCCGAGTTTCAGCGCAACCAGTTCGGCGGGTCTCTGGGCGGTCCGCTGCGCAAGGACAAACTGTTTCTCTTCGGCAACTATGAAGGGTTCCGGCAAGCGTGGGGTCTGAGCACGGTAACGTTCGTTCCGGACACGCAGGCGCGCCAGGGCTATCTGCCGGACGCATCGGGTAATGAAAAGTACATTGGAGTGGATCCGGCGGTGCAGCCGCTGCTGGCGCTGTGGCCCGCGCAGAATGGGCCTGAGCTGGGGAGCGGCATCGGCGAAGCCTTCAGTCATCCGAAGCAGCATATCCGCGAGGATTTCGGCACCTTGCGTTTCGATAACAACCTGGGCGGCAAAGACCTGCTGTTCGCGGTCTACACGGTGGACGACAGCAGCGCCAATACGCCATCGGCAAATCCGCTGAGTCTGATCAACGAAAGCCTCCGCGAGCAGGTGGCCAGTGTTCAGGAGCAGCACGTGTTTTCAACGTCCCTGCTCAACACCGCGCGCTTCGGATATTCGCGCGCCAGCTTCTTCTTCACTGGGTCCACGCCAGTCGATGTGGCGGGATGGGTAGCGGGCAAGCCGGTTGGCGCGATTGTCATCAGCGGAAGCACGGCATCGAACGGCGCTTCCCAGGTCACACAGGCGGGCGCGAACGTGGGCAGCAACAACACGGCGGTGCGCAACCTGCTCACCTGGGATGACCACGTCTACTGGTCGCACGGAAAGCATCAGCTGGAAGGGGGCGTATGGCTGCAGCGAGTGCAGTCGAATGACCTGCTGGCCCAGTACCAGTATGGTCAGGCCTCGTTCAGTACGCTGAAATCGTTTCTGCAGGGGACGGTGAAGACGTTCACGGTGGTGCCGTCGCCGACCGAACTGGGCTGGCGCTCGCTCGAGGCCGCCGCCTTTGTCGAGGACACGTGGAAGGTGCTTCCGCGCCTCGAACTAAGGGCGGGGTTCCGCTTCGAATCGACCAACGGCTGGAATGAAGCGCAGGGCCGCGCTTCGAACTATGCGCTCGTGAACGGCGTGCTGCAGACCCAGCCGGTGGTGGGCTCCTCGGCGCTGGCTGACAACAAGGCGAAATTCCTCCCCGACCCGCGCATCGGTTTTGCGTGGGATGTGTGGGGCAACGGCAAGACGGCGGTACGCGGCGGCTTCGGCATCTATCGCGGTTTGCTCGACACCCTGGACTACCGGCTGGACCAGACTGCCCCGTTCAATACGGCTGAATCTTTGTCGAACGTTTCGGTTTCCTCCTTGCAGATCACGCCCGGCACACCGCCCGCGGCGGGCTCCAAGGTTTCTCCGAGCAACGTGCAGCCGGACATCGAAACGCCGACGGTGCTGGAGTGGAGTCTGCGGGTGGAGCAGGAGATAGCGCCGAAAACGTCTCTGACGGTGGGTTACGTGGCGTCTCACAGCTATCACCAGATTCTCTCCGAGGACATGAACGAGCCGATCCCCAGCTTCACATCCAGTGGCCAGGCCTACTATCCCTTCGCGGCCTCGGCCACCGGGCCCGCGCTGGCCAACAAGGCGCTTGCCAACACCACGTCGTGGGTTTCGCAAGGGGTAGGTCTTTACAATGCGCTGGTGGTCGACGCGCGCCGCGCCTTCGCGGGCGGATTCCAGTTGCGCGGAAACTATACGTTTGCCAAGAATCTCGACGATGGCTCGGCATGGAACACCAGTGTCAGCGCCAATACCCCGGCATTTGTGGAGTTCCCGTTGCAGCCCAGGTTGGACTGGGGTCCGGGAGCGACGGATGTGCGCCACGCCGCAACGATCAATGGCAGCTATGAGCTTCCTTTCGGTCCCAACCACCGCTATCTCGCCCATAGCTCCGGACCGGTGCGCATTGTGGCTGCGGGTTGGACGGCCAGTGCCATCGTCAGCGCACAGAGCGGTTTCCCGTTTACGCCGCAGCTTGGCTACAACCCCACCTTGAACGGCGATACGCGCAACCCGGTGCGGCCCAACTGGAATCCGGACTTTAACGGGAGCCTCTATCCGCGCACGGTGAACCAGTATTTCAATCCCAACGCCTTTGTTCCGCCCACGGTGACGTTTTCAAGCCCGACCTGCGGCGCCAGCGCGAGCTGCGGCACCTATGGAAACGTGCGGCGCGACTCGCTCACCGGCCCGGGACTCACGGATGTCGATTTCTCGGCGACCAAGAATACTCGTTTGACCGAACGGCTCGGGGTCCAATTCCGGGCGGAGTTCTTTAACATTCTGAACCACAGCAACTTCCTCACACCCAACCCGGTGGTGTACACCTCCGCCACTTCCGGAGTCTCGCCCACGGCTGGAGTAATCACCGCGACCTCGACCACGTCGCGGCAGATTCAGTTCGGGGCCAAGCTGCAGTTCTAGGAGCCAGCGGCTGCAGGATCTCGATTGACCTTTTATCCACGGGTCCTCGACTTGTGTCTCTGGTAATGCCGCTGGTTCCCCCGCAGGGGTTTTCCCCGCTTTCAAGACAATAGCCGGGGATAATGGGAACTGCTCTGGGATTCTCTCCTCCGCTGGATCCGCCCGATGCCTACCGGCGTGCGGGGGCTGGCGGAGGCGTTCTCACAATGAAGCCAATACAGATTGCCTTGGCGCCGACGCGCAGCCGCCCGCTGAACATGTTTCTGGGGGTGGTGCTGGCGCTCGTCTCCCTCCTCTTCTTCTGCGCGCTAGCCACCTACCACACCTCCGATCCCTCCTGGAATACGGCAGCGGACCCGGCCGTGAGCGGTCCGGCCGCGGTGGCCAACTGGATTGGCCCTTTCGGCGCGTTCGTGAGCGATCTCCTGCTCCAGTGGATCGGATTCACTGCCTTTCTGCTGCCGCTGTGGATGGGCGGAATGGCCTGGGGCTGGATGCGGTCACGGCCGGGCGGCTCGGCGGTTCTGCGTGTGGCGGGCACGGTGATGTCGCTGCTGTTTGTGCCTGCATTATTCGCCCTCCTGCCTTGGCACTGGCGCTGGGCGCACGCCGTTCCGGTGGAAGGCGTGATGGGGCGGCTGATCTCGGGCATGCTGGTGGCCTACCTCAATATTCAGGGAGCCTGGATTGTTGCGACTGTGCTGGCGGCGGCCGGGTTCTACTTTGCCACGGCCATCAGTTTCTGGGCCGTGAAGGAGACGCTGGCCGACCGGTGGATCCAACTGCAGTCCTTGTATGACAGGTGGCGAAACTGGCGGGATGATCGCGCCGACCGCAGGGCCGAGGAAGACGAGTACCTTGAAGAGCAGAATAACCCAGGCCCGGCGCAGCGGATCTTCACCGGAGCAGCCGGGATAGAGGCGGATCTGGAACCTGTCACGCAGAGTTCTCCTAGCCGGCTGGCAGCGCTGTTCGGACGGAAAAAACGTCTGCCCGAACCCGATCCGGTTGATGAGCCGGCGTTCCAGCGGGTAACAGCTTCGTGCACCGGCGAAGAGCCGATTCCGATTACAAAACGGAGCATCTGGGAGAGGGGACCTGACACGCCGGTCGTGCCGGCGGGACCAGCCGCGCTGCCGGCGCGGGCGACCTCCCAGGCCTCAGAATCGAGACCTGCGATTCCGGTGCGGCCGATGGCGGCTCCGGCAGCAGCAACGGGAGCGCGCAGCGCTTCTGCAGAGGCGTTCGCGGAGCTGCGCGGTGGGGCTGCGGCTCCATCCCAGGTCTCAGAATCGAGACCTGCGGCACCCATGTACGCGGATACGCGGGCTGGGATTCCCGGTGGGTCGCAGTCGTCCAACCCTGCGGCAGAGGCCAGGCGTTTCGAGACACGGCCTGAAAGCTCAGTGCCAGAAACCAGGCCGATGGCGCCCGCGCCGATTCCGCCGGCCCCCGCGCCCGCCCAGGCGTTTGGGAATGGTATCTCTATCCACGAGCGCGCCGATGCCGATGTTCGGACCACGACGGTTGCGCCCCGGCACGTCAGCGGATTTAAGCTGCCCCCCAGCACCCTGCTCAACGCTGGCGGCGGGCCCCAGGCCATTCGCGAAGACGAACTGCGCGACGAAGCCAAAGTCCTGGTGGAGAAGTGCGCCGAATTCGATGTGCGCGGGCAGGTGGTGCAGATCAACCCTGGGCCAATGGTTACAACCTATGAATTCAAGCCCGAGGCGGGCGTGAAGTATTCCCGGGTGACGGGGCTTGCCGACGACCTGTGCCTGGCGATGCGCGCGGAAAGCATCCTGATCGAGCGCATGGCGGGCAAAAGCACAGTCGGCATCCAGGTGCCGAACCACGAGCGCGAGACGATTCACCTGCGCGACGTGCTGGAGTCGGAGACATTCGCCAAGTCCAAGGCGCGCCTCACGCTGGCCATGGGCAAGGACATCAACGGGCGCATCGTCACAGCCGACCTGGCGTCGATGCCGCACGTGCTGATCGCCGGGTCAACCGGCTCGGGCAAGTCGGTGGCCATCAACGCCATGATCATGAGCCTGCTGTTCCGGACCACGCCGGCGCAGGTGAGGCTCATCCTGGTCGACCCGAAACGCGTGGAACTGGGTATGTACGAGGGGATTCCGCACCTTTTCACGCCCATCATCACCGAGCCCAAACTGGCGGCCAACGCGCTGCGCAATGCCGTCCGCGAAATGGAGCGACGGCTCAAACTGCTGGCCAGCCGCAGCGTGCGCAATATCGACCAGTACAACAAGCTGTTCGACGGCGTGATGGGGTCGCTGTTCGATGACGGCACGGAAGAAGAGCCGCTGCCCTGGATCGTCATCATCATCGATGAACTCGCCGACCTGATGATGCTCGACCGGGCCAACGTGGAAGAGTCGATCACGCGGCTGGCGCAGATGGCGCGGGCCGTGGGAATTCACCTGATTCTGGCTACGCAGCGACCCAGCGTGGATGTGATCACCGGCCTGATCAAGGCCAATGTGCCCACGCGCATCAGCTTCCGGCTGGCGACCAAGGTGGATTCCAGGACGATTCTCGACACCAACGGGGCGGAAGCCCTGCTGGGACGCGGCGACATGCTGTTTCTGCCGCCGGGGACGAGCCGGCTGATGCGGCTGCATGCACCCTATGTGAGCGAGAAAGAAACCGCGGCCGTAGTGGGCTTCTGGAAAAACCAGGGCGAGGCGGAGTATGTCGAAGGCTTCCTGGAGTCGCCCAAGGAAGATCGCGTCACGATGGAGGGCGGAAGCACCGAGGAAGAGGAGAACGACCCCATGTTCGACGACGCGGTGCGGTTGGTCTTCGAATTCGGCAAAGCGTCCACTTCGTTGCTGCAGCGGCGCCTGCGCGTTGGCTACGGCCGGGCGGCGCACCTGATCGACTTGATGGAGCGCGACGGCCTGGTCGGGCCCGCGGACGGATCGCGGCCCAGAGAACTGCTCAAGGCGCCGGGCTGGCTGCATGAGATTGCGGCGAACGAATAAGGCAGCCATTAGCTTTTAGCTATTAGGCACTTTTGCGAGCGCGATCGGCTCAAACCGCGTCCAATCCAATATGGGGTTACGCGCGCTACGTGCATCGGTTGCGATCTCGCTGATTGCGGCTGCCGGGATAGCTGCGCAAGTGGCGCCCATTCCGTCGTCCGACGAACTCTCCGGCTCCCCCTTCGCCATCAGAAAGACCTGGGTCATTGGCGGCACAGGGACCTGGGATTACCTGACCCTCGATCCCGCGGCGGGCCAACTCTTCGTGACTCATCAGACCGAGGTGGAGGTCGTCGATCTCGCAGGCGGCCAGGTGTTGGGCCGAATCACCGGCTTCGGCGAAGCCCGTTCCATCGTCCTCGATCCCGACGGTCAGTTCGGCTATGTCAGCGACAGCGGCAACCATGAGATCAAGGTCTTCGATCGCCGCTCCCTCCGGATTGAGTCAAGCATCCCCCTCGATTGCGCGCCGCGATCCATGACCTTGCCGGCCCAGCAGGGTATTTTGATCGCTGTCTGCGGCTCTGCCGTTCCCGCTCTACCGGTCGAGTCGCGCCCCAAACCCGGCAGGAGCCGACAGGGCCGAGCCGTGCCCCGGGCCGTCGCCAAAGGCGATTCATGGATTGCTGTGATCGATACTGGTACGCGGGCAGTGCTGGTCTACCTAATCGTCGGTGGTGACTCTCACATCGCTCAACCCGACCGCGAAGGGAAGGTCTACGTCACGATAGGACCCGCACAACACGACGACAACAGATTCGCCGAAACGTACAAAAGCGACGTCTCAAGCCAGGGCATTGCCCGAATCGATGTGCCGGCTCTCGTCGAGGACGCCCGGCTCGCCCTTGCAAAACGCGGACACTCGGCTCCCTCGGGTGCTTTCCCTGCGCCGCATTGGGATTCGGACGATGCTTCCAGGAGAAGATACGTCAGTCTCTTTCCCCTTGATTCCAGTTGCCCCAGCCCGCAGGGCCTTGCCGTCGATAGCCAGAACGCCCGCCTGTTCGTCGCCTGCGACAACCAGGCGATGTTGGTCATGGATTCAAATCGCGGCCAGGTCCTCAACACTCTCACCACGGGCCCTGGAACCGATGCCATCGCCTACGACGAAAACCGCGGCCTCATCTTCACCGCCAACGGCGGCGGCTACGGCAGCCTCACCATCGTGCGCCAGCACCAGACGGACAGCTACGCCGTCCTCCAGAATCTGCCCACCATGGAGCAGGCCCGGACCATGGCCGTGGACCCTTCAACCGGCCTGGTCTACCTTGTGACCACGCTTTACGGGGCGAAACTCGATCATCCGCCTATGAACGGGATCGGTACATTGAAGCTCAATCCCGTGGAAGGGAGTTTCCAGGTCCTCGTAGTCGGCAACTGACATCCGATGGGTGGGCGACAGGTCCGCCCGGAAGTGGCACACTAGTGCCATGCTCGGCATCGGTGAAAGTCGCGACTTGCCAACGGTTCTCATCATTGACGACGACATGGTGAGCCGCGAGGTGATGGCCACCGTGCTGACCATGACCGGCTATACGATCCACACAGCGGCGCGAGGAGAAGAGGCGGTCGCACTGCTGGACGAGGAGACCTGCAAGCCGGAAGTGATCCTGATGGACGCGCAAATGCCGGGCCTGAAGGGATCGGCGCTGGTCAGCGAATTAAGGGCGCGCAGCCAGGCAAGCATCTATTCGATGAGCGGCAGCGATGTCCCCGATGACTTGAAGGCGGCGGTGGACGGGCATCTCTCCAAGCCCTTTGGGCCGCAGGCGCTGCAACAACTGATAGACCAGCATCATCCCTTGGCAGCGAGCGAGGCAACGGATGACTCTCCGGTGATCAAGGCGGAAACGCTCGCGCAGTTTCGCGAGATGATGTCGCCGGCCGCAGTGCGTGAGATTTACGTGGCCGTCGTGGACGATCTGGACAAGTGCGTTGCCCTTCTCCTGCGGGCGTTCGCGGCGAGCGATCCGCAGGAGATTCGGCGCATCGGGCACTCCATCAAAGGCGGATGCTCGATGGCGGGGGCGATGCAGGCTGCACGCGTGGGCGCGCGCCTCGAAACCGGAGGTGACCAATTAGATAACGTTCCGGCGCTCCTTGCAGAATTGAAAGCCGCCGGGCTAAACCTGCGGCGTATGCTGGAGGCTGAGTTCCCGGCCTAGGGGAAGGCCAGGGAAAGGCCTGTCATTGGGTTCCAACTCTGCAGGCGATCAGCCTGCGTTTACAACCGGCTGTGGTTGCCAGGGCCCAGGCCCTGCCTTAGCAATCGTGCCATTGGCACGGAGGGAATTCTTCCCGTGGATCGACCGATTCGAATCGTATTGGCAGATGATCATCCCGTCGTCCGCATCGGCGTAAGAAACATGCTCAGCGAGCAGGACGGCTTCGAAGTGGTGGGCGAGGCTTCGGATGGCGACGAGGCCATCACGCAGACGCTCGAGTTGCAGCCCGACATCCTGCTGCTCGATGTACAGATGCCGCGCCTGCCGGGACTGGAGGCGATGCGCGCCATCATGAACGGCACGCCGACGGTCAAGATCCTGCTCCTGACCTCGACCATTACCACCCAGCAGATTATCGAGGCCCTGCACATTGGGGCGCGGGGAATTGTGCTGAAAGACGCGCTGGCCGGGCACCTCCAGATTGCCATCAAGACGGTGATGAGCGGCGACTACTGGATCGGCGGCAAGCGGGTGGTGAACCTGGTGTCGGCCTTGCACGACCTGATGCAGCAGGCCGCGGTGCCGCAGCGTAAGACCTACGGACTCACGCCGCGCGAACTCGAGGTGGTGGGTTCGATCGTGGAGGGCTGCAGCAACCGCGATATCGCCAAGCAGTTCGGGCTGAGCGAGGAAACGGTGAAGCGGCACCTGTCGAACATCTTCGACAAGACGGGAGTGTCGACGCGGCTCGAACTGGCGCTGTTTGCCATCGCGCACCAGTTGGTGACGCCGCAGTAGCCCGCCGATCCCTGATAAGAATACGGCGGTACATCGGATTCTTTCGGCCTCCCATCCTTTCGCCCGAAAGAAGGCGAAAGGATGGGGCACGGACGTTTGTTTCTTCCTGCGAGATCCCCGCACCAGATCAAGAAATATATTCGCGAGCGGGAATAAAACCGCCGCGGCTCCGTTCTATAGGTGAATGGAGCGAGGTGTGAACGGATTCAGCGAGCGCGGTCTGATGTCATGGATCGCGAGAGGCCGGGGACTGTGGGCCAGTTGAGCCTTGTGACCAGAACCTCCCCCGAAACGGAGGCGAGCCTGCGATACACTGTTCGGGCTGTGCCCCCATTCCCTTCTGCCTACGGTTCATTTGAAGAGCTGGCGATGCCGCTGTTCAGCCAGCTCTACAATTTCGCATGCTGGCTCGCGGTCGATCGCGCCATTGCCGAGGACCTCGTACAGGAGACCTACCTGAAGGCCTTCAAGGGGTTCTCCTCGTTCCAGCAAGGCACGAATTTCCGGGCCTGGATTTACCGAATTTTGCGCAACACCTTCCTGACCACGCAGACGGGGTTGAAGGCCATGTCGTCGCTGGACAGCGAGGAAGAAGGCGTACCCGAGCCCGAGACCAGGGAGACGCCCGAATCGATCCTGCTGGCGATGCACCAACAGGAAAAGATCCGCGCGGCGCTGGAAGCTTTGCCGATGCATTATCGCGAAATCATTCTGCTTTGCGATCTGGAAGAGATGAGTTACCAGGAGATCAGCCAGGCCCTAACCATTCCCATGGGAACGGTGATGTCGCGCCTTTCGCGGGCGCGCAAGGCCATGCGCTCTCTGCTGGGCGCCGGGGCGGAAGGGAGGGCGCGATGAGCTGCGAGATTTGGAGGAACAAGCTGGATGCGTATGCTGACGGCGAACTGCCCGAAACAGAATTGGCGGCTCTCGAAGATCACCTGCGGACCTGCCGCGACTGCACCTCCGAGGCGCTGGCCCGGATGCAGATGAAACGCGCCACGCGGGCAGCGGCGATGCGTTTCATGCCGTCGGCGGAATTTCGGCAACGCGTTCAAATGAGCATCGCGCCACAGCGGCGGCGGTTTGCCTTCTGGACGAGTCCCGCGCTGGCGATGGCGGCTGTGCTGGTTCTCGCCGTAACGGTCTCGGCGCTGGTGATGGTGCGGCGCTCGTCGCGCGACCAGGCGGTGGCGCAACTGCTCGACATGCATGTGGCGGCGCTGGCCAGCGGCAATCCGGTGGACGTGGTTTCGTCGGACCGGCATACCGTGAAGCCGTGGTTCCAGGGCAAGCTGCCCTTCACCTTCAATCTGCCCGAGCTTCAAGGGTCGAATTACACGCTGCTCGGAGGACGGCTGGTCTACTTCCGCGGCAAGGCCGGCGCTCAGCTGATTTATGAACTGCGCAAACACGAGTTCTCAGTATTCATCGTGCCCGATGGCGGGCCTGCGGGATTATCGGAAAACAAGGACAACGGGTTCAGCGTGGAGTCATGGGGCGCCGGGGGGCTTCGGTACGTGATCCTCAGCGATGCCGGCACGGCCGATGTGCACGCGCTGGGAGACATGATGCGCGGCGCGCAGCGATAGTCAGGCGCTGAGGAACTGCGTGGCCAGCCGGTCGAGAACGCCCTCTGTCGAGTCGCACACGCCGGTGTGGACGGGCGAGGGCTGAATGATGGTGCTGCGCGGCGATGTGAGCCAGTGGAATCGTTCGCGCTGCGACAGCTTCGCGATCGGCCCGCCGGCGGGGTCTCCCATGCAAATGCGGGGAATGGCATCGAGGTGTTCGCGCACCAGGTCCGCGTCCACTTCGGGCCACAGCGCCTTGAGGCGACCGGTGTTGAGCAGGATGCGTGCGTCGAGGTAACGCTTTTCCAGGCAGAAGACGACCACGCCCGCGTTGATGAATTCCTCTCGCTCCACGCGGGGGACCACGCGCAGGATGGCGTAATCAAAGGTGGCCGGCGCGGGCCTACATGGCTCGGGCATGGACGGCCTCCTGTTCGAAGATATGGGCCGCGGCCAATCGCCGCATGAAGAAATCGAGATAAGCGGCGCGCCGGGCAGCGGCGGTGAAATCGCCGGGAATGGCCGCGAGCCACGCCTCCGGCACGGCGTCAATGATGGCGGCAATCGTATCGTAGGTGAGTTTGCCGTGGGCGATCGTTCCAGCCTGCTCGATTTCCGCGGCCCACGGCAGCAGGATGTGGTGCTGGATCTGCGTGAAGGGCGACTCGATTTTGTGAGCCATGGTGGGCCAGTCGTGGTGGAAGAATAACGCCGCTCCGTGATCAATCGGGTAGAGCTTGCGATGCCAGACCAGCAGATTGGCGTTGCGCGGAGTGCGGTCAACGTTCTGTACGAAGGCGTCGAACCAGACGAGCATGGAAGCTTCGTCAGCCGGGGCCGTGTCACGCGCGGCGGGGTCGAACATGGTCGATCCGGGCAGGTAGTCCAGCGCGAGATTGAGGCCGGGGCTCGCTTTGAGCAACTGGCGAATCTCGTAATCTGGTTCGTTGCGGCCGAGAGCCGGATCGATTTCGACGAATACAATTTCGGGAACGCGCAGGCCCAGGGCGCGGCCAATCTCGCCTGCAATGAGCTCCGCGATCAAAGCCAGGGTCCCTTGTCCGGCGCCGCGGAATTTCACCACATACAGGCCGAGATCGTCAGCTTCGACAATCGCGGGCAGAGAGCCGCCTTCCCGCAAAGGCAGGACATAGCGCGTCGCTTGGACGGTGCGGATCACGGAAAGTTCAGTGTAGCGGCTGCCCCCGCTACTTACTCCGATATAGGGTTCGGATCGAGAATTTGCGGTCCGGGTCCCAGTTTGCCCAGTTTGTCGGCCGGGTTGTAGAGCGGGCAGACGCCCAGCGACAGACATCCGCAGCCGATGCAGCCATTCAATTGATCGCGCAGGCGAGTGAGCCGGGCGATGCGATCGTTGAGATCCTCGCGCCATCTCGCGGAGAGTCTTTTCCAATCATCAGATGTGGGCGTGCGCTGATCCGGCAGCGTCTTGAGAGCGTCGCGGATGCCCGCCAGAGAGATGCCGGCCCTCTGCGCCACGCGAATCACGGCGACGCGGCGCAGCACCTCCCGCGCGTAGCGGCGTTGGTTGCCGGAGTTGCGCCAGCTATGGATCAATCCCGCGGACTCGTAAAAATGGAGGGTCGAAACGGCCACTCCGCTGCGGGCGGCGACTTCTCCGACTGTGAGGGCCGCGGTGCGGTGGAGGGGCTGATCAGATTTTTTCACGGCTCGGTCCTTGACCTCAAGTTAACTTGAGGTCTTAGCCTGATGATAGACGGTTATCCAAACCCGGGAGGAAACAGGAAGAGATGGACGAGCCAATCAGGATTGGTCTGATCTACGGAAGTACGCGCAAAGGGCGTTTCTGCGACAAGGTCGCCGAATGGGCCGCGGAAGAAATTCGCGCCGCAGGTAATTACACGGTGGATGTCATCGATCCGGCAGTGGTGATGCCACAGCCGGGACAGCACGAGCAGGACCACGGCGCGAGCTTCTGGCAGAGGATGGCGGCGGCCGACGCGTTTGTGGTGGTTACGCCGGAATACAACCATGGCTATCCCGCCGCGCTTAAATCGCTGATTGATTCGGTTGGTGCGGAGTGGCAGGCCAAGCCGGTTGCCTTCGTTTCGTATGGGGGGATTTCGGGTGGCCTGCGTGCGGTCGAACAGTTGCGCCTTGTCTTCGCGGAACTGCATGCGGTGACGATTCGCGATTCGGTCAGCTTCGCGGGCGCCTGGGAACAGTTCGACGAAGCAGGCAAGCTGCGCCATCCGGAGCGGGCCAGCAAATCGATGGCGACCATGCTGGGACGGCTGCAGTGGTGGGCGGTGGCGTTGCGCCACGCGCGCGGCGCCGTGCCGTATGCGCCCGCACTCTAAGGATTTGAATTTGAATCCGGCGGCGTGATCTGCGACTCTGTGTGCTGTACCGGATGAAGGAGTACAACGTTGCGGATCGGCTTTTTGGGACTGGGAAAAATGGGCGTGCCGATGGCCAGGCGGCTGTTGGCCGCCCGCCATGAAATCACGGTTTGGAATCGAACCCACGAGCGGACCGAGTTGCTGCGGAAAGAGGGCGCGCAGGTGGCCGCGACACCGGCCGACGTGGCCCGCGCCAGCGAGGTCGTAATGACCATGCTGTTCGACGACGCGGCCCACCAGGATGTGCTTTTCGGCCCCAAGGGGCTTCCGGTGAACGGGCTGTTGGGCGCGTTACGTTCCGGGGCAATGCACATTTCATTGAGCACCATCAGCGTGACGCTGTCGGAGCGCCTGACGGAAGAGCATGCGCGGCGCGGGCAGGCATTCGTAGCGGCGCCGGTGTTCGGTCGGCCAAACGTAGCCGCGGAAGGCAAGTTGTGGGTCGCGATGGCTGGCGCCGAAGATGCGGTGGCCAAGGCCAGGCCATTGCTCGAGCCGCTGTCGCGCGGCATCTCGGTGGTGGGAAAAGAACCGAAGCAGGCCCACGCGCTCAAACTTGGCGGAAACTTTCTGATCAGCGCCATGATTCATTCGCTGGGCGAGTCGTTTGTGTTCGCCGAATCGCAGGGCATCGATCCGGAAGTTTTTCTGGAGACGGTGAACAATGCTCTGTTTCAGTCGCCGTTCTATGCGGCCTATGGCAAGGTCATGCTGCATCCGCCCGAGCACGCCGGAGCCACCATGGAACTGGGGGCGAAGGATCTTCGGCTTCTGCGCGAAGCCGCGGAGAGCCACGGGGCAAGTCTCAGCCTCGCCGATGAGATGGCGCGCATATTTGATGAAGCGCGCAAGCAGGGCCTGGGCGAACAGGATTGGGCCGTGACGCAGTATCGAATGGCGCAGCAGCGGGGAAGTGCTCAAGGAAGTTGAACCAATCCCAGCTACGCGGGCGGAAGAGAGTTTGCCGCAATCCGCGAAGGCTTCATTCCTACTAGCTGAAAACTGACAACTGATCACTGACCACTGACCACTGTCTCGCGGTTGGTTAGGATAGGGACATGGACTTGAAGGGCAAGATTGTCTTTGTCACGGGAGCCAGCGCGGGTATCGGCCGGGCTACGGCTCTTGCGTTTGCGGCCGAGGGGGCGCGCCTGCTGCTGGCGGCTCGCCGCGCCGGCAGACTGTCGGAAGTGGCTTCGGAGTGCCTGAATTGCGGAGCCGCCGCAGTTCACTCCATCGACCTTGATGTGCGCGACCATCGGGCCGTGCAGAATGCCATCGACGCGCTCCCCGAGGAGTGGGCGGGGATCGAAATCCTGGTAAACAATGCCGGACTCAGCCGCGGCCTCGAGAAACTCTACATGGGCCGCATCGAGGACTGGGAAGAGATGATCGATACCAACGTGAAGGGGTTGCTCTACGTGACCCGCGCGGTGGTGCCGGGCATGGTGGTGCGGGGGCGCGGCCATGTTGTCAGCCTGGGCTCGACTGCCGGGGAACTGGCGTATCCGGGCGGCGCTGTGTACTGCGGCAGCAAGGCGGCCGAGCGGCTGATCAACGACGGATTGCGCCAGGACCTCCTGGGAACCCCGGTGCGCGTGACCAGCGTGGATCCTGGGATGGTGGAGACCGATTTCAGCCTGGTACGTTTTCGCGGCGACCACGAGCGGGCGGCCAAGGTCTATAAGGGAGTGAAGCCGCTCACTGCGGAAGATGTGGCCGAGGTCATCGTGTGGGTCACCAGGCGCCCGGAGCATGTGAACATTGCCCGGGTATCGATGACCACCATCCACCAGGCAAACTCGATTCTCTTTCACCGGGAAGGTTAGTGCACAATTTAGGCCAAGGACGTATTCGATGGTTTCTAACCTTTTGCGCTCACAGCGCCTCGTTCTGACGCTCATGTTCCTCGTGGCTGTGATGACGTGGGCCATCGTTGCCCAGGATCCGGGCGACATCAAGCCCGCGCCGTACCAGGTCGCATGGCAAGACCTCGAATTCGGGGTCATCATTCACTTCTCCACAAACACCTTTCTCGATCGGGAGTGGGGCGATGGCACCGCGAGTCCTTCCACCTTCAACCCCAGCAGCTTCGACCCCGAGCAGTGGATGAAGGCGATCAGCGATTCCGGCGCGAAATACGTGGTGCTGGTGGCCAAGCATCATGACGGGTTTTGCCTGTGGCCCACCGAGCAGACCGATTACAGCATCAAGGCCAGCCCGTGGAAAGACGGCAAAGGGGACCTGGTGGGCGATGTGGCCCGGGCGGCGCGCAAATATGGGCTTAGGTTCGGCGTTTACCTTTCCCCATGGGATCGCCACGAACCGCGATACAAGGACTCGGCAGCCTACGACCGGTATTACAACTCGGAACTCGAAGAACTGGCCACACGCTACGGCGACCTGGTGGAGTTCTGGCTCGACGGCGCGGGCAGCGAAGGCCACGTGTACGACTTCAAAAAGATTATTGAGACGCTGCGAACGTATCAGCCGGATACCGTGGTCTTCGCCGATACCGGCCTCTTCGAATACGGCGATGCGCGCTGGGTGGGCACCGAGGCGGGCAGCGTCGATTACGAAAACTGGAACGTGATCGACCGGCACGGCTACCGCCGCTGGCGTCCGGTTGAAGCCGATACGCCGCTAAGAAAACTGCACTGGTTCTGGCATCCCAACGACGAGGCTTCGTTGAAGAGTCTCAGCGAGCTGCTCGATATCTATGACAAGACCGTGGGCCGCGGCGCGCAACTCATGCTGGGCCTCGCTCCGGACCGGCGCGGCCTGCTGCCCGAGTCAGATGCCACGCGTCTGGAAGAATTCGGCGCCGCCTTAAAGGAGCGCGCGAGCAACAATCTCGCGATCGAACGCGGTGGAGTCATCGACAACAAATCGGCGGCCCTCGACGGCGACCCTGATACATTCTGGTCCGCGCCTGCGGGATCGCATCATGCCGCGCTCGAGGTGAATTTAAGCCATCCGGTTACGTTCGATCATGCGGTGACGATGGAATGGCTCAACGACGGCCAGCACGTGGAGAAGTACGCGATCGAGGTGTGGAAGGAATCGGAGCACAAATGGGAGGCGGTAGCTCAGGGCCAGGCGATCGGGCACAAGAAGATCGACGCGTTTCCGTCCGTGACCGCAGGACGCGTACGCCTCAACATTCTGTCGAGCACCGGCGAGGCGCACATCCGCGAATTCCAACTGTTGAATTGGCGCAAGTGAAATTCTGCCACGCTCACTGCGCCGCGACAACCGGCTTGGCTTTGGTTTCCGCAGACGGCGCGTGGCATCCGCACGATCGGCGAATCACCAACTCAAGCGGAAGCACGACCCGGTGACCCTTGGTGGGGAACTGCCCCCGGGCGATTCGCTCGAACAGGAGGTTCGCCCCGGTCTCTCCAATCTGGTACACGGGCTGACGGACCACCGTGAGAGCCGGCTGCAGAACGTCCGCGATGTCGAAATCGTCGAAACCGGCCAGGGCAATCTTTCCTGGGACATCGATCTTGAGAACCGCGAGAGCATGCAGCATGTACCGCATGGTCAGATTGTTTCCGGCGAAGAGCGCGGTGGGGGGATCGGCGTCCGTGAGAAGCGAGTGGACGGCGGTGATAGCGTGCTCCTGCGAGACGCAATCGATGTAAGACTCCGGCGTCAGGCCGGCCTTGGTCATTGCTTCCTTGTAACCGGAATAACGCGCGTTGAATGTGAAGAGGCCCTTGTTCAATCCAAAGAAGGCGATCTTGCGGTGCCCGTGCTCAATAAGGTGGGTTACGCCAGCGCGGGCGCCGGCGCGGTTGTTCACCACCACGGAATCGAATCGCAAGTCGGGTGCCGGGCGATCCAGCGTCACGATATGCACCTGCGAAAATACTTCGTCGCGCAGGTATTCTTCTGAGTGCGGCGCGGGAATGATGATCATTCCGTCGATGCGCCGGCGCAGCATGAGGCTGGCCTGCTTGCGTTCGATTTCGGTCTTTTCATCGGAGGTAGTGATCAGTACCGAATAGCCATGCTCCGTAGCGACCGTCGAGATGGCATGAGCACACATGGCGAAGAAAGGATCGTAGAGGTAGGGGAGGATCAGGGCAATCGTCTTGGAGTGGACGGAGCGCAAACTGCGGGCCAGCTCGTTGGGCTGGTAATTCAGCATCCGGATGGCGCGCTGGACACGGTCTGCAGTCGCCTTGGAAACGTTTGCACTCCCGCTCAGAAAGCGGGACACAGTCATCTTCCCAACCCCGGCGAGTTGCGCCACGTCGGCCATCGTCGTGGTGCGGCGGATGGAATCCTGATCTCTTTGACTCGATTGCGGCATCTTCAAATGGTTACCGTGAAACCTAAGCCTTTCTTGCTCGGTGCCAGCCGACGTTGGCCTTGGTGCGGCTCTTCGGACGGGAACTCTTATGATAGATGCCCGCTCGATCTCGTTGCGGCCGATGAATTCGATAGTCCTGCGCGCCCGGGACCTCGCCTCGTGGGTCGCATCCATGCGAACCAAACGCACTGCCTGTCGCCAGATTCCACGGTTTCGCTCTGTCCGGTGGGCTGCTCTCTCATACTAGTCCACGGTGACTCCGGCGTAAACGGAAGAGTTCTCAGGTCTTGCGCGCAAACGGCGATTGCATGTCTGCAACCCGCCTGCGCGTGAATCCGGGGTCCCGGTCGACCCGCAGAGTTATGCGGCTCCGCTTGAATCCGTAAGCGTATCCAAACCCATACGTTAAACTTCAATTGAGGACGAACCTGTCTCGATCGACATACGGGCGGCTGGCCGCCGGCGGAAGTCCATCGGATCGTACTGGATCGAGTCAGCTCCATTGCTTGCATCTAAACGTAGAAGGGCAGGCGAGTTCCTGCCTTTTTGCCATGGAGAGCAACTCCCTGAAAGACTCCTCCGCTCAAACGGGCGATAATCGTCAGGATGACCGTACCGTTGTTTCACGGCCGCCTGTCTAACGGCACCAATTTGTATCAATGCAGATCCCGCACGATCCTCGTTTCCAACACGATTTACGGCTTCAAAAGAAGGCTGAAGAATGTGCAAGAAACCTTTGATCCTGGTGGCGGCGATATTCGGGGCCGTCGTTGCCTATGCCCAGGGATTTCCGTCCTCGACATCTGGCGACACCAGCAATCCGCCCGGCCAGAGCAACGGTTCAGTCAATTGTTCCGACCCATTATTGGCGGCGTCTTCTCTGTGCGCGGGAGATCTGAATTCATCGGCGCTACGCGGCGGGTTGGGGGGGACTGGCACGTCCAGTGCATCCAGCCCTCAGCAAGGCCAGGTGGTCACCTATATTGACGATTCAGGCCGTCCCACTACGCGTGAGAAAAGCACCACGATTCCGCTGCCTCCTGAACCTCTGACCGAATTCCAGAAGTTCACGGCATCCACAACCGGAATGGTGCTGCCTATCTTCGGCGCCAACCTGTTCCAAAGCGTGCCGTCGACATTTGCCCCCCTCGATAACGCGCCGGTTCCGCCCGACTATGTCCTTGGTCCGGACGACCTGGTGCGGCTGCGCGTGTGGGGCCAGGTGAATTTCAACGCCAATCTTCGGATCGATCGTTCCGGCGACATTTATGTGCCGCAGGTCGGCTCCGTTCACGTGGCCGGCTCGCACTTTTCCGACCTCGATGGGACGCTCCGCGCCGCGGTAAGCAAGATCTACCGCAACTTCGATCTTTCCGCGCAACTTGGAGACATTCGCTCGATCCAGATTTACGTTACCGGCGAGGCCCGCCGCCCCGGCGCGTACACCGTGAGTTCCCTGAGTTCTCTGGTCGATGCGCTGTTCGCGAGCGGCGGCCCTTCCGTCCAGGGATCCATGCGCCACATCGAGCTGCGCCGGGGCGGCGCGACGGTTACGATCTTTGACCTTTACCGGTTCCTGATCGAAGGCGACAAATCAAAGGATGCCAAACTCCTGCCCGGCGACCTTGTGTTCATTCCGGCGGTTGGCCTCCAGGTCGCGGTGCTGGGCAGCGTACGCCGGCCGGCAATCTACGAAATGCTTCCCGGGGAAACCATCGCCGACTCGCTCAAGGATTCGGGCAACGTGACTTCTGTGGCCTCCGACGCGCGCGCTTCGCTCGAACGGAATGCAGAGCGCACCGGACGCCAAGCGATGGAAGTCAGGCTCGATACCGCGGGAATGGCCACCGCCCTGCGCGACGGCGACATCCTCCGCGTAATTTCCATCGTGTCCCGCTTCGAGAAGACGGTTACGCTGCGCGGAAACACCGCCAACCCGGGCCGGTTCGCATGGCATGAGGGAATGCGGCTCAGCGATCTCATCCCGGACAAGGATTCCCTGATCACACGCGATTACTGGTGGAAGCGAGCCGGCCTCGGTTTGCCGGCTCCCGAATTTCAACCCGTGCCGGCGCTTTCGGCCCTCCACCAGCCCACCAACCCCATCGACCTTCCTCTGCAGCAGTCGATGATGCGCCGCCAGGCGAACAGCGGCATGGAGCCGGCCAACCCGCAAACGCCGAACGGAAGCAACGGCCAGACGCAGACGCCTGCTCCCGCAGCATCCTCTTACTTCTGGGACAACTCTCAGAGCGCCGGCGTAAATGAAACCTACGGCCAGGAGAGCAGTCAGCCTTCTCCGAACTCGTCCCAGACAAACCAGCCGGCGTCTCAGCAGCCCAATGGCCAGCCATCGGCTGGGCAGCGCGGAGGCGAATCGGCCCTTGCCGAGCAGGAGAACGAGACCCCGGAACAGATCAATCCTCCGGCCCCGCGCCGCACCGTGGTAAAGCTCAGCGTTCCCGAGATTGACTGGAGCTACGCGGTGATCGAGCGCATGGACCCTGCCACCCTGAAGACCACGCTGATTCCGTTCGATCTTGGCAAACTGGTGCTGCAGCATGACGCCTCCCAGGACATGGAACTTCAGGCGGGCGACCTGGTGAGTGTTTTCTCACAGGCCGATATCCATGTCCCCATCGCCGAACAAACTACATTGGTTCGGCTCGAAGGCGAATTTGTCCATGCCGGTACTTATAGTGTCCATCCCGGCGAAACACTGCGCTCGGTGGTGGAGCGCGCAGGTGGTTTGACGCCCAACGCCTATCTTTACGGCTCGGTCTTCACGCGCGATTCGGCCAGGGTACTGCAGCAGCGGCGCATGGACGAGGCCATCCATAGCATGATGCTTCAGATGCAGCGGGGCAACCTGGCACTGGCGGCGTCTCCGCTTTCGAATGGACAGGACCTCGCCGGGATGGCAGCCGCCCAAGGGAGTGAGCAAGCGCTGATCGCCCAGCTTCAGCAGATTCGCGCTACCGGCCGGATTGTTTTTTCGTTCCGGCCCGACTCCACCGGTACGGACGTCATTCCCGACGTTCCTCTGGAAAATGGCGACATCTTCCTCATTCCGTCGGTGCCTTCAACGGTCAACGCCGTGGGAGCGATTTTCAATCAGAACTCGTTCCTCTATCGGCCGGACGCACGGCTGGAGTCCTATTTGAAACTCGCGGGTGGTCCCAATCCCGAGGCCGACCGCAAGCATATGTTTCTTATCAGAGCCAATGGCTCCGTAATCAGCCGCGACTCCGTCAAGGGCGCGTGGGGCGACGAGTTCTACCACCTGAAGCTGTTTCCGGGCGACACCATTATCGTCCCCGACAAGTCGGTCAAGCCCTCCGCGCTGCGTGGATTCCTCGGTCTCTCGCAAGTGTTTTCGCAGCTGATGTTCGGGGTTGCCGCGGCCAATGTGGTGTTCTGACGCGCGGCGATATTGATCCCGAACCCGCATGCCAGGGTCTACCGTCAGAAATTTGGCGTTGTACATTCCCCGGATCTGCGCGTGCGCTACATCACCAGCCACCACGAATCATCTCGCCGCGCGCCAATTCATGATACCGTTATCAGCAGTTTCGCATCGATTCCACATTGGGCCACTTTTCTCGATCTTCGAGAAGGGGAATCTCTGTGTAACCTGGGAATTCAATTTCCTTGAGAGGCGGTCAGCCTGTGGACATTTCGGAATCCTTTGGTCTTTTGCTTGCCGTAGACGTGGGAGGCAGCCACGTGAGCGCGGCGTTGTGCGCGCTCGATGATCTTCGTGTGGTTCAACTCACCGAGGCGCCCCTCGATGGCGTCTCGAGCTTCGAGGGCTTCGTTGATCTGCTCTATCTTCTGGGGCGCGAGGTTTCCTGGGTGCCGCGCCGTCTGGCTGGCGCATCGCTGGCGGTTCCCGGGCCCTTCGACTGCGCGGCGGGCGTAAGCCTGATGAAGCACAAGCTTCAGTGGCTCTACGGGAAGGATCTTCGGGGTGCGCTCGCGTCCCGCTTCGGCTGGACACCCACGCGGCTCCAATTCCTGAATGACGCTTCCGCGTTTCTGCTTGGCGAACTCAATGCCGGAGGGGCTCGCGGCGCCGATCGTGCCGTCGGGCTGGCGTTGGGAACTGGCATTGGTTCCGCATTTGCACAGGACGGCCATTGCGTCATGGAAGGCAAGGGGGTTCCTCCGGGCGGCGAGATCTGGGATTATCCCTATCGCGGGGGAACCGTGGAAGACCTGATTTCCACCCGGGCCTTGAAGGCCGATTATGTCGCTCGCACCGGGATTGATCTTGATGTGAAAGAGATTGCCGCCGCCGCGGACACTGATTCTCAGGCTCGCCAGGTTTTCGAGACTCTGGGAATTAATCTTGGCCACGTGATCTGCGATGTGATTGCTCCCTTTCAACCGGAGATTGTGGTGGTAGGAGGCGGCATCGCGCGTTCCGCGAACCTTTTCCTGCCCATCGCTCAGGAGTTGGTCGGGGACGCCGGTTTGCGCATCGTGCCTTCTCAACTGTTCGAGCAGGCGCAACTGATCGGAGCCGCGGCGCATTGGCGCAACGAGTTCGCCCGCCACAGGACGGGAGCTGCGGCAATTCCTGGCGAAGTCCCGGAGCACAATCCGATCACAGCCCATTGATTCGCGCCCGGTCCGGCGTCGCGAATTGTGCGGCAGCCGCGGAGTCGTGTGCCGCTCCCATGATTTAGTCTTTCAACGAGATTCTTAGGAGGCGATTCCTTCCCCCTGGCCGCGCGGCGCACCAGTGCGCGGGGAGATGATTGCATCCGGATTTCGGAGAGTGGAAGAAAACATGCCGCCGACCACCAGCACCGAAACGCGCCTGCTCGCCTACAACCGAATCCTGCTGTTTGTCGCTGGCCTGGGCGGATTGCTTTACGGTATCGATGTAGGCATCATCGGCGGCGCGTTGCCCTACCTCGAAGCCACTTCCAACCTCAACAGCAGCCAGCTGTCGATTATCGTGGCGGCAGTGCTGCTGGGCAGCGTGTTCTCCACCTTGTTTGCCGGGCTGCTGGCCGACTGGATGGGCCGCAAGCCCCTGATGATCCTGAGCGGAACCGCCTTTGTGCTCAGCATTCCGGTGATCGCGCTCTCGGGAGGATACGGATCGCTGTTCTTTGGGCGCCTCCTGCAGGGCGTGAGCGGCGGACTGGTCGGCATCGTGGTGCCGCTGTATCTGGCGGAATGCCTTTCCGCCAAGCAGCGCGGGCGCGGAACAGGCGTGTTCCAATGGCTGCTCACGTTTGGGATATTTGTGGCAGCATGCATCGGGATCTACTACAGCTACCACGTAGCGGAAGTGGCGCGCACGGCCTCGGCGCAGGCCCTGCACGATGTGAAAGACCACGCCTGGCGGCGCATCTTCTGGATGTCGATGCCGCCGGGAATTCTCTTTGTGCTGGGCGGATTCTTCGTTTCCGAGTCGCCGCGCTGGTTGTTCCGAAAGGGCAACAAGACGGCCGCGCTGGCCGCGTTGCTCCGATCGCGCACCGAAGAACAGGCCGCCGTCGAAATGAGCGAGATGGAACAGATCGCTCGCGAGGCCGCGGCTCGGCCGCAAGGCACCGGGCACGCGCCGGCCAAGAGCGGTTCCTTGCTGCAGCGGCGGTACATTCTGCCGTTCCTGCTGGCGTGCGTCATCCTTTCGTGCAACACCGCTACGGGAATCAACTCGGTGATCGGGTTCAACACCAACATCCTGCTGCAGAGCGGATTGTCTGACGTCGCCGCGCACTGGGGGTACGTCGTGTTCACCCTGACCAATTTCATGCTGACGATCGTGGGCATGACGCTGGTGGATCGCAAGGGGCGCAAGTTCCTGTTTACCGTGGGGACTTCGGGCATCATCGTGGCTCATCTGTGCGCGGGGGCACTATTTGTCCATTCTGAAAAGCATCGCTACGATGCCGGGCCGGCGGTGCAGTCGATGGTGAGCGGAGACACCCTGAAGTTGCGCTTCGATGAGGCGAGCGCGCAACAACTGGCGCCGGCGGGCACGCTCAATGGGCAACGTTCCTCGCTGTCGGTGATCTATTCCTATGGCGGGTTTACGGCGACGACTACCCCGGTGCGCACCGGCGAATCCGATACCGCCACAGTAGAAATCAACCGCGCCAGTTGCGTGCCGCCGGGCAAGGTCCAGGCGTTCTTCACCAATCCATTTGCCGATGTCGATGCGGCGCGGGCCGCGCCACTGAAGATCGAACATGCCTACATTTCGCCGGTGCCCAATGCGTTGAACGGCTGGCTGATGGCAATTTTCCTGTACATGTTTGTCGGGTTCTACGCGTCAGGACCAGGCGTTTGCGTGTGGCTGGCGCTGTCAGAACTGATGCCGACCCGCATCCGTTCCAACGGCATGAGCGTGGCGCTGGTTGTGAACCAGCTTGTCTCGACCACCCTGGCCGCCGTCTTCCTCCCGGTCGTGGGCAAGTATGGTTATGCGACGATGTTCTTCCTTTTCTCCGGGTTTACCGTAATTTACCTGCTGACGGTCGCGTTTTTCCTGCCGGAGACCAAAGGCAAGACCCTGGAGGAGATCGAAAAGCACTTCGAGGGCGTGTAACCGAGAGCAATCCGTCCGCGGTTCATGCCGCCCTTCGTCCTTCCTCGCGACTTAGCGCTGCTCCGCGGTCCGCCGCGATGAATAAGTCGTCGAGTTAGCGGTCCCTGTTCTCTTCACGGCTTGTCGCCTGTCGCTCGTTGGGTTGTCTGAGCAATTTTGGACAGATTCGCATTCCCTCGAAACGTACTATGCAGCGATGGACGGATTCATAAAGATCCAAACTGCGGTACCGGAGGGTGACGACGGGCTGATTGTCACATTTAGCGACGGCACGACCACCGCGTATGTGGCGGAGGAGTTGCTGGCGTTGCGGCCCTGCCGCGAACCAAGCGAGATCTACATCACCAAAAGCGACCCGGGTCAAACATCAGGACACCTCGCCAAGAGTCCATAAACGCAACCCATCCAGAGGCTCGCCAAAAAAGCGCGAGCCCGTATGGTCATCCGATCGAGATCACCAGCTTTCCGAAATGGCTTGCTTCCTCCAGGCGCGAGAAGACCTGGGGAGCGTGAGACCAGGGAAAATCTTCGCCAACGGGGCGCATCTGGGTAAGACCGATAGCGCGATTCATGTCCAGGAAGTCCTGGCGAGAGCCGACATAGATTCCCCGGATATGGGCCTGCTTATGCAAAATGGCTGGCAGGGGGAGGGCTTCGCCGGGGCCGGTGAGCACGCCTATCTGGGCGATGGTTCCTCCCATGCGCAAAGCCCGCAGAGAGCGGGGCAAGGTGCCCACTCCGCCGACTTCGACGACAAGGTCCACGCCTTCGCCGCTCTGTTCGAGGGCCCAGCGATCCCAATCAGGGGTTTCCTTGTAATTCAATCCGGCATCGAGGCCGAGATCATAGGCGCGCTCGAGTTTCTGGTCGCTCCCGGAAACGCCGATGACGCGGGCGCCCTTGAGGCGCGCGAACTGCAGAGCAAAGATAGCCACCCCGCCGGTGCCCTGGATCAGGACCGTACCGCCAGGCTTGAGGTCGCCGGAGCTGAGGGCGTTCCATGCAGTTACCGCGGCGCAGGGCAACGTGGCGGCTTCCTGGTAGCTGAGGTGCTCGGGAATGGCCACCAGGCCGTTCTCGTGGAGGATTATGTACTCGGCCAGGGTCCCGTCGATGTCTCCGCCAAGGGCGCCTTTGACCTTGGCCGGGGTGGGTGGGCCGTCCAGCCAGTTCTGCATGAAAATGCCGGCCACGCGATCGCCCGGATTCCACAGCGATACGCCCGGTCCGGTCGCCAGTACCTCGCCCGCTCCGTCGGAGCAGGGAATGCGCGGCAGCCTGAGTTTGGGGTTATACAGCCCCTTCACCATCAACAAGTCGCGATAATTGAGAGAAATTGCATGAATTTTTATGAGAACCTGACCGGGACCGGGCTCGGGATTGGGCCTTTCCGCAAACTCCAATGAATCAATGCCAAACGACGAAATCTGCCAGACGCGCATGCGCTCTCCTGCCTTGTTTTTGGGCAAACGACCTTGTGCCTTTGATGCCCCCGGCTCATTCTGCGGGATGCAATAAGGGAAAACCCTCGTAAAATGAAGATATGGCCCGTGGTTGGGAAAGTAAATCTGTGGAGGAACAGATGGCAAGCAGCCAGCAGTATGCGCCGGTGCCTCTCGGCATGAGTTTTGCCTCGCAATCGGCAAAACGCGAAGCGGAGAACCAGCGCGCGCAGCGGTTACGCCAGAAGCAGGCCCTGAATCTGCAAAGGGAGAACATCCTTTCGCAGCGAACTTCGAATCCGGCGCGACGGAATGCGCTGGAAGCGGCCTTGCAGTCGATCGAGGCGCAAATCGCAGAATTGAATTAGACACAGCCCGCCAATGGCGGGTTTTTTAGTGTCGCGAAGCACCGCATCCAAGCGGCTTCGGTCGTTCTGTTTTCCGTAACTCGTCGAGATATCTCGAAGTCTGAGCAGGTTCACGCACCCTGCATCGCGCGCCACAGAGCGCCGCGCACCGGATCGACGGGCTTCTCGAGGATGCGGATGTCAGGGTAGCGGAGGCGAAGCGCGTACTCGATGGAAGCGCGCATGCGCTCGACGTGGGCGAGGATGCTGCCCGCAAACGCCACGGCGGGAACCTGAAACGCCTCGCCCTCGATAGCGCGCATGCGTTCGATAAGAATTCGCACCAGGTAAGCAAGGTCTTTTCCTCCCTGCTCGAGGATTTCCTGGGCCACCGTATCGCCGCGATCGGCGCAGGCGACCACTTCGCGTGCGAATTTTGAACCGTAGCGCTGGGGAAACTGGGTGTTGGCGAACTCGATTAGAGCGTCGACTGTGGTCAGATTCCAGAATTTGCGCGCGGCCTCCAGCAACTCGGTAGGCCGGCCCTCATCTCGGGAAAGGAAACCCCGGCGCAAGCCTTCGATGCCAATCCAGTGACCGGCCCCCTGGTCGGCGAGGATCGGTCCCCATCCTCCCGCGGTCATGATCGCACCGTTGGCTCCGCGCGCGGCCACGTTCGAGCCGGTGCCCGCGAGGGCCAGTACGCCGCGGCCGCCGAAGAACCCCGCGTCGAGCGCGATTTCCACATCGCCCACCAGCAACAGCGGGCCGGCAACGTGCCTCGTAAAGCCTTCACGCAGCCAGTCGGTCACCAGCGGAACCGTGTTGCCCGACGTGCCCACACAGGTGCGCGAAACGCTGGTCATGGGCACGCCGGTGGTTCGTTCGAGCTCGGCCAACGCGTCGCGGAGATTGCGCGCGGCGATGTCGGCATCGGCGTTGACGCGCTTGATCGTCCCCGTTAAAGCCCGTCCCAGTTCGCGATCCTCATCGGCGAGCAGGAATTCGGTCTTCGATCCGCCGGCATCCACGGCCAGGTAATACGCCATCCATTTCTCCCTGAACGTACTTGTTGTTCACGATCGCCCCGCAAGGCGAAGTCGGCCCCCGCCCGCGTTGGTTATTTGCGGTTTGGCAGCAGCGACCAGATTTCAGGATCTTCGGTGCCAAGCACCCAGGAACAAAACCCCTGCAGCTTCCGGTCGGCAACGAGCTGGTAGCGGTTGCGGAAGGTACGCAGATCGGTGTAGAAAACCCACTCGCGCATCTGGTCGCGATAGAAATAGAAGAACGCGCTGTGGTCGGTTTCATCCCAGTCCAGCTTGCCACCGTAGGCGGTGGCGAGTTGCAGCGCATCGGGAGCGCCGATGTAGTCGCCGGAGAGATTGGGCTTCTCCTGACCGGTGGCCTTGTCCATGGTCGGCGCGCTGGTGTACCAGTGATACCCGTAGAGGGGAATGCCCAATGACAGTTTTTCTTTGGGCACGACCTTGAGCGCGTAGTCGAGATTCTCGGTGGTCCATTGCCAGCCGGCGACCGGGCCGGGCATGGTCCAGCGAGTCTGCTGGTCATAGGTCATGAGGCAGATAAGGTCGACCGATTTCGAAAGGGCTTCGAGGTCGAAGGAGCCGCGCCAATCGGTATAGATCCACTTGGCGAAACTGCCCTGGCCGGGATAGCCGGGCGCATTGGGAATGGTCGCGATGGTGAGTTGCAAATTGTTCTTATGCAGCGCTGCGGCGGTTTCCGCGACCACCGACGTCAATGCGTCGCGATCGAGATAGTCCAGGTTCTCAAAATCAAACTGAAAGCCAGTGTAGCCGTGCAGCTTCGATTCGCGAATGAGCGCCTCATTCATGCGCGAGCGTGCCGGCATGTTGGCGGCGAGGTCATGAAATTTCTTTTTGCCGAAGAGCGCAAGGATGGGCATTACCGGTAGCCCGTCGCGGCGTGCGGCGTCGAGCACTGTGGGATTGGGCGCGCCGGTAACGAGGCCGTTCTCATCGACGGAATACCAGGTCGGCACCAGCAGGTCGATCTTGGCTTCATGAGCCAGAAAAGAGCGGATGGAGCCGGGATCGTCAGTGAGGTAAAACAGTGCGGATGGCTTGGCTCGTGACGCGGAACAAAACACCACAAGCATCACGAATCCGATGGAGAACTTGCGCACCGAATGCTCCTTCCTTGCGGATCGAGATCATTATTGCAGTCCGACCGGGGAAGAGCCGATGCGAATGTGCAGGCACGGGGAACCGCGCTCCACAGCGCTTGCGAGGAACTTAGGAGCGATTGCTCAGTGGAAACGGCATGACGACCGATGGGCGCCGGAGGTGGACTCGCCTGCCGACGGATGCGCCAAAGGCGCGCTCGGCCGGCAGGAGTGAGTCGAGGGGTTCCGTCGCGGCGAGTGGCTCAGACCACGCGGCGACCGGTGATGAGCTGGATGATCAGCACCACGACGGCGATGACCAACAACAGGTGGATGAGGCCACCGGCAATGTGAAAACTAAAGCCTAGAAGCCACAAGATGAGAAGGATCACGAACACAGTCCAGAGCATGCACAACTCCTTTGGGATAGATGAGACCCCGGGCAGCCCTGCTTGTCAGCCGCCTGCGTTAGTTGGATGCAGGTTTTTCGGGAATAGCGCGATGGTATTCACATGAGTTGACCCTTGAAAGTCGCGTGCCGGGCAGTTGCGTCATTTGGGAACGATGAACTGCGTGAGGGACTGTGCCGGCACGTGCACTGCCGGCTCCCTGCGGGCGAAATTGCAGGCAGCAGGCAGGGCGGTTTTCGGTAAGACTTGCCCATCTTGCATAGGATTTTGTTGAGAACGGTATCACCGGAAGAATGGATCATCCGGGTTAGGATGGTGAACCTTTGCCGAAAACCCCCGCCAGACCCGGCAACGCGGATTCCGGGAAGAGGCCAGCTGAGAAGAAAACCGTTTCAGACGCCTCTCCGCAATTTGGTAGTCGCCGGCGAGACAGGTCTCTGAACCTGTGCCGGCATGCGCCGGAGTGAATTTCAGACCCGGTCTCGTCGTGACAGTCAAACGAAAACCCCAACAAACACGGGATATCGGTCCCATCGCTGATTTTTTGTGCTGTTTGCACTTGACAAGTGAATCATCCACGTACAAAAATTGGCCCCCAGCATTTCAAAGTCATGGTCAGCCGTTGCGTGTGTGGGCCTTCTTGCGGGTAGTGCGCTCGCCGCATGGGACGTCTCCACGCGCTTGGAATGCAGCCGACTGGGGGAAAACTATGATGGAGATCTTTTCAAGGATCAGGCCAACAGCCTCGTTGCTGGTGCTGCTCGTCGCAGTGCTCCTGCTACCGCGAACGGCTCTTTTGGGACAGCAGGCCACCGGAAACGTGACCGGAGTAGTTGCGGATACGTCGGAGGCCGTCATTCCGAAGGCCACCGTGACGTTGACCGAGGCGAATACCGGCATCAAGCGGACCACGGTGAGCAACAGCATCGGCGCTTTTGCGTTCGCCTCCGTAGTCCCCAGTACCAGTTACACCATTGAAGTCGCCATGGCTGGCTTCAGGCCTTGGCAATCCCAGCCGTTTGCGGTTCGTCCGGGCGATCAACTGAGCTTTACCGACGTTCGCATGCAGGTGGGGGATACCACGGCGTCGGTGACGGTGGAGGCCCAGATCGACTCCCAGGTGGCGACCCTCACCACGGGCGAGCGCAGCGACATTATCACGGCCAAGGACCTCGATACGCTGACGGTGGTGGGGCGCGACGCGACCGAGCTGATCCGGATGCTGCCCGGCTACTCGATGTCCACCGGCGACCAGGGACTGTTCAACCGGCCCGGGTACAACACCGCGGTGGTCGGCCTGAGTGGACCGACCGGAGCGTTCTCCGCGAACGGAGCCGGCCCCACCGGCATTGCCATCGTGACCGACGGCGTCTCCCTCACTGACATTGCCAGCAACTCGGGTTCGGTGCAGCAGATGAATGCCGAAATGGTCTCCGAAGTGAAGGCGTCCAGTTCGACGTTCGGAGCCGTGAGCGCCAAGGGACCGGCAGTTATCAGCGCTTCAAGCAAGGCCGGCGGCGACAAGTTCCACGGCGAGGCGTATCTCATTGCGCGCGATTCCACCCTGAATTCCAACGACTGGTTTGACAACCATCTCCGCCAGTCACGGCCGGACGGACGGTATCTGTATCCGGGCGGGCAGATCGGCGGGCCGCTCCTCCTCCCCTGGACCGAACTTAATCGCAATCGGGACAAGCTTTTCTTCTTCGCGGGGTACGAGTATTACAACCAGTTGTTCGAGGCCAACCAGGCGGCGATTTCCGCGTGGGTGCCGACCATGGCCGAGCGCCAGGGCGACTTCAGCGCGGCCTCTCTGGACGCCGAGCTTTGCGGCGCGCGTCCGGACGGCCAGCAAAATCCGAACGCCATTCTGCCCATGTGCTACGCCGACAACTATCTTCCCAGCGGAACCCTGGTGGCGGGCAGCAACGCCAATCCCTACGCCAACGCTGCCGGCGTGGCCCTGGTGAACTGGTTTCCAAAGCCGAACGCCGATCCCTTCACGAATGCGTTTGGCTACAACTACATCAAGCAGCTGATGCAGACCCAGAACGGATCGCAGTTCAAGGCGACCCTGCAATACAACCTCAATACCAATGACACGCTGTTCTTTGTCTATGGACTGCAACGCGAAATCGATGAAGACCCCGTGGCGCTCGGCTATTTCCCCAGCGGCGCGGTTCCTTATCCGGGCAATGTCACCACTGGCGACGTTTCCAACATTTTGTCGGGTCGATACACGCGAACCTTCGGGTCGAATCTGACCAATGAGTTTGCCGCGGCACTGTCGTTTGTGAGTCTGCCCGGCAAGATGGGCAATCCGCTGGCCGCGCAGCGTTTCAATATGAACGCCTACAACGGCGGCAATGGAAACTTCGATTATCTCGGGATGTACAAGAATGGCGGGGACTATTCGGTTCCAGGAATCGCCTCCGGCGGCAGCAACGGCTATCCGAACGTGCTTATGCCGGGCGGCTTCTACAACAACCAGATCCATACCAAGAAGGTCGATCCGATCCTGCAGGACAACCTGAGCTGGCAGTTGCGGAACCACTTCCTGCAATTCGGGGCGTATTGGGAAACGGGCACTTACAACGGTATCGCGGATACGAATGCGTTTCCTCAGGGGCAATACACGTTCAACCCCGGCAACGCCTTCTTCGAGTACTCTCCGTCGAACCAGGCGCCCTATAACGGATGCGTGAACCCCAGCACAGACGGCACGCTGCGTCTGTCCGGGGCTGCGTACCTGGGCAGTTGCTACAACCCCACCGCGATGATTTACGAGGGGTATGCCGACTCCTACAAGCAGACCAACTTCACGCCCAACGTCAACATGCGCTACACCACGCTGGCGGGATATGTGAACGATCAGATCAAGCTTCACAACGTGACGCTGATCGTCGGAGCTCGCTTCGAGCACCTGGGTCCCTGGACCGACCAGCGCAACAACGGCCTGGCCACGTTCTCCGAAAGCCTCTATAGCTCGGAATGCGGCGGCTTTGCGCGCGACTGCACCGGCCTGAGCATGCCGGGTATCACCTGGGCTTCACAGAAATCGGGCGTGTCCAATTCGGTGAATTCGCCGCAGACGATTTATTTCACCCCGCGCCTGGGCGGAGCCTGGGACGTTTTCGGCAAGGGCGAAACCGTGCTGCGTGGCGGATGGGGCATGTATCGGAACCAGGAGCAGTTCAATCCTTATGCCCTGGCGGCTGCGACTGCACAAGGATACAAGACCACGAGCATCGTCGGAGCGCTGTCCTTCAGTCAGATTGACAGCCAGTCGCCCATCACTCCCCCGGATTTCAGTGCCTACACGCTATCGCCCACCGATACCAGCCGCCCCATCTACTACGAGTACAACGCCAGCATCGACCAGCGTCTGCCCGGCGTGAAATGGCTGCGACTGGGTCCGTCGATGCTCGACATTGCCTACGTGGGCAGCCACAACGTCAACCTCGGCTCCTACAACGGCAATACCTATAACAGCGCGTCGGACATCAACATCATCTGCGGCATCATGAGCGACTGCGCGAATACGTACCCGAACAAGAATCCGGCCATGACGGGCACCAACAACAACCTGTTCAATATCGACCCGTCGTATTCGACGCTTTGCGCATTTAACTACGGCGAGCTGTGCCATGCCAATGCGCCCACGGGCGGGATTGGCGGATTCTCCACGGCGGAAACCGACTTCTTCCGCCCCTATCCGTTCTATCAGCACGTTTATCAGCTGAATCACAACTTCTATTCGAACTACAACAGCCTTCAGGTGCAGTGGAACAAGAACGCGGGCATTGTTACCTACGGGGCCAATTACACCTTCGCGAAAAATCTTGCCACCGCCTCGTCGTGGAACAACAACATCGTCGATCCGGTAAATCTTCGCAACGATTACAACCCCGTGCCCTACGATCGCACCCAGGTTTTCAACATCCACTACCTGGTCGACCTGGGCAAACGCTATGCGGGCGGAAGCCACTGGCTCACGGAAGCGGCCAATGGCTGGCAGCTCTCCGGAGTTTCGCAAGTCATGAGCGGGATTCCGCTGGCGTCGGAAAATGGCGAGAACTTTGGATTCGGCTACGGCTCGGTTCTGCCGGTGCAGGTCGCTTTTGCAACTCAGACGTATGCGCAACAAGCCCAGGCCTGCAAAACCCAATACGGAATCCAGCCTGACCAGAACGGCAACACCTTCTGCGTTCAGAGTATGAATCCTGTGGTGTGGCTCGGGACGCCTGACCTCCAGTTGATGCCGACGCTCAAGGGAAATCCGGCCGGGGGATCGAAGCCGCACCAGTTCATCAATCCGCTCGCGTTCGGAATTCCGCAGCCCGGAAGCAACGGCGTTTACCGGCTCCCCTACATGCGCGGACCGGCTTACCTGAACCACGACATGACGCTGTTGAAGAACTTCTCCCTCAGTGAAGGAAAGAACCTGCAATTGCGCCTCGCGGCCTTCAATGTGTTCAACCACCCCCTGGTGTCTTTCAACAACAACGACCAGACCAATCTGCAACTCGGATTTCAGAATGCGACGGTTGGCAAGGCTCTGACCCAGGATGTGCTGGTGCACCAGGACTTCGGAGTGGCGGGTATCAAGGTTGGAAACCGGCTGGTCGAGGTGGCAGGAAAGTTCTCGTTCTGAGGTTTTCCTTCCACCGGCCCGGCGCGAACCTGACAGGCCGGCCGAATCGAGACCGGAAAACGGTGGGCGGGCCAGGCCGGTTAGGGGATGAAGAAAAACGCGGCATCCGCTTCATGCCGCAAGAATGCGGCGGGCACTTAGGCCGCTCGAATGCAGTGGGATTGAGATCGTTTCGGAGGGGGAGTATGGCCATCGAGTCTACTGTCATGATGCGTAGGGTTGCACGGATCGCGTGCCTGGTTTTTGTTGTCAGCCTCATGCTGGCCGGCGCGGCCACGGCCCAGTTGCCGATTCCGTTTAAGCCGGGAAACCCTCCCCCTGTCTCGGTTGGCTCGGTGGTTCCGTTCAGTCACGGCAGCAGCGGAGCATGGAGCCAGGTCTACTCGATGAAGATCGACCCATTGCACGGCAACGTCGTGTTCATGGATTCGGCGTTGAGCGAGCTCTTTCAACTCGCGCCGAATGCGTCTACGCCCGTGCAGATCGGGTATCCGGCGCCCCAAACCGGCAGCTCCGATTGTTCCGACCTGGAGAAATCGGGATCGTATTGGAATGCCGGCATCGCGTTTGATAAATGGGACAACCTCTACATCACCGATCGCTACGGGTCTTCGGTTCAGTTTTGTCGCTTGCCCTTCGATGCGAGCTCGGGCACGTGGAGGTTCAGCACCGCGGCTCACTGGAACGGTCCTACTTACAAGAACAGCAACGGCACCGCGGTGGCGATTCCGCCCCAGGATCTCCAGACCGGCGATGACGGCGTGACCTTCTACGTGAGCACGTCCAGCACCCAGTCGATTTTCAAGTACACCGTGGACGAGAGTGGAACCGTATCGAATGTAGTGGCGATGGCCACGGGACTCGAAGACATGGTCTCGAATCTCGCTGTGGATCATGCCGGAAACCTCTTCTTCATCGAGAATGCCTATGATTCGCCCAGCGCCAAGGTGCTGGGCATTCGCGAGATTCCAGCAGGTTCGGCCACGATCGTGGGTTCGGGGGACGGTTCGGCCGAATCAAAACTGCTGCGCATTGACCAGGGTGGCTTCAACGGTATTAAGGGAATTGCCTTCGATGCCCAGGGCAACCTCTACTTCACCAGCGAAAACAACAGTTCCTACGGCGGTAATGTCGACGGCGTTTTCATGATTCCGAACGAGGGAACTCCGAGCAGCCCGAACCTGGTCTGGGCCGATACGATCATGATCGCTCCGGTCGCTTCCGGATTCTCGCCCCTGGTTGATCCCAGAGGGCTGCTATGGCTTGCGACCGGAGGAAGCGGCAACTGGGCGCCTCCCGGCACAAATGCCCCGTCATGCGATACCACAACGACTAAGACCGCTGCCGCCACCTGCCTTGCGTCCACGATCGTGCTGTGGAAGCCGGGCGCGGTCGATCTCGGTGCCTCAACCGTAGGTGGAGCGGCAGCCACCAAGATCTCGGCGTATTCGGTTTCCTCGAGCGGCGGGACGCTCACGCTGACCGCGGATAACGCCTTCACGGAAAACCAGATTGTCACCATCACCGCCGCTTCGGGCGATGACCTCTATGCGCTGAACGGCCTCAACTTCTACGTGTCCGGAACCGGCCTCAGCAGCACTTCCTTCGAAATTTCCACAAGCGCGATCGCCGCGGGCGCCAGCGGATCGACGTCGGCCACAGTTAGCGCCAATCAAACCCAGGCCCTTTACTACATGTTCAACCAGGATACGACCGCGGCCAAGTTTGCGCTCTCACAACCGAGCGGAGCTAACTTCAAGCGGATGAGTTCTTCGCCGATGCTGAACAAGACGGCTACAGCTCCCGTCCCGGTCTGTACAGACGGAGCCGCTTATCCGAGATTCAGTGCCAATGAAACCACGACTTCGGCTTACAGCTATTGCACCTATTATGTACAGCTCAATACCGCCATGGCGGGTGACGTCCAGGGAGAAGTGCAGATACTGGACCCGGCTAACAATATCCTCGCCGGCAGCAATGCTTATCTCGGCGGGGTTGGAGAGGGTGCCGCGGTGTCGGTCGTTTCGTCGGCTGCGATCCAGCCGATCGCTTCGGGTCTGAACGACCCGAGGCAGGTGGCGGCGGATCTCTGGGGCAATACCTACGTTGCTGACCATGGGTTGAAAGCAATCGAGAAATATCCCGCTGGAACCACCAGCCCAACTACCGGAAAAGTGAACGGCAGCGGATTGACTGGTCCGACGGGCGTAGCCGTTGACGGTGTTGGGAATCTCTATATCGGAGATTCCGGAAAGGTCATCGAAATTCCCTTCATTAACGGCGCCCTGGTGGCGTCGCAGCAAACCACGATTGCCAGCGGTCTGGGTACCGGCAACCTCAGTCTTGCAGTCGACGGAGCGGGCGACGTCTTCGTCGCAGATCAGCAAAAGGCCAAAGTCATCGAGATTCCGAATCCGCAGACATCCTTGATGCTTGCCGGGCTGGGTTCGCCGGTATTGGGAGGGGGCGCTGGATTTACCGGGCCGAGCGCGATCGCGACCGACAGCGGCGGCAACGTGTGGGTGGCCGATGGAGCCAACCTGTGGGAAATCACCATGCCTTTTGGGGAAGCCAACGAAGTCATCACGGGCGGCTTCAGGCTCCGGTGACCGGTCTCGCCGTGGATCCGTCGGGCTCGGTATTCGTCGCGGAAGCAAGCGGCCTCGTCTGGATTCCGTATAACACCGAAACGGGCAGCCTGAACATCAACAGCCAGATCGTGATCGCGAGCGGGCTGGGAACCGGAAACACGCCGGCTATACCGTTCGGCCTGGCGCTGGACGGCACGCAGAACCTGTATGCGACCTATGGCTCGGGCTCGACAGCGGGCCTATCCCAACTTGGCATCGGCGGCTTAATTGATTTCAACAGCACGGGAGCGCCGGTCAATCCCAACGTTCTGTCCGAAGCGGATGCGCAAGTCCTTAATGTTGGAAACCTTCCGCTCACACTTTCAGATCTCTCCGGGGATCAGATTTCCGGCACCAATGCCAGCTTCTACTCACTGGCTGCCGCGACGCTGAACTCGCCGGCCTGCGGGCCGGCCACGAGCACTCCTCCGGGGGGTTCGTGCTACCTGGGAATGAATCTGCTCGCTCCGACCGCCGGCGTCGCTACCGCATCCATCAATGTAGCCAGCAATGCAGCCAATGCAAGCTCCGGCGTGAACATTGCGGTCACAGCCAACGTGCTGCAGGACTTGCGGCCGGCCACACAGATCACCATTTCGCCCATCAGCAACGTTGTTTATCCGGGCAGCGTCACCGTCACCGTCAAAGTTGCCGCAATCGATGCGACCTACGGTACGCCGACAGGCACCGTGAGCCTCTCCGTCGGCAGTCCTAACGGCAACCAGCCGAAACAGTCAATGACCCTGGACGCCAGCGGTACCGTCACCTTCAAATACACCAATCTGCTCGGCGGCGCCTACAACGTCAACGCGAACTACGCCGGCAATGGCGAAGCGGGCGCTTCGCAGAACACCTGCGCGGCCGGCAGTTGCTTTGCAGGAAGCGCGGGCAAGACTACGTTCACCGTGACACCCGCAACCCCGGCGTACAAGGTTGGTCCGCCGGTTACAAATTCCACCTGCATTTCGTGGAACGGGAATGGTTCCAACGGGAACAGCTGTACGCCTAACCCGGGCTATGTGACGGCCTGGGCGAGCAACACTTACGTGCAGGTCGGAAAGCCGGTTTGGATTACTGCCTCGGCGACTTCGACCGTGGGAACTCCCACCGGCACCATAACCTTCATGCAGAACGGCCGGCCAGTTGACCCCGGCCAGGGTGTGAACGGGGCCATCCCGCTGAACGGCAACGGCGTAGCCACGTTTTCTTTGCAGAACCTCGCCAAAGGCATTTACAACTTGACCGCCGTCTACAGCGGCGACGTGAACTACGCAGCGCAAACCACTCCATTGCCCACGTTCTACGTGATTGTTCCCAGTGTCCAGATCACTCAGACCACGAGTGGGGTGGTGAACGCCACTGCGGGAACCCCAGTGCAGGTGAGCCTGTCACTCATGCCGCTGGTCGGATTCACTGGAGACGTGAGCCTGGAATGCAACTCGTCGGATTCGCCCGTGCCGCTTTCGGCCAGCCCAACCACGATGCTGCCAGCTTATTCGCAATGCACGTTCCAATATGCGAACACAGTTACGGGGACTTCGCCCATAGGCGTTGCCGGTCCAACGGCCTCAACGATCTTGATGACCCTCAGCACCAATGTGCCGGTCAACGGTGCAACGACTACCGGCGCCGTCCCGCATGCGGTTCCATGGTCGCTGGCCGGACTCTTCGGCTTTGGCCTGCTGGGATTGATCGCGGGGCGTAAGAGACTCAACCGCTATCTGACCCTGATCTATCTTGGGGCTGTGCTTTCCGGCGTGTTCATGGGTATCACGTCATGCACCAATGCGGGATACTCGACGCCGCCGCCCGCGCCCAAGGTGAAGACCCCTGCGGGAAGTTATAACGTGCAGATCATTACCTACGATCGCAGCGGCCTGACTCAGACCTCGCTGACGACGCCAGTGTTCACATTGCCCGTGACGGTTCAGTAGGTCTAGTCGAAGGCGAGCCGCAGACAAGAACGCTTTCCGAGGATGGGAGGCAACTCCCGGAACGCGGAACAAAGAAAGCCTCCGAGCGAGAGTGAAGATTCTCGGAGTACTGGTTACGAGGTTTTTGGGGAGGAATGCTATGGCCATCACGTCGTTCATTACTGTGCGCCAATTTGCCAGAGTTATGTTTGCGTTCGTGTTCTTGAGCGCCTTCATGTGTCCAAAAGGGATAGCGCAGGGCTCAGTCCCGCTGGTGCTCTCCAGCTCCGCAACTGGTCCCTTTACCGCGGCAACCCAGAACGGCGCCACATTTAGCGCACTGTGGAATATCGTCATTTCTCAGCAGGGCGATATCCTGGCCATGGATTTTTCCTCGGGAACGCTCTATCAGATACCCGCCGATGGCAGACCGACAATTACGATCAGCGCCAGCCTTGGTACTTGGGCCGACTCGGGTTTGGCAATCGACCCGGAAAACAACGTTTACGTTGCAAACGGGTGGAATGGCGGCATCTGGAAGATTCCTTATGACACCGTAGGAAGAACCTGGGACTATTCCAAGAAGATCTTGTGGGCGAACTCGACCAACATAAGCTGGTTCCATCCCGACCCAATGGCCTTTAACGCCTCCGGCACCATGGCTGTCGGTATTGAAAGCCCCAGTAATTCGATCTATATGATTCCAGCTGGTTCGATCGCACCAGACGGTTCGGGTGGAACCGCAACTCAAATCGTAACCGGACTATCGAACCGCCCGATCGGATTGGCCATGGACAGTGCGGGCGACATTGCATTTACGCTTGGCGACAATGGAACCAATCCCCCCAGCGCTCATGTGTATTGGTTACCTGCCGGGACTGTCGGGCTTGTTTCGAGCACGGAAAGCAATCTGACCGATATCTCAGCTTCTAATTCGATTTCTGCGGTCCAGAATCCGAAATCCCAAGCCGTGCGCGCGGTGGCGATGGACGCCGCCGGTGATGTCTTCATTGCTGACTCAAACATCGGCGTGTACGAGGTGCCAAACGAAAACGGGGTACCAAATCCAGCGCACAGCTTTATCGTGAACACAATCCCGGTGCAGGGCGGCCTCGCGCTTGACGATGTCCGCGACACGATGGTTGTCCCCACCACTCAAACTTTTACGCCCAGCCAGGGATGGAACGGAATCGGATATTTTGCTCAGATCAGGTTTGGCGTGGCAGACTTCGGTACTTCTCCAGCCATGAACAAGATAGCCTCGCAGGCAAATGTCTATTACAACTTCACTGGCAGCGTAACGCCCGCCAGTTTTGTGATCGCGGAATCGGGCGTGCAGAAACCGGATTTCGCCATGACCGGTGGAACCTGTACAACCGGAACGGCGTATGCGGCTGGCTCAGGGTGTCTGGAAAACATCTCCTTCACTCCAACCTCGGTGGGCAACATCTCGGCTAAGCTATTGATGCTCGATGACAAGAAAAACGTTCTCTCCTCGATCCTGCTCCACGGCATCGGGGTGGGAGCAAGCGTTCAGGTTGCTCCAGGCCTTGAGTCAACGATCAGCGGAAGCCTGAAGACGCCAAGCCAGGTTGCCAGCGATCCCGGGGGCGACCTCTTTGTGGCCGATGCTGGCACGGGACAGGTTCTCATGTTCGCTCCAGGTTCAACCTCCGGGGTCTCGATCGGAACCGGATTGACAGCTCCGACTGGAGTCGCGGTGGATGGCGCCGGGGATGTATTTATCGCCGATAGCGGCAATGTCTACGAGGTCCCGTTTGGCGCGAGCGGCTTGAACACTGCCGGCCAGGTGTTGCTGGTAAGCGGTCTGGGTGCCAACCTGAACCTGGCTGCCGATGGCATCGGGAACGTCTATATTGCCGATCCGACCAACGGCCGCGTCGTGAAACTGGCCAACGTTGGGGCGTCGGCTCCCTCCAATTTCGGCCATTCGGAAATCATGTTGACCGCCGGATTCACGGCTCCGTCCGCTGTGGCCGTCGATGCAACCGGCAGCCTCTATGTCATCGACGGCACCAACCTGTTTGAACTTTCCGGCCTCCAGACGACGCCCACAACTCTGTTGAATAACCTCAGCGGCGCTACTGGTGTGGCGGTCGATCCTTCCGGAGCGGTCTATATTGCTTCCACGACCGGGACCACCAGGATTCCTTCGATCAGCGGGGTACTGGTCTCGGCCAGTCAAACCACCGTCGCCCCGGATATGACGAGCTCGTCCTCGGTCGCCATCGACCGGATGGGAAACGTGTATCTGATCAAGGGCTCTGGCGGCGGAGTGACCGTCGTAAATACCAACAGCACCCTTGCGCTTCCCACTCCCGCCGATCTTGTTACGCCCACCAGCGCGGCCGCGACAGTTACAAATATCGGCAATGCCCCTCTGCTTGTGACCGGCTATACCCATAGCAGTTCGAAGATTGACACCGTCACGATTGCGGACTTCACGGCGGCCGACGGGACTTGCGTCAGCGACAGCACGTCACCCGCGACGGGTGTCGCCGCCGGCGCCACTTGCTTGGTCTCGGTTACGTTCGATCCTCAGCCCGGAGAGGAGGGCGCGCTTACTGGTCAGATCGGGATCACCAGCAATGCCGTGAATGCACCCCTCACCATCAGCGCATCGGGCAATGGTCTGCCGCTCTCCGGCACCGCGGCAACCGTGAAGGCAACCGGATCAGCCGAGGTCGTTAACACCGTTGTTTCAGTGACGGTCGCTCCGAAGACCAGCGGCGGACCAATTCCAACCGGAACTGTAGCACTTACATTCCCGTCCTGGACGGTTGTCATTCCCACGACCGGCACGAATGTGGGCGTTCCGACCATCAATCCCGTTCCGATTACGGTTCCGGCTCAACTGGACGCGAGTGGCAAAGCTACGTTCACCATCGCGCCGGTATTGGCGGGGGCGCAGACGTTCACCATCGGCTATGTTGGCGACAGGGTTTACGGCAGATCGACGGGCACCGTCAGTACGGTGGTCGCGAAGTCGGCGATCTCCGCCATTGCATTGCCCCAGTTCCCGGATGCGTCAGACCTTAACCTGCCCTATGTGATCGCTTCCACCGGGAACGGAACTACCCCGTATGACGGAACGGCAACGCCCTGGCAATATCAGTTCATCATGAAAGTCAACACCCCGTTCGGCGTGCCCACAGGCCAGATCACCATGTACGACGATTCGTCGGTATGCCCGCCGGGAACCTCAGCGTCGGGAATGGGCACAAAAACATGTATTTTGATGGGCTACAGTGGCGTCGCCTGCCCAAAGAGCGGCGGAGCCAATTTGCTCACCATACAGAACGCCGGAACCCCAACCGGCGCCCAGGCGGCATTTTCAACCGACTGTCTGTGGAGTGTCCCCCAGGGAACCACCTATTCCCCGGTTATCTACACTCACTATGTGCACCCTGAGTACGCCGGAGACGTCAACTTCCTGCCATTCAAAGGGAGTGCAACGCTGTTCCAGGCAGTCCGCGGCCCGGTTGTCCAAATTACTCAAACCGGCAACGCGGCATCGATGACCGCCGCGCCGACGCTCACTGTCTCGGCCGGCTCCTCGGCGAGTATCGATCTGACCATTACATCGCTGATGGGTTATGGACTTCTCGGCCGCACCGGGTCCCTAAACAATTCCAACTACCCGGTATCGCTGTCGTGCGACATTCCGCTTCCGCATGCCGCGTGCGCCATCACCTACGACAACAGCATCGTCGATCCCAACCAGGTAACTGCCCCGAACTCGGTCCAGATACCTTGCCCAGCCAGCGCCAGTGCGACCCAAATCGCCTCCGGGGCGGTCTCGTGCACGCCAGGCCACGCGAGAATCACTGTCTACACGAATGTGGCGGTGGGTACGACCACCAGTCAAACCGTTCGCATTGCCACTGTCTCGCTCGCCGGACTCTTCGGATTGGGCATGATTGGGCTCTTCTTCCGGCGCAAATCCTTCGAGAGGGCTCGCAGGGTATTGACGGTTGTGCTGATGCTCGTAGGTGGCGCCCTGGCAATCGGTTTGACGGCATGCTCCACAACCAACCTCAGCCCGCAGACCCAACTCACCACGCCGGCAGGGACTTACCACATGATGATTACGGCGCAGCAGGTGGGCTCTCAAGTGATTAGTCTTGGAAATGGCGCTACACAAACGGTCTACGCGAGCGAAAATCAGGTCTCGCTGCCGTTCTATGTCGATGTGACCGTGCAGTAAGTTGAAAATCGTTGTGCGTGCGGCCTGGGGAGCGACCCTCTCCAGGCCGTCCTTTTGGTTTGGGCGCCGGTCGGTTTCCCGTTGCGCGGTACAGCCAAAAAACCGCGCGCCGCGTATTTCAATTTATAGTCATGAGGCGGACGCGGGTCCCTCGCGGGCGGTTGGCGCGAACGCAGAAACAATATCCATGAGCACACTGTCCCCATCTCAAATGGCCGCAGCGGTCGGAAAAGGTCTCCTTTCCTTCCCCGTGACGCACTTTGATGCGCAACTGGAGTTCGACGAGCCCGCATTCCGGAGGCACACCTCCTGGCTGCTCGAACATAGTCCGGCCGCGCTGTTTGCCGCGGGCGGAACGGGAGAGTTCTTTTCGCTCACACTCGAGGAGTTCTCTCGAGTCGTGGCCTCCGCTGCTTCGGAAACGGCGCGGCGGGTTCCTGTGCTGGCGGGATGCGGCTACGGAACGCGCACCGCCATTCAATTCGCGAAAGCCGCCGAGTCCGCCGGCGCGGATGGACTGCTTCTCTTTCCTCCCTACCTGGTGAACGCGGAGCCGGGCGGCCTCATCCAGCATGTTCAGACGATTTGCAGAGCCACCTGCCTTGGCGTCATCTTCTACAACCGCGACAACGCCGTGCTCAACGAATCCGCTCTCGACCGATTGTGCGATTCGTGTCCCAACCTGGTGGGCGTGAAGGATGGCCACGGCGACATCGAACTCATGACCCGCATCTGTAACCGCATTGGCGAGCGCCTGATTTACATCGGCGGATTGCCGACCGCGGAGACGTTTGCGCTGCCTTACCTGGAGATCGGAGTTACAACCTATTCGTCCGCCATCTTCAACTTCATTCCTCGCTTCGCACAGGAGTTCTATGCGGCTGTCCGTCGTCGCGATCGCGAGGCAATCTCTCGAATGCTGCGCGATTTTGTGCTGCCCTTCATTGCCGTTCGAAGCCGCCGGAAGGGCTATGCGGTTTCCATCGTGAAGGCCGGGCTCACGGCTGTGGGCCGCCCGGCCGGACCTGTGCGCCCGCCGCTGACCGACCTCGAACCGCGCGAACTCGAGGAACTGAAAAGACTGGTTGCAGGCCGGTCGTGATCTCCAGCGAGGCAGATCCTTTCGCATGAGCAACGGACAAATGACTCACGTGCGATACACGATCGTGCTCATGCTGTTTGTTGCCAGCACCTTCAGCTATGGGGATCGAGTGATCCTTTCCATTGCAGCACCCGACCTGAGCCGCGATCTGCACCTCGATCCGCTGCGTCTTGGATACCTGTTGTCGGCGTTCAGCTGGGCCTACGTTTGCGCGCAGCTGCCGGCGGGCGGCCTGCTCGATCGCTTCGGCTCAAAGCGCGTGTATGGCATCGCCATCATGTCCTGGTCGGTGTGCGCGCTGGTCGCCGGCTTCTCCGGCTATTTGCCCGCAAGCTCAGCTTTTATCGCGCTCCTTGCGGTGCGGTTCCTGTCGGGCCTGGCCCAGGCGCCGGTGTTTCCTGGCAATGGTCGCATTGTCGCCGCGTGGTTTCCCGCGTCGGAGCGCGGGCGAGCGTCCGCAATCTTCAACTCGTCGCAGTATTTCTCGCTGGTTCTGTTCGCTCCGGTCATGGGCTGGCTTGCTCACGCCTTCGGGTGGAAGCAATGTTTCTGGTTCGGCGGGGCCATCGGCCTGGGGCTGGTCGTGGTCTGGTTCCGAACGGTCTACGGCGTCAAGACCCATCCACGCATCAGCCCGTCGGAACTGCACTATATTGAAAGCGGCGGCGGCCTCGCGAGCCTCGACGCAAATGTGCGCCCCGGCGCCAGCGCGCTCACATGGGCGGCGGTTGGTGCACTTCTTGGCAACCGGATGCTGCGCGGGATCTACCTGGGCCAATACTGCATTACTACGCTCACGTGGTTTTTTCTCACCTGGTTTCCGGTCTACCTCAACCAGGCCCGGCACATTTCCATCGTGAAGGTCGGGTTTCTGGCTGCCCTTCCCGCGCTGTGCGGATTCGCTGGCGGCATTCTCGGTGGCGTCGTATCCGACCGGTTGCTGCGCGCCGGCCATTCGTTGACGTTCGCGCGCAAGCTGCCTATCGTACTCGGAATGGCGCTGGCCATGACCATGATCGCGTGTAACTTTGTAAGCACCAGCGCCGCCGTGATGGTCTTGATGTCCATCTCGTTTTTCGGGAAGGGAATGGGCGCTCTGGGTTGGACCGTAATCGCGGATACTTCTCCCAAGGGCTTGATCGGCGTAAACGGAGGGCTCTTCAACTTGATCGGAAACCTGTCCGGCGTGACCACCCCCATCATCATCGGGTTGATCGTAAAGTCCACAGGGTCGTTCCAGGGCGCGCTTGTGTTTGTGACAGCAACCGCATTGCTGGCAATCATCGCGTACCTCCCGATTGTGGGCGAGATCAAGCGCCTCGAGTTCGTTATTGATCCGCTTCTCGGGGCCAGAGAATGACAACGCCTTCGTGCATCTCCGGCGCTCCGCGGGTCAGGGAGATGCGCGTGATCCCCGTTGCCGGCCACGACAGCATGCTGCTCAATCTGAGCGGCGCACATGCGCCATTCTTCACTCGCAATGTTGTTTTGCTCACCGATGATGCGGGACATACCGGCGTTGGCGAAGTCCCCGGCGGAGAACGGATTCGCCAGGCTCTCGAGCAGAGCAGGGAACTAATCCTGCAAGTAAATATCGGCGATCGTGGCCGCATCGTCGAGAGGGTTTTGAAGGAGTTCTCCCATTGCGATGCCAGCGGCCGCGGCCTGCAGACATTCGATCAGCGAGTGGCCGTACATGCGGCTACCGCGATTGAGTCAGCGCTTCTCGACTTGCTCGGGCAATTCCTGGCGCTGCCTGTAAGCGCGTTGCTTGGAGACGGGATTCAGCGGGATCGGGTCGATGTGCTTGGCTATCTTTTCTTCGTCGGAGATCAGAGTCGGACCGGCCTTGCCTATCGCCACGGCCGTCATGAACAGGACGAATGGTTCCAGCTTCGCGATCGGGAGACTCTCACGATTCCGGCGTTGCTGCGGCTTGCCGAAGCCGCCCAAAAGCGTTATGGATTTCGCGATTTCAAACTAAAGGGAGGCGTGTTCTCAGGCAGTTTTGAAATGGACGCGGTCGTGGTGCTGTCGGAGCATTTTCCCCACGCGCGCATCACTATCGATCCCAACGGCGCCTGGTCGCTCGTCGAAGCGATTGCGTTATGCGCTGACAAGCACGAGGTGCTCGCTTACGCCGAAGATCCGTGCGGGGCTGAGAACGGCTACTCCGGCCGCGAGATTATGGCGGAGTTTCGCAAGGCCACGGGAATTGCCACTGCCACCAACATGGTCGCCACCGACTGGCGTCAACTCCATCACGCGGCGCAACTTCACGCCATCGATATTTTGCTCGCCGATCCCCACTTCTGGACGATGAGCGGATCAGTTCGCGCGTCGCAATTCTGCCGCGACCGCGGCCTCACCTGGGGCTCGCACTCAAACAATCATTTCGATATTTCGCTCGCGATGTTCACCCATGTGTCCGCGGCGGCGGCGGGCAACGTAACAGCCATCGACACTCACTGGATCTGGCAGGATGGCCAGCGGGTCACGCACGAACCCCTTCGCATTGAAGACGGCATGATTGAAGTTCCGAAAGCGCCGGGCCTGGGAGTCCAACCCGACATGCAGGCGATTGAGCGGGCGCATGAACTTTATCGCCGCGTGGGCCAAAGCGCCCGTGACGACTCGGTTGGTATGCAGTTTCTTCTGCCCGGATGGCGTTTCGATCCCAAGCGTCCGTGCCTTGTGCGCTGAGATCGCAACGGCAAACTACGTCACCGGCGCCGGGTTGAAGAATGCGAGATCATTGTGCAATTGCAAACGGTCTGCGCACGTCTGCCGCCTCCCGCTCGCGACGTCGAGAATGCATCGAAAGATTGTCGTCCCGACCTCTTCGATGGTCGCGCTGCCGGTGGCAATCTCGCCCGCATCGATGTCGATCAAATCAGACCACCGCTCAGACAACGCCGATCGCGACGACACCTTGATCACCGGCGCCATCGCGAGCCCGTATGGCGTTCCGCGGCCTGTAGTAAAGACATGCACGTTCATCCCTGCAGCCAGTTGCAGCGTTCCGCAAATGAAGTCGCTCGCCGGAGTTGCAGCGAATACGAGTCCCTTTTTGGTCACTCGCTCTCCGGGTCCGAAGCCGCCGGCAATCGTACTCGTGCCCGCTTTGGCAATGGAGCCGAGCGCCTTCTCGACCACATTGCTGAGACCGCCAGCCTTATTTCCCGGGGTTGGATTGGCGCTGCGGTCCGCTCCTCCGCGCTCGAGGTACGAATCGTACCAGTCCAACTCGCGGATGAGGTCGCGGGCTACACCCTCGTCGACGGCTCGTGCCGTGAGAAAATGCGCGGCGTCGCGGACTTCCGTTACCTCGGAGAACATAACGGTTGCACCTGCTCGTACCAGCAAGTCTGCCGCGTGTCCGACCGCCGGATTCGCGGTCACACCCGAGAATGCGTCGCTGCCTCCGCACTGCAATCCGACCACAAGATCCGACACCGGCCGCGGCGTGCGCATTCTTCGATCCAGTTCCACGAGCCGTTTCTCGGCCATCTCCATAATGGCGGAGACCATGTCTCCGAAGCTGTGGAATTGCTCGTCCTGCATCCGAATTACCGAGGGAGCAGAAGTGAGAATCGGAACTAGGTTCGTTGACAGGAGCCGTGCCGGCTGAAGCTTTTCGCAGCCAAGACTCACAATCATCGCCGACCCGCCAAGGTTCGGGTTCTGGCAGAGGTTGCGCAGCGTGCGGATCGGTATCTCCGCGCCGGGAGCATCGATTGCCACGCCGCAGCCGTAATTGTGCGTGAGCGCGAGGACCCCGTCTACCCGAGGATAGCGGGGCAGCATTTCAGCCTGGATTCGCTTCACTGCGAAGTCTACTGTGGGCGCAACGCACTGCACAGTGGTTGTAATGCCGAGCAGATTCTTGGTTCCCGCGGATCCGTCCGCATTGGCGAATCCTTCGAAGGTATAACCTTCCAGCGGCCTCAAAGGCGTTGGAACGGCGGTCGCAAGCGGGAGGCCGTGGAGCGAAGGCGGAGCCGGCAGACTCATACGCTCGTCATTCACCCAGCCGCCCCTGGCGATGAAATCCTTAGCGTGTCCGATCACGGTGCCGTAACGCTTGATTGGCTCTCCCGGTTCGATGTCGTTCAACGCCACCTTATGCGCTTCGGGAATGTCTTCGACCAGCGTCAACCCGGAATCGAATTGTGTCCCGACGGGCAGGCCGCCTTCGTTGGCAATGATGGCGACCGTGTCGCGCGGGTCCACCTTCACGTACAACGGTTGTAGCTTTGCTCGATCGGCCATTCCCTTCTGCCTCAATGCTTCTCCAGGGCATACGATCCCGGTACTGCAACCATACCCGACCGAACGAACCTATGCCAAAAAAGGCATTGAGCGACAGGATCAGGCAAAAAATAGGCAGGATCGGGATATCGGAGAACCGGGTTGGCTCTTTAATCTTCTCAGGGAAGAAAGAATGGGCGAAACCGCGGTAACATGCTCAAGAGGTACCCAGCCCACGGTGCCGCCCGATACAACATTCACAATTTGGATTTTTGCCGAACTCATATCGCAAAGGTGATTCATGTACAAAGCCAAGGCTTATTCCGTTTCCAGTGCGACTTCGCCGTTTGCATCCACCACGATCGCGCGCCGCGATCCCACCGGGCACGACGTGCAGATTGAGATTCTCTTCTGTGGTATCTGCCACTCCGACCTGCACCAGGCACGCAATGAGTGGAGCGGACTCATGCCCACCATTTATCCGTGCGTTCCAGGCCATGAAATCGTCGGCCGCGTCACAAAGGTTGGTTCCGCCGTCACGAAGTTCAAGCCCGGCGACCTGGCTGCCGTGGGCTGCATGGTCGACTCCGATCGCACCTGCCCCGAGTGCAAGGCCGGCCTCGAGCAGTTCTGCGACAACTTTACGCTGACTTACAACTTTCCTGACAAGCACACCGGAGGCGTTACGTACGGCGGCTACTCCGACAGCATCGTGGTCGACGAGCACTTCGTCCTTCGCGTTCCGGCCAACCTCGACCTCGCTGGAACCGCACCCCTGCTGTGTGCCGGCATTACTACGTACTCGCCCCTTCGCCACTGGGGGGTGACCAAGGGGAAGAAAGTTGGCGTTGTGGGCCTCGGAGGGCTGGGCCATATGGGCGTCAAGTTCGCCCATGCCTTCGGCGCCCACGTCGTTGTCTTCACCACTTCACCTGGAAAGAAAGACGACGCTCTCCGACTCGGCGCCGATGAAGTGGTTGTTTCCCGCAACGTCGACGAGATGCAGAAACACACCGGGAGCTTCGACTTCATCCTCGATGCTGTCGCCGCCGATCACGACATTAATGCATACATCCAGCTTCTCCGCCGCGACGGCAACATCACTATGGTCGGCGCGCCCGAAAAACCGTTGGCGGTGTCTGTATTCGGACTGATATTCCGGCGCCGCAGTTTCTCCGGCGCTCTGATCGGTGGCATCGCTGAAACGCAGGAAATGCTCGATTTCTGCAGTGAGCACAACATCACGTCGGATGTGGAAGTGATTCCGATCCAGAAACTCAACGAGGCCTATGATCGCCTTGTCAAATCGGATGTGAAGTACCGCTTCTCCATCGACATGGCTTCCCTCAAATCCGAGTGAGGCCCCAAGGGATTCACTCTCGATTCGCGGGGCTGGTTGGGCCCCGCGCATCGACAATAGCAAGGACAAACTATGCAAAAGCGCAGATTGGGAAATAGCAATCTTGAAGTTTCGGCCCTCGGTCTTGGGTGCATGGGCATGAGCTTCTCCTATGGACCGCCTCCTGACAAGCAGGCAATGATCATGCTGCTGCACGCGGCTGTCGATCGTGGTATTACATTTTTCGACACGGCCGAAGTGTATGGCCCGTTCGCCAACGAAGAACTGCTCGGCGAAGGCCTCTCGCCTTTCAAAGGCAAGATAGCGATCGCGACGAAATTTGGCTTCAATCTCAATCCCGACGGAAGCCCGGGGTGGCAGGGACTGAACAGCCGCCCTGAGCGCATCAAACTGGCCGTCGAGGGTTCACTTAAGCGGCTCAGGGTCGATGGAATCGATTTGCTCTATCAGCACCGCGTTGATCCTGCCGTGCCGATAGAAGATGTGGCCGGGGCGGTGAAGATTTTGATCGAGCAGGGTAAGGTAAAGCACTTCGGAATGTCGGAAGCAGCGGCAAAGACGATACGCCGCGCCCACGCCGTGCAGCCGGTTACAGCAGTACAGAGCGAATATTCGCTTTGGACCAGAGGCCCTGAAGCGGAGGTGCTGCCGGCGCTCGAGGAACTCGGCATCGGCTTCGTTCCATATAGCCCGCTGGGCAAGGGCTTTCTCACAGGGAAGATTGATGAGAGCACTTCGTTCGACAAGACCGATTTCCGCAACACGCTTCCTCGCTTTACGACAGAGGCGAGAAAGGCCAATCAGGCCTTGGTGGATCTCCTCGGTGAGATCGGAAAAAGCAAGAACGCCATGCCCGCCCAGATCGCACTGGCATGGCTGCTTGCGCAGAAGCCGTGGATCGTGCCGATCCCCGGAACAACCAAGCTGCATCGCCTTGAAGAAAACATCGGCGCGGATTCCATCGAGTTATCGAAAGACGACCTTCAGCAAATCGAAGCCGCCGCGGCCAAGATTAAAGTTGAGGGGGCTCGGTATCCTGAGCACATCGAGAAGATGACCGGCCTCTAGCGAACGGGTGAAGGTGCGTCGTGGAGACGCCGCACCCCCCGGACCCAATGGTCATTGAACCCGAGGAGAGAAGAAGCATGGAGATCAAGCGAGCAGGTTCGCAACCTTCAAACAAGGGATCGGCGGATTACTTCACGGGTCCCGTGCGAGTCGACATGTTATTTGAAGCGCCCGCTCCCGCACGTGCTGTGGGCGCCAGCGTCACCTTCGAGCCCGGTGCGCGCACTGCGTGGCACACGCATCCGCTCGGTCAGACGCTGGTGGTTACGTCAGGTTATGGGCGGGCGCAGCGCTGGGGCGGACCCATTGAAGAGATTCGGCCCGGCGATGTCATCTGGTTCGCGCCTGGAGAGAAGCATTGGCATGGCGCCTCGCCAACCACAGGCATGACCCACATCGCCATTCAGGAGAAGCTCGACGGAAAGACCGTCGATTGGATGGAGCACGTGAGCGACGAGCAATTTGCGGGGTAAAGCTCGTTGCCTCGCCCGTTGACTATGCAACCCCGCCCCCCAGATTCCCGGAGGCCTCGAGTTAGTCATTCGTAAGGTGGATCGTAAATCCTGTGTGCCTCCCACTCGCCGATCCGGTTCCCGGGCTGGGGAAATAGAACCGGCTCAACCTGACTTCGCGCAAATATAACAAATCGAAGCCCGGCTAGACTTTAGCAGTCAGACGCGATTGCGAAAGTGTGCAATCTCCAAAGTTCCTTCGGAAGAGCAGGACAAAACTGAGGAAGTCCGCTTTTCGAGCGACTTGAAAATGGTGGAGTTGTCACCCGGGGCCAAGTATATGGGGTTTGCGATAAATCGAGATTCCACGGTTCTATCCACGAATCTTTCGAAACTTTCATCGCAGCCATTTTTTGAAATGGGTCAAGGGCGGGCCTTTGCATTGCGGCTTGCGCGGATGGGCGCAATTGCACTTTATGCGCTATCGGCAGCGAAATACGCTGCTGCCGCCGCGGTTTCCCCCGCCACTGTGACCTGGGCATCTGTTGCCATTGGCAACAAAGGTGGGCAGAAATCAGTTACGCTGACGAACGGAAACGCAACCGCCATCACGATCAGCAGCATTGCTCTGAGCGGCGCGAACCCTGGAGACTTTTCGATCTTCAGCAAGACCTGCGGCACGACACTTGCGCCGTCGGCCAGTTGCACAGCCAACATCACCTTTGGCCCCACAGCTACCGGCACTCGCACGGCGACTTTGAATTTCAACGACTCTGATGGCAACAGCCCGCAAGCCGTGGCGCTGAGTGGTATCGGCGCAAGTGGCGTGGTGAGCGCCAGCGTTACCGGCCTGGCTTTTCCCAGCACTACGGTCGGATCCAGCAGCGCGCCGCAGTCAGTTTCGCTGACGAATGGACTGAGTTCGTCCCTTGCCATCAGCAGCCTTGCTGTGACCGGGGCCAACGCGGGAGACTTTGTCGTCTCGGGGACGACCTGCGGCGCCAGCTTGGGCGTCGCGGCGAACTGCTCCGCCACCATCGTGTTCAAGCCGATGGCAGCGTCCCCTCGCAGCGCGATTCTCACCTTCACGGATTCGGCTTCAAACAGCCCGCAATCGGTAGCGCTCTTGGGCACAGGATTGACGCCGACGAGCACGGCGTCGGTGTCTCCTGTGAGCCTGACCTTTGCCAGCACGACGGTCGGATCCGCCAGCCCGGCGCAGACGGTTACTCTGTTGAACAGCGCCGGCGCGCCGCTCAGTATCGCGAGCATTTCCGTTACTGGCGCGAACGCAGCGGACTTCACCGTTTCGGGCACGACCTGCGGCGCCACTCTTGCGGCGCCAGGTACCTGTACGGTCACTGTGCTGTTCAAGCCCGGAGCTACTGGAACGCGCACCGCAGCCCTCAGCTTTACGGACTCCGCCACTAACAGTCCCCAAGCGGTACCGCTTTCGGGAACAGGAGCAGTCGCGCCTGCGGGTGCGACCTCAAGTTCTCCCACCGGGATTACGTGGGCATCGGTTGCGATCGGAAACAAGGGCGGACAAAAAGTCGCCACATTGACAAACGGAAATACCACCATCATCAATATCAGCAGCATCAGCTTGAGCGGCGCGAACGCTAGCGACTTTTCAATCTTCAGCAAGACCTGCGGAACGACGCTCGCGCCGGCAGCAAGTTGCACAGCGAACATCCTTTTTGGCCCCACGGCAACGGGCTCTCGTACCGCGACCTTGAATTTCAATGACTCAGACGGAAATAGCCCGCAAACGGTGGCGCTTAGCGGATTGGGCGTGAGCGGCACTGTGACGACGAGTGTTTCGAGTCTTTCCTTCACCGCTACCGGGATCGGATCAGCCAGCGCGGCGCAAGCGGCGACACTGTCCAACGGCCTTGGCACATCACTCAATCTGAGCGGCGTTGCAATCACGGGCGCCAATGCCGCGGATTTCGCAATGTCTGGCACGACCTGCGGCGCCAACCTCGCCGTGTCAGCGAATTGCTCCGCTACAATCGTTTTCAAGCCAGTCGCGGTCGGAACTCGCGTGGCGAGCCTTGCCTTCACGGACGCTGCGTCCAACAGTCCCCAGACGGTGGCTCTTTCGGGACTCGGCACGTCGGTTATGACCATCTCTCCGCAGAGTCCAATGGTCGTGGCCAACGGAACCGTTCAATTCGCATCCAGTATTCCTGCGATCTGGTCGGCTACATGCGGATTGATCGGAAACAATGGGACCTTCACAGCGCCTGCCGCGCAGGGAACCTGCAATGTGAGCGCCGCCGCCACCGACGGAAGTGGACAGACCGCGGGCACCGTCGTGACCACGACACCGGCGTCGGTCGCTGTGACTCCGGCCGCCGCGCATTTGCATGCGCTCAACACTCAGGCCTTCTCCGCCAATCAGCCCGTAACTTGGTCGGCTTCCTGCGGTTCCATCTCGAATTTGGGTGTATTTACGGCTCCAGGCTCAACAGCAACCTGCACCGTTACTGCCACTGCTTCCGGCGGAAATGCTTTAACCGCCACAGCCACGGTGGATGTGGATGTTGCGAATTACACGGCCCGCAAAGGAGGAGGCGGCGTTCTGGGTGCGCAGACGAACGAACTTGCGCTCACCCCATCGAACGTCAACTCGAGTTCTTTCGGACCAAGTTGGACGGCGACTGTTGACGCCTGGGCGAATGCGCAACCTCTCTATATGAACGGGCTGACGATCAATGGGATGCCCCATAACGTGGTCTTCTTCGAAACCGCGAACGACAGCGTCTACGCCTTCGACGCAGACACTGGTGCGCAACTCTGGCAGGTGAGCTTGATTCCATCCGGCGCCACTGCAGTGGTTGGATCTACTGTAGGATTTACCAGTGCGCCGTTGATCGGCATTCTCGGCACGCCGGTGATCGACCCTTCCACCAACACGATGTACGTGGTGGCCGAGACCTCCGAACAGAACGCAACCTATTTCCCTCATCGCTTGCACGCGCTCGACCTCGCCACCGGCGGCGAGAAATTCGGCGGCCCGGTTCTGGTGAACGATCCGCAGATGGCGCCGATCCACAAACTGCAGCGAACCGGGCTGTTGTTGGCCAATGGCAACGTGTACGTCGGCATCGGATCGATGCAGGACATCCAGCCCTATCACGGCATGCTGTTTGCCTTCGATGCTCAGACTCTGCTGCAGACAGCGGTATGGAATTCGACGCCAACCGGATCGGAGGGCGGCATTTGGATGGGGAGCGCCGCGCCGGCGGTAGACGAGGAAGGCAACATTTACCTCACTACAGGAAACGGTACCATGGACGGAACGGCGAACTTTGGCGAGGCCGCCGTCAAGCTGAGTCCCGGGTTGCAGGTGCTTGACTACTTCGCGCCGTATAACTATGCAACCTACAACGCCTCCGATGTTGACCTGGGGTCGGGCGCTGTAATGGTTGTGCCGGACCAGCCTGGATCGCAGCCGCACGAACTGATCGCCTGCGGCAAACCAACTCCGGTATATGTCCTTGATCGCGACAATCTCGGACAAGTGGGCACAGCGTCTGACAATGTGATTCAACGACTCGACAACCAGGTCGGTGCTTTCGCTGCGTCAACGAATTCGGTGCAGGCATGTTTCACCGGCCCGGCGATGTGGGGACAAAACGTCTACTTCGGCGGAAAGTATGACGTTCTCAAGATGTTTACGCTCGACCCCAATACCGGCCTGCTTTCTTCAACTCCTGTATCGCAAGGTACGCTGGCCTATGGATATCCGGGGGCCGATCCGGTCGTGTCGGCCAATGGCTCCACGAACGGTATCGTATGGAGCATCGATACGAAGACAGACGCGCTGATCGCCAACGACGCAACTAACCTGGGAAACACACTTTACTCAGGCAGTCTTACCGCGCCCGCAATCCGCTGGACGGTGCCCACCGTTGTAAACGGCCATGTGTATGTGGGAGAGCAAGGCAAGGTCTTCGGGTTTGGCCTCAAATAAATCGAGCGAATGCAGCCGGAGCTCGCGATGCAGCCCGTTAAAAAAAACCTGACCGCGCCTTCGCTGTTTTTGAGCCGGCCGTGCGGCCCTCGCCGTCCGGAACTGCCGCTCCTCTCCGCGGCCGTGACTGATTGAATCGTGGACGCCGCGCGGTGCATCTCTCTTTTGTGAGCGTTACGGCTCATGGCTTTTTTCCCCTGCGAGGCGCTGACAGCGCCGGTTTCTGACATGCAAGCACAATAATCTGCGATCTGAGGCGTCCGTTCTCTGCGGCCAATCGTTTACTCAGTTCTCCGGATTTCAATCCGCCCGGAGAGCGGCCTGATACTCTCAGCAAAAATAGCAAGCCGGATCGTTCACGGGATCCGACTGCACAACGGTCCAAGTTGGAGTTCGCGCGCGATTCGTGAATCCGATAAAGAATCAGCTTCATCCAAGTGGAACAAGTTTCGTGCGAGGCATTTGCTGCGTCCGCAACTCCTTCAAGAAACCCCACTCCCCCGAACGGAGAGCCAGCATGAATGTGAACAGGCAGAAAAATGCGAGCGGTGTCCGGAACATCTGGACGCTCGCTGTCCTTGCGCTTTTGTCGATTGGAACCGGGCTGTTGTCAGGCTGCGGCAAAAAGGAAGTTTCCGCCAGCACCGCATCTCCCCCCCGATGCCTGTCAGCGTAGTCAAGATTGAGCCGGCAGACGTTCCCATCGCGAATGAATGGGTGGGGACCATGGATGGTTTTGTGAACGCGCAGATTCAGCCTCAGGCGGCGGGTTATCTGGTTCGCCAGCTGTACACCGAGGGTTCCCAGGTTGCGAAAGACCAGGTTCTCTTCGAGATCGATCCGCGCCCCTTCCAGGCGATCGTCGACCAGGCCGAAGGGCAGGTCGGGCAGGCCAAGGCGCAATTGGCGCTCGCACAGATCAACGTGAACCGGGACACTCCCCTGGCCGAGGCACATGCGATTGCGCGCAGCCAACTGGACAACGAAATACAGCAGAAGGCGCAAGCCGAGGCCAACGTGAAATCGGCCGAAGCCGCCCTCGAAACCGCCAGGCTCAACCTCAGCTTTTGCGAGGTTCGGTCGCTCATTTCTGGGGTCGCGGGTCAAGCTACCGTCCAGGTAGGAAATCTGGTAAATACCCAGTCGGTCCTCACCTCCGTTTCGCAACTTAATCCCATCAAGGTCTATTTCTCCATCAGTGACAGCGAGTATCTCGCTCTCACGCATCGCGCTGCGAAAGGGAACGGGGACCTGCTCAGAGGAGCCGCTAATGTCCCTCTGACATTGACGCTTTCCAACGGAGATGAATACGCGGGCAAGGGGCGCATCGCCTTTGTCGATCGCCAGGTCAATTCGCAGACCGGCGCGATTCGCGTCGCAGCCTCTTTCCCAAATCCGCAGAATCTTCTGCGCCCTGGACAATTCGGCCGCGTCAAAGCCAATACCGAATTGCGCCATCATGCCATTCTCGTGCCTCAGGCGGCGGTTTCTGAGTTCCAGGGGCAGCAGCAGGTGTACACCGTTACGGCCGACAACAAGGTCCATGTCAACAACGTGACCCTCGGGCCACAGTCCGGAAACAGTTGGGTCATCGAAGACGGTCTTCCTCCCGATGCCACTGTGATTGTGGACAACCTTCAGAAACTGCGCGAGGGTGCGCCTGTCAGTCCGCAGGCCGTGAAGGCACAATCCGTCTCCCCATCGCAAGGACCCAGGGCGGCGGGGAGGTAACTCATGTCAAAATTCTTTATTCGCAGGCCCATCGTGGCCATCGTTATCGCGATCCTCACGGTGATCGTGGGCGCCGTGTCGATGCTCACGTTGCCAACCTCGCAATATCCGGATATCGTCCCTCCCGAGATCCTGGTCACGGCGACCTATCCGGGCGCGGATGCCAAGACTCTCTCGCAGGCCGTCGCAACGCCGATCGAACAGCAGATGAACGGCGTTGACAACATGATCTACATGAATTCGGTCAGCGCGAACAATGGCGTGGTCCAGCTATTCGTCGATTTCGACGTAAAGACAAATGCCAATATCGACCAGGTGCTTGGACAGCTTCGCGTGGACCAGGCGCAGTCGCAATTACCGGCACAGGTAACCACCGCCGGGCTTACGGTCCAGAAGGCGCTCACTTCTCCGCTGATGCTGGTGGCCATCAATTCACCCGGCGGAAAACTCAGCGCGGACTTTCTAACCAACTACGCGATCATCAACGTTCAGGATCAGCTCGCCCGCGTCAACGGTGTGTCGCGCGTGCAGACATTCGGCGGCCAGTACGCGATGCGCGTGTGGGTGCAGCCGAACAAGCTCGCGCAACTCGGCGTCACTGCCACCGAAGTGATCTCTGCGATCCAGGCGCAGAACAACGTGAATCCCGCCGGCCAGATCGGCGCCGAACCGATTCCCAGCGGCCAGCAGTTCACCTACACAGTTCGCACCCAGGGCCGTCTCGTAACTCCAGACGAGTTCGGCAACATTATTCTTCGCGCCAATCCTGACGGCTCGATTCTTCACTTGCGCGACGTTGCCCGCATCGAGCTTGGCGACCAGGCCTATGGCCTGTCGGCCCGCTACAACCAGGCGCCCTCTGGCGTAATGGCGATCTATCAGCTGCCGGGTTCGAACGCCGTTGAGACCGCCGCCGCGGTCAGAGCGCGCATGAAGGAACTCTCGGCGACCTTTCCATCAAGCATCACTTACAGCATCCCGCTTGATACAACCAAGGCCGTAACCGCAGGCATACGCGAAATCGTCTACACGCTTCTCGAAGCACTGGGACTGGTAGTCCTCGTCGTCTTCATCTTTCTTCAAGGCTGGCGCGCAACGCTCATACCGCTCCTCGCTGTACCCGTGTCTCTCATCGGCACCTTCATCATTTTCCCTGCGCTTGGCTTCTCCATCAATACTCTCTCGTTGTTCGGACTGGTGCTGGCCATCGGCCTGGTGGTCGATGACGCCATCATTGTGGTCGAAGCAGTTGAACACCATATCGATGAAGGCATGGACCCCAAGTCCGCAACCGAGAAGGCCATGACGGAGGTCGGCGGACCGGTGGTGGCGATTGCGCTGATCCTTGCCGCCGTGTTTATCCCAACCGCGGCGATTCCCGGAATCACCGGGCGCCTCTATCAGCAATTCGCCGTCACCATCGCGATTTCAGTATGGATCTCGGCGTTCAACGCACTCACGCTTTCCCCGGCGTTGGCGGCTTTGCTGCTCAAGCCCCGAGAGGAAGGCCGCAAGAGGGGACTGCTGGGCGGCGGGCTTCTCGCTCTTCAATAAGTTCTTCGGCCGCACCACGGACAGTTTCGTTCGCACTTCCAACGTCCTCATTCACAAATCCGCGATTGCGATGGTGGGTCTTGTCCTGGTGGCGATCGCCGCAGTCTTTCTGGGACGCAGCCTTCCCGGAGGATTCATTCCTACTGAAGATCAGGGCTACATGTTCCTCGCCCTGCAATTACCCGATAGTTCTTCAGCCCAGCGCACCGACGCTGCCGAGCAGAAGATTACCGATGCTCTGCTCAAGACGCCGGGCATCGAAGGCGTTATCGCGGTCACCGATTTTTCTCTTCTAACGCAGGTCCAAAGCACCAATGCGGGATTTTTCTTTGTCGCGCTCAAGCCGTGGGAATCCCGCAAGAGCAAGCAGGAGCAGCTCGAGTACATCCAGAGCAATCTGCAGAAGCGGCTCTTCATGAACCCCGATGGCATCGCGTTCGCATTTCCACCGCCATCGATCCCGGGGCTCGGAACCTCGGGCGGCGTGACAATGGTTCTCGAAGATCGATCCGGAATCGACGATCCCACCACGCTGACCAAAAATGTATTCGCGTTTCTCGGCGCAATTTCGAAGCGGCCTGAAATCGCCGCCGCGATCCCCTCCTATCAGCCTGCCGTTCCGCAACTCTTCGCCAAGGTTGATCGCGAAAAGGCGCTGCAGCAGCAGGTCGATCTCACCAACATCTACACCACCATGCAGACTTTCATGGGCGGCTACCTGGTTAACTACTTCAACCGGTTCGGCCGGCAGTGGCAAACCTTCGTTGAAGCCGAAGGAGAATCCCGCACCAATATCGCGAACATCAATCAGTTTTACGTACGAAGCGCCAACGGCAGCCAGGTTCCGCTGGGATCGCTCGTGAAAGTAAACCAAATTACCGGACCCGAATTCATCTTTCGCTTCAACGAGTTCAACGCCGCCCAGATCAACGTGACCGGCGCACCGGGATACAGTTCCGGCCAGGTGCGAAAGGCACTCGAAGAAGTCTTCCACCAGACCATGCCTCCGGGCGCGGGGTTTGACTATTCCGGCATGTCCTACCAGGAGCAGGTTGCCGAAAAGGGCATTCCTTCCTGGGCAGTATTCGGACTTTCGCTTGCCTTTGTGTTCCTCATCCTCGCGGCCCTGTACGAAAGCTGGACGCTCCCTTTCAGCGTGCTGCTCAGTACTCCGGTCGCGATTCTCGGTGCCTATCTCGCACTGCATGCGCGCGCCTTTGAGAACGATGTTTTTGCAACCATCGGTCTCGTCATGCTGATTGGACTGTCCGCGAAGAACGCCATCCTGATCGTCGAGTTTGCAAAGACGAATTACGAAAGCGGTCAGAGCATCTGCGAGTCGGCGCTCAACGCAGCCCGACTTCGCTTCCGGCCCATCGTCATGACTGCGCTCGCATTTATCGTTGGCTGCCTTCCGCTCGCGGTAGCTACGGGATCGGGCGCAGTTTCGCGACGCATCCTGGGCACGGTGGTGGTTGGCGGCATGACGCTTTCAACCATACTCGGGCTTATCTTCATTCCCGTCACGTTTTCCGTCGTCGAATATCTTTCTCATCGCTTTGTCCGCGGCGGCGGCGAGATCACCATGGATTGCAAATCGGTCCCGAAAAAGCGGCCGGGCAGAGAGGTCAAGCCCGGCGAACTGCCCGTAGCGGCCGAGGGAGACTGAGCATGATTCGCGTTTCCATCTTCAAAAAATCGGCTTTTCTATTCGTCGCCCTCGCTGGTCTGGTGTTGTTATCTGCCTGCAAGGTGGGTCCGAACTATGTGCGGCCCCAAGTAACTGCACCTCCAGCATTCCGGGGCGCGGACGAAGCGACGGTTTCTTCCGACGGCAAGACCTCTCTCGGCGATGACCAATGGTCCGCAGTCTATCAAGAACCGGAACTGCGGGAGCTGATTCGCAAGGCGCTCGTGAATAACTACGACGTGCGCATTGCGGCGCAGCACATCCTTGAGCAGCAGGCCCAGGTAAGGATCACGCGTTCGCAGCAGTTTCCCACGGTTTCGATTGGCGGAACGGCCATCGGCGCGAGCCTGCCATCGTCTCTCGGCACGCAGATTCCGAGCCCGCTGGTCAATGGATCGTTCAGCGTATCGGCCGCATGGGTACCGGATTTCTGGGGACTCTATCGCCGCCAGACCGAAGGCGCGCGGGCGCAATTGCTCGCGCAAACCTGGGCGCAGCGCGCAGTCCGCCTGACGCTCATCGAGCAGGTGGCAACCTCCTATCTCCAGATTCGCGCCCTCGATCGCCAGCTCGAAATCACCAAACAGACCATCAAGGTCCGCCAGGACTCTCTCGAATTGACGAAGACGCTCGAAGGCGGAGGGTCGGTCCCCCTGTCCGACGTACGTCAGGCGGAACAGTTGCTCTATACCGCAACCTCGCAGGTTCCTCAGATCGAGCAGCAGATCCAGCAAACCGAGAATGCAATCGCGCTCTTACTCGGCGAAAACCCCGGACCCATCCCCCACACCGATCCCAATGCGTTGACGCCGCCACCGCAGGATTTGCCCACCGGCGTGCCTTCACAACTGCTCGAACGCCGGCCGGATATTCAGCAGGCAGAAGCGACTCTCGTTGCTGCCAACGCGCAGATCGGCGTGGCTCGCGCACAGTTCTTTCCTAATCTTTCCATCAGCGGCTCGGCCGGAGTGGGCGGCGATAGCTTCTCGAGCATCTTCGACACCGCGGGAAAGACCATCTACGGAATCGGCACGCTGACCCAGCCGCTCTTCGCGGGAGGCAAACTGCGCGGCCAACTCGAGCTTTCCGAGCAGACCAAGCAGGAGATGGTGCTCAATTATCAAAAGACCATCGCCCAGGCATTTCGCGATGTATCCAATGCGCTCATCGCTTTGAAGAAGGAACGCGAGTATCGCGAGCAACAGGAAAAACTGGTAGCCGCGGCCCAGGACGCCGTGCGCCTGGCGAGGGTTCGCTATCAAGGCGGGTCCACGGGATACCTGGAAGTGTTGACTACGGACTCAAACCTGTTTGCCGCTCAACTGAACCTGGTAACCGCACAGCAGGACGAAGCGCTGACGATCGTGCAACTCTACGGAGCACTGGGCGGAGGCTGGCAATCCTGAAACTAAGCTGAGGCCGGCCGCGACGCAGCAGCCAGTCTCTGCGTTCGGACGATTGCTCCAGCTAACACGATGGCGAAGGAGTCTGCGAAGTACCACGTCAGCCGCCATAGATACCCGACGTCTCCGAACTTGGTCACGACGTACACCGCGGCAACCAAAGCCATCGCGCCGTAGATGAGGGCCAGCACCATCGTGGCCACCATTTCTCTTTGCCTGCTTGCAAGAGCAACAGCAAAACCAATGAACAGAAATGTGATGAGGTGTTCGATGTCGAGCGCGGTCGATGCGAAGAACAGATACACGCTGAAGTGATGCGCGAAGAAGCCCTGGTATCTCTCCAGCACTGCAAATGTCACCGGGCCGATCCACGAAGCGACAAGTTTCCGCAGCAGAAATCCCCCCAGCACCGCGGCGACTGTCATCCATGGAGCAGCGCCAAAACCAAAGCCGGCAAGGCGCGGAACAGTCTTGATCGTTTGCCGCCAATACCAGCTTCGCGCCGGCCCCACTCCCGATTTCGACGCGAGAAGTGAGAACTCTTCAAGCAAGTCGCCCAGAATGGATTCTCCTCGTTCCGCGAGAGCGAACAGGCTGATCAGCCACACCGCAATGCGCGGAGGCTGAACGAAATCTGATTGGGATGTCATGCGTAGCTCCTCGTGAATCCAAGTCCTTCCATCATGCTTTGCAATGCGCGGCGCGTGCGGCTCACAGCCTGCACTCCGTCGGCTGTGACCTGAAAAAAGCGCTTCGAACGCCCGCCGCGTTCCGGCGTGGGGTCGCCGCGATGGGAAGTGACGTACCCTTTTCCTTCCAGGCGATCCAGAGTGGCGTAAACCGCGCCGATCGATACCTCGCGATCAGTCCGGACTTCGATTTCCTGGCGGACGGTAACTCCATAAGCGCGATCTTCCAGCCTCAGAACTGCCAGGAGAATAATATGCTCGAATTCGCCGAGATAATCGCGGTCACTCATTACATCTACAATACAGAACAAATGGCCGCCGGATGGCGAGGCAAGTATTAAATTAGCCCAGGCCGGCTAGTTTGACTTTCGCATTTGCCCAGTCAGATTGACCGTGCATACTGAACGCATGCGCGTATCCGCACGAAACCTTCTCCTCGTGGCGGCTGCATCCGCCGCGTTTTCGACCGTTCATTCCCAGAGCGCCGGGGTCGCCGCCGTACTCCCCAACGGCCGTGAAATCCATCCCGCCGGTACCTGGATTCCCCTCGCGCCCTATCCGTTTGCCTTGGCGGTCCGCCCCGATGGAATGCAGATTGCCATCCCGTCCATTGGATTTCCCTTTGCCCTGAATGTGGTCGATCGCCCCGACAGCCCCCAGCCGGAAGTCACCCGGACGCCTCCGGGTTCTGACAACGATCCCAATGTCGAGGTCCACGCCGGGCTGGTCTATTCGCCCGATGGGTCGCTGCTCTACGTGGCCACCGGCGACTCGGGAAAAATCCGCGTCTACCGCACCAGCGACTGGCATCCCGTGCGCGAGCTTTCGCTAGACGGCCAATTGGGCGGAAACAATTTCGGGAAAAGCTTTGCGGCAACGCTGGCGATTTCCTCCGACGGCAAAACCCTTTACGCGCTCGACCAGGGTAACTGGCGCATCGTCATCATCGACACGGACCTCATGGAGCGCGTCTCCACGATCATCACCGGAGCATATCCTTTCGGTCTCGCAGTCTCGCCCGACGGCAACCACCTTTACGTCACGAATACCGGCCTCTTCGAATACACCACTGTCCCGGGAGCAACTGAGAACGATCCCCTCCACACCGGCCTGCATTTTCCGCCCTTCGCCTATCCCTCCAAAGAAGCTCGCCAGGGCGTCACCGCCGAAGGCAAGGAGATTCACGGGCTGGGCGACGAGAATTCCGACCAGGGAAGCTCGCTCTGGACCTATGACCTGACCGATCGGGAGCATCCCGCCATCACCGCCAAGCTGCGTCTCGGTGCCCGCATCAGCGAGGAAGCAGGGGAGACGGTCGGCGGCGCCGCGCCCACCGGTGTCGCTTGCGACACCGACAATGTCTATGTCTCCCTCGCCCACCAGGACACGGTAGTGAAAATCGACGCCGACGGCGCCAAGATCATCGACCAGGCGCCCCTCTCGCCGTTCGTGGGCACGCGCTTCCAGGATGCGCAGGGCCGCGCGCTGCGCGGCGTCGTGCCCAGTGGCCTGGTGGTTCACAGCGGCCGCATCTATGTTGCCGAATCTGGGATCAATGCCGTCGGCGTGATCGATGCATCCACTATGGACGTGATCGCCCACATCCCCGTGGGGTGGAATCCATCGGCGGTTGCGTTTTCCCCAGACAGCACCACGCTCTACGTCGTCAACACCAAGGGCAAAGGCGCGGGCCCCAACGGCGGAAGCAAGCACGATCCCAACGCTCCCACCTACGTTGGCTCCCTGGAAATGGGAAGCCTGAGCGCGATCCTGCTCGGCGTCCTGCCGCCTCCCGATGAACTCACACAAACCGTGATCGCCGCAAATTCGACCGCCATCCCCGGGGAGCCGCAACTTCCCCATCTCAAGCACTGCTTCTTCGTCATCCGCGAAAACCGGACGTACGACGAGGTGCTGGGCGACGTGACTCGCGCCAACGGCGATCCCTCCCTGGCGCGCTTTGGCATGGATGGCTGGGTGACCGACAAGCCTCCTAAAGCCGAGGCCTCCGGGGACACCAGTTCCGGGGTGCACGTCCACGACTCCTCTACCGATGCCGGAACCGGGAAGCCAACCCACCGGCGGTCGAACTCCAGACGGCGGGCTCACAAGGCGTCGTCCGCGGCCGGGCAGCCCGCCACCAGGCACCTGCAGGTCACGCCCAACCTGCATGCACTTTCCGGCCAGTTTGCGATGAGCGACAACTTCTTTGTGGATTCGGACGTCTCCGCCGACGGGCATCGCTGGCTGATGGGCATCAATCCCACACCCTATTTCAATACCGCGTGGACGTCGGGGTATGGCGGCCGCCGGCACGATTCGCCGACAGCCACGCAGCCCGGACGTCGCGCCCCCTATGGCGGGGCCGATGCGCCCATGCCGGAAGACGAGCCGCAGTTCGGCTCGCTGTGGGAGCACATCACCGCCGCGGGAAAAGGCGTCCTGAATTACGGCGAAGGCCTGGAAATCGAAGGAAACGCCGAGATCGATGGTTCCGCGCCCGAAGGCCAGCGCCTGATGCTGAATTCGCCCCTGCTGAAGCCGATTTACGAATCCACCGATCGCAATTTCCCCACTTTCAACCTCGGCATCCCCGACCAGTACCGCGTGGTCGAATTCGAGCGCGACTTCCGCCGCCGGCTGCGCGAGGGAACCGTGCCCGGCCTGATCGTGATTCGCCTTCCCGGCGATCACACCGCGGAACCCCGTCCAGGCGACGGCTACCCCTATCGCGCCTCCTACGTGGCCGACAACGACCTCGCCCTCGGCCGCATCGTTTCCTTCCTCGCCGGCACCCCCATCTGGAAGGATTCCGCGCTCTTCGTCACTGAGGACGATGCCCAGGATGGCGTTGACCATGTTGACGCCCATCGCAGCATCCTTCTGGTTGCGAGCCCATGGGTCAAGCCCGGGTCAGTTTCGCACCAGCACACCAGCATGGGCTCCATCACCCGCACCATCGACGAGATGCTGGGCCTCGGCCCCATGAACCTCGAGGACGCCCTGGCAGGAGAAATCGGAGGCATTTTCGACACCCAGCCGCATCTCGATCCGTACAAGATCCGGCCGTCCGATCTGCGCGTTTTCAACCCCGCAAAGGCCAGGATGGCTCGCCCCAGGACCCGTCGCGAGGCAGCCCAATTGCGCGACGTCGACGACCCCGACGAGATTCGCATGGAGATGGAAAAATCGGCCGGAAAGCTTCGCGAGCCGGCCGACAACTAGATTGCCAGCCCCGGATCTAGCCGTTTTTAAACCAACTGTAACCGGGCGTCGCTAAGCTGGATGTGTCTCACCACAAGACCCTGGGAAGCTGGACAAGCAGTCAACAACCGCGCAATGCCTGCCCGGTGACACAGGGTTGTGCAAACATCTACCGGCGCCCGGAAACGCCAATTTCCAACTTCGGCGCGCTTTTTTGCTGGTAATTCGGCCGGCAATGGCTCATTCTTGCCAACAATACATTTTCCCTGGGTCCACAGATCCCCGAACCAGGAGCACCACAAGCGCTCTTTTCCCCGGTATAAAGGCGTTCCTAAACCCAAAACGAACGTTCATTCAAGTACGTATTTCAGGAGGGCACTCGCTCTATGCGTAATTACACGCGTTTTCTCGCTCAGCGGATCTGGCGGCCGATGTTCGCGGTTTGCGGCATTTTGCTTTCATTTGCTCTGGCCTGCATCCAGGTTCAGGCTCAGGCGACGCAAGGCTCCGTCGTCGGCACCGTCAAGGATCCCAACGGCTCCGTGGTTGCCGATGCCACGGTCACCCTCACCAGCACCGACGAGGGCATCCAGCGCACCACCCGCACCAGCACGGTTGGCGATTATCAGTTTCTCGATGTCAAAGCCGGGCAATACCAGGTCGATATTGAGACCAGCGGATTCAAAAAGTGGCAGGCCACCGGGATCACGCTTGCCGTTCGGCAGGAACTCCGCCTTGACGCCAAATTAGCGGTTGGAGCGGTACAGCAGGAAATCCAGGTCACTGGCGAAAACGTCAGTGCGATACAGACCGAAACACCAACCATCAGCGCTTCCTTCACCGCCGCGGATGCCGATAGCCTCCCCGTAAATACCCGTGCCAGTTTCTCAGGCACCAGCGCGGCAGGCATTCTGGGAACCCTCCCGGGCGTGCAGGACGACAGCTCCGGCTTTTCGCTGCAGGGCGCGCTTCCATATCAGCTCGATGTAACCGTCGACGGCGTCACTTCAAAAGACGCAACCGGTGGAAACTTCCTGCGCGACAGCTTCCCATCCACCGAATCCATCTCCGAGATTCGCGCCGACGGCGTGATGGCCAATGCCGAGTTTGGCAACCCGGCGCAGATCGTTGTCACCACCAAGGGTGGCTCCAACACCCTCCATGGGTCGGGCTTTTTCTATTACCAGGATTCGGCGTTTGATGCAATTCCTTACACCTATCCCACCACCACCAAAAAAGCCAGTGTAACCGGCAAGACGTTCGGCGCTTCGGCGGGTGGGCCAGTGGTTTTCCCGCACCTCTACAACGGACACAACAGGAGCTTCTTCTTCGGGGCGTATGAAGGCTGGCGGCATCCGGCGCAAGGCACGCTGTTTGAGACGGTTCCCAGCACGCTGATGAAGCAGGGCGATTTCTCGAACTACAACTCGGAGGGCTTTACCGCGCTGCGGAACCCCACGACGGGCTTGCCTTACGCGGGTAACAAGATCGACGCAGGCATCAGCCAGATTGCCGCCAATACGCTGAAGCAGTTTTACCCTGATCCCAACATTGGCAATCCGGCGGATTACACCGACGACGGCAATCCTAACTGGCAGGGGAAGGTGGATGAGAGCGGCCGCTCCAACCAATTCGACGTGCGCGGCGACCAGTACTTCGGCTCCAACCAGAAATTCCTTGTCTGGGGCAAGTTCACATGGAAGAACTTCCCCGTCAACCAGCACGAAATCCTCCTGGTTCCTTCCCAGCAGAACAACAGCCAGAATCGGGCCCTGAAAATCGACACCAACTGGTCGCTTACGCCCAACCTGATCAACGAAGGCGGCTTCGGGTTTACGCGGTTCACCTCGGGCGCCACCGACAGCTTTGACGGCAAGGCCTGGACCACTTCCCAGGGCTGGCAGGGTTTACAGAACCTGTTCTACAACGGCATTCCGGAGATGGACTTCAACCACATCCAGGGTCTGACGGCCGACCGTTTGACCGGGCTGAGCCGGTCCCTCACCAACGACTACTCCGACACCCTGATCTGGACCAGGGGCCGGCACACCATGAAATTCGGCCTGAACATCCAGACCCTCGAAGCCATCACTACGCTCGGATTCAACGGCTCCGACAATTACGGGACCTACTACTTCAACACCAAGGGGAGCATTGGACTGTTCACCGGAGTGGACTTCGCCGACTTCCTGCTGGGGATTCCCAACGCCAGCTTTTACGATGTGGTGCGCCAGGACAACGACGGGCTCTCCGGCCACTATCACTTCTTTGGCCAGGATGAGTGGCGGATTAATCCCAAGCTGACGCTCTCCTATGGACTGCGGTATGAATTGCACCCCGGCTATTACGATCGCTACGGCGACATCGGCAATTTCGATCCCACCACGGCGCTGTCGGGGCGCGTGATCTATCCCCAGGGCAAACAGGCTCTCCTGGCGCAAAGCTACCTGGCCAGCGCCAACGCCTGTGATCCGGATGGCGTAAATGCTACCAACAACGCCACGGTGAACGGCGCGCCGTGCATGCCTGTCCAGGGCAACAGCACTGCGGGATTCCCGTCGGGACTGAAGAAGTATCCGCACCTGCGCTTCATGCCCCGGTTCGGCTTCGCCTATCGCCCCCTGGCCAACGACAAATGGGCAATTCGCGGGGGCTTCGGGCTCTATCAGATCAACATGCTCGGTTCCAGCTTCTACTCGCTCACCGGAACCGTGCAGGCGCAGACGCAGGCATTCACGAACAGCTACGATCCAACCACCCACGCTATCGGTTTCCAGTGGCCGCAGATTTACGCTGGCTCGGGCGGCTCCGCCGGAGTGGGAGGGTATGGCACCGACTACTTCGGTACGGCCAACAGCGTGAACTGGAAGGATCCCTACACCGAGCAGTGGTCGCTCTCACTCGATCACGATCTGGGCTCAGGCTACGGCGTGCGGGCATCGTATATCGGCTCGGAGACGCGCCAGCTGGTGTGGGCTCCGGACGAAAACACGCTGCCGTTCTCCTCGACCGTTTCGGCGTTCGACCAGCCCTTCACCGCGCGCCTCTTCCCCAATTGGGGCCGCATCAACACCCGCGCCACCGGCGCCAACTCCAGCTACCAGTCCTTCCAGCTTGAAGGCGATCACCGCATGCAGGGCGGAATGGAATTCCACTCCACCTTCACCTATGCCAACGCCATGGCCGACAATACGGGTCCGGCTAACGTCGGCTTCGGCGGCGAAGGCGGCGGCAATCGCGCCACCTCCATTCTGAGCCGCAAGGCCGACTACGGCCACGTCTATGGCACCCGCCGTTTGCGCTGGAACACCACCGGCCTTTTCGACCTGCCCGTCGGGCGCGGCCGCCTGGTTGGCGCCAACATGTCGCGCCTGGCCGACTCCGCCATCGGAGGCTGGCGGCTTTCCGCGATTCTCACCACGCAGACTGGCGCCTACATCACTCCCTACTTCCCCAGCGGCGAGGAAGATCCTTCCGGCACTGGTTCTGGTTTGACGACTACCGCGGCGGGTTGGGATCCCGGTCACCGTAACCAGTATGCCGACCGAGTTAGCGGCGCCAGCACCAGTCCGCATAACAAGGGCCGGCTCAACTGGATCAATACCGCCGCGTTTGCCTGCCCCGGCGACAACACCTGGACCGCCGGCAATCCCTGTCTCACCGGCAGCGGATCGGGACCGCATCCGCTGCCCATCGGCCGTTTTGGCAACTCGCCCAACGGCGTAATGGAAGGGCCCGGACTCTTCAACCTCTCCGCCGGTCTCAACAAAACCTTCTCCATCACCGAACGCGTGAAGCTCAAGGCAGAAGGAACGTTCACCAACGTTCTCAACCACATCAACCTCGGCGATCCGTATACCGATCTGAGCTCGGGGGACGTAGGCATCGTGAGTAGCAGCATCGGCTCGGATTTCGGCGGAGCCCGCACCGGACAGATATCGGTTCGCGCCGAGTTCTGACCAGAAACTGGGTCCTCGTGTTTCGATCAGAGCCCCGGGATTCCATTAGACGTCCCGTGCCCTGCCATCGCCACTTACCGGGATCCCCAGCGACGGGTTTTCGTCGCTGGGGTGGCCGGTCGCTCGGACAGGCGGCCACCGAATCTCAGCCACCGGAAATCTCATCTACGGCGAGTTCAGTAAGTCCGACACTTATCTACTCTCTCCACCGACTCTTTCTTCCCAGGCTGTCATCCGCGTCGCTATCTTTAGTTATCGGGTCCTTTACAACTCCTCTTTGCCAGGCTGCGTCCAATGCCCAGAAGGTATGACAGGACGCAATCCGGCCCGAGGGCGTCTGCCGCATACTTTTGCTCGAGTCCTAACCCGTCCGCGGTTTGCGGTATGATGGAGTACTTTGATAGGCTCAGGCATTCATCGGGCATAGCGAAGGGAGAGATTTTGTTATGGCAGAAGACAACGGAATCAATGGACTTGGGTGGTTTTTGGCAGGTTTGGGCGTAGGTGCGCTGGCCGGCATTTTATATGCTCCCAAAAGTGGACGTGAAACCCGGGACGATCTTGCTAACAGCGCCCGCGAAGGCTCTGAATATCTGCGCAACCGCGGAAAACAGGTAGCGGAACAGGTTGGAACCATCGTCGATCGCAGCAAAGAACAGGTTGGCGAATATGTCGACAAGGGCCGCGAAGCGGTCGATCGCGGAAGGGCTCAGTGGGAGGATTTCGTCGAGCGCGGCAAAAGCCTCGTAGGGGAACAGGGAACACGCGTCGCCGCTGCCGTGGATGCAGGACGGCAGGCCTACAAGTCTGGCAGTGCCGCGAATCCCTCCAACATGACCGCCGGATCAACTGCCCCTGCCGGCGCCACCACCACGACCCCGGGTTCCAACTAAATCGCGTACAGCCTGTCTCGCGGGCCACATCTCCGTGACGGCAGCAGATGTTGATTCCGCCATCGGGCCGGGAGCCGCAACGCTAAGTTCGGTCCCGGCCGGTGTGCTTAAAGGCCCGGCTAATCACCCCAGAAAGTCAACCCGGGAGAGTCCTACGTGAGAATAAAATGGCGAACTCAGAAACACTTTTGATGATTTTTATCGGCATCACCGCGATTGCGGTGCTGCTGCAGGCTGGTGTGCTCCTTGGGATCTTTCTGACGGTGCGCAAAGCAGTGCAAATCGGAAAAGAGCAGGCCGACGAATACCGCGTCAAGCTGACGCCGATTATCGACGGGTCGAGCAAGCTTATCGACACCGCGAATGAACTGGTGTCGTCCACGCAATCTATGGTCAAGGGCATTCGGCCGCATCTCGAATCCGCCGCGTCCGAGCTCGCGAATATGGCGAGCGACATTCACGCCGAAGCCAACAGATTGCAGGTCTCGGTGGATGAAGTCGCGCAAAAGGCGCGCCAGCAGGTGGACCGGGTCGACAACATGACCACCTCGGTCCTCAACGGGCTGGACCGTTTTGGAGGTTTCCTCAATGAGGCCGTGAATCTCCCCATTCGCCAGGTGAATGGGATTTTCGCTGCCGCCAAGGCGGTAATTGAAACTCTGCGCGGCGGTACTCCGCACCGCGCCCCGCGGCGCGCGTCGCGACCAATGGAAATCGTCGAAGACAAAGACCTGTTCGTCTAGCTTCCGCGAACCGACACCCCCTGGGCGACTTCGTCTGGTTTCGAGGGCCAACTTCAAATCTTCGGTCCCTCTGCTTCCGAACGAACTTGGCGACCTTGTTCGATTAGTCTGTCTGCGGAGGCACCCCATGTCCCGTCCGTTGCCCGGCCACTTCCTGTCGGCAATTCTCCTCGCCGCACTGGCAATCTCCGCAGCCCCGCAGTCCACGCCCTCAAGCGCGCTCCTCGTTCTCTCCAAGCAGGACCACACGCTTGCCATCGTCGATCCGACATCGCTGGGCGTGCTTGCGCGCATTCCCGTCGGCGAGGATCCGCATGAAGTTGTCGCCTCTGCCGATGGTCGCACCGCCTACGTTTCCAACTACGGTTTCGGACGATTCCACACCCTGACCGCCATCGATCTCATCGCCCAGAAACAGAAATCCGTCATCGATCTGGGGCCGTTGCGCGGTCCCCACGGACTTCATTTCGTAGACGACAAACTCTGGTTCACCGCCGAAGCCGCCAAAGTCATCGGCAGCTACGATCCCGCCACCGACAAGATTGACTGGGTGATGGGTACCGGCCAGAACCGCACCCACATGATCTACGTCTTCCCCGGCGCGAAGCGAATTCTCACCACCAACGTAAGTTCGGCTACCGTGACGATTCTCGACAAAACGGAAGGTCCGGCGGGGATGCCGCCGGGCCCTCCGCCCGGAACCCCGTTGGCCAGTCAACCACCTGGAGCGCCGGGTCGTCCCGGTGGCCCGCCTCCCGGGCCCCCCGGCGGCGATTGGAATGAAACAGTCGTCCAGGTCGGGCGTGGCTCCGAGGGTTTCGATGTTGCATCGGATGGCAAGCAGGTCTGGGTCGCCAACGCCCAGGACGGCACGATTTCCGTCATCGATATTGACGCCAAAAAAGTGACCGCTACACTGCCGGCGAACGCGCGCGGCGCAAACCGGCTTAAGTTCACGCTCGATAACCGGCTCGCCCTGATCTCCGCCGGACCCGAACTGGTCATCTTCGACGTCGCCTCCCAGAAAGAAGTCAAGCGGCTGACCATCGGCCACGGCTCGGGCGGAGTGTTGATGGAGCCCGGCGGAGCGCGTGCCTTTGTCGCCTGCTCCGGAGACGCCTATGTGGCCGTCATCGATCTCAAGACGCTCTCGATCTCCGGCCACATCGAAGCCGGGGGAAATCCCGATGGACTGGCCTGGGCCGCGCAGCACTAAGTCTCAAAATCGAGTCCATTGCCTACTGCTCTTCGAACTCGATCACCTCGATCGAATACCCCGGCAACACGTGATGCACGTGCCCGCTCACGTTATGCATGGCGCTTTCGACCGGCACAATCTGATCCGGATGCTCCATGGTGTTGGTGGCTTGCGTGTCGTGCGCGCTCAGGGTCACAACCTTCGCCGTCGGCGCGACCTTCGCTCCGGTGATTTCAATGTCCATCGGCTGCGGTGCCGACTCTCCGTTGACCAGTTTCAGGTAGAGGCGCTTCTTCGCGGCGCTGCCGGTGATCGAATAGAACAATTTGCGACCTGCCTGGTCAACGTGCGATGCCAGCGTGTGATCGCCGAGATAGGAGCCAAACATCACCTGAGCGTAGTACGCCGGCGATCCGTAGCTTTTTACCGCGTCGTAACCGATCAGATCCGTCTCCCACTGCATGCCGCCAGGATTCACATTCACCAGCAGCGGCGCATACGAAGCCATCACCACCAGGTCGCTGTTGCGCTCCAGGCCGGTCATCCACGCCGCGTCGCCCAGCGCCGCGCCCATGTCCGGCGTGGGGGCTCCCTCGCGCGTCGCCCACTCGCCCACGAAGATCTTCGGCCCGTTGCGATCGACCTTGTCAAAGTGGCCGCCGTTGTCCCAATGCTGCGTTGGAGCCTCATTGCGGGCCGCGGTGTCGTAGTGGCCCGCGTCGCGGAAATTCTGCGTGGCGCGAACGTAGTAGTGTTCGTCCAGCACATCCGGCTTTGCGTTCTTCACCGGCGCGGTCGCGATCAATTTGAGATCTGGATACTTCGCCCTGATAGCTTTGGCGAACTGCGCGTAGCGCTCCTCGTAGCTGCCCGAGCGGTCAAACCACTCTTCGTTGCCGATCTCGACATAGTTCAGCTTGAACGGCTCCGGATGTCCATCTTTGGCGCGCTCCGCCCCCCACTTCGTGTCCGTTCCTCCGGTCACATATTCAAGTTCATCCATAGCGTCCTGGACATACGGCTCGAGGTCCGCGCCGGGATTCACATGCTCGCCCGCCAGCGAATAGCCGGCATACACCGCCAGCACCGGGTTCATCTTCAGGTCTTCGCACCAGCCCAGGAATTCGAGCAGTCCCATGCCGTCGGTGGATTCATAACCCCACGGGCTGGGGTGCCCGGGTCGGTCCACCAGCGGCCCGATCGTCTTCTTCCAGTCGAAGTGCTCGTTGATGTGGTTGCCCTCGAGATAGTTTCCGCCCGGGAACCGCAGAAACGCGGGGTGCATCGCCGCCATCTTCTCCATCAGGTCAACGCGAAATCCGTTCGGCCGATTGTGATAGGTGGGCGGAAACAGCGACACCAGGTTCAGCCACAGCGTTCCCGTATGCGCCACCGTCAGCGTCAGATGATTGGCCGCCGATACCGGCGCCACCCCGGTCTTGAGAGCGAACCGGTACTGCTTCCACTCTGTGCCCACGCCCGTCACTGTCGCGCTTGCCTCAGCCTTGCCGCTCTGGTCGCCGACCAGGCTCACCGTGATCGGCCCGATGTCGCCCCCGCCCGCCTTGGCGTAGAACGAGCCCTTGTACTCCGTGTTCGGGCGCACCGCCATGCCCCAGTAGCCCACATTGAGTACCCCCGCTTCGTTGCCTGCCCCGGCCTTTTCCACGTCGATGCGAAGGCTGGTCTTCAGGGCCTCGCTGGGGCCGGTCTCCTTGTCGAGGCCTATCTTCGCCGCGGCGTCGCCCTTCTCAACGAGATACCAGTAAAGGATTCCGCTCCAGTCAGCGTGGAAGGTACGGTTGCGCACCATCTCGGCATAAAGCCCGCCGTCATATGAGAAGTTGATCTCCTCGGTCATCAATCCATAAAGCGTGGGACTGACCGGCGCCGCCTGCTGATCGGCTTGAATGGCTAGGTGTGCGACGGGCGCCTGGGGAACGGCGAAGGTTGTTGCAGACAGTAGCACGCTGACCAGCACGGCAAAGCGAGCAAACGTTTTCTCAGACATCCACTTTTCTCCCCGTTGCGAGTGACGGGCCAGTATATCGCACACCCCACCGAATCCCCTTACTCGCATCCCGAGCGATTGAGCGAAGGCTGCGAAAACAACCACCAACCCTGGCATAGCCCCCGCGAACCGAAGCTACGGAATCAAAGCGGGTCAGACGGCCATGGTCGTAGGAGCCGCCGCAAATGTCGGGCGTGCGGCGGCAACCTTGTGGGAACTTATCTGCGGAAAACAATGCTGGAACGGAACATTGGCAGACACAGAAAGGGATATTCGGTCGTTGCCCAGATTTTGCTTCGGCGCTTTCACCCTTAAGCCGATTCGGATGTCCGTCTTCGACGGCTCTCTGCTGCGAAGAATCAGTACGAACTCACGGGTTGGCGGCCTGCTGTTTCTCCGCTTCGACGATTGCCTTTCGAAACTCATCGACCGCCGGAGCACTGGGAGATCGAAGCGAATCTTTCGCGCTGTACCGCCACACCGCCGGATAATCGAGCGCATCGTCGCGCTTCCCGCGATAGACCACAAACATGTCTTCCGTCGGTCCAACTTCGACCTGCGGATGGGGATCGGGGGCTTGGGGCCTGGTCGGATCCCCGGCAATTGTTGGCGTTCCACGGCTGGCGTCTGCCGGTCCTGAATCTGCAGGTTGGTAGACGCCCGGGCGTCGGTTGTTGGGAATGCCGCCGATCGTCGGCTGGGCCATTTTTCCGTTGCCCTTGCGAATCGAGATGATCAGGTCAGCGCTGGCAACATCGCCTGCCAGCCTGAAACGGCCCCAGTTCATCAGGGCTCTCTCTACCGCGTCCCGCGCGGTGCGGTTCGCGTTCGGGGCGTCCAGGGCTATACCGGCATCGGGATCGATGACGACCAGCACCGTCCTTGCCTCAAGAATGTCCGTCGGCAGCACGATTTTCTTCTTGTCCTTCGCGGCGGCGGTCACGCTGAATGCCAGTAGGAAAGAAAATGCAAGGATCTTGCGGTGTACCATCAAGCACCTCCCCGGACGGAAGCAAGTCTAGTCCATTCGCACTGGTTTTGGCTTAATACCGAATCAATCCATCCCTGCCCAGCCGGATCCGGGCTCTCCGCCGCAGGCACGTATACTCTTCGCAAACACTGTGAAGGAGCTTCCCATGCGCTGTTTTCCCTTGGCCCTCTCTGCCGCGTTTGTGCTTTCGCTTTCAGCGGCCGCATCGGCGCAGACTCCGGCCAAAACCCCCACCATCGACCAGTCTCTCGAAACCATGAGTGTAAGCTCGCCCAGGATCTCGCCCGACGGCAAGCGCGTCATCTACGAACAGACCCGGACGAATTGGGAGACAAATGCGTTTGACACCGAGTTATGGATCGCCGATGTGGCCGCCGGCACCCCACGGCCGCTCAGCTTGCGGGGCAATTCGAGCAGCGATGCCGCCTGGTCCGCGGATGGGAAATGGATCGCATTTCTCTCCGACCGGCCGGGATCATTGAAGGAATCGCCCGCCGGCAAGAAGCAGCTTTACCTGATGCCCTCCGATGGCGGAGAGGCGCAGCAGATTACCAAAATGGAGAACGGCGTCAACTCCTTCGAGTGGGCCCCCGATTCGAAACACATCGCCATCGCCGCCCAGGGCCCCGACACCAAGGCCATGAAGGACCGAAAAGAAACCTTCGGCGACTACAAGGTGATTCACGGCGACTACCAGATGGCGCACCTGTGGCTGGTGGAAGCGCCCCTGCCCGGCGAGTCGGGCCGCGTCCCCAAACTCGAAGAGCCCAGGCTGCTCACCAAGGGCGATGATTTCAGTGTTAGCGGCGAGTTTTCGTTCTCGCCCGATGGCGCGCGCATCGCTTTCAGCGCGCAGCGCGATCCCGACCTGATCTCGAGCTTCAGCGCCGACATCTACACCGTCACCGTTGCCGATGCCGCCGTCAAAAAGATCGTGGATACCCCGGGTCCTGACTCGGCTCCCCACTGGTCGCCAGACGGAAAGCGGATCGCTTACGAAACTTCGGGTGGCAACAAGTATTTCTTCTACACCAACGGGCACATTGCGGTAGTTCCGAGCGAGGGCGGCACCCCCCAGGTGCTTACCTCCGCCTTCGACGAAGATCCCAGCCTGTTGCGCTGGGCGCCCGAAGGCATCTACTTCACTGCGCTCCAGAAAACCGCATCCTCGCTGTTTCTGCTCGATCCCGCCACCAGGGCGGTAAAGCCGATCGCCATGCCGGGAAGCACCATCGCCGGAGGATTCTCATTCTCGGCCGACTGCAAGCAGATAGCTTATCGCGGCGCCGGACAAAACCAGTTCGGCGAAATCTTTTCTTCGTCTCTGTCCTCGCCCGCACCCCTGCAGTTGACCCATGCCGCCGATCAACTCAGTGGCTTCACGCTCGCCCGACGCGAAGTGGTCCGCTGGAAATCCAGTGACGGCGCCGAGATTGAAGGTGTGCTGCTGAAGCCCGCGGACTTCGACCCTTCCAAAGAATATCCGCTCCTGGTAGTCATTCACGGCGGCCCCACCGGCATTGATATGCCGTCCATCTCCGCCGACCGCTATTACCCGATGGAGCGCTTCGTGGCGCGCGGTGCTCTGGTCCTGCGTCCCAACTACCGCGGTTCCGCCGGATATGGAGAGGCGTTCCGCTCGCTCAATGTGCGCAACCTTGGCGTGGGCGACTATGCCGATGTGATCTCGGGCGTCGACTCCCTCATCGCGCAGGGTTTCGTCGACAAGGACCGCGTCGGCGCGATGGGGTGGAGTGAAGGCGGCTATATCTCCGCGTTTATCACCGCGTCGAGCGACCGCTTCAAAGCGGTGTCGGTGGGCGCCGGCATCTCCGACTGGATGACCTACTACGTCAACACCGACATCACCCCATTTACGCCGCAGTATCTGCATGCCAACCCCTGGGAGGATGCGGCAATCTACGAGAAGACCTCGCCCATCCACTACATCGCCAAGGCCAAAACTCCAACGCTCATTCAGCATGGCAGCGCCGACCGGCGCGTCCCTATCGCCAACGCATACGAACTGCGCCAAGCCCTTGAAGACCGCGGCGTGCCTGTGAAGATGGTGGTCTACGACGGTTTCGGCCACCCTATTAACAAGCCAAAGCAGCAGCGGGCAGTGATGGAGGAGAACGAAAACTGGTTCAACCACTACATCTGGGGCGATCCTCTCCCCGCCGCGCTCACGCCGATAGCGCAGCCGGAAAAGAAGGACAAGCCGTGAGCTGTCGTTAGTTCAGAATCGCAATGAGCCGAGGAATGCAAGACTGCGCGGAATCTGCTTTGCCGCGTCAGGACTTTCATCCTCGATGTAGTACTTCTCGCAGCCTTGCCGGCGAGCGGCGCTCAGGACATCCGCCCATGCGATAGCGCCGTCGCCAAGGGCAACGCTGTCTTCCTCGGGCGCGGCTCCGGAGAGATTGCCAGCGGCCCCTTTCTTCAAATCTTTGAGATGGAGAAGACGGAAGCGATGCGGATACTTGTTCAGCAGGCGCACGCAATCCTGGCCGGGCCACGCGATCCAGAATGTATCCATCTCAAGGCTCACCGTGGCATCGGTCTTTGCCGCCAGCACGTCGAACAGTGTTCCCTCCGGCGCAGGTTGGAACTCGTAACCGTGAGGATGATACGCGAAGTGGTAACCGGCCTTTTCGAGATCCGCGGCCCACCCATTCATGCGTTTCGCCGCATCCAGCGCATCGCTGCGTTCGAATCGGTCCCCATGCGGGATCCAGGGCAGAATGGCCCAGCCTGCTCCCAGGATATCCATATCGTTTGCAATCGAGGAAATGCCCTTTTCCAGCACGTCCCATTGCGCAACCAGGGCTGTGGCTCGCAGCGCCGCCCGGTCAAGCGCCTTGCGAAACTCTGCCACCGTCAGACCGTAGTAACCGGGGACCTCGACTTCCCGGAATCCCATCTCTTGCACGCGGTTGAGCGTGCCGGGCAGGTCCGCTGCCAATTCGCGGCGCAGGCTGTACAACTCCAGTCCAACGTCAAACGACTGGTCGGGCGCCGGTGCCTGCAACCCGCGTGCGTCCGCCAGTGCGGCCAGGCCGGTTAAGGCGGCAAGTTTCGCCGCGAACTGTCGTCTGTTCATCTTTGGGGGCCGCCTTTCGCACCCTGATTCATAAAGACGTCCACCCCCGGCGAGCCGAAATTATAGGGTTTGGAAACAATGTCGGGCCGCCCGTCGCCATCGAGATCGACCGCTTTGGCCTCGTGGAAATCCAGCCCCTGCGCGAACCAGGTCGCCTTGAAGTTGCCCTTGCCGTCGCCGTAGAAGATCCATGCCTTCGACTCGGGATTCGCGCCGTCCAGCCGCTGCTCGCCCACAAAGATGTCGAGGTTGCCGTCCCCGTCGAAATCGGCAATCTGCAGGCTGTGGCCGAAATGAATATCGGCAATCTTGTGCGCCACCCAGGTGCCCTGCACCCACTCATACATATTCAGCGGGCCGTCCCCGTCTCCCACAACCAACACCACCTGCGGCCGGGCGCTGCCCTTGATCAGGCGGCCGGCCGCCGCCCGCGAAAACGCATAGCGCGGGTCGACCAGGTTTTCCTCGAACTTGAGATCACCCAGGTTCCGGAACCAGCGCCCGCCGCCCACAATGTCCGGCTTGCCATCGCCGTCGATGTCGAAGATTGCCAGTCCCTCGTGCTCGTTGACGCCCTTCCACGCCGGGGACTTGCCCAACTGCTCGGTCTGGCTGTCGGTGCCGTAGTGGTAGACCTGCGTGATGGGCCACTCCTCGGCACGGAGCGGATCGGCGGGCGCCTTGGCGACAAACAGTCCATGTGCGTCCTGGTTCCAGAACACCACTTCGGGCTTGCCGCAGCCATCGAGGTCGGCCGCGACCTGGTCGTGGTGTTTGGGAGCCCCGGAGCGCTTGATGGTATGCCGTTCCCAGCCCTGATCCAGGTTGGGATACGGATTGCGCCACCACCAGATCTCGTTGCGCTTCCAGTCGCCGGCGGCAATGTAGTCCAGATTGCCGTCTCCGTCTACGTCCATGGCAATCCCGCCGGCCTCGATATGCAGCGGTTCCGGCTCGATTACAAAACGCTTCCATGCCGACCCGATGCGGCGGTAGAGTACGACCGAATCGGGAGCGGTGCGCTCGGTGAGCACGAAACCGGGATGCCCGTCATGCCCGAAGTCGCCAATGGTGATCGAGGTCTGCTCCGTCCCTCGATTGGGAACGGGCAGGTCCCCCGCCGCCGAGGAGAGGTGTTTCCAGGTCGCCGGAGTCTGCGATTCCGTGGCCGGACCGGCCAGGCCAAATAGGGATACGATGACTCCGAGAATCAGTGCTTTCACGCCGGCTTTCCTGTCCCGCCCGATTATACGTACCACGCCCGGCCTTCGCGGTTTCCTGCTTGCCATTCGTGAACTGACTCTGCTAAAACGTTTTTGTTCAAGCAATCATGTTGTTTTCGAGAAGGGAAGCAGTTATGAAGGGCATCACACGCCGCGTGTTCGGCAAGACTGTGGCCGCCTCGGCGGCCGCCGCATTTTCGGGCCTCTCGTTTCCAAAGATGGCATTCGGTCAGCCGCATCCGGAGGCCGCCGAACTGCGCTATCCCAAAGGGTTTGTCTGGGGCTGTGCTACCGCGGCCTACCAGATCGAAGGCGGCGCCAGGGATGACGGGCGCGGTCCTTCTACCTGGGATGTGTTTTCCCACACCGCGGGGAAGACCCACGAAGGCGATACCGGCGATGTAGCCGACGACTCCTACCACCTCTACAAGGAAGACGTGAAGCTGCTCAAGAACCTGGGTGTGGGCGCCTATCGCATGTCAATGTCCTGGTCCCGGGTCTTCCCCAGCGGCAAGGGCGAAGTCAATCAGAAAGGCCTCGACTACTATAGCCGCGTTGTGGACGAGTTACTGGCCAACAACATCACGCCCTACATCACGCTCTTTCATTGGGATACGCCCGCGGGTCTGCAGGGTGGATGGCAGTCGCGCGACACCTCGAAAGCTTTTGGCGAGTACGCGGCCTTTGTGACCAGGCACCTCGGCGACCGCGTCAAGCACTGGATGACCACCAACGAGTTCGTTTGCTTTACCGATCTCGGGTATCGCGAGGGCAGGTTCGCGCCCGGCATGAAATTGGCCGCGGCACCGGCCAACCAGGTGCGGCATCACGCCATTCTGGCGCACGGACTGGCGGTGCAGGCGATCCGCGCCAACACCCCCGCGGGCACGCAAGTGGGGCTGGCGGAAAACGCCAACGTCTACGTGCCGATCATGGAGACCAGGGAACACATCGAAGCCGCGCACCGGGCCACCCGCCTGGGCAACGCGCCGTACCTGACCGCGTTAATGGAAGGCAAATACATCGATGCCTACCTCGAACACGAAGGCCCCAACGCGCCGCAGGTGGAACCAGGCGACTTCAAGGCGATCTCCAGCCCGCTCGATTTTGTGGGCCTCAACATCTACACCCCCATGTTTGTGCGCGCCGACGATTCCAGGGAGGGCTTCGCGATCGTGCAGTTCCCGGCGTCGCAGCCGCACATGGCCTCGCCGTGGATTCAGCTGGCGCCCGAGTGCCTCTATTGGGGCGTCCGCAATGTCGTCGATCTCTGGAAGGTTCCGGCCATCTACATTACTGAGAACGGCTGCTCGTCTGACGATGTGCTGACTCCGGCAGGCCGCGTGGACGACGTCGACCGCCTGATGTATCTTCGCAACCACCTCACCCAGCTCCACCGCGCCGCCGCCGAGGGTTACCCCGTGAAGGGCTACTTCCTGTGGAGCCTGCTCGATAACTTCGAGTGGGCCGACGGATACAGCAAGCGGTTCGGCATTCACTACGTCGACTTCAAGACACAGAAGCGTACTCCCAAGCTGAGCGCTGAGTGGTACCGCGAGGTGATCGCCCGGAACGCGGTGCTGTAACCCCGGAACCTTTGTCGATCCGGGGACCGTTTGAAGTTGCCAGGCCCGCGCCCCCGCGGGCCTGCCTTCACCCGCCGACGCGAAACGAAAATTCATTTACCACCATTACAACCCATTTCGATAAATCCTCATCAATTCTTCCGGGTAGTCAAAAACCCAGTGGATTTGTGTCGTATAAACGACAGTTCTTCTCCCGAAACGTCAAACTCGTGAGGAATCGGGAATGCGGCATTTCGGATTTACTTGGTTTTCTCAAGTTTCAGGGGCAGTTACCGCTTCCTGACCGTCGCGGTTATGTATTCGCCTGATCGAGTTGTTTTTCCGGAGGTGCCGATGAACGTTAACCATTTGGAAATCGCCAGCCCGTCAGCGCGCGATCTCGAAAACACCATGGCGCACCGTAGCGCACCCACCCCCCTGGCCGTCCTCGAAGAACTCTTTCTGCTTCTCGAAGACTATGCTCCCGCCTGGTACACGGAAGAACATCACAACCGTGCCGTCGCCGCCCTGCTGGACAGGAATTCGCAAAGACATTCTGATCACCCACAATAATCTGATCTGATCCGATCACTGTGTTGAAGCCGTTTCCCCTACCGGAATCATCTGATAGCTGACAAACGCAAAGTGCTTGCCGTCGGGCGACCAGTTAGGCACGTTGTCGCTGCCTGATCCGCCCACGATGCCCACCAGGTCCCGAATTTTCCCGTCGCTTGCGTTCAGAATCCGAAGCATCACGTCCTTGTCCGCCGGATGCCCCGTGACACCTTTCCCATAAGAGAGAATCAGAATCGAGGTCCCGTCCGGCGAAGGATGCGGCGTCCAGCTGTTCAATCCGTCGAAAGTCACTTGTTCGGGCTTGCTCCCGTCGGCGAGCATGCGCCAGATCTCCATCCCCCCCGAACGGTCAGAGTTGAAGTAGATGTACTTGCCGTCGGGCGAGTAGTCGGGATCATCGCTGATCCCGGTGCCGGTGGTAAGCGCGGTCTCCGGGCCGCCATCGACCGGGATCGCATAGATATTTCCTGAGCCATGACTGGGGCGTGCGAACGCGATGGTCTTGCCATCCGGCGACCAGCTATGGAACCACGACATGGGATTCTCCGTGACCATGCGCGGCGTGCCGCCGCCGGAGGGAGCGATGTAGACGCGCGGCTCCGGATGTGCCGGCGACACACAGGTCATGGCCAGCCACTTGCCGTCGGGGGAAAGGCCGTGGCTGCCCCCGCAATTCTTCAAGTCGCCGACGTCGATCGCAGTGGCCTGGCCTCCTGCCGCCGGAATCGTCCAGAGCCGGCCATCTCGGGTAAAGATCAGCGCTTTACCGTCGCGGGTCCAGTTGGGCGCCTCGATGCGGCTGCGTTCGGTCAGCACCACCATGGCCATGCGCGCGTTGTTGTCGATCGCGATGGTTTGGAGCGTGCTGTACTGCGAAAGTTTTGCTGCGGCGCTGGGCGGCGCGAGCGGCTTCAACTCGACGTTGGCGAAGGTCGGCGCGCTCCACCGCATCCTTGTTGTGCGCGCACACCCCGATACCGGCATAGAATGGCTCGTCGAAATGAAGCTTGATCGATGCGCCCGCCTGGTGCAGCGGTTCGCCAGTCTGGCTGATGAACAGGGTGATGGTGTCGCCGCGCTTCTCCAGCCGCAGCGTCTTCGGAGCGCCGCTGTTGAAAGCTATGTCCTGGGTGGTGTCGCCTTTGCTATGGCGATATTGCAGCGCGGTTTCACCGTTGCCGTGGATGGCCGCGTCGGCATACATGCTGTCGGGATCGAGCGTCTGGCGGAACATCAGCAGCGCCTTGCGATGCGGGCTCGCGCCGGCCGGACTAAGCGGGAAGCTCAGATCGGCAGTCAGAGACACTTCGCCCGACATCTTCTTCCATGCGAAATGAAAGCCGTCTTCGGCCGCCCACAGATTGGCTCCAGCCGATTCGATGGTATAGACACGGCTCGCGGCGTCATAGGTCATCTTGCCCGGAGGCGTAACACTGCCCACGTCCGATTGCGATTCAAAGATCCCCAGCGCCCCGCCGGCACCCTGTCCAAAGCTCTGGTTTGAAAGGCAAACAATACAGGTGACAACCAACGCGATAGATAGAACTGGCTTTCCGCTCATGATTCCTTCCGCAATTCCGCGCGATGGCGCGATTTTCCATGACTCAGTGTGATCGGCAAACCTCACCACTCTAGTTCATTCGGTCGGAAACGTGCCAGTCCGATGCCCTCAGCCGGCAATGGTCGAATCGCAGTCGGTTATTCTGTCACCACCTATGAATCGACGGCCGTCTTTCCTCGCCCTGGCTGTTGTTGCCATCCTTTGCCTCGTCTCTGCCGCCCCCGCTCAGGAAGGCACAAAGAATGTGCTGTCGTACCGCGGCGAGCAACCCGCCAGGGCCGCGCACGGAATGGTGGTGAGCGTCCATCACCTGGCCGCGGATGCGGGCCTCGGCGTGCTGCGCGAAGGAGGCAACGCAGTAGACGCGGCCGTGGCCACCGGCTTTGCCTTGGCCGTTGTGCATCCGGTTGCCGGCAATCTCGGCGGCGGCGGCTTTTTGCTGTTGCGCACCCACGACGGCAAGACGACGTTTATCGACTTCCGCGAAAAGGCGCCCCTGGCGGCGACCGAGACCATGTACCAGGATCCCAAAGGCAACGTGATTCCCAATGCGAGCCTGACGGGATATCGCTCCATCGCCACGCCGGGCTCCGTCGCAGGCCTTGTCTATTCTGAAAAAAAATACGGCAAGCTCGGCCTCAAGCGCGTGATGGCGCCCGCCATCCGCCTTGCTTCCGAGGGCTTTCCACTCACTGCCGAAGAGGCCCGCGAACTTCATGACCCCGACCTCTCGCAGTTCGCCGACTCCAAACGCATTTTTCAGCGCGATGGAAGCTTCTACAAGGAAGGAGAGACGTTCAAGCAGCCCGAACTGGCGCGCACCCTTCAGCGCATCGAGGCCGATCCCGGCGATTTTTATCACGGCAAGATGGCGCGCGAACTGGTCGACGATCTCAAGAAGGGCGGTTCTCTGCTCACCCTCGAAGATCTTGCCCAGTACAACGTCGTCGAACGAGAGCCCATCCTCGGTACGTTTCACCAATACACCGTCATCAGCGCGCCCCCGCCTTCGTCGGGAGGAATTGTGCTGTTGAGCGCACTCAACATCCTCGAAGGCTATGACCTGGCCAAGCTGGGCGATCGCACCGCGGATTCCATGCACCTGATCCTTGAGGCCTATCGCCGCGCGTACATGGACCGCGCCGAGTATCTCGGCGACCCCGACTACAACAAGATGCCCGTCGCCGACCTTACTGCGATGAAATACGCCGAAGCGTGGCGCCGCAGCATTGACCTGCACAAGGTGAGCCCCAGCGCCTCCCTGCATCGTCCCCAGGGGTTTCTTCCGCCGGCGCCGAAGACCGCGGGCAAGCGCTTCGAATCGCAGGACACCACCCACTATTCGGTGGTCGATGCCGAAGGCGACGCGGTGGCAGTTACCACAACCCTCAATAACGGTTTTGGGTCGGATGTCACGGCGGGCTCGCTCGGATTCCTGCTCAATGATGAAATGGACGACTTTGCATCCAAAGTGGGCGTGCCCAATCTTTATGGGCTCATCCAGGGCCCTGCTGACGCCATCGCTCCCGGAAAGCGGCCGCTGAGCGCCATGACGCCCACCATCGTTCTCGACAACGGCAAGCTTCGCTACGTGCTCGGATCGCCGGGCGGAGCGCGCATCATCACCACCGTCGCCAACATATTCCTTTCCGCGGCCGAGGAAGGCCTCAACATCCAGGAAGCTGTGGATGCGCCGCGTTTCCATCACCAATACCTTCCCGACAAGCTCTATCTCGAACCCGGCTTTTCTCCTCAGACCATCGCGCAATTGCATGCGATGGGATACACGGTCGAAGTCAGGGACGGCCACTGGTCCAACGGCGAATGCATCGCTGTCGATCCCGAAACCGGCGAACTCCTCGGCGGACAGGATCACCGCAGCCACTATGGAAAAGCCGCGGGTTACTAAACGGACAGGCGCCCCGCCGCTTTGCTAGATTTATCGGCGGAGGCGAAATGAAATCCTTCTCACGTCGCGATCTGATCAAGACCGGCCTGCTGGCGCCCGCGGCCGTGGCCGCTGCGCAGGGCATGGGTCCGCTGGTCCCGGCAATCGAGGCCTCAGCGCAGGATGCGACCCCGGTTCACCCGGGCAATGGGAACTCCAGTCCGGCAGGCGGCCGCGAGCGTCTCCTCCTCGACTTCGGCTGGCGCTTTCATTTTGGCCACGCCAACGACGCGGCGCAGGACTTCGGATATGGCAGCGGGCGCACCGGCAACTTCCAGAAGACCGGCAGCTTTCTCGCGCCTGGCAATATCGCGTTCGACGACAGCGAATGGCGGCCCCTCGATCTGCCCCACGACTGGGCCATCGAACTGCCGTTTCAAAACGATCCCGAGCTGATGAGCAAAGGCTACTACCCGCTGGGCCGGAAATATCCTGCCACCAGTGTCGGATGGTATCGCCGCGTGTTCGAGCTGCCCGCTTCCGATGCCGGCAGACGCATCACCATCGAGTTCGACGGCTCCTATCGCGAGACCATGGTCGTCTTCAACGGCTTCTACATCGGGCGCCACAGCGGCGGCTACGATCCATTCAGTTTCGACGTGACTGATTTCGCCAACCCCGGCGGGCGCAATGTGCTGCTGGTGCGCGTGGATGCGACGCTGAGCGATGGCTGGTTCTACGAGGGCGCCGGCATCTACCGGCACGTGTGGCTGGTGAAGACGCATCCCGTGCACGTGAATCAATGGGGAACGTTTGTGCAGGCCGATATGCGCGCAGGCGACGCGACGCTCTCGATTCGCACCGAAGTCTACAACCACGCCAAGACCGCGCAGAATGCCCGCGTTGTATCGACGGTGGTCGATCCATCGGGTAAAACGATCGGAAAAACGGCCACAGACGCCCTGCCGATTCGAACTGGGTTTATGCAGACCTGCAAGCAGGAGATGAAGGCGAGCCGTCCCCAACTCTGGTCGCTCGAAGAGCGAAATCTCTACAAGCTTGTCACCGAAGTCCAGGTCGGCGATTCGCTCGTCGATCGCTATGAGACGCCGTTCGGCATTCGCACCATCAGGTTCGACGCGGACAAAGGCTTCTTCCTCAACGGCAAGCCCGTCAAAGTGAAAGGCACATGCAATCACCAGGACCACGCCGGCCTCGGCGCAGCACTGCCCGATTCGGTGCAGTCCTATCGCGTGCGCAAATTGCAGGAGATGGGCTGCAACGCAATTCGCACTTCGCACAATCCTCCCACGGCGGAACTGCTCGACGCCTGCGACCAGTTGGGAATGCTGGTATTCGACGAGACGCGCATGATGTCGTCGAGTCCCGAAGGCCTCAACCAATTCGCCGACCTGGTCCGTCGCGATCGCAATCATCCCAGCGTCTTCATGTGGTCCATGGGCAATGAAGAAGGGCAGGCAAACACCGACAAGGGTCTGCATATTCTTACTGCGATGAAAGCCCTCGCCAACGAACTCGATGGTTCCCGCCCGGTGTCCATTGCTCCCATTCGCGCCATCGGTGTAGGCGGCCTGGCTGAGTGCGACGTGATGGGCTACAACTACATGGACCCCGGCGCCGAGGCCTACCACAAGGCCCATCCCGAAAAGCCGGTCATCGGCACCGAAACCGTAAGCGCGGTGTGCACGCGCGGCATTTACATCACCGACGCTTCAAAAGGCTACGTGGGCTCCTACGATCCGTACACCACCACCGGGCGCGCTTCCGCCGAGGGTTGGTGGAGCTTTTGCAACTCGCGTTCGTGGCTGGCCGGAGGCTTTGTGTGGACCGGTTTCGACTATCGCGGCGAGCCCTCGCCCAACGAATGGCCCAACATCAGTTCGCAGTACGGCTTCATCGACATGTGCGGATTCCCCAAGGATACCTTCTTCTACTACCAGTCCTGGTGGACCGACAAGCCGGTGCTGCACCTGTTTCCGCACTGGAACTGGGCCGGGCATGGAGGGCCAGGAGATCGCGGTGTGGGTCCACTCGAATTTCGACAAGGTCGAGCTCTTCCTCAACGGGCAAAGCCTCGGCGCCAGGGAAATGAAGAAGGATTCGCATCTCGCCTGGAATGTGAAGTACGCGCCAGGCGCCATCGAAGCCCGCGGCTACAAAGGCGACGAAGTGGCGTTGACAACGCGGCGCGAGACCACCGGCCCGGCCGCAAAACTGGTGATGACCGCCGACCGGCACGAGATCTCTGCCGACGGTGAAGACGTCGCCATGTTCGCCGTGGAGGTGCAGGATGCGCAGGGCCGCGTCGTGCCCATCACCGATAACGCGGTGGCGTTCAAGGTTTCCGGCGCGGGCAAACTCATCGGCACCGGCAATGGAGATCCCACCAACCAGGAACCCGACAAAGGCACATCGCGCAAGGCTTTTTGCGGCCTCTGCATGGGAATCGTGCAAGCGCAGAAAAGCGCCGGCGACATTACAGTCGAGGCTTCCTCTCCTGGTCTCGGCGCAGCGACTGTGACCATTGCGGCAAGGTCCGCAACCCTCCGCCCTCAGGCAGCCGTGTGGGAGCGCGAAGTTCCGTCAGGTTCAGGCGTAACGGGTCTATGGCGCCCTCAGCCCGCGTCTGGCGCGACCGGCAGGCTGGCGGCGATTGCCGGCGATGTCAACTCGCTCTTTACGATGCGCCAGGACGGAGGCAATCTCACCGGAACGGTCGAGGGCTCCGGCGCCGGCGGCTTCTTCGGAGGAAGCGACGTGCCCTCGCAAATCGCCGAGGGAAAAGTGCAGGGAAGCAGCATCTCTTTCAAGGTCGGCAACAGCACCTACTCGGGTAGCGTCAACGCCGACCGCATGGAATTGCAGCGGACCACCGACGCTGCCATGCAGATGCCGCACCCGGCCGAGCCCGCCGGGCCGCGCCCTGCGATCGGACCCCCGCCCGATGGGTCAGACCCTTCGCGCAATCCCAATCAGCGCCTTCCCGCCGTCATTCCCGTGGTTCTGCATCGCGTGCAGAGATAGGAGAATCGCATGACTCTTGCTGCGATAAGGCCACAGTCATGCCGGTGAAGAAACTGCGCGCGCATCTGACTTCGATTCAGCCTGGTTGATTGGAGTTCTACTGCGCGTTTTGGTGCCCCTGGTCCGGATTGTCGAATCGCGTGAACTTGGAAATGAAGTTGAGATACACCGTGCCGGTGGGGCCGTTGCGCTGCTTGGAAAGAATAATTTCCGATTTCGCCTTATCGGCTTCGGCCATCTCCTCGTCGCGGTTGTAGTAGGCCTCGCGATGAATGAAGGCCACCACGTCGGCGTCCTGCTCGATGGAGCCCGACTCGCGCAGGTCGCTCAGCAGGGGCCGCTTGTCTTCGCCGCGGCGCTCGCTGGCGCGCGAAAGCTGCGACAAAGCCACCACCGGCACATTGAGTTCCTTGGCCAATGCCTTCAATCCGCGCGAAATCGCCGATACTTCCTGGGTGCGGTTTTCATAACGCTTGCCGCCCGCTGACGGAAGCGTCGCCGACATCAACTGCAGGTAATCCACCACCACCAGGTCGAGGCCGCCGTGCGTCTGCTTCAGGCGCCGCGCCTTGGCGCGCATCTCGGCCAGCGAAATCCCGGCCGTGTCGTCGATGAAAATTCGCGACTCCACCAGGTCCCCAAGCGCCCGCTGCAATTTGCTCACATCCTCGGCTCCCAGGAATCCAGTCTGCAGTTTGCGCTGGTCAACCCACGCCTGCGAAGCCAGCATGCGGCGCAGCAGCGACTCCTTGCTCATTTCCAGGCTGAACACCGCCACCAGCGCGTGATGATTGACCGCGGCATTCTGCGCCATGTTGATGGCGAACGCCGTTTTGCCCATCGACGGGCGCGCCGCCACGATGATCAGCTCCCCCTTCTGCAAGTCCACTGGTCATGCGGTCCAGCTCGTAAAAATCCGTTGCGAGCCCCGTCACTTCCCGGCTCTGCTTGTACAGGTTGTCGATCGACCCGAAAGAGCCGGCGACGATCTGTTCCAGGCTCTGGAAACCGCCGGTCAGGCCCTTCTGGCTGACGTTGAGCAGATCCTGTTCAGCCGCCCCAATCACTTCCAGGGCTGACTCGGTCTGGTCTGCCGCGCGCGCGATCGCCGCCGAGCAGATCCCCATCAGCCGCCGCAGCAGGCTCTTGTCCTTGACGATCTTGATGTATTCCTCGATCACCGGCCGGCGTGGCAAACCCTCGGTGAGCGACGCCAGGTAGGCCACCCCGCCCACCGATTCCACTTCCTTGTTGCGCGCCAGTTCCTCGGCCAGCGTAACGATGTCCACCGCCCGCTGCGAGTTCATCAACTCGGTTATGCGCAGGAAGATGCGCCGGTGCGAGTCGAGGGAGAAGTCGTCGGCGTCGATCTTCTCGGCGGCTTCGGAGTGCGCGGCATTATCGAGCAGGATGGCGCCGAGGATGGTCTTCTCCGCGTCGATATTCGCGGGCAGTCCGGCGTCGAACCCCGTCAGGTTCGGGATGGTGGCCATACCTCGAGTGTAGGTCGACTGGAGGCTCAGATTGTTTGTGGATTGCCGACGGGATGTGTGGACAATCGAGGGCGAAGGGTTCCTGCGCGCCCAAACTCCGCGTCCGGGGCGGGAGTAAGGCGCTCACTCACAGCCTCTGTCTTCGCTTTGAGGGATCGAATCCCCGATTCTTATCGTGACCCCGGCGCCGCGACCTACGCCGTCGGGGCGTTCTCGGGAGCCCCCGCCGGCATGGGATCAGACGGCGTGACAGGAACGGACGCCCCCGCGGGCCGCCAGCGCAGAATCGGCTTGCGGGCGGCGGCTACCTCATCCAGCCGCGAAACCCGCGTCGAGTGCGGCGCCGTCTTGACCACTTCCGGCGTCTCTTCAACTTCCTTCGCAATCGACCGCATCGCTTCAATGAACAGGTCCAGCTCCTCCACCGATTCGCTCTCCGTGGGCTCGATCATCAGCGCCCCCGGCACGATCAGCGGGAAGCTCACCGTGTAGGGGTGGAAGCCATAATCGATCAGCCGCTTGGCAATGTCGCCGGTCTTCACGCCCTTGGCTGCCTGGCGCTTGTCGCTGAAAACCACCTCGTGCATCGACGGCGTCTTGTACGGCAGCTCGTAGAGGTCCTCGAGTTTCTTGCGAATGTAGTTGGCGTTCAACACCGCGTCTTCCGTGGTTTGCCGCAGGCCGTCCGGCCCGTTGGCCAGGATGTACGCCAGCGCCCGGATGAACATGCCCGTATTGCCGTAGAAAGCGCGCACCCGGCCCACCGACAGCGGACGGTCATATTCCCAGTGCAATTCGCCGAATCCCTTGTTCCCTTGTTCCCTTGTTCCCTCGTTCCCTGCCTTTCGCACCAGCACCGGCGTCGGCAGGAACGGCTCCAGAAACTTCTTGCACGCCACCGGCCCCGACCCCGGACCGCCGCCGCCATGGGGCGTCGAGAATGTCTTGTGCAGGTTCAGGTGCATCACGTCCACGCCGAAGTCCCCGGGACGGACCTTGCCCACCAGCGCATTCATGTTGGCGCCGTCCATGTACAGCAGCGCCCCCTTGGCATGGAGGATGTCGGCGATCTTGTGGATCTGGTTTTCAAACACGCCGATCGTCGACGGGTTGGTCAACATCAGTGCGGCGGTGTCTTCGTCCACCTGCCGAGCCAGCGCTTCCAGATCGATGCCCCCCTGCGTGTTCGACTTCAGGTTCTCCACCTGGTAGCCGCAGATGGCGGCGGTGGCCGGGTTCGTGCCGTGCGCCGAATCGGGAATCAGCACCTTCCGGCGCGGATTGCCCTGCGACTCATGCCATGCGCGGACCAGGAGGATACCAGTGAACTCGCCATGCGCGCCGGCCGCCGGCTGCAGCGTGATCGCCTCCATACCGGTAATGTCGAGCAGGCAGCGCTGCAGCAGGTCGATGATTTCGAGAACTCCCTGCGCGAGGGCTTCAGGGCGGTAAGGATGCGCGTCGGCCAGGCCCTCAATGCGGGCCACGAACTCGTTCACCCGCGGGTTATACTTCATGGTGCACGAGCCCAGCGGATACATGCCCAGGTCGATGGCGTAGTTCCACGTCGAGAGCCGCGTGAAGTGGCGAATGATCTCGATCTCGCTCAACTCGGGCAGCAGGCCCGCCACCTTCCGATGGGATTCCCCCAGCAGCGCCGCGGGGTCCACGTCCGGCACATCGAGTGGCGGCATCTTGTAAGCTCGCTTGCCCGGCGACGACTTCTCGAAGACCAGGCTTTCGTTCTGAGTCTGGTGGGGACGGACCTTGCCCAACGTGCGCGGCCTCGCGCGATCCTGTGAATTCGTTGCCATCTCTACGCCTCCACCAATCCCGCCGCCAGCACCTGTGCCGCCGTGTCGATGTTTTCTCGCGTCACCATTTCGGTCGCGCACCACAACGTTGCATTGCCCAGTTCGGGATACCACCGGCTCAACTCGATGCCGCCGACAATCTTGTTGTCGAACAGGCGTTTGGTCCACAGCGCCGGCGCTTCTTCGGTCTGTAAAACAAATTCATGGAACCGCGGCGCGCCGCTGAACAGCAGCTTCGTGCCCGGCCGGCTGCTGAGGGCTTCGGCTGCATAGGCGGCCTTGGCCAGGTTGTGCCGCGCCAGTTCGCCAATGCCTTCTTTGCCGTACACCGTCAGGAAGATCGTCGCCATCAGCGCCACCAGCGCCTGATTGGTGCAGATGTTCGAGGTCGCCTTCTCGCGCCGGATGTGCTGCTCGCGCGTGGAGAGCGTGAGCACAAATCCGCGGTTGCCGTCATGGTCTGTGGTTTGTCCAACCAGTCGGCCCGGCATCTGCCGCACGAATTGCTCCTTGGCCGCGATCACCCCGCAGAACGGGCCGCCGTAGCTGAGCGCGACCCCGAACGACTGCGCTTCCATGCTGACGATATCGGCTTCCAGGGGAGGCCGCACCACGCCCAGCGAAACCGCCTCCGCAATTGAGACGATGAGCAGCGCCCCCTTGGCGTGTGCGATTGCCGCTATGGCGGGAATGTCTTCGATCACGCCGAAGAAGTTAGGACTCTGCACCAGCACCGCGGCGGTTTCATTCGTCACCGCGGCCTCGAGCGCGGCCATGTCGATGCGCCCGGTCTTGGCGTCGTACCCGATCGTCGCAATGGGCATCTCGCGGTAGCGCAAATAGGTGTTCAACACTTCGCGATACTCGGGATGCACGCTCGCGGCGACCACGGCACTGTGGCGGCCGGTCACGCGCATGGCCATCAGCACCGCCTCTGAAGCTCCCGTGGACCCGTCGTACATGCTGGCGTTGGCCACGTCCATGCCGGTCAGTTCCGCAATCATGGTCTGGAACTCAAAAATCGCTTGAAGTGTCCCCTGCGTGATCTCCGCCTGGTAGGGCGTGTAGCTGGTCAAAAACTCGCCCCTCTGCACCAGCGAATCGATAATCACCGGGCGGTAATGCCGATAGCAGCCCGCGCCCAGGAAACTTGCATAGTCGGTCGCGTTCTTCTGGCCGGCGCCGCGGAAGTAGCCGATGATCTCGCTCTCGGCCTGCTGTCGCGGCACGTCGAGATCGCGCGTGAGCCGGTATTCAGCCGGAATAATGGCGAACAGGTCATCGATGGACGAAGCGCCAATATCGGCGAGCATCTGCTGGCGTTCAGTGGGCGATTTGGGTAGGTAGCGCATTCTGAAGCTTCTAGCCTCCAGCTTCTAGCCTCTAGCTAAAAGCGGGTAAAGCAGGCAGCAGTTCGTTCTGCACCGGCTCAGTTGGGTTCGGATGCCGCTTCGGATGCCGCACATCAGCTGGAGCTAAGCAGCTAGAAGCTAGCTGGCTCGTTTCAGCTTCCGGTTTCTTCAGAAATAAATTTCTCGTACGTTGCGGCATCGAGCAGCCCGTCAAATTCGCTTGGGTCCGACAACTGTACCTTGATGATCCATGTCTCGTGCGGGGTCGAATTGATCTTGTCGGGTTCCGTCTTCAGCGCTTCGTTCACTTCGGTTACGGTTCCACTCACCGGCGAGTACAGATCGCTCACCGCCTTCACGCTCTCCACCGATCCGAACGTAGAGTTGGCGCTCACCGAGTCGCCCACCTTGGGCGCGTCCACGTAGACGATATCCCCGAGCGAGTTCTGCGCGTAATCAGTAATGCCGATGGTCCCAATGTCGCCGTTCACCGAAATCCACTCATGCTCGCGGGTATAGCGGAAGTTCGCGGGATAAGCCATTCGAGGCTCCTCTTTCTCAAGAATTCGCACAACACTTCAGTGTAAGCGGTGAGACGGGGGTCGGGCGAACGGGGGAAACAGGGACCAAGGGACCAGGGACCAAGGGACCTGGGATTAAGAGACCTGGGCCTAAAACCGCGATGCGTTCGTCGCGGCGCCCGCGATCATTTCGGGGGGCCGAAACCGGCATACGGTTTCAGCGCCAACAGGACGGTGATCTCCAGCATGCCGGCTATAAAGAGGGGCAGGGAGTGAGCTGCGGCCCGCACCTCGTCTTCACTGCCGGCCTCCCACAGGATCGCGGCCCCCGGCGTGTCCCCGCGCGCCCACACCTGCCGAATCACGCCCGAGGCATACAGCTCTTTCACGCGCATCCCCTCCTGGACAATCAGTTCGGCCGTGAAAGCTTCAGCTGGAAACGCGTCCGTGCGGCGGCGGGAGACGGTGAGAAATTGCATGATCCAGATTGTAGAGGACAGGGACCAAGGGACCAAGGGAACTAGGGACCAAGAACACCCGGTCCAAACTCCACAGTCGTAATTGGACTTCGTTGGCCCACTTTCATATGACGGCAAGGAGGCATTAGCGGTCGGTCTCTCGGTCCCTCGGTCCCTTTGTCCCTCGGTCCCTTTGTCCCTCGGTCCCTCGGTCCCTTGGTCCCTTTGTCCCTTGGTCCCTAGTCCTTAAAGAACTCCCCATGCCCCCCATTCGCCCATGGATTGTAGTGCGCGGCGAAATTGGCACGGTTCTGCACCGAGGGATGGCTGTAGAGCCAGAACTCGATGATCGGACTGGGCTCGGGATCTTCGAGCCATGCCTCCCCCAGGTGATCGAAGCCCGAGACTGCGATCTTCTGCGGATCGGCCACCAGGCCATGAATGGCTTCCTGCCCGTACACGTCCGCCTGGTGCTCAAAATAGCGTGACACCGTGTTGCCAACCGGCTCTCCCAGGAAGGACACCACCGATGCCACCAGGATCAGGATCAGGAACCCGCTGCGGGTTGCCAGGGGGGCCACGTTCCCCCCGGCCTCGATCCCCCACCCTGCGCCGAAGCGCCGCACCATCCATTCGGCCACGCGCGCACATGCCCAGAACGCAAAGAAGAAGGCCACCGCTGAAATGGCCAGCCCCTTCACAATGTGGTGGAGCACATAGTGGCCGCTCTCATGGCCGAAGACGAACATCACCTCCTCGTCGGGAATCCTCCCTGCCGTCGTATCCCACACCACGATTCGCTTGGTAGGCCCCATCCCGCTGACGTAGGCATTCAGCCCGTTGGTCTTCAGGCTGGCTTTCATCAGAAACATGCGGTCCGGCGGAATGTCGGTCCCGGTGCGCGCGACCACTCTTTCCAGCTTGTCCACCAGTTCAGCGTGGTTGGTTTTGAGAGGCTCATACTGGTTGAACAGCGGCTCGACCAGCGGCGACACCACTGTCACGATCGCCATCAGGGGCAGCATCGCCACCCACACGCCCAACCAATACTTCCGCGGCCACCGGCGCACCATCCAGTTGAACAGCAGCAGCACCAGCACGCCCAGCAGCGAAAGCCCCAGCCCCTTTCCCTCGTCGCCGAACCAGCTTCCCCAACCCTGCACGCTGATGCCGTAATGGCGGCTGGCAATGTGTCCGATCATGTCCAGCGGCAGGCTCGCTATCGCGCTGATCACGATAAACGCCGCGAAGAACAACACTCCCTGCACCCAGCGACGACTTGTCTGGCGCTGCGTCCAACACTCCAGGCGAGCCGCGTTGCGCGACGCCAGCAGCCACCCCAGGAAGATCAATCCCCAGAGTGAGCCGCCGATATCCAGCGCCAGGCGTATCTTGTTCAACGTTTTGGCCTTTGCCAGCTTGTCCGGGGGAAGGGAATAGGCTTGTTCCGATTGCGCTTGCGGCGTTTCGGCCTGCGCCTGGGCCGGGGCAGCTTGCGCCGGAACAAACTGCCCCGCCGCCAGCACGAAGAAGATGAAGAGGCAGCCCAACCACAGCCGTCTTAAAACGAAAGGCACGAGTTTTCCCCCTTTATGCGCGTGATTCTGCGAAAATCGGAACTACCGATGTCCCTATTTGTATCTCGATTGTCCCTTCCCTGCGTTTCGACGCCTTTCAGGGTTTTCCGGCACAGGAACCCGTCCCTTGTCGCTCTCCTGGCTGCTGCGGGGATTCTAACGCCGCTCGCGCATGCCCGCCCCGTCGCATCCGCGCTGCCTCATGCCCCGGGCCTAAGTTCCGCCACCCGTGCCGCGGTCGAGAAGCAGCCCGCCACGCAGTCCCCGGTGCTTCTCGATGCCATGACCACGGAGTTGCATCGCGCTTTCTCCGCCCTCGCAAAGCCCGCCCCGGCGGGTGACGAAAAACAGGTGCCGCCCTATTTCCTCAGCTACTCCGTGGCCGACGCCGACCAGATCTCCATCCGCGCCCAATATGGAGCGCTGGTGGACAGCTCCACGAATCGCCAGCGCGTGGCGGACATCCAGGTCCGACTTGGTGATCCCAAGCTCGACAACACCCACGGGTCACATCGCGGCTCTGCCGTGAATAGTCTGGAACTGCCGCTGGTTGACGATCGCCAGGCGCTGGCCCGCACCTTGTGGCTGGCCACCAACACCGGCTACAGCAATGCTCTCGACAACTACCTTCGCGTGAAGACCGAATCTCAGGTCCGCGCCAAGGAAGAAGATTCCTCGCCCGACTTCAGCCAGGAATCCCCCCAGGTATCCGTCGGCAAGACGGCCCCGCCCGCAAAGGTCGACCGCGCCTCCTGGGAAAATCGCGTCACCGCCCTTTCGAAAATCTTCCGCGAATATCCCGACGTGTATCAGAACGTCGTAATGCTGACGGTGCAGAACGAGACCGATTACTACGCCTCCTCGGAAGGCTCGCAGGTTGTCTCCCCGCATCAGGCGGCCCGCATGGTGGTCTTCGCCGTCACTCGCGCCGAAGACGGCATGGACCTGTTCCGCGCCCAGACATTCGAAGCCGAGACTGCCGAAGGGCTACCCAAACAGGCTGAACTCGAGACCGCCATCCGCGATCTGGGCAAGAGCCTCGAAGCGCTCCGCAGCGCTCCTGAAACCGAGCCGTTCGACGGCCCCGTGATCCTCTCCGGACGCGCCGCCGCCGTCTTCTTTCACGAAGTGCTCGGCCACCGCCTCGAAGGCCAGCGCCAGCGCGGCGAAGAAGAAGGCCAGACCTTTACCAAAGAGCTCAACAAGCCCGTCCTTCCCAGCTTCCTTTCCGTCGCCGACGATCCCACCGTCGCAAAATTCGGCGATACCTGGCTCAGCGGCACTTACGAATACGACGACGAAGGCCAGAAGGCGCGTCGCGTCGCCCTGATCGAAGATGGCGTACTCAAGACCTTTCTGATGTCGCGCCTGCCCATCGCCAGTTTCGCCGCGTCCAACGGCCACGGCCGTGGGCAGACCGGCCGCATGCCCACCGGACGCCAGGGAAACCTGATCGTTTCCTCCACCAAATCCGTTCCCGAAGCCGAGCTTCGCAAGCAGTTGATTGAAGAAGCCAAAAAGCAGGGAAAGCCCTACGGCCTCTACTTCGAAGACATATCCTCCGGCTTTGCCGTGACCACGCGCAGTTCGCCGCAGGCCTTCCAGGTGATTCCCCTGGTGGTATACCGCGTCTACGTCGATGGCCGCCCCGATGAACTCGTTCGCGGCGTCAGCATCGTAGGCACACCGCTGGCCGCGATGAAGCGCATCCTCGCCACCAGCGACAAGAGCGAAGTGTTCAACGGCGAGTGCGGCGCCGAATCGGGAACCGTGCCGGTCAGCGCGGTGGCCCCCGCCATGCTCATGAGCGAAATGGAAACCCAGCGCCAGCCGCAAGGCACGGCGAGGCCGCCCATCCTGCCCATGCCAGGCGCGCCCGCGCATCAAGGATCCGGGCTCAAAATCCAGGTAATCGAAAACATTGCCCCAGAGCAGAAGGAGGCCCAATGAACAAGATTCGCCCCATCGCATTCCTTGCGGGAGCTGGCCTCGTTTGCATGTTGGCATCTGCCCAGCAAAATCAACCCACCCGCGCCGACGCCGAAAAAGACCCGGTCTTCAAGGCCATGCTCGAGGAACTGGACCGCAGCAAGAACGACCTCCAGCTCAAGGGATTTGAAAAGCCGTTTTTCATCCAGTACCGCGTGGAAGACGTCAGCACCTTCGACACCCGCGCCGAGTTCGGAGCCAGCGAAGGCTCGTCCAGCAGCCACCAGCGCGTGGCCCGCGTCACGGTGCGCGTGGGCGACTACAAGACCGACAGCTCCGGCCAGCGCGGCGACGGCGCTGTGCAATTGACCGCCCTCGATGACGACCCCATCGCCATCCGCTCCGCGCTCTGGAATGCCACCGATCAGGCCTACAAGAACGCGCTTTCCGCATACGCGCAGAAACAGGCCGAGCTCAAGCAGGTGCAGACCCCTCCCCAGGCCGACGACTTCAGCAAGCAGAAAGCGGTGATCGTTCTCGAAACTCCGCGCGAGTTGAAGATCGACGAGGCCGCGTGGGAACAGCGCGTTGCCCGCGACAGCGGCCTGTACCACTCCGACCCGGCGGTAAAGGCCTCTGAGAAGGATGTGCAATACGCCACGTCCGGTTTCCACGCTCGGACCACGACTTCGTGGCTGGCGAACACTGAAGGCACCATCGTCCGCAAGTCGACCGAGGGCTACCAGGAAGTATTCTCAGTGGGCACCCAGGCCGATGACGGCATGCGCCTCGACCGCTCCTATGGCAGTACCGGAATCACTCTCAAGGATCTCGATACCCCCGAAGTCTTCGCCAAACACGCCGTCGCGCTGATCGCATCGCTCAGCGAACTGCGCAAGGCGCCGCTGGTCGAAGAGGAGTATCACGGGCCGGTTCTGCTCAGCTCCGACGCCAGCTCCGACATCCTGCGCGCTCTGGTTGCCAGCGGAGTGACTGCCACCCGGCCGCGACTCGGCACCGAAGCCCGCACCAACGGGCCGTTTGCCTCGAGCTATCACGCGCGGGTCCTGCCCGACTTCATCAACATCATCGACGATCCCGGCCTGAAGACCTTCGAAGGCAAGGACCTGATCGGCGCCTACGACGTGGATGACGAAGGCGTACCCGAGCAGGCCGTCAAACTGGTAAGCGGCGGCAAGCTCGAGAACTATCTCCTCGGCCGCGAACCGGTGCGCGATTTTGCTGAATCGAACGGGCACGGCCGGGCAGCTGTGGCCGGCCCCGCGCGTCCTGCCATCGGCGTGATGAAAGTGACCGCCGAAGCCGGCATCTCCGACGAAGAACTCAACAAGAAACTTCTCGACATGGCCAGGGATCGCGGCCTGAAAAGCGTGTACTACGTCGAGACCCTGGGCGGAGCTCTGAACCCGCGCCTGCTCTATCGCATCGGCATCGACGGCAAGCGCGAGCTGGTTCGCGGCGCTGTCCTCGACGACCTCGACCAGCGCGCCCTCCGCTCCAGCGTCGAAGCCGCCGGTAAGGACTTGTGGGTCGGTAACTACATGGGCGACGTGCCCGAGACCGTCCTCGCCCCCGCACTGTTACTCAACGACGTCACCGTCAAGCGCGCCAACGAGAAAAACGAAAAGCTGCCGTTCTATCCCCCGCCGGAATAACGCAATCCAGACAAATGGGTGCCCCGGAGCCTGCCCTGAGCTTGCCGAAGGGTCTCGTCCGCCGCGGCGGATGAGACCTGGTTTGGACAGGTTGCGGAAAACTGCTGCTGGCGCCTGTTTTGTAACAGGGCACGACTTCACAGGTTGCAGAAAAACTCCAGTTGTGAAGGGTACGGGCTTCAGCCCGTACATTAAACTTCAGCAAAATGAATGGGGCTTCAGCCCCGGAGGGAGCCTCTCCTTCACGATTCGCCCTCCCTGTGCTTCGTTTTTCCGGAGCCCCTTGGGAGCCCGTCTATCCAGTTACGCTTTCACTGCCGCATGGCTCCCCTGGGTCGTCGCCGCCGGAACCTTGGCCTTCCACGCTCCCACAATCGCGCCCATCAGGTTCATTCCCAGAAACCAGAACCCCGCATTGATGGCCAGCAAGCTCCATGGCCGGACCTCGAAGACATACTCGGTGGCAAAGACCGTGATCACGAATCCCATCCACAACGCGGTCGCTACCCGCATGCCGCGCCAGGCCGTCTGCGGACCCGTCAGCTGCACCACGCACGAAATCGCCATCGCCATCACCAGTTGCGCAACCAGCGCCGTCGCATACTGCCACAGCGGGTTGACACCGGTTTTCATCAGCTCTTCCATGGTGCGGCCGGTGCCGCTGAGCCACTGTTTCAGGAACAGGGAATACCATGCCGCCTCGAACCCGAAGCACGCGATCGCCGCCGCGATATCGGCCCACCAGTTCTGATGAATTCTCGAATCCTCGCTCATCGACATCCTCCTCGTTTTCTCATCGTTCGCTTACCGTTCCGGAGATGGGAAGTTGGGGAAACCGGACTAGGCCGGGACAGGGACGCCCCGCGCGGCTGGCTGGAATTCTAGCCGATCTCTATTTGGAATCAAGTTATTTCGGCGCGCTGCCGGCGGCCCTAATCCAGACGGGTCAGAAACGCATCGCCTTCGGCGGGCCGCAACTGGCGGGCAATCAGTTCCGCCTGTTGGCGGTTGTCGCCCTGCGGCCGGATCCGCACCCAGAAGCTGCTTTCCTGCCCGGGGAACTCGATCACGGTAGCGTCGGGATACTTCGCCAGCAATTGCGACTTCAGGCGGATCGCCTGCCGTTCGCTGTGAAACGCTCCAACCTGCACGCACCATCTGCCCCCGGTATCGATGGGCTTGGGAGTCTGATAGACATCCAGCCGCACCTTCACGACACCAGCGCGATAGACCCCCGTGGCCTTGGCCGATGCCATGGTCAGGTCCACGATGCGCCCGTCGATGAACGGCCCCCGATCGCTGATGCGCATGGCCGACCACTGCCCCGTCAGAAGGTTGGTCACCACCACCAGCGAGCCCATCGGCAGCGTGCGGTGCGCCGCCGTGAGAGCGGCATCGTCAAACACCTCGCCGTTGGCGGCGCGGCGACCCTTGTAGGGCGCGGTGTACCACGTGGCCAGTCCTACCTCGGTAAGAATGGGCGGATGCGTGTTCACAAACCGGATGTCTTCCTGGGTCACCCCGCCGGGAGGGACAGGCGTAGGCGGAATCCGCCCCGGCGGCAGATTCGTCGCGCTTGCCGGCGGAGTCGCAGGAGCCGGGGCAGGCGCGGGAGCCGGATAGGTCTCTTCCAGTTCCGGGGCGGTTGGCGGAGTTCGGCTGCTGGTCTGTCGATGATGCCCGCAGCCCGACACCAGCATCAACACTGCGGCAACTACTGCCCACCCGACAGGAAAACTCCTCCGCCGCCTCGTGAAAGAAACCATCATCAGGATTGCCGGCCCTGGGGCGGACCCTGGTCGGTATGCTGGCGCCGCTCGATCCGGTCCGCAAGGTTGCGTAAAGTGTCAGAAAGGCTGCGCATCGCCGTGATCGATTCCTTGCGCACTTGCGGAATCACCGCGTCATTCACATACGCGATGGCATGGCGCAATTCCATTTCGATCAACTCCACTGCTTCTTCGATGCGGCCGCCCAGGCCGCCTGGCCCCTGGCCGGGACCGGGCCCCGCTCCCGTTCTGGAACCAGGTCCCGAACCCGCAGCCTGGCCGCTGCCCGGAGGTGGATATGTGCTCATAACCTTCGTTCCCTTTCTTGTCACGCAGGCGAGTCTTGCTGTTTTCAGTCTGGAGCGCACGATCATGCCCGTCAACTTGCCCTCGCTCGAAGGTGCCCCGGATGTCACTAACTTCTGTACCGCTTGCGTTCCACGTCTCTGGCCGCTTGTTGATGCACTCTCGCCGGTTCCCAATCCTTGCGACTCTTTCCTGTCGCAAGAATGGGAATGGCGCCAACCTCAATGTTCCAAACCCTGCGGTCTGAAGCCTGTTGCATAATCTTTCCGCCCGTCGACGCGCCGCGGTTGACTTTCCACAAGGCAATTCCGTCCCAAGCTATAGATATTAAGAGGTCTGGACAAGAAAGCGGGGTTGGTTGGCCTTTTTGCGGGTCCCCCGCAAAAACATGGCCCTGCTTGAGAAAAGACAAACAACCAACAGAACTGGCTTACCTATCGAACGGGTAGGTCTATTGCACCAGGACTGCCACCCCATGGACGAAGAATCGTCGGGGCCCCAGGGACGGAGGACGAATCATCAGCGCAAATCCCAGGGTCAGTGTCTCCTCGCGCGCGCGACAGGTGGTTCGGCGAGCTTCGCTGATCCTGGTCGTGGCGGCCGTGTCGTCAGCCAACGCCCGGCTTTGGGCAGGACAGGCCGAAACCAGCATCGCCCTTGCCGTTCTCCCGGACGCCCCTGATCCCCAAACCCCCGCCGCCAGCCCGTCTGCAAGGAAGCAGCCCTGTCCCCGTAAGATTGTCAACGGTTCTGCCGCAGGCATGACAGCCAATTCTGACCCTCTCCCGGTCGGCCCGCCGACCGATTCCGTCCCTTGCAAGATGACCTGGGCCAGCCGCTACCAGCTCTTTGCCAATGGGCCCCAGGACAAACTGCTCACCCCCAAAGACAAAGCCTGGCTGGCGGCGCGCAACGTGGCCGATCCGTTTAACAACATCACCATCCTCGGCGAAGCCGCCATCGCCGTCGGGGCCGATTCGCATTCTCCCTATGGCCCCGGCATGGCGGGATACGGCCGCTATGTGGGCGTTAGCTACACGCAGGACCTCATCGGCGAATTCTTTGGCACTTACGCCATTCCGTCCATCGCCCACCAGGATCCCCATTACCATCGCATGCCCAAGGCCGGAATCCCCCGCCGCATCTTTCATGCCACGTGGCAGGTGGTATGGACCCAGCACGACGATGGAACCGGCATGCTCAACTACGCCAACCTCCTCGGTTTCGCCATCGACGACGGCATCAGCAATCTTTACGTTCCGGGCCGTGAGACTTCGGCCGGCGCCAGTGCCAGTCGCTACGCCATCGGGATCGCCACCGCACCAATCGGAAACTACATCACCGAGTTCGTCCCCGATCTCGCCCGTCACATCCATGTCCAGATCGTCATCATTCAGCGCATCATCAACCAGGTGGCGCGCAGCGAAGGCGGCCAGCCCTAAGGCCCACCCCCAAGCTCAGTCCTCGGTCCCTCGGCCACACTGTCCCTCAGTCTCTCAGTCCCTCAGTCCCTCAGTCCCTCAGTCCCTCGGTCCCTTGGTCCCTTGGTCCCTGCTTTTCCACACCCTCCTTCGCCCCGATGCCCTTGGAACCAAATAAGGTACCGGTTATCCACCAACATTTCATTGCAACTTGAATTCCAGTCTGCTTATCCACTCCTATTCTTGGCATAATCGCTCCAAGAGCGGTTCCTTCCGTAGTTGTTGGAGGGCAGGGAATCGGGATCCTCCAGCGACAGGACTTCGTCGCTCGGATCGCGAGAACAGAACCGAAAGGCCGAGCCGGACCACCCGCGGGGAGCATACAAGAGTGACCAGCTATAGCCGCCACGACGTGTTGCGCATCCTCCAGATCAGTTCCCGCCAGTTGGCAGGTTGGGAAAAAGCAGAACTGATTCCCGCTCAGCAGACCTACACCTTCCAGGACCTGGGGCAGTTGCGAACGCTTCGCTCGCTGCGCCAGGACGACGTGTCTGCCGCCGCCATCCGCCATTCCATCCTGGCCATGAAAGCGGTCGCGGGCATGACCAATCCGTTGCTCGAGGCCAGCCTGGTGCGCACCGGGACCCGCCTTGCTTTCCGCCACTCGGGCACCATGGTCGACCCCATCCGCCGCCAGTTGCTGTTCGACTTTGAACGAGTGGAACGCCAGCCCGCAACCTCCGAACCGGCTTCCCTGCGTCGTCTGGGCGCTCCCGCCGGCCGCGGCGCGCACGAACGCTTCACCGCCGCCGTCCAGGCCGAAGAATCCGGCGACAAGAATCGCGCCATCGGCATTTACAGCGAGATCATCGCCGCCGATCCCAACTTCGCGCCCGCGTACATCAACCTCGGAACTATCTTTTTCCATATGCGCCGGTTTGGCCGCGCCGAAGAGCTCTATCGCCGCGCCACCGTCGCCGATCCCGGCTACGTGCTGGCGTTCTTCGACCTCGGCAACGTGCTCGATGAACTCGACCGGCCCGGCGAGTCGATCGCGGCCTATCGCAAGGCGATCGCCCTCTCTCCGCGATATGCCGACGCGCATTACAACCTGGCCCTGGCCTACGAGCGCCAGGGCGAACTCCGCCCCGCTCTGCTCCACTGGAATGCGTATGTGCGCCTCGATCGCACCGGTCCGTGGGCCGATCATGCCCGCGGCCAGATTCACAAGCTGCTCAGCCGCGAAAAGCTGTCTGTGGCCTGGCGGGCGGACCGGTACACCCCCCGTTCCGTAGGAACTGCGGCGCTCGAACTGGTTCCGGCAGACGAATCAGCAGTCCAATAAGACTCACCCTTTCCCGCCGTCCCTCCCTGTTTTATCCCATCCCAAAATTCGCGCCAAGTCACAACTTCAGAGTCATTTCGGAGTCTATGTAAGGGGCGTTCCATATCGTTCCCGCGAAGCTCGTTCCATGGAGAACGAAGGTCCGGCGTCTGCCTTGGCCGTCGGAGGTCCCGCGCTGTCTCGTGATCGAATTCCAGGCATCTTCCCTGCCTGACCTTTAAACCATCATCCTCGTTTGTCCGCCAATCCCGGGACGTTGAGGTCATAAATCAAAAAGGATACTCATGAAGACGATATTTGCACCTCTACAGCAAAAAACGCTTCAGGTTTGCGGGATGGTGATGGCCGGCGCGATAGCGACAGGCCTGCTGGGCGCGCAATCGCCCGCCCCCCGCATTCGTGCCGAGGTTACAAGCTCGGAACAGTCAACCCTGACAGGTTCTCTCCATCCCCTCGCACAGCCGCGGAATGACGCAGGCCGTATGCCTGCCGGCTCGCGCCTCAACGGCATCAGCCTTTACTTCAACCGTTCCGCCGCGCAGCAGGCCGATCTTGATGCCCTGCTTGCCGCCCAGCAGAACCCGGCCTCGCCCCAATATCACCGCTGGCTCACTCCCGACCAGTTCGCGGCGCGCTTCGGCATGGCGCAGTCCGACATCGGGAAAGTACAGAGCTGGCTCCAGCAGCAGGGCTTCTCCATTGACTCCATCGCCCGCAGCCGCAACATGATCCGCTTCTCCGGCAGTGTTGGCCAGGTGGAGTCGGCCTTCGCCACCGAGATGCACTACTACAACGTCGGCGGCGACCGGCACTTCGCGCCTTCCACGGCCCTTTCCGTTCCATCCGCCATCGCTCCCGCGGTTGCCGGCATCCGCAACCTGAATGATTTCCGCCCGCGGGCGCAGCACATCGTTCCGCGCGGCGCATTTACTTCCGGCCAGACGGGAAGCGTCTTCTTTGCTCCCGGCGACATCGCCACCGTCTACGACATCGGGCCGCTCTACAGCGGCGGCGTCAACGGCCAGGGCCAATCCATTGCCGTTGCCGGCCAGTCCGCGATCCAGGTCAGCGACATTGAGAGCTTTCAAAGCGCAGCCGGCCTGACCACGAAAGACCCGACCATGGTTCTGGTGCCCGGAACCGGCGATTCCCAGGTTGCCGCCAACGGCGACGAAGGCGAGTCCGACATTGACGTGGAGTGGTCCGGGGCCATGGCGCCTGGCGCCAACATCTTCTTCGTCTACACCGGCAGCAACACCAGCTTCGGCGTCTTCGACTCCTTGCAGTACGCGGTGGACGAACTGATCGCGCCCATCATCTCGCTCAGCTACGACAGTTGCGAAACCGAATTGACGACCACCGACCTTGCCACCCTCGAAGGAGTCATGTCGCAGGGTGCGACCCAGGGGCAGACCATCCTCGTCGCCTCCGGTGACCAGGGATCGACCGCCTGCTCCGGCGACACCCATCTGACCACCGCGCAGCAGGAAACGCTGGCCGTCAATTACCCCGCCAGCAGCGCCTTTGCTACCGGCATGGGCGGAACGGAAATCCAGGCAATCAATGGAGTAGATCCGACGACGGGAAACAAGGGTACGAATTACTCCACCTACTGGAATTCCACCTCGGGTACAGACATTACAAATTCGGTCAAGAAGTACATTCCTGAAGTGACCTGGAACGACGACGTCGCCGGCAGTGCGCTGAGTGCGACCGGCGGCGGCCCCAGCGCCCTTGTCAATCGGCCTAGCTGGCAAACTGGCGTGCCCGGCATCCCCTCCGGCTCCAAGCGCCTGGTTCCGGATGTCGCGCTGTATGCCTCTCCCAATCTCCCCGGCTTCCTCTATTGCACCAGCGATCAGACCAACTGGAACACCGGGCAAACCGGAAGTTGTGGCAGCGGGTTTCGTGCCAGCTCCACCGACAATGGACTGACGGTCGCCGGCGGCACCAGTTTCGACGCCCCCATCTTCGCCGGGATGATCGCCCTGATCAATCAGAAGGCCGGCTACACCACCGGCCAGGGACTGATCAACCCAACCCTCTATAAGCTTGCCGGCAACAGTTCCACCTATTCCTCCGCGTTTCACGACATCACCACGGGCAACAACAACTGCACCGCCGGATCCAGCTTCTGCAGTTCCACGGGCGGCTTCTCCGCCGGCACCGGCTATGACGAGGTCACCGGCCTGGGCTCGGTGGATTTGAACAACCTGGCATCGGCGTGGCCAACCAACACCGCCACCACGGCGTCGCTGATCGCGACCACGACCAGCGTCGTCCCCGCCAATACGTCTCCGAGCGTCAATGCCGCCGATGTCTTCACCATCACCGTCGCCCCGCTCAGCGGCTCCACCATGCCCACCGGCACCGTTACCCTGCAGATCGACGGAGGCACCGCCTCCGGCGGCACAACCGTGGCCAGCCAGCCCCTCTCCAATGGCGCGGCGACCTATAGCGCTACCTTCACCGCTTCCGGGCCCCACCAGGTGCTGGCCCAATACTCGGGCGACGCGACCCACGCGCCCTCGGTCGGCGTCGGCGCCGTGACCATCGGCACCACCAGCTCCGGCAAGGGTACCTTCGCCCTCGCCGCAACCCCATCGTCGCTCTCCGTAACCCGCGGCAGTTCGGGCAACGAGAACATCGCGATCACGCCAGCGGGCGGCTACACCGGCACCGTACTGCTGAATTTCAGCACGTCCAACGACAGCGCTCTCGCCAATCTCTGCTACTCGTTCACCACCACCAACAGCAGCGGCGCGGGCTCGGTCGCGGTCACGGGCACGGCCGCAGCCACCACCCAGCTCAACTTCGATACCAACGCGTCCGATTGCAACTCCGCTACCGGCGGCGCCAAGCCCGGCATGCACCCGCTGCGCAGCCGTCCGTCCGGCAATCTCAGCCGCAACTCCACCCCGAAGCCCCAGCCCAATCGTCTTCCGGCCGAGGCCGCCGTTGCCGGCCTGCTGCTCGCCGGATTCCTGGGCCGTTACGCCCGCAAGTTCCGTTCGGCTGCCTGGATCGTCTTGCTCGCGGCGGCCGGCCTGGCCATGTCGGCCTGCAGCAGCAGCGTCACCAGCGCCTTGACCGATCCGCCCAGCGGCAGCTACACCATCACGCTCACCGGCCAGGATTCCGTAACCTCCACCAACACCGCCAGCACCACGTTCACGTTCGTCATCCAGTAACTCCCTCCGCGATCCCAGGTCTCGCGTTTGAGACCTGGGATCCCACTCGCTCGACGAACCACCCACCGAATCATCGATCCCGTTTCCGCGCTTCTTTTGATACACTCCGAATCCGGAGGCAAGACCGTGCTGACCGAGGCTGAGCCCAAGCCATCTCCACTTACCCAACTCTCTGAAGAAGAGAATCTGTTCTACTCCACCGTCCGGCAGTTCGCCGAAGACACCATCGCGCCCCTGGTTCGCACCATGGACGAAGAGCAGCAGATCGCCCCAGGACTGGTCGACCGGCTCTTCGAGCTCGGCATCATGGCCATCGAAATCCCCGAAGAGCTGGGCGGTGCCGGCGGAAGCTTCTTCGACGCGGCCCTGGCCATCGAAGCCATCTCCACGGTCGATCCCGCCATTGCCGTTCTCGTCGACGTTCACAATACCCTGGTCATCAATGCGCTTCGCCGCTGGGCCACCGATGCGCAGCAGCGCCACTGGCTGCCGCGTCTGGCGTCGGGTACAGCCGGAGCCTATGCGCTGAGCGAAGCCGGCTCCGGTTCCGACGCCTTCGCGCTCCAGACCCGTGCCCAGCAGATCCACAACGGCTATCGCCTCAACGGCCGCAAGCTCTGGATCAGCAATGCCCGCGAAGCCGGGCTCTTCATCGTCTTTGCCACGCTCGATCCGCGCGCCGGCTATCGCGGCATCACCGCCTTCCTGGTCGAAAAGGACACCCCCGGCTTCACCGTCGGCCGCAAGGAAGACAAGCTCGGCATCCGCGCCAGCAGCACCTGCGAGCTGATCTTCGACAACTGCGAGATCCCCGAGGAAAGCCTGCTGGGCGAGCCCGGCAAAGGATACAAGATCGCCATCGAAACCCTGAACGAGGGCCGCATCGGCATTGGCGCCCAGATGCTGGGCCTGGCCGAAGGCGCCTGGCGCCACGCCGCGCGCTACGCCCAGGAGCGCCGCCAGTTCGGCAAGCCCATCGCCGACTTTCAGGCGGTGCAGTTTTCGCTGGCGCAGATGGCCACCGAAATCGAAGCGGCCCGCCTGATGGTCTACAACGCCGCCCGCCTCAAGGACGCTGGCCAGTCCTACGTCCGCGAAGCCGCCATGGCCAAGCTCTTCGCTTCGCAGGTCGCCGAGAGCGTCGCCAGCCAATGCGTGGAAATCTTCGGCGGCAACGGCTTCGTCCGCGACTACCCCGCCGAGAAATATTTCCGCGACTCGAAGATCGGCAAAATCTACGAAGGCTCCTCGAACATGCAGCTGGCCACCATCGCCAAGCAGGTGCTCAAAAGCAGCTCCTAGCTTCTAGCCTCTAGCCACAAGCTGGTCCATTGTCCAGCAGCTGGTTGCAGGCGTCTAAAAGCTAAAAGCTAAAAGCTAAAAGCTAAAAGCTGTTCTCCGCCACCAGCCGCACATGCTCCGGCCTTGTTCGGCAGCATCCGCCGACAATCTGCGCCCCGGCTCGAAACCATTCCCTCGCCATCGCTCCGTAGCTCGCCGGATCGCTCTGTCCCGTCCAGCACCGATCTCGCGCATCCCATCCTTCGCCGGAATTGGGATACACCACGATCGGCTTGCTCGTCGTGCTTCGGACTTCTTCGACAAGATCCGAAATCGTCGCCGGCACGGTGCAGTTGATTCCGATTGCCACAGTCTGAGGAAAGCCGGCCACCACTCTGGCACACTCGCTCAGCCGTTCGCCGTGGGCGACGTGTTCGCGATCGGCGCAGGTAAAGCTGAACCAGGCCGAAGCATGCGGCCAGGCGGAAAGCGCCTCCCCGATCGCCTGCGCCTCGTCGAGAGAGGGAAGCGTCTCGAACGCGAGCAGATCCGGTGCATTCTCGTCCCTCGCGCCGGCCAGCACTTCGATCCGCGCGCGATGAAACTCGACCAGCGCGGCGTGGCTGCATTCGTAATTGCCGTGGTACTCTGCGCCGTTGTGCAGGGCGGCTCCATAGGGCCCGAGCGAGGCCGCAATCAAAATGCGCCGGTCGGGAAACGCTCCCGCTGCCTCGCGGGCCAGCGCCACGGAACGCAGCAGGGCAGCGTCGGCCCGCGCGGCGGGCAGCCCGATCTCCGCATAGCCCATGCGCGAAACCTGGTAGCTGGCCGTCTCGATACACTGCGCGCCCGCCTCGATAAACGCGCGATGCACCTCGACGATCTTTTCCGGCGCATCCTCCAGGACGTGCGCCGACCACAGCGGCCCGTCGATCCGTGCCCCGCGGTACTCGAGTTCCGAAGCCATTCCTCCATCCAGAACGTGAACCTCGCGGAGCAGCGAGGCGGCGATCTCCGGCGTCAGCACCATGGCTTCATGGTAGTTCACAGTTCATAGTTCGCAGTTCACAGTCGTCGGTTCTCAGCCATCCGTGGTCGGCCATCTGCGCCATCGGAGAACTGAAGCCTGAAACCTCAGTCCTGACAACTTCGAACTACGAACTGTGAACTACGAACTGTCAGCTCAACCGCTACAATCGCATTCATGAGCTCTGCACTGCCCAGCTACGCGGATGCCGCCGCCATTGTTGCTGCCAACGCCGCTGAACTGGCTCGCCATCCCGCATCGGAGCGCGTGGACCTGGCCCAGGCCGCGGGGCGCATTCTGGCTGTTTCCCTTCGCGCCGATCGCGACCAGCCCCCGTTCCCGCGTTCCACCCGCGACGGATTCGCCTGCCGGGCCGCGGAGGCCAACACCCATCTGCCCTTGCAGGTCGCTGGCTCCATCCAGGCCGGCCAGCCGTCGGCCGGTCCCCTGCCGCCCAACTCCGTCTGGGAGATCATGACCGGCGCATCGGTACCCCCCGGCGCCGACGCGGTGGCCATGGTCGAGCACGTTGACCGCAACGGCGAGTCTTCCGCCACGGTGCGCCTGCTTCCGCCTCGCACCCTCGAGCCCGGGGAGAACATTGTTGCGCAGGGTGCGGAAGCGCGCTCGGGAGAAGAGGTGCTTCCCCCCGGCATTCGGATTGGTCCGCAGCACACCGCCCTGGCCGCCGCCTGCGGCCATGCCATCGTAGATGTCTTCCGCCGCCCGAGAGTCGCCATTCTCACCACCGGGGACGAACTCGTGTCCATCTCGGCCACTCCGGGCCCCGGCCAAATCCGGAATTCGAACGGCGTCATGCTGGCGTCGCTTGTGTCCCAGGCCGGAGGCGACCCTTGGATCCTGCCCACCGCCAGCGACAATGCCCCATCTCTCGACGCGGCCATCCGTAAGGCGGTGAGCGCCGATATGCTCCTCATCACCGGCGGCGTCTCGGCCGGCAAGTTCGACCTGGTCGAACCGGCGCTGGCCCGCATTGGCGCGAAATTTCACTTCACCGGGGTTCGCATCCAGCCCGGCAAGCCGCTCGTCTTCGGAGACCTGTCCCGAAAACATCACTCCGACTCCGGCGTGTCGGCGGGCAAAGTGCTGCCCTTCTTCGGCCTCCCTGGAAATCCCATCTCCTCGGCGGCCACGTTCTTGTTGTTTGGCTCGCGGATTTTAGGCGCCCTCGCCGGCAACCGCCAGGCCGGCCCGCGGTTCGCCCTGGCGCGTCTCGCCAAGGACGTGAAAGCCAAGCCCGACCTCACCCGCTTCGTGCCCTCGTTCTGCAACTTCGGCCCCGGCGCCGCGGAGCCTCCCGAGGTAAAGACCGGTTCCTTCCGAGGGTTCCGGCGACCTGGCCTCCTTTTCCCGGTCCAACTGTTTCCTGGTTGTGCCGGAGGGCGCCGGACGGCTCGAAGCCGGCTCAACCGTGCGCATTCTCCTGATTTGAGGACTCCATGGCCGAATCCGCCCCGTCCCGACTCTCCCACTACGATGAAGCCGGCCAGGCCTCCATGGTCGACGTCAGCGCCAAGCAGCCCACCCGCCGCACCGCGACGGCCTCGGCGTTCGTGGAACTGTCCGCCGCGGTGATCGCCGCCCTTCCGGAAAACCCCAAGGGGAATCCGCTCGAAGTCGCGCGCTTCGCCGGCATCCAGGCCGCCAAGCGCACCGCCGGCCTGATTCCCATGTGCCACCCCCTCCCGCTCACGCACGTCGACGTCCAGGCCAACGTGGATGGGACCGGCGTTCGCATCACCGCGACGGTAGCGACGGTGGGCGTAACCGGCGTCGAGATGGAAGCCCTGACCGCCGCCTCCGTTGCCGCCCTCACCGTCTACGACATGACCAAGGCGCTCGACAAAGCAATCGTCATCCGGAATGTTCAGCTGGAGTCGAAGACGGGAGGAAAGAGCGGCGATTATTCTCGCGAGGGCGGCCGGGCCTAGAAGCTAGAAGCTAGAAGCTAGAAGCTAGAAGCTAGAAGCTAGAAGCTAGAAGCTATCTGCTGTCTTCCCTCCCCAGCCACCACGCCTTGATGAACTTCCAGTGGATATAGACCGAATGGTTCAAGTGCAGCAGCAGCCCTTCACGGCCGTCGAGAAAGCCCAATCGGAAAAAGTAGTTGTACACAAACGTCGCCGCGGGATTGAGCACGGCGTTCCAGACAAAGGCCGGCAGTGACCGGCTGGTGCGCCCTTTCGCGTGCAGCAGTTGGGCGATCTCCGAACTGTAGCGATTCATGTGCTCGAGGTAAACGCCCATGGTCGGGTAAGCGTAGTGCAGCATGTCGTGCCGGAGCCTGCCGCGCAGCCCTTCGAATTGCGGCGTCGAATGCGGCCCGACGCCCTCGCTTAACCGCGCCGCCCCACGCTTGAACAGCCTCAGCTTCCGATCCGGATAGAATCCCCCATGCCGCATCCAGCGCCCGAAAATCAGGTTCCGGCGCGGTATCCAGTAGGCCTCATATTTAGGTTCATCGGCCAGCGTCTGGCGAATTTCCTCCTGCAACTCCGGAGTAAGCACCTCGTCTGCGTCGAGCAGCAGGATCCAGTCCGAGGCACACAGGTCGAGAGCCACATTCTTCTGCTCGCCATGCCCGCCAAACGGGTGATAGCTGGTCTTCGCTCCGAACGATTGGGCGATCTCCAGCGTCCGGTCCTTTGACCCTGAATCGACCACGACGATCTCATCGGCCCACTTCACGCTTTCGAGGGTGCGCGGCAGGTTGGCCTCCTCATTCATCGCGATCATGGCCACCGACAAGGTTTTACGCATTTGTCGAAGGATAAACCACGGTTCGAGGATTCTTCCGGGAGGTGGTGAAAGCAGAAAGCGGCTCCCCGCTTCGGCACGAGCTATTTGTCCGCCTCTGATGCATCGAGGAGTCGCCGGTCAGGGAGCATGCGCTGGTGCAGGATGCGGCCGATCAAAACGTCTTCCCCGTCGGGGCGGTAGAAGATGGCGTGTTTCTGATGTTCGTGACGGCGGTATCCTGGCCGAACACGATCGCAGGCTCGACCGATCTCGGGAGATTCCGCCAGGAGATGGAAACACTCTTCCAGGCCGTCAAGATAACGGAGGGCTTGCTCCTCGCCCCACGTCGCCAGCGTGGAATCGGCGATGTCAAACAGATCGAGGCGCGCCATCCGGGACAGGCGATAGCGGGGCAACGCTACGCCCTCTTTTCAGTCAGAGCCCGCCTGCGAACCCAATCGCGAACCTCACCCAGCACATCGCCATCCGCAACTCCGCTGTCTTCGCCGGCCTGAACAGCCGAACGAACGGCTTCCAGCCTGGCCCGGTCTTCTCGCTCGGCTTGCTCCAGCGCCCGCAGACCGGCCCGAAGCACCTCGCTCGCATTGGCGTACTCTCCGCTCCTGACCTTGTCGTCGACATAGTTATCCATCTGCGGGGTCAGATTGATATTGCGGGTCGGCATAGAACCTCCACCGGCTCTCATCCTAGCCGTTATTGTCAAAAATTGGCAAGTTTCGCCCCGTCATCGCTTACGCCGCCTCATGGCGACCGGAGGCACCGAAAAACTGCTTCAAAATTGGGCACCGGATCCCTGGTCCATCTACCTCGATCCCTCCACGCGAGACCCGTGTTAGAGTGAGATTTTCCACGGGGGTAGACAATGGCGGCCGGCATTCAGCTACCGGGCAATAACGAAACCATCGATTTGCAGCAGCAGGTTTTTCGATTGCAGGCCCTCCTCGAGGCCTCTCGGCACGTGCACTCGACCATCCGCGAAGAAGAGGTCCTGGAGTCTGTCCTGCGCATCGTGGTGCGCGAACTGGAGATGGCCGGGGCCGCTTTTCCCGGCACCGGCCTGTCTTACGGCGACCCCATTGACTCCATTCCCGTCAATTCGCCCTCCGGGACGAGCAACGGGGCCGCTTATGAGTCGTCGGTGGTGCCGGTCTTTCCGCTCACCGACCGCGAAGGCAAGCGCATGACCGAACTGGTGGTCGCCGCCCCCGATGGCCGCCCTCTTACCATCTATGAAGCCGACTTCCTCGAGGGTCTGGCCCTGCAGGCTGCGGTCGCTCTCGAAAACGCCCGCAACCACAAGCGCAATGTGGAGTTTGCCCGCGTGCAACAGGATCTGGACGCGGCCCGCCGCATTCAGCGCTCTCTCCTGCCCCAGGAACTGCCCCGCATCGACGGCTACTCGCTGGGATTCCGGTCGGCAACCTGTTACGAAGTCGGCGGAGACTACCTCGACATCCTTGTCCGGCCCGATGGAAGCCTGGTAATGGCGGTGGCCGACGTGGCCGGCAAGGGCCTCGCCTCCGCCATCATGTCCACCAGTTTTCGCTCCGCGTTCCGCGCCATGGCTTTCGAGGAAGTGCCCCTCGATGAACTGGCCACGCGCATGAACCAGCATCACTGGATGGATGGCGAAGAGGCGCGCCGCAAGTATGTTACGGCCATCTTTCTGCGCCTCTACCCCCAGGCTGCCGAGATCGAGGTCGTCAATGCCGGCCACAATCCCGGATTCGCCGTTCATCCCGACGGAACCACCTGCCTGTTCGAATCCGTGGGAACCCCGCTGGGCCTTTTGCCCGGCATGCGCTACACCACCGAGCGCTGCGCCTTTCCCCGGGGCTCGCGCATGCTGTTCTATACGGACGGTTTGACCGAGGCCTTCCGCGGGGATGAAGAATTTGGTCCGGAACGACTTATGGCCAATTTTTCTCAATGCCCATCGCCTCAGGCCGATGGTATTCTCGATGCATTGTGGACAGCCATCGGGGAGTTTGTTGAAGGCGGCCCGCAGGGGGACGACATGACAGCGTTGGTGCTTTGCCGCGCAGCGGAGATGCCGGCATGAGCGGCCTGAAGCCCGCCGGCGTGAAAGCGACGACGGTCGAGGTGCGCCTGCCTTCGCGGCTGGGCTATGAAAAGGTGGCCATGAGTACCGCCGCCGCCGTGGCCAAGCTGATGGGTTTTCGCGAAGACCGGGTCGAAGATCTCAAGACCGCCGTGGCCGAGGCCTGTATCAACGCTATGGAACACGGAAATCGATTGAACGAAGGGCTGTCAGTCGGCGTAGTACTCTCAGCGGGCGCCGGCTCTCTCGAGGTCAAAGTCATCGACGACGGCAAAGGAATGAAGGGCCCGCCCCCCAAGGTCGATATCGACCGCAAGATTCACGGCGAGGAAGACCCTCGCGGGATGGGAATGTTTCTCATCCAGGCACTGGTGGATGAAGCCGAGTGGGTTGCCGGCGGAAATGGCAAAGCAAGCTACGTTCGCCTCGTGATCCGGCTTGATCCCCCATCGCTATAGAAAATTTCGACGGAGACAATCGTGCAGAGCGAAACCAAATCGCGTGTAGACCAGCTTACTTCCCCCGCCGGCCATCCGGTCAGCGTCCTGCGCTTTGAGGGCGACATCGCCAGCACATCCAAGGAGGCGGTGCTGGGCACCTATCAATCGCTTCCCAAGCAATCGACCAAGCTCATTCTTCTGGACTTTTCCAAAGTGGATTACATCAACTCCAGCGGCATCGCGCTGGTGATCCAGTTGCTCATCGAGGCCGCCAACGCCGGCCAGAAGGTCTTCGCCTACGGCCTTTCGCGCGCACTTCACCAAGGTCTTCACCATGGTGGGCATCACCAAGTATGCCGGCCTCTTCCCCGGCCAGCAGGAGGCCATGGCGGCGCTGTAAGTGTCCGAATCGTCAAGTATATGGGTGCCCCAGGTCTCGATTTTGAGACCTGGAATTGTTGAGTTCGATTCGTCCTTTAGTTCCGCCCCTCTTTACTGATTCGGCTGCGCCACTTGTCCCGGCAAATCCGGAACGGACACGGTTACTCCCGAGATTTCGCCTTCGACGTGAAGCGGCAGATCGGCTGGTCCGTAGTTGCGGAGCGTTCGCCTGTCCGTAATTGTCGGAGGCCTGGTGTGGGGCGTGTTCGGGATTTCGACGTATTCGTAGTCAGCCGCGTTTCCCACCCGAAGAATGTAATCTCCCTCGGGCACAAAGCTGAATTGGAACACTCCATCATCGTCCTTATCCAACTCCGCGTGGCTGGCCTCGGACTTATCGTCGCCATGCAGAAGGGTGACCCAGCCCCCATTGATTACGTGGCCGTCGCGGCGGGCGATGATGCTGCCCCGGACAGTATGCAATTTACTGAGTGGTATCTGGATGTCCTCTCCCTTTCGTTCTTCGCCGGTCTTGAGAGAGAAGCGGGTCGCATCTTTGGTGCGCGTTTTGCTTCCGGAGTAGACCGGCAGGGAAAAAACCAGGCTTTGCGATTGCCCCGAACTCCCATTTCCGTCGGACGTAAAGGTCGATTTGCTCAGTGCAAGCTCCACCTCCAGAAGGTATTGCATGGCGGGCAGGCCGCTGATACGGTAATTGCCCTGATCGTCGGTCACGGCGGAGTGATTGGCCCTCTCAAATGGAGTCGAAGGCAGAGGCACCCATTGGTCTTTCCAGTGAACGTAGGCCTGAACAGACAGACCGCTCGCCGGGCTCCCATCGTCAAAGAGAACTGTCCCGCTTACCGCTGCACCGCGTTCCAGCGAAACGTTCACCGAGACCGGAAGATTAGGCTGAACCGTGATCCTTGGAACCAATTTCCCAATCCGCTTTGGGATCGGTTCACCCGCTGACTGGCCATCGCCGGTGGGAATCAGAATCGGGCCCAGAGGCGAAATGTATCCTGGCGCTGACGCTATAACGTAGTAGCTCCCCGGCGCGACATGCGGTATGACAAAACTCCCATCCAGAAGCGTCTGCACTCCATCTGCCTTTGTCGCCACGCCGCCCTGCTTCTCCGGATCGTAGGTATCCACCGCGTCCGCCGATCTGAAGCACCACTGTAGCCATCCGCGCCGGCACATTCGTATCTCCAAAATAAACATGTCCGGAAACCGTCGCCGTCGCAGCAGGTTCCTCAGCGGGCCGATGCTGCGCGAATAGATAGGTTGCGAATCCCGACAGTCCGATCAGTAAGATAACGGGTGTTTGCATGCGCCCTCGGCGGAAAAGGCAAATCGGCGTGATGCCATCGTACACTCACCGCAAATACACGTCCCGACCCGACGCTACGGCTTAGAATGCCCCTATGAACCTGGAGGCAATCCAAACCGCGCTGCGCGAGGCCGGCCATGACGGCTGGCTGTTCTACGACCACCATCATCGCGACCCTATCGGTGAGCGCATCCTCGGGCTCGACCCCAAGGCCCACATCACCCGCCGCTGGTACTACTACCTCCCCGCCGAGGGAGACCCGCGCAAACTGGTTCACCGCATTGAACAAGGCCGCCTCGACTCGCTCCCCGGCAGCAAGGGGCTCTATTCCAGCTGGCAGGAACTGGCCTCCGGTCTCGAACTGATGCTCAAGGGCGTCCGCCGCCTGGCCATGCAGTATTCGCCCAACAACGCCATCATGTACGTCTCCATGGTCGATGCGGGAACCGTCGAATTCCTGCGCTCCATCGGCAAGCAGATCGTGAGCTCCGCCGACCTGGTCAGCCAGTTCGAAGCCGTGCTCGCCGAGGAACAGATCGCCAGCCACAAAGTCGCGCAGAGCGCCATCGACGTGATCCTCGAAGAAGCCTGGCGCAAGATCGCCCGCACCCTGCGTCCGGCCAGCGGCGCACCCGGCGAACTGACCGAATTCGCCATGGTCGCAGTTCCTGAGCGACGCCATGAGATGCGAAGGCCTGGTCTGGGAGAACGGCCCCAACGTCAGCGTGAACGCCAACTGTTCCGATTCCCACTACGAGCCCACTGCCGAAAAAACCGCTCCCATCCGCCACGGCGACTTCCTGCTCATCGATATCTGGGGCCGCGTCGACAAGCCCGGCAGCTGTCTTCTACGACATCACCTGGACCGGCGTAGTCGGCCGGGAGCCCTCCGATCGCGAGCAACTGGTTTTCGAGACCGTGCGCAATGCCCGCGACGCCGCCATTGACGTTGTCGAATCCGCTTTTGCCGCCAACCGCCCCATTTGCGGCTTCGAGGCCGACGACGCCGCGCGCTCCGTGATTCGCAATTCTGGCTTCGGACAATACTTTACCCACCGGACAGGGCATAATATTGCTCAGGAGATTCACGGGCCCGGCGCGCATCTCGACAATCTCGAAACGCATGATGAGCGTCTGCTGCTTCCCAACACCTGCTTCTCCGTGGAGCCGGGAATCTATCTCCCCGACTTCGGGGTGCGCAGCGAAGTGGACATGATGACCGCCCCGGGCAAAGCCTGGGTCACCGGAAAGATTCAGCGGGAACTGGTGCGCATCTAGGATCTGCATTTTTGTCGGGCCCATCTTCACAGGCCAGGGACCCAATTCCAGTCCCGTGCGTCCTGTAGGCTCCCCTTTTCGCGAGCCTCAATACGCAAAAGCAACATCGGGCTTTCGAGGCTGCGGAAAAGCTCATTGCTTTGAAAGGGCACGGCTTCAGCCGTGCCGTAACCGCGGCAAAATCTCTGACGGCTTTAGCCGCTGAGGGATGGTTTTCTGCACCTTTACCGTTCGTCTCCGGTTTTCCGCAGTCCGTCTTAGTTAACCGCCGTGCCCGGCCTCCAGAGTTTGAATCTCGTGGATGCTGAGCCGACAGGGCCAGAGAGGTCGCAATGAGCACTCCCTCGGTAGTGAAGGCGAGGCGCTTTCTCGTCAACCGGATCGTCGATCAGGCCAAGCGCTCCAATCTCCCGCTGACCGAAGTCGAAACGGCCATGTTGGGCTATTCCGCCGCTTCGGCCAGCCCGGCCGACTTGCAGGCGGTGGCCGCGTTCGATCGCGACTGCGACAAGGAAAAATTCGAGGCCAGGGTCTCGCGCCTGTGCCAGGACGTCTACGAAATGGACAAATCCCTGGGAAGGGCCGAGATCTGGGAACAGTCGCTCGACACGCTGGCCAACGAAGACATGTATCTTGCGGTGATCATCCGCAAGACCGGCCTGCGCCAACCGCCCCTTCCCTGGTACCTACCCAAGCTCAGTTCGCTGCGGGAATTTGTTCCCGGCATCGCCATGGTTCTGGCCGGAATCCTGGTCGCTTTCACTCCGATCGGAGAAAAGCTGGTTCCCAATCCCATTCTGCGGGTGGTGGTCGTGCTCTGTTGCTGGTTGTCACCGTGGCTCATCAGCAAGCTGTCGAAGGGGCCCGCGGACGAAGAAGTTGTAATCCCCGATGCCGGCCCCCAGGAAAGGTGACGAATCGCCGTCGCGATTCTTGCGAGCCGCACGCGGCAACGTTATCCTGCGCTGAAGGAGCCGCGATCATGGCTGACACCGCCGCATACCCCTACGAAACCCGCCTCAATATCCTTCACGGCCCGCTCGAAGTGATCGATGTGAAAGCCCTGGCCGACGCCTGCGAATTCAAGTGGTTCAACCAGACCCTGTGCCAGGTCAACGGCTCAGTGGTACGCATGGGCGTGTTCGAGGGCGAATATCACTGGCACAAGCACGAGGAAGACGACGAGTTCTTCTTCACCATCGACGGCACGTTCCTGATCGACCTCGAGGATCGCACTGTCGAGCTGAAAGCCGGCCAGGGCTTTGTGGTCCCGCGCACAGTCGTGCATCGCACCCGCGCCTTGCAGCGCGCCGTGGTCCTCATGGTGGAGAACGCCGGAATCATTCCCACCGGGAACTGAGTCCGCGCCCAATATCCACCCGCGAATCCGGTGATGGGTAGAAAGAAAGGACCCTCATTCAGCGCGCGCAGGGGGTTTCCCATCGACGGCGGTCGTGTCGATCGGAAGGAAGAGCCGGAAAACTGTACCCTTCGCCTTTCGGCTGCGCACGCGGATCGTCCCGTGGTGCTTGTCGACGATGCCCTTTGAGACCCAGAGGCCAAGCCCCGTTCCCGATTCGCCCTTGGTGGTCACGAAGGGATGAAAGAGGCGGTCGATGGTGTAGCGGTCCATGCCCGATCCGTCATCCCCTACGGTTATCGCGACTCCTTCGCTTCCGTCTCGATCATGCGCCGGGCTCACTCGAAGCCACAGGCACCCACGATCGGCGATGGCCTCGAGCGCATTGCTGATCAGGTTGGTAAACACCTGCTGGATTTCGCCGGCCAGGCAGAGCACCAAAGGCGCGGGCCGATAACGGCGGCGCAGATCGATGCTGCGCAGCTTCATCTCGGTCTCGTGGAAAAACAGCACCGACTCGATCAGCTCATCGAGAGCGGTCAGCGACGGAGCCGTGCGCTGCCGGTAAAACTTCAGGCTTCGCGACGTGATGTGGGACAGCCTCTGCAGTTCGCGGTCGGCCACGTCGAGCAGGCCGCGGGAATGACCCGCAATGGTGTCATCCATCTTGACGAGGTAGAGCAGGTTGGTAACCGCTTCCAGGGGATTGTTGATTTCGTGGGCGATGCTGGCGGCCAACCGGCCGGCCGCAGCCAGTTGCTCTGAACGGCGCAGCGCCTGTTCGGTCCGGCGGGCTTCGGTGGTTTCGCGCAGGTAGACGATGAGGCCTTCGCCGGGCTGCGGATAAAGCTGAAACTGATACCACTTTTCGGCCTCGGCATTGCGGAAATACTGCTCGAATTCGACCGGGACGTGATCCTCCATGACTTTCCGGAAATGTTCCTCGACCGGCGTTCCGAGCAGCATCGGGTAGAGCTCCCACAGGCTGCGGCCCAGGTGCGAACTGCCGATCGCCGCAGTGGCGCGGGCGGCCGCCGCGTTCATGTAGGTCACCTTGTAGTCCCGATCGAGCGTGGCAAACGAATCGGGGATATGTTCGAGCGTTTCCCAGGCAAACTGCCGCGCCCGCTGGACCTCGCGGCTCAAGGCCGACTGCTGTTCGGCGGCTTCCCGGCGCAGGCGGGCCATCTTGAGCTGCGCCTCCACGCGAGCCACAAGTTCGCGCGCAGTAAATGGCTTGGTGAGGTAATCATCGGCGCCGGCATCGAGACCCTCGATGCGCGACTCCTCGCCGGCGCGCGCCGAGAGCAGGATGATCGGGGTCATGCGCAACGAAGACCTACTGCGGATGGCCTCGAGCAAGGCGAAGCCGTCCATCTCCGGCATCATGACGTCGGTCAGGATAAGGTCGGGGTGAACCCGTTCGGCCTGGTCCAGGGCTTCCACGCCATTGGAAGCAACCACAACCGAAAAACGGCCGCTCAGCAGTCCCCGCACGTATTCGCGCATATCGGCGTTGTCGTCCACCAGAAGGACGACCTGTTTCTGCCGCGTACCGGCGTCCGAGTCACCCTGCAGCGGGCGATCGCTGTCCCCGGTGCGGGTAACTTCGTCGGCGAGCCGGTCCTGCCCGGGCAGCCAGCCGATGGCCTCGCGCAGGTAAGCGATGGCGGATCCCTGCACCACGACCGGATTCTCCGATTCGGCCGCAACACGCTCCCGTGGAAGATGGCTCTGGCCGAACGGAATGCGGATCGTAAAGGCGGAGCCGATGGCCTGCGTGCTTTCGACTTCAATGGACCCGCCGTGCATGTCGACCAGTTCCTTCACCAGCGCCAGCCCGATGCCGGTCCCCTCATAACTGCGGCGGCGCGCTCCTTCCACCCGGCGGAAGCGCTCAAACAGGTGAGGCAGTTCGTGGACGGGGATGCCGGTCCCGGTGTCCGCGACGGTGAGCCGCGCGGCGTCGCCATCGCTCGAAAGAGTGATATGGATTTCACCGTCGAAGGTGGATTTGAGCGCGTTCGAAATCAGGTTCAGGACGATCTTCTCCCACATCTCCCGGTCGATGTACACGGGCTCGGGCAGGGGCGGGCACTCGACTATGTACGCAAGGCCGGCGCGATCCATGGCAGAACGGAAAACACTCGCCAGCTGTGCGGTGAGAAGGGAGAGATCGGTGGGCTCAAACGTGGCATGGACTCGGCCCGCCTCGATACGGACGAAATCTAGAAGGCCGTTCACCATTTTCAAAAGACGGAGAGCGTTGCGGTGAAGCATTTCCAGCCCGGCGCGCGCCGGCGGCGTCTGGCTGGTGAGCGCATCTTCAATCGGGCCGAGGATAAGGGTAAGCGGGGTGCGCAGCTCGTGGCTCACATTCGAGAAGAACGAGGTCTTGGCGCGGTCCAGTTCCGCCAGCGCCTCGGCGCGCGTCTTCTCTTCCTCGTAGGCTTCGGCATTGGTGATGCTGGCGGCGATCTGCCCGACGATCAGATCAAGGTATCCGGCATAGGTCGCGTCAAGCTGACGGTAGGGATTCAAGGCGGCGATAAAGATGCCGGCCGGGGTCTCTTGTCCTTTGCGCGTGAAAGGAACCAGCCGGGCCTTCTCCGGCGAGCGGTCCCAGCTTCCCGTGGGAAGGTCAGGGAATAACTCGGAAAGATTGTCCAGCGTTACTGGCTGGTTGGAACAAAGGGCCTCAACGGACCAGGGGCAATCCCTCGAGCCGATGATCAACCGGTCGCACGCCGCCGCATGCCCCTTTTCGATCCCGGCATGCGCCACCAGCCGTAGTCGGGCGCTGTCCTTGTCGTCGAAGAGATAAAGCAACGCAAAAGGGATGTCCTTCTGACCCTCGAGGCCGCGCTCGATGGCTGTAAACACCTCCGCCCTGGTGTTGGCGTCGACCAGGGCCGCCGCGAGAGCTCCCAGCGATGAAAGCTGGCGTTCGCCGAGCACCCGCCCGGTGTCTTCCATCACCACGCACAGCATGCCGGTATTGGTGCCGTCTGGCCCGACCAGGGGGCTGTAAGAAAACGTGTGATACGTCTCTTCCGGATACCCACCGCGCTCCAGGATCAGCGGAAGTGTCTCGTCCCACGAAGCCTCGCCAGTCTCCAGTACTTTCTCGATGCGCGGCCCGATATCCTTCCATATCTCCGGCCACACCACGCTGGCCGGCTTTCCCAGAGCCGAAGGGTGCTTTTTGCCAAGGGTCGTTCGCGCATAGGCATCGTTGTAAAGAACCGTGAGCTCTTCCCCCCACGCCATCCACATCGGGAAGCGGGACGTGAGCAGGATACGAACGGTAGCTTGCAGGCTGGGGGGCCAGCGGGAGGCGTCCCCCAGCGGCGTGTCCCGCCAGTTGAAGGCCCGCACAAGATCGCTCATCGTTCGCGGTTGCCCCTCGGTCTGCAGCGCAGTCGGGGCATCTTCTATATCGGCGTACTCACCGTCCATGGGTTCAGAGTCTCCGGTTTCATGGCACCACAGGCGCTGCGTTCGTTCGACAGCTGCAACGGGCACGCCGGCCGGTTAAACATCCATAGGGAGGAAACAAACCAATACGATGCCCGGTTAGGCACGTCCGTTGCCTTTATGCGGCCAGAAAGAGCTTGCAGAGACGGCGGGATTGAATATCAGGCAACAGTTTTCGATCCGATCACATAGCGGAATAAGACGCAACCGATTTATGCTGAGTCCACCCCACGACCGAAGACCCGTCGGCGGGGACTCCGGTGAGCCATGCGCGAAGACGTTTCCGAGGCCGAATCAAACGAGCTGGAACGCGCGGCTTCGTCCTACCTTCGTTCGGCTCGCCACCAGCCGGTGCAGTGGCACCCCTGGGGAAGTGCGGCGTTTGCCCGCGCGCAGTCGGAGAATAAGCCCATCCTTCTGGATATCGGGGCGGTGTGGTGCCACTGGTGCCACGTGATGGATCGCGAGTCCTACGAAGACCCGGAAATGGCGGCCATCATCAACGAGCATTATGTGGCCGTCAAAGTGGACCGCGACGAGCGCCCCGATGTGGATGCACGCTACCAGGCCGCGGTTTCGGCGATCAGTGGGCAGGGCGGGTGGCCGCTGACGGGCTTTCTGACCCCGGATGGCCGGCCATTCTTCGGCGGTACCTACTTTCCGCGGGACGACCGATATGGGCGCCCGGGATTTGGCCGCGTTCTGCTCACCATGGCCCAGGTGTGGAAAGACCGGCGCGAGGAAGCGCTGGAGTCGGCAGCCAGCGTGATGGCGGCCATCGAGCAAAATGAAACCTTCTCCGCAGGCGGTGAACTCGCGGTGGCGCTGGTGGACAAGATTGCCGGCTCGATCCTTTCGCAGTTCGATCCCCGCTACGGCGGATTCGGCTCGCAGCCCAAGTTTCCGCATCCGGCCGCCCTCGACCTGCTGCTCCAAATCACCATGAACCGCGATAACGAACAGGCCCGCGACGCGTTTCTGGTCACGCTGGAAAAGATGTCCCGGGGCGGCGTCTATGACCAGCTCGCCGGCGGATTTCATCGCTACAGCGTGGATGAGCGGTGGGTGGTGCCCCACTTCGAGAAGATGCTCTACGACAACACGGAGCTGTTACGGAACTACATTCATGGATTCCAGAGCTTCGTGCGCGAGGATTTTCTCGCCACCGCGAAGGAGATCATCGCCTGGCTCGACACCACCATGACCGACCGCGAGCGTGGCGGCTTCTACGCCTCGCAGGATGCGGACATCGACCTTGACGACGATGGCGATTACTTTACCTGGACGCTGGACGAAGCGCGGGCTGCGCTGGAGGGTGAGGAACTCGATATTGCGTCGCGCTACTACGACATCGGTGACCTGGGCGACATGCACCACAATCCGGCCAAAAATGTCCTTCACCGCAAACAGTCGATCGAGGAATTGGCCGCGGCCACGGGAAAGCCGGTTGAGGAGGTGCGGGCGCTGATCGAGTCGGGGCGCGGCAAACTCCTCGCGGCCCGTACGGAGCGCCCCACTCCATTCATCGACCGCACGCTCTACACCGGCTGGAATGCGATGGCGGTGACCGCGTATCTCGAAAGCGCACGCGTGCTGCGCATGGATTCGGCGCGCGATTTCGCGCTGTTGACGCTGCGGCGGCTGCTTGCGGAGGCCCGGAGCGAAGAGGACCATCTCTGTCACGTCATCGGTTATCCGGGGCGCGAGGCCAACGAGGGCCAGGCGTCGGAAAGAATTCCCGGAAACCTCGAGGATTACGCCTTCACCGTGCATGCCTGCGTGGACGGATGGCTGGCCAGCGGGCGAATGGAGTTCTGCGACGCGGCCATCAGGCTGGCCGACGCCATGATCGCCCGCTTCTACGACCGGACCGGCGGAGCGTTTTATGACATCGCCGCTGCTTCCGCCGGAACTACGCCGCTGGGGGCTCTGACGGCCCGGCGCAAGCCGCTGCAGGACTCGCCCACCCCGGCGGGCAACCCCACCGCCGCATCGGCCCTGCTGCGCCTCGAAGCCCTCACCGGCCGCACGGAGTATCGGGAGATTGCCCAATCCACGCTGGCCACGTTCTCCGCGGCAGTGGAGCACTTCGGGCTCTATGCGGGCAGCTATGGCCTGGCCCTGGAACGGCTGCTGCTCGATCCGCTGCAGGTGGTTGTGGTCGGGTCGGGGCCGGAAGCGGCGCGCCTCGAAGCCATGGCCGTGGCCCGCTACGGAGTCAACAAGACCGTCATGCGCGTGGCGCCCTTCCGCCTGGTTCCGGGCGGAATCCCCGGGGCCCTCGCGGAGATGTTGCTCAACGTCCCGAAACCGAAGGATGGCGCGGTCTACACCATCGTCTGCCGCGGCCGCACCTGCCTTCCGCCCATTACCGATGCCGAAGAGTTGCTGAAAGCGCTGGAAGACGACGACTAAGCCCGTGCTCCTTTGATGGGCAACTGAACTTCCCAAGCGGGCCTTTCTCGCTCCGGCGAAGTCGGCGTATCCAAACAAACCCATTGCCCAACTGATCCCGGTGCTTTAAGTTCAAGACTCACCCCGTTCGACTGGAGCGGCAAAACATGCCTCGCATCGTTCGATGTTCCATCATCCAGGCGTCCAACGCGGTACCGGCGACCGAACCGCTCGCGGTGCAGAAGCAGGCCATGATCGACAAGCACCTCGGCCTGATCCGCAAGGCCGCGAGCGACGGCGCCCAGATTGTCTGCCTGCAGGAAATCTTTAACGGACCTTACTTCTGCGCCGAGCAATCGGTGAAATGGTATGACTCCACAGAGGCGGTTCCTGACGGACCGACGGTCAGCCTTATGCAGTCATTGGCAAAGGAACTGCGCATCGCCATGATCGTGCCGGTCTACGAAATGGAGCAGGAAGGCATCTTCTACAACACCGCCGCCGTGCTCTCCAGCGACGGATCGTATCTCGGCAAGTACCGCAAGACCCATATCCCCCACGTCGCGCCGGGTTTCTGGGAGAAGTTCTACTTCCGGCCCGGCAACCTCGGCTACCCGGTGTTCGATCTCGGATTCGCCAAGGTCGGCGTCTACATCTGCTACGACCGGCATTTCCCCGAGGGCGCGCGCTGCCTGGGGTTGAACGGCGCCGAGATCGTCTTCAACCCCTCGGCCACCGTGGCCGGCCTCAGCGAGTATCTCTGGAAACTGGAGCAGCCCGCGCACGCCGCCGCCAACGGCTACTTCATCGCCGCCATCAACCGGGTGGGAACGGAGCCGCCCTGGAATATCGGCGAATTCTACGGTTCCAGCTATTTCGCCAACCCCCGCGGGCAAATCATCGCGCAGGCCGCCCGCGACCAGGACGAAGTGCTGACCGCGGACTTGAACCTCGACGAGATCGCGGAGGTGCGGCGCACCTGGCAGTTCTTTCGCGACCGGCGGCCGGATCAGTATGGACCACTGGTTGCCTCCTAGGCGGGACGTGATTGATCCTTCACAAGCAAGGCTTTGGTATTCTGAGCGACCCGGAACGCAGCGGAGGGAAATCTGAGTAACCCGGCGGCTCCCCTCCTGTGCCTCATTTCTTTCGGGGTCCGCCGCGGCGGGTCGAAAAGGGAAGCGAAACGAAAACCGAAACAGGTACTGACGTCCCGGCTCTTGGCATCTTCCCGAGGTCTTGATGAGCAACACAACTGTCCCTGATGATCCGCAGATGCGCGAGCGTTTCCGCGAGATTCATCCGCCCCTGGCGCCGCAGGCGGCGCTGGTGGAGGCGCATCGCTGCCTGTATTGTTTCGACGCGCCCTGCACCGCCGCCTGCCCCACGCATATTGACGTGCCCGGCTTTATCAAGCGCATCGCCACCGGCAACCTGCGCGGATCGGCGCTGCGCATTCTCGACGCCAACGTCCTGGGTGGAAGTTGCGCGCGGGCCTGCCCGGTGGACATTCTTTGCGAAGGCGCATGCGTGATGCACCGCTACAATCGCGAGCCGATTCAGATCGGCCTGCTGCAGCGCCATGCCGTCGACGCATTTCACGCTTCCGGCGAGGATTTGCTAAGCTCTCCCCCGGTGCGCCGCGATTTGCGCGTGGCCTGCATCGGCGGCGGACCGGCATCGCTGGCATGCGCGGCGGAGTTGCGGCGCCACGGCGCATCGGTGACCATTGTGGAACGCCGCGCCCTGCCGGGCGGCCTGAATACCTACGGCGTGGCCGAATACAAACTGCGCGCCGCCGAGAGCCTGCGCGAGGCCGAGTTGATTCGCCGCATGGGCGTGGAGTTCCGCTTCGGCGTAACCGTCGACGAAGCCGAAGGCCTGGAAAAGCTGGAATCCGAGTTCGATTTGATTTTTGTGGGTGTTGGCCTGGGCGCCATGCAGCGCCTGGGAATTCCCGGAGAGGAAAACGAAGGCGTGATGAACGCGCTCGAGCTCATCGCGTCGTACAAGACCGGCCGCCTGCACAAGATCGAAGGCACAGTGGTCGTCGTAGGTGGAGGCAATACCGCCATCGATGCGGCCAACGCCGCGCGGCGCCTGGGCGCCGAAACGGTTTATGTTCTTTACCGCCGCGGCGAGAGCGACATCGCCGCGTTCAGCTTTGAATACGAACACGCCAAGCAGGAGGGAGTGCAATTTCTCTGGCGGCGGGCGCTGGTTGCGATCCGGCTCGAGGCTCACGGGCGACTGCTGCTCGATACGGTCCAGGTCCAGCAAGTGGGCGTGAAGCTCGTGCAGGTGCCCGATTCGCTGGTCGCCATCTCCTGCAACATGGTGGTCCCCGCCATCGGGCAGTCACCGCTCAGCGTGCTGATGCAGGAATTTCGTCAGATCGAAGTGCGCGACGGGCGCATCGTGGCCGATCCTGCCACAGGAAAAACGCGCAACGAACGCTACTATGCCGGGGGCGATTGCGTGAACGGCGGCCGCGAAGTGGTAGACGCCGTCGCGGACGGAAAACGCGCGGCGCTGGCAATGTTGAAGCAGGCGGAGGGCGCGCATGCCTAAGAGTGGGCCGGACCTTCGCGTTCGCGGCTTTGCCGGTTCTATCGATTCACCGAACCCCTTCTGGCTGGCCTCCGCCCCGCCGACCAATTGCGGCGAGCAGATCGAGCGCGCGTTTGACGCGGGCTGGGGGGGCGCCGTGTGGAAGACCATCGGCGAACCCATCACCAACGTCAGTTCGCGCTACTCCGCAACTGACTGGAATGGCCAGCGCATCATGGGCTTCAACAACATCGAGCTCATCAGCGACCGGCCGGTTGAAGAAAACCTTCGCGAGATGGCCGGAGTGAAGAAGCGCTATCCGGGCCACGCGGTGATTGCATCGCTGATGGTGGCCTCCAATCGCGAGGCGTGGCACGAAGTCGTGGCGCGATCGGAAGACGCGGGGGCCGATGGACTGGAGCTCAACTTCGGCTGCCCCCACGGCATGAGCGAACGCGGCATGGGCTCGGCGGTGGGGCAGGTGCCCGAATACGCGCAGATGATCACGGAATGGGTGAAAGAGAAAGCGCGCACGCCGGTGCTGGTGAAGCTCACCCCGAACATCACCGACATTCGCACCGTGGCGCGTGCGGCCAAGCGCGGCGGCGCCGACGGGCTCTCCGCAATCAACACCATCAACTCGATTACAGGAATCGATCTCGACACTTTCACGCCGCGACCCAACGTGGACGGCAAGAGTTCCCATGGAGGCTACTGCGGACCGGCTGTGAAGCCGATCGCGCTCAACATGGTGCAGCAGGTGATGGCCGATCCCGAATCGGCGCTCCCGCTCTCCGGCATCGGCGGCATCGGCACATGGCGCGACGCGGCGGAATTCCTTCTGCTCGGATGCGGTACCGTGCAGGTGTGCACCGCGGCCATGCACTATGGCTATCGCATTGTCGAAGACATGATCGAGGGGCTCGAGAACTGGATGCGGTCGAAGAGCTTTGCAAGCATCGAAGACTTCCGCGGGCTCTCGCTTCCGCGCGTCACCGACTGGAAGCATCTCAACCTGAATTACAAGATCGTGGCGCGGATTGATGAACAAAAGTGCATCGGCTGCGATCTGTGCCACGTTGCCTGCTGGGACGGGGCCCATCAGTGCATCCATCTGGATCGTGTGAGCGGGCCGGTGGACGGGCCGGTCGAACTGCACACGGTTCCCGCCGAACACGAGGCGCGCAGCCACACCGCCATCACCAGCACGCCGGTCACGCGCAAGGAGCGGGCGCTGAAGATCGCGACGCACGGACCGTATCCCACCCCCCTGGCGCGAATTCCGCGGGTGGACGAGACGGAGTGCGTGGGCTGCAACCTGTGTTCGCTGGTGTGCCCGGTGGATCAGTGCATCACCATGGTGCGGGTCGACAGGGACATCGCGCCCGAATCGTGGGAAGAACGTTCGAGCGGAGCAACCTGTGTCACCGATCCGAACCAGGCCTGAATCAACTCTGGCGAACGCCGCTAACAACCCTTACTCCGCTGTTCAAGGTGCTCGAAACCATGCCCACAGTCCTCATTCAGAACGGAACCATCGTCAACGCCGACGCGACCGTCAAGGCCGACCTGCTGATCGATGGTGCGACCATCAAGGAAATTCGCGCCGGCATTCCGGCAACTGCGGCGCAAACGGTGGTCGATGCCACGGGCCTGTACCTGCTGCCGGGGGGCATCGACGCCCACACCCATCTCGACATGCCATTTGGCGGGACCAAGTCCGCCGATGATTTCGAGACCGGCACGCGGGCCGCGGCTATCGGAGGCACTACAACGATTGTGGACTTCGCCATCCAGGCGCGCGGAACCAAGATGCGCACGGCCCTTGATACCTGGTGGAAGAAGGCGGAAGGCAAGGCCTGCGTCGATTACGGCCTGCACATGATCGTGACCGATCTGCCCGATGCGGGCCTCGAAGATATGGACGACATGGTGCGAGAAGGCGTGGCCAGTTTCAAGCTGTTCATGGCCTATCCCAACGTGCTCATGGTCGACGACGCCACAATCTTCAAGGCCCTGCGGCAGACCGCGAAGAACGGCGCGCTGGTGTGCATGCACGCCGAGAACGGTTCCGTCATCGACGTGATCGTGCAACAGGCCTTGGCCGAGGGCAAGACCGCGCCGGTCTATCACGCCCTCACGCGGCCCACGCGCGCGGAAGCAGAGGCCGTGCATCGCGCCATCGCCATGGCGGAGATGGCCGGAGTGCCCGTTTATATCGTGCATCTCTCCAGTGAGGACGCGCTCAACCAGGTGCGCGAGGCGCGCGACCGCGGCCTTCCCGCCTTCGCCGAGACCTGCCCGCAATACCTGCTGCTCTCGCTCGAAGACAACATGGTCGACAAAGGATGGGAAGGCGCCAAGTACGTGTTCACGCCGCCGCTGCGCGAACGCCGCAACCAGCCAAAGCTGTGGGATGGCCTTCGCACCGACAACCTTCAAGTAGTTTCGACCGACCATTGTCCGTTCTGCTTTGAAGATCAGAAGGCGCTCGGCAAAGATGACTTCACCAAAATTCCCAACGGCGGTCCCGGCATCGAGAACCGTTTGCAACTGCTCCATCACCACGGCGTGGGCATGGGCAATCTAACTTTGAATCGCTTCGTCGAGTTGGTCGCCACCGCTCCGGCGCGCATCTTCGGCATGTATCCCAAAAAGGGAGTTCTGGCAGCGGGGAGCGACGCCGACCTTGTGCTCTGGGATCCCGCGGCGGAGTACACGATTTCGGCCTCGACCCACCACATGCGCGTGGATTATTCAATGTTTGAAGGCTTCCACGTGCGCGGAAATGCGCGGGACGTGTATTCCCGCGGGGAGTTGATTGTCTCAAAGGGCGAGTTTGTGGGAAAGCCGGGTCGCGGAAATTATCTGCGCCGCGAGGCACGCGGCGGTGCGTGGAAATAGTGCTTATTGTTATTCGTCAATTGCTGGCACACTCAGAGTTGTCATCCTGAGCGAAGGTCGCGAAGCGAACGCAGTCCAAGGATCCGCGGTTGCATTTTATCGGCTCGGGTGGAAACCCTTTTTCATGCCCGACTGCGGCTGTTTTTGCTCGAATCAGCATCCCGGAGCGGCAGATCCTTCAACTCCCTGGCGCTCCGCACAGGGAGGACAATTGAATTGGAGAGAACCATTTGAGCGTAGTTGATCCCAGCCTTTCCAACCGCGATCTTGCGCCAACCACGCCTGCGCAGCGCACGTGGGGACTGTACAACTACGTCGCGTTGTGGTTCTCCATGTCGATGGAGATCACCACTTACCAGCTTGCTTCATCCCTCATCGCCAAGGGCATGGACTGGAAGCAGGCGGTGGGCACGGTGCTGCTTGGCAATCTGATCGTGCTGGTTCCCATGCTCCTCAATGCGCATGCGGGCGCCAAATACGGCATCCCGTTCCCGGTTTTCATTCGCGCGCCGTTCGGGGTACGCGGCGCGAACCTTCCGGCGATCCTGCGCGCCATCGTCGCCTGCGGCTGGTTCGGTATCCAATCGTGGATCGGCGGCCAGGCCATCGACTCCATGCTGATCGTCATCTGGCCATCGCTGGCGGGCAACACCCAGGTGCTGTGGACAAGTTTCCTGCTGTTCTGGCTTCTCAACATGGTCGTGGTCTGGCGGGGAGTCGAGTCCATCCGCCACCTCCAGGCCTTCGGCGCGCCCTTCATGTTCGTCATGGCCGCGCTGCTGTTGATCTGGGTTCGAAGGAAAGCGGGCAGCTTCGGAACCATGCTTTCCACGCCCAGCCAGTTTCATTCGACGCGCGAGTTCCTGGCGGTGTTCTTTCCGTCCCTGACAGCGATGGTCGGCTACTGGGCAACGCTGGCGCTGAACATTCCTGACTTCACGCGCTACTCGAAATCGCAAACGTCGCAGGCCTGGGGACAGGCATTTGGCCTGCCTGTGGCCATGGCCCTCTACACGTTCGTCGGCATCTCCGTGACGTCGGCGTCGGCGGTGCTGTTTGGGCATCCCATCTGGAATCCCATCACCCTCATCGGCGCATTTCACCAGCCGTTCGTGGCATTCGTTGCGCTGATCGCGATCCTCATCGCCACCCTCAACGTGAACATCGGGGCCAACGTGGTCTCGCCATCCAACGATTTCTCCAACCTCTATCCGCGCCTCATCAGCTTCCGCACCGGCGGCGTGATCACCGGTTTCCTGGGACTGGCGATGTGCCCCTGGAAACTGCTCGCCACGCCGGATGCGTACATCTTCGGATGGCTGATCGGCTACTCCGGCCTGCTGGGACCGGTGGCCGGTATCATGGTCTGCGACTACTTCCTCATTCGTAGAACCGAGCTCGACGTGAACTCCCTCTACCACCGCGAAGGCGCATATCACTATTCGAAGGGCATCAATCCGCGGGCCGTTTTTGCCCTGGTTCTAGGCGTGGTCGTCGCCCTCGTTGGGCTTTTCTTCAAGCCACTCCATTTTCTATACGACTACGCCTGGTTCGTCGGGTTCTTCATTTCCGGCGCAAGTTACATCGCCCTGATGCGAATCTTCGCGCCGGCCGTTGACCGTTCGCTTGCCACCCTGCGAGCCGGTGACGACGCCGCCTAGCCGATCCGGCACGATAAAATAGCTTTAACGGATGACGGAACCTCCTCCAGCGGCCGCTGCCCAGGCTCCCCGCTTTCTGCGGGACCCGGGAGTGCGAGTCGATCGGCACGACGCAAATTCGATCATCCGTGTCGAAAAGCTGGAAAAGACTTATCAGACCGCCCGCGGGCCGCTCACCCTTTTCCGCCATCTCGATCTGGCAGTTGAGCCCGGCGAAATGGTGGCGATCGTGGGCCAGTCCGGAACAGGAAAGAGCTCGCTTTTACACATCCTTGGTGCTCTTGATGCGCCGTCCGCGGGAACTGTATACTGCGCCTCTACCAACGTGGCAGATCTCAATCCCCGGCAGGCGGCGGCCTTCCGGAATCGCGTCATCGGCTACGTCTGGCAGTTTCATTACCTGCTGCCGGAATTTACGGCGCAGGAAAACGTGGCCATGCCGCTGCTGGCCCAGGGACAATCGCGGCGCGAAGCCTTGGGCGTTGCGGCCAACTGGTTGAGAGAAGTTGGCTTGGAGGACCGCTGCGAACATCGGCCCGGCGAACTTTCCGGGGGCGAGCAGCAGCGGGTCGCTCTGGCGCGGGCGCTTGTCAACAATCCGCGGCTGCTCCTGGCGGACGAACCTACCGGGGACCTGGACGAAATAACTTCCCGGCAGGTGTTTGATCTACTTCAACGACTGCACGCAAGCTATCACCTAACTTCTGTAGTCGTAACCCACAATTTGGACCTCGCGGCACGGTGCGCGCGGGTTCTGAGGCTTGAAGGCGGCCGGTTGTCAATGTCAGCCAACGTCGCTAACCGGAACCAGCAGTAAGAATTCCAACCCGGAAAAAGCAGCGTTACGGGGTGGAAATGAGTCTCACTATGTAGCAGGAAATCGACCCGGAAGGAACTTCCCCCTCCGCGCCGGGTTGAAAAGGTCAGATGGAAGCTGCCGGGGCGGCAAGTCCGGGGGCGAATCGGGAAGAGAATATCCCGAAGACCATCTCAAGAGCTGTTCCGCAGGCAGGGCCGGATTTTTCATGAGGTGCCTGGGGCAGCGAAGTCAGAGAGGGCGCAAGCGGGCGGGGCCGAGGCCGGGAATACCGGACGGCTACTTTCAGCCGGCAGCCCGGGTACAAGGGAGAGCCATATGTTCGAACGCTATACGGAGAAGGCACGGCGCGTGATCTTCTTCGCGCGGTATGAGGCCAGCCAGTTCGGTTCGCCTTACATTGAGACCGAGCACCTTTTGCTCGGCCTTTTGCGCGAGGACAAGGCACTGACCAATCGTTTCCTGCGCTCCCACGCTTCGGTGGAGTCGATTCGAAAGCAGATCGAGGCCCATACCACCATTCGCGAAAAGGTCTCGACCTCGGTCGACCTTCCGCTGTCGAACGAATGCAAACGGGTACTTGCCTATGCCGCCGAAGAAGCCGAGCGCCTCGGTCACAAGCACATTGGAACCGAGCACCTGCTTCTGGGGTTGCTGCGGGAAGAAAAGTGCTTTGCCTCTGAGATTCTCCAGGAACGCGGCCTGAAGCTGGCGCAGATTCGCGACGAACTGGCCCGCGTGACCCAGGAGAAGGCCCCTGCGCAAGCTCGCCAGCGTGAGTCGAGCCTGCTGGCCGAGTTTTCCCGCGACCTGACCCAGGCCGCCATGGACGGGCAGCTTGACCCGCTGGTCGGCCGCGACGGCGAACTCGAGCGCGTGATTCAGATCCTGTGCCGCCGGACGAAGAATAACCCGGTGTTGATTGGCGAGCCGGGCGTGGGCAAGACGGCGATTGTCGAAGGCCTCGCGCAGAGGATCGCCGACGGCGAAGTGCCTACGTTCCTCGCCGACAAGCGCGTCCTTGGCCTCGATCTCTCGCTCATCGTGGCGGGCACCAAGTACCGCGGTCAGTTTGAAGAGCGTTTGAAGACCATCATGAAGGAACTGATGGAGAATCAGAATTCCATCATCTTCATCGACGAGTTGCACACCCTGGTCGGCGCGGGTTCGGCGGAAGGTTCGCTCGACGCGGCCAATATCCTCAAGCCGGCCCTGAGCCGCGGCGAGATTCAGTGCATTGGCGCAACCACGCCGGCCGAATATCGCAAGTCGATCGAGAAGGACCGCTCACTGGAGCGGCGCTTCCAGGCCGTGAAGGTGCCGCCTCCCAACGAGGCCGACGCCATCAAGATCATTATGGGCATCAAGGATCGCTACGAGAAGTTCCACGCGGTCAGCTACACCGACGCGGCCATCGAATTCGCTGTATCGCATTCCAACCGCTACATTCCCGACCGGTTCCTTCCCGACAAGGCGATCGACTTGATCGACGAAGCCGGAGCGCGCGTGAAGCTGCGCCAGACCTCGCTGCCCGAAGAAATCACCGAAGTCCAGAAGCGGATCAAGTTCATTGTGCACCGCATGGATTCGGCGATTGCCAATCATGAATTCGAGAAGGCCCGGTTCTATTCGGACGAAGAGCGCAAGGAGCGCGAAAGCCTGCGTGCCCTGCGCGACAAGTATCACCTCGATGACTCCGCCGCCGGCATCGTGGGCCGCGAAGACATCGAAGACGTAGTGAGTCGCTGGACTGGCGTTCCCGTCAACAGCATCAAGGAAGAAGAAACCCAGAAGCTGCTGCGGGTGGAAGAGGAGCTTCACAAGCGCGTGATCTCGCAGGAGAAGGCCATCTCGGCCCTCGCCCGCGCCATCCGGCGCTCGCGTGCCGGCCTCAAGTCGCCGCACCGCCCCATCGGGAGCTTCCTTTTCCTGGGACCGACCGGTGTCGGCAAAACAGAGATGGCGCGTACCCTTGCGCAGTTCCTGTTCGGGTCCGACAAGGCCCTGATCCGCTTCGATATGTCGGAGTTCATGGAAAAGCACTCGGTCTCGAAGCTGATTGGTTCGCCTCCGGGATACGTGGGCTACGAGGAAGGCGGCCAGTTGACCGAACGGGTCAAGCGCTCGCCCTACTCGGTGGTCCTGCTCGACGAAGTCGAGAAGGCGCATCCCGATGTGTTCAACCTGCTGCTGCAGGTGTTTGAAGACGGTCAGTTGACCGACGGCCTCGGCAACACGGTCGACTTCAAGAACACGATCCTGATCATGACGTCGAACATCGGCGCGCGCCACCTGCAGAAGAAGCAGGGACTCGGCTTCCAGTCCGACCGCGACGACCTGGTCAGCGAGAAGATCGAAGAGTTGGTGAAGAACGAGGTGAAGAAAACCTTCAACCCCGAGTTCCTCAACCGTCTCGACGAAGTGATCCTGTTCCAGTCGCTGAACGACGCCGACCTCATCCAGATCGTGGAACTTCTGGTCCAGCAGCTCAACACCAACCTGGCTCAGAAGTCCATCACCATCTCCGTCACCGAGGAAGCCAAGAAGTGGATCCTCGACAAGACGCTGGTCGACCGCAGCTATGGGGCCCGTCCACTGCGTCGCGCATTGCAGCGGTACGTCGAAGACCCGCTCTCGGAAGCCCTTATTGCCGGACAAATCAGCGACCGGCCGGCGTTCCTGGAGGTTTATCTGAACAACAACCAGCTGTTCTATCGCCCGGTGAGCGCGGACGAGAGCGGCACCGAGGAGAAGGCTGCCGGAATCCTGCTTTACAGCGCCTGACGCTTTCCTCTCGATACAACCTCAACTCCCCGGCTAAACAGCCGGGGAGTTTGTTTTGTGCGCCCCGCGGATCACCGCAGTCGCTAGAACTAAACCAAGTCTCTGGCTGATCCGGCCAATACTCGTAGCTGACGTAGGCGACCCTTCTGCTGTCAGGGAACCACGAAGGAACGTTGATGGATCCCTGCCGCTTCCGCCGACCGCCGCTCGGGAGCCACAACTCTGTGCTTCCGTCGTCCCGGAACACCGAATTGCAGGACCGGGTGGTATACGTATTCTCGACAGGCGTAGTAGGCAAATTGGACCGCTTGAAGCGGAGGGACGAGACCGTCACTTCGATTTGCCAAAAAATTTGGCATGGCAGATGAGGATACGCATGAGAGCAAAAATTCATTTTGTACAGATCTTTGCCCTGGCAATCACTGCGGTGGGCGCTTTTCTTGAGGTAGCGCAACCGGTCCATGCCGGTCCCAGTGCTGCTCCGGCGAGGCCGGAAGGCCCGTGCGATATCTACGCCGCCGCCGGCGACCCGTGCGTTGCGGCCCACAGCACCACGCGCGCGTTGTATGCCGGCTATAACGGCCCTCTCTACCAGGTCCTGCGCCAGTCCGATGGAAAGACGTTGAACATCGGCGTGGTGCCGCCGTCGGCATCGCCGGTTGCGGATCCGGGTGGATACGCCGACGCGGACGCACAGGACAAATTCTGCGCAAATACGTTTTGCTGGATCACTACAATTTACGACCAGTCGCCCAGACGAAACGACCTGACACAGGCGCCCCGCGGCGGATTCAACGGCCCCGCGCTGGGTGGATTCAACAACCTGCCTATCGCCGACATGGCGCCGATCACGCTCGCCGGCCACAAGGTATATGGGGTCTTTATCGTGCCGGGGATGGGCCTGCGCCAGAATGACGTCAGAGGCACGGCGGTGGACGACCAGGCCGAGGGACAGTACTGGGTAGTGAATGGCCACCACTTCAATTCCGGCTGCTGCTTTGACTACGGCAACGCCGAGATCGATAGCCGCGACGATGATAACGGCACCATGGAGACCGCCTACTTTGGCAACGCGACGCCGTGGTTCAGCGGAAGCGGCAATGGCCCATGGATTATGACCGACCAGGAGAACAACCTGGTAGGTTGCGTGAACACGGATGGAACGAAGGGCTGCCCGCGCTTGCCGTCCCTTGATTGGCGATTTGTGACCGCGATCGCCAAAGGCGAACCGCACCATTGGACTTCTATGGGAGGCGACGCACAGAAGGGTGATTTACAAGTGATGTTTGACGGTCCACGTGTAAATGCGACCTACGATCCGATGCGCAAGCAGGGTGCGATCCTGCTCGGTAACGGGGGCGACAACAGCAACAGCTCGCAGGGCACGTTCTATGAAGGCGCGATGACTGCAGCGAACACGTTTCCAACAGACGCGACCGATCAACGCGTTCAGGCCAATATCGTTGCGGCCCGGTATGACGTGGCTCGTTTGACCATCGCGCCAGCTTCCGCGAAAACAACACCACCGGGGCTTCAGACGTTCACTCCGGGCTCCTCGCAGCAGACGACCTTGACTTTCACAAACTCGACCAGCGCCCCCGCGACGGGGGTGATGCTGAGCGTTTCTCCGCCCGGCATGCAGTGGACGTCGCTTGTTGCGAACACGAAGGAGACGTCCAAGACACTCACAGACCCGGTCGCGCCGGGCGCGAGCGTGAGCGCCACCTTCAACGTAACCTCGGGACTGACGGCCTTGAACGGCGATTTAGTGGGCAAAGCGCAATGGACCGACTCGGCTTCCGGGGAAAAGCACGTTGAGACTGCGGCGGAGAAGGTGCGTAATGTGAGCCCGGTGAAGATCAACGAGTTTCGCATCAGCTCGGGCTCGCCGGGCAATCCGACAAACTCCTTCATCGAGCTCTACAACGCGGGATCGAAGAGCGTTGACATTTCAAACTGGACGCTCACGGAGCATCCGGCCCAACAGGCCATCTTCTCAGCGGAGAAGATTCCGGCGGGCACCAGGCTCCCGGCGAAGGGTTTCTACCTGTTCGGACTTTCGAACTCCGGGCTCGTGGTGCCTGCCCATGGGGGCGACACAATCCTCTACGTGCGAAGCACGACCGGCATGTCGGTGGGCGATACGATTCGCATTGACACGGGCTCCAGCCAGGAGACACGGAAGATTGCAAATCTAGGCACGGCAGCGAGCAACCATACAACGGTGTGGCAACCGGTGCCGGATGGGCCGGTGATCGCGATTCCTCCCGGCTCGACCAACGTGCCGGTGACCAATGCGGCCAACTTTAAAGTTGGGGAGAAGATCGCTATCGGTTACGGCGCGACGTTCCCCTCGGTGGCCAAAGGCGAGGAAAAGTATGAAGTGGCCACAGTGACCGCGGTCGGCAAGCAGGGGTCGCAGGAATATCTGGGAGCAGACGCGAGGGCCGGTGCGGCCAACATTCAGGTGACCTCGGTTGACAACATTTCACCGGGCGACAAGATCAGGTTGGATATCGACAGCGTTGGCCACGGAATTGAAACCGTAACCGTGACCCATGTGGGCACGGCTTCGACCCGCACCAATCTCGCCGCGGATGCAAGCGCCGGCGCGACCAACATCAAGGTGCGGAACGTACGAGGCTACGTTGCGGGCGACAAGGTGGTGGTTGGCACCCCGGCGAACAAGGAAACGGTCACCCTTACCGCCGTGGGCACTGCTGGACCGAAAGGCACCGGCATCGACTTTACACCGGGCCTCTCCCTTGCACACATCGATAGCGAGGAAGCAACGCTTGTCGGCACTGGCCTTGATCTGGCTGAGCCGCTCAAGTTCAGCCACGCCGCGAACCTGCCCTTCAGCGACCGCGGAACCGGCATCAGCTTCGAGCCCGCGACGGCTTTCGCGCATTCGAGCGACGAGCCCGTGCAGGCACTCGGGACAGGCATTACGCTCGACGGTTCGCTGGCAAGCGGTCACGCGATCAACGCGGTGGTGAGGGATGCCGCGGTAAAGACGGCGGGCTATCAACCGGGTCCGGAACCGAATCAATGGTTCGGCGGCCCCGAGTTCACCACCAGCGACATTGCCTTCGGGCGCTTCAACGTGACTTACAGAGAAGGCAACATTGTGCTGCGCGATGCGTCGGGCCTGGTTGTCGACAGCCTCAATTACGGCGGAGTGGTCGACCCATGGGCGGCGGAGGGATATCAAGCCGCCTCGGGTAAAGAGCACGGTGGCTGTCATGCACCTGCGCCCGGCGGGGGCGGCGGCCTCGGCGCATTCGCGGGAGCCGCAGGCGCAATCGATGCGAGCACGGGGCGTTTCCCGGATGGTGCCGACACCGACAGTAACTGTAACGACTTTTTCATGCAGGCCGCTGCGACTCTGTCAACTGCATCTGTCGCCGGCGCCACCAACATCAAAGTCTCAAGCGTTGAGGGCTTTGATGCCGGCCAGAAGATCATGATCGATGCCGGTGGGAATCTCGAGACCGCCGTTATCGCGACCGTTGGCACCGCAGGCGCAACTACTGTGGGTATGGGCACTGACGTTGGCGCAACTGTCATTCCTGTTGCCGGTGCGATTGGTTTTCGCGACGGCCAGACCATCACCATTGGCAGTGGCGCGGACCTGGAAACGGCGGTTGTGGCCTCCGTGCGGAGATTCGGCGGCAACGCCATCATCGTCGGCGCGCCTCTTACTCATGCGCACGCTCCCGGTGCGGAGGTTTCCGGTACCGGCATCAGCCTCACCGTTGCCTTAACCCGGGCGCATGCCGAAGGGACGCAAGTCTCTGACAACGTGCCCACGCCCGGTGCCCCCAACCGCTATCACACAAGCACTCATTGAGAATTGGGATGAGTGTTCGCCATGTCGCCCAACATTAGGCTATGGGTGAATTTTTCCCAGCCGCTATGATCATTCCTGCCGGAATGCGGACAACATTCTTGCCCAGTGCGAACCGGGCATTCCAGGATTTGCTTGTGCCGACGTCTGCGCCGTTCGCCTTTTTGCGGGAGGATCAAGGAACGCACATATGAATAAGCACTCTCTGTGGGCGCCTGCCGCTTTGTTGATCGCGTTGGTCTCCACCACGGCTGAGGAACAGGAAACGCCCTTTCCCGTCAAGTCGATCCTGAACGTGCCGACCATCGCCGGCCGTTCGGTCAATGTGGATTCCCAGGGAAAGCTTCTGCCCTGGCCGATGCCGGACGATACGGGCTATTCGTACTCCTCCTACTTTCTCGACCAGTGGACGATCATCTGGGATCAGTACAACCGGCAGCGCCTGCCGTACTACTACTGTTGCTTCGACTTCGACCGCACCACTTTCGAACTGGAGCCCGATCCGCACTGGGCCAACTCGACCGGCTACCTCAGGGCCATGATGGAAGGCTTCATCGAGCGCTTGTATCCCTACACCGGCGATCAGAGTACGCTCACCTTTCTGCGGTCCTTCGTCGATTACGAGTTGGAACATGGCCTCACCCCCAAGGACTATGCCTGGCCGGAGGTTCCGTATGCCTCTGCGAATCCCGGGGCAGAGCGATACAGCGGTTGGAGTCAATTGGGTGAGGACTACCTCGAACCGCACGTTGTGGGGGAAGACGGCTACGGCTACCTGCGCCTCTATGAGATGACCGGCGACACAAAGTACCTGCGCGCCGCCATCCGCTGTGCGCAAGCCCTGGTAAAGAACTACGCAGACGGCGACGACAAGAAATCTCCCTGGCCGGTTCGCTGCTATGCACGAGATGGAAGGGCGCCGGGAGGCCCCATGGGGCCTTATTCCGCCAACGTAATCGAGCCCATCATGTTATTCGATGAACTCATTCGCCTGCGCCAGGGTGACGTAGCAAGCTACAAGCGTGTGCGCGCTTCGGCCTGGGAGTGGTTCCAAAAATATCCTCTGGCGAACAACGTGTGGGTGGGATATTTCGAAGACACCGTGCCCAGTATGGGCAACATGAACCAGGTAATTCCGCTCGAGTTTGCCCGCTATGTTCTGCTGCACCCCGATAAGGATCCGCAGTGGCGTGAACATGCCTTGAAGCTCATCGAGTGGGTCAGAACAACCCCCAAATGGCCAAAGTACGAGGTGCACGGCGCCATCGTCACGACCGAGCAGGGGGACGGAGTTCACTATTGCTGCAACGAGCCTAACCAGTGCTGCGACAGTCACACGTCCCGGCTCGCTGCGGTCGAAGCGCTCTATTATGCGAAGACTGGAGATGTTGCGTACCGGGATGCCGCCTTCCGGTCGTATAACTGGGTCAGCTATTTCCAGGGTCTCTCCGCGGGAGCGCACAGCCCGTTTGCCGCGCAGTGGTGGTTCACCGATCAGTACTCCGATGGCCCGCGAAGAATGATGGATGCGTTCTGGGCAGTTCCGGAGTGGGCACCCGCAGGCGAATCGCATCTGCTCGGATCGAGTTCCGTCGTCACGAGTATTCATTACGGCAAAGGCGCAATCACCTATTCCACCTTCGACGCGGAGAGCACAGATGTACTTCGCCTCGACTTCGCGCCGGAGTTCGTGATGGCGGGCGGCAAACCGCTGACCCGGCGAAAGGACCTCGATCAACCCGGCTTCACATTTGACGAGAAGACGCGGGTGCTGCGCATTCGCCATGAGGATGCGCGTGATATCGATGTCCAGGGGCCGGACGGAGCCGCGCCGTCGCAGTTCGTCACGTTTGACGCTCCCCATCTTTCCGCCGGCACATTACTCGCCGGCGAATATCCTTCCGGTGTCATCAACTGGGGCGCCGATGAGTGGAAGATCAACGCACCGCGCGGTGCCTTCGGGACCTTCAACCTCGTGCTGGCCGATCGCGAGGCCTCCACGGCGCACTTCGGTTTCTATTGGCCGCGCATCTTTGACGGAATGGATGTGTACAACGGCGGTTCCGCTGAAGCCACCGTCTCCATCCATAGTCCTGAACTCCGCGAGCAGACCTACACCCTCCGCCCGGGCGAAGTGCGCCGTATCCGCACAGGATGGAAGGATCGCAGTTCGCGCATCATCTTCGATTTCAAAAACGGAGAAGGCCTGCAGTTTGACAATCTCGCTTATCGGCTGGATTAAGCCCTGGGAGGGCTGAATCGCCGCCCCCTTCCAATCGAGATCTTCTGTCGGCGTTTTGCTGCACTTCGGCGAATCGTTGACGGCCCCGGTCGCGGCGGATGCAACGCCTGCATGCGAACATTGCTGAACTTATATGCTAACGTCTTCTTACACCCAACCTTCGTGGGACGTTCCCTCGGGATGAGGTACTCGGGTGCCAAATAATGGCGGCGATGGACCGAATCGCGGACTGCCTGAGGGGGGATGGGAATTCAAGTCGCGCTGAATCATCGCACCCGCTATCTATACGAGCACGCGACCGCTCTCGGGCCGCAGGTCATCCGGTTGCATCCCGCACCCCACGCCCGAATTCCTATCCTGCATTACTCCCTTGAAGTCACTCCGTCTGACCATCTCCTCAACTGGCAGATGGATCTTTATTCCAATCGGTTCGCGCGCCTTCTCTTTCCGCAAAAGACCAGCGAATTCGTTATCGAAGTGAACCTCGTCGCGGATTTATCCCCTGTCAATCCGTTTGATTTCTTCCTGGATCCGGAAGTTGAGCAATACCCATTCTCTTATCCTCCGGCGCTGGCCAGGGACCTCGAGCCCTTTCGGTCGGTGGATCTTCCTGGTCCGCAGCTTCAGACGTTTCTTGCCGGCATCGATCGCACGACTTCCGGGACGGTCGCTTTTCTATTGAACCTGAACCGGAAAGTTCGAGACGAGATCGCCTATGAGATCAGGCTGGCTCCGGGGCTGCAGACCAGCGAAGAGACGCTTGAGAAACGCTCGGGCTCATGTCGCGATTCCGCATGGCTGCTCGTCGAATGCTTGCGGAACCTGGGAATCGCGGCACGGTTCGTCTCTGGGTACCTCGTTCAACTTGCTGTGGACGAGAGCGCGTCGCCTGGCGATGGCCCGAAAGTCGACTCTGCGGATCTGCACGCCTGGGCGGAAGCATATCTGCCCGGCGCCGGCTGGTTTGGACTGGACCCGACCTCGGGCATGGTCGCCAGTGAGGGCCACATCCCTCTTGCCTGCACTCCCTCTGCCTCCCAGGCCGCTCCCATCGAAGGCACCGCGGCGCTGCCCAGCATTGACTTCAGCTACTCCATGTCCGTTCGCCGTTTGAATGGTTCGCGACGGCCGTCCATCACGCTGTCAGACCAGGAGTGGTCGCGTGTGCGGCAGCTTGCGCACGCTGTCGACCACGAGTTGAAGGCCCAGGATGTGCGCCTGACGATGGGCGGCGAACCCACCTTTGTAGGGATCGACGACCCCGAGAGCCCGCAGTGGAATCTTGAGGCTCTTGGCGACTTGAAACGTCGCCGCGGCATGGGGCTCATCCAGTGTCTTCGCGCCAGGATTGCGCCCGGTGCCTTGCTCCACTACGGCCAGGGAAAATGGTATCCGGGCGAGTCGCTGCCGCGATGGGCGCTCAGTTGCTTCTGGCGCACCGACGGGGTCCCCGTGTGGGAAGATCTCCGCTTACTCGCCGGCGAAGATCACGATTACGGCTTTCAAGCGTCTGACGCGCTCCGGTTTGTCGGAGCGCTCACCCGCCGCCTTCAGGTAAGTTCTGAAAATGTGATAGCCGCTTTTAACCCCGACAGCGAGGCCGTCGAGCCGGCGGGCTACATTCTTCCCATTCGCCGCCGGCAGCCCCACGGCCGTTTACGCTGGTCCAGCCAGTTGTGGTTCACTCGCCCCGAACGTCTTACCCTCTTTGCCGGGGAATCACCGGTTGGATATCGCATCCCCGCCGAGTCCATTCCATGGGTTGCGCCGGATGAACTCGAATACGAATTTGAAAGCGCGCCCTTTGAAGACCGCGTCAAACTTCCGGCTCTTCCGGGCCGCCGCATGGAACTCTTCGATGTCGCCCCCGAAGCCGATCCGCTCCCTCCCGCGCTGCGTGCCCCCGAGGATGTACCGGAGCTGATCCGGCCCTCCCTGTGCGTCGAAGCCCGTGCAGGCCGCATGCATGCCTTTCTGCCCTACACTCCCGTTCTGGCCGATTATCTCGACATGGTCAGCGCAGTGGAAGACACCTGCAGGTTTCTCGACATGCCGGTCTGGGTGGAGGGATATGCGCCGCCTTTCGATCCCAGGATGCGATCGTTCAGCGTAACTCCCGATCCCGGCGTTCTTGAAGTGAACCTGCCGCCCGCGGCCAACTGGGACGAACTCGAAGACATCAATACCATCCTCGATGAAGAGGCCCGCCGCAATCGCCTGACCGCGGAGAAATTCGACTATAGCGGCGCGCACAACGCCACCGGAGGCGGCAGTCACATCGTGATCGGCGGGGCTACCGCCCTGGACAGCCCTCTCCTGCGCCGACCCGATCTGCTGCGCAGCATGGTGGCCTTCTGGCAAAATCATCCGTCGCTCTCCTACTTGTTTTCCGGAACCTACGTCGGCCCCACCAGTCAGTACCCTCGCGTCGACGAAGCACGCCTCGACACCTTGTATGAGCTCGAGCTCGCCTTCGATCAGATTCCGCAAAGCCATTGCCCGCCGGAGATTGTGGATGCTTTGTTCCGCAATCTGCTGGCTGACGTCACCGGCAACACCCATCGCACCGAATTCTGCGTTGACAAGCTTTTTCCGCCGCAGGGTCTCGGTCTGCAGTTGGGCCTGCTGGAATTGCGCGCCTTCGAAATGCCGCCCCACCTGCGGATGAGTCTTCTCCAGATGCTGCTGATTCGGGCCCTCGTATGCATGTTCTGGAAATCGCCTTTTACAGGCCGCCTCGTCCGATGGGGCGCCGCCCTCCACGATCGCTTTATGCTCCCGTACTTTGTGCGGAGAGACCTGGCCGAAGTGCTTGCCCAGTTGCGGCTGTCCGGCTTCGATTTTGACCAGGACTGGTTTGGGCCTCACCTGGAATTTCGCTTTCCGAAAATCGGCGCAATTACCGCGGATGGAGTCGAGCTTGAACTGCGCCGCGCCCTCGAGCCCTGGAACGTGCTGGCCGAAGAGACCGTCTCCGGCCGAACTGTGCGGAGTGTCGACTCGTCTCTTGAGCGGATCCAGGTCAGAGTCTCGGGAGCGACCGCCGATTCCCGCTACGCGGTCACTTGCAACGGACGCCGCGTGCCCCTCCAATCCGCCGCCGAACCAGGCGTACTGATCGCCGCGGTTCGCTATCGCGCGCGGCGGTTATCGGCAGCCCTGCACCCGACCGTTCCCATACACGCGCCCCTGGTATTCGATTTGATCGATTGCTGGATGGAACGTTCCATCGGCCAATGCACCTACCATGTCGCACCGCCCGATGGCCGCCACTACACGAGCCGTCCGGCCAACGTAGCGGAAGCCGAAGGCCGCCGCCTGGAGCGTTTCCAGGTCGCGCCCGCCTCGATCCGTCCCGCAAAAATCCCGCCGCCTGAAGCCAACCCCACTTTCCCCGGAACTCTCGATCTGCGGATGCCGCTCCCCGCATCCAGAAATCGCTCCGAAACCCGCGAGTCTTCTTCATGACAGCCGATCTCTATCAGATTCCCCTTCGCTACGGGGATGCCTACGACGAGCTATCGTCCGATGGCGTTGCGCCTCGACCCCACTGGGCGCACCTGATCGACTCCCTGCGCGAAATCGGACCCGAAGAGTTGGGAAGGCGATGTCTGCGCGCTGAACGGCGCATCCGCGAGAACGGAATCACCTATAACATCTACGGCGATCCGCTCGGCGCCAACCGGCCCTGGGAAATCGATATCGTCCCCTTTCTCATCTCTGCCGATGAGTGGCGCTTTATCGAAGAGGGAGCGATTCAGCGCGCCCAGTTGTTGAGCATGATCCTCCAGGATCTGTACGGCCCTCAGCACCTTCTCGCCAGCGGTCGTTTTCCTGCCGAACTTCTCTATGCCAACCCCGCCTTTCTTCGCCCCATGGTGGGAGTGCGCGTTCCCGCCCACAGTTATCTCCACATGCTGGCCATCGATCTCGCCCGCTCGCCCGATGGGCAGTGGTGGGTTCTTTCCGACCGTACCCAGGCTCCCTCGGGCAGCGGCTATGCCTTGGAAAATCGCACCATCGTCGCCGATGTTCTGCCCAATGTGTTCCGCACCTCCAACGTGGTTCGCCTCGCGCCGTTTTTCCGCGCCCAACGCGATGCGCTTGTCTCCCTCGCTTCATGCAGCAACCCGCGCATCGTCCTGTTGACTCCCGGCCCTCATAACGAGACCTACTTCGAACACGCCTATCTTGCCCGCTACCTCGGGTTCACCCTCGTCGAGGGCGCGGACCTCACGGTTCGCGACCGGCACGTCTATCTCAAGACCGTCGACGGGCTCGACCAGGTCGATGTCATCCTGCGCCGCGTGGACGACAGTTTTTGCGATCCCCTCGAACTGCGCAGCGATTCACTCCTCGGTGTACCCGGCCTGGTCGGCGCCATCGTGGCCGGAAATGTGAGCGTCGCCAATGCCCTGGGCAGTGGCGTCATTGAGACTGCCGCGATCATGCCATTCCTTCCCGGCCTTTCGAGATACCTGACCGGCGAAAGTCTGAAACTCCCCTCGGTTGCGACCTGGTGGTGCGGACAGCCCTATGCTCTCGACTGGGTGCTCGATCATTTCGATCACGTCGTGGTGAAGCCGGCCTTTCCCTCCCGCGGCATGGAACCGGTCTTCGGAGCCACGCTCGAGACGGCGGAAAAAGGGAAACTCGCCGCGAAACTGCGCGCCCAGCCGCACGAATACGTGGCCCAGGAACGGGTCAACTTGTCCAATGCGCCGGTCTGGGACAACGGACTCCTCCAGGCCCGAAGCGTGGTCCTGCGAACCTACGTCCTCAATACCGGCACCGGGTGGACCGCCATTCCTGGAGGACTGGTGCGTGTCGCGGCATCCCAGGGATCGGTCGTCTCCATGCAACGGGGAGGCCATAGCAAGGACGCCTGGGTGTTGTGGGATGGTCCCGTCGACACGTTCAGCATGCTCCATCCCCGCACTCAACCCGTCACCCTGCGGCGCGAGGCCGCCGGCGTTCCCAGCGGCGTTGCTGACCGCGTGTTCTGGCTGGGACGATACGTCGAGCGCGCCGAAAATACGGCACGCATCATTCGCTCCATGGTCACCCGCGTGCGCCGCGCCGACGAATCGGAGATTAGCTACCTGGTCCGGCTCCACGGCTGTCTGAGGTCGCGCCACAGCAAGCTGCCCAAGGGGAAAAAGAAGCGACCCACTCTGCTCCAGTTCGAACGCGAACTGGTCTCCCTGCTTACCGATGTCAAACGAACTGACAGCCTGGCGTTCACTCTGTCTGAAGTCGCGCGCGTGGGCGGCGGCGTTCGGGAGCGGCTTTCGGCCGATATGATGATTCTCATCGGCCAGCTCCGGGATTCGGTCCCCGAGGAACGCACCGCTCAATTCAACGAGTATCCGGCAATCCTCAACCTTTGCCTGGAACTGCTCTCCGCATTTTCTGGAATGGAGCGCGAAAACACCACCCGCGGCCTGGGCTGGTTATTCCTCAGCACCGGCCGGCGTTTGGAGCGCGCCATCTATCTCTGCAGGGAGCTTGGCGAGATCAGCCGTCCGCTCAGTGAACAGGAATGGCCGCTGCTCGAGTGCTTCCTTGAAGTGGCCGATAGTTCCATGACCTACCGCTCGCGCTATTACACTACGCTCCAGCCGCTGGCCGTCCTTGATGTGTTGATGGCGGATGGGAGCAACCCGCGCTCGCTCGACTTCCAGCTCAAGCACCTCGTTGATATCTATGAACGGCTCCCGCGCTACTTGCCCGAAGATCTGCAGGCCATGCGGGATGCCCTGGAGTTGTTACGCAGTTTCGATCTTCAAACGATAAGCTATCCATTGCCCGGCGCCGCCACCGGCGCCAACGGCGCCAATGGACTGCGTCGCCTTCAACATTTTCTGGGTGGGTTGGAGCGCCTGCTTCCTTCCTGGTCCGATAATCTCTCCAGCCGTTATTTCAGCCACGCGCGCACGCTGCCCATCACCATAGGCCTATGATCTACAAAATTGTTCACCGGACAACTTACAAGTACAAATATCCCGTCTCGGTCGGCAATCATGTTGCGTGTCTGAAACCGCGCTCTCTGCCGCGCCACCGTCTTGCGCAGAGTGAGCTCAAAATAAAACCGGATCCCGTCAATATCACCGAGAGAGTGGATTACTTCGGCAACGTTCTGTGCTTCTTCACTGTGGAAGAGCCCCATGACGAATTGACTGTCGAAGCCTGCAGCCAGGTGGTCATGAACGAGGACGCTCCTGCGTGGCCGCGCCAATCTCCGCCATGGGAAGAAGTGGTCCGCACCCTGCAGGGAAATCATCAGCCCGATACACTCGAGGCTTATCAATTTCGATTTGAGTCTCCACGCATCCGGTCGAGGCCGGAGTTTGCCGCCTATGCCCTGCATTCCTTCACTGACCGCCGACCGATGCATGAAGCCCTTCTGGATTTGACCGCGAGGATTCATTCGGACTTTCGCTTCGAGTCAAAAGCAACCACCGTACGAACGCCCGTCGAGGAAGTCTTCGAGAAACGGCGCGGAGTGTGCCAGGATTTTGCCCACCTTCAGATTGCCTGCCTCCGTTCCATAAATCTTTCCGCCCGGTACGTCAGCGGATACCTTCGAACCCATCCGCCCCCGGGAAAACCACGGCTGGTGGGAGCGGATGCCTCCCACGCCTGGGTGTCCGCCTATTGTCCAGGAGCCGGCTGGCTTGACGTGGACCCCACGAACAACGTCGCCCCATCCGACGGTCATGTGACAGTCGCATGGGGCCGGGACTTCGGCGACGTGAGTCCCCTCCACGGCCTGATTCTTGGAGGCGGGGTTCACACCCTTAAAGTCGCCGTTGACCTGGAAGCAATCGAGTCCTGACTGCTCGGCCCGCTTGTCTCCCCCGCGGCACGAAACTGCTCGGCCACGCCCGTCCACGACCAGGGGTAAGTTGTTTGCTCGGTTGGCCGGCGGAGCGCTGAAGAAAACGCGTCTTGAGATCCCGGATGGTCGACAGATTTGGCCCCGCGAATATCACCGGCAAACGACGATTTCGGCTTGCCAAAACGCAGGTTTTGAACCGCGTGCTCTGGTATCCTGAATGGTTTACTCCGGGGAGAAAGACGAGCCATGCCAGAGCACAGGGGACGCAAGCATCATCAGGACCGGGTGGCGGAGACACTGCGGGAAGAGATCGGCGCGATGATCGAGGGCGAGCTCTCCGATCCGCGCATTGCGTTCTGCTACGTCACCGAAGTCGTCCTGAATCCGGGCGGTAAATCTGCGCGCGTGTATGTGGCGGTGGATAACGCCGTGCCTGAGATCGAGAAAGCCGAAGCCGATACGCTGGCGGGACTGGACGCGGCCAAGGGCTACATCCGTTTTGAGTTGAAGGAGCGGATGGGCGTTCGCCACGTTCCGGAGCTGTCGTTCCTCGTCGACCGCTCGGGCCGCTTTCAGGCGCGTATCCAGGAACTCATGAACCGGGCCCGCAAGGTGGCAGCCGCGAAGCAGCGGCAAAACGCCGCAGTGGAGTAAACAACCCAATGAATCACCATGGCGACCGGCCCCGCGAGCCCGAACCTGCTGACGCGCGCGACGGCTCGGCAGAGGAAGATTCCATAGCGGCCATCCTCGACGTTCTTCGCCAGGGAGAGAAGTTCCTGGTATGTTCGCATTCCCGCCCCGACGGCGACGCCGTCGGCTCCATGCTGGCCACCGGCATGCTCCTCAAGCAAATGGGCAAGCGCGCCGATCTCGTCGCCGCCGACCGCATCCCATCCATCTACCGCAACCTTCCCGGCGCCGACGCCATTCGCACCATCATGCGTGTGCACGGCCCCTACGACGCGGTGATCCTGCTCGAGTGCGACAGCCTGGAACGCACCAGGCTCCGCGGCCTGGAGCCCTTCTTCCACATCAATATCGACCATCACGCCACCGGGCAAAATTTCGGCCACTTGAACTGGATCGACAAGCACGCTGCCAGCGTCGGGGAACTGGTCCATCGCCTCGTGATCGCCGCCGGAGCCATCGTCACCCCCGCAATGGCGACCTGCCTCTATACAACCGTCCTTACCGATACAGGGGGATTTTGCTACGGCGCAACCCGCGCTTCCACCTTTGCCCTGGCGCGGGAGCTGACCGAGGCCGGCGCCGATCCGGTGCGCATCGCGCAGGAAATCTACTTTTCCACCGCGACATCGAAACTGCTCCTGCTCGGCGCCGCGCTCAGCACCCTGAAACGGGAGGGGCGACTGGCATGGCTTTGGGTTACGCACCAGGACATGGTGCGCACCTGCGCCGCTGAGGAGGACTGCGAAGGCATTGTCAACTATGCCATCTGCATCTCCGGCGTGGAAGCCGCTGTGTTTCTGCGCGAGTTGCCCGAAGGCAACATACGCCTCAGTCTGCGCAGCAAAGGGCGAGTGAATGTCTCCGCCATTGCTGCCCGCCTGGGCGGAGGAGGACACGAGAATGCCTCGGGCGTAACTCTGGACGGGCCCCTCCCCCGGGCACTCGAGGAAATCCTGTCCGAGCTTCGCCTGAGTATCGGGGAACTTGCCTTTCCCCCAAGGGCAGTGGCGCCGCCGGAGGATGCCTTCGCCTGGGAAAACCGGGAACTCGGAACAGGCTTTGAAGTCCCGGATGAATGACCCGCGATGCTGACGGTTTGCATCCGCAACATTCACGGGGCGAATCTGTTAGCCTTGTCCCTGTCGAAACGCAGCGCACTGTCCGCGAACCCGGTTTGCGGACCTGCCGGCCATGACGAACTGGATGGAAGCGTCATCGGACGATGCACTTGTCCGTCTGACTCTATGAGCTCCGTCCACCCGGCTGGAGAACCTCTGGAAGTGGAGACTTTCCTGGAACCACCCGCTCCGGTTTCGCCTGAAAAGTCGCGCAGGCGGCTGCCCAGTTGGGCTACCGCATGCGAAGCGGCCGTCTTTCTGGCGTTCGCCATCTTCTTTCTTCTCTATGGGCAGACCCCGATTTTCGGAGGCGACGGCCTCGGCCTCGTCGGCGCCGATGAGCCGCGTTACGCGCAGATCGCTCACGAAATGCTCGACCGGTTCGACTCGGCGCATACGCTCAAAGGGCGGCTCGGAGCCTGCGTTACACCGTATCTCTACGGGCGCCCATGGCTCGAGAAGCCGGCCCTGTATTACTGGCGCGCCATGTTTCTTTTCCAGGAATTCGGAGTCCACGACTGGAGCGCGCGCCTGCCCTCGGCCAGCTTCGCCTTCATCATGGCGGCCCTGATCTATCTGCACATGCGACGATTCCGCCCTGGCGGACACCTCGATGCCGCGCTCATTACCGTAGCCTGCGCGGGAATCATCGGGTTCGCCCGGGGCGCGTCCACAGACATGCAGATGGCCGCCCCGTTCTCGATCGGCCTGCTGGGCTGGTATGCGTGGTATGAAACCGATTCGAAGTTCTGGCTGTTCGATATTTATTTCTTTACCGGGGTCGCCACCCTGGCCAAGGGGCCCGTGGCGCCAATGATGGCCATTGTCATTGTGCTCGCTTTTGCGGCTCTGCGGAACGAGTGGTCGATTGTCCGGCGCTCCCTGTGGTGGCCGGGCGTGGCCCTGTATTTCGCCATCGTGCTCCCTTGGTTCATTGCCGTGCAGAATGAGAACCCGACCTTCTTCCGGGAATTCTTCTGGGAACACAACGTGGAACGCTTTGCCACCAACCGCTTCCAGCACGCGCAGCCATTCTGGTATTACTTCGTAGTCGTCCTGCTCGCGCTCATGCCTTGGACAGTACTGGCGGTCCGCGCCCTCATCGACGGCATTCAAACCTCGGTGGCGGAGTGGCGGCTGCGCCATGCCCCTAACGCGAAACGCAAGCCCAACCGGCCCGGCGATGCCTTCCCTGAATTCCTCGTCATCTGGGCGTTCTTCCCCATCATCTTTTTCTCCTTTTCTGAATCAAAGCTGCCCGGCTACATCCTCCCGTCGATCCCCCCCATCACCATCCTTGTCGGCGACTATCTTTACCGGCGCCGCGGACCGGGCCTCAACCGGTGGGAATTGGCCGGGCACGCGGCGCTCACCGCAATCATGACCATGTTTGCTCTGCTCCTCCCCTGGTTCGTGGTGCATGGGCCGGGAGTGCCCCCGGCGCGCCCCCTGGCGGTGGCCTTTCTCGCCGCGGCGGGCGCAGCGCTGCTTATCGTGATTGTTGCCAAAGGCTTCGGCGTGGCGAGGCTGCGACTGGCCACTTCCGGGATCGTCGTCGTGCTGGTGCTTTTCCTGTATGGCGTGGGGCCATTTTTCGGAATTCCCGCAATTGAATCCACTAAGCGCGTCATCCACCTGCTCGATCGCACCTACTCCGCTCGCCCCCTCGCCAATCGACTCCTCGATTTCGCTCCCGCCAGTGAAACCGTGGCCGTTTTCCGGGTTCGCCGCGATATGGAATATGGCCTTGCTTTCTATCGCAACCATGAAGTCGTCAATTATGGAGAGAATGGCGTGCCCGACGAACAGCATCTGCTGGTGGCGCGCGTGACGGGCCGCAACGGGGTCGATCTTCACACCCCCGGCGCACTGGAGGAATATCTCGAAGGCCGGCACTATGAAATGCTCTTTAGCTGGCCCGAGCAGGGCCTGGAAGTGTACCTGGTCGGGAGCCGCTAAAGGCGCCCGGTGACCAGCTCGGCCCCATGCCCGGTGATTTCGATTTGCAGTTAAGCTCCGGTCGTGGCAAAGTGAGCGGAAGGCCTTGTACGGTGCCTGGAGCCCCAACCGGCACGCAAACCATCGGGCCCCCGGGCGAACCAGCCGATAACCGCTATTCTGGATGAAGTATGGCATCGGGCGTTTCCATCGAGGTTTTGGACCTGCGGCACTTCGCAGCGCCGTTATTGCGCCCGTTGCTTGAGGCGGAAGGCGATCTGTGGCGCCGCAGGCTGCACTGGGATTACCGCACCTCTGCGAAGCTCTTGATGCAATACCTCGACAGCCACATGTTGCCCGGATACGTGGCCATGGAAGCGGGCCAGGTGATGGGGTACGCGTTCTGCGTGTACGAAGAAACCAAGGCCGTCATCGGCGATGTCTTCGCTCTTTCCGGACGGCAGATCGACCCCGCTTCGGGAGAAAGCTCCTCGGGCGAGGATTCGCTCTTTGAGGCCGAAGCGCAGCCGGCGCGCGAAGTCGAGGAAACCCTCCTTCGCCACCTGTTTGAAACCCTGCAGAACTCCCCGCAGGTGGATCGCATCGAGTCGCAACTGCTTTTGCATCCCTCCGGGTCGCATACAGCCACTTTTCGCGACGCGGGGTTCGAAGTGTTCCGCCGGCTTTTCATGGTGCAGAAACTCGCGGGTGTGTGGAACATGCCCCGTCCCGAGTTGCCCCACGATCTGGAATTGCGCACCTGGCGCGACGAAGACCTCGCCGCCGCGGGACGGTTGATCGCCGATGCCTACGCCGGCCATCCCGACAGCCTCATCAACGACCAGTACCGCTCCGCCAACGGCTCCCTGCGTTTCCTGCACAACATCGTCCGCTACTCCGGATGCGGAGCCTTTTCGTCGCAGGTCTCGCACGTCATCTACGATCGTTCCAGCCGCGAGATGGTGGCCCTCGTCCTGGGTTCGCGCGTGAGCACGCAGAGCGGCCATATCACCCAGCTATGCGTGCGCCCGCAGTACCGCCGTCGCGGACTGGCGCGCCTGCTGCTCGCCATCGCGGCAACGTGTTTCTTCCGGCAGGGAGTGAGCGAGATCTCCCTCACCGTGACCGAACGCAACGCCAACGCCATCGGCCTGTACCGGCTGGAAGGCTACGACTGCGCGCATATGTTCGATGCCGCTGTGTGGGAGCGGCCTGCCTGACAGCGGCCCGTGTCGGGGCCCCGGTTTTGAGAGGCCACGACCTCAACTGCTGGAAACACTCTTCTACTGCCACCCGGAAACAGGGGAACGCTGCCACTGAAGGTGTGGAGTGAAAGGCGGAAGTCTTTGCGCCTTGGGAGGCCAATCCGCCAGCCGGTGTTTCGGCGTAACTTACGACCCTTGCCACCTCAAAAACGGTGTCATCCTGAACGTAGTGAAGGATCTGCGGTTGCTTCTGGGATCTGCAACAGCGGCATTACTTTCCAATTGTCCACGACACGTCCACGATTTCGCTCAATCGGGATAAGGTGCTGGAATGAGCCGAGTGACAAACGCGATTCTTGTTGCGCACGTGGGTAGGCGTCCAGATGATGAAATTGCCAGCGTGAATGATTTCCTTCGGGCGAATGAGGTAGGAGGCGGTGAATTCAAAGGCGTTTCCGAATACGCTGGCGGTTACAAGCACCTTGAATGCAGAGTGTACCTTTCGGCTTTCAACCATGCGGACACGAATCTAATCATCGATGCGGTGCGGCAAGCTCCGTGGCACGATGTGCAGATGGTCCAACTCTTCATCAAAGAGCAGGAGGGCGAACGATTTTCGCTCGGTTACTGCGGTGCCCTTCCCCAAACCCCGCCGGGGAGCGAATAAAGGGCATAGTGAAGAGTCGTCCACAAATCGCCCATGATCCCCTTTTCGGCGTTGCGAGGGGAGCGGCGAGGGCTCTGTAAATGGGCGTATATTGTGACCAGTGCACTCAGTCCAGACCGCAACGGAATCGTGGCTTGTGCCTACGACGCGGAACCTCATGCTTATGACGTATGGGACTGCAGGTTGCGTTAGCGGAGCGTCTAAAGCAACCGCCAATTTCACCGGCAAAGAACGAGATACGAATCCGGAAACGACTACTTCGGAGCAAGGTACTTCGCATCAACGATGGGCCGTTTTCTCATGTCCCCGGACTGGTCAGCTAAAGAAGAACCGGTTCCCTATGCACTGCTCAATGATCCGCAGTGCTTGAATCTCTATAGCTATGTGAGGAACAATCCGTTATCGAGAATCGATGCAGATGGGCACTGCTGGCCACAATGGCTCTGCAACGTTGTTACGGAAGTGAAGAACAAAGTTTTTCATGGCGAATTCACCACGGACACTAAAGGGGCGAAGATACGTCAGATCGACCGGCAGGAAGCGAAGGATCGACAAAAATCGCTGACGCTCGAAGAAGGGCGGCAGCCCGAACCGCACGAACCTAATCAGGTTGTCACGGATGCTACGGATGCGGCTGGGCTACTCGGAATCGTAGGCGGGTGGCCGACCCTAGACTCCCCGAGCAGAAGATGACAATGGGGTGCCCCACCCTAACTTGTTAGGGTGGGAGGGATCATCAGCGGGTAAGTGGCCGAGACCGCGAACTCGGTAGTGTCGGTTTAGTAAAAAATCGTTCTCGCCTCCGGCGGGATGATGCTGCTTTTTGATCCCCACGCACCGGCCGCCAGGATTTGAGTGCACAGGGTGGCAGCATTGCGCTGGATTGCCCGGCAGGATTGGACTGTATCGACTGGCAGAATCGAGTGTATTTGGCATCCACCACGAGTCGGCAACGCCGGTCTGAGACCGACTTGCTCGATTCCCGCTTACACGCTTCCGCCCGTACATGAACTTCAGTCAGCTTGGGGGGCTTTTTAGCCCCTCAGAGATGGCGCTTTCCGCATGGCGACCCTTACGGCCGCCCGCTGCAGCGCGCCGGCCATCGCCATCGTCTTGCCTTTACCACTAGGCTGCGCTTTCCTGGCGGGCCAATCTCCGGGCAAAGCCGCATCTCTGTCGGCCTTCCCGCACTCAAAGCAATCGCAGGGGATCCGACTCTGACGCATCGCCACACCCGCGTCAAACTCCCGGCCAAATGCCTCGAGACTGACCCAGTTCTTGACATACAAGAGAGTGGCGCGCTCTAGGTCGCCGTGATATCCCGCGATACGAATGGCTTTGAGCACATCTTTGCGCTTCATACGAGACATGATCACTCCTGGTACGCCACGGTTGCGGCCGCGAAGAGGTACTGCGGCTTTCCGCAGTCGGACGAAGGATGGTGGCGCGGGCGGAAGAAACGTTACTCGTGCGGCGGTTGGGCCCGCCGGCTTGCAGGTCGGGAAGGTTGGGGAACGGGAAGGCCTATTTCGCTTTCAGCGGACAGGGCAACAAGGCCCGGGAAACCTCGTGGCACGAGCGGTGCTTCGATGTTCCCGCTGCCGCGCTATCCTCTGTTCCAGCTTTGCCTCGGGCGGCATCTTGTTCTGCTGGGCCAGACCATCGGGACCTAACGCGCGATGAGGAACATCACCCAGCTCAGCACGATCGCCGAGCCGCAGAACATCCCAAAACAGTAAAGCCCATAGCGGACCATGCGCCGCGGGGTTTCCCGCATCGTTATGCCGAAAACCGTGGAGACAAACAGTGCAAAAAGCAGCACCGCCGTGAAATGGGAAGGATTGATCACGATGCCTTCCTCCCCGTCCGCAGGTTGTGCGCGTCGATGGCGGAGATCACGTTGAGCATGCCCGCCACCACGATGAAGCGCGTGCCCCAGTCGGCTACCGTCACCTGGACCGAGTCCGCCCCCAGCCCCGCGGCGCGGCTGACGATGTAGACCAGGCCGTTGCCGAGATCGCCGGCCAGCCCCAGCAGTTCAAGGATGTCGTGAGCGTTGGCGTAGAGTTTTCCCTGCATGGCCAGCCCCAGCGCGAACATGCCCAGGATCGAAGCCGCCAGCAGCGCGCCGCGATACCACTTGCGCAGCAGAAAATGTCCCGCCCCGGGGACCAGCCACCCGGCGATGAGGGGAAGATAAACGAATCCCTGCTGCGAACTGGATCCCGATCCGGGTCGCGGGGCGGCAGCCGCATTCCTGTTGGGTGTTGTTGCCATTCCTTTCTGACTATAACGCACCGGACGCGGGCGAGGTTCCATGCGCGTCAGGGCAGGGAAGTAACGTGACCCGAAAGGAATGTGCCTCCACCGCTCGCAAGGCCGCAGGTTGGGTCAAGTCTCGACGTATTCCCAGAACGAGTCCGCCAATTCCGCGCCATGTTCGTTCAGAATGCGCCGCGCCGCCCGCTCCACTTCTTCCACCAGGCCGTGCAGATAATCCCGCGACCGCGACAACGCTACGACTCCAATGGTGGCGGACTGCCATGTCACCGCTTCGTCGAGTTCGGCCACCGAGATGTTGAATCCCTGCCGCAACTGGTCCTTCAGCGAACGCACCACCTGGCGGCGGTCCTTCAACGAGTGCGCGTGCTCGATGCGGACCTCGAGGGTAAGCTGGGCGACTGCCATGGCTTCAAATCCGGATGCATCGACAGTGTAAGCCGAATCGACTGCCGGTCGTCCTGAGATTTCCGTATTCTCGGTGCGGCCAGGTTTTTCCGGCTCCATTTGCACATAATTATGGCCGCATGGCGCACAATCGGAATTGGGCGATCTGCGGCGGCTGCCTTGGCGGGGATGCAAGTCCTGGCCAAGAGGAAAGCGTGGTCCGGACGCCCAAAAGCGGAGTTTTCCGCGTCCGCGCAAAAAAAAAATCTGAGCCGTGAAACTGTGAAACCATGGTTAACAGTTGTAAATTCATATAGTTATACGCTTTTTGGTGGGGAAAATCGCACCAACAATGGTGCAAAAATGGCATTTTTAGCCCGTTTTGGCCTCTGAATTGCGTCGAAAAGACGCCTCAGTTCGAGAATTGAGCCAACTGCTCTGCCGAGGGTCGCGGCGTCAAAAGACTGACCACGACCATCGCGATCAACGCCGCCGCCAAGGCCGGGAAAATGGCATCGCGCTGCGCAAGGATCAATGGAATGTGGCTCTTCACCCATGTCAGATCCCAGGTCAGAGTCACCAGCGTGCCCGCCGCGATGGCCGCCACCGCGCCCCACGCAGTCACGCGCTTGGAATAGAACGCCGCCAGCACCACCGGCGTAAGCGCGGCCGAGTAGATCGTGTACGCCCATAACATCTTCTGGAGAATGCTCTCCGCGTACACCGCCTGGTACAGCGCCCAGCAACCGAGCAGCACCACCGCCAGGCGTGACACGATCAGCACCCGCTTGTTCGATGCGTTCGGCATCATGTAGCGAACAAACACATCATTGATCAGGTTGGTAGCCGGAGAAAACAGATAGTTCGATGCGGTGGAGATCACCTTGGCAAACACTGCTCCCAGCAGAACCGCTCCCATCACCGCCGGCAATCCGTGCCGCGCCGTATAGGGAATGATCTCGCGCGGGTGCAGCGCGACTTCGCCGGTCGGGTAGAGTGCTCGGCCAAACACGGCGATGGCTACGATGAGCGTTTCCAGCACCAGTGTGCCCAGGACCCAGCCAACCACGGAGCGCCGCGCATCCTTCTCGCTGCGTGCCGAGAAGAACTTCTGATACATCACCTGGTTGCCGAGCATCAGCAGCATCGTCGGCACCAGGAACTCCAGTCCGCGAACGATGCCCATTCCGACTGGCTGCTCGACACCATTCGGGCCGATGCGGAAATTGCCCAGCGGCTCGAAGTACTGCGGCGGCAAAGCCGCATGCAGCCCGCTCCATCCCCCGGCCTGTGCCAGCAGGTAAGGCGCGGCGATGACGCAGATGACAGTGACCAGGCTGCCGATCGCCACGTCCATGTACGCCACTGAAGACATGCCCGCCAGCGCCGTGGTAAAGATGACGAACGCCGCGATGATATAGGTGCCCAGCTCGGGAGTCACTGCGTCGGGAAAGATGAGGTGCAGCACATCTCCCCCGCCCTTGAACTGGTAGCTGGTAATTCCGATATACGCGAACAGGATCGCTATCGTCCCCAGCACTCGGGCGGTCTGGTTGTAGCGCGCCTCCAGCAGATCCGGCAGCGTGATCTGCGCGAACTTCCGGGCTCGGGGTGCTATGAAATAGATCAGAAGCAGCCCTAACCACCCGCCAGCCGGCTGCCATAACGCGGCAAACCCGTTCTTGTAGGCGTTTTCTGCCCCCGCAAACAGCGATCCCGCTCCAATCCACGACGTCAGCAGCGTCAAAACCAGAACCACTGCCGGAAGAGATCGACCTGCCACCAGGTAGTCTGCCTTGGTCTTTACCCGCGAGGTTCGATAGATGGCAACGGCCAGCAATACCGTGACAATAACCGCCAGCACAACAACATAGAGTTGAGACATCCGGTATACCCCGCTGCCATTTTCGTGGCTCTCGGGCAGTGTACCGGATGGCCCGGACACTCCATCCCGCCGAATCCTGACCCTCGAATTGACACCCCCCCCGAATCCCTTGCTACACTAACTATGCGGGGTGGAGCAGCCCGGTAGCTCGTTGGGCTCATAACCCAAAGGTCGAGGGTTCAAATCCCTCCCCCGCAACCAATTTAAAATCAGCAACTTAGGTTGCTTTTTGGGTTACAAAATCAAGCATCAAAACCCCACGTAACCCCACGTTAAGCGGAAGCGCTCCGAGCTTCCGCTTTTTCATTGGTGCGCGCAGGCAAAACCATTTGAACTACGGCTCCGTGCGCCTTCCGCTTTTCCGTCATGTAGGCATTCCCGTATTTCATGGTCGTGCTTACCTGTGCATGACGCATTAGCTTCTGTTGCACGCCGATCGGTGCTCCGCAGGCATCGAGCATCGAACGGTAGCTGTGACGAAATGTGTGCCAGCCCAACCTCTCAATCCCGACGTCCTTGCCTGTCGGAACCAGGACGTCTCCCTGGAGAACGGAAGCGTGCCAGACCCCGCCGGTGTTTGGGTTGGGAAAGACCCAGCCCTCTTCACTGGCCGGACACTGTGCTTGCCAGGCCAAGAGGATCTCGGCGAAAGCCGGGTGGAGAGGCATTTCGTCTTCGCTATAGTCCGTTTTCACGCGGCCGATCCGGGCGTGTACCGTCCCCCGGGTGATCATCAGCGTGCCCTCTTCAAAGTCGAAGTCGGACCACTTCAGTGCCAGAATTTCACTCACCCTCAGGCCAAGACACATCGCCATTACCACCATGGTCCGGAACGGCTCCTCGAGACGTTCACAGATCTGTTGGAACTGCTCGGGCGTGATGATCGATTTCTTCCGCCTTGGTCGGATAGATCCACTTTTGATCTCCACGAGACTCAGGGGATTCCGCTGAGCGGGCGTCAGCTCCCAAAGCATCGCGAGCTCTACCATCCGGTGGAACACAGCCTTGATGTTCTGCTTCGTCTTTCGAGAAAGATCGAGCTGTCTCAGCCACTCCTGCACCGCGAGCGGCTTAATGTCTGTGAGTTGGACCTCGCCCCATTTTGGCCGCAGGTGCTGCTTGATGACGGAGAGGTATCCCGTGGTTGTGCTGTACTTCAGTCCTTCGTCGACGATGTCACCGGGGCGATACGCCTTAATTTCCTTGAGGCGTTCGTCGGCGATGAACTTGTCGAGGACAGTTCCGAAGGTTGGTGATCTTTGGGCGATGTAGGCCTCACTGCCGTTTATTCTCAGCAGTTCTTCCTGCAGCGCCCGCCGGGCGGCAGTTTCAGTTGGATACTCCAAGGTACTCAGCGTCATCTGTCGCATCGGCAGACCCGGTTTGGTGTGATCTCGAAACCGGAATTCCCAAACATCGGGACCGGTTTTCCGCGATACTCGTCGCAATGAACCGTTTTGAAAACGCTCACGGGTGAACTTCATCCTTTTTCTCCTGTTCACTCGGAGCGGTTGGCTGATTCCATTGGACCTCACGAGGACCTGGGAGCACAACACCGCTGTGCGCAGCACGTTCTTCCGCGCGCGTCGATGTGGGCTAAGTCACTTGGCGTCAGTGGCTTGTCCGGAGCATGAGGGATTGAGCCAGCACCCGCTCTTGGTGATCTAACTGAACGCCTGGTCGGCACGGAACCGCACGATCGTCAATCCCAGCGGATCGACCGCGAGTTCGTTGTTCCTGACGTTTTCGCGGAAAACGTAGGTGACCGTCGCCGTCCAGCGCTCGCGTTTCACTTCGCTGTGGTCGGCGGGATTAGTGAACACCTTTTCGAACTCAATCCGAGCCGAATATGGGGACTGCCGCAGGTCATCGAGAACGACATTTTTGACTTCGATATCGACAAACGGGAGGCCAGAGTCCCGCACGTAGTTCTGGATGAAATTGTCCTTCCGCTCCTGGTCGATGACCGCACGCTGGACGTCGCCATTCAGGAAATAGAGCGCGTTCATCTGGTCCCGCTCGATCGTGAATCGGTTGCGGCTGAAGTAGAGTTCGGCCCAGCGCGACAGGTAATATTTGTTCTCGGCTTCCTGTGGGCGATATTGGAAATTCCGGTAGTCGATGGCTTCGGCGCGCCCGACATCATTGATACGCACGATCATGGGGTGCATCGCTGCGAGGGCGTTTTGGCTCCTATACACCAACGCGGCGAGCGCCATGGAGATGCGCGCACAGTGCGAGCACGGTGATCTTCAGATACGTGTTCATTACCAGCGGCTCGCCGTATTGCTCAAGGTACTTCTCGGCTGCCCGCGTAAGATCGGGTTCTCTCATCGTGACCTCCAAAACAGTCCTACAGCATCCGTGCAACTGCGGCTGTAACAACGCCGCTCAACCCGCTGCTATGTCCTCCGACGTGTCCGGAGAAAAGGCTGGCAGTCATGGTCGGAATCTTGAAAAGAACGAACCCAGCTATGAAACAAAGCATAAGAAGACCCGGCATGACAACAATTAGCCGCTGTGGCGCGTCAACATTCATTGCTCCACTGGTCAAATAGTTGATAAGCAGGTGACTCATCACGCTCATGGTCGCGGCAGCCACAACTTTGTAGAATTCGAACCCCAAGAATGCCTTCAACCAGCCCCAGAACAAGAAATCTGTTTTGTCGAAAACCATCCAAGGAATGAAGACCGGGCCGAGGAGACCAACAATCGTGGCACCAATGGCACCATACGCAATGATTACGGAGATCAGACCCGTAAGAACGCTCAAAACAAGCTGGACCGTGTATGTGCAGATCAGAGTGTAAGGTTCTGTGAAAGCAGGCGATAGACTTCCTATTTTGTCGAGAGCAGCGCGGATCGTGGTCTGGACTTCCTGCGTAGAGTCACTGCCGATGTAATCAACTAAGCTGCTTGTCCCACCACTAATGAATCCTTTCAGCGAATACCCGATCCCGGGTATGGAGCTGTCATAGAACCGCACGAAGCAATAGGCAAACGTCATCATCACAAAGAGGCTAATGAACTTCGCCAAGCTGAATCCCGGTCCGCCCTGGGCAGATGCCAGAGCCTCCTGTACACCAAACCAGACAAGCATGATTGTCGCTAGCGCGACAACCATCCTCAACCCGAGCGAGTCGATTGACGGCGACACGGTTGCCGTGAGATTCTCGCAGCCGTTTTTGATCAAAATCAGAAAATCCATCAGTGGCCTCCAGACGAATACGATTCAATAATGAAAAGCCCACCGCGTCCCAGCGCTTGTCTGCTGTGGCGTCGCGTAGTTGAAACCTTGCTGATAACTGTTACCGGTCTGGAAAAGCGCCTTCAGGTTGTCTTGCTGAACCTTTTGGCCAATTATTTGTTGCAACGCTTGTCCCTGCAGAATCTGGTTCGTCTCTTGCTGGCTCCTTAATTGGATGAGGAGAGCTTGATTGATTCGCTGAAGCGTAGCCATTTCCGTGTGCTGTGCAGGATCAGCGGAATGGGTCGCCGCTTCAAGTTGGCTGATGTCCGCTTCACGTTGTGCGGCATTCGCGCGAATCGTTCCGACCGTCTGGAGGTTGCTCACATTCAGAGCGTCACCGAGATCGACCGTCGCCCCTTGTGCCGCGATTGCCTGCTGCCCTTGGGTGCTAAGTGAGGAATAGCCGGGCATACGGCCAATTAGAGGAATGCTAGAGACCTGGTTCGCAATCGACGCTCCATAACCGGTCGTTGCCGCGCCGATCCAAGCGACAGAATTGCCGTATGTATTTGCCGGCCGAGTCAAAACGATCCATTCCTGACGGCCAAGGTTACTGTAGGAGGTATACAGTTCACGCGGTAGCGAGGCCATTCTTTGCGCCAGGTTGTACGCTGCGATTACGTTCCGGGTAGTCTGGACTGTGGTCGTGTACAACTGGTTACCTTGCGCAATCTGTTGGATCGCGTGGCCGGACTGAGTTGGATCGAAGACGATGCCTGATCCGAATATTTGGGCGTAGGAGATCTGTGAACTCACGGCGACAACGATCGCCGCGGCGAACATTATGCTTTTCATTTGTCCTCCGTCGGTTTGTTATTTGCCGGCGCGCGCAGCTTGAAGGCGGGCCCATGCAACTTTGGTCTTTTGGTCTTCTTCCTTACATTTCGGGCTCAAGGTTGGCTGCGCCTGCAAGTACGTATCGGAGCAGTCCTTTCTGAATTGGGCTTCCAAGTCGTTGTACTCTTTCTGAAGCCGGTCGACTTTAGCCTGTTGGCCTTCACATCCTGTCAGAATCTGCAACGAAGCTCCGGTGAGAATCGTGATCAGTGCGGCCTTTAACATCAATGCTTCTCCTCAAAACGTTTGCGGAATCGTATGGTTTTCGAACGCAGGTAAGAGCATGTCCTGCGTGAAGTAGACCTTGATGCGATGACCCTCCCGAATCGTGATTGTCGGAGGGATCTGAATAAACCGATCGAGGACCGAGGTCGCCGACTGGGAGACGCTTGATGCGGCGCCGGTCGTGAATGCCTGCGAGCCGCTCGTTGTGATTGTCCCTCCGCCGGCGGCGATCTGGCCGGCGCCCGAGATTACGCCTAAGGCGATCGATGTTCCGAAGATTTCAAAATAGTGATTGTTCACCTTGTCTTTTAAACCCTCCTCACCGATCCGATCGAGCCCGTGAAACTGATCGAGATCGACCGAGTAGCCATCGGGCATGATCATGCGATGGAACACAACCGCCATCCGACGTTGCTGCCCGAATCCGTTTGATCCGATCTTGCGAGCCTCCCCGAGTACGACGGTTCCGTCCGGGATCAGAACGTGTTGATGGTCATGCGAATAGACCGGACTCGAAACCATCACCTTGATAGGACCCGGCGCATCGCCATCGAGCCGGTTCATCAAGAATGGTGTCCATGGTCAGACCTTCATAGATCACGTACGGCTGACCGGCTGCCGAGTCGATATTGATCTCGGCGCTACGCTTGGCTGGGGAATCCTTGAGAAGTGCTCTTCGTATCTGTTGCGCTTCTTGGGGAGATAAGGCTGCTATTTACCGGCTGCTCCGAGTGCGAGCCTACCGCCGTCTGCGCCTCATTGCCCAGAGCCGGATTCGAATCCTGACGAGATGCCACCTGGGCGTCGCTCGAACGCGCATAAACAAGATTCGATGCAAATCGTGCGTTATACGCCAGTTCCCGTTCTCTGGCCGCCAGTTGCTGTGCCTGCTGCTCTTCCGGGGAAACCTGTGGTTGCGCATAGACTCCTTGTTGCTGACAGGGCTGCCCAGGCGTGCAGAGTCCAACCTGGGCACCCGAACTCAAGCCGGCAACACCCGGCTGCAGGGGGATTCCGCCCATCATCGTCGGCGCGGTGTTTGCCTGTGCCGCTTGCGCAGCTGCCGCCTGCGCCTCTCGCTGGCGCTCGGCCGCGAGCTGATTCTTGAGATCCTGAACGTTGTTGTCGGTGTTGTCCTGAAGTGCCGGCTGCGGAGCGACATGCTGCGATGTGGCGGCGTGGCCCGACCCTTTCTTCGTCCAGTTGCTGATGAGGCCCGCAGTCACGACGACCGCGCACGCCCCCAGGAAGATCCAGACTTTGAGGTTCTTCCGGATCACGCCCTTGGGCTCGCTAACCGCCTGCTGCAGCTTGGGGTCAGGAACGGTCACGTGTTCTGGCTGTATCGTCTGTTCCATTGCCTACCCCTTCCGCTTGAATTCCATGCGTTTTTTGCCCAGCTGCAGATACCCGGAATCCATGACCTTGGGGATGACGTAGGTACCATCGCGAAGCTCGTAGCTGATCAGGTTGGGCTTGCCGTCTTTCATCTCGTAGACGCTGAACTTTTCCGGTGCCGTCGTCTTGATATACGTGAACCTGTCGTCATGAAAGATCGATTGGACATCGAACGGCCGTTCATTCGGATGGAAAGCGTACTCGAACTTCAGAGAGAGCGGATAGGCGCTCTTGTACTCGTCGACTACTTGCGTGACGTGCTCCTGTACGGCGGCGAGCTGCTGACGTGACTGATCCACTTGAGCGGCAGGCACGAATTGCGCCGGCCCGGAGGAAGCAACCAGTGCCGATCGATCGGCAGGCTGCACGATCACCTTCAAGTCCGGCGCAGCCGAGGTCTCCGAAACATCCTGCAGCGTGAAGCTGTAGATGTTTCCCTTGTCGGTGATCAGGTTGAGATTTGACGCAATGCCGGGCTTCGCCGGGTGGACGAAGCAGAGGTTGCCAACCACGTCCACGACCCAGAACTCCTTGTCGCCTGTGGCGGCCTCCATGATCTTTTCCGTGGCCGGTACTTCGATCAGCGTCGTGTATTTAATCTTGGCGTGGATCGGCACGATGTCCTGGGAATGGACCTGGACGGTACGCGCTGCCGGCTCCTGTGCAAGGGCGGTGCATGCAATGGCGAGTAAAGCTATGCAGCAAGATAAGCGATTCAAGCGACGGCTCCTTCGGGTTTGGAGTTGGTGATTCCGGCAGCCGTGCGTGGCCGGAACGGATAATCATGCGCAAGGCGGCGCAGACCTTCGGGGATACCAAATCGGGCAAAGTAATCACGCTTGATGAGGTCGTCGCGAGCATTGTTGGTCGCCATCCAGTGGGAGACCGAATCGACGTTCAGGTGCACTTTCTTCGAGCCTTGCGCCTTCCGAATCAGCATCTGACCCGGGGGAACGAGGCCGGCGATCAGTTCGAGTTCGGTGTCGTTCAGGTGGAAGGCCTCCCGGTAGAGTTCACGGTCCATCTCCGGGTTGGCCAGAAAGATCTTGGTCGGGCAGCTTTCGGACACGATATGGAGCATGCCCGACTCCTCGAGTTCCTTGAGGGACTGCGTCGCGAGGATCATGGCGGCGTTGTGCTTGCGCCAGGTCTTCTGGGCCTGCACAACATAGTTGCGTATGGTCTCATTGCGGATGAACAGCCAAGCCTCGTCGATCAGGAACGCCTTGAAGGTGCCGAGCCTGGCGGGATCGATGATCTCGTTGCTTGCCCGGTGCAGAACATAGAACAATAGCGGTTCGAGAACCTGGGGTGCATCCCCCCAGCCCGCGAAGTTGAACGTCTGGAAACGGCTGAACGACAGCGTGTCTTCGGCATTGTCGAAGAGGAACCCATATTGTCCTCGCCGGGTCCAGCGATGGAGCCGGTCTTTCAACTCGCCCAGGATGTTCGCGAAGTTCGAGATCGTGCGCTGCTCCGGCTCCAGGACGTACACGCGTTCGATCCCGTCCCAGAGCTTCCGCTCTTCCCGGTAATCGAGCCGGTGGCGCGTGTCATTGCCTTCGATCAGAGTGCGGAAGAAGGAGAACAGGAACTGCATGTTTTCTTCCGTGCGCGCCAGTGAAAAGGGATTGATGGTGAAGTCGCGCGCCTCCCGGCCGACGTTCAGGTAGCTGCCACCAAAAATCGTGGTCAGCGATTGAAAACTGCCCCCGATGTCGAAGATAAACGTTAGAGGCTGATACTTCTGGGCGTTCTGTAGCAGGAAATTGCAGAGATACGACTTGCCGCTTCCGGTCATTCCCAGAATGAGCGTGTGGGGGACCTCGCCATTGTGGAGGTTCAGATAGTATGGCGTGCTGTTATCCGTCTCCATGACGGCCAGGTACTCCGTGCCAAGGTGCTGATTGCGAGTCTCCCCGGGCAGGATGGTGAACAGGAATGACAGGTCGGCGTAATTGCTGTTCAAGAGCAGGAGCCGGCGAAGGTTCATTACGTAATTGCCGGGCAAGGTGGCGAAAAACGCATTGAGCTGGTTGTAGGTTTCGACGTACACACTGCCATCCGCATTGGTAAACACGCCAGCAAATTCGCCGACCAGGCGATTCACTTCATTGCCTTCTCGCCCATTGATGACGATGGTGAGCGAAAACTCGCCCAGAGATTGACCATCGCCAAGGGCGCGAAGGCACTCGCCGAGGTTCTCGATATCCGCCTGTTTTGATTCGTCAACCAGGACATCTCGTGGATTCGTCTTTAGCGGATCGTTGCCCAACTGCGAGATGAAGCCAGTTTTCGAAACATTGAAGTGGCGGCGCCGCTTGGTGACTTCTTTCCGTGCCTTATCCGTGGGCAGTTGCGTCCACTCGGTCACCACATGGAAGTTGCCGGGGATTTTGAGCAGAGCATCAAGAACGAGTGGCCGCGTCTCTGGGATCGCCTCCTTCATAGTCAGTACGCGCACGAAATGATCGCCTACCCGTAAATGATCACGCTCGGCTTCGATGTCGGAATTGCTCACCTGGTAATCCAGAAACTGAGAGGCCTTGGGCGAGCCGGCGATGCGCCAATCATCGAAATTCAGAAGCCGCCGGAAAAACCGGAACTGGGCGCACGAATCCAGAATCTCAATAGAAACCAGATCGCTGAGCTGCCGCACAAACGCTGCAACCCGCTGTTCGAGCAGCGCACAAGCGCTTTCGATCTCCGAGCGCAAAAGTATCTTCGTTCCATTGCTTGAGAACTGAGCTTTCAGTTCGTTGAGCGCTCGCACGGGGTTCGTCACCAGCTGCGCCAGGGCCGCCCCGATGCCCCTCTTCGCCTGTGCAGCCCGACAGAGAATCGTGTAGTAGATCTCGATCTGATAGAGGTTATCCCGCTTTGCGGCGAAGAACTCCCGCCGATGGCTTACTTCCGTCTGGACAACGGGGTCGTCATAGCTGGCAAACGGAATCTCGGGACGGTTCGATTTGAAGAGGTACTGGTAAACATGGAATCCCGGAGCGAATGATTTGAGAGCAGCTTCAAGGCGCTTGACTGCATATTCCTGCGCTCCGCGGTCCAGGCTCTCATAATCGACACCGCCCACGCGAAGCACCATTCCAACGTCTCCGCTCTTGGTCAAAAACGTTGTCTCATTCCACTGACCGTAGAGATTGATGTGATCGTTCAATGCCGCGGATTCCTTCCACGGCTTGATGAGGGTGTCGATGCGCAGCATCAGCGCACCTCCACGCGAGGTAAGCATTGCTTTGCGGCGTCGTAACGCGTCTTGAAGCGTTCTGATTTGGCAAGGATGCGAAGAAGGGCAGGATCGCTTCCGGTCACCCAGCAGCCGAAAGCGAACCCGCATGCAAAGAGCAACAACCCGGCGACCAGACTGTTGAACAGGTTGAAGGCGCCGACAGCAGCAACACAGACGAAGAAGAACAGCGTGCGTTCTACTCCGAGGTACGTGAGGGGCTTGTGCAGACTCTTGTAGACCCGGTTCAGGCGTCGATCATGTGTGAGCGTTTGCATCGTTGCCCCTCGCGTAAGTGGTTGGTTAATGGTTGAGGTTTTAGCGCGGGAGCTCGTTCAGATTCCCCAGAGCCAGGTCAGTACGTTGGTCGCGAGAACTGCGATTCCAGTTCCCGCTGCAACACCGGCGAGAGTTTTTTTCGCGCCCGGCTCTCCATGTGCAAATTGATAGCCGCCAACCACAATGGCGATCAGGCTGGCGACCTTCGCGACCGTACCGGTGAACAGGTTCTGCATGGCGGAAAAGCCCGTGTCGAAGGGAGAAGCGCCCCCTGCCTGCGCGTGCGCGACGGCCGGCACGACGAGAAGAAGCAGGAAGATCGCTTTCGAGTCTGGTAGGGCTCGAAAGCGCTTCCGCCATGCGGGCGAAACGTTCATGTTGGACCTCCGTTTGTGTGGATTCGACCTCGTGCTGGATCGTGCTTGAAATGAGAGTGGACCGATTCCGATTTTTTGTCCAAGTCCAAAATGTTCAAATCTAATAGCTAAAAGCGATCAAGATGGAACGTTCTGGAGCAGGTTGAAATCCTGCGTTACGCAACGGAACGCAAATTGAGGAAAAATATTTTTCAGCTACCCGTTTTCAGGCAGGCTTGACGTAGCGCCTGCGCGAACTCTGTGGCGATCCGCTGTATCCTGGGGCTGCACCTCTGCTTGTAAGCGAGCACGAGCTGAAGCTCTCCGATCCCCAGAATCGGAGCGGACTCAAGCTTCTCTGTCAGCGCATCGCAGATCGCGCCCGGCATGACCCCGATTCCGGCATGATCCTCGACTAGATCGAAGGCTTCGCGCGTGGAGCTTGGCTCCTCCACGATCTTTGGTTTGAAACCCGCACGCTCACACTGATTAATGAGCCAATCGCGGATCTCTGGTTGCGTCCGCTCCGAGGATGGAACTACGAGCGAATGCGATTCCAGTTCGCGGATGCCAATGTTTGGGATACGGCCGTGGTCCGGATTTCGCGGGTAGACGGCGTGCAGCCGTTCGGAGCGAATCGGGATTTGTTCGAGGTCGCGCCTTGGGGAGAACGCGTACGTCACTGCGGCCTGAATTCCCCCGGATGCAAGGGAATCGAACAATTCGGTCGTAGGTAGCGTGCGGAACTGGAGGCGCAGAGTGGGAAAGCGGATGCTTCGGATCGATCGCACCTGCTCTGATATCGCTCCGGGAACCAGCGGCGAGTAGCCGATCATGAACGATCCCGTTTTTTGGCGGGAGATCATTCGGCCCATTTCGCTGGCCCGCTCGAATACAGCGAGAAGATCCTCGAGCGCCGGCCCCATGTTACGAATGAACGCCCGGCCGGGATCGGTCAGGGCAGCGACGTACCGCCCGTTCCGCTCGAAGAATAGATAGCCTTGCTCATCTTCAAACTCCTTTACCTCTCGGCTGAGATAAGATTGGGCAATATTCAGACGCGCCGCCGCCTTGCCAAAATGAAGGTCGCGCGCCACGGCTAGGACGAATTGCGTTCTTCGGAGATCACGATCAAGGTAGATACTCATGTTTCACCCTCTAGAAATGAAGTGGTCTTGCAGCAAGCTTGGCGGTAACCGCGGAGCCTGCTTCGTGCCTGACTTGCCGTGCTGTGTACCACCTCAGGAATCTCGGTCAATGCACTCTTCGTTTGCCGTGAGCACTACGTCTCGTGAAAAGACAGAGGATTCCTGAGCGCCTGTAAAGGCGTTTTCCTATCGCCACTTGCGTTCTTGCTTGAGACAGACGAGCAAACGTCAATCGTGCATTTTGACCAGCAGTTCTAATCGATGCCCGGTGCAAATCTCATTGCCAGCATCCGTAGCTGCTCAAACGCCGAATCTTGACCGCGTTCAATCAGAAATATCTTCGCCGGACTCTATTGCTGCTTCGGATTCTCACGCACGAAGCCGTATCCGGTTTTCGATCCGCAGAGGGGAAGAGGTCGGGTGACGGTTCACTCCAACGATCGGGGCGGTCCTGTTCGAATCCCGGCCGCTATTATGGTTACCTCAATTCAAAAGCTGTGTCAACTGCTAACCATACAAACACGATTATGCAGCAAACGTGTTTGCCAAAGTTGACCTGCCGCGGCCCGAAACTGTACTTTCCGCTCATGACGGACTTCGACGAGGTTTATCGTGTACTGGGACGGAAAGTCCGTCAAATGCGCGAAGTCGAGCGGATGAGCCAGGACATGCTGGCGCAGCACCTCGGAATCAGCCGGGCCTCGATGGTCAATATTGAAGCCGGCCGCCAGCGGGCGCCTTTGCACCTGCTCTGGCAGATCGCGGAAGTGCTTCATACGAAATTGATTGAACTGATTCCCACGCCCGATGAAGTTGCCGTCAGGCCGAATCAGCCCTTGCTCGATCGGGAGATCATCGATCAAATTGAAGAGGTGGCCAACGGAGATCCGGCCACGGTGAAACTGTTGACGGGCTTTATTACCAAAACCGTGAAGGCCGTTCATCCCCCGGCGGCCGAAGGAAAACCTCATGCAAAGGCAAAATCTCGAAGAAAGAGCTGAAAAGACACTTCGGGATACGGATGCCTTCCAGGTTCCTGTCCCCATTCATCTCGTGGCGCAGCGTTTGAACCTCACGCTTGAGGCGGCCACGCTTGGCGACAAGGTTTCAGGCCTCCTGGTCGTTCAAGGTGACCGCGCCAGGATCGGGTACAACGCGGCCCATGCGCGGGTACGGCAACGGTTCACCATCTCCCACGAGATCGCTCATTACCTGCTCCATGTAAAGAAAACCGATAAGGCCCAGTTGTTCATAGATAAGTACTTGAGATTCCGTCGGGACGAATCCTCATCGGCGGGCGTTGAAACGGAAGAGGTTGAAGCCAATCATCTTGGCGCGGCGCTCTTAATGCCTCGCGGACTGGTTCAGCAGGAGATTCGAGAGCATGATTTGAACCTGGACGACGGCGAAGCCATCGAGCTTCTGGCTAAGCGATTCCAAGTCAGCACAGCCGCCATGGGCAACCGCCTCTCCAACCTGAAGATGTTCGTCTAGCGAATTAGGGAAAAAAGCGAAATATACAAAATTACTTTTTTCCTTAATTCCTGCTCGCCCTGCCATGCGCCAGATTGATTGGTACGGCCCCGAGGCACCAGAGACATCCTAATCCATCGGAGGGGAGAGGACGAACCGGGAAATCCGGAACGTCAATTCCTCGTTACGCGTATTGAGTACTTGGGAACGATCTTTCCCCAATTCGGGGAAACGAGGAATTGGGAACGATAATTCCTCAACTCCTCATAGCCACTGAAAATCGCCCGTTCGTTCCACTGGCCGGGAACCAACGACGACGGGAAGGGATCGCGTTTTTGCTAAGCGAGTTCAGGCGAGCACAGCCGCCATGTCCAACCGGCTCTCAAACCCTGAAGATGTTCGAATTGGCAGTTAAGGAAAAAAGCCAGGTACGCACTTTTACTTCTTTCCTTAATCTTTCCCGGCTAGGAGATGCCTCGATGATTTCGAACTGGATCCACACGGATTGTTCAGGGACGCAAGTACACAATGGGTCAATGGGGCGGTCAATTGCTCAATTTGCTTATTGAGACATCGGGAAGGTCAATTTCTCAATTAGCAGGTTGAGACAAACCGACCCTCACGTCGGCTTGGTGTTTCCGGACCGATATCGACCGGTTCCCTTCATTTCTTGAGCCTTTCGTCGAAAGGATAGGCAATCGCGTCAACAATACGAAACTCGCCGGCTCTCCCGTGGGCCGGGTTAAAAAGACAGTTCATCGTCTGAGGCACGATCGCGCTGGGAACGCGAAGGATTACGGTCTGGTTCTTCTCCAGCCACGATGTCCCCAAGTCACGCGTGATTTCCAGATCCGTTCGCCAACCCTTCGGGAGAGTATCCACGCCAACCGACGGCACATCGAGGTCGGGTCCTTCAACCTTTAGAAGCGTGAATTCCGGCGGAACATCGTTCGCGCTCGTGTGCACACACACTTCGAGCAGCGCCGATGCCGGTGTCTCGGCCAGATAAACGATTGGGCGGCCCGCATAGTGCCAGCGCCCGGCAGCCTTTAGGCCGCCAATTCCTCTCAGGTCACGGTGGCGGCTGATCCTCCAGAGGACCATCAGATGAACATGCCCTCGTCAATCTGGACCAGGAGCTCCTCCACAATCCGGCTTCCTGTGTCGGTTTTGAGCAGCGACAGGGGCGCGCGGCCATCCAACCGGGGATGAGGCTTCCGCAGCCAGCCAAGAGCTCGCTCCCGGCTTCCGTAAACGGACTCAGCAAGCGATAAGACACGGATCGCACGCAGCACGCGATCCGATTCCTCGACCGTCAGCTTTTCCCGACGCGACCTGCGGTGCTGGAGGGTGCGCTGCGGAATGATGACGGCGTCAATTTCGCCGCGTTCGAGGCCGAGCGCAATCAGACGCTTGATGACGGCTGGAGCGAGCTGTCCTTCCACAATTCGCAGAATCTCCGTCTCGGTTGCCGGGGGCTGTACACCGAGCCAGTGGCCGATCTGGGCATTTGCAGCATTCATGTACGACCTCTCACTACATTATGCCATAAATTATACGGCAGAGTGTAGTCACATCATGATGACGGCCGCAAGGATGAAATCGGGGCAATTGCGTTAAACGCGCCGTATCAATGATGTTCACACCTGCGAAGCGATTCGGCCATATGACCTGATTCCTGTCCACACCAGTTCCCCGTTGCTTCGACTGCACCTCCTTCTGCTGGCCGTCTTCACTCTCGACTTCTCCACTTTTTCCCCGCTCGACCCGCGCCTTCAACAAGCGCCGTTTACCTCATCGGTGCTCGCCGTCAAGGGTCGAGATGAACGTCGTTCAACGCTCCGCCCTTGACCGCTGCGCTCCGCTGAAAACGCCCAACGTGTCGCGGGTTTCGCGAAGAAAAAAATTTGTTTTCGAAGGAGCAATGACATGAAGGACGCCGCCACCACCAGCAGCAGCCAGGACGTATACAGCCGGATCACCTCGCAGATTGTCGCCAGCCTCGAACAGGGAGTCCGCCCATGGGTGAAACCCTGGAATGCCGAACACGCCGCCGGACGCATCACGCAGCCGCTGCGGTTCAATCTCCAGCCTTATTCCGGCATCAACATCCTTTCACTCTGGATGAGTGCCGCTTCCCAGGGCTTCGCCGCCCCAATCTGGATGACCTTCCGCCAGGCCATTGAACTGAATGCTCACGTCCGCAAGGGCGAGAAAGGCTCCCTCGTCGTTTACGCGAACGCCATCACCCGCACCGAGCATGACGAGAACACCGGTGAAGACATTGAGCGCGAAATCCCGTACTTGAAGGGCTACACGGTGTTCAATGTCGAGCAGATCGATGGCCTGCCTGATCACTACTACGCCAAGGCCGCACCGAATCTCGATCCTGTGGCCCGAATCGATCGGGTCGAAAAGTTCTTCGCTGACTCGAAAGCGACCATCCAACATGGCGGCAATCGCGCCTACTACGCGCAGGAAGGCGATTACGTTCAGATGCCGCCATTTGAATGTTTCCGCGATGCAGAGAGCTATTACTCCGCACTTGCCCATGAGCTCACACACTGGACGAAGCACCCTTCGCGCCTCGCGCGGGATTTCGGTCGCAAGCAGTGGGGTGATGAAGGCTACGCGCAGGAAGAGCTAGTCGCCGAGCTGGGTGCTGCGTTCCTGTGCGCACATCTGGAATTGGCCAGCGAGCCGCGCGAGGAGAACGCCTCCTACATTGCCAACTGGCTGGAAGTTCTGAAGAACGATACGCGCTTCATCTTCAAGGCCGCCGCTCACGCGCAGCGCGCAGCGGATTACCTGGCATCATTCAGCAGGGATGGGGGCACCACCTGCGCGAGCGACGTCAATGACGAGGCCGAAGCACGCGCCGCCTGAGGCGCCGAGTGTTCCCAGCTAATCGACAAAATACCCGATCTCAGTCAATATGGCTTCGCTCATTTCGACACCCATAAGCCGGGCGAAGGGGCACGAAAGGACCTGCCCCTCGAAGCCAGCAAGCGTATCCAGGGATAACTCGGTGCCTTTTCGCAACAACTTCATTAGGGAAGTGCTTGTGGTCTTGAACTGGTAGTCCCCTGGCAGGCCGCACGCGGGACGAAGAGTGAGCGCGAGCGCCACAATTGCGGCGCCTTCCTCAGAGTTGCCGGAATGCCGAGCGATCAGGTTCATCCGCATGCACGGAATCATGTCACCTTGAATTCGGTCTTTTCAATCACTCCGATGGGGCACTCGCTAGTACGAAGTAGTGATCACTTCTCCTTCTTGCCCGTGATCACCTCAAGTGAATTGAGTTCTGTACCGATACGCAAATCGACGAGAAACGGCGTCCACACAAACATGAGCTACTCCCCTTTGCCGATCACCAGGATCTGGAACGGATGAGGGATCATCGCCGGACGGGGCCTTTGCACCTATGCGGGCGCGTTTGCCGGCACCATGGGCAGAGGCGTTTGGGCTTCGGTCCGAATGACGTTGAGCTTTGCGGCATTGTAGTCAGCCTTGGTCCACTTCTCTGGAACAGATGCAATAGATACATAGATACCCAGATTCCAAGGTTCTCCAGCGACAATTCGTGATACGCGTTTAGAATGTTTTCTGCAGCGAACAAAAGAGCCGTCTTGTTAGAGAACAAGCGCAGGATGGGGACTCGCGTAGTGCCTACGCGCATATCGATCGAATTTTGCTGTGACTACATGAAAACGCAAAGCTTTTCCGGCCTAGTTTAAAGACCCAAAGAACGTCTTTCGTGTCGCCGTCATGGGTTATTAGCTCTATGTCTCGTGGATCACGCCCACTCCACCGCGATTCGGCGGTCAGTCTCGTATAGTAGGTTTTGCACGTTGGGACACCGGATCGCGTGCACTGCCACACCTTTACCGCGGGTGACGTATGCCACGATCTCCTCGCCACGCCTCGGATTGCAACAGCGCGCAAAGTAGACCAGCAGGTCATTTCGATTCTTCACCTGAAGCGATCCGGAGCCGCCGAGATGCACCTCACGAATTTCCTGGCTCACGAGGTGTTGACCGGACGGCGTATCGTCCTCGGACACTATTTGGCTGGGCGCCAACCTGTTAAGGACTTCATGTGCTGTTCTCTTACCCTGGCCCAAGGCCGCCAGGAGATCAGTGGCCGTGGCTAGGTCGTACGCGCCGGCAATGCGGCAAAGGTCCTGATCGTCAATCTGAATTAAGGGTAATTCGGATTCGCGCGCTTCTCTCTCCAGCAACTTGCGCCCGATCTCCACCGCCCGCCGACGCTGGTCTTTGGACAACCAATTCTTAATTTTCTTCCGTGTGTGGCGGCTTTGCACAAACCGGAGCCAGTCAGGGTTGGGCTGATGGCCCTTCTGGGTGAGGATCTCTACCGTGTCGAAATTGCGCAGCTTGGTTTGCAGTGGAACGTCTTGGCCGTTTACTTTTGCGCCCACGCAGGTGTGACCCACCTCCGTGTGTATCTTATAAGCTAAGTCAACAACTGTAGCTCCGTCTTCGACGGTAACAACGCCTTCGGAAGGCGTGTATAGAATTATCCTCTCAGCAAGACCAGCCAGCGCGGCGAATGACACAACTGGCAGTTGATCCGATTTCTGCTTGCGATCAATCTCAAACAGCAATTCCTGGAACTCCCAAACCTGTAACAACCTCGACTGCCGTTCCATTTCGTGAGTCTTCACGATTATGTCCGCGGAACAGTCTGTGGATTCATTTATCACGACTGATGTGTGCAGGGCTTGAAAACGGTTAGCTCTCGGCAATGCGATGAAGTCTTTGATCCGCCCGGCAATGGGTCGAAACTGCGAATGAATGGCACCAAAGACTCGATAGCAATTGCTTACGTCATCGACCAGTATCTTTAGGCGGACTGGACTCATCGCTGGGTCCCATGTGTCAAATTCTCTATGACACTCCCGGAGATCAATAGCGCTAAACGCCGCCTTACCCGAGCTGATCGTGCCTCGAATCTCGTTTTCGTGCATGACTTGTTCAATTTGATTCTGGATAGGGGTGCCACTATCGCATAAACAACTCAATCCCGGATATTCCATGCCCCGAACAGGAACACGCCGAGATCGCCCGCGGCGAGAACTTAAAAATGAGAGATCCAATGCCCTGTGCACTAGATCGGGTTGAATTTGATGGAGTGTCAGTATTGACTGTGCGATTCGGGTCCGAACTAGCGGCGGTCTTTGGCTGAAAAAAGATACGATAGCTGTTTCCAGCAGCGGAGTCGGATCATTCACTTGTGCAGCGAGAAATGTGAGGAATTCAATCCAATCAGGGTCGTGCCAGAAATGCAGCTCTGATTCTTCCCGCCAAATCGCTTCGGATTGACGAGCGAGCCATCGCGCAGCTAGATACGAGAGTAGCGTAGAGTGCAAAAAGCTCCATGAGCGCTCCTTAACCGTATTAGGAGCGTCGAAAGTTGAGGGTGTAAGTAAACCACATCTCACGAGGTCGGAGAGCAAATTTGGTAGTGGCGGCGGACCGGCGCGCTTCCACTGTGAGAGTGTGAAACGATTTATTTGCGGCGCTCCGCTAAAGAGCCTCCAGGCCGCCATTTCCAGGAAATGCAGGACTTCTTCCTGCAGCACATCGTCAGCCGCCCATTGGGGTGAAAAGCCTCTCCAATCACCGGCAATGATCCGTCTGATAAAGTCCGAGTAAACCGTCACGTGGGTCGCACCGCTCAGGTTTGCACCTTCAGCCTCCAGGATGCATGCAAATGTGAGCAACAGCGGAATCCGGCAAATTTGGCTCAGAGCGCTGTTTCCATCCAGCGCTTGCAACAGCTCCGGACCTTGGCTGCGGGGCAGAATCTGCCGTGCAAGCGTGGATTGCTGGGCCTGGTCAAACGGAGCCAACTCGACCTCTATCGGTTGGGCAGCACCTATCGCCAATGAATCGCGATGATTTTCCTCCTTGCCCGAACGGTTCCAGCCCAACCACGGCGACCTGTGATTCCAGTGAGCGGTCCGGCAGGTCGCGATCAGCCTGCCTGGCAATTCATTAAGTAGACGACAGCGTACCTTGAAGTCTGCAATCTGTCCAGATGCCAGTTCGTCAAGCGAATCGATGACGATGAGAGCGCCGTCAGATGATGCAGCGTCGATTAGCCACTCACGCAGAGCAGACGAAGCTCGGTGTGCGCTTTGCGAAATGGCACGGAAACTGGCTTCGATTATCATTTCGGCGGGATCAGCAAGCGTTACCGACGCGAGCGCTCCAGCTGTGGTCCAGAATGGAACTGATACGTCAGTCAGGCCGATCTTCCGCTCTTCGATAAGGCGCGTCGATTCGCGGGCAAGTGTGAGTGCCGACTCCCGGGTCAGAAATGTCTTGCCCGAGCCAGGTGCACCAAGTACAACGAGTCGACGGGTTCCGGGATCAACCACCTCACTCCACCTCTTTTTGGGTCGGTCCAAGGACTGGTTCGTGTAGACAAATGCATCTACTGCAGAAGCGCTCGCGAGGATCGGCTTCCTGTCAATGTAAAGATCGGTTTGATCGAGAGCGTTCGCGCACCTGCGGAGCCAACCGATGGCGGCCTCCGCCATCTCACTGCGAATATCAAACAGCGTCGACATTTGGTTTTTCACTCAACCATAAGCGCAGAACGTTGTCAACGAATGCGTCATGCACAAAGCGGGATCTTGCATAACTGAAACGAGAAGGGGATCCACGTCAACACCCAACCCAGGAATAAAACACCCGGCTATTCCATACAACTGCGCCGCTGATGAAAGTTTCAATCCGATTGCGTGCTTCGGCAGGATCACTCCGAGGACCGTTGCGGCGAGTTGCCGGGATTGTGGGTCCTTATCGGCAGTCGAACTGTGTTAGACCCCGAGTTGTTCCTGAACCGTCAGGAGAATCCGGCTGAAAAATTCATGCATCTAGCCGTTATCTAAATTGATACTGCAACTCACCCACGATCGGAGGAGACATGGCAAAGGTTCGGACCATACTAACCGAAATTCCCCACACCATGGACAGAGAAGGCGAAGAGGTTTCCATCGCCGAAGATCACTGGCTCGCAGACTTTATTAGCGCAACCGTCGCGCCCAGACGCACACCCCAAGTTCCGTCGCCTGAGGAGGAGTTTAGTCCTCGCGAACCGTACGGATTCGACTAGCATGCGCAAAACGGACCCTGCGCTTCTTTGGCAGGTCGATATCTCACAGCCGGCGTTCGAAGCGGCGCTTCGGCGATTGTTGTCTTCGCCCGACTTGCCGCTCGTTTGCTCCAGTGGGGTGTCCCGGCTGCCGGGGCTAACCTCCTTTCTTGTCGGCTCACTCGCCCCGGGGAGAGCGGATAGCGGGGCGAACGTTGTCCTTACCGTCGGGTCAACGAGGGAGGAGTTACTCTCCCGCTTTCGGAGGGTACTGCGGCACCCAGCGGTTGATCCTCCTGCGGCGTTCCTTGGTCTGGGCACCGGCGCCGCTTTGGGCCTTCTCTGCGGCGAAGTGGTGGCGGATGGCGCTGTGTCGCCACTCTCCTATCTCCGCATAGTCGGCCCCCGCTTACAGATCACCCGATTGCATGCCCAGGGCCAGCCCAAGCATCCCGATGCTCTCGCCCGCACTCTCTGGTCGAGGACAATTGGCGCACTCGGTGAGGAGACTTGGCTGCGTCTGCGTCATCTGCGAATCACATTAGTGGGCAGCGGAAGAAATGGGAGCCTAATGGCCAACGCACTCGCGAGAGCCGGAGTCATAGACCTAACTCTCTGCGATCCTGACGTTCTTGAGGTTCACAATTGCGGTGAGTCGGACATCGTGACTCTTGCTGATGCGGCTGCAAAGCGAAGCAAAGCGGATGTCATAGCCCGTCATCTGAGTGATCTCGAACTTCCCGATGCCCGCGTCAAGAGTTTCGCGAGATCCTTGGTTTCAAACGTCGGCCTCAATTCCGTGAAAAGGGCGGAATTCATAATTATGTGCGTCGACAACCCCTCTGCCCGGCTTGCGGGAGCGCTACTGGCGCAGGCCTATCTAAAGCCACTGATTGACGTTGGATCGGGTGTTCTCGATGGGCCCCCGCGTATGGGAGCCGATGTCCGTCTCCTCCTGCCGGGTCGTTGCTTTGCCTGCGTTGGAAGCTTCCCGCTCCGGCGGGCCGCCGCCGGGGCTCAGCTTCCTAACCCCCCGGCCGGAGACTGGCGTCGGCAGCGCAGGGGAAGCCTCAGATCCCTGAATATCGTTGCGGCCGGACTTGCGCTGCGCCTGCTTGAGGAGTTTCTCGCCGGCCGAATTGCCGACTGTACCTGGTTAAATGTTGAGTATGAAAGGGGTTTGCCGAATCTCCGGGTGATTTCCCCTCCGCCCCTGGAAAGCTCTCGTTGTCCTGTCTGCGCATTGATAGGGGCTGGCGATGCCGCACTTGAGGCCATCCCGTCGCTTCTAAAACAACTTGCGAAAGGGGAAAATGAGCACTTATAGAAATTGTTGAGCAGCTTTGAAAAACAGTTCAGCCAGATCGTTAAAGGAGACAGACGCCGAATTCTGTTCGCGCCGAGTTCTTTGCGGGGTTCGCCGATGGACGGTTACGCGACTGGGTCGAAAAGATTGCCGAAGCGCCGTGGTATGCCTGCATTTGTCATGCCCTGTCGGCACGCTGCGCCGCCTGCTATCATTCCGGTCGTGCCTCCCTCTGATGATTTAGAAATCGAGACTCGACATTTGCTCGGGGCCTCTTATGGCGGCTCTGACGAGGCGTTTGACCGTCTGTGCCTGCTTTGGCGACAGCTACTAATTCGTCGATTTATGGGCTCGAGATATCAGTGCCCCGCTGAGACCGCCGAAGAACTCTACCAAATTGTCATCTTTAATCTACTTAAAACCGTCGATTCCGCGCGGCGAGACCCGGGTGCACCAGGCCCATACCGAGAGTCGCAAGGTGCGGCTGTGGCGTGGATTCATAAGATCGGCCACAACGCTTTTGTCGATAGCTTGCCGAGTCCCGATCGCTACCGCACCCGCCGATATGGATTTGGTCAATCGATAACACCGGATGGGTGGGTGTGGATGAAACTACGTTCCGACCGGCCAGATCTGCAGATCCGGCTTTGGGAGACGGAAAACCCACTATTGGGACTGCAGAAACTCCTTGAAGAAAGGGGCGTTCGGGCCGCACTTGTATCCAAAGACGAGAAGCAGTGGGTTGAAGTCCTCGTCCCGCGAGGGAGTGTTTTTTGGGTACTCGGGAGCGATTCCAAGCAAAACTGGTTTCCACTTTTTACGCGAGTGGAGGCAAAAGCCCTTCCCGATGACAAGACGAAGAGAACCGATCGCGAATCAAACACTCAGGAGGAGGATCGCGAACTGCCCGCCCACCCTCCTTCGCTAGATCCCCACTCCCGTTCGCTGTTACCCCAAAAGGTAGATGCTGCCCTCTGGGATCCTCATAACGTTGCGGCTGCCCAAGGCAAAGTGGATGTTGCCCACCGGGGATCGCGCCCGGATGCGGCTGAGGCTGAGGGGAAAAGAGAACAAAACGCGTTCTTCGAAACGCGTCGCAGTTCAGTTTCGCAAAGAAAGCAGTCATCTGCGCAGGAACTCAAGAGATTGGCTGAATCGCTGCCATTGCGCAATCAAATACTGATTCGTAATGTATTGAATGGCGAACTGCTAGCGGATATCAGGGACTCGATAGGCTGTTCATTGGGCACTGTTCATCGATACTTGATGGAACGCGTCGCGGTCGTGGGAACTGTCTATAGGGGGCACGTAGGTAAAACTCCGGATCACGCGGAGTTTGACGAGACTCTGTCCATAACCGCCGATAAATTTCCGGAACGTTACCCCTGGAGAAACGAGCGCGACCATGCGACCAGAAGCAAATAACCCTATTGGAGAACCCGGAGGGCGAGGGGAAGGTAATTTCCAAATGCGCCCCGCTTGCCCGCCTTTGCGCAGGATCGCGCTAGGGATACGGGAGGGCTGGCAGGAGGACGAGCGAGATCACATCGTGCGGTGCAAAGAATGTCAGAACTGCATCCGACTTTACTGGAAGGCCAATCAGACCCATCCCTCGGTCTGGGATGTGTTCCGCGTTGTTTGCTTGGGCAGCTGCTTTGAAATGGGCCGGGCCGTTGACTTACATATCAAGCTGGAAGACTGCGGGAGATGTCGTTTGCTTTCACAGCACCCCTGGATGGTGAAGGCTGCTGATCTTGTGCTCAGCGGAGGCAGAACTCTGGAGTGGGCCCGTGACGTTATGCGAGGACTGGTGAGCCTTTATGTTGCTGGATCCCAGTTGCGGCTGGAGATGCAATCTGAAGGCACCTATGTTCCCGGGATCGATCACGCCGTCAACATGGAGCGCTCGCTTTCCGCTGTCGTTGAGGAGAAGAAGGAAGAACAGAAGGACAGGCTCGTGCTTGACGTGAATTCGCCCGGCGCAGGGGAACCCGGCGCTGATTTACGCTTCGATGTTCTGACCGAGTCAGGCTCGAGATTCTCAGGGAGTTGCTCCTATGCCAAACGGGTGAGACTGGACAAGCCGGTCGCAGATTGTCTGATTCTTGTCTCGAAGGACATTCCGGAATTGAGTTCGGCTGAGATGGAGGACGAAACTTGACACCCGAACTGCAGCGCATTGCGACTGTGCTGGATATCATCCGCCAGGGTACAAACCCTGCGACGCTCCCAGAGAGGTGGGCGTCCCTGTTCCGCCCCACGCCGGACCAAACCGAAGCCCCCTTCACTGCCGGTCTGCGTAGTCTGCTACATCTTCCGATCTCAACAGGATTTAGTGATACAACCCTTCATTCGATATACGAAAGCCTGGCTGAAATTGAGCGGACTTTGGATTTCGACCATGGCGGATTGCTGCGTTATCTCCGCGAAGCCCACAGCAAGGAATTCCTTGAAGATCTTCTTCCTCTTGCCCGCACTCTTCTCGTCAATATGCGTCGCCTCGTAGCGAGCGCAGCCGCGGCATGTGCCTGGCGGTCTATGCCCGTGGGACAAACCCCAAACGAGATGCAGGACATCGAAGCCGCTGGGTTTCCAATGTGGTTCTCTCAAGCCGCGCTCCCCGGGGAGGAACATGCCGCGATCAATCCCCCGGATTGGACGCGAAGTTTCGATGAACTCACAATCGCTCACCCAGGTACGGCGCTTTGGGTGCGGTGGTGGCTTCAGGATTCGGATCAGTGGAAATGGAGTGCTGCAGGACACGGGAGGTCAGTTGAAGTGCCTTTCGCATGCGTGGATGGCTCGCGGGGTTATATCTGTCAGCTACGCCTATGGCGGCTTCCTGGCACCACTCCCCGTCTGGTACAACATCCATCTTGCGTGCTATATGCAGTCACGGAGGAGTGGCTAGAGCCTCTACGAATGTTGTCTAGCATATGTGCCTTCCCGGTCTGCTGGGAGATCGTTTGTGAAAACCTTCCTCTGACCAAGCGCGCCTTCTCGGGCCCATCTGCTGGGGGTGCCGCAGCCCGCGGGTTCTGGCATCTTGACAGCGATCCCATAAAGGTGCCGGACCCGGGAGTGTTGGTGCTGGCGCAATTGGATGGCGCGGCATCGAGGAAGTCGCCGTGGACAACTTTGCGGCTGAAACAAGTCGAGAGTCTGAAGGCGAAAAAGAAAGCGGCCTGGGATGACAAGAGCATCGATACCGTAGTTGAGGTAAACTCCGCTGGAGATATGGTGGTGCAGCGCCGCCGAGGGAGAGCATGGGCATTAGAGGCGCCGGAGACTCGTTCCGGCATGAGGTGAAAGCACATGAGGCTTCTCCCAGGGAGCGGCGGAATACAGAACAGCGACTTGTTGAGAGGGCCCTGACATGGTCAACACGACCTCTCCGCGGCAAGTAGTGGCGGATGAAGCGGAAATCGATGACGTATTTCATCATCGATTGGGCCTCGCCTGTCTCGCTTTGGGCGATGTACCTCTCAGGGTTAGGGACCAGCTTTCCCATTGGGTCGATCGCCTAACGGAAACAATGTACCGCGTCTGTTGCGACTTCTTTGTTAGTGCAGAAGGCGGCGAGTGTCGCAGTTGGGACTTCGTAGCGGGTCAATTGGATTATTTCCAACCAGCGATTCAGGCTATTGGGAATCTCAATGGTCGCGTAAGACGCTTTGTTGTTGGAGCGGACCATATTTTCGCGAGGGAACTCCGGCTCACCGAATATCTGATGCGTCGGCTAGAAAAGGTTACCGAGGGTGTTGACATAAATGACGGCTCGATTGGGTGGCTAGCGAGCAGATTCTCTGATGCTGCTCGCTGGGTCCAATTGGCCGTACCTGCAGCAAAATACGACGAGATAGTCGAAGCTCTGCTCTTATGCCTCGAGGGCGATCCGTCGATTCACAACCTTGAGTGTGTCACACTCGCGAGTGGCAAGCTGGCTAGAGCGGCGAGCCACGAGGTGATGCGGCTTTTCGTCGGAGCAGTGGCTGAGATTGAATCCGGCCTGGATGATTACGGGTCCAGGCCAACAGGCGTTTGGTATGTGCGCAAGGCAGCCATAACGGCCTTGGGGGATCTGGGCTCAATCACTTCAAGCAATACTGTGCTGAGCGTTCTAAGTGAGATCTTAATGGATTCCAGCTGCGATATACCCAATACTGTCGCAAAGGCGTTGCGGGAGTTAGGTAATTCCGCGGTCACAAACGAGATGCTTAGCTCTTTAATTCGCGCACTAAACAACGGCAGTCCGTCAGCGGCAGAAGCATTGGCAGAATTCGGAGACGCGGCAGCCACTAATGAGGTTGTGCATGCTTTATGGGAAGCAATCGACAGAGGCGATACCATTCTTGCCGGCCCCGGAACACGGGGAATTATGCTATCAGCTGCTGTGAAAGCTCTGTGTAAAGTTGAAGAAGGAATAAGCATCGCACCTGTCGCGAAGCGGGTCTTGGAGTTTGTTGGAGGCACTTCACTGGAGTCACCGAACGAATGCCTTCGAGTATCGAGAGCACTGGCAGATCTGGGAAGAACTGGAAACACTGACGCGATGGTTTGCATGCTAGTGGAGGCCCTCTCGGACACACGAAGATGGGTGCGCGCTGTTGGCGCATTGGCGTTGAGCGAATTGGGGGACTTGGCGGCCACGGAGGCTGCTGTACGCGCTCTATTACGAATTATAGAAAATGACAAGGAAAGTGAAGTACGAGTTTGCGCCATCATCGCCATGACAAAGTTGAGAATAAGCGGGACGGAAGAGATGACGAATAGCATGGTACAGGCTTTGAAGTCGTTGTGGTCATCTGGATTACCCAATCACGTAGTCGTTATCCGCTGGTTGACAAATCTGGGCGAGTTTCTCGAGAACTCAGCAGCCATAAACGAGCTTATTGACTTCTTGTTGGGGATTTTCCGTGGGTGTCTTTCGTTGGAGCGGAATAGAGAGTTCGATCGCATTTGCGTCGCGGACTTGTTGGGTAAGTTAGGTAGAACCGCAGCAACGGGCATAGTAGTTGCTACGCTGCTTGCTGCCGTCGAACGAGCTGATGATCGTTCCGTGCGGATGCACAGCCTCGACGCTTTAGGCAGGATGGGAGTTGCGGCCGGGAGTGAAGAGGTCGTGAGAATACTGCTTTGCGTATTAAGGGATGATTCGGTTGACGATACGCTACAGTTTCATGCTGCATTTGTATTGGAAAAGTTAGGACCGGCAGCGGTAACAGGGGACGTCGCCTCGGTGCTACTTGAGGCATTTAGAAGAAACTGGCAACCTTCACGGTCTCTAATTCGCGTCGTCACGATCCATTCGCTGTGCACAATGCAATCGCACCCTCCCGGCTATCGTATATTCAGGCGAGCCGGCTTCTTCCCTTCAGAATCAAAGGCATCCTCTTACCTGCTGAACGACACTTTAAGCCTAGCCGCGCTCCCCGCTGCCGATCCAGTTACGAGGGTCATAGGAGGTCGACACTGATGTCCCCCACGTTTCAACAACTTGTTGATGTTCGATCTGAATTGGCGTCTTCCCTGCTGAATTACTACCAAACTGTTATCGACAAGGTCGGAACGACACCCTGGCGCCGGCCTTCAGCAACGGACCTCAATCACGACGAAGCCGTTCGCGTCGGCCAAGTGAGGATCCCAGTCCGGGTGCTGAAGAAGGTCATTCGGATGAGAAGGCCATCTCTGGAGGGCCGCTCCGGCCGCGATGAAGAAGCGCAGCGGGGCCGGCAGTCAAACGAATATGTGAACCCGCAAACCGCCCGGTTTTATGAAGAGGCCGCGGCCGATGAGGAGACTGAAGAAGTTCTTTGGTCGCGTGAGCGAGCCGACAGCACGAACAGGCGGATTGTTATTCTGGGAGGGCCGGGCGGTGGTAAGACATTTCTCACGCGATTGACCGCTATTGAGATCGCCGAAGACGGTCTTGCGAAGCTTCGGGATAGGAAAGTCCCGCTCGAGGAACTTCCCTTGCCGATCTGGCTTGATTTGGAGTCGTTGGCGGATGCCGCCGCGATCGATCGTATTGCTCTCGGCTCGGGATCATGGCCCGAAAACAGCTTCCGGACTCTGTTCTCTAACAACATGAATATGCCCCCCGTACTTGTAGATTGGTTGGCGGCATCTTCATCATCAGACGAGACGATGGGGCGTGGGCATGGAGGACTGGGGGCACCTTCTCGTTTGGGCGGACCACGGTGTTGGCTCATCCTGGATGCGCTCGATCAAGTGCCGGAGCACAAGAGACCTCATCTCTGGAAACTACTCGAAGCATTGGATGCTCAGGGGTGGAAATGCAGAGTAGTGCTGACCTGCCGAACTGCCAACTACACAAAGCCGCCATGGCACAGGATCATGCAGTATTCCCTCGCGCCATTCGGGCAATCCGACATTCGCAAGCTGATTACAAAATGGTTCGGGGAAGGCAATCCGAAAGGCAATACACTCCTTACCGCTGCCAGGCAAAGCTACTCGCTGCGCCATGCATTCCGTTCCCCTTTGCTGGTAACCCTTGCCTGCCTCGTTGCCGAGTCGAAGCAGTGGACCGCAGGCAGTCGGCGGGAGCTTTACGGCGAGGCGTTGGATGGTTTGCTCAGGATGCTTTGGCATGGTCCAACTCAGTCTTCATCCGTTGAGCGCGAGTACCTTCAAATAAATGTAGATGATCTCCTGGCAGTGCTGCGCGATGCCGCGTGGCGGCTTTTCCTGTCTGCGCCGGAATCGAACAGGTTTTCCGATACCGCGGTAGTTGATGCACTAAAGACGTCGGAACGTCTCGACCAGATGAAGTTGTCACCGATTCAGATTCGAGACGACCTCGTTAGGCGCGGTGTCCTCTTCAACTCGGGGAAGGAAGATGGAGAGACGCATTATAGTTTTCTTCACAGAACCTTCCTTGAGTACCTCGCCGCAGAACACCTGGCCCGCGCTGTGAAGAAGGTTGGCTGGGATCAAGCCATCGTGAGTTGGGAGGGCCAGTATCGTGTACGGGTCGATTTGCTTGTCAAGAAGATGACCTGGCTCCCGTCGTGGCAGGAGACGCTCATCATGATGACTGCAGCGCTGGGCGAGGATAAGGATATGGATAAGGCAGCGCGTATGGTGAGCCGGGTTATGGAATTGATGGTCGATGGAAAATGAAGAACTCGGCAGCACCGATCGAAAGAGATGACCTCTTTCATCATCGGATGGGGCTGGCCTGCACGGCATTGGCCGAGGTGCCGCTGCGGGTGCGAGAACGTATAAGCCATTGGGTCAACCGGCTGACCAATGAAACGTACGAGTTATTTCAGCCGTACTCACAAATGTCGAGGCCTAAGCGATCTTGGAGCTGGGAACGCGAGATGCCGCTTTGGCTTCCTGGTGTACTTGCCCAGTTCAAGCCGGTCATAGAGGCTGCCGGGGTTCTGAATGGTTACGTGAAGAATGCGAGGCTCATCGAATTCATTTTGGACGGGTTGGAAATCTCTACAACTTTCATTGAGTCAGCTCGATGGATTCAAATCGTCGGTCCGCCGGCCTCAATGGAGGAGATACTGGGCGTTTTGCTTCTCCCATTCAACATCGGCACTCTGGGTGCAGAGATGAGTGTTTCTGATTGGGTATTGCTTGCGATCCGCACCCTTGGACAGGTGCTTTCGGAAAACGCAATCGACCAACTCCTGATCGCCTTTGTCAGCCTCGATCCAGAAGTTAGGACCGAGGCTCTCCATGGTTGCCCTGACAGCGTGCGTCAAGCCGCCACGGAAGCTTTAGGCAGCCTGGGTGAAGGTGCGGCAACAAAGGAGGTAATTGACACTCTAATATGGGTAATCGTAAATGCACAATCAGAAGAGCTGGCCGAGTCGGCGGCGAGTGCATTGGGGAAGGTGGGGGGCGCTGCCGCAACCGACGATGTTTTAAGTGCATTGGTACAGGCATTGGAAAATGGCGCGAACCCGGAGGCCGCGGCAAGAGCTTTAGGGACGTTGGCAGAAACCAGAGCTACAGAAATTGTAGAGACCGTCTTAAAGAAGACAATCGTGAATGACAAGGAGGACCAGTGGTTACGGGTCGAGGCCGCTTACGCCCTGAATAAACTCAATAAGCCAGTCACGAAGGAGACCATGACGAACTCGGTACTCCGGAGTTTCCTCTGCGTTGACAGCAACCTCGTCTCCGATGACTATGCCATGAAGGCCTTTTTCGATTTGGTGGAAGACAGCGCCGCGGAAGAATTGGTGCGCTACCTTTCACAAGCGGTGCTGGACGACGACTTGGTCGTGCGAAAGAATGCGGTTCTGGCGTTGGGCTGTTTGGGTGACAGGATCGCGACTCAGCAAATAATTCGCATTCTCTTGGCGCTCGTCCAAACGAGTCTAGACAATCAAAATGACACCGAACAAGACATAGTTGGCCGTGCAGCATTGTTGTCCTTGAGCAAATTGGCGCAGGGCACGGAGAGATTAGAAGCAGCAAGGCTCATAGCGCGGTCGATCCGTGACGGTTGGCTGCCAGCATTTGGGATAGCGCCGGTAGTTGGAAGGTTGGCGACTAGGGAAGTAGTTGACGCGCTGCTGACGGTAATCCAGAAATCCATGCCCAAAAGAGGGATTCGTCATAAGCTCGGCGAATCAGATCGATATCTCGCTATTGAAACACTCCGGTGGTCGGGCGCTGTCGCGGCGACGGTGCCGGCGGCAACCGCTCTGTGTCGATGTCTGAGGAGCGATGATTCTATGACACGCGTGACCGCGACGCAAGTTCTGGGTCGGCTAGGAAAGTTGGACGCCACGGTTGCCATTGCTGTGGTGGACGATCTGATTCGATTGCTTGTGACTGACCACCTTTGGGCCGTGCGCGAAGCGGCGGCTATCGCACTAGCCTCATTTGGAGCCTCCACGGTAGCAGGAAGGGTTGCGACAAGCCTCATAGGTGCTCTTGGGAGCAACAGCAACGCTGCAGCTTATAGCACGTATAAGATTCACACGCACTTTCCGGGGCGTCGCATATTCGGTCCCAAGATCTCCGGCCGAGCCTCTACTGACCGCCAATATGAAGTCATCGACGTAGTGACCCTTGCCACGCTTCCGGCCCCCGATCCCGCAACCAAAATCATCGGAAGCCCAACCTGATGTTTGCAGGATTCGAGAAATTGTTCTTCGCCACCAAAGCCATGTTGGCCCGAGATCGAATATGACACCTAAACAATCGCTAATACCCTGAGCGTCGCGAAGCAGGCGCGTCAGCTCTCGAATGCGATGGTCGTCCGGTGCTAACATCTCGCTTCTACCTTAACGGGTTGCAAGCACCCTCTCGATACCATCCCCTGCTTTGACAGCGCGGAGCGGCACTCCTTCGCAGCTACCTCCGGCGGGATCGAGATGACGTGCTGCTGCGTGTCTAGTTCGAAGCCAGCTAGAACATTGGTTTCGGAGCGCGGGACCAGTTCGCCAAAGACGTGTCCGACATCCTCGCCTCCGCGCACAAGCAGATTAAAAGCGGGTTCAACACCAAAGATTCCACGCCAAGCCAGTACTGCGGTTTGAATCGCCGCTCCTATCGGGGCAGGATCAAGGCCGGCAAGCGCTCCAGAATGCTTCCTGGGTACGACAAGAAGCGTCCAGTTCTGAACGGGCGCCGGATCAGCATAAACTGAAACCGAATCCGAAGGATCAGTCCAGACACAGAGTTCATCGCTAAGGGCCCCGGTACAAATAGGGCAAATTTCGCGCCAACGACGCTCGCGATGCCCCCGGATCTCCCGAAAGAGAGCGGGAGGTTTCTGCAGCACATAGCATTGTGCATGAGGGCACGCGATGCTTTGCCCGCTAGCGGGCCTGCGGCCGGAATTCATGAACGGCACTGGCGTCAATCCCTTCGAAATGGCCCAAGCCTCGATTACCTGCCATGAACGCACTATCGCGGCAACTACCTTTGGCGGAGCCGTCGACATGTCTTCATCATGGAAGCGCGGATTCACCGCAGAGACAAAGCAGGCCTCATCGGAGCCAATCGTTGCCGGGCAAAGGTTGAGGAATACCCGGACGAGATCTTGTTCCCGCGACGAGTTGTGACCATCAAGAGAACCCACCAACCCGTAAAAGGTCTCAATGCTGGTCCGATCTCTGCCTTCCATCCAAGAAGCGGTAGCTGCAAAGGAACCCTCTTCACCGGGAATGACCACGCCCAACGTGTCGTCAATCGTCGCCAGTACCGAAGGGTGCTTTCCAGCACAGAAAAGACAAACTTCGCGGGGAGTCAAGATACGATCGGGCGGCTGCCCGCAAGGCGCCTCGAAGCGCCGCGCGCGACGACCGGAGCAGATTCGCGACCAACGCGGCAAAATCGGATGTTCGACGAGGCGGCCGTCGAGCGAAGAGAACACCTGGGAGCGGGACCTCTCAACCCGCGAATCAAACGACTCGAGCGATGGCAGCATAACCCCTCCGGCAATAACAAATCTCTGCACGGCTAAAGAAACGAAACGAGCTCGTGGTTTTTCAAAGAGGCTCCGCCAACACAGAGCCTGACGCCACGATCGTTCTGCGTTCGTGCTGCCGTGGGTTTTTCGCCAATGCTGTTGAGTGGATCGGCAAACGTTGCCTCGGTCGCTCTTGCCGTCGGCTCTGGCGTCCCCAACCAGCGACCAAGGATCGGTATCCCGAACTGCTCTGGTAGGCTGCCCCATAGAGTCCGTCAGTGGCTCGTACGAATCCGGTTTGCCGAGACGCGCTCTGCGCTATTCAATTGGGAGCGAAAATTGTTTGAACGATCAGGATGCCTGATGGGCTTGCCGCGGCAACCGGCCCGTGCCTCCTTGAGGAGTTTTTGACGGCCAGACGCCAACAATGCCGGACAAATTCGAATAGCAAAGCTGTTTGCCTGATCTTCGGCAGATTTCCCCATCGATGCGAATCTATTCCTGCCATGTCTGACAATTCGCCGGTACGTGTGACGCACCTGTCAAGCAACTTTTTCCCTTTTTGCGTTTTTGCGGAGCTGTCCGAAGGAGAAAAGCAAGTGTTCAGGGCAATTTTTCGAATTACCCCTGAAAAACAGAGCTCCGATGCGGTTCTTGAAAGCAGGTGCCGAAGCTGGTTTGCGTCTGCGAATGCCATTCCTTTATGGCGGCTTCGCCGATGGGATCGACGAAAGAGAATCGGATCGATCGCTGGACTGAACAGGCGTCACCTGTCGCCTTCACCGAGTTTCGTTCGTAATCGAGATGGCTTGTTATTATTCGGCTCATGGCACCGCGCAGAGCTTTGAAGGCCCGGTGTTTCCGTTTCCCCGCTAGGGCTGAGCCACGGTGGCGACACTCGGCGGGCATTCGATCACGTATTAGGTGAACTCGAAATGAAGGACCTATCGGATACCGATGACGTGTTTCACCACCGTATGGGCCTCGCCTGCCTCGCGCTGGCTGAGGTTCCGCTGCAGGTACGGGAACGATTGAGCAATTGGGTCGACCGACTCACCGCTGCGATGTACTACGCGAGTGGCAATTTCTTCCGAGAAGCTTACTTCCGGCCGGTGATCGAGGCTACCGGAAATCTGAACGGCTGGATTGAGGAAACTGTAGTTGAAGATTCCATTATATACTTCCCGTTGCAGCGCTCGACATTGAACAAATACCTGACGAGTCGGTTGGCGAGTTTCTTTCCCGATGCCGTTCGATGGGTTCAAGTTGCTGTGCCTCCCGCACCGGCCGAGGAAATTGCAAGAGTTCTGCTGCTGCCATTTAAGGGTGATTCGCAGCTTCGTGAACGCGAGTGGATGGATCTTGTTATAGCCAAGCTAGGAAGATTGGCATCTGATGCGATTGTGCAGCGTCTTATCGACCACGAAGAAAAGATGCGCAATTGGGAGTATGACGAGGGCTATTGTGGCAGATTACAGGACGTGGCTATAACCGCCCTGAGCGAACTTATTGCAACAGGAGCAATCGAAGGAACAGAAGCTGTACTGATGGTTTTGAAAGAATCTGTAACGGAAACCGGGGTGGCGAGGGCGATACATGAAATTCAGAATCCCTTGATCACGCAGGAAGTGCTGACAGATCTCATCCGAAGAGTCGAAACCGGAGACGTGCCAGCGGCGGTGGCATTGGGCAATCTCGGAGAATCCGCGGCTACCAGCAACGTCGTGCATACCTTGTTACGGGCAATTAGAAACAAAAATGAGCGGTATGGCGACATGCTCCCGGTAGCGACCAAAGCGCTGGCCAAGCTCAAACAAGCAACGCCAAATGAGCTATGGCTAGCACCTGACCCGGAGCACAATGGATTTGCGACGGAAGAGCTGGCAAAGGGTCTTCTGGAGTGGGTTGGACGCAATCGACTTGGTAGCGTATATGAGTTCCTTGAAGTGGCAAGGACATTGGCGGTGTTAGGTAGGTTCGGGCCAACGGATGGATTACTCGCAGCATTGTTGGCCGCAACCTTGGACAACAACAAGGAGGTTCGTTCGGTTGCGACGCTGGCTATCGGAGAGCTTGCAGATTTCGCGGATGTTGCGAAGGGGGTAGGTGATCTATTGCGTGTTCTCCAGAGTGATTCGGAGCGTCACATACGAAGCTATGCCCTATACGCCTTGACAAAGGCGAGAGATTACTCTCCAACCGAAGAAGTAGGTACTATTATTTTGGGGGCAGTTCGGTTGTTGTCGCCGGGGTATGGTGATCACCTATGGCCGAAAAGCGCCGGAGAATTCTTCCGAGGAACGACTACAGGAATTGATTTGGTTAAGTTCCTTATCAAGGTTATCAAGGGCCATTGCTCTTGGGGCAGTGGATATTCGGGTCGTATGCAAGCCGCAGACCTATTGGGCGCCCTTGGCGATGTCGCCGCGACTGAAAGCACGATTGCTGTCCTGCTTCAGGCCGCCGAAGGTCGCGCCGACATCCGCATGCGCTCTGATGAGATCGAGCATTACTATGTGCGTAGTCATGCGATCAGTTCTCTCGGACACCTGGGAAAACATGTGAATAAGAAGGAGAGGGAAAAAATCGAGAACATTCTGCTTCGAATTCTTGAGAGCGACCGCGACTTGAGAGTAGACGCGGCGCTGGCCTTAAAGCGACTGGGGGTTTCCAAAGTGACGAGGGAATCCGTCACCATATTGTTGAGGGCGTTTAGATTCTATGACTTCGCATCCGGTGACAAGGGCCTAGTACCTCCGGCCGCGCTGAGAGTGTTGTGCATGGTTCAAGCTCAACACCCTGGTTACCGTTTCTTTGGCGATCGTCTGTGGTCCGGACGCAATAATTCCTGCGGTGAATACGAAGTTGTTGATGTCCTGACTCTCGCCGCCCTTCCTGCCTCCAATCCAGTGACCAAACTCATCGGAAAACAAGTCCGAAGCCGGCCACCGTCAAAAAGCCGACGGCCATCGACGTAATATCACCGGCGGTATTGACAAATGGAAACAGGAGAGGACATTCCGGAGATCGACGATCTATTCCGTCACCGCTTGCGGCTTGCGTGCATAGCCATGGCTGAGGTTCGATTGCCAGTGAGGGACAGACTGCGTCATTGGGTGCAACGGCTCACTGCCGAAATGTATCGAGCGTCTGACCAATTCTTCTTGCGCGCAAAAGGTGACGTTGAGTGGGAGTATTGGCGTTTTAGGCCAGCCGCGATGGATTATTTGAAGTCGGCGACGGAGGCAATTGGATTTCTGAACGGCTATGTCGGGGCCCGGCACCTCATGGACTTTCTGAGGCAGCGGCTTCATGAGTTGATTCACGGAACCCCTTTTGAAGATGCCGCACGATGGATTCAATTGGCCTCTCCTCCGGCCATGGATGAGGAGATAATAAGAGTTTTGCTGATGCCCTTTGATGGCAATTTGCAGACTCATGTCCACGAATGGGTCGTTCTTGCCATAATCAACCTGGGAACAGCGGCAACAGACCAAGTGATGGGTTTCCTCCTAGCGGCTGCCAGCGAGCCGGTTGTCCTGACGAGCAGTTCATATGCTCGCATGGCAGCCGCATTGGCTCTTGGGGACGTGGGGACAGCGGCGGCGACGGAGGACGTGGCGAAAACTTTGCGAGGAGTCGCGATCGAAAGCCATTGGGAGGTGTCCCCCTATGCGGCGAAGTCGCTGTGCCAGCTGGGTGAGTTCGAACCCACAGACGATATGCAAAATGCTCTGATCTGCGCGCTCGAGAAGGGCAAAACGTCTGCAGCACGGGTATTAGCGGAGTTCAGAGATGACGCAGCTTCAAGTAAGGTGATCCAAGGCCTGTCGTAGGCCCGTGATGAGGCCAACCTACCCACGACGGCCATGGATCTGGAAGTAGTAGAAGCCGCGGCAGAAAGCGTAGTGAGTCGAGTAATTGAAGTGGCCGTCGAGGGTAGATGAGCAGACCGGAACTATCTACTGAGAAGGACGATCTTTACCGGCATCGCTTAGGTCTCGCCTGTCTAGCCTTGGCCGAGTCTCCGCTTCGGGTGCGTGAGCGGCTGAGTCAATGGGTCGACCATCTCACCTCCGTGGTCCATTCATTGTGCTATGTCCCCGGCTACGAATCTGACAAATCTCCCATCCATCCGGACTACCTCGAGCCTCATATCCTCGCTGCGGCGAGATTGAATGGGCGCGTCAACGGTGTTCAACTTTTGAATCTTGCGCTGACTAACCCGGCGCATGACAGCGCGTGGTGGACTCACCTCGTTTTGGAGGTAGCAGCAACCCCGGAGACATCGCGAGCACTTTTGAGGGAGGCCGGAGCAGCAGCACATCCTGATCGGAAGGCGTTGCGCGCTCTGGGTCACCTGAGAAACACTGCGGTATCAGATGAAGTTGTAGATTATCTACTGCAAGTCCTTGCGAACAAGAACATTGTTGTTTCCCAGTCTGCGGCCGACGCACTATTAAAACTAGGTCACGCAGCGATAACAACTGTATCCAAGATCGCTCTACTGCAGACTTTTGCTCGCAATGCAAACTTGGCTTCACTCGCACCCATCGTACGAGTTCTGATCGGATGGCCCGAAACGGCCTCAATCCCAAGGGCGGTGAAAACTATGCTAGAGGCTCTTGAGTCGGATACTGACACTAGATCCACCGCCATCGATTACCCCGCCGACAGACGCATATCGGCAGCTAAAGTTCTCAGTAACTGGGGAGAAGTGGCTGCAATCCCCGAAACGGAACTTCCGGTGGTTGTCAAGTCCCTATTAGCAGCTCTTGAGGATGTCGAGGACTCGGATCTGCGGAAGCATGCCGCCGAGGCACTCGGAAATTTGGGTGGAACTGTTTCAATGGTTGAGATCAAGGCGTGTCTCAACAGGGTCATTAGAGAAGATCCTGAGCCGTCGGTTTCCGATGCTGCAGACAATGCCTTGAGACGTTTAGGTGGCTATAATTCTGACGCCCTAGATCGTCTGGAAAGACCAGCAGGAACATCTGAAAGCTTGGATCTGCCGACGAAGGATGATGTCGGCTCGTTCTCGGTCGCTCTTACGCAAGCTACTTCTGTTCAGGAGCTTCTGCATGCCGCTGAAGGACTTGTCTCTTCTGCTGAGCACGTATCGGTTGTCGATCTCGTGGCGGCTTTCTTGAAGGTTTGCAAACCCGAGGTCGTGGACGATTTGGACAGTGTCAACTCGTCCGGACTATGGCTACAAAAAGCACCCATCGTCGCAGTTCTGGTGGGAGCTACCGGGTATGTGTCTGAGGGTCCGCCTGACGACTGGCGGGAACGAATCATGACCCATGATCCTGGCGAGCAACAACGAGAGGGCGCACGCTCGACCTTGTTTGCACTACAAAAGGCACCATTTAGCTTACGGATATTCAAGGGATGGGACGACGAAAAACAAGTCCACACCTGGACAGTTGCAGACGTCGCGACCCTGGCACTGTTGCCGTCACCCGACCCCTTGACTGGACTTATTGGAAACACAAAGGAATGAGAAGAGCTCAGCGCAAACCTCAGCGAGCGGAGCTGACCTATATCAGGAAAGAATAAATCGAGCTTGGATCACCCCCACAGCAATGGCAGGAAGCAATCCCTGTGTACCGATTACACGGGCACACGTACATTCTGCAACCCGTCTCATCTTGCACCATCCCCCAACTCGAAGCCGGGTGTTCTCGTCAAGATGCTGGTTATGTCGACTCGCAATAGGGTGGTCCCGTTTATCGCTATTGTTTTTACCGCGAATCCCGGCTCGATAAGTCGGCTATCCTCAGGGTTATCTTTTCCACTGGTGGCCTCGGTAACCTCCCAGTTTTTGGGAGTGGGGCTGAAGGGACTATCGCCCAGAAGCACTCCCCCGAAACTCCGGTAACCAAAAGCCTTTCCAGCCCGGGCAAACCGAATGGGGGTGTCCACCACTGGCGGCGGCACATTTGTGATTCGTTCTGTAGGAATCGTACGTAAATAATCTTTATCGATCCCCCCAAAGGGAGCAAAGTAATCGATTGCTCTCGCTAGCTCAAGCAATGCCAGCAGGTTTTTCAGATCGGAGCCGATTTGTCCGTCATAGTTGATTATTCGGGGGAGATTTTTCGTAAGCGCCGCCGCGAACCGGTCCGAGCAATCTGGTTGAGCGTCAGCGGCACGATCAGTGCTCACCACCAGGTGCTGGTTAGTAAACCAAATGACCTTTCCCGGAAGAGCCGGGGAATTCGCATAATCAGAGACCAAAGAGAAATGCTCGGCGCGCTCGCCATTGGGAATTTCATTTCCGAGCTGGGAAGCGTTCATGGCTTCATCTCCGCAAAGATTTACCTCAGAGACGACACCGAATGGAAGGCCGGAAGGAACCTGTCCTCCGTCGCCAGCGAGAGCTTTAAGCCTGGCGTCTCCAGATAAGAGCAGTGCCTCACTGCGGCCTGACGAAAAAATCCTTTGAAGATACACACTTGCCCACGTCGGCTTATATTCGATTACGTACTTGTGCTCGATGTCCCGCCTCACACCTCGTCCAATAAAATCCTCAATGATGAGCCGCGCTCGCCGGGCGTGGCAGCCGTCTTTGAGCAGCGACGCAAGGACAGGGTTAGGCGCCTTGTTACAGAGCATTGGTACTAAGGACGAATCCGCCATCAGGTGGTTGAGCGCTTCCGTTAGCCGGCGAAGGTCTCGCTTTGATGGCTTGGATGAAGCTGCCGGAAGGGCGATGCGACCGAGCCTGTCACGAAGCACATCAAGAACCGGGTCCTTCTGGTTGCTTTTGGAAAGACGCCTAACAATTTCGTTGTAGTCGTAAATATCGTCGGGCTTGAATTCCTTGGTGCCTCTCCGGGAGAAATCGAGCGAGAATCCATAGTTCTGTCCTACAGCCAGCCATGCCCGCGCGGTTTGCACCACCTCATCGCGCCAAAGCTCTGCCCGTGCAGTCCCGGAGCCCGGCTCGGCATAGAGGAAAAAGCGCGCGCTGGCAGGAATGTATTCGGCCCCGACGATATTGCCAATCTCGATCCTCGTCAGCGGCGGACCCTGGGCGGGCGCGCCGCGCACGACGAGGACGAACAGCATCATAGCCAGCATTCTCAACTTCACGGAAGCCTCCGGAGGAAATTTCGAAGCGTGATAGTCATCCCCATGCTGTAGTAGGTCGGAACCGGAGTTCCGAAATTACCCGCAGAAAAAGTGAAATCGCCCCAGAGAGGTCCCCCGTGATGAAAGCCCCAGTCGAAAGTTGCCTCGGGCGAACTCATCGATGACAAGTTGACGATGCTGCCGGGCCCCGAAGTGTCAGGAAACGAGCTGCGGTTTGTCTTCACCCAACCCATGAAGAGCCGGAACGTTTGCGCGCCCGACTTCGGAATCAATTCCAGACCCGCACGCGGACCTTGAGACGCGCCCAGTACGGTTCCGCGGGGCGGCTCGGGCACATGCAAGACATACCCGGCAAGTCCGCGCCACCGGTCGTTCATTGGCTGGACGAACATGGCCTCCGCGTGTCGATATCCGCCCTCGCTTCCCGATCCCGATGCAATTGAGCCGTCAAGGACGAATCGAGATGCAGTGACGAAACTTCCCCCCGAAACGAACCCTCCGGGGGTAAGCGTCTCCGAACTCAGCCTGGGAGCGAGAAGCGAATCGCCGACGTTTGCGCCGTAGGAGTACCCGGCGTAAAGGTTCAGCGCGGATTCCTTGCCACTGTGACTGCGGTGGTCGAAAACAGAGAAGTTGGCCCGAGACGAGAAGTCGTAGGTCGATTGAGCCACGCCGTAAACGCCGGAAACGGGCTTACCGTTCTCCGTATATCCGATGTTTCCGATCTGGGTGTTTTTGTTGTAAGAGAAGCTCATTTCAAGGTCGGTCCGGCGCAAGAGGTTGTAGTCGCAGGAAGGGCTACAGACGTCTTCTGAATCAACCAGACAGGCCTGCAACGTAACTCGCGAATCGTTGTCGAGTTCGAACAAACCCGTGACAGTGGCGAGGCCGGCATTGTCTGTTACCCCATAGCTACGCAAGCGCATAAGAACTCCATTACGGGCGCGGGCGAATAGCCGGACGGTAACACCGGAAACCGGTTGACCAAGATCATTACGAACCAGAACCCGCTGCGCAAGCTGGAGGTCACCTCCAAGATACACAGGTGAGAAGGTCATGACGCGGGAGACCGATGGCCGGCCAACAAGACTCACCTGCTCGGCCGAAGCCATTACGCCAGCCAAGCCAGCGCAAAACACTATGACAACCATCCAGAGTTTCATTGCTTTCCTCCTACGGACGGTTGATCCTTATGGCAGCCCATATCGACTCCGCCCAGAGTGTTTGACAACTTAAACTGATTCCCCAAGGAGAGCGTGTCAGTATCAAAAGGGGTCACGGTGAGGTGAGCGAGGTCGAATTTAGCACCCAGATCGACCAGCGCCTCGTTGTTCCCGCCCTTTAGCCCCGTCATTTGAAGGCTGGCAAGTTCGGTGCATGGTGTGATTTCAATTGTCGGGTTTTCAGGGAGCGGCTTCTCGGAAGAGAAGTAGCCGGATTCGTCTGGTTTGACAGTGATGAATTTAGGCTCTTCACCATCGTCCGTGGCCTGCCCACGAAATGTGATCATCTCAACATTCTTTTCACCCGGCTTAACCTTAACGACTCCGTGGAAACCTGCAGCAATCGGAGTAGAAGGCGCCGATGTAGCAGGAGAAGTACCAGCATGGGCCGGAGCAGCGGGCGCTGGCGGAGCAGGAGCCGGAGTCGTAGGAGTCGGAGTAGCAGGCGGCGACGGTGCAGGAGCCGGAGTCGGAGCGGCATGCGCCGGCGGAGCAGGAGCCGCCTTATCGGGAGCCGGAGGAACTGGAGCTGGAGCAGCAGGGGGCGGGGGGGGCTGCTGCGCAAGCGCCGAATGCCGCAGCAGAGACAAAGCCAACATCGTAACAACGCACAGCGTCTTAGTGTTCATAAATTCCTCCATAGGTGCGGTGCCGACCCGCGTTGCGGGCCGGCACAGAGTATTGATTCACTGAGCCGAACCGAAAGTCGTTGCGTGCAGAGCTACCATACGGTTGATCCGTTTGCCTTTAGAGTCGATGATCCCGACAGACAAGCGGCCGCGCTTGGCATTGAACGGCGCACTGCGCGAAATTGAAACCTCGAAATTTTCCCTCCCCCGAAGGAGCTTGGGAAACGACACGGCACCCAAGATTGAGAAGCCGCGGTCGACAACCATCAAGTCGGTAATGGTCACCGACGATGGACTGTTGTTTACGATGGTGAGCTTGCGTTCCGTATCCCGATCGAAATTGAGATCGGAGGGTATGGCCACCGTGCCAGGATTGTCCTTCAGATTGTGGTGATGATGGTGGTGAATCAGCATGGCTATTACAGGGATACTGATCCCTCCGACCAAGGCCACCTCGAGACCTACGTGCTTATCGGTGCCAGGTAAAGGTTGAGGATGCCATTTTGCAAAGGCCGAAGGCTGCAACACGCAGGCCAGGCACAAAGGGCCCACGATGGGAAAGGCAAGCCGAGTGTTCATTCGCATTTGACGCCTCCTAAATCCGAGTTAAATGGTTGGCAATTGAAGAGCCATCGCTTTTCCGCGACGGAACCAGAACAAGCAGCCGAGCGACCACGGCCGGCAATCAGTAGAACTGGAACACGAGGGCAATTTTCAAACTCGGCTCGACTTTCGGCAGGGTCCAATTATTGCGGCACGGCGGATTCTAAAAACGCTAGTAGCGAATGAGATGGGTGTAGGGGCGCCTTCCGCCGATGTCGCTGTCACCCAAGAAGAAGAGATTTTCTCTTCTTCCCAGAAACTCGCAGCCGACCAGTTCCAAGGACCAGCATTTTTTCGAGCGGTGGAATGGCCAGGAAATCGAAGCTGTCCAGACTCTTGACCGGCGGGAAGTCCAACTAAATTCCCGCTTCGGCTGGAGCCGTTCCGCTATTACCAAAACGGCAGGAGACCCGTGCTCCTGGATGGCTGTGTGGAGGTCGATGCCGCTTAATTGAGCGCCGCCGGGCTGCATCCGGCGCGAACTTCATATTCAGCGGGGTGCGCCGTACGTGCGCCTGCTCGATTCGCCACCGGCGAACAGCTGCGCGACCACCTGAGCGAGAAGCGCGGCGGTGATCACATCCGCCATGAGATTGTCCGCGGCGGACGTCCGCAAGGATCGCTGGTGCGGCCGCCCGCACCCACAAGGCCGGCCAGAACATCGGCGCCCTCTCGGACGCGCTGTAGGAACGGAAGCCGGAGGAGAGCGTGCGTCGCATCCAGGGCGTGCTAAACCTAGTGAAGAAGTACGGCGGCGCCGCCTGCGAGGACGCCTCACGGCAGCGCTGGAGTTGCGTGTGCCCGAGCCGGTCTCGAGCACAGATGGAGCGATGCTCAGGTTGAAGGAAACCGTCACCGGCTCAAGTCAATCTAACGGTCCGTTTCCGGAAGAATTTCCATTTGCTGGATCGGACAGTGCTGGGGAGCGGGCTGCCGCGATGTACAGCCTGATCGGCTCCGCCAATCTCAACGGACTGGACCAGGAGCTTTACCTCCGCACGGTGCTGGCACAGATCGCCGATTCTCCCGTCTGCCAAATACACAACCGCTTCCCCTGGAACTTGGCGTCGTCGCTTCAACCCACACGGCCCGAGCCGCCTAGGATACGTCAAAGTTTCGGGAGCATATCGCGCTTCAACTCCGGCCCTGATTATCCCGACGCTGCGCCATTTGCACACGTGCTGATCGCAGCAAATCCGCAAAGGATTCTGTGGGGCTCCGACAGGCCGCATCCCTGGTCGCGAATCGAACGATGTTTCTTCGCGGCTCCACGTCGATATGGTCGTCTGCTTAGCTTACTAGCGTGGGTTCCTGACGCGGCTTTGCCCCATAGTTGATAACTCCGCGACTCTCTACTCTTTTTGAGTCAACATTTCGATCAAATCCACCGAGCATTGAGGGAGCCGGCCGAGCTTCGGCGACGGCAGGAGCATCAGTAGGGCGCCATTCCTTAGTAACATTCGCAAATGATAGGCTAGCTGTTCAGCGCTATCATCATCGTCCTGTTTCTTGGCCCCCTCGAGGTTGACGTGATCAGACTCAACACTTTACACCACTGCTGTATTGGGCGGATGCAAAAAAGATCGCGATGACTTAATTCCGTAAAGTTTCATCAAGTTCCATCCGATTACGGCAGTTCCATTCTTAATGCCCAATAGGCATTAGGATTGAACAATTTGGTCTTGGACAGCTGATAAAAATGGGGCCATGATCTCCACATTGGAGGTCGTAATGGCATTACCTTTTCCGCCGCTTTCAAATCAAAGAAGCAATCAACCCCGAATTCCGCTTACCGAATTCGAACCGTTGCTCGACGCTGTTGAAGCAGCCGCTCTCCTTCGCATCCATCCAAACACGCTCAAGAAAATGGCCCGCCTTGGGGAGATCGATGCGCGCCGTGTCGGAAGGCGTTGGCGCTTTCGCACTTCGGACCTCAATGAGTGGCTGTGGCGGCAAGAACGCGGGGGCTATCGCCCGCGAGCGCTCTGAGTCGTTTTCTGGCCTTCTTGTCTGCGGCAAAATCTGTCGTGGACAAGCCAGAGAAGAGCGTGTACCCGCGGTTTTCTGGCGAAATTTGTGGCCGCAGATCAGATAGCGACTTTGGTCCCGAGGGCGTCTGCCGTTTCGTATCCCGCTCTCTACTCGGTCACGGCTTCGGGGCATTGCCGGCGCCCGGCGGCAGCTTGCTCTTCTGCTTCGACTGCACCCAACACAACGCATCGCCCGGTGGGTTACGGTTTCCGTTCGAAACTTGTCAGCAAAGTGCGACGACAAGATTTCTCCGGAGCCTCCGTAAATGCAGAGCTTCGGCCTTGGGAGCCGGGCCCCTCGCTGGCTTCGCTAGGTGTGACCCGAGCAGGACGCGGGAATTCAACAAAACGGAGACGAAATCATGTACCAGAACAAAGTCAACCTCATCGGATTCCTCGGCGGCGACGCAGAAGTTCGCAACGCCAATAACCGCAGCTTCACGACACTTTCGCTCGCAACCAAGTCCTCCTACAAGGACAAGAAGAGCGGCCAATACGTCGCGCAGACGGAATGGCATCGCTGCGTGGTCTTCGGCAAGCTTGCCGAGTTCGCTGCCACGCTGACCAAAGGCGCCCATGTGCAGGTCGAAGGCGAACTGCGCAGCCGCGAAATAGCCGCCAAGAACTCCGATTTTAAGCGGCGTATCTGGGAGATCCGCGTCGACTCGGTTCTGAAGCTGGACCGTGCTGAGAAAGCGGGTCCTGAAGATCAGGATGCCGGGGAGGAACCGGCCGCTTAGGCCGGTTTTCTTCAACGGAGGTCATCGCCATGAGCTTTGAACTAATACTCCCTTTCCTACGCCCGATCGAGCCGCTTCTCTTGGACGAGAGCGTGAGCGAGATCATGGGCAATCCCGACGCATACGTGGTGGTACGAGCGTGACGGGATTGTCTGTCCGGACGCCAGCATTCAGTTCGATTCCAACAGACTTCGGACCGGACTGGAGGTGATCGCCAATCACCTTGGCAAGCGGCTCGATGAAGACAATCCATTGCTCAATGCCCAGCTTCCGGATGGGAGCCGCATAGCGGCAGTCATTCCGCCGGTTGTCCGGCCTTCTCCCGCTCTCACGATCCGGAAGTTCACCGGCCAGAGGTTCACGGTCGACGACCTCATCGCTCGCGGCACCTTGAGCCGGTCGCTTGCCGAATTCCTGACTGACCAGATTCAAACCGGCAAAACCGTCCTTATTAGTGGCGGAACGGGAACCGGAAAGACTACTTTGCTCAATGTCCTGGCGCAGGCAGTTCCGGACGAGGAACGGATTGTAGTCATCGAGGATACGGCTGAGCTTCGCATTCAAAAGCCCAACGTTTTGGCAGTGGAATGCCAGAGCGATACGTTCAAGGCGCACATCTCGTTCGACGACCTCTTGCGCGTCGGCCCTGCGCTGGCGTCCGGACCGGATCATCCTCGGCGAAGTCCGTGGAACAGAAGCGCGAACGCTTCTCGATTCATTCAACACGGGTCACGCGGGTTCGCTGGCTACGATCCACGCGAATTCAGCCGAAAAGGCACTGCATCGGTTCGCAAATCTCGTGATGCGCAGCCACGCGCAGAGCACCTTTTCCGACACCGAGGCCGAGATTGGTGAGGCGGTTGATTTCGTCGTTCATATCGAGCGCAAACCGGGTTCGAGAGTTGTTCGCGAGGTCCTGGCAATCCAGGGCTACGACCGGAATGCTAAGCACTTCATGATCGAACCCGTACTGGTGGTGGACTATGCAGCATAAGACGCAGATCGACACCCGGATCGCGGCCGGGTTTCCTGACTCGATCCTTCCGTTTAGATGAGACGATTGCAATTGTCCTTCGCCGCATTTCGCCGCCCACGATCGTTCAGCGAATGGCCACCTTAGAGCGTGCGCTTCAGCCAAGGTATTTAGCCTGGCTGGCACACGAAAACGCGGCCGGAGCGAACGTCTATGTAGCCGCCAATCCACTGGCTCCCGGCAGCCGCAAGCGGACCAAGGAAAGCATCGGCGAGGTCCGGCATTTGTACCTCGATCTCGACACCGATGCCGATGCAAAATTGACGGCTTTACGAGGGTCGAATGTAGTGCCGATTCCGTCGGCAATTGTGTGGACATCCGTCGGCAAATACCAGGTGCTTTGGCGCGTCGAGAGCATCCCGTTTGAGCAGCAGGAAAGCCTGCTCAAAGCGCTTGCGATTACCTTCGGCGGAGACCCCGCGTGCACGGACTTGAACCGGGTGCTTCGTCTACCCGGATTCCTGAACCAGAAGTACGCTCCGGCGCCCGTCGTAACGGTCGAATACCCGAGCGATTCGACCTGGCATTCCCAAGACTTTCAGCTAGCTGATCCGGAGCCGAATCGAGAGCTTATCCGGCCACTAATCGGTTACTGCAAATGCACTGGGAAAGCACTCCCATTCCGAGTCCGATTGGGCGTGGATTCTCCGGGAATTAGCCCGCGGAACGGACCCCGTAAAGCTGACCCGAACGCTCGCTGAAAGGCGCGCGGATAAGTCGAATCCCGTCTACTACGCGCAGCGCACGGTGGACGTTGCTTCGGCCTGGCTCTGGCTGAAGGATGGCGTTCCGAATGGCGGATGTCGTCACGATGCTTCAGGTCCGCCGCCGCTTCCAGATTCCCGACAAGCTTTGCTCTGCCCGTGCACACGAGATCGCGTTCACGGCGCAGCGCATGATCGCCCGCAAGAAGATCGCCTAATCCCAATTCCCGAGGAGGCAAGTCTATGCCGTTGATTGAAGTCACCCAGAGCCGATACGTGAGCGCCACGATCCGGCTTGATTCCGATACCGCAACCCTGATCGATCAGTACGCCGCCTTTGTCCACGGATCGGCCGACGATGTGGTGGACAAGGCCCTCAATTACGTGTTCGCCAAGGACCGCGAATTCCAGGACTACCTGAAGTCGCCGCTGGCGGCGAAAGCGGTGCCGTCTCTGCGTGTCCGCAGGGCCGGGGCCGCTGATGTGCCGGAGCCTCGTGGGCTCCGGTAAGCGTTCCCGTGGCGGGGTGGAGACACGTCGTCAGCCGCGGGATCAGGCGTCCGTGGTACCCGAAGAGTCCCGTTCGGTGCTGCGCACCGGCTGAATCTCGACACTCCACCCCTGAAAGGGTACTGCCGAGGAACCTTGGTTCCTCGTTGCGAACTTGATCAATTCACTCGCGTTATACGAATCGCGTTCCTTATAAGGAACCGCTCGTTTGGAGGCACATGGGAACACAGCAACCAACTAATTGAGCCGAGCTCCGCCACGGCTGCGGGGACGCGTGGCGCGTTCTCGCAGTATCGGGACAAAGCTCACGCCGGAAGAAGAAAGACGCATCCTTGCAGCCGCCGAAGCAGACGGCAAAGCGCCCAGCGAATGGGCGCGTGATCTGTTACTCGGCGGCGCAGCAGCCACCGTCCGGGGCGAGATGGAGATGCACATTTTCACCGAGCTTGTCGGGCTCCAGATGCTCCTGATGGGCACGCTCGATCCGCTGCTGAGGGGCGAGACCAGGACACCGGACCAGGTCGCAAATCTGTTTCGCCAGATCCAGACAACGAAGGCTGCACGAGCCCAGGAACTCCTCGCCAAACGCAGCCAAAAGAAGGAGACGCTGTAATGCCTGCTGTTCAACATTGGGGAAGAAAAGAGTCCATCATCTGGCCGCCGCGCGGCTACATTTATTCGATCGGCGCATTCTTCGTTGCGCTCGCGGTCTACGGCTTTGCTGATGTACGTGCGCTTCGAGCGAGGATTCACTCCGCTTCAGAAATACTATCTGCCGTACTACGTGCGCACTGAGTTGGCGGGACAACTGCACCCTGCCGACGCATACCAACTCCTGTACATCGCAGACCGCCGATCGCTGCGACGGCTGGCGCTTGAGGATGACGTGCAGCCCGGGGTGACGCTCCAGGCCGCCGGCCGTCCCCTGCGCTTTGCAGCTGGCCGTCCAGGAGGCAAAGAACGGGTCGTTTCTTCCTCGTCCGCGGACCCTTGGCGCGGTACTCCAATAAGCTTCTGCACGCCTGGCTGGGGCGCTCCGTCTATGGAGGTGAACCCGTCTATAAACCGTTCGTGTCGCAGCTATGGGTGGGCCTTGCCGTGTTCGGGTTGCTGCTTCCGATCTCGGTTCCGAAAGACATCGCACGGACCAAGGAATTGCGCTATGGCCGCCGTCTGAAGGGACCATTTCTGGTCAGTTCGAACGACTTCACGAAGGCCGTCGCCGGCGATGGAATTGGCATTACGACAAACGATTCCAGGCGCCCATTGCGCATCCCCCGCAACGCGGAAAACAAGCACTTCTTGATCGTTGGCGACACGGGTTCGGGCAAGTCAAGCATCATTCGCCAGATGCTCTACCAGGTGGATGCCCGCGGGGACAGCGCCATCGTTTATGACCCGGCCTGCGAGTTTGTGAAGCAGTTCTACGACGCCCATCGCGGCGACATCGTGCTCAATCCACTCGATGCGCGGATGCCGTACTGGAATCCGTCGAAAGAGCTTCGCCGGAAGGCGGAAGCGAAGGCTCTGGCGGTTTCTCTGTATCAGCCGGAAGGGGTTTCGAACCGGTTCTTCGTAGAGGCTCCGCAGAAGATCTTCGCCCACCTTTTGACGTACCTACCGACCCCGGCAGAACTCGTACGGTGGATGTCCGACCCTGCTGAAATCGACCGCCGAGTGAAGGGAACCGAATACTGGGCGCTCATCGATCCGAAGGCTCCACAGCAACGGACGGGTGTTCTGGGTTCGTTGAATATGAGTGCCGACAGCTTTGGTTTGCTCCCCAGGGAAGAGGAAACAACGTCCGCCTGGACCGCCACGCAATGGGCCGAAAACCGCCGCGGTTGGATCTTCATTACGTCACGTCCGACCATGCGCGAGGCACTGCGCCCGCTCATCAGCCTGTGGATCGATACGCTGGTGCTTCGACTTTTGAATGAACCGATGCCCGACCAAAAGCCGGTCTGGTTCGTCATCGACGAGTTGGCCAGCCTCCAGCGTCTCCCGCAGCTTCATACGGCCATTACCGAGAACCGGAAATCCCAGAATCCGGTCATCCTTGGGTTCCAGGGACGCAGCCAAATGGAGGCACGCTACGGCGAAGACGCGGAGGCCATGTTGTCGCAGCCGGCAACGAAAATCTTCCTCCGCACCACGGAGCCGAAGGCAGCGAAGTGGGTCAGCGAGGCAATTGGTGAGATCGAGATCGAGCGAATCCGGGAGACGCATTTCGATGGTTCAAGGACAGGGCGGAATTATGCGCTCGACCGGCAGACGGAACCGTTAGTCATGCCATCTGAGATCTCCGGTCTGGACGATCTGAGGGGATTTCTGAAGTACGGAAACCACGTCGCGCGCTTCTCCTTTCCCTTCATCTCCCTGCGCGAGAAAAGCCCCGGTTTCGATGAGCGAAAGATGGATGACCTCATCGTGCCGAGCATTCCGCCGCGCACAGACGCGGAAGAGATTCAGGGCAATCTCCTCTTTCCAGCACAGACCGCGCAACCGGCTGAACACCAGATGGAGTAGCCCCGATGTTGACCATTTCGAAACCGCTTTCTTCCGGCCAGGCGCAGACCTACCACGCTAAGGAATTCACGGCCAAAGAGCAAAATTACTGGTCGCAGAAAGGTGAAATCCGGGGTGAGTGGCAGGGCCAACTAGCCGGCCGGTTTGGTCTCACCGGCGCCGTTTCTGCCCCTGATTTCGCGCGGCTCAGCCAAGGCCAGCATCCGGAAACGGGAGAGCAATTGGTCCGGCAACGCGCGTCATACGAATACCAGGGCGCCGACGGCAAAGCGGTCAAAACAATGGAGCACCGCGCCGGATGGGATGCGACATTTTCGGCGCCGAAATCCGTGTCTCTCACCGCTCTGGTCGGGGGCGATGATCGGGTACGCGATGCGCATCGGGAAAGCGTTCGCGTAGCGCTGGAGCAGCTCGAACACTACACACAGGCGCGAATCGGAGGGAATCACGCGCCAGAAACGACGGCAAAGTTCATCGCGGCGAAATTTGAGCATGACACTGCGCGTCCAGTCGACGGCTACGTGGCACCGCAACTTCATACGCACGCTGTCATTTTCAACCTAACGGAACGCGAGAACGGCCAGTACCGCGCGGTTCAGCCGCAGAGTCTTTTCGCGTCGCAACAGTTCGCGACCGCGGTGTATCAGTCTGAGCTGACCTACCGGCTCCGGCAACTTGGCTATGAGATCACCGCCGGCCGCAGTGGCGCGCCCGAGATCAAGGGCTACACGCAGGAGTATCTTGACGCATCGAGTCCTCGCAGCCAGCAGATCCGCGCGTATCTCGAAAGAACGGGGCGGACAGGTTCCGGAGGCCGCAGAGCGCACTGCGGAACTCGATGAAATCGTGCGCCAGAAAGATCCTGCGCTCAGATCTGCTGTGGAGTCTCTCGCGAAGGGAAACGTATCCGGCGCTCTCCAGTCGCTCCAAGAGCAGGGCCGGATTCGAGAAATCTCCGACGCCGGCGAACGCATCCGCGCAATTGCAAAGAGTTACGTCGAATTCCCTGAGAAGACGCTGATCGTTTCGCCCGACAATGCCTCTCGCCGCGACCTGAATGTCGCCGTGCGCGAAGAACTAAAGGCCAAGGGATCCCTAGCCCCAGAGGATCACCAGTTCAACGTTCTCATCCCACGCCAGGATCTCACCGGTGCGGAGCGCCGCTGGGCCAATGGATACGAGATCGGAGATGTGCTCAGGTACGGGCGTGGAAGCGGCAGCGCTGGCATTGAAGCTGGAACCTACGCGACGGTGGTCGCCGTGAATCCCTCCACAAACCTGCTCTCCGTCAAACAGTCATTCGGTAACGTCGTGACTTACGATCCCCGGCGTCTGACCGGCGTCAGTGTCTACCGGGAGGCTCTCCATAAATTCTCTGTCGGGGACAGGATTCAATTTACGGCGTCGGACAAGACTCTCAGAATTGCGAACCGCGATCTAGCGATAGTCGAGTCTATCAATCTCGATGAGCACATTTCCGCACAACTCACTAACGGTCACAAAATCGAGTTCGATGCAGCGGCTTATCGTCACTTCGATAATGGATATGCAATAACCAGCCACAGTGTACAAGGACTCACCGCCGAACGAGTGTTGATCAACGCTGATACGGGAGTGCATCCCGATCTCATTGGATCGCGGTTCGGTTATGTTGCGATATCACGTGCCAGCCATGAAGCCACCGTGTTCACAAACGACATTGGTCAGTTGCGCAATCGGCTTTCAACGGAGGTCAGCAAATCCTCGGCGGTTGAAATAAGCCAACGCCCTCAGGTTAGTCAGGATATCTCTATAATGTAGAGCCAGAACGGGGACACGGCTGGAGTGCGCGCTATATAATCCAATCTCAACGTGAAAGTGCGAATCTACAAGCAGCCCGCTGACGTGTGCCGCTACTCGAACCTTGTTCAGCAACAAGGCGATTCGGAACGGGACATCCTTGGCTTCTTGCCCCGATCTGCCTACTCAGAAGCAGCGGCGCAGGGCAAACTTTACGTCGCGACGGCTGAAGTCGCCGGAGGCGAGTACTACGCGGGACACCTACTTTATGGGGGCAGATTTCCGCATTTACGGGTCTTCCAGCTTTACACCCTACCGCAATTCCGTGGGCGCCACATCGGACGACAACTGATTGATACCTTGATTTCGGACGCTGAATCTCAGTACTACATCACCATCAGTGCCCGCGTCGCAGCCGATCTGGATGCAAACGAGTTCTGGGAGCGCATGGGTTTCAGGACGATCCGAGCGATGGCAGGAGGAGTAACCAGAGCTCGGCAAATTAACTTGCGCAGGCGAGAGCTTGACAGCCCAACTCTCTTCAGCATTCCTGAGATGAAGCGAGTGACGGCTCTTCCGAGGCACGGGAGAAGTGAACGGCCGATTTTCGCACTGGACGTCAATGTTTTCCTGGACGTAATCAAAGACCGCCCTCGCGCGGAGTATGCGAAGCGCCTATTGACAGCTTCGATGAGTGGGATGCTCCGCCTCTTCGTTGCGCGCGAGTTCGTGGACGAACTAGCGCGCGCCGTGCGTCAACAAGGTCCCGATCCCGCCGTCCAACTCGCCATGACATTGCCCCAGTTCACAGGAGTTCCTGAGCCAATGATGGCGACGTTAAAAGCAGAGCTCGGGACAATTGTTTTTCCCAACCGCGTGTTCGCCGGAAATCTGCGAGAACGGGATAAATCAGACCTGACGCACCTCGCTACCATGATCTATCATGCTGCTTCTGGATTCGTTACGAGTGATGAGACAATTCTCGGAAGACGGAATGAGTTGCATAACCGTTTTGGGATTGAGGTATTGGGGCCCGCCGAGCTCGCAGAAATCTACTTGCCGTCACAATGGACACCAGCGCAGATCCAGGCAGAGTCGTTCGAAGGTGCTATCGTCGAAGTCGCGGAACTGGAGGAAGGGCGAAAGGCTGAGGCTGAATCATTTCTCCAGTCTTGCGCTATGTCGGCAGAGCAAATCGCCAACGCATTGATGCCCGGACAATCAGCGTGTCTGCGCCACAGAGTCGTTGCCGCGGCAGCAGGAGAAATGATCGGATTCGCGGCGTGGGAGCCTGCCAGGGGTCCGCAATCGGCTGCCGAGGCATGGCTCGGAATGGATCTTTCCAATCCCATTGGAGAATTAGCGTGCGACGTTCTTCTCGACACAATGTGTCGAGATGTCTGCCAGACTCGTCCGGCCAGTTTGAGCATCGATTGTCGGCAGATGAACCGCGAAACACTGGATTATGCGAAGGGCCAGGGCTTCGAAGTAAGCTCGGCGACCAATCACCCGCAAACACTCAAAAAATACTGCATCGGAAGGATCATCGGACCTGAGAATTGGAGCGAAATTCGGGAACAATTGTCTCGTTCCTTCCTGCTCAATTTGCCTGCAACTCCGCCGCACTATTCAGGTCCGGAGACAACCCTCACAGTCGATCAAGGCGGTGGCCACGCGATGATACTGCCGCTACAGGATTTTGAATCCAAGTTCGGCCCAGTCATCTTAATGCTCCCTGCACGCCCAGCGGTGGTTGTGCCCATTAGGCGACAGTACGCCGATGTGCTCCTTAACACCTCGGACCAGCAGTTACTTTTTGCGCCCCCCGAAGCATCTGTGCTAGGAGAAAGGCTGTACCTGAGCAGCCCTCGAGCATTGTCTACTCTGACCCCTGGAGCAGTTATCCTTTTTTATGAATCGATGCGTGTGGACAGTGGGCGCGGAGCTATCGTAGCGGCCGCCACCGTTACTCGGACCGCGGTCAAGGCGACAACGGAGATAGGCACGGAAACAACAAGGCACGGCGTCCTCAGTTCGGAGGAAGTCCAGACTGTGAGCTCAAGTGACAAAACGGGCCTGACTTTCTTTAGCCAGCTCTTCCGATTCAAGAACCGAGTCGGTCTGTCCCGGTTGGACCAGCTTGGTTGCGTCGATGGTGCCAAATTCGTTACCGCTCGAGCCATTGACTTCGACGCTGCCTGCGTCATCATGGATGAAGGGAAACCAAGTGCCTGAATGTACTGACATTTTGATCTCATTACGGCCTGCGTACACAAAGGCGATTCTGGAGGGAAAAAAGACCGTCGAACTGCGACGTAGGATAATCCACGCCGCAGCGGGCTCCCGGGTTTGGCTTTACTCCAAGACTCCAGCCGCCAGGATTGAGGGTATTGCACAGATCAAACATGTTCATGAGGGTGGCCTGATGGACATTTGGTCTGAATACTCAAACCAAGCTGGCGTTTCAAAGGGAGAGTTCGAGAACTACTTCAAAGGTTGCCGCAGAGGATGTGCGATCGTCCTGGTCGGGGCGCGCGCGATTTCTCCCGGAGTCGATCTCAAGACTGTGAGGCGCCGGCTCGGCGGCTTCCACCCGCCGCAATTCTTCAAGCGTCTGAATTCCAGAGAGGCCGCAGCGCTGCACGATGAAGCAACCAACCACTCAAACAGTCGGCGACCTGCTAGCTAGAGAACCCGAGCGTCGTTCCCGACGGCTACTGCTGACTTTGGGAAGATTATAGGGCAGCGTCTGGCGCGATTTGCCGATCCGGCGCGGTGGAGTTCTTGATCGACGAGAAGCAGCTGGACGCAAAGGCGCGATGGCGTTATGCAAAGCCTACAACTCCGACAGAACGTTCCGCGGTGAACGATTCTCCGGCTAGAACGGGGCCTAGCCGCCACCTGAACCACGAACTGCAACATCCAGAATGCGCGGATTGCTTACGACCTTCTCGAGCATAGTCGCTGACGGTTCGATGACTGAATTAACAATTTCCACCAATCGTTCTGCATGCCTATCGGTTGGAGCTCTACGCAGGATCTCTCTTGCAAGGCCCGCCCGAAGTTTATCCCGCTCAATCGCAAGGCGGGCGTCGATCTCCATTCTTCTGGTGTTTTCATGCCGGTAATCTCGAATAGCATCGGCGATGATTCTCAGAGGATTCCAACTACCCACCAACTCTAAAAAGCCGGGCGATTCTAATCGAATCCGCACGACTCTAAGCGTGGTCGAAAACGGCGAGATAGCGCTGAGAACCTCATCGAGAGGAGTCAGCTGAGGAAAAACAAACCGTCCGTCGCGGATCCGTTCAGGCCTGCCGTAATAGAGATCATGCCACGCAGTTTGGTAGGGTTGGTATCCTTGTTCAGTTTCTGGGCCAGGTGATCGCCGTTCTTCCTCCGCCTCTTGTGCAAGTGTGTCTATCAGGCACATGAAACGATCGATTAACTCGTACGCGCCCCGGATGGACGAGCATAGGTCTTCGAACTCCTGAAGGCTCCAAGCGTCTGTTAACTCGAGTCGAACGGCGGCCGATTCCTGGTATTCCGTCGGAATGAACACTTTATTTTACCTCGCCTGGTTATGATCGACTGCTTCTACAGTGGAACAGGCGAGAGATTATCACAAATCCCGGGAACGGAACGAGTCACTAGACGTTGTGCTTCGACCTGAGAGATTCATACTACAGCAAAACTAAAGTTGGCTTGTCTCGAAGCCGCATCCGCCAAGCGGATCTTTCATCAAAAAAATCCACCCTGAAAACTGCTCGCGGAGGCCACAGTAACCGTGGTTTTTCTCGGAGGTGGGCGGTCTGGGCGATGGAAATGACAAACGTGTCGAATAATTATCTAGACTACGTTGTACTTTTGCCCTCCCAACCTGATACGAACCCCGTTTCCTCGATCTGATCGCCAGTTTTGGTCGCCCGTCCATAGCGATTATTGCAGGTGATCGGCGACTACTTCAGCATGTCTTCAATCAGCCCGGCGATCTTCGCGGAGTCGATGCCCCCATTCGCCTCGTCACGCGTGATGATGAGCGTGCCAAACGGCCCCCCTCCGTTTTCGTGGGGTTTGATGCCGGCCTCCATGTACTCGCTGAGCTTGCGTTCCCAACGCTCCCTGTATCTAGGATCGTCGAGCATGCCGAGGTGCTCCCAATAGAACGTCTCGCCACGAGCGTGATCCGTAATCGTGAAATCCGGATAGCGGATGCGTCCGTTCGGCAGAACGACAGGCTGCTCATAGGCGTAATCGAAGCCACGCGCGTGAAGCTTGTCGGCAATGACGAGCTCCGATTTCGACCGCACCAGGTCGCCCCGTTCGGTGCGGTGGATGAGTCCTTCTTCAAGGAATCTCTGTTGAGCTCCAACGCTTACCTCGCGCGGTGTCGGATCGACAAAGAGATTGGTCACTCGTCGCGCAATTTCTGAGTGCTCGTCGCCGGCAAAACGACGGTACTCCGCGAGTGGGCCTTGATGCAGGACCACGAGACTACCTTTGTGCCGAGTCAACGCCGTGTAGAGCAACTCCCGCGATAGGAGCCAACATGGGTTGGTTAGCACGACGAAGGTCACGCCAAACTCACTGCCTTGGGTCTTGTGTACTGTCAGACAATAGGCGAGCTCGAGCGGTTTGTTGCCCTCGTCGCCGAATTCACCAGGGTAGAACCCGTACTTGTAGCCGAGCTGCCCCGCAAACTCAACTTCCAGCTTCCAAGGCATACCTTTGAATTTTTGGGTTTTGTACTGGCCGACGACCATACCGATGTCGCCGTTGGCGATGTACGCCTCTCCCTCTGGAGATGGCCACACATCGCGCCGTCGCTGGTTTAGGACGTTAATAACCTTGTCACCATAGAGGAGCGCTTGCCCTCCGACGGGTCGTGGCACCTTCCGGCCCCAACCTTCGGTTTCGGCGAGTTCGTGAACCTTCAGGCGAAACCGCTCTTGGATCATCCGATTGAGCGCGTCGACACCCATGAGACTAGCGCGAACAGGCGAGAGAACCTGCCAGGACTCGGCTTTGGACGCAGCACCGGGATTGTCGCCAAACTTGTTCCAAAAGAACGCCCACGGCAGAGCCTCATACCTTGTGCCACCGAGTGACTCTTCAAAACCCAGTTCGTCGTCTGCATTCTTGAGTTTCAGAGCACGAACGATCTCCGCCACGATTCGTACCTGTAAGTCCTGCGGTTGGTTCCATTGAACGAACCTCAAACGATCGTCGCCGTCGCCGAACGCACCGTCGAATACCGCGTCTGTCCCCGGATCGATTGGCCTTCCACTAAAGAAAGCTGCCAGAAGCACGTCCGTGCGCGACTCGCCTTTATGGCGCCTGGGGATCGTAAGCTCAGCATAACTGGTTCCGCAGCGAGGAAATAGGGTCTCAACGTTCGCGGGTTCGAGGAGCCTGACGATGTCCACGAACGGCCGGCCCGCCCCGATCGGCGGAAGCTGGCGTGGATCACCAACCAGCACAATTCTCTCCACGTTGGTGAGCGAATCAATGAGCGCCGCTAGTTGCTCTTCGGTCAACATGGAGCACTCGTCGACGATCACTGTGCGGTAGTCCCCGCAACGGGCTGCCTTCGGCTTCGGGAAGTAGGCACCGGTGTCGCAGTCGTAGCGTTGCTGCTGGTTCAGGAACTGAGCAAGGGTTCTGCCAGCACCGCGCAGTTTGGTCTGCTCCTCTAACCGGACACGAGCCTTGCCTGTGGGCGCGAGGAGCAACAGCCCCTTGCTCTTGACGTCGGGCATTCCACATAACATGCGCAGCAGGGTCGTCTTACCCGTGCCGGCCGAACCGATCAGGACAGAGAGCCGCGAGCGAAAGATCTGCTCAAGCGCTGCTGCCTTCTCTTTTCGTGCGCGTTCCTCGAGCTGACGGTCCGCGGGATCGTCAGGCAGAGCTTGGCCTATCCCGCTGTCCACGAGCTTTCGCCAGTCGTGCTCTGCGGTGTGTGGTTTGCCGTCCTTTCTCCTGAGAACCTCCCGTCGAATGATGTCCCGGCATTCGGCCAGCCGATCCACTTGATAGGCGGCCTCGCCGCCGCGCGTCTTCGTGCGCACAACAACTGCGCCGAAGCACTCCTCCGCGGCGTCGAGTACATTCTCACCAAGGGGACAAGCGGGCTGGAGTGCCCGCTCGCGTGCGCTGCGGATCACCCAGCTTCGGGGCAAGAGTGTATGCCCCTGCGTAGAAGCCTCCTCCAGCAGATTCACCACCAATGCGCGCACACGCCGAGCATCCGCCGGATAATCAATCCGGCTCGTTGCCGGTACGGGAAACTGCTTGCGGACGCTCTCGTCGGGGAAGAGACCGCGGTCTACAACTCCGAAAGCGATGGCGTCGGATGATCGGCGGTCGCTCTCGAAGAGAAGGTAAGGATTTGCGAGCAACTCGGCATCGGTCGCTCCAATTCCCCCGTCCGCGCGCGCGGTCGCATCGTAGAAGCGGAGTGCCTGGTTCTCGCTGATCGCGCATCGACCTAGAAGCTGGAGCAGTGAGCGCCGTTCAGGGTTCAGGCGCTTCCAGCCTTTACGCATCCCTGCAGAAATGAGCTTGGCGGTTGCTCCCCCTAGCTTTGCCGGGTCTTCCATCACTGCATCGACCAGTGTCCACGGATTCTCGTTCTTCTTCTCGCGAAGGAGTTCGATCTCGTACGCGAGCAGACTGCCGTGCTGGAAGCCCCACTCGTAGCCGAAGGCCGAAAGTGCCGATCCAAGACCGGGAAACGCCCCACGTGCCTGCCACAAGCGGTTCAACTGCGTGTCGATCCACCCAAGCGCCTGTTCCCACGGGCCCTCAATCCTGCCGCGGATACGGTGCAGCGCCGCAGCACAGGCGACGAGCGATGCGACGGCGCCATCGTGGCTGAGCAGCTCTGAAGCATAAGAAAACTCCTCGAAATGTTCGTCGGGAGCGAAGGCAACAAATTCTTCGGGATCGATGCCATCCCGCTCGGCCAGCGCGAGCGCCTCCTGGTACGGAAAGAGGAAGCCATCCGCAAAGCCCGGTCGTACCGAATGCGCGATATTGCGCTCCCAAAGCATGCTACGTAGCGGCGGCTTCTTGGTCTCGTAGGCATACTCCGTCGGCTTGCCGACTGTAAGCACCCGCCCCACGCCTATGATTACCCGGCGCGATTGCTCCGAGAGTGGCGTGCGTTTGGCATAGAAAAAACAGAGCGACTCCTCGGGCCGCAGTGCGCTGAAGAAGGTGTCGAGCATGACAAGCTGGTTCTCGCGCTCCTGGACCCAGTCGGTGTCGACCTCTTTGCCCGCGCGGTTGTGGATCTCCGGCTCACGGTCGGGCGCCCAGCCGAGCTGAAGGCGCTCGGCAAGTCCGATCTCGCCGCCCTTCGCATCGCCCTCCACTTTCTTGCGCAACATCCAGCGGAATGGCATGGCGGCCGCAGAGTACGCCGGCTGGACGAAGCGTGTGGGCGTAAAGTGTCCGTGGGTCTCCGGGAAAATCTCCTTGTACGGATGCGACATCGTTCGCGTGAGCGGAAACGGCGCCATAAAGGACACCTTTTCACCCACGCAGGGCGGAAGATCCCCGGGAGTAAGTTCGTCGAGCCGCTTGCCGGCGAAACGGGTCTCGACCTCGTCGCGGCGGCTTTCCCCGATGTGAGACAGGATGAGACAGCTCGTGTTTTCGAGCGGGTGCGCGCAGACGCTTCCGTCCCAGCCGCCATCGTGCCACGGAACGCGGATCGTTATGTGATGGAGCGGAAGGCGGCGTGCACCTGAAGCCAGAGTACTCATTTTTCGTTCTCCCTTCCCGGCGCCGGAGGAATAGTTGGCTTGTTCGATAAATAATGACGCGCAGCTAAAAACCTCATCCAGCCAAATTGTTAGGAGTCGTTGCTGGTCGCGGGATTTGCGAATGCTTGTGCTAGCACGCCCAGTCTCCAATCAGCCAGGCTCATCCAACTGCTCTGAGGCGTCAATGCATAGCCGCGCTCAAAGACGTTCCCAGAATGTGATCTGCGTCCTGTCTCGAAGGCTTGCGAGGCGAGCGTGAAAGCGTGATTCAGACTGCGGGCTTCGACCTTGAGAGATGGAATCCAGCAGAGACAATCATCCAGGCGGGCTTCCTGGTCACCACGCATGTGCAGAAAGAGATTTCCCTTCAGTTCCACCGCGACGTAATCGTACTCAGGAGAGATCCGGATTTGAGAACCAGGGACCAGTCCTTCGCAATCCTTCCCGATCATTGCCTTGCTCATTCCGAGAAGGACAACCTTACCCGATTCCAGCAGCATTGTGCGTTTTTCCTGCAGAAGCGCGACCTTGGACGGGCCCTCCTCGATCGCATCCGCTGAAACGAATATCTCTGCGACCGTGCCGGCCTTCAGCTTCGGAAGCGGGGATCCGTCCAGCAGTTTAAAACCGTGCTCGGTAAACCGGACTCCGATACGCAACTGCTTCTGCCATTGCAGTTGTGATCGCTGGCGCCTCATTTGGCACCGACCAGCTCGAGCTTCTCTGCCGCAAACGCGCCGGGCCAGCCGCCGTGATCCTCGATGACCGCGTCGATCTTTTTCATCAGGCGAATGGTCTCGGAGAGGGCGACAACAATCCTCTGGTAATGCCGGATGTCATCCGCCGAGAGCTTGCGGCCCTTACGATCTTTGAGCCACTTCTCACAGACCTGGTACCCGCCGATGTGGAAGTTCCATACGTCCTCGCGCACGCCCTTGAAGCCTAAAGTCTGGGCTTGGTCCAGCCAGACGGTGTTCCTAGACCAAGAAACCCTTTCGACCTCCGGGGCGCGGCCACCGAGGTATTCGGTGATAAAGCGATCGACCGTGGGAGATTCGAGCAGGTGCAAGGCAACTAGATCGTCACCTATACCGACGAGCGCGCGAAAGAGAGTTTTCTCCGGAGCTACAGGAATGCGGGCGAAGTCACTTTTCAGGAAGTCTGCGTAGCGCTGCCGGTATGCAACCGAGTGAAGGATCGCATACACGAAGTCAAACACATCACGCGGGCCGAACGTGCGTTTGAGGTCACCGCGGCCACTTCTTGTGTAACTCTCTTCTATCTCAGGATACGACAGACCTATAGACTCTGCGATTTGGTGAATCGCCGTCGTTGATAGATTCGGTCGGTATGTCTTCTCGGGCCACTCAGACTCAAGCCAAAGCGGAAACAGATAGTTCACCTCCTTTAGCGAAACTGTGTGGTGTTGTATCAAGTTCTTCGAGCAGAATACGTGCTCCCACCCGCGCCCGATCTCTGTCGCCCGGGGAATAGATAATGCGATGTTCGTACCACCGACTATGTGCTTGGACACACGTTCTCGGCGGTGCACCGCAACGTACCGGCTGTAAACTGTCCAGCGCTTGTCAAAAGGCCTATAAAGAATCGGGACAAGTTCCTCTCGCCAGTCCTCCGACCGAAGCGCTCGTTTTGCGTCCCCGTAGACCCACTGGCTTTGAGAACACAGACTAAACATTTCGCGTGCCTCGGCCTCGGTCCGTGTAGCGAGTAGCGCCTCAACCTTCTTAATCTGCTCCTCCCTGGAGAACGAAATTGCAAACTCGTCGTGGGTCGTGACAATCCCGGGAGCAGGATCGCCGTTTTCTCCCATCAATTGGGGAATGGGGGTGTACGCGTCGTACTCGCGCTTTCGATCGTCATCTAAGCTCGAAAAGATAAGCTCGGGTGGTAGCGGTCGAAATCCTGCTACAGGAAGTTCCATGGCCGTGCAGGATGCAAGTGTCCCGTATTTGAATGACTCGCTTCCGAATAGGTCAGAGCGATGTACAAGGCGATTAGTTTGGGCGAGATCTTCTGGTGTATGTCGGAACAACGAAACTGCCACTCCCTGCTTGATCTCGAAAACGTTCTCGTCTGGACTGCCATCTGGAGCACGTTCCTTCTTGTTGGCGTTTCCGTGCAAATCCAAAACCGAGATCTGGTCAAAGCTGTCTAGGAAGTGCTGACGCATACCTTTGAAAGTTGGATTCTCGAGCCACGCGTGATTTGTGATGAACCCGATTACACCGCGCGCGGTCCGGTCAACTTGCCATTCGGCGAATCGTAAGAACTTGACGTAGTCATCCTGCAGCCACTTCGCCTGCCCTGGTTTCTGGAGGTCAGGATAGCCGCGCTTATAGTCGTAGACCTTATCAACGATCCACGCGACTTGGTTGTTGAGGCTGTGGCCCGCGTACGGAGGATTTCCGATGACGACCGTAAATCGCGCCGTTCGCTTCACGTGGTTGACCGCATCGGCTTCATGTGCCAGTGCTGGAATCGCAAACTCGAATCGCTCTGAGAAATCCTCGGCTGGCTCCAGCGCATTCGTGAGGAACACACGCGCCCGCTCCTCACTATCGAATCCATAGTAAGTTTCGTAGAGTTTCAGACCGATTTTCACGTGCGCGATTGCGTACGGTGCCATTAACAGTTCGAAGCCGTGCAGGCGCGTCAATAGGTGTTTTGGTACGTACTCGTTCCACAACGCGTCGATCTTCTTCTGGCCTTCGCCCTGCGCCTTCCATTTGGCAACAAGGGTCTTGTAGATGAGGTCGATCACCTCGACGAGAAACGTCCCTGTACCAGTGGCCGGGTCGAGGATCTGGATGAAATCCTGACCAGGTGAAACACCGGCAGGGATCTTCAGATGCTTGTGACGCTTTGCCATCTCTCCCCAAGTCGTCGTGTCGGCAAGGCCATCATCAAGACCAAACTCGGTGCGTAATAGTTCGTCCACCGAGCGCACGATGTAGGAGACCACCGGGCGCGGGGTGTAGAAGACGCCGCGCTGCATGCGCTTCTTCGCGTCATACTCCTTTAGAAAGAGCTCATAAAAGTGGATAACCGGATCTTCTTGCGGATTGCGGTCGCCGAAGTCCCTAACGACAGCTTCCATATGAGTGTTCGGGTCGTCGAGCAGCTCAACGACTTCAGAAACGCCCAGTTCGTCGAAGTCGATGCATGGTCCGCCTGCTCTGCCGCGTCGTCCGCCAACTTTGAGGAAAGTCTCCATCAGTTCGCGCAGGAAGGGGTTCGTGCGCATGTGGGCAGCTAAATCATCGGCTGTCTTTTTGTGGGGTTCGGCGATACGCGCCGACAGCAGACCGTAGGCGATGGTCTGCGCATACATATCGGCAAAACCGTCTGCGTCAAGGTCATGGACCAGCGTCGTCTGGAACGCCCTCATGAGTTGAGTGAGCGAGCCCTTTTCGGTCTCGATGGCGAGTGCAGTCTTGATACGATCACGAATGGCTCGGGCGAGTTCCGCCAGACGAATTGAGAGTGCTCTTGAAGTGGTGATGACCTCGTGGGGGCGCAGTTGAAATGCCGAACGCCAGCTAGTACGCCAAGCCGAGATGTCCTTATCGTTTTGCGGCCAGGCAAGATTGCTTCTGAGCTTCTCAGCTACATCGTCGAGGTGCAGCGGCGTGTCGAGGTTGTCCCAGCCGAGGACCTTGAGAGTGGGCAGGTCATGGCCGTCGAGGGCGGGCGAGAAGTGAGCGAAGCTGATTTGGCGCTCGTCTCGCGCGCCGTAGTTGGAGACGAATAGCAGGTCGTCGGCTGCCCAAGCCCGCCGCTCATCCTTGTTGGCTGAGGCCCGCTTCTTCAGTGCCACCTGTCCCAGGATGCGGCGCAGCGCCACAACCGGCAGGCGCTTGTGCTCAAATTTGACGAAAAAGATGCCCCAAGGCTGGCTGGGCGCGAGCGGTCGAAGCCGCTTGATCTCCTGAATCTTGGCCGCGTTTGCCGCGTCGATGCCGAGTTCCTCGGGGGTGTATTCGAACGTCAATTCTTCGAAGTCGTCCGATTCGATTGGCCAGCCCATTTCGTCCCGCAGGTAGGCAACAAGTTGGTCGAATCGGTGGATATTTGAAAGGCAGGTGCGCTGATCGATCGGCATCCGGTCTATCCCTCGTTTAACTCCATCCAGCAGCGCAGTTTCTGCTTCACTCCCAGTGGGGCGTCGACGCGCTTGAGGTAGGTGTTCTTGATGTACATCTCAACCTTCGCGCGGATCTCGCCGAGCGTTTTCTGCTCGGTGGTACACGTGCGCGGTGTGTCGGGCTTGGAGCGAATGCTGGCGACGATCTCGCCCGCTTCGGCCAGGATCGTGTCGCGGTCGAAATCGTAAAGGTACCAGCGGGTGGTGCCGGCCTCTTCGGTGAATTCGTTCCGCTCCTTGTCCAGGGCAGGGAGCGCGTAGCAAAAGAAGACGCCGCGCACGCCTTTCTCCAGCCGCTTGCGGCCACTAAAGATGGCGCCGGGAAATCCACTAAGTCGCGCATCCAGTTCCGGATCCGCCTGGAGCAGGGCCTGATACTCGAGATGCATGTCCTCGACGGCGCTGCGCGTGCCTTCGTAGATTTGGTTGAACTCTTTCAGCGCCGCATAGTCGTCATCGGGAGTGAGGAGCTTGCGGCCTTCGATGCCGAGCGTCTTCGAAATGAGGAGCGTCTTCTGCGCGACCTTCGTGAAGAGCGATAGGATCTGGTTCAGCTCATCCGGAGGCAGGAAATTCCAGAACCAGACCTTGCCTCGAGAAGTGGCGACCTCGGGATGATCGGCGATCAGGCGCTTTTCGATCTCGGGATTCAAACGGCGATCTACGCGGCCGATGCGCTGCATGAGCCGCACGGGGTTCCAGTGAATGTCGTAGTTGATCATCCGCGAGGCGTCCTGGAGGTTCAGGCCTTCCGAAAGGACGTCGGTTGAGATGAGCACACGGATCTCTTGGCGACCCTCCTCCTCGAGCTGCGGAGAAGACAAGCCGTTGTAGTAGGGGGAGAAGCGCTGAATCACATCGGCCCGGTTCTTTTTGCTGGCGCTGTCGACCTCTTCCACGCCCTCGATGCCCGCTTCGATGAGACGGCACTTGAGATAACGCGCGGTATCGGCAAACTCGGTGAAGATGAGCACCTTCTTGTCGGCCACATCCTTCGACTTGAGGAGGCGGAGGAGCTTTTGGAGCTTGTCGTCCTGTTTCGCCTCGAACTTCCGCGCTTCGTCGATGAATCGCATGAGTTCGTCGAGATCGAGGAAGGTTTCAGACATCATTTCCTCGACGTCGCATTCGGCACGGTCAAGTCGCTCGACCGCATCGAGCATTTCCTGAGGAACAATGTCCTCGTCCTCCGACTCGTCTCCTTCGTCGCCCCAGAACTCGAGTTGGCGCTTCACGGTGTAACCGAGCGAATCCGCGTTTTGCGCCTTCCAGCGCTCGAGGCGCCTCTTCTCGGCGTCGGTACTGCTGTGGACCTCCAAGAACGCGAGCATTTTCTGGAGGAGACGGTCGCAGGAGAGTTCGAACGCGGCAACGGAGCTCTCAAAGCGTTTCAGGAAATTGGTACGGATCA
>CAVSTL010000010.1:0-493301 GCA_963730805.1 uncultured Acidobacteriota bacterium | reverse complement strand
CCATAGTCTCGGGGAATTTGCAACGCGCCGCTTCGAGAAGTCCAGGCTCAAGCCCTTAACCGCGGAGGAAGTCGAATTGAGCAGCTAAGTGCGTGAACTGATTGGCCTCCAGTGAGGTGGGAGAACCGGTGGCTCTTACAAACAAGTTAAAGCCAGCGAAGGAATGGTTCGTCTCATCAGGCCTGTTCGCGCAAAAGGATGCATCTATTGTTGACATTCGTGAGCAGTGTGATCATTATATATTGCTATGCAACATATGCGAGTGAAACTGTTCGACCGCGAATTGAAAAAGGGCAGCGCTGAACTATTGATTCTGTCGCTGATCGAGCACCGCCCGCGCCATGGGTACGAGATCAGCAAGCTGATCGAGCAGCGATCGGAAGGCGTGCTCAAGTTCAATGTCGCCTCGTTTTATCCATTGCTCTACCGGCTGGAAAAGCGCGGCTTCATCTCCGGCCGCTGGGTAGAAAAGGCCGGACAACGGCGGCGACGGTATTACGCGCTCACGGCGCAGGGAAAGACGGTTCTCAAGGAGCAACGCAGCTCTTGGGCGGATTTTGTCATCGCGATCGATCGCATCACGGGAGGCGAGCATGCCTGACTGGATAAGCGAGATTCGCGCCGCAACCGCCAGGCTGGAGATGGACTCTGCACGGGAAGCGTCGCTCGTCGAAGAGCTGTCGCAACACCTCACCGACCGCTACAACGAGTTGCGTGGCAATGGCATGGACGATGCGGAGGCCTGCCAACTGCTGAGGGCAGAGCTCAATGACGGCTCACTTGTTGAGGAGTTGAGGCCGCTGCTCTCGCCATCGCCGGAGGCCGCAGTTCCAGGGATCGACAGGCGCGAGCGAATGCTTGCCGGAGTTGGAAACGACGTGCGTCAGGCATTGCGGTTGTTGCGCTTCAATCCCGGATTTGCAGCGGTGGCAATCCTTTCGCTTGCGCTTGGAATCGGCGCCAACACGGCCATCTTCGAGCTGATCGACGCCGTATTAATGCGCACCTTACCCGTGCCCTCACCGCAGCAACTGGCCGATATCCAGGAGACTCACGGAGGTCGCATCGGCAGCACGGTTGCGCGGCAAAAGGAATTCTCCTTCGCCATTTGGGATCAGTTACGACAGCAGCAGAAGTCCTTCTCCGACATCGCCGCGTGGAGCACGGAGCGGTTTGACCTTGGACAGGGCGGCGAGGCCCGCTACGCCGAAGGGATGTGGGTCAGCGGCAGTTTCTTTCAGGTTCTCCAGGTGCAGCCGATGCTGGGCCGGCTGATCGCGACAGCGACGACTATCGAGGATGCGGCGTCCGCGGAGCTGTGATCAGCAACGCATTCTGGCAGCGGGAGTTTGGCGGCCGTTCCAACGTCGTTGGTAGCAAGCTCTCGCTCGATGGACATCCGTTCGAGATCCTCGGCGTGACACCGCCGAGCTTTTACGGCCTTGAAATAGGCCGCAACTTCGATGTTGCCCTGCCCCTGTGCAGCGAACCGGTGCTTCACGGGGAAGGCGCATGGACCGACGATTCGACTACGTGGTGGCTGGCGGCGATCGGGAGGCTAAATGCTGGATGGAGCATCAAGCAGGCTTCCGCGCAGCTCTCCGGAGTCGCGCCCGGAATTTTTGCCGCCACTCTTCCCGCAGAGTACGATGCTGCGGCCAGGAAGGATTATCTGCGGTTTTCCCTGCAGGCCGAGCCCGCAGCCACGGGCGCTTCACCGCTGCGAAAGCAATATGCAGACCCGCTATGGGTGTTGCTTTCCATCTCTGGACTGGTCTTGTTGATTGCCTGCGCAAACCTGGCCAACCTGATGCTGGCCAGAGCAGGCGCGCGAAAGCGCGAGATGGCTTTGCGGCTGACGCTCGGGGCCTCGCGCCTGCGGCTGATCCGGCAGTTGCTGGCGGAAAGCCTGCTGCTTGCGCTGAGCGGTGCGGCCATTGGCATCGCGCTGGCCCAAGGGCTAGGCAGGGTTCTGATTGTCTATATTGGCAGCACGCAGGATCCAGTTTTTCTTCCCACTTACCCCGATCTTCGAGTGCTCTCCTTCACGTTTGGAGTGGCGCTGTTGACCTGTGTGCTGTTTGGTGTCGCGCCCGCCATCCAGGCGGCCAATGCCGATCCCGGGACGGTGATGAAGGCAAGTGGACGCGGCTTGACGGCCGGACGCGAACGTTTCCTGCTCCGCAGAGGACTGATCGTCTCGCAGGTTGCGCTCTCTCTAGTGCTGCTGGTCACGGCCATCTTGTTTGTTCGCACCTTCAGGAACCTGCTCAATCTCGATGTTGGATTTCGACAGAACAATATTCTTGTCGCGGATTTCGATTTTTCGCCGCTCAAGGTTGCTATCCCCAATCGACTGGAATACAAGCGCGAGCTCCTCCAGAAGGTGAGGAATACGCCGGGTGTCATTGCGGCGGCGGAAACAACGATTGTTCCGTTGAACGGCGATGGATGGAATGAGTTCATCGATATTCCGAGTGCGTCGATCTCACGCAAATTGGTGTACTTCAATGCAGCGAGCACAGGATATTTTCAGACGCTCGAAATGCCCATGATCGCCGGGCGAGATTTCAGGGAAGACGATACTCCCACTTCACCGCTTGAAGCGATCGTCAATGAGCAGTTCGCGCGCAGTTTTTTCCCCGGCTCGAACCCCATTGGCAAAACCTTCGACCATAGACAAGCGGGCGGAAAGCCCAATTTGGTCTACCGGATCGTCGGCCTTGTCGGAGACACCAGGTACCGCGATCTGCATGAGGATCCCGTCCCGATTATCTTTGTGGACGAGTACCAAATTGCTGACCCCGGCACCGATTCCACGTTCCTCGTGCGCTCCGCCGAGGCCCCTTCCTCGATGATCGCGTCGCTGAAAGACACAGCGGTCCAAACGGGCCCGGCCATTGTGTTGAACTTCAGCGTGCTCAGGACAATGGTCCTGGGGAAGTTGACGCGAGAGCGACTGATGGCCACGCTGTCCGGTTTCTACGGAGTTCTTGCGGCCCTCCTTGCCGTGGTCGGAATCTACGGAATCATTTCCTTCATGGTTGTCCGGCGACGAAACGAGATTGGCGTGCGCATCGCGCTGGGAGCAGGAAAGGCAAACGTCCTGGGCTTAATTCTGCGCGAGGCTTTGGCACTGCTTGCCATCGGCTTGTTGGCAGGAACAGGCCTGGCTGCGGCAGCCGGAAGCGCCGCGCGGGCCATGCTCTTTGGGATCAAGCCGGTCGACCCTTTGACGGTCGTGCTCGCGGCTTGCGGGCTGACGATTATCGCCGTGGCTGCCAGCGCCATTCCCGCGGCGCGCGCCGCCGGCGTCGATCCAATGCAGGTACTCAGGGACGAATGAGTATTTTAAGCCGTCCATAAATCGCCGATGAGGTTTCTAGGTCACTTAAAGAGTGACTCAGCTCTAGTGTTCGCCAATTGATGAAGAATGCAAAGTTCGTTCCAACGATTTCTATCCTTTTCGACGTGCGCACGCGTGCCTAGACTGAGAACAAACCGTCTCATTCTACAGAGACGGTCGCTCGAATGAGAGGTATTACCTCATGCTCGGCTCCACCACCCTCGACACTCTGGCACGTGACCTGCGGTATAGTCTGCGCACGCTCATCCGAAATCCCGGATTCACATGTGTTGCATTGCTCACAATCGCGTTAGGCATCGGCGCGAACTCTGCGATGTTCAGCGTGGTCGAAGGCATAATTCTGGCTCCCTTGCCGTTTCCAGAGCCTGATCGTCTCGTATTCCTTTGGCAAAATCGGCCGGGTGTTCCGCAACTTGAGGCTTCGTACCCGAACTTCGAGGATTGGGAACATACCTCGCGCTCCTTTGATTCGATGTCTGCAATCGCCTTTCACAACTTCGATCTCACTTCACCCGGGAAAGCGGAACACCTCACAGGCATTCGGGTCACATCCGCCTTTCTTGCGACCTTGGGCGTGAAACCCGCGATCGGACGAGACTTCGGCGCATCGGATGACGTTGTGAACGCGCCGCCAGTTGCTCTGATAAGTGATCGACTCTGGAGGGAACGCTTTGGCGCAGATCGGAGCGTAGTAGGTGGATCAGCGGTCCTGGATGGCAAGAGCTATACAGTCGCGGGAGTGCTCCCCCCGGGCTTCCATTTCCTCGCCGACGCGGACGTCTTTACCCCTCTGCGCCCGGACATGCCCGCCATCTATGGGGAGCGTTCTGTGGACGCAATCGCAGTGCTCGCACGTCTGAGACGAGGCGTGAGGATAGGACAAGCAGGGGCCGAAATGAACGCGGTTCAGTTGGAACTTGATCGTCGGTATCCTGACGCGAACCGCGGTGTCGGCATCGTGGTGACGTCGCTGAAGCAGCAAATCGTCGGCGATGTAAAAGACACCGTCTTGCTGCTGTTTGGCGCTGTCGGCCTTGTCCTGCTTATTGCATGTGCGAATGTTGCCAGCCTGCTGCTCGCGCGCTCGACCGCGCGTGCGCGTGAATTTGGCATACGCGCAGCTCTTGGCGCGAGCTGCGGCCGCATGGTGCGGCAACTACTGACCGAAAGCACTGTGCTGTCGCTGGCGGGTGGCGCGCTCGGCATCGCAGTTGCATGGTTCGGGCTGCGGGCACTGCTTTTGGCTCTCCCTTACAATCTGCCGCGTTCAGGAAATATCGGGCTCCATTTGCCCGTCCTCGTTTTTTCACTCCTCACTTCGATCTCTGCAGGAATCCTGTTCGGCCTGGCACCAGCGCTCCAATCCGCAAGGACCCCTGTGCAGGACACCTTGCAAAAGGCTTCGCGAGGAGCAACAAGCGGAAGAAATGCCAGCCTCAGGCGGCTCGTCATGCTCCAGTTCGCACTCACCCTAGTCTTGATGACAGGCGCAGGATTGTTGTTGCGCAGCATCCGCAACCTCTGGCACGTAAACCCTGGATTCGACACGCAGCACGTAATCTCGTTCAAGGTGGGTTTATCACCATCATTCACGCACACTCCAGCCGGAACGCGAGAAACTTACCAACAACTACTTACACGAATACGCCAGGTCCCTGGGGTCGAAGCGGACGATATCACGAACATGGTTCCTCTCGACGGCGGCGACAACAGTGGCCCCTTCTGGATCGGAACCGCGCAACCTGCCTCACTCCAGGAAGCGCCCCACGCGCTTTATTTCTGGACCGGTCCCGATTACCTGAAGACCATGGGAGTTCCACTGCTGCAGGGCAGATTCTTCACGCCTGCCGATCAGGTGGCTTCCGGCAAGGTGGTCGTGATCGATAGCGTACTTGCAGAGACCTTCTTTCCCGGTCAGAATCCAGTTGGGCAGACGCTCACGGTCGGCCATTGGGGTGCTGCGCGTGTCGTCGGAGTCGTGGGGCACGTTCGTCACTGGGGGTTGGATGATCCTGGGACTTACAACCCGCGCCAGATTTACATTCCCGTTTATCAACTCCCGGATTCTATGGTCACCGATTTTTTTCGGAGTCTCACTATTCTGGTGCGTACAAAGCTCCCTCCTGCGGCTGTGATGCCCGCAATTCGCGATGTCGTTGCCTCTTCGCCTGATCAACCTATATATGGAATCAAAGCGATTGACGAAGTAGTGTCAGAATCCATGGAATCGCGCAATCTCCCGATCGTTCTCCTCGGCACTTTCGCTGTGCTCGCACTGCTCCTGGCTTCAATCGGCATCTACGGAGTTGTGTCTTACTCGGTGATGCGGCGAACACCGGAGATTGGAATCCGTATGGCTCTCGGCGCAAATAGGGGACAGATCTTCCGTTTGATAGTGAACCAAGCGCTCTGGATGGCTGGTGCCGGGCTAGGCATCGGTGTCTTTGCCTCGATCGCACTGGTCCGCCTGCTCCCGAGCTTTTCTCATCTGCTGTATGGGGTGGGCCAAAACGACCCATTTACGCTGTTGAGCGTGTCCGTGGCGTTGCTGATTGCGGCTGTCGCCGCCTGTTATGTTCCGGCGCGCCGAGCCATGCGTATCGATCCGATGGATTGCCTTCGGAGCGAATGAATGTCTCAGGATCGATCCGACGACCAAAATAGCTGGAGCGAGCCTCAAGAGAAAATGGCAAATCGCCCAGGCGCGAATCCAGCAGCTGAACGTTTGGAAATCTGCTAAAGCATCAAGTCGTCGGTTGAGAATCAGCGGTTCTTGACAATCGGTAGTCGAATGTCTACTATCACTCTCTGGGTGATGGTCGAATGTCTTCTATGACAAAAGAGACTCAAAATCGCGCCTCCGTTCTCCAGGGCACACTAGACATGCTCATCTTGCGAACACTTCTATACGGCGCTGCTCACGGACGCCAGATTGGGAAACACATTCAGCGGACCACGAACGAATTCCTGCAGATGCAGCACGGTTCACTGTATCCCGCGTTGCATCGTCTGGAAAAGAGAGGCTGGGTCAGTGCCAAGTGGGAGACGGCTCCGGATCGAAATCGCGAATTCAAATACTACCGATTGACAGATAAAGGTAAGAAGCAACTTGTGATCGAAGAATCCCAGTGGAAGCAGATGGCCGAGGCTGTGGCGCGAGTGATGTGGCCCGCCGTCGAGGAGAGCTGAGATGCGATGGTGGCAGCTGAAGAAGCGAGACGCGGATCTGGAACGAGAACTGCGTTCTGATCTCGAGTTGGAAGAGGAAGAGCAACGAGAAAATGGCCTGCCTCCAGAAGAGGCCCGCCACGCAGCTCGGCGTGCATTCGGCAATGCAACCTTGATCAGAGAACAAACCCGCGAAGCTTGGGGTTGGACACGAGTCGAACGGCTTTTGCAAGACGCTCGGTATGCGTTCCGACAGCTACGCCGAACACCTGGATTCACCATTACCGCCCTGCTCATCATGGCATGCGGAATCGGGGCTAGCGCTGCCGTCTTCAGCATCCTCGATTCGGTCCTCCTGCGACCATATGCATTCCAGGATCCTGAACAAATCGTGATCTGGCGCGAGGTGGTTCAGGAGGCAGCCAAGGAGTATCCATCCGTCCCTGACAATTATCGTCATTTTGTTTATCTGCGGTCGCACGCAAACAGCATTCAAGACGCAGCTCTAGTTCAGAACGCATCCTTTGCTGTCTCGGCTGGTGGCGATCATCCGCGCATTGAGAAAGGACTCAACGTCTCGCCCAACTTCTTTTCCGTGCTGGGTGTGACGCCGATTATCGGTCGCGCTTTCCTACCAGAAGAAGCTCAGGCAGGCAGGAATGATGTGGTTGTCATCAGCTGGGCTGTGTGGCAGGAGCTGTTTCAAGGCGACCCCAGCGTCGTAAGCCGGGCCATCAAGATCAAAGGCGAATCAGTTACGGTTGTTGGAGTTCTTCCTCGCAGTTTCGAGTTTCCTGTAATCAATGAAATGCGCGGCGGTGCAAGTCCAGACCAAAAGTTGCCATATGGTGTGTTTCAGCCGTTCGTAGCGCGGGGAGACGATCTTACCTCGGACGATGCCGATTTCGCGTTCCTCGTCATAGCTCGCTTGAAACAAGGTGTAGCAGTCGGCCAAGCTTCCACCGAACTGGCCTCCATGCTGAGCGCTTACGCAGCGACCAACCATTTGCCCATTCATCTCAGCGCAATCGTCGAGCCGTTTTCCCAGGAGGTGACAGGCAACGTCGGCAAGGCGCTATGGCTACTTTTCTCGGCAGTCCTAGGCCTCCTGCTCATTGCTTGCGTGAATCTCGCCAGCCTGCAACTGACGCGGGCCATCCTGCGTGAGCGTGACAATGCAGTTCGGGCTGCACTCGGAGCCGGACGGATGCGCCTCTTTCAGTCGGCATTCATGGAAAGCGTTGTCCTCTGTCTCATCGGCGCCGCGCTCGGCATTCTGCTGGCGCTCGGCGGAATTCGGCTCTTTGTAGCGATCGCCCCTGAAAACCTTCCACGCCTGCACGAGATCCGTGTCACTTGGCCTGTTCTGCTGTTTGCGTGCGGAATTTCGGGAATTGCCGCCTTGTTGTCGGGCACGTTTCCTGCTCTGCGATCGCTCCGCTCCAGCCCCCAGCGCGCAATGCAGTCTGCATCGACACGCATATCTCATTCTGGCCAAACCTCCCTAGTCCGACGGTTGCTGATCACCATTGAAATCTCATGTACAGTCGTCCTTCTTATCGTGACGGGCCTTGTGATCCGCAGCTTTTCCCGGGTTCTGAATCAACCCCATGACTTTGACGCAAGCCGCGTTATTCTCGCCGAGGGCGATCTGCTCAGCCCAAGGTACGAACAGCCGAACGGTTCCGGCGACTCTGCCCGTTCCGAATTCGTCGACCACGTACTCGAGAAGATTCGGTCGACTCCCGGAGTTGAATTTACCGCAATCACCAGCACCATGCCCTTGAGCGGCGATGCCGCGGTGCACAGTATGTACCGCCCCGATCATCCGCTGCCAGAGAGCGAAGTTCCCACCGCAAATCTGCGCAACGTCAGCCCCGGGTATTTCTTAACGGTGCGGACGACCCTTATCGCTGGGCGCGATTTTACGACCAATGAGCGTTCCAACCCGCAGAGTGCGATCATTTCGCAAAGAGCGGCGCAAGCAGCCTGGCCTGACAGCCAAGGGCTTGGCCGCAAGTTCAAGATCGACGGGCGCATTTACACAGTGATCGGAATCGCGGCTGATGCACGGATCGCGAATCTCAAGGAAAACATTCCCGTCGTCTACCTGCCCTACTGGCACGATCCGCCCGCGTCTGTATATTTCCTCGTTCGTACTTCCCGTACTCTCGACGAGATCGCGCCAATCATTCGCCGACAAGTTTGGGATGTCGATCCTGAAGCCGCCATCCCTGCTATCGGGATGCTCGATACGCAGTTGATACAGTCAGTTGCGCCAGAGCGTTTGGAGTCTATCGTTCTGTCCTCATTCGGCATCGCGTCACTGATCCTCGCGATCCTCGGAGTCTACGGCCTTCTAGCGTATTCCGTTTCGATCCGAACTCCTGAATTCGGCATCCGTGTCGCGCTCGGATCAAGCAAGGCATTGCTCATTCGCCTCGTTCTACTGGATGCCCTGATGCCTGTTGGCGGGGGTATTTTGCTGGGTTTTTTGGCATCCCTTGCAGCCACGCGCACAATCCGTAGCCTGCTTTACGAGACGAGCCCCGCTGACCCAGCATCGATTGTCGCAAGCGTGGGTATCCTGCTGGGAGCTACGTTCGTAGCTGCATTCTTGCCAGCATATCGTGCATCACGGATCGACCCCATGAAGGTCCTCCGCGCCGAATAGAGGGAAGCGCGCGGAATTGAGTCAAGCAGTTTTTCTAGTCTTCACTGGCACTACAGCCAACTTGAAGAAAGGTCGATGAGGGGCAAGGAGCGGCGTTTGGTCGAGGAATTGTAATGGAGACCTCTCCCGATCGAAACCGCGATTCAAGTACTACCGATTGACGGACAAGGGCAGAAAGCAACGTTTGTTCGAAGGGTATTGCATTGGAAACAGATGGCGGAAGCGGTTGCGCGCGTCTTGCGGCCAGTACCCGAGGAGAATTGAAATGAAATGGTGGCAGCTGAAGAAACGGGATGCGGATCTGGAGCGGGAGCTGCGATCCGATCTGGAATTAGAGGAAGAGGAGCAACGAGAAAATGGCGTGCCATCGGATGAGGCGCTCTACGCCGCTCGGCGCGCATTTGGGAATACGACCTTGATTAGGGAACAGACCCACGAGGTCTGGGGATGGGCACCGTTCGAACGCTTCAGGCAAGACGTTCGATACGCATTTCGCCAAGTGAGAAGATCACCGGGGTTTGCAGTTACGGTCATCCTTACTCTCGCGCTTGGTGTAGGCTCCGTTACGGCGGTCTTTAGTGTCATCAATGCGGTTCTATTGCATCCTTATGCCTTCCGCGACCCTGGGCAAATTGTCGTTTGGCGGGAGAGCATACGAGAACTCGAGCATGTTTCCCCGCTGCTCCCTGACAATTACCGGCACTACCTGAATCTGAAAACTCACGCGAACACGGTTGAGGATGCGGCCATCGTGCAGAATCCGGTCTTCAGTGTTTCGACCGGAACAGACCATCCGCAGATGACCGAAGGGCTGGCGATCTCTCCAAACTTCTTCTCTGTATTGGGAGTTACGCCATTCATGGGACGCGCCTTCGCTCCCGAGGAAGCGCAAACTGGACGAGACAGGGAGATTATTCTCACCTGGGGAGCATGGCAGCACTACTTTCAAGGAAGCCCCTCCGCCCTCGGGATGACACTGCGCATCGGAGATCAGCCCGAAACAGTGGTGGGAGTGTTGCCCAAGTCGTTTCGCTTTCCTGTCATTTCCATGATGCCTGGCGAGGCGACCCATGGATCGACAGAACGCTACGAGATCTTCAAACCTCTCGTGCCGATGGCCCATGAATTAGCGGCGAATGATGCCGAGTTCAACTATCTGGTCGTTGCTCGTCTCAAACCTGGCGTTTCCGTTCGACAGGCGCAAAGCGAGCTTGACGGGATCGAGAAGGCAACGGCAGCGGCGGATCACCTTGCAATCCACCTCGGCGTCATCGTTGAGCCATTTTCCCAGGAGATTACTGGAGACGTAAGCAAGCCCCTCTGGCTACTCCTGGCTGCGGTGACAGGAGTCCTGTTGATCGCATGCGTGAACCTTGCCAATCTGCAGATCGCCAGAGGAGTCGCACGCGACCATGAAATTGCCCTCCGAGCCGCTCTTGGCGCGGGACGCTCAAGACTTCTGCAAGGCGTACTAGTCGAAAATCTTCTTCTGGGATTGGGCGGCGGTCTCGGCGGAATCGCCGTGGCATTTATCGGGCAGCGGTTGCTTACCTCAATTGCAGCGAATCTGCCCCGGCTCAATGAAGTGCGCATCAGTGCTCCCATGCTGACCGTGTCGCTCGCGCTCTCGTTGTTGACATCGCTGGGATTCGGCATCCTTTCGGCGCTACGATCTCGGCGCGTCATGCCGCAGCGAACGCTTCAAACGAACTCCACGCGCCTCTCAGGCGGCAAGCGAACTGCGCGATCTCGCAAGCTGCTGGTGGCAGTTGAGGTTGCGTGCAGTGTCACGCTTCTGATCGTGACCGGTCTCATCACGCGCAGCTTTTCGCATCTTCTTGCGCAGGATCGCCAGTTCAATTCCCAGCAGGTGGTGATGTCGAAGGCCGATTTGAGCGCGCCCAAGTACTCAAGCGGAGAACGAATGCCAGAAAATCCAGGAGCCGACCCAGGCAGCCTGGCGCGCGACGCGATGATCGATCGAACACTGAATCAGCTGCGTGCCTTGCCAGGCGTGCAATCAGCCGCGATCACCAGTGTGATGCCACTGACCGGAGATATGAACGTAGATGGCCTGGTTCGACCGGATCATCCAGTTCCCGAAGGGCAAGTGCCGATGGCAAATCGCAGATTCACGAGCCCCGGATACTTCGGCACCATGGAAATTCCACTGTTGGCAGGGCGAGATTTCAACGAGAAGGATCGGGAAAATCCACGGGTCGTGATCCTTTCGGACAAGGCAGCCAAGGCCGCATTTGCGGGGGAAAATCCCCTGGGGCGCAGTCTTAGGCACTGGGGGCGCGACTATACGGTCGTGGGCATTGCCTCCGATGCACGCATCAACGATTAAAACGCGACGCACCTATCTTTTACTTGCCCTACTGGGATTTCCCGCCCCAGAGTCCAGTGTTCATGGTTCGCAGTTCGCAAACCATCCAAACCCTTGGCCCGGAGATGCGCCAAATCATTTGGGGCGTTGATCCAAACATCTCGATTCCGACCGTAGTTTCATTGGAAGCGCAAGTCAATGAATCCGTAGCTACGGAACGATTTCAGACCGTCATCCTCTCCAGCTTTGGAGTTGCTGCCTTACTGCTGGCAGTACTCGGCATTTACGGGGTGCTTGCTTATTCCGTTTCGCAACGAACCCAGGAATTTGGCATTCGGATCGCTCTCGGCTCGAACAGGACAGGGCTCGTACGTCTAGTCATGATGGATGCGTGTTACCCGATTGTCACCGGAATTGTACTGGGCCTGCTTGGAGCAGCAGCCGCCGCACGTTGGGTCCGCAGCCTGTTGTATGAGACCAGCACTATCGATCCCTGGGCGGTCGGGTTGAGTCTGACGATTCTCCTAATGGCCGCTCTGTTGGCGTCTCTGCTCCCGGTGCTCAAGGCCGCCTCCGTCGATCCCATGCGGGCGTTACGAAGCGAATGACACGAAAGCGCCATGCCAAGTGTTATCCGGCTGGCCGCTCAGGAGGGTTTCGATGAAATGGTGGCAGATCAGGGAGCGGGACGCAGACCTTGAGCGAGAGCTTCAGTCTGATCTTGAATTGGAAGAAGAGGAGCAACGCGACAACGGGAAGTCGCCGGAGGAGGCACGTATCGCAGCCCGGCGCGCATTTGGCAACACAACGTTGATTCGTGAACAGACACATGAAGCCTGGGGTTGGGCCCCGGTTGAACAGTTGGGCCAAGACCTTCGCTACGGATTTCGTCAGCTCCTTCGGAACCCAGGATTCACCGTTGTGGCCGTCATAACTTTGGCGCTTGGAGTTGCGCTCAGCACAACGATCTTCAGTGTCGTCAGCGAGACTCTTTTGAGAAAGCCGCCCAAGGAGATGGCGGAGATTCTCAATATTTTTGGAGACGCGAAAGATGGGTGGGGACTGGCATTTTGGTTTGCGGGACTGAACAGCTTCCTCGATGACGAACGTCCGCAGGATGTTCTGGCGACCGACCCTGAACAGGTGATTGCCGCCGCCAAGGATGAAATGGCCGAGATCGAGCATGGCTAAGGATCGAGCCAGCTATGTTCCGCCAACGGTTCCCCCGAAGATAAAGCTCACCCCCTGGGGCGCCAGTACCACAATGTATCGTGTCCATGAAACGGTCTACACAGTCGATGAATTCAACTCCAGCCGCAAGGGCAACGCTCGCTTCAGTCCTATCCTTGACCCGTCTGGGAACGTGATTCCGACCCCGTATGCCGCGACCACGCCTCGCGGCGCCTTGATGGAGAGTGTTTTTCGAGACGTTCCCTATCGCGCCGGCTTCAAACACGTGGATCTCAAGAGACTGGAAGGGAGGGCCTGCTCGACTCTGCTGTTCCAGGCGAACTTTCAACTCCTCGATCTGAGCAAAGTCGCACTGCGCGGACTTGGCATTCCACCGCGCCGCCTTATCGACACGACCAAGGCTCACTATCCGGTGACGAGAGGCTGGGCCGAGCAGGTCTACGCCGCCCATGCCAAGGTACAGGGATTTCTCTGGTCTTCCCGGCAGGACGATCGTTCTCTCGCAGTGGTGTTGTTTGGGAGCCGGGTACAAGCATTGCACCTCCTCGATGGCAAGTTCTCCCGCCCGCTTATCAGGAACGGAGTCCCTGAGGACTTTGTCCTCGATTTGGCGACCGACCTGAAAGTGCTCCTCAAGTAAGGCCCATTCATCCAGTATGACGACCGGCGCCGTGCGGGTCCCGGTTCCTCTTCTCCGCTGAGGAACTCGCGCTCAATCCATCCCCTCTACCAAACGACAATCCACATTCGTTCCACCCATTAACTTACCCTCCAGGAAATCTCCATGAAACCGTCCAAGCTCTACGAAGCGCTCCACGCGCTGATTGGCGAGCGTGTGCCTCTGCACATCTGGGGCCCATGCGGCATCGGCAAGTCGCAGATTGTGGGCCAGGTCGCCAGCGATCTCGATTACGAATTTCTTGACGTGCGGGCCGTTCAGCTCGATCCGGTGGACCTGCGCGGGCTGCCCCGCATTTGCTCCGATCAGACCGAGTGGGTCCCGCCCAAATTTCTGCCATTATCCGGAAAGGGCATCCTCTTTCTCGATGAGCTGACTTCCGCACCACAAATGACGCAAGCCGGATGCTACCAATTGGTGCTCGACCGCCGGCTGGGCGAGTATTGCCTGCCCGATGGGTGGGTCGTCATGGCCGCCGGCAACCCGGCATCGGAACGAGGGGTTCACTTCGCCATGCCGCGGCCTTTGCGGAACAGGTTTGTGCACCTCGATCTAGAGCCGGACCTCGAGGACTGGTGCGAATGGGCGATCCGGGCTCACATCCGACCGGAGATTATCGCCTTCCTGCGCTTCAAGCCGGAATTGCTCTACTCCGGGGACGTCACATCCGATGCCAACGCATGGCCGACTCCACGGTCCTGGGAGATGGCATCGCGGGTCTTAACCGGAGTGGCCCAACGGCAGAGGGCGAGCTTTCTCAATGGGGCCGGCGAGTTCGAAGCGGTGCTTCTCGATGGCACCGTGGGCCAGGCCGCGGCTTCGGAACTGGTCGCGTTCCTGCGCCTGTTCCGTGAATTGCCATCGATTGACGAAATCCTGCTCAACCCGGGAACGGCCAAGGTCCCGACCGAACCCTCCGCGCAGATCGCGATTGCAACAGCACTTGGACGCGTCCTGACCGACACCTCGGTCGGGAGAGGGATGGCCTACCTCGAGCGAATGCCCACGGAGATGCGGGTGATGGCCATACGGGATGCGGCGGCGCGCGACATCGCAATTACGCACACGCCGGATTTCGTGCGCTTTGGTGTTGAATATCGGGAGGTCTTGCGATGATTACCGAAAAAGCAATGCTCGCCGCCGTGCACATCAGCATCTGGACGGCCGTCAGACATGACCGCAGAGTCAGCCGCGATGTTGCCGATCAGCACGGCGCGCATCACGGCGCCGGGCGGTACAACAAGCAGCTTCTGCGCGGAGCCGACAAGCTGGACGAACTGCGCACGCTGGCCGGTCAGATCCGGCAGTACTTCTACAAGATCACCTTGCCGTGGTCGGACGAAGGGTTCCGGCTCCTGCCATCGAATTTCTACTTCGAACTGATGGCACGCATGCGCGAGTTCGAGGCCGGCTTTGAACAAGCCGTTGAAAGTTTCCTCCGTGTTTACCCGCAATACATCGAACAGGTGCGGCCGGAATTGAACGGGCTTTTCCGCCAGGAGGACTATCCGTCGGTTGAGAAATTACGTTCGAAGTTCCGGGTCAAGCTGGAGGTCCTGCCTATTCCCTCCGGTGCGGACTTTCGGGTGGAGTTGTCGGCCGAAGAGCAGGCGCGGGTCTCGCGGGAGATCGATGCCAATGTCCGCGAGTCGCTGACGCGGGGAACGGAGGATTTGTGGAAGCGCCTCCGCGAAGTCGTTTCACACATGGTCGAACGATTGAACGAGCCCGAGTCGCGCTTTCATGGTTCGCTGGTCACGAATATCGCTGACCTGGTGGAGATCCTCCCCAAGCTCAATGTCAGTGGCGACGCCGACTTGAACCGGTTTACAGAGCAGATCAAACAGCGGCTGTGCAACTACTCCGCGCTGGAACTCAAGAAGAACGAATTGCTGCGGGTGGTAACGGCAACCGATGCGAGCAAAATCGTCGCCGAAATGGATGACCTGCTTCTGAATCGCGGGGAAGAGAGCCCTGCTTTACCAACGGCTGACGACATCTTCCATCGCATGTCCGCGTACATGGGAGCACCGGCAGTATGAAAAGTCACTATGTCACTACAACCATAAATTGGCCAGAATGGCCAGTTTATGGTTGTAATTCCGATTGGCCAGTGAGGCTCAGGCCCATTTACTAGTGTTAGGTTTCTGGCCAGGAGTTACTTGTGCTGGATACCCCTACGCGTGCGTGATCCAATTCACCTGAACCGGATGATAGCCGACCAACCGCCCAGAACCGCATTTTTGGACTCCAGCCAGCCTGGATGAGTGCCTCGCCCTGCAGTCGTGATTCGAGAATCCGCCCCTTGACAACCGATAGTCGAGTGTCTACCATCGTCGCTAGGTTGAGGGTAGAATGCCTTCTATGGCAAAACAGGCACAGCAGCGGATCGGACTTCTCCAGGGAACCCTGGACATGCTCATACTGCGGACCCTCCTCTATGGCCCTGCTCACGGTCATCAGATCGGCAAGCATATTCAGCGGACTACGAACGAATTTCTGCAGATGCAGCACGGTTCACTCTATCCCGCATTGCATCGTCTGGAACAAAGAGGATGGGTGAGTGCCAAATGGGAGACGGCTCCAGATCGAAATCGGGAATTCAAATACTACCGATTGACGGATAAAGGCAAGAAGCAACTTGTGGTCGAAGAATCGCAATGGAAGCAGATGGCCGAGGCAGTGGCGCGAGTGATGTGGCCCGCCGTCGAGGAGAGCTGATATGAAATGGTGGCAGATGAAGAAACGGGATGCGGACTTGGAACGGGAGATGCGTTCGGACCTAGATATAGAGGAGGAAGAGCAGCGGGAGAACGGCCTCTCGCCACAGGAGGCCCGCTATGCTGCTCGGCGCGCATTCGGGAATACGACCCTGATCAAGGAACAGGCTCACGAGGCCTGGGGCTGGGCGCCATTCGAACGTTTCTGGCAAGACGTTCGATATGCCCTTCGCCAAGTGCGGAAGTCACCGGGGTTTACGTGCACGGCAATTCTTACCCTGGCTCTAGGAGTCGGTTCTGTCACAGCAGTCTTCAGCGTCGTCTATGCTGTGCTTTTAAGTCCGTATCCATTTCATGACCCAGGCCAAATTGTCATCTGGCGCGAGAGTATTCGAGAAATTGAAAACGTTGCTCCACTTCTTCCCGACAATTATCGCCACTATCTGAATCTCAAGGCCCAAGCGCACTCGATCCAGGACGCGGCCATCCTGCAGAATCCGGCATTCACTGTCTCAACCGGGGACGATCACCCGCACGTGGCCGAAGGTCTCGCAGTCTCTTCCAACTTCTTCTCGGTTCTCGGAGTGCAGCCGTTATCGGGCCGCACGTTCCTTCCCGACGAGGCGCAGGAAGGGCGGGACAGAGAGGTGATTCTAACCTGGAGCGGTTGGCAGCACCTTTTCCATGGAGACCCGTCGATTCTTGACAAAACGCTGAGAATCAATGGAGAACAGGAAGCAATCATTGGCGTGCTGCCGAAGGCATTCCGGTTTCCGGTCATGTCCGTCATGCCGAGTGAGGCAACTCGAGGGTCGACGGAACGCTATGAGATCTTCACGCCCCTAGTTCCGTCCTCTCTCGAAAGGACGGCGAACGATGCCGAATTCAACTTTCTGGTGGTGGCCCGCCTCAAGGACGGAGTTTCGATTCGGGCCGCTCAGAGTGAACTTGACGGGATCGAAAAGGCCACGGCTGCAGCGGACCGCCTCTCGATCCATCTCAGTGTGATTGTTGAGCCGTTTTCGCAGGAAATAACCGGAGACGCAAGAAAGCCGCTCTGGATTCTGCTAGCTGCAATCGCCGGCGTGTTGCTGATGGCTTGCGTTAATCTTGCCATTCTGCAAATTGTCCGGGGTGTGGCCCGCGACCATGACACCGCACTTCGGTCGGCCCTTGGTGCCGGGGCGGCACGGCTTGTGCAAGGAGTCTTGATAGAGAACCTTCTCATTGGGCTGGCTGGTGGCTTGGCAGGAGTCGCTTTTGCGTTTGTCGGAGAGAGAATCTTTGTCCGCATCGCTGCTGTGCTACCCCGGCTGAATGAGGTTCATCTCAGCACACCCATGCTTGCTTTCGCACTCGCACTCTCGCTCATCACTTCCTTGGGGTTTGGTATTCTTCCGGCGCTTCGCGCGTTGCACGCGGTGCCGCTCAAGGCGCTTCAAGAGAGTTCCGCACGTCTTTCTGGCAACAAGCAGGCGACCCGCTCTCGCCGGGTTCTGGTAGCCGCAGAAGTTGCCTGCAGTGTCACTTTGCTGATCGTAACCGGCCTCATGATTCGAAGCTTTTCACAACTACTGACACAGGATCGTCAGTTCACCGCGCAAAATGTTGTTCTGGCCAAGGCTGATTTAAGTGGCGTCCGCTATGGAGGAGGCCAATATCCAGCCAATCCTGGAGCCGATCAAGGGAGTCTCGAGCGGGACGCGATGATTGATCGAACGCTCGACCGGCTGCGCTCTTTGCCGGGTATAGATCAGGCGGCCGTCACCAGCGTAATGCCACTGACTGGAGATATGAATGTCGATGGACTGAGAAGGCCGGATCATCCGGTTCCAGAGGGACAGATACCCATGGCCAATCGTCGCCTCATCAGCCCTGGATACTTCAGCTCCTTGGGAATCCCTCTCTTGAAAGGGCGTGACTTCAGTTTGGCGGATCGCGAGAAGTTCCGCGCTGTGATTCTTTCAGAAAGGGCTGCCAAAGCTGTCTTCCCCGGGGAAAACCCCCTTGGCCATACCATCTTGCATTGGGGGCACATCTACACAGTCATCGGAATCACCGCCGACGCCCGCATCAACGACTTGAAGCGCGACACACCCCTCTTCTACTTGCCCTACTGGGATTTCCCTCCTTTCACACCGGTATTTATTGTGCATAGCTCGCAGGCGGTTCAGACTCTCGGACCGGAAATGCGCAAGGTCATCTGGGGCGCTGACCCCGATATTTCCATTCCGACGATGACCTCTTTGGATGACCAAGTGGATGAGTCCGTGGCTCGAGAGAGATTTCAATCCGTTATTCTTTCGAGCTTCGGCGTAGCCGCCTTGCTGCTGGCAGTGCTTGGAATCTACGGGGTACTCGCCTACTCCGTCTCACTGCGGACACAGGAGTTCGGAATCCGCATCGCCCTTGGCTCTGATCGGTTGGGTCTCGCGCGGCGTGTCCTGCTGGATGCTTTCTATCCTCTGATCTCGGGCATTCTGCTGGGGCTGTTTGGTGCGGCCGCAGCATCACGTTGGGTAGGCAGCTTGTTATATCGAACCCGTGCTGTCGATCCCTGGGCGATTGGGTTGAGTCTAGCGGTTCTGCTCGTGGCTGCTCTGTTGGCGGCTCTGCTTCCAGTGCGCAGAGCAGTGTCCGTCGATCCCGTGCAAGCTTTACGAAGCGAATGACACGATAGCGCCGTGCCACGCGCTATCTGGCCGGCCGCCCGGGAGGGTTTAGATGAAATGGTGGCAGATCAGGAAGCGGGATGAGGATCTGGAGCGGGAACTGCGGTCCGATCTCGAATTAGAAGAAGAAGAGCAACGCGACAACGGGAAGTCGCCAGAAGAGGCTCACTACGCCGCTCGACGCGCTTTCGGGAATCAAACCTTGATCAAAGAACATACCCACGAAGCCGGGGTTGGGCGCCAGTTGAACAGTTGGGCCAAGACCTTCGCTACGGATTACGCCAACTCCTTCGCAACCCAGGATTCACCGTTGTGGCCGTCATCACTTTGGCGCTTGGAGTTGCTTTAAGCGCAACGATCTTCAGCGTCGTCAGCGAAACTCTTCTGAGAAAGCCGCCGCTGAAGGATCCAGACACACTCTGCGCAATCTCTTCCAAGAACCTGATCAAAGGCTATGACCGAGAGCATGTCTCCGTGCCCGACTTCGAGTCGTGGCGCGCGCAGAACAGTGTTTTTGAATCCATGGCAGCCGAGACGGGCGGCCCCGTCACCCTAAGCAGCAATGGCGAACCGGAAGTGGTAGTTGGCGACCGAGTGACGTCGGGCTATTTTGATGTGATCGGCATTTCGCCAGCTCTGGGGCGCGGATTTCTGCCCAATGAAGAGCAAGCTGGCAACGGCCATGTTGTGATTTTGAGCAACGCGCTCTGGCGCGATCGCTTTGCATCAGACCCTGGGGCAATCGGAAAAGATCTGGAAATCAACGGCGAGGCATACACCATCGTCGGCGTGATGCCGCAACTGGACAGTTCGTTTCCCCGCCTGTGGGTACCGCTCGTCATTCAGGCGAAAGACCTCACTCCCGATGCGCGCGGTCATTATGACCTGGACCTGGTCCTCGGTCGCCTGAAGCCGGGCGTGACAGTCACAAAGGCTCAGGCGGAAATGACCTCAATCGCGGAAGACCTCACCCGAGCCTATCCCCTGACGAACAACGGCCGGGGAATCACGGTACTGATCCTCCAGGACTACAACATCCGATCTCAAGGCGCCCGCAATGGCGTGATTGTGCTCATGACCGTGGCGAGTTTCGTGCTGTTGATTGCCTGCGCGAATATCGCGGGAATGCTGCTGGCGCGCGGCGCCGCGCGCGTGCATGAAATGGCGGTCAGGGCCGCGGTGGGTGCTGCGCGTTTGCGTCTGATCAGGCAAATGCTTGCCGAGAGTTTGCTCATCGGCGCTGCGGGCGGCGGTGCGGGTCTCTTGGGGTCTGTTTTCGGGACCAAGTTATTGCAGGCCGCCTTCGCCTTCAATGATTTCGGCAAGAGGGTCGGCGAAGGTCTCCGTTTGGACTTGCCCACTCTGTTTTTCACTCTCGTGGCTTCTTTACTGACTACGCTTATGTTTGGCTTGCTGCCTGCCATTCGCGCCTCAAAGGTGAACCCGCGCGATGCGTTGACCGACCGCAGCCCGACAAGTTCCGCAGGCTTCGGACGAGTCCGTATGCGCAGTGCGCTCGTCGCCGGGCAAATTACGTTGGCGTTTGTACTTCTAGCTGGCGCCGGCGTGATGATGCGTGACACCATTCGCGAATATACCGAGCCGAATGGCTTCAATCCAGATCATGTTCTCGCAGCGCAGATCGCGCTGACTGGCCCGGATGATCAAGCTCCTGCCAGGCAAGCCGCGTTTTTCAAGCGGCTTATTGAAAAGGTGCGCAACATAGCGGGAGTTGAAGCCGCCGATGCGAATACGTGCTTACCGCTTGGGTGCAGATTCAGCACGCCCTTCAGCGTAGTTGGCGAGCCGCCCCTGCCGGATTCCGAGCGTCCATGGGCCGATTACTTTGCCGTAGGTTCCGAATATTTCCGCACGATGCAGATTCCATTGATGAGGGGCCGCGACTTTATGGATTCAGACAATGTCAAAGCGCCGATTGTCACTCTAGTGAACGTAGAGTTCGCTAGACGTTTTTTCCCCCGAGGCGATGCCATTGGGCACGAGATCGAGGTTGGGCAACAAGAGCGCAAGCAAGCGCGAATCGTGGGCATTGTCGGGAACGTGAACGAATTTCAAGGCCAGTTGAGCCCGCGGCCGCAAATCTATGAGCACTATCTCCAGGCTCCCTCTGCGGGCATGGCGGTTGTCTTGAGGTCGAGCATTGAACCGAAGGCACTCGCGCCCATGTTGCAGCGCGCAATATGGGCAGTGAACAGAGATCAGACGGCGAGCAGAATCTGGACCATGCAGGACCTGGTCGAAGATAACGCGGGTGGCGACAGATTGATGGTTGAGCTTCTCGGCGTCTTCGCCTGCCTGGCTCTGCTGTTGGCAGCAGTGGGGATATATGGCATTATCGCATATTCCGTAACCCAGCGCACGCGCGAGATCGGCATCCGCGTGGCGCTCGGTGCGCACAAAGGGAACGTTCTCATCCTGGTCTTACGGCAGGGAGCCACGCTATCCGCAATAGGTTGCACAATGGGTCTGCTTCTCGCGTTACCGCTGCCGCGCGTGTTCTCCGCAGTATTTAACTCGTTTGCTCCCCAAGGGCCGATGGTAGCGATGGCGGTGGGATTGATCGTTCCGGCTGTCTCTCTGCTCGCTACTTTCATTCCCGCTCGACGCGCCTCCTCACTTGATCCCATGGAGGCGCTCCGAACCGAATAACACGGATGAAATAGGAGGTTCAGGTATTGCATTACTCGTGAGCTTTCGGCAAGCAATTGTGTTCGTACTTCCGATGTGGCCCTCATTCGGGAGCGGGAAGTGTAGCCCGCTGGCTTCCTCGGTGCTTGAGGCTGAAGATTGGACTTCTCGAAGGCGGAAAACGGCGCGTTGCAAATTCCATGTCCACCGCGAGAGCCCGGATAGCGGTGTTCGATTTGGGACAGTGTTTCTCGATTGTGGACGAAAGAACGCGGAGTTGAGATGGTGAACGGCACGCAGTGCTCTCTGCCGAGACGCCGGCAATCGCATGACAGAACGACGGAATGCCCCAATGAGTCAGATTTGGGCGGGCGCCGTTGCCCAAGCGGCCATCGGCGTGCTTCCGGAAGAACTGAGGAGGTGTCCGTGTTCAACCGAATTCTCAAAATCCTGCCGGCAGTTTGTTTGGCGACGAGCATGGCATGGGCGGCGGAAAGCCCGTTTATCGGCGAGTGGAAGCTCGACCCATCGAAGACCAGGATGCCCGATGAGATGAAAGTTCAAAGCCAGGGCGCGAACAAGTACGCGTTCGATTTTGGCGGAGGCGCCGAAACGATCGTGGTGGATGGGAGCGACCAGCCGGGGTGCTGCGGGACGAAGCTGTCAGTGAAGCCGGAAGCGGCGGATACCTGGATCGTCGAGCGCAAGAAAGACGGCCAGCTCCTGCTGAGGGCGACGTGGAAGCTCTCAAAGGATCAGAGGACGCTCACCGACTACTACCGCGAATTCGCGGCCGACGGCGAGACACACAGTATGGATTACGTCTACCAGCGCACCGGGAGTGGTGGATCGGGCTTCGCCGCAGACTGGCAGAGCATCAAGGAGACGATGAACTCGCCCTATTTGATAGAGGTAAAGGCGTTTGATGGCGACGGCCTCTCCTTCATCACGCCTTCCGAGCATCGGACGGAAAACGTGAAGTTCGACGGCAAGGACTATCCGAATGAGGGGCCGAACGCGGGGCCAGGAGTTACGTCCTCGATGCGGCGGGTGGACGAACGCAATCTGGTGATGACCGACAAGGCCGATGGGAAGGTGATCGAAACCGATGAAATTGGGCTCTCAGCCGATCGGAAGACCTTGACGATCACGAAGCACATCCCCGGCCACGACAAGCCGATTGTGATGGTGTTCGAGCGGAAATAGCTGGGAGAAGGCCGCGATGAACTGAGGGGTCAACCGCAGGCAATCCAGCGGTTGACCCCATTTTGTGGAGTTTGGCAAATTGGCCGGGATAATCTGGTCATGGATAGAGATTCAGGCGTAAAGACCCGCTAGAAACCCGCGGTCACTATTCACATCTCAGCGCGATCATCGGATCCACTCGCATGGCCCGCCGGCCCGGAATGAACGTCGCAACGAAGGCCACGGCCAACAGAAAAAGTGGCATGAAAATGAATGCGATGGGGTCGTGCGTACCGAGCCCAAACATCATGCTGGAGAGCACCCCTGAAACGGCGGCACACAAAGCCACGCCAACGGTCCCGCCGATCAGAACCGGACGCATCGCCTGCCAAATCACGAGCCGCATGACCTTGGCGCCATCGGCTCCCAGGGCCATGCGGATGCCGATGTCCCGTACGGACCTGCTTACGCTGTAGGACACCATTCCATAGACGCCAATCGAGCAGAGCAGCAGGGCCAATGCGCCCAGCGCTCCTGACAGAGCGGCCACGATGCGCGACGGTGCGCGCCAGACTTCGAGGTAGTCTTCGAGCCGGGTCACATCGATCGATACCCCGGGGTCGATCGAGCGCCCCGCATCGCGAATACTTTTTGTTACATTCGTAAAACCGATCGCGTAGCGAACCAGGATGTAGCTTCTCGAGTCGTCCTCTGTTCCGGCTGGGAAATAGAGATAGTTGGTGTCGAGTTGACCGAGATGCGCGACCTGAGCATCTTTGGCGACGCCGATTACTGAGTATTCACGCCCCGAAATTTCACGCAAAGCTTTCCCTAAGGGATCTTGACCCGGCCAGAGCCTGCGCGCGGTCGACTCTGTGACGATAATCCCTGGCGCCTCATGAGTTTCAGTCGGGCTGAAGTCTCGACCTCGCACAATCGGAAGTCCAAGCAGCGAAAAATAGTCCGGCGTGACGTGGTTATATTCGACGCCAATCGTGTCGGCGCGGCCGGGAACTGCAAATTCTGAACCGCTAAAGTCGTGACTCAGCGGCGCGCACTCCGCCTGCGCAACTTCGACGACCCCAGGCAGACCCTGGATCCGCTCACGAAAACGTTGCATAAAATGCGTGGCACGCGCCGGATCGTAGCCCTGTTTTTCTAAATTCAGAAAAATCGTCGCCACTCCCTTGATCTCAAACCCCGGATCAACAGTCTGCGCGCTGTAAAGCCCGCGAAGCAGCAATCCGGCAGCAAGCAACAAGACCATGCACACGGCAACTTGGGAGCCGACCAGCGTGTTGAGCAGAAACCGCCCACTCCTCTTGCCCGCGCCGAATAGTGCGCCGTCTCCCTTGATTGCGCTGTGCAGATCAGGCCGCGAGCTTCGCAATGCCGGGACCAGTCCGAACGCAATCCCCGTGAAAAGGGAAAGCGCGAGCGCGTACGCGAGCACGTGGAGGTTGGGCGCAACATTCACGGCAAAGGGAGGAAAATCATGCGGCAAGTGAGAGGTTACGAGCTGCGTGATCCGAATGAAGGACCAGAACGCAATCAGAGATCCAAGCGCGCCGCCAGCTAAAGAGAGTAAAAGACTCTCGGTCAGCAACTGCCGCACCAGTCGCCCTCGGCCGGCGCCCAATGAGAGCCGAAGTGCGATTTCTCTCTGTCGCACCGAAGCGCGTGCAAGCAGGAGATTGGCAACATTCGCACAGGCAATCAGCAAGACGAGAGCGAAAGCGGCGAGGACAACGGAGGCGACAGGAATCAGGAAGCTGCGTTGTTCGGGACTCGTGAAGAACGTCGCGGCATGGATAGCAAGCGAGGTGGTGCGTCGCGGTCCCGAGTGCTGCTGGTCAATGCGTCCTGCAATCACGCCAAGATCCGCACGTACCTCCTCGATCGTTATGCCGGGCCGCGTTCGCCCAAGCAAAGCCAGCCAACTCATATTGTCCTTCGACAGCCGGTCGATCCCGGGCTCCAGAGCCTGTTGCATCGTGAGCGGCGCCCAGAATGCGCTTGGAATCGGCTCCGTGCCGGCAAATCCCGGTCGCGTGATACCAATGACCGTATAGGCGGTCTGATTGAGAACGATCTTCTTCCCGACAAGTGAAGGATCTGCCCCGAACTTGCCTCGCCACAGATCGTCGCTCACCACAACAACCGCATTCGACCCGCGACTTTGACAATCGGAATCGACAAAGCCTCGCCCCTGCGCCGGATGCTCGATTAAAACGTCGAAGTAGTTGCACGACGCAACTGTCCCCAGGACTTGCCGCAGGTCTGTATCGCGAAGCGTTGCTTCAACGTAAGGCTCGTAAGCCACCAGCCCGGAGAAGACATGATTGTGATCGCGATAGTCCTGATATTCGGAGTAGGAGAACCAGTTCGCACCGTTATGAATCAGCCGGTCCCCCCGTCCCTGAAAATGGAAGATCTGGTTTACGCTTACTAACTCTTCTGCGCGCGGAACAGGGAGCAACCGCAGCGCCAGGCCGTTCAAGACCGAGAAAATACCGACGTTGATTCCGATGCCCAGTGCGATCGCCATGACCGCAGCCACCGTGAGACCCGGGCTGCGCAATAACGTGCGAATGCCGAAGCGAACATCCTGAAGCAGTTGCTCAAGCCATACGAGGCTCCACACTTCCCAGGTCTGCTCTTTGACCCGGGTGACATTACCGAACTTGAGGAGGGCCGCGTGGCGCGCGTCGTCTGGGGACATGCCCCGGTCGATATTGTCCTGGGTCTCCCTTTCGAGATGGTCGCGAATGTCCTGCTCGAGATCCGCCAGCATGCGTTCTCGACGTATCATGCTTCCTCCTGCTCTCCGGGCCTGAGAATTTGCGCGATTGCTCGCGCCAGCTTGTCCCATTTGCCGGTTTCAACCGCCAACTGCCGTCTGCCTTTAGAAGTTAACGAGTAGAACTTCGCTCGGCGGTTGTTCTCTGAGGTTCCGTCTTCGGCAGAGATCCATCGCCTTTTGATCAGCCGGTGCAGCGCCGGATACAACGATCCCTGTTCGACCTGGAGCACTTCGTCGGATCGGAACTCGATAGCCTTGGCGATGGCGTGACCGTGAAGTGGGCCGAGTTGTAGAGTGCGGAGAATCAGGAGATCAAGCGTGCCTTGGAGGAGTTCGATCCGTTCGTTCTGCTCTCGGGTAGACATTCTAGGCGATCATAGGCAGGCTGCCAGTAGAATGTCAAGGTGAGCGAGTGATTGCATTTCCGTGGCACCATTCGTCATTGGGTCGATTCATGCGAATCGCCGAAGCACATTTTTAGAGCGGGCACCCTTGGAAACAGGGCTTGCCCTATCGGCGGCAGTTGACTCGGTTGGCATTCTCGAAGCGATTTCACTCAATTCGTTTTCACAGCCCGAAGCAACTCTGCGATTGCTGACGACTGTCTCGACCCCAGCAGGCGAAAGGACAACCGGCGCTGGCTCCACCTGTCGCACTAGGAAGTAGATTCGCTGTTTACTCATATCGCAGCGCCACGGACGGATCCACGCTCATCGCCTTTCGCGCCGGCAAATAACACGCCGTGAGGGCGATCACCGCCAGTCCCATTGCCACTGCGGTCATCGTCACCGGATCGTTTGCCCCAATCCCGTAAAGTAGCGGCGAGAGCAGCCGCGAAGCACCAAACGCTGCGGTGAATCCAATTCCCAGCCCGATCGCGGTCAGCCGCAGCCCCTGGCCCATCACCATCTTCATCACGTCGCTCTGCCGCGCGCCCAGCGCCATACGGACTCCGATCTCATGCGTCCGCTGCGACACCATGTAGGCAATGACGCCGAAGAGGCCAATCGCAGTCATCAGCACTGCCAGGATCCCCGACACGCCCAGCAGCCATCCCACGGTGCGGGCGGGGAACAGCGGTAGCGCCATGAACTGCTCAATCGTCTGGACATCAGTGGCCGCCATCAGTGGATCGACGATCGGAACTTCGCGACGAATCTCGTTGAGCAGCGTCCGCGAGTCTCCTGCGGTGCGCACTACGAGCGTGCGCGCTGGAGGCACCTGGCCGTGGAAGACAGCAGGCGCAGGTGCTTCGCCCAGCGTGCGATACTTGCCGTTCTTCACCACGCCGACGACCTGGCTCATGGCCTTCTCGCCTCTCAGTGCCAGGGGCTTGCCGATAGGATCCTCACCCGGCCACATTCTCCCCGCCAGGGTCTCGTTGATGACCACGGCGTCCGGCTTATCGGCATCTGCCTCCATCTGGGTCAGATCGCGCCCGCGCAGCGGAATCCCAATGGTGCGGAAGAATCCCGGCTCCACGCGGAACTCGTCCGCCATCACGGCGTTCGGATCTTTGCCCACTTGCCTACCGACGAATGTGACAGAATGCGAGGTACCCAGGGGGAGAAACTGCACGTAGCTCGCAGAGTTCACACCCGGCAGATGCTCGACGCGTTTCAACAGACGCGCGTAAAAGTCGTTGATCTTCGCCGACGAGTACCCCAGCGCCCCCGGATCCAGCGTAGCCAGAGCAATATGATGTGTGTCGAATCCCGCATTGATCGCGTTGGCGTTCATCAGGCTGCGCACGCACAGCGCCGCCCCGGCCAGCAGCACCACGCACACGGCCATCTGCGCCACCACCAGCGTGCTGCGCAGGCGCGACTTCTTCAGGCTCCCCGAAAGCGACTCGTCCTTCAGCACCAGAGCCGCGCGTACCTCGCTCGCCCGGAGCGCCGGCGCCAAACCAACCACCACGCCTGTGGCCACTGAAATCGCCGCCGTAAACAGCACAACCCGCCAATCCATCGGAATTGACAGCGTCACGGGTATGTTCGCCGGCTTCAGTGCCATCAACATCCGCGAAGTCACCCACGCTATCCCCACGCCTGTTGCTCCGGCAAGCCCGGCCAGCAGCAGGCTCTCCACCAGCATCTGCCGCACCAGCCGCCCGCGCCCCGCGCCCAGTGCTGATCGTGTCGCCATCTCTCTCGCCCGCCCCGTGGCCCGGGCCAGCAGCAGGCTGGCTGCGTTGGTGCAGGCAATCAGCAGCACCAGCGCGAAGACGAGCAGAAGGCCTCCCGTAAACGCGCCCACGTACACCCGAAGCGGCCCAGGCACCATCGTCAGGGGATAGACCAGCGCGTCCCGAAAGTCGCTTTTGCTTCCGTGCTCGAGGTAGACCTGCTTTGCCAGCACCTGCATCTCCGCCTGCACGCTTTTGCGGCCACCGGCGTGGGGCATCTTGCCGGCCACGATCAGCCAAGACGAGTCACGATCCGTAAATCGGTTCTGGTCGTCGGGGCGGAATCGGACCATTGCCGTCAGCGGTGCCCAGAAATCCGGATCCGTCCCCACCATCAACCCGGTGAAGCTCGCTGGCGCCACACCCACCACCGTGAATGCTTTACCATCCAGCATCAGCGTCTTGCCGATCACACCTGTATTCCCGCCCAACTGCTGCTTCCAGAAGGGGTAACTCAGTACGACTACCTGCCGCGGGTCGTCGATCCTGTCATCATCCGCTGAGAGCGTGCGCCCCGCCACCGCATTCAGTCCTAGCAGCGAAAACAGGTTCCCTGACACAAACTGCACGTGCAGAATCTCCCCCGTGCCTGCGTGATTCCAGATCGCGTCCTCGCCATCGCCGTCGAATGCCATCAGCCCTTCGAGCGCCTTTGTGTGGTCGCGATAGTATGCGAAGTCGGGATAGTTGAACGGGAGGTAGACCTCCACCCCGCCGGCCTTCGGATTGTGCAGCCACACCTCCACCAGCTTGTTGGTCCCGCTCACGCCCTGCGGAGGCCGCAGCAGCAGCGCGTTTACAAACGTGAACACTGCGGAGTTCAACCCAATCCCCAGTGCCAGCGCCAGCACCACCGCCGCGCTCGATACGGGCCGCTTGGCCAACATTCGCATGCCGAAGCGCACATCCCGCCACCACTCCGTCGGCGAAAGGATCCCTCGCTGCGCCCGCTGCCGCTCCTTCAGCACCGTCACGTTTCCGAACTGCCGCCGGGCTGCCCGCGCCGCCTCTGGTGCACTCATCCCCTGTGCCTGGTTGCGCTTTTCCAGCAGCGCTATGTGCTCTCGGATTTCCGCATCAAACTGTTCGTCCTCGCGCCCCTGCGCCGCCAGCCCCCGCAATTTCGCCCACAGCATTCGCAGTTTCCGCATCGCTTCACCCCTGCTTCTCGAGCTTCAGCACCCTCTCCATTACGCCTGCCACTCGCTCCCAGTTCTCGGTCTCGCGCTCGAGTTGCTTCGCCCCCTGCCTGGTAATGGAGTAGAAGCGCGCGCGCCGGTTGTTCTCGCTCGTTCCCCACTTCGACGCGATCCATCCCTGCTGCTGCAGCCTCAACAGCGCGGTGTACACCGTTCCCTCGTTGAGGTCGAGAACTCCGTCGCTCACCTGCTCGATGCGCCGCGCAATCCCGAACCCGTGCAGAGGTCCCATCGCATAGAGGGTCTTGAGTACCATCAGGTCCAGGGTGCCTTGCAGCACCTCAGATTTGCCGTCGTCCATCTTCTCCGCTCCTTTGGACAGTGCATAGAAACTACCATAGTCTCATTTGTAATGTCCATAGGAGCATTAGGGACATCGAATCTCGTCCGGCAAACTTTGTCATTCAGTGCCAAATCGCCAAACCGGGTTCCCAGCCACGGCAGTTCTGGAAACGTGCTTTGCCCTGAAGTCGACATTCGAGAAATCTTTGCATTCAGATCCGGGGGCGCTGGCCGACTTTGTGCTCCTGACCGATTCTCGATGAGCGTCCCGGCGGTGATCCGCCGAACCGCTTCGCAAACCTTCCCCTTGCATTAATAGGGGAAGTGTGGAATTCTTCCCTTGAAAGCCTAGGGGAATAAATGGACACCACCAAACTTGAGTTCCTGCGCGGCACCCTGGACGTGCTGATCCTGAAGGCGCTGATATGGGGGCCGCTGCATGGATACGCTGTCACGGAGCTGATCCGCAGGCAGAGCGAGGAAGCGCTGCTACTGGAAGAGGGGACACTGTATCCGGCGCTATGGCGGCTGGAGAGCAAGGGGTTGCTGGAAGCGGAGTGGGGACTCTCAGAGAACAGGCGCAAAGCCAAGTACTACCGGCTGACGGGGAGGGGCAGACGCCAACTGCGTCACGAAGTCAAAACGTGGGAGGCATACGCAGCGGCAGTGGCCAAGGTGCTGAGCGCGACGCAGTCTCCGCTGGCAGAGGAGACACGATGAAGCGCGCTCCTCTCTGGCGGCGCTATGCGCGGTTCTTTGGTCCCGATCCGGCGGCCGACGCGAAAGAGGAACTGCGCTTTCACCTGGAGACGACCATCGACGAACTGGTGCGCCGGGGATGGACCCGCGATACTGCTCGGCAGGAAGCGGAGCGGCGGATGGGCGATTTGCGGGCGCTGGTGCGAATCGGGGCGCGCATTGGAGGAAAGATGGAACGGCGGCGACAGGTCAGAGACTACTGGAGCGACATGCTCCAGGATGCGCGCTATGGGTTGAGGACACTTGTGCGCGACTCGGGGTTCGCGAGCGTTTCCATTCTGATCCTTGCTCTCGCGATCGGGGCGAATATTGCCGTGTTCAGTGTGGTGAATACGCTGTTGCTGCGGCCGCTGCCGTTTCCGGAGTCGCGGGAGCTGGTACGGATCGGGCCGCCGCCGACCCCGTGCGGAGTTTCCTGCTCTACGTTTTCCGCGGATGAATTCGAGGAGTTCCGCAGGCAGAACCGGACCTACGAGGACGTGACGGGATACGAGGCATATACGACGCCTGACAATGTGCGCATTACGTTGGGTGAGTCGCAGTCAGCGACGAGCATCATGGTGCTGGCGAATTTCTTTCAGGTTCTGGGCGTACAGCCGGCGATGGGGCGGCTGTTTACGGCGGATGAGTTGCGCGGCGGACCCCATCCTGTCGCGTTACTGACGAACGCGTATTGGAGACGGGAGTTCAACGCGGATCCGGCCATAGTGGGCAAGGCCATGGAGATGAACGGAGGTGCGGTCACGATCGTGGGCGTGCTGCCGGAGAGCTTCGATTTCGGGGCGGTGTTCTCGCCGGGCGCGAAGGTGGACCTGTTCACACCGATGGATCTGACGCTGGAGCGCCATTGGGGCAGCATCGTGGCGTTGTTCGGACGGATGAAGCTGGGCGTGAGCCTAGCCCAGGCGCGCGAGGACGGCGTGCGGATCGGTCCCACCACCTATCACGATGTCACGCAACCCGAAACGAAGGGGCAGGACAAGGACGGCTTTCTGCCCATGCCGCTGAGGGACTATGTCACGGGCAAGCTGCGGCGGTCGCTGATCGTGCTGTGGTGCGCGGTGGGTGCGATTCTGCTGATCGCGGGCGTGAATCTCTCGAATCTTCTGCTGGCGCGGGCGGCGGCGCGGGCGAGGGAGTTTGCGGTGCGGGGGGCGCTGGGCGCCGGACGCGGGCGCATTGTGCGCCAGTTGCTGATGGAAAGCCTGATGCTCTCCGGAGCGGGCGCGGTGCTGGGACTGGGGCTGGCCGCGGGCACGATCGCGTGGCTGGCGCACCAGGGAGCGGTGGCGCTGCCGCTGCTGAACAGCCTGAGGATCGACGGAGCAGCGCTGGGCTGGACGGTGCTGCTGGCGGTATTGAGTGCCATGCTATTCGGAGCGGTTCCGGGACTGAGGATCACGGGCGGTAACCTGCAGGAGGTGCTGAAGGACTCGTCTCAGGGCACAGGGTTGGGGCGCGCGCACGAGCGCGTGCGCGCGGCGCTGGTGGTCTCTGAGGTGGCGCTGGCGTGCGTGCTGCTGGTGAGCGCGGGGCTGCTGCTGCGCAGCTTTGTTAGGGTGCTGGATGTGGACCTGGGATTCCAGCCAGAGCGGGCTGCCGCGATCCAGGTGGCGTACGACGAGATTGGATCGGATACGGTGGCGCGCGAGGAGCGGCGCGGTGTCGTGTACCAGGAAATCCTGCGGCGCGTGGGCGCGTTGCCGGGCGTGGAAGCCGCGGGGATGGTGGATCTTCTGCCGCTGGGGCCGAACCGCGATTGGGATACTCCAGTGCCGCAGGGAAAGACATTTGCGCCGGGCGCGCTGCCGGCACCGCTGGTGTACGTTATCTCGCCAGGGTTCATTCACGCGATGGGCATTCGTCTGCATGGGGGGCGGGATTTTACATGGGACGATGGGCCGAAGAGCGAGCGCGTGGTGCTGATCAACGCGTCTGCGGCGCACGTCTATTGGCCGGGCGAGGATGCGGTGGGCAAGATCCTGATGCGCGGCAACGAGCAGGACCGCGTGGTGGGAGTGGTGGATGACGTGCACGAAGAGAGCACGGAGACGCCTTCCGGGGCGCAGATCTACTATCCGACGACACAACAGCAACCAGCCTGGGCGGAACTGGTGATTCGGACCAGCACGCCGCCTGCTTCGCTGGGGCCGAGCGTATTGCGCGTGTTGCGGCAGATCAACCCCAATCAACCGGCAACTGAGTTCCGGCCCATTCGGACAATTGTGGATCGCGCGAATTCGTCACGGCAGTTTTTCATGCTGTTGGTGGGAGCGTTCGCAGGGCTGGGCATGCTGTTGGCGGCCCTGGGAATTTACGGCGTGATCTCCTATTCCGTGACGCAGCGGAGTAGGGAGATCGGTGTGCGAATGGCTCTGGGAGCGAGCTCCGGGCGCGTGCAGCGCGATGTCCTCGGCAATACGCTGCGCCTGGCGCTGAGTGGGGTCGCAGCCGGCACTGTTGCGTCCGCGGTGGCAGCGCGGCTGATTGCGTCGCTCCTTTTCGGCACCTCGCCCTGGGATGCAACTTCCTATGCAAGCATGATCCTTTTGCTCCTTGCAGTGGCGATTCTCTCAGGCTATTTGCCTGCGCGAAGGGCCTCGCGCATCGATCCCATTCAGGCTCTCCGAAGCAACTGATTTGAGATCCTGCGAAGGTTCGGTGAGCGCATCATTGCTTATGGCTTCTGCACGATCAGACTTTCCTTCGAGATCAGAACGGAATGTTCTCATGACTGGATAGTTTCTGGAATCGAAACAAATCGCCGAAGCACTCATCAGCCGGAAACTAGGATTCTGAGCCAATGACCGGCAACGCTGACCTTTGCCGAATGTTCGACGTCTGGCTCCCAATCTCCCGATGAGGGAGACAGCACCCATGGCCAAGTTTTGCTTGAAAAACGGAACTCGCGGCCAACTTATCCTTGGAATTCCCAGACTTTGCCAACGGGCTTCACTGAAACCGACGAATTCCGGCCAACTTATGATTGGAGGTCCGGCCAATTTATGCCTGTAGTGACACACACTACAACCATAAATCAGCCAGAATGGTCAGTTTATGGTTGTAGTTCATGGCGGCAAGTCAGGCTCACGACCTTCGCCGACCAACGACCAGTACACTGTCAATCAGTGACTCGCCCTGTTTTCGTCAACCCACGATCCCCAGGCAGATCGGCGAACACTTGCCGACATAACGTTACCTATCGGACGTCGGTGAGCGACTCGGCGATTTGCATGAATCAAGACCTAGCGGTACTGGCTTGCAATTTGCTGGAGTACAATCCGTCTGAACGAAGCCGCTAGAGCGAGGGACGAGGACAAGTATTTTTGGAAGGAGGATGTCCCTACTCCATTCTTAGCGCCTGCACAGGATCGACAGATGCCGCGCGTAGGGCGGGAATCACGCCTGCCACGAATGCAGCGGCCAACAGAATGCACACGGCAATCGACAGCGCGCTGCTGCTGACGGTAGTCAGCCCATAGAGCTGCGACCTCACCAGCGTGGCTCCATAGAATGCCACTGGAATTCCGATGGCAAGACCGAACAAGGTCTGCAAAATGGCGCTGCGAAGAATCATTCCCACAACGAAGTTGCGATTTGCACCCAGCGCCATGCGGATGCCAATCTCGCCTGTTCTGCGCACCACCGAGTACGCAGTGACACCATAGAGGCCTAACGTCGCCAGCAGAAGCGCCAGACCGCCAAACAAGAGCATCAGTGACGACAACATGCGCTCGTGCGTGAATCTGCCTGCAATCTGCGCATCGAAAGTTTCGAATTTTTGTATTGCAAGGCTTGAATTAATCCCCATCAGTGTCCGCCGCGCAATCTCCTCCATATCGCTCATCGGATGCGAAGTTTGAACCACAATAGCGCCCGCATACCCCGCCTCAGATGGCTGCGTCAATGGGCCAAAGTACATGGGGCGCTTCCCGTTCCTGCGCACATCTGTGTACGAAGTCCCCGCCACGACGCCAACAATTTCGTACGGCTTCGGAGAATCTCCGCCCGCAACGAAGTTGCGGCCTATCGGATTCTCTCCCGGCTTGAAGAGCGCTTTGACGAAATCCTCGTTCACCACAGCAACATGCGGTGACGTAGCCGTGTCGTTTGCGGTGATTCCGCGCCCCATCAGCACTTGGGTCCCGACTGAATCGAAGTATTCGGGATTCACAATGATGTTGGTGGCCTCGACGTGGATGTCTGGCTGACCGGCAAGGTGGACTCCGTACCCGTCGTCGTTGCCTTCCATCGGCGTGAAGGTACTCACCCCGACGTTCACAACACCCGGTATTGCATGAAACCGTTCTTCAAGTGTCCGGTATAGGGCGTCCACCTGATCATCCTTGTAACCGGCGGCCTGTGCGTTGATATGAACGATATACCGATTCTGCGACTCCAACTTCATATCAGTGTGCTGCAGCTTGCCGAGGCTCTGCGAAAAGAGCCCCGCGCCCACCAGCAGTACCACTGACAACGCCGCCTGAAACACGACCAGCCCACGCTGCAGGAGTGAAGAACCGCCTAAGGTCGTCCGGGTCCTGCTGCGCAAAGCATCTGCAGGTGAGGCCTTCGCGGCAGACAGCGCGGGGGCCACGCCGAACATCACACCTGTGGCAATCGCCACGCATATCGCAAAACCCAGCACCTCGACCGAAGGGTGGGCACTGATTGGCAGATGCTGGTCGCCTGGAAAAGCCAGCATGAGTAACATCCGTGCCCCGAGGTAAGAAACCAGGAGAGCTGTCACGCCGCCTATTGCTGCCAACAGCAGGCTTTCTGTAAGAAGCTGTCGGACAATTCTTGTTCGCATCGCGCCCAGTGCAGTCCGCACGCTCATCTCTGTCTTCCGCTGCATGCCGCGCACCATCAGTAGATTGGCGATGTTGGCGCACGCAACCATCAACACAAGCCCCGCAATCCACATTAGAAGTTTGAGGTTGGATGCATAACTATCCTGCATGGACTGTGTGCCAGCACCGCCGGCAGTGAGCACCAAATGCGCCTTTGCGATATCCGCGGCTGAAAAGTGTGGGTCCTTAGCATAGACCCGCTTCAGCTCCGCGCTCAATTTCTCCTGCAATTGAACCAGCGCGCCCCCGGGCTTCACGCGCCCGATAATGTCCAGCCAGTTTTGCGACGGATCACGAAAACCCTTTCCTCCCATCTCGTTGGGAACAGTTGCAATCGGCAGGTAGAAATCCGGTGGCGTACTCGACATGCGATCGCCATAGAAACCTTCCGGAGCCACGCCAATTACCGTCACCGGTTTTGTATTCATCCAAAAGGTGTTGCCGACCACTGAATCGTCGCCACTGTAGACGTTCTTCCAGGTCGAATAGCTCATGACCGCAACGAGTGGTGCGCCAGCGACGTCATCTGAAACGGAGATCAGCCGTCCCTTTGCGGGCTGCAGCCCGAACATTCCAAAGTAGTTTCCAGAAACAAACTCACCCATACGCGGCATGGCAGCTTTCTGACCGGCTTCACGCCTCACCACAACCGGCCGATTCTCAAACCCTGCCTGCATTGCCGCTAGCTGCTCAAACTCGGGCGAATTTCTCTTCAGTTGTTCATAGGTTTCGGTCGAAAACATGCTGTAGTTTCCGTCCTGCTTCGGCCCCGAGTTCTGGCAGCAGTCAGCCCAATTGCCCAATCGCACCAGCGACTTTGGATCGACCACTGGCAGGTCTCTCAACAGCACCGCATTTACAAGCGTGAAGATGGCCGCATTCGCGCCAATACCCAAGGCTAGTGTCAGCACTGCAGTAAGCGTAAAGCCAGGCGATTTGCGAAGCTGGCGTAGGCCGTATCCAACATCCTGCAGGAACGATTCGAGCCAGAGAGTACCACGACTCTGGCGGCAGCCCTCTTTGATCTGCTCGATGCCTCCGAACTCCAGTCGTACGAGACGGCGGGCTTCATTTTCGGGAATGCCATGGCGCATTTTGTCAGCGACCTGTGTTTCGAAATGGAAGCGCAATTCCTTGTCCAGATCGCGCTCCAACTGTTTGCGGGAGAATAGCCGCCAAAGCCAGCTCATGAGATTCCCTCCAGAGTCCCCTTGAGGATGAGAGCAACGACATCTGTGAGTCGCTTCCAGTTCTCGGTTTCGTCTTTGAGATAGGCCAGGCCTCTAGCGGTGAGCTCATAGAACTTGGCCTCACGACCCGTCTCGGTTTGCTGCCATTTGGCCATCAGAAATTTCTTGTATTCGAGGCGGTGCAGTGCAGGGTAGAGCGATCCCTGCTGAACCTGCAGAGCCTCGCGCGACATTTGCTGAATTCGCTGGGCGATGGCATAACCGTGGATGGGGCCCAGCGACACTACCCTCATGATGAGCAGGTCGAGAGTTCCTTGGGGGAGATCGAATTTGTTTTCCTTTTTCATGCCTATTTCTTCTACATATATACGTGGACATGTAGAAGGTCAAGGCATACTCAGCGTATTTTTTGAAAACTGAAAGTGCCTGACGCCAATCGTCGATTGCCGGTAACAGGGCAACGCACTCGTAGACACCCTGTTAAGCGCGATTGTCGGGATTACTCCCCACAAACGCCCATTGCGACGGAGACCCTCATCCAAGAGAACAGGTCGCGAGATTCCAGTCGCCACGCCGACATATGGGGACAAATCCGCTCCGTCCTTGAATCCGCCGGCTTCGAACCTCGAGAAATGTGACGAACTGCACGCCTTCGCCACTCATCTTTATGGTTCCGACTACTTATAATCGCCACACCGAAGTCGCAAGACTCCCAGGACCCGTACCGAGCGTTGACCGAAAATTATTTCCTAACCGAGCCGGGGTTCCATTGTCTGACGGATTAGAGATCCGCTCGCCTATCGAGCACTCGCTTCTCTGCTCCACGTTACACCGGTGTTTACGAGCAGAATCGGAGGCCCACATTGCAGGAGTTGCGATTTGCAATTCGCATGCTGTTCAAGCAGCCTGCCTTTAGTCTCATCGCAGCGCTTACTCTGGCGCTGGGAATCGGCGCAACTTCTGCAATCTTCAGCTTGATCCAGGGCGTGTTGCTCACGCCACCTCCCTATCAAAACCCCGGCCAGCTCATGCTCGTTCCAACTGCGCGCACCGATGGAAAAGACTTGGAGCGACCGCGCGGCTGGCCGGCCGAACAGTGGATGAATTGGGGCAACGAAGCGAAATCGCTTCAGGGAATCGCCGGATACGATTGGACCTTTAATTTCCTGATTCACAATGACGGCAGCCACTCCATGCAGGGAATGGTGGTCACCAGAGACTACATGCACGTTATGGGTCTCCGCCCGTCGGCAGGACGCGGCTTCGCCGAAGTCGACTTCCAGCAGGGGCCGACAAAAGAAATCATGCTCGGCTATGAGTTCTGGCAGCGCGAGTTTGGCGGAGATCCCCAGATCATCGGCAGGACCGTGCGCATTAGCCGCTGGGAGGTTGCCCCCACAGTGATCGGCGTGATGCAGCCGGATGTGCGCTTCCTCCCATCACCCGGCGCATCGAAAGAGCCGAACTACGACGTCAACGCCAAAGTCGACTTTTGGATCCCCGCGGAACCCGAACCCAAAAATCTGAAGGAACCCGATTGGAACGTAGTTGCTCGTCTCCGCGATGGCACGACTCAACAGCAGGCGCAGCAGGAACTGGCCGTACTCGCAGCCAGAGAAGCGCACACCGAGAAGAAGTATGAGGGCTTTGTGCCGCGACTGCAGTCCCTCACAGACGAAATGAACCGCGACGGCAAACGCATCCTCTTGCCTCTGCTGGGTGCAGCGGCTCTGGTGCTCCTCATCGCATGCGGAAATGCCGCCGCTCTCCTCCTCGTGCGAGGACTGCAAAGGCAACAGGAATATGCCGTCCGCAGCGCAATGGGAATGGGCCGTATAGCCCTGCTCAGGCAGGTCCTGCTCGAGAGCTTGTTGCTTGCTGCTCTCGGCGGTGTGCTTGGCGTCGCACTCGCCATCGGCGCCGTGAAGCTCTTCACCCTGATCGCGGGACACGCTGTCCCCCGGCTCGACGGAGTAACGACAGGTTGGACAGTTCTAGGCTGGGCCCTTGGAGCTGCATTGCTCTCCGCCTTCTTCGCAGGAGCCTTCCCAGCGCTCCGAGCTCTTCGGATGGATCCGATGGAAGTGCTCAAGAACGCTGGCCCAAAAGGAACCGCAGCCGTCGGCGAGCGTCGCCTGCTTCAGGGAGTCACCATGTTGCAGACCGCGCTCACACTGGCTCTCCTGGTGGGCGCCGGACTTCTGATCCGTACCATGGCCAAGATCGCGTCGGTGCCGTCCGGCTACAACATGGAAAAAATCCTGACCATGAGCGTCACAGACGTGCAAAACCGGGATACTTGGGGCAGCTTTCATCGCCAGGCGCTCGAACGTGTCGCCGCACTCCCCGGCGTGCAGAACGCGGCCTTTGCCTGGGGAGTACCCCTTACCGGTAACAGTTGGCCGGCGATTATGGACATCGAAGGGCAGCCTCCGCCACTCAAGGAGAGTGACAAGCCCGGATTGCCCCTGCGCGCTGTCACCCCTGACTACTTCAACCTGATGGGCATGGCCGTGCTTAATGGCCGTCAATTCCGATCGACAGACGATGACAAAGCGGCGAAGGTTGCCATCGTGAACGAAGCGTTTGCTCAGCGCTTCTTCCGCAATAGCAATGCCGTCGGGCGAAAAATCTGGTTCGGCGACCGCGACAAACCAGGCATCGAAATCGTCGGCGAAATCGCAAGTGGTCGCACCGACGACCTCACGCACAGAGCATCCCCGGAAGTCTATCTCCCGCTCTGGCAGGCCCAGGCGTTTTCAAAGCACCTTGTCGTCCGAACAGCCGCCGATCCGCGCGCCGTCATCGTCGAGGTGGAACGCGCCTTGCGCTCGGTTGATCCAACGGCTGCTATTGAGAATGTGAAGACGCTCGAACAGATTCGCGACGACTCATTGGCATCGCGAACCTTTGCCATGAATCTCCTCGCAGGCTTTTCCGCCGTCGCAAGCATTCTGACTCTCGTGGGAATCTATGGAGTCCTCTCTTTGTCGGTGGCATCGCGACGGCGCGAGTTGGCAATCCGCAGTGCTGTCGGTGCGCAACAGAAAGACATTAGCAGACTGATCTTCGGCGAAGGCTTTCGCTTAATCGCAGGAGGTGTTCTGGTCGGCGCAATACTGGCACTGGTTCTATCCCGCGTGCTGAGATCCTTCCTGTTTGAGATTCAACCTGGTGATCCATTGACCCTCGTGTCTGTAGGAGCGCTGTTTCTCGCAGTCGGGCTCTTGGCGTGCTGGGTACCAGTGCGCCGCGCGCGCAATGTCGATCCCCTGGAGGCCCTTCGCTACGAGTAGATTCCGACCTGGACAATTGCTACGATCTTCAAGATCCCCACTCATTGAATTCGAACTTCTCGCGCAAGATGGTCAGGGTGCAGTCGACATTGTCCACGGGCCAAATCACATGGTTCCGCATGCCGCTCAGACAACGAAAACCTTGCGAAATCCCGACTTTTCGGTTTCGATCCAAGCTCGGTGAGCGACTTGTTGATATCACCATTTGAAAAGCCGGACGAGATGCGTGTTTGAGGACCCATTCGGGAACTGCTGTTTGCGCAGGTGATGCTGAAAAGGTTCTACCTGCTCTTCCGTCAACGGCTCAATAATTGTCATTTTGGCATTGCATGTTGACAATGGCATTGAGTGCCATCAGAATAGTCTGCAGAGCACTGGGTGCCTGAGGAGAGGTGTCGAAGTGGAACATGGTCGCCGTAGTGAAAGGTCTGTCCGCAACGCTGACTGCGCGACGATACAAATCCAAACGCGTTGGAGCATTCGAATTTCTTCGCTATTCCTCGCCTTCGGGTTGGGCCTTGCAGTCGTTCCAGAAAGTGCCAGCGCGGTGGCTCAAGAGCAACCGGTCACATCTGCCTGCGCGGCGCAGTCAGTCGGTGGCCCGCTATTCATCACCGAGAACTGTAACGATCCAGAGTTGAGCAAGCCATACGTCGATGAGCGGAAGCCCGGCACCCTAACCGACGAAGCTTCCGGAGTTTCGGTCAGTTTTATGTACGTTCATGGCGGCTTCAGCGGAACCAAAGCCCGGTTTTCTTTCTATTTCCCAGCGGCAGAGAAGTATAAAGGCCGTTTCTTCCAGACGACTTATCCAACCATCGGCGTGGAAGATGCCGCACCCGGCTGTCCAGAGATCGGTACGTCAACCTGCTCAGTGGTGTTCGCGCTGTCGAGCGGTGCTTATGTGGTGTCGACAAACAACGCGGGTGGCGTACCTGCAGGCGGAGCGCTGGCGGCATACCGCACGAATGCCGCAGCCGCCAAATACTCTCGCCTCATTGCCCTCGAGATGTACGAGTCGAGCACCCGACCGCGTGGCTACATTTACGGGGCAAGCGGAGGCGCGTACCAGACCGTGGGCTCAATGGAGAACACCAGCGGCGTGTGGGATGGAGCGGTGCCCATGGTGTTCGGCGTGCCAAATGCGATCCCCAACTTTATGGCGTCGCAACTACTGGCGTTGCGGGTGCTGCGTGACAAGCTGCCACAGATAGCCGATGCCGTAGCGCCGGGTGGAAGCGGCGATCCATTTGCGGGGCTGAGTGCCGAGCAGCGGGACACGCTGAAAGAAGTGACTCGACTTGGATTTCCCCTGAGGGGCTGGTGGCAATATGCCACCCTGAATGGCGGCGGGTTTTGGGCTGTGGAAGGTGCAGTCCGCGCCATCGACCCGAGCTATATGGAGGATTTCTGGAGCAAACCGGGATATGAGGGGAGCGAGCCATCGGTTCAGGCTGCGCGGGTTCGTCAGGACACGACGGTCAAGAACGTTGGCGAGGGCAACGAACTTGTGCTTGGCGTGGAGCCGTCAAAGGATCTGCTGAACGGTGACTTGCTGATTAAGGACGGTCCGAAGGCTGGGCAATCGATCGTGATCACTGGAATCGAAGGCAGCAAAGTCAAGGTCGTGAGTGCATCGGGAATCACTGCGGGAACCGCGGCCCGGCTGGACAACTCATGGGCTATCGCGTTGCAGTACTACTCGCGCCACCAGGTACCAACGCCGCACCAGTACGGTTGGGATCAGTATGTAAAGAAGGACGGTGCTCCGCTATATCCGCAGCGCAGCGTGATGATCGGTCCGATGCTTGAATGCGTCAAGCGCCGGGTCGGCGGCGAGCGGGCGATTCCACGGAAAGATGGTCATGGCGGAGTCGGTTCTGGATGTTTCAGCCTACCCGTGGTCAGCGGACTGGTATCGGCAGCAGGCGCAAGCCGCGTTGGGTGACCTGTCCGGCAGCTTTCGGCTTTGGTATATGGACAACGCCGATCATGGCCCGGATATTGCGGGCCTGAGTGCCGGTGTTGCCTTCGAGCATTCTGCTCACGTCGCCGACCACATCGTAAGCTACCTCGGAGAGGTACAGCAGGCGCTGCTGGATCTGGACGCATGGGTTGCCGAGGGCATTCCGCCGGCGGAGAGCACCAACTATCGCATCGACGCCGACGACCAGGTGCAACTTGCGCCTGAGGCGGAGCTGCGCGCCGGCATTCAGCCCGTCGTCACATTAGGCGTCGGCAGAACATCGGAAGCATCCTCCCATCCCACAGCCCTGGTTAAGAAAGGAACGGACATTACTTTTTGGGCGAAGGCTCAGACACCGCCTTCTGCCGGCAGGATCGTAAAGGTCGAGTGGGATTTCGAAGGCGATGGCCATTTCACGGCGCAGCCGGTCTCGATTGGTCATGAGTCCGCTTTCAAAGAGGTGCATCGCTTCGTTCGTCCGGGAACCTACTTCCCTGTATTCAGGGTCACAGCCCAGCGCGATGGCGAAGCGAACACGCCTTTTGGCCTGGTTCAGAACCTTGCCTCCATGCGGGTCACGGTAAGGTAATCGAGAGGGTCATGCGCATGAAAGGTACGAGCGGGATACGTTTTGACGTGCCTGGCATCGAGCCGACGGATGGCGATGACGACCGGCGTGGAATCTTCACCGGCGCGAAGAGAGACCTGAAGTCCCGAAAGCAGGAACTGGTAAGGAACGCCATTCTGGATGCGGCGATCGCGCTGTTCGAAAAGAAGGGCTTCGACCAGACGGATGTGGCAGAGATCGCTGAAGCAGCTGGCATCTCCAAGCGCTCCTTCTTCCGCTACTTCGCTACCAAGGATGATCTCCTGGCCAGAAGCGTCATGGAATACGGCGCAGTTCTGGTTGCGGCTATCCGAAGTGCACCGCAAGAATCCACCGATCTGGAAGTGATCCACGAGACTCTGCTCGCCGGGGTGCACTACAACGAGCAGCCTGAAGCGCGTGCGCGGCAACTCATTGCCATTTCGACGAGTCACCCAACAGCGCGGCAGGCTTATCTCTCCAGGAAGCATCTGGTTGAGGACGCCGTCGCCGAAGCCTTCGCCTCACGTGAACGGAATGCCCGACGCGACGATCTCAGGGTGAGATTGCTCGCCGGCATCACGTTGGCCCTGATGAACGCGACGATAGGCGCATGGTTTCTTGCAGAAGAGAAAACGCTTAAGGCAGCTGCGAAGCACGCTGAGGCGGAGCTCAAAAAGATCACCACTTTCAACACTGCGCCGCTGAATTCGAAGAAGAAAGGCAGAGGTAAAGAGGTCGACCTCCGCTAATCAACACCCTGATTCGTCGGCTTCTCGGAACCACGCGTCTGAGACGTTTTCGGTTTGCGAGAACAGGCCAGCTCACTCATCCAGCGCAGATTGCGCTCGCATATCAGGATTACTCCCGAAAAACGCCCATGTCGCCCGGGATGGATTCTGGATTTGTGCCAAATCCCGCCCATTTATTCGTCCACGAAAAACTATACTCGTCGCGGATCACCGGCCACTCTAGCCTTTGCGGAAAGTTAGATGTCCCACTCCAATTTCCCTATCGGGTACTGAGCGACGAGTTCCTCTTGACGAGAGGGGATAAAGCCCGCTGCTACGACGGATACTCACGAGTATCGGCAATCTCTCCAATCGCATGGCAATTTCCGCGAAGAGCGAGACAGCATTCATGGCCGAGTTTTGCTTGAAGAGCGGAACTCGCGGCCAACTTATCCGTGGAATTCCAAAACTTTAGCCACAGGGTTCCACTGAAAATCCACGAATTCCGGCCAACTTATGATTGGAGGTCCGGCAATTTATGGCTGTAGTGACACACAACAACAACAACACGCCCACATCTCTTCGTATCCAGAAGGCCCGTACGGCTCTGGTACTCGATCACCCATTCTTCGGATCGCTCCTGTTTCGATTGAAGGGACAGGAAAGTCGATCCGTCAAGACCATGGCCACGGACGGCATCTCGCTCTACTACAATCCCGAGTTTGTCGAAACGCTCACGGCCGCCACCTTGGCCGGGACACTGGCTCATGAGGTTATGCACCCGGCCCTTCATCATCATGTGCGGCGTTCAGGCCGCGATCCGAAGCGCTGGAACGTGGCCTGCGACTACGCCATCAATCCCTTGCTGCTGGAGGCGGGGCTCAGCCTGCCGGAGGGTGTTCTCCTCGAGAATCGCTTACGGGGAATGAGCGCGGAGCAAATCTACAACCTTCTCGAAACGGAACCGAAATCAGAGGAAGAGTCGGGCGGCGAGGATCAGACACCCGGGGGCGGCGATGGCCATGCTACTCCGACGGCGCCTGAGCAAGACGATGACCGGGACGAAACGTCGGCCCCCGACACGGATGGGGGTATCGGCCAGGTCCTCGATGCGCCCGAAGCGGACGATGAGGGATCCGGCGCTCAGGAACAGACGCGCGAATGGAACATCGCTGTCAACCAAGCGATGACGGTTGCCCAACAGGCCGGCAAGGTTCCGGCAGGGCTTCAACGGACGCTCGATGGTGCCGCCGAAGCGGCGGTCGACTGGCGGGAAATGTTGCGCCGGTCCTGGTCCCTTACCACACCGGCAGACTACAGCTGGATGCGGCCCAACCGCCGCCATCTCTGGAACGGAGTCTATCTGCCTGGAGTCGTTCGCGAGGGAGTCGGAGAGGTCGCGATTGCTGTCGATTGCTCCGGTTCCATCAGCACACGGCAATTGGGGCTGTTCGAGGCCGAGGCTCGTTCGATTCTCGAAGGACAGCGGCCGCAACGCGTGTATGTCCTCTACTTCGACGCCGCCGTCCATCGGGTGGATACTTACGGGGCCGGAGAACGGATTCACCTCAATCCCGTCGGCGGGGGAGGGACAGCCTTCGGCCCGTGCTTTGAATGGCTCGAAGAACAGGGAATCCTGCCGCAGTGCCTGGTGTTTCTGACCGATCTGTACGGATCGTTCCCATCCTCAGCGCCAGAGTACCCGGTGCTCTGGGCTTCTACCGGTGGCAGGCAGGCGCCGTTCGGCGAGGTCATTCTAATGCAGGCCGTCTGATCCTCAGCCTGCATTGCTCTTTGCTTCCCTTTCCCTCAACAACCAAATTCCAAACGCTCGCACGTCGTGCGCGGCGACGGAGGCTCTTCGTGTATCAGATGTATCGCATTTTCACCGACGGTTCGGCCATCGGGAATCCGGGACCGGGCGGCTGGGGGATCGTGGTCGTCCATGGACCCAAGCGCTGGGAATCGTACGGGGCCTGTCCCTGGACCACCGTCTCGGAGATGGAGTTGGTGGCTGCTATCCACGCCCTCCGGCCACTCCCCGACCGAGCGCATGTCGAGCTCCATTCCGACTCCGAATTCCTGATCTACGGGATGCGCAACTTCGTTCTGCGCTGGCAACGCCACGGTTGGCGGAACCGGCGTGGCAGTCCATTGCAAAACCGACAACTATGGACGGAATTGCTCGCGTTGAATGCTCGGCTTTGTGTTCGCTGGACCTGGCTGCGGGGTCACAACGGTCATCGCGATCAGACCCTAGCCGACAGATTGGCATACCAGGCTGCGCGCGCGCTTTGGGTACGGCAGAAAGCCGCGGCGTAGTTGGCCGACAAGAATATGGGAACGATTCAGAAGGAGACGGAGTATGGCAACGATTGCCGAAGCAAGCTCATTGTTTGATATTGATATGGAACTGGATTCTCTGCTCGAACGGATGGAGGAGCAAGTTGAGGCTGGCGGCGATCCTTCGGAAGATCTCGTGGCCAGGTTCCACCAGTTCTGCGAGGCGCACGGCGAGAAAGTGGACCGGATCGGGCGATTCTTACGGATGATGGAAGCCCGCGAACAGTTCTGTCGGAGCGAGGCTGCGCGGTTGAGTGATCGCGCCCGCGCCGCCGCTGGCAAAGTGGAACGCACCAAAAACATGGTCCTCTACTATTTGCTAAGCCGAGATCTCAAGAAGATCGAAGGACAACAGTTCACGTTACGTGTGCAGAAAAACAGTCAGGATTCGGTTCGGATCACCAACGAGGCGGCGTTGCCATGGTGCTACAGTCGGATCGATGCGCGAATTGACGGTACTGTTTGGCAGACCATTCTTTCCTTGCTTCCGGACGAGCTTGCGATGGCCCTGGAATCTTCAGTTCAGGAGAAACGGCCGAATGCTGAAGCCATAAAAGCAGCGGCCGTTCAGGACGAACAAGTGCCAGGTGCAGAAGTGCGGCGGGGATCACACCTACGGGTGCTCTGAGCGTCGCGAGCCTTTACCGAGCGGGCGCTGTGTTTGCGCTCACAGCGCCGGTTACGCTCGCACGATATGTTCAGGCCATGATTGGGCGCAACAAGAACGCCAATATTAGACCGGGCGAGTCGGCTGCGCAATTCACGGACAGGGCTGAACGAGTCCTGGCCGAAGCCAAAACCCTCAGCAATGAAATCAGCGGCAATCTCACGGAAGTGAATCGGTGGATGGCGATCGCCAGCCCAACCATGACCTGGATGAAAGCCCTATATTTCTCAATAGAATGCATGCGACAGCGGCAAAATGGTTCGGTGACACCGGATTTTGAGGGCCTTCTGACCTAGCTTCACGTCTTCCGGCAAATCAGAAGCGCTGTATACTGCGTTGTCCACCCAAATGCGCCTGTTCGTTGCAGTCACCGATAACGAGTGGTTCTCTCGTCACGCGTCTTCACATCGCGTGGATGAGGTGAATTTCTGGCGGCCTTCGCCGGAAGCTGCTTTCAGGGCGCTTCAACCCGGCGAACTGTTGCTGTTCAAACTCCACGCCCCTCTCAATTTCATCGCAGGTGGCGGATTCTTTGTCCGCTTCCATCAGCTTCCGGTCAACATGGCATGGAACACATTCAGGGAAGCGAATGGTGTTCGTTCCTTGTTGGAAATGCGCCAGCGGATTGCCTTTTACCGCCGCACTCCGATTCTGGCTGATGAGAATCCGAATATCGGATGCATCATGCTTGCCGAGCCATTCTTTTGGCCAAAGAACGACTGGATTCCTTGTCCAGACGACTTCAAACTGAACACGGTTCAGGGCAAGGGATATGACTCTGAGAGTGGGGTGGGACGGGAGCTATGGAATGCGGTCCGAGAGCGACTTCAGAAAGAAGCGCCCGCCCAGCTGCAAAGCGGTACCGCCGCCCTTGCTGCGGTGGAATCGAACGGATATGGCAAGCCACAGATCGTGCTGCCACGTCTCGGCCAGGGACTATTCCGAGTCCTGGTGACCGAAGTGTACCAGCGTCGTTGCGCGATCACGGGCGAGCGAACCCTCCCCGTTCTGGATGCAGCTCACATCAAGCCTTATACGATGGTGCAGCGGCACGAAGTTCCGAACGGGTTGCTGCTACGCAGTGATCTTCACCGGCTCTTTGACGAGGGCTATCTCACAGTTGATCCCGCGAATCGCTGCGTAGTTGTCAGCAAGCGGATAAAGGAAGAGTTTGAGAACGGCAAGAATTATTACGCGCTGGAAGGTTCTCGAATTCGGGAGCCGATCGAGCCGTGGGCGAAGGCAAGCACCGAAAACCTGGAATTCCATGCATACAACGTGTTTCGGTAGATAAGCCAAGTCTGTCGACAGCGCGCGACTATTGAGCCAAGAGCTGGTTCCACTCTCCGCGCAGGGGAATGAGCGTTTCGGCGTCCTGCCAGGTGAGGCCTGAGGTGGTCGCGGCACGGCTGTATGCCCAATGGGCAATGCAGATTGTCGAGCGCAGGTTATAAATTACGCCGAGCCTATTGAACTCCGTAGCCAAGCCATCGCCGACGGTACGGTTTCGCTCGACCCACGCGCTCAGGTGTTCTTCGGATGCGAGACGATCGCGCTTTTCCGAATTGCATTTTCGATGGGCGACAACGAAGTTGTGGCCCAGGTCTAGGGGATAAAGGGCCCAAGGCACAAAATGATCAACATCAACTTGCGCTGGCATTGGCTTGCGACAGTAAAAGCAAAGATTTCCTTGAACCTCTCGCAACGGAGCCTGCACGATCAGGAGTGCGGCTCTCCTTGCTCCAAATAGGAACTCGTGGAGATCCGCCGATTCACCAATGAACGCAAGGTTCTGTTGCCGCACCCACTTGGCCCACGCCGCTTGGACCAGCTCGGCAATCAAGCCATGAAAGCGCCGAAAACAGAATGCCACTCCAGGAAATAGACAGATTCTTCGCGGAGCTACTCCGGCCGGCACATCGTAAAGGAACATCAGACGTTCTTTGCCGACATTCTGGAGGTATCTCAGTGGCATTGCACGAATGTTGTCCGCGACCTGTCGAATCAGCGACTGCCACGCAGTGCGATCACGCTGTGCGGCTGCGACGGAATCGCGGTATTTGCTGCGCGCTTGGAGAAGTAATGTCACGACCACCGGGGGCTTGCCCGTGTTCTGGCGCAGTGTGTCCGCGCCTGGAAAGGGCAGCGTCTGGCGCCAATAGTACTCAACGAATTTTTCCGCAATTTGATCGGTATCAAGCTCCAGCGACGCCCCGGAGTCATCGCCGCGTTCGACGGATAAATCCGACAGAGCCATTAGGAGCGCGTATTTATAGGTTGCGGTGAACAGGCCCTCGCCGAGCAAACGCTGGACCTTCAATAAAAACTGAACCTGTTCTTCTGCCGATGGAACCATCTAATGTGCGCTCCAATACCGGGCCTTGTCGGGAATGATGTGACGAATTCCGCCTCGGGGGTCATCAACGTCACCTTTCCGTCTTGGAATCACGTGAATGTGAGCGTGCTCAATTGTCTGACCGGCGGCGATTCCATCATTCACTCCGACGTTGAATGCGTTCACATCCAGTTCTCTTGCAAGCAAAAGCCTCACTTCCGCCACGAATGCCCAAAGGTCTGCATATTCTTCGGATGGCAGAGCATAAATGCTGTCCACGTGCTGGCGCGGAACGACAAGGGTATGACCTTCGGTCAGCGGGAATCCGTCGGGGAATGCGATCGCGTATTTGGATGCGGCGATGATTCTGGACGGTTCCAAATCGCAGAATGGGCACGACTTCATCGACTTGCCCTCAGCAACACAGAATTGCGGTGAAATTCAAGGAAGTGCTTCTGACCATCGGTGAAAGCCCCAACGTTGGCCCGATGTTCCGTCTCGATACCCATCCTTTGTAAGGAAGGTCGGTGGGCAACGGGTGAGATGATCAGCTCCCCGGAGTTCTCGAAGCCGATAAATCCCCGGTCAAACAGATGGTCGATGCTCGGCGTCAACAGCAGGCCGTTTTCCCCGTCCAAGCGCTCTTCATTAGAGGAATCGCGCCAGGGCTTGCAGTGGCTGGCGATCAGGTGAGTCAGATTACTCACGCCGGTGATCCGGCATCGGTGTTCAATGCGCAGTACACGCTGTTTGAACAGCCCTTGGCCGCAGCGCGCCCGGATCAGGGCCTCTCGATCAGTCTCCCTGACTGAGGAATCAGTTTGAATTTGTTCCTCGAGCCGATGCTCCCAGACGTCAAGGTCGTCACCGGCGAACTTCCAGTGGGCGCTATCAATGCTTGCCTCTGAGACCGGCGACGTCAGTGCGCGGGCCTCTTGGCCGATCAGGCCTCCAAGAACCTCCGCGAAATCCATGGAGAGTTCGGTCAAATAGAGTGCCTGATTGCCATTCCCGTTTGACTGGAGAGGAGAGTAGCGGCTGGGCAGAACAGGACTCAACGAAACCATGTGGTCCTTCGGTCGCACCTTGTTCAGTAGTGGGGTGAAGGACACGCTGATCCGCCAGCCGACATTCTCCCAATATTGCCCGGCCGAGCCGAATTCTGCCGGTTTCGGGCATTCCCAACAGTAGGACATGGCAAGCCCGATCGCCACAATTCTGGTGTCGACAAAGGAAAAGACGATATCGCCAGGGGAAACCTCGCGCATCGACTCATAGAAGCGGTTTCGGGCGCCATTGGCGTTGCGTTTGGGAGACCAGAGGTAGCCGCCGGCGATTTCCTGGCGGAACGTCTGATTCTGATTGACCCACCAATAGCGCATAAGATGATTAGCTAGCGGAAAATTACGTCAAGCCTACCACCTGAGACGAGATTTTGGGGAATGGATAACATCTGCGGCCGAAAGCTGCAGTGAGGGAGTCTTGCGGGTCAGGAATGCCGCCATAACCGGGAGCACTGCGGCATTCCGGGACATTGAGTCGCCCGATCAATGGCAGCCGGCTGGAACGCCGTTAGAACCTGACCTCCTCGGAACCCGGTGTGCTCGTTGTGTGCGGAATTCCGAGCCGCGTTTGAACTCTGAAACATACCTGCACAACTCTTCAAAACCTTGCGAGACCCAGTGCGCGAACCCAAGTCCTACACCAACACCACCATCGTGGGCTTCCCCGCCGCGCCGACGATCACCATTATGGGCGACAAGATCATCATTGCCGGGCAGGCGACGCCGGAGGAACAGTTCTAATGGCTGCTCCTGGGCGAGAAGTCCTGGATCAACGGTATCGACGAGCAGCGGCTCACCCTGGGCGCTAACTGTTCTTGAGAAGCTGAGTCACGACGGGAACCGACGTGCAACACGAACGGGGAGAGGTACGTAGACGTCAATGACTCAGGTGGCCAAGTAAATGAGCAAACCAATCCCGAATAGCCTGCCATTGCGACACGACCAGGCTAACCAGCGTTCCCCCAGTTGCTGTGAAGAGTAGCACCAGCAGCGCTTTCGTACGACGTGATGTACGAGACCACAACGAATGTTCCCGCAGCCAGTCTTCACCGTCGACTGTTAAACCGAGGACCAAGTATTCGGGGTGCGGAGAATCGAGGTTAGTGACCTCGCTGCTTTCAATGAAACCTCGTTGATGGCAGTATCCTGCCACTCTCGATAGCTTGGCGTAGTCCCATCCGGGAACAAGGTCCGGATCAACCTGGTTGTGCTCGCCCTTGCTTGCGGCAAGCAGAAACTTCCTTGTGTCCCGCATCTCTCATGTTGCGCTGATGACATCCTACACGTGAGGATGGGGGTCGCACTCCGCCCGCCGTAGTCATTCGGGCCGCTCAGCTTCGTTGCCGCGCCCGGTGGGGTTACGGCACTCCACATGTTTGATAACAAGTGAACGAGTCATCGTTTCGGACGCTGAGCCTGATCCACACCTGCCGTTGTGCGGCGCAAACTCCTTCGACTAGCTGATCGAGTCAAAACGCCATGCCCGGGAACTGGCCTCCCGCTCTTCGGAAATGGATGCCATGGAACTATCGCGATTGGTCTGTCGCGCACTGCCGAGGTATGATGAAGGCGATCTGGCTGAAAAGGATAGCTTCGGCCAGGCTGGCCTACACTTCGGAAATGCCCGCCAAACCCACGTTTTCGAAACCGGAATCGACCAGGGTCTTAGGCCAGGCACGCAACCAGCGAGAATGTTGCGGGTGGGGATCTACGCCCGCGTGTCAACGCTCGACCAACAGACATTGCCGATGCAGATCCGCGCGCTTCGCGATTACGCCGCAAAACGCGAATGGGCGGTCGTCTCGCAGGTGAAGAAAGTTGGTTCCGGTGTGTCGCAGCGTGAGCAACGGCAACTCATCAATGCCGCGCGACGAAGACAGAACGACATGGTGTTGGTGTGGCGGCTGGATCGCCGGGGCCATTCCGTTGGGGACCTGGTTTCCACGCTGCAGGAACTGACTGAGTTGGGAGTCGGCTTCGTGCCCCTGACCGAAGCCGCTGAAGCGCTGGACTTCACAAACCAGTTGGCCGCGCCATGGCCGGATTGCTCGCTGTGTTCGCGGCCTTCGAACGCGACATCCTGCGCGAGCGCGTTCGCGCCGGACTCGATGATGCCCGCAGCCTGGGTAAACGGCAAACGCCTCGCCCGCCCGCCACTGCCGGCCGTTGTGGCTGTCGATGCGCGGAGGTTGTTTCGCGACGGAATCAGCAAACCCGCGATCGCCAGGCAACTCGGCATCGGCAGAACTTCTGTCCGACGCCTTCTGGCCCGAAAGAAATCGTAAATCCTGCGGCCCTTCGCAGCCTTACTGAAAACTCACACAGCTTCGCAGGGAGAAGATAGTCGCTGCCTCCGCGGCGTCAGGCCCCGGAGGCCCTCAACGTCTCTCCGGATGTAAGTCGATCCGCCCGCGCTGGCGCGAGTAAACGAAAACACCAACTTTGATACCCGTGAGGATATCGCCGCCGACGATGACAAGCACCACCTCTGGGCAACAGGTCTTCGGATCTCTAGAAATAGCTCCCTGGGACTCGTCGTCCTGATGGCTCGGGTAAGGTGCCCCCCCGGGGTGTGTGTGCCATTCCCCAACATAGTGGGCGTGCATACCGGATGCCGTTACGAGAGTTTTGAAGAACTTTTTCAGCCCACTAACGCCGCGCGAGAACGCCATTCGCGATCCGCGGGAATCCGGCGTGAGTGGAGCCGCTCGGTCGACAAACGCCGTATAGCCGTCCTCAGAATACCGACCTACTAAAGACGTTCCCACCTCGTTTGGGTTATGTCTCTTCGCAAGCAGCAGCATTTCGCTGATACACGCGTCCGACAACACCACGGCATAGTCTCCGGACGACGATCGCCAGTTCCGGGACAACGATTCTTCTACTGGTATTCTTTCCACCATGCGATTTCGACCAGCGGTACAGGCGAAGTTGTTAAGGTCGGGGAGTCGTTTCGCTTCAGCACGACTCCGAGAGCAGTGTTACGGTCCGCGAGATAACGGGTAACCACATCCATCCCCGCCGTGACCAGCATGTCTATATGTCTTCCCGCCCCTGGAAAAGTAGGGTGCCAGCAGCCCGGCCCATCTGTCACGAGCTCTGACTTCTTGGGCTGACGAAAATACTGATCCGGATCGATGCTGGCCTCGCCGGCTCGGATCGCAGTCTGCAGGCTTCGATAGACGCCGCTGCAGCTGGATGTCGGACCAGAGACGCAAATGGTCAGTACCTCGGCTCGAAAGTCGATAAACATCATTATCAATCGCCTCGAAGTAGACTGCACGTATTCATCCAGCCACTCAAATGCGGCGTCACTCGTGGTGCAATCTACTATCAGCTCCGCCTTCTCGAGTGCATCTCTCTCCGGAGTCGATTTGCTCATGTCGAATGGAACGCCGACTCCGTAGGCTGATATTCGAGCGCACGGATTTACTTGCTGGAGGCGGAATGCCATCGCACCAGCCTTGCCAAGGTTTATTGCGCTACCATCGAGCGTGTGCCGGGTGAGGTTACCAAATTCTAGGACGTCGGGATCGAAAAGATCGAGGGAGGCAAGCCCGCCTCTAACGAGAATCTCCGCCACCTGACTGCCGATGGCTCCGCACCCGCAAAGGGCAATCCGGGTAGATCTGAGTGCCGAACTTATGCCACCTCGCACGAACAAAGCCTGCGAAGAAATGTTTGCCGACTTGGCCCACGGCAATCGCCGGGCTGGTGCGAAGCGACCACCCGCCTCCGTATGGTCTCTCCAGATCTCTTTGCCGCGAGCGTGCTTTCCGCGTCTGGTTTTGGCGTCAGCCGTCTGCGTCGCAAAGTAGAAAGCCTGCCAGTGAATCTGGACCGGTGGCTCTCCGACAATTGGAGGAACTGGAAATCCGATGGCAAGTACGCCCAGCCGTGGATCGTTCTCCTCTTCCCATGCTTCTCGAACCACGCGCATTAGATTGACGCCGGCTCGCCGGCAAAGTTCAGCCAATTCGCCGAAGGTCTGTGGCGGCCGGTGGCGCACCCAACGAATCTCAGACAAAAGAATCCAGCGCCCGCGAATCCTCTTCGTCTGCAAAACGTCGTCGGAAATCGGGCATTCCCAGATCAGTTCCTTGTCGGAGCTGAATCGTCGCGCGGCTATTACCGTTGAAGCCCGCCCCTCCGCGCACTCGACGATACCTGTCGAGTTTAGGCGCGGCAACCAGATGTCTAGCGATGCCTCCGTCTCGACAAACGCAAATACAGGTTCGCGGACATCACTTGATATTTGCTTGCGGCTAAAATCAGGAAGTTCGTATGGGTCACCAAGTTGAAGGAGTTTCCCCTCCGCGGCATCTGCTAGCCACTTGATGGCCCAGCCGAGATAGCACGCCAGCTTTGGGGCCCCTCGCGGCGCCAAGCGGTCTTCGAGCAAGCAAAGCTTCCCAGTTTCAGCGTCTTGATGCGGAAATCCTCCTATGAACTCGCCCGTGGGGAAGATCTCCGGCGGCGAAAATGGAAAGGTACTTCGAATGATAACCTTTAGTTTCGCTTTACCAGGAAGGCCTTCGGAATTGGGCACCGGCACGGAAGCCGAACAGCCAAATGCCCATGCTGCGGCGTCCCTGTATGGATAGTACGCGAGCGGCTCGACGATATCGACAATGCGGTGCTGGAGGACGAGACGATAAGCTTCCAGGATCGCGGTCGGGACATCCGGAACAGGATTCTTATCCATACTTCCGCGGTGTAAGATCGCCCGTAGGCGATTTGCCTACAGAGACCACGAAGGGGCCTTTAGGACCTTCGCCTTTTTCGCCATCCCCGTCGCCGGAGAGCGGGAACTTGTCTCCGAACAGCTCGCGCCACTTGTTTGCCGAAGACACTCGGTCAGTCGCATCTAAAGCCTGCCGGGCGATGCCGGCCGCCTCTTTGACGTGTTCATAGAATTTGGCAAACGCGTCACCAGAAATCCGTGCGAAGACGTTATGGCTCGGCACACCATGGTCGGCCATCTCAGGAGCCTGTTTGAGCAGAGCGTAGGTGCCGTAAAGGTTGACGATCTTCTCCAGTGACAACGTCACTCCCTCCGCGGCGCTCTTGGTGGCATCCGGGCAGCACTCTCCAATTAACCTCTCCAGTGGATAACCCTTTGGCCGGTCGTCCTCATATTTCACACGTTGCCACCACTTCAACGCCTTAACGATGTTGACGTAGTGACCGCTACACTTTGCGTTCTTCGCCCAGGTCCACTTGATCTGTTCGAGCGGATTTGTCTCATCCCAGCACTGAGCTTCCCGATTCGGAATCCACAACGATTGCGTTTTCCACTCCGCTTCGGCTGCCTCCTTACGCATCCATCCAGGGTCGCCGATCTTGTCCGCGGCCGGGGCCCACGCCTTTGTTAAACGCCAGTAGCTTTCGTCCTCGGGGCTGGCGTCGGTTTTGACAGCTGCACTCTCGTAGAGAGCCTGATCTGCTTCGGACGGTGCGGATGTTATGACCAGGTCCAGGTCCACGTAGGACAGTTCAATGCCAAACGACCGTCCTTGGCGTTGATACTTGCCTTTGTAGTACTTCTCAAGGAACGGCACAAACTTGTCCATCGCCTTATTCGGATCGGGAAAACTATCCTTGTTCAGGCGCGTGACCACGATGATATCGACATCAGATCGCAAGTTGCCTTTGGGGCGAACCGCAGTCGCCCTACGATAGCTTCCCTGGAGGAAATCGCCGACAAGAAGAGGTTTAAGCTCTTCATTTGAGTTGAGGCGATCACGGAGCGTCTGGTGACCAGTCCTGCAGTCGTCTCTCTGGCTCTTTGTCGGTCTAATCTCGGAAAGAAAGGTGCGAAAGGATTCTGGCAGATCCATAGTGGTTGTTCATTTCTTTGCGTTTAAACAGATGCTGGAATAGTAGCGCTTTTCGACCGTGCCACCTTGAAAGTCGTGTTCATAGAGCTGAACGGAGGGTGCAATGTAGCGAAGAGCGTTGCCGAGGATGTACGAGAGCGCCGCGGGGCCGGCAAAGAAGATGTGGACCTTACTACAGCTCGCCGGAAGCACCCCTCTGAGCACCTTTTGGACCTCGTATCCCATACTCCAAGCGGCGGCCCCATCGACGACAGCCCGCGGCCCAACTCCATTGAACGGGATGAAATCTATTCTCAGTGCCGAATCGAGCCCGGCTGTGCCAAGAAAATAGTCGAGGTGTTTTCCAACAGGGTTGGTAACAGAGATGCCAATGACAGCTTCGCAGGCGGTATCACTGCCAGACCGGGCCACATTCCAGGCCGGTCCAGGAGAGCACACTGTAGGCTCGCCCCATAGTTCGTATCCGCTCTGCCTCGACTTCTGGGCCGGTATGGGCTGGACCGAATACTTGGGGTCCAGAAGGTGCCCCATCAGGAACGCGATACTAAGATGACAGTCGAAAAAGACATGAACGGGTTGTGGCAGTGCGCGAAAGGCGTCACTACTAACAAAAGCCAACGCTCGCTCCGGAATTTCGTTAGCCCACGCTGAAGGCGAATGGGGAAAGCGGCCATCGAACAGATCGGTAAGGTCGAGGTGCAGCGCCTGAAGATCGCGTGGACGGCGCGCGAATTCGGGTCTAGTGCATATCGAGATTTCGCTGTGATCGCCGGATTGTGGCGCAAGCAGCTTCTCAGAGCGGATCATGAGGTCGAACGTGCTGCGATCAAATGTGTTACGCCCTTGAGCAAACAGTTTCCAGGCCAGATCGTCATAAACACAGGATGAATGAGCGACATCGCAAGCACTAAGGCCGGCAAGCTTAAGCAGTGGCTGAAGAGAGGAATGCCATACGTCCAATTCCATTCCAAGTCGGAAGCGAACCGTTTGGAGAAACGGCTTAAGATCTGCTTCAGGAATTCCGAGGTGCTTAGCCCACTTTGATCGGATTTTACCGTTGTTAGACCTGGCGCCGCCTTCGTAGAAACTATCCCTGATGATAGATTCCGCCACGTGTGGCGATATGTGATTCGTCTGGATGCCACTTCCAATTGGAGACTATCGAAAGCACGAACTCGCCGTGCTTCGATTGAGCACTCATCTGCTTGTACGCCCTAAAGAGTCTCATCAACATCGACTCTTCGGCGTGAATGAACTTAGGGTCTAGAAGGTTCTCCCAGGTGAAAGCATCGTTGGCGGTGACGTGGCATTTGCATTGTTGCAGATCGCAGTATATATCCCAGCCGGTGGCACGTTCTTTAACGGGGCGTTCATAGCTGACGACGACGTCATCGACGAACGAAACGTTATCACTCTCCAGGGTGACGGACCTGACGTAATCGCCCGTTCTCAATTCAAGCAGTCTGCACCAGAAAACACGTGCCTGATAGTCGTCGCCCTTCCGCCTTGCGGCGATCGCTTTCGTCATGACGCCAGAATAGTCCTTCGAAACGTAGCCGGATGCTTCCGGGTTTGGGCCCAAAAACAGGTCTTCGGGCCCGGTAGTAGTGTCTCACCATTCCAAAGAGAAAACAAAGGACCACACAAATGGTTTAGAGCGCCATGGCGCGCCCACGGCCCGCTATCCGGCCGCTCAGGCTAGCGGGGCGAAGGCTCCTAGGGAAGCGCGGGTGCGATCCGCGCGTGCTAACTGGCGCTATTCAGGTTGCGGAAGCCCATCATATAACGAACTGATTCTGCGTGGCTTGCGTGCCGGTGACGAGCTCCTAATCCGTCCCGTACCAAGGGGGCGACAGGTGCGCGTTGCAGTACCAAGTGTGGGCTGTATCGTAACGCGCGCCGCCGCCAAAACGCGGTAGGTTTAAGGCAGTTGCCCAGGCGGACGGAGGCCGATTTTGGCCCGTTGATGGTTGACGAAACCACGTTGCATAGAGGACGTCATAAGCGAGGCCTTTCAGGGGCTGCTCACGGTCGTGCATGGATCGATGGACGAGTTGGATCTGTCGGAGCTTCCGCGACGAGGCGTCTGGGGATCAGTGACGGCGAAGAATTTCCCAACCGCTCTGAGCGAGACGTTTGAAGACGCAGTCCTGCGGACAGCGCGAAAGCGTGGCCGAGCGTAGAACCAGGACAGGTTTGCCTCGAACAAGCTGATGCGCGCGGCTCTTCGCCTGCGTGGAGCCGAACTTGGAGGCGGTTCCGGCGGGCATCTTGAAAGGGTTTCTCCACTTGGTTCCTTCGTGAATAGTCACGGGGCAACCTTGACGGGTGGCCGACAGCGTGATCCTCACCGGTTCGGGCCGTCTATGCACGATGGGGAAAGCGCAAAACACAACGCTTCAGGACGGGCTTGGGGATTGTTGCAGGCGGGGTTCCAGGGATTCTGCACTTCTTACTGCACAATTCAGTAAGGGCTGGATTGTGTTGATTCTGGGTGCACGCAGTTCGTCGCCTGAGACGCCTAAACACTATAGATTCAAATGCTGCTCTACTTCCCAAGCTGGACGTAATGCGGCGCAATTCTCGTTCGACGCCTCTCCCGTAGTCCTGCTCTTACGGACGTCGCCTCTGCTTTCATGCTTCCCAGCGGTTTGTGGACCATCCGGACGTTTTACAAGAGTAATACTTCGGCGTGATTTTCAGGATCTGTACCCGAAAACGCCCTACGCTTCGGAGATGTGTGCCGTCCATCCTCAGCTACCGCGAGACTTGCGCGGCGCCGAGAATAGACTGCTGATCCGGCATCAGCCAGCGCCAGCGGATTCATTGCGAGTGTCACGCTGTCGCGAGCCAGTCGGTGTGCAGAAAGTGTGCCGAGAAATCAGTCAGATTCAGATGAACGCGACAAGGGACAAGAAGCCGGTCGACAAGTTCGCTCTGCTGATCCCGCTGTCCAGAACGATTTCTGTGACAAACCCGTTCGGCTCAGGCACACATCCAGCACACAAAACGCCATGGGACTGCGGGTGTCAGCGGCTTTCGGGAACATCTCTCATTGATCGAGCAAATCAATGCCCAGTGGAACCCGCCCAAGCTGGGTTCTGCGAGCCAGCCGAAATTGTGGAATAGGTCTCACCGGATTACGCGCCGGCATCCCTCGAACGGCTGAGGTGTCGACCGGCTTGTGAAACTCACCGGTAGATCCTGCCCGATCCGGCATCCGGTTCTCCGTTGACCCGTCCACGGTGGCCCGACCACTTCATCCGAAACATCCCAATCCGTTACTGGAGGAATCCATCCGCCGAAATCAGCTGTGCCCTATCCATCGCTCTCTGGCTTGCTGCGGCAGAGAACCCATTCGAAAAGAAAGGCGGTCACGCCAAATTGGCGTCCGTCGCGTCGACGATCCCCATCATCCGCGCGGATATCGGGAGATCCGCTCCAATGCGGAAATGCGAAAGCTGATCGACAGGAAGATCGTCGCCCAGAACGGTGCTTGCCCTCTCTGCAAGGTCCAGTTTACGAATTATGACGACATCGTTCCAGACCACATCAATCCCCGCGGCATGGGAGGGGCGTGGAGGGATGATCATCCTGACAACATCCAGGCCGTCCACTGGTGGTGCAACGGAGAGAAGGGATCCAACCGGTGTTGATTACCTCTTACGCCGGATGGATAACGATTTGTGAGGAGCCGCTCCTGCCGGAAGGAACCGGGAGAGCAGGGATACCAAATCAGGGCTGAGATGAAGGCGCACCTCCTCGGTCTCAAGCAGTTGCGCAGGGTCGGGTGCGGACTTGAGCGAATATCGAAGGTACGACAATCGCATCAACCAAATTGCGTGCTCGACGCCCTCGTCGCCGCGGATATGGAAAGTTGTCCAGCCGGAGTCGGGAACCCAGCGGTGCTGGTCGGCGAGACGGTGGTCAAGGAGGAAGTCATGAACGGGCCGGGGAAAGGGAATGTCCACGTCACCCCAGAAATGAACATGACCGACTTCCGCCTTACCGAAGCGATATTCCCACGCCACGAACCGATGAGGAAGCACGGAAATCCCGGGCCAGGATGAAACTTCGTGTTTAAGCCTTTGAGCAACGAGGGGCATACGGAACCTCCGCGAGATACTCGTTAGATGAGGGGAGGTTATGTCCGATTCAAACCGGCGCGATCAGCCGAAGGGAGCCTGAGCTGCCGAAACCATTGAGCGGCGCCCAAAACCGTGACGCTGCTCCGATGATGGAGACAAGGGGGATGGTGCAGAGCGTGACAAATCTTCGGGACCCATTGCCGAGTTCTCTTGACTCCACTGCTCGCCCCGGCAAGAACGGCAAGTACGTTTGTTCTTCAACTTTTTTCATTGACCATGCTTTGAGTCTTCCCTACGATTCTGAGATACCCACATGCGATCTTCCCTGATCCCCGGCCTGCTTTTCTTCATGCTCATAGCCGCACATCCGGCAGGTTCTATAGCGGAAGATGGGGGCTCCGACATGCGACTGATTCTGCGTAAACAAATTCAGCCGTACGGGGCCAGCGATACGTGGACGGAAGCTAAGTTTGAGCAGAATCTCGCACCTCGAAAAACGGCCATCGTAATCACCGATATGTGGGATAAACATTGGTGCCGGGGTGCGACAGAGCGGGTGGGCCAGATCGCGGTGCGCATGGAACCGTTGCTCGGGAAAGCGCGTTCGGCCGGAGTTCTGATTATTCATGCGCCATCGGAAACCATGAACTTCTACGCGGATTCCGAAGGCAGGAAACTTGCCCAGAATGCACCCAATGCCGATCCGCCCCAGACGGCGCCGCTCCAGGATCCTCCCCTGCCGATCGACGACAGCAATGGCGGATGCGATACTCCGGGAGATTCCGAGCACCGCGCTTGGACCCGCGAAACGCCTCTGCTTACCATCGCATCCGGCGATGTGATTTCCGACAGTGGAACGGAGATTTATAACGTTCTTCGTCAGCGCGGGATCGACACCCTGTTTTATATGGGCGTGCACGCCAACATGTGCATCCTCAATCGCAGCTTCGGAATCCGTCAGTTGGCGCGCTGGGGCATTCATTGTATTCTTGTCCGCGATCTCACGGATGCCATGTACGAGCCCTCATCGCGTCCATTTGTTTCTCATGCAGCCGGCACCGAACTTGTGATTCAATACATCGAGCAGCATTGGGCTCCCACCATCACAAGTGTGCAGTTCATGCAGGCGCTCCCGGTCCCCTCGCCCTCCCGGCAGATTCCGGGAAAGGGCCATTGATTCCTGGCCGCCGCGCTACCATCAGTCCGTCTCGTCATTCGAGGTTCGAACTTGCAACGAAGAAGCTTGATACAGACCGCCGGGCTGGCCCTTGGAGCCCGGTTGCTGCGTCCGTTCGCCGCCGTTTCCCAAAATTCCACGAGCGAGCGGGCGAAACACCGTTTGCCCCTGACAGATTCGCACTATAAAAGGGTGCGCTCGTACATCGAGGACGAACCTGTCCCGGAGTATCGATGGGCTTCCGACGCCGCCTACGAAGCCTTCCAGGACATGAAATACGGCATTCGCATTCACTGGGGGTTGTATTCAGTCGCCGGGTTTACGCGGGAATCGTGGCCATTTCTTGAGCTAGGTTACGCGGAACGGGCCCGCTACAACGAGATGTACAAAACCTGGAACCCAAGTGGGTTCGATGCGGATGCCTGGACCTCCCTATTCGCCGAAAACGGTCTGCGCATGTTCGCCTTCACCACCAAGCATCACGAGGGCTTCTCGATGTTCGACACGCATACCCGCGTGAAGCAACGAGTTCGCTGGGATGCTCCCGGAAGCCCGCAATTGGAGAATTGCGATCTCGCTTACTCCATGATGGAAACTCCGTTCAAGCGCGACGTGGTCAAGGAACTGTGCGACGCCGGGCGCAAGCGTGGTTTGCGCATTTCGCTGTATTTCTCCCATCCTGACTGGTACGACTCAGATTTCCGGCCGTATGCCGACGATCCAGTGGTTGTCCCTTCCGCGGCAGAGCTCGATCCGGAATGGCATCCTCAACCTGGCGGGTCAAAGAGAATCACCTGGACGGCACCGGATCCTTCTCCGGAGCAAGTAATGCGGATGATGGCGCGGCACCGCGCGCAACTTGAGGAATTACTGACCAATTACGGAGAGATCCACATGCTCTCGTTGGATCAGTGGCTGGGACCGAAGGTTTGGCCTCAATTGCGGGAAACGATTCTTCAACTGCGCAGGTTGCAGCCCGATGTCATGTTGCGCGCCCGAGGCATCGGCAATTATGGCGACTATTACACCCCGGAGGGTTTCGTTCCCGGCGATAAGTCGAACACGGGTACCCCATGGATGGTGATTTACCCGCTGGCCAGCGGATTCTCCTATGATCCCGATGGCTCGCATTACAAGGGTGCGCAGTGGATCGTTCGGAACATCGTGGACACGGCAGCCAAGGGAGGCAACTTCCAGGTCGGGATCGGACCGGATGCCATGGGGCGATTTCATCCGGTTGCAATCGAGCAACTCAAACAGGTCGGCGCGTGGCTGCGTGTCTGCGGAGATGGCATTTATGCAACCCGGCCGAGAGAGGCGGCATACTGGCGCGAGGGTGAAACAATCCGATTCACGAGAACAAAGGACAAGCGGACCGTGTATTGCTTTGCGCTCGACTGGCCCGGCAAATCCCTGGTCTTGCAATCGGTAAAGCCGAAGCAGGGCAGCAAAATCAGCATGTTCGGCTATCCAGAGCCGATGAAGTGGAAATTTGATCCGGCGGTCGGTCTTGCCATTGAGGTTCCTGAGTCGTTGCAATCGGAAAGTCGACGACCGAACCAGTACGCATGGGGATGGACAATTCCGACAGCCTGAGTTGGCGCCCCCCTTGGCATCTCGGGGATTTTTGGGAAGCGACCAGCCGGTTCACCGCAGGCGAGCGCGCAGGCGCCTGTTATCTGTCATGTCCGTTTTGCATCGCGCACTGCTGCACCCGCGCCCCGCAGGTTTGCCAGTTTCATCTCGGAATACTTGCGAGAAAGAATTACACCGTCGGCGCCACCCTGAAATGCCGCCAGCGTTGCATTGCGAACACCTTCCGGCGAGCATCGGCTATGTCCTGTTTCTGTCGGAATGTCGATGTCGATTCCAGGCCAGAGAAGTGTCTTTGTCCCTGCTAGGCCCGCGCGCGCGCGTTTGGTTTCACGCGAAACGTAATCGGCCGAAAGCCCGGTGAGCGGAATTTCCCCTAGCGGCTTCTCCTCGTAGTTCAGTACGCTGTAATGGAAGTCCAACAATTCCTGCCCGGGAATATCGGCATACAGCGTGGCTCCCACGTTGCGAATGTAATTGGCCAGGCGTTCTCCACCGCAGTTGTTGTAGATCACGATCTTCAGGAAATCGGAATGAGGTGCGATCTCCTGGAGATCCTGTTCTGCCCGGTAGATCGGGTTGAAGGAGTTGTTATGCCAGATGTGCCAGCCAACCTGCAAGGAGGGCTTAACCTCCTTGACCTTTGCATAGATTGCTGCATACGTGCCGCGCAGGCTCTGCGTCCATAGCATCTCCCATGCGAGCATCTCGGGATATTTGAGCATCAGACGCCAGAACGAAACATAGTACCCATCCGCTGGCCGCTGGCTGTGGCGGCTCGACTCCACAAATTTGGCAAGTTCCAGGAACCCCTTACGCGCGCGCTCCGGATTTATCCCGGCCGCCTTCGCTTTGTCCTCGCAGAATCCGCAGAAGCACGTGACGCGCATCGGCGAACCTGGCCCTCCGGCGTGCGCATCCAGCATGTTCGCCAATGCACCCTGACGTTCCGAGCCCCACATGATTCCGTCCACCTCATAGAGTCGAGCCCAGTTTTCGACCATGCCAAGCAGCCAGTTGCGATAGTTCGGGTTGTTGAAACAGCATGTGCCGGCGTTCTCGCCGGACAATTCCTTCTCTTGCAGTTGATCGATATTTCGCAAATCTTTACGGAATACATCCTCAAACCAGCAAATTGTCTTCAACCCGCGCTTTTTGGCGGCTGTAAGAACCGCCTCGAGTACATCAAATTCACCCAGATCGGGAGCGCGAAAATCCTTGAATGCTGTGTTGACGAAATATTTCGGATCCACTCTCGTGTAGCAGCCGCCATGGAAGGTGTCGGTGTCATATTCCTGCTTCCCATGGTCGGGCAACGGTTGGCCAGGCACCTGCCGTCCGGCGATACCCCGACCATAGGTGAAAGTCGCGATGAACAGGGTGTTAACTCCGCCGTCCTGCTGAAAGACATCCAGGCACTTTTCTACGCCTTCGTCGACAAACGAGACGGCGCCCACCTGAATCCCCACCATGGGATCGGCCATCGGTGTTTTCGCGAATGCTCGCGAACCCGGAATTGCCGCGGCGGCTGCCGCCGCGCCGGTGCTCTATAGAAATTCTCTTCGGTCCATATTGATCCAACTTCCGTGGGATTATCATCGACACCGGGAATTTCGATCGCGAAACTGTCTTCGACATCCATTGACCTCCACGGGACATCTCTTCACGCCCCTATTGTCGAAGATGCCAATTCGCTATCGAGCGATTATAGGAGGTCCCGAACGGCCGTACCCGATGCATTCGGATCAATGCGGTATAAGTACGTTGTTTGGCCCATGTTTAACGGCGAATGTGCCGAGCTGCCGCCTGTTAACGATGAATGCATAGGGCCACCAGAGGCTTCGAACCATACCAGCGGGATTCATCATTGAGGCGTCAGCAACGAAGCGCGAGTGGAAATCGGCGCGGAGTATATTTGTCAGCAGACGAGAGGCTAAACGAAAACTCAGGCGTTAATCATCAATCGGTAGTTCAAATTACCGGTCAGGTAATGAACCCATGCTTAAAGTCTTCTGCGCTCCCACCCGCTACACGCAGGGCCCCTATGCCACAGAACTACTCGGCGCCGAAATTAGCAGTCTCGGGCTTGACGGGCCGGCCATCCTTGTCGCCGGACGCAGCGCGATCCGCCTGCTCTCGGAGATCTGGAGCAAGACTTTCGCAGCGGTGGGGATGAGACATGCGATCTACCCGTTCGGCGGTGAATGCACGGCGGCAGAAATCCGGCGAGGATGCCAGGCGGCGCTGGAAGCAAACGCACGAATTGTCGTTGGAGCCGGAGGAGGCAAGGTTCTGGACACCGCGCGGGCCATCGCCTCGAATCTCTCGCTACCCGTCGTGAACTGTCCAACCATCGCTTCGAGCGATGCCCCGTGCAGCGCTCTTTCGGTCATCTACACCGACGCCGGAGCTTGGGAAGAATATCGCATCTACCGACGCAATCCGGACCTTGTCCTGGTGGACACAGCGGTCATCGCCAGGAGCCCCGCGCGGCATCTGGTCGCCGGGATGGGGGATGCTCTGGCCACATGGTTTGAGGCCAAGGCCTGCGCCGACACGGGCGCGAAGAATATGCGCGGCGGGGCCTCCACGCGTAGCGCGCTCGCGTTAGCTGAACTTTGCTACAAGACGCTGCTCGCGGAGGGTGTAGCGGCCATCGAGGCGCTGCGGCACCAGGAACCCAACGAAGCGCTCGAACGCCTGGTCGAAGCGAACACGCTGCTTTCGGGTTTAGGCTTTGAGTCTTCCGGGCTTGCCGCCGCCCATGCCATCCACAACGGTCTCACGACCGCAGCAAGTACCCATGGATACATGCACGGAGAAAAAGTAGCATTCGGGCTCATCGCTCAGCTCATGCTTGAGTCCCAGCCAAAATCCGTGGTCGAGGAAGTCCTGGCATTTTCGAACAGCGTTGGCCTTCCCACCACATTTGCCGACATTGGCATTGGCAATCCCAGTCAGGAGCTGCTCGAAATGGTCGCCAAGCGGGCCTCCGCAGCGGGTGAGACCATCCACAATGAGCCAATGACGGTAACTCCGGCGCTGGTGTTGGAAGCCATGCGGGCGGCCGACTCAGCCGGAACTTCATTCCGGCAATCCATGCGCTTCTGATTTCGCTTCGACCGCCGTTGGGAATAGTGCTTGCCTGTCGACGGCGCTTGTCCGGTGCACAACCCTGTGGCCCGCAGACGGGCTGATTGCCACGTTACGATCTGCTCACGCGATCCAAAATCATTCGCGCCAAGGTGACGCTCTCGGATACCACTGCCGTCAGGCGGGGAGAAGGGCGACTTATATCCGGTTCCCGGGCCAGACAGACCGCCGCAATGATAGCAGCGGCGATGACCAGCGTCGACTTCATCCGTGTCTGTTCCTGCATCTTCTCCGCCCATGCCTCGCGCTCCCGTGCTATGGCCCGCTTCATTTCGCCCATCAAAGCACCTCGCGTCGCACCGGTTTTCGGCCCAATTTGTACGAGAGATTGCCGCGGAAGATCTCCGACGGAAGGTAGCTTCGCTTCTCTCCGCAGAGCGGGCACCGGGCCGCAATCCAATAGTCCGGCAGGGTGCCAACTGGGGCCGGGATATTCTCCCCGCACTTCTTGCAGCGGATCGTGAAGTCGCACTGCCGGGTCTGTGGGAGGTTGAACACAGGGTCAGTATAGGAGAACAAAAAGCGAAACTGCAATGTGGATTTTTTCCAGATCAAAGGCAGAACCCTCCCGGGTTACGAAAGTATCTAATCCCAACGTTTCCAGAGGTTTAACGCAGGCCCGGTTGATTCCGGGAGGGCTGCTCTGGCAGTATGGAACCAAAGTGAACGGCCCGCTATGCGAATTGCAATTTCCCCCACCCTTCGCATTGCAGCCGGTTTGCTTCTTGCCGCCCTGTTGAGCATTGTCGGGTATCAAGTCTTCCGGCGGTGGATCGCTCATGGTCCCGAGGCGCTGCTGGAGCGAGCCGACGATCTGTCATGGCTGAACAGTTGGATCCAGGCAGAGCCCCTATACCGGCAAGCTGAGGAAGAATTCACAGGACGGCATCAGCTCTCGAAGGCACTCTATGCGAGGGTTAGCCAAGTGCCGGCGCATAGTGAATCCTCGATTTCCTTCCCCGAACAAATTGCAGCTTTGAGAGCAGATCTCGGACTGCCAGAAGCGAAAGACCCGGAAACTCGTCTTCGCATCTTGACCATCCTTGGGATGCTCGAAGTGAACTATGACTCCGGCATGGCGCGCCAGACTTGGTCAGAGGTGGAGGCTTTGGCGAATCACCAACACCATTACCTGCTGGGGATGCGTGCGGTTGGTGAACAAGGAATCGCGGCGTACCTGCTCGGGGATATCACCACTGCGAAAAAGGACGTGGTAAAGGCCTGGATGGTGGCGAAGGCGCTCGACCCGGGCGCTCATGTTCGATTTGCGAGCATGTATGGCGTCGGTTTAGTCGAAGGGCACAAATACCAAGAGGCTCTTGGTCCGCTCGATGAAGCCATTAAAGTTGCCGGCAAGACTCACGGGGCCGCATACCCGACGATTGCCATTGCCGCGAAGGTGGAAGCCCTGAGCGGTCTTGGGCGAAACGACGAGGCGCTGTCTCTTGCCGCGGACGACCTGCACCGGGTCTCAGCTTACGATCTAGCCGGTCATCTCTATGAGCTCTATCAAACGCGAGCAGGTGTGTATGAACGAATGGGGCAATGGGACCACGCGGTCTCCGATCTCGCGCTTTCTTCCCAATACGCCACCCGGCTTTCCTATTGGCGTGGGTTGACGCAGGTCAACGGCCTGCTCGCGAAGGCCTATCTGCATGAAGGGGCACTGCAATCAGCATTGGATGCGATCAATCAGGCGATCGAGGCCAACAAGAAGATTCCAGACGAGCTTTACTTTGTTCCAAGGAATCTCGCTATTAAGGCGGAAATCCTGGCAAAAATTGGAAATTCCAGCGCAGCAGCCGATCTCTATGAAAAAAGCGCAGACCTCTTTGATGCTTTGCTGAGTAAGGTTCCCACTCCAACCGTGGAGCGACAACTGCTGAATGATCTGGGCACGGTCTACGCAGGATACTTCGCCTGTTTAAGCAACCAAGGACGGGTAGATGATGCATTTCGAGCCATCGAGCGCGCCCGGGGGCGCGTAGAGGCGCAAGGCCTCGCGCACCACGAGATTGTTGTTCCGCACGAACGCAGCGCAGCCGAACAGCAGCTGACGAATCTAAACGTCCAATTGCTGAACAGCGACGATGCCGCATCCAGGGCTCACATTCTCGAAGCGATCTACAGCACTGAACAACAGCTTGGAACCGATCCAGAGTCTAACGATCCGCCACCGGTTTCAGTTTCGTTGCGCGACCTGCAACGCAACTTGAGCGAATCGGAACTCTTGGTCGAGTACGTGCTGGGCGATCCGCAGTCTTACGCGCTTGCCGTTACCCGAAACAGCGTCCATCGATACAGCCTTTCTCCGAGAGACCTTTTGGAAAATGATGCAGGACAGTACCAGACGACCCTCAAGAAAGGAACAGCGGATCTCCCCTTCGGCCAACACCTCTTTGACGAACTCCTTGGCGGAATTCCGGAATTTAAGAACAAGAATGAATTGATTGTTGTACCTGATGGAAAGCTTCACCTTCTGCCATTTGCGGCTCTGGTAAATGCTGGAGAATACATCCTGTCTTCGCACCGGGTGTCGATCGTCCCTTCAGGTACCGTGTTGACCGTGTTGAGGAATCGATCGAAGGAAGTCGTTCGTCACGATCTTCCCTATGTTGGAGTTGCAGCCTGGACTTCTAACGCGCCCCCGTCAACACTGTTTGGACGGGTGCGAAGGGCTATCTCGGGACCCGAACGCCGCGAACTGGTCGCCCTGCCGGAAAGCCAGCACGAAGTCGAGACAATTGCCACGGACCTCCCAAAACCAAGCACCATTCTTCTCGGCGATCGTGCAACCGAGACGAACTTCAAACAGCTTCCTCTCGGGCAATACAACGTCATTCACCTCGCTCTTCATGGATATGTCGATCCCGAAATCTCCGATCGATCCGCTCTGGTTTTTGCACCAGAGAATCCGGCCACGGACGACGGTCTCCTCCAGGTGCGTGAGATCCGAGGTCTTCGCCTCAACGCTGATCTTGTAACGCTGTCTGCATGCGACACGGGAGTTGGACCGGTTGGTGCAGAAGGAGTGGAGAACATCGTGAATGCGTTTATCGAAGCCGGCGCGCAGAGCGTCGTGTCAACCCTATGGGAACTGCAAGATCATTCAACCGCCCAATTGATGGCCAACTTCTACGCCAACCTGGGCCGGCACGAGGGGAAGGCCGAAGCTTTGCGGCAAGCGCAGCTTGCAATGCTCAATTCAGGTGCCCCGCCGTACTACTGGGCAGGCTTCGAACTCGACGGTGATCCGACCGCGGCACTCTTCGATTCCGCGGATACCGAATATCGCTATCGAGGAGCAATCGATGACGACAAATTCAATGGCAAGCCCCACTGTGCCGCTCCAACTCGCTTTAGAAGACAAGCGCGCCATTCTCAAGAACGTCCTTGCTGCCTTACGGAAGAGGTTCTATTCTCCCGAAAAGCTGAATGGCGATTGGCATGCCGCGGTTGAGCGCCACACGCCAGAACTCGAAGCTGCGTCAACCGCCAACGAATTCGAGCAAGCAATGAGCGACCTCCTTGCGGAATTGCACACGTCTCACATCGGGTTCTTTCACGGCACCGCGCGCAGGGCGTCCGCCCGGGCTGCGCTTAGTGCAACCTACCTCGCGGACGACACCACTTATGGAAAGCGGTGGATATTTCAGGATGTTCATTCTGGAGGAGCAGCATCACTTGCTGGCATTGAGCCAGGAGACATTCTTCTCACGGTCGGCGGCCGGGAAATCGTTCCGCCAGAGCATCCGGTTTTTCCCATGGGCAACCAGACCGAGATAGAAATTGTCGGCGCGGATGATAGACGGCGTACCGTCACTGTCAACGTGGCCCGGCCCAAAGGAAAGAAGCTTCATTTCGTTGAACCGACCCTTGTCGAAGCGCGGCCAACTCGCAGATCAGGTTGGATATCTGAAAGTCGCTATGTTTCCAGGCATGGTGGGAGTCGAAGTAGCGAACGAGGTTTCCAATGGCATCGCAAAGTTGGGCGCGGTGAAAAGCCTCATCATCGATTTGCGAGGCAATACCGGCGGAGGCATCGGTGCTTTGCGCGTCATGAGCTTGCTTACGCCGGATAAGATTCCAGTTGGCTTCGCTCTCGACCGGCAGTCGAGTCACTGCCAAATCTCGAGTCGGAAAAGATGAAATTCCGCCGATTCTCACAGATTCCGCCATCGACGAAGGGCTTGTGGCGGCTGGCTCTACAATTCGGCCTCACAATGATGGCAAAGAAGCCCGTCGTGCTGCAGACTGAAGGGCTGGGCAAACAGCCCTTTCATGGAAAGATCGTCTTGCTTGTGGACCGCCATACCGCGAGCGCGGCTGAAATGATTGTGGCGTTTGCGAAGGAGAACAAGCTAGCCACAATTGTCGGAGAAAGGACAGCAGGCCGACTCTTGTCCGCGACCTCCGTGAAGGTTGGCAAAGGATTTCGGCTCGCGCTCCCGACGGGAGCCTATTATACGTGGGAAGGCGCGGTCCTTGAAGGCACACCAATCGAGCCAAGCCATCTGATCGAGTTTGATTGGCGTCAGCGACGCCTCGGGCGCGACTCCCAACTCGACTATGCGGCTGACCTAGTGGGAGCGCATGACCAATTGAGAGCGAGTTGATGGGGCGCGCTCAGAGAGGCTGCCCCAGGCCCCGTCCGAATTGGCGAGAGGCCTTCTGGCAGACGCGCACACACGCGGCCGTTAATAATGTGTCCAGTCTTCTAGAGGATGAAAAATAACGGAGCGCGAATCATCACTCAAGAAGATGTCGGCGCACGACTTCCACGCGGTCATTGCGAGTGGTATCAAGATCAACACCATCGCCAACCCCATCAATGTGCCCAACACGGTCTCTAGAATTTGAGTTAGACCGCTGCGGTTAAGGGACCGTCCGCAGTGACGGCACGTTGAGGGCCTTCGCCGATGCCTTGCCGACTCAAGCGTCAAGAGCGTCATCGTCGTCCTCCTCGCTGTTGTCAGAGTCCATCCCTCCGCTTTGAAGCGCCGCATACGCAGCCCTCTCGCGCTTGTCGCGGCGCACATCCAGCAATTGTTCGCCAACCGTGTGTTTCGGTGAGAAGCAGTACTGTACGTAGGCTTCAAACAGGGATTGATTGGGAATACGTTTCTGTAGATGGTGCAGGTGATTCTTGTAGAGAGCAACCAGCGCCTCTGGGGTGATTCGATACGTGTCCCGCCCCCTGTGTTTTGCGACGGTTGCCTCGAGCCAGCCCTGTTCAATCCAGAATTGAACCTCGGTCGTCCGTACATGCAATGCACGGGCGAGCGACACCACGGAGAAGCAGTCGCAGCGAATCTCGCGCACACGTAGCTGGCGCCTATGGAGCGCACTGTAAAGGCCCTTGGGGCTTCGGTTGAGCTTCTTCGCGGCTTCCTCAACTGAGTACTTGGTGATCAACTCCCGGGCTTCTTCCAGTTCGTCGTCTTTCCAGCGGCGGTTGTCGAATTCCGCCTTGATTCCGTACTGAATGACGAAACGCCAGCATTCTTCCGAAGTATTGCCAGTCTGACGCTGGAGCTTACGAACCAGTTGAGCAATCTTGACTCCAGATAGCACCTTGGCCTGCTCGGCCAGGGCGATTGCGTTCGTTCCCCATTTCTGCGGGATCTCAGACAACGGGCGAGCGGTGGCCATAATGCACCTCTTGAGGATGGAGCGTGCAAGAGGCCGCAAAAGGCCCCTACATCTATAGCCAAAAAATTCGCCCAGATCGGACAGGTATTTGTGCAAAATCTGATCGCTGTGTGGAAATCGCGTCTCTTTTCGGGTAAATTGGGATTGCTGACTAGACCTGCCTCCGACTCATCCTCGGAATCTGTTGACGGTTCAGCTATGGCCCCATCCCCTCCACTTCATCGCTATTCGATCGAGAAGAACGGTAGCGGCCGCCACTCTTTATTGCCCGAGATCCGGGCAGCCGTCGAACGGCGCTTGCACGAAATTTATCGAACCTGTACGCCGCTCGACGAGGATGAATCGGCCGCGGAGGTCATCGAGCGCGCCATCGAGCGGACCAAAGAATATTTCGAAAGTCATCCTCCGGCCGACAGCGGCGAGGCTGACAGGATTCTGGGTCGATTCTGGAAACTTGAAGTGCGCCGGCGCCAGCGCCAAAGAGCCCAATTCGCGTACACGGATAAAAATGTCGAGACTGAGCTCGGTGATGTGGACAAGACTTTTTCCGCCATCGAGGCGGCGCTTGATCTCGAGAAGATCTTCCTCGGAGCTCCGGAGCCGGTTCGACAAGCCCTCATGATGCGGTATGGAGGTCTCGAAGAGTGGAACGAGATTGCTGCTCTGACGGGGACCAGCGCCGAGGGGATTCGAAAAAGCTGCAAGCGCTACCTTGACCGCCTTCGAACCAGATTGGGGATTCGGGGAGGTTCCTAGTAAACTCCGCCAAGGAGACTTTCTGAGCCGGGAAGGGATTCGTGGAAGAGCGGCAGCCCCATTCGCAGGATGATCAAAACGACACGGTTCTTTTCGAGAAGCTTCAGGAGCATGTCCTCGAAAACTACCCGAATCCAAACCGTATCGGCTGCCTCGATCACGCCACCCTTGAGACGTGGGTGTTTCACCCCGAACGACTGGATCTGTCGGATCCCAAATATCTTCATGTGCTGAAATGTGCGGAGTGTACGCGCGAACTTCTTGAGCTGCGGAAACTCAAGAAAGAGAAAGACTCGATCGGTGCAGGCGAAAGCGGGCCGCAGAGAACACAAAAGTCGAATTGGCGATGGGCGATCGCCGCAATCTTGCTTTGCTGCATCGCCATTGCCGGTCTGGCCTACTGGCGCATTCAGTCCCAAACGGCATCGAGCCAAGGGATATCGGCAGATCCTGTCGCGATGACAATTGATCTAAGCCAGGCAGGTACGACTCGGGGTGGCGGAACATCGACGGTCCCGCCTGTTGCATTGCCGAGGCGGGTGGTCACGGCGCATATTCAGTTACCGTACTTCAGCCCTGGCGGCAAATACGTCATTTCCGTAACGATGGACAGGAACGGGAGCTACACAAAAGCGGAAGGGCAGGGAACTGCAAATATCAATGGTTTCCATGCCGACCTGACCGTCCGCCTGGATCTTCGCGGCCTTCCTGAGGGTACATACTACCTCGCAACTACACATGAAGGCGACCAGGCCTCATATTACTACCCCCTCACAGTGCACTAGCCTGGATCTGTCGAAGGCTGCCGCGCCAGTTCTACCGCGGCTTGCCACAATGGATATCATCCCGAATCTGGCCGCGTTCAGGAATCTTCTCAGCGAACTCGAGCAGGTGGCCGGGCTCCCGCGACATAAGGCATTCGTTGTCTTTTTAGCTTTTTAGCAGCAAATCGCTACTGCGCAAAAGGAGCGGCCTCGTCCTTGAACAGAGCCTCAAATGCTCGTCTGCCGGTGAGGCCAGTGCCCGGCAGCCTGGGCGGCCGAACTACGGGACACGCGGCCTCCCGCTCCCGTTGAACCTGCTCGGCCGAGACTACCACGATCCTTCCACTGACAGACCCGGCGAGCGCGATCGCCGGTTTCGGTGCTTCAGGCTTGACGCGTAAGGCCGACTTCGCATTCGGATGATGCGCCGATTTCACTGAACCGTTTCGCCGCGTCGCCGGAAACCTTGTACAAGCACACGTTGCAGCGATGTCCGTTCCGGCTCCGGTTTGAGGATCGCCGGCCGTTCCGAATCTAAGCTTTCGTGCGCCACTGCGCTTGAGACCTGCGCATCACGGTCGCCGTGCTCCTTTTCTCGCTTCTGATCAGTCACGGGATGGTTCGATCGAGATCTATTTTCCTCGACTCGCCCTCTGCTAGAAGGGACTGGATCCGTCTGCCTAACCAGAACCTTACCTTTGCTAGGAGGCACCCTCTTCCGTGCGTCTTCCGCCATTGGTCCAAGCAGGACCTCTCGGGCCTGACGCAATCTTGAGAGATACGCGTCAATCTCATGGATGATTTCAGTTATTGGCATGATGGTCATCTAAATTCGAGGCTGTAGTCAGTCACAGGCTTAGATGTTTCGCCCCCCTCGGAGTTTCAACCAGCGCCACTGCGATTTTATTCGCGCGTACAGCTGTCGTACTCAGCGTGTTTCCGACCCCATCCGCACTCCGTTCTGGGCTTCACCACAGACGGGCCGGCACATAGCGCCCTCTCCTTGGAAAGATTCTTTGAATCACTCTGTCCCTCCCGCTCAGCCTTTGGTGATCAGGGCTTTTGCCATCGAAATGAACTTGCAGTTTTCGGTTAGCACGAACGATTGGCGCGTTCTCCTTGTCCATAAGTTCGAACCCATGCTTCCGGAATCCGTGATCACGCGGTGACTATGAAGGATAACGCCGGCATCGCTCGATGAATCAACTCGCGATTATGTCCGGGTCACCCGGCCGCTGAAGCCGCATCCCGGCCAGCAGCAGTACAATCTATCCTTTTGGGCCCAAAACCGTAAAAAAAAGCATCTAAGCTGATTTGGCTGCCACGGTAGGAGATGAGTTTGCGAACACTCTCGAATTGGCTTCTTGCTGATCTGAGATTACCGAAAGGAGTTCACGGTACGGCTGAACCAGTCCACGACTGGTGGCGCGTGATGTGCCTCACCGGTGTCGACTACTTTTCCACCCTGGGGTATCAACCCGGCATCGCCTTCCTTGCTGCCGGAATACTGTCTCCTTTGGCCACCCTGGTTCTGGTTCTCGTCACATTATTTGCGGCATTGCCGCTTTATCAGCGCGTGGCCAAGGCAAGCCCGAACGGTCAGGGAAGCATTGCCATGCTCGAGCGACTCTTTCCCGAATGGGCTGGCAAGATTTTCGTTCTTGTGCTTCTAGGGTTTGCTGCCACCGATTTTATGATTACCATGACCTTGAGCGCGGCCGATGCGGCGGCTCACTTCGTACACAATCCCTTCGCGCCCCGTTGGCTGACCGGTCAGATGGTAGTTACGCTTCTTCTCCTCGCAATCTTGGCGGCGGTGTTCCTCAAGGGACTCCGCGAGGCGATCGGAATTGCCGTAATCCTGGTAGCCGCGTACCTGATGCTAAATGCTGTGGTTACGATTCGGACAATCACCGAGATCCTTCGCCATCCAGAACTAGTTAGAAATTGGGAAAGCGCCTTGCTTGCTCAGCACCCGAACTGGTGGGCAACAGCTGGCGTGTGTCTCCTCATGTTCCCGCGCCTGGCGCTGGGGTTGTCTGGTTTCGAGACCGGAGTAGCGGTCATGCCGTTGATCAAAGGGGAAACGCTAGACCTCCGCATTCGAAATACACAGAAGCTGTTGCGCACGGCAGCCGTCGTGATGAGCGTGTTTCTGTTCGCGACCAGCTTCGTGACTACGATGTTGATTCCAGCCGGGGAATTCGCCGATGGAGGGCAAGCCAACGGGCGCGCCATGGCTTACCTGGCACACGCTTATCTGGGCAGCATGTTCGGTTCTGCATATGACATCAGCACGATCCTGATCCTGGCCTTTGCAGGCGCATCGGCCATGGCCGGCCTGCTCAGCTTGATTCCGCGCTATCTTCCCCGGTTCGGGATGGCACCCGAGTGGGCCCGTGCCTCGCGTCCGCTGGTGCTGGTTTTCATGGGTGTGGCTTTTCTGATCACCTGGGCATTTCATGCTAATGTCGATGCGCAGGGCGGTGCGTATGCAACCGGCGTGCTGGTCCTGATCACATCGGCAGCCTGCGCATGCACCATCGCCGTATGGTCTACCCGAGCTCGCTGGCCCTATCTCATCGTCGCGCTGATATTCGTCTACACGACGTTGGTCAACATCTTCGAACGTCCCGAAGGTTTGAAGATCTCCTGCATGTTCATCGGGACCATTCTCATCGTCTCCTTTATTTCGCGGGCGACGCGCTCCACTGAGTTACGCATCACCGGAGTCGAGCTCGACCCGGTGGGTGAGGAAATCATTTCCTCCATGGGTAGGGACTCGTTGCGGTTGATTCCCCGGAAGCCCAAGTCAACAAATTCGGGAGACCTGGACAGGATTGACGCACTCGTGCGCCGCGTGCATGGGCTCCCTGAACATGCCAAGATCATCTTTATCGAGGTGGAAGTGACCGATGCGTCCGAATTTGCTAAGCATCTCTCGGTGCGCGGGGAAAGATTGAACAACCATTGCATTCTGCGAGCGCGCAGTCCCATCGTGGCGAATTCGATCGCGGCGCTGCTGATTCACATCGAGCAGCTCACCGGTTGCGTCCCGCACATCTACTTCAAATGGAAAGAAGGGAATCCGGTCGCCAACATTGTTCGGTTCTTGTTCTTGGGCGAGGGAGACGCCGCCCCTTTGACCCATGAAGTGTTACGAATGGCCGTGCCAGACATGTCCCGGCGACCGATTGTTCACGTGAGCTGATGCTTCCAGACGTCATACTGGCAAACTGCAATCCGCGGTCTCGCGCAACAACCCGTCACACTACCGTTGTGTCGATGCGTGTGGTTCGTGGTCGAGTCTGGTTCCTTGCAGCGTTGTTACGGTCGTCTACATTCTGACAAGTAGAACCGGGGTAGTCTGGCGTTTTGGAATTTAATCCGATGCGTTGTTGAGGCTGTAATTCTCGGTGCTGGCATTCCAAGTTGAATGGACCGGAATGACTGAAATAACCAGATCACTCGCGTCGAATATCCAAACTTCAAACTCGTCTACATTCTCGGACGTCATCGGTTGTGGCGGATCACTGTAGAAACTCATCTGGTTGTCTCCTTGGGCCGCATCTTAAACACAGCTCTTCCCATCGTTCTTTGATCGCGATGCGATTGCGTATCAAGCTGCCCGGGTGTATGCACGCCTCATGCCACGTGGTGGCGTTGGAACGGAAGATGATGGCGCCGGACACAGGAACTGCGCCGAATTTCGCAAACTCACGAGACCCATTCGTTGCAACCAGATATGACACCGCGAAGCACTAGATAGGCGCGTGCCGTTCCTGGCGTGGATAAATTTGCTCGCCATCAAACGTGTCGTGCTGTCGATTCCTCGACGCTGTCGGACAACCGACGCAAACCGGCGATACGCCGATAGGGGATCCGACAGAACTGTGTTCGCGGGGAGCCTCGTGGTTAAGGCCCGGCGGGGAAGGAGATCGAAGTCAGCTCTTCCGGTTGGGTTCCCCCTTCACCCATGTGAGCCGCTATTCCAACCCTATTCGCAACCAGCAAGTGATGGCTTGAGGAACGGAACTTGAGGGCATGCACAGGATCGGTTTATTGTGGGGCACCCGCATCAATCGGCAAAGTGAAATGAAATGTAACTCCGGGCCCAGTATTGGGTGTGAACCACAACCGCCCGCCATGCGATTCAATGATCGAACGGCTGATCGCCAGGCCCATGCCAGTGCCCTCGTTTTTGGTAGTAAAGAAGGCCTGGAAAATGTGCTCCGCATCCTCGGGCTTTATTCCTCTACCGGTATCGATGACCGAAACTATGATGAAGCCCCCTTCAGAGCGTTGGGTCACAATCCGAAGGGTGCCGGGGCTCTCCAGCTCCTTCATCGATTCCAGCCCATTGAGTATTAAGTTCATCAGAACCTGTTGGACCTCCACTTGGATTGCAAAGACAAGAGGCAGATCTTCCCCGAGTTGCGCGTGAACAGGTCTCGTGTGCCCCGTCAGCTCGGTGTCTAACAGCGCGATCATCTCCCGGACAATGTCGTTCACTGCGATTCGTTCCCGCAGCGGAGACCCTTTCTTGAAGTGAGTTCTAATCCGGCTGATGATGTCCGACGCCCAGGCTATATCCTGAATCATCCTGGAAACCGCAGCACGAGCCTCCCCCACCTCGGGCACATCCCGGGCGAGCCAACGCATGGAGGTTTGTGCGTCGGTCATGGCGGCAGAAATCGGTTGCCTGATTTCGTGCGCCAGGGAGGCGGTCAATTCTCCCAGTGTGCTTACCCTCGTCATGTGCGCGAGATCTGCCTGGACTCGATGGAGTCTCTCGCGCTCTCTCTCCGCTTGCTTCCTTTCCGAGATATCGCGGATAAAACCGGTAAATACTCGGGTTCCGGTGATGCTCAGTTCTCCGAACGAGACCTCTACCGGAAACTCCTGTCCATTCTTGTGCAGCGCGGTGAACTCAGTACCCTGCCAGTTGACATGCCGGTGACCGGTGACAAGATAGCGCGTGAACCCTTCCTCATGCCGCCTCCGCATGAATTCCGGCATAAGTACTGTCAATGGCTTCCCGATCAACTCCGCCGGTTCATAACCAAACACTCTTTTGGTCGCGGGATTGGCAAACTGGATTGCACCGCTTTCATCAGCACTTACTACCACATCATTCGCGGTTTCAACGATCACGCGATGCGCTTCGCGTAATCGTTCACGTTCCGCATCGGCGCACTTGCGTTCTGAAATATCGACCATCGTGCCGAGCACCTGAACGAGTTCGCCAGCGGGGTTCAGGACGGGGTGGCCGATGGAATGGATGTGTTTGGTTGTTCCGTCAGGTGCCACGATCCGGAATTCCAGATCCCAATCTTCTTTGGTGCGGAACGTCTTATGGTTCGCTAACCTGACATGCTCGCGGTCTTCAGGGTGCATCCGCTCCAGAAAATGATCCCACATGGGCGGGCCTTGTTCCGGGTCAAAGCCGAATATTCGGAACATCTCGTCGGACCAGTACACGGTCTCACGGCTTGTGCCGTCAATGGCGAAGCTTCCGGTGTGGGTCAGACTCTGCGCTTGAGTCAAATATGCTTCGCTGCGTCGCAGAGCCTCCTCGGCACGCTTTTGTTTGCTCAAATCGAGAATGTAGGCAACCCCTTGGTTGGGCTGGTCTTCGAAACGCGCTGCTCCGATCAGCACAGGTACTCGGCTGCCGTCCTTCCGGAAATACTCTTTCTCACGGGCTTGCATCATGCCGGTCGCTTTGAGTTCCTCAGCCTCATAGCGAGCATGCGCCTCTTGCCATTCGGGAGGCGTCATATCGAACCATCGAAGTCCTTGCTGCAAATCCTCTCTCTCGTACTCGAGCATGCGGAGAAAGGCGTCATTGGCATCGAGAAGCCGTCCATCCAGATCCCAGATGACGATGCCGATGATATTGGAATCGATCAGTCGCCGGATTCTTACTTGACGATCCTGGAGCTCTTTGAGGGCAGTTGCGAGTTCTTCGGCTCGTTGGCTCGCCTTTTGATCATGCTCCTCGGCGACGCGTTTCATTTCGTTTGAGAGATGCGCCCCTTGTAGCCACAGCGTCGCCTGATTCGCCGCTACGCTCAGGAGAAGTCTTTCGGTCGGCAGGGGAAAGTTCGCTCGTCGAGACCCTGCTACGAGGATACCGACTTCGCCCTCGAGGCCGAGTGGCATGGGGACCATTGAAAGGTCTTCGTCTCCAAGAACGTTGCCGACTACTCGAGGCCACTCCTGAAGGCCATCACCCGACCACTTTTGGAGCAATTTTCCGATCTCTGGCGGCAGGCCCGTTACGCAATGGGAATCGGGGCGGCGGATTACCGCAAGCGGTGGTTCTCCTGCCGGATGCTTCAGCCGCAAATAGACGAAATCCAGTTGGATCATGCCTACCAGCATGTCGGCGAGAGCGCGGAGAACTTCCGTTGGATTGCTCCCGCGCCAATTCGCGGAAAGGCCCACAATGTCTATCAAGTCACTGATACAAGCCTTAAGCTGTTTAGCCTCGGCCCCCGTTGGTTCCACCATACACATGCCCGCTGTTGATTTCGTGCACGCTTGTCGCGCATTTCCTGCAAGACCTTATCAGACCGCACGATGAATGGGTTCTCGTCGAGCGCGCCGCCGATGACAACCATCGGATGAATTCGCAGGATATCAACTATTTCTCCTCGATGAAGAGGCTTCCAGCTTCACGGCCTTGGAAACTGACACGAGCGCGCAAAACCGTGTCGGCTTCGCACACGCCGATGGCCTATTACCTCAAATTGCTTTGTGCAAGCCAGTTTTCGAACCGAATCGCTCCAAGTCGTGCGTCATCGTCCGGAACAAGTGATCGCTCCTCGACATCAATCCCGTAGTATCGAGCATGCGGGTCAGCGAGAACCTCCCGCGAATCCTTCGCTGCCGATAGACCAAGCCGGACGAGCTCATCTAGGCGAAACTGGTCGGGACCACCTACTTCAATGGCTCCATTCAGCGGTGCGCTCACTGCGACCCTTCCTAGCGTGCTGGCAACATCGTCGGAAGCGATGGGTTGGATGAACACGGATGGCAGGTGTACTTTGCCGCTATCGGTAGAGAAATCCGCGAGGTCTTGGACGAATTCGTAAATCTGCGTCGCGCGAACAATTGAGTAGGGGATAGAGGAAGCCTTGATCATATCCTCCTGAGCGATCTTTGCACGAAAGTAATCGCTTTGCACCAGACGTTCAGGCCCGACAACCGACAACACGACGTGATGCCCTACGCCTGCATCGGCTTCGTAGCTCAGTAGGTTTCGAGTTGATCTTATGAAGAACTCCGTTACCGCCGCATCTTCCCGGAACGGGGCTTTTGTCAAGTCGACAGCTATCGACGCACCGTCGACTGCTTCCGCTAATCCCTCGCCCGTGAGCGTGTTGACGCCGGAACGCGGTGAAGCCGCTACCACCTGGTGACCTTCCTCACGAAGATTATTGACAAGCTTGTATCCAATGAGCCCACCGCCGCCGATTACTGCTATTCTCATGACCGTCCCTTCGTTATGCCCACGATTGCGCGTTACCCGCATTTACGTCGCGGAGATGAGCAAATTGATCAGGGTGTTAGTGATTCCTCAGCATCATCTTTCCCTTGAGCATCACCGCCATCATCACTCGTGCTGCTCACCTCATCTAGCACTCAGCGTGCCAAAGGCACACTGCACCAAATAAGGCCGATTGTGAGTGATTAGGGCAAAGTAAATATATTCTTCCCGTCGCCTTTGCGACATATGTCGCTCCGCTGACAACTGGCGACAATATTGGCGGTGCAGACGCAGGCCGCCGCCGTCATCGAATTGCGTTTTCGGCGGAATCAATTGGACATAGGATGCTCAGTGCAGAAAGCGGCTGCCTGGTTGCGCCAGGCAGTTGCGTTGGGCCTATTCAGTTCTGTTGCAAGTGCGCGCGAGCGATACGCTTGACGCTTCTCGCCCAACCAACGGCCACGGCCGACAGACGATGATGGGAATTCCAAGCCCAGTTAGGTTGATATGTGCGTCGTCGAAGCGGCATATTCAAGGCCCTGGTTTAGACGTTTACTCTCCTGATGTCGGATTTGACATCTCTGTGTCGTAGAATCGACAGGTTCGACAATCGGAACTGTCGAAGAAGTCCGGTCTGACGGAGCATGCCAAAGTCCGAGCGAGAGTAATTAGATCCGGTTGTATTGGAGGTACTGGGAGGCCAGAAACCCTGCGGGATATCGAACGAAGACTCGAGACCGTTGATTTCGGCCTTGCCGATTCAAGCTGTGCAACAAAGCTGCTCATCGAACACCGGAATCGGGGCGGAAGAAGAGGCCCTTCGTCGAATGATCGCAGCGGCTCGCCATCGTATGAAGGACCTCCGAATATCGGTCCGGCTTCCGCCTGTGGAGCCTTTGCAGGAGGCTCAGGTGTGCGTGCTCGCTTAGGAACGATTCTCTGCTGCCGCCGGCAGCGTGAAGGAGAACACGGCACCGTGAGGAGAGTTCGGCGAAGCCCACAACCGACCTCCATGACTTTCAACAAGCGAGCGGCTGATAAAGAGGCCCATACCCATTCCCTTTGCCCTCGTCGTGAAGAAAGGAGTGAATAAACCATCTGCCGCATCTGCGCTGAGGCCTGTACCCGAGTCTCGAACTTCAACCAATACATCTCCAGACTCTTCGACCCTGGATTGAATCCAAAGCACGCGAGGTCGATCAGTGACCTCGTTCATCGCTTCGATTCCATTCATGATTAAGTTCAGCAGGACCTGCTGCAACTCAATGCGATCGCCCAATATGGGCAACAATGGCCTCGTCAACTGATACTCAAGGAGAACTCGCCTCTTCTGAAGCTCATGGTTGGTTAACGCGAGCACCTCGTGTATGACCTCGTTTATATCCAGTTGGTTCCTTTCCGCAGGTGCCTTTTTCAAAAATGCGCGAATCCTCGCTATGACAGCACTCGCCCGAGTACAATCCGCCAGAATACCTTCGAGAGCGGTACGAAGAACCTCTGGCTCGAGATTACGATTGGCAAACAGTCTCAGACATGCGCTGGCGTTATTGGTTACGGCCGTCAGAGGTTGGTTCACTTCATGGGCAATGGAAGCCGCCAATTCGCCCATGGTTGTCAATCTTGAGACTCGAGCGAGTTCAGACCGGACCTTGTCAAGCGCCTCTTCCGACAGCCGCCGTGCCGTGACATCCTGAACCGCCGCAATATACTCCAGTTCACCTTCCTTGTCCCGGGTGGCTTTAGCGATTGCATGGATGTATTTGATCGAGCGGTCAGGCATTAGCAATCGGTACTGCGTTTCAAAGTCGTTGCCCCCGTTTTTTGCCTGTTGCACCATTTGCTCGTACAAAGTCAGATCTTCTGGGTGAACCCGAGTGCGAAATCCAGCGGGGGTCAAAGGCCGGTCAAGTTCATAGATCCGTGCAAGCTCGTCTGTCCCAGCGACTTCGTCCGTTGCCACGCGCCAGAAATAGGTCCCTACCCGACTGAGGTGTTGGCCTTGCGCAAGGAATGCTTCGCTACGCCGCAATGCGTGCTCTGCTCGCTTTCTTTTACTGATGTCACGGATAATGCCCGTAAATATTTTGTGACCGTCTCTCGTCAGCTCGCCGAATGAAATCTCAACAGGAAACTCCTCTCCATTCTTACGAAGCCCGGTGAGTTCGATGCCTTGCCAATTCAAATGCCGCTGACCGGTAGTCAAATACCTCTTGACGCCGCTCTCGTGCAGTTCCCGCATGGAATGAGGCATTAGGACAGTCATGGGTTTGCCCATCAGTTCGGCTGGATCGTAACCAAAAATTGTCGCAGTGGCCGAGTTGGCACCAACAATCATCCCTTGGTCATCCATGTTGACGATGGCGTCGCTGGCTGTTTGGACCACAAGCCGATATTTCTCTTCGCTGTATGCCAATTCCCGGACTTCAGCGTGCACCGTTCCGCGCTCGGCCACCTGCAGTTTGCTTTCTTCGATATGCCTCAGCCCCTGATAAGCCCAAGAAGCAAATCTTGCCAGGGAGACCATGATGCGGTCATCCTCAGAATCGAATGTACGTTGGTCATCGTGAGCGAGCGCCCAGATCGTACCGACAATCTTCCCCTCGAGGTAAAACGGAACCAGCAAGCATTCATTTATCGCTAGTGGGAAATCGGTATAGCGCCGTTCAGGGTGCCGGAACAAGAGGGAACAGTTGTGATCCAGCACGTCGCCTTCGGGCCCGAAATCGCGCCGTGCGCCTCCGTCGATGTACTGTTTCCACATGCCGGCGATAGCTGGCCAATAGAATCTCTTCCCACACACGTCCGGTGTTTTGCCATCCTTCGTCAGCAGACTAAGGCCAGCGGAGTCACATTGAGTAATATCCAGGATCGTGTCGGCCAGCGTCTGAAAAATCGTGCCCGGCGAATCGGCCAGCGCCTCCATCAGGGCAACAAGCGCGCGGTTTTCCTTTTCATAATCAGGTGGGCGAGATGGGCGGCACTGCAGCTCCTCCGTGCAGAGGATCGCGTCCAGGGACGCTGTGGGTTGGGGACTTGAGCCTTCCAATGGAACGTCCGTTTTTGGAGTAGAAGTCGCATTCATATCTCCATCCTTCCGGCCGAAGAATCTCGAACAATGTCAGGGCTTGCGTGCGCCAGCTAAGCCAGGGAAAAACGTCACGCGCCGGCAGCGCCCAACGGAGTCATTGGATGAGCCTGTGATGCGGATCTGATGCCGGGAGTTGCCCGGAGTTCCGCAGGTGCAGGGCGCCCCCCTATTCGGGGGCGCTACGGACCAACTCTCATGCATTTACTCAGTCGCTTTGTGCGACATCGATTTCGAAAGGTGTGCCACCTCCATCCGGCGGACGTAAAATCTGGGTAACGGAGTTCGAGGTGAGCCACCCATCAGACAAGATCCCATTTGGCAATTTCGAGCGAAGAGGTCGCGTTAGGCAGTCATCTATTCCATTTCGGAGCACCGACGGCGGATTTGAGTGAGGAGCCCGGTTCCACGAAGCCGAGTACCTGCCGACCGCCTTCAATTGCAACGCGTTTTGCTCAATCTGGTGATGAATGAGTTTGAGGCCATCGCTGCGATTGCCATTCGTCCGCCTGAACTTGGTGTGGAATCCAGAATCGGCGGTAGCAATCCCCTGAGGTATGCTGCGGGCTTGGCTCTGAAGCAAATCGCATTTTCAGTCCGTTTCACAACAAAGGCCGATTGCATGGGAATGGGTCTTTCGATTTACCGAACCCTAAAAACTCACGGCGGTCGATTATCGGCATCTCCTAACTGTCAACGTCGTACCGTCTTCTGGTTCTCCCTGCAAACCTCTCCGGAGAGTCCTTCATGAGCGTTGTGTTTGTAATCGACGACGATCCGTCCGTGCGTTCTACGCTGAAGTTACTCATCGGCACAGTAGGTCTCGACGTCGAGGCTTTCGCATCGACGGACAGTTTCCTTGAGAGGAAATTGCCCGATGGTCCCAGTTGCCTCGTCTTGGACGTCCGACTTCCTGGATTAAGTGGTCTGGATTTTCAGCGCCTGCTTACGGCTCGGAATATCCGCATTCCCATTATCTTTATGACGGGATATGGCGATATTCAGATGGGCGTCCGCGCTATGAAGAGTGGTGCTGTCGAATTCCTCACCAAGCCATTTCGTGACCAGGACCTGCTTGATGCCGTCCGCGTAGCCCTGCAACGGGATCAGGACAGGCGCGAACAGGAAAGAGACATCGGAGAGATTCAGGAACGCTTCAGTTCCTTGAGTGCTCGTGAACAAGAAGTAGTCTGGATGGTCGTTGCCGGCAAGCTCAATAAGCAAATTGCAGGTGAGCTGGGGACTGCCGAGAATACGGTGAAAGTCCACCGTAGCCGGGCGATGGAGAAGATGAATGCACAATCGCTCGCCGACCTGGTGAGAATGCTGGAGAAGCTGAAGAGTGCTTCAGCAAGCCCCTTGTAAACGAAGTAACTATCTGACCCCGCCTTTCTGGGACAGCCACCGCACCAACGCCCAATAGATTTCTGGCCGCACCCGAGCTACGCTGATCTTGGAGCGGAAAAAGTGGCAAGAGATCTCATCTCGATTGTTGACGACGACGAGTCCATTCGGAGGACAACAAAATTCCTCATCGAGTCCTTCGGCTTCCGAGCGGCAGCGTTCGAATCTGCTGAGACTTTCCTGGAATCCGAGCTTCTGTGCGACACGTCCTGCGTTCTCGTCGACATACAGATGCCCGGTATGAACGGGCTGGAGTTGCAGAGCCAGCTGGCCGCCAAAGGCTTCGACACGCCGATCATCTTTATTACGGTCTACGACAACGAGGAATTGCGAGGTCGAGCCGTGCAGGCGGGTGCTGTCGCATTTCTGGAGAAACCATTTCACGATGAAGAGTTGCTCCAAATGATCAGCATGGCCTTGCCAAACGAATCGAAAACAACGAACCTAATCTCGATCGTGGATGATGATTTCTCTGTGCGTAGTTCACTAAAGCTGCTTATTGGATCCTTTGGCTTTCAAACAGCTATCTTCGACTCCGCCCAAGCCTTCCTCGAAGCTGAGCAGCTACATCGAACCGCATTGCTCGTCACAGATCTGCAAATGCCCGGAATGAATGGACTACAACTACAGAGCTACCTGGCGGCAGCGAACCGGGCTATCCCTCTGATCTTTATTACCGCCTACGACGACAAAGAATCGCGCAGGAAAGCTATGCAGGCTGGCGCGGTTGCATTCCTCAGCAAGCCGTTTACCGACGAGCAATTGTTTCAGGCGATCCACGCTGGAATTGGAAAACCGACCGACAACTAAACATTGAGCTCGAAGGAGATTGGTCCATCGGACGTATTACTAGTACTCTGTCCGACCGTGGTTTAAGGGCACATTCGTGGGAGGAATCCATGGAAAGCGTCAGAAAGCTACTGCCAATTCAGGATTGCCCTAAACGCGGGTTTGAACAGATCATCGGTGAGAGTCCGGCGTTGAAGTCCGTTCTTGCGAAGGTGGAGCGGGTGGCACCGACTGACTCTACAGTCCTGGTCCTCGGAGAGACGGGAACAGGAAAGGAGCTAATAGCGCGTGCCATACACAATATGAGTTCCCGGTGTAGTCGCCCATTTGTTAAGCTGAATTGCGCGGCGATTCCCTCGGATCTCTTGGAAAGCGAACTGTTCGGCCACGAGAAGGGCGCATTCACTGGCGCCGTCACACAGAGGGTGGGACGGTTTGAGATGGCCCACACTGGAACAATATTTCTGGATGAAGTCGGAGATCTTCCGCTGTCTTTGCAGCCCAAACTGCTCCGTGTTCTTCAGGAACGGGAATTTGAACGCCTCGGCGGCACCAATACACATCAGAGCGATGTTCGTCTAATAGCAGCGACACATTGCGATTTGCCGGCAATGGTTAGGCGCGGGCAATTCCGAACCGATCTCTATTATCGCCTCAATGTATTTCCTGTTACAGTGCCTCCGCTCCGCGAACGGCGAGAGGATATACGAGAACTAGTGTGGCACTTTGTTGACAAATACGCGCGGCGGATCGGTAAGCAGATCGACCACATCCCTGCGGAGACACTGCATGCGTTTGATTCATATGCTTGGCCGGGGAACATACGCGAGCTTCAAAACCTTGTTGAACGAGCCGTAATCCTTGTGACGAATGGGACGCTTCCAAACCCCCTACCCCCCTCGGACTGCATTCACACCGTAAAGAACGCAGCGCCGGGCACCTTCAAAGAGTCCCAACGTGCGTTGATTCTCCGCGCATTAGAAGCTTGCGGGTGGATCATCGGCGGGCAGCAAGGTGCGGCAGCAAAACTCGGACTGAAGCGTACTACTCTAATCACAAAGATGAGACATTTTGGCATCACGCGGCCCAATCCAACAAGCGAGGCCCGTAGTCTCCAGGACGAGAGCCAAGCACACACCGAGGAATCGTTGTCAGAGTAAGTGTGCGGTGAACAAGCACATGTATGGCGGCCGGTAAGTCTGCGATGACTCCGATATCTGCACGAACTCGATCTGGATACTTAAGATCGACCGATCTTTCATAAACCGGATGTGCAATTCGCGTAAGAGTACTCTGGTGGTTCGCGCCATCATCGAACTGGCGCAGGCCCTGGAGATCCGTTGCATAGCAGAAGGCGTCGAAACAGAGGATCAATTCTACATCCTGAGGGACATGCGTTTGACGACAGTACCGAAGGGGGACCCGCTTGTCCTCTCGCGCGTCATTATCGAAAGCTCTCGTGGGTTCTGGGTTGAAGTCGAATGGTCCGTCATTGGGAGAAGATGTGGGGTGGCGACATCATCGAACACTGTCGGAGTCGAAAGCGGTGTTGATTTGCGACAAACATGAAGGGCGGGAGTTGACGTGCACAAACCTCAATGCGCGAGTCGGCTTTCAGAGCGAGCATTTCCATATTGCAGGGTCCCTGTTTCGAGGTGATAGTGTGAGGTCCTGGCAGACGAGTTTGTGTCGTGCTTTCGGGTTTTCGACTGAGTGTCGCTATTCCGACGCTCCAGACGTGCATCGCCTCGGCTTTTTTGGGTAATCGACGGCCGACAAACCCATCGCCCGACGTTAACATGGGCGATGTCGGTACTATTGAGCGAGGGTCTGGCTTGGACTAACGCTCAGCGATTGTGAAACCTGGGAGGGCGAGTGCTGCCGTTCCGAATGCAGTGGAATTAAAGAACGAGCACCGGTTCAGTGTCGATATTGAACGTGGACTGGGCATTGTTTTCTCCGTTGTCTTGTGTCGTGTTATTTTGGCTCGGAGCCTTTCTCGCTTTGCAGGAACACGGTAAGAGCGTGAAGCTGATCGTCGGTGAGCTGGTTGAAGGACGGCATAACGGAGCCGGGAGTGTAGGCACTTGGATCCTTGAAGTGCCCGACAAGCCACTCGTCGCTGCGCCCGCGCGTGCCCTCGATACTCAGTCCAGGGCCCACATTTCCGCCCTCTCCGTCGAGTTGATGACATCCCATGCATCCTTCCTGGCGATAGAGCTTGCGTCCATAGTTGATGAGCTCGGATTGCGACTTTGGTGCAACGACCTCTTTTTGCCGCGCTGCTGCTGGAATAGGCGACTCCTTGGGAAGGGCATGAATGAAGTCAACCACCTTCCAAGTGTCCTCCTCGGACACAATCGTCTTCCATGCGGGCATGCCGGTAAGCCGGACTCCGTTCTGGGTGATCCATAAAAGTTCGGCGTCACTCCATCGCTGCACGTGGGGCGAGTTCAGATCCATAGCTGGGGGGTACATGGCTAGGCCGAGCTTCGTCGCAGCATGTCCGTCAGCCGCGTGGCACAGCGCGCATTGCTGCAAGTAGATTTGTTTTCCTGCCTGAATATTCGCGTCGGTCGCGGGAAATGGGTTCTTCGAGTTTTTCGCCTTAAGCGGAACAACTACGTCTTTCGCTGCGTTGGCTAGAGCGGTCTCGAGCTTTGAAGGTTTCTTGTTTGCGGAGCAGCCAGGCAAAGAAAAGACCAGCGTCACAACTGCCACACTCAGCCAAATATTCGCCATGTGCACTGGTCCCATCGCTTCGCCGAAATAGCCGATCATCCGTGTTCTGTGTTTCATTTGGCTGTTTTCGGTGCATCTGGCGTGCCAAACAGAGCCTGCGCTGTTCTTTAACTCGAACTCGGAACTACTTCGTGGTTTTGTTGAGGATGGGCTGAGTGACCGGCTACGAGCGCGTCGCGGTATATGTCGAGCTTGTTGTCAGCGTCGCCAGTTCGACACTGCGAAAACGACACCCTAATCGATCTTGTGCAGGGTAGATACGATCCAGAAACACCCTGAAAGGGCATCCCGGGTGGGTGGGCTGAATCCCTTCAAGCAGAGACGCCAGCATTTGATGGAGATTCGGATTTGCACCTGGAATAGCTGCCACTTCGACATTCTTCCGTCCATGCGTTCAACCTGCCCGGGAATTCCAAACCCCTTGCGCCATTACGCCGCTCTGGTATTACAAGCGGATGTGAGAACAATTACTTCTATTGACAACGGGCTTTCATCAACTTTGATTCAGGGAATTAGTTGCTATCGAGTCTCGGGAAGTTCCGAATCGCGGGGTCATTGGCCTCTGACGTGCTCGCCTTCCTGATGTCGCGGTTCGATCCAACAATGGCCGACGGAGCGGTTCCTTTCGCCGTGGCTGCCGGAATATTCTTCACCGCGATGATGGGAAGCTCTTCTAGCTGAAGCAGAGCAACGAGATCAATTCGGCGCTTGTCGAGGTGTTCATCCGTCATTTCGGGGGCAACTATGAAGAATTACAACGGGAAACTTGTAGACAACGAGAGTGCATGCGGGGAGGCCGCCCACGACGGTTCATTGTTTGCCAAGGAAACGGACCCAGAGAGGCACGAAGAGATGATTATCGATTGCGTTGTGTGCCATTACTGGTCCGAGCGACTCGAAATGACCAGGGCTCATCCGCTATCCACTCTAGGCGCTTTCGAGGAAGAGAAACGTCTGATCGCAGTTTTAAAAGGGCACCAATCGTACGGAGCGTGCGCCCGAAGGTTGCCACACGTCTTCGATATGTTGCTGGATTCGAGGTAACGGTCAGTATCCCATGGCTTGAACAGCCCCCGAGACCCGAAGCTGGTGCTGTGAAAAACGTCCGATCGCTACCGATCCAGTGTCCATTGGAGGCTAAGTGTGGGGTGCGATGAAGCAGCACTTCAGCCTGGCTTGCGGCGGGCAGGATGTCCGGATCAGCGCTGCGCAGGCGGCGTCACTGCCGGATTGGGCACCCGGAATCTGTTGCCTCGATCTGCTATTCGCCTGTGGGGGGAAGAGTTCTACGATGAAAGAGCTTATAACGTGGCGATCGCCGTGGCTGGGATCTGGTTTGCGACACCCGCGTAACTGGGCGCGACGGGTTGGGTGCCGACGTTCCACATCGCGCGCGAATGACCTAGGACAAACAAGATCGCCGGATCGGGTATGCACAGTTGAACAGGGTGTCTGGAAAATCGTCGCTCTTCGCCCGCGAGCTCCGGTCTTACCCTGTCATGGCTGCGACAGTGTGTCACGCCTACGACGTGTTGGAGGGCCACTGATCCATTTGCCGCGCTCCCAGGGATCGTGGCGGCGGACAGTCTCAGGACAGTTGGAGATTGCGGCCGGAGTATCACACCTAGGTGCCTCAGATGATTGCTCCGCTGCTGTGTCCATTGGCGCTGTGACCATATGTTCAATCAGGAACCGCGGCTGAAGCTCACTCGTACGGAGCACCTCACTAACAACCAGATCATTTACCCCTCGCGATCAAGTTGAGATGCACGCTGCGCAATCCTCCGGGCCTCAGCAATGATGACCTTTTGAGCGTCAAAAAGACTCGACAATTGATCAGGTAACTTTCCGCGATCGCGGGATGGCCCCATCGATTTTGGTTTTTTCCGCCACATCCGCCCCATTGCCACACTCAAGCCGCTCAGCAGCTGGTGACAATCCGGTTGAGCACTGACCCTACCTGTCGTATTCACATTCTTGTCCATCCAAATCTCTCCTCTGGGTATTAGCACCTTTGCTGATTTCGTGAACGATAGCTCCTGGTCCGCAACCGGGCGAGCGGTCGACATGCCGCAGGCGCCTTCACGGCTGGTAGCCCTCCGTCTGCCATTGAACGAATAAGGCGAGTTGGGCATCGGTCCAATAGGGTCCGCCGGGTGGCATGGAAGCCGGCTGGCCGTTGTGGGAACACAGCGTCGCCAGCACAGCATTCGCGTTGCTTGGATTCGACATATAGCTGTAATTGTCCAGTTCCACACCGAACGGCTCCATGTGCGCAATGTCGATGCCGCGAAACAGCGGTTTGATATCGGTTGAGATGGAAACCTGTGGCATACATTCTCCTTTCATATCGCAATTCCAAAATACCGGCCAACTGCGGTGGCGAAAGTTTCCGAATCGGCCGGTCCTCGAGTGCAAATGCGCGATCAGTTGTTAAGCGGCAACCATCGGGGCCGCCGCGGTCTCTATGCTCGGGCTGATGTGGCGGTTGAATGGCGTCAATCGTTACTGTCCGCTGTTGAGGGGAGGATATCCGTAGATGTAAACCAAATCAGTTGATCGGACCGGCTCATGGCAGGATAGACAATCTTTCTTGTAGTCGGTTGATGTGGTTTTCAACGGCTTTCCGGCGTCAAACCATGACCAGGCCCATCCATCGCCCCACAACTTATTGTCAGGATGGAGATTTTTGCTTTCCTTCACCATCACAAACCAACCGGCCAATTTGTCGGCATGGCTGACAGTCCCTGTGGTCATCGGCTGGGTTGCCGTTTCGTGGACCTCTTTCACTAGGACAGTGCCATCGGGAAAGCGTCCGTCCCGGCGATATGCTGCGATTGCACCGGGCGACGCATATACATCGTGGATCTGTTTTGAACCTTGGACGCCCTTGTCAGCCGCTATTGCCCAGCTGCCCAGGAACTGATAGGTCGTGCGGTAGTTGGCCGGTACTCGCAAGTTGCCCCGCGCGTCGACAATGGTATTTGTCTTTTCAGCAGCCTCCACCCGCGACGGGGCCCGATAAGCAATCGCGGAGAACAGAATCAACAGTCCTGCTACACTGAGAGTCACAAGAGCACGTATTTTCACGATTGGGATCCTCCTTCAGGCGCGACGGCCTGAGTGTTAAGTCTTGGTTGTTCCGCGACCAACCGAACCGCGTGCGTTCCGGTATATCCGACCGCGGCCGGCATTTCATCTTCCTGAGCGGTTCATTTGCAACTAGCAGGCCAATTCGACACAACTGGACCTCTGGTGCAGCGGCATGTCGAGGTTCCACATCGCACGCAGATGACCAAAGACGAAAGAAGATGGCGCGGCTGCATACGCACCGTTTAACAGGGTTTCCGGAGAATCGCTGCTGGTCGGGTGCAAACTCCAGTCTTACCGCTGTCATGACTGCGACGTGTCATGACTACGACGCGGTGAAAAGGGCAATGATCCATGGTTGGACATTTGCTTACGGAGCAATACGCTTGGTTGCTCCAAATGATGGATCCGCTGCTGTGACCAGTGGTACGTTCACAAGATGTTCACTCAAGAACCACGTCTGCAGCTCATTCGTACGGAGCACCTCACTGACAGCCAGATCATTTGTCCCCTCGTCACCAAGCTGAGACGCACGTCGCGCGAGGCTCCGAGCCTGACCGATGATGACTTTATGAGCGTCGAGGAGACGCGACAATTGAGCAGGTACTTCTTCGCGACCGCGAGGTGGCCGATCAATCTTGGTTGTTTCCGCGACATCGGCCCCCATTGCCAAACTAACTCCGCCCAGCAGCTGAATTCGTTCCGCGATTGAATCAACCAGCTCTACCTGCGTGTCATAGTGCTTATCAAAAAGTAAATGGAGCTGGTAAAAAGTGGCCCCCGCAACTTGCCAGTGGGACTTTTTGTAGAGGTCACGAATTGTCATCGTATCTGCAAGTAGATCGTTCAGGCGCTCCGTCATTTCCAGTCGCACTGGTTCTTCAAGGTCAAGCGGCAGTGCATGGGTCACAGTTCGGTACGGCTGAATCTCCTCTGCACGTTGGTGAAAATGCGGTTGAGCGCTGATTTTGCGAGTCGTATTCACATTCTTGTCCATCCAGATTTCTCCTCTGTGTGTCGGGCGCCTTTACTGATTTCGTGAACGATAACATTGCGCACCATTCGAATATGCAAATGGCGTTCCAATCGTTCCGTGGCATAGCTTATCTAATCTGAGCAGCGTTGCTAACTGGTCTAACACAAGGGCCCGGGCGCGCGTCTATCGGACCAACCTGCACGGGAGTCGTTTTCGCCCTATCCGAACTGAGTCGGTAATGAGGCACCGTTGGGTTTGGTGTCTGCCGGACGACACTGGGTGTACACAATCTCAGAACGAAAGCTCTAAATGAAGTGCTTACTCTGGAAGAATTCTCAAAACTCGCCCGGAGAGATGACACTGAGAAGCAGACGTCGATTGTCGTTACCGCCTCTACAGTTTGGCAACGTAGTTGCACTCTCCAGCTTTCAGGAGCGTATATGTCTATCGTCTCGCGAGGTTTCTCTGGTCGGCGTAGCTCTGGAGATGCGAAGCTCCCCCCCGGCCAATACCTGACCACGGATTTTCCCGTATTGTCCGCAGGGCCGACACCACACGTCTCTCTCGATCAGTGGGAGTTTGCTATCAGCGATGGCATTAAGTCGCTAAAACGGTTCGATTGGAAAACTTTCCGCGAGTTGCCTACAGAAACCATCAAGGTGGATCTGCACTGCGTAACACGATGGTCGAAGCTCGGCACATCCTGGGAAGGCCTTTCTTTTGATGTTCTGCTGGCTGACGTAAATACCGAGTTGGCCTATGCAATGTTTTATTCGTACGGTGGCTACTCCACAAACGTTCCCGTTAAAGATCTTCTGAATCACCAAGCCTGGATCGCATTCAAATATGACGGCGCAGAACTCGCGCCTGAACACGGTGGTCCTGCGCGACTTTTAGTTCCGCATCTGTATCTCTGGAAAAGCGCCAAATGGGTAAGGGGCGTGAGATTGATGTCGCACGACAACGCAGGGTTCTGGGAGAGCCTTGGCTACCACATCTACGGAGACCCATGGCGGGAACAGCGGCACTCAGACGATTGAAGTGGCAAACCGCGCGCGTTCTCGATCTGCACGATGAGACGCCCACGGCCCGTACACTCACCTTTGCAGTTCGTGATTGGCCAGGTCACCTTCCTGGCCAGCATATCGACCTGCGATTGACGGCTCCGGACGGATATACGGCGGTCCGATCTTACTCCGTCGCTTCCGCGCCGAATTCGGATGGGCGGATCGATATTACTGTCGAGCGACTACCAAACGGCGAAGTATCGCCCTATTTGACGCAGGAAGTGATGGTTGGTGATGAACTCGAACTGCAGGGTCCGATCGGTGGATGGTTCGTGTGGCGGAGCGAACAACCGGAGCCGATTCAACTGATCGCCGGTGGTTCAGGGATCGCTCCTCTCATGGGAATGATTCGGTCCCGAGTATTGGCGAAAAGCACCGCGCCGTTTCGATTGTTGTATTCCGTAAGGGAACCTGGAGCTATCTTCTATCGGACTGAACTCGAAGCACTGTCCACGACACGTTCATTCGTGATGGCAGACTATGCCTTTACGCGAGTGGTTCCGAAGTATTGGCCCCGTCCATCTGGCCGCATTGATGGGGCTTTAATCGCGAGCACGACTTGGCCAGCAAGCGCTGGCGCGACTTGTTACGTCTGCGGCCCCACCGGCTTCGTCGAAAGTGTCGCGGAGTTGCTGAGTAGAGCCGGCAACCGGCGAGACAAAATCAAGACAGAGCGTTTCGGCGCTACGGGACGATCAAAATGACTTTCGCTACCTGGTCGGCGACGACTTGGTCGAATGCTTGCACTGCTCAAACTAGATTGGGAGGCCCGAGATGAAAAACCTGATTGCCAGCCTGCTTGGCATAGTCCTGATGCTTCAGACCACCTGCGCAGTTGCCCGCGCGGCTAGTAAGGATAAAGACGAGGACCGCTTGAAAGATTGCGGTGCCGTTGTGAGGGAGATTCTTAACGTTCCCGACGATATCCCGCAGGACCTACTCGACAAGGCCGATTGCGTGGTAGTCTATCCGTCCGTGTTGAAGGCCGCATTCGTGATTGGCGGTAGTTATGGTCGGGGTGCGATGACATGTAGAAAGGGCAAAGGCTTCACGGGACCCTGGGGCGCCCCGACGATGATGGCTCTTGAGGGCGGTAGCTTCGGCTTCCAGATCGGTGGACAGGCCACGGATTTCATCCTGCTGGTAATGAATGAAGGCGGCGCTCGCGGGATCCTTGCGGGAAAGGTGAAATTGGGAGGGGAGGCTTCGATTGCCGCAGGACCGGTTGGCCGTGACGCTTCGGCTGAGACCGACGTAACTTTGCGCTCTCAGATTCTGAGTTATTCCCGCTCCCGTGGTCTGTTTGCTGGGATCTCTCTTGAAGGCTCGACGATTCGACCTGACACGAAAGCAAACGAGCAAATTTATGAGAAACATCTTGAGGCCAAAGAAATCGTCCTCTCGGATCAGGTCAGAGTGCCGGCCGCTGCAGAGCAACTTATCTCCACACTAGACGCCAAAACGGCGCACCACAAACCGTAAATGTCAGGCGGCGCTTTGCCCATCCACCCGCTTCGATGATGAAGTTTGCAATCGGTTCGACACCCTCACCACTCTTCAGATTGGAAAAACAATAGCCGTTTTCTCCGCATTCTCACTGTATCGGCCGGCATTACCGCAGGTTTGCCCCTACGAGAGGAGCCAGACCGATTTTGTTAATCACCAGAAGATCGGATCGCGTGATTCTAGAACCGCCTTCTCCCGGGATCGTTTCGCCCTCCGCAACGACGAGGACGTAGATCGTTACGTCTGCTGCCGCTTCGGGGCTGGAGGTTGCTGCGAGGTTATCCGCGCCTGATTCCACAAGGCACAACACTGCAATCGGAAAGTTCTTCTTCATTCCTGGATTGCGGCGAGGTTTATTGAAGCATCTTCACGGATTACCGTCTGCGGACAGCTTCCTGTCTCCATTCCCACAATCCGCTCAGCAGGCATCCTTGAGTGGCAGGGGTGATTGCGTGGACGCAATCGCCAGAACAGTGCCTTCCATTGCACCCCGTGACCGGCAGGTTCTGCCCGTCTCGCCAGAAACGTCAGCAATCCTGCATCTACTTCTCGCGCGTGCGTCCACCGTGTCCGGTGTGGAGCGGCATCCCGAGTCCAGACTCTTCATGTCGAGCATCGTTGGACAGCTTTTCTCCGTCGCTAGCGTTACACGTTTCGCACAGCCGCATCCGCTGCCGCGGCAAGTGCGGTCAAAGCGTCAAAGAACGCCTGGCTCTGGCCCTCAAATAATCCGGACTTCACTAATCCCGTCGCGGCCGCTACAGCACCTGCAATATTGTTGTTTCGCGGTCTAACGATAGAACAGAGAGGAAAGCTCGGATCAAGGAAGATGCACGGATGAGGTGTTATTTCCCCCCTGTTGGCACGGCGGCGAATATCTGGGAAGGATGGACCGCCAGCAACCTCAAGCCTGGCGATGCCTTCGAGAGCTTCCTGGAATATGGCGAAGTGGTAGACCTCACTTGGACCGATTGACGCGAGAATAGCGACCACATTTAGATCACTCACTTTGGTGATCAACGAATTGTACAGACTGCTTCCTCCTTGCTCGATCGCTGCGAAATGGAATGCCGCGGTTTGCGCAACAGAGAGCAACTCTAGACCACGAATGTCATTTGAGGTCGGTACCGCCGGTTGATTTGTGATATCTACGGTTTGCGGGAAGGCGTCTCCAAAGTCCGGATTACCTTTGTTCCGGTATCGCTCGTAGTAGCTGGTGTCAACGGTTAGGCTAGTAAGGTTGGTTAGACGGCCGACTTGGCGCGCACCTTCTACCGGAACGCTAGGAAGAGTACGAAATGCGTCTAGGTTGACTGGTTCCTTGCCCACAGCTACCAAAAACGCATTGATGAAATTTGCGTGACTCGTCTCGTCAGCAAAATCTCCATTGATATAATCGGGAAGCGTATCTTTTATCCGACTCAGGGCTCTTCGGAAACTCGCGTTATTGGATGCCAGTTCTGAATATTGCCCCCATAGATCGCTCTCCACAAGTTCTGCGGCAGCCAGGAATTGCAGCACAGCGACATCGCCCTCACTCAGCTTAGGCTTGACCTCGGCCGTTGCAGATCTAGCATCCATCATACCCAGCCCAGACACTGCCAAGGCTCCGAACATGCCCATGCCAAAGGACCTGCGACTTACATTCCACTTTAGTTTTGTGTTCTGCATGATAATCTCTCCTCCCGAACTCCTTGTTATGGTTATTGTCCTGCGCCGAACACACTCCGGCCGGTGTAGCGCAACATCGCGGCAAGCAACCCACGTGACTTCAGCGATGCAAATATGATGCCAAAGCGCCGAGCTTTTGCCTTGCAGTCAACAGGGCGGCAACTCTTGCCACACGTGAGGGTCGATTGCAAGAAGGCCCAAGGTACAAGTCGCTTCGACCCCTGGTGACCCCGGGCCCGAAAGCTCCGGTACGCTGCCTGGCAACCCTAGGTATCGAATTTCAGAGTGGTGTCGGAGGAGCGACATCTTTACAGAGTGGAGAAGACCATCCGAAACATACTTCTGAGGTAAGTGAATCCGCCTGAGGATAAATACAGCCAAGGAACAAAGAAGCCGGTTGGAATTTAGGCAAGACGTTAACTCTTGTCATATGAAGCGAACCGCAAAAGGAGCTGCGCGCTAACCCCCCAAGTCGGCTAGTGCAAGGTGAGCCGCATGATAGCCAGCCATCCCATGCACTCCGCCTCCTGGCGGGGTGGAAGCTCCACAAAGATATAAGCCCCGCTTCGAAGTACGATAAAGCTCAGAAGTTGGGCGGTAGATAAGTTGTCGAAGGTTCATGGAACCACCCAAGATGTCGCCCCCTACAAGGTTCGGATTCCATTGTTCCAGTGCAGCGGGAGTGGAGACAGAACGAGCCAGAATGCAATCACGGAAACCAGGTGCAAAGCGCGAGATCTGATTCTCTATAGCGTCGGTGTAGTCCATCGCACTGCCATTCGGAACATGACAATAAGCCCACGCGGTGTGGCTCCCTGCCGGCGCGCGGGTGAAGTCAAAGAGGGATGGTTGTCCGAGAAGGACGAAAGGCCGTTCCGAGTGAAGCGTACGTTCTGCCTCGATAATCTCTTCGAGAGAGCCACCGACGTGGACTGTAGCAGCACGGGAACACTCTGAAGCCGTCCAGGGTATCGGGCAGCTGAGGGCATAGTCGATTTTGAAGGCGCCAGGCCCGTAGCGGAATCGCTTGAGCTTCTCGACGTACCGAGGAGCCAGCTCTAGATCTTGCAGGCGCAACAACTGGCGAGGCGTGAGGTCTGCAAGTACGAGATCTGTCTGCGGCAATTGGGTAATCTCATGCGCAGTGACAATCGTCCCCTTCAATTTCACCAGGTGTTGGATCAACATATTGGTGAGAGATTGGGCTCCGCCACTGAGTATAGGCCATCCACCAAAGTGTCCAGCAGCCAGGAGGATGAGACCTACAGCAGAGGACGCGGTGCTCTCCAGAGGAAGAATGGAGTGGGTCGATACCCCAGCGAAGAGTGCCCGGGCTCGCCTTCCTTTGAAATGAGAGCGGGCCAAAGCTGCAGCTGAAAACAAAGCTATCGACCCGAAGAGTGCGAGGAGTAAAGGATGACGAGGAATGTGCTGAACTGGCCCAAGGACCTCCTCGACAAGCTTTCCAAAATTCCCAACCAAAGGTTCCAAGAGGGATCGATAGGCGCTTCTATCGCATTCGTCTAGCCCATCCACAGTGGCGTCGATCGATCGCTCCACCACGACGGCCGATCCATCATCAAGAGGATGCGCACAAGACGCTGGTGACTCAATCCATGGAATATCTATCGGAAGAGAGTGGAAAAAGGGGCTCGCTTTGCCCAACGGATACGCGGCGGAGCCTAGGTCTTGAATAAATCCAGGCAATGTTGTCTCGGCGCTGGAACAACCCCCGCCAGGTTGACTGTTCTTTTCAAATACTGTCGTCGGGATGCCCGCGGCCGCCAGTACGATTGCGGCAGATAAACCATTGGGACCGGAGCCGATGACTGTTGCTGTGATGTTGTCCATCTGCTCCATCAGGAGCCTCCTGGGTCGTATAGTGAGGCACGGTCAGAATCCCAATCTATGCTTTTCGAGGCACGCTCTTTACCGGTCACATTGCATCGATCGTTCGATATCCGGCGAAAAGCGCGGCGGGAGCATCGCTGAAACAAGCCCTGCTGAAACCATCAGGTCCGGAGGACGATAGACTCTATGCATTTCAATATGCCTCCCCCGTAATCATCCAAATGGAAGTACTATCCAATTTAAGTGGTCGGCAGCATGAATATCTCCTAGTCGTGGTTTGTGCGTCGACGGCAATTAAGCGATCGGTGATCGATCGTGAGCAATAGATCCACTGTGACCATATATCATCCGATCGTTCCACAAACTGCAGTTTTCTCCAGCAGAGACACAGGAATCTCAAAGTGTCGTGTATCGTTGTGCCTGCGATGCCAACGAACGGAATGGCATCGATCTTCGGAGAGCCCGTGTGTCGATGCTACCGTCCTTTTGTGGAGACGATTCTCCGTGGCGATCTGGGAAAACAACCTGGGAGCAAAAGCTCAACTAATTATGGTTCGCCTATTGGAAGACGCGCACACGTTTGTCGGCGTTGCTACCGCTTTGTGCAGTTGCAATCTTGAACAGCTCGAGACCTAAACATTTCTATAGCGAGACGCGTGTTTTCTTGGATTACTCTCTGGAAGGTTGCGATTTACGCGCCGAAGGAGAGTGTGGATGTCGAACCCGATTACCCCGACCGTTTTCTATCGCACGCTAAATGTGGATGGGCTGGAAATCTTCTATCGCGAAGCCGGTCCTCGAGATGCTCCTACCGTTCTGCTCTTGCACGGATTTCCGTCATCTTCTCATATGTTCCGCAACCTGATTCCCACGCTTGCGAATAAATATCACGTCGTTGCCCCAGACTTCCCTGGATATGGCGAAAGCTCAGCACCGTCGGTCAGCGATTTCGACTATTCCTTCGAGCGGTTCGCGACTGTCACCGACAAGTTCACCGAAAAGCTGAATCTTTCTTCATATTCGCTATATCTCTCGGACATCGGTGCATCGGTTGGCTTTCATCTAGCTGTCATGCATCCCGAACGCGTGACCGCTATGATCGTCCAAAACGGGGATGCCCATGTTGAAGCCATAAATAAGGAGTTCTTAAAAACCGGATTACTCGACTATTGGGAAGATCGGAGTGAAAAGAACGCTCAAGTTCTACTCGACTGGCTTCTGACGATTGAAGGAACCAAGTGGCATTATCTTCATGGTGTCAGGGATCCGTCGAAGATCAGCCCTGACAATTGGGTGATCGACCAGGCTTATCAGGACCGACCGGGGAACAAGGATATTCAACTTGCAATCCTCTACAACGCAAAAAGGAACCTGGATGCCTATGCCGATTGGCAGGGGTATTTCCGCAAACAACAGCCGCCCACGCTGATCGCCTGGGGCAAAAATGATGGAATCTTCACGGTCGAGGGTGCTGAGCTCTATAAAAGAGAGCTTCCCAATGCCGAAGTCCATCTTCTTGACACGGGCCACTTCGCGTTGGAAGAAGAAGTCGATCGGATTGGGTCGTTGATGCATGATTTTCTCGACCGAACAGTAAACAAGAGTAAGTATTGAGAGGTCGGTGCCATGAGACGAAAGGCGGCGGGACTGATACCTGTCGCTGATCCGTTGAAGAGCGCAGACGCACTCATTCCATTACCATTAAAAGGCGCAGAATGAATTTTCCCCGATACGTATTCTTTCTTTCACTCCTGCTCGAATTGTCGCTTCTGAATTCGAGCGCGCAGCAAGGCTCGCCTGATCATTCGATGGGCGGCATGGATATGCCTTCAGCGCCGATGTCATCGCACGGGCAGATAAGTGGCATGGCGGGGATGATGGGCCAGATGCACCCGGAGACCTTCATTCAGGAGGTCAGGCACCATGCAACATCCGGCACCAGCGGCGAGCCAAACTCCGTCCCCGCTCCAATGCTGATGTCCATGAAGGGGAACTGGATGCTGATGTTCCATGGAAACGCGTTCATAGTGGACACGCAACAGTCGAGCCCGAGGGGCGGAGACAAATTCTTTTCTACAAATTGGTTCATGCCCATGGCGCAACGTTCTCTCGGCCCAGGGCAGCTGACAATTCGTGCAATGTTCAGCCTTGAGCCGGCGACCGTGACCGACCGTCGCTACCCCTTGCTCTTCCAGCAAGGCGAGACGGCCTACGGAGTGCCGATCGCCGATGGGCAGCATCCGCACGACTTCTTTATGGAACTGGCTGCTCTTTATGATCTGCCCCTAGGTGAACATAACCTGCTGACATTCTACGTCGCACCTCAAGGCGATCCAGCGATCGGCCCAACTGCCTATCCACATCGCGCGTCAGCATCCGAAAACCCGGTTGGTACTCTTGGCCATCATCAGGAGGACTCGACCCACATCGCGAACGACGTGGTTACAGTCGGAATCACTCACCGCATAGTTCGTGTGGAAATGAGCGGCTTTCATGGCAGGGAGGGGGATGAATTCCACTGGAATATCGATCAGGGCAAGATCGATTCCTGGTCGACGCGATTGACAGTGCAACCGGGGCGGAACTGGAGTGGGCAGTTTTCCTATGGTCGGATCGCCAGTCCGGAGGCATTCTTTCCGTCAGAAGACCAGGCCAGAACTACCGCTTCGGTGATGTACAACAAGCTCTTCCGTAAGGGAAACTGGGCCAGCACCGCGGTGTGGGGCAGAACCAGGTCACTTGAGGATTCCGCCAAGGAAAACAGCTACCTCTTCGAGTCGACGGTCAATTTCCATGAGAAGAACTATGCATGGATCCGGCTCGAGAATGCGGGACGAACAAACGAACTGCTCGTGGGCGAGAAGCCCCTGCCCCCGGGTTTCAAGGAAGAGCCCCTTACACACGTCCAGGCCTATACCGTGGGCTACGACCGCGAAATCCGGTTTCTGCCAGGCGTCTCGTCGGCCGTTGGCGCTCAGGTTTCGATGTATGGAGTAGGCACTCCGTTGAAACCGATTTATGGGTCCGATCCAATAGGCGTTTCCGTCTTCATCCGGTTCCGTCCAGCTTCGCAACTGCATTGATCACGTTCTTGTCTTTCTAGCGATCTTACAATGCTACCGGTTAATGGTTTGAGATAGACACTTTGCTCTCGCTGTGGCGCGATGACCGCGTGACGTACCGAACAAGGCTTTAGAAATCTTAGGTTCCTTCGCGCGTTCCTGATCGAAATTTAAGCGCACTGGGAATCATATCGATCGAAACGTACACGATCCCGTCCGGTGCCGAGTTCATGCTGGTTCTCTGGGATCGCTTGTTCGTTCAACAATGCGCAGACGTTTGGCTGGTCTGGAGTTTGCGCTCCGGGTCTCGTAAGGACCTCAGGTGCAACGCTGCTCTTGGTCGCGGCCTGGCTCATCGGCTCATCGAGGTAGGAGCGAAATCGCACCGGTCTCGAAACAGAAGTGATCGTCAAAGAGAAAAGTCGAGGAGTAGATTCAATGCCGGAAAGCAATCTGTCACAACAACAAAGCGCAAAACATCTCGCCGCGCGAGCCACATTCGCATATCGTGCAGGCTTCCCGATCGCCCTGCTGTCGGTTACTAGCAGTGGCGAGCACTCCAGCGGTATCGTATGCGACTGGAAGGGCCAGCGTGACTCGCTCCACAATGATGTGAAGCTGCTAGCTAGAGCGTTCGCCTTTGTTTACGTCGGGTCGATCGTAGACCAGGCAATCAGTGAACCGATTTCGGATGAGTTGCGCAAAGAGCTCGTATCCGACATGTCGAGTGCGCTTGAGGCGCGACAGACTGCGGTCGATTGGGGTGAAGCCAAAGCAGTGGCAGACACCAATCCCTTTGCGCATACCGGGTACAAGCTCGCCTCGCGGCTTCTGCGGATCGATCAACCGTTGATCGAATCTCTCGCCCGCGAACTCACGTCCCAAGGCACGATTGAAGGCGACGCTCTGAGGAAGTGGTTGGACGCCAATGCAAGTGCGCTCGATTTCGATGAATTGGAAACAAGCACCACGTACTGAAAACAACGCCGACCGGAGTACGGTGAAGCCTGCGAGAACATTGTGCCGTCGAACAGCCGCTCAAAGAGAATACTAAGGCTCTACTTCAGGAGATGGCACGCCCTCTCGGAAGGAATTGAGCCGCTGGGGCAGGGTCAACGACTCCCTCCGGTGCCCTTGACCGTGGCCCTTGAGATCGGGACTTCGATCGACACCAAAGTGATCGCCTCGGCGCTCGATAAATTCTGGAGTTCCCATTGGCCGCCATGGTGCGATGCACGGGGGCGCCATCAACGATAGCCGCGGATGCCGAGCAGCGGCTTGAATTCCGGGTGCTTGTTCACAAAGTGAAATACTATCGGGCAGACAACATCAACTTTGAGTTGATGATCCCTCGCGTATTCAAGCGCCATCCTGGCAAGTTCGCTAGCTAATCCGCGTCTTCTCACCTTCTCCGGCACCTGCGTGTGGAGCAGTGAGATCCAACCTTCTCCATCCACCTCATAGGCCAGGAAAGCCGTTTCTCCGTCTCGCTTGATCTCGAATTGTCCTCGCGTTGGCAAGGTCGCATCTGGCATGGTGCTTTCCTCCACTTCGGGTACTCTCAAGGCCGCTTTCTGATGGGCCTTGGAGCCGTTTCTCTTCGGACTAGGACAAATCAGCTACTCAGACATTCTGGTGAGTAACGGTACACTCCGACAAACGTCGCGTGTGTGATCGGCAGTTGTCTCATACCACCCTCGGCCACCAGAACAACCGGAGCATCCTGCGCGTGCCCACTTCCACATTCAAAGCTGTTTTCACGCCGTACCCCCATGATGTCCAAGAGAACCGCAGCCGCAACGCTCCACACCGAACAGTTCGGATCCCGATCCTCTGGATTATCGTCACTAGAACGGGGTTTCTCAGCACTTTCATCCAAACAACTCTCCCTGGCCTATGAGCTCTTCGCGTTCGATCGACGCCATCTCTGAGCGTGGAGGCTTCAGCCCTCCACCCGCCGCGGAGCATCCACCGGCCGATCGCGTACTCCACCCACTCGCGATCCCAGTGCGGAACCAGGTGAGCAATCGGCATGAAGCCGGCGAACTGGATCCCCAATACATCCACGGATCGCATCCATTTCGCAGGTAGAGCACCATGCTCACCTCTCATCGTCCTCGTCTTCGCGTCCGCGCTGCTGGCCGTGATCTCGTTCTGGAACCTCCGGCAGTCACAAGACATTGTGTCGCACCACGAGACGGCTCTACGGCTTAGGTTTATCGCGAAGTATCGGATAAAACTGCACCCAGGTCATATCGGTATTGGCCACGTTGGCTAGGTGGCACCCAGCGCACTCGCTAACGGACGATTCAGCAGCAGTCTCCGCGTACGGCATGGGATGATGCCCGAACGTGAAGTATCCCCAGCCATTGGTCTTTGCGAATCTCTTTCTATCCTTCACAGACGCGTCAATCCCATTAAGTTCCCCGTTGAAGTACCCTCTCCCTGAGGGCTCTGTGCGCGAGCCATCCGGATACGTTGGCTTCAGAACCCGGGTCAACTCCTTGATGAGGATCGTACCGTCCGGAAAATCACCGGTCTTTAGATATGCGTCTAAATTCTTTGCCTCCACATACACGTGATGAAATTCAGGGAAGTTCGCCTCTCCGCCGTTAAGAGCGTTTGGTGTCAGGGGCGCACCGAGAAAGACCCATCTGCGGAATCCGTCTGGAAGCTTGAGCTTACCATCAGGAGTAAACTGGGCGGTTGTGCTGGATGCTGAAGGCGCTCCTTCTGATGCATTTTGTGCCGCTAACACTCCTCTGTTCCGCGTGTTCTTAACTACTCCACTTGTTGCGGCAGCCGCGACAACGATTGTGAATATCCATACGCGTTTCGTCATTGGTGTCTCCTCGTAAGCATGATGGTCATTCCTTCTGAAGAGACAATAACGAAGAGATGGGCATGCCGTGCCATAGCTTTCTACAGGTAATTGGGAATTTTCACTAACGGTAGTTAAGGATCGCCGCATTGATCGGAGCTTCTCTTTAACACTGCTCGTTTTGTTCGCTTCCGCTCACCTACCTGACTGAGATCGGATGCCATGACTTGCACTGACGGACAAACCTTAACGACTCTGGGTCAACTCTGCGTGTTTTGACATCAACATCGCCATCAACTCATCCCATGACTTCTGGAACGAATTCGCTCCCGCATCCTGCAGTTTGCGGCCAAGCGTCTCGACGTGGACGCCAATACCCGCAAAATCGGTCAAGATCCGTTCCGCCGCGGTGGTATCCGTGCTCATCAGTTGAGGCGCACTTTCTTTGTCCGCCAGAGCTTTCAGGGTTACATCTGGCATGGTATTGATGCTGAAGGGCATTGCGAGCGCGTCGACGTAATAGGTAGGAGTTGCCTTCGGATCTTTCGTGCCAGTGCTGGCCCAGAGCAGACGCTGCGGCAACGCACCGAAATTGAAGGCTCTTTGCGAGCGCTGATCGGTCAGTACTTCTCTGTAGCGAGCGTACACAAGCGCGGCAACGGAAACTCCGAGTTTTCCGCGAAGTTCCTCGGACGCGCGCTCCTGGACGGCAACGTCCCAACGGCTGATAAACACAGAGGCTACGGAGGGCACCACCGGCTGCATGCCGGCCGCGATCCGACGTTCAATGCCTTTGAGATATGCGTTGGCAGCGCCACGGTACTGTTCCGGCGAGAAGAGCAGCGTAATATTGATCGGCACTCCGGAGAAGATCGCCTCCTCAACAGCCTGTAAGCCCGCCGGCGTCCCCGGAATTTTGATAAAGACATTGGGCCGGTTGACGCGGCGTGACAACAACTTCGCCGCAACAATGGTTCCTTCTGTCTCATAGGCGAGCGAGGGCGGGACCTCAAGAGATACCCAGCCGTCTACGCCATTCGTCGCCTTGTGCGTGTCAATGAGAAGATCAGCGGCCCGTTGAATATCGGCGATGGCCAACTCAAAAAAAAGGTCCTCTCCTGTCTTACCCTTTTCCGCCCCTTCGAGTATCGCAGCGTCATATGCGTTGCTGTTCTTTATGGCATGGTCGAAGATGGTCGGATTTGAGGTCACTCCGGTGATCGATAGCTCGTCAATGTAATTTGTCAGGGTTCCATTGTTTAGAAGATCGCGGGTGATGTTATCGAGCCAAAGACTTTGGCCCAGATCGCGGAGCGAAGCGGTAGCTCGCATTGTCTTTTCCTCCACTTGACTATTCCCTATCATCCAATTCGCCACGCCCGCCCGACGGACGCGAGATATCGTTATCGGATCTTCCACTCTGGTCGGATGTAGTGACACGTATAGCCGTTTGGAAGCCTTTCCAGATAATCCTGATGTTCCGGCTCGGCCTCCCAGAATGGTCCTTCCGGTACAACTTGAGTCACAACCTTCCCCGGCCATTTGCCGGAGGCTTGCACGTCGCGGATGGTCTCTTCGGCGATCCGCTTTTGCTTTTCGTTGGCATAGAAAATGGCGGAGCGGTAGCTTGTGCCGACGTCGTTGCCCTGACGGTTCAGCGTGGTTGGATCATGAATTTGAAAGAAAAAGTCGAGCAACTTCCGGTAGCTTAAGACAGTAGGGTCGAACACAACCTCGATCGCTTCGGCGTGAGTGCCGTGCTTCCTGTAGGTTGCGTTGGCAACATCGCCTCCTGTGTATCCGACTCGACTCGAGATCACGCCCGGAAGCTTGCGAATCAGATCCTGCATCCCCCAAAAGCAGCCGCCCGCAAGAATTGCTGTCTCCGCGTTGTTCATATTGTCTCCTTCTTTGCAGCCGGCTTGAAGAGGTTGGCGTACTCGCCGTAGCCTTCTTCCTCGAGTTCGTCCAGTGAGATGAAACGAAGAGACGCCGAGTTGATGCAGTACCGCATCCCGCCCGCGTCTCTGGGTCCATCGTCGAATAGATGCCCGAGGTGACTGTCACCGTTCGCCGAGCGGACCTCTGTGCGCTCCATCCCGTGGGTCGAATCGTGAAGCTCGACCACGTTTTCCGAAACCAGGGGTTTCGTGAAACTCGGCCAACCAGAGTGACTCTCGAATTTGTCCTTCGAGGCGAACAGGGGCTCGCCCGAAACGACGTCCACATATATTCCCGGCTCTTTATTGTCCCAGTATTCGTTCTCGAAAGGGTGCTCCGTGGCGCCCTTTTGCGTAACCCGATACTGCTCGGGAGACAACTTGGAAATGGCGTCAACATCCTTGTGGTAGTCGGGCATAATTCACTCCTTTTGTTCGTCGCGGTCGACGAGTTCATTCAGTATGAACCCAACCGTCGAGACCCGCTTCCGCCGCTGGCTCGATTCAGTCGGATCGCTTCTACGTCTTTCTTGCATCGTGGGGCGCAACCTGCGCTGCTGAAATACCTTCCAGGGCGAGGCCGGAAGCCCTTCCTGCAGCCTTCGTTTGATTCTCGGGATCAGCGCCTTCCGGGCGTAGCTAAGTTTGAGAGGGTTCTGCTTCCTGAGCTTTCGATATCGTTTTGCGTTGAAGTGGGACAGACTTCAGGCTCAGGTGCGGGCATTGTCTCTTTGCTGAGTGAATCCCAACCGGGAAGCTCACGAGAACCAACGATCAATCTCACCCCGTCGCGCAAGTTAATGTAGGTGCGCGCCCAGGAGACGAAAACCGAAACACGATTTCGGAAGCCAATGAGAAAAAATATGTGGACGCCCATCCATGCCAGCCACGCAAGAAATCCGCTCCAGTTTGCTCGAAAAGGCCAGAGAATCTTAGCAACCGCTGCCTTTCTCCCGATCGTCGCAATGTCTCCTTTATCGAAGTAACGGAAACCGGGAAGGTTCTTGACGACCCCCGGAGTTTGCACAAGGTGCTTAATGCGTCTTCCCGCGTATGCACCCATCTGCATTGCAGGCTGTGCTACACCGGGAATCGCAGTCCCATCTTGCTCCAGATACGCGAGATCGCCACAGACGAAGACGTTAGGCAATCCTTTAGGATTCAAGAACTCGTCTACCGGAACCCGACCCCGCTTATCGACGTCAAGGCCCAGCATTCTCCCCAGAGGAGACCCTTGAACTCCAGCGGCCCAAAGCGTGCAGGCGCTTTCAATCCTTTCGCTACCGACCATCACATAACCAGGTTGGACATCGGTGACGTGAAAGCCGGTGCGAACCTGGACACCTAAGGCTTCGAGTTGTTGCACGGCTTTCTGGCGGAGTTCCTCTGGATACGCTGCCAAAATAGAGGGGGAACCTTCGAGGATGCAGACCTCTGTTGACGATGTGTCGATATGTCGGAAGTCTCGCAGCATGTACAGGTTCGCAATATCGGAGATCGCTCCGGCAAGCTCAACCCCCGTGGGGCCGCCCCCGATAATGACGAATTTGAGCGGCGCGTGGGCGCCGGTTTCGACCATCTGCCGCTCGGCGAGTTCATACGCGAGCAGCACCCTTCTGCGGATCTCAGTGGCATCTTCAATGGTTTTGAGGCCGGGGGCGATGCCGGACCACTCATCCTTTCCGAAATAGCTGTGTGTTGAGCCCGTGGCGACGATCAGGAAGTCGTAAGGAAGCTTGATACCAGTTTTCAAGCCCACAGTTTGAGCGACAACATCAATCTGACACGCTTCCTCCATGAGCACTTCGAGATTATTGTGATTGCTGAGGATCGAACGGATTGGCTGCGCAATATCCCCGGGGCTTAGCACGGCGAGAGCGACTTGGTAAAGCAATGGGTGAAATGTGTGATGGTTATTGCGGTCGATGATCGTGACATCGACGGGGGCGGAGCCCAGGGTCTTGCCGGCATTCAACCCCGCAAAACCCGCGCCCAGGATGATGACCTTCGGGCGCGATTTGGAACTTTGGTAGTCAGTCATTTCGTCTGCCTCTGAATCGCCAAATCAACAATGGATTGTGCGTCACAATCAGTTTCAACTTTATGTGGAGCAAGGCCCAGTTCGACCAATGAGAACGACGGCGGTTCACCTATGGATTTCTCTAGGCAGTTCGCCTGATCGAAAGCCACGCAGTCTGTGCTTGCCGCTATCCGAACGTGACGGAAAATGCCTGCACTCCCGGGTCGAGGAATTCGACGACAAAGGTGTGATCGGTCACCGGACCTCTCTGGCGGATCAGCTGGTAGAGCCGGTCATCTGTCACGACTCCATTGCCTTGCGCATCGGCATCGACACCGTGATTCGGCCCTGGGGCCTGGCCATCGATCGTCACCCGGTAGCGGATAGACCTTCCCTCAGGGCCGGAACCAAGAACAAGATGCAGGTCACGCGCATGAAACCGGAAGATGATCTTGCCTCCAGCAGCCTTGAGTACGGCGGCTTGCCTCTGATCGAGCCAGTGCCCTGAAAGCCCCCACTCGTTGAGCTGAAGGTGAGCTGGCTCATTGTAGGAATGGTCCGTGTCTCGTTTAATCCCGCCCTGCGAGGCGAAGTTGTCGGCTCGAGCATAGCCAATGTAGGTCTCCTGAGAGAGGACATCGTTCACGTCGGGTGCGGCTTCAGCGCCCTGGCCGTGGACGGTTCCGACGGTTGCCGGCATTGGCTTCGAGTTAGTTTCCTTCAGCAGTTCCTGGATCCACCGTTCCGATTGGTCGTACTCACCCTCGCCGAAGTGTTCGTGGCGAACCTTGCCCCTGGCATCGATGAAGTAGTGGGCGGGCCAGTATTGATTGTGAAAGGCGTTCCATATTGTTTTGTCACTGTCGAGAGCGACAGGATAGGTGATGCCGAATTTCTTCACGGCCGTGGCGACCTTGGGCATTTGCTTCTCGACATCGAATTCGGGGGTGTGGACTCCGATCACTACAAGACCGCTGTTCCTGTACTTGTCTGCCCAGGTACGAATGTATGGAATGGCGCGGATGCAGTTGATGCAGGAATAGTCCCAGAAATCCACCAGAACAACCTTCCCCTTCAGCTCTTTCGCCGATAGCGGTTTGGAGTTGATCCACCCATCGGCCTCAGACAAGCTGTATAACGGCGAGCTGCCGACGATGCTCTGTGTATCCTGTGCTTCGACCTCGATGTGCCTGACGATGGCGAGACCACAGATCCCGCCCACCATCAATGCGATAAGGAGCGTCATTGTCTTCCAGCGAGTAACCTTCATCTTGTTTTGTTCCTCCGATCCTCCGACGACAAAAAGCAGAACAAAGTGCCGGCGCTGTGTCGCAATCTATTTTGGGTTCCATGGCAATATGAGTCGTGTGAGGAAGAAGGCGAGCAAGAGGCTGACGGCCAAGTAGAGACCGACGGTTAGCGCCAATCTTCGTCTCAACTCCCAAGAAGTTCGGGAGCAAACGAACGCACGGAAACCAGAAACTTCACCGATGATCCCTGCGGCAACAAGAAGCACAGCGAAAAGAACCGTAAGGACTGTTGTCTCCAGCATTTTCCCAACCTTTCAACCTGTCAGCGGTCGGTATCGCGTCTCAGACACGAGCCGTACGCAGCCCGATCCCGCATAGGACCGACCGTTCCGTGTGTCGCAGATGGGTGTCCACGCGATCACTTCTTTCCCTATTGGACAGATGCTAGTCCGAACACCGCGCTTGACCCCTACACTTTTGTGGAGGTGAGAAGCCGAAGTTTTGCGATTGTGTCCCGGACACAACGCCGATAGCTTGGCCTTGAGAGGATTGTCGCGTTTGGGTGATCGTTGGCGTCCAGACTTGTACCTCTGAACGACTTTCGGTTTCTGCCCTATGGAATCCGTGCGATTATCATCGTCGTTGATGGGGGCGACTCAGCTTGACAGACGGCGGTATTTCCTTGGGAAATGGGTTCGCATCTCCACCTCATCGTGCGCGGCGGGTCGCTGGCGGCGACAATGTCCAATGAAGGCAGTCCGTATCTGATTCGGCAGTTAAGGACGAGCGGGTCGGCGCCAGAGTCGACGGTGGTAGTCATTCAGGTCGACGCTTCCAATAGGAACTGCCCTCAGCACATAGGCAACGATTTACCCTGGAGGAGTTTCAGGAGATCGATAACAAGGTTTTGGAATCAAGTGAAGGAGATAACATTATGACTCAACAACTGGTTCCCCCTTTTACCCACGAGACGGCGGTCGCGAAGGTTCGCAAGGCTGAAGATGGCTGGAACACGCGTAATCCCGAGCAGGTCGCCCTTGCGTACACGGAGGACAGCCACTGGCGAAACCGCGCGGAATTCATCCATGGACGCGCGCAGATAGTCGCCTTCCTCAACCGAAAATGGAGTCGTGAGCTGGAGTATCGCCTGATAAAGGAACTTTGGGCCTTCGCGGAAAACCGAATTGCCGTTCGTTTTGCCTATGAATGGCGTGACGACTCCGGTCAATGGTATCGGGCCTATGGCAACGAAAATTGGGAATTCGATGGCCATGGTATCATGCACCACCGATATGCATCTATCAATGATCTTCCGATCAAGGAGTCGGAACGGATGTTTTACTGGCCGCAGGGCAGGCGCCCGGATGATCATCCGGGGTTAAGCGATCTTGGCCTATAGATCGTTAGCTGCCACGCCACGAAAATCCTGCACACACAATCACAAGACGAGATGGGACGGACAGCACTTCTCGATCGCAATTTCGCAGGCCATTCACGTCGTTCGGGGCAGCCAGCTGGTCTCGAGTGCTTGTTTTACGCTAGATGCTCGCCGTCGTCCAGGTATTCGGCGGGCACATCGTCCTCAGGAATCTCGTGAGTGAACACTTCTGACACACCCTGATCTCTCGCATATTCGACACCGTATATGACATTCGCTTCGAAAGCATTGCCTTCCTCTACTAATTCCTCCACACTTTCGGAGTCTGCACTCGCGGTGTCCGAAATCTGTTGAGTCGCTCCACCTTGGCCGGCGGAGTGAAGTCCGGTTTCCATGTAGATTTTTCGATTACGCTTCGTCATTGTTTTCTCCCTTGTCTTGGGTAGTAAATAATGCTCTGGCTGGGCAAACCAGCGATATTCGAGCGCTGGTCCCGCTTGAGATCGTGAATCCGACGCAGTCATCCAGTCCAGCGATCTGCTTACTCAGAGCACGTTGGCTGATGGCTAATTGTTCAGCGGTCCGGAAAACGTTCCGTTCTTCCGATAGACAGAGATAGCGAGGCGGAGGAGGTCGCCTCCAATCTCCGCGAACACTACTTCGGGGGTTGCCAACCACCTCCGAACGAACGGAACACTCCTACCGCTGCGCGCGCTGCATCGGCTCGATTTTCAGCCAATTGATCCTGTGCCGTTAACAGCTGACGATCCGCATCCAGTACATCAGTGAGGGTGATCGACCCGGCCCGATACGCATCTTGTGAGAGATCGCGGGCACGTGTCAACGACCGCACCTCGGCCTCAACCTCGACACTGTAAGCTTCCGTCTCCGAGAGCGATGCGACGGCGTTTTCAACGTCCTCGGCAGCCTTCAGGACAGCTTGCCTGTAGTCGACCAGCGCCTCTGCATGTACGCCGTGGGCTTGTTTGACCTCTGCATTGACCCGGCCGAAGTCGAAAAGTCGCCACCGCAAACCCGCGACCGCAGCAGGCTGGAAACCACCTGAAGTGAACAAGCTTCCCGAGTTCAGACTGTCGAAGCCAAGCACACCCGCTAGGGAAATCTTCGGATAATACTCAGCAAGAGCGACTCCGATCCGCTCGTTCGAGGCCGCGAGACGCCTCTCAGCTGCGATGATGTCTGGTCGACGGCGTAGAGCATCTGTCGGTTCCTGATTAGCAATACTGGGAATGGATGGCACCGGCGTCACGCTGTCGAGCTCGTGTGCATAAGTACCGGGCTGCGCACCCATCAAGACGTCCAGACGATTCAACTGCTTCTCAAGAGCCAGTCGAAGCGGCGGAAGCGTGGAGCGGGCTTGCTGCAACAGAGCTTGCGATTGTTCGATTTCACGCTTCGTCGCAGCCCCCGCTTCGTGGCGGTTTTGCACGAGTTTTAACAGATGTTCGTCCGTTTCGATCTGACTTTTTGCAATTGCGATTCGAGCCTGATAGCCGCGGACCTGCAAATAGGCGTCGGCAGCGTCAGCGGCGACGATAATACGAGTGCCGATCCGGTTCGCCTCAGCGGCTTGCACTTCATCTCGAGCGGCCGCTGCGTTATGCCGAATCCCGCCCGCCACATCGAGCTCCCAGCTTGCGAACGGCCCAACTGTGTATTCGTGAATGTTCCTTCTGAAAGCTGGGTCATTGCGGGCAATCTTACCCAGATTTCCCTCTAGACTCTGGTGCACAGCGGTTGCGGAGGCATCGAGTTCCCCAGCCGGGAACAGTCTCGCCCCGGCCCCTGAAGCTAAAGCCCGTGACTGGTTGACTCGTTCGAGAGATGCGGCGAGATCAAGGTTCTGATTCAAAGCCCGCTGAACAATCGTTAAGAGCATCGGATCCTTGAACCCGTTCCACCACTCATCGAGCGATGGAGCGGACATCTCGCGAAGGTTCGGCGCTTTCAACTTGTTGTGAAAGGGAGCAAGCTCAGCTCCAGGCGGCGGAGGAGCCTTGTACTTCGGACCAACGGAGCACCCCTGGAGAGACATACTCAGCAACAATATGAGACCCACTGTGGTGGTCAGAGAAGATGCGTGGATCTTGCGGTGTTTCTTGACCTTACTTTTGCGCACGAGGACATAGAAGGCTGGCGTAAATAATAGCCCGAAGATGGTCACACCGAGCATTCCAAAGAATACTGTCGTTCCAAGCGATTGCCTCATTTCCGCGCCGGCGCCATGTGCGACTGTAAGCGGCCCCACGCCTGCGATGAAAGCAATAGACGTCATCAGGATTGGTCGAAGGCGCACATGTGCCGAATGCACAGCCGCTTCTTGAGGATCCGCTCCGTCGTGATCTTGCCGCTGTTTGGCAAACTCGACGATCAGGATGGCGTTTTTAGCAGCCAAGCCGAGCAGCACGACGAAGCCAATCTGCGCGAGAATGTCAATCGGTAATGTCCGGAGATTGAGCCCCGTCGTTGCGGCGAGCAGGCACATCGGTACGATCAGCACGATGGCCAGAGGGATCTTCCAACTTTCGTACTGTGCAGCAAGCACCAGAAACACAAATAGTGCAGAAGCGCCGAAGATAGCAGCCGTTGGGATACCTGTCTTCGATTGCTGGTACGCCAGATCCGTCCACTCGAAAGTAATACCGGGGGGAAGGTTTTCCTTGGCGAGCTTCTCGATGCGCTTGAGTGCCTCCCCCGACGAGACACCAGGAGCGGCCTCGCCCATCACTTCCGCGGCAGGATAGAGATTATAGCGAGGGATACGATAAGGGGCGGTCTTCTCCTTGAAGGTTGCCACCGTACCTATCGGAACCATTGCGCCCGTTGCGTTACGAACCTTCAATCGTGCGATCTCCTCCGGGGTCTGACGGAATTGTTGATCGCCCTGCACAAAGACTGGATAGGTGCGTCCGAGGAGATTGAAATCGTTCACATACTGCGATCCCATATAGAGCTCCAGGGTAGGGAAGACATCGGCGGTGGAGAGGCCGACCTTCTCAGCCTTTTCGCGATCGATATCCGCATAAACACTCGGAGCCCCAGCATTGTAGAGTGTGAAGACCGCGGCAAATGCGGGATCTTTCCTGGCCGCGACGACCAGTTTGTCTGTCGCATCGGCAAGAGCGTGGGGACCCAATTCGGCGCGATCTTCAAGCATCATCTTGAAGCCCCCAGCCGTGCCAAGTCCCTTTACCGCTGGCGGGTTCACCACAAGAACGTTAGCGCCTTTGAAGCCAGCAAACTCCTTGCGAAGGGTCGCCACCATAGACGCGGCATTGACTCCTCTTAAGTGCTCTCCAAAGAGCGATGGCAAGGTGGTAAATACCGTGCCAACGTTCGGAGCGATTGTATTTGTCGTTACGTCGAATCCGGGGTTTGCGGATGTGTGTTTGATTCCAGAGGTCTTGAGAGCGATCTCATTCACCTGTCGAACGACCTCATCGGTTCGTTCCAAAGTCGATCCCGGAGGTAGCTGGCAGACGAGTACAAGATATCCGACGTCCTGCTGAGGGATGAAGCCGGTGGGTATCCGAAACATCTGGAAACCCGTCAAGCCGATTAGAGCGAGGTAGATAAGAAACATTACTCCGGTTACGCGTACAAAGCGACCCGTCAGATTGCCGTAGCTTGTCGACAACCAATCAAATGCCTTGTTGAAGATACCGAACAATGGGCGTAGCAGTAAGGTCAGTCCCGTCGGCTCGCAGTGCAGGCATCCCTCGTTGTGCGGCTTCAGGAGGATTGCACAAAGCGCGGGGCTGAGCGTGAGCGAAACAAAACAGGAAATGATTGTCGAACCAGCGATCGTGATTGCGAACTGCTTGAAGAACAGTCCTGGGATGCCCGAGATGAAGGCAACTGGGACGAACACTGCGCAGAGCGTCAAAGCAATAGCAATGAGCGCGGTTGACACCTCCGTCATTGTCTCATGGGCGGCCTCGCGTGGCGACATGCCTAGCGCCATGTTGCGTTCGACATTCTCAACCACGACAATGGCATCATCGACGACGATACCGACGGCAAGCACCAATCCGAACAATGACAGGTTGTTTACGGACCCGCCCAGTACCGTCAAGATCGAGAACGTGCCTATCAGCGAGACCGGGATTGCAACAACCGGAATAATTGTCGCGCGCCAACTCTGAAGGAAGATATAGACGACCAGGACAACCAGCACTACGGCAATAAAGACCGTTACGATGACTTCGTGGATCGACTGACTTACAAATGTGGCGGGATCGTAGATCCTTAAGAAGTCCACGCCTGGAGGAAAGGTCTTCTTAAGCTCGGCCATTCGCTTCCAAATCGTGTCTTCCAGTTTCACCGCGTTTGCGTCGGGTGTTGGAACAACTACCCATTGGGCGCTTGGATATCGATCTGCATACGCCAGTGAGTTGTAGTCCGCAGCGCCCACTTCGGCGCAGCCGATGTCGCGAATCCTCGTAATACGGCCTTGGTTGTCCGTTTTTACAATCACATTCTCGAACTGCTGAGGCGTGCGGAGACGTCCCAACGCTTCGATGTTGAGTTGATAAGCACCCTTCGTCGCTACCGGCGGCTGATTCAGCACGCCAGCGGAGATCTGCGCATTCTGTGCGCGAAGCGCTGCAAGAATCTCACTCGCGCTGATGTTGTATGCGGCAGCCTTATCCGGATCGATCCAGATACGCATGGCGTATTGCCGATCGCCGAACAAGAGAAAGTCTGCGACACCGGGCAGGCGAGCAATTTCATCCCGGATGTGGATCATGTAATTCGAAATGTACTGAGGCGAACGGGACCCATCCGGCGAATAGGCGTGTACGGCCAGGAGGAGGTCATCAATCGTCTTCTTTACCTGCACGCCTTGGAGCTGAACTTCCTGAGGCAAGCGCGCAAGCGTGTTCTGGACGCGCGTTTGGGTAAGGAGCAGGTCGTTGTCAGCATTGCTTCCGATCGTGAAAATCACGGTGATCGTAAGTTGCCCATTGCCTGTGGACTGGCTGCTGATATACTCGATGCCTTCCACACCGTTGATAGCCTGCTCAAGCGGCGTTGCAACGGTGCGAGCAATAACATCGGCGGAAGCGCCGGGATATAGCGTCGTGACCTTGATGGTCGGGGGAACAATGTTCGGGTACTGGGTGACGGGCAACGAGAACATGGTTGCCAACCCGGCCAACACAATGAACACGTTAATGACAATCGCAAAACGCGGATGTTCGATGAAAAAATGGGCAACTGTCATGGCTGTTCTTCGTCGCTCCCGTCATCGGAACCGGCGATAATTGTGCCCGCTTTGGCCGATACCTTCCTCCCTGGCGTTACCGGAGGTCCGCCGATTACGACTCGGTCCGAGGAAGCAAGTCCGGAATAGATGACGCGCAGGCCGTTACGGAGACCGCCTGCCTGCACCTTCTTCTCTTTGAGCACACCATCCGCTCCAGCAACTAGAACCACACGATCCGTCTGATCCACCGATACGGCGGCATCGGGAACAAGTAGCACTTGGTGTGAAGACGGGAGGTTCACTCGTACGCGACCAAACTCACCGGGAGTCAAGAACAAATCCGAATTGGGCACAGTGGCACGGGCATGAATTGTTCCACTCGAACGATCGAGGCTGTTATCGAGGAAGTTCAAGGTGCCGTTGCGCACGAACCGCTGTTCATCACTCAGGGCGATATCAACTTTGTTGGCCAGCGCGCGCTCATGCGATCCCCGATCGCGTTGGAAGCTGAGGTAGTCACCCTCACTCATGTCGAAGTTGAGATAGATAGGGTCGATTGAGACGATGGTCGCCAGGAGCGTGGTCGAGCTACCGCCGCCTCGGTTGCCTGATACAAGATTCCCGACCGACACGAGGTGGGTTCCCATACGTCCTGAGAACGGCGCATAGACACGAGTTCGATCGAGATCGAATTTCGCGTCGCGGACCCGCGCTTCGGCCTCGTCCAGTGCCGCCTCGGCCGATCTTTGCTCCGCAGAACGTTGCTCGACGTTCTCTAGCGTTCCTGCATCCGTTTGTTGCAGCGTCTGAGCACGGGCGAACTCGGTCTTTGCCAGTTCGAGTCTGGCCCGAGCCGTCGCAATTTGAGCCGTGCCCTCGTCAAATTTGATCTGGTAGGGAGTGGGATCGATCGTGAACAGGAGAGCGCCCTTCCGGACTACGTCGCCATCCCTGAATCCGATATAGGTAAGTGTGCCCCCGACCTGTGCCCGCAATTCGACCTGATCCACGGGCGAGAACTGTCCCAAGAACTGTAGGCGTCCGTGAAGATCCCGATGGAGAGGCTGGGCGACTGTAACTACCGTTGAGGGGGCCGCTGCACCGACAGGCGCCTCGTGAGACAGTTTTGGTGCAGCCACTATGGCAGCTACAACAACCAAGACCAGAGCGGCAATACCACCATACAGCTTTGGTCCGTGTTTCGCGGAGCCTTGCTCGGTCTCGGAGTCCGCTGTGTTATTTGTGACTGAGCTATCCATATTATCTCCGCGTATGAGACTGCTTTATCGATGCTTGTGAACGTCAGAATAGTCGGTAAGCTATCGCCGGCTCCATTGCCGCGAAGCGTTGTGAACTCGAGCGGCCTGCTCGAAGGCTCTGCCCCCGTCAACCTTGTCCTCAGTGCATCGTGCTCGTTCCAATTCATCTAAATCGAGTTGGCTTGCATTGGCATCCGACCCACTTCCTCTGGATGTCGCTTTCCATCGTGCCTTGGGATTCAACTCGTAGTGCGAGATTCGATCAACGGTTATGTTCCGCAGAAATCACGAGACTGACTTGTACCCGGTATGCGCAAGGGTATGGGGACCGCCACTGCTTTGGCGACGCCCCAATCGATCGCAGTCTGCCGCGCTTCAAGCGCACTCGACGTGTCGAATACGAGCGACTTGCGCAACTCACCCGGAATCGGATCTGGCGCGCTGTGCTTGAGCATTGTCGATGCTCAAGCACTATTCGCGAAGCTATGGAGAATATACGGAGTGGGCGCTAGGCAATCTCCGAGTCCTTACGGACGAACGCGGATGATCGTCTTTCCCCTTATCCGCTCGGTCCGGTTGAACGCCGCAACGGCATCATCGAGGGCAGCCACGTCGCCGATGTTTGTCCGCAGCCGACCATTCCGGGCGCGCTGGACGACCTCACTCAATTGGGCGCTATCGGATACGACCACGAAGTCGATAGTCCGGCCGCCAGAGGGCCGCACCTCGGTTGGGCCGGTGACGGTCACCAGCGTTCCTCCGGCGCGAATCACGCCCGCAGACCGCTTCGCGATGTCGCCGCCGAGGACATCGAACACCAGATCGACTTCGCCGACGTCTTCCAGGGTGTCCTTATCGAGGTCGACGAACTCCTGTGCGCCGAAGTCGAGAGCCGTCTGACGGCCGCCCGTGCGCCCGGTGCCGATGACGTACGCACCGGCCTCACGTGCGAGCTGGCTCGCCATTGAGCCAACTACGCCGGCCGCACCGTGCACGAGGACGCTCTGCCCCCTCTGAAGTCGGCCGTGATCGAACAGGCCCTGCCACGCGGTCAAGCCCGGCATCACGAGAGCCGCGCCCACAGTGAAATCAACGTCGCCTGGCAGAGGTGTGAGGTTGCGGGCCTCGACAGCCACATACTCCGCCAGCGTGCCGTCGCGATACCAGTCCGTGAGGCCGAACACCCGCTGTCCAATCGACAGCCCCGTTGTGCCATAGCCGAGTGCGGTGACCACTCCGGCCAGTTCGTGTCCGGGGATCGAAGGCGTCCGGTCACGGCCGCTGCGATCGGTCCAGGTCGAGGGCCACGTCAGCTCATCCCCGGTGAATCCCGACGCATGAATTCGAACGACGACGTCGTTTATCGACGCCTGCGGATCGGGCCGCTCCACCAGTTTCACCCCGGCCCTTCCCGCAGCCTGATCCGTCACCACCAGCGCCTTCATCGGTTACCTCCCCGTGTCGAGTTCTTGCCTGCAAGATTGCTGCTCGATCCTTTGTTGCCGCACCATCTCAGTTTCATAGGAATTATCTCCTCGTGATATGTCGATTTACCGTCCCCAAATAGGGCTGCACTATCGGTTATGTTAGGATGTGCATCGTTCTTCAGAAACCACGGAAATCATAGGGGTCAACCTCCAGTTTTCTGCAGCTCTGATCGCGACGTTCCGGCGAGAAGTTGTGGCATTGTCGATCGGTACTTCACAAGAGTGCAGAATTCGTTGAAGCAGTTCCTTTGTCGGCTCGCTAACTCGACATCCCGCTCTTTGAGAGTATTCCGGACGAACGTTAGTTGGTTAGCAACACCACACGAGCAAGCGGATGTGGACGCACTCATCAAAAGGTTGATGATCAGTTCGATAACCTCGTCCTTGGAGGCATTGGCCTCACGAAGTAACTGGTTCTTATAGAGCAATTCTCCGATGAGACCTGAGAGACTCTCATTAGCGTCGTCTTTGTTCATGGCCGTCCACTCTGTTCCCTTCAGTGGAGGCGCTTTTACCCGACGGCTCGACGCCGGATTGGCTTCAGCTTCCACGCTTTTGTTCGAAAAGTTCATCCGCTTCGACATCGCATCCCACAATCCAAATACTCTAGTTATGTCTAGGCAAATCGTTTGCCGGAGTGCACCGCTCATGGGCTGGTGATCGGGCGCTATCAACGAGGATGCGTGTACAGTCGTCGGCGTCGGGTTTCTCATAAGCCCTGTGTAACCTGAAATGCATTGATTTCGCCGGTTGCCTATTCGACCCGCGCCAGTTGACCACTTTTGAGCTAATCACATTCATCTGCGCGGTATCGGTTCGAAGTCGCGGTCGAAGTTCCAGCCAGGAGCCACGCTCTGAGGATCGCTCATCACAGCCGATAGGGCGACGTGACTGGGGATAGTAGCCATCCTGCATTTTTCTACAGTGACCGGGCTGGCTGCCCGGCACTCAAATCCTTTGCGACCACCCGGATATGCAGCTCCTTCAGCTGCACGTCCGTTACCGTAGTCGGCGCGTCAGCCATCAAATCAATCGCCTTCGCTGTCTTCGGGAAGGTGATCACGTCGCGCAGGTTCATCGCGCCGGCCAGCAGCATCACAATACGGTCCAATCCCAGCGCAATCCCGCCGTGCGGAGGTGTCCCGTACTCCAGCGCATCCAGGAAGAAGCCGAATCGCCTGCGTGCGTCTTCATCGCTGATCCCCAGCGCCTTGAAGATCACCTGTTGCACGTCCTTGCGATGAATACGAATCGACCCCGATCCAAGCTCCAGCCCGTTCATCGCCAGGTCGTAGTAGTTCGCCCGCACGCTCGCGGGATCGCTCTCGAGATTCGCTATGTCATGCTCATGGGGAGCGGTGAACGGGTGATGCGCCGGCACCCAGTGCCCCGTAGCCTCGTCGTACTCGAACATGGGAAAATCCACGATCCACATCGGGTGAAACGCCCTTGATCCATCAACGAGCTTGTCGCTCTTCGGATCCGCTTCCCGAACCACGCTCTCCGTAATTTCAAAAGCGCGGTGCCGCGTCGCATATTTCTTCGCCAGCTCCGTGCGGAAGTTCCCCGCCGCCGCGTACACATTGATCTCGCGCTCGGTCAGCCGTCCTTCACACTTCGCGTCGCTGGCCCTGATGTGGTGCGTCGGATCGCCTGCCACGAGTATTACGATATCCTCGTTGCTCGCGCCGGCAAGCTCGCGCACCTTTGCCGCGCCTTCAGGAAAGCCTTTCGCCAGCCGCTTGAAGTCGTCGATGAACTTCGCGCCCTTGTTCTTGTCGAACATGGGCCAGTTGTCTTCGTGCTCTTTGCGGCTCAGCTCGCCTACGGCCGGAATGCGGAACGCCACCACCGGCAGCGCCGGATCAATCTGCAGCGTGGCTAGGTTGTCATCAGTAAACGCCGCTCGCACATCGGCCAGCTCCGGCAACCGCTTGTCCGGCTTGTCGCTTCCGAAACGCCGCATCGACTCGTCGTACGTGATCTTGGGAAACGGCGTCGGAAGCGTGATGCCGGCGGCAACGAACGCCGCCACCAAGAACTTCTCCACCACGGCAAATACATGCTCCTGCCGCGGGAAACTCATCTCCAGATCCACCTGAGTGAACTCGATCTGCCGGTCCGCACGCTGATCCTCATCGCGGAAGCACCGGGCAACTTGAAAATAGCGGTCGAACCCCGAGATCATCAAAATCTGCTTGAAGATCTGTGGCGACTGCGGCAGCGCATAAAACTCACCTGGATGCACGCGGCTCGGCACCAGGAAGTCGCGCGCGCCCTCCGGCGTCGACTTGCACAGGATCGGCGTCTCTACTTCCAGAAATCGCTGCTCGCTCAGGCTCTCGCGAATCGCCCGGGTGATTTCGTCCCGTAGCCAGAAATTGCGTTGCATCTCCGGGCGCCGCAGGTCCACGTAGCGATACATGAGCCGTAGCTCCTCGTTCTGAATCGCATCTTCGGCCGGCGAAAACGGCGCCAGCCGCGAATCGTTCAGCACGCGCAGCTCTGTCGCTTCAATTTCAATCTCGCCCGTAAGCATTTTAGGATTGATCGCGTCCTTCGCTCTCAGCCGTACCTTGCCTATAGCGGCCACCACGTACTCCGGCCGCACCGCCTCACCCTTCGCGTGGCCCTCCGGCGTCAACTCCTTGTCCAGCACCGCCTGGCAGATCCCCGACCGATCGCGCAGATCGAGAAAGATCAGGTTCCCGTGGTCGCGCCGCCGGTTCACCCAACCCATCACCACCACCGGTTTGCCTGCATCGGCGGCACGTACATCACCGCACATGTGCGTCCGTTCCAGATTGCCTAAGAAATCAAACACGATAACTTTCCTTCTGTCACCAGACCTGTGCCTGAAGCGGAATCAGCCGACTCTTGCCCGGCTGATTGTGCGCGGCCGAAGCTAACTCGAACGGCCCATCGACCCGCCCCAGTCCACGCGCTGTCACTTGCCGCATATGATCTCTTTCACAGGCTCTGCGCGGTTCTTTCGCAACAAATCCAGGCCATGCATCTCGCTCATTCCGAGATTGAAGTGCAATCTGGCAAGGACCCTGCTTTGCCCGACGAACCGTTTTCGCGCAGATACTTTGCTTCAACCGCCAGCACTTTCCGGAACCTCCGCTCGAATCTCGGTTCCGTCCCTTGGAAACTGGCTGCAATAAATGCCTGGGCCAGTTCGTACGCCAGCGATGGGCCAATAATTCGCGCACCCAAAACAAGCACATTCATGTCGTCGTGCTCGACGCCTTGGTGCGCCGAGTACGCGTCGTGGCAAATCCCAGCACGAATGCCGGGAATCTTGTTTGCTGCCACGCACACACCGACTCCGGAGCCGCAGATGAGAATCCCGCGCGGCGCCACGCCGGCCTTAATCGCTTCTCCCACCTTCTCGGCAAAATCGGGATAGTCGTCTTGGGGCTCCAGCTTGTATGTACCCAGGTCAACCACTTCCTGTCCTGTCGCGACAAGTTTTGCGAGCACGTCCTCCTTCAAAGCAAATCCCGCATGATCGGAACTGATGACCAGCTTCACGATGTATTCCTCTCTCAGCGACCACGAGTGATTAGTCGACCAAACGGAGTCCTGGTTTAACAAATGTTCGCCCTACTGTTACAAACCCCGTTTGGAGAAACTGACTGCATAACTGCTCAGGCTCCCAGCAACCAAACCTCCTGATTGAGAAGGTTGGGAGAGGAAGTTGACACGTTGTGGCGCTCGGTCGAGCGGGCGCCGCCTGCCAATTCCGGCGGACGGCTACCGATTTGATCGCGGGCTCGTGACAACACCTCTCCTACAACGAGCCGTTACGCCAACTGAAAATCATCGAGAACAGATGGATAGCTGAACGTGACCAGGACGGAGCATCCTGTCTTCGTGGTATGCGGACCGTGAACGGTGTTTGGCTTGATGTTGATTTCCGTGCCTTTCGTGTACGAGATGCCTTCGTTTATGAAGTCACCGTCAAGGACGTACGACATCTCGGTTGTTCGCTCGTGAAGGTGTCTTGGAATTTCGCTCCCTGGCTCCATTCTCAGTAGGGCCACTGCTGGACCCAAGGACGGTTCACTATTTAAGACTTGGACGGTAGCATTTCCTTTGGTGTTTGGAAATGGTGCCGGTATAGCTTCGACCTTCGAGGCTTCAACAATTTGACTATCACTCATAACATTCTCCCTTCTTTTTGTCTCTCGAACTCCAATCGCTAACGTGAAAGGTCGAGAGTGTGGAACACTTGTAGGTTAATCATTAAATCAGTCGAATTGGCTGACCTTCAGAACAGCCGGAGGCCTGAGGTTTTCTATAGCAGGGTGTTCTCCGGTCTATTCGAGTTCCAAAAGACCGCGTCGAAAGCCGATGGTCACCGCGTGGGTCCGGTCATTTGCCTGGAGCTTGTCGACTATGTTCCTGATATGGAAATTGACCGTCGTTTCGGCAATTCCTAAGCGTTGGGCGATCCGTTTATTCTGACAGCCATCTCGGATCAGTGCCAGGACTGAGGTCTCCCGTGGGGAAAGCTCCTCCTGTCCTAGATGTTCCGCGATCGTACTCGCTACCTCGGAAGGGATGTGTCTACGGCCCTCAGAGACCCAACGGATCACGCGCAGCATCTCTGCTTTTGGGGTGTTCTTCAAAACATAGGCTGTAGCCCCCGCATTGAGTGCACGGCGCACGTCCATATCCCTTTTCGAACTGGTCACCATCATCACGATCGCTCGAGGGTTTTCCTTCCGGATCGCAATAAGCGCATCCGTGCCGCTCGTGCACGGAAGTCTCTGATCCATGATCGTCAGGTCTGGACGGATCCGACGAAATTGAGAAAGAGCATCCTCTGCGTTCTCCGCCTGACCGACAAGGAGCAAATCAGGCTGCGACTGGATGACCATACTCAAGCCTTCGCGAAAAATCGGGTGGGCGTCAACCAACAATATCCGCACGGGTTTCGATGGTGGCATATTGCACCTCCAATCAAATCAAGCTATATTTCTCTCAATCGAACAACGGTAGACGACTGTACCGCACACTGAACCACCTTCTCGACGGCATATGGCACATCATGAATAGCAAACGGGCTCTCCTGGAGATCGAGCTCTCGCTGCTTGAATTCGCTGTGTCTGTTGCGCGGAGCGTTCACGCTCGTAGTTAATGTTGTTCGTGATCGGATCTCCCGCTCCGCTCAGTTTCATGACGATTCAGAAGCCTGTCTAACGTGAATTTGTCAGGCTCCCAGAACGCCAGCAAGAATGTTGCAGCGGCCGCCGAGAAGACCGAATAGTCGAATGGCGCCTTGATGCCCAGACCGGTAGCCATACCCATAGCAAATGACAGAAGGAGGAGACCGGAGAGGACGGAGACCATTCGTGTTTTGAAGCCTGCCATGAGCAATATCCCAAAGAGTGTCTCCGCGACGGTAGCTGCCCATGCAAACGACACAGTCAATGAACTGGGGAACAAAGACGTCACCGCGCCCGTGTATTCCACGAAATGAGCGAAATCTCCCCAGGATACGTGCTTTGCCCCATATGGCCCCCATAATCCAAAACGATCAGCCACAGCGGATAGAAACGAAGCTCCTATCGCAAACCGGGCGAAGACACGCACAGCCCCTGTCCCATTTTCGGTGAGTTGAGCGGCTTTTGAATTCATTCGTGCCTCCTCGGAAGGAATATTGCTTTCGGCAAAAATGTTTTACGGGCGAAATTCAAGGCTTGGGTCCGAAGCTAGTGAATGAGGGTGAGAATCGGTGCTCCTTCAATTTGTGATAGCCAATGCGATAACTTCGCTGGTGTCGTATTACTCGCCGCACCGTATCTCTAAGACGGAGTCTTGCGTGTCTGATCGACACTGAATGGATATTCTGTGATGCCAGCCAGAAGAAAGGCTCCGCCGGCCGCTGAGAAGACAGAGGCGTCCAAGGGCACCTTGACCCCCAGAGCTCCCGTCATTGTCACTGCAAATGACAGAAGCAGAACTCCACTTACAGCAGCTGCGATCCGCGTCTGCCATCCCAAGAGCAGGAGAATCGCCACAACAGCCTCGGCACCGGTCGCGAAAATGGCCAGAGCCGGAATCGCCGCTTTTGGCAAAAACCAATTGAGCTGCCCAGTATAGGTCACGAATCTGGCAAAAGTTCCCCATGCTACGTGCGGGGCGCCGAAGGAGCCCCACAGGCCGAACCGATCCGCATCCGCCGACAGAAAAGAGAACCCAAGCGCAAGACGCAAGAATACAGAACTGAAAGTTGAAAAGATTGCTGAGCCATTGCCCTTATCTTTTCTCTTAAACTGTTTCATGAGAATCCCTCGCTTTTATGTAAATGCTTGTTCGAGACTCGAACGGATCCCTCTCGCCTAGTGGCTTGATGCCGCGGGGCCCAATGCGAAGTGTCGCTGGCGCGAAGGCATTTAGTTCGCCGGAACCGTGATCGGCGCGTTTTTGTCCTTGATGAGAAACACCAAGAACTTGGCGGGCTTGGTCTTGCTCGCGTTGCGGCTGATCGTGTGTATGTCTTGAGGTCCTTCATAGAATGTTTGCCCAGGGGTCAGTGTGACGGGAGTACTGCCGTTTAGACCCATGACCACAGAGCCTTCCAGAACGTAGGCAAACGCATGCGCGTTGTGCCTGTGAACCGCGCCAGAATGCCCGGGCGGGTAGGTTATCGCGAGAATTACAACTTCTTTGCCCGGGATATCTGCCAACACTTGTGACATCACCTGACTGGCTCGTCCCTCACCAAGAGCTGTGGCTCCGCCCTCGACAAGCGCGTGGTGGATGTGACGCAGGTTCGTCGCATCATTCCCTCTGTGCGCCGCTGTCGCTCTGGTCGGCAAAAGAACCGAAGCCAAAATGATCGTTACTGCTGCCAATATGTATATCCGCGCCCTGTTCATACCGTAACCACCTTCGTTTGGATCATCCTGGATCGCTAATAGGAATCGACGCCGCACGCGTCAGATGTTTTGCCAGGCTTCGATGCGCAATACGATCCTTCCCCCTTGTGCGGGGCTCCGCCGTATAACGCGTGCCGCTTCCACGAGTTCTCCTCTGAACTGATCGCCAAAGCTCTCATCCTGGGAGCGCCCTCGACCTTTTGCTCCGTATCTTCCACCTGATCCAGGCCTCGTGACAGAAGAGCATGCAAGCGGATTGCCAATAACGCTGTTCTTCATCTCGGGTATAGGCTGGTGCCGCATTCTCCAAGTCTTGCGGGCAGAACCATCACGCCGACTGGAGTTTAAATCCGACAACGGTCAGATGGGCGCCACGCCGTTGGCGAGTTCAGCTGGATTGTCGTGTCGTGACTGTGACCCTTCCTGTCGTCATCGCGACAGGAAGATGCCATCCTCTAGTGTTGATGTTTCTGGGGGAACACTGTTGCCAGGTGATCCGGCCCGAATGACTCCGCGAGCGATTCGTCTAGGCAAACCCCGGAAGCATACGACAGCTAATCCGATAGGGAGGTTGATTGACCACTGAGATGGGATGCAATGCTCAGGCATTTAGCAAGTTACGAGTGCTTGCTCAGTGTGTCTCACGAAATACCATCGATATTGCCCTTCACGCACGAATCAACCACAGTCTCTAAGTATCTTGTATTAACAGCATCATCCACATTCCCAGGCTATGTGTTCAATGTGGCCAGCCGCGTGCATACCTTGTGATCGAGGAGTTAGTACTGTGTCAACTGCACGCAAGCCTTTGTCGCGAACTGGTCCAGGCGCGGGTCGAACCCGGATGCAAGTTCAGTTCGCTCAGCCGGCAGTAATGGAAGATTGCGTGACAAGGCAGGATCGTATCACGCGCCCGTTCGGTGAAAGCGGATTATCATATGTCCCTTCCGCCTCGAGAGACTCATCTGCGAGCAAATGGACTCACTGGCTATTGCCCAATGCTCGGCGCATACTAATGGTCCTGTTGATCCTGGAAGCGCTAACGGCACGGGCGGATGTGACACTTTTCGTCGAGGCGCCGATCAATTTCCTGGGCCACGTAAGCTCGACTGGGCATGCTGCGCTGCTGATGGATACCCTCTGCTCCGATGACCACATCCATATGCGCTGGTGCCAAGGTGGCGAGGAGGGGGCAGTCGTTAGCCGATACAAGGGGATCAACGGATATGACTGGCTGGCGATGCCTCCAGGGCCTTACCTATTCGCGGTAGATTCGTCCGATGAGATTCCGGAGCCGACCAGTATCGCTGAGGTCACTCGTCTGCGCGCAGAGTATCGGGCAAAGCATGCTGCGAGCTTCGAACACAATCCTCCAGATGACGGCTGGATTCAGCTCATCGGCGCGTCTTATCGTCGCCGGATCATTTGCATCCACGTGCATACGACCGAAGCTCAGGATGAACGGCTAATGCTGTGGCTGAATCGACGGCCAGACCGCACGCACTTCAACTTCTTCTTCTCGAACTGCGCGGATTTCGCCCGGGAGATGCTTGATGTGCTTTTCCCTCACGCGGTCCATCGCAACATTCTCTTTGACTTCGGGATGACCACGCCGAAGCAACTGGAGTCGAGTCTCCACCATTACGCAATGAAGCACCCGGAACTCGGGTTTGAAGCTTGCGAACTGCCACAGGTGCCAGGCGATATCCCGCGGAGTGGACATCTATATGGCGTGACAGAGTCTCTCGTGAAGTCGAAACCGTATCTTTTCGCCGCGGCTGTCCTTAATCCGATCGGGATAGGGAGCGTGGGGGTGCTGGGAATAGCAGATCACCGGTACGAGGTAAAGGCACCAGCGAGGATCGATGACGGCTTCTTCTTTCAAACGCAGAATGCTGTCGCAATGGGTCGCTAGGTTGTGCTGAGTACTTCATCCTGCAGCGTTGAAAACCATCATTGGGCAGAGTACCCGATTGCCACAGTGCCGTTCCTACATCGCACACTGCCTCATCAACGTTAGGAATACGACATCGTTATTAACTTAAGACGAGGACCCAGACAAATGCGACTAATCGTCAGCAGACATTCTCTATCTTTCCTAATATTCTTCGCATCGGCTGCTATTATGGCAACCGGGCAAGAGTTTGCGGAGACAAACCTCCAACCTGGATCAATAAGCGGCACAGTCACTGACGTGAATGACGACATTATCCCAGGCGCAAGTGTCACCCTTGAATCCCCTCTCGCCGGGGACAAGCGATCGACGATGTCGGGTGACAACGGATCGTACACTTTCGGCAATCTGAGGCCAGGAGTGACATATCAGCTCACAATAACCGCGGTGGGTTTTGCACCCTGGACTTCGTCCACATTCACGGTGGATCCGGGTCAAATTCACATTCTGACCGGGAGCATACTTCAAATCGCGGGAGATGCGGCATCCGTAACGGTCTATGCTTCCTCCGAAGAAGTTGCGGCCGAACAAGTAAAGGCAGAAGAGCGACAGCGTGCATTTGGTTTCATTCCGAATTTCTATGTTGTCTATGATCGCGATGCCGTGCCTCTTTCTGCGAAGTTGAAATTCAAGTTAGCACTGAAAGCCAGCACCGACCCGGTAATCTTCGCCGCAGTGGCATTCACAGCTGCCATCCACCAAGCCGGCGATACTCCTGACTTTGGTCAGGGAGCGAAGGGGTACGGACAGCGCATGGGGGCTCTATATGCGAACGGAGTCGACGACATCATGATCGGCGAGGCGATATTACCCTCAATTCTGCATCAGGATCCGCGCTACTTTTATCAAGGAACGGGTTCGAAACGGTCTAGGACGTTTCACGCCCTTGCGAATGCCTTCATATGTAAGGGAGACAACGGCAACTGGGAGCCAAACTATTCGAATGTCGGCGGTGACTTGGCGGCGGGTGCAATCTCTAATATCTACTATCCCCGCGCAAATCGCGGCACGGCAATTGTGTTCGAGAATGCGCTGATTGCAGCGGGCGGGAGAATGGCCAATGGGCTCGTGCAGGAATTTCTCTTGCGGAGGTTTACGTCCCATGCAGGAACTCGAACCCCGTAAGCCAAAGCGAGTGTGTCTAAGGGCATGGGCGGAGTTAGACACGTCAAAGGAAACTGGAGCCGCAAGCCTCGTTCTTATCGGATGAATGCGACATTTTCATAGACAGAGAATCGAAACGCCCGCTTAATCGACGGCGGCTCCCCTGTATTGTCCATTCGAATATCGATCCAGGCTGTCGTCCAGATTGTCTTCGCAAGTTGCACGCGATATCCCAAACTTCCTCATCTTGGTGATCAGGGTTGTCCGCTTCAATCCGAGCCGGGCGGCGGCGCCGCGAGGTCCGCCGATCACCCAAGCTGTGGACTCGAGTGCTTGTAGAATCAACGCTCGCTGAGAATCTGTGAACGTGCCTAACGCTCGCTGAGAATCTGTGAACGTGCCTAACGCTCGCTGAGAATCTGTGAACGTGCCTAATGAACGAGTCGCCGTCCCCATGGAAGGCTCATCCTCTACTGGCAACGGGTTAGGAAACACCCCATCGTTGGACAAGATCACGGCACGCTCCACAAGGTTCTGAAGTTCCCGGATATTGCCAGGCCAGGAATAGGCCGCAAATGCATCCAAGGTCTCTCTTGGAATATGGCGAATCTCCTTATTCATTCGGCGTGAATAAATGTCAACGAAGTGTAAGACCAGTTGCTCGATATCCTCGCGTCGCTCCCGCAGCGGTGGCAGCGCGATGGGAAAAACATTCAGGCGGTAATAAAGATCGCTTCGAAATTCATTGCGCCGAACCATGGCGTTCAAATCGCGATGCGTGGCTGTTGCCACGCGCACATTGATGTGATGGGTTCGCCCGCTTCCGAGTCGTTCAAACTCCTGCTCCTGAAGTACCCGCAACAACTTTGGTTGAAGCGCTAACGGAAGATCCCCGATTTCATCAAGGAAAAGGGTGCCTGTATCGGCCATTTCAAACCGGCCAAGTTTTTGGGCAATCGCCCCCGTAAATGCTCCTTTCTCATGGCCAAAGAGTTCACTCTCCAAGAGGTCAAAGGGAATCGCTGCACAATTCAGCTTTATGAAGGGCCGGCCGGCCCGCGAACTAAGTTTGTGAATTGCGCGAGCGATTAATTCCTTGCCCGTCCCCGTCTCTCCGAGGATCAAAACTGTCGAATCTGTGGGCGCGACTCGTTTGACGTTTGAAAGCACGGATTCGAGAGCCGGGCTGTTGCCGATAATCTGCTCAAATCTCCGTTCAGTCCGGCCATGGTCGGTTACCGAAATGTTGTCTAAAAATTCCACCAAGGACCCCACATATGCGTTTTCACGAGGGAGAGCGGAACTTAACACTCCAGTGCCGCTCGCACACTTTGGAGCAACGCCTCATCATCGAAGGGTTTAGTCAAGAACTCGACCGCCCCTCCGCGTAGAGCCTGCATACGTACTTCTTCGTCGCCATGCGCAGTTATAAAGACGGTTGGAATCCTGTAGCGCTCCGCGTTTAGTTTCGATTGGAGTTCCAAGCCCGACATGCCTGGCAGGCGGATGTCGACAATCAAACAGGCAGCGTCGCGTTTGCGGTCTGACGCCAGAAATTCCTCCGCATGCGCAAATGCGAGAGCTGGAATGCCGACGGATTTCATCAAGCCCTCTAATGCGATTCTGACTAATTCGTTGTCGTCGATGATCGCAACGAGTTGCGGCTTTTCCTTGATAGCCATGTCCGCAAGTATCAATTCGCCATCGGCGATGCCGCAATTGTCCTTTGGTATAACAGCCGCTGAACCTCTGCAACCGAATCAGCAGAGCGGGCCCACGTATCTCTCAACGGACGGCCGGTTCAGGCTGTGAAGTCGCTGAGAATCAGTGCTTTGCGTGGACGTGCCGAAGCTTTTCTCGTATCAGGACGAGTTCGGCGAGAGAACCGGCTTGCATTTTGTGCATTACGCGACCGCGGTGGACCTTGATTGTAATTTCGGATATTCCGAGTTCTGCCGCTATTTGTTTATTGAGCATTCCCGAAACCACAAATTCCATTACCTCTTTCTCTCGGTGTGTCAGGTCGTCGTAGCGCTTTTCGAGAGCGGCGATCTCGGCGTGTTCTGTCCGGGTGATCGAATCTCGGGCCAGAGCTTGTTCTACCGCATTCAGCAGATCCTGATCCCCGAAAGGCTTTGTGAGGAATTCCAAGGCGCCCGATTTTATGGCTTTGACCGACATGGGAATGTCTCCATGTCCAGTGATGAATATGATGGGGATCGACCGCCCCGCACTGCGAAGTTGTTGCTGAAAATCGAGACCGCTGATGCCAGGCAGGCTCACATCGAGGATGAGACAACTGGGACCATCAGGCGCCTCTTCTCGCCAGAACTGTTCCGCCGTTTCAAATCCAATTGAGTGCAGACCAGCCGATTTAAGAAGCCCCTGGATCGATGCACGTACACGAGGATCGTCGTCGATTATGTACACTGTTGGGACAGCTGCAGATGCCATTTGCGCCCTCTGGGGAACCTCTCGACCACGTTGCCGGAGGGAGCGGCGAATCTACCCCGTTAGCACCCTGAACTGTTTCTACGGCATGCTCCCATTCGCCTGCGCCAACTTCTCGAGCGATGGGCCGCGAGGGGACGCGCACTCCTTCATCAGCCTGCAAATTAGCATCATACCGTACAGGGCCGCATGACTCGTCAGCTCGCCACCAAGGCTGTTCAACATGATGATTAATGAGAAGCGTTCTTTCATCTTGCACGGGAAATCTCGTCCCAAATGCGTCCATTCAGAGAGAGGTATTGATCGGCGTGGTAACGAGAGATTTCGGTCTGTCCACAAGGATCAATCGAACCAAAAGCGTTCTCTGTGAACTTCACGACCCGCGTGTAAGCGAAAGAGACCGGAGCTATCTCTCTTGAGGACATCTTCAGCGAGTCGATCCTCGTCTTCCAGATCGACTAGCCGGGGTTAAACTTCTTCCTTCAGAACTTCGCGATGAGAATTGTTTTGGTGTTCAACTCGTGATGTTGCTCTGCTTGCTTTCCGATTGGATGTGTCTCAGGCGCGGTGCCACTGGTTGGAGGCACACGCGCCTGTTCTGTATTACGCGACTGGCCTTCGCTGTTACGGAGTTGACCGGTGTGTCGCGCCTCTGCTGGCTTGGATTTCTGGGGAACGAGGCTGTGCCAGTTCACGATCGTAGTTGAAATAGCGACTAACGCTGCGGTGAAAACCAACAGTCCGCGAACGATTCCGAAGGTCTTCGACTCGGTGTCGCGGCTGGTTGATGCTTCCACCGTGTCTTCCACACTTCGGCCTCTTTCGAGAGTTCGTGTAGGATGAATCTCACGGTACGCCCCAGTCTGCTTTGTTTGAATTGCGGCTTTGATTTGCGCCGATAATCCCACCGGTTCGATAGGGACAGACAGAACATGATCGGCGCCCAGCTCCAATGCACGAGAACGTTCGAGCGCACCACCATAGACAATTAGCACGATCTTCGGCGCTTGGTCGGAGACTGACTTCATCTGGCTGATCAGGTGGCAGCAGCTGAGGTCGAACGGCGTCGCTTCTGCGAACAGAACCTGCGTCCGAAACGACATGATATCGTCAACCCCCAAATTGGAAGCCTTAAGGAGTACATGGCCCTCGCCCTGAAGAGCCCTCGATATTTCCTCGGCGGAACTGCTACTGAGATTCAGCAAAAGAACACGCATTAACCGCACCTGGAATGAATGCACATGGTTTGTCCATTGGGTCGTCATGCTTACTTCGATACGTTGTCGTAACGGCCCGACGCTGTACGCGAACATCACTTGCATTCCCATTGCCAAATGGTGCGTTCCGGCAATGTGATGGTGAAGTCATTGAGAACAAATTGGCTCGCCCGCAATGCGATGTCTTATAGAGCCGGCTGGTGTCGGAATAAAGACACGATCGACTTGGCGCAGTCGCAGCTTGGCTCACCCTTGCTGAGCCCCACATGAAATCCAGATATCAGATGCAACTGGTGTCACGATCTGCTATACCGTTATTGACGCCGCAGGTGACGCGGTGGAACATGCAGATGAGGCCATGGATGACTACTACGGCCTTCAAAGTACCGAGTCGGGAGCATCATCCATTCGTGATGAGGGAGGCAATTCGGAATTGAAGCATGCCTTTGGTCCCAGGTTTGCTTGTAACAGATGTCTTCTCGAGCAGAACCAGATGAGAAGTTGGAGACCCGTGTGATGACTACGCCGGGCCGGGCAATGGCAATGTTCCTGGCGAGCATCATCGTCCTGATCTTTCCCACGTCTGGGTATTCGCTTGATCGAGGCCGAACCATCGCCCAACTTCACTACACGTTTTGGAGTGAGAAGGACGGCGCACCGAGCCAAATCAGCGCACTGGCTCAAACCGAGGATGGCTACCTTTGGATCGGCTCAGCAAGGGGATTATTCCGCTTCGATGGCGTGAAATTCGAAGAATTCAAGCCGCAGTCCGGAGTTGAACTGCCTTCGCACAGTATCTATTCGCTCATGGCCACCCCGGACGGGGGATTATGGATCGCGTTTGAGCCAAACGGACTCGGGTTCATAAAGGACGGGAGAATAACCGTCTTCAGGCAACCGGGAGAGTTGCCAAATTCGCCCGTTCACTGCTTTGCCCGTGATCTGGACGGCAGAATTTGGGCAGGTACAGAGGCTGGCTTGGTTTTGCGAGATGGCACTCGATGGCTACGTATCGGGCGCGATTGGAACCTTCCTCCTCAAATGATCCGCTACCTGCTAGTTGATCGTCAGGGTACTCTGTGGGTCGCAACAGTGAAGATGATCGCCTTCCTGAAGCGCGGATCACGGTCATTCGAATTCGCCGGTTCGGTCGGGACGGGCGTCACGACATTAGCTCAGGCGAAAGATGGAACGGTGTGGTTCGCGGATGATGGACGTAGCGAAGTGAGCACGGTCCAGATCACGGGAGGAAAGATACGTGATGAACGCCGCGCCCTGGTCGGTGATGGTCTGCGCGAATTGTTGTTAGATCGGGATGGTGCACTCTGGATTACACGAATGGATTCAGGGATCGTACGAATTACCCATCCAGAGAGACTGCAAAACAGGCAATATGATCTTCACGCTTCCGAGGTCGACTCATTCGGACCAAAGGAAGGCTTCACCGGCGGATTTGCATATGGACTGCTCGAAGATCGTGAAGGGAATGTCTGGGTCGGCTGTTCGAACGGGCTCGTTCGCTTTCGTCACAACGATGTCGTTCCCGTGAACCTTCCGCAACGCTACCAGAACCTCACGCTGCTCTCTGGAGATAATGCAGACTTATGGCTAGGAACCACGTACAGAGGACCATTGCTGCACGTCCAGGGCAATAACATCGTTTCACAGAAGATTGGTGGCGAAGTCGCAAGCGTCCTGCGGACAGCGGATGGCGAAGTCTTCTGGGGCTGTCGCTCGGGGCTATGGCAGCAGCGGGGAACGCATTTCAAATTCTTTCGGCTGCCTCGAAATGCTGTACCCGACTTTATGTACAACATGTTTTCCAGTGGGGCTGATGGAGGCCTTTGGATCAGGCTCGGAGACGCGGGATTTGTTCACTTCCGGAAGGGCGCTTGGGACCTTCGCTCATGGCCCAAAGGAGTACCGTCGGAAGGCCCTTATCGTCACGGACCTAGCGCAACTTATCGTGATTCGACAGGCGCAGTCTGGCTAGGCTATTCTTCCGGCCGGTTGCATGTAATAAGGGGAGACCACGACATCGCATATTCACAAAAGGATGGCCTCGATCTGGGGCGAATCAAGGTCGTTCGTGGTCTCGGGTCGCACATTTGGATCGGCGGCGAACTGGGACTCGCATTCTTCAGCAACGGACGATTTTGGAACGTGAACGTTGCCGCTGGAGAGCCGCTCGCCGCGATCTCTGGAATTATTGAAACTCCAGATAGTGGACTATGGCTGAACGAAATGAGAGGGATTGTCCACATCTCATCGTCGGAGATTCAAAGCTTCATAGCCAATCCGAGTCACCGAGTCTCTTATCGGAGATTCGGCTATCTGGATGGGCTGCCGGGAGCGCCCCAAATGAGTTTCAGTAATTCCGCCGCCGTCGAAACCAACGACGGTCGGCTCTGGTTCGCAACCGACAGCGGACTGGCGTGGATTGATCCATCCCAGATTAATAAAAACCTCGTCCCACCCCCCGTTTCTATTGCAGCGATCGCCACGGAGCGGGGTTCGCACCCCATACAACGCAACCTGCAATTTGGCCCGCATACAAATTCCATCCAGATCGAGTACACGGCGTTGAGCTTTTCCATTCCTGAACGGGTAAAGTTCCGCTACAAACTCGAAGGAGTGGACGCCGATTGGCAGGATGTTGGCACTCGTCGACAGGCGAACTATAGCAATCTGGGGCCGGGGACGTATCGATTTCTGGTCACTGCATCGAACGATGACGGGGTATGGAACGAGCGAGGGGCATCGCTGGATTTCTATATTGTTCATGCCTTTTACCAGACTGCATGGTTCCGGACTACCTGTAGCATTACTCTTCTGGCTCTGGTTTGGATGCTTTATCGATTGCGGCTGAGACATCTCACAAGGCATTCGCAACAGTTGGCCGCGATCAATGCAAACCTGGCATTTCAAATCAACGAGAGAAAAAGAGTCGAGGAGGCTCTCACGGAAGCGCAGATGGAGCTCACACGAGTCAACCGGGTTATCCTCGTGGGCGAGACAGCAGCCACCATCGCTCACGAAATCAACCAGCCCCTCGCGGCTGCCGTCACCAATGCAAACACGGGGCTGCGCTGGCTGGCAGCCCACCCCCCGGAGATTGAAGAAGCGCGCGAAGCCCTTGGTCGTATTGTCACCGATAGCATGCGTGCGGCGGAGGTCATCCGTCGAATCCGCTCGCTCGTTGGCAGAGCTCCTCTACGCAAGGAAGCACTCAACGTTAATGAGGCGATACATGAAGCTATTTTGCTCGTGGAAGGCGAAATTCGGAAGAACCAGGTTTCCTTGAGAACTCAACTTGGGGAGCAGTTACCGCGGGTTCTTGCCGACCGCATCCAGCTTCAGCAACTACTTCTCAATCTCATGAGGAACGCCGTCGAAGCGATGGCGACAGAAAGCGTGAGAGAGTTAGAGATCGAATCACAACTAACTGACTCTCAAGACGTGCACATCATGGTAAGAGATTCGGGACCCGGTCTTGATCCGAAGGCGGCAGGTAAGTTGTTTGATCACTTCTATACGACAAAAGCAGACGGCATGGGGATGGGCCTGACAATCTCCCGCTCCATTGTCGAAGCGCATGGTGGACGGCTCTGGGCCACAGCGAATCTTCCCCGTGGTGCGGTTTTCCACTTTACGCTGCCAATCGAGGAATAGCGTCGACTGCAATCCGTAAAATCGAGCAATCTTCTCAGTTGAATCGCTCACGAGGTCCTGGCTGCCCGGTTTACGAAGGGCGAATGGGATTAGCACTCGTTTAAATTCCTGCGTTCGCTCAAATCAACAATCGATCTTAATTTCGTCGAACAGCTTCATACGCAGCAGAATCCGAAGCGTCGTGCTTTCACACCTGGTGTCGTTAAATCGACATCCCTGACATTCGAACGCTGACGGCTCGTACACGCAGCCTGCAACCGAGTCGAACCTGGCCCGCGGCTTAACTCCTTTCAGAACTTAAGCGAAGAGACCGAATCGGGATGCTAGAAGCAGAATTCCAGCCGTGAACGGAGTACGCGGTTCAAATGGAACCGAGCGTGCTTTCCAAATCATCGTTCTGCAAGGAATACAGTTCTTCAACAGAAGGAGGCCGACCGCATGTTTCCGCATAATTCCCTTTTGAGGATTGGGGGTTCAGATGGTTCGAATAACGGTCTGAAGTCCGCTATCGTGAACTGCATTTGTCCCGAATGCGGTGCAGCATTGTCAGTGGCCGCAAACCAGTATCGATGCAAAGGTCGGTGTGGTACTGATTGGCGGCCGGTTTGGAATCGCATTTGTCAATGGGACCGTTCACATTCCAGTCACCGGGTTCAAGCCGGCGGCATAGAAGTAAGGCTCCCACTTTGATCGATGGATGAAATCGCGCAGGTACCTATGGAAATTCAAATGAGAGCCGACCTTGATTACCAAATCCATCCCGATTCGAGAAGGAAATCAGATCATGGATCAAACATATCCGACAGTCAATCTGGCTATGCCCGTGGGCTCACCAACGGAGCGCCCCAATGCGATACATGCTCAAATGCCGCCCTCAATTGTCCACGTAGAGCGCCGTTTACCGCCGGACCAGAGCCCGTGTCCCGAAGAGGATCAGGGCACCGGACTCGGAAACTCCGAATCCAGAGATTCCATCCCGGGTCTCCAAACTGCGGCGAGCATGCTGCCGGATCCGAGAAACGCGGCCATCGTAAACATGCCAACTGTCGACTACGGGCAGATGTCTGACGAACAATTGCTCGAACAAGCGAGGTCTTCTGACAGGCATGCATTTGGGGAATTAGCCAGCCGATATGCAAATTCGATTCTGAATAGGGTGTTCAGAATCGTTCGCAATCGCGCGGACGCTGAAGACGTTGTACAGGAAACATTGGTTAAGGCTCACGCTCACTTTAAGGACTTTCGGGGTACCTGCAGATTTTCGACTTGGCTCACTAAGATTGCGATCAATTCCGCGTTGATGCTGCTACGGAGAAGAAGAACGCGTTCGGAAGTGTCATTCGATCCCCGAGGAAATGAAGACCGGACTTGGGAGATGTGGGATTGTCCCGACCCTTCTCCTAATCCCGAACAGGTCTACGCAACTTGCCAAGCACGTGAGCTCTTGTCGCGAGCAATAACACGTCTTCCCCCCGCCTATCGGAGCGTGATGACACAGTACCACTATCAAGAGCAGCCGCTGAAAGATGTAGCCGACTCACTCGGAATTAGTGTGGCATCTGCAAAGTCTCGCCTCCTGCGCGCGCGACTCACGATTCGTTCGGCGCTGGGAGAAATGATTAAGGCGTCAAGCAAAAGGTAAAGAGCCGGTGCGCTCGAGCCTGTGCAGGGTGGATAGTCGTCGCGAGGTACAAAGGCGTTAAGCGGATCGCCATACCACGACGCTTAGGAGGCATGACGATGCGTTGGGACATCATTTCAGCAGCCCTCACGTTGACCTCGATGCTCGCTGTTGGGCAGAGGAAGTGGCAGGGCTGGGGACTAGCCTTCTTAAATAGTGTGGCGGTTTGCATTTTGGCCGTCCACGTCGCACCAAAGCAATGGGCGCTGATCCCAACCAACGTGTTCTGCCTCGTAATCTACACGCGCAACCTGATTAAGTGGCGCAGTGACGACCAGCAGCGGAGTGTTGCCCGGCCCACGCATCGCAAGAGCGATCCCGGTACGTGGATAAGATTGTGGCCCAGAACACACCAACGACGGCCCAGCATGAAGCTAGCTGCGCCTTAGACTCAAACCGGCCTTTGCGAGCTCATATTTCCTGGGGAACACCACGGAGGCTTATATGGAACGCGCAGTGGTTGTGGTGGTTGGCAAACGAACGCACGCAGAATAGATGGCAGGAAAACTATTGTTCGAGGCTCAATCGACCGTTTCGGTTGGAATCTCACTTCTCACGGATTGCAGCTTCGCGCACCGTGGCTTCGTTCGGCAGCGTAAATTGGAAGGTTGCGCCCTGCCCAACATTCGAGGTAGCCCATAGATGGCCGCCGTGCGATTCGATGATTGACCGGCTGATGGCCAATCCCATGCCAGTGCCCTGCGGTTTAGTAGTGAAGAACGCATTGAAGATGTGCCCCTCGTGTTCTGGCCGTAGTCCCACACCGGTGTCGCGGACCGATACCAGGACTTGACCATCGTCTTCTCTCTGCGACTTGATCGTAAGATCACCACCAGAGCCTATATCCTTAATGGCTTCGATGCCATTGAGCATCAGGTTCATTAGAACTTGTTGTATTTGAACGCGATCCGCATAGATGTTCGGGAGGTCCTCGGCCAATGAGCTATGGATGTTAATGGAGTATCGAGCCGCCTCAATACGCAACAGAGCGATCATTTCCTGAATTAGCTGATTCACTTCGACCGATTCCCGCTGAAGAGCACCCTTCTTGAATAGCGAGCCGATCCGGCTGATGATCTCGGTTGCATGGGTTGCATCCTTGACGACTCTTGACGCTGCATCCTGTGCCTCTGGTACGTCGGGCCTATCGCGAGAAAGCCACCGCAAACAGGTTTTAGCATCTGTCAGTGCTGCCGCAATCGGCTGCTTGATTTCATGTGCCAGCGAGGCCGTGAGTTCTCCCATGGTGCTGACCCTGTTCAGATGTGCCAGATGGGCCAGTTCTTCCCGCATTCTCACGCGCTCTTCGAGTGCCGCCTGTAGTTCGTCTTCGGCCCTCTGCCGCTTCAATTCGGCGGCTGCACGGGAAGCGAAGATCTTAAGCAAATCGATGGCACGCGAGTCGGCCTCCATTGGCTTGTCATCCAGAATTGCAATGTGGCCAATGACACGGTTGCTGCCGTCGAGCATTGGAACGCCTACATAGCTTTCTGCCTGCCAATCCGCCAAGAACTTATCGCGAGGAAACAAGGTACGCAGACCTTGCCTGTAGTGGCAAACGTCTCCATCGAACACTTTCTTGCAAGGCGTATCGCCGATATCCCAATCGAAGTTCTCCCCCAGGCGGCCGCCCTTCCAGAAGGCCAGTGAGCGGGCATGTTTCTGATCATCGCAGGCCGTAACAAAGGCATATCGGGCGTGCAGCGCCTGAGCCACATGCTGCACCAGGCTCTGGAAGAAGTCGCTGCCTGTGGTGGCCGCCGTGCCCACTACGATGTGCCGAAATGCCTCGTCAGCCTGCTTCCTCTCGGTCACGTCCATATCGACCCCCACGTACTGCACTACTTCCCCGGACGGGCCGAAAACAGGACGCCCTACTGAATGAATATGCCGGACCGCTGAATCCGGTGGTAAAACTCGGAACTCCATTTCGTAATCCGATTTCTCGTCAATTGCTCGATCCATTGTCGCTTGCCACTCGGCCCGGTCCTCCGGATGAATCCGATCGAACCGTTCCTGCCAGGTGGGGATGCCACCTTCCGGATCGAAACCATATACGCGATAGCATTCTTCCGACAGATACACTACCTTCGGACCGGCTACCTGCCAAACCCAACTTCCCACGTGGGCGAGTCTTTGCGCCTGTGTTAGATGGGCCTCGCTCCGCCGCAGAGCTTCCTCCGTCTGCTTTTGTCGCGTCAAATCGAGGATGTAGGCAACCCCTTGGTTGGGCTGGTCCTCGAAGCAAGCGGCTCCAATCATGACAGGCACACGGCTGCCATCCTTCCTGAAATACTCCTTTTCGCGGGCTTGCATCATGCCGGTCGACGCCAGTTCTTCAGCCTCGTAGCGAGCGTGGACGTCTTGCCAATCCGGGGGTGTCATTTCGAACCATCGCAGCCCTGCTTTCACATCTTCGCGGTCGTACCCTACCATACGGAGAAACGCGTCATTGGCGTCGAGAAGACGTCCGTCCAGATCCCAGATGACGACTCCAATAATATTCGAATCGATCAGTCGCCCAATCCTCCGTTCACGAGACTCAACATCGCGATAGAGTCGCGAATTCTCAAGGGAAATTGCTGCCTGTGACGCAAGCAACTTCAATACGATGATGCGGTCAGGGGTGAACACATCAGGTGTCAGATTGTTTTCAAGGTGGAGGATGCTGATCAATTTCCCTCGGTTGATCAATGGCAATGTGAGAATGGAGCGAGGGCGTCGCTGAGCAATATACGGATCCGCAGAAAATGGATTCTGAGTCGATGCATCCTTAACAATTACGCTCTCACCAGTGCGCATTACGTATCGTATGAGAGACTCCGGCATAGCAACTGCAATTCCAGCATCAATTCCCAAATTCACCAGGACATCACCTTCGGCCGTAGTCGCTTCCGCCTCAATCTTTAGTTCACCCTGATTTGAAGAAACCAAGAGTACTCGCTCGGCGCCTGCATATTCGAGAGCCGCTCGCATGAGGCTGTCAATCAGTTTCTCCAAAACCATCTCGCTCGAGACCGCCTGTGACACTTTAATTACAGTAGAGAGTTCTAACTGTTCGACCGACGCGCCAATAGTGCTCGCGCTGCCTGCGATCGATTCTTGTTGCCTGAGGCGGGGATAGAGGGTATCGAGCTGTTGTACTTTAGCAGTTGCGCCCCAACGAAGATAATCGTATCGAGCGTCCTGTAAATAGGCGTAGGCGATCTTTTCGAAGCCACGCTCCAGGTAAAACCGTGCAGCGACCTCGTTCGCCAATGCCTCGTTGTGGACAAAGCCGTTTTCCTGGGCTGAGTGGATTGCTTTTTCGTAGAGCTGTTCTGCATCGAGAATACGACCCTCGATTCGTGCGATCTCCGCACCGACAAGAGCCGCGCGGTTTTCAAAATTCTCCGGGCAATGCTCCGCCCATATTTCGAGCTCCCTCTGGTGAGCCGCCAGAGCCTCGAAATGCTGCGGTTTCTGGTCGGGAGATGCGGAATTCCAGTATGCGGCGTGCGAAAGCGCGCCATAGAAGCGAAAGTCTGCTGTCTCGAGCTGTGACGGCGAAGTGTAAATCAGATGTTGAGCCCGCAATGACGCATCGACTGCTGTCGCGTAGTCTGCGGCAAAGCAGCGGGCTTGCACCTTTCGAGAGTAATACCAGAATTCGGGCAATCCAAAAGTCGGGTTACTGGCCAGATGCCGCTCGAATTCACGCTCGTCAAAGTTCTCATCGTCAAAGGAGCCGAATTTCGGGGTCAACCCACGGAGAGTCCGGATAATTCCGACCTGTGGAATGAGGAGGTCAACAACGAGGCCGAAACGCACGCTCCGGGCGAACGCGAGCCCCTTCTCGGCTTCCGGTTGGATCTCGGCGAGAGGATCTCCTACTGTCAGGAAGTTCGTGATCAACTTCGTGCAGCTATAAGCCGCAAATGTAAGGTCGCCGATTCGGTAGGCGGCATCGAATGCACGACGTGCCAGCTCGCGTCCCTCCAAGGCATGTTTCGCCCACGGTATGACCATGTTTCCGAAAGACATGTAGGTTCGGGCCTGATAGCGAATTAAACCACGCTTCTCGACCAGTTCGTAGCCAAGCCGCCCGAAGCGAAATCCGTCCTTGTAGTCGCCGAAATGCGGCCCGGCTATGACGGCAAACCACACATAGGCAAAGCACGAACCGTCGCAGTTTCCATGCTCGAGGCTCAGGTTCACCATATGACAGATAACGAGCGAAAACAGATTCTCGTCGCAATACATTGACGGCGTGACGGCCTCGGTCAACACGTCCAGAACGTCGAGGATGTCCGGGTCGGTCATCAACGGCAGGTCAATGAGTTCCTCGATCTGCCGGTTTCCAACCAGAGACCGAATTCGATCGTATTCGCGCATTACCTCGTCGCGCGTTGGAGTCGGGGACCAATCGGTGCCCAGGTGCCGGAGGTACTCGAGGCAGAGCTCCACGCCGCGGTTGCTCCGATCTAAAGTGGTGTAAAGCGTGAGGCGCAAACGTGTCACAACAGCAATATCGTGTCCGCTTTTCGCACGTTGCGCTAACATCGAAAGCCGATTTTCGGCTGCGCCCATGTCCGCCGTCAGTAATTCGCACTCAGCCATAAGATATTCGATGGAAAAAATTAGGTCATAGTTAAAGTCCCAGGTCTCTTCGGTCAGCAATGCCCGGCCAGCTGCGAGCAATCTGAGTGCCGAGGCATACGCTGTGGAGAGCTTCGCGCGCCTGCCCGCAATGAAATTCAATTCTGCGACCCGCTCACGCTCTTCAGTTGACGTGACGAGGTGAGAGCCGCGGTTGAGCTGATTAACAATCTCGAAGATCCCCTCCTCCAGCCTCTCTGGAGGGGTGTGCGTCGCGAGTAGCCTGCCCATTCGGAGATGAGCCTCCGCGCGCAATTCTTCCGGGATCAAGGAATAGGCAGCTTCCTGGACACGGTCGTGCAGAAACCTATAAGATTCCTCCGAACGAAAGATGAGACCTTCTCGCACCGCTTCCCAAAGCTGGCCGTGTATCTCTTCCTCAGAGTCCTGGTAAACGATCCGCAGTATGGCAAACTCCGCGCTGTTGCCCAGGCAGGCAAGCTGTTGTAATGCCTTCTGGGTTTCGGCTGGCAGACGGCTCAACCTCCTAACCATGAGATCCACCACGTTATCGGTGTAACCTTTGGCATGAATGCGATTCAGATCCCATGACCAGCGCCCGTGGTCATAATCAAACGTGAGCAGCCCGTCTTCGGCAAGCGCAGAAAAGAACTGAATTGCGAAGAACGGATTACCACCAGTCTTGTTCTCGATCAGTTGCGCAAGGGGGGTGGCTCCCTCCAGTTCACAGCCGAGAGAATCCGCAATTAGCTGTGCGAGGTCTTCAAGCACCAGGGGTGCAAGTACGATGTCCCGTAATATCGCTCCGGCTCGGCGCATTGCTTCCAGCTTCCGCATCAGCGGATGAGCCGGATTTACTTCGTTGTCCCGGTAGGCACCGATCAACATCAGATGCTGCACGTCCGTCCGGGTCAGCAGGTCCTCCATCAGATCGAGTGTCGCGGCGTCCAGCCATTGCAAATCGTCAAGGAAGAGCGCAAGGGGATGTTCCGGCCGCGCGAATACGCTGATAAATCGACGGAATACGAGCTGGAACCGGCTCTGCGCTTGCTGTAGCGGGAGTTCAGGAACAGGTGGCTGCTCACCAATGATGAGTTTCAATTCCGGGACGAGGTCCACGATCAAGAGCCCGTTCGGATCTAACGCCTCTCGCAGGGCTTTGCGCCATTTGCTCAGCTCCTCTTCGCTCTTACTAAGCAGTGGACGAATAAGGCTCTGAAATGCCTGCGCTAAAGTGGCATATGGAATATCGCGCTTGTACTGGTCGAACTTGCCCGAAGCGAAAAGGCCGCGTGGAGGAACCAGCGGTTTATGGAGCTCATTAACGAGCGCGGATTTGCCGATCCCTGAGTATCCGGAAACCAACACCAACTCCGGCCTGCGGCCGGCTACAACTCTGTCGAAAGCGCTGAGCAGAGTGTCGATCTCGAGCGCTCGCCCGTACAGTTTCTCAGGAATCAGCAGCCGGTCCGGCCTGTCGTGCTTTCCGGGAACGAAATTCCTCGATCCGACCTTGCGTCTCCCATTCAGTCAGGCAACGCCGCAGATCGTGATGCACGCCTGCCGCTGTCTGATAGCGCTCCTCGGGAGTTTTGGCGAGCAACCTCATGATGATTGCAGAGACAGCCCCCGGCGCATTCTTGAGCAGCTCATGCGGCGGTACCGGCTTTCTTGCGATCTGGCAATGTACCCATCCCATCGGATCCGAAGCCGTGAAGGGCCGATTACCCGTCAGCATCTCGTAAAGTGTTACGCCGAAGGCATAGAGGTCGCTCCGCGAATCAATGGAACGATTCATTCGTCCAGTCTGTTCGGGCGCCATGTAGGGGAGAGTTCCAGCGATGAACTCGGGAGGTTCAGGCGACTGACGTTCGCGCAGGAGCCGCGAAGCGATGCCGAAGCCCATGAGCCAAGCGTGACCGGTCGCGAAATCAATAAGGAAATTGCCAGGTTTCACATCTTTGTGAATCACATTTCTCTTATGTAAGTGGCTGAGTGCACTCGCGAGACCAAGGGCCAAGCGCAAGAACTCTGACATTTCCATCGGTCCCTGGATGACCCGATCCAGCGGCTCGCCACCGGGGTCCTCAAGTACAAGCACCTGTTTTTCTTTGTATTTAGACAAAGCAAGGGGCCGGACCGCCCACGTGGCTTCAAGTTCACCGCGGAACGAATACTGATGCTCCAATTTCTTAAGACTCTCGCGCGCGGGGCGAGATGAGCCCGGTGTCAGCAGGAGAACTGACGGTGTTTCTGACTGACTTGTGCGACCCCGGTAAAGGGCGAATTCCTCGTCACCATTGCGGAGCGGCTCGAACGCAAACTCTGAGAGATCCATGACGGTTCTCCGCGCGCTTACGAGACTGGATCATTTGGTTCAGTCGAACACCAGGCCCGGAATCAATTAAACTCGACCGCGATACCCGATGTAAACCATCAAAAAAATGAGACATCGTTTCGATGCTATCGCATGCCTTCGGCAATTCAATGACTTCGGCTGGAATCATTTTCAGCCAGGTGGCCGAATTCTCCCAGGACTCTGGCCGCAGGGCAAGCACCATCCCGCATCGTCCTTCCGATTTTGGCCAGGCGCCACCGCCACGCGATCTCATCGTCGTTCTGGCAGGCCATAGGGCGATTGAAGGCAAAGACCTCAAGCGCGGTCACGTGCCCACGGCCAGGACGGGCCTGAGCACGTAACAATTGAGATGCTCCACTCGAGCATGCTGATCGCCCGCCCTCAGCGAGAAGGCGATCACATCGATGACAAAACGGCATTCTCGTGACAAGAGAACCTGATTATCGACACTTCCTACTAGCTGAACGGACAGCACGCCTCATTCCCCAGGACGAACGAGAGTTGCAGAGACCCTTTGACAAACGGCTCCACTGAGGACAGACCCGCGCCGTTTTCACCTATCACCAGACACGAGATGACCGGCTTCGAAGATCGGCAGCTAGAATGCACATCTCAGAAGAACTCTATACGCCGTTTGTGTACCCGCACCGAGGTCTTTTCAAACGTCGCGGCACCGACGGAGGGTCTCCGGTGCGACACAGATTGAAACATCTGGATCGCATGACGGTTTGATCCTCACAGGTTTATTGCAGCTAATGGCCAGGCAAATAAGGCATTTACGCTGTGTGGCGATCTCGCACACTGGTTTGGCAAAGCGCATGCACTCATAGCGGCGGATACGAACCACGTCAGGGAACTATGAGGACACGATGTTCAGCTCATTCAGCGTCGCAATTGGAGAGGCGGTGTGCAGCCTTGTTAAGGACACGATTGCTATATTGCACGATATCGTGAGGGCACTATCACAAAAAAGGGGGTACGGCAGGTACCTGCGGCAATGTAGATCCGGTGAAAATCGCGAAGAGTCACTGACCCTTGGGAGCCATACCGCCTGGTCTCAATGTTTGTCGACGGATTCAAAGACGAGTAAGGGCAAGTTGCACATGTCAATGGTGAGGCAGCAAGGGCTTTGTCCGCACGCGCGAGAGAGCGCGTTGCTAGTATTCCGCAATTCCAGACCGTGGACATACCGGCTGAGAAGCACTCACTCGTTCACGCGTCGAATGGGTTAATTGAGGGGAGCTATTCGAATGCATGGATCATTCAATTTGAAACAATGGGCTGCTATTCCGCTACGGCTGATCGTTGGATACGGCTTTATGGAACATGGATACGCCAAATTCGTAAAGGGTCCAGAATGGTTTGCCACGATTCTTCAGGCGCTACATGTGCCAGCCCCACATCTGATGGCATGGCTGACAATCCTGGTTGAGCTCATTGGCGGTGCCGCAGTTCTGACCGGGGCCTTCATTCGTTTAGCCAGCATTCCCATGGTTATAGTGCTTCTCACAGCGATGTTCAGCGTTCACCTGCGTTATGGGTTTAGTTCAATTAAGCTCATGGCGATCACACCAACAGGAGCTAGACTTGGCCCCGCAGGAACCGAGCCCGATCTGCTTTACATTGCATGCCTGGTGGCACTTGTGCTTGGTGGTTCAGGTCCCTTCGCCATCGACAATCTCTTTGCGGTCATGCGTGAGAAGCAAAACAGCCCGGCCCGGGCGAGCTAAACATTGATGTCTGTCTTGAGAGTAGCGCTCGATAGCTGCAGCAGTCTGGCAATCACCGAGGTTCGAAGGCGCGGGACGGTCGCACATTCAGCACTGGTTCGACATTCAACTGTTGTTCTAAATTCCAGCGGGGTCACCGTGGCGAGAACGTTCCCCATCGAAAAGCTCGCCCGACATGTCCTCTAAGCAAGGCGCGATGCGCGAAAGCTCCGCGCTACTCACGATTGAATACGGAACGTATCAATTCGAGAATCCGCACGGCATAACTTCAGTGGCGGCTCCAGAATTGGTGGCTCACAATCCTCTGAAGCACGTGCGCTAGTCTTCGCTGTCGACAACTCGATTTCAAAGAAAGGATCTCCATGACCCGAACAGCTAAGGTGCGTCCAGACGATAGGGCAAGATGGGACGAGGCATTGTCGCTCCATCGAGGGCAGCTCGAGTTCTACCTGGATTATCTCGTTCCGTGTGAGTGTGACCACGAGATTGTCGCGAAGGTCGAGTCGGAGGTCCGAGAGCGGTCGGTGGCAGACGAGTTCAAGCTCGGTTTCCTGACAAGAACCCTCGTACGAAACGTGATCCAGCACCTTCGCGAATGCACCCATCAAAGAAGCGGTTCGCAATCGCCTGCCCAAGGGAATTCCGTCGCCGAGATTCCTGCGCAGGAACGCCTGGTCTACTTCATGCGTGACATCCTCGACTATTCGACGAGAGATACCTCGCTTCTGATTGGGATTACCGATGCCCAGGTTGAGAAGCTTCTGTCATTCGCAAGAAAGCGAATCGATCTGACCGAAGGACCAACCTCGCTGGAGATCGAGGCACCGGAGGGGACCTATTTCAGGTGGAAGTTTGTCAATCTCCATCGGAGATAACGACGAAGAGGAACTATTCGAGTATCGCCGGGTACCTGGCTTCCGGTGCGATCCGGATGCATACTATCCCGACACGAATCGCGGGCCTCGTCTCGTATCAAGAATGTTCGCAATCGATATCAGCGAGGATATCGAAGAGAGTGTTCCGCAGGAATTCGAGCTCAAACAACTACAACACAACCGCGTTTTAGGACTATCCTGATTTCGAATGATCAGCACACTTATGCAGACCGATTCAAGCAGTGTTTACACCTTCCTGAGAATCGTCGCGGGAATCATCGTGCTCCCCTATGGAATGCAGAAACTTGCCGGGTGGTCTAGCAGCCCGGAATTTGGCCCCCAAGGAATCAGCGCCACGGTTGCACAGATCACCGCCAAGAACATTCCTAAGCCAGTTGCCTGGCTCACCATCATCGGGCAGTCGTTCGGAAGTATCGCCCTTCTGGCCGGCTTTTTAGGAAGAATCGCGGCCGGAGGCCTGTTCATCATCTTCAGCGGTGCGTTGATTGTTCATCTGCCAGATGGGTGGACGGTAAATTGGTTTGGATCAAAAAAGGGGGAGGGGATTGAGTATTTTGTATTGCTCCTTGCCGTCCTCTTGGTCATCGTCTTTAAAGGCAGTGGTGCGCTATCAATGGACCGTTGGCTGACAAGATGATAACGTTCGTGGCAAGCACAACGTACAACCGTTTCAGAACTCTCGAAGATGGCCTGTGAGAAGTCTTCATTCCCTCCGTGTTCGCTTATGGTGAATATCTCCTTGGTGGCAAGATATGTTCACAGCTTAACTGCGCGTATTGAGCTCCAGAGTGCGCACCCATGGTTAACGCGGTTCGGACAGAGCTCATCATGTTGTCCTAAGGCCCGTTGAGCAGTGGTCGCAGTGCCCACCCACCGGTCGAAATCGCGAATGTATTGCCCGCGTCTGTTCGATCATCTGTGGATTGCCGTCGTTGTCGGGTCCCTTATGCGCGGTGACAACGGCGCGCGGGTTGAGTCACTCGATTGTATCGAGTGCCGAGATCCACTCCCGTCGCTTCTCCCCTTCGAGTCCTTGAGGTAAAGGTGGACATCGTTGTAGGCTGAGTCTCCGGCAGCCACGAGTCTCCAGGGAAGGGACATACTGATCAACGAGCGGCTTGGCCCTAGCATGCCTGACAACTCTGCGTTGTTCAATGCTCTGGCCGCAGGCCTCGTGCTCGATGCCGCAGAGTGCGCCGAATCTGTCCAGCGGCTCAGTGGTGATCGAAGCCGCAGTCGATTGCGCCGGGGCGGTTCGGCTCCATTTCGGTTTCAGACCTTGTACTTCGTGAGCTGCCCGTTACCATGATTGTTCCATCGCGTGCCATAGGTTTGATTTATCCACTGCTGGAGAATAACGGCCGGGAGTCAACCTCATCCGTCGGATGGCACTCTGGGCACAGATACTTTCAATGCTGGGGAACGCGATAAACGTCTCAATCTGCGGGCTCATCGAGCTGATAATTCTCTACTGACGCGTGCCAGGGCGCTTGAATCGGAACAATCGATGCGACCAAATCGCGAGCTTCGAATACCCATACGTCGAACTCCTCGACATTTCCGGGCATCATTGTTGTCCAAGATTTATCAGGCATAATCATTCTCCTTGGTACTTGTGGATGTTCTGAACAGTGCATCCCGCGTCCGATACTGAAGCGCATGCTCGTGTTCAACGCATATAAGGCAGATCGGTTGCCAAACGCGCGATATCTTTCGATGCCCCTCCATTTGCTCTCCTCCATAGCAGTCTGAAATGGGACTTACGAGCAGGACTTATGGTCGTGACCTGTGGCCGCACCCTCAACAGCTTTGTCGATTTCGCGACGTTCAGTCGTGACGGTCGTCGAGATTACGACGCTTAGCATGAACGGCCGTCGATTTTAGCCGACTCTGCCGTCTTCAACGTCTGTGCGCGGCAAATACTCGCTCGAGCGCCAAGGTGGGGATGTCTCCCAACGTGGCCGACACAGGTTGGTCAACTGCCTTCTGGCCGACACTCCGGAGCTCTGTTTGATCGCTCAACCAGGGGGCCAATCTTACTGGGGTCCGAACATAATCCTCGATGGGACCTTTCAGATCTCTCTGAGCCACACCTATTTCTTTCAATGTCTTCCACGAACTCGATATTTGACAAAAAGGGATCGTACGTTCAGAGCAGACTGGCTCCTGCCTTTCAATTTCGAATGGCACGAGATTTGCAACTCCAGGAACTAAAGGGGTCCCGATGACTTCAATTGGATTTAGTGAGCCGCTATATATCCAGCCGTTCGATCACCGCGGGTCATTCGAGACCGGGATGTTCGGTTGGACTGGCGCGGTGAGCCCAGATCAAACTGCGGCGATTGCCGCCACAAAGCAGGTGATTTATGACGGATTCAAAGCCGCTCTTCGAGCCGGAGTGCCCAGACAAAAGGCCGGCATCCTCGTTGATGAGCAGTTCGGGTCCGCCATTCTTCGCGATGCCAAGGCCTGTGGCTATACCACAGCCTGCCCTGCGGAGAAAAGTGGGCAGGAGGAATTTGACTTTGAGTACGGTGAAGACTTCCCCAAGCACATCGAGGCCATCCGGCCAAGCTTCTGTAAGGTCTTGGTTCGTTATAACCCCGAAGGCGATGGTGCCCTTAACGAACGACAGGCAGCTCGCCTAAAAAGACTCTCCGATTACTTGCGCGGTGAAGATCAAAGCAAGTTCATGTTTGAGCTGCTCGTACCAGCAGAGGAATCACAGCTAACTCAGGTCAATGGGAACAAGCAAAGATATGACATGGAGATACGTCCCCGACTGACGGTCCAGGCCATTCAGCAGCTTCAGGACGCGCAGGTCGAACCGGACGTCTGGAAAATAGAGGGCCTGGACCGCCAACAAGACTGCAAGAATATCGTGACTGCAGCCCGCCGCGGTGGACGCGACAATGTGGGCTGCATCATTCTCGGGCGCGGTGAGAACGACGACAAGGTGCACGAATGGTTGAGAACGGCCGCCAAAGTTGCAGGCTTCATCGGCTTTGCAGTAGGCCGAACTAGCTTCTGGAATCCACTGATCGATCTGCGGGCCAAAAAGATTACTCGCGATGCTGCCGTAGCCGAGATCGCTCGCCGCTTTTGTGAAGATGTGGACATTTTCGAAAATGCGCGGAACGAAGCTTAGGAGCTCCAGACTAAAGACATAAGGTACATCGCTGACGCAATGAAACAGGCCGCAAAGGCTTCCATTCCCACCGGCAATATTCGCTCGATTCGATCTGTAGTGTTGGCGGCTCGAACCGGCGTGAACTTAAGTGTTTGTTCCGGAGAGGCAATCATGAGTGCGGCAATACTTACGGGTGTGAATCATCAAGCCGTTGACTTCGATCGGTTATGTGAAGACACCATCCGCACTCTTTCACCTGCTACCGCCGAGCGGAGCGGAAATGCCGAAACCGTGACTGTCATGATCAGACGACGGGGTGAGGATTTGCCGTGGAGGCACGCGGCAACATACTTGTCTTCGCTTGTCCTCGGATCCAGCCTGTTGGCTTTCGGTCAGGGGGATAGCGCAAGCGTTGCACCCATCGATCAATCTGTGATCCAGGCCGAGGGCCTGCCTTCAGCGATCGGGAATTCCCCGCCGGACGAGCTCAAACAGGAACTTGATGCGGATACTATCGCGTTGTCAACGATACCCGCAGACCCGCTCATACGACCTGATCCGGTAGCTCCGATCCTGTGGCCAGTCGACGTCCTCGCCGATCACAGTATCCACTCTCTCCGGCTGAAGTTTGGCGCGACTTATACCTTCCTCAACCAGTATGCGACCTCACCGCCGGACGGGGTGCGGCACGATCAACTCAGTGGACGCCTCGATTTCACCGGAGCGTGGGCAGTCTACGATCATGAAAGTACCGCGGGATCCATCAGCCTGCTTATTCGCTCCGGCACCAACATTGGCATAAGCCAGCAATTCAACCTGAGCGACCAACTCGGCTCGGGGCTCTATCTCAACTGCCTGCAAGGGGGAGGCCCGCAGGAGCCGATCACTGTTAACGTCCTGTATTGGCGGCAGGATTTCCTCAACAAAAGGCTCTCGTTTTATGTAGGGAAGATACACCCTAACCAATTCGTGGCCCTCAGCCTGTTCAACAACGATGAACGTACACAGTTCTTAAATGGAGCCGACGACGGTAATCTCGCAGTCGCCTCAGACGGGACGTACGCCGGTGGTGGTGCGGTCGAATTCCAGGCGACGAAGCATGTCTTTGTCCACTCGGTCGCCGTAGACACGGAAGGTTCACAGCGAAGTAATATCGCGACGCTCATCGATCGAAAATACGCAGAAGCGGTTGAAGTTGGCTGGGCCACAGGTTCACCTGGTGAGAAGTATCGGCTCTATCGCGCTGGCATGTGGCGAGACGATACGAAAGATCGCGGGAGTGGATATGGCGGCGGCTTTGGGTTCGATCACGAATTCTCTGATGGCTGGACGCCATTTGGAAGATTTGCCTTCGGGACCAGGACCGGCACCGCCATCAAAGATGAATACGGAATTGGGCTCGCGCAGGTGCACCCATTCGGACGCCGGGGAGACATGTTCGGTGCTGTATTCAATTACACCGAGCCGAATGCCCCTGCCAAACACCATGAGAGCGTGTTTGAGTCGTTCTACCGCCTTCGTCTGACGCAAAGTGTCGAGCTTGGGCCAGATATCGAAGTCTCGATTCATCCCACTTACGCCGCCAAGGCTTACACAACGACTCTCCTCGGCGCAAGAATGCGAATTATCTTCTGAGAACTTGTTGGAATATGCGCAGTTGTGCGAAGAAGCTGATCCTTTTCATTTATGGGGAATGTGTGGCGTGGTCTGGGGGATTTATCGATGGGATCCTTTTTCGGAGTCGGTCAAGCAACTTCACGTATGGCCTGCGCGCGGAAGCGCAGCGGTAACCAGAGGAGGTCACTCAGATGGCAACCCAACGAGTGGCGGAAATTGCAGCAACCCGTCCAGGGCCCGAGGGAGCCGTAACGGCGGTCAATTTTGCTCGCCCCCTCGCCGTCGTTACCAGCCTTTTCTTCATGTGGGGTTTTCTCACCTCGTTGAACGATATCCTGATCCCGCATCTGAAGTCCATCTTTGACCTCAACTACTCGCAGGCCATGCTTATCCAGTTCGCGTTCTTCTCTGCCTACTTCTTGTTTTCAATACCCTGGTCGAGATTCGTGAACAGGATCGGCTACCACTGGACGATGGTAGTGGGACTGATAACGATGGCATGCGGCGCATTTCTATTTCTACCTGCTGCATCCGCCGCTTCGTACGGGTTGTTTCTGACAGCACTTCTCATTCTGGCCGCAGGAATTACAGGGCTTCAGGTGGCCGCAAATCCATACGTGGACCTATTAGGAAAGCCAGAGACGGCATCAAGCCGTCTCGACTTAACACAAGCGTTCAACTCTTTGGGCACGGCAATCGCGCCAAACATAGGAGGAATCCTGATCCTGAGTGCCGCGCCATTGGCCTCAGCCCAGGTGGCGCAGCTCGCGCCGCAGGCGCTGCAGAGCTATCGATTGCAGCAGGCTTCTTCGGTCAGGATCCCATACGCGGTGATCGGTGCGGTACTTGTATTGCTGGCGATCTTCATCGGCGGTTCCAAGCTGCCGCAAATCGAAGCCACCACGACGAGAATTGGAGAAAAGGTCGACGATTCAATTTGGAAGCATCCGAATCTCTTGTTTGGCGCGATTGGAATTTTCGCCTATGTCGGCGCGGAAGTTTCGATTGGAAGCTTCCTGGTGAATTATTTCGGCCTACCCGAGATCGCGTCTCTTCCCGCCAAAACGGCGGCTGGGTATGTGTCGTTCTATTGGGGCGGCGCCATGATCGGACGTTTTGTTGGGGCGCTGTTGCTACGACGATTCAAACCGACGTCCTTGCTCGTTGTTTGTACGACCGCTGCGGCCGCGCTGGTAACAATGTCAATGATATTGGGAGGTCACACGGCGATGTGGAGCATCCTCACCGTCGGCTTCTTTAATTCAATCATGTTTCCCACCATCTTTACCCTGGGCCTAGCCGAGCTTGGTCCGCTTACGGGCAGTGGGTCGGGGATGCTGAATACGGCCATCGTTGGCGGCGCGATTCTGCCACTGATCCAAGGCGTAATTGCCGACCATATCGGGCTTCACCACGCTTTCTTTATTCCCGTGGTTTGCTATTTGTACATCCTGTTCTATGGGCTAAGTGGATCGAAGCCGGATAGCGAGCGAGGACACCATGTCTAGAGCTTTCGTTTTCCATCCGCGTGCTCAGAGCGATGAAGCTGGGCACTAGGGTCTGCAACGACGTTGCACCAGGCAGAATCATGACGGCGGCAGGAGGTCCTTTGAAGCCACACATTCATCCTCAGAGGCACGGCTGGGTAGTTGAGCAGAATCATATTCTGATCGGAATTGAAGCGAGCTTTTGCCGTGCCTGCATTCTCGCCGGCCGATGGGCTCAAAACGAATGGGTGATTACATGAATTGCAACCAGAAGAGATCTCCCCAAAGGGGAGCAGTCCTTGAGGCTGGCGTAATCGATGAAACGGCCGGAATTCTGGAACTGAGTGATTTCGATCGACTCGGGTACGTGCTTTACTTCCTTGAACACTACCCGACGCGGGATTTCGCGGCATTTGGGGGCAGAGCGCGTCAGGAGGTCCGGGATGCGCAGAATCGGCCTTCGACCAAATAGTCGCATTCGAACGCGAATTGCGCCGCACGCCTGCTGCAGCATCCACAAACAATTGGCCGACCACTGAACGAAAGGCAAACAAATCTTGACCCTCATGGGGGAATCTTCTCCCATGGGTGGCAGCGGGATCCAACCACGTGTTCGAATGCAACAGAATTGGAATAGACCTGCCATGTCAACCCTGATGAAGACATCCGCGATTCCGTTAGTCCATGCCGTACTCTGCCTGGACTGCGATTGTGTAACTGACGCCAACCAGGAGTGCCCCGTGTGTTCATCAAGGGCATTGATGAACTTGGCCTCGGTGCTGGACCGCCGAAAACCTCTGCACCCACTGAACCGGGCGGCTGCCTGACATAAAGAAAGAATTGCTGCGACTATCCTGCTCCTGCCACATCGATTGGTGTGAGATGGGACGAAAGTAGCTGTGCCGATGGAGCCGGGATTTGTCTCTGAATCAGGGCTGTGGGGTTTCACTCCGATCGCCGGCTGTTTGCGCGAGCGAGCGGCTTCAGGATTGAATCTGATCGCTCCAGGCCACTGGCCGTGTGATGTGACGAGCCACATCTGTTTCTAAGGAAAGAAGAGAGTTTACTGATGAAAGCAAGATGCATACGTATCAGCATAGTTCCCGGACCGGCCAAGTCAGCATCTGCGCTTGCTGTATTGTTTCTTCTGTTGTTTGTGAAGCTCCTGGAGGCAGCAGAGCCCAAACAAGAGACTCTTCGAGCTTGGGATGAATACATTCAGATCGTAGACCTAAGCGTCGCAAGGAGCGCAGCCGGGAGCAGCCAGTTTTTGTCGACCGATGAGTCGCAGAATATGACTCGGCGCCTGCAGCAAAATGAGGTTGTAGTAACAAGTCACGATCCCGAGCACGTACCTCAAGGAATGATCCATGATTGGTTGGGGGCCGTGTTCGTGCCGAACGTGACACTCGATCAGACCTTGAGCGTGGTCGAAGATTATGAGCGTTATAACGAGTTCTACCAACCCTTGGTCAGCATGTGCACGACGCTGGCACGAGACGGTGATCGAGTCAGGTTGAGCCTGATTGCCACTCAGAAAGCATTTTCAGTCACGGCAGTAGTGAAGACCGAAGAGCAGGTCCAAGTTGTGAGGCTGGGTCCCAAGCAGGCATATATCACGAGCAGCGCCGTTCAAATCCAAGAAATCGCCGATTATGGCCGGCCCACCGAGCATCCGTTTTCGGAGAGCCGACGACCGGGCTTCGTCTGGCGCGAGATCACTGTTCAGCGATTCGAAGAGCGCGATGGTGGCGTATACATTGAATTGGAGACGATCGTTTTGAGCCGTGGCATTCCCCATGGGTTCCGCTGGTTGATCAAGCCGTTAGTCGACGAATTGCCCCGAAAGCTGATGCTCGAAACCCTCAATGACACGCGGACCGCTGTCCTGCATGAAGCCGAATTGTCAACGCCCCAAAGACTGGCTTCAACAGGAAGCCGGTGACTTGTGGAGATGCTTGCAGGAGGGCGATGAAGAATGCTGGATCGGATTTTGGCTGCAATCGATGACGCCCCGGAGGGTGCCAGAGCGCTGCGAATGGACATCGGACTGGCAAGTGAGATCGGCGCGGGCCTGAAAATGATCATCTCTCTAAAGCCACTCCCGGCTTGCTTCTCGTCGCGGTGTCTGGGGGTTTCGCCGGCGTCCCGGGTCCAGTCCGTTGAGCTTGGCCGAGCCAATCAGCGTGTGGATGGCTGCGAGATTGCATCGCGTTAGCGGTGTTGCCGTGGCGGTGAGAGCCTGTTGCCCAGAATTGCTGTAACCACCACGTGCGCGACTCAATCTAATAATGGAGAGACAATGGAGGCGGTTAAATTGGTTTGGCGTGTAGCGTTTCTTTTGGTGGCGGTAGGGGTCGTTGGAGGGTTTGCGTTGACGCAAACGATGAAGGCCTCAGGCGCCGGGCCAGTTCCGGCTCCCTTCGTGGACGATGCGATGGCGAATAAGCCGAGCAAGGCAAAGGCTGTATTCGCCGGAGGGTGTTTCTGGGGCACGCAGGCGGTGTTTGAGCGATTGAAGGGCGTTGTGGATACGACGGTGGGCTATTCAGGCGGATCGGCCTCAACGGCAACCTACGACCAAGTGACGACGGAGACCACTGGACACGCTGAGTCGGTCGAGGTGGTGTACGACCCTGCGCGTATTACCTATGGAACCCTGCTGCGGATCTTCTTTTCCGTGGCGCACGATCCGACCCAAGTCAACCGGCAGGGGCCGGACGTGGGTACATCGTATCGTTCGGCAATCTTTTACGAGAACGACAATCAGAAGCGGATTGCCGAAGCGTATATCGCCCAGCTGAATGCCGCACATCTTTTTGCGCGGCCGATTGCCACCCAGGTGACCCCGCTGAAGGCTTTCTATCGCGGGGAGGATTACCACCAGGATTACGCCCTGCACAATCCGGGAAATCCATACATCTTGGTATGCGATCGGCCGAAGATCGAGGCGCTGAAAAAGGAATATCCGAATCTATTTCAGGAGTACACCGGGAAGAAGTAATGGAAACGCGGCTGACTCACAAGCCAATTTGTGGGACCCTCAGCGCAACATCGCTCGAAGCTGCACTTCCCGTACACCCTTCGCTGCGTTTGGGAACGAGCAAAGCGCGATTTCGGGCCCGATGCCATCTACTGGTCCAGTGAGCAGAACGATTTGGCACTAACCGTTGTTCAAGGCTCTTTCGGTCGGCGGGCTAGTCTCCGCTGCCCGGTTGCGTATAGACCTTGCCATTGAGAGTGGTCGTCAATGTTCCTTGCACTTCAGCTTCCTGCGATATGAACGATCGTTCTTTCGTCCGTTATTCCCAAGGCAGGCTAGTCGCAAGGAATACATTCTTGTTTGGATAATTCGGTTATCGGGGTGCTATCCGGTCGCAACAGAAAGTTGCGACCGGATGTTCAGCTTTGAACGAGGATCGTTCAGGAAACCTGCTGAATCACTCGTTTCGCTTCCACATAGCGAGCGAACCGATTGAGAATCGCCTGCCAGCCCTGACGCTGTTGCTCTTCAGAATGTTCATCCTCAGCATCGAACCTTTCGCGGACCGTAACTGCTCCTGGTACGGGTAGGAACTCTACAAGCAATTCTCTGCCACCGAACGAGCATTCGATCAGTTTATTGGGAACGATCCGGGTGTAGGTCCCGGCGAAATCGAATCCCATACTGCCATCTTTTGCTTCCATACGTGATGTAAACGCTCCGCCTACACGCAAGTCCACACTTGCTGCTGTTGTGTGCCAATCATCCGAGGCAGCATTCCATTGCTTGATGTCCTCAGGCGTCGTCCATGCGGACCAGACTTGTTCGATGGGTGCTTGGACCTTCGTCTCAACCGTGATCTTCATCTTCTTCTCCTGAGATAAATCTCGAATCCAAAGTGAGTTCCGCGCATCGTCGGCGGGCGCGGATGATCTGTGAAGTTGATTACGGGAGAATGACTCGCAGCCGCCGGTCGCGAAGGTAGAGGCAAACCCAAACAAGGCAGCCGAATACCGCCGGAAACAGAATGTTGAATAAGGGAGCGCTCACGCGGACCTGGCTAGCGGCGGCTCCTCCCAGGTACGCTGAAAGCAAAACGGCTCCGAAGATTGCTGTTCTGGGAATCAGATAGAGAAGCGTACTGAGAACCAGGACAACGCCGATCCCGATGATCGTCGACTCCGGGTACCCCAATTCGATGGTGGCTTTCACAACGAATGACGGTTTAAGGAGCTTCATTGCGCCATCAAATAGAAGGAAGGCGCTGACGATGCCGGTTAGGATTCGGCCGATCCAGATCCTGGTTCCGGACATAGGTTGGTCGTGGGAAAAATCAGTCGTGAAGTTTTGTGCGATGGCGTTCATGGATCATGTTCTCCTTCTGATCCAATGACTGCCGTGAGGCTGGAAATTCATCGGTGCGGCGGAATTTTTTATTTCGGCGAGAGTTGCAGCGGGAAACCGAACCGTGGAAAGAGCCGTTCAACATCGAGGAAGTTGTTTACTCCGGAAATTTTATCGCCGAAAACCTCCAGAACAATCAAGGCCCAGGCCTTATGCCCGCCCTCTGGATTGGGCCGGAACTGGGCAAAAGCCGGCCAGCCGCAGGCGAAGGTCGGGACCAGGCGTGAGCCACGGCATCCAGACCCCAGCCCGAGCATCCAGGTCTGAACGTCCTTCGGGCCTTGCAGCCATAGCGAATACGGGGGCATGCAGAAGGTCACCTCCTGGCGCATCAGCGATACCAGGCCATCAACGTCATAGCTCTCAAACGCGTTGACATATTTGTGGAGCATCGTTTGCTGAGGAGGAGAAAGCTCCGTTGGTTCATTTGGATTTCTCTTGGAGAGAGAGCCGCGAGCGCGCTGCAGGGCGCTATTCACGGACGCAACGGAAGTCTCAAGCGTTTCGGCGACCTCCGCAACCGGGTACTCGAGCACCTCTGACATCAAGAGTGCGGCTCGCTGTTTTGGCGGTAGCTTCTGGAGTGCGGCAACGAAAGCCAGGCGGATGCTTTGACGCAACGAGGCTTTCTCGTCAGGCCCCGCATGGGGATCGCAAAGGTCGGCATCAAGGATCGGCTCGATCCAGTAGCTGTCGGGCTGCTGCCGAAGTTCTTCCAGCGGCGGCGCACCGGACGATGGACCACCTTCTTCGATGGGACGTGCACGGCGGCCCCGCTTCTTTAGTTCATCGAGACAAACGTTGGTCGCAATCCGATACAGCCATGATTTGAGAGAAGCACGACCATCGAAACGGTCGTAAGACTTCCATGCGCGGATCATGGTCTCTTGCACGGCATCGTCTGCGTCGAATACCGATCCCAACATCCGGTAACAATACCCCAGGAGCGCGGGTCGATAAGCCTCGAATTGGGCCTCATCAGCGGTCACGATCAATATTGGATTTTAAGGGTGTCAGCACCATCAAGTCATCCGCAGTAGAAACTATCGGTGTCAATTGATGATTTCAGGGCAATGCACTCATTGCGGGCCTACTTCTGGGATCTATTTAACTTCGGCCGGTTGTTTGGCGATTTCTTGCTGGTTCCGTTCAATATGGGCGGACCCCTCCTGGCAATCCTAAGGTGGCTCCGCCATGCCATCGGGCCACATCGAGTGTGAAACCTATCCTTTTCTCAGTGCGCCCATCGGATCCATCCTGCTGGCCCCGAGTGCGGGCAAATAGCATGCCAGGGCAGCCACCAGGATCAGCGCCGAAGAAGCGGCGGCTAAACTCAACGGGTCGGCAGGGTTGAGGCCAAACAGCATTCTCGCCAGCGCGCGGCTGAGCAACAGTGAGAGCGCCAAGCCGATCCCGACCCCGGCGCATACGAGAACCATGCCTTGTCGCAGAACCAGAAACAGAATGGAAGATCGCGAGGCGCCGAGAGCCATGCGCACTCCGATTTCGCGTTGTCGCCCGCGCACGAGATATGCAAGCAGGCCGTACAGTCCCACGCTGGCCAGAATGAGAGCAAGCAATCCGAAGACGCCCAGCATGCTGACCACGATGCGCGCACTCCACAGGATCTGGTCCATGAATCTGGCGCCGGTTCGGATATCGCTGATTTCCACCTTGGGAGCAAGGGCTTTGACCTCGCGCTGAACTTCTCCCAGCACCGATTCGGGATCGCGGCCCGCTCGCACATAGAGCGTAGCGGTGGCTCCGGGGTTCTGGCGCAAGGGCAGATAGATGCATGGCTGCGGGGCTTCGCCCAAGGTGGTGTAATTGCTGTTCTTGACCACTCCGATTACCTGGCGACTGAGTGAATCCCCCGTTAGGCGGAGGCGCTTTCCGATTGCATCCCCACCAGGCCAGTAGCGGCGGGCCAGATCTTCGTTGATGATGACGACTGGGAGGGAGCCGTCCCGATCTCCGTCGGTGAAGTCCCTGCCATGGAGGAGCGGGATTTGCATGACGTTGAAATAATCCAGGTCGACGGTATTGGTAATGGTGTTCAGCGTCTCGGAGTTTCTTTTCTGCTGCTGCCCTTCAATCGACACTCCGCGCGAGGCGGTCGACCAGAAGGGCATGTTGGACGCCCAGCTCGCGGCGGCGATACCGGGGAGTGCCGAGACGCGATCCTTAACGTCGCGATGAAAGGCCTGCAACTGCGCGGCATCATATCCCACCTGTTCCGGGTTCATCATTAAGACAGCGAGGTGATTCTCGTCGAAACCGGGATCGATAGTGTAAGCATGTCGAACAGCGCGGAAAAAGAGAGAGGCGGCAACGAGAGATACCAGCGAAAGCGCAACCTGACCGCCGAGAAGAACTTTTTGCAAACGAGCACTGCCCGCGGAAGGCGCCGCAAGGTGCGATCCTTCTTTCAGGTTGTTGACCAGGTCTGCTTTTGATGCTCGCAGTGATGGCATCACACCGAAGATGAAAGCAGTCACGATCGACAGCAGGAATGCAAACACGAAGACAGTGCTGTCGAGCTTGGGATCCGCGAGATTGCGAGCGACGTCAGGCGGGCGAAAAGACCAGAGGAACCGGCACCCTTCATATCCGACGCCAAGCCCCACGGCTCCGCCGAAGATCGCAAGAATGAAACTCTCGGTGATGAGTTGGCGGAACAAGCGGGCCCGGCTGGCGCCGATGGCGAGACGAACTGCGATTTCCTGCTGTCGTTTGACCGCGCGGGCCATGAGCAGATTGGCGACATTCGAACAAGCGATGATCAGCACCAGGCCCACAATGGCAAGCAGGACCGCACTCACAAACTTGGCGCCGCCTTCGCCACCTGTGCTGGAGAATAGCGCTGTCGTGATGGGCTGTACGGAAATGGTGTGGCCCGCATTGGCATCGGGGAATTCCTGCTGGAGACTGGACGCGATGGTTTGAAGATTGGCTTGAGCCTGACCGCGATCTATGCCGGGTTTAAGCCTCCCGACCACCTGGAAGAACGGTTTTCCCCGATCGTGCAAGATGTCCTGCATGGGAAGCGGCAAGACCTGTGCCGCCATGGTGGCTGGAAGCCATACATCAGGACCGAAAATGGCGCTGACTCCGAGGAATCCCGCGGGGGCAACACCGATCGCGGTAAATGGGATTCCGTTAATGACGATGGATCGGCCGATGATGCCTGCATCCTGGTGGAAGCGAATCTTCCACGCGTTGTAGCTGAGGACCGCGACGGGCGAAATACCGGGCGTGCTGATTTCTCCGGGCAGAAAGAAACGGCCCTTGACCGGCTGGAGACCGAGAGTCTCAAAGTAGCCCGATGTTACAAGTTGCCCAAACAGACGCTCGGATCCGGCGTTTTCAGTCAAGGTGAGCACCAGGGGCGGAGAAAAGCAGCCGACGCTGCTGAGCGCGGTGTTCCTGCTCTGATAGTCCTTGAGGTTCAGATACGAGGTTGGCAGAAGACTGCCTGACTGCTTCTGGCCCTTAGCGTCCGTCGTATACAGGGAGACGAGATGCGAAGGATCAGACGCGGGGAGCGGATGCAGGAGGATAGTATTCACCACGGTGAATACGGTGGTGGTTGCACCGATTCCCAGCGCGAGGGTCAGAATCGCGAAGAACGTAAAAGCCGGCGCTCTGCCCAGGCCACGCATGGCGTATCTCGTGTTGCGGAGAAGGTCGGAGACCAGGTTTCGATTACGATCTTCGATTTGGGGGTGGGCCGATGTTGTCACAATGAATTGATTTCAATCCCAATCGTGCCCGCGCGCGATTAAGAATTGCAAACTCTAGTTAAGATTTGTAAAGAGGCTGGAGACAGGCACGGATGAGGAAGCAATCAAGAAGGCGGATGTGAATGAATGGAGTCAGCCGGCGGAAGTCACTTCTGCCGCGGGGATCGTGATACTGACTTTGAGGCCCGGAGGGTGCGCGTTCTCTGCGCAGATCGTGCCTCGGTGAATCCGTATGACGCGCTCGGCGATCGCAAGACCCAAACCGGTGCCTCCGGATTCACGATCGCGCGCCTCGGCCACGCGATAAAACGGCTGGAAGATTCTTTCGAGGTCGTTGTCCGGAACGCCCTTTCCGTGATCGCGGATCACGAGCAGAAGATTCGATTTGTCATCGGGCTCAAGTGAAACATCGACGGAAGTCGCAGGCTCGGTATAACGAATCGCATTGCGCATGATATTTTCAATGGCGCTGTGCACCAGCTCAGGGTTTGCGCGTGCATAACAATGTTCCGGAGCGGCCATGATGACCGCAACGTTCCGCTTCTGAGCTTCGAATCTGGCGTCGTCGACGATCTGTTCGACTAGCTCTGTCAGATTCACTGCGGTCATTTCTACCGGTACCGTCGATGTATCGAGCCTTGCAAGGGTGAGCAACCTGCCGATCATCTCATTCAGACGCACAAGGTCGGATTCCATGTGATTGAACGGGAGGTCGCCGGCTTTGCCCTCTCTCGCCAGATCGAGAGCGACGTTCAGTCTTGCGAGAGGAGACCGCAGTTCGTGGGAAATATCGAAGATGAGCTGGCGCTGGCGCGAGACGAGTTCCTCGATGCGGGCGGCCATGGTGTTGAAGTCTCGGCCGAGGGCGCCTAGTTCGTCACCGCGGCGTCCGATACTCGCGGCTGCTCGGGTGCTGAGCGTTCCTCCTGCCAGTTGCTGGGCTGCCTGGCGCAAGCGCAGAATGGGCCCAGTGATATAGACCGTAAGCAGGTAACAGATGAAGCCGGAAACAGACAATGCGACGGCGAATCGCAATAAAACTGCGGTTCTATCCATCCCGAATGCAGCGCGCGGTCCGGCGGGAAGCTCGGTGGCAAAAATGTAATCGCGCCCGCCGCTTCCCGGCAGTATCTGTGCGACGCGAACCAGGCCATATTTGACACCAAATTCAGGCGACCGGGATCTGGCTACGCGGGAGCGCATATCGGCGAATGTCTGGCAGCCTTTGCCGGCTATGGGATTTCCATTCACATCGAAAAGACAGGCGCGCAGTTGAGTGTCTCGTTCCAGACTTTCGATGTAGGACGAAGCAGCGGGCGCTCCTCCGCGCTCCAGTTCTGCCAGAGCGATCATCCCTGAAGATCTGGCGGTGTCGATCAAGCTCGAGTGCCATCGTGACGGCACTCCCCCGGGACCAAGAATAAAGGTGATGACCACCGCAATTCCGGTGGCAAACGCCGTTGCCCAGAACCAGAAGAATATCTTGAGGAAAAGACTTTGCATGGTGAGCTTCATTTCGGCTCGGCCCTCACCGCTAACAGATATCCGCTGCCGCGAATTGCCTTGATCCGCTCCGGGTCCTGACTTGTCCCAAGCTTTTTGCGGATGTTACTCACGTGCACATCGATGACGCGATCGAAGGGCCCCAGCTTCCGGCCGAGAACGGCCTCGGTGAGTTCTTCCCGGGTGACGATGCGGCCGGCGTGCTGCATCAAGATTTCCAGCAGGGCAAATTCCACGCTGGTGAGTGCGATCAGGCGGCCCTGAATCCGTGCCTCGCGCGAGGCAGGATCAAGACGCAGGTCTCCGATGATAAGAGGATGCGTTCCGGCTGCGATGCGAACGCTACGCCGCAAAATTGCGCGAATCCTCGCAATCAGTTCGCGGGGATTGAAGGGCTTGGGAAGATAATCGTCGGCCCCGATCTCGAGTCCGAGGATACGATCGACGTCTTCGCCGCGGGCGGTGAGGATCAGCACTGGAATAGGAGACTGCTCCCGCACGCGGCGCAGCACATCAAGGCCGCCCATCCCGGGGAGCATCAGGTCGAGCACGACCAGCGAATGTTCACGCGAGAGTGCCCGCTCAAGCCCGCGGGGCCCGTCATGCACGGCTTCAATCTCGAACCCTTCGTCGCTCATGCGTGCGGCGAGCAGCTGGCAAAGCTCGATGTCGTCGTCGATGATAAGCACACGATCCATGGATATTTATCGCACTCTCCGATGCTATTCCATCACCTGAATCGCGCCCCCACATTTACAAAACTTTACCCTGCTTAACCAATCTTGATCGCACGACAACCGCTCCGATGTTGGAATCGGACTGTAGCGAGGTGATTCCCATGATGCGAAGGATCGTTTGGACAGCATTAGGAGCGGCGTTGATTGTCGTCAGTATCACCGTTGCATGGACACAAACAAGAACGTGGGGCGGAGGTCACGGTCCCTTCTGGTTTCATCACGGACCGATGGGTTTCGTGGCGCACGAACTCGACCTGAGCGAAACGCAGAAGTCGCAAATCAAGACCACCTGGGAAGGCGAGCGGCCGAACATTGCGGTACTGGTTCGCGAGTTCGCGTCAGAGCAGAAGGAGATGGCTGCCATCACGTTCCAGGACGGCGCAGCCGACGAGGGCAGGATGCACGATATTTCAGCGCGGGAAGGTGCGACGCTGGCAAAGCTTTTCGAGGAGAAGGAAAAGCTTACGCGGAAGATCTACTTCCAGGTTCTGAATCCCGCCCAACGCAAGAAAGCGGATGAACTGCGGAAAGGCTGGAACTCACATCTTGAACATGTCGCAGACCGGATCGGCGACGCGACAGGAAAGTAGGACATTGTGCTTTCCCGAATCAGAGATTCCGTTTTATCCTCGTTCGTTTTGATGGCTGGTGCGGCTGCTGGATGGGCTTCGCCAGTGAGCAGCAAACTCCTTGCACTGGTTCCCGAAGGAGCGCAGATCGTGGCCGGGGTAGAGGACCCGCACAGTGCGAGCTCGAGTGGCAGGCTGCTTCTTGTCACGCACAATTGCCACCTGGATTTCAAGGACTGGGTCGCTGTCAGTGGTGTCGATCCTCACCGCGGATCGGATGAAGTCATCGAGGTGGCCACATCGTCTTCGGAAGGAGAACTCAGGGAGCACCTTCTGCTGGTGGCGGGGCGGTTCGATCGGGAACGTATATTCCGCGCTGCTCTCGGAAATGGCGCGTGGATGACGGAGTACCGTGGGCAAGCGCTGCTGGTTGTGGAGCCATTTGCGCGTGAGAGACAGGAAATGAACGCCTCGCGCTGGATGGCCATTGTGGATGATCGCACTGCGATGTTCGGGTCTCCGGAATTGGTTCGGCAGGCACTGGATCGGTATTTGAGTGGCGCCGGTCCGGATCCAATGCTGGTGGAGCGTCTGGGCCAACTGCATTCTGATGTGAATTCATGGAATGTACTGGCAATGCCTGGGCCCATGTTTGCCCGCCACGTAAAGCCGGGCCAGTTGAATGAGCTATGGAAGCATATTCTCGACGGGGCAGACGAACTGACCGTGGGGATTCACTGCGGTTCAACCGATCGGATTGATTTTGCCGTTCGCGCGGTGAGCAGCCAGACCACATCATCCCTGGCTCGACTGGCGGCCGCGCCGCGCGTGATGTTCGCTGATTTTTCCATCGGCATCAGGCCCAAGCTCCGGAATCTCTCTGTCGAGCGTGGCCGCGTGCGCGGTTCGTTCCTGGTACCGGGCGAACAATTCGACGATTGGCTCGCATCCGTGTTCGCGGGGAGCCCGTCGGGTTCTATTCCCCAACCACGACATTGATCGGATAACGAGACGTGGCGGCGCGTGTTCTTGCCGCTCAAATGAGCATCGTTCAACACCTACAGGAGGAACACCGATGAAATCGAATTTATCGAATTTGACATTCCCAACAAAGTTGACTGTCGCAGGCCTGGTTGGGTGCGCGGTTGCGATCTGGACCCAGTGGTTGTCCGGCGATCCTGCGTATCCGAAGTTTCCTCCCGGGCCCGTCTTCTTCATCGCCGTTGCCGCAATCGTCGCGTTTGGTGGGCGCTGGTGGTGGACCCCGCTGATAGGTTCCCTCATTGCACTCCTTGTCACGTCGGGATGGTTCGCGAGGCTTCCAAGGCAAATGCAGCTTCTCACGCATCCGGGTAGCATAGGGCACTCCGCTCCGGGTATCTTCCTGGGCACGTTTGGGATGATTGTCTTCCTGCTGCTTACCGATGTGGCGGGCCTGCTGGCCACAGTGCTGAATTACCGCACCAGAAAACATACGACCGATACTTCAAAGATGGTTCTGCGCTTTTTCGGTGCCATTGTTTTGCTCATGGGCGTGGTGGTGATTGCAAGCGGACTTCACGCAGACCGTTATCACAACCTGATGCATATCGTTTGGGGTGCGATGGCGCTTGGAGCAAGCTTTCTGGCTGGGAGAGCAGCGAAGCTATTCTGCATCGGCTCAGGCATCTTCTATCTGACGCTGGCGGTTCTCGGACTAACAATCGGCGATTCCGCCATGGGAAGAGCGTGGCAAGCAGGAGCGATGCTCTTGCACACCGGGGACCATGTTTTTCATCTCGTGCTGGGCGCCATTTTTCTGAGCTTCGGAGTGCTGTCCGGACAGAAGGGCTATCAAGAAAAGCCTGCATGACTCTCGATCACCTGTGCGGTGGTCGTCACTTCACAAATCTCTGATTACACGCGTATTGCTGGTCTTTTCGGCCATCGCTAATCATAAAGGGGGTCTGGTCCAGCTTCCGTGAGCGGCATCGCAACTGGCACTTGGACACTGGCCGACATGTGAGGACTTAATGTAAATCCAAGCTCAGGAACAGCGGAAAAGCACGAGTACGCGGCCATTTTTCCGGAAAGGGGCCTTTTCCGCCCAGTGAAGAGCCTCTGCGGTGAGAGCGGATCGGAATCCGCGGAATCCATTGGACACCGGAGAACGGACGGTTTCCTAACCGCTCTGAGGAATCCCCGACAGCCCTTATTGCAGCACGACCTCTGTCCCACAGACATCTGCCATTTGCCCTTATCAGCAACTCCGCCGTAGACCGTTCATTCAATCATCACGCCGTTTGGCGCGCTATTTGCTTTATCTCCAGCTTGGAGATGCTGACTTGGCCGCCGGTGGCAGTTAGCTTCAAGGCAGTTGCCTCCACAGGGGCAGTCACCAGCGCAGACATCGTTGACTCGCCATTGTTCAGAAAGACTTCGATAGAGCCAACGTCGAGACAAATGCTGACGGAAACCGCCGTGGTGTAATCGCACTTGATGTAGCGACGAGCTTTCCAGGCGTCTCCTGCTTTCGGTATGGGACCGCAGCGTTCTCGATCAAGAAATGCATGGCCTGAACCTGGGTTGAATTCGATTTGTGTCGAGTAGCCGGCTCCGCCTCGAACCGTCAGGGAAATAGCCTCTGGCCAAGATCCGCGTACGGGTGACATGGTCAGATCTATCCAGCAGCAAGTCTGCGCCGCACCCTTCGGCCAAGCGTACTCGTGTTCATCGGAAACGATCTGCTGCTTGCCCTGAATGGTGGCGCTAAATAGCGATCGCACTGCATCGACGGGGCGGTTCTGCAGGATCGGTTTTCCGTCCACAAGTTGGAGACGAAGTTCCCGGACTAAGCTCAGTTGCCCGATGTAGCCCTTTTGCTGAACGGCGTCTGCATAGTTCCAGTTGTTCATCCAACCAATTGCAAAGGTGTGCTCCAAAGGGTCTGCAGAGCCCCCGCTAAATGCTGTCGCGGCGTAAAAATCCGGTCCTCCGTCCAGCCAGCCGCCGGTCCCTTCGTCTGGCTGAAAGTTATGGCCATCGAAGGCGCCCACCCAGTAGTGAGTTCCCGTGGTAAACCCGCTGGCCGTTCCGTTTGCCCCGCACAGAAGAACCCACTTTTCGCCAGCTATCTTTCCGTCTGGACGGTGTAAATGCAAAGGAAACAGATTCGGGCATTCGAGCGTGCCGAGTTCAGCGTTTTGCAGGCTACCGCTCGGCTTCCACGACTTCAAGTCGGCAGACCGGTAAAAGCCTATTTGGCCTGGTTCCGCAAGGCACATCACCCAGCTTTGAGTAGGCTCGTGCCAGCGAACATTGGGGTCGCGAAAAACCTTGTCCCTGAGATTCGAATCCTTGGCTCGCGGATTCGTCATAACTACTGAGTCGAATTTAAAGGAGGCACCTCCATCATGTGAGTACCATCGCCCTGTCCCCTGTCCTCCCATTGGTGTACAGGGCATCGTCATAAGCGCCACTACTGTGTCTCGTCCAAAGCCTGCAGTATTTGCCTTATCAACTACCGACGAGCCTGTCCAGACGTCACCATAAGGGGTCGTGTTCTTGGGGATTGAGGTGCCACGCTCGGCCCAGTGCACCAGGTCTTCAGAGGTAAAGTGCAACCAAACCGTGCCGCGCCCGTCAGGGAAATCCTTATTCCACAAAATCCACAGATTCCAACAGCCATTCATCCAAAGTGGTCGCTGCGGATCGTTGATCCGACCAGTTGCCGTGTTTACGTGAAATCTCGGGACCCTCGATCCAACCGCAGCGGTCGCTTCAGAGAGCAGTTTTAACGCCGATGACTGCAACAAACCGGTGCCACCGATCCAAACAAGCGCTCTGCGTCTCGTTATGAAGGTACGCATCCTATTCTCCGTTAAAATCCTTCTTAGTCCGGCTCAAATGCCATGCAGGGCTCAAAATGAACCGGTGAATGAAGCTGCGTTTCGGTCGCACCTGTTCTCCCAAAATTGCCGTAACAACAGTCAACTCGCCACGAACCTGCGCTCCAGTTCGTGCGCGTTCAGGACCCAGCTTCGTTGAGAATTTGATTCAGGAACCGCGCTCCGGTCGAGGCGATCGCCTCCGGAGATACGGAGGTGTCTGCCCAGAGTGCTCCAGGCCCGTTTTGCTCCTGTGGAGAATACCCGAATCCCTCGATCATGAGATAGCCGTTGTATCCGATCCTCTGAAGAGCAGTGATGATGCGCCGAAAGTCGACGTGGCCATTGCCCAGAGGTCCGCGGTCGTTCTCGCTTGCGTGGACGTGCTTGAGTTGCGGCCCTATAGAAGTCATGGTGGCAGCGATGTCCCGCTCCTCGATATTGGCGTGAAATGTATCGATTGTGACACCGAAGCGAGGATGACCGATTGCATCACAAAGCGAGCTGGCTTCTTTTGCAGTTCGCACGAAGAATGTCTCAGACCGATTGACAGGCTCGATTGAGAGCGTCACGTTACACGCATCGAGAACTTCACAGACGGACTGAAACGCTTCAACGGCCCACGACCATTCGTCTTTCGTCGGCCTGTGCTCCGGGAGATAGCCAATAGGTGCGTAGAGTGGACCGCCAAGAAGCTTGGCTCCGAGCGCCGACGCCGTCTCAATACATCTGACCAAGTGCTGTACCGAAGCCTTCCTGACCGCGGCATCGGGGCTAATCGGATTGATGCCAGGTGGAAGAATCGCGCAGACGGTGCATTCGAGATCGGCGGTCTCGAAGGCGCGACGAATGTCGTTTACGGCAAGATCAGTAGGATCGAACATGGCGATCTCGAAGCCGCTGAATCCCATTTCTTTTACCAGTGGCACCAGTCGGAGATGCGACCGATCGAACTTTGCTGTCCATGCGAAGGCACTAACGCCGAGCTTCATCGTTGTTCTCCCGTTGCTTGTCTCGGATCCTAATTAGGAAGGTTGCGTTGCATCTTCTGAATGCGCCAGAAGGGCTCGAGAAGTCTGTCTTGTAGGGGCGGCAAAGGGTCAAGTTTCTCGTGTGGCTCAGTCTGGTACCAAAAAGCCACGCTCGTGTACCCGTCTTGGCGCTGGTTGGCATGCCCGTGCTCAATGCCTGCGATGATCGAGCGATTGAAATAGACCGGGTCTGCGATATGGAAGCGATACATCACATGGGTGCCAGTCCAGTCCCTATTTCCCTGGTGGGAGTATCCGATAAACGGATAGTTGTACTCCTCCCGGAACATCCAGCCGCTTCCGAAGTAGTCTTCCATTCCCGTACCGTTGATCGAAGCGCGCTCCTTCGCCCCGTCGATAAAGAACATGTCATGGCCCTCGCCCCACCATCCTGTTGAGTATCCCTGTACTGCGAGAATCACACCGACGAACTGCCCGGTCCCCGTCGCGTGCATGAAGTTGTAGTTGTCTTTGCCGTCAAGGTTCACCGGAGGGGATGCTCCCGCCGGAATGGGGGTCGTGACCTGATGATGCCATTGCGCGTGGAAGCGGCCCTCTTTTGCGGTCGCCGACTCATCTGGGTATTTCTCGTAATCGATGTGATAGTAGAAGGCGGGCACGTCCTGCGCTCCGTCGTTGCTGATAGTGATCCGCGCGCCCTTGCCGAAAGGCATGGCGAAATAGCAGTTCATCGCTTTGCCATAGACGGTGAGCGGAAGCGAGTGCCAGGACTGATACGCTTGGCCCGTATGGCCCCCTGGGATGTCCTCATATTCGAACCCGGTCCCGAAAAAATCGCCGATAGGGACTTCGATGCTCGGATCCGTTTCGCCGTCCCAATACATCCGAATTACCAGTTCCCGGAGGTGGTTGGGACTGGGTGAGGCGATCGTAAACCACATGTGTCGAATCTCGCCCGCACCACTGATTTGTGCGATTGGGACCGTAGCGCCCGACTTCACCACAACAGAATCGGCGTTCCCCCCCGACCGATCCCAACTAGACGCCCGCTCTGAAGTGGCGCCGGAATGCAGCGTCGCCAATCCGTTCAGCGGCCCAGTATCCTGAGCCCAGCAGATGGCGCTCATCGTTAATAGCACGCCCAATATCCGTTTCAATCGGTCCCTCCCGATATTTCGGTACCACCGGCAAATTACGCGCACAAAGGAAACAGTGGCACTACATCAATTAGGCCTTCACGAATCGAAACTGCAATTGCTCCAGAGTCTGCCCCTTTGTTTCCGGATATGCAAACAGCACGACTAAAAACTGCAATAGGGTCATAGCAGAGAAGAACACAAATGGTGCGCCGCGTCCTACGGTTGCCGCCACGGTGGGAAAGACCAGCGCGATGCCGGTATTCATGATCCAATGGCTCGCGTTTCCAACCCCCTGGCCCTTGGATCGCACGTGATTGGGAAAAACTTCGCCAATGTAGACCCAAATGACCGCACCCTGCGAGAGCGCGAAGAAGGCAATGTAGGCGACGAGAAGCAATACCAGTGCAGACTGGTGCGAGTTGGACATAAAAATCCATGCCACACCGGCCAGGCAAGTGGCGGTGCCGGCTGCGCCGATCAGCAGCAGCGTTTTGCGCCCCAGCTTGTCGATCACGGACATGCCGACCATTGTGAAAATGAGATTCGTGAAGCCTATTGCAATGGCCTGCTGATCGCCGGAAATCTGACTGAATCCGGCGGCCGCGAAGATGTTGTTCAGATAGTAGAGAATTGCGTTGATGCCGGCCAACTGATTGAACGCGCCGATCGTGATAGCCAGAAACAGCGGATAGCGGTATTTCCAGCGGAAGACCGGCTCGTGAGCGCTGGCGTGCTCCTGATTGAGCGCGGCGCGAATCTCGTCTAGTTCACCTTCTGGATTTGGCTCGCCCATAAGACGCAGCACCTCGAGAGCTTCATCGATCCTGTTCTTTGAGGCGGACCAGCGAGGGCTGCGTGGAATGCTGAAAAGCAGGACCAGAAACCCAATTGCGGGAACCGCGGCTATGCCTATCTGCCAGCGCCACTCCGCCGCGCCCAGATGGAGAAGGCGAATGAGGTAGTTTGAGGTGTAGGCTACTAGAATTCCGAAGACCACGTTGAATTGAAACGCGCCAACCAGCCTTCCACGCCATTTGGCGGGGGCGAGCTCCGCGATGTAAACCGGACCCAGCACCGATGAGGCGCCGATGCCCAGCCCACCAACGAAGCGAAACACCATAAGCGAAGGCCAGTTCCATGCGAGTGCGCTACCCAACGCGGAAATCACGTAGAGGATAGCGGTAATCCGCAAGGTTTCCCGGCCGCCGAGTTTCTGGCCAACAACGCCGGCACTGAACGAGCCGACTACTGTTCCGATGAGCGCGATCGCCACCGTCCATCCTTTGCCATAATCGCTCAGATGATATAGCCGGACGAGCGCATCAAGGACGCCGGAGATGACGACGGTATCGAAACCAAAGAGCAGGCCGCCCAACGCACCAGTCAACGTCGCTTTCATCAATCTGGAATTCGGTCGCATTTTCTACCGTTTCTTGAGGAGTGTCTTATCGGTTCTCGAAATGAATACAGGGAATTCAGCCTCTTAGAGAAGACTGACGGGCTAACTGGGGTTCGAATTCCGTTCTCAACTTGTCAAACGATCGGAAGAGATGGGTCGCAGCTGGAACATGGAATAGTCCTTCAATTGACCCGGAGAACCGCTCCATGTAGCTTGCACTTCTCCAGCCTGGTTTGCAGGTTCGTAGCATCGAGTGGTCATGGCCTGCCGCTTGTCAAGAAACGATTCGACCACTGAGCCATCGAGCCAGATATGAATTGTCGAAATATGATCGGCGTCAGGGCTCATCGGCAGCAGGCGATCGCCAATCGCCGCCATAGGCTTTCCGTTTGCGTACGAAAATGCAATTCTGAGCAGAGACTGGGTTCCGGACTGTCCCTTAGATTGAAGTTCCAAGCTGCACGGACCCGCGGAGGCGCTAAATTTGCATATGATTTCGCCCGACCTTTCGCGGATCTTCCCGAGGTTAATCGCTGCATCGGAAGCCGTGGGCATCGGGTTCTCGGTCGAGACCTTGCTCTGCCGAAGCATCTCCAATTCCGGAGCAGCCTCAATCTGCAATTTGCGATCATCGCTCAGCGTCAGCACACGCGGCAGCGAAATGCACCCGGACCAACCTGCCCGCGTAGCCTCGTCACGCGGCCGGGTTTCTTGTACCCAGCCCCACAGTATTCGACGCCCATTTCCGTCGGCCATGCTCCTGGGAGCGTAGTAGGCCCCGTGATCGAGAATGCCCGTGGATTCCGAGTGAAACCGCAGCTCCAACTCGTCGAAGGTTCCCACTTCCCAGAAAGTGGCATGCTCAGTGGAGTAGATCAGAACATGTCTATCTCCGAGTGGGAAGAAGTCGGGACACTCCCACATCTCGCCACTGGGAACCGGGTTGGAGAACGACTGTCCGTTCCAGGTGCCTTGTGCAAGCGGATGGACGTACTCCCAGTGAAGCATATCCTTCGACCTGTAAAGAAGAACGGCGCCTCCAACCTGAGGGAATCCGGAACCCACGCCCATGTACCAGGTATCCCCGGACTTCCAGCCAAACGGGTCTCGGAAGCCTGTCACCAGCATCCCGGGTGGAGGCCCAGCAATTACTGGTGCGGGCAGTTTTTTAAAGTGCCGAAGATCGGGGTCCGTCGACGTGGCTATGCATTGGGTTTCCCTCAATCCCTCTGCTCGGATCGTTTCCTGCTCACGCGAAACCTTCGTCACGCCGGTATAGACGATGCTCGCACCTTCGCCGCCAGGCATGACCCCACCGGTAAAGGTTCCATATGAGTCATAGCCATTTTCAGTGGGGCTGAGTGCAATCGGCATGTGGTCCCAGTGAACGAGGTCTGAACTGACGGCATGCTGCCAGCCCCGTCCCCCAAAGCTGCCGTGGAAGAACACATGATACTTGTCGCCGAAGAAACGAGGCGCGCACGGATCGCCGACAAACCCTGCCTGCGGCAGGAGATGATATTGCGGGCGCAAGGGGTCGTTCGCGAGTTCCTGGCGGGCTGATGGATTCTCAAAAGCCGGATCCATCGCAACTGAATCAATGGCGAACGTCGTTCCTGTTAATAGAGCTGAAGATGCCGAGGCAAAAACGAACTGTCGTCGGTTCACATGTTCTCCAATTGTCAGGGATATAGGGATGTTTTCTTCTCGATCTCCCCAATTGATTTAGCGCCTCATCGTTTTGGCTATTTGATCGGATTTGCGCTACTGTCAGGCGATTTAGCAGGATGCGATGATGCATGCTCTTGTCGAAGCTTCAGAAAAAGATTCATCTCGCGCTTTGCATCCTCTTGCCTCCCCATAGCTGCATAGGCACGCGAGAGCTTGTAGTGAGCGGTCTCATCATCCGCATCCAGGCGCACTCCAGCCTCGAGGTGCGGCAGCGCTTCTTCCGGCTTACCCTTGGAAAAAAGCAGATCGCCGAGCGCCGTTTGTGCCGCGCCGAGGTTCGGGTCAATTTGGATTGAGCGCCTGTAATGTTCCTCCGCGGGTTCTAGATTCGCCTGCAGCCGATAGGCTTCTCCCAGTTCATACTCTGAATCGGCATCCCATGGATTCGAAGCCAACTCCGTCTTGAACTCCTGTTCTGCCGCACTCAGCGCAGCGCTGTCCTGAGAGTTGGTGAGGATGGTACGACCCAATTCATAGTGAATTCCTGGAAGCTTTGGGTCAGCCTCGATTGCCATCTTGTACTGTTTGATCGCACCGGGGAAGTCATCTTGCGTCACAGCAGCTTGCGCGAAGATCTGATGTACTCGGGCGGATTCAGGCCATTTTTTATAAAGCGAGTTTAACGATTCTGCCGCAAGGGCCGAGTATGCCCGGTAGGCCACGTACAAAACTTCCGGATCCGCTTGAGCAGATTGTTCAAGTTCATGGATGACACCAACGACTTGGTTTAGGGAATGCGTTGACATGTGAAATCGCACTAGCGAAACGCCCACTTGCACCTTCAAGTTCTGATTCGTGATATGCGGGAAAGCATCGATCAGCATTGGATCGCCATCCGCGGTGCGACCCAGCATCATATAGCTCAGTCCAAGAAATGCTTTTGCATCCCACAACTGCGGTTTGATTTTGAGGGACTCAGAAAACCACTTGGCTGCCTCTGCATATTCCTGGTGACTATAGGCAATCTGACCCAGGTTCGCACACGCTTCGGCGTTTCTCGGATCGATCCTCAGAATCTCACGAAACTCGTTCGATGCCTCTTGACTGTGATTCGCCTTCAGAGCTTCCTCTGCCCGTTGATAATGAAGCCGAATCTGCTGCTGGCTGGTCGTCTGTGCCCCGCCACAAACAGTTATCAGCAGCAGCAACGAAATCGCGAATCCGGCTTCGCGGAGCCTGTTCAATGCCATACCTTTAGTACTCGTCGTTCGCAAGTCGCGGGGCGATACCAAAAGCGCACGGCTTATCCGTCGTGTAGTGCACCGCTCGCTCATCATGGCCACTATTGTCCCACCGTGATGAAGTGCAGTGGAAGAATAGAACCTCATCAGTTCATCAGCCATCTTCACTACAGGATTACTTGTCGATCCTGTTCCGGTGCTGCAAAGTTAAGAGTTCGCGTATTCAAGAGGAGCGCCTCTGTTCATGGAAAGGAACGGAGTGTTGAGCGTTTCCATTCTCTCTCGCGAATGGAAACGCTCAATCGAGTTTAGAAGCGTAGGTGCAAATCAAACTGCAATCTGCGCATATCTTCCTTTGTGCCGAAGATCATTCCGTATTGGGGGTTGTTGACATCGTTGTTAGGATTGCCGAGATTCGCGTGATTAAAGGCATTGAAGGCCTCCATCCGGAACTCGAGTCTAGTGTCCTCGGCGGCGAGAGGGGTCTTGAAGCCGAATACTTTGCCGAGCGACCAGTCCGCGTTGTAAAACGCCGGGCCACGCATGATCCCCGGACGAGCAGTGCCCCACTGGCAGCACTCCGGAGTTACGAACGCCGCGGGATTCAGCCATGAAGTTCTGTTTTTCACCTGAGAGTAGAACGAGACTCCCGGCACCCGGTTCGGGCGCTGTCCCCAGTCAGCGTTGAGCGAAGTGCCGTCGCTGTCTGTGGGAGAGAGCGCCAGGCCCGACTGCAGAGTCGTAACTCCATCAAACGTCCATCCTCCCAACACGGTCTGCGCCACGGCATTGGCATTGGCTCCAAATCGCTGTCCCTTTCCATAAGGAATCTGGAACGAGTGAAGCGTGGTCCAGACAACGGCCTGGTTCAGGTACGAGACACCGTAGCTGGCCCCTATATCGTACGGGTTGACTGACTGCGGACCACGATTGCCGATCTCATGATCCAGCGCCTTGGCCCAGGTAAAGGCCGAATGAACGCTGTAACCATTTGTGAACCGCTTCACCCCGGTGACTTGCAACCCGTTGTAGTTCGAGTTGTCGCAAGTGCAGTTCACATAGATCTGGCCCGTGAACCCAAATTTGTTGTAGTACGGTCTTCTGCTCTGGATGGTGTCTGCAGGCCCAGGCGTTGCGGCATCCACGTTGTAAAGCGAGTAATCGAGATTGTTGCCCTTATTTCCCACGTATGCCGCCGTCAGTGTGAAATCCTTGGCAATCTGGCGCTGGATCGAGAAGTTCCAAGAGTCGATGCTCGGGGTCTTCCGTTCAAATGGAAATGCCTTCGCAAAGTCGTTCGGCGGCGGAGCCAGATGCCCCGAAGGAGGAAAGATCGGGGCGGGAGGCTGCGGAGGTCCGTCGCTGAGCGGGAAAATGGGAACGTAGCTGTTGGACTGGGGTATCACTTGAGCTTGGGCGATCGGATAGGACGAGTCCAGGTGGTTGAAAGCGGCGTCGAAGCCGTTCATGAAGTAGCTGCGGCCCAGTCCGGCCCGGATGACCGTCTTATCCGTCACCTGGTAGGCGACGCCCACGCGCGGAGCAAAGTTGTTGTAGCGCGGCTGCACATTTGAACTCCAGGAGACGTCGCCCAGACCGGCCAAGATTAGTTCGCCGGTATTCAGGTCGTAGTTCACATCGCCGCCCGCCTTCTTAGGCGTCACGGGACCGATGTAGTCCCAGCGAAGGCCGTAATTCAGCGTAAGCTTAGGGGTCGCTCGCCAGGTGTCGCCAGCATATCCGGCAGCACGCCACACACGCTCATCCGGCCACAGGATAAACTGGCCACGCTGGAAGAAGGTGGGAGCGCCCAGGAGGAACGATGCCATCCCCAATCCGGAATTAGGAATTGCAGCGCTGCTGGTCACATCATTGTTGAAGCCAAACTGCCCGCGCGTGCTCTGGTTGAGAGTAAACAGATCTTCCAGGTTGCGGCGAACATCAGCTCCAAAACGGAGTTCGTGGTTCCCGGCAATCTTGGTCCAGTTGTTCACCCCTTGCACCATGGTTGAATGATCCAGGCGCGGTACCGATCCGAAGATGCCCATCGACCAGTTCCCGACAGGGCCGTCTATCCCAATACCCGCCAGGCCTCCGGCAATTTTCGTCCCGTCGTTGATGCCTGGAATGCCTACCTTATCGTTGGTTTGAAGGTTCGCGTCGTTCTGATACTCGTTCAAGTTGAACCGGGCGAACCCAACCCGCCACTCGCCCAAAAGCGTTGCGCCGAATGTGTGCGTGTAGTTCATCGAAAGCAGCTGATTCTGGGTGTCCGTGGTGGCCGGATTTCCCCCGCCGATAGACGGTCCGCCGGCCACAACGCCAAACACACCGGGGCTCTCCAGGTGCGACCACATATAGGAATAGCGCTCGAAGAATTTATCCTTCTCGGTGGGATTCCAATCCACGCGCTCGTCGATTTCATCCGTGCTGAAAGGCGACTTGCCCGTGCCGAGGTAGTTCTGCTGCGTGTTCTGATTGATATTTGGGCGCGGCAGGATGGCGAGCAGATTCGTCGCAACCGGGTCTATGCGGCCCGACGGAATGGAGTTGTTGGTGAACTGTGTGCGCCCCGTGCCATCCGAATTTCCGGTTTTCGGATCGAAGATCGGGTTGGTTGCCGCCAAGGCGCTGAAGTCGCCGGCGCGGAAGGCGTCGTTCGGTACTGTAGCAAGGGCGTTCGCACTGAGCCTCCGCCGGTTTAGGCGGTAGTCGCCAAAGTAGAAGATCTTATTCTTTTTGATCGCGCCACCCAACGAAGCGCCGCCGATGTTTTCGTTATACGGCGCAGGGCCGGTGCCCGTCCCATTGGGCCCCGTTCCCGGAACCTTTTCTGTGAACGGATTGGCAGCCGACGACCACGAGTTCCGGTTCATCCAGTAAGCCGATCCGTGCATTTGGTTCGCGCCGGAATGCGTCACGTACTGCGCAACCATGCCGCCCACGGAACCGTATTCCGGGTCGTACGTTGCTGTCGTGATCTTCAGTTCCTGAACGGAGTCCGGAGGAGGAACGATGATCTGAAGCCCCGTGAAACCCCATGCAATGTCCGAAATGCCGTCCACTTGGTAGTCGTTTGCCATCCATAGTTGGCCGTTAACCGACGTCATGAACCCCTCTGAGGGGTTTTCGTTGTTACCAATCTGGAAGCTGAAGGGAATCACGCCCGGCGCTGTGAGGTACAGCGTGGTGAGATTGTCATTCGCAACGGGCACAGTCTCGAGCTCGTGCTGATCCAGCAAGTGATCGACGTCCGTCTTTTCTGTTTTGAGCCCGGCCGTTTCCGCAGTCACGGTAACGGATTCGCTAACTGCGCCCGGTTCCAGGCGGGCGTCCGCGCGAACCGTCGAATCAATTTGCAGGACAATGTGCTGCTTTACGAACTGCTTAAAACTAGGCGCCTCTATCGACACCTCGTAGGTTCCGGCGATGATGTGCGTGACATTATAGAAGCCGGAGTCATCTGTGTTTGTCTGTGTCACCACGCCGGTTGCTTCGTTCTTTACACTTACTTGCGCATGGGAGACGGCAGCACCCGTATTTTCCGTTACAAATCCGGAGATTGAACCGGAGGTTGCTTGAGCTGCTGCCCGATGGGGGGAAGCTAGCGCGAGAGAGAGCAGTGCCAGGAGGTGGACTACACCCCAGCGATTCCGAGCACGACCAACTCCGACTAGTGAGTTACAGCGATCCATAGAGCCTCCTGAAGTGGACCACTGTTTTGTAGTCTTGCGAGCTAGTCAATGTCAACCAGAAATACTAGACAATACCAAATAAGCTGACTATACAATAGCGATCGTCAAGATGCTAAAAGACTTATTGGGTGGGAAGGCTTGCACACAAAACACTTCAATTCCGGGTCAATAACTTTATGAGACGCAAAAGAGAGAAGGGCCTATTTAATCCTTCTCGGGACTCCCGCACGACTTGCGAATCACCAGACGACAGTTCAAGGAGATTTCCCGGATCGGCAAATCCGGATTCTTCAAGCGCTCGAACATCGTAGCCATTGCGACTTTCCCGATGTCTTGGCATGGCTGACGCTGGGTGGTAAGCGGGATGGGTAGAAGGCTGGCGTACTTGACGTCATCAATGCCGACAATGCGGATCTCTGTCGGGATTTGAACCCCCAAGGCAATCAGAGTTTTCATCAAAGTTGCCGCAGTGTGGTCGTTGGCACACAAAAATGCATCAGGTCGTTGCTTCTTGAGCACCGAGCGGAGCAGGGTTTCATCGGCCGGATCTCCGCGGGTCACCAAGTTCTCGCACCTGTGCAGGTCAGAATCGAACAAAGCTTCCCGATAACCGGCAATGCGAGCATCGACCGTCGATGCAGATAACTGCTTTCCCAGAAACGCGATGCGCTTGGCGCCCAGTTTAACAAGGTGCATCGTCGCGCCATACGCGGTTCGCCGATTATCGATGCCGACCAGGTCATATTCCGCTCGCGCTGGATAGCCGTGGATGCATCGGTCGAGCAGGACAACCGGAATCCGCGCCTTGTCGAGCGACGCCACAACCATCTTGTTCACTTCGTCTTTTCGGGGAACTAGTTCCAGAGGGGCGAAGAAAACTCCTGACACACGCTGCCGGATGAATTCTTCGCACAGTTCGCGAGCCACGACTTCATTTTGGTCGCTTTTGATGAACGAATTGCCCCACAAAAGCGATACCTTGCTTTCCGACCCATACTGTGTCATTCCCTGGCAGATGGGCTCAAAGATTTCCGTCTGCCCCAGCTCCGGGATCAACAAACCGAAAAACCTGTTTTCCTGGCTGCTGGGTGCGACAAACGTGCCCGAACCGGGCCGACGTACTACAAGTCCTAATTGCTCCAACTCTTTGAACGCCTTGACGATGGTCATTCGAGCCACTCCAAAGCGTCGCACGAGCTCGGCCTCACTGGGGAGTCTCGCTCCCTCGCGATATTCGCCACTGATAACGCTTTCACGCAAGGCATCGAAAATGACTTTGAATTTGGGAATATGGCGGGCCCCGTCGGTAGCCGGACCTTCCCGGAGAGCGTTCGCTGCACTTTTCATAGACTTGGAGATCATTTTAGGACATCTCCCTTCGGGCTTAGCCGGTTTTCTTTGTTGCTTGCGAAGAACAGGCTAGACATAGCACGGACAAAAGACTATACCTCTAGTGACATCTTGTATATGCTTATTTCACGGATTTGAAGGGAGCGCGTGATGCGGATCCTGAGTACTGGGGAAATATTGTGGGACATCGTCGAAGGCAAGGAGTTCCTGGGCGGCGCTCCACTCAATTTTTCGGTGACATCCCAAAGATTGGGGAATTTGGTTTCACTTCTGACTGGAGTTGGGGACGACGAATTAGGCCGGAAAGCACTCCAACAAATGAATTCACTGGGGCTGAAGACTGATTTCGTTCAGACAATTCGAGATGCCCCCACGGGTACCGCACTGGTCACTCTTGACGAGTCCGGGAGCGCCACTTTTCGAATCAGTCGGCCTGCGGCTTTTGATGTTCTAAATGTCGACTCCGGCTTGATTCAACGATGTCAAACAGCGGTACCGGATTGGATCTATTTTGGAACGCTTGCAAATGCTCACCCCCCCAATGAGGAGATGCTCCACAGTCTTGTGGAGCAGTTGCAACCAGTGAAGCGTTTCTACGACATGAACTTGCGAGACGGCCATTGGAACCTGCCATTGATTGAGAGGCTCTCTCAGTTGGCTACCGTCATCAAGCTGAACGATGAGGAAGCGAAACGAATTTTCGAATTGAAATTTGGAAACGTGCCCTATACGTTAGAACGATTCTGCGAACGCTGGTCAGAAGCATTCGGAGTTCAACAGATTTGCGTGACAATGGGCAGCGCCGGGTGTGCCCTCTACTCGGACGACGCTTTTCGAAGGTTCGGAGGTTACTCCGTCGATGTTGTGGACACAGTGGGAGCCGGGGATGCTTTCGCCGCAGGCCTGTTATACGGACTTGATCTCGGCTGGTTGCCAGAACGTATTGCATCGTTCGCGAATGCTCTGGGAGCAATGATCGCAAGCCGGCGAGGCGCTACCCCGGCATGGACCATTGAGGAGTGTTACGCCATGATCGATGGTCATCTGAACAAGGCTGGAAGAGCGGCACAGGCTAATGCAAATGGCATCTGACGGGCTCTTTACGAGGAGCAATGGACGAAAATCAGGAGAGTAGCAGGTGAAGTCGAGACCCGTTATCGCATTCATCGTCACCATCGCATCCGTGTTTGCAGTTTCGCACTTCGCAGGCGCGCAGACGCAATCGTTTGATCAACCGTATCGCCCTCAGGTTCACTTTTCTCCGGAACGCAATTGGACGAACGACCCAAATGGGCTGGTCTTCTACCATGGCGAATACCATCTGTTCTTTCAGTACAACCCCCTTGGAGATACGTGGGGACACATGAGCTGGGGCCACGCAGTTAGCCGCGATCTCCTTCACTGGCGCCAGTTACCACTTGCGATCCCGGAAGAAGACGGAGTGATGATCTTCACCGGGAGCGTGGTCATTGATCACAACGATACGAGCGGTCTCTGCAAGCCTGCGAAAGAATGCCTCGTTGCCGTTTATACCGGTGATGGCAATACGCCTGATGGCCATAGGGAGACCCAGAACCTTGCCTACAGCTTGGACGATGGCCGCAATTGGAAGAAATACGAGAAGAATCCGGTGCTCGATCTGCACCTTGCTGACTTCCGCGATCCGAGCGTCAGCTGGGATGAGCAGCGTCACGGCTGGGTCATGGCCGTCTCTCTTCCGCGAGAGCACAAGGTCAGTTTCTATCTCTCGAAAGATCTCAAGCAATGGGTGCACGCCAGCGATTTCGGACCGGCAGGCGATACCAATGGTGTATGGGAGTGCCCTGATTTATTACGCGTACCTTCGCAAGGAAAACGCGGTTCGATCTGGGCCTTGAAGGTCGGTTTGAACCCAGGTGCGCCGCAAGGTGGATCAGGAGAGCAGTATTTTCTCGGGGAGTTCGACGGCAGGAGTTTCAAAGTCTCGGAAGAGGCGGGCGCCCATGGTTGGACGAATTACGGAAAGGACGATTACTGCGCCATTAGCTTTAATGGAATCCCGCCCGGAGGTCAACCCGTCCTGCTTGGATGGATGAGCAATTGGGACTACGCATCAAAGTTGCAGACCTCGCCCTGGCGCGGGCAGATGAGCCTTGCACGGAAACTCTCATTGGTTCGTGATCAGAGCGGACTCGCGCTTGCTCAGGATCCAGTCATCGATCCCCTTCGGAAAACTGCCGTGCCTTTGCAACTGGTGGCCTTATCTGGCAGTGACGGGGTCGCGGCAACGCTCTCCCCTCCCTATGAATTGGAGTTCGAAGAAGCTAGTCCAAGCGAAAAGAGCTTTGGAGTGCGGATCTATTATGACGATGAGCATTGGACGGAGATCGGCTTCGATAAACTTAAAGGGGAGTTTTATGTCGATCGCACCAGATCCGGGGAAACTTCTATTCCTGGCTTCGCCGGAAAAACAACAGCCCCTGCGGTCCCGGGGCGGCCGTATAACGGTAGAGTGATTATCGATCGATCATCGGTTGAGGCGTTCGCGCAAAACGGCACGATCGCCATGACGAACCTGGTCTACCCTCCAACGACAAGCAATCGAATCGTCTTCTTCCCTTCCGGTCCTGAAACTGCGAAGGTCCATGCGCATTTATGGAAATTAGCGTCAATCTGGGAAGGTGCAGATCGAGAACACGGTACGAACGGTCGCTGAGATCAAAGCTGGCGATGATTCAGCACACCGTCTTGCCACGCGATCCGCTACCCGCGGCGCTTCCCAATACCGTTTCGACGATCTTCCGGATCTGCTGATCCCCAGTCACTTACGATGCGTTTTCTGGATTACTCCCGAAAGCGGGTTATGACGTTTGGGACTTTTCCGTCCGGGCCTCGGTGATGTAGTTGCAGTTTTTTGACCCTTCTCGATTCCAAGTCGAAGTGGGGAGGGAAGCAGGGAAGGGGATATCGACTGCACGGGGATTTGAGGCACCCCAGTCTGAACCTAAATGGTTGGAGTCTTCCGTGCGCGAGCGGCGACCGGATCCGGGCGGACCGGGCGCAGTTGTCGCCCTAAAATGTAGTCAATTTTGTCGTCAGCCCATTTCAAAATCGGTCATAATCGGGGATGTACGGATAGCAATCTGCGAATGGGAGGTGGTGACGGAAAAGCAACCGTGCAGACTGCGGGCGATGCCGAAAGTCCTTCATTTTTTAGTGGTTAATTGACCGACTCAACTGTCTTTGCTATCAAAGGATTAATGAAGAGCGTGCCTCAAAACGTGCTCCAGCAGGATATCTTAAGTAGCTCAATGGCAGAGCATTCGGCTGTTAACCGAAGGGTTGTAGGTTCGAGTCCTACCTGAGGAGCCAATAAAATCAACAACTTACCGTCGGGCATCCAGTTCCCCATCTCCACAGAACTCCACGCTAGGGCTTGGAGCCGCTTCGGGCTGTTCCTGCCTCATTACCATCTGCACAACTTTGGAGTTCGCCCGTTGCCTTGCGTTTGGAACTGGATTCGGGCGTCTTTGCGCCGGCGTATTCTATGCCGATCTACCTTGCAAACTGGGCCATCGCCTATGACATCCTGAATCGGAAATGCCTGGGAGACCAGTTTTTCATTGGGTCGCGTGCGGTGACCTCGCTGGACCAAGGCACTCGTTAGACCACCCGGCCCTTCCGGACGAACAAGATTGCCGTACCATCTCTCCTCTGGATATTCCTCGTTCAACCGGCAACAAGCTGCCTGGATTGTTCCAGCTTTCATTCTGAACCGGCAAATCGGCTGTCCTTGCCCAGCCCTTCGCTCCCCAGTCCCTGGTATCCACCGTCAACAGGCAGATCCGTTGCAGTGATAAACGATGCGTCGTCGCTCAGCAGGAAAAGAATCGCTGCGGCAACCTCGCACGGATCCCCACAACGTTCCAGCATGTGAAACTGCCCCCAGACTGGATCCCACTTCTCGCGATCCCCCTGCGCCGCTCTCAGCACTTCTCGCGTCCAGATCCAACCCGGGCTCACGCTATTTACCCTGATTCCATACGCAGCCAAATCCAGTGCCATGCATTTGGTCAGTATATGAACCGCACCCTTTGCCGAGTTATAGGTCCACCTATGCCTCTGCGCCACAAAGGCTGAAATGCTGGAGATGTTTACGATGGCTCCCCCGCCAACCTTGCGCATCTCCTCTGCAGCCAAGCTGCCCAGGTGCGCATACGCAATAGGGCCGACATTGTAGACACGATGCCAATCCCGTGAGGTAGCCTCAGAGCCTTTAGCTATAAACGAAAAGGCGTTGTTCACCAGGTAGTCGACCCGGTTGAACTGCGCTGACGCCTCTTGAACCGTTTCTTTCACGAATGCAGTTTCCGCCATATCTCCGGCTAAAAAGCGCGCGTCCCACCCAGCCTCCCTCAACTCTTGCTCCGTCTGCGCTCCTTCGTCGGCTTCCAGCCCCGTAAAAACCACCGCTGCGCCTTCCCGGCACAATTCCTCCACGGTCGCTCGCCCGATTCCGGCAGATCCTCCCGTAACAATAGCCACCTTTCCGGCAAACCGGTTCGGTACCGCGCTCCGCTGCCTCACGTCCCCTCCATCAAGCGTTTATTCTTCCAATCCCTTCAACTGTCGGCGTATCTATCATGGATATCTACTTGTATCCTCCTTCTATCTTGTAGCCGTATTCGATCTTCCCATGAGGAAATGTGCGTGGGACGGCGTTGATTGCTCCCTGGTTCGTAACTTCGACGCGGTACCCGGCGGGAGCATCCACTAAGTAAGTCAGCTGACTCGCAGTCTTCTTCCAACTCAGATACACAAACCCATCCGGAGTGGGCACCCGCCCCTCGCACATTGAGATCGACGAATCGGAAAAGCGTACCTCCACCGACTTAACAACCGGATCAATCCGAATCAGGCCCAACACATCACGAAATAAATGTACAAGCACACGCGACCCAAACGCGTGATTCATGCTCGCCTCGTTGCCCATGTTTTCCCAGAATGTTCCAGTTAACTCGGCCATTGGCAGATAGAAAAGCTTTGCCTCCTCAATCAGTTGATCCGTCAGGCATGCTCGAGAGAGAAGCTCAATCCGCATCACATTTCCCATAAAGGCGTTGGAAGGAGCTAGGTCAGGATATGCCTTGCTCATCCTGCGCCGCGGCCCAAATTCAGTGCTCAGTTTCTTCCATAGGTCCGAATGCGTTTTTGTGGTCGCGACTTCAAAATAGAATGCGTAGTACTGGCATGTCTCACTCCGATTGCCGGTCGCCACAAGCTTCCCTGCCTGGCGAACCGCATTATCCACAAAAAACTCGCCGTCAAATGATTGGGAGCTGATTGCCCTCCGGAGCGCATTCGCCTGCTCAATGCACTGCGGCAGACTGAACATTCTGCCGGCCGCGTTGAGGGCGGCAGCATATAGCATGTTCGCTGGATAACTTACATCCTGCACATAGTCATTGGATTTCGACCACTCGATAAACACCTGTCCTTTCAATTTCTCGAGCAGGCCATCTTCATTCTGAAACGGTCTAAAATAGTCAAGCAGTTTGAGCACCTTCGGCCGGAAGGCGTCGACTAGCTGGCGATCTCCACTTCGCGCCAGATACTGTTCCAGCTGGATGAGAAACCAAAGCGCCCAGGTCGGAACAAAACCGCCGTCATAGTGATCCGCTGGATAACACATCGGAATCATTCCATCGGGAATATTCGCGAAACGGTCCGGCAAGAGGAAATTTTCGAAGAAGCACCGTTCCACCTTTGTATGTCCACTCAGAAGCGGCGACACTTGCGCCGTAAACGAACTATCGCATAGCCATCCGGCGCGTTCCCGGGATGGGGTATCAGTAAAAAAGTCTAAGGCATTGGCGCGATACGTTTCGCGTCCAGCGTTGAATAACTCGTCGAGCCCATCGTCGGTCGCGTGAAAGGTTGCGGTCCAAACATCCGGATTCGTATAGGCGCGAATATACAGCTGGTCAATCTCACATTCACCTTCAAGAACCATCAGCTTGAGAAACCGGAGGACATACGGCTCGAAGCACTCCAGATTGTAACTACCAGCTGCGAGTGTATAAGCGACGATATTAACGCACATCAATCGCGTGAAATCCACATCGCCATTCGTCAAAGTCTCATCGAATGCGAAGTAAAGCTTCGCAAAGGAACGAGCGGTAACCCTCGCACCAAAGAAGCCAGTCAGATTCGTACCGAAGTCAAAGATCCGAAACGTTCCCGCACCAAGTGTCACCGTGTGGTGCGGGGAATAAGATTCATCAATGCGCGAATTCGCAACGCTTACCGTTTTCCGCAATTCGAGATACGGGATTGCCGCCATCTCCTGCTCAGGGTATCCAAGGAGATGATCACTTATCTTTGCGCCGAATGGGACACTGCGATCCTCCGCAAGACTCTTCGGCGCGTCGCCACCCGATCGAAAGGTCCCGGAAGAACAGACCTGGTCAGGTTGCCTCATCTCATACACCGGGTAAGGCACCCACCGTTCGATTAGATTGCGGGGCGCAGACGTCGAACAATCCACCGATGAGATACGGGCATCCGGGTTTTCGCGCCATTCGCCGAGACGCGAGTCCAAGCGATACACCTCGGAGAATGCGCGTTGGAAGGAGTAGCGCTGCACCTTCTGAACGCGTTCTGAAAGAATTGTCGCCTGGAATTGATTTCCATCCCCTCCGGTAGAAGCGAGCACCATCGAATGCTCCGCAACCTCCGCCTGCAAGAAGGAGGGCTGGTTCAGAACGTAATAGCTGTTGACGTTATAGCCGGCAACTTCGATGCAAAGGAGATTTCTGCTCTCTGCCAAAAGCGAAGTTATGTCCCAGGAGTCGAACCGAAAGAAATCATGCGGGCCGCGCGCCGGACCCCAGCCGAAAAATCTGCCATTCAGGTAAATCCGGTAGAGTGTTGCGCCGGCCACGCTCAATTGCACTTTACCTTGCCGAGGCGCCTCAAAGACGGCGCGGAATCCAACGAAGAGGTTCATCTCCTTGTCGCGCCCACTCGGCCATATCGGCTTAGCCAATCGAAACACATTGTCAAATTTCGAATGTACTAATAGCTGTTCAGCGCTGAAGCTCGCTGTCTGCGCCTGGGTGACGCACGGCAGGGCAATCGAGGCAACGGTTGCACTGACTGAGTTTCCCAGGAATGCCCGCCGGCTCAGGCCAAGCTTGTGATCACCGCTGCTCGACAATGGCAGTGCTCCACTCAATTGCCGGAGTGGCGCGCGGCGAATCGACTCACACCACACGTCACCCGGAATCAAAGAAAACGTTCACGGTCCACGATGATGCGCCTAAAACGTGTGCCGATAGACTCCCGGTCTTCGGCTCGATCCGATGGCCAGCCCGATCAGAACAACATTTTTAGCGCGAACTGGATGGTTCGAGGCTGATTCCCCTGAGCGGGCACCTGACCGAATCCGGAGTTAGCCTGCTGCGGGTTGTTTGATCCAGTGAAGATGGATGCGAAACTCGTCCTATTGAACGCATTGAACCAGTCGCTGCGGAATTGCATATTTACCGATTCCCAGATATGGAAATTCTTCCGCGCACTCAGGTCTTCGTTGTAGTAAGCAAAGCTGCGTAATGGCAGGTTGCGAGGAACATTCCCGAACGTTCCCGGCACTGGAGCGCTGAAGGCGGCCGGATTGATGTAGAGATCCGTGGCCGGGTTAAATTTTCCGCTCCAGTGCCCTTTTTGCGACTGTCCCGGAACGAAATTGGGACGGAGAATGGAGCTTCCGATTCCCAATGTGTTTGTCACGGAGGTCTCAAACATTGACGTTCCGCTTTGGTAGTGATGCACACCGGACACGCCCCAGCCACCCAGCAGCGATGCCGCGATTCCATGGTTGAGAAACTTCTTTTGGTAGCCGAATGGCAACTCGTAGTTATAGGAAATGGTCAAAGTGAGCGGCGGTTGGTCAAGGGCATTGGAGTATTCCCCCTGGCGGGTGAACGTATCCTGCGGCCCGTCGTTGAATTGGCCAATTTCATCTTCCGCGTTGGTCATTTGTTTGGCGTAAGTGAAACTGGTCAGCATGGAGAAACCGTTTCTGAATTGACGTTGGAGCCTGGCCTGGAGCGAGTTGTAGTTGGAGTGCCCGTCATTCTGCTTGACCACAGTAATGCCCGTGTACTGCGGGAACTTTTTGAGAGCTTGGGCTACTGTCGCCGAACCTCCCAGGTCCGTTGAGAAATTTGGGAATGGAGCCGTAACACCAGTGGCCATTCCCGCTATCGAATTGAGTTGGGAAGACAAAGTACTCGAGCCGTATTGCTGGGCGTAGCTGATCGGAATCTGATTGGGGTTATTCAGACGCGATCCAAGGTGGTTGCCCACATTGCCTACGTAGGCCAGATCGAGAAGTAAGCCGCCCGCCAACTGCCTTTGAATATCGAGCGTGTAGTCGTTAATGATTCCGGGCAGGCCGGTCGTCTTCGGTGTCCAGCTGGTTCCCGAGAAGTTATCGAAGGTGGGACTAATAAAAGGAGGCGGCGTGAAGGTTGGATAGCCGTTCTCCACAAGCATCGCAGGAGTGATTCCGCTATTTACAGTGCTCGTAACAACGTTGGCATTAAAGCCGTCGGCCAAAATCCCGAAGCCGTTTCCGTTGCTGGATCCGTCGATACTGATGTAGAGCCCGTATCCGGCATGAATGACCGTCTTATTGTCAATTTGATAAGCAAACCCCACGCGCGGCTGCGCCATTGTGAACCGCGTGTCTGCCAAGCGATCGCAGTTGCAGGTGTTGGCTCCATGTCCCTGATAGACAAGAGCACCAGGAATGTTATTCGCACCGGGATTTGGAACGGTTGGCTCGAAGCTCGAAGCGACATGGACCCCGTTAACTCCGTTGTGGACGGTTAGAGTCCATGGGATATCATAGCGAAATCCCAGATTAAGGGTCAGCTTGGAAAACACCTTGAAGTTGTCTTCGATATAAGTGGCCAGATACTGGAAGCGGTTCTCCGCTCCGAATGGGTTGTCAACCTGCTGCACGGTGTCGAATGCGCCTGCCATCAGACTGGCAAAGCCATCTCCCGTGTTGCCGTTGCCAGGGAACGCCGTCTCGGTCGAGTTCATCGCGTCTACAATGCCATCCAGCGATTTGACGTTCCCTTCGATCCTGTCGAATTCCCCACCTATCTTGAGTTGATGCTTCCCTTTCTGCCAGGACAGGAAGCCGCTCTCAATGTAGGTGTTTTCGGAATTGGTCGAGCCGCCGCCGCCCCCCGTGCTGGCGTAGGGACAGAGGTTCAGGTTGCAATAGAACTGTGGCGTGATCGGGAGGGAGTTTGGAATGCCGAATGTATTTACCTTGTCGCTGAAAGGCGCCGTGCCGTTCTGGGTGTCGTAGTTGTATCCATAGCCGAGGTGCAGCAACAACAACGGGGAGAAGGTGTGATCGTATCCCAGCCGGGCAAGCGCAAGTTTGTTGTCCCCGATCCCGGCGCCATAAGTTGCAATCGGGGCCAGAAAGATGGTGTTGTATGACGCAGTGTTGATGGGGCCCAGCGAGAAGAATCCATGAAACAGGTTTTTGCTGTTGAGGTTATAGTCGATCCGGCCGCCCCAGCGGTCTTCTACCACGTTGTTAACCCCGGTGGTACGGAAGTTATTGATCAAGTTATCATTGATTGGCTGGGGAAGATACTTGATGTATTCCTGCCCCACGGATGAGATCTGACTGGGCGGAATCACGTTCGGGGCTCCGTTGTATTGGTACTGGGTGCGCGTGCAGTTCCCGGTGTTGTCGCATACCGTAGACCGCGGATCGTAGATATTTTTCCCCAGTGCGGAAAAATCGCCGGTTCGCTCAGCAACGGTGGGGATGGTGGTCAGGCTGTTCGTTACACCGCCCGCCAGCCGGAATCCGCTGTAGAAGGCGAAAAAGTACAGCGTGTCTTTGCCGAAAAGGTGCGGAATTCTTATCGGTCCACCGACATTGACTCCAAACTCGTTTTGATGGGTAATCGGTGTGGTCTTGGCGAAATATCCAGCCGCGTCAAGATCGGTATTTCTCAGATAGTCGTAGGCCTGACCGTGAAATGCGTTTGTACCGTTGCGGGTGGTGTAAGTCAGGTTGCCGCCGGGCGTGCGGCTGTATTCTGCGGAGAAGTTGTTTTGCACCAGCGAGAATTCCTGCAGCGCTTCAACTGGCACCGGCTGGATGCGGTAATCCCCGCTCTGGTTGGCAGAGATGAAGGGAATGCCGTCATACATGACCGCACCACCCCATGCCTGGCCGCCGCTGATCGTAGTCGAGAACTCCTGCCCTTGCGCTCCGGTCGATCCGTATCCAATGGCCGCAGTGTCAGCGACCCCGGGCATCAGGTCGGCGATGCTGGTTACACTGCGCGCCGCTCCAGTCATGGCGATGGGTAGATCGTCGAAGGTCTGCTGATCGATCGTTGTCGCGGCCTGTGAGGTTGTTGTCTCGAGTTGGCTTGTGAGCGCCTCGACCTTGACCGTGGAGTTCGCCGCCCCCACCTTCAGAGTTTCGTCCACATCAACTGTCTTGTTGAGACCGACAATTACATTCTGTTGCTGTGTTTGCGCGAAACCAGGCGCGCTGATCACCAGTGTATAAGTTCCGACCGGCACGAGCGGAAACACATACTCCCCGGAAGAGGAACTCCGGGTGCTGAGCGTCCCGCCGGTGTCGTTGCTGGTTAAAGTAAGATCGGCATTTGGCACCGCAGCCCCGGAAGCGTCGTGGATAGTGCCAACGACAGAACCTCCACCAGCCTGCCCGAACAGGTTTAATCCACCCGGAAATATGAACGCGAGCACTGCAAGAATCAAAATCCGATACGCTCTCATTGCGTCTCCTCTATCGTCAACTCGCTTGATACCCGGGTTCGGCCCTCAATCGAGTTCTCGAATCATCATGGTCTGCCACCTGTAATAACAGAGCGCCGATCTCCGTTAGATACCGGACCGCCGCGGCCTCGTGCACAGGCGCGGCATATACCCGATCGATGCCAAAGCAAATTTCAAGCAAGGTTCCGAGAAAAACCTATACGATCCTAGGGCACATAACCGGTCATATCACGCAAATCAAGGCACCGGACAACAGCCCCGTTCACTGCGAAAACCGTGATGATACTGATCCGATTGTTGGAAAAACGAATTTGGGGGAAGCCCTTTGGTCATCCACGCGTGCCGATTTTGACTGGGCAAACGTTATCTGATCGCTTACTCGCTTGTCAACAGGTAATTACATTTTGCCTTTATCCGAGGTCTGAGGCGTATTTTGATCAATAAAACAGCATGTTTGATCCCAAATTGGCCCCTCGGAACCCCGCGTTCAGAAGCTACTTCAGGCCCACAGGTTTCGCTTAAGCGCTTGCGCCTTATATAAACCGATCCATGTGATACGAGGCGAGGACTCTGAAATGGAGGCCCTCGAACAGTGGTATGGGTTGGATCGCACGAGGAGGGGGATCAGCCTGAGCGGCTATCGTGTCACACTTGCGCAACGCGTGGCCGACTCCCACTCCGGATCATCGCTTCAGGATCTCCGACTGTCGGCTCGGATTCTTTCGGAGGTAGAACTCGACACAACTTGGGTATCGCGATACCCTGTCGAGCAGGGTTAGTCCGGATACCGGGAGTTGCTTCGCCCCGCACGAGCAAGGTCAAAGTGGTGCTGCAATTTGACTTTGACGCCCTGAGCGCAGGTCAGAACAGAGAGTACCATCCGGCTTCGAAGAGGGAATGGGATTGGTGGAGTTGCGCGACACGACGAAAACGAATTGGACGTGCGTGATGGCATGCATCCTTGCCTTGGCTTCAGTGGCGTGGAGCACACCTCCGATTCCTGAGAAGCAGATTGAAGCCAAGCAACTGATTGACGCGCGGAAACTCGTCAGTGCCGAGAATCTTATCGTTGCCGAAATGAAAAACGCGCCTCGCGACGCGGACTGGATTACTCTCCTTGCGGAGGTTCGGCTGGGGCAAAACCGCACCCGCGAGGCACTGACTCTTATTGCCGATGCGAATCTGATTGCCGGCGACTCCGCTGGCCGCCTCATGCTGATCAGTCTAGCCATGAGCCAGGCGGGGCACATGGACCGGGCCGAGCCTCCGATCCGCGCCGCCATCCGCATCGACCCCAGCAATGCGGCCGCGCACTACTTTCTCGCTCGCCTGTTGTATACGGACAATCGATTTGACGAGGCGATCGAGGAGACACAGAAGACCATCAACCTTGCGCCTGACTTCGTTCGCGCTTATGAAAATATGGGACTATGCTACGAGGGTAAATACCGGAAGGACGAAGCGGAACGCTGGTACCTGAAGGCCATCGACGCCCAATCGTCCAGCCAGAACAAGTCAGAGTGGCCGATGATCGATCTCGCGGTTCTCTTGATGCAAGAGAATCGCAACGAGGAGGCGAAGCCGTACCTTGACGAGGCATTCGCCATCAATCCGCAGAACACGCAGACACTAGTCCAACTGGGATCTCTGTATGAGGCCAACGGAGATATCAAAAACGCCTTGGATCAGTATCGCGCCGCTATTCGCAGCGAGCACTCCAACTTGCAGCCCGGGCTGGCGAGCGCATACTACAAAGCCGCGCGCGTCGCCAAAAAACTTGGATACACTCAGGAGTCTCAGCAATACTTCAAAAAGTTCAATGAAGTCCAACCCAAACATTAAACGACCGGCGCTTCCTCTCAGCGCGCAACACGGCGGGCGCGATGGGAATCGTGCATGAGAGCGCTCAGCTTTCTGCCGTCTTTCCTCATTGGCATGGCTCTCGCGTGTGCCGCCCAGCAGCAACCCGCGGATCTCGAACGACTCCTGAAAGAGGGCTCCGTTCTCAATCAGCAGGCCGACTACGCTCGCAGCATTCCGCTCCTCCGGCAGGCCACTAAACTCGCGCCGCAGAATGCCGCTGCCAACTACTTGCTCGGCGTCGCACTGTTTCAGAGTGGGCATCCCGCCGATGCGGTCGCCCCTCTGCGCATGGCCGCCCGCGCGAATCCCTTCAATGAGCAAGCGGAAGGTTATCTTGGCGACGCCGAGATGGAACTAAAAGAGTTTGCTCTTGCCGCGGAAGTGTTCCTCGCCGCAGTCTCACGCTCGCCGGATTCCGAACAAACGCTCGTCTGGTGGACTGACTTTAGTCTTGAACGATTTCGCGTACTCGAATTCTCGCTACGGGCAACCACGCGCGGACGTGCAGCGTTGCTCGTCCTCGCTGCAGATACGGACAAACTGGGTTGGAAGAAGAAAGAAGAGCTGTTGCGACAGGCCGACGCGTTGCACTCCGGACTTATTGAAATCCCCGGCCATTTGGGCGTTGCCCAAGCACTGCTCGCTGAAGACGCCGACGCGGAGGCCAGCTTGAAGTCCGCTCTGCGAACAGCACCGGATGCAATTTCGACCCTCGAACTTGAAGCGCTTGTCGATGCCGTTCAACGACAATGGAGCGAGGCAAATAAAAAGCTTCTTGAACTCGATCAACGCTCCCATACGGAATTCAAGGAGATGCTTGGCGCGTGGCCGCAAAGACTTCTTCCCCGCACTGAACACAACGACCCGGTGTGGCGATGCCTCCGCGAAAGCCGCGCCGACTGTCCCGAGATTCAGATTCAACCAGCCGGGCAACGCGCCACATCCGCTGAACGACTCTTCGCTGAAGGCCGTTGGGAACAGTTGGTCGCCGAACCGGCTCCCTCAGCCAGTGACGTCCCCCAGTGGTTCTGGCGCGGGATAGCCTTTGCGCGGCTCGGCGACTGCGTTCATGCCATCCCCGCCCTCGAGCACGGACTGAAGCCCGGCGCCGAAACAGGCGCGGCACAACTGGTCAAATGCTATGAGTATGAAGCAGAGCGCAGCGCTGATCACTTGCACGCCTTGGGGAAGGAAGCGTCACTCCATCTTATCCGCGGTGACATTCTTCTCTCGATCCGGCTTGATGCTTTACAAGCCGCCGATGAATACGCAAAAGCGCTACGCCTGCGACCGAATGATCCCCAGTTGCTCGAGAAGCTTGCCGAATCTTTTTTCAGCCAGGGCGAGATGGCGAAGGCGCGGCAGACTGCGCAGCAAGCCCTCGCCCTCAACCCCAATCGGAAACAACTCCTGCGCCTGTTGATCCAGGTTGCGCTGGGCGAACGCGATTCTGCGACAGCGCTTTCGCTGCTTGGCCGACTTGCTACCATCGAGCCCGACGATCCGTGGTGCCGCGTTCAGAAAGCGACGGCTTATGCCCAGGCCGGCCATTCGGTAGAAGCAGTACAAACGCTGCAGCCCGCATTGGACGAAGGTTACCCGGACGAAAGGGGATCGCTCCACGCACTGCTTGCCACACAACTTCGCAAACTGGGCCGGACTGACGATGCGAGCCGCTCAACCGCAGAAGCGATCCGCCTTGCTGACGCCTTTGCCCAGCAGAATGAGAAGGCACCGGCGAGCCACGCTAATACGGAAGCGCCGCCACGCTGAAGTGCGTGGAACGCGCCTTTGCTCATCCTGCGCCCTTGGTTTAACCTCCATCAGCATCCGCCGACCTGAGTGCGACATCTTCATTTCTGTCTCCCGGCTTCGAGAACTTTGTATACCAACCCACCCGGATGCGTCAGCGCCGTTATGTCTCGATTCAGCAGCGCCGCCGGCGCAGTCCAGACAGACCAGTTGAACCAGTAGTCCCAGCCATAGTTCACCTCGCCGGTATCACCGCCGGCGCTGTGGCAATTCGGCCCGTCCCACGTGTATCCCCAAGTGAGGTAACTCAGTGCGAGATTCTTGCACAAGAGCTCAAGTCCAAAGTTTTTCTGTCCTTCATAAATAAATGTCAAAGCATTCCAGATAACCTGGTGATTGGTGTAAACATACTCGCCGGTCAAATATCCGGTCTTGTCGGCGGTCCAAAGTGACCCATCGGGGAGCGCGTAGATAGGCGGCATTCCGTGCTTGCTTATGCTGCACACCTTCTCCCGCAACGTCCGTAATACCAGATTCACATTCTCCTTTGGAAAAAACTCAGGCAGCCCGCAGAATCGCGCCCAGTACTGACCATTCAGTTGCGACGAGTAGAACGCGTCCAGCTCTTTTCCTGTCGTCGTATCGTGGTAAACGAGATAGTGATCGCCCTTCCAAAGGTGCTTCTGCAATGCGTCTTTGCCGGCCATTATCAAGTCGTTCATGCGTCGAGCTTCGTCGCCGTCGCCGATCTCCAACGCCCAGGCTTTCAGCATCTCAGCACCAGCAATCCGCAACCCTCCCGGATGCGTCGCAAACCCATACATCGGGCGATCTTCAAACCATTCGATATCGTTCCAAGCGTGCGGCCTTTTCGGGGGCATGGCGATGGTCTGCGATGGTCCCAGTTCGGGCCGTTGCGTGAAAGAGTATTCGAGAGCGTTCTTCACCGAGGGATAGAACTCCTTCGCGAAGGCTTCGTCTCCAGTAATCTTCCAATGCAGATAGGCGGCTGAAACATAGCAAAAACCCGAGACGACTTCCTGGTAGTCATACGACATCGGATTGGCGGGATCCGCCCATCGGCCCATCAGCTGCGCGACATCGCCGTTCTCCCGCTGCGTGGAGCGGATGGCGCGCAGCAGCGAGAGCGCGCAGTCGGGGAAGAAGAATGAAAGGGTCGGGCCCTGCATGCCCACATTCGAAAGCGTACTCATATGTGGGCAGGCGCGCGGCGATTCCTCCAATGCAAACAGCCCGTCTTTGGGTTTGCACCTATCGCCAATCGGATCCCTGGCCTGCGCCCACAGGCTGCAGGGCGCAAAATAGTAGAGCGCATTAATCAGCGAATCCGACAGCCATCCCGGCAGCGTCTCGTCCTCGTAGATTGCGGATTGCCATGCAATGACCCGCGCAAGAAGCTGCTCGTGATTGCGCTCGAGATAGCTCGCCACTTCACCAGCATCGGTAAAACGCGAGGCATACATGTGCGTAAATCGCTTGCCGGTAGTGGAGAGTGTCTCTCCCTCAGGGGCGTACGTGGAGATCCGGCTGCCGCCCGTGCCGGGATTGCCATTTCCCACTCTGGTGCAAACCATGCCAGAATCACTCGAATGATCTTGTTTTCACCCGGGGGGATATCGTACGCGATCGCTAGGGTCGAACCGCCGTCGTCGTCCGCGCCGATGGTTGGGAGGCTTCGTTCAGCTGCATTCCAGGTTCTACCATCCAGCCCAAGGCTGCCGCCGATGCGTACAGGCGACTCCCCGATGGCGGCCAGCACATAACTCATGCCCCACGGTTCGTTGTCGACCCATGTCCCCGAAAGCCCCGATGGAACCAGCCTCCGCGTCACCCGCGCGGCCGGCATCACCGGCTTCCCTGGCATGTCGGGCCAGCCAATCGAAGTGTCTCTCGAGGCATGATCGGGAAAGCCTGGAAAGTTGAACAGCAAAGAACCCTTCTGCCGCGAAGCACCTGAATTCCTCAAGTGTGCTTCAAACACCGCACCCGGTGTATTCGATGCTTTTGAGTCTCCCGGAATGAATGGTGACCAGCAGCGCAAGCCCACCTGGACGGGCGCATCCGACTTATATTCGATATCGGCGATCGGATAATGGCCCCAGTACTCGCTCTCCTGCATCGAACCCAACACCTTCAATCCGATCGTGGCGCGATTGTTCCCCGCGTAATTCTTGGTCTGCGCGGTCCCAAAAGTCCACGCCCTCCCTCCGCTTGCTAGTCCCATGTATGGAACGTTGAGTGGCCCTCCAATTGGTGTCAGATGATTAAAAATCGACGAGTAGCCCAGCACCCCCGACGGCTCCAGATACAGTGCCCCCGTATCGATCCCTCCTAGAGGCATTCCTGAGCAAGGAAACGGCCGATCCACATAGCAATCGAAGTAACCCGCCGACTTGGTGCGATAACAGATGCCGGAGACATCCCTCGCATATCCGGCCGCCTGAAACGTGTTCCACTGTGCGCCTTTGAGGTCTGCGGCGAACAGGCGGCTTAATTCCCTTCTATGCGCTCGCGAGGCAGCAGGAACCGCAGCGGCATCGGCGCTTCCTGCGTTGAGCCGTGGCCAACCCATCGCACCCATGGCTGCCGAAGCCCGCAGAAAGAAACGCCTCGAGAATCCCGATCCCATTCCCCACTACCTTTCAGCCACCCTCGGAAACGATAACGTCTTATTTCGTCGGCATAAAGTTATCTACCGCCGTAACGCTGTCCGTCTTAACGTCCTTAGCCAGTTGATAGGGAACCTTAGCCTCGTGAAAGTTGTTGCCGATCAAATGCACGTCGTGCGTGTTAGCGCCGGTAATCTTCAGAAACAGATTCGTGCCCGGCTCCGCGTCCAGGTTGCGCAGGGTGGCATTGGTCACGCGGTCGAGAGCCATGGCAGGTAAATCGCGATCCGGACGAGCAGATACGCCTGAGAATCCGTCCACGTGCAACCCATCGATATCAGCGAGCGAAAGAGCACTTTCCCACTTGTCGTAAGCCGGCTTTTGCCAGTTCACCTCGATGTTCCGCAGCTTCAGGTCCTTGATCCAGCGGAAACTCATCGCATTCTTCGCCGTGTCATAAGGCGAGTCGGGATTGCTGGAAATGAAGAACTTGATATTCTCCAGGGTCAAGCCGCTCAGCCAGCTCTCGGGGTGGCCGTAAATAGTCGATTCGCCCTGGCAATGCACGATCACGTCGCGAATGATTACGTTGTGGATCGATCCGGGGCCAGGTTCGTTTGGCTTGCGCGGTTCGTCATTCCACTCGCTCTGACGGCGAAGCTCGAAGTTGAAGGCATTGCCGTCGCCCGCCCAGAACCAGTCGAAGCGATGAAGGTCCATGGAGATATTCGAGATCACAACATTGCTGATATCTCCGCCCGTCGCAATCTGTAGAGTCAATCCGCGGTTGGAATCGAAGATAGCGCAGTTAGTAATCAAGATATCCCGAATTACAAGGTTATTGCCTTCGCTGAACTTGATTGCGGCCGAGGCCGAAGAAAGGCGGCAGTTGGTCACTGTGATGTGTTCGCACGGCGAAGTCGGGCCCCACTCGTCGATTCCGCATACAAACACGATGCAGTCGTCACCCGTCTCAATCGTGCAGTTTGAAATGCTCACATCCTTGCAGCTGACGATATCGATTCCATCGGCCCACACTGCTTCATGCAGACTGGTATAAACATAAATGCCATCGACAACTACCCTGGAGCAATCATAGAAAGCGAACGTCCAGCTGAAGGATCGGACAAACGACAGCCCCTTGATACTCACGTTCTTCGATCGTCCCAGCCAGATCAAGTGGGGATAGACGGTGCGCGTCCCGTTTCCGACTGGATACGAACGCATTTGCGACTTGCCCGAGGCCACAATCAGCTTTTTGTGCAGGAAGGACCGTTCGATCGTATCCGGGGCCCAGAAATATTTTGCCTGGCCATCCACTGTGCCGCGCCCGCCGATGGAGATATCTTCAAGGTCTTCGCCAAAGAACAACGCATCCTTCGACTTCACCTTCTGCGAGTCGAATGCCGCCGGATCCTCCGACGCAAAAAGAGTCGCGCCCGACTCAATGTAGATGTTCACATGGCTGCGCAACCGCAACGTCCCCGATGTGTATTCACCGGGAGGAAGATACACCACGCCGCCCCCGGCCGCGGCAGCATCGTCAATCGCCTTTTGAATGGCCCGTCCCGCGTCATCTTGCTTCTTTCCCGTCGCCCCGTACTCCTTGATGTTGAACACCGACATCATCCCGTGTGAAGGTCCTTGGTTCCCCGCCAAAAGCCAGGCCGGTGCTGATAGAAAAACCAAAAACAGCATCAGGCATTTGCCCAAGTCAAACCGTCGCATCAAAGTACTGTCCTTTCCGATGACCATCATTTGTTGTGCCAGGGTCTTACCCCGGTTGAGAACATTCCACAATCACTGAAGCCGGCATGAGCCCTTCCGATGTTCCCCGCAGCACGATGCGGCCCTCACGCCCCAGCGGGCGCAGCACCGCAAGACATCTCCCCTGAAATGTCCTGCAGACCGGCTGGCGAAAGCTCGCCACGTCTTTTGGATTGGCATTTCCAACCGCGGCCAGTTCGCCCGCGCCTTCGACATGAAAATCGATTCTGCGCACGAGATCCGGCACTGGAGCGCCCGCGGCATCGGTGATTTGCACGGTCACAAAAGCCAGTTCCCCACGGCTTGCGCGAACTTTTTCGCGGTCCACTTTCATCTTGAGCTTCGCCGCCTTGCCCACCGTCTTTAAGGCATGCGAACCGATCTCGCGTCCATCTTTGAAGGCAATCGCGCGCAGTTCCCCGTCGGCATAGGGCACATCAAATTCGGCAATCAGCTTTGCCGAATCGGGAACCGCCTTATCGCCGATTTCCTCGCCATTCAGCAGTAGCTTGACTCGGTCCCCCGCGGTAAACACGCGCACTTTCAGCGGAAACCCTTCGTAGGCCTTCCAATTCCAGCTGCGCAGTTCGTCGCGCCAACCCCAGTTAGCTAGTTCTTCTGTTCTGCCTCGTGGCAGTGGCCGCTGCACAGCGATCTCCAATGAACTGCGGCCCCATAGAACGTCGCGATAGTAGGACTGCGGCTTCTTGTCTCCGATGAGATCGACGTCGCCGCAATAGGAGTTGAACCACGGATACTGCTGCCGCCACCACCCCGGCGTTTGTGAGAGGATCGAATGCCCAATGGCCGACTCGCCAAGGTAGTCGATCGCAGTCCATACAAAATCGCCCAGCACATAACTCAGTCGTTCCGCACTTCTCCAGCTGTCACACGCCTCAAACGGAAACGACTCAGTACCCATCATGATTCGATCGGGAAACCGCTTGTGATCGATCTCGTACTGCTGCCACTGATAGTTGTAGCCGCCCACATCGAGATGCAAGAACGCCGGATCATTCGCCTGCCACTCCGGCAGGTTGTGGTCGTACGGGCCAGGCACGGCCATGGTGACCGGCCGCGACTCATCCACACTCTTCACCGTATCTCTCAGTTGTTTGGCGATGGCCACACCCGACGGATCGCGGCGCTCATCGAGTTCGTTGCCGATGCTCCAGAAAATAATGCTGGGATGGTTCCGGTCGCGCAACAGCATGGCCTTCAGGTCGCGCTCCCACCAGTCCGGGAAGTAAACGTGATAATCGTCGACGTTCTTGCCTTGCTTCCAGCAGTCAAAGGCTTCGTCGATCACCATCATCCCCAGCCGGTCGCATGTATCCAGAAACATCGGCGACGGGGGGTTGTGGCTGGTACGAATGGCATTGAAGCCGTTCGATTTCAAAATTTCCACGCGCCGCTCTTCGGCACGATCGAACGCGGCCGCCCCGAGGATGCCGTTGTCGTGGTGAACGCAGCCGCCCCTCAACTTCACTGCCTCGCCATTCATGCGCAGCCCGTGTTCTATATCGACCTCGGTTCCGCGAATACCGAATGAGACCATCGAGCGATCTATCGCCTTTCCGGCGATCAGGACCTCGATCTCGGCGCGATGCAGTTTTGGATCCGCAGAAGACCAAAGCTGCGCATCCCTCACATCGAAGGTCTGAGACACTCTGGATTCTTCTCCCGCCGGCAGACCGGTTGCCTTCTCACCGTTCGCCGCGACGGCTCCCCCCGGCGCGAAGATGCGGGTGCGGATCGTCGCTGCTTGTTGCGTCTCGCCGCGATTCTCTACTGTCACCGAAACTTCAACTGTCGATAATTCGCGCGACGCCCTCGGCGTACTCACTGCCACGCCCCATGTCGGAATTCGTACGTCGCCAGTCAGCGTCAGCCACACGTGTCGGTAGATTCCCGAACCCGAGTACCAGCGGCTGTTCGCGCCTTCGTTGCGCACTTTCACCGCGAGCACGTTCTCGCTGTCAAGCTGCAAAAATGACGTCAAGTCGTAAAAAAACGGGGTATACCCATAGGGATGGTTGCCCAGAGAGTGACCGTTGATCCAGACTTCTGAATTCATGTAGACACCATCGAAACGAATTTCCGCTTGTGCATTTTCCTCTGCGATCGCCAATCGAAAACGCTTGCGATACCAACCAGTGCCACCGACAACCCACCCGGTGGCCTCTTGTCCTGCGCTTAACGCCACGTCAAACGGACCTATCCGCGTGGGGGTGTTCCCTCCCACCCAGATCGTTCCCTCGCCGGCGTCCTGGACCTCGGTCGTCAAATCCTCAATACTCCAGTCATGAGGCAGATCCACCTGCCGCCAAGTCGAATCGTCAAAGCCCGGGTTCTCCGCACCGGCAACATCGCCGCGATGAAATCGCCAGCCCAAATCAAACGGCTGTTCGCGAGTGTGACCGGAAAGAGTGGGGACTTCGATGCCTTGATCAAGCCGTTCCTGCGCTTTCGCATGCGAATGCGAAATCAGAGGCAATGCCCCCACCGCCCCGAGTCCCTTGAGGGCATCTCGCCGGCTGATTTTGGTTAAATCAGGGTCAACCTTACCTAATGGCACCAAAAACATTCCTCCGAATAAGACAACTTCCACCATAAGCGCTTAAGCGCGTTTAGAACAAGACGGAATTACTCATCCAACGACCTTGACCTGGGTCAAAGTCGCGAATACAAATCATTCTTCAACCCACTTTGAGATACATCGAGGTATATCGATTCGGTTTCTCGAGCAGAATTCGCGCTCTTCTCCCATCGCGGGCCACCGGAGTATCTCGAATCGCGGGCCACACAATTCGAGCCGCGGTCACCGGCAATCGAACCGCATCCAGCGTGATCTCCACATCAGGCGTCGGCCGCATTTCACCCTTGGTCGCCAGTTGCACCGCGTCCAGAATCTGGACGAGAATTAACCCCTTCTGCACGTCACGGTAAAAGCTGCCGTGGACAAACTCTGAATTGGGAATCGTGCGCAGTTCTGCCAGCGGACCCGGCACGAGTTTTCTGATGAGCCAGGGAACCCAGGCTTGAATCCACTCCGCGCGCCACTCCATGGCCCAGAAAATCGGCGCGCCAATATACAACGATTGCCCCTTGCCGAACCGGTTGAACACAACCGCCGCTCCCGCCGTCTCCGCCCCTGGAGGAGGCGCTCCCCATCCTACCCACTTGTTGTGCGGAACATCTTCGGCAAGCAGCGGCAATCGATACCGCATCACGACCTCCGCCGTGGTCTCCTTCATCCTCACGAACGGCCCCGGCAACCCCACCGTCCCGTGAGCGATCAACTGCCCTAGCGGATGCCCGACAGATTCAAGGTAAGTGGATACGGTGTTTCCCTCGCGCTGCTTCCCGGTCGGGTCGAAAGCATACGTTGTCTCATGGCCACCATAATCCACGCCCAGCACATCGGCGAACGCGAAGTTCCCGCGCTCCCGGTCTCCTTCATCCAGCAAGCCGCAGCGGTAACTTGCAATTAACGTGCCACCGCTGCGCACCCATTGGCGAATGGTTTCCGCTTGCGCCGCTGAAAGCACGCTCACCTCGGGAAGTAGCAGCACTTCGAATTGACTTAGTATCTCCGGCCGCAGTTTGAAATCTGGCAGGCTCTCGACCGGACGTCCTGCGAACGTCATCGTCTCCAGCGCGCCCATGGTAGAACGTCGAAAATCCTGCGGCCGCCTATCCGCCTCCAGTTCTTGACGCGACCCTTCGCTGTAAAGCACGGCGGTGCTCAAAAGCGGTTTCAAATCCGGGCCCAACAGGCAATCGACATTCCTCACATCCGCCCAGGCGTCGGTGGCAACAGCGAACCACCGGTTCGAAAATCCTTGTCCGTCGATACCGCTCAACACCGGCGCATCACCTACGAAAAAAGTGCGCGCGTTCTGCACGATCAGCGCATCGGCCTGCACCCTCGCGAGATCTCCGGGATACATGTCCGAATATCCGTATTCCGTAAACACCCCAGCCTGATAATTCCCTCGCCCTCTTCCCCGCATCAGGATCGAGCCAAGCGCGATTCCGGTCGGACAATCGAGCGGCTCCGCATAGATGAAGCTCACACGCTCCATGATGTCGTCGGGGAATGACTCGGGACCGCCGTTCAGCGACACCAGGAGATTTGGCCTGTGTTTGCGCGCCGTCGCGATAATCCCATCCAGCATTTCCGTCATCGATCTTCGCTGGTGCCACCGGAACCGTTGCTCCCATCCTTCGCGCGACCTGAAACCGTCACGGTACGAATCGCCCGGAAACTCCTTTGCCCAGGCATCCTCAGTGTATTTGCAGAAGCAAAATGGACTGATTCCGTTGCGCGCATACATCGTGAACTGGATTCCGAAGATATCCAGAAACAGTTCATCGACTTGATAGTGCAAAAATATTTCGTCCATCATCCCCAGGACATACTGCCGATATGGCGAATCCAGGCACAGCACGTGCCACTTGCCATAGAAGCGCTGCTCCGAGCCGTCTTCATTGGTCCACGCCCAGTCCGGATGGTGAATGGCGCACTGGTTGTTGAATTGAAGGCTGTAATAAGAAGTAACCGCGATGCCGGCCTTTCGTGCCAGTTCGCACTCTGTCCCGAACAAATCGAATTTCAGATTCGGATGGCGTACCGCAGCATCGCTGGGATAAAACGCATAACCCCAATGGTCTTGCGTGTAAAACATCAGGCTTTCCGCGCCAGCCTGGCGCGAGGCCTCAATAGCTGCCTCGAGATTGATGTCGAAGGTCTGCTCAGGCGGCGTGTGAAATTCCCACTCCATCGCGCGATAAGTCCGTCCCGGGGAATGGATACCTGCCCGCGCATGTTCTCGGCGCAGCGCGTCGATATCAGGAAACTCGACCTTCCTTTCGGCGCCAGCCTGCCGTGTTGAGAGCGCGAGAGCGCAGGCGCCGCCAAGCTTGATGAAGCTCCTTCTGTCAACCGTTATTGGATAGACTCGATCGCCGGGCAAGTGTTCCCTCTCTTGCTTTGTCTCTAGCGCGCCGTGTACCCGCCATCGAACACCCAGTTTGATCCGGTTACGGAACGCGCCGCCGCGCTGAAGAGGAATGAAACCAGTTCGCCAATCTCTTCCACCGCGATAAAGCGTTTGATAAGTGACTTGTCAATCAGGGCCGCGGGATCGACTTGCCCGCACTCGATCAGTTGTTCGGTCACATGCGTTCGCACGCTCCCCGGCGAAATCGCCACAACCCGCACGCGCGGAGCAAACTCCACCGCCATCGCCCGAGTCATTGCCGCCAGCGCGCCCTTTGTACCGGCGTAAGCCGCCAGGTTGGGATTTCCGACTAGCGCATTCACCGAGGCGATGTTCACGATACACGCATCGCTCTCCTCTGATCTCAGACGCCGCGAGAATTCGCAGGCAAGGAAATATGGCGCCCGCTGATTAATCGCGACAACGCGATCGAACTCCGCAATGGTCGTCTCCAGAGCCGGCTTGTGGAAGCTCCAGGCCGCGCAGTTGACCAACCCATCAAGCGAGCCCAATGCACGAACGCTTTCTTCAATTAAGCAGCGGGCGGCCTCCGGCTCGGCCAGATCGCGCGCCAACGCAACAGCGCACCCCGAAAACTCGACCTCCGCGGCTCTTTCGCGCACCTTCTCATCCACATCCGCCAGCACCAGCCGTGCTCCGGCGGCCGCCAGAACACGCGCGATCCCGAGACCGAGTCCGTTGGCCGCGCCCGTCACCAGGATCCGCCGGTGAGAATGGTCATAACTCATCGAGTTGCCCCGCGCTCCAATATGCCGCCTCACTTGCACATGATGTCTTCCCAATGTTCCGCAAACATGTCCAGCTTTGCGTCCGGATTCTCCGGATGGGCACGAATCGCTTCTTCATCTACTTCCACGCCCCATCCCGGCTTCGCAGGAATGTCATAGTGGCCGCGGTGCACGCGCGGCGTGCCCGGCGTGAGATCGCAGCGCCACGGAACATCGTAATCCTCAAACGTTTCCAGGATGTCGAAGTTTGGGATGTTGGCGCACAGGTGCATTGCAATCACCGTGCCCAACGGCCCACGGCAGTTATGGGGCGCCACGCTCACATAGAACGTCTCGGCCATCGCCGCAATCTTCTTGGTTTCTAAAAATCCGCCGCAGTAAACGATGTCCGGTTGTATCAGGTGCGCGCCCTTGCGTGAGAGCAGATCAAGAAATCCGAACCGGCTATACGTATGTTCGCCCGTAGCAATGCGCAGCGGAGACGCCGCGACCACCTGCGCCATCGCCTCATGGTTATGCGCGGGAATCGGCTCCTCGCACCAGCGCGGCCGATACGGTACCATCGCACGGATCGCTTCGAGTGCCATGATCGGACTGAAGCGCCCATGGAATTCGAGCGCCAGGTCGATCTCGTCTCCCACCGCGTTTCGCACGGCTTCGACAATCCGGCATGCCTGCTTGAGCTGCTCGTATGTGAGTTCCCTGCCGCCCGGTCCGAAGGGATCGAACTTCATTGCCGTGTAGCCGCGGCCTGCCACTTCCTGCGCACGTTCGGCAATCTTTGCGAGGTCGCCGTTGAACGCATACCACCCGTTCGCGTAGGCCTCGACGCGCTTTCTCACCGCGCCGCCCACGAGGTTATACACGGGCTGGCCGAGAGCCTTTCCCACCAGGTCCCACATCGCGGTCTCGATCCCTGCCATGGCCGCGAACATGATCGGGCCCGTGTTGTGCTCGACCTGGTAGAGCTTGAACCAAAGGGCCTCGATATTGAAGGGACTCAGGCCCACCACATGCCGCCGCCCAAAGTCGAGGATCAGCTCGCGAACCGCTGATTCCTTCCACTCCAGCGTTCCATCGCCCCAACCCACAAGGCCTTCGTCGGTCGTGAGCTTGACAAACAAAAAGTTCCGCCATGCTGTGCCGGTCAGAAAGACTTCCACATTGGTGATCTTCATTGCACTCTGCTCCGGTCAAACATTTTTCGCACACAAATTCAAGCGCCCGGGACCTATTTCTTCACAGCTGCCCCAGCCCGTCCAGCAGCACGCGCAACTCTTCGCGGACTTCCCCGTCCACCTGGCTTAGCGGAGCCCTCGACACGCCCACCGGAATTCCGCGCAGAGCGGCGCTCTCGCGGCACACCGCCAGCCAGTGCGGTTTTCCTTCATTCGTTCCCATGGCCCGGTACTCAACCCGGATGATCGGAAGCAGGCGCAGCCACAGAGTCCGCGCCTCGTCCAGCTTTTTCTCCACCGTCAACAGCCGATGCAGCTTCACCGCAAGGGCGGGCACTATCATCGGCAGCCCGCCGATCCAGCCGTTTGCGCCGATTGCCAATGCCGCGAACGCAATAATGTCGATGCCCGCGAAAATTGAAAACTCCGGTCCGCAAAGCAGTCGCGTGTCCTGCACCCTGGCAATCTCCATATGCGACCATTTCACCGCGTGAACCACATCCTCCTCAGCCAGCATCTGGATCTCTTCCGGCGTAATCTCGATGCCCGTCAGCACCGGCACGTTGTAGGCCATGATCGGCAATCCCACCTTCTCCCGGATGCGCCGGAAATGGTTCAGCACGTCCTGCTTGGGCGGCTTAAGCAGATAGGGCGCCATCAGCATCAACCCGTCGCACCCGGCGGATTTCGCATGAAGGCTCAGCTCGATCGTCGTTGCGGTGCTGTAGTCGCTCGTGCCCGCGTAGATCGGAATGCGCCCGCCCACTTCCTCCACAATCGCATCCAGCGCCTTCATCCTCTCCGCGGTGCTCAGTGCCACTGGCTCGCCAGCGCTTCCCAGCGGCGTGAGACCGTCCACACCCTGCTCCAGCAAGAAACGCACAAATGCCCGGGTGCCCTCCGGGTTGAGTGACTCATCGTGGTTGAAAGCCGTCACGGTCGGTGAAAATATGCCGCTCAATCGCGGCTTGCTTTTTGTCTCAGTGCTCATCGCGGTCTCTCTGCAGGAAAGTCATGACCCACTTTGCTTGACAAAACTAAGGGAGGGCGAATGCTACGTACGTGGCGCCCTGTGGCGACTTGGGGTCCCTTGCCCCGCACGTCGCGATCACAATGTATTGCTTGCCATCGACCATGTAGGTGGCCGGGGTGGCCACTCCCGCGTACGGCAAAGTTGATTCCCACAACAACTCGCCCGTGCGGCTTTCAAATGCCCTGATCTTGCGGTCAAAATCCGTGGCGGCGATAATTACCAGGCCACCCGCCGTTACAATCGGCCCTCCATAGTTCTCGGTGCCCGTGTTCGTCATCCCCTTCGCGGCCAGTTCAGGATACTCACCAAGGGGCAGCTTCCAAAGGTACTTGCCCGTGTTCAGATCGATCGCGCTCAAAGTACCCCACGGCGGCGCGACTGCGGGATAACCCTCTGCATCATCAAACCGCGTATAGCCCGTGATGTTATAAGGCATCTCGCTTGCGTCGGCGGCAGCGTCCGCCATGGCACTCTGCCCGCCTACTCCAAGAAACCGGAGCAGCACATCCAGTTCATGATCCTTGAGCGAAGGAAAGCCCGGCATGGATTCCTTTCCTTTGCGGATCAGATCGGTCGCCTGCGATGCATTCATGCGCCTGCCGACTCCGATCAGCGAAGGAAAGCGCGGCGGCGAACCTTTCCTCGTTGCGCCATGGCACGAAGAACATTGCGTGGCGTAGACCCTGGAACCGGCAATCACGTCAGAATCGTTGAGGTCGGGGTCAGCACTCCTGGAGGCCATAGGCCCCGCATCGCTTGCCGCTCCCGCATCTTTTCCGGTCCGCAGATACTCGAGCAGCGCATCCAGTGTTGCGCCTTCCAGATTCGGAAAGGACGACATCCGCCCCCTGCCCTGGTGAATGATCTCCGTAACCTGCCCTGCCGGCATGCGCCCAAATACGCCGGCGAGGGAAGGATACGCCGGCGGAGCCCCCGCTCGATCGACCCCATGGCAAACCGCGCACTGGCTTTGATACGTTCTCGCTCCAACCCCGGCCGAAGGATCGTTCTTGACCAGCGTGGTTGTGAATGCTACTTGATTCGCATTGACATAAATCACACCGGTGTTGGGATCGACCGCCGACCCACCCCACTCCGCGCCGCCGCCCACACCAGGAAATTCGAGCGTCGGCTTGTCGAGCACGCCGGGAACAAACTGCGTTCCTCCGGCGAAACTGCGAAACTGCCGGACCGCCGCTTCGTGCGCCTCCGGACTTCGTTTGGTCAAAGTCGATTCGTCCACAACCTGCGGCGTAAACGGCTCGGGCGCCAACGGTATCGGTTGTGTAGGCGAGGTCGTCTCGCCCGGCACCGTGCTTTGCGGAACCTTGCGCTCCTCGACCGGGAACAGCGGTTTCCCATTCGCGCGATCGAGAAGAAACATCCATCCCTGCTTGGTCGTCTGCGCAATGGCGTCAACTCTCTTCCCATCGCGCTTTACCGTCACCAGCGAAGGAGGCGCCGGAAAATCCCGGTCCCAGATATCGTGATGAACACCCTGGAAATACCACAGCAGTTTGCCTGTCTCGGCATCGAGAGCCAATTCACAATCGGAAAAGAGATCGTCGCCGGCGCGATCGCCTCCATAGAAGTCAAACACGGCCGACCCCGTCGGCACGTAGACAATGCCGCGCTTCTCCTCCAGCGCCATCCCCGCCCAGTTATTCGCCGCCCCTGCCGTCTTCCAGGCATCTTTGGGCCATGTCTCATAACCCTTCTCACCCGGCCGGGGAATCGTGTGGAACTGCCAGCGCAGCGCGCCTGTGTGCACATCGAATGCGCGGATATCCCCCTGCGATGCCGGATGTGTCTCCGAATTGCGCCCGCCTACAATGATCAGGTCCTTGTAAATCGCGCCGGGGCTCGTCAGCCCGATCGACTGCATTTTGTAGTCGCCGAGCAGTCCCTTGCGCAGATCAATGAATCCGCCCTCGCCGAAGCTCGTGATCGGCCTCCCCGTAGCGGGGTCCAGTGCATAGAGCAGGTTCCTCATCCCCGCGAAGAGCCGGCTCTCTTTCCCATCGCTCCAATACGAAACACCGCGGCTCGCATCTGGATCATGGTTCCCTGAGTCGAACGTCCACACCAGTTTGCCAGTAGACCCATCCAGCGCAACAACCTTGAGCGATGGCGTGTAGGTGTACAGCATTCTCCCCACAATCACCGGAGTCGACTCGATGCTGCCCGTCTCTCCCGTATCAAAGGTCCAGGCCACCCTCAGGTTTTTCACATTTTTGCGATTGATCTGAGCCAGGCTTGAATAATGGTCCTGCGCCGGCTGTCCCCCATAAGCCGGCCATCCGCCCCCCGTCTGATGCTCCCCAGCGGCTCGCTCAGCTTCAATCTGAATATTTGATGAGACCCCAGCGCAAATGCAGGCGGTCATGACCACTATCGTGAAAATTCTCGAGGCGCGCGGCGACTCACGCCGCACGTTGAACTTCGTACCGGTCATCGCAGAGTCCCAGGAATGCAAGTCATCCAAAGTCTATTCACCAACCGGCACGGCCATTGATAATCGCGAGCTGGGTTTCCGAACCGCGTCACAAAATAAGCGCTTGGGCGCTTGACATGTTACTCTACACCATGTCTCGCTGATCGCACCAGCTGGCATACTTTCAGCTTCATCATTTCCGTGGCGAGTCGCTTCTTCCCCCAAGGATCGGAATGGCCCTTTCCGCACTCGACATCGTCGTCTGCTGCACCGCTGTGATCGCCAGCATCGCAACCGGGCTCATCATTGCCATTCGCAGAGGCGCAAGCGAATCCAGCTCCCAGTTCTTTCTCGCCGGCCGCCGGCTGGGCTGGCCCCTGGTGGGCGCTTCCCTTTTCGCCACCAACATCGGCGCCGAACACCTGGTCGGCCTCTCCGGCGATTCATATCGCTACGGCCTCTCCGCCGGCGCCGTCGAACTAACGACTTGCATCTGCCTCGGCATTGCCTGCGCCGTGCTCTTTCCCTACTACATCCGCACCCGTGTGTACACAATTCCCGAATATCTCGAACTCCGCTACAACCGTACCGCGCGCGTCTTTTTCTCCGGACTGATGCTGGTCATCTGCATCATGACCAAGTTGGCGTTCCATCTGTATGCCGGCGCGCTCGTGCTGCATAGCCTGCTGGGTTGGAACGTGATGCCCATGGTAATGCTCATGGGCGGATGCGTCGCCGCAATCACCATCATCGGCGGATTCACGGCGGTCGCCTACACTGATTCGGTTCAAACCGCCATCATGATCGCCGGTTGCACCCTGATGCTCCTGATCGGCCTTGCCAAAGTCGGCGGATGGCACGCTCTCGTCGCGCGAATGCCATATGCGATGCATGTCGCCAGGCCCTACGACGACCCCAACTATCCCTTCATCGGAATCATTCTCAGCGCACTTTACGGCGGGCTCTTCTATTGGGGCATGGACCAGGTCAACGTGCAGCGCGTGCTCGGAGCTCGCGATCTTGATGAGGCTCGCCGCGGCGCCATGTTCGCCACTCTCCTCAAGCTCAGTCCCGTCTTTATCTTCGCCTTGCCTGGAGTCATCGCAGCGGCTCTCTATCCCGGCCGCGACCCTAAGACCACGTTCACCACCCTTTTGAGCGACCTGCTTCCCACCGGCGTTCGAGGACTGGTTCTGGCAGCATTGATCTGCGCGCTCATCGGCTCTTCGCTATCGGTCATGAATTCCATCTCCACGCTCATCGTGCGCGATTTCCTCCTCGGCTTCCGCAAAGACTCTCCGGAGAAGACCCAGGTGCTGCTGGGCCGTGCGGCCATTCTCATCACCACTCCGCTCGCGGTCGGCGCGGCCTATCTCATCTACACCACGCCCGACGGCCTGTACAAGTATCTGCAAGCGGTCTCCATCTACCTCGTCATGCCGGTCACGCCCGCCATTTTCTTCGGCATCATGAGCAAGCGCATGACCTTCCAGGGTGCTGTTGCCTCAGCGATCACCGGAACACTTTTCGCCTCAGTGTTCGTGGCCGACCAACTCGTGAATGCCAACGGCGCGCAGATTTTCCCGCTCCTCCATCACAAGTTCACGCTCAACTATGCGTACCGTGGTGCATGGGGCACCCTCATCGCGACAGCAGTGCTCTTCCTCGTGTCGTACTCGACGCGGCCGCCGGATCAGTCCAGGGTCAGGAGCCTCACTGTCGACTGGCAATCTCACAGCGCTCCGTTTCAAGGCATTTCCGACTGGCGCCTGCACTGGTGCCTGCTGGCTCTCGCCACGATTGCAATCTACGCTTGGCTTTGGTAACCGCCGACCCGCGGTGCTAGGTTCACTTGAGATCCGAGGTGTTCATTGAAGAGAAGGCGCTTCCTAGAAAGTCTTGCCGCCGTCGTTCCCGCTGCTGCCGCCTTGCCGCACTATGCCGCCGCAGCGGAGCCCCTCAAGAAGAAGGTCAGGATCACCGATCTCAAGGCCATGGTAATCGGCCGCCCCGGCGGCAATACCTATGTTCGCGTCGATACGGATGCAGGCATCAGCGGCTACGGAGAGGCCTACTGGGGATTCGGCGTCAAGGACGTAATCCTCGGTTATCTTAAGAACGCGCTCCTCGGTGCAGACCCCCTCGACATCGAACCCCTTCTTACCAAGATGACTATGCTTACGGGCGGCGCGGGCGCCACCGGCGGAGTCACCGTAACCGCAATCAGCGGCGTGGAGATCGCTCTATGGGACCTCGCCGGCAAGCTGCTCGGCCAGCCCGTATGCAAGCTGCTCGGCGGCCAGTATCGCACCGGTACGCGTGTCTATCTCACCACCAGCCCGGTAGACTCGCTCGATCCGGCCTCCTGCCGTGAATGGGCTGCGGCAATCAAGGAGCATCCTTTTGGATTCACCGCGGTCAAGACCGACATCGTCCGTCGCGGCTATTCGAACGAAAAACTCTACGACACCACCTTCGACAACCCTCGCGGTTACAATCGGCAGCTGACCAACCAGGACCTTGATAACAATGCGAAGGCATTCGCCAACGTGCGCGAAGCGCTCGGTCCCGACTTCGGTATTGCCGTCCATACGCACTGGGAGCTCGACTGGAGCGATGCACTCAATCTCGCTCGCGCCGTCGCGCCCATGCGTCCCATGTGGCTCGAAGACCCGCTCGCACCGGACTTCTCCGAGGCATGGGTCAAGCTTACGGAAGAATCGCCCGTGCCTATCCTCACCGGCGAAAATCTCTACACCCGGCGCGGTTTTCTTCCCTTCATCATTCATCAGGGATGTCACATCGCACAGATCGACATTCCCAAAGCGGGCGGCCTGCTGGAAGCAAAAAAAATCTCCGACCTCGCCGAACTCTACGACATGCCAGTCTGCTCGCACAATGCTTCCAGCGCACTCGGCGCAGTGGCCTCAGCCCACAGCGCCGCCGCGATGCGCGATTTCAAGGGCCACGAACTCAGCGTCGGGCGCTTCAACTCGCAATCGAGCGATCTGCCCTGGGGCCATATTGAAGGCGACCCAGTCAAAGGCTGGTCAAACTTCATCACCTACGACGGCCCGCTAGTAAAAGACGGCCGCATCCTGATTCCCGACAAGCCCGGCCTGGGAGTCGAACTCAACCCCGATTATGTCCGTGCACACCTCGCGCCTGGCGAAGCGTGGTGGGGATGATACCACCCAAACATCAATTGGCTCTCCCGTGGCGACCTCCGCTTTCGCCCACGGAAACATGGCTTTGCGGCGCGACGTTCCGGAAAATTCCACTTAGTCGTACTTCCAGATTCAGCGAGGCCAAGCCGCGATGACGACCAGGTCATACGCTTCGGCGCGGGTCGGGATGCCGTCGCATCCACAAGAACCCGCGTCACCCCGCCGTGCTCGTGTTCCAGGAGGGCAAGCGAAGGAGGCGACACGGACGGCTTGGCGTAGAGCACGAACTGATCGATAGCCTCATCGGCAATTTCGGCGGAAGTAGAGTCGCGATAGAAGTTTATAACTTCCCGCGTCTCACTTAATGGGGACAAGACCAATCCAGAAAGGACGCCCCTGATTGAACACGCGCGACAAGGAGCGCAGGTAACCACGCCGATGTTTCCGCCTCCACCCTGCAACGGCCGGAACAAATCGTCGTGTTCCGTCGCGTTCGCTGTTGCGCTTTGCCCATGCGCCAGCACCACCTCGTAATTCACCGCGTTGTTCGCAGACCAGCCCGCATCGGCCCATTAGCCATCAGGTAGGTAAGAGGGCTCGGGGGCCGATTGCCTCTGGATCCCTGGGCCGTCCTTTGGCGCAGATACAATGCGATTCGCTTAGTGGCATAACTAATGCCATGGAAGGGGCGGGACATAAGCGAAAAAAATGTGAGTCGCTGACTGGGGCTTGCGGGAGACTGGACCATATGCTACACAAGAACGGGGAGTAACCCATGCTGCCCGCTTGACTCAAGTAAGTTGCTCTCGGCTCCCTTCAAAGGACTGTGATGAAGATTGGGATTGTTGGTCACGGTGTCGTTGGGTCAGGGATGGCACGCTTCTTTTCCAGGAATCCCAGGCACGAGGTCATCACCTATGACAAGTATCAACCGCTTCTTAACAGCGCCGAGCAGAAGTGCCGCCTGAACACGTCCGAGCTGGTCTTTGTCGCCGTACCCACACCCACCGCGACAGACGGGCTAAGTTGCGACACCTCCTGCGTCGAGGAATGTTTGGAGTGGATCTACCCGCCTGTCTGTCTCCGCTCCACCGTCATCCCCGGGACCGTCGACCGCCTCGCTGCCCAGACAGGAAAGGCCATCTCATTCAGCCCGGAGTACCTGGGCGAACAGAAAGACCATCCCTGGCACGAAGAAGGTGCCTGCGGCTTCCTTATCGTCGGCGGTCCTCCTGCATTGTGCGACTTGGTTATCTCGGCCTTCGACGATTTTCCTGGAAATAATATGCGCTTCTACCGGACCACCGCCCGTACTGCAGAACTGTGCAAGTACATGGAGAACTGTTTCCTTGCCACCAAGGTCGCATTTGTAAATCAGTTCTATGACATAGCGGCCGCATTTGGCGTGGATTTTGCCGAACTGCGCGACTTGTGGTTGGCTGATCCTCGGGTGGGAACTTCTCACTCGTCCGTTACGGAGCAGAGAGGATTCCGGGGTCGCTGCCTTCCCAAGGACATCTCGGCGTTAGTTGCCGAAATGAGGTCTATCGGCGGCGCTCCCCTCCTGGAATCTATTCTCGAATACAATCTGCGCTTGTGCCAGGCTGCGGATCAGCAGTCCACGCAACTCAGGACATCAAATCATTCCAATCCTGAAGTCACCATAAAAAAAATCTGACGCCAACCGAAACGCCACATGCAGGACGCTCACTATCCATGCAGGCAAGGCGTCTTCTCCTTACCTGAGCCGGAGGAGTCCGAAGCCGCATGTCTCCTGGCGAATTTCGGGCACGATATCAATGCAATTGACCGCGTCCTGGTATGTAGTCCGCAGCCTTGACCAGATTGTCCGCATATCATCTCGCAACGAAATGTCGTCCAGAACGATAAACCGGGGGCCGAGGAGGGTCCCGTACACTCCGAGAGACAAGGTGGTGGGCATGAAACTGTGATTTGAATCTATGAACATCAGGTCGATAGCCTGTCCGGAAAATCGATGGAGAACATCGCGAATCATGCCTTCACTGTTGGCGTCGCCCGTGAGTTTGATGAAGCCGGGCGTAGTGTGAAGTGCCGGGTTAAGGTCGGTGATATCAATACTGACTACCTTTGCATTGCTTTGGTCCGCAACGCCTTTGAGCATCGATAAGCCGCTTCCGCCATAGTGTGTGCCAATCTCGAGGATGCGCGTGCATTTCAGAGTACGCACAAGCCCTGCGAGGAAGAAATAGTATGGGTTCGGTCGATCGAAGAAGCGGTCATCTTTCCAACCCGGAAGACTCGGCCCAAAGTGGATTTCGCGTAGATCAATCGATCTTCCCGCAAGCCATGCTTTCTCAACGATGTTCTTCAGCGAATTCGCCATTCGAAATCTCCAGAATCGCGACGGCTTTGCTTTCCACGGTACCCAGATAAGTGGCCGATTGCGGAACAGTGCCCGCCAATCCGTGCCCACCGATTCCGGTAAACACGAGAGGAGTCATTGAATTGTAATGGGTCCTGTATACATGCGCCGAATCTCTGCGAATGAACCGCGAAAAAACATTGACATCCACCTGGACTTGACATACTGTGCGTTAGAGTGGATTGACCGCCCAGTTGTGGACGAGAGTAACCGCATCGTAAATGGCCTTTGGATCGGCAACAAGCTATCAAAGCTTGAATTGCTGACGTTAGCCTCCTTTGTCGCGAATCATCACGAATTTCATCTCTGGACTTATTCCGAGATAGTTACCCCCCTCTGCAGCGGAGTCGTCGTACGCAACGCAGAGGAGATTCTGCCGCGCGACGCCGTCTATCGCCGGATTGGCACAGACATCGAGACGGGTGTCGGGAATGGGAGCTTTGCTGGGTTTTCTGACTTATTCCGCTACAAACTCCTGTACGAAAAGGGCGGATACTGGGCCGATATGGACGTAACCTGCCTGAAACCGCTCGACTTTCCGGAACCGTATGTGTTCCGTCCCCATCGTGTCGGCGTCGTCGGCAACCTCATGAAGTGTCCGCGCGGCGCATTGTTGATGCGGCTTACGCTCGAGCGGGCGCAGCGGGCTATAGATTCCGGCTGGCATTTTGGGAATCGCGCACTTTCCGAAACCGTGATAGAACTTGGTCTGGAACGCTACGTTCGCTCCGGTATCTGCAATCCCGACTCATGGCTGGGATTTGTTCAATCTCTCATCGAGGAAGACGCTCCAATCCCGCCCGAACTCTATGCGATCCACTGGATCAACGAATTCTGGCGCACCGTGTCTCAAAACGATGGTTTTTACAGAGGCAAAAAGGTCCTCTCCCAGGTTCCCGACAAGAACAACGCCCGGCCAGGCACAGCCTTGGCCAGGCTCTATGCCACGTACAACCTCTGAAAAGCTTTATACCCAAGGAAGAACAAGAGCAGCATGTCGACCGCAATCCCACTTACGAATATTTCCGGCGAGTTCGACCCGGTGCATATCCTCATCGCTAGCCTTGCCCGCGGCGGTGCGGAGCGCCTTGTATGCGAGACGGTGGACTCGCTTCAGCGGCGCGGTGTCTCCGGCAATCTGTTCGTGCTCTGGAACGCGGGGAACGTATACCAGTTCGGTGACACTCCCCATTTCCGCTTTTTTCCCGCGACCCAGATCCCCCGGGAACAAAAGCTTCAAGTGATCGCTGAGCGGATTCTCAATTCAACGCATAAATTGGTTCTAACGCATCTGATTCCCGCTCGCGACCTCAAAGTCCTGTGGGCCCATGGCGTGCAAACGGCGCCCGTTATTCACAACGCCAGGCTGGGCTGGCAAGATGCGCCAGATGCATTCGCAAACCCCTTGGTCCCATTTCTGGTGGCCGCATCCTGCGACACGGCTAGAGAACTTCGCGAGAGTGGATGGTCGAAGCCGATCGTTGTGGTTCGGCACGAACTGCAGCGCTGGTTTACCCCGGCTGAGATCCAAAGTGATCGCATCCGGATTCGCAAACGCTACGGGATCGGAGAACGCGAGTTCCTCATTGGGATGGTGGGCAATTTCAAAGCCCAAAAGGCCTATCCCCGCGCAGTGCGAGTTCTTGAACAGCTTCTCCGGGTCGCACCGGCCCGCTTGATGATCCTCGGGGCATGGGACCATGAATACGGCTATGGCCATCAAACCTACGAAACTACCCGGCAACTGGCCCGCGACCTGGAGGTTGATCAGGCGCTCATCCTGCCGGGAGGAGTTCCCGACGTGGAGGCGCACTACGCCGCTTTCGATGCTTTTTTGAATACAAGCATCTTCGAGGGCCTGAGCATCGCTATGCTGGAAGCTCAGCAGGCGGGCTGCCCCGTGGTAACCGCGAACGCCGGCGGGAATGTTGAGGCGCTCGTGTCGGGATCACAAGTCGTTTACGATTCCTCCGAAATTCAGCCCTACGTTGATGCTCTCCTGCGTGTCCGAAACCGGCGCAACGCCCCACCCGCTGAGCCAGCCTATCCAGACTTGATCCCTCAACTATGGCGGCAACTCGCCTTGTACAGCAGCCCGCCCGCCGGGGATCGGATCATCTTCGTCACGGACAGCCTGAACAGCGGCGGCGCAACCCGATCCCTCGTCAATCTCCTGACCCGCTTTGAACCAAAGGACCAGGTAGTTCTTTGCGTGCTCGGGTTGGTTCATAACCGCGCATACCTCGATGAACTCGAGCAGGCGGCGGTCCGGACGGTTCGATTTGAATCTCCCGCAAACGTGGTTGAATGCGCCGAGCGCATCCTTCTCGCAGTGAACCGGCTGAATGCCGGAACGCTCTGTTTCTGGAATGTCGACGCTTCGGTCAAACTTTTGACTGCCAAGGTGCTCTCACCAGCGGCCACCAGAATCGTCGACGTGAGTCCAGGCCCGCAGCTATTCAGCGAGTTGACCGCAGTTGAGAATTTCCAAGAGCGTATCGCCTTCAGCGCCGAAAACTATTTTGACCGTTTGGATTGTTTTGTTGCCAAGTACCAGAGCGGCGTGCCTCCCGCTGAATACAACGTGGCTAGGAATAAGATCGCTGTTATCCCGAATGGTGTGCCTTGCCCACTCGAATCCCAGGCAGTTCCGTTTCCGGCAAGATTTGCCGAAGCCTACCGGATGATCGCCTGTTGCCGATTGGCTCAAGAAAAACGAGTTGAGTTCCTGATCGATTCCGCCGCACAGGTCGCAAAGCGGATGCCCCAGTCGTCTCTGACGGTGGTAGGCGGACCCGAGCGCGGCGACGTCAACTACGCGACTTCGCTCGCGCGCCGGGCGGAACGTCGCGGGCTTAACAATGCATGGTTCACCGGAAGGCAGTCGCGCGTTACTCCGTTTCTGCATGCCGGGCGCGTCTTCGTGACAGCATCGTTGGTGGACGGCTGCTCGAACGCAATTATCGAGGCGATGGCGGCAGGTCTGCCCGTGGTGGCGACCGAAACACCCGCGGTGATCGAACAAATCGAAAACGGAGTCACGGGCTTCATCGTTTCGCAGGATCGAACCGAAGAAATGGCGGAGAGGGTAGAGGCCTTGCTGGTCGAACCGGATATCGCCCGCGCGTTGGGCGACGCCGGCCGGCGGCGGGCGCAGGAACACTTCTCCATCGATCGAATGGTTCAGGGGTATGCAGGCGTTCTCGCCAATCGCGACAGGGTCGCGGTTTAAGATGAAATCTCCGAAAATGCAGGTAGGTCTCTCACCGTTTGTTTTTGTACCATCTTCCCATTCCATCCTTGCGACCTTTTTCTGTCGCAAGCGTGAGATGGCACAATCTGAAGGTTCGAAATCATGCGGTCAAACGCTTAGAGGACCGGAAGAGCGGAACTTGCGGCGGTCAGCCGCCATCTGGCAACGGCCCATTTAAGGCAACACATTTTTGGGATCTCCTCCGCTTGAAGCGGCTCGCACCAATGGAATCTTCGGGCCCCTCGGGGACGGAGATGGCAACGAAGATAGCTAGCGAAAGAAAGGTCGAATCGTGCCCAAGATTACCATTCAACTTCCGACGGATCGAAACTATACTGGCGCGCTCCGCGTTGAGGATGACCACAAGAGGATCCTTGCTGGGCCGTTTCCGGTCTGTGCTCGCGCCAATGACATGGCTGCGAGCGAACATGGCAATCCCCGACGCTCCCAGGCGCTGCCTTATGGAGACACTCCCGTGGGAGGCTATAGAGTCGCCCGGACCATGGCTACTGGGCGCGGCACGACCTTCGAGTCGAGCCAATTTGGCCGTGTCGGATTGATTGTCCTGGAGCCCGTCAGCGGAGAGGCAGCGATCGCCGAAGCCAATGGCCGCTTTTCTCTCGCCATCCATGGCGGCACGCCGGGCCCGCATGGTCGCCTGAGGACCACCAACGGTTCCATCCGAATGTTTGACGACGATCTTGCCGAGGTCATTACGGTTCTTTCGGGAGCGGGCTACATCACATGCGAGTGCCGGGAGATTGCAAATTTCCAGGCATCCATGCTGGTGACCATCGATCCCGACTACGACGAAGGCGATCCAGTCGTGCCCGCTGTCGCGCCCGCGGCCCAGGCCCGCCCACCGGCAGTAGCTGAGGTCAAACGCCCCGCTCCCCCGGCAGTAAAGGGGCGCATGGTCGGAGCGCTCGATCAGGCATATAGTTCGGATTCGACCGACAGCTCAGACTCCAGCGATAGTTCGGTTTCCAGCGACAGCTCAGACTCCAGTGACAGCTCAGTTTCCAGCGACAGCTCGGACTCAAGCGACAGCTCAGTTTCAAGCGACAGCTCGGACTCGAGCGATAGCTCAGTTTCAAGCGACAGCTCAGACTCAAGCGATAGCTCAGTTTCAAGCGACAGCTCGGACTCAAGCGACAGCTCCGACTCGAGCGATAGCTCAGACTCCAGCGACAGCTCGGACTCCAGCGACAGCTCGGACTCAAGCGACAGCTCCGACTCGAGCGATAGCTCAGACTCCAGCGACAGCTCGGACTCCAGCGACAGCTCGGACTCAAGCGACAGCTCGGACTCAAGCGACAGCTCAGTTTCAAGCGACAGCTCGGACTCGAGCGATAGCTCAGTTTCAAGCGACAGCTCCGACTCGAGCGACAGCTCAGACTCCAGCGACAGCTCGGATTCTAGCGACAGCTCTGACTCGAGCGACAGCTCCGACTCGAGCGACAGCTCGGATTCCAGCGACAGCTCAGACTCCAGTGACAGCTCAGTTTCCAGCGACAGCTCGGACTCAAGCGACAGCTCAGTTTCAAGCGACAGCTCGGATTCCAGCGACAGCTCTGACTCCAGCGACAGCTCTGACTCCAGCGACAGCTCTGACTCCAGCGACAGCTCTGACTCCAGCGACAGCTCTGACTCGAGCGACAGCTCCGACTCGAGCGACAGCTCAGACTCCAGCGACAGCTCAGACTCCAGCGACAGCTCCGACTCGAGCGACAGCTCGGATTCTAGCGACAGCTCGGACTCAAGCGACAGCTCCGACTCGAGCGATAGCTCGGACTCCAGCAGCTCAAGTTCGAAATCGAGCTCGAAATCGAGTTCCAGTTCAAAGTCGAGTTCCAGTTCGAAATCCAGCTCGAGTGCGAAATCCAGTTCCTCCAGCCACCCGAGTTCCAGTTCCAGCCACTCCAGTTCCTCAAGCCACCCAAGTTCAAGCTCGAGTCATTCCAGTTCCTCCAGCCACCCAAGCTCCAGTTCCAGTCACTCCAGTTCCTCGAGCCATCCAAGCTCAAGCTCGAGTCACTCCAGTTCCTCGAGCCACCCAAGCTCCAGTTCCAGTCATTCCAGTTCCTCCAGCCACCCAAGCTCCAGTTCGAGTTCGAGTCACCCCAGTTCCAGCTCTTCCGGCCCCAGCGGAAGTTCCGGGCATTCCAGCTCATCCAGTTCGTCTGGTTTCTCCAGCTCGAGCAGTTCCTCCAGCGGCGCAATCCGTATCCGGCGCAACCTTCTGACCTTTACTCCAGCTCAGCGACTGGCCTTTATGAACGGCATCCTCGCGTTGAAGGCCAGTCCTGGGAAAATCTACGACAGCTATGTGACGATGCACTTCCACGCCATGATGCATCTCACCCCGGCAGCCGGCGATCCGCCGCCCAATCCGGATCCGTCGATTCAAATGCTTTTCCGCAACGCAGCCCACAGTGGTCCCGCGTTCTTCCCGTGGCACCGCGAAATGATCCTGCGCTACGAGCAGGATCTTGCTAAGATCATGGGAGAACCGGCCTTCGCGCTACCGTACTGGGACTGGGCCGCCGATGCCGCGCTTGCCCCCGGCGCTTCCGCTCTTTGGCAGCCGGATCTCATGGGCGGTGACGGCGCGGGTCCGTCGAATGAGGTGGCAACCGGCCCATTCCGTTCTCCTGCAAACGGTGGTACCTGGACCACCGTCGAATTGGATAGCATGGGGATGCCGCTTCCTAATGGTTCGCTGCAAAGGACGTTGGGCCGCGATCCGAGCGTGACGCCGGCCCCCACGCTGCCAACCCCCGCCAAAGTTACCACGACTCTGGGAATGACTCCCTACGACGTCTCTAACTTTAGCCAGATGAGTGCCGCGTTTCGGTCGGCGGCCGAAGGCTGGAACCCTTACGGCATGCATAACGCCGTTCATGTTTGGGTTGGCGGCAGCATGTTGCCCGGAACGTCCCCCAACGATCCGGTATTCTTCCTGCATCACGCCAACGTCGATCGCCTTTGGAACCTATGGCAGAAACTGCAAGGCGGTTTGGGACTCGGCTATCTTCCCGTTAGCGGAGGCCCTTCCGGCCATAACCTGAACGATCCCATGTTCCCCTGGAACACGGTCGCCGATACGCGCAAGCCGGCCGATTTGGTCAACTCGCTCGCACTCGGATACAAGTACGACACAGACTGATTCATGGATCAAACAGTCCCGGGCGGCCCCAGGGGCCGCCCCTGACCGCAAAGCTACTAGCCGGACGGAAAGGATATCAGCATGGCCGCTGGAGATCGGAAGAGAACATTGATTCACAAAAAGCGCTCCATCGAAATCACTGTTGGAGCCAAGGACAACAAGGAACGCATCGCCATTGATGGAACGGATGTTCCATTCCTGAAGCAAGCCAACGGCAAGTACTACTCCGGGCTCCTTCCATACTCCCAATTCGACAACCCTGAGAGCCTCGCAAAATCCCTGATCGAATCGCATCCCTCTTTCAAGCCCAAGCTCCAAAAAGCTAAACCATCCCGCTAAGACACACGCAAACTATGCGAAAGCTGATACTCAGGAATCATCAAAGTCCGGGAGACATCGTGATGCTGACGGCCGCCGTACGGGACCTGCACCAGTGTTATCCTGGACAGTTTCTAACCGGGGTTTCGACATCCGCGTCGTCGTTGTGGGAGAACAACCCCTACGTTGCGAAAATCGACGAGCGCGATCCGGAAGTTACGGTTCTCGAATGCCATTACCCGCTCATCCATAAGAGCAACTCCGCGCCGTTCCATTTCGTCCAGGCGTTCAGCCATTTCCTCAACGAACTGCTTGGCCTCGAGATCAAGACCTCGTTCCACAAGGGAGATATTCACCTTTCCGCCAGGGAGAAATCCTGGATTTCCCAGGTGCACGAGATAACTGGCGAAGACACCCCGTTCTGGATCGTGGCCGCCGGCGGAAAGTACGATTACACCGTCAAGTGGTGGGACGCCGCCCGCTATCAGCAGGTCATCGATCACTTCCAGGGACGGATTCTTTTCGTTCAAGTCGGAGAATTGCAGCATCGTCATCCCCCCTTGCGTGGAACCCTCGACCTGCGCGGACGAACCGATACGCGCCAATTGGTCAGGCTGGTGCACCATTCGCAGGGCGTACTTTGCGGCGTTACATTCTTGATGCATCTTGCCGCCGCCGTCGAGACAAAGCAGGGCAATCCCAGAAATCGCGCGGCGGTCATCGTTGCGGGAGGCCGCGAACCGACCCAATGGGAGGCATACCCTCACCATCAGTTCCTCCACACGCTGGGCGCGTTGCCTTGTTGTCAGGACGGCGGCTGCTGGAAATCCCGCACTCTGCCCCTGGGCGACGGCGACGAGAAGGACCTCCCCAAGAACCTCTGCACCAACGTCGTCGGCTCGTTGCCGCGTTGCATGGATATGATCACCGCCGCGGAAGTCATTCGCCATATCGAGATGTACTACGATGGCGGCAGCCTCTCCTATCTAAACCCCAGCCAGTTTGCCGCCGCGCGCAAGGCCGTCGCCCGAGGCATCGATGGATCGTGATCCCGTGAACCCGCGAAAGCTCATTTTGAAGTGCATGCTCCCGCCGGGCGCCATCGTGATGCTGACCGCCGCCGTGCGCGACCTGCACAAATCCTGTCCCGGCCGGTTTGTCACGGATGTCCGCACCAGCGCCCCTGCGTTCTGGCTCAACAATCCCTGGATTACCCCCCTTCGGGAAACCGATCCCGGCGTGGAACTGGTTGAGTGCCATTACCCGCTGATTCACCAGTCCCATCGCACCCCCTGCCATTTCATTCATGGCTTCATCGAATATCTCGGCGGAGTCCTCGGAGTCAAGATCAGCCCTTCCACCTTTTGTGGCGATATCCATCTGTCCGCTCAGGAAAAGCGTTGGATATCGCAGGTTCAGGAGATCGTCAGGGCCGAAGTCCCGTTCTGGATCATTGCGCCCGGAGGAAAATTCGATGTAACGATCAAGTGGTGGTGCGGCGATCGCTATCAGGAAGTGGTCGACGCTTTCCGCGGCAGGATCATGTTTGTCCAGATCGGAGACCGCCGGCATTACCAGCCCCGTCTCTCCGGCGTACTTGATTTGACCGGTCGTACGGACTTGCGCCAGTTAGTACGGCTCACTTATCACTCCCAGGGCGTCCTTTGCCCGGTCAATCTGATGATGCACCTCTCGGCCGCCGTCGAAATGAAGAAGACCGGGCGTCGCCGGCGCCCTTGTGTGGTTGTCGCCGGCGGACGGGAACCGGTGCAATGGGAGGCCTATCCCCACCATCAATTCCTGCACACCGTCGGCGCACTTAAGTGTTGTGCAAATGGCGGCTGTTGGAAGGCGCGCACCGCGCCCCTGGGAGACGGCGCTCCCAATGACCAACCCGGCCGCTTGTGCGTCGACGTCGTCGGCGATTTGCCCCGGTGCATGGATATGATCCGTTCCGCCGACGTTATCCGCGCCATTGAGCGATACTTTGAAGGCGGAGTCGTGCAATACCTGACTCCCGGATCGTCAGACCTTTGCGAAAGGGCGATTGCTGCGTCCTGCTTCACGCCCGCAACCGCCGCGGCCCAACCGCCAACCCAGGGTACGCGTGCGCAATGAGTCGAAGGCATCCTCAAATGCGCGGTGGTGTGTATTCGTTGCGGGTTTGCTCGCATGATTGCGGGAATTTTGCCTCCATTCGCGACCAGAACGTGCTCATCTACTGGCCGCATGGATTTGGCGATTTCGTGGGACTGGGCTATGTGCTGCCTTTCCTGCACCCATCCAATCGCTATTGGATCACCCGCTTCGGAGATCATTCCACTGCCCTCATGGAAGGCATTCCCAACATCACGCCGGTCTATTCCGGGTGGCCTCCGTCTCCGGAGATTTCCGGCTACACCGGAGAGTGGCATTTCGGACTGAAGTACAGCCAGGTAGACGGCAACATTCAGGAAATCTGGTTGCCGCCCACAGTCCTTGCCGTCTGCCGCCGCGAACGCATCACCGTTTTGCTCTGGACCAGCTACCCTGAGGTGCACGGGCGGGAGCCTTTCCCGTATCACTCCAAGGCGCGCAACATGATTCGTCATCTCGCCGGCATCGAGCCCCGCGCGAACCAAACCCTGAACCAGGCGTTGAAGAATTCGATTGCCTTCGACGTGTGCCCGTGGGCCATGCGGTGGGTGGAATCACGGCTTAGAAATCATACTGACTTCGGCAGGCGCCAACTCTGCATCATAAGCCGAACGGGCTACTCATCGCACGGCAAAAACTGGGGCCACAGATACCGTGACGCGTCCGACCCACGCGCTTGCAGAGAAGGCGAAGAATGCCGTGAATTCATGCGGCTGATGTTGCGCAGAAATTCGCGCTGGATATTTCTCGCCATGGAAGACCGCCTTTTTGCCAACGACGATACGGTCCGTTCAAGGGAGCTGAACTGCTTCAGTTACGCTGAGGTCTTCGGGTTGGCGTCGGAGGTCGGCATGCCGTTTGCCATCGTCATGAAGGCCTTGCTCAATCTTGCTTCGCTCTCTATCGGAGTTCCAACCGGGCCCTTTCATCTCAGCATGGCCAAACCCGGCCTTCCCACCGTGGGAATTTGGATCGAACACCTGCCGGCCTGGTATGACGAACCAAAACCAGCCTCGATCCACGTGATTGGCAGGAGCGTTTACGATCGCATGGCCGCCTTGCCCGGATGCTTCGTTTCCCGGGCCGGCCTGTACTACCGGACCATCGCTTCTGAAGCTCCCACCATCAGCGGCGAACTTGCTCTGGCGGCCGTCGAGCAGATTCTGGCCTGATTTGCAGTTGCGGCTTTGCGCCCCAAAGGAGATCAAATGGACGCTCGAATTCTGGAGGCTTACGACGCCCAGCGCGATTTCTCGCGGAAGGCGTTCCGGTCGATATGCTATGCGCCCCATACCTCGATGTACTTCGACACCTTTGGCAATGTGCGCGTTTGTTGTCACAACCGCTCCCACCTCGCGGGAAACGTCGGTCAGCAGACCATAGGCGAGATATGGAACGGAGAATCCATTCGGCAGATTCGCAGGTCTCTCGAAATCGGGAGCTTTGCTTCAGGATGCGGCTTCTGCGAATGGCAGCTCGCTACCGGAAGTCTTGTCAATCTTCCCATGCCCAAGTGGGACCGTCCCCCCGTTGCCGCCCACGACCCCCAGTGGCCGGCGCAGATGGAGTTTTCCATCAGTAATACCTGTAACCTCGAATGCATCATGTGCAATGGAAAGCAGTCCTCCGCCATTCGTGCCCACCGCGAAAAGCTGCCCCCCTTGCCCAAACCATATTCCGACCAGTTCTTCACCGAGTTGCGTTCCTACCTTCCTCACCTGATGTACGCGAAATTTCTTGGTGGGGAGCCGTTTCTGCAGAACGAGTGTTTCAGCATCTGGGACATGCTCGCCGAGGACGGAATCGCCCTTCCCTGTCATGTCACCACCAACGGCACTCAATTCAATTCCCGCGTGGAGAGAGTATTGGAACAGATTCCCGTCAGCATTTCCGTCTCCCTCGACGGCCTCCGCCGCGAAACAATCGAGAAGATTCGTTTTCATGCCAGGTACGACGACCTCATGCAAAACATAACGCGCTTCCTCGAATACTCTCGCGCTCGTAAAACTACCTTCAGCCTGACTTACTGCCTCATGCGCCCCAACTGGGAAGAGTTCGGAGACTTCTGCCTGTTTGCCGACAGCCTGGGGTGCGGGATCTGGGTCAACGTCGTGAGAATACCAATGGACCTGAGTCTCTATTCCATGACGCCCGATGAATTGGGAATCATTGCGGATGCCATGGAGCGCCAATCCGAAACGCTGGTTCCCCGCTTGCGCCAGAACCTCGGAGTGTGGACCGGCGAAGTGCAACGCATCCGCGCCCGTGCCTCGGGCCTGTCCCCCATGCGCGATCAGGTCCTCCAGATCCAGCTTGAGAAGAGGAACGCATGAGCGCGCGGAAAAATCTGTTTGCGTTCGTCATCGTGGGGGACTCCCAGGTACCGCGTCTCAACCACTCTCTCCGGTTTCTCAAGCGGTTTTCCCGGCAGGATATCGTGGTCGTCGCCAGCCGCTGCAATACCGCCATTCACCATGAACAGGTCTTGCGCTTCCCGGTCGCCGAACGTTTCGATAATCATCAGGCCAGCATCCTTCTCAAAACGAACTTGCACCGCATCCTTGGCAATCCCGCCACATCCTGCTGCTATCTCGATAGTGATGTCGTTGCTGTCGATTCTCGGGCAGATCACATCTTCGCCCGCAAGAGAGGCCCGGTGACTTTCGCCGCCGACCACACCAGGTTAGCTTGCTTCAGCCGGTTCGCCGTACGCTGCGCATGCATGAAAGGCGAGTGTGGTCATCTGCGCGAAAGTATCCTTGCGAAATTCGGTATCGAGGTAAAGGATCCAAACTGGCAGCATTGGAACGGCGGCGTATATCTGTTCGACTCCGAGTCCAATGACTTTCTCGACACGTGGCATGGCTTCACCCGGGCAATCTTCGACGACCCCGGCTGGAGAACCCGCGACCAGGGAACTCTGGTAGCAACCGTGTGGAAGTTTGGCCTGGAGAGTCAGCCAACGCTGGACCGGAAGTTCAACTGCATCGTCGATCCCATGCGCTGCGTGGCCCCCGGCGCCAGGGCCGGGATAAAACCGTCCTCGTACGCGGTCGATTCCAGTTACTCGCTCAACGGGGGCCCGGGTATGCACCCGTATTTACTCCATTTCATCAACGGAGGGATAGGAGCCGTCGGATGGAAAAACTGGGACGACGCCGCCGCGCTGATGGTCTGAATGCGCGAGGCCAGATTTCGGGTCCGATGCCGTGCCAACGATTTCGCCGTAAACCTCATAGGTCCGCGAATGCGATGTTACTCGGTTTCCCCTCGTCGGAAATCAAGGCGGGCAATCGCAAGGGAGTGACCCTTACTCCTGGACAACTTCGCCTTGGAAGTAGGTTATCCATAGATGTTTATGTATCAAAGGACCCTCGGATTGTATCCTGCCATTCATGATGCGATTCCCTGACATTTCTGTAGCCGTCGCCGCGGTCGTGTTCGGATTGAACGCGGTTTACGCGTCCGCGCCCTCGGGCTCCGACGAACGTGCGAACGAACTGATCCGGGCGCTCAAACTGACGGTGCTTCCGAAGGAATCGGGCTACCTGGGATTGATTGGCGAATCCGCACAGAAGGTCGATGTGGATGGCCGCTCGCTGCGGGTGCAGAGCCAGGTTTACTACATGCTGACCAGCGAGCGGCCCATAAACTACCTGCATTGGCTGGCGCCTGACGACACGCACACTCTGATCGAGGGAGGCCCGGTAGATTACTTCATCTTCCATCCCGACGGCCGCGCGGAGAAACTGACGCTCGGAACCGACGTGGCGGCGGGCCAGAGACCGGTAATCCCTGTTCCCGGAAACTGCTGGAAGGCTCTCCGGTTGCACCAAGGTGCCCGGTATGCGTTGATGGCCAACGCGCTCTCTCCCGAATTCACGCCCGACCGTGTGCGGATCGGAGCCGGCGCCGCATGGGTGAAACGGTTCTCAGGCGCGGCGCCGTGGGCGACGCCCGAAGCACTGCGCGCCTTGATTGGGCCGAACTGGACTCCTTAAAAAGTGCGGCAAAACAGCATCACGCTGACCAGGCCACCCGGTTGGCGCGATTGGCGGAGATGAAGCCCATGTCCAGCGAAATACCACGCACGCACTGCAGTAGATGGTTGGCGATCGACGGCAGCTTCTGCGCCGTTACCCGGAAGGACGGTCCCGACACACTGACGGCAGCCACGGGCAGGCGCTGCGCATCGAGCACTGGCACTGCGATGCAGCGAAGACCTTCTTCCAACTCTTCGTCATCCACGGCATAGCCGCGGCGGCGTGTCTTTTCTATTTCCGTGCGCAGCGCCTCGGCAGTCGAAATGGTGCGGTGCGTAAACCGCTCAAACCGTAGCCGCCGGATGATGTCGTTGATGCGCTCTTCGGGAAGGAACGCCAGGATCGCCTTGCCCACCGAAGTACAGTGAACAGGATTGCTGGCTCCGATCCGCGTAATCATTCGCACCGAGCGTCCCGGTTCGATCTTGTCGATATAGATGACGCGCGCCTGTTCAAGAATGCAGAGATGAGCCGTCTCTTCGGTTTCGGCAACCAGGCGCCGCAGGTGCGGTTGCGCGCGCTCGCGCAGGTCGTATTGCTCGATGGCGCGATTGCCGAAATCGAATAGCCGAAGTCCCAGGCGGAACTTGCCGCTCGTGGTCCGCTCGACCATGTGGTGGCGTTCGAGCACCATCAGGAAACGGTGTGCCGTGCTCTTGTGAAGTTGAAGGGACGAAGCAACCTGCGCCAGGCCCAGCGGAGTCTCACTTTCACCGAGCAAATCGAGTACCGCAAAAGCGCGGTCAAGAGCTTGAACTTTATAAGTGCCTTGAGGGGAAGCGTCTCGCATAGTGATCCTTTGTTTCGCTAATTGGGTACATAACAAGTCTCTCAACATATGGGATAGACGTCAAATTCGATTGAGGTGGGCTCGCCGCGACGCTTCCCTACACGGTGGTTTCGGGGACTTCGTCGCCCTCACCCGGGGCCAGGAACAGGTTGGCCTCAAGACCATGCTGCCGAGTGTAGAGATCGTAGTAGCGGCCGCCCAGGGCAAACAACTCGGCATGGTTGCCGCGTTCCACGACTCTTCCCTGTTCGACGACAAGAATCTGTTCGGCGCGGCGGATGGTCGAAAGGCGATGGGCGATCACGAACGTGGTCCGGCCCTGCATCAACTGGGCCAGTCCCGCCTGGATCATGGCCTCCGATTCGGAATCGAGCGAACTCGTGGCCTCGTCCAGAATCAGAATGCGGGGTTCGGCCAGGAGAGCGCGCGCAATCGACAGCCGCTGGCGCTGGCCTCCTGAAAGCTTCACGCCGCGCTCGCCCACGATGGTGTCGTAGGCATCAGGAAAACGCTCGGCAAACTCATCCACGCGCGCGGTGCGGCACGCAAAAAGAAACTGCTCTTCGTTGGCATCGGGACGCGAGAACATGATGTTTTCGCGGATGGTGCCATCGAACAGGAACGAATCCTGAAGAACCACTCCCAATTGCGAGCGGAAAGTGTTGAGATCCACCTGCGCCAGATCGATTTCATCGACCAGCACCCGGCCTTTGGATGGCGTATGAAAAGCGCACAGCAGGCTGATGATGGTGGACTTGCCCGATCCCGAAGAACCCACCAGGGCCGTAACCGTGCCGGGCTCGGCGACAAAACTGATGCCGTGCAGCACCGGCTTGTCCGTCTCGTATGCGAATTCCACGTCCTCGAATTTCACCGTGCCCTTGATCGGCGGCATCTTGATGGAACGGCCCGCAACCTGGTTTTCCTCGAGCTCGGCCATGATCTCACCGGTACGATCGAGGCCGGCAAATGCCTCCGTAAGTTGGGTGCCGATGTTCACAATCTGAAAGACCGGCGCAATCATGAAGGCGAGGAACATGTTGTAGCTGAAGTAGTCGCCTACCGTCCAGGTGTGATGCAGAACATTGTGCCCGCCAAGCCACATCACGAGAGCCGATACCAGCCCCAGCACGGTGGTTGACGCCGACCCCAGAACGCTGGTGAGAGTGAGCGACTTCATCACGTTCTGCAGCAGGCGATCCACGCCTTCTGAGAACACCGACGCTTCCCGGTCTTCCGCATGATAACCCTTGATCACCCGGACGCCGCCCAGCGATTCCGTAAGCCGGCCCGTAACCTCTGCATTGATCTTGCCGCGTTCGCGGAAGATGGGACGAATTTTCTTGAACGCGTACTGCAGGACGAATACAAAAACGCCGATCACAGAAAACACGGTAATGGTGACCACTGCGCTGCGGTGCAAAAGATACAGGAACGCAAGGATGGCGGTCACGATCCCGCCGACGAACTCGACCAGCCCTGTGCCGACCAGGTTACGCACTCCTTCCACGTCGGTCATGATGCGCGAAACCAGCGTACCTGTGCGGTTTTCATCGTAGTAGGAGACCGAAAGCAAGCCAACGTGACGCTGCACTTCGCGGCGCATGTCGGCAATCAGGCGCTGCCCGGCTTTCGACAATAATTGCGTCAGCGAGAACGAGGTGATCGCCTGCACCACCATGGCGGAGAAAACGAGTGCTATGTATCGGGGCAGCAGCTCGGCATGACCCGCGGCCAGCACCTTGTCCAGCAGCGGCTTCGATGTATAGGGTAATGCCAGGCCGGCGATGCGATTGACACCCATCAGCGCAAGCCCTGAAACGAGAAGCCCCATTCTCGGCGCGACCAGAGTCCTTATCTGCGGCCACAGCTTCTTCAAGTTCGGCTTGCGCTTGGGTAAATCCACCTGCCCGGCGCGGGCTCCACGACCGTGCGGCGTGCGCTCAGCGCGCATGCCCATACCCACCCCACCCCCGCGCATCGTTCCCATAGGCTAGGCCAGCCTGGCGCGGCGCGCCGCGATGAACGACCGCACGCAAAGCACGATGTAGATGAGAAGAAGACCGGCCATCAAGAACTGAGCGATGAGCGCAATCTGGTCGGGCGTATGGCCGGAAGTCATCGCGTAGAACGCCCTGCCTGCGGCCCCAAGGAAGCCGAGGAGGCCGATCGTCACGTTGATGTGCATAAAGAGCTTGCGGCGGCTTTCGCTTGGACTCATGGCCAGGAGCCCGAAGATGCCCAGAGCCAGGCCGAACCAGGTCGGAATCAGCGCCGTCGGCGCCTTGCTCCCCGTTCCCAGATAAAAGCCCAGGCCCAGCCCCATCAGCAATGCCGCAAAAATCAACGTCACTTTCGCCATTCCACGAAGCCTTTCTTACAAAAGCAAGAGTATCAGTTACTTGGATTCACCGCACGGCGCGGCGATGCACAAATCGCGGCCGGCAGCCTATCTGCTAGAGACGGATGGCGGCGTGCAAATGACTCTATGGCCGGTGGTTGATAGAGACTTCCCCTGGCGAATTTCGGATCCCCACCAACGCTGAACTCCAATCAGCGTTGAATGCGGGCGGAACCGCCCTCGGCAAACGCGCGCACCTGGTCGAGCGTCGCCATCGTGGTGTCGCCGGGAAAGGTAGTCAGCAGCGCCCCATGCGCCCAGCCCAGCTTGATCGCCTCTTCCGGCGGCTCGCCCGAGAGCAGTCCGTAGATGAATCCCGCCGCAAACCCATCTCCTCCGCCGACGCGGTCCAGCACATCAAGCTCTGCCGTGGGCGCGCTGTGAGTTTTGCCGTCGACCCACGCAACCGCACTCCAAGAGTGGCGATTGGTCGAGTGCACCTCGCGCAGGGTAGTAGCCACAACCTTGACGTGCGGCAGTTTCTTCACCACGTTGTCCATCATCCCGAAAAATACGCTGGGGTCGAGTTTTGATTTTGCCGCTACTTCGGGTCCGGCGATGCCCAGACCTTTCTGCAGATCCTCTTCGTTTCCGACCAGGACATCGACATTTTGGACAATGCTATGGATGGTCTCGACAGCGCGCGCATCCCCCCCGTGAATCTTCCACAGTTTCTCGCGGAAATTCAGATCGAACGAGGTCACCGCCCCTGCTTCTTTGGCGGCCTTCATCATCTCCGCGGCAAGCTCCGCCGCAGTCGGCGAGAGCGCGGCAAAGATTCCTCCGCTGTGCACCCAGCGCACTCCGCCGGCGAAGATCGCCTTCCAGTCGAAATCGCCAGGCTTCAGCCGCGCCGCAGCTTCGTTGGCGCGGTTGTAAAACACCACTGGAGCGCGCACCCCGAATCCGCGGTCGCTGTAGACGGTGGCCATGTTGGGACCGGTCACGCCGTCGTGCTTGAAATGCTTGTAGAACGGTTTGACGCCCATGGCGCGCACCCGTTCGGCAATCAGGTCACCGATGGGATAGTCCGACATCGCGCTCGCGATCGCGGTCTTCATGCCAAAGCAATCGGAGAGATTGGCGGCTACGTTGAATTCGCCGCCGCTCACATGAATGTGGCACTTGGCCGCTTTACGAAACGGAACAATGCCGGGATCGAGCCGATGCACGAGTGCCCCAAGCGAAAGAAAATCGAGGTCTCCATCCGTGCGAATCTTCAAGCCACTCATCGCGTATTCCTCTCCCAGGTCAACCCATTGCCTCGTGTTCTTCATCCCCAATCCCTTTTCCCTGTCTCTTCACGCCCCCGCCGCGTGCCGGATATCAGCCAGCACCTGGTCTACGGTCCATTCATTGCCAGGGTAGAAACTGACGACCTTGCCATCCCGCCCTATTAGCGTGGTGGAGAGCGTATGCGTGATCGTGTTGTCGGCGGCCTGCGTCATGCCGACATCGAAGTACTGCGCCATTTTCCCCAGAGTGGGCTTGTCGGGTGCCGCGAAATCCCAGTGCGTAAAAGCATCCTTCGTATCGCTCCCGATGTAACCCGCGCCGTAAGCCCGCAGCCGCTCCAGCGTATCGTTGTCCGGATCGAAGCTCACGCACAGCAGGTGGGTCTTGTCATACAAGCCGCGATCAGTTGCCAGCCGGCGGTTAATATCGGCGAAGTTGTGCGTTACGCGCGGGCAGAAATTGGGCAGCGGGCAACGCGTGTAGATGAACGTGATCAGCAATTCCTTCCCGCGGAATTGATCCAGGTGGATGGTGCGCCCGTCCTGGTTGCGAAGCCTGAAATCAGGCACACTGTCTCCGGGAGCGGGAACGTGGTAACTCACCTTGGGCTTGTAGTCGGGCTTGGCCTGCCCCACCACCACGATGTGATCAAGGGCAATATCCGCATCCGCACTCTGCGACACCAGCAAATCCGCCGTGATCACATCCCCCCGATGAAGTTCGGCAAGAACATTCGCATCCTTCAGCTTGTATGGCATCGTCATGGCATCCATGAAGCCGGGAATCGCCTCGTGGTCGAGCGTGACCTCGCTGGTTGCGGGATTGGTGGATACCACCTTACCGCGCATCTTGTAGGTTTTGTATGAGGCTGCGGAAGATTGCGAATCGGGCTGGGGTGCACTGTGACATCCGGCCAGCGCGAGAAATGCGAGCAAGGAACAAGCGAGGATTGGACGAATCACAAATCAGTGTACAACTCGAGGGTCGGCGCCGTGACCACGCAGGACAGCCCCCGATCGCTCGAGGGCTGCCTTGGCAATTCGTCTGAAATTCTTTCGGTCCCGACCGGCGGAGACCTACTTGCTGCCTTCCGAGGCCGACGAAAGGTAGAGATCGACGTTGTTCTTGTCGACCAATGAGGTGCCGGTATCGACGAACATCGGATAGGGCGAGAAGGAGTCCACGCTGTAGTCCTTGGCCAACTGCCTGGGCGGATTGTGGAACATCTCGTCGAGAACTTTCAGCCCCACAAAACCCATGGTATAAGGCTTCTGGGCGATGGTTGAATCGATCGATCCGCCCTTGATGCCGTCCAGCGTATCCTGGTTGACGTCGAAAGCAACTAACACGCGGTCCGTGGCATTGGAGCGCTTGATCGCGTCGGAGACCATCTTGCCCGACGCCGATTCAAGGCAGATGAATCCATCGATCTTCTTGGGCCCGGTCAGAGCCAGCACTTCCTGCGCCTTATCAAATGCAGTGCGCGGATCACCCTTGATGTCGACGACATCGACGATCTTCATCTCTGGTTTCGCGGCGAGAGCGTCTTTCAGCCCCTTGAGCCGCTCCTCGGTGTTGGGCTGGCCGGAAAGCGTGAACACCAGGATATTGCCCTTCCCGTTCAACTTCTCGATCAGCCTTTTGCCGCCCAGGGTTCCGGCCTCGTTGTTATTGGTTCCGATGAAAAACAGCCGGCGGCTGCCGGCGGCATCGGAGTCCACCGTGACTACGGGAATCCCCGCATTGATGGCTGCATCGATCTGCGGCTGCAGAACCGCGGCATCTGCTACGGAGATCAGAATTCCCCCGGGCTTGGCAGCGATCGCCTTGGTCAACTCCGCCAGTTCGGCTTGGGCATCGTATCCATCCGGCCCGACAACCTTGGCCGTCACCTTGTATTGTGCCGCCGCATGATTGAAACCCGAAGCGGCGGTCTGCCAGTAGGGCAGCGCCGAATTTGCGGTAACGAGATAGAAGACTTCTTTGTTCGAGTGCCGTTCGCACCCCGATATAAGGCCGACTCCCAACCCCAGTAATGCAATTCCAACGTGCTTGATCGCTTTCATCCTTGCCTCCGGTCCAGACGTGAATGGATGTTGACCGCGGACCTGAAAACCTTGTGCAGGGGCCCGCCAATTTCGGCAGGATGGTACCCCCGCACGCCGGGGATTGTCCACTCCGCCGTTGCATGAAGAATCTTATAGCACCGGGGTGAGGCGCGATGGTGATCGCGGGCACGATTTTGTTTCTCGCCTGGGAACCTGGGGCGCGCAGCGTGAGCGAGTATGCCCGGGAGTGCGATATAACCGGACGTGAGCCATCTGCACCCAGCTCATTCGCGTGGATAGACAATCCTCCAACTCGCTGCCGTCAGCAATCGCCGTTCGCGGAGATGCGGGCGACGAGCTCACCCGTCGTGTCTATGCCGAACGTCCCCATGCCTACCGCAATCCGTTTGCGCGGGATGGGGCGCGCATCCTGCACGCGCGCGCCTTTCGCAGGCTCGCGGGAAAAACACAGGTGTTTACCCGCCTCGCCAGCGAACCGCCCCGCGATCATTTCCGCAGCCGCCTCACACATACCCTCGAAGTGACGCAGATCTCGCGAACCCTGGCCACCGCTCTGGGCCTGAACACCGATCTCGCCGAAGCGCTGGCGCTGGTGCACGACATCGGTCACCCTCCCTTCGGACATGCCGGCGAGAAGGCGCTCGATCGCGCCCTCCGCGCCCATGGACTCCGCTTCGATCACAATCTGCACGCGCTCCGGATTGTGTCCTGGTTTGAAGAGCGTTACGCGGCATTCCGGGGTCTGAACCTCACCCTGGGCGTGCGCGAAGGCATCATCAAGCATTCTCGCGATTACGATCCCGCTCAATACCCGCAGCTGGCAGAGTATTTTCTCGACCGGCGCCCGCCGCTGGAAGCGCAGTTAATCGACCTGGCCGACGAGATCGCGTACCTGACGGCCGACCTAGATGACGGGCTTGATTCGGGGCTATTGACGCTCGCCCAGGTCCGCGAGGGCGTGACCTTGTTCCGGAGGTGCCACGATGCGGTTCTCGCCGAGTATCACGATGCCGCCCCGCGGCTGACCGCGAGCGATGCGCTGAAGCGGCTGTTGAATGCCCTGGTGACCGACCTGATCAACGAAGTGCGCAGGCGGGTAGCCGCGGCGGGAATAGCCACCCTCAACGACGTACGTAATTCGCCGCAACGGATCGCCGCGCTCAGCCCGGCGATGGAAGCGGAGCGCGCCGCGGCGAAGGCGTTTCTCTATGCGAACATGTATAACTCGCCGGAAATGGAAGAGGGGCATCGCCACGCGGCCGAGGTGGTCGAGGAGTTATTCGCGGCGCTGGTGGCCGATCCGAGCCTGCTCCCGCCCGATCACCGCGCCCAGATTTCCAGCGAGGGGCTGGCCCGCACCGTAGCGGACTACATCGCCGGAATGACGGACAACTTTATCGAGCAGGTCTGGACGCAATGCTGCAAGAGGTGAAGATCTCTGCAGAAGCTCTTGAAATCCGGGAGTGCTTCGGCAAGAACCGGAAATACATCTTGGAACGCGATCGTCATCGACGCTCTTACTGCACCTTGCCCTGCGGCCGCAGCTTGCGCAGCTCGAGTGCGCATTCGACCGCGTTCTGCGCAGAAAGGCGCAGGTTGTCCGATGCGGCCCAGAGCCACAGCCGCGAAACCTGGTTCGGGTTGCGGCCCTCCTGCACCGGGCGCATTCGGGCCAGCACCCCATTCTGACCGGTAGCCGCCAGATTCGAGGGCGAATCCGTGTCTTCCAGAATCAGCTCAATGTGCTCGCCGTTGAGCGCATCCTCAATGACTGGGATTTCCATCGGCCGCTCGAACTCCACGGAGATGGAGAAGGCATGGCCGTGAAACACCGGCGCGGCAATCGTCTGCAAAGCCAGGAGCGGCCAGCGTCCCCCGCCAAGCGCGTCGTAATGGCGATGGATCCGCGCATCCAGTGCGGTGAGACTGATGCGCGCGCTCTCCCCAAATCCGGAAAGCAGATTGTAGGCCGCCTGCGCGTCGTAGACGGCTCGCGGAATGGGCTGGAAACTGAGCAGGCTTACCGTCTGCTGATGCAGCTCATCCATGGCCCCGCGGCCGAATTCACTCGCTGGAGCCAGAAAGGTGGCAGCGGCTGCCTTCACCGGACCGGCCTGCTGCAGACTCTCCAGAAGAAGGCCCAGCGCAATGGCCCCGGGATGGGCAGGGACCACCGCCGGCGTAAACAGGTCTGGCGTGCCTGATCCCGATTCCAGCCGCGGAGCGCGAACCAGTACTCCCGGCTCCTCGTCCAGCGCCCCGGAGAGGTCAATGACCGTGGACCCTGCCGCCAGCGCGCTCCTCCAATGGCGGTTGGTAAGAGCTTCCGACCCGCAGAAAAATGTGAAATCGACATGCTCGAACGAGTCCGGGGCGATCGGCTGCACGAACGTGATCTCGTCGCCCACCTGGTCGAGCTGGCCCAGCGCCTGGTCCTCATCGAGAAGTGCGAACGTGGCAGCGGCCAGCGTCGATTCGGAAATGGCGTCCTTCAACTCCTTCCCCAAAAGGGTGGAGGCTCCTGCAATTGCAATCTTGTACACAGAATTCCCTTCAGGTGACAAAACTAGGAATGGCGGAAAGCATCCGGATCGGCGCTGGGTGTCTCAGGGGCCGAAGCGGGCCGCCTGCGCCGACGGCGCGACCACGAATACGCTGCCCGCGCCCAGATGCCCGAGAACATGTAGAGAAGCGCGACTCCGAACAGGACTCCCTGCGAGAACCGGATGATGACAAACAAAACGATAGCCAGAAGCAGGAGAATCTGGAACGGGTGGCTCCGCGAAAAATTGATTTCCTTGCCCGACCAGAACCGCCACGTGCTCACCATGAGGAACGCGCAGACGCCCACGATGACCAGCCAGATGATGGCCACCCACCAGGCCTGGTTCGGATAGGCGCTGAAGAAGTGCACCGTGGCCGCGAGCAGACCCGCGGCGGCGGGAATCGGCATCCCCACGAAGTATTTGCGCCCGGGCCGCCCCGGATTGCGCGGCTGGGCATCGTGGCTGATGTTGAAGCGCGCCAGGCGCGAGGCCCCGCCGATGAGATACAGGAAACAGATGAACGCGCCCGCGTGCAGCAGGTCCATCCGCAGTTGGGTATTGACCGACTCGGGAAGGAAGCGGAAACCCCAGATGTAGGCCAGCAGGCTGGGCGCCACGCCAAAGGTGATCACATCGGCCAGCGAATCGAGCTCTTTTCCAAAGTCGCTGGTGGTGTTGGTCATCCGGGCGATGCGACCATCCAGGGCGTCAAACGGAATGGCAAACAGGATAAGGATGGCCGCCCAGTCGAGGTGCAGCCGCGCATCCGCGCTTGGGCCGATCGCCGCGATCGTCTGGGTAATCGAGAAATATCCCGCCGCGATGTTGCCGACCGTAAACAACGACGGCAACAAAAACATGCCGCGACGCAGCCGTGCCTGGGCCTTGGCGCGAGCCAGGGCCGGATCATGCCCTGCCATCAAAGGCCTCTGAAGAACGCGGCTTGGCGCCTGCCGCTGCGGGTTTCTGCGCGGCGCCCGCGTTCGACGCAGATACAGGCAACGCCGCCAGAACGCTTTCTCCGCCCTTGACGCGCTGTCGGGTTTTCACTCGGATTTCCGCATCGGCGGGAAGAATTACGTCTACCCGCGAACCGAACTTGATCAGACCCACCCGCTGGCCGCGTTCCAGGCGATCGCCCTCCCGGGGATTGAAGACGATGCGCCGGGCCAGCAGACCGGCGATCTGCTTGAACGTCACTTCCACACCCTCCCCGCGCACCGTCGCAATGTTCTGCTCGTTGCGATCGGCGGAGGCTGGGTTCATCGCATTCAGATACTGGCCTTTCTGGTAGCGCACCTGGGTCAGCACGCCAGAGATCGGAGACCGATTCACGTGCACGTCGAAAACGCTCAGAAAGATGGAGATACGCTGGCGCGGGCCGTCGGGAGTGGAAATGGTGATGGTTTCTGTGACATGACCGTCGCCGGGCGACACTATTAATCCGGGACCGGTGGGGATGGTCCGTTGGGGATCGCGGAAGAACCAGAGAAAAAAGGCCGCCAGCAACACAGGCGCGATACCCCACGCCCAGTGGCCCGTAGCCCATGCCAGGACAACTGCAACCGCCAGCAAGCTCAAACCGTAAATGTAACCGTCACGAACCATCGTTCCTAACGATTATACGGTTAGTGCCGTCAGGGTGCGTTTGCGGGCGCACACGCGCCATAGAGGGGTACAACGCACCCGCCAGTCCGTCTTTTCGCCGACCTGAAGTCCCGCTAGACCGCGATTGCGATGCGGCGCTCGAGAGCGTAAATCAGATCTTTGGCATGGAGTTTCAGCTTCTTCAACCGAACTTCCTCGAGCTGTTCATCGACGGAAAGGTACGGCTTCGAAATCAACTCTTCCAACCGCTGAGCGTAGCGACGGTGTTCGGCGTGCAGGCGGTGAATCTCTTCGCTCAGCGTAGCGTCCTGAATTTCATCCATAGGCGCCTCCTTGTGTTTTATCGAACATTTACATATAGCTCCGCACGATGGCAAACGGCAAGCGGGAAACGAAAGTATGTGCGTTGGAACTGTGGAATTCAGCCCTCTGACTCAACATGAGTGACGCGCGTCACGCGGTTTCGTAGTTTCGTTGCCCCCGCGGCGCCCCCTCCTCCCTCAGGCAACCGGCCGCAGCAGCAGAATCGCATCCTCTTTCGGGTCAGAGTAATAGCCTCTGCGGCGCCCGGTTGGGGCGAATCCTACCGACCGGTAGAACGCACGGGCAGGATGATTCGACTCCCGGACTTCGAGCATGACCTCGGTAATCTGCCGTTCCTTCAGAATTCGAAGCAGTTCTTCAAAAAGCCGAACCCCGATCCCCCGTCTTTGGGTCAGCCTTGAGACCGCAACGGTCTCCAGCTCGGCCTGGGGAGGAACCATAACAGTAACCAGAAAGCCGACAACCCCGGCCTCGGGATCCTCGGCAACCAGCGCGACGCGGGCCGGACGGGCAGATGGATCGAGCGCGTGAATGTACACATCCCGTGCCCAGTGAGGCGCCTCGTCCAGGCCGTTGGCGATTTCCAGCACTTCCGGAACATCCTCGGAACCCATGGGCCGGATCCGGACGGCCGGGGCCCTCACGATCGAACGACCGTGTTGCCGAAGATCTCGGCATCGGAGCGCCGCAGGTAGTGGCCGTCAAGCAGGGCCACGTCGTTGAAGTCACCGGCGGCAATCCGGGAGCCGGCGACGACCAGCGCGTCGGACGCGGCGGGCGCTTCAGCACGCACCATGACTGCCGCGGGCCAGGCCGTCTGCAATAGCCCGGCAGCCGTGTCATCGCAGACCGCGATCATCGATGGAGCCGGGATTCTAACAAGTTCCTCCGCACCGGAGAGCAACTCTCGGGCCTGCGGGTCGGCGATCCGCAGAAAAACCTCGTGCCGATGCGCATCTAGCGCCGCAGACGGAACACCGGCTTTCCGCGCCAGGACCTCCAGCCGGGAAACGGCAACGATGGGAATGCCCGCTCCTTCGGCCAAGCCCTTGGCTACGCTGAGTCCTACCCGAACCCCGGTAAAGCTCCCCGGCCCGTTGACTACGACGAGGCACCCGATCTCAGGCAGGCGCATTCCCTGTTCCGCGAGCAGTTCCTGAACCGCGGTCACCAGCGTGGCCGAGTAGGTCCGGCCCTCCAGTTCCCGGTGCGCGATAGTTTCGGCGCTGTGCGCGGCGGTGAGTCGGCCCAGGGCCACCGATCCCGCCGGCCCGCATGTATCGATTCCCAGTAGAAGCATTCTTCCTCGGGCGCGGCGCGCCCTGAAACAGGATGACACAGCAGCCGATTTCGGCGGCCGGGACCGCCCGATTCCAACCGGAAATCCGGTACTCTGGTAAAAGCTACCAGGATCCCCTCTCGGTCCACTTCCCGAAACCCAGGAGCAGCCTTGGCCGCCGCCGTCGCGACACCGACGTTCCATGACCTCTGGCGCCCCCGCGCCAATCCATGGGCCATCGCCGTCACCGTAACGCTGGCTACGTTCATGGAAGCGCTCGACTCCTCCATTGCCAATGTCGCCATGCAGCACATTGCCGGCACGCTCTCGGCCAGCCAGGATGAAGCGACGTGGGTCCTGACCAGCTACCTGGTGGCCAATGCCATGGTCCTGCCCATCAGCGGATGGATCGCCAATCGCATCGGACGCAAGCGCTTCTACATGACCTGCGTCTTCCTGTTCACGGTCTGCTCCCTGCTCTGCGGCCTGGCGCCGACACTGGGACTTCTGGTCTTCTTCCGCGTGCTGCAGGGGGCGGCCGGCGGCGGCCTTCAGCCCAGCGAACAAGCCATTCTCGCCGACACGTTCCGTCCCGAAAAGCGCAGCATGGCCTTCGCCATTTACGGCGTGGCCGTGGTAACGGCTCCCGCCATCGGCCCCACCATCGGCGGGTGGATCATCGACAACTACAGCTGGCGGTGGATCTTCTTCCTTAACATTCCAGTGGGCATCATCTCGATGTATCTCACCAATCGCATGGTGGAGGACCCGCCCTATCTGGCCGAGATCCGCAAGCGCCGCGAGGGTATCGACTACTGGGGCCTGGGGCTGCTGGTGGTGGCCATCGCGGCCTTGCAGATCATGCTCGACAAGGGACAGGAGGACGACTGGTTCGCCTCGCGCATGATCACCACCTGCGCGGTGGTGGGCGTGGCCGGATTGGCTCTGTTCATCTGGCGGGAGCTGCGCGTGGAACACCCGATTCTCGACCTGCGCCTGATCGCGCGAAGAAACGTGGGCATGACGCAACTGGTGCTCTTCATGGTCGGAGTGTCCCTCTATACCAGCGTCGTGATCATCCCGCAGTTCCTTCAGGAGATCATGGGCTACTCCGCCGTGCAGGCAGGGGCGGCGGTGTCGTCGGGCGCCATCGTTCTGATGGTTTTGTTTCCCGTCGCCGGAGCCCTTGCGCCGAAATTCGATCCACGCTGGCTGGTCTCGATCGGGTTCGTGATCACCAGCCTGGGACTGATTCGCATGACCAACATCAACCTCAACATCAGCTTCTGGGATGCCGTGAGCTGGCGCGCCGTCATCGCGCTGGGACTTCCGTTTCTGTTCATCCCTATCAACACGCTGTGCTACGCCGGCATTCCGCAGCACAAGAACAATGAGATCAGCGGACTCTCGGCGCTGTCGCGCAACCTGGGCGGGAGCCTGGGGATCAGCCTGATGACCACCATGCTGGCGCGCCTGAGCCAGCGCCACCTCGTCATGCTCTCCGCCCATACCGCGCCCGGCAACGGTCCGTTTGAGAACGCGCGGTCGGCGCTCGCCGGGGCTTACCTTCAGCAGAAAGGCGGGGCCTGGCCCGATGCCATGAACCGCGCCGGTGCGCAGATCTACGGGATGGCAATCCGGCAGGCGCGGCTGCTCGCGTACGTGGACGTGATCTGGTTCATGGTGGCGGTGACACTCATCCTGGTGCCGCTGCCGTTCGTGATGAAGCGGCCGAAGAAGGTGGGAACGGTGGTGGTGCACTGACGCTCAAGCTGGATGCTTTTGTGCGAGCCCGGTTTTTGCAAGTGGCTCATTCCAAAGCACCGAGGCACGGTTGGGGCGGTTTTGGTTTTTGACTTGGCTCGTTATAAGTCGTTCATAATCAACGACATAATTTTACCATTTTGGAGTTGGCCTGTCCTGTAACTGTTTGATTGTAAAAATGTTATCTTCAATTTTACGGGTTTGGCGCAAATTTTTTTTTTGCAACTGAGCGTCTAAGATCGTTTTCAGCCCTAAAAAATCCGACCCAATTTCCATTGTGCTCCAGAGACAGTTAATTATCTGCAGACCGGTCATGAACATTCTCAATGAAACTGGGTTGCGGCATTCGTGACCAAACAGGTTGCGGGAACTGTTGCTGTTTTTTCTGCATTTCTCCAGCCCGATTCGGGAATGTCCGCAATTTTGTGGAAACGCCGTTCGGTGGATCATTTCTCGCGTTGCGGTGTCCAGCTCAGGCCGAACATATAGGTCTGGTGGTAGAACTCCCGCTGCGTGTCAAATTTCGGGCTGCCGTAGTAGAAGCCGAAGTCCTCGTTGGTGAGGTTCAGGCCGGAGACGAGCAACTTGAAGCCGTGGGGAAGCGCGTAGCTTCCCTGGGCGTCGACCTGGGTGTGGTTGTAATTATAGTTGTCGCCAAGCGGGCCGGTGGGTCCGCCCGGGGCCCCGTCCGTGTACTGGTAATAGTAGATGCTGGCCTGGTTGAAGTTGATATTCATTTTCATGGAGAGAGGACCACGATCGTAGGTGGGGCCGATGTTGAAGAGGTTGGGAGCGTTCTCCAACAGGCGTGGCTTGTCGCTGCGCCCGGCAATGCCGCTGGTCTGGGAGCCGATGTAGCTGTAGTTGGCATTCATGCCGAGGCCGCCAAGGAAGCCGGGCAGATTGGACCAGTGCTGCAGGTACTGCAATTCAACGCCGCTGATCCAGGCGCTGCCGGCGTTGAGGTAGTAGGTAGCGAGCCAGGTGCCCTGAAGCGAAGACGGCGCGCCCGGCGGCAGGTAGTTGGTCAGCACCTTGTTGGTCTGGACGGGCGGAAGCGAGAGGTGCTTGAAGAAATACCCGCCGGACAACACGCCGAAGGTCTTGAAGTAGTGCTCGTAGAGGACGTCGATATCGTCGCCGGTTTCGGCTTTGAGGTTGGGGTTGCCGAACGTGACAGTGTTTTTATAGGCGCCGTTTCCGCCGGTGCCCCAACTCACGTCTGACGCTAGTTGAGACTCTTCGGGGCGGGAAACGCCGCGCGCGTAGATGAGGCGCATATAGCTGTCTGTTCCAGCGTTGAAGCGCAGCGATGCGCTGGGCAGCAGGTCGTAATAGGAACCTGAGAACTTATTCGGCGTGGGGTTGCCGTTGGGATCGAACGCCAGGTTGTGCACGTCGACCGAGGTGACCTCTGCGCGCAGCCCAAGGACCAGGCGGATGCCGTTGGAGAAGTCGGTGGTGTTCATCACGTAACCGGCAGGGACGCGCTCCACCAGCGAGTAGTTTGAGGAATCCACCCCCTTGTCGCTGTTATCAGGGGTGAAGTCGGCGGGGTGCTGGTCGACGTAGTGTTGGACGGCGCCGAACCACACGTTGTAGCCGTCCTTGTACGCGCCGTTGTAGTAGTTAGGTTGCTTGAGTTGGTTGGGGAAGTTCGACATCGGGACGCCGGCGCCGGCGCCGGCAAAATTCTCGACCGCGGTGTACTGGTTGTTGTATTTGTGCATGTTGCGGAATTTGCCACCGTACTCAAACGTCGAGGGGTGGCCGCCTAGGTGCCAGCGGAATGTGCCCGAACCCTGGATTCCGATGTTGATCTGCTCCTCGTGGCCGAAGTCACGCCGGGTGTCGGTGAGAAAGTAGTTCTGCGGGCTGTTGATCTCGTCAAAACACCCCGAGGTCCACTGCGGCACGTAGTAGTCCTTTGTCGCGCCCTGATTGAACTGGCAGGTGCTGGTGCTGGCGGTGTTGGTGAAGTCGCCGGAGTCGAAAGGCTCGTCGCCAAAGTAGCCGGTTCCGGCGGCGACGCTCCACGAGTACCAGGTATTGGTCAGCACGTGCGTGCCGCTGAGCTGAATGCTGTCCGAATAGATCCGGGCATTTTCAAGCTGGTTGTAGTAACGCGGCGGGGTGTTGCACGGGGAAGCGGTTGCCCCCGTGGTGGGGTCGACGCCACTGCAGCCGGTGTTGCCGGGATTGATTACCTGGACACCCGGCGTATTGTCGAAAAGGGTGTAAACGGATTTGTCGCCGTTGTCGCGCGTGAAGGAGTAGAAATAGCGCAAAAAGATCGTGGAGCCGGGCTTGATGCGGTAATCGAGGCTGCCGCCCACTCCATAGCGGGGACGGTGGAACATGTACGTACGAAGATCCTGGGCGTCATCCCAGGGTACGGTTTGGTTGTTGGCGAGCGTGGCCTCATCCGGGGTGGGCTCGACGTCGTTATAGCCGCTGCCATCGAAGTCATACTCGCCGCCGACGATAAAGCCGAACTTCTTGCCGGCTCCAAAGCGCCTTCCCCAGGTGCCGTAAATGTTCGCGTTAGGACGGGCATTTTCGATCGGCGTGAAGCCGCCCATTGCACCGATGCCGCCCAGGGCGGTGATTTGGTAGGTCGGAGTGTCGCTCGCGGTCTTGGTGACAAGATTGATTGAGCCGCCGATTCCGTCGCCGTCCATGTTGGCCTCGAGTGTCTTGCTCACCTTGACCGAATCCACGATGGCGGTGGGAACAGAGAAGAAATCGAATTCGCGCAGCCCGGGATCTTGGGAGGGCAAGTTGAAGCCGTCGATGGTGGTATTGTTCAGGCGGGGTTCGGTGCCCCGCACCTCCACAAAATTGGCCTGACCCTCGTTGCGGGTCAGGGCAACGCTGGCCATACGGCTGATCGCGTCGCCCAGGTTGCGATCAGGCAGGCTCGTGATGACCTGGGTGGGCATGACCTGGATGAGGTTATCCGCGGCGCGCTCTTCATTCACCGCCTCCACCTCCGCCGAAGCGCTTCCCGCCGTCACCAGTACAGTCTGGTTGTTCGACTCGACCTGGAGTTGCAGGCTCACCGTGGTGGACGTTCCCGAACTCACAGCAACGGTTTTCGTCAGTTTCTGGAAACCGATGTAGCTGACGGAAATCGTATATTCGCCGGGCCGCAGTCCACTAAAGAAGAAGCGGCCCTGCTCGTCGGTGGAAACAATCATGCCTTGGGAGGGAATGGATAGCTGAGCGCCTCTCAATACGGCGCCGGCAGAATCCATCAGCGTACCGGAAATGGATCCGGCTTGGCTTTGGGCGGGCGCCGAAGCAGCCAGTCCGCAGAAGAACGCAGATAAACCCAGCACACACACCAACAGGGGATCACCAAAGGTTAGACGTTTCATGGTCTCCGTGGCTCGGGAACAGAAGCCTCTTGCTGGGCAAATTAGCCCTGCGAGGAAAATAGCGCGTGAACTTTACAAATGCGTTAATGGATGACCGGATACGTCGGCGCGCGATCCGCTTCCAGTACAAATTGAATCCGGTGAGATGCAGGAGTGAGGACGCGAAGTCAATTGGTACGCGTTGCGATTGAGAAGCATTCGGGGGATTGGGATCAGCCACATGCAAAGGCAATTAATGCTGCCCAGAAGCGGCTTAAGGCTAGAGCTCCGGTGCTCACGGGTTCGCGTCGCCAAAGCAAGGCGGGGAACAATCCCCGCCCTTGCACATTCCTCAGGTTACTCGTTAGCGTCACACGAATGGCCGTGATCGCCACCCTCATCATCGCCGCCCTTGGGGACAAAGCCCATGCCGTGGGGACTCTGCATGCCGGCCACGATGGGCGTGAGTTGTCCCCACTCCAGGTCGAGGCGTCCTACAAATCCGGTTGTCCCGCCAACCGCAGCCGTGTATGCCGATCCGGGGGTGAAGGCTCCCTTGTGAATCGCATACACCACGTTTGCCGGCGTATCCGCCACGAGAATGAACCCGTCTGAATTCGGCACGAACAGCGTGTCATCTGCCTGCGCCGAGCCGAACGGCGAAATCAACGGTATCTGCAGCACACTCTGCGAAGCCGTGCCCGGATGCCGCAGCAGCAGCAGTTCCGCGTCGGCCTGGCTGTCCAGGAGGATGTTGCCGTGGGGGTCCAGGGTCGTTGAATCGGGATCCTGCAGGTTCAGGGTTACGGTTTGACCCGTGACCACATCTGTCGCCTGCGCGTTGGCCTCGATCAACGGCGAAACTTCGATCATGTTGCCGGAGAACGTGGCCTTTACGATCGCCGGCGCGGTATTCGGATTATTCGCCGGATTTGATGCGCTGAAATAGGCCGCGCCGTGCAGGAACACGATGTCGTCATAACCGCCGCCGTGCGGAGTCGGCCCGAAGGTATACACGGCCTGGGCCTCGGTGACCGGATTGATGATCACCAGGTTGGGGTTGGCATCTTCATTCTGCATGGCCCACAGTTCGTGGGTAATGGGGTTCACCTTCAGCCCATCGTTGTGTCCCACGACCGTGTAAACGTGTACGACTTGCCCGGAAAGAGTGTATTCCACGATATTGCTGGATTTTCCGTCGCTGCCGTCGGGCGCGTTGTTATTTCCATAACCAATGAAAATGTGATTGTGCAGCACTGCGATGGAGTCGGGTGCCGAGTATTGGCCTCCACTCTGCGCGAACACCGTTACATGGTAATGCGGGTCGACTTTCAAGCCCGCCGGCGCACCCTGCGCGAGGATTCCGATTCCCGCGCCGACGGCCAGGGCCATCGAAGTCACAACCGAGCGGGCAAACTTGGAAGCGTTCATGTGAACCTCCTATAGGGGAAGAGTGAGGAAGGGAAACACTGAAGCGGATCCTACGAAGAATGTGAGCGGTTCTCACCTGTGCGCATTGGATACTGACATCGATCGGGGAAGCATTAATGCCTTGTGAATATCCCCGGGCACCGACGCGCCCTTGTCACCTTGTAAGGGACGGCTCAGATCTCAGCTGGGAGGTCCTGCACAAGGGACGCAGGTCCCAAACGCGAAGTGTTTCGGTTGCCTTCAGCCGTTCTTTGTGACTTCCGTCGCAATCCTTGAAGCCGGATGCGGGAAATCGCTGTCATGGTGCGTGGCCATTAGACTTGCCGCTGTTACGACCGGATCTCTGGTCAGGTTGTCGGGGCGCAGGCGGTGGGCATGAACGCAATCACCGCAATTGGTGAGCAGAAACAAGCACTCTTTCTTGTCGTCCCATGCGATGCCGTGCGACATCGCGCCGCATATGGCGGGGCGTAGGCGCCCGGTTCGCGAAACAAGGCGACAAGATACCTGGTGGCCTCGGTTTGCGGTGTCGTCTGAATCTGGATGATTTCTTTCTCGGCCATGCCGCGGACGTGATCCTTCACGTTTTCTGGTACGACGCCCCATTCCAGACCGTTAGGTTGAGTGGCGTAACCATACTGGTTTTTCGGGTCGCCGAATTGTTCGGCAACCCGTGATCCGCCGTCACCAACATATTTGTGCCGTTGATATTGGCTACCGTCTTGATGATCGACTCTAGCTCATCAAATGTCTGGTCCACGGCTTCAAAAGTCTTGGATTCTTTCTCACGTTTATGTCGGTGTCATCTATGGTGTCGCGATAAATGTAGATGACGTCGTGATCGCGCATCAGGGCACGTCGGTCCATTTTGGTGTTGAGGTCCAGGAACTGCTCTGCTTGATGGCAGTAGCCCGTGCGTTGCACGCTTCTCTTAAGATCTCAGCCCGATTCTCAGTTTCCGCGGCGCTTTTGCCGTTCACACTTACAGTGCCGTTTTCACGCAGTGATGGCCACCTGGCCGGATGGGAGAAGAGTTGCCATTCCGAGTTGGGTGTAGGAGGGCAGCGGGCCGAACACGGGTGTTCAGCATGTTAGAAACCCACGCGCGCGTTCCGTCTGCTGATGCGATCACCTCGTGCGGATCCGGCCCGACCGGCATCTTCGCAATTACCTTCAGCGTCACAGGGTCGACGATCGAAAACGCGTGATCCGTCTTCGAGAGCGCCAGCAAGACGGGGTGCTCGGTAACTTGACCCCAGCTTCCGGGAGCATCAAACAGGGCAACTCCCATCGCAGTTCGAGCCAGCACAAGACGGGGCCAAGTTGAACACATCGGTCGATTCTCCTGAACTTACAGTAGACGCCTGTGTCGTGACCCTGCTACCGAAAGGAACGATGCTCCAAATCGCAACTGGCGAAAACAGGGCAACGCGCTCATGGACTGAGTGGCCACCCACCAGCAGGTCGGTTTAAGACTCGGAGATTTTGCGTAAACGGACGCTATTCATGTCGCAAGGCTTGCACCGGCTGAATTCGAGAGGCTCGCCGCGCAGGCCCCCATCCAGCCAGCATCGCTGCAGCCAGCAACAACAAACCTGCGGTCACCAACGTGAGTGGGTCTGTCGGTTTCAGTCCAAAGAGCCTGGAACTCAAGAAGCGGGTCAATAGCAGCGCAGCACAAAGCCCTGTGCCGATGCCGACGAATGCCAGGCCTAATGTCTCCCCCATCACCATGCGAAGCACCTGCGCTGCGCGGGCGCCGAGCGCCATGCGGACTCCAATTTCGTTGATGCGGCGCGCCACTCCAGCAGCGATGACGCCATAGACCCCGATGCTGGCAAGTAGGACCGCCAGAATGCCAAAGCCGCTGGTCGCAGAAGCAAAGCTTCGTTCCGGCGCTACAGCCGCGTCAATCTGCTGCTGTTGCGTGCGCACTTCGATCAGAGGCAGGTCCTTGTCGATCGACTCCACCGCGCCGCGGACTGCACCGGCAAGATCGAGGGGATTGCCATGCGTGCGCACTTCAAAGGTCATGCTGCCGCGCGGGTCTTTTTCCTGTGTGTATAAGACGTAGAAGGTCGGAGGCGGATCGTCGCGAATCCAGGCATACTTCGCGTCGGCGCATACCCCGACGATTTGGATCGGTTCTCCGCCCTCTTTCCTGCGGAAGGAAGCACCAAGGGGGTTCTCGCCGGCGAACTCTTTTTCCGCCAGTGACCGGCTGATGATTGCGACGGGGCGAGAGGTTGACGTATCAGGGGCGTCGAACGAGCGGCCATACAGGATGGGAATGCCCATCGTTGTGAAGAAGTATCGTCCAACGGAGTTAAAGGCGATAGAACGGTTGCCTTCGGAGGCTTTGGTCTGACCGTCCAGAAGGAATTCGCTGTTGGATCCGCTTTCTCCCAGTAAGGCTTCTCTGGAAAGCGTAGCCGTCTCGACGCCAGGCAGCGACGTGATCCTTTCTTCAATGCGATGCAGTACCTCTACGTTTTTCGGAGCCGGATAGCGATGCACCGGCGGCTCGATGGTAAACAACAAAAGGCCCTTCTTATTGAACCCCGGATTGAGGTCCTCCAGATTGGCAAGCGTCCGCACGAATAGGCCAGCGCTGACCAGCAGCAGCATGCACAGAGCGACCTGCACAACGACAAGTGCCTTGCCCGCGTGCCCCTTGCGGCGGCGTGTAACTGTCTTTGCACCGTCCTTAAGGCCAGAGTTCGCGCTGGCGCTCGCAGCCTGCCAAGCGGGTCCGACTCCAAAACCGATCCCGGTCAGAACAGAGATCGCGAGTGTGAATGCGAACACACGCCAGTCAAATCGCGTGTTGAGAGCCAGAGGACCCCATGAGTTGGAAAACAGGCGGGGCAAAATATTACGACCCAGATAACCGAGCAGCAATCCCATGACGCCGCCCATGGTCGAAAGGCAGAGACTCTCTGTGAGCATCTGCCGCGCTATTCGTATCCTGCCCGCGCCCAGGGCCATGCGGACACTGATCTCACGGCGGCGCGATGAGAAGCGGGCCAGCAGAAAATTGGCTACGTTCACGCATGCCAGCAAAAGAACCAGACCCGCGATGGCAAGAAGCAATGGCATGGGATGTTCGAGTTCCTGTTCGGCATAGTTCCATCCTCGGCCTCCCGGCAGCAATAGAAGCGGAGGCACGGTTCGATCCTTGGCTATGACCATGGTCGCGCGCACCGCCTGATCCAGGCTGACGGCTAGTGACGCTAACGCGCTTTCCTGGGTGACGCCAGGCTTCTGGCGAAGCATGATCTGAAGCCACCATGTATCCGGGTCTAAAAGCAGTGAGCCCTTCTCGCGAGGAAAGATGACTGGCTGAAAGCTGATCGGCATGAATAAATCTTGAGGCGTCTGAACGTGCGAGGCGCCCGTAAAGCCGGGAGGGGCAACGCCGACGATCGTAATCGGGGTCAAGTTTACATCAATGGTTTTGCCGATTACAGAAGGCGAACGGGCAAAGCGCCGCTGCCAGAACGCATCGCTGATGACGGCCACAGCTCCCGAACCGGGCGAAGAGTCGTCTGAAGGCTGGATGGGTCTGCCTAAGGCAGTTGCAACGCCCATGCTCTGAAAGAAATTGCCGGAGACGAGTTCCGCGGTCACGACATCGGCATGACCGTCGATGGTTGCGGAGAGATGCGCGAACTGGCTAAAGTCTGCAAACGCGAACAATTCGCCGACGTCTAGACATTGGCGCTGCAGTTGCTTGTAGACCGGCCAGGAGAACGACGCCAAAATGGTGCGTCCCTGCGCATCGGTGTAAAAGTCGCCCCAGTCATTTTCAATCACGGAGTGGTCGCTCTGCGCGTAGGCCAAGAGCCGTAGTTGCTCGGGATGAGGGACCGCAAGCGAATCGAACAGAGCAGACTTGGCTACGGTAAAGATAGCTGTGTTCGCGCCAATGCCCAGCGCAAGAGACGCGATGGCGATGGCCGTGACGCCTGGGCTTTTAGCCAGTATGCGCATTCCATAGCGAATGTCTTTGAAGACGGTGGTGACCCACAACCACGTCCGTGCTTCTCTATGACGTTGCTCGAGGAGTGTCGCATTGCCAAATTGGCGCCGAGCTGCCCAAGCCGCTTCTTTTCGAGTCATGCCTTGGTCCACGAAGCGCGCCGTAAGCAACTCGATGTGCGTCTCGACTTCGTCGTTGAACTCGCGGTTCGATTCTGTCTGCCGGAAGAGCCCACCGAGTTTAGAAACTGTGCGGAGAATCCAGGAGGTCATGGCTATTTTTGACCCTCCAGGCTCAGGACACGTCCAATCACCCCGGAAAACCGTTTCCAATTCTCTGTTTCGACCGCCAACCTCTTCTCTCCGCGCCTCGAAATCGAATAGAAGCGGGCCTTTCGGTTGTTTTCCGAAACACCCCACACAGAGACAATCCAGCCCTGCTGCTGGAGCCGCAACAGTGATGTGTACACCGTACCCTCGTTAAGTGTCAGCACATCTTCGCTCACCTGCTCGATGCGCCTGGCAAGTCCAAATCCATGCTGTGGAGCCAGCACTTGCAGCGTTTTCAGGATCATCAGATCGAGTGTGCCCTGCAGAACTTCAGATTTATCGGCGCTCATTTCGCCGCTCCTTTGGATATCGCAAAGAAGATAACACTTGGTCCTTTGCAATGTCCATAGGAGAATTGGGTCGTTTTGGCCTTTGTGTCTGGACTGATGATTTCAGTGGGATAATCGGCCAATTTCCGATTGTGCCAATAATTGGCAATCGCCTGATCTGGTGCGGGTGAGGGGCGTGCTGTATTGTTCTTCAGCCGGTTTCTTCTTACTTCAGTTTGAGCGAGCGTGTTCATGTTTGCCTTTTGTCGCCTTGCTCACCAGCGCCTACCTAATCGAGGCAGATGCTCAACCGTCCAGCCAGAAGATTCCGGGGGAAGACTGGGTTCAGCTCTTTAATGGAAAGGACCTTTCCGGATGGACTCCTGTGGGCGCCGAGAGCTGGACCGTCGAGGGTGACGGCGTGCTGCACGGCAAAGGTCTCACGAAGGCCTACGGCTATCTCGAGTCCGCGAAGGACTACAAGAACTTCCAATTGTCGTTGCGCCTCAAGTGTGTTGGCGACGGGAACAGCGGCGTCTTCTTTCATACGGCTTTCAAGCCGAACTCGGTGGATGCCACGCAGGGGATGCAGTTTGAGATTGACTGCACCATGATGCATCACACTGCAGGTGTCTATGCGGAAGACGGGCGCGGATGGGTGGTGTGGCCCGCGCCCGAGAATGAAGGCGTGGTGCGTAAAGGGGAGTGGAACGAGTACCTTCTGGAACTGGTCGGAAACCGCTACCGTTCGCGCCTAAATGGGGTTGAGATGGTGGATTTCACCGATCCCGAGCCAGGCGCTCCCGACGGACGCATTGCTCTGCAATTGCATGCCGGCGGCGAAGGAAACATGCAATTCAGGGACATCTGGATTCGCGACTTGTCAAAGCGGTGAAGATTCGGTCCGTTGCTGCTTTTCTTCCCGAGGAATCTCTACCATCTTGATGTTCTCTGTGCACTTCAGTGATCTCTGACCCGGGGCCGTGGCAGAGGACAAAGTCACGATGCAGCCGTGCTCCCCGAACGCGGGGCAGCATTGGACCTGGACGCTGGCCGGGACAGATATTTAGTTCTGCGCCCGAGACCGTAGAATCATCGTTGCCATGAATAAAATCACACGCAGGGAATTTCTGAGTACCGCAGCAGTCGCTGCTACATCCTCGACCATCATTGGCGCCACGTCAAGGCTGGAAAACGGAATTTCTGCGGGCTTGTCTGATGACCGTGATCAGACCTGGCTAAGCTCCCTCATTTTTCCCAAACCCCAGCGCATCACCGCCACAAGCGAATCCTTCGTGCTCGACGAGCGCGTTCGCATCCTTGTTCCCTCGCGCCCCTCAGACCAAGATTTGTTCCTCGCTCGTCGCCTTATGCATGAACTCAGCGACCGCTTTGATCGTCATCCGCGGATTACGCCAACCACATCGGTGGGGTCGAGCACCCCGAGTATCGTCATGGGCGGCCTCGAAAACCCGCTCGTACGCCAATGCTGCGCCCGCCTGAATCTTTACCCGCACGAACAGATTCAATCGGATGAAGGCTATTTGCTGCATGTTGAGAAAGACCTGGTTCTCATCGCTGGACGCGATGACCGAGGCGCTTTCTACGGATTTCAATCTCTGCGCCAGTTGCTGCGCCGCGCGGAGAATCAGCTTCAGGTTACAGCCGTGGATGTCCGAGACTGGCCCGACAAGCCCTTTCGCGGCCTCTACCTGTATCTTCCCGGCCGCAAGAACATCCCGTTCTTTCGGCGTTTTATCCGCGACTTCATGGCACTCTATAAATACAACACGCTCATCATGGAAATGGGCGCAAGTATGCGCCTGGACACCCATCCTGAACTCAATGCCGGATGGACTGAGTTTGTGCGCGACTGCAACTACAGCGCTCGCAATTACCCCCCGCATCCTTTCCGCGACATGGAGCAAAACTCGTCTCACCAGGACACGGCTGACGGCGAGATACTCGAGAAAGACGAGGTCGCCGGCCTCGCCGACTGCATCGCCCAAAATCATATCGAGTTAATTCCTGAAGTTGCATCGTTTACCCACAGTTATTACCTGCTTACCCGAAATAGGAAATTCGCTGCGGTTCCGGAGCACAAGTGGCCGGATATCTACTGTGCCGCGCATGATGATGTTTACCCGCTCGTCTTCGATGTTTACGACGAATACCTCGATCTGCTTCGGCCAAAGATGGTCCACATCGGACACGACGAGCTCTTCCTTCCCATCGGCATTTCGCCTCAATGCCAAGACACGAACATCGGCGAGATCTATGGTCGAGATGTGAAGAGAGTGCATGACCATCTTGCCTCGCGTAACGTCAAAACCGCTCTCTGGGGCGATATGCTTCTTGAATCGGTTCGGGGCCGCGGGCCGCAGAAACACAAAGCCCCCGACGGATTTCCCTATTCCACCCCCGGGGGCATGACCCGTGAGCAGGTGGAAAGGCTCATTCCGAAAGATTGCCTGGTGTTCAACTGGTTCTGGCAGGACGACCCTACTGTTCCTTACGGGAACGCCAAGCTCAACGAAGATACCGTCGACCAGATGGGTTTCCAGCAGGTCTATGGGAATTTCGACTATACCGTCACCAAATACGACACGCGCAGGCAGCGCAGCACTCTGTTGGGCGGCGCTCCTTCAGCCTGGTTTGCCACTAATGAATTCGGATTTGGCAAAGAGCTTATGGCCACCTTCCTTGGCTGCAGCAACATTCTCTGGAACGGCTTCGTACCCACTACTGGAGAATTATCGGCCCGGGTCCAGTCTCTCGTTCCCTCCATACGCGAACGTCTCAGCGGCTTCACGCCGCCCTCGCAGACCGAAACAAGCATTCTGCCGATCGAAATTTCCGATCATTTCAACTCCGATGGCCATCCGCCGCTCCCCGGTGTTGACCTGCGAGGGATGAAAACGGGCTTTTTAAAAAGCGGCACGATGCTTTTCGATCTCAAGGTGGCCGATCAAATGCACATGATCGTGGTAGGGACACAAGGCAAGGTTCCTTCCCGCCTGCCAACGGCCGTGCCAGGTATCTCCCTCAATGTCTCCCCGACCAGCTTGATTTTTCTCCATGCTGCTGCGAGGCCCGCGTCGAATAAAGAAAGCTTCCGGCTCATCTGGGACCAACAGGACACCGCCGATCTTCTGGGATGGTACGAAGTTGTTTACGAAGACGGTTTCGTTACCACCGTCCCGATCCGATACGGCGTCCACCTTCTCGAGTGGGACTGGCAGCAGCGCGCCGCCATTCCAGGGAACACGTCCGCCAGCTATTGTTACGATGCTGATGCTGTCTCGCTGGGGATTGAAAACCATCCGATTACTTTTTTTGCATTCGAATGGGTGAACCCCCGCCTGGGTAAGGTCATCCGCGAGTTGCGCCTTTGCGGCACCAGCGGATTCCGCGGCGGTTCCAGCGAATTCGACAATTCCTGGGGGCCTGTCATCGAAACAAATGCAATCATGTTGCGGGCAGTCAGCTTTGTGGAGAAGCGCAGCTAGTAGCTCCCTTCGCGTCATAGGGATGGGACTTGACGCTCACCTCCGTGATGAGGGAGGGCTTCCGCAAGAATGTCTCCACGGTGGAACAGACTGCGACGGTCATCAGCTTGCTGGGCAGCGTTGCGATCTTTCTCGCAGTGGTGGGCCTGCTCGGTCTGGTTAACTACGCGGTGTCGCAACGGATTAAAGAGATCGCAATACGGCTCGCGCTCGGGGCCAATCGCATCGAGATATTTACCGCGGTGTTGTGGCGATTCGCTTGGCCCGTTCTTATCGGTCTGATATCTGGAGTGGCCATCACCGCGGGACTCTCGCAGATATTGAGGCGTGTGCTTTATGGGATCAGCGGCTTGGACCCGATCAGCTACGTGGGAGCGATGGCCATGCTGATCGCTATCCTCGCGGCGGCCGCGTTGCTGCCAATCCGCAGTGCCTTTCAGCTTGACATAGCACGAACCCTGCATTCCGAATGATCCATTCGCCTGCGCATCGGTACCGGGAAAGCGCCCTAGGCAACGGCGATCCTCTCCGAGGACCGGTCACGAGCTTCCAGTTGCCATGCCGACTTGTGGGGACTTATCCGGTGTCGACGAGCGATATAGCGATGTATCACTCTTCTAGAACGCCAATCCTGTGCACCGTAGCAGAGAAACGCTTCGAGCGCGAAATGCAGGGATTGCCCTTCGGCCGGCGCCCTAGAAGAAAACGGTGTATACCGCGGCGAAGGTGAGTGCGTCATCAACTCGAGGCTTAATTGCCGGCCCGTGAACATAGCTTAGCCCCACGCTCAAATAGTTCCCAGGAGCGACATGGAAGTTATAGCTGGCAGTCAGTGATGCGCTGTTTCGCCACACGCTGGATCCGGTCGCGACTAGTGAGTCCGTGAGACTCTTGCTAAAGCGGGTAAATGTTGAGACCAACGAAGCAACGTCTTGAGGGCAGGATGCGAATGGCGCGAATTTGTATAACCTCGCCTCATAATAACGATCGTATGCATTAAAGTGGGATGGCGCCGTCATCGCTGAAGCGCCCATGTAGAGACCACGCTCCGGATGCTCAATGCTAGAACTAGTAAGCTGGCTATCCATCAGCGCAAATTCGACGTGATTCCCGGATTCATATCTGCCGTTGGCAGAATTCAGATACCGCGTGCTGTTGTGCATATAGCCGGCTCGGAACCATATAGCACGTATTGAATCGCTGGATGGACGCCGATATCCAGCCTCTTCGATTGCGAGCAGCTTGTCACCCTTTGGCGCGAAGCGCAGTCCACTGTGATTACGGGCCTCGGTCGCCGGCCCTCCTGCGGCATCGAGGCTGCGTTGGAGACCGGTCTTCAGATACACGCGTATCGGCGCATTGAGCTTCAAATTAAATTGAGGGGCAGGCAAGGGAAAGAATGCCATTCCCACCTCGTAAGGCAAAACAGCATAGACTCCCTGCACGCCGCTGGCCGTTGAGCCCCCCACCTGCATGCCGACAAATTCGATGTCATTCGAATTGTATCCGGCCTTGACTTCGACTCGGTCCCGTCCGAATTCCTTGTAAAAGTAAAGCGTCCAGAGGCCAAACGCTTTCGGCCCTGCGGGTTCCCAACTCACCCACTGCCATACACCGCTCAAATCAAATTGTGCATGCTTAAGACCGGCTTGACGAAGATCCCAGGTGAGAATTGGGTTGATCATCTCACCCTCGAACGGATCTTGACCGACGTAGACCTGTCGATCCGCGGGAACCGGGGCCTTAAGGGTGTTCTGAGCATACCGCATGGTATTGATCAGGCGAAGTGCGATCCCGTGATGCCATAGCGCTTGACGGAACGGGGAGTCCACGTTGATGGCACTGTCTGAGAGCGGGGGAAGTGCCGCGTCTCCACCTGGGATATTCAGGCTCTCGATCGATGCAACAGCTGGATCTTGCAAATCTGCAGGAGCCTTTTGTTCCTGTGCATTGCCAGACGGACGTCCCGCTGCGATCACGACGATCGCGAGCGCCATTCCGATCAGTTTGCATCGAGTGCTCATCGTATAGTGCCAAACGCCAACATGAAAGACTGGCCTGATATTGGAAATCACATGCATCAAAACGCGAAATTGGGTGGCATGTTATACGTCCAATACCCCTCTTCGACGAGATGTGATATCTTCCAACCCTCACGCGTGCGCACGAATGAGTTGCGATACCACAGCCCTTGAAAGAACACATGCTTCTTCGCTTCTCCGAACTCCACCACCATTGGGCAGGAGCAATGGGCCCGCACCTGCGCGGCATCGCCGCTCAAATCTATACGAACCGTCGAGAGCGCATGCTGCGACAACACGATTTTGGAGAGCGCCCTGCTCAGATACTGGATGTGTTCTTCTATGCCGCTCTGAATCCCTCCCGTCACACGATCGTCAATGACGGCGTCAGGGGTAAACAGACCCCGGTATACATCCCATTCACGATCGTCCACTGCGTAGCAGTACTGCGTCAGAACGTCCTCGATTTCAATGCGGTCTGAAATCTGCTCGCGTGTTAGAGCCATGCGCATGTTCCTCTTCCTCAGGTTCTGGCCGTCGTTGTGACACTACGACTGTTGCCGGAACATTTGCTTGCTGCGGCGGCCGATTTCCTGCTCTTTTTTTTGAAGTTGAGTGTGTTCGAGGTTCCCGCTCACCGACCCCGGATTGTTGTGTCTCCAAGGGCTAGCATCTTCTCGATCCGTTAGGCGCAGGACCGCCTGCTCGAGAACGATACGTTCCCTAGAGACAGGATTTGGAGCGAAGTGGTGGGTGTGAAATGAGGAGCAATTCCGCGGGCCACTCCGATCAGTGCCGGCTACATCTCTTCGTCATGCACATTCCTGCCTGTTACGCTTCGAAAGCGATGAGGCGATATACCGGTCAATCGGAGAAACACCGCTGCAAAATGACTCTTGCTGGAAAACCCCACGCGTCGCGCAATGGCTGGCATAGACAAAGAAGATGTCCGAAGGAGTTCCTGAGCTCGCTCGACACGGAGGCGGGTCACATAGGAGTGGGGCGTTTCGCCTGTTGTCGCCTTGAAGGCTCGCGCAAAATGATATGCGCTCACGTGGATGCTCGCAGCGATATCCTCGAGCGTGAGCTTGCCGGATAATCCCGCAGCGACATGGTCCTTAACCAACCGAAGTTTTCGGGCACTCATCCGTACCTGCCCGTTCGGAAGGGAGAGCGGAAATGCGCAATGTTTGCGAAGCAACTGTGCAACAAGCATTTGAGCAGCAGAATCGATAAAGAGCCTTCCTGCCCTGTCAGGACTCCTGAGTTGATCCCCAAGAGAATTCACGATAGAGGAGATCAGGGGGTCATGTTGAGCGAAGCCATCGATGATCTCTATCCGAGTCGGGTCGCACGTGAAATTCGCTGCTGCGAACCGATGAAAGAGAGCCGCATCAATGCAAACGTGAATGGTCTCAATACCGCTTCCGTCTCCTCGAGCCCACCGGATTTCGGTAGACTTGCCTGGAGAAGTCAAAGCGAGATTCCCGGGGCCGCTGAATGCGCTACTCCAGCCCTTTCTATTTCGAACCTCAGTCTTCCGCGGTCCGCCGCCAGTTGTGAGTACCAGCCAGGGGTCTGGTGTGGCCGGAATCCGCAGGTAACGGCAGCTTGGTGGTTCCAGGCGGGTTCGAACGGTCAGGTGTTCCCAATCAGATCCCGCGCTGATACGGAGCGAGGGATTTGCGAGATATTTCTCCATGTCCCGGGAGCTGACTTCCATGGAATACTCCTCATCGCCGTTCCACTCTCTTAAAGTACGCCAAAGGTTTCCAAACCTTCCACAACGACCAAGGAATGCTCTGCGCCGAACTTCTAGGCAGTTGCATACAGATGGGATGAGAAGACCGGTCTCCGGCGGGATGCGTTAAGCTCCCAAGTTATCGACGCGCTCGAGGGCGCATGAGATAAGGAGACCGGCCATGAAGAAGCCTAGCACTACGGCGTTACGCCGGAGAAGACATACGAAGAGTTGAACCACGGAAATCGAGTTTATGCAAACCAAGATCGTCCGACAATTGAACCCAATGGAAGAGGAGCTTCTGCAAAAGCGTAAAGAGCCGGCGGCCGTCCGCGCGGCCCTAACTTTAAGGCGTCTTGGCTGAGGAGCGTTTTGACGACAATTCGTGAGGGGAAGGGCGCGACGCGCTGGCTGGATACGACTACCAGATGGACGTGTCTGTCTGTCTGGCTTGCTTTGCTCTAGGTTCCCGCGACATTGCGTCCATCGCCGAGGAAGGTGGATTTACAAACCAATAGAAGCTCAATCCACCTGTTATCGTCCCGGCTCTAATGTCAGTTCATGGGTCTTCGCAGCCGCAACCGCATTGGTGCTAAACGGCAGAATGAAGGTCGTCCCTTCGTACCACGCCTTCCATTGATCCATGTAGTACGGGCTGAGAAAGTTTCCGCCCTGCCCGGTCACGATATTCAGGGTCGACTGATCCAGGTCGGCCAGATCGGCGGTGAATCGCTCCGAAGGGCCATGGAGTCGCGTGACTGCCTTGACCGAGTAGCCGTTGCCCGATTGTGTCTTAACTCCCGGCCCGGACCAGTTCTTGATAAGCGGGATCTTTCCCAAAATTGGGTGCTGGATCTCTACTGCATTTGCCGCACCCCATTCCCACCTCGCCAGATCTTTTGGTGCTTGCGGTTCCGTCACTGCAGCGACGACTGCAGCTGTTAATAGCTCGTCGTAGCTGGGGTATTTCTCGGGAAGCCACCGCTTTGGGCGATTCTCCAAGATGTTCTCAATCCATACCGATCGCGACAACCACGAGTAGGTTTTCCAACTCAAAGTACTGGTTTGGGTATCGTTGAATTCCTCAGAATCAGGATCGAGTGACTTTTCTGGAGGAGCTGTCCCCAGTTTGGGTTCAAGTAGCAGCCGTCGCAACTCACCGAGCGACGCCTCGGTGATCGTTGGTGCCGCGAGGCGGGCAGACATTTGCCCGTCCCAATTGCGGATGAGATCGGCCGCCTGCTTCGCGCGTGCTGGCGGGTTCGACGCATGATCTATCGCATATACGAAGCTTTTTGCCGCAAACAGATCCGGCTCGGAATGAATATCCGTTTGCAGCGCTAACATGTCGGCCGGTGAGAACTTCCGCCCCGATTCGAGCACCTGATAAATCCGCGCGGTCCTCCAGGGCGCCTCCCATTCGTTGCTCACCGAATTCGGGTACCCGTCCGGAGCGATTCTTCCATTCGCAGTCGCAATTATTCCTAAGGATGGGTTGTAGATGCTCGGCAGGTTGTCAAAGGGAATGTACGAGGTCCATTCGTGCCCGTCATCTGCTCCGCTGACGGGCAAGCTGCCATCGCCCGCCGCGCGGACTGGCACCCTGCCCGTAGCGTGGTAGCCAATGTTTCCGTCGACGTCGGCATAAACCACGTTTTGCCCAGGGGCGTCGAAGGTAGAGAACGCCTTTGTGAATTCGTTCCAGTTCAGCGCCTGATTCACGTCGAAGAAGGTAAATCGCAGACCGTCATACAGAGTCCAGCGCAAGGCCAGCGGGCGTGACTCGCCAGGAACCAGCTCTGTGATGATTGGTCCATGCCGTGTGATCTTCACGTCCACGACAACGTCCGGCCTGCCCTTGACCTGAATCGTCTCTCTTCGATGCTCTGGCTGCACCCAGCCTCTCGGCGTCTGATATAGCCCTTCCGCATTGAAATTCTCTACATAAAGATCGGCTACGCTCGGGCCGACGTTCGTAAATCCCCATGCGACCCGCTGATTGTGTCCTACAATTACGCACGGCATGCCCGGGAGGGTCACGCCGGCGACGTCGAGACTTCCGGAACGCAGATGGGCTTCGTACCATAGATTCGGCATCTGGTGTCCCAGATGCATGTCGTTCGAGAGCAGAGGCTTTCCCGTGACCGTATGCGCGCCCGAAACTACCCAATCGTTCGAGCCGTTCACTGCCAGGGAATCCATCAACTCCGGTGAATTATGCTCGATTGCAAGATCATCGTTCGAATCGCCATTTTCGCGGGAAACCTTTTGTGGCTGCTCCCGTTCATTCGCATTTTCTAGCATCACGGTTGGCGGGCGGTCGACCCGCGAACGATTCACATACAGATCGGCAGTGAGTTCCGGCCCTAGCTTAGCCAAAATCCTTTCTCGATCCAGTGCGTGGTAGACGGTTAAGGAATAGTTGAGATCTTTCGCCATCTGATTGGCGATTACGAGCGAGTCCTCAGGTAACCACGGTTTGGGCGCATATCCCAGGATCGTGAATTCGATCGGAAGATGCTTGCTTTGCACCGCTATGTAAGCATTTACTCCGCGTGCGTAAGCTTCGAAAATGCTTCTGTCCCGCACGTTAGCCATCCCTAGCGACTTCTTGGCCGCTACCAGCATTCCCAGAACCCGTTGCTCACGGTCGACTTTTACGAGGTCCTCTCCCAGAATCTCCGAAAGCTCACCCCGGGCGTAGCGCCGCATCATGTCCATTTGCCACAGCCGATCCTGAGCTGTTACGAACCCTTGCGCAAAGAAAAGATCTTCGAAGCTGGCGGCTTCGATGGTTGGAATGCCATGGCCGTCTCGCGTGACCTTGACGGGGCTGGCCAGCCCCGGCAGTTTCATCTGCCCATCCAATTGCGGGAGTGCCGAATATGCCACGTAGTAGGCGTAGCCAGAAATTCCGGCGATGATTACGCCGATCGACAGGACGACCCAGAGCAACACCCTGAGAAAGAGAGATCGCCGTTTGGCTGGCGTTCCGATTCCTGAATTGGTCATAGAAAGTCGACTGATTGTAGATCCCGGACGAATATGAGTGCCAGAACAAAATACAGAATTCGAGCGATAACCTGCTGCCCGAATGCAGGGGGTGAGACCAGCCTCTCAGTGGCGTCGCACGAAAGGCGCGCAGATATTGTTAGCCTCTTGACGGCAAATCGGAAGGAACCCACCCGGGGAATCGGATTTCTTTCAGCTGGCGTCGCCTAGGCGCATGGAATCCGCTGAGGATAGGTATGCCCCTGGCCGTAGCGCTTATCATGCTCGAATGAAGATCTGGGCTATCCTTTGCCAGCTCGGAATGTTGGTCGCCAGTGTCCGGGCCAGTCCTGCCAATGCCGCTGAACACAAGATTCGCGTGCTTATTGTTGATGGATTCAGCAACCACGACTGGAAGCAGACTACGGTTCTGTTGCGCGGTGTCTTGAAGGCAGCCGGCGGCTTCGAAGTTTCGGTCAGCACCGCGCCGATGGATCCCAACACCGCAGCGTGGGCAGCGTGGCGGCCACGATTTGCCGAGTACGACGTGGTAATCCAGACCTGCAACGAAGGAGCAATGAATGGCCTTCTAACGGGGGTGAAACCGAAGCCGGATTGGCCGAATGCTGTGAAGATGGACTTCGCGGACTTCGTCCGCAACGGCGGTGGCGTGTATATCTTCCACGCGGCGGAAAATGCCTTTGTCGGTTGGAAGGAATATGAAGACATGGTTGGCCTTAGCTGGCGCGATGCGAGTTATGGTCCCTCGATTCGTGTGGGCAAGAATGGGGAGATGGTGAGGATTGCCCCCGGCGAGGGCGGAGACACGAGTCATGGCCCGCGTGCCGATAGGCTGATAACGCGAATCGGGGACGACCCAATCCACGCTGGAATGCCGAAAGCGTGGCTTACTCCAGATTCAGAAGTCTACGTTTATGCACGCGGTCCGGCGGAGCGGGTCAAAGCGCTCGCCTATGCCGAGGACACTGTGCCGGGACTGGGCATGTTGTGGCCTGTGGAATGGACAACCACTTACGGCAAAGGCCGTGTTTATGTTTCGGTTTACGGCCATGTCTGGCCGGGGGATGTGCAGCCGGCGGGAATGCGCTGCGCCGCTGTGCAGACCATTATTCCGCGGGCGCTGCAATGGCTGGCTGGACGGCAAGTAACCTTTCCGGTCCCCAAGGATTTTCCCGGGATCGCCGCCGTGTCGGTTCGGAAAGAAATCCAGATCCAGTAAATTTCCCCGTGTAACACCGCAATCGGGCGGATACCAATCCGGGTTGGACGAGTGAGTTGGCGGATTATGCACTCACCGATATCGCAGATGACGAGAAGGGCGTTTTTGGGTACCTATCCCGCTTCGAGCCAGCAACCCGCTCTCATTGAGTGAGTTGGCCCGTTCGCAATGCTCAACATGGCCCGGCTATTCCGCGCGCAATGCGTCGATGGGATTCACCGATGCCGCTCGCCGTGCGGGAAGATAGGTTGCGAACAATGCAAAGACGGCGAGCAAGGCCGCCACTCCGACCAGTGTAGGTATGTCCCAGGCTTGGGTGCCGAAGAGTAGCTTGCGCATCAGAGCGGCAACTGCTATCGAGCAAATCAAGCCCGCAGCGATTCCTGTTGCGGTGAGCCGCGCGGCCTCTCGCAGCACCATGTTGTATACGGAGCCGCGCGCCGCGCCGAGCGCCATGCGCACTCCGATCTCGCGTGTCCTCTGGCTAACAGAATAGGAGATGACGCCGTACAGTCCCACGACACTGAGCAGAAAAGCCAAGCCGCCGAAGGTCCCGGCCAGCCACGCAGAGGCGCGATGAAGATACGCCGACGGCGAATCGTCGACGACCTGGGCCATGGTTGCTGGATCTGTGGTCGCAAGGCTTGGATCGAGCCGGTGAACAGTAGAGGCAATGGTGGGCAGCAACGATTGTTCTGCTTGCGTGGTTCGCACAACGACGTGGAACGATCGTGAGGAGTCCTGGCTGAAAGGGACGTAGATGACCGGACGGCTGACCGTGTCGAGAGGGCCCTCCTTGATATCCTCGATTTCTCCAATGACCTCCATAGTGTCGTGTCCGTCTTTATACGCAAGATGCTTGCCTATGGGGTTTTCCCCGGGGAAGAGCTGCTTGGCGAGCGTGTGGTTCACGACAACAACTCGGCGCTTGTTCCCATCGTCCTCTTGTTCGGTGAAGTAGCGCCCACCTATTAGTCGTGCGCCCAGCGTTTCGAGATAACCGAAGCTGACGTCCCTTTCCGGCAGGTCATTGCGAGCTTCCGTCGCGGGGTGGCCGGGCACAACGATCCAGACTCCGCCATCCCAACTCCGGACCGGCAAGTGGCTGGAGATGGCGGCCGTTTTCACCCCCGGCAGCTGCCCGATCTCCCTTACTACCTGCCTCTCGAGAACCATCAGCCTGTCGCCATCGGCGTAGGATTTGGGTGCCTCCACGATGATGGTTGCCAGATGATCGGGCTTAAAACCCAGATCGACATGAAGCAGCAGGTAGAAGCTCTTGGCTAATAGCCCGGCACCCACAAGCAAAACGACCGCCGTAATGAGCTCAAGTACCGCAAAGCGCGATCCGATGCGGCGCCATGTGATGCTCGCTGCACCGCGACCGCCATCCGCAAGATCCCCGCGCAGATTGCGGTGCTGGATCCGCAGAGCCGGCGTGACAGCAACAACTGCTGCCGCAAGCAGCGACAACAGTCCAGCGAATGCGCAGACCGGCGGATTCAGTCCAAGATTGAGGAGATACGGCATTCCCTCCAGGCGTTGCGCAGGAATGAGCCTGAGGAGCAGGTTCATTCCAAAATATGCCGCTCCGACGCCTAAAACCGACCCCGCGCTGACAAGCACCAGCGCCTCGGTGACGAACTGCCTCAGCAAGCGCGCTCTGGATGCGCCGAGAGCGCCCCTGATGGCAGTCTCACGTTTGCGTTTCTCAGCGCGAACCAGCACAAGGTTGGCGACGTTGACCAGCGCGATCAACAAGAGCAGAGCGGCTCCACTTAACAGCACAAGAAGAACGCCACGTATATCCCCAACGATGGAATCACTCAACGGGGTGACAGTTGCTCCCAGATCGCGATTGGAATCGGGGTACTGTCTTGCAAGTTGCTGTGCGACCGTCTCCATGGCAGTGGCGGCGGTTTGCACACTAACGCCATCTTTAAGCCGCGCAAGGCCGAAAAGACCGTGACAGCCGCGCCGCTCGTCGCAGGAAGTCGGATCGTTGAGGGCCGCCCAGAATTCGGCGGCGCCGATAGGAGCAAAATGAAAGTTTTCGGGCAGCACTCCAATAATTGTGTAGGAAATGTTGTTCAACACGATTTGCCGGCCGACCACGCCTGGGTCTTTCCCGAAGCGCTTTTGCCAAGACCCATACGTAATGAGGATGGTGTGAGGGCTGCCGGGCTTGTCCTCGCCCACATAGAAATTGCGCCCCAGTATGGGCGTTACTCCAAGGGTCCGGAAGAAGCCGTCGCTGACGCGAGCGCCTTGTACCGGTTCGGTGCCCTCGCTCGTGCGCACGAGATAGGAGGCCCAGCCCCAGGCTTCAATAGAACTGAACGGCAGATTGCTCCGTTTCCACTCCTGATAGTTCATGTAGGAGATATTGCAGAGCGGGCAGGTGTTGACGACTTCATAGACGCTGACGAGACGGCCAGGGTCTTTGTAAGGCAGAGGGTTGATCAGTGCAGCATCAACGAACGAAAAGATGGCCACACTGGCTCCCATTCCGAGAGCGAGCACCAGGATTGCTGTGGTGGCGAAGCCCGAGTTGCTGATGAGCTGCCGGCAGGAAAAGCGCACATCGGCCCAGATGCTTTCGATGACCAGTAATACATCCATACTCGCCACACGTTCTTTGGTGGCGGCGGGATTGCCAAACCGAATCAAGGCTTCCCGGCGCGCCTGCTCGGGAGTCATGCCCGCTGCGATGTTGTCCTCGGTGCGCATATCAATGTGCGCCTTGAGTTCCGCGTCGATCTCGCGTTCTATTTCGACCCGGGAAAACAGATTTCGAATGCGTCGAAGCAGTGCCATACGATGCTTACCTCACGCGTACCGCAGGATGGCGCGAACGCCTTTGACCAGGTGCTCGAAATCCTGCTCCACTGCCTGCAATTGCTTTCTGCCGGCCGCGCTGAGCTTGTAATACTTCGCTTTGCGTCCCGTTTCTGTCTCCGCCCAGGCTGAACTGATCCAGCCGTTTTGCTCCATGCGATGAAGAGCCGGGTAAAGCGATCCCTCCTCCACACGAAGCAATTCATCAGACGCCCTCTCAATATGCAGCGCAATGCCGTAGCCGTGAAGCTCGCCCCTCTGAGAAAGAGTCTTCAAGACCAGAAGATCCAGGGCGCCCTGCAAGTCATTCTTGGCCATCCTTAACCCCTAAACAACTTGGCGTAGGGTTAAATGTATCCCTAGATATTTAGGGATGTCAAGAGCGATCTCAATACATAGTGGCGGGATTGGATTATGGCATGAATACGCGATCCGGATCCAATGGCAAACATCATCGCCAAATCTCTCATCGATCTCGGATTTGTAACGTGAAGTCGGCCAGTATCTCGCGATCCGGGCGACCCAGTTTTTAACTGTTGACTCCAGTGTGCTCATTGACCCTTTTTCACCTGGCAGCATATTGGGGAACAGGTGGGCAGCATTTCTCTATGGCTAGCATTCTCCAACATCAGAAGACGGGAGGCCCGACGGGAACAGCACATTGTGGAGCCTTCGCCTCCCTTTTCCCAAGGATCTGGTCTTTGTTGCGAACCGGCATTGACACTACCAGAATATGTTGATACCAAGGTATCCACCCGGAGCGCCAGCTCTCTGCGCCGGGAGATTCCCCATCAGGAGAAACCATGGATACGAAGAGGAGGTCTCTCAGGACAATCGCGCAATCGGCCGTCGCGTTGTTTGCCGCGCTGTCTGCGGCACATCTGGCGCAGGGGCAGGAGTCCAATGCACCCTATGCCAGTATGGCCCCCATTGATCAGTACCTCATGGCCGATCGCGATGCCGAGATCGCGCTGGCTCGCACTGCGGCACCGAAATCCATATCGGATGGCGCCGAAGTGCTGGTGCTGGGACGGGACGGATATACGACGGCAGTCAAGGGCGGTAATGGCTTCGTCTGCCTGGTGGAGCGGGCGTTTGCCGCCTCCACCGATTTCTCAGAGTTTTGGAATCCCAAGAATCGATCGCCGATTTGCCTGAATGCGGCGGCCGCACGGAGCCATGTTCCCCTTCAGCAGATGAAGGCCAGACTGGTGATCGCCGGAAATTCCAAGGCGGCGATAGCGCAGGCCGTCACATCCGCGTTTGATAACAAGGAACTGCCGCTGCCGGAGCCAGGCGCGATGTGCTACATGATGTCGAAGCAGCAGTATTTGAATGACGGCGCCAGGAACTGGCATCCACATCTCATGTGGTTTGTTCCGGGCGACTCGGCCAAAAGCTGGGGAGCTCAACTGCCGGGCTCGCCTGTTATTGCAGCGAATGACCCTGAGGAACGGATGACGATCATGATGGTCTTAGTCGGCCACTGGTCCGACGGGACGCCGGCACCTATGCAGTAATGCACGGATTCGGGCCCGACAGGTATGGATCCCGCCTTCCGCTCCGATTCCGGCGGCATCGGGACCTCGTCGCGCAACGTCGGCTCAGGCGATTCTGAAGAATCTTCAGCGGAGATATTGGAGCATGGCGAAGCTCGTGTATGCATTGAACCAATCCCTCGACGGCTACGTCGACCACATGAAGATTGGGCCACCCGATCCTGCGCTCTTTCGTCACTTCATCGAATGGGCGAGCGGCCTGACGGACGTGGTTTACGGCCGCCGTATGTACGAGATCATGCGCTATTGGGACGATGACCAACCGGATTCGGACGCCGACGATCGCGAGTTCGCGGCGGTGTGGCGGAGCCAGCGGAAGTGGGTTGTGTCGCGCTCGTTGACGTCGGTGGGCCCCAACGCCACGCTCATCGGGGATGACTTCGAGGCAGTGATCCGTCGACTGAAGGCTCAGCTGGATGGGGAGATTAACGTTGCCGGACCCAACCTGGCAGGGAGACTGACCGATGTTGGCCTAATTGATGAGTATCGGCTCTACGTCCATCCCGTTGTGCTCGGGTCTGGCCAGCCATTCTTCGCCGGTCCCCGGCCGCGGCTCCGTCTTGTGTCCAGTGATCGAATTGGCGAGGCTGTGATCAGGTTGACGTATGTTCCTGCTTAATCGCGCGACTCTTGGGACACACTCGGCCGACTCCTCAGCTCCGGTTTGCGTCGTCCATCCCGATAGCTATCCGAGAGTCGGGCACTGTCCAGCGATCTTCAGTCCAGATGCTCGTCCGGGTCCGAATTGATGAGGGCGCCAACCCAAACTCGCGTCCTCGCTGGAATCGCCAACGAATGTTTAAACGCAACACGTTCTTGGCGCGTGTAAAAGTTCTCGTTGTTGTTTCGGGGTTTGATGGACTCCGCGACCATCGCCCGGAGGACCGCCCCCTCTGTCAGGATCTTTCATTCCGCCAGGGTCGAGCGTTATCGGAGTATTGAGCAACATAGGCTTGAGCCGTGAAACGTTCTTCTGTTCAATTTGGCTCATCCAGCCGTGGTTGCAGTCTCCACAAACGGTATCAATCGTCTGTTCGGGATCTTGTCCGAAGTGGATTGGGTCGTCCGCCTCCTGCTTGTTGACTGGCGCGAACTTCACGAGGTTATACATCCAGTCCGGCCAGAGATGCTCCTGGCTTCCCGATTCATTGTCACAAAAAATGCAGGGCGGATGCTTCACTTCTAATCCCTCTTGTGCGCTCCAACGGCCTATCGGGTCGTTTTGCGAGAAGTCGTAGTCGGATTCCCTGTCGGTTGGAAAGTGCTGCCCCGGATTCGCGCTAATCGCCGTGCGATCTATGCCTAAGAAATCGAAGCAGACGATTAGTCTCGATATGTCGGCAATGCGACTGGAATCCGACGGCGTCGCTCCCTGACCCTTGAGCGCCTCGTAGAACCGCTCACCTCTGGACGAGGAAGGTTCCTGGTTATCTTCGGCCTCACCGCTGAATCAGCAGAATCGGCTTCTTGATCTTATCCGCATAGCTGAAGGGCGACATCTTAAAGTAAAGCTCCGGATCCTGTAATTAAGTTCGCTCCTCCGTCGGGAACCATTTGTCTTTCTGCGGTGTCTATAGCACAAGAAGTCGCAGTTTTGATCACCGATATATCTGCAGAGGGTCCTTCGGGAACTAAAGAATCGAGGGAGGCATTGTGCAATGGCGATCGAGAATGGTAATACCTCAGGTCAGCTGCACGGGGAAATCAACGTAACTCCGATGATCGACGTTCTGCTTGTGCTGCTAATAATCTTCATGGTCATTGCTCCAGTCTTGCCTCACGGGTTGAATACCACGTTGCCGCAGCGATCCACAAATCCGAATCCGCAATCCGAAACTGCCATTGTCGTGCAAATCATCAGTGTCCACAATGGACTCTTGCACTACAAAATCAACCAAGAAGACGTGAGCATCGACCAACTTGGTGTCCGCCTGAGTTCCATTCTGTCCGCTCGCGCAGACCGGGTGATCTTCGTCAAAGGAAACGACAATCTTGACTTCGCAGCCGTTGCAAAAGTCCTGGACATAGGGAGGAGTGCCGGGGCGAATCATATTGGACTTCTAACGTCCCAAGACCCGCTCTAGCCAGATCTTTCGAGCTTGCTTTGGTCTATCTCTTGTCCTTTGCCCGTTGCCGCGGAGGCGGTGGGGGCACATATCGAAGGTTAGGAGCGGTGCGATCAACGCCCTTCAGCCATTCGATGTATGCTTCTTGATCGGTGATCCGATTCGGAAGCCGTTCTGTCTCTTCCTCAGCATCTTTCAACATCTCTCGGTATTCCTTCCTGTTCGCGGGCTTCTCGTGGACCGAGAACTCGCGTTTTCGCCAGCGTTGCAGCTGGTCCTGAGCTTCGGTCAAAAACCTCTTGAGGTGTTTCAATCGAAGACGCGCATCGGTGGTGATCTTCTCGAATGTTTCAGGTTCCACGCATTCTAGAAGCCGGCGGAGCGTTTCGAGCCCGGAGATTCCGACATCCCACAGATTTGCGAATTGCTTTAAGTTGTAAATCGTACCGTTGAACGGAATTTGATAGGAGTGCTCCCCATTTTCACGAACGATCTTGAAGGCCTCACCATTCTTTGCGGGATAGCGGCCCATGACGGACGGCCGGCTTCCCCCAGTCATTCGTGAAGCAAGTGGAACCGCGACGAAAGCACCGTCGTGAGGTTCAAGCCGGAATATCGCAGGAGTGTGGCCCTTGATGTTGGGAAAATACGAGGTCTTCACGTCGTACATGAATTCACCGTGCTCATCCGGCAAAAAAGTCTGTTCAGGTACAGGTGAGTCCACCCGCTCACGTCGACGGTCCTTCAGGATCTCGCTGGCTTCTGCTATCAGGCTCCTGAGTTGGGCATCGGTCAATGTGCGATCGAGCAAAATGGGCTCGAACTTGGTGCATCCCTGATGCTCAAACGTGAGCAACCCGGCTCTTGGTGATTCGGGATTCGCACAGATTCCCCAATTCTCGTTAGCATTACCAGCCAGCATTACGAAATGCCGGCAACCACAAGAGCAGTCTGAGCCATCCAGTTCCACCTTGCCGTACGGTTCGTAGTCCGTCTCAAGCGTTCGAACAACCCTTAAGAACTTGTCGTGCATTGCCACACCATACCGCACGTAAGGCTGCAATGACTATGCCGGCCGGTCACCTGCTCCGAATGGAGATCAACAGCAGCAACTTCCCACGCTACGACCGAAACCTGAATACCTGCGGGAATAATTACGACGAAGCTCGCCCGGCTGTGGCGCACAACGCAGTGCACCACTCGCCCCGGTATCCTTCCAGCGTGACTCTCAGCGTAGTGCCCGCGGCTCCTTAGTCGTCGACTGCCGCGGTTCAGATGATTTCTTTCCAACTACTGTAAGAAATGTCGTGCTTCAGCGACTACCTTATATAGAAGGGGAAATCCTCACACTATGGCACGCCGCGAAGACCTCTATGAGGAGGCGGTTCGCACACATGGACCTGCGCTCGACCGCCTTTCGCGAGCATACGAAGCCGACCCCGAGGCACGTCGCGACCTGCTGCAGGATATTCATCTGGGCCTGTGGAGAAGCCTTGAATCCTTTGATGCGCGTTGCTCGCTGCGCACCTGGATCTATCGCGTAGCCCACAACGTGGCCTCATCCCATGTCGACGCCGATCGTCGGGCGAAAGCGCGGCAACTGATCAGCATCGATGAGGTGGATCTTGCCGACAACAGGTTTGACGCCGCAACTGTCGCCGATCGACACATGGCGCTGGAGCGGCTGATTGCGCTGATTCGCGAGCTAAAGCCGGTCGATCGACAGTTGATTCTTCTATTTTTGGAGGGCATGGACGCAAACGAAATTGCAGAAGTGACGGGCCTCTCCCCTGGCAACGTAGCCACCAAGGCGCATCGCATCAAGAACGTTCTCATTCGCCGATTTCAAGCCGGAGGCGAACATGACCAATGAATCACCTTCAAATGAAATGAAGAATCTGTGGCAAAGCCAGCCCACGGAGCCGCCGAGGATCCATCCCGAGCAATTCCGCAAGAAACTGGATAAATTCGAGCGGAGGATATTCTGGCGGAATCTACGGGAGTACGCAGCGGGGGTGGCCGTAATTGCGATTTTTGGCTTCTACGAATGGCGGATCCGCACGCTACTGGTTCGCCTCGGATCAGGAATGATCATTGCCGGTACTCTTTACGTGATGTACCAGCTTCATCGGCGTGCTTCAAGACGACCCGCGCCAGCCGACCTTGGCTCGAGCACCTGCATCGAGTTCCACCGGAAATCACTGGAACGCCAGCGTGACGCATTGCGAACGGTCTGGTCGTGGTACCTGCTGCCGTTCGTGCCTGGACTTTCGGTGCTTGCCATCGGATCGATAGCAAGCCAGCGGGCGGCTCACCCAGGGAACTTAGGTCAGCTCGTCATCAGTGTTCTTGCATCGCAAGGAATCATACCTGCCCTCTTTTTCGCTGTCTGGAAACTAAACCGCCGAGCCGCCGAGAAACTTCAGGCGCAAATCGATGAACTGAATGCGTTCCGCGAAGATCCAAATCAGCACTCGCCGGAGCAAAGACTCTGAGGGATTGAAGATTTCGTCTTCGCATCGCAGTAACCATCAAAGGAAAGGTGAGCACTCGTGTTCGCGACCCGAAATACCCTTTTCAATTATCGCGCCTCCGTAATTACGTTGTGTGCATTCCTCGGCGTTTGCATCCTTGCGGCCATTCCATCTGGTGCACGAGCGCAAGCCACCTCATCGGTCTCCGGCGACTATGCGGGAACGCTTGGCCCATTGCACCTTCGGCTCCATCTGAAACTCGACCCATCGGGACCGCTCAGCGGAATCATGGACAGCCCGGATCAAGGCGCCAATGGGCTGGCCTGCGCAGACTTCAAGTTCGATGGCCAAACTCTGAGCTTTTCCGTCCCGATCGTGCATGGCACATGGAAGGGAACTGTCTCTGCCGACGCCAAAACCCTTACGGGCACATGGGACCAGGGCAATCCCATGCCGCTCGTGTTCACCCGCGATACATTTGTGGCCGCGGAGAAGCCCTCGCGCGTTGATGGCATCTGGCTGGGCAGCCTGCAAGCGGGTGGGGCGTCCCTTCGCATTCAGGTGCATATCAAGAGCGATCAGAACGGAAAGGAATATTGTTCCCTCGACAGTCTTGATCAGCATGCAATGGGACTCGATTGCAAGGTCGTCACATTCAGTGGCGATGATCTCGCTTTCGACGTTCCGGTTGTCAAGGGGCACTACTCGAGCAAGCTCTCCACTGACGGCAATACGCTCGCAGGCACTTGGACCCAGAACGACAATTCTCTGCCTTTGACGCTCACCCGGCAGAAGGAAGAGATCGCCGCAAAGCCCATTCCGCCTCCCACATTCGATGCAGCAGTGGCGCCCGTTCATGCGGCAGATCTCGAATCGGTGCTTAGTCGCGACCTGGTTGTGGCGTTGAAGTCCGGCGAGCTTGCGCCTTCTACAGGTGCCGGCGTATCGATCGCCGTGGTGGATCATGGCGTGCGACGATTCTTCAAATACGGTGTGGCCAAGCAGGATTCCATTTACGAGATTGGATCGATCACAAAGACTTTTACCGGCCTGATCCTTTCGCAGATGGTGGAACAGGGCAAGGTAAAGCTGGAAGACCCGGTACGCGAACTGCTCCCGACGGGCGCGGTACAAAAGCCGGCTGGCCCTGAGATTACCTTGCTTGACATCGCAACCCAGCATTCGGGGCTACCGCGTATGCCTGACAACTTCAAGCCCGCAGACGAGAGCAATCCCTACGCTGATTATCGCGCGGCAGATATGTATGCCTTTCTGGCAAAGCATGGTGACCAACGACCGGACAAAGCAGATTTCCTCTACAGCAATTATGGTTTTGGGCTGCTGGGTCAAGCGCTCTCTGTCCGCGGGGGAGAACCGTATCCACAGCTCCTGAAAGAGGAGGTGCTCGATCCGCTGGGATTGCATGATACAGCGATCGTGCTTTCGCCTGAGCAACAGGCGCGCTTTCTGCCTGGTCATACAGGAGACCATCGCCCGGCACACGCATGGGACCTGGATGCTTTTGCGGGTGCGGGCGCGATTCGATCCACCGCATCGGACATGCTGACCTACCTCGAAGCCAATCTCCATCCCGACCAAGTCAAGTCTGTGAACGCGTCGGCTGCCGCCCGTACGATCTCCGCCGCAATCGTACAGGATCACGAACTCCATGCCGACGCTCTTGGCGGGATGAATTCATCCCAGAAGATTGCGCTTGCATGGCTCTACAATCCCGCCACCGGCGACTTCTGGCACAACGGCGCCACGGGCGGATACAGCGCCTATGCCTTCTTCAATCCGAAGGGCGACTACGCCGCAGTTGTTTTGCTGAACGCCACTATCGGGCAACAAGGTAGCTTCGCAGACCGCATTGGAGAACACATCAGCGAACGATTGGCAGGCAAGCCCGCGATTTCTCTTGGTGATTAGCCGAGTACCGGCGGAACTCCAGAATCTCGAGCAGCTGGGTCGACTGCTAATGGATGGCACCAACGACGAACTCGCCGATAGATAAAAGGGAGTTCATCTGACGACTCCATGACGAGGCACTCATCCAACGCTAAACCAAGCGTCTACGTCGCAGCTGGCCGATGCGGCTGGAAACTTGCGCCTACCGGCCCGAATCGCTTCCATCCTCTAGCGGATTGGAGCGTGATAGTCCTGCCAGACGTATTCGAGGGCTTCGGGCAGGGTCTGGAGTTTGGTGGCGTGGTCGACATGGCCGGCGTTCCGCGCGAATACGAACTGGTAGTGGTAGTGCTTTGCGGCCAGGGCGCGGGCGAGGTTTTCGTTTGCAAGAACCCAGTCGTGCATCCCGTCGCGCATGACGTTGGGATTCAGGAGATCAGAGTCGCCGACCTCCATCCAGATGCGGATGGGCTTGGCGGGCGAGTTGGGGATGAGGTGCTCGGGGAACTCCCAGGCGCCGTGTGGAGTTTCGGGGTTCGAGGGCCATTGCTGGTTGATCCACGTGCCGGAGTAGGCGAGGACGCGGTGGTAGAGGTCGTTGCGATACCAAGCCATGATGAGGGCGCAGGCGGCGCCGGAGCTGCCGCCGGTGGCGGCGCGGGCATCGGGATCGTGGGTGAGTCTAACGTGGGCCCGGGCTTCGACGAGGGGCAGAACCTCCTGCTCGACGAATCCGGCGTATCGGCCGGACATGGTGTCGTACTCGAGGCCGCGCTCGCTGCCCTGCGCGTCGCCGCCGCCGTTGCCGATGGAAATGCCGATCATCACGGGCAACTTGTGCGCGGCGATGAGAGAGTCGAGCGCGGTGAAAAGTGCGCGGTCGATGCCGTCGGCGCCGATGATGAAAGGCGCGGTCGAGCCGGGGACATATGCAGCGGGGACATAGACGCCAACTTTGCGTACCCAGGGCGCGGGATGGCTGCTGGTGACGATGAGCTTGGCGGGATCCTTGGGATCTGGCGTCCCGAGGGGGCCAGGGTCGCGCATGAGGCCGGGATAGAACTTGCTGTCGACGGAACTCATGGTGAACTCGAGGACCGTGCCGTGGGGAGTTGCCGGGCCAGCGGCCATTTCGGGGGCCACGGGGTGTGTGGGGCCGAGGATGAAGTTGCCGTCGGCTTCGGCGGAAGGCACGGTGCCGTCGGGGAGCTCTTTGGCGTGTACGTAGCCTGAAGTGTGAGGATCGCGGGTGGGCGGCGGTGGATAATTGGGCTTTTGCGCCTGCTGTGCGGCTGGTGTTGTCGGGGTTTGTGCTGAAACCGGTACGGCCAGCACAGGGAGAAGCAACAGGCTGAGGGCACGAGAAACCATGGACACATTGTGCAACATGAACTGGAAGCGCCCTCATATTTGCTGCACCCTTTCACTGCAAATCGGGTGACAGGTGTTACATGTGTCCGAGATCGGCAATTGCCGTACTTGTATGGAGCGGGCGGCCGGACTCGAACCGGCATGAGGAACCTGGAAGGATCCCATCCTACCGTTGGATGACGCCCGCATCCGAAATCTGGTCGGCCCAGGATCACTCGAAGATCCAACCTCGCGATTATCGATCGCGTGCTCTGCCACTTGAGCTATGGGCCGAAAGACTGGTACCGGGGGCAGGATTCGAACCTGCGGCGATTCCTCTTTGTAAGAGAGGCGGTTTCGACCACTCACACCTGGCATTCAAACTGGCGCGCGGAGCTGGAATCAAACCAGCGGCCTCGACCTTCGGACGATCGCGCTCTCTTCGACTGAGCTATCCGCGCAACATCTGGGGCCGCCCGCGGGACTTCAACCCGCATCCTCTTCGTTAGGACCGAAGCACTCTGTGCCTTGAGCTAGAGCGGCGTTCATCTGGTGCAGTCGCCGGGGATCCAACCCGGATTCACGGTTTAGAAGACCGGCGTCCTGTGCATTTGGACGACGACCGCAATGGTGGACCGCCGCGGATTCGAACCGCGTCCATCCGACTTAAAAGGTCGATATGCACCATCACACTCGCAGTCCTCGAACTTGGTGCCGCCGGCAGGCCATGATCCTGCAACCTCACGGTTAAGAGCCGTTTGCTCTGCCCACTTGAGCTACGGCGGCAGTGGTGGACGCGGCGGGAGTCGAACCCGCAGACTCGCGCTTATAAGGCGCGGGCTACATACCCACTAGCAGCTACGCGTCCGTTGGTAGCAGCGGTTGGACTCAAACCAGCTACGGGGCGCTTATGAGACGCCTGGCTATTCACTTCGCCTTCGCTGCCACAGAACTGGCATGGGAGGAGAGACTCGAACTCTCGTGACAACGGTTTTGGAGACCGTTCGCGGTGCCGCCCGCACTCCCATAGCTGGTACGCTCGCTCCGACTTGAACGGAGAAGGCAGACCGCACGGGGAAGATTCTGGGCTGGATCACATCGCTGTTGGCGAGCCTGCCGCTACCAGCGCAAGACGGCAGAGTTCCGTTACAGGCGGGGTGCACGGCATTCTAGGTTTTCTTCAACGTACAGCGACCCGGAGCAATGCGCTCGATCATCGTGCAGCTGCGGCTTTAGAGGACTATGTTGGCGAATTGCGCGCTCTGGGCGAGTTTTCATGCACGCTGTCGGAGTCGCTCCGGTTTATTCGCGAGCGGGTAACCTCGCTGTAGGTTGCTCCAGAACGCCCTCGCCCTGGCCATCTTCATGTCAGCAGGATTACACAATCCGGTTATGCCGGGCGTGCTCACCTCTATGTCGTGGGCCTGGAAGAAGGGCGGGTGTTTTCTTCTTCGACAGAGGACGCGGTGCTCCTGGATATCGAGCGCGAGGGAAGCGGTTGAGATCGATCTGGGCAACGGGAACACCTTCCGGATTGCCGGCCGCATCGATCGAATTGACAAAGTGGGCGAGGCCTCCTTCGAAGTGCTCGACTATAAGACAGGCAGCTACTGGGAGCCCAACTGGACAGGTATTTTCCAGGGCGGGCGTCTGCTTCAGCACGCTCTCTACGGGTTGGCCGCTGCCGAACTGCTAAAAACCCCTCTAAGAATCCGACGGTCACTGGTGGCGTCTATTACTTCCCGAGTCGTCGTGGACGACAGGAGCGCGTGAGGATTTCTGCACCGTCCCGGGAAGCCGTCTCCGCGGTTCTTCGAGACTTGCGAGATTTGATTCTCAATGGTCAATTCGTCCGAACAAGGGACAAGAGCGGCTGCATGTACTGTGACTACGCTCAGGCGTGTGGAGAAGAAGTGAACCAGCAGGCGCAAGTAAAGATATCCGATTCGAAACTCGATGCATACCGAAGGTTGGCCTCCCATGTCTGACACTCGTTCGATCGATCAGGAAATCTCGCCGCCTGGTTCGCGAGGATTTGCTGACCAATATCTTGCTCGAAGCTGGAGCGGGGTCCGGGAAAACGCAGATGCTTGCTGAGCGCATGGCTACGGGTGTCGCCGACGGTGTTTATAGCGTTGAGCACATGGCTGCGGTCACGTTTACTCGTAAGGCGGCACCGCAGGAGCCGCAAGAGTTGGGTATTGCTTCTCTTCAGGTGTAATCACAGTGAAGGCCATGAATCATCGAACGAGGGAGTCGCAGCATCCCCCGAAAGTACACCTCGATCACCCCTCCCGGAAGTTGAATCAAAGAGCGCGCCTGCATCCGACTCCGCCAAAGCGGAGCATCTTATCGTTCCTGAGAACACTAAGCCGGCTTCTTTGGCCCGATCCCAAATCCGAGGATGCTAGTGCATGATATTAACCGAGTAGTAAACTTTTTCGCTCAGTTTTCAGATCTAGTGTGAGATACATTTGCCGGCCTTGAACTGGTAATGTGAGGAGGGATGAAGATTCACCCGGATCCCTACAGAATTTGGAAGGCCCTACAATTTTTGGAAACGGGCAACAGCTTGCCGTTTGGCAAAGTTTTGCTTGTATTGACACACACTGTCGAAACGACCAAAATTTGGCCGCTTGGCTAAGAAATGGCCGTGCCTAAGTCCCTGCTCAATCAATCTCCTACAAATATCCCAAAAAATGGATTCGGGCTATAACTTGGCCGAGTTTTCAGAAACCAACCATATTCCTGTCCGTTCAACCATTGGTCTGCCAGCCCGCTAAGCTGTGCCGTCCCAAAGAACGGACTAGGATTTTCTGAGCATGACAATTCAAGCATTGATCAAATAGTTGGGGGATCCAGAAAGATCGCCATCCACGGGGGAAAATGAGTGGCCTGAGAGTTCCCTGGAACCGGCAGCTAGAAGGAAGCTTTCGGAGACGTCGTTCGCCGGCGATTCGAGGAGGGATTTGCCTTGTTACCGACAACCGACAGTCCTGAGCACGCACTTGTCAGACAAGGCGGTTTTACGTCGTGGTGGAATGTACTCGTAAATACATCCGACTTCGCGAAGCCGTCCCTGAGACACAGTCGAAAGCTGCAGGGAAGGCAAATCTAAACGGCTGTTGAGCGAGGTTTCAGGCACCGACTTACTGGTCGCACGGACGGGCCAAAAGAGCGATCCAAACGCCACTGGAGTGGGCCTCCGTCTTTAGGAAACCCACTCCGGAATTGCCAGGTGTTGAACAGAACTACACCATGGGTATGCTTTGACTACTGCCTGTTCGTCGCCACCGGATTTGGATCTGGCGGCGGCGCGATTGCGGCGAATTGGGTGGGGACCGGAGGCTTCGCGGCATCGGGCGGGGCTGCCGGCAGGCCGCCTTTCCCCTGCTTCGACTGAAGTTCACCGAGCCCGTGATCGATGGTTGCACGCATGTGGTTCTGCATCTCCTGCAGATCCGCCAGACCTACAGTCACCATGGTTCCCTTGCGGCAATCGCTGCCCTTACTCGCCAGAACCATCAGATTCGCAGTGATGGCATCGGATGAAACCGGTCCGCTGAGTTGAATCACATCGCCTTCGGAGAGATCACACCTTCCGTCGGTAGAAGGTACATCGAGGCTGTCGGAAGTTACGAAAACGTGAGCCGTGTGATCGCTGATCATCCGTGCCACGCCGCTCGATCCGGGATCGGGCAGGCTCTGGTTGCTGGTTGCCCTTTCAGAGTTCTCGAGCGCCAGTTGCCGGCGGACTTCCTCCGCGACCGCCTGCTTGACTTCTGGTGTCATCGGCGTGAAGCCGGCGACCTGGGCATCGGACCTGGCAGCTGCGGCTTCAATCCGCGATTCATAGGCTGCCTCAAGAGTCTGAGCCAGCAGGTAGTCTGTCAACCACAGCGAAGCGCTGTTGTAAACCGCGTAAGGGTGGAACCATCCACCGTAGTACCGGTACCATGGATCGCCTGCCCATCCCCATTCCCATGCCACCGGCGCACGCCAGGGAGCATACGCCCACCCGTAGAAAGCCGGGGTGTAGTAGTAGTGCGGGGCGTAGACATCGAATGCGATTCCGCGATAGTAGTAATGCTGGTAGAAGTGGTGGTAAGCGACGCCGTGGACGTACCAGGTCCGGTGGGCGAACTCGTGGCCGCGGAACGACACGTTCCGCTCTTCAAAATGCCAGTGGCGCGGGCCATTGTCAAAGTCGTGATGACGGCCATCCCGATCATGGTCCCGGTCATGACGCCGATCGTCCATGTCGAAACGGTGACGATCATCCTGATCCAGCTTTGCCCGGCCGCCGACGGCGATGCGGTGGTCGTTTTCGACACTCGGGAGATGCTGCGTTTCTGAACGTTTCCCGCCGAACACGTGTCCCAATCTCGGGGTGGTTGCGGCTGCCGAACCTTTGCCGCTGGCAGCAACGCACCGTCCGCATCTCGCCTCAGACGTAGCTTCGGGATGGTTCTTGGGTGATGACTTGTCGGCCCTTGAAACGCTGGCCGGTCTGGACGCGTGCGCCGCCAGTGCGGGCGTCGCCATGGTGCTGCTCAGCAGCAGTGTGCCAATGAATAGTGTCGTCCGGTTCATAGATCCTCCTCATCCTTGTATGACTTCGGTTGCCTTGACCGTGAATTGCTCTCACCCCCTAGAGCGGGAACTGGAGGAGGATTTACTAACCGGAAAATAAAAAATGCGTGAGGGTTGCCGCTATATAAGGTGGCCGCTGGCCGAGGGACAGTAACCGGGATGCGGCAATCGGCTTCGCAGCCGTGATCGCGTCAGCCGGTTTGGAGCATCCCCAAAAATCTTTCCTGCCGGTTATTAAATTCGCTTGCAGATCCCGCTCTGGGAAGTGAGAAGCAATCTCACCCGGGGGGAATCATGAAAGGAATCACGATCTCGAAGTTAGCTTTGGCGGTCGTCAGCATGGCAACCGTCGCGAATAGCCAAACCAACAGCATCAGCCTTTCCAGCGGGAGCATTTCAACCTGGGGCGTGCAAACCAACACGCCGCAATGGAACCAGGACCTGGGCGTTACTTATACCCGGCAGGGTTGCCCCGATGCACCGGCTAGTTGCATGGCCTTCACGGGCAGAATCGCCGCGTCAGACAAAGTCAAAGTTGTCCTGGCCATCCCGCTCAACGCCACCTACGCGCGTCAGTACAGCCAGCTCAGTCTGACTTCGCCGTTTCTCTCCGAGATCAGCATCGACGACTTTGCCGACCAGTACCGCGCACTGGCCAAAGTTGTTCTGAATCCGGCTGCCGTGGTCGCGGAAGTGATCGCCAATGTGAAAATAGACAACCCCAGGCTGGCATTCGGGGCGACCATTTACGAAAGTGACCTTACCAACTCGCTGCTCCAGAACACGGGGCTTCCCGCTGCGACCCGGGACAGGTTCGACTACATCCACCTCTTCATTCACTATCGCGAGAACGGGCCCAACTATTCAACATATGTGGCGCGGGCCAAGGCGTTGTTCCCCCACGCGCACATTATTGCCGGGTCCTATGCCGTTGACCGTCGGGCTTTCCTGCCTTGCGCCCAGACGGGTACGGCAGAATGCACAGTCCAGCAGGACTTCGACCTGTTCACGCAATCGCTCAAAATTCAAGTTCAGGAAATGCAAACGGGAGCCGTGGATCGCATTGAGTTCTTCCCCGGTTACTACGGCACCGAATCGCAATGGACATGGAGCGACCCGAAGCATTGCGCTGCGACCGAAGTGGACGAGTGCATCGCCAATACCGTGGCCATGCGCGATGCCGCACTTGGCATCCTGAATGGCAAAGTCGCTCCTCCAACCTGGCTTCGGCTCGCGCCCGCGGGATCCACGCCGGTGGCGAGGTATGGCCAGTCAGCCATCATGGATTCGGCCCGTGACGTCATGACGGTTTTTGGGGGCAACGACTGGACCGGAGGCCTGAATGACACCTGGGTTCTGGGCGGCGCCGATGGAAAGCGCGGGACGCCGCGGTGGTACCAGTTAGCCACCGTGGGCGCGCCGCCGGTGGCTTCCTATTCGAGCGGCATGTATGACCCCGCCGGCGATCGGATGATCCTATACGGTGGAGCTACCGGAACGGACGTGTGGGTACTCACGAATCCCAATGCGCAGAGCACCCTGCAGCCCACCTGGACGCAACTCGCGACCTCTTCCACCGTCGAAAACCTGCCCAACGTCCTGACCGGTTACGAGGATTGCACCTATGACCCGATTCGCAATGTGATGATGGTGTATGACTCGACCGCCGGCGTGTGGGTACTCACGCATGCCAATGGCCTCGGCGGCACGCCCACCTGGACCATGTTGAATATCGCGGGCGCCGGACCTTCGGGACGCTCGGCCTTCACGACTGTTTACGACCCTACCAGCAACCGGATGATCGTCTTTGGCGGCCAGGGAGGCGGCGTCGACCTCAACGACATGTGGGCACTGACCAACGCCAACGGCCAGGGCGGAACGCCTGCCTGGATTCCCTTGCCGACGGGGACCGCGACCGTGCCGGCTCCCCGCAGCGGCCACACCGCGGTGTACGATCCGGCGAACGATGCCATGACCATCTTCAGTGGAATCGGCCAACCGGCAGACACGTGGACCGCCACCCACGCCAGCGGATTAACCCAGCCGCCGGTCTGGACTCTAGTCGATGATGGCTCGTCAGGGCCGCTGCCCTTGCTCTACGAATCGACAGTGCTGAATACCAACAGCGCAAGCATGATTGTCTTTGGCGGGCTCGACACCGACATTCGCAATACCGTTGCGGTGCTCACGCCTGTCATGTAATCCCAAAAAAGCACGAACGAACCGAGCGCCCGCTGTCTTCCAAACTGGCAACGGGCGCTCAGTGTTTTGGGGAGAAAGCTCCCGCGACTTGTCACCGGGGCAAAGACCGAGACTTTCATCTTTTCTTTGCTTTCAGCCACTGTATTCCTCAGCGCCGAATAAAGAATGACCGCGTCAAGGTCCATGGTAGAATCTGCGCCACGGAGGACGCGCATGGATTCGGCCCCTGAACTCGGGGTAACCGGCCTGCTCCAGGCTTGGAGTGCCCATGACGCGGCTGCCCTCGAACGCCTCATCGTTTTGGTGTATCCCGAACTCCGCAAGATCGCCCGCCGCTGCCTATCCGGAGAGAACCCCGGGCACACCCTGCAAGCCACCGCGCTGGTCAATGAAGCTTACCTTCGGCTGGTCGATATTCCAAACATCCAATGGAAGGATCGAGCACATTTCTTTGCGCTCGGTGCCCGCATCATGCGCCGCATCCTGGTGGATCATGCCCGCTCCAAGGGCTATGCCAAGCGTGGCGGCGGTGTCCATCGCGTCGACTTCGATGAGAACCTGATCGTCAGCGCCGAATCAGATCCGGCCCTGGTGCGAATGGATGACGCGCTCACCCAGCTTGCGTCCTTCGACCCGCGCAAGGCACAGATCGTTGAGATGCGCTACTTTGGCGGACTGAACGCCAACGAAATTGCATCCGTGCTCGGGGTCTCGGCACCGACGGTGAACCGCGACTGGAGCCTGGCCAAGTCCTGGCTGGCCCGAGAGATTATAGCGGGCGACCCGGCCGCCGAATCGGCGAACCGGGCGAGCGGGAGTTGACCGGATGGATCCGAATCGATGGCGGCAGATCGAGGATCTCTATCACCTGGCTCTGGAAAAGCCCGCGCAGGAACGGGCCGCATTCCTCGATCGAGCCTGCTCCGCCGATCCATCCCTTCGCCAGGAACTGGATTCGCTCCTTGCCATAGCTGACGGCGCGGATGCATACGTAAAGGCCGCCGTCCGCGAGGCAAGTCTTTCGGCGCGCGCCGTGAACCCATCTGCGCCATCATCGCCCGCCCCTGGTTCTGACCTCAAAAGACTAGGCCGCTACGAACTCCTGGAGCAAGTCGGCAGGGGCGGCATGGGAGTGGTCTATCGCGCGATCGATCCGGCGATCGGCCGGACCGTGGCGATCAAAACCATGGTGATCCACGACGGCAGCGACGCTGGCGCTTCTGAACTGCGAACCCGCCTGCTCCGTGAATCGCAAGCCGGCGGTCAGCTATCGCACCCCAACATCGTGGCCGTCTACGACGTCAGCGAAGAGGGCAACGTTGCCTACATCGTGATGGAGTTTATCGTCGGCCGTTCGCTAGACAGGGCGCTCGCTCAGGATTCATACGACGCAACACTCCGCGCCCCCAGCCGGGTAATGCGCATCGTGCAGGAATGCGCCAGCGCTCTCGATTATGCCCATGGCCGCGGCATCATCCATCGCGACATTAAACCGGGCAACATCATGCTGCAAGCGGATGGCTCGGTCAAGATCGCCGATTTCGGAATCGCCAAGGCCACTCAGTTCAAGGCCCTCACCCAAACCGCTGCCGTTCTCGGTTCCCCTGACTACATGGCGCCTGAACAGTGGAAGGGCGAGGCGGTGACCGGCCAGGCCGATCAATATGCCCTGGCGGTCGTGGCTTTTGCCCTGCTCACCGGGCGCCGTCCTTTTGAGAGCGCGACCATGGCTTCAACGGCGGCCAAGACCCTCTATGAAGAACCGCCCGATGCCACCAGTCTTAATCGCAATCTGCCGCCCGAAGTGGACATAGTTTTCCGACGGGCCCTCGCCAAGCTCCCCACAGCGCGCTTCCAGACGTGCAGCCAATTCGCTACCGCGCTTCGAACGTCTCTTGAACCCGCGCCGGCCACCACGCCGCTCCCCACCTCAACGCACATAACCGCCTCTTCTGTCCCTCGCGAGTTCCCCTGGCTGGCTGGGGCCGCGGTCCTAGCCGTATTGGCCGCGGCAATCACCGGCCTCTGGCTCTACCAGCGAAACACTGCCAGGCAGGTTGAGACCGCGTATTGGACATCGATCAAGGACGGCAAGACCGCGGATCCGTTCAATGCCTATCTTCAGCGCTATCCTGATGGCCAATTCGCCGGCCAGGCCCGGGCGACGATCGCTTCATTCGGAGCCGAGCGGCGCCTTGATCCCGTTCAAAAGCAAGTTCCGCCGGAATCAAAAACTCAGGCAAGGAACGCCGCTGAAAAGAAGACGGATCAGCCCAGACCGTTGCAGTCAAAGCCCAACTCGACAGGGACGACCACCGGTTCGACACTGTCCCCACCGGCGTCGAAGACACAACTGCCCCCGGCTGCCGATCCGTATACTCAGGCCGAAGTGCTCTTGAAGAGTGGTGCTTATGCTGACGCGCTACCCTACTTTTCTCAGGCCATCGCGGCGAGTCCAGATTATCGATCTTACTTTGGCCGCGCAGGCGCCTATCAGCACTTGGAGAAACTTGACCAGGCGATCGACGACTACACCCAGGCCATCCGTTTGAACCCGGGCGGCGCAATGGCCTATCACGAACGCGCGGTTTGCCTGGCGCGCCTGAATCAGGACGACCGCGCGCTTCCCGACTACACTCATGCCATCGAACTCTCGCCCGGTTACGCATTGTCGTGGAACGGGCGTGGAGTCATCTATCTCCACCGCAAGAACTATGAGGACGCAAAGACCGATTTCACCCGCGCCATTCAGCTTGATTCAACGCTTTACCAGGCATATAAGAACCGGTCCGCTGCAAGGAAAGCCTTAGGAGACACAGCTGGCGCCCTCGCCGATATGACGCAGGCGAATTCACTTAAAAAATAGCCAATGGCGGGCCGGCAGCACTTCGGATGATTCAATCCGAAACGCCAGGGCCCGATTTGCAGGAGAGCGAATAGTCGGAATGCATGGCGCCTGAAACCCCGGTCTTCAAGTCGAACGAGAGGCGGACATTGTCCGAACGGATACCCACGGGGCCTGCAAGATCGGTGACTTCGGGTCCGAGATCGCCTTCCGATACCGGAGCACCGTTCACAAGCACTCGTAGTACCTTTCCGTGCAGCTCGGCGCCGAGGGTGTGAGAATCCCCAGAACGAAGGATGGGGATAGCAGCAGAGTGCCTGGGCTTGATGTTTTGGTAACCGCGATTACCGCATTCCGAGCTCGTAGTCTGGCCCGCGTTTCTCTTTACGGAGACCACCAGCTTTGACTCGGGATCGATGCGCCACATGGCATAAACGAGATTGCAGGCGTCTTGTGCGCGCAGCTTTAATCCGAACTGCCTCCGGACTTCGCCGGAGCCAAGACGGGATACCTGCGCCGTTCCACCGAGATAAATGAAATGCGCTTCGATCGTGTCGGCCGTCCACCTGTTTACGTAGGCGCGCATCTTGGAGGAATCTACCGACAAGGTATTTCCGGAGTCGATCGTGATTTCTCCCTCGGTAACGCACAATGATCCGCGATCAACAGCAATCCTTCTCTCTCGACCTTGCGCCAAGGACGGAACCAAGCTGGTGAGCATCAATAACGCTGCGACGGTATCGAAAGAAACGAAAACCCTCACCGAGTCACCTCTCGATGCGAAAGCATCCGTTCGAAGCTTGACCGGGAGTATCCATCGTCTTTTTTGCTCCCTCCAAATGCGCGGCGAATTGAGCAACGGCTACATGTTAACACCGGTCCATCGACCACCCAGAGCTTGATTTTCGCGGACCGCCCGATGCGTCCATCAAGGTGCGATATTGATCCGGAACTACCCGGAAGTTGGCACTTGGATGAATAGTCGCCATGTCGGACAATGGACGAGAAGGATAGATACTTGAAGTCGGGCGGGTTGAGGAATCCTGCGGATGGACACCAGCAGGATCGCTGGACCGAGCCCCGTTTCTCAGGACTGATGCTGACTCCTGCTTGCAACCCTCCCCACGTCAGAAACTTACAGCGAATCCCAGCACCTGGGTTCTGCCAACTGCGTCCTCTAAACCGCGGAGCCGCTGATCACGATGGGCCATGGCGGATCCCATTTTACGGGCATCCGCTTCCGCACGAGGGCCTGTTTACTACTGGGTTAACGAAGAGTGGGCGGTGATACACCCGGAACGTTCAAGAATCCCGTGACAGAGCGTCATAACGCTGATCGTGGCGCGCCTTCAGTTCACACTGTCCGAATCGATTCTGACTTGCTCATAGCCGGGGACCGCATCCGCAACAATCTCTTCGACGTTGTTCAGTGCTTCGCAGTCACAATGCCCGCCCTGTTCTTGCAACCACTGGATGGTCTGGTCTTCCTCCATCGCATGTTGGCGGATGAACTCGCGACTGAACCGGAGTGTGTCGTCGCAGTCGCTATCGGCCAGTTGTTCGTCGAGGAAATCGAAAAGCTCTTTCAATTTCTCAATTGGGGCCGGGAACGCGTCTCGCGTTTTCTGCCTTTGCTGATCCCGCAACCCGTGGAGCAGTTCCTTACGTCGCGCTATCTCATCCTTGCTGGGCATACAAATCCTCGTCAAACGCTGCTGGTCCCGCCGGCCAGTTTACGCGAAACCATCAGCAAAATGCGACTCTGAGTGAATTGTGGACGACTCTTCCCTTACGGTGATTTGGATCACGGTTGGGGACTAGTGGTCACTCGGGCACCACCTTTCTTCGATAGGATTACGAGGTGGTCCAAACATCCGCTAGAACGGTTAAGCTGGGCGTCCTTGGTCTTATCATGGTCGCTTTCACTGCGGGTATCATCCCGACCCGATACCTTGCCGCTCCGCAGTGGGACGTTTCGGTGAGGGATGAATCGGGGGCACCGTTGGCAGGGCTAAACGTTCGCCTCAGCTTTAAGAACAATTCACCCGGAACCCGGAACGGGCATGGCCTTCTCTATTCCAGCAACCAGAGATATGGGCGTATGATTTTTTTCGAAATGCACTCAAAACCCCGCATCGGTTCTGATAAACGCGCATTGTGGGTGGCAATCATAGCTGCAATCACCAGCGTGCATCTGTGGCTCTTCTTCCACCTTTTTGACTACTCTGACAATCATCCATTGCTGTTTGGCATAACAATCGTCATTCACGTTGTCGCGTGTATCGGGCCGTTTTGGATGTTGGCGCATTGGTTCGTGAAACGACGGAAAAGACTGCGTTGGCAGAATTGGATGTGGCTCTTCTTCGTACCGTGGGGCTTTCTTTGGTACATATTTGAAAAGTGGGAGCCAGCTTCGGATCACGATTTCGTGAAAGCTAGTCGCGACTAGGCGTAGCGATGCCCGGTGGTTTTTATCCGTGGTCCGGACGTCTCACCGCGGATCCGGAAGTCTGATCCCCGCCGAAAGGAACAAACGACAAGTCCGTTCGGCTGAGCTGGCTTCTCACCGTTGGTTGATCGTTCTTATTTCACCAGAAAAGTAACCACGAAGGAATACCATCGTCGCGTAGCTCATTTTCTCCATTGCGATGAGTACCCGCGGTCGCCCCCCGTCAGCTCGATTTCCCCGAGTCGCACGTCACCTCGCTGAAGCCGAGGCCGAGCAACAGCCTGGTCACCGTGGCGCATGCATTCTTGCTGGCCGTATCGAGGATGCCGGCGGTCAGTGCGGACTGGCGAAGGTTGTGCTCCGCCTGGGCCCGAACCTCGGTTTCCAGGCTCGGATCGGGAGGAACGAAGAGTCCGGTCCGGCGCTCATAGACGTGGGTCCTGGTGTTGTCCAGAGCGACGGTAAAAATCTGCGCGGGCGGTAGCACAATGTGAACGCTGCGGCCGGAAACCTGAACTCCGGAGACCATGAGTTGATCGAAGTCGACCCCTGCAACCGCCTCCCCGTGAACTTCAAGCAGGATGCGGTCCCCGGTCAGGATTGCGGGCATGGCCCGGCCTTCGCGGTCCCCCGAAATCATCTTGTCCATGGTGAAGGAGACGGATTCCAGCCGGGCCAGGCGGCGAACCTGCATCACCACCGTGGGCTGAGCGACATCGATGCGCGTGGTGCGGTCGGAAACCTCCGATGCGAGACGATCCCATATGCCGGCCGTTGCGGCGTGGAGGAAAACCGTGAGAATGACCGCACCCACCAGCATTCCCGCAACCACCGAGAGGGCGATGGCAAGAACCGGGGTCCGGCGAACCGGAGTGGTGGTTGGAGGCGTGGTTGTTTCAGAGGGTACTGGGACCTCGGTCACTGTGCACCTGCCAGGGAAATTTGTCGCACGGCCGACATGGTGCTTGGATGCGGGCGGCAGGCAACAGGTCCGTATCCTACTGCAGGACGGCAGTCACGGTGCCCCCGAACTCGACTCTGGCCACGGATTCGCCAGCGGCATGCTCGAATTTCCCCATCGCCCACGATACATCCACGACGACCGTTTTCAACTATGATTGGCGTCGAAACTTCTCTCAAATGAAGTGGGAGGACGATCTGTTCTTGTCCCGTTCGCAGCAGCGCACTGTGTTGATCATCTTCGTCGTTGTGCAGATTCTTGGACTGCTATGCTCTTGGTTCTCGCACCACCCCTATTCAAGCGCCAGTGCATTGCTCTGGGGTACGGGATTGATCTTGCTCTTTCCCGGAAACATGTTGGGAAGCGTGCTCGTGGAAAAGTTGTTCGGGGAAAGTCATGTGCCTACATCGGCCACTGACCTGCTCACCGTTGTGGCCGTAGTTGCGATCAATGCGATTCTCTGGTTCGTCGTGCTGGGAATTCTGAGGCTGATCTTCGGTCCGCCGCTGCTCGCGGGCGAGTGACCGCTAGCCTACTCGTCCCCAACCGTGATCTGGATCACCGTTGGGGAAGAGTGGGCCACAATCCGCTCACAACACCAGCCACGCGAGGTTATATTGGGTTGATTCGCGGAGGGAAAGTCAGCGAGATGCCGAATCCGGGGAACTTCGTATACAAGCTGATGCATCGAAGGGGCTGTACATTCGGGCAGCGATTTTTTAGGTTGTTGATCGTCACGGGTCCGGGACTTGTCGCACTTGAGGTGTTTTTTTCGGGAGTATGGAAGGACCCGACTATTTTGCCTTGGTTTGTCGCGCTCACAATTCCGGGCACGCTGTTGTTCGTCGTGCTTGAAGCAGCTTTCGAGCATGCGCTTTCCAAAGCAAACAAGTGATCGCGAGGGATGCGAGATCGCCTGTCAATGATTTCGAATGAGTGACCGCTAGGCAACATCGGAAACGCCTCGGTGGCGAGTTTGGAGTGAGCCTCTGAACTTAGCGCGAGGCGTTTTCGATTTGCGGGTAAGAAGGAAGGCGCAGGCGTTGCGGTCGCGGTGATCCTGATTGGGATTATGGATATTGAATAGTGTTTGATAGTTCGGTGAGTGATTTCGGCGCGCAGTTTCTTCGCCGATGATGCTGAAAGTCGATAAGTGGATTTAAGGGGGATCTGCGGTGAGCCGGTTTGGGGCTGCCGTTGAACGTGGCGGTGGGTCTGTTTTGGAGGGTGGTCGCAGGCTTCTGCGCAGACGTGCGTAGAGCAAGCCGGTATCGCGGATTGGCAGAGCCGATCATGAGGAATCGAACCTCGCGAGGTATAACTGGGCGGCGGTGAAGCGCTCGACGACATGCATGGCTTTTCCGCACCGGGGACAGTGCCAGAGGTCGCCTTGCGTCGCCGGGGGGACAGGAAGTTGCTCGTGGCCATCGGCGGCGAGCAACTCGTGTGCGAGCGGCAAGAGCCGGTTGCGCAAACGATTGGCGAGCAGGCCGTAGTGGCGGATGCGCACGAAGCCCTTGGGCAGTACGTGCAGGAAGAAGCGGCGTAGGAACTCCACCGCATCCAGCGTCATGAGGCGCTGTTTGTTGCCGTGCGCATAATCCCGCCAGAGGAAGCTGACCCTCTGTCCATCGAAGGCCAGGAGGCGATGGTTGCTGATGGCCATGCGGTGGGTGTAGCGGCCCAGATAGCGCAGGACATGGGCGGGGCCGCCGAAGGGCGGCTTGGTGTAGACGAACCATTTCTTCTTGCCCAGGTTTGCGGTCAGATCCTCGAACCGCGCAGAGTCACGGAAATCGGCGGCCGGGCCGCGGCAGTCGAGCAGATTCTTGCCATAGAGCTGCCGTAGTCCGTCGAGGAACTTCTTTCGGAACACGGTGCGCAATACAGGGATGGGCAGCAGGAACAGCGGGTGGCTGGTGTGGATCCATCTCCGGTGGTCGGGTGAAAATCCCCCAGCGGGCACGACACAGTGGATGTGGTAATGGCTCAGCAGGTTGGAACTCCAGGTGTGCAGGATGGAAAGAAATCCGATCTCGGCGCCGAGCCGTTTGGGATCGGCGGCCACCTCCAGCAGGGTCTGGGAACTGGCCTCGAACAGCAGGTCGAAAAATGGTCTGGGTGTGGTGAGAGCCAGCGGGTTCAGTTCGTGGGGCACTGTGAAGACGACGTGGAAGTAGTTGGTGTTGACGAGGTCATGCTGCTGTGCCTCGAGCCACCGCTTGCGCTCCTGCGCCTGGCACTTGGGACAGCATCGTGATCGGCAGGAGTTGAAGGAGATGGGTGCTTCGTACTGGCAGTCGACACACTTATCCTTATGTCCGCCCAGAGCCGCAGTGCGGCAGCGCGCCACAGCTCGATATGCCTTCAACACCTGATAGCTGAGAGTGGCCTTGAAGCGTTGGAGAAACTGCCTGCCCTGTGCGCGGACGATATCGGCCACTTCGATGGCCGGCCGCGTCATGGACGCAGCGGGCGGTGATAGAAGCGGCGGCTCTGGTCCAGGCCGGACAGCTTCAGTTCCTCAATCGGGTTAGCGACCTGGTGGAGGTGGTGTTGCGACAGATGCAGATAGCGGGCCGTGGTCTCCAGATCTTCATGACCGAGCAAAAGCTGGATGGTGCGCAGGTCGGTGCCCGCTTCCAGCAGATGGGTGGCCCAGCTGTGGCGAATGAGGTGCGGATTTGACCTCTTACGAATGCCGGCCTTCCTGGCGGCGTTGCTGCAGGCAAGCCAGATCACCTTGTCGCTGATCGGCCGTTCGCAGTCCCGATGCAGGCGTGAGGGGAACAGGTAGGTCCGGGGCTTGAGCCAGCGCCAGTAGGCCCGCAGGGTCTCCAGCAGCGCCGGGCTCAGGGGCAGATCGCGGTCCTTGTGGCCCTTGCCGTCGACCACGTGGATGACCATGCGCTGGCTGTCGATGTGGGCGATCTTCAGCCGCGCAACCTCGGCGCGGCGCATGCCGGTGCCGTAGAGAACCATCAGCAGGGCGCGCTGGAAGAGGCTGCTGCTGGCCTCGATCAGGCGCGCCACTTCTTCTCGGCTAAGGATGTTGGGCAGCTTCCTTGGCACCTTGGGATAGGGAAGGAACTGACGGAACTCGGGGCGATGAAGCGTGCGTAAGTAGAAGAACCGCAATGCGGCCACGTGGTGCTCGACCGATCCCGGGCAGAGTTTTCGCTCCTTAAGCAGATACGCCTGGTAGCTGCGCAGGTGTTCCGGACCGAGCTTGTCGGGGGACTTGCCGAAATGCTGAGCGAACCGCTCGACAAACCGTAGGTAGTTTCGGATCGTTCCCTCGGAATAGTTACGACGCTCGAGTTCCTCGAGCATCATTTTGCGTAGGTGGGTCACAGTGGGTTACCTCCTGTGCCCCACACCCTAAACCAGCCACAAAACTACTCGACAGCCACTACCGCAGCGACCGCGGCGCCTGCGGCTTCGTTCTCACCGCCGATGGGGAAGTATATTGGGGCGGCAGAGATCCTCTTGTCGGGTGACAGGCGGCAGTTTCGATGGATGGGGTGAGACCTCGTCACAGCCGGCTGACGAGGGAACGGCCTATGCTGTTCTTCGGGCACTTTCGTCTGATGAGAATAGAGACACCTGCAGCGGATGGCTGGGTCCGATTTCGAAGGTTCGATTGACGAATGAAAGGGACTGACGTCAAATCGAGAAGCATGGGGATAAGTCATCGTTTCCACTGGGGCGGAAGCGCAAGTTTACCCGGCGGGCGCGGAGCTGTTTGTTTTCCATGCAAGGGTGGCCTGACACACGGGCTGGCGGCGGTTCTTCTTCTCCTCTGTGCAAGTCGCGCCATTTCTCAGGATCTGCAGCAATCTCAAAGCCCAGGGAGCATTCGCGGGACTGTCATCAATGCTGTGACGGGTGAGCCCATCAGCCGCGCCCTGGTGTTCAGGACCGACAATCGTTTTGCCATGCTGACGGCCAGCGACGGGCATTTCGAGTATCCCCTCCCTCAGCCGGTTGCCGGGATTGCCATGGAATTGCAACCGCAAATTTCGGTTTGTTGCTTCAGGGCGCGCAAACCGGGGTTTATTGACGATCCCAACGAGGAGCAACAAGGGCGGATGACTGCGGGCAGCGAGGCGGTGATCGCGCTCCTGCCTGAAGGTGTAATTAAAGGACGCATAGCTCTGCCGTCAACCGACGCGGCAACCGGCATGAACGTGGAGATTTATGCGCACCATGTTCAGGATGGTGCGTACCGCTGGAACCGGCATTCCGAGACGCGCACAAATTCCAACGGAGAGTTTCGCTTTGCGGAGCTGCCTCCCGGGGAATACAGGATTGTGACTCACGAGTTGATGGATACCGACCCGACGACCACGCTGGGCCGTCAGGTCTACGGATATCCACCGGTTTACTTTGCCGGCGCCCAGGACTTCACCAGTGCGAATGTGATTCAGCTGGGTGCGGGTAAGACGTTCGAGGCGGATCTCTCACCCGTGCGCCAGCCCTATTACCCTGTGCACATTCCTATGGCGGGAGAGGCGGGAAACGTGGGCGTGACGGTGTCGATACAGGGGCATGAAAGCCCTGGGTACTCTCTCGGTTATCGGCCGGACAGGCAAAGCATCGACGGATTTCTGCCCAATGGGAGTTACCTCGTCTCGGCGCATTCGTTTGCGACGGATGGGCTCGGGGGCGCGAGCGGATCGGTGATAGTTACTGTCTCCGGCGGGCCAGCCCAGGGTCCGAAGTTGGTGCTCTCCCGGCATTGCCCTATCCAACTCAATGTGAGTGAGGACTACACTTCGAAGGACTGGAACCAGACGGGCAGATGGAGTGTGGGAAATCGTACATTCGAAGTGCACGGGCCCCGTCTTTATTTGGAGGCTTCGCTAGAGTCGACTGGAGATTTGGACTTCCAGGCACGGTCCATCAGGCCTCCGAAAGGACCGGATGACGAATCGCTGGTGATTGAAGATGTGCCGCCGGGGCGCTACCGGTTGCGCCTTTTTGCATCACGGGGCTATGTCGCCTCGGCAAGCACGGAGGGTGTCGATCTTCTCGAGGAGCCCCTGGTGATCACGTCGGGAAGCTCGCGGACGGTGGACATTCACCTGCGCGACGATTCTGCCCAGATGGAGGGTTCCGTGGCGCGAAGGACGAATGAACTGACTGAAGCGGCAAGATCGCGTAACGATGCCGGATTTTTCAAACCGTCGGCCTGGATCTACTTCATCCCCCAGCCGGGGTCGGCTGGGCAGTTCCAACAATTCGCGGCTGACGGCGAAGGCAAATTTGGTGGCATCAGTTTAGGGCCGGGGAAATATCTGGTACTGGCGTTTGAGAAACAGCAGAGGGATTTGCCTTACCGCGATGTTGAGGCGATGCGAGCCTACGAGGCGAAAGGGCAACTGATACGATTGGCCGCCGGCCAGAAAGAGAAGCTGGAGCTGCAAGTTATCTCCGGCAGGGAGTAGAGATGCCGCACTGCTCGTATGGAAATTTGTGGACTCACTCTGTGCTGGTGCCGACGGTTCTGTGCGTTCTGAATATCGCGGTGTACTGTTCCTGCCAGGCGCCGGCACCCGCCCCCCATGCGGCTGCCGGCGAATATCGGATAGCGGGAACGGTGGTGAGTAAATTGGATGGACACCCGCTGAATCATGCGGGGGTGGCATTAGCCGATGTGAAGAACCGGAATAACTTTCATTCGATTATCACAGGAGAGGACGGACGATTCCAGTTTGAAGGACTGGCCGCGGGAAAGTACGCGCTTACAGGGCAGCGCAAAGGTTATATCACTGGCAGTTACGATTCACATGAGCAGTTTTCAACTGCCATCGTGACGGGCGCCGGCCTGGACACCGAACACCTTGCCCTGCGGTTAGCGCCGGCTGGCGTGATTGCCGGGCAAGTGCTTGACGAATCGGGCGTGCCGGTTCGCCACGCCATGGTTACCGTCTACGTTGAAGACCATAGTTCGGGGATAGGACAGATCCGCAGGATCAATTTTGCGCACACGGATGATCTGGGAGAGTACGAGATAGCACCCGTCCTTCCGGGAACGTATTTCATTGCGGTGAGCGGTCAGCCCTGGTACGCGATACACCCGGCGGCGCAAGCCGGGCAACCAGGAGAGGCTCCGGTTTTGGTCGATCCCTCTCTCGATGTGACGTATCCCGTGACTTATTTCGGAGACGGCACTGAACCCGAGAATGCTTCGCCGATCACGATTCGCGGAGGAGAACATGTACAAGCAGACGTGCACTTCAACCCAGTGCACGCACTTACTTTGCGGTTTCATGTGCCGGAGGCAGAGCAGCAAAGCGGGTTTCGGCCTCCGCAGCTTCAGCAGACCGGTCTTGATGGCAGCATGACGTACGTTCCAACCATGGGCATGCACATGGTTTCCCCGGGGATCATGGAAATCACCGGTATTCCGCCGGGGAGGTACACCGTGCGCATCAATGGGGAAGGCAGCGCCGCCCAGTTAACGGGCCTCGATGTCACTGCGGAGAGCCAGGAACTCGATTTGTCGAGCGCCGAGGCGCTGAGCCATGTGAAGATCTCGGTGAACATTCCCAGTGAGCCTGAAACGCCTCGTCGGGGAATGGTAGCGCTACGTTCGGGGCGGAGGGTGCTGGAGAACGTGCGGCAGGTCGATGCGAAAGGCGAGGCCGAGTTCGAACAAGTTCCACCGGGTGTTTACGATGTGCTGGTGTTCAATTTTGGCAAGCCCTATTCCGTCGATCGAATGACGGTGGTGGGGGCAAATATACAGGGGCACAAGGTCACGATTGCCAGCGGTACGTCGCCGTCGATCTCGCTTACGCTCGTGACGGGTAATACGCAGGTGCAAGGGGTGGTGCAGCGGGCGGGGAATGGCGTGGCGGGAGCTATGGTGGTTCTGGTGCCGAAAGATCCGGAACTCCATCGCGATCTTTTTCGGCGCGATCAGAGCGACCTGGATGGAACCTTCAGTCTCCCCGGAGTTGTGCCGGGACTTTATACGGTTCTCGCGATCCAGGATGGTTGGGAAATGGATTGGTCTGAGCCTCGTGTCATCGCAGCCTACCTGAAGCATGGGCGCTCTGTAACTATACCCAGCCAAGCGGGACGGCCGATTGATCTGGGAGAGCCGATCGAAGTTCAGTCACGATAAGAACTCCGTTTCGCTCTAACCGGGGGTGCAGCCGGATCACTCCTCCGACCAGAATCTGTCGCCTGGGTTTCTAACGGGGAAAAAGTTGCCATACCGCCGTCCTCGAGACTGAGCCGCAACTTTTGCCTCAGACGCGTATAATCTCGGGCGAACAAGAGGCATGGGGAAGTATCGCCCACGACTCGACCGCGATGAGCCGCTACGAGCATGTCCCCCACGTAGTTGAAAGTGGCGGCGGTTTGTTTGATGTTACTACGCCGCCTTCTGGCTGGCGAACGCAGAGGGGTTGAGGGTTGCTTCCAAAGCCCAGAGATCACGATGGCCCATGATGCGATTGAATCGCTTCTCTGTTCTAAGGAAAGCCGAAGCCATCCACCGCAACACCATCTTGCCGTTCTGCCAGTGAGTAACCCGGCGAGTCTGGATGCGCACTCCGGCATGCGGGCTCTCGATGATGTTGGTGGTGGCCAGGCAGCGGTGGAGTGCCGGCGGGATGTCCAGCCGGTTGATGGTGAAGCACTCTTCCAGTCCTTCGATCAGACTGGATGCGGCGGACGGGTAGCTGTTATCCAGCCATGCAGCCAGTTTCTTGATGCGCGCCATGCCTTCCTTGGGCGGCAGTTTCCAGGCGGCGCGGAGCACGCTTTTGACCTGCGCCTGCTGGTCTTTGGGCAGATAGCCGAGCACGTTGCGCAGCTTGTGGGCGCGGCAGCGTTGCACCGGCTGCTCGGCGCCGAAGACCGCGTTGACAGCGGCGCGCAGAGCCTTCGATCCGTCGATAACAAACAGCATCTTGCGCTTGGGGTCGACGCCGCGCGAGACGACATCTTCCAGCAGCGCGGTTACCACGGCAGCGTTCTCCGTGGCGCCTTCGCGAATGCCCAGAACATGCTTGTGGCCCTGGGTATCCACGCCGATCGCGCCTATCATGGTGTATTTACCGAAGATCAGACCGTCGATGTAGATCACCAACAGCTTCACGTCATCGAAACGGCGACTGAGCAGTGCTTCCACTTCTGCTTCCGAGGCCTCGATCGCCGCCCGGCTCACGGCCGAGCGTGACACGCCCGCCGTTTCCGCCATCTCTGGAATCACGGCTTTGTAGTTACGGGTGGAAACACCATGCAGCAGGATGTCGAGCATCCGCGCCCCCATTTGTTCCTGGTTCTGCATGGCGCTGTAAGCCGGAACTTCAACTTCCTGGCTCTTCCGCCCTTTGCTGCGCAAGCGGGGCCGCTCCACTTCCAACTTGCGGTCGCTCAGAAACACCTGGCCGGCTTGACGGCCATAGAAAACCACGTCTCCCCAGCGCCGTTTGCCCTGTTGCGGCGGACCTCCGGCCGCCTCCATGGCCGACAGTTGCAACACAGCCTGAATGGCCGCGCGTCCAGTGACGTCGATCAGTTCGTTGCAGGCCAGCTGGCATTGCTCGATCAGATCCACCATTGGCAGAAGGCCACAGCAAACGACGGAATTCGGGCTCCTGCGAGACTTGTGCGATGGCCCTCATATTGCATGTCGAATCCGCCGAAAAGCGAAGGTCGGATCAGTGGAACCGTGATGCGGGTTTTGCCAAGGTGTCGCGGAGAGTTCGCCAATTCCTTTCCGCTCTTCGGGTCCGCAGTATCGTTGAAGCTGTATGCGACGCTGCCGCTAAGGCCGTTGTTCGCATGGCCGCCAAACTCGGTTCCGATGCCATCGCTACGTGACCGGTCGACGTTCACATGCATGAGCATGCCGCTTTCCGGATCAGTTATCTCGGAGATAAGGTCCCGCGTGTTATTGCGGAATACGTTGGTGGACCAGCGGAGATGCTTCCCAAGATCCTGTTCCCACACAGCCTCGAAATTGTTTACTCTTTCGGACTCAAGGTGTGGATTGAGTTGATACCCAGAAAGGTTAGAGGAATCAGATCCGTAGAGCCGTTCGAAGACGTTCGGGGAGCGGAATGCGCTGCCGTAAAGAAACTTGATTGCCGTCTGATCGAGGGGCCGAAAAATCAGGCCCAATCGCGGGTTAACTCGGTAGTCGATCTGGCTGTAGTGGTCGAAACGCAACCCGGCGTTCAGCCTTAAAGCGTGGGTGAGGACAAATTCGTCTTGACCATATAAGGCCCAAAGCCACGATCTCTCGTGGCTGTCTACATAAATCTGGGAAACGGGCAGGATGTCGAAGTTCTTTTGATCCTGCTGGAAGTTGTTACGGATTTCGGTTCCGAATGTAAAACGATGCCGTCCGAACGCTTTCCGGCTGAATTGAACCTCAGTTCCCCACATCTGACCGCGCGCCCAATCCACATTGATTTCCCCGTCGGGATATGGCCACTTGGCGTCGTACCCTATCGGTCATAGTAGGCGCGGACGCTAGCCTCCCACGGCCCATAGTGGGGTTTGTAAGCGAGGTCGGCAAGTTGATGCTGATCCCTATTAAAGGTTGACGGATCGTTGAACTGGATTCCCCACGAAGCAGTGGGAACTCCTTTGGTTCGCCAGTTCCCACCTGCCTGGAGGCTCAGCGACCCACGGCGCGCGGAGAAGAACAAATCCCTGAACCGATCGAAGTCAAGGTGTTGGGCAATACCATTGTTTGTATCTGTCGAGTCAAAGTCGGGAAAATAGAGCGTCTGCCCCGCACTGGTCGATGCCGTCCCCGACATGACAAGGTCGGTTCCACGTGCCGTGCCGCCGTAACTGGCTCGGGCTTTATATGTTGCAAAGCTCGAAGGCTCAAAAGCGATTTGCCAGCCGGGGAGTTCGGAAGCGCTACGGGTGATTACATTGATGACCGCAAAGAAAGCATTTGAACCGTACAGCGACGAGCCCGGACCCCTGATCACCTCGATCCGTTCGATCAAGTCCAAATCGAGAAGGAATTCTGTTCCAATCATAGCCTGGTCATAAATGTTGTCATTGGTGCGATGTCCATTCACGAGTAAGAGAATCCGGCTGTTGTAGTCTCCTGGCCGCCCAAAGCCGCGAAAGCCCACATAGTTATAAACCCGGTCATAACTCACTTAGAATTCGCGAACCGATCGCAAGACGTCTGCCAGCGTGCGGTATCCATGACGCTGAATCTCATCCGCAGTGATCACAGTGACGGACGATGGCGCGTCGCGCACATCTTGAGCGTGCTCGGATGCACTGAACACTTGGGTCTTGCCAAGTTCCTCCAGGCTCACGTCGGCCAAGTCGGGCGCGGATTGCTGCGCCCAGCCGGATCCAGTCAAGGCTATCCCAACACACCAGGCAATGCTCATTATCCTCATGGATCTTGGAGCCATTCTTTCTCCCCGCCGTGCTCAGACGAGGGTATTCACTTGTCGAGCCGAGGACACGTCAATCACTATATCGGCAGGTAAGACCCGAAAATGCAATCCTGGCGGACGGGGGCGCCATTTGACCCTCAAGTCAGAGGCAGAATGCCCGGAATTGGGCTCGCTCGACTTGAGAAACTCTCGGCTCGAGCATCTGGATTATTTTGGTACAAAATGCTGGAACGATCGGTTGAAGAATCGGTCCGACCAGGAGAATGTGAGTTTCGTCACTTTGCTCGGCGTCATTCCCGTGAAGCCAAATCGACGCAAAGGCAAATAGGCCATCTGACTGGCGTGATTCGCCATTGAGATCGTCGAGACGCTTGTCAAGTGAGAAGCGCTTGTGAGTGTCGGTGACCAGGTCGAAATCGGAACGGCGACAGAGATCCGAGTAGCGTCGGCGGGTTGGCTAGATCATCTCCGAGCGCCTGGTGCACCAAACGTCATCTTGATTCCGGCGGAGATCACAGTCGGATTCAGCGTGAGACGAGCGGTAGCCGGCACCACGCCACCCATCATTCCTCTGGCATTGACGAAGAGAAAGATCTGTTTGAAGTCGCCAAATAGTGCCAGTTTATCCGTAACCCGGAAGTCAGCGCCGCCTTGAATTGCGGAACCCCAGTGGTTGTGTACTTTAAGATCATGAATCGCGAGATCGGAAGTTTTGAGGATAATGGCGTAGACAGCGCCGCCTCCGACATAAGGTTGGAACGTGCGGGTGCGCAGGAAATGATAGTGGGCCGAGGCAACCACGGGGCCATAACGAACGCTGCCGAACCCTTTGTAGGCTGCGACTGAACCCTCGCCCGTGAGAGTCGGCTTGGGCGGGAAGCCAAACGTGAGAGAAGCGGCGATATTCGGAGTTATGTTGTAGCCACCATCGACGATGACGGTCTCATTGTTGCTCACACTGGCATTCGCGCCTGGTATGACAGATCCGATCGCAGAAACGGAAGCTGAGGAATGATACACCACACCGGCAACCCCAACTCTCCCATACCATCTCGCAAATTGAGGGGATGCCGTGGTTTTTGCTTGAGGTGCGCTGACCAAGCCGAGGTGAGCTTGAGGCTCCTGAGCTGCCAGCATTACAGAACAATAAGAGGTGGTCAGCACGGTTAGGAATGCCAACGAGTCCATACGGTTCGTCACGATTCAACTCCCGTGTTTCTTGTATCGGCCAGGCGAAGCGGAGAGTTTAGAGAGACGGTCCAAATTTAGATGACGAGGTTCCGCGAGACCTTTATTCACGACGAATCGGCACAGCATACCCGGAAACCGGAAATTGGGATTGGCACCGCCTTTGAGCAATGACAGAAAAAGCCACGACAGCGAGCCATCGGATCGACGGCGCAGTTGGCGGGGATCAACCGGGTCAGCAGAAAGAAGCAGACGCGGCGCCAAGACACACACTCATAGCGTGACGATACAGTTCCGGCCGGCACTCTTTGCCCGGTACATCGCGGTGTCGGCGGAGGAGAGAACTTCACTCTCTGAGGTATCACCGGGAGCAGTGACCGCAACTCCAATGCTGATCGTCACCGGGAATTCAGAACCGTTCGCTCGAACTGGCCCGTCTCCGACTGCCAGGCGGATCCGTTCAGCGCTATCACGTGCCTGAGTGCGGTCGCAACCGGGAAGAACGATCAGAAATTCTTCACCGCCGTAGCGTCCGACTAAATCATAAGGCCGCACGGCCTTCTGCATTCGATGTACGATCTCCCTTAAAACGATGTCACCGGTCAGATGTCCGCTGGAGTCATTTACCTTTTTAAAGTGGTCTACGTCAATCATTAAGACTGCGGTAGGGCTTTGCGAACGAGCCGCGCGTTCCAATTCGCGGCGAAACGCGTCGAGTAAAGCTCCTCGATTCCAAATGCCTAAGAGTGCATCGTGTGTCGCTCGAAAGAGGAGTTCTTCACGAGCCCGGATCAGATCATGCTGCAGGGACAGAATGCGTTTGCCTACTTCGATACGGGCGCGCAGTTCATTTCGGTCAAAGGGCTTCGTCAAATAATCATCGGCCCCCGCCTCCAGTCCTTGCACGACATTCCGTTTTTCCTCCTTGCCGGTGACTAGCAGGACGTATTGATAGCGCCCCTGCTGTTTCTGGCGAATCCTTCGGCAGAGTTCAATGCCGTCGACTTTCGGCATAACCCAATCTACGATTAAAAGCTGCGGTGCCGGCTCCTGACGCAGAATCTCCCAGGCCTGGTCGCCGTCTTTGGCAAAGATGGTCCGAAATCCCCATTGCTCCAGCCAACTCTCCAGTATGCGGCGATACATCGCGTCGTCCTCGGCAATGAGAACGCGAATGGTTTCGGCATGAGGGACGGGCAAATCCGCCGAATCGATAGTCAGCAGTTCGTTGTGATTCATTTGCCCATCTCCACAGGATGAAGAATCAGTTCCGGATCAGGAGTTTCGGCGAAGAGGCTGCGCACGCCCGAAACGAGCACCGATAGATCCGACTCTAAAGCTACAAACAGACTTACTGCCTGCTCCACATCGCCTCTGCGCCCCATCTCTTCCAATTTGCGGGTCTTCTGCACGAGTTCCGGGGCCCCCATATATCCCAATTCGCCCTTGAGACTATGAGCTGTCTTTTCAATGACTTCAGCTTGTCCTTCTGCAATGGCTCGCCGCAGCTTCGCTAGGTGCTGGCCGCTCTCCTCGAGGAAAATACGCATAACATCCTGAAAGAGCTGCTCATCGCCTCCGAGTTTTTCTCGAGTTTCGCCGGGGTCCCAGACGTTTGCACTACTGCAGTCGGGATCGGTGTCGGGTGCCGAGAAGTCTTCAATCATGTCTGACCCACTCCAAGATGGAACAGCCAGGGTGATTGCCGCTCTCAGCTGAGCGGCACTGACCGGCTTGGAAACATACCCATCCATTCCGGCTTCGATGCATCGTTCCCGGTCTCCCCTCATGGCGTGTGCGGTCATGGCGATAACCGGCATGTGCGTGTTGCTATGCCGCTCCGCTTCGCGGAGGCGCCTGGTCGCGGTTATGCCGTCTAGTTCCGGCATCTGGATATCCATGAGCACAAGATCGAAAGCCTGGGAGGGCAACAGAGACAACGCCTCGCATCCGTTGTTGGCCACCACTACGGAGTGACCCATTTTCTCCAGGGTGCGAGTGGCCACCCGTTGGTTAACGTGGTTGTCCTCTGCCACAAGGATGTGCAGGCCTTTGCCACGGGTTTCAGCTTCCTTACGCGGCAGAGCGCCCAAGGATGAAGGTGTGCTGTTATCCACCACAGCCAAGATCGCTGACAACAGTTCCGATCGCCTCACAGGCTTAAAGAGATACGACGTGACACCAAGCTGCCTGCATCGCTCGCTGTCGCCCCTTTGTCCAGAGGACGTGAGCATCATGATGGCCGCTGGGGACAGCTCCGGCTTCTGCCGGATATGTTCGACCAGGCTGAACCCGTCCATATTCGGCATGTGCATGTCGATGAGGACCAACTGGTAGGGATCGCCGATTTGCTGACCGTGCAACAACTCGGCAAGCGCTTGCTCGCCTCCCTCCACATCAGTTGTTCTCAGCAAAGAACGCTTCAAGTTTTCACTCAGGATTCGGCGATTCGCGCGATTGTCGTCCACGATCAGGACCTTGAGTCCGTGCAGACGTTTGGTCGAAAGGGCTTCCCGCCCGGAGATTTTCGCGGACGCATGGAATTGAACCGTGAAGTGCAACTGCGTGCCATGGCCCAATTCGCTTTCGAGCCAGATTCTTCCTTTCATCATAGACACCAATCGTGCGCATATCGTAAGGCCCAAGCCGGTGCCTCCATATTTGCGCGTGGTCGATGTGTCTGCCTGCATAAAGGGGTCGAAGATAAATCGTTGCTGTTCGGCGGAAATCCCAATGCCGGTATCCGAAACCGTAAAAAGCAGGGTGTGGAGATTTCCGGAAACGGTCTCAGATTCGACTCGGAGTGCGACTTCTCCGACATGAGTAAATTTGATTGCGTTGCCGACTAGGTTGACGATGATCTGTCTCAAACGCCCCGAGTCGCCCCTCACCTGTTCCGGGACTTCCGGGGCGATATCGCACAGAAGCTCCAAGCCCTTTTCGTCAGCGTGGATAGCGAGGGTCTTTAGGGTCTCCTCCAGGCAATCGTGGAGCCCGAAGTCGACCGACTCCAGATCCACCTTGCCTGCTTCGATCTTGGAGAAGTCGAGGATGTCATTAATCACCGTTAGAAGCGAATCCGCCGATAGCTTGACCGTCTCCAAATATTCGTGTTGTTCCGCGGTGAGGTCAGTATCGAGAGCAAGCTCGGTCATGCCGATTACACCATTGAGGGGTGTGCGAATCTCATGACTCATGTTGGCCAGGAAATCGCTTTTCGCCCGGCTGGCTACCTCGGCTGCTTCTTTGGCACGACGCAGGGCGTCCTCGTTTTGCCTCTGTCCAGTGATATCGCGAAACGTCCAGATACGTCCGTAATTCTCACCGTTAATTCCAAGCACTGGTGCTGAGTAGCGATCCAGCACCGTTCCATCCAGAAGTTCAACCACGTCACAGCTGATTTCTTCCGAGTGATTGTAGAGGTGCTGGACCTTTTTCAGGAACGCTTCGGGATCTTTGGTCAGACTCAAGACATAGTTCACTTGCCTTGCGTCGTCTGTATCGTCCTGAATGTCTTGCGGGATCTTCCACATCTTGAAAAATGGCCGGTTATTGAAGATTTTCTTGCCGTTCCCGTCTACCACCAGTACCCCGTCGACGCTAGCATCTCCTTGCGCCTCAAGGAAGGCGTTCTTCCAGCGCAATTCCTCTTCGGCCTGCCTGCGTTCTTGTACTTCCTTCTCCAAGTCCACAGTGCGCTGCCGAACACAGGCCTCCAACTCATCATTCGCTTTCCGCAGTTCCAGATCTTTCAATTCGGCGTGCCGCAACCGACGATTCAAGCTTTTGGACACGAATCCGGCGATAAATACCAGGACAACAGCGGTCGCCACGTTGATGATCAGCAGCATCGACTCCGCACGGCTGCTTTCACGATTCATCGTCTCGGAAAACATCAATTGACGTTTCGTCGTTTCGGCGTCAATGCTCATTAGCCGCCGTCTAATATCTGTCGCTCGCTCGTCAAAGTGTTCTGCCGGGACCAAGGCAGAGAGTTCCGCCAAAAATCCGGAAAGATCGTCCAAGCTCGTATCGGTATCCCGCCACGCATTCAGTGCTCTGGCCATAGCCTGTGTATGCCCGAACAACCGATAGTCAAGAACCGCGCTGGGAATGTCTGCGCGGGCGTTTCCGCCGAGCACAAATCCATCCATCACAATATGAAGGTCAGGATTCCCGCTATCGAGTTGACGACGCGCGCGGCGGTCGCCTTCGAGGACTGCCAAATGCTTTGCAGCGTCGACAAGCAGCAAACCGTCGTGACTATACGTGAATTGAAGGAGGTCGATCTGAACCTGCTTTTCTGACTTGGACCACAGGTTCTCACCTCGAGAAAAAGTGCGGAAGCCCCGCATTAGCTTGGCACAAAGCGTTGTAGCAATCAGCAAGAAGACAAGTGCGGTAAGAATTGGCAGCGACAACGCGAGGTTCCGAAACTTCTGCTGCACGCACGAACTCCTACACTGGGTCGACGAACCGATGAGCGCGCCCTACACCTGCTCTCCTTATCGGCATTCACTGAGAGATTCTTCAACCCACCGTGCATTTGACCACCTCTGCGAGCCCGGCACCCGGTGCTTGAAGTTGGAAGTAACCTTATGTGTTTTCAGCAAGATACCTTTTAATGGTATTTGGATCATGACAAATAGGGATTTGGGCCAGTAGAGGAGAACAGGGGTGAACCCAAGTTCGCCGCACTTTTGACTTGGCTGGCACCGTACGTAACCCACAAATAACGATTGAGCTTTTACGAGAATTTGTCCCTCAGATATCGCCCGGTATTGTGAATTTGTTCATTCTCACTTGGACGAAAAACGCCAGATCCTTATCGGAAGTGCCCCGGCACGGGGCGGCCCGCGGCTTGTCCAGGTCTGGTGCCGGGGCACTTCCGATAAGGATCTGGCGTTTCTCGTCAACGTGTTGGTTTGAGGGACCGACAGCCTCGCCGACTCTCGGCCTCTCATGTTTGTGGCGCGCATCCTCACAGCGCCTTGCTCCCGCGCGACGAAGCTCTTGCCGGAAGTGCTGCCTCTACGCTTTCTCGAGCACAAGATGGGTCGCGTATTCCGAAGTCTTGCGTTCGGTTATGGAAAATCCCAACGCACGAAGGTCCAGACCATCGAACAGCGACTCGCCCTGACCAAGAAGAACGGGGGCCGACACGATATGGAGCGAGTCGATCAGGCCGGCTCCCAAATACTGCCGCACCGTGGCCACGCCGCCTCCGATCTTGACGTCTTTGCTGCCGGCAGCATTCTTCGCGAGATCCAGCGCCTCCTCGAAACCGCCCGTCACAAAGTGGAAGGTGGTTCCACCTTCCATCACCACAGGTTCACGCTCATAATGCGTGAGAACGAAGGTAGGTGCGTGGTACGGCGGATTGTCACCCCACCAGCCCTTCCATGAGTCGTCTTGCCATGGGCCGCGCACCGGACCGAACATGTTGCGGCCGAGGATGAAGGCACCGAAGTTCTCCATCGCACGTTGAGCAAACATATCGTCCACATCCCCTGTCGTTCCTCCCCCCTTCCCGACCATGGAGCAAAAGGTCTTAGTATGAAAAAACCACTGAAATATCTCAGTTCCCCGCTTCCCCAGCGGATCTTCCAGGCTCTGTTCGATTCCAGCGCCGAAACCGTCCAACGAAACACCAAATCCCGCTACTCGAACCTTTGACATCCCAATCCTCTCCCTCACTATGGTTGTGCTGACTCTTCGGTTACTTCAGCGTGCGGTGAGCTTACGCCGTCGCTGCTCGCTTGCCTTCATGATTTCACTCATATCGCCGGTCGGACGTATTTCGAAAATCGTCCCATACTTTACCGCCGGATGCTGCGAAATGAGCTGAATTGCATGATTCATGTCGTGTGCCTCAAGCACAAGAATGCCGCCCAGCTGTTCTTTGGTTTCGGCATAGGGACCGTCTGTAGACGCAACTTTGCCGTTCTTCCAGTACAAGGTCAACGCGGTTTCACTCGGTTGAAGGGCTTCTCCACCAACGAAGTGCCCGTTCGCGCGAAGATGGTCGTCGTACTCGAAGCATTCGTCGAACATTGCTTCTCGCTCTTGATCGGTCATGGCCGCGTGTCTTGCTGGATCGTAGTATCCCAAACAAATGTATTTCATTGGTCTCTCCTTGTGTTGTTGCCACCAGCGCAGCCCGCGCACCGGATTGTTCACCATATAGTCGTCCGGAAAAGGGGAATTCGACAGCAGAGCAGTTTTTTTATTTCAACTCCTCAAGCCGCCCCGAAAGGAACCGTCGCTCCGTCTCCTGCGGAGCAAGCGCAAGCGCCTTCTCATACGATGCACGGGCCTCCGGAAGCCGCCCTAGCCTGCGACACAGATCCGCACGGGCGGAGTGCGCAAGGGAATAATTAGCGAGTTCCTCCCGCGCCAGAAGGTCATCGATGAGACAAAGCCCCTGCGCCGGACCTTCGTGCATGGCGACGGCAACTGCACGGTTGAGTTCCACAACCGGAGATGGCTGGATCCGCATCAGTCGGTCGTACAGCAGCGTGATCTGGCGCCAGTCCGTGGACGCCGCCGTGGGACTCTCTGCGTGAACCGCCGCGATGGCCGCCTGCAAGGTGTAAGCACCAAAACGGAGCGATCGAAAAGCGCTCTCGGTGAGAGCGATGCCTTCGGCGATCTGATCTCGATTCCACAGGGAGCGATCCTGCCGGTCCAGCAGGATCAACTCTCCTTCTGCAGAGCTTCGAGCGGAGCGGCGCGATTCCTGCAACAGCATCAGCCCCAACAGGCCCATGACCTCGGGTGCCGGAAGAAGGTCGAGGAGCAGTCTACCCAGACGGATCGCCTCGCGGCTCAATTCAGCCCCTGTTGCTTCCGCTGAATAACCCGAGTTGAAGACCAGGTACACAACCTGAAGGACTGCCCCCAACCTCGCCGATAATTTCTGCGATGCCGGCACCTGGTAAGGAATTGCCTTATCGCGGATGACGGCTTTCGCGCGAACGAAGCGTTGAGCAAGCGTCGCCGGCGTAACCAGAAATGCCCGCGCAATCTCCTCCGTTGTCAGGCCGCAGACTTCACGGAGTGTGAGCGCAACCTGCCCCTCCGATGGCAGCCCAGGATGGCAGCATGTGAAGATGAGACGAAGACGATCGTCCTCCAACTCTTCTTCCTGAGGCGCTTCATCTACGCTCGCTTCGAGTTGGAGTGCGACGTCGCTCTGTGCGGCGTCGAAGCGTGCCCGCCGGCGCATCACGTCGATGGCCTTGAATCTCCCGGCCGATATGAGCCAGGGGCGCGGCTTGTCGGGAAGGCCGGTCTGCGGCCAAGTCTCCAGGGCGACAGCGAAAGCCTCGTGCATGACCTCGTCGGCGAGATCGAGATCGCCGACCAGGCGCACCAGCGTAGCCAGAATTCTGCCCGATTCCGACCGGTAAAGAGTCTCTATGGTCCTACTCAAATCTTCGGGCGCATTCGGCGGCATGCACGTCAAACTAGCAAACGGATAGGTTCGACACAACTGCAGTTGGCTCTTCCAGCATCGCGCTAATGACTGATTATGGGCAGCTTTGCACTAGCCAGCCAAAATAGATCCTAGTAAAAGGACGCAGGTTCCTGCCATCCACCGTGACGAGTTGTCGCCTATGGTGACTTGTTCCTGCCCCGATCAGTTGCGGTACATCGCGCATGTGGACGAGCGATAAATCTCCGATGCAGTCTCTGACCCCGGATCAGTACCAATATCTCGGTAGATCACTCCCGGGTGTGCGGAGGTCATCTGCGCCATTCTCCTCTCCCGAACAGCGGTGGTCCACAGCGGTTACTCCGAACGCAGCGCTGTCACCGGGTTCACCACCGCCGCACTGCGCGACGGCAAATAGCAGGCCACCCAGGCGATGGCGAGGATTGAGGCGGCCGAGGCCGTATACGTCCACGGGTCCATCGCGCTCACCTTGAACAGCAGCGACGACATGAGGCGCAGCGCCAGTGCCGCAACGACGATCCCTGCGGCAACCCCCATGACCGCCAGCATCAGCCCCTGGCGTACGAACATGGCGGTGAGTTGCTCGCGTTGCGCTCCCAGGGCCATGCGGATGCCGATCTCCCGGGTGCGCTGCGAGACGGCATAGGAGATGACGCCGTAAATGCCCACGATACCCAGCAGCAACGCCATCGCGCCAGCCACGCACAGAATCACCAGCGTGAACGAGGTGCGCGCCATCGATTTGCGATAGAGTTCGCTCACAGTGGTAGTGCTGTCGAGGGGAAGATTGCCATTGACGGTCCAGACCGCCTGCTGCACTTCGCTCAGAAACGCGGCAGAACCGGCACGTGGCGAGCGGATAATGAAATTCACGCCGCGCCGGATCATATCCTTGTTGCCATTCATGTTGTCCTGGAAGAGCGGCCAATAGATGCTGGTGGGAGCGGGCTTGTCGACGCCGTCGTCGTATATCGGCTTGACTACACCGATGATTTCGCGCCAGTCCTCGTTATCGGCTTGGCGCACGCGCTTATGCTCGCCGAACCGGCCATCGACGCGGTGAAGATTCTGACGCATCACGCCGCGAAGGGCTTGGAATGGCCCGTGGTGATTTTGACTGACTTGGCAGCATCAATCCGTGACCGGCTCTGGTCGATTTCAGCCCAATCGAACTCAGCCTTCAGTGTGAGTGATCCACTCGCCGACCGATCCATTCGCTATTGGCCTTGGCCATTCGGAAAACAGCAGAAGGTCACGGTCGCAGACGCAATCGCATCTACCCCGATGGCTGCGACTTTCCTCGAATCAGCAACTGAGGAAGCGAAGCGTCTGCTCTACGTCAGCATGACCCGGGCTCGAGATCTGCTGGTTCTGGCTCGATCGAGTCGCAAGATGACCGGAGAATGGCTCGACTGCATCATGGCGCCATGGCTGCTCCCCGAGGAAAGATGCGGCTCCATCACTTTGCCGGCCGGAGAACACATCCCAGCCGACCGGTGGGTGCTCGAGCCGGTCGAAGAGTCTGGAGCTCTCGTAACAACGAAAGATGAACTCTATTGGTTCACAGCTGCCGAAACTCAGCCGATCACTCTGCCACTCGAATTGAATCCATCAAATGCGAAAGCAAAGCCGGCAACTGTGCTTGAAAAATGCCGGATTGGAACCCGGATTCCAATAGCATCCGGTGCCGACATGAGTGTGACTGGTTCGGCGGTTCACGATTGCATTGCCTTATCCTTCGCCAATCCGTCGATTCCTCTGACAGAAGCTGAGGTTGAAACAATCCTCGCAGCGTATGGCCGCTCTCGACGAATACGGGGTGCCCTTGCCTCTTGCATTCAGACTAGAGCGCCGACTAGCTGACAACAACAGCCTCGACGGGACCCTGGCGCTACTCCAGCAATTGGACCTAAACCGCGTACCTCTCGTCCCATTCGAACGTGAACTGCTGGAGGATGCCAAGCAGGGCTTGCGTTGATCTGCTCGGCAATCCGGCGCCGCAGCAACCAGATCTTCCATTCGCTCTCGTCACAGGAGCCGAGCACAGTAGGAAAAATTCCTGCACAGTAGGCGAAATATCCGAGCAGTAGGCGGAATTGCTATTCACCTCCATCGTCGTCGCCTTGGCGCAATCCATCTGAACTCCACAGTTACGGATTTAGCCAAGTTCCCGCGTGCATCCACATTCAACTTCATTTGAATCGCGAGCGGACCGTCGGATTTCCAGCGTGGATCGGAAGGAACTGCGTGAGCTTGATGGCGTGCCACTGGACAAGACGTTTACCGACAAAGGCCGCCGGCAAGGAGGAGTTATGGCGAACGTCGTTTTCGGGATCACACTGGCAGACTAGACTGTATGGAGATCTGAAAAGTCCAAACCCAGGCGGTAGCCTTTCTCCTTCAGCCGGAACTCTTTGGGGAATTCGCTTTCTTTTCGCATCCTTTGTACCATCTGAGAATCTACAACTTTTGGAATATCCCCATAAAATGGCCGACCGGCCATTTTATGGTCGTATCGACACACACCACGGTAACGAGAAAGACCCCATGCGCATTGGAATTACCTGTTATCCCACCTACGGCGGCTCGGGCGTGGTGGCCACGGAACTCGGCATCGAGCTCTCCTCCATGGGCCACGAAATCCATTTCATTTCATACTCCCAGCCGTTCCGGTTGAGCGGGCGCGACGGGGGCGTGTTCTATCACGAGGTCCCGGTCTCGAGCTATCCGCTCTTCGAATTCCCGCCCTACGATCTAGCGCTGGCCTCACGCATGGCCGAAGTGGCGGAGTTCTACGAGCTCGACCTGCTGCACGTTCACTACGCGATTCCGCATTCGGTCAGCGCCCTGCTGGCGCGGCAAATGCTCGCGGTGCGCGGCAGAAGGCTGCCTTTTGTGACCACGCTGCACGGCACCGACATTACCCTGGTGGGACTCGATCGAAGCTACCTGCCCATCACCCGCTACGCCATCCAGGAGAGCGACGGCGTCACCAGCATCTCGGAATATCTAAAAGAGAAGACCCTGGCGGACTTCGGTATCACGCGCGAAATTGAGGTGGTGCCCAACTTCGTGAACTGCGACGTATACGCGCCGGTGCGCGATGAAGCTGTGCGCGCAGCGGCACGAGAGCACCTGGTCGGCACCGACGAGCCAATCCTAATCCATCTCTCGAACTTCCGGCCGGTGAAGCGTGTCCTCGACGTAGTGAAGGTCTTCGTGCAAGTAACTCGCGCGATCCCGGCGCAACTGGTTCTCGTCGGCGACGGTCCGGACCGCTCCGCCGCGGAATGGCTTGTCCATGACCTCAAAATCCAGAATCGGGTCCACTTCCTTGGCAAGCAAGATCGCGTCAACGAACTGCTGCCGATGGCGGATCTGATGCTGATGCCCAGTCAGCTGGAGTCGTTCGGACTGGCGGCGCTCGAAGCCATGGCATGCAAGGTGCCTTCGATTGCCACAAAAGTTGGCGGCGTCCCGGAGTTGATCGACAACGGCGAAACCGGGCTGCTTTATGCCGTGGGCGACGTGGACGGCATGGCGCAGGGCGCGATTGATCTGCTCAAAAACCAGGACCGGCTCCAGGAGATGCGGGACACCGCCCGGCGCACGGCGCAGAAGCGATTCTGCTCGACCCTGGTGCTGCCCCAGTATGTGAAGTATTACGAATCCGTCCTCGGTCACGCGAGTTAGTTCCGCGGCCTCCCGGATTCGACCGCATCTGGTACCGCCGCCTCGACTTCGAATCGCGGCTTAACCCCAAGCCGTTCCCAGAAGCCCCGAACGAGTTCCACCGACTTGGGGCTGGTCCGCGCCGTGATGCTCACCAGGATTTCCGAAGCCATCCCGCGAGCCAGTTCGTGAGCCTCGGCCACAATGGCAACGCACTTGTCCGGGCGATAGGTGCAACCTGCCAGGTCGGCAATCGAAAGCCGCGTCGTCGGCGTCGCGATCACCGTCCGCGGCGGAGCCATCCGGTCCAGCAGCCACAGGATTTCCAGCTTCGACTCCAGTTCGTCGGGCACGCAATCGATGGCCAGGTCCGCTTGGCGAACCGCATCCTCAATGCTCGACACAAATGCTACGCGCGGCTGGTCCGAACCCAGAGCTCCCGGGCTCAATTGTTGCCGGATGTATTCTTGTGCGTGATGCAGGCTGGCCGGCATCACATCTTCAAGCAGAACGCAAAAACCGGCGCGAGCCGCCGCCAGGGCCAGCCATCGGCCTAGCGGGCCCGCTCCAATAATCGCGATCGTCGGCAACCGGGGCTTACTCAGCGAGCGCCTTCGCCACGTCTTCGGCATTCGGTTTGGAGTGCTTCAGATGCTCGCTCACGCGCGCCCGTTCCTCGGGCGTCAGCGTAGGAATGAACGCCAGCACCCGGCGCAAGGTCACCGAAACGTCGTCAATATAGTTCATCAAGCGGATGGCTTCTCCGGATAGCGGCATGGCGGAAATCCTCGACAAATGTAGTCTCGATCTATTGTATGGTCCGACAGTAGACCGGGGAAAGTCGCCGGGCAGCGGTGTGTGCAAATCTGCAACTGCGCATCTGCAATCCAGCCGATCGCGTATCGTGCTCCTCGCGGAACAGGTTCCACAACTCTTATCCGAATGCGATGCTGCTTCTTTCTGAGAACCTGCATCCCTAAATACGAGTCTGTTGCTCTCGGAGTGTCCTCATGCCTCATCCTTCTGTTCTTGTTGTGGGAGCTGGTCCTACCGGCATGTCGGCGGCGATCGAACTGAAGCGCGCCGGACTTGACGTTCGAATCATTGACAAATCGGAACACATGGCTGAGCACTCGCAGGCGCTAGTCGTGCAGGCGAGAACGCTGGAGCAGTTTCAGCGCTATGGCATCGCGTCTGAAGCGGTGACACGCGGACGCAAACTGCACGGTGCTCATTTCTTCAGCGAAGGCAGGCAGATCGTATCCGTCAACTTTGACCACGTTCCCAGCCGCTATCCCTTCCTTTTGTTCCTGCCTCAGTCCGAAACCGAATCGCTATTGAACGCGTACATGGAGCAGTTGGGTGTAAAGACGGAGCGTCGCGTTGAGTTGGAAGGCCTCACCCAGGACAGCCACGGTGTTCATGTCTCACTCCGTCACCCCGACGGAGGGCTCGAACAACTGAGCGTGGGATGGCTGATTGGCTGCGACGGGGCGCACAGCGCCGTGCGTGCAAAGACCGGCATAGCGTTCGAAGGCGGAGGCGTTGGCTTGTCGTTCTTCCTCGGGGACCTCGAACTCGAAGGAGCCGATGCGCCAAAAGACGACCTCACCATACACGTGCATCGCGGCGATGTCGTGTTCATGGGCCGTCTCTCCGACAAGTTGGTGCGCATGATTGTTGCGTTGCACTCCGAGCAGGATCAGGACGAGCATCGCCAGATCACCATCGCCGATTTTCAGCAAGCAGTCGATCACGTTGGCGTGCGCGTGAAAATCAACTCCGCCGGATGGACTGCCCCGTTTCGCGTCAACGACAGGCAGGCGCAAAGTTATCGCAGTGGCAACGTGTTCCTCGCGGGAGACGCATCGCACATCCACTCCCCCGTCGGCGGCCAGGGCATGAACACCGGCATTCAGGATGCGGCAAACCTCGCCTGGAAACTGGCCGCGGTAGCGCGCGGAGCCCATCCTTCCCTCCTGGACAGTTACGAAGAAGAGCGCGGAGAAGTAGGTCGTGCTTTGCTTCGCTTCACCGAGCGCGGCCTGAAGATGGCCACCGTCACCCATCCGGTGATCGAGGGGGTGCGCGACGTCTTCGCTACGTTCGTGTCGGGGCTGAAACCCGTGCAGCGCGCGATGACCAGTTTTATTGCCGAGACCGCAATCGAATATCGCACTTCCTCGATCGTCTCCGATTATGGAGGCGATGGCGAGCTCCGCGCCGGGGATCGCCTTCCCGACCTTACCCTGCTCCATCCCGGCGACCAGACCACCTTGCTGCGCGACTGGACCCAGGCCAGGCACTTGGCCATCGTCATCAATGGGTCAGACTACGAGATCGCGGTCATCCGGGCGGACATGCCGGGAGCAGAAATGGTACGGATCTATACGCCGCAGCTCGACGATGAGGGTATCGGGCTCCTGGGCGTTCGCAAGAAGGTCATCGTCGTCCGTCCGGACGGCTATGTGGGATTCCGCAGTTCGATGATGCACCAGAAAGAATGGCAGAAGTATGCCATTCAAGTTGGACTCGTCCCGGCGATGGTTACAATGGCCGCATGAGCGATTCGGCCATCGCCGCCGTGCAGGCGTTCGTGCGAGCCATCAATCGACAGGATCCCGCCGCGATGGCCGAGTTGATGCCAGCCGGGCACCGGTTTACCGATTCATTGGGAAATGTGGTTGAAGGCCGCGAAAAGATGCGTACGTCGTGGGCGGCATACTTTCGCATGGTGCCCGATTACTCGCTGGCTATTGAGGAGTTCTATGTCAATGGACCCGCCGTCGTGATGCTTGGCATCGCCCAGGGAACATACTCCTCAGACCAAACCTTGAAACAAGAGAATCGCTGGCAGACCCCCGCGGCTGTGCGCGCGCTCGTAGAAGATGGATTGATCGCAGAGTGGCAGGTGTACGCCGATAACCAGCCGATCCGCGAAAAAATGCGAGGGCCGAAATAAGTTCCTGCCAACTCAGCGCGATGGTGTGCGGCCAAGGAAAGCGTGGGAGAGGCACCTTCCCGACGATTGCCAGCGCCGCACGATTTCATACACGATCACAGTCGCATATGTTACCGCGCACCAGATGCAGACTTCTTCAATTGGTAGCCGGCTCCACGCGGTGATGTAGATGCCTATCATCTGCTCACTCCGAAATCCCCACCACCCGTAAGGCAGAGCCAGGGTCGCCTCCCACAACAGGCTGATCAGCACAATCAGAAAAAATGTGAGTCCGAATGCGCGCCAGTTGATCACCGGCAGCGCGGACGGAAACAACAGCGAGGAGGGTCCGAGCGCACCCATCACCAAAAAAACGAAGTAACCCGGAAAGCCAGGCGTTCCGGCGAAAAAGTGACGGAACAGGATGGCGCCCGCGATCAGCCCGATGCCCAGGATCAGTGACTCTGGATGGAATCGCAGCAGGCGATCAAAGTCGATCCTGCGCGGCGCATTTACGGGAATGCTGTAAGCTGCGAGCCAGTATTCATCGAGCCATATGTAGATAAGGAGAATGGCGACGAATCCAGTAAAGTAGAACAAGTACTCTTCCACCGGCACTCCCCCACCCAGTGCGGGAGCCTTGATACGCAGCGTCGCGTTCGGGTTCGAGAATGTGAAGAAGAATCGCGCAAAGAAGAAATCGAGAATCACGCCCAACGGAAACAGCAAGGCAACCGTGCGCCAGAAAGATTTCTTCGATACGTGGATCTGTTCTTTCGGAAGAAACCAGATGCTGATGACAAGGATGGGAACGATGAACAGCAGCAGGCTGATCGTATAACCGTAAGGCGTGAGGTTCTCGGCGGCCGGGTCGATCGAAGGCGCAACCCGCGCGGTGTGCAGTGTAAGCGCCGCGGGGATGGCAATCATCACCAGGATGCCGATGACGAGCAGAAAACTGGCGCGTGGGGACGGCGATTCGATCGATGCCGGCATGAGTGTCCTTCTTCAGTGTCGGGTGATGGAACTATAGCATCCGGGCATGGGTATCCTATCCCGGCAGCCTGTCATAAGCAATTCTTATCAATACTCTCAGATGAATAACTTTGCCGAATGTGGCCTTCTCCCTGGAAACTGATAGCAGGAGGTCGAATTTGACACAGACTTGGGATCCCGAAGCGTACGCGCGCGACGGCGCATTTGTGCATGAACTCGCTGGCGGTGTGGTGGAATGGCTCGCGGCCCGTCCCGGAGAAAAAATCCTCGACATGGGCTGCGGCGACGGGCAGCTCACCGCGCGCATTGCCGCGGAGGGAATAGACATTCGCGGCATCGATGCTTCCGCCACCATGATCGCCGCTGCGCGCCAGCGCGGCCTATGTGCCGAACAAGCGATCGCTGAACAGCTTCCCTTCCCCGACGCAACCTTCGACGCCGTTTTCTCCAACGCGGCGCTCCATTGGATTCGCGGCCAGGATGCGATGATGGGCGAGGTGCACCGCGTGCTGAAACCCGGAGGGCGATTCGTTGCCGAGATGGGTGGCCACGGCAACGTCGCGGCGATTCTGGTGGGGCTGATGGCCGTACTCGAAAAGCACGGGTTCGGCGACGTCGAAGAGGGAGTGAATTACTATCCAACGCCGGAGGCCTATTCGCGTCGCCTCGAGAGGTATGGTTTCACGGTGGAGCGAATCGCCCTGATCCCCCGACCCACGCGGCTCGAGAAGACTGGCATGGAGGGATGGCTGCGCACCTTTCGCCGCGGGGTGCTTGAGCAACTCCCCGAAGGGCTGCGCAAGACGGTAGTGGACGAGTGTTGCGCGCTGCTTGCCAGGGCCCTGCGCGATGAAGATGGGAACTGGACGGCGGACTATGTGCGGCTGAGGTTTGTGGCGCGCGCCTGATGAAGGCAGGCATCTATCTGGAGAAAAACATCCGCGCGCCAATGACCACGAGCATGAGGGCAAAGATTCGGCGCAGCCAAAGCTCGGGGATGTATTGTGCCCCAACGGCGCCGAAGTAACCGCCTACCAGAAAGCCCGCGGCCAGGAGTAGCGCGATGCGCAAATCGGCATTGCCATGGCGATAATACTCGAGGAATGCAAAGATGCCGACCGGGGCAAGCAGAGCGCCCAGCGATGTGCCTTGCGCTTTGTGCTGATCCATGCCGAAGAGCACGATCAGCGCGGGTATGAAGAGCACGCCGCCGCCGATGCCGACGATTCCCGAAACAACGCCAATGAAAACCCCGACCAGCAACGCCAACCAGACCATCAACTTTCCTCCAGCGGCGAGGCCATGGGTCACGCGCCACCCCGCGAGTCCAGCGTAAACCATGGCGCGAAGTTCGCATTGTTCGCTCCGCCAAGGATTCATTACATCGCTCGATAAGTGCCAATAACTATCTATAGAAAACACAAACAGTTTTGATAAAAGGGCTTGCGTTTTTCTAATAAGTTGTGGCAAAGTACTTAAAGCGTAGGAGAACGCCCGATGATCAAATTAACGCAAATCTCGATGCGTAGGCTGGAGCGGCTTGGACAAAGCTGCACCGGTCGCCGGGCGTGGTTCGTCGATTATCTCTAGGCCCTCTCCGCTGCTTTCTCCTGCGCAAAGAGCGATGCACATTTGAAACCAACCAGTAGTTCACGCTTGTGATGCGCGTGAAGTGCACTTGTTCCCTTGCTACGCGGGTGGTGTAGACAACAGGTACTTCGATCTCGAATCGATCGCCTCATTGTGGGCGTCCTGTCGTCGCTTGTTCCCCAGGGTAACTCGGGCCAACTTTTATTAGCAGCATTGGCGCGGTGGTAAGTAATTCCCCCGCGCCCGGGATAAGTGTGAACTAAGTCAAACCCGAAAGATTGCCGGTGGCGATAGATGAGAGTTACTTCCGCTTGAAAAAGCAGGGTGCGGAAACCCTGCCGGAATGCTCACTTTGCGGGGCGGGGGCGTAGTCCCGAATAGCGCTGGGGTCCCCGGGGACAGGTCTTCGTCGCCGGGGTGGCCAGAAGGCGCCGCGGATGCCGAGGTTCCGAGTCTCTCGTCGTTGATTCCCCGCCGTAGTTTGCTTTGAGCCACCGTGGCCGGTGGCGAAGGTTACGGATACTTCGTCCGACACGACGGAGACGCAGGTTCGAATCCTGCCTTGAACGCGAGTTCAAGTCGTCTAGTGGTCCAGGACACCGAACTCCGCAGCCGTCTCATTCCCCGGCCGTGATTTTTTGTGGCACGCACGTTCAAATGGAGTGGACCGCCCGCGAAGCGCGGCGGCATACCAAAATGCCACCCTTGGCCGGTGGCGCAGATGACGGATACTTCGCCTGATGAGCCGGTGGTCGCGGGTTCGACTCCCGCCCGGAACGCATGTCCCGGTAGCTCAGTGGCAGAGCACCGATAGCCGTTATCGCCTGTTCCCCGGCCTTTAACCTCCGGCCAGTCCGGATTAGAAAACCACTGCCATGGGCAAGCTGAATGTAAAGAACGGCACACCGAGGGGCAATACCCACCTGTGCCGCAATTGCACCAACGGCCAGTTCACGACTGGCTATCGCGAATCCGATGTGCTGGTCATCTGCACCAATTCCAGCCCGGCGCGGATTGTTCCCTTTCCCGTGCATGAGTGCACGGAGTTCTGGGATCGCCATCGTCCGGACTACGAGCAGATGGATAAGCTGGCGATCAGCTTCAGCAATCATCCGCACCGCAAGCCCACACCGGGCTTTTGCGGAGCAGGATTTGCAAGTGTCCCCGCAGTCGTCGAAGACGAAGACGAGGATGAACTGGAAGAAGTCGCTGAAAGTTAGCGCGACTCGTACGCGCCAACGATACAGGTTCTGCCGGTGGCGCAGGGCACGGATACTTCTGGTAAGCGCCGCGTTTCGCGCGGAGTCGCGGGTTCGAATCCCGCCGTTGGAGTTACACCCGACGAAGCTAATGCCGCGCCCGATTTTTCCCCGGCAGGTTTTCTGGTTCGCTTTTTGGAAAGGAGGCGATCAACATGCGGTTGAATGTTTTGAAGTTGAGTCATCTCGCAAAGCCGCGCACGCATGAGGGCGCCCCGGCCGCGGTTTTGGATCCGGAGCAGGCGCTGAGGCGCTCGGTCCTCTCCTGCATGCTCTGGGAGAAGGAGTTCTATGAGGACGGCCTGCTGATCGCGGGCCGGATCCAGGAACTGGTGCCGCGCGTCGCGCCTGAGAAGGTAGCCGCGTTGGCCGTTGAGGCCCGCGAGCGTATGAAGCTGCGCCACGTACCGCTGCTGCTGGTCCGTGAAATGGCGCGGCATGCGACGCATCGCCGGCTTGTGGGCGAGACGCTCGCTCATGTCATTCAGCGTGCCGACGAGTTATCGGAGTTCGTGGCCATCTATTGGGCCGGCGGGCGTCAGCCGCTCTCCGCGCAGGTGAAGAAGGGCCTCGCCTCGGCGTTCACCCGCTTCGACGAGTACGCGCTGGGCAAGTACGACCGCGCCGGCGTAGTTCGTTTGCGCGATGTGCTTTTCCTGTCGCATGCGCGTCCTCTGGACGAGGCGCAGGCCGCTTTGTGGAAGCGGCTTGCGGACAACGAGCTGGCCACGCCCGATACTTGGGAGGTGGCGCTTTCTGCCGCGGGCCGCGGCGACGGCGCTAACCAGCGCGCGGTGTGGGAGCGCCTGCTCTCCGAGCGCAAGCTCGGGGCCCTCGCTCTGCTTCGCAACCTACGCAACATGCAGCAGGCCGGCGTAAGCGAGGAACTGGTGCTGGGCGCGCTGGCAATGCTGAAGACGGATCGCGTTTTGCCCTTCCGTTTTCTGGCGGCCGCCCGCAACGCTCCGCAGTGGGAGGAGGCGCTCGAGAACGCCATGTTCCGCGCGCTCGATGGACGCGGGACGCGGCTCGCCGGGCACACGGTTCTGCTGGTCGACGTCTCCGGCTCCATGGAGGCTCCGCTCTCGAAGCGCTCCGACATGCGCCGTTGGGATGCGGCTTTCGGGCTGGCCATCCTGTTGCGCGAGGTCGCGGAGAAGGTAACCATCTACACCTTCTCTGAACACGCGCAGCTGGTGCCCTCGCGGCGCGGAATGGCGCTGCGCGACGCGCTCGGCCAGAGCCAGGCGCACACTGGAACGTACCTTGGCCGGGCTTTGGCTCACGTCGAGGAGAACCGCCGCGGGGGATACGACCGCATCGTCGTAATCACCGACGAGCAGTCGCATGACCATGTCGGCGCGCCGCGCGGAAGGGGCTACGTGATCAACGTGGCCAGCAACCGCAACGGCGTCGGCTACGGCGAGTGGACCCACATTGACGGCTGGAGCGAGGCAGTGGTGGATTACATTGTCGAATTCGAGTCGGGCGATGCCAAGGCCCGAGTTGAATGACGAAAAACGTTTTCCCCGGGTTGCGTTTCGCTTCACCCTGGGCAATTTTCGAATCTTTCCCCTGGGAAGGGTGCATTGTTTAGAGGGACGCGCAGACTGGTGCGCGTCCCTATTTTTTTGCTCAGTCGGCTTCCAGTGCCTTCAGGCGGAACGGCAGTCCCGCCAGGATGCCGGCGAGGCTTGGAACAAGCAGAAACAGCCAAACCTGGCCCAGCGCCTTCCCGCCCACGATCAAGGCTGGCCCCAGGCTCCGCGCCGGATTCACACTCACCCCTGTGATGTGAATGCCGAAGATGTGAATCACCACCAGCGTGATGCCGATGGCCATGCCCGCAAATCCCACCGGAGCCGCTTTCTGCGTAGCACCCAGAATCACCACCACAAAGATCAGAGTGGCGATGAACTCAAAGATGAGTGCCGAGGTGAGATTGTAGCCGCCCTGGTACCCGCTTCCCCACCCGTTCTGCCCTAATCCGCTCGTACCCACGTTGTATCCTCCTTCCACCCCGCCCACGATCAGGGCCAGTACCCACGCGGCGATGATCGCGCCGGCGAACTGGCCCACCCAGTAGCCGAGCAGATCGTTGAACTTCATCCGTCCCGCGGCCCACACGCCCAGGCTAACGGCGGGGTTGATGTGGCAGCCCGAAATCGGGCCGATTCCATATGCCGCCGCGATCAGGGCAAATCCAAACGCGAAGGCGATGCCCACCACGCCCACTTTGTCGCCCGCGACCACGGCAGTTCCGCAACCAAAAAGCACCAGGATAAAAGTGCCCACCGCTTCCGCAATGTACTTCTTCATAGTCCCCCTTCCTTGATGTTGAAATCTTGTCATCACCCGGTGCGCAAAGCCCTGCCAGGTCAGGCGCAAGCGACTGGTGTCAGAACATGAGTAACGAAATCTTCTGGCGTAGAATGCGCCCGGAGTGTGGCAGAGGATATGCCCCGCCGTCAAGCGGAACTTGTGATGCAGTCGAAATTTCTCGCGACTTCCCGGGACGGGGGGCCAAGGTTTCCACATTGTTGCGCCACGCCGGATTCCCACCGAATCATTCCCCGGCGGAATGCGTCTATGCATCTAAGCAAGCGGGGGTCCATCTCTCGCGGAGGTCTGGGGTTGTCCCGTATTCACTTACACATGCCGCACGTACATCTCCCCAAGCTGGAGCGGCGGCCGGAACTTGATGCGCTGCGCGGACTGTTTCTCGTCTGGATGACACTCACCCATCTCCCTACCCGGTTTGCTGATTTTGTGAATCAGCCCTTCGGATTCGTGTCTTCGGCGGAAGGCTTCGTCTTTATTTCGGCCCTGCTGGTTGGCCGCCTCTACATTCGCGACTGGGTCTTGAATCCGACCAACGTGCGCGCCCGCCTGTGGAAAAGATCGTTGAAGATCTACGGGTATCACTTGCTCATGCTGGCGCTGGCCTTTACGGTAGTGGCGGGCTTCGCGGTCCACACCCACAAAGCCGCATTGATGAACCTGCTGACCTTTTATCTGCAGCGCCCCAAGGCCGCCATCGTGGGCTCGGTATTGCTCCTTTACTGTCCTCCGCTCCTCGACATTTTGCCCATGTACGTCACCTTCCTGTTCTTTACTCCGCTGATGCTTTCCGTGGCGGTACGCTGGGGTTGGAAATGGATTCTTGCCGCCAGCGGACTCGTCTGGCTGCTGGCCCAATATGGCCTGCGCGACGTGGTCCATAACTGGGTCGTCCATATTACCCACCTGAATATCCCTTTGCAGGAGACTGGGGCCTTCAACCTCTTCGCCTGGCAGGGTCTGTGGATGGTGGGCTTGTGGCTGGGCGCCAAATCGGCAACTCAGACTGAGATTTTTCGCCGCGTTCCAGGTTGGCTGGCCGGACTGGCGGCGACCGCTTGCGTGTTCTTCATCGCCATCCGGTTCAACTGGCTGGGCCCGCACCTTACCCAGCAGGCACTTGGACTGAAGCTCGACAAATGGCAGATCGGGCCCTTGCGCGTTGTCAACCTGGTAGCGTTCACGACGGTCGTGTACTGGGCCCGAAAATATCTCACCAAACTCGTCTCCATCGAGCCGTTCCTCACCTTGGGCAAGGCTTCCTTGAAGGTTTTCTGCGCCCACCTTTTCTTTGTCTTCGCCGGTCTGGCCCTCCTCTACGGGGACATCAATCAGGACGGACTCGATCAATTGCACGGACTTCCCGCGATCGCGCTGCTGACGATTACGTTTTCGGCTCTCATCATCGTGGCCGCCAACGAAGTGAAAAAGAAACACGCCGAACGGGACCGGAAAAAACGCGAGGCTGGCCTGGCGGCACAGGGTGGAGACCGGCAGGCTGGACCCGCTCCCGCGCAGGAAGAGGTGCCGGAACGCGAAATCGCGGAAATGTCGCTTGATCCAGTTTGCCAGCCGGCACCCGTAACCGTGCTGGCAAAGACCGGGTCTTGAGCGCCCTGAAGTCCACCTCTGGTTATCCGGACTGAGGCACCGGGGAGCGATCCGTCGGCGAGCCCGCACCGGCCAAATTAACCGTACGTTTGCAATTTGTTTGCCTGAATGCAGTACTCTGTTAACGAATCCGGGCGGCCTCACGCAGGTGAAATCTCAACGGCCGCCGGGCGAGGCAGACCGGTTGAGCCAATCCGTATTTGTGCTGGAAGACGACGCTGATATCTCCCGCCTTGTGCAGCATCACCTGGAAGCGGCAGGGTTTACTGTCCGGCCGTATTTGACTCCCACCAATCTCATTCCCGACGCCGAGCGCCAGCCGCCCGCGCTTTTCCTGCTCGATATCATGGTTCCCGGAGGCGATGGGCTCGATGTCTGCCGCCGCCTGCGCAGCAATTCGGGTTTGTCTACCATCCCCATCATTTTTCTGACCGCCCGAGCCGGCGAGAACGACCGCGTCCTGGGCCTCGAACTGGGAGCCGACGACTACATCACCAAGCCCTTTGCCACGCGGGAACTGGTCGCGCGCGTTAAGGCTGTTCTGCGGCGTTTCGAACGGCCCACGTCGCCGTCCATCATTCGATTTGAAGAAGTCATCATCGACGCCAATGCCATGCAACTCACAGTCCGCGGGACATTGACCACCACCACTGCCACCGAGTTCCGGCTTCTTGATTATCTTGCCCGTCACCCCGGCCGGGTTTACAGCCGCGATCACCTGCTCGATGCCGTATGGGGCGACGCCCGCTTTGTTACGCCCCGCTCAGTCGATGTGTATGTGCGCCGCATCCGCGAGAAGATCGAGATTGATCCGGAGAACCCCCGATATCTCAAGACAGTGCGCGGCGCAGGGTACCGCTTTGAAATGCCCAAGACCGAATAGCTCCGCATTGATTCGCGGATGGCCATCGCATGCCGGCAGTGCGCCGGATGGGAGCGGAATTTCTTGACCCGCAAAGTCTTCTTCAAGCTAATGGGATTATTCGTCCTTCTGTTGGCGTTCCATACGGTGGTGATGGAAATCGTGTTTCACCGTTTGGGGTCAGGGACCGGAACGTCGACTCCTTCCGTAGGAAGAGAGGTCCTGTGGTCGGGCCTGGTTGCATTGTCCGCGGCCCTGCTCCTCGCCGGGTGGGTTGCCTTGCGCGTAACCGGCCGCTTGCAGCGGGTGGTTGATTTTGCCAGGCGAATCTCCGAAGGGGACTTGAGCGCCCGCCTCGAACCATCGCCGGACGACGAGCTGCTGGCGATGGAATCCGCCTTGAACCAGACCGCCGAGCGGCTGGGAACGAGCTTTGCGGAAATCGAAAGCCGCCGCCAGGAACTGGCCGCCATGCTCGATTCAATGCAGGAGGCTGTGGTTGCCATTACTCCGGAAGGCTTTGTGCGCTGGTCCAACGCCGTCATGCAGCGCATCGCAGGTACGCAGATTCGCGTGGGGCGCCCGCTGGTCCACTCCGCGCGAGACCCCGATCTGCTGGCCTGTGTGCGGGGCGCCCTCGAAAAGGGTGAGGTGCGCAGTGGACGCGCGAGTTCGCTGGCGCCAGGGCGCATCTTCGAGGTGAACGCCGCTCCCCTGCCTTCGGGCGGCGCCATCGCGGTGTTGCACGACGTAACCCGGATCGAGGCCGCCGAAAAATCCAGGCGTGAATTCATTGCTAACGTAAGCCACGAGTTGCGCACGCCGCTCACTTCGATCCAGGGCTACGTCGAAACCTTGCTCGAAGGCCCGGACTGCAATCCGGATACGAACCGCGAATTCCTGGGAGTTATCCAGAAGAATGCCACTCGCATGAACCGGCTCACCGAGGACCTTCTGGCCCTGGCCAGTGTCGAGAGTCCCGACTACAAACTCGCGCGTCAACCCGTCCGGGCGAGCGCCATGGTGCACGATGCCATTGAATCGCTCGGCGGCCTGGTCGTCGATTCGGGAGTGGAGATGGAGTTCGCCGGCGCCCCTGATGTCATGGTGATGGCCGACGCCGACGCCATGAACCAGGTGTTCGGCAACCTCATCGAAAACGCGCTCAAATACGGCAAATCGGGCAAGCGGATCCGGGTGGGAGCGAAGCTGATCGAGCACGAGGTGGAATTCTGCGTGCGGGACTTCGGACCGGGGATTCCCTACGAACACCTCGACCGCATCTTCGAACGCTTCTATCGGGTAGACAAGGCCAGGTCGCGCGAGTCGGGAGGCACCGGCCTGGGACTGGCCATCGTGAAGCACATCATTCAGGCCCACGGCGGCAACATCCGCGCCGAAAGCGAGTTGGGCTCAGGTGCCGCGTTTTATTTCACTCTGCCGCTGGCGGCGGAACTGGGTGCGGCAGCAGCCTGACCGAGTCGCCGGGTATTCGCTCTAGATTTGCGACGACGCCAGCGGGCTCAGCACGTAGTTGCTGATGTTGCTCACAATCTGCTCGAAGGCGTACTTCGGATCTGAGGAAAGCTTTTTCCAGTCGGCATTGTTGCGGAATGCGTCCCAGTGCGCGTCCATCGCGGTCGCATCGGGAACGCTCAACATATAGGTAAGGTTGGGCATGCGGGAGCCCACGATCGTGTCGCCGAAGAACACCAGGTTGAATCCGGCCGCCTTGAAAATCTCGAACTCGCCGTTGTTGAACATCTCCACCTTGCGCACGTGGTCGCGGTAGGAGGGGCTCTCGTACGTGCGCATCTGGAAAATGCGCTTCGCCTTCGTAGCTGCTCCCGGCGGAGGCGTCAGCTTCGGCCAGCCTTCAAACGCGGCCAGCAAGGAATACTCCACCCGCAGAAACGCATTCGCCGTGGCGGGCGCGCTCCAGAACGCCTCTGCGGCCTTCAGGAAATCGGCGTCTTTGGCCAGGTCGAGATCGAGAGTTGCCAGCGCTTCGGCCGAAGGCCCAGGAATTAGAACATAGGTCTGCGGGGTCTCCGGGCCGAACTCCAGCCGAAATGCACCGATCGGTCCCATGCCGCGCCGGGTGAGCGCGGGAATCAGGGCGTCGGAGATGTAGTGCTCGGTCAGGCCCGCCTGCGGGCCCGACTGCATGGAATAGCGGCGGATCTGGTAGAACTCGCGGGTGTGCCCCGCGGCGGCCTGCGCGTTGGCGGTACGGCTCAGGGCAAGAGCGGAAGTGGCAAGAGAGGCAGTGAGAAATTGGCGGCGCTGCATAATGGTCCTCCCGGAGGCTGGACCATCCTAACTGTTCGCCCTAGTCTTTCCCAATGTCTTCGTTCCACAGTTCGGGATTGGCCGCGATAAACGACTCCATCATCTCGCGGCATTCCTGGTTGTCGAGGTCGATCACCGTAATGCCGTTCTCCCGGAGCCAGTCGAGACCGCCCGCAAACGTTCGGCTCTCTCCCACCACCACGGTCTTGATGCCGAACTGGCGGATCAGTCCGCTGCAGTACCAGCAGGGAGCAAGCGTAGTGACCATCACCGTATCGCTGTAACTTCGCTGCCGCCCGGCCCGGCGAAAGGCGTCGGTCTCGCCGTGGAGACTGGGATCGCCCTGTTGCACCCGGCGGTTGTGGCCGCGGCTTACCAGTTTTCCGTCGGTGCGGAACATGGCCGCCCCGATCGGAATGCCGCCCTCGACTAGCCCATACCGCGCCTCTTCAAGGGCCGCCGCCAGCATGCGTTCATAGAGATCGTTCACGAAATTGGCCTTTCTTTTTCCGAGAATATAGGAAAGTCTTCTCCCGTGCCGAGCCAAATGGATCAGGAAGTACGCAGAAGTCGACAGATCGCAACCCCTTGCCATGCCGCAAGATGCGGAATTGTAATATACGTGTGTTACGGAAACCTACCTTGACTTTGAGCGCACTTCCACCCGTACGGTGAGTGTATGCAGGATTCAGGATTTACCATTCGCAACATGGCTGAACGATGCGGTATGACCGCGCACACGCTGCGCTATTACGAGCGTGTGGGACTGATTCAACCGGTGGGCCGTGCCCGCAACGGACACCGCCGCTATAGCGAGGCCGACGCCGCCTGGCTGAATTTCTTGCATTGCATGCGCGCCACCAGCATGCCTATCCGCGAAATGCAACGCTATGCGGCCATGCGCGAGATGGGCGAGGCGACCATCGAGCAACGCCGTCAACTCCTCGAGGAGCACCAGGCCACCATTGCCGCCCAGATCGCGGCTCTCGAACGGGCCCATGCCCTGCTGACCCACAAGATCACGAATTATCGGAAGATCGAAGAGCGCACGCGGGTGACAAATCCGGTGCTGACCGAGCCGGTGGTCGATTGCTCTTCTCTGGCCGTAGCCAGCTAGCGGGGCCTCGCAGCCGACGCGGGGGATTGCCATCCTTTCCGCGCCCGACCGCGGAAAGGACGAGGCACGGAAGTCTCTCCCGACTTGGGGCGCGTTATCACGTTTGCACCCTCGGTGCGTCGATGGTTATCGATTGATCGCATGAAAGCCGACCCAGCCCTCGGCAGTTCCTATACGGGAACTGATTCCGTTAGGATAAGCACGGCGGAAGTTTCACCAACGTTTCAGCCGCTCGAATCTGGTTTCTTCCTCCTTCTTCCCCGTCGCAGCGGAAGAAGACGGTTCGTCCGGCCTGGCCAAAATTCGATTCGCGGGAGAACGACGCTCCCGAGGAGGTCCCCTGTGGCAGACTCATCGGATCTGCGCTTCAAGCATTTGCGACCGCCAACCCTCACCAGTTCCTCCGACGAGCTTGCGGCTGATCAGCAGTCGGTCGACCTCGAGCCGCTTGTGCCGGAACAGTCCCAGAGCCGTTTCAGCCGGCGCTTGTTCTTGTCGGGCCTGGGAGCGGCGGGCTTTCTGGCCGGTGCGCCGCCCCTGGTGCAGGCCGCGCCGGCGATCGAACCGGCCAACGGGGCCGCGGATGGCGGTTCCGGCGAGCTGACGCTGCGCGTGAACGGCAAGGAATACAAGCTGCGTGATATGGATCCGCGAGCCACACTGCTCGACACGCTGCGGGAACGCCTCTACCTCACGGGTACGAAGAAAGGCTGCGACCACGGCCAGTGCGGCGCATGCACGGTGCACGTGAACGGCCGGCGCGTGAACAGCTGCCTCTCCTTCGCGGTAATGCACGAGGGCGACGAGATCACCACCATCGAAGGCGTGGGACAGCCCGGCAATCTGCACGCCATGCAGGCCGCGTTTGTCGAGCACGACGGCTACCAGTGCGGCTACTGCACCAGCGGCCAGATCATGAGCGCGGTGGCGCTGCTCAAGGAGCCCATCGGGCCCACTGACGAAGACATCAAGCACGCCATGGCCGGCAACATCTGCCGCTGCGGCGCCTACACCAACATTGTTGCCGCCGTGCGCCAGGTGCGCCGGCAGCGGGCATAGCCGGCAGCCGGAGGAGACCCCATGCAGACCTTTCAATATGTCAAGGCCGCAAGCATCGACAAGGCGCTCGGCGCAGCCAGTGGTGCAAAATTCATCGCCGGTGGGACGACCCTCGTCGACCTGATGAAGCTGAACGTCGAGACGCCCTCGGGACTCGTCGACATCAATCTCCTGCCATTGGACAAGGTCGAGCGGCTCCCCAGCGGAGGCCTCCGCATCGGCGCCCTGGTGCGTAATTCCGACCTCGCATGGAATGCCGATGTGCAGAAGGATTACGCCGTGCTGTCGCAGGCGCTTCTTTCCGGCGCTTCCCCGCAACTGCGCAACATGGCGACCACCGGCGGGAACTTGCTGCAGCGCACGCGCTGCGCCTACTTCCGCGATCCCAGCGCGGGGACACCCGGCGGCTACGCGTGCAACAAGCGCACTCCGGGTACGGGCTGCGCGGCGCTCGAAGGCTTCCACCGGACCCACGCGATCCTGGGCACCAGCGAGCACTGCATCGCCACGCATCCCTCGGACATGTGCGTGGCTATGGCAGCGCTCGAAGCCACGATCCTGGTCGAAGGGCCGAAGGGCAAGCGCACCATTCCGTTCGCCGAATTTCACAAGCTGCCCGGCGACACGCCGCACCTCGAGAACGCGCTCGAGCCGGGCGAACTGGTGACCTACGTCGATCTGCCCAAGCCCGTGGCGGGTGCGAAGAGCGTGTATCTGAAGCTCCGCGATCGCGCCAGCTATGAGTTCGCGCTGGCCTCTGCCGCGGTCGTGGCGAAGGTGGAAGGCGGGCACATCCGTTACGTGCGCGTGGCGATGGGCGGCGTTGGCACCAGGCCCTGGCGCTCGCACGAAGCCGAGTCTGCGTTGATGGGCAAGGCGGTGGATGCGGCGCACTTTCGAGCGGCGGCGGAAGCCGCGCTGAAAGACGCCAAGCCGCGCAACGATAACGCATTCAAAGTTGAACTAGCCAGGCGTTGCCTCGTTCGCACGTTGAAACTCGCAACGGCATAACTTCGCATGGGTGGCCCGGGTCTCGATTTTGAGACCTGGGACAATATCCGTCGGATGTTGATCAAAGGAGTTTACTCATGGCAACGGCCAATCTTCCCCAAGGCGCGGACATTATCGGCGCAACTGTGCCGCGCATCGACGGGCCGCTGAAGACCACAGGCGTGGCGCGCTACGCGGTCGATCACCATTTCCCGAATCTCGCTCACGCGGTCGCGGTGCAGAGCACCATCGGCAAGGGCCGCATTCGCAGGCTCGATGTTTCAGTCGCGGAAAAAATGCCCGGCGTGGTCCTGGTGATGCATCACGGCAACGTGGAGGGCGCCTATCGCACCTTCCCCCACCAGGAGGACGGCACCATCAGCGAATCGCGCCCTCCTTTTGAAGACGACAAGATTTATTACTGGGGCCAGTACATCGCGGTCGTCGTGGCGGAAACGCTGGAACAGGCCAAGGCCGCGGCCAACGCGGTGAAGGTGGAGTATGACGCGGAGACTCCCGATGTTCGCACCGATCTGAACGCGGGGTTCGACGGCAAGCGCGAGAGCAGTTGGAAGCGCGGCGATCCTGACAAAGCGCTGGCAGACGCGCAAGTGGTCGTGGATGAGACCTACGTCACTCCAGCAGAGACGCACAACCCCATGGAGATGCACGGGACGGTCGCGGTGTGGGACGGCGACAACGTCACCCTCTACGAGAGTTCGCAGGGAGTAGTGAATCATCGCACCGTGATGTCGGAGGTGCTGGGCGTGCCCCGCGAAAATGTGCGCGTGATTTCGCGGTTCATCGGTTCGGGATTCGGCGGAAAGCTGTTTCCGTGGCCGCAGTCGACGCTGGCAGCCGTCACGGCGAAGAAGCTGAACCGCCCGGTGAAGATCAGCACCGACCGGCGCATGATGTTTTCGAACACCGGCCATCGCCCGCGCACGCAGCAGCGCATCCGGCTGGGCGCGACCAGGGATGGCAAGCTCACCGCGATCCGCCACGATTTCTATACAGAGACTTCGCAGCTCGATGACTTCGTCGAACATTGCGGCGAGCAGACGCCGTTTCTCTATAGCTGCCCCAATCTCGAAGTTACGACGGCAATGGTGCGACGCAATGTTGGCGCGCCGGCGCCGATGCGCGGCCCTGGCGCGGTGCCGGGACTGTTCGCGCTCGAGTCGGCCATCAACGAGCTCGCAATCAAGCTCAAGATGGATCCGGTTGAGCTGCGGCTGAAAAATGATGCGGACCGCGACGAAGGCAAGAATCTGCCCTTCTCTTCGCGCCACCTGAAGGAGTGCTACCAGACCGGCGCGGAGAAGATCGGCTGGAAGAATCGCACTCCCGAAGTCGGCTCCATGAGGCGCAACGGAAAGGTCATCGGCTGGGGCACTGGCGGCGCATCGTGGTCTGCCGCGCGCATTCCCTGCACCGCCAGCGTTGAGCTTTGCCCCAACGGCCGCGTCTGCGTACGCTGCGCCACCCAGGACATCGGCACCGGCACCTACACGATCTTCGCGCAGGTGGTGCACGCGCAGAACGGGCGTTCCGCTCGATCAGCATCGATGTGTTCCTCGGCGACACGGTTCTTGCCGGACGGGCCCACTTCCGGCGGCTCCATGGCGACCAGCGCGATCATGCCCGCAGCCACGATGCGCCGCGAACCAGGCAGTCTCGCGGCTCATCAACATCGCAACGCTTACTGCCGGGTTCGCCATTCCACGGCGCGCATCCCGATTCGCTGACCGTGGCCCAGGGGCGTGATCAAGACGAAAGAGACGCGCAGCAGACGGCGAAGATCGTCGGCGCGGCCTACCACGCGGGTGGCGCTGATCTCACCGCCAACGGACTTCCCTTCGAGGAAGTCTTGCGCATGGCGAACCTGAGCGGCATCACGCCAGCGGGCAAGACGTTCCCCTCGTTGGAAGATCCGAAGGCCAAGGAGTATTCGCTGCACTCCTTCGGCTGCCATTTCGCCGAGGTGGAATGGGAACCGGAAATTGCGCGGCTGCGCGTGAGCCGCATCTTCTCCATCTTCGACTGCGGGCGCATCATCAACAAGAAAGCCGGAACCAACCAGATCCTCGGCGCCGCCGTCATGGGCGTGGGCATGACGCTGTTTGAAGAGACCCTCTACGATACGCGGACCGGCCAGCCCATCAACGGCAACTTCGCCGATTACCTTGTCCCCACCTGCGCGGATCTGCCCGATCTCGACGTCACGTTCCTCGACTATCCTGACCTGATCGTGAACGAATACGGCGCGCGCGGCATTGGCGAAATCGGCATGGCCGGCGTGGCCCCGCCATTACGGATGCGGTGTATCACGCTACCGGCGTGCGCGTGCGCGAATTGCCGATTCGCATCGAAGATCTGCTGAAGTCGAACGTGATGTCGGTCTGAGGACCTGCGCGGCTTCAGGTCGAAGGAGTATCAAGCCGGATAGAGAAGGCAACGCTATGAGCACGACATCGGTTTCGGGTCCGGCATCGATCATCGGCAACCCCACGCCGCGCATTGACGGGCCGCTGAAGACCACCGGCACCGCCGAGTACGCGGCCGACTTTCATTTCGAGCGCATGGCGCACGCCATGCCCGTGTGCGCGACCATCGCCAGCGGCCGCATCGCGCAGGCTCGATACGGCCGAGGCCGAAAAGATGCCCGGCGTTCTGCTGGTGCTGCATCACGGCAACATCGGCCCGCTCTATCGCACTGTTCCCGGCGACGACAACGCGACCAACAGCGAAGTGCGCTCCGCCTTTGAAGACGAAGTCGTCCGCCACTGGGGCCAGTATGTCGCGGTCGTCATCGCCGAAACGCTGGAGCAGGCCACAGCGGCAGCCGCAGCGGTGAAAGTGGAGTACGAGAAAGAGCCGCGCCAAGCTCGACGCCAGCCTTGATGATTACGAGGGCAAGCGCAAGTCCGTCTCCAAGCGCGGCGATCCCGATGCGGCGTTTGCGTCCGCGCCGGTGAAGATCGACCAGACCTACATCACGCCGATCGAGACGCACAACCCCATTGAGATGCACGCGTCGGTAGTGGTTTGGGAGGGCGATCATGTGACGCTCTACGAAACTTCGCAGGGCGTCGTGAATCATCGCGTGGTGATGGCGCAGGTGCTCGGCGTGCCGGTTGAGAATGTCCGCGTGGTCACGCGCTTTCTTGGCTCGGGCTTTGGCGGCAAGCTGTTTCCCTGGCCGCATGCCGCGATGGCCGCGGTGGCCGCGCGCAAGCTCGATCGCCCCGTGAAGCTCAGCCTCACGCGGCGCATGATGTTTTCCAACGTCGGCTATCGGCCGCGCACCGAGCAGCACATCAAGCTGGGCGCAACCAAAGAGGGCAAGCTGCTGGCGCTGCGGCACGACTACCTCAACGTCACTTCGCATGCTCGACGATTTCGACGAAGGCTGCGGCGAAGCCACGCCCTATCTCTACAGCGTCGCCAATCTTGAAGTGACCAGCGCGCAGCCGCGCCGCAATGTGGGCGCGCCCATGTGGATGCGCGGCCCGGGCGCGGTACCGGGCCTGTACGCGCTCGAATCGGGCATGAATGAACTGGCCGATGAGCTGAACATCGACCCGCTGCAGCTGCGCCTGCTCAACGATGCCGACAAGGACGAGAGCAACAAGAACATCCCGTTCTCGTCGCGGCATTTTCCGCGAATGCTTTGAAGTGGGCGCGAAGAAATTCGGCTGGGAAAAGCGCACAGCCGGCGATCGGCTCGATGCGGCGCGACGGCAAGATCCTCGGCTGGGGACTGGCCGGCGCAAGCTGGGTGGCGATGCGCCTGCCCTGCACGGCGACGCGTCGAATTCTGCGCCAACGGCCGGCTCTGCGTGCGCTGCGGCACGCAGGACATCGGCACCGGCACCTACACCATCTTCGCGCAGGTGCTGCACGAGAAGACCGGCGTGCCGCTCGATCGCATTGACGTGATCCTCGGCGACAGCGGTCTGCCGGACGGCCCCATGTCGGGCGGATCGCATGGTGACCGGTTCGGTGCTGAACGCCATCGCCGCCGGCGCCGAGGCAGCCATCAAGCGGCTGCAGCAGGTGGCGACGGCCACAGCGGGCTCGCCGTATCACGAAGCTTCGCTCGAAACCATCGCCTTCACCGGCGGGCGCCTGCACAAGAAAGATCAGGCCGCCAACCGACGGAACGCACTTCGCCGACATCCTGCAGATGGCCCGGCTCAACGGCGTGAGCGCCGAAGGCAAGACGGTGCCGTCGTGGGAAGATCCGAAGGCCAAGGAAGTTTCGCTGCACTCCTATGGCGCGCAGTTTGTTGAAGTGGAGTGGGAGCCGGAGATTGCGCGGCTGCGCGTGAGCCGCGTGGTGACGGTGATCGACGCGGGCCGCATCATCAATCCCAAGGCCGCGGCCAACCAGATCGCCGGCGCGGTGGTGATGGGTGTGGGCATGGGCCTGCTGGAAGAGACGCATCTACGATCAACGCACCGGCCAGCCGATCAACGGCAGCATGGCCGACTACCTGATGGCCACCTGCGCCGATGCGCCCGACATCGACGTTACGTTCCTCGACTATCCCGATCCGGCCATGGGCGAATACGGCGCGCGCGGCGTGGGCGAGATCGGACTGGCCGGCGTTGCTCCGGCGATCACCGCGGCCGTTTATCACGCGACAGGCGTGCGCGTGCGCGAACTGCCGGTGCGCATCGAAGACCTGCTGCAAGTCGAAAATCGTGGAAGCCTGAGCGAGAATAGAGCATGACCGACCTCGAACACATCCTGCCCCTGTGGCACGAACTGGAAGCGGCGGGAGCGGACTATGTGCTGGCCACGGTCGTGGCCGTCGAAGGCTCCAGCTATCGCAAGCCGGGCGCGCGCATGCTGCTGGCCCAGGATGGCCGGCGCGCCGGCACAGTAAGCGGCGGATGCCTTGAAGCCGAAGTCGCGAAACGCGCCTGGTGGCTTACCGCGAATCGGGCCGGTGGTGGAGCGCTACTCCACGCTCGAAGACGACGGCGATCTGCCTTATGGTTCCGGCTGCGGCGGCGTGGTCTTCATTCTGCTGGAACGGCGAAGACGGCGAGCCCTCTTGCATGCGCTGAAGGCCGCGTTCGATGCGCGCATGCCCCTCGCGATCGCGACCGTGCTGGAAGGCTCCGCACATCGGGCAGCGAGTATTCGCTGACGCTCGGAGTGGCCACCGATCGACGGCGGCGATCCGGTCGTCCGACTTCAGAATCGGGCTGCAGCATCTGGCTGAATCTGGCGCTCGATCGCTGCACATCGATCGAGCAGAAGATTGCAATCGACGGAATACACACCCGCGTCTGGGTTGACTATCGCGCCGCGCGGCCCGGGCTGTGGATCTTCGGCGCGGGAGACGACGCCAAGCCGCTGCTCCACCTGGCGCGCGAACTCGGCTGGTTTGTTGCGGTTGCCGATGGCCGCTCGCACCTTGCCACGCGCAACCGCTTTCCCGCCGCCGACGAAGTCTCGTCCTTGACCATCGAGGATCTGCCCGACAGGCGTGCGCCCTCCGATGCTGCCAACCGATGCGGCGGTGCTGATGACCCACAGCTTCGAGCAGGACTCGCGTATCCTGGCGGCGCTGCTGAGTGATGCGCAGGAGTTTCCGCTCGCCTATATCGGCGTGCTGGGCCCGCAGCGCCGAACGCGCGAAGCTCTTGCCGAGGCAGCGCGGCTGCTGCCATTCCCAGCCGACGCCGATCGCATCGAACAGCTGGCTTGCGCAGCTGCACGCGCCCACCGGCATCGACCTCGGCGCGGATACGCCGGCCTCGATCGCGCTGTCGATCCTTGCCGAGATTCAGCAGACCCTGAACGCAGCGACTGCGCTGCCGCTGCGCCAGGTCCGCGCCGCGCAACGTTGGCTGTGACCCAAAGCTGAGCTACGGTTGAATCAAGCCATGCCGGCGCTCCAAGGTGCGCTTCCAGCACTTCAAGAAACTTCGCCAGCCACGCCGGATGCGCGGGCCATGCCGGCCCGGTCACCAGTTGCCGTCTACGACCGCATCGGTGATATCCACCTTCACAAACGTTCCGCCGGCCAGTTCCACTTCCGGCGCGCAGGCCGGATAGCATTGACCTTGCGGCCCTTCAGCATTCCGGCCGCCGCCAGCAGTCTGCGGACCATGGCACAGCGCGGCAATCGGCTTGCCTGCCTTGTCGAAATAGCGCACGATGTCCAGCACCTTTTCGTTGAGGCGCAGATACTCGGGCGCGCGGCCGCCGGGAACGACAAGTGCATCGTAGTCTGCCGCATTGACCTCATCGAAAGTCGCGTTGAGCGTGAAGTTATGGCCGCGCTTTTCGAGTAGGTCTGATCGCCCTCGAAGTCGTGAATCGCCGTGCGCACCTGTTCGCCCTTCTTCTTTCCGGGGCATACGGCATCCACGGTGTGGCCCACCATTTGCAGGGCCTGGAAAGGAACCATGATCTCGTAGTCCTCAACAAAATCGCCGGCGAGCAGCAACAGCTTTGCAGATTTCATCGCATTCGTCTCCAGTGAAAAGATTTGCCATGTCGGCCCCGGTGTCCGCCAGATGGATTAGACGCACGAAAACTCGTTGGGGCGGTCAATGCAAGCTGAATGTCGGCGTCACCATCGTGTCGATTCAGATGTTCCGTATTCGAAGCTCTCAGCCCGGTGACATACAATCGAGCCGATGGCCTCTTCCCCCAATCGCTCGACGAATTGAACGCGCGCATCGTCGCCTGCGATCGCTGTCCGCGCCTGCGCGCACATTGCACGCAGATCGCCAGCGTGCGGCGCCGCGCCTATGCCGACTGGGAATACTGGGGACGGCCGGTTCCTTCGTTCGGCGACCCGCATGCTCGCGTGCTCATCCTCGGCCTGGCGCCCGGCGCGCATGGATCCAATCGCACCGGGAGGCCGTTTACCGGCGACGGCTCGGGCGATTTTCTCTATCCCGTGCTGCACGAAGCGGGCTTTGCCTCGCAGCCGCGCGCCGTTTCGCGCGACGACGGCATGAAGCTCAACGATCTCTGGATCACCTCGGTGGGGCGCTGCGCTCCGCCCGGCAACAAGCCCACGCCCGAAGAACTGCGCAACTGCGCGCCGTGGCTCGATGAAGAGATGCGCCTGCTGAAGAATCTGCGCGTCGTTGTTTGCCTGGGCCGCATCGCCTTTGACGGACTGCTGGCATGGGCGCAGCGAACCGGGGTGATACCATCGCGCTCGGGCTACACCTTCGCGCACGGCGCCGAGTACACTCTGCCCAATGGGTTGGCGGTGATCGCCAGTTATCATCCTTCGCTGCAGAACACCAATACCGGCAAGCTCACGCGGCCCATGTTCCTCGCGGTGTTCGAACACGCGCGCACCCTGGCTCGGCTTGATGCAAAACCACAATCTGACCCCCGAGGAAGAGATCATGAAAAGGCTTTTGCGTAACGGTTTCACGGCAGCAGGAATTCTGCTGCTTTCATTCGCATTGGTAAAAGGAGCGTTTCCACAAGAGATGAAATCCGATCACTGGTCCCCCTCGGAATTGCTCGAGCGCGCCAAACACCTCCAGCAGTTGGCAGCGGAGAAAGGCTCCGCCAGCGAGACCCTGGAGAAGTATCCGCACCACTACACCATGCTCGCGTTTCGCAACCGCAGCGGAGGCGGCGAGATGCACCAGAATTTCGCTGACTTGTTTTATATCCTCGATGGCCACGCCACGCTGGTCACCGGCGGAGAAGTCGTCGATCCCAAATCGACCGGGCCCGGAGAAACTCTGGGTGCGTCGGTCAAAGGCGGATCGCGGCAGGAGTTGAAAGCTGGCGACATCGTGCATATCCCTGCCGGCATGCCTCATCAGATGATGCTCGCGGCGGGCGACACCGTTACCTATTTCGTCGTGAAAGCCGAAGAGACACGATAGATGAGAGGCGCACCAGCTAAGGCTTCGGATTCGCGACAAACTTCGGCACCGCGGAATCATTCGCGAAGCGCCACGCCGATAGATACGCCAGATCCAGAATCTTCTTCATCTTGGCGAAGTCAATCTTCTCCACGGTATCGGTGACGTGGTGGTAGTCGGGATGGAATCCCGTGAACCACCAGATCGCTGGAATGTCGTGCAGCACAAATGGAAACTGGTCCGAACGGAAGAAGACGTTGAGCACGCTGTCATGATCGAAGCGATCGTCGAGAACCAATCCGACGCGTGCGTTTTCCTGTTTGACCACCGCATCATAATCCGGAGAATAGGGCGCACCGATGAGGTTTAGGCGATTCGATGTATCGGAGGGAATCTCGATCAATCCATCGGTCTGGCGGCTGGGCTTTTCGTCGCGACCGATCATGTCGAAGTTGATCTGCGCTCGGGTAATGGCCAGGGGACGCATCGGATGCTGCGCCATGTAGTACGCCCCCAGCAGTCCGCGCTCTTCACTGGCAAACACCACAAACAGAATGGAACGCTTCGGCCGCTCGGGGTTGGCGGCAAATGCCTTTGCCAACTCAACGACCCCCACCGTTCCTGAGCCGTTGTCGTCGGCGCCATGCCATATCATCGCGCATTTCGGGCCCGGAGGAATCGGCCGGCCGTGATCGTCCACTCCGCCCGCTTGCTGCTCGGCGCCCGCCTGACTCGCAGCGGGGCATGGCGCCGCGCCATCGTGATCGTGGTGCGCGGTGATCATCACGGTCTCCGCGCTCAGTGAAGCATCAGAGCCCTTCAACAAACCGGCGACGTTCCACGACGTGCCCGCGTGTTCCGTGGTGTTGACCAGGTGAATCGCCAGAACAGTGTCGGGCAAAACCCGGCCCTGCGGCGTGAGATCTGTATCAATCGCGGTTTGCAGCGCGGAGGCTTCTTCCTTGCCTGTTTTGCCATGCGCCGCGGCCTCGGTTCCCATGAGTTCCTCGGCCACTTCATCCAGCACAACCAATGCGGGAATATGCACCTCGTCGTCGCTGATGGCCTGCAACGGCAATGGCGTTGTTCTCGTAATGCTGCCGCCAATCCGCGCCATCCGTTCCGCATTAGTCGGGTGTTTTCGATTAGGCTCGGCGACCACCAGCAAAGCCACCGCGCCGTGCTTTTGCGCGTTCAGCAGTTTGACGCGCGTCGTGGCATAGCGGGTATTTCCCGTGCCGTTGAAGATCGAAGCGGGATTGTCTTCCTGCGGTTCGTGATCGAAAACCAGCACGATCTTGCCGTTGGCGTCGAGGCCCTTGAAGTCGTCGTAATTCAACTCGGGCGCGGTGATTCCGAATCCCGCAAACACCACGGACGCGGTCAGGTTCACTTCGTGCCGGTAGCCACCCATCACCGCGGGCGCCTTCCAAGCTGTGGTTTTCCCGGCCCGCGTCAGCGATACGGAACTCTGCGTACGGTCCGGTCGATATTCAGTCAGCGGAACCGCCTGCATAAAGCTCGGCTGTCCGCGATCGTCAGTTGCCGCGGGAGCAAGTCCCGACTTCGCAAATTGCTCGGCAACCCATTTGACGGCGGCCTCATCGCCCGGCTGCAGGCTCATGCGCCCCTCCAGCGCATCTCCTGCAACAAAGGATAAATCTTTGCGCAAATCCTCTTCCTGGATTGCGCTGAAGCCCTTTTGCACATTCGCGGGAACAGCGCTCTGCGCTCCCGCAACTCCGAGGCCGAAGCCCACTGAGAAACCGAGACAAATAAGTCGCCGCATGCGAAGTATCTTACATTCGCGACCCGGGGCGCTTCTCCGCAACATCGCTTATTCGTATCGCAGGGCGATCATGGGATTGACCCGGGTGGCACGGCGCGCCGGCAGGAAGATCGCGACGAACGCCGCCGCCAGCAGGATGAGCCCAGCCCCGCCCAGCGTAAGCGGATCCGATGCGCGCACCGCAAAGAGCATCCCGCTCATCAGCCGCATCAATGCGAAGGAAAGGAGGATGCCGACCCCGATCCCAATCGCGATCGTTCCCATGCCGCTCCCAAGCATCATGCGCAGCACCTGGCCGCGATCGGCTCCCAGCGCCATGCGCACCCCGATCTCCACCTTGCGCTGCGCTGCCGCATACGAGGTCACGCCATAGATGCCCACGGAGGCAAGCAGCATCGCCAGCCCCGCGAACACAGCGAGAAGGATCAAGGCCAGCCGCCGCCGCTGCAGCGACTCGCCCATCACCTCTGTCATGGTGTGTACGCGATACACCGGAAGGTCGGGATCCATGGAAGCCACTTCGCGCTGAATCGTCGGCGCCAAACTCATGGGCGTTCCCGAAGTCAGCACGGCGAGAGTCATCGCGCTCACCGGCCTCTGCGTCGCCGGCCAGTAAACTTCCACGCGTGAGCGTGCCTCCAGCGTCCGGTTGCGCACATGGCGGACAACTCCGATCACCGTGTCCCACGAAGGGTTGGCGCCACCTCGGCCGCCCTGATGCAGCCGCTTGCCGACCGCATCCTGATTCGGCCAGAACGTCTGGGCCAGGCTTTCATCGACGATGGCCACGTGCGGCGCGGTATCGGAATCGCGCCCGTCGAAAAAACGCCCGCTGACCAGCGAAATGCCCATCGCCTTGAAGTAATCCGGGGTTACGATCCGCTGGTCGGCCTCAGGCGTGGTGTTTTCGAGAGGCACCGATTGCGAATCGACCGTGGTGGTGCCGGAACCTCCGTCGGCCGAGAGCGGCAGGGCCGACACTGCTCCCGCGGACTGGACCCCCGGCAATTTCTGCACCCGGTCCAGTAACTGGCTGTAGAAGCTGCGCAATTGCTCGGGCTTGCTGTAAACCGCGTCGGGCAGCGAGACCCTCAGAGTCAATACTCCGTCGGGACGAAAGCCAGGGTCGATCTTCAGAATCTGCGCGAAGCTCCTCAGCAGCAGTCCGGCCCCCGCAAGAATCAATAGCGACAATGCCGTCTCGCAAATCACCAGCGCACTGCGCAGCCGCCGGGGACGCCGGCCCTCTGTATTCTTTCCACTCTTCAGCGTGTCGAAGTTGTTCTTGCGGCCCGCCTGCAGCGCCGGCGCCAGCCCGAACAGAATTCCCGTCGCCAGCGAAACCGCAGTCGTGAGCGCGAGTGCCCGGAAGTCGATCGAAGTGTGGACGGCGCGCGGCAGCGACTTGGCGGCGATCGCCACCAGTCCATGCAGAACCCAAGGAGTGATCGCCAATCCCACAATGCCTCCGGTCAACGCGAGCACCACGCTCTCCGTCAGCAGTTGGCGCGCCAGGCGGCCGCCGCTCGCGCCCAGCGCCATGCGCGTTTCCATCTCCTGCTGCCGCTCGGTCGACCGCGAGAGCAACAGGTTGGCAATATTGACGCACGCAATCAGCAGCACCAGCCCGACTGCCGCCATCAGCACCAGCAGCGACGGCTTTACGTCTCCCACGGTCTCTTCGAGCAGCGGATGCAGGATGACGCCGAACCCGTACTTCTTGTAGGGATACGATTGATGCTGGTCGATCATGGTTCTGCCCACCTGGTCCATGTCTCCCTGCACCTGGGCCATGGAGAGTCCCGGCTTGATGCGGCCCAGCACCTCGAGTCCGTGACCGCCGCGGCTGTTTTCACTCAGGTCGTCGGCGGAGAATGCCAGCGGCCCCCAGATCTCGGTTTCGTTCGGATACGAGAATCCGGCCGGCATCACTCCCACCACCACCATGGGCACGCCGTCAATGCCGATGGCGGTTCCAATGACGTTCGGATTGGAAGCAAACACGCGCCGCCAAAGTCCATAGCTCAGAATCACCTCGTGATTACGCCCCGGTTGCCCTTCCTCGGCAAGGAACGTCCTTCCCAGCAGCGGCTGCGCTCCCAGCATGGAAAACATGCTGGTTGACACCGCCGCGCCCAGCACCCGCTGAGGACTTCCCTTTACACCCAGGTTGATCGACTCGGCATCGATAGCGGCGAGATCGCTGAAGCTGCGATTCAGTTGCTGAAAGTCGCGAAACTCCGGCGCCGAGACCCAGTTCTGATCATTGGGCATCCCGATCCCCGTAAATCTTGACCAGATTTTTACGAGACCGCCGGGATCCTTGTAAGGCAGCGGCCGCAGCAGGACGGCATCGAGCACGCTGAATATGGCGGCGTTGGCGCCGATTCCCAGAGCCATCGTCAAGATCACGACCGACGCAAACCCCGGCCTCTTCCCCATCTGGCGAAGAGCAAAACGCAGGTCCTGCAGAAGCACTTTCATTACTAACCTCCATAGGGGGAACGGGCCGCACCGCGAATGCGTGCGAGGAACCCGGCTTCAGGGAAAGAATACGCAGGAACAACGCAGGCAGTTCTCCCACCAAAACAAGGCGCCCTAAGCGATTGATCTTAAGAGCGCAATACCCTCCCGCAGCAATCTGGCGTGTTCGAGGCCGGACGCTACTGCACGAAACCGAACACCGTTGGCGATCCGACCCGGCTGGCAATCTCCCCTGGAAAAAGGGATGCTCGCCGAAATAAGCCGCGTTGTGCAGGCGTGATCATCGCGCCTTCGCGTGTAGTCTTGGCATGGTACGTGCACGCCTGGGCTTTGTGTCGTGTGCCTGGAGGAGGAAAGATGCGTTCCATTTCCCGGGATTTGCGTTATGCTCTGCGCCAGCTACGCAGAACGCCGGTGTTTACCCTAGTCGTGGTACTGATGCTCGCGCTTGGCATCGGCGCGAACACAGCGGTGTTCAGCGTGGTGAACGCAATCCTTGTTCGCCTGCTGCCGGTCGCACGTCCCACGGGAATCTTCTATCTGCGCATGGCCCATGGCGAGTCTCAGCCTCCCGGGGCCGGCAATACGGGTGATTCGAGTACCTCCTTCTCAGAAGCGTCGTTTGAGGCGCTGCGCCAGCGCATCGATGTCTTCGAGGATTTAATAGCCTATGTCCCGCTCAGCTTCAACAGCAGCGTGGCGGTGCGTCACGGCGAACTTCCCGAGTCGGCCGCCGGAGAAGAGGTGAGCGGCAATTTTTTCTCGGGCCTGAGCGTACGTATTGATCGTGGCCGCGGCTTCACTCGGGACGACGAAACCAATCATGCCCCCGTCGTCGTCCTCAGCTATGACTACTGGACGCGAAGTTTTGCGCGCGACCAACAGATCGTGGGACAAACCGTATTCATCAAGGGCCTCCCCTTTACGGTCGTTGGAATTACGGGGCGCGGATTCAAAGGCATCGAGCCGGCGGTCGCCACCGATTTCTGGATTCCCCTGCAGAATCGTCCCGAGTTGAATGCCTGGGGACAACCCGCCGGGTTCGACACCCTGTACGGCTCGCCCAAGTGGTGGTGCCTTCCGATGATGGCCCGGTTACGTCCGGGAGTTAGCGCGGATCAGGCGCAACAGGCACTTGTCGGGACGTTCGGCGCGGTGGTCAAGCAGACCGTCGGAAACGTGGATCCCAAAGAGTGGAAACCGCTGATCGATTTTGTCCCCGCCCGCGGAATTGGTGGATATAACGAAACCTACCGCACTCCTGTTTCAATCCTTATGGGACTGGTAGGCCTTGTGCTTCTGATCGCGTGTACCAACGTCGCGATGATGGTGCAGGCGCGCAATGCGGTCCGCCAGCATGAATTCAGCCTGCGCATGGCGATCGGCGCGGGCCGTGGCAGTATCTTCCGACAATTGTTGTGCGAAAGTCTGCTGATGGTAGCCTCGGGTGCAATATTGGGCTGGCTCTTTGCCATGTCAGCCACGCGCATGCTGGCGTCCTGGTCGGGGATAGAGACCGGCCTCAGCCCCGACGGCACGGTAATGTTGTTCACCCTTGCGGTTTCGGCTTCGGCCGCACTGACTTTTGGCCTGGTTCCTCTCTGGAGCGCCGTCCGCGCGCCCGTAGCCGGAGTGCTGCGATCGGCTGGTTCCACAACCACCGCAGCACGAGACCGCGTCGTCACCGGCCGGGTTGTGCTCTCCACCCAGATTGCCATCTGCCTGGTGCTGCTGGTAGCGGCCGGCCTGTTGCTGCGCACGCTGCGCAACTATGCGACTGAAGATCTTGGCATCCACGCCGATGGCTTGCTGGTCTTCGGAGTCACGCCGCAGGGAGGCATCGACGGGCACCTCTTTTATCGAAGACTTCTCGATCGGTTGCAGCAGCTACCGGGAGTGGAATCGGTATCGATGGCAAGCAATCGGCCAGGCTCCGGATGGTCGGACAACAATGACCTCACGCTCGACGGCGTCCCGCAAAAGGACGGGATTCTGCGCTCGGACAATGTCGGGCCCGCCTTCTTTCACACCATGGGCGTTCCGATTCTGGCCGGCCGCGATATCGCAGATTCCGACACCGCCAAAACGCAGCTCGTGGCGGTTGTGAATGTGACTTTTGCGAAAAAATACCTGTCCGGATTGAATCCCGTGGGCCACGTGCTCGGATCATGGACCGGCAAAACGACCATTGTGGGAGTTGTCCGCGACAGCAAGTACACCGGCGTGGATGAGAAACCCATGCCGATGGCCTATTACGCAGCCATGCAATTGCAATCGCTCGGCACAATGCATCTGGAAGTGCGCACGCGCGGCGAGGCGATGGCGATGCTGCCCCAAATGCGCAAGACCATTGCCGAACTCTACCCGACCGTGCCGCTGGAGCAGCCCATGACGCAGGCCGCGCAATTCGACAAGTCCTATCAGCAGCCGCGCATGTTCGCCGCCCTGGGTGGGTTCTTTGGGGTATTGGCTGCGCTGCTGGTAGCGACCGGCCTCTACGGGACGCACTCGTTCCGGGTCAACCGGCGCAAAGCGGAGATCGGCATACGCATGGCTCTGGGCGCAACCCGTGCTCAAGTTCTGCTGATGGTGATGCGCGAAAGCCTCTGGGTGCTGGTCTTCGGCCTGGCCGCAGGCATTCCTCTCACGCTGCTCTCCATGCGCCCGCTCAAGTCGATGCTGTTCGGAATCTCGCCCTTCGATCCGGCTGCATTTGGGCTTTCCATCATGGCGTTGGTACTGGTGTCGGGATTCGCTGCGCTAGCTCCGGCACGCCGCGCCGCTTCTATCGAGCCCATGCTGGCGTTGCGCATGGAGTGAATGCGAATCTCTTGTTGCTCTCAGGCCGACCAAAGCCATTTTGCAATTTCCACGTGCTGGTCTAAAAGCGTTGCGCCGTCGAAAGCCCAGGCAAGCGTTTGGATCAAGGCCCACAATCTGCAACACTCGCGGTCCAGCCAAGAGCCGAAGTCAACTTGTCGAGGCGGTGCAGGACCGCCGTGCGGCCATGACCGAACTCCAACTCCGTATGATGGGAGCGAGGGAGAATTCTCTTTCTCCGGCTAGAGGCTTGGGATCAATCGCCAGCCACGGCTCCCGCATCCAGCGGAGGACGTTGTCTCCGTGGAGGTCCTGGTACACCAGCACCAGGTCTCCTTGTGTCTGGCAAAACCGATCCATCGCGTCAATCGTGTCATCGAGCATTACGCGATCGAAGGGCTGGCCCGCGAGTTCCCAGTTTGCTGAAAGCTGTTTGCGCCATCCGAGGCACTCATCAGACAGAGTTCTGAACGACTGTCCCGCCGGACCCCAAAGCCGCGGCAGCATTTCCGTCAGAACTTCGAGCGCATCGTCTGCATGGATCGCAGACAAGGGAGTGGCGGGTGCGCAACGCTCGAGCAGCAGCGCATGATCCTCGCGGGCGAACTCTAAAAGCCTGACCGCGCCATTCCCATCCCCACATGCGCAAGGCCTCGTGCTCATATTCCGATTCCGCGTGAGGCCACTGCACCTTTAGGACTCCCTCGGATCCATCAGGCAACGTAGCCGGAAAGATAATGGACACGAACGACTGCGGATAGGGTGACTCGAGGCCCAGTCGCCATCGTTTCACGCATCGAGAGACGCGAGCGGGAAGCTCGCGCAACCACTCGCAACCATCTTCAGCATTCTCGAGCCATCGTATCCGCGAAGGAATCTCGAAATCCACATCGGCCATTGGAGTTTCACCCTGGAGATCTAAATGTGACAGGGGCCTTTCCGTCAATCCATCGAAAGCTTGGCATTCGTGGCTAAGTTATCGATGGATAAGTTTACACGCGGATTGCGTGTTGGCCTGGTCTGTTGGGACTGCTTGGTGTTTACGGATGGACCAGGTCGACACTCAATGCCCAATCGATCATCGTCCTTATCCTCTGGATCTTCACCGGCTCTTGCGGAACAGCAGTTGCGGGCGCAAGCGTTACAGTCCGCAATTCCGAAACACGCGAAGTTCCGCCATTACCACTACGCGCATCTGCGACTGTCTTCACAGTCCTGCAAGCCGATGCCTACACAGTGGCAGTGAGCGCCTGGTTTTAAGAACTTCAGAGTTTCCTTGGTGAGCCATCGACCCGGAGGGTGCGCACCTTGAACCTGGAGCGACCACCGAGAGCTTCGAGGTTCAGGGAATCGCCGCCGCCCTCCAGACCGACGGTTCTGCATCCGACTGGCCTGAGTCCATTCTTCGTCCGTTTCGGTGTATGAAGTCGTAGACCAAGTCCGAAAAAAACCGCACGCGGTTGGCCGCGTGCGGTTTTCAAGCATTGAACAACCAGCACAAATTATGGAGCAGCGATGTACGTGTAGTTATTGTACTGATAGCCGTTCCCAATCCAGGCGCCCACTTGCACGTAGATCGTACTGTTGTTTTTTGGCAGGTTCGTCACTGTGACCGACGTCGTTGTCAACGGAGGGGCGGAACCGTATATGTTCGCCAGGCCCGGAGCGGTCCCGACGTGAACCAAATACCCTCTCGCGAGGACTATGCCTTGCCCCGCCGTCCAGGTAAACGTGGCTGTGCCTGCGTGGAGTGTGCTCCCCGGAGCGGGGCTGATCATTGCAGGCTTGATCGGAAGTCCTGTGTAGGTGTAATCCAGATACACCCACGTTGAGTTTGCAAGCCGCGTGGCCAGTCGCACGTAGATCGTGCTTCCATCCATTGGCAGATTCGACACCGTTGCCGAGGTTGCAGTCGAGACCGCGCTACCGAATAGGTTCGCGCCTCCCTGGGTGGTGCCGACGATCATGTAATATTGGATCGCGCCCGGGAAGGTGGTCCAGGTGAAGGTCTGCGTCGGGGTGGGTAGAACGCTGCCCGCTGCCGGCGAGATCATGGTTGCCGTCGCTGGCGTCACGGTAAGTGCTCCGGCTACGTAGGAAATGGTGTACGCGTTATTGACGTTGGTTCCGGCCAGGCACGACGTCGGGTACGTTCCGGGTAGTCCGCCCGCCTTGTAAGTTGTGGTGCATGTGATATTGAAGCTTGCAGCCAAGTCTCCGTTGGTCAATCCAACGACAGACGCCGGCGTGATCGTCGGCAAGCCAGCGGGCGTCCAGACATAGGTCGAGCTGCCCGCGGTAATGGCCAACGGCACTTTGCCGCCTGTTCCGACCAACGGAATCGTGACAAGCGGAGTCGCGGGGTCGTTCGACTGGATTACGAGGTTTGCAAGGCGCGTACCGGCGTAGGTGGGTTTAAAAGCCACGCTGATGGTGCACGTCAACGTTGAACCGAGCGGGCTCGGATTGACCGGGCAGCTCGATGTGAGAGTGAAATCGCCGGCATTCGCCCCGCTGATTGTGGGTAAGCTCATCAGAAGGTTGACAGCGCCTGCGCTGGTCACGGTTACGGTCTGGGCAGCACTTGTAGTGAGATACGCCTGCGTTCCTGTAAAGGAGATGCTGACCGGGCTCACATTGATGATTGGCGCCTGCGTTACGTTGGCCACTCCCGTCCATTGCGAGACGAGATTGGGAAGCGTTGTCGGTGTGCCCTGCCCCGGACCAGAGAGCGGGCCAATGAGCGGAGTCCAGTAGTCGGCATCCGGCTTGTACGACTGCACCTGGTAGAAGTACGCAGGCGAGGTTGAGGTAAGGTTCGTAGGATCAATCCAGGTAACCTTGCCGCCATATCCCGGGCTGGCCGGAGCGGCAGCGTTGAAGATGCGGATGTTCTTTGTCATCGCTGAGTCGGTAGCACGGCGGACATTGAATCCGGCTTCACTCAGGGACATGTCCGTGAAGGTCATGACATTTCTTTTAACGCCGCCAACGGTTGAACCCAAGACCAAGAGATTGGTGGGCGTGTCGGGCGGAACCTGGAATACCTGACTCCGCATCATGTCGTTCTCTTCGTGGCCGAGGAGGTGGCAATGCCAAACATATTCCCAACCCATCGGCTGTACTTGGTTGATCTGCGGAGCAGCATTATTCATCGGATCGAAAGCGGAGAGGGCCAGATCGGCTCCCGCCGGCCTGGTCACGTCGAAGAGACGCTTGCTGTCGGGCACCGGGAAGGGCAGTTTCTGGGACATCGGCCGCAAGGCAACGAAGTCAATTTCCAGAGGATTCATACGGACTGTGTCTTTCCATCCAAGTTCCTCTGGGAATGGAACGCGGTTCGTTCCGTCCCATCCGAAGCGATTGATCAACTGTACGTCATAAAGATGGAAGTGGATGGCGTGGCTATCGACGCCATTGTGAATGACGATCCAGATCTGGCTTCCGTCGGCACCGATACCCACGGGTGAGCCGGCGAGGTTGGCGGAATCGTAGATGTCTTCGGTGTTCGGATCGATGTATCCCAACGGAATGGTGGTCTGGGTGTTGTAGTTGGTGAGTGGCAACTCTGTGCCCAGAGTGGCGTTCATTCTGCCGTAGTCGAGGTCGAATAATTCCTGAATGGTCTTGAAGCGCAACGGCAGTGTAACGGTTGTGATTCCCGTACCAGTTGGAATAGTGGACAACTTACCGGTGCTGGGATCAATGGGCGTAAAGGTGAGCTGTGTACTCTGCAAGGTAGGATAGGTATCTTTGAAAGCCTGGCCGTAGGCCGTGTTATAGGCGGACTCGGGCACAACCGGCGTGGGCTGGGTGAGAGCGAAAGCAGCCGGAATCAACTTCTTCATGCTGGCTACGTACGCCGCATTGTAAGTAATTCCTGTGGAGCCCGAAGACCTGACAACAACCTGCATCAGGGTGCGGGTATTGGGACCGAAGCCGGCCATGGTTGCGGGCGCTCCGCCGGTTCCAGTCTGATCCGGGTCTCCGGTGTAGTAGTCATAACGATCGTCGTGGGCAGGCGTAGGCGCCGGGGCGTCGTTGTACAGAATCAGCGTTTTTCCGGCATAGGGTGTGAAATCGACAATAGCGTCAGCGCGCTCCGCCGACATCAGCAACATGCCGTGATTTTTAATGTTGGTGACAGTGACGCTGCGCAGGTTCTGTTCATAAGCGACCGGAGAAGGCGGAATGACAACGGCGTTGGGCAGAACACCGCCTTCGGTGCCGATCTGGAGCCAGCTCGGACCCATGGCCTTGGGATCAGGTACGCCACCGGCGCGGGCATCGTTTGGCCACCAGGACGGGAAGCCCGCAACCTGGAGCGACGGAACCATGCCAACTTCGGTAAAGTTTGCGATTCCAGCAACAGTGGGAGCCTGGCAAACGGCGCCGACGGTCGGCGTGTACTGACTGGTGCCACCTGTGTTATCGCAGGCCAGGAACCAGGAAAGGTTGAAGGTACGTTCGTTGGCAATGCTGAGGATGCGGAACCGATAGGGTTTCGGATCCACTGTCAGCGTTGGATAGGCAACGCCATTGACGAGCGGAGTGTCCATGAAGCCTTCCGGCGTCAACGAAACAGTGCTGCCTTTGCCCTGGTGCGGGGATCCATCGATCTCAGTGCTGCCAGCGGGCAGAAGGGACGTCGGGAATCCGGGGCAGACCATGGTTGGGTCGTACGCAGTAGGACAAGGAACATCGCCACGAACGGTGTACTGGCCGGGGATTCCATTGAACGGCGGCCAGAACCAGCTGGCATAATCCCAACGGCCCATGGGGTTAACGTTGGAGCCATCGGGGTTGCCGGGCCACTGGTTGGTCATATAGACGTGCGGATACCAAAAATTGCCGTAGCTGCCCCACTGCGCGGTGTCCCAGGTCGGGTCCTGCTGCGACAGGCTGGCAATCGAGGCGAAAGCAGCGGCACCAGTACCGTCACCGGTGATCGTAACGATGGGATCGGAGGTGCAGCCTGAACCTGGGGTATTGAGCGTGATTCCAGTGATCGCGCCATCAATATATTGGCCGAACGGATCGATCATGAAACCGATCGTTGCAGTCGCGGTGGGAGCAGTGGCGCAGCCGCCAGCGAAAGATACCGTGGCGGTCGTATATCCGGAACCTGTCTCGAGAACCTGCACGCTGTTAATCGTCGAGGCCGTATTCTGAGGGACAAAGGTTTTGTCCTGGATGATGAGAGGAATCTCATCGACCGGGATCATTGGAGAGGGGGCAATCCCAGCCCTGGTAAATACACCAGTCGCGTTGGTGCCGTTGATCATGTCTGTCTCAACGTTGTCACGAATCACCATGGCGCTGGCTTCACCGGCATACACATTTAAGCGGGTCGTGCCGTAGGCGTGATCGTGATAGAAGAGCAAGCGCGCGCTTTGCTGGTTGGTGTAGTAGAAAGTCAAGGCCCCGTTTCCGGGATCATTGGTGGCGCCTGGAGGCAGGTTCAACTGTCCGGTCATGCCAGGTACGTCGGAGCACTTTGTGGTTACCGTTGCGCTGCACTGCGGAACCACCTGCCCATTGAGAAAGAACATGTCAGGGACGAAGGCCACACTGTCGCCGCGCTGGTAGAGGGTGTTGCCCCAGTCGGAGGCTGGAATCGTCCATTGGTGCGGTGTACCGTCGCTGATCCAGGGGGTGTTTCCACCATGCATGTGAACCGTCGCGCGGTTCTGAAGGTAGGGGGAACTGCCCTTTGCCAAACCTAGCCCTGAGCCAAGAACGGTGAGGTCCGTGGGAATGAACAGCTTGCCATTATTGAAAGGATCGGTTGCGTCGACGTTATTCACCGAGGGAAGAGCGTTGGTGAATTTCACGCGAACGGGACGACCCGAGGTGGCCACGATCACCGGGCCAAGATAATAGGGGAGCTGAGAAGCTCCATTTGGGCCATTGGTTTGCACGTAGCCACGAAGCAGCGTTCCGCCGCTCTTTCCGCCGGCGGCGACAGGAGGCAGGTCCTTGTGCAACTGCTGACGGAATTGAACGAGGGAAATCTCGTAGTAGTCCGATCCCGGGAAAGTGGTCGTGTCCGGAACCGCAACTGGAATCATGTTTCCAAGGTCGTTCGTACCGGCGACACCGAGAACCGGAAGAGTGTCAACAAATTTGCGCATGCCGCAGACATTTGCGCCTGTGCAAGCTGGATCTTGTGGCTGAGGCAGCGGACTGTTGGCATAATTGGGATAAACGCCGCTGAAATAGAGCTGATCAAGAGTAGTTGGCTGGGTGGTGCTCCCGGGGATGCCGACGATGGCGTTGGAATGAACCTTCGGTGTCGAACTCGGCTGTCCCACAGACCGGCGAGCAGCAAGATGAGCCGCGGCCGCCTTGCGCTGAGCCTGGGTTGTGCCCCGCATTCGCCCGGGGGCGGGAGTGTTCGCCGCAGCCGAACCAGTCGTAACAGAAAGGTTAGAACTTCCTGCGGTAATCGGTTGATGTTGAGCCACCAAGTTTGACTTGGGAACGGGTTTGACGAGCGGAGTCTGCGCTGCTGTCCGTGTAACGCCGCAGATTGATGATACTGCCAGCGAAACAACGATCAGACCTCGCACCAGACTTGATATTGCAGGGAACCGGCAACTTGGAACCATAGACAAAACCTCTTTCGCAGACCTAGCGATCTCCCCCGAGTAACGCTGGGTTTTGGTAATACAAGGGTTTCCTAATTACACCGTGACACTATGCGAATTACTTCACGTCGCAATGTGACTGCGGTCACAGCCGTGAGTGATAGTAAGCCGTGTTTTGAACGCACTTATGCCCAGGCATCTGGAATCACTTATTCCATCTGCACTGGGCACTAATACAGCTGTTGCGAGAGTCAGATCCTCAGATAAATCCGGGATCCGGCGGTGCGTTACAGAAACACAATTGCACGAGGCAATGAGAGCCTCGCGCCTCTGGAAATTTGGAGTTATTCGCTCCTAAACTTATACTCCAGAATCAATCGAGAAGTGAAATTACCGACGTGTCATAAGGTGTAACGAAATGGTGGTTACCGAAGCGGTTACCACGATGGATAGGGGGAACTGGAAGTCAAGATAAACGATATTTCGGCGCCTCGAAACCTATACACCCAAAAACTCGTCACGAAATATGGAAGCAGTTCACAAAATTAACAATATATATATGTCCCATAATGAATGGAGGAAAGCGTCCGCGAATGGATCGTCGCGCCAACGGGAACCGAAAGCGAAGATGTCAAAGAAAAGAGGCCGACCGGACTTCCCCGATCGGCCTGGATTGCTGAGTTTTGGTTTCGTCGTTCGGTTACTTCGACGCCGCCCGGTGATGCGCGTGCTTTCTCGTCGGCAGCGGCTTGCGGACCTGCGGCTTGACCGCGGTCTCGTCCACCGCCGTCGTGCCCTGCACGTCGCTGTTGAAGTTGGCCCCCGCCGGCACAAGGTAGTCTTCCACCTTCTGCCCGTCGATGGCACTGCTGGATACCGTGATGCGCGAAGGATCGATGCCCTTCTCCTTCACCAGGTAGTCCTTGGTGTTCACCGCGCGCTCCGCGGCAAAGTCGTCCACCGGCTTCGGGTGGCGGTGGCGGGACTCAAGCTTCTGCTTCTTCTCCTGCGCTTCCTTCTCCTTGGCGTTGGAGGAGCCTACCACAACCGCCTTGGCGTCAGCCTGGCGCTGCAGATCCAGCGCCACTTCGTCCAGGCACGCCTTGGCTTCGTTATCCACGCGCGTCGGACGCTTCTTGTCGTTCTCGAAGTTGATCGAGCAAAGCGCCTGCGCGTGCGGCTGCGGTGGCGGAGGAGGAGCAAGAATGTTCAGGCTGCTGTTCGCCGACGCATTGTGGCCCTTGTCGTCAGCCACGTTGCAGGTGATCGATACCGATCCCGTCGGCGCCCCCGTCGAAGCATACGTCGCCGATGCCCCGGTTCCGCTCACCGTGCCCGCCGAAGCCGAATACGTATAGGTCAGGGGACGGTTCTGGGGGCTGGTCGCCGTAGCCGTGATGGTCGCGCTGTCCCCCGGCTTGATCGTGGTCGGGCTCACCGAGCAGCTGATCGTCGGCGGCTCGTATTCCTTCACCGTGAAGCTGGCCGTCGATTCGGTGGCCACTTCCCACGGCTTCAGCCCCTCCTTGCCCGGCTTGCCCTCCTTGGCGTCGCACTTGACCGTGTGCTGGCCCGCCGGCAGCGAGGCCGTGCTCACCGTGGCGGTCGCGCTGTTGCCACCCGTGATGCCGTCCCCCGAGATGCTGTATACCACTCCCAGCTTGGGGTCCTGCGATCCCACCGTGGCGGTCGCCGTCACCGGATCGCCCGGGAAAATAGACGTGGGGTTGACCGCGCAGGCCACCGTCAACTGCGGCGGCGGCGCCAGAGATCCCACATGAATCACAACCCCGGCGCTGAGACGCGCCGAATTGAAGTTGCCCCGGCCGCCCAAGACACCCGGGCCCCAATCGATGTGCATGTACTGGTAATCGGCCTGGAACAGGCGAATCGCGACATGGCCATCGAAGAGCGGCGTGGCATAATCCATGCCGCCTCCCGCCGTCAACAGCGGGCCCCACTTGGAAACCTCATGCTCGGGACCGCCGACCAGAGCCCCGCCCACCAGCCCATGAATAAACGGCGTGATATCGGCCGTCGGGAACCGCGCCACCAACCCGCCCGAAAGCATATACGCATGGCCGTTGCTCGACGAACTGTTGACCCACAAGTCATGAGCCGAACTTTCCACCTGACCACCCACATACTTGTTGAAGTAGTAGGTTCCGCTGCCGATCACGCCCTGGTTCATCGATTTGAAGGTCTGAGGCAGCGTGGTGGTCCCATCCGACTGAAGAACTTCCACTGTCCCCTTCGGCGCAAGGTAGCTGTACCCCGCAAAAATGTCCCATCGCGATGGCGAATCAGACGGCGAGGCCTTCGGTTGAGGCTTGGGGGCATCCTGGGCGGAGATGGCAGGAGGAATAAAACCCACCATCAATATGACAAATACTCCTAAACTGTTCCAAATGCGATCGCGCATGCGCAGATCCTCCGCATCGGTTGAAGAATCCCACAACGTGCAGTTATACACAAGACTGAAGTTTGTTTCCGGACTAAATTTGATCAATAGCGGGCCGTAATCCCAGAATTATGTATGTACGTGGAATCACGGTTCGCGATCGCTCAGCGCCCCAGGGTGTTGGCCGCCCTCGATGGCATCGCGTCCAATCAGTCGCGGGCAGAAATGCTTCGATAGAATGGCCGTGCTCCCATCAGAGCAGGACACCCAACACGGCTTTGGATGACTTTTCTTGCGGCGCAACTACTCTTTAAATCGATAGCCCGGCTTCAATTCGCAACGATATACGCGGGATCGCTCGCTTTCTCGATTGGTTCGGGCCGAGCAAGTGGCCCAACTGAGAAAAAGATCGGGTCCCAGCGGAAATACCATTGGCGTGCTGTCCAGTTCAGCCTCAATGCTCACACCTTCCTCTGTCGGAGGCAACGTGAAATTCAGCGTCTGTCCGTAGATCACGGGATAGGATTCGCGGACATTGGAATTGATGGCGGTGCGGAAAACTTCCGCTTCGAGCAGAAAAGTCGCGGTGTCTGACCAGTTCAGAGCCGTGGCGGTGATGACGCGTCCACCCTGGCTGTAACCGCTCGAATCAATGCGCGTAAATGGGCAAGGCCCTGCGATGCATGAAGCCCTCACATTGCGGTACTCGTGATCCGGTCCCGCGTCCATGGTCACTGACCCGGTAGTCGCCTTCCATAACCCGTCGGGAGAGCACGGCGCCTGGCGGTTGCAGGGAACGTCGCCTCGGTTGACGACCTGGAAAGGCAGGACCGCGCTCCCAATGTTGTTATCGCCCTGCGAGTTGACGGTATAGCGAATGCGAATGTTGGAGACGATTGACGCCTTCTTGGCTGTTTTGGGCTGCGAATCGGGGCGGGTAGGGGTAAGAGTCGCCACGTAAAGCTTCTGCGTGGTCGAACGTATTCCCGGGTGGACCGTCACATCGTACGCCTCGTAATCGGGACTCCGAAAACTCAGCGTCACCGTCTGGCCCGGCCACACGTTTTCGCGGAATTTCAAGTTGAAGTAACCCGAATTGTCGGATTGCGTCCGTACGGTCATCAGGCCATCGGTCGCGGTCACAACCACGTTGCCGATGGGCAGTTCTCTGCGCGGATCGGCATCTTTGCGGATGACCGCGCCTTGAATTGAGATGGTCCTCGGCCGCCAGCGCTGACTGCGCACGACGAGCGCTGTTATGATAGCCACGGCCACAAGACCGGCACAGGCCCAGAGGATCCACTTTCTCCAATTCATTGAACTTCCATTCGTCTACTAAAAAGTTTGACGCTCAATGTGCGAGTTTCGCTGTCCACCTTCAACACCGCACTTTCATCGCAGGGCCGGGGCGCTGCATCTAAAATCTATTACAGCCGAAATCCACTTCAACCGAGCAAAAGCTCGAATTCGAGGATGAAAGGGTTGGAAGAACACGACCAGCACGCCGGGACACCGAAGTTCGGAGCGAAGGACTCGCATGGAGCACAGGGCTCGCATGAGACCATTCTTTCGCGCCGGCGGCTTCTCGGACAAATGGCGGGAATCTCCGTCGGACTTCCGTTCTCACAATCCAACCTCTTTGCCTCGCAGCAGACGGCCGGATCCCGTCCGCAGCGGCGCACGGGACCTGGTAAAACACTGGCAACGCCGCCCGTTTCTTCCACGATGTCGCCGCAAGACGACCAGTTTCTGAATGATCTGGAGCATGCCAATTTTCTTTTCTTCTGGGAGCAGGCCAACCCTGAAACAGGGTTGATCAAGGACCGGTGCAACGTACGATCCAAAGATACCAGCCTGGCGGCCAGTATTGCTTCAGTCGGCTTCGGCCTCTCCGCGATTTGCATCGGCCTGATGCGCGGATTCGTCAGCTACGAGGACGCCCGCGCGCGCGTGATGAAGACCCTGTCGTTTCTGTGGCACAAGCTGCCCACGCACCGTGGTTTTTTCTACCATTTTGCGAACATGAACACCGGCGAACGCGTATGGGACTCAGAGATCTCTTCGGCCGACACCGCAATGCTGCTCTGCGGGGCCCTCACCTGCCGCGCCTATTTTCAGGACCGGGATATCGATGAACTGGCTCATGCCATCTTCGATCGTGTGGACTGGACTTGGCTCTCTGAGGACACAACCCTGCTCTCGCACGGTTGGACGCCGGAAATGGGCTTTATCCATTCCCGCTGGGATGATTACAGCGAATTGATGATGATGTACCTGCTAGGCATGGGCTCCACTTCGCATCCGCTGCCGGTGGAAACCTGGTTTGCGTGGAAGCGCACCGTTTTTGAGTATGACGGGTTGCGCTATGTGGGCTCTTTCGCTCCGCTGTTCGTTCACCAGTATTCCCAGGCGTGGTTCGATTTTCGGGGCAAAAAAGACCGCTTTACGGACTACTTCCATAACTCCATCATTGCCACCGATGTGCACCGCAGGTTCTGCCTGGAGTTAAACCCTCAGTACCCCGACTACAGCAACGCCCTGTGGGGAATTACCGCGTCGGACTCCGCAAAAGGATACGTAGCCTGGGGGGGACCTCCGGCGATGGGGCCCATTGACGGCACGGTGGCTCCGGCTGCGGCCGGCGGCTCGCTGGCCTTCCTGCCGGAGGCCACCATGCGAGTGCTCCACACCATTCACGACCACTATCCCCAGGCCTGGTGCCGGTACGGTTTCGTCGACGCTTTCAATCCAATCAATGACTGGTATGACACCGATGTCATCGGCATTGACACCGGGATTACCATGCTTATGGCCGAGAATGCGCGGTCGGGGTTTATCTGGGACACGTTCATGAAGAATCCCGAGGCCCAGCGCGGAATGGAAAATGCCGGATTCAAACCATACGACGCGCAGCCTGTAACCTTGTAGAATTGAGACCACCTGAAACTTCCGCGGGTATCCGACGTGGATTTGTTCCTTGGTTCGCGTTCTCGGTCTTACCGAATCTCCGGGCCTCTCTCGTGGTCGCGAAACAACAATGAGATTCAAAAACGCATCGTAGCCAAGTAGATACGACGCCGGTCGGAGCAGCGAGTCCCCCTAAAGAATTGGACCTCCATCCCCGGTTTTCCCATCGCTGCAGCACTGAACACAGAAAAAAGGAAGGCGATGTCCTCCGCCATTGACGATCCGGAAGTTGCCGGAGAATCCAGCGAAAACCTGCCCGAGGCTCCGCAGGAACCTGCGAGTGCCTGGGGCGATCGACTGCGTGCCCTGAAAAATGTCCCTCCCGTTCTTCACTTTGTGTGGGAATCAGGACCCGCCGTCGTCTTCTGGAATATCACCATCCGCATCGTCGTCGCATTCCTGCCCGTTGGCATCGGCATCATCGGCCGCTTCATCATCGACGGGGTAAATCAAATCCGTATCCATCAGCCTCTGCCCCAGCACTTCTGGTGGCTGGTCGCGGCGGAAATGATTCTCGCTGTCATCACGGGGATATTGTCGCGATCGGTCGATTACTTCGACAACCTGCTTGCCGACCGCTACACCCACCACGTCAGTGTCGAGGTCATGCGTAAAGCCGCAGCCCTTGACGTCACGGTTTATGAAGATCCCATCTTCTACGACCGCCTGGAGCGGGCCCGCGTGCAGGCCACTGACCGGCTGGCCATGATCCAGCAGATGGGCCGGCTGATCCAGCAATCGGTCTCGGCCTTGGCGTTCTCCGCCGTTCTTATCAAGTATTCGCCTTTCTTGATGTTGCTTCTGGTGGCGGGCATCCTTCCCGCGTTTCTAGGTGAAAGCCACTTCGCGTTTCTTACCTACGCCAAGAACTTCAAACAGACGCCGCTGCGCCGTCAAATGGACTATCTGCGGCAGGTCGGCGGCAGCAAGGAAGCGGCCAAAGAACTGAAGCTCTTTAACCTGAGCGAATACCTGACCAACCGGTTTTCGGCGCTTTCACAGACCATCTATGAACAGAACGTAGCCCTCAATCGCCGCCGCCTCTTCTGGGGCGGCGTGCTCGCCATCATCGGCCAGCTTGGCTACTATGGCGCCTACGGGTACAGCATCTACCGGACCATTACGGGGCACTACAGTATCGGCGATCTGACCCTGATCACCACGGCCATCATGCAGGCCATGGCCAATATCCAGCTGGCCTTTTCAACAGCCTCGGGGGTCGCCGATCAGGCGCTGTTCCTTACCGACCTCCTCGCTTTTTTTGAGATGAAGCCGCGCGTTGAATCCAAGGTGAACGGCCTGCCCGCGCCAAAGCCCATTGTGAGGGGTTTCGAATTCCATAATGTGTCGTTCGCCTACCCGGGCACGGAGCGGCGCGTCCTCAGTAACTTCAACTTCAATCTTAGTCCGGGAGAACGCATCGCTCTCATTGGCGAGAACGGCCAGGGCAAGACCACGATTGTCAAGCTCATCACCCGGCTCTATGACCCCACCGAGGGGGAAATCCTGCTCGATGGTGTCGACTTGCGCGAATATGATCTCGCCGACCTGCACAAGGAAATCGGCGTCATCTTCCAGGACTTCATGCGCTACGAGATGACCGCCCGCGACAACATCGCCGTGGGCCGCATAGAAGTGCCTCACACACCCGGTGAGATTGAGTATGCCGCCGAAAAATCGATGGCCTCCGGCGTCATTGCCAAGCTGCAAGGGGGGTATGACCAGATGCTGGGGCGGCGCTTCGAAGGGGGTGTCGATCTTTCCGGAGGAGAATGGCAGAAGCTCGCCCTCGCCAGAGCGTACCTTCGCGACGCGCAGTTGCTCATCCTCGACGAGCCCACCGCAGCGCTCGATGCGCGCAGCGAGATGCAGGTGTTTGAACGATTCGCCGAACTTACTGAAGGCAAAATGGCGCTTCTCATCTCCCACCGATTTTCCACCGTGCGCATGGCCGACCGCATCGTGGTGCTCGAAGGAGGCCGCCTGGTGGAAGAGGGCAACCACGCTCAATTGATGGCTCTCGGCGGACGTTATGCCGCGATGTTTGAAATGCAAGCCGCAAGTTACCGCTGAGGTTCAATGAACGACGCTGCCACCATGCTTGATCCGCAACGCTTGCCGAACGGAGGCGTCGTCGAAGAGCTTTCCGTTGCTGCTCGTAAAGCCGCTTCGTGGGAGGTCGCTTTCCGGCCTGCCAATGCCGGTGGGTTTCCCCAGCGAGTTCTCGCCCTCCGCAATGAACTGCTGAAACTCGAAAGTGCGCTGGCCGCGTTTCCTGCCGCCTCGCCGGAAGCGGACGAACGCACGAAGGCTCTGAACGACGTTCGCTCCAGTCCGAGACTACTGCGCGCCGGTATCACTGCGGCCACCGTCAAGCCCGAGGACTTGGAGAAACTCCCGCGTGTTGTTCAGCAGGACCATAAAGATGAACCGCGTGCTGTGAGTATCTGCGCCTTGTATCTGCGCACAGTGCGCGGCGAGTTTTCCGAACTTACATTTACTACGTTTATTCGTGCCTTGCAGGAGCACGATCCGCTCGCTGTCTTCGAACTATGGACGATTCCGGCGTTCCTGCGGTTTTCCCTGCTGGAGGCGATCATCACAGCAGCGCAGGCGGCGTTGCGGAGCTCTTCCGCGGAGAGTGGAACACCGTTACCTGCGCTGATGGGAAGCATGCGGACCGTAGCCAACACCGCGTGGCCGCCGATCATCGAACCACTCATCGCCATCGACTCGGCGCTGAACCAGGATCCCGCCGGTTCCTTCGCGGATATGGATTTCCAGACCCGCGAAGTTTACAGGACCAAGGTGGCCTATGTTGCGCGGCACTCCGATTGTTCAGAGATTCAGGTAGCCGAACACGCCCTCGACCTGGCGCGCGAGAGTGCGGCTCTCACCTTCAGTAATCCGCGCATGCATCGCCGCGTAAGTCATATCGGCTACTACCTCATCGACAAGGGTTTTCCCCAGTTGGCTGCGCGAGTCAACTTCCACGCTCCCGTTTCCTTTCGCATTCGAACTTTTCTCCGCAACAACCCCGACGACTTTTACATCACCGGCATCGAGCTCATCACAATTGTGTTCATCGCGGCTGCGATCTTTCCACTGCTGCCGAATTTCCCGGTCTTCGGCAGGGTACTGGTGAGCTTTCTGCTGATGCTTCTGCCCGCGATGCAGTGTGCCGTCGACCTGGTGAACAACATCATCACGTCGATTTTCGATCCCAGCCCGCTGCCCAAGCTCGACTACAGCAAGGGCATTCCCAAGGAATGCACTACCCTTGTCGCGGTCCCGACTTTGCTCCTGAATGAAAAGGGCGTGCGGGAACTGGTGAAGGAACTCGAGGTGAGATTCCTCGCCAATCGCGACCCAAACCTGCACTTTGTCCTGCTCACCGACCTTCCTGACTCGGCCAGCAAACCGCATGTCGACGACTCCAATCCGCTCGTCGATTTGGCGATCCGCCTGATCAACGAATTGAATTCCCGCTACGGGTCGCCCAAACACGGCGGCTTTCTCTTCCTTCACCGCCATCGGCTATTCAACGTCCGCCAGGGCGTTTGGATGGGCTGGGAGCGCAAACGCGGCAAGTTGCTCGATCTGAACAAGCTGCTGATCGGAGAGTACGACGCGTTTCCCATCAAGGCCGGCCGTCTCGACATCCTTCCTGAAATCCGTTACATTCTCACGCTTGACTCTGACACGCAGGTTCCGCGTGGTTCCGCGGCGGCGATGGTGGGCGCCATTGCGCATCCGCTAAACCAGGCCATCATCGATCCGAACCGGCGGATCGTTGTGGAGGGGTACGGCATTCTTCAGCCGCGGATCGGCGTCAGTGTAAGCTCGGCGGCGCGCTCCCGCCTGGCCGCCATCTACTCCGGTCAGACAGGCTTCGATGTCTACAGCCGGGCCGCTTCCGACGCCTACCAGGACCTCTATGGAGAAGGCATCTTCACTGGCAAGGGAATCTATGAGGTTGCCTCACTGCATGCGGTCTTGAACAAGCGCTTTCCGCGCAATTCCCTGCTCAGCCACGACCTGATTGAAGGCGCGTACGCGCGTGCAGGGCTGGTCAGCGATATCGAGTTGATTGACGACTATCCCTCACACTACAGCGCCTACACTCGCCGCAAACATCGCTGGGTCCGCGGCGATTGGCAGATTGCGCAGTGGATGTTCTCACGCGTGCCCGATGAGTCGGGACGTCGGGTTCCAAGCCCCATCTCTACCGTCTCGCGCTGGAAGATTTTTGATAATCTTCGGCGCTCCCTGGTCGAACCGTTTACGTTCATCCTGTTTCTAGCCGGATGGTTTTATCTGCCGGGCGGCCCCGTTTACTGGACCGTCATTCCGCTGCTGCTTTTCTTTTTTCCCACCATCATCCAACTAGTCTTCAGCGTGGGACGAGCCCTGGTGAGCGGACGGGAAGGCAGCGTGATGCAGGCGGTGGGCGGGGCGGGCCAGGCGGCGCTGGTGGCGCTGCTCAACCTTTTCTTTCTTCCGCACCAGACACTTCTCGCCATCGACGCCATCGTCCGGGCGCTGATTCGACGCTTCATTACCGGGGAGCGGCTTCTCGAATGGGAAACTGCGGCAGAGGCTGAGTCGCAGACCAGGAAGATCACACCCGTCGACCGATATCTCGCCATGATGCCGTTCATTGCATGCGGCCTCGCCATTTTGATCTATGCGTTTGCACCGCGCAAGATAGCGATCCTCGTGGCAGCGCCGATCCTCGTGTCATGGTGCCTGGTGACGATCATTACTACCTGGCTCAACAGACCCCCGCGCGAGCAGAACAAGCGCGTCAGTTCCGGCGACAAGGCTTTTCTGCATACCCACGCGCTTTACATCTGGCGCTACTTTTATGAATTCGGCGGGGAGCGGCACAACTATCTGATCCCCGATAACGTACAGGAACAGGATCATACCGAAGCTCCGCGAGTCTCGCCCACCAACGTCGGCTTGCTTCTCAACGCGCGCCAGGCCGCGAGCGAACTGGGCTTCCTGACCATCCCCGAGTTCGTTGACCTAACCCAGAAAAGCCTGGCGACAATCACGCGCCTCGAGAAACTTCGCGGCCATCTCTACAACTGGTACGACACCAAGACCTGCGCACCCCTCGAAGCAAATCCTTTCGTATCGACTGTCGACAGCGGAAACTTCGTCGCGTCGCTTTACACGTTGCACACGGGCGCGCTCACCTTGCTTGAAAAGCCCCTGCTCTCACGGCAGCTCTTCAATGGGATACGTTTGCATTGGGAGATGATGCAATCCCAAGGCAAACTCTCGCCGACGCTGGCAAAGATTTCACCTCCGGGACAGTCCGCGGGCTTTGCGGAATGGGCCACGTGGCTGCAAAACGCATCAGCCGCGTTCGACGCTGCATCGGCCTCTTCGCGAGCCTATTCGGGCAGCCAGCCCGCCGACCTGTGGTGGTATTCGGAAACGCGCAACCGGGTCAACTCCTTGCTTGCGCTGGTCCGCGATTGCCTGCCATGGATGATGCCGGAATACAAACCGCTGCGCGATGTTCCCGAACTCGCAATCAATTCCAAAGCAGATACTCTATCAGTTGAAGCTGCGGCGTTCTTCGCCGAGGAGTTGGAGAGCAAGCTGATTCACGCGGCCGAGGCCGCCCGGCCTGGTTCGGCGCCACCGCTTGCAGCGCAACTTTGTGCGCTGTTGCCGGAGGCGGCCCGCAGGCTTCGTGCAACTGCAGCGGGACTGCGCGACGTTGCCCAATTGTCTGAAGAACTCGCCGAGAACACAGAATTCGGATTTCTCGCCGACAAAGCCCGTCACATTCTGAGCATCGGATACGACGTGCGCGGGCGCAAGGTCCACCAGGCCTGCTACGACATGCTCGCGTCCGAGGCGCGCATCGCCACGTTCCTCGCTGTGGCTCGCGGAGAACTGCCGCAGCAGAGTTGGTTCAAGCTGGCGCGCGACTATACGAGTGCGTTCGGCACGCATGTGATCATCTCGTGGACCGGCACCATGTTCGAATATTTGATGCCCTCCTTGTGGATGCGCAGTTATCCGCTCACCCTTATTGCCAAGAACCTCGCTGCGGCTGTGTATGTGCAGCGCGCTTTCGCGCGATCTCTCGGAATTCCGTGGGGGATCTCCGAGTCGGGCGCCGCACAGAGAAACGATGGCGGCGATTACGGATATCATGCGTGGGGCATTCCGCAAATCGCACTCTTTTATGAGGCAACCGCAGGGCCGGTTGTCTCGCCCTACTCGACGTTCCTTGCGCTCGGCGTCGATTCAGTTGAGGCCATCAGCAATCTCCGCCACATGGCTTCTGTCGGCTGGGTAGGAGCTTACGGTTACTACGAAGCTTCGGACTACACGACGGAATCTCGCAACGGAGAACTGGTACGCGAATGGATGGCGCACCACCAGGGGATGTCGTTGCTCGCCGTGGTCAACCTGCTCTGCGAGGACATCGTGCAGGAGTGGTTCCACGCCAACCCGCTGGTGCAATCGGCCGAATTATTGCTTCATGAATCGCCGACCACCATGGCCGATCTGAAAGCCATGATGAAGGACTTTTCTAATATCCCGCAGCGTCCCGGAGAGGCTGCATAGAGGTCGCCAGGAAGCTGGCGATCCCCGGAAAATCTCCTCACGTCAACATAACGCGACGAAGCCAGTATGCGCATGACGAACGATGTCGAAATGCAGTCGATCGAAACAGGCGTTCCAAACGCGATCAACTCCGGAACGCTACAGGTTCATGCATGCTTGAAAGCAGCCATCCTGAATCGGAACGTGACAGGGAACAAATGGGTCTCCAAACCAGTGAAGTGTCAAGTTTGGAAGAGTTACAGAATTGCCTTGGAAGAATAGGGAAATGTCGAGTCATGGAAACCGGCGAAACCGGCACGAGGGTTTCGGCTTATCGCCGGAAAACGTACGAACCCTGGGTGCGCTGAAGACACCGGCGCGCATCCAGAAGTTTATTGATGCGGTGCCCTATCAATACGCGAATACGGCGTGGTCTCCCCTGCGGGTGTTGCGGGAGCGCAAGGGGCACTGTCTTGAGGGGGCACTGCTGGCCGCCGCGGCCCTGCGCGTCAACGGCCTTCCCCCGCTGCTGATGGATCTCGAGGCGGTGCATGACGATGACCACGTAATCGCTCTCTACCGCGAACACGGCCTGTGGGGAGGGATTGCCAAGTCGAACTTTGCCGGCCTGCGCTTCCGGGCGCCTGTTTACCGCACACTGCGCGAGTTAGCACTCAGCTACTTTGAGCAGTACTACAACCTGCGCGGGGAGCGGACCTTGCGTTCTTACTCGAGACCGGTGAATCTGGCACGTCTCGATAGCCGGCACTGGTTGACTTCTGAAGAAGACGTGTGGTGTGTCCCGGAGTTGCTCATTGCGGCAAGGCATTACCCGCTCTTTCCCGACAAAGTAGCGCGCGCACTACCTCGCCTCGACCACCGCAGCTTCGAAGCAGGATTGCACGGCTGGACGAAGCACTGAAGCGATCGTCAACTCCATGAACTTAAGAGGACTGGCCTCCGCAGTCGAGACCGTGGAGCAGTTTTTCGTGGGCACGGCGATCCGTCCAGTTACAGCGACCGCGCCGGTTCGGGAGCGACTATGGGGTCGTCCCGCCCAAGCCGATGGCGTGCATTAGCTTCAATGCGTTGCTGGTTTCGACGATGCCGGGCTTCAGTTTGTAATCGAAAATCAGGCGGCTGTCTTCTATGCGGTCCTCGAAGTGGTAGTTAGAGGCCCTCGCGCCCAGCGCTGCCGGAATCTGCGTGAGCGCCAGGTCGTGGGTGCTGACCACGCCGATCGCGCGATGTACCACGAATTCGCGAAGCACAAACTGCGTTCCGGCTAGACGGTCGTGGGAGTTGGTACCGGATAACAATTCGTCCAGCAAAAACAGGACAGGCAGGGCGCCTTGGGTAAGGTCCGCGATGAGTTTGAGGCGATGAATCTCCGCATAGAATCTCGATACGCCGCCGGCCAGCGAATCCAGAACACAGATCGAAGCGGCTACCTGCAACGGAGACATACGAAGGCTTCGGGCGCGGACTGGAGCTCCGCATTGCGCCAAGATTGCGTTCACGCCAATGGCGCGGATGAAGGTACTTTTGCCTGCCATATTTGGGCCGCTCAAAATGACTAGCTGCATCTTATCGCTGAGTTTAAGGTCGTTGTCGACGGCCTTTCCGCCGGGCAGAAGCGGATGGGCGAGACCCTCGGCTTCGAACAGCGGACCCTTGCCAGTGATTGTCGGGAATGAATACAGAGGATGCTCGAATGCGAAGGCCGAGAGCGAAGTAAGCGCCTCGAACTCGCCCACGGCCTGCATCCAGACGCGAATGGCGGGACCAAACTTCTGCTGCCATCGCTCCGCGACAAACACGAGTTGCGCGCTCCAGAACGTGACCAAGTCAAGCGGACGGGCAAAGAGGCTGTGCCGCGATTCGAGCAGTTCGACAATGCGCGCCAGCCTGGCGATCGCCGCCGAGGGCGCGGACCCGTGATGCCGCAATGCGGATTGAATGGACGCAAGCCTCCCGGAGGAAACCTGTTCCTGCTCGATGAGGGCAAGCACTTCGGCGAGCAACTGCAGATCTTTGGCGGCATTCTCGAGCGATCCAGCCGCCTTTTCGAGACGAGCGTGGATATGGTGCGAGTACGCGAAATTCAGTACCGTCATCAGCAAGGCAACGACGGGCAGATCCCAGACAGCCCATGCGACGAGACTCAAAATCCAAAGCGCCGCAAGCATTGAAACGGTGATGCGTACGCCGCGCCCTGCGAAAACAGGCCTGGTTTCGCCCCAGGCCGGCAGCGCATCCGGGTGAACACCCAGGCGCATGGTTTCCCCCGCGGAGAACAGGCGCTCGCGGAATTTTACCCGCGCGGCGAGCTCGCGAACGGCCTCCTGGCGCGCGAGGATCCCATCAGGAAGATCGGCCACCAATAGCCATCGGGCCAAAGTTTCTTCACCAGCACGCGTACGGGCGCCGGAGAGAAATTCAAAAAGCGACGCCTCGCCGAACAGGTCGAGGTCGCGTGCATAAGGATGTTCCGGATCGAGAAATCGCTCGCCGCTTTCGCCCGTACCGGCCCAGCGATCGTTCAGCCGCGCCAGGCCGCGCTCGTAGAATGCAATGGCTCGGGTGCGATATCGAATTGCGCCAAGAAGCTTCTCCTGCACAACGGCAAGGATAACGAACGCGACAGCTGGCACCAGGAGCAGGGTCAGTACGATTGCGTTTGTATGGAAAAACGCGGCAGCGATGAGGGTGAGAATGGCGATGACTAGTTTGGAATAGCCGAGGATGCGTTCGCGGCGATGAGCGGCGGCTTGCAGGGCCAAAAGCTTAGTGTGCTCGGCAGCGTATAGTTCGGCGGGTTCGTTGGTCGTTGGAGAGTGCTGACCTTTTTCGCTGGGTTCACCCACATGTACAGACTAACGCCACACCAAGGAACTCATGAAGTGCATGCGCCGATTCTTCGGCTCTTCGACACGGCCCTTCCTTGGGATGACAAACAGGGATGCATTTCAGCCAGCGGTAGTGGCCGGCGGCGCCTGCTGCGGCTGCGGAGGTTTCTGCCCTTGTTTGGCGGCGTTGACGCTCTTGTAGTGGCGCACGTCCGCGCCCTGCACCCAGAAGATCACGTCTTCGGCGATGTTGGTGGCGTGGTCGGCGACCCGCTCCAGGCTGCGGCAGATCATAAGCGCATTCAGGGCTTGCGGGGCCAGGTGGCTCTGCTCCTCCATCACCTTGGTCAGAGCCTTGTACGCCATGCGGTTCATCGCGTCTACGGCATCATCCATCGTGAGCACGGCGCGCGCCATCTCCGCATCCGCCTCGATGAACGACTGAAGGCTCTTGCGCACCATGTCCGCGGAGAGAGAGGCCATGCGCGGAATATCGACGGGGAGATCCACGCTTCCCATCTGTTCCATACTGCGCACGCGCTCGGAGATGCTCTTGGCAGCGTCGCCCACTCGCTCGAGGTCGGCATTGATCTTGATCACGCTAAGGATGAAGCGCAGATCGATCGCCGTTGGCTGTTCCATGGCCAGCAGATCAAGCGCGGCCTGGTCGATGTCGCGCTCCATGCGATTGATGGCTACTTCGCTGCGGCTCACCAGGTCGCAGATGGAAAGATCGCGCACTCGATACGCTTCAATGGCACGCTGGATGGCCTGCTCAGCGAGGCCCGCCATTACCAGCAGGTTTTCTTTCAAGTCGTCGAGGCTTTGCTGAAATCGCTTGCGCGTCATCCGAACCTCCCAGTGATGTAATCTTCGGTCCGCTTGTCGCTGGGATTCGTGAAGATCTTGTGAGTTGCGTCGAATTCCACCATCCGCCCGTTCAGAAAGAATCCTGTCTTCTCCGCAACGCGGGCTGCCTGCTGCATGTTGTGGGTCACAATCACAATAGTGTACTGCGATTTCAGGTCGAAGATAAGGTCTTCAATTTTGGCCGTGGAAACCGGGTCGAGGGCCGAAGCGGGCTCATCCATCAGCAACACTTCAGGATCAACGGCGAGCGCGCGGGCAATGCATAAACGCTGCTGCTGGCCGCCGGAAAGGCTGGCCCCCGATTTCTTTTTCAGGTCGTCCTTCACCTCGTCCCATAGGGCCGAGTTTTTCAGGGAGCGCTCGACGATTTCGTCAAGCCCGCGGCGATTGGTATAGCCATTCAGCTTTAATCCTGACGCCACGTTATCGTAGATCGACATGGTGGGAAACGGATTGGGCCGCTGAAAGACCATCCCCACGCGCCGCCGGATCTGCACCGGAGCGGCATTTTCATAAATGTCGAGATCGCCGATGCGCACCGTTCCGCTGACGCGCGCAATGGGATTGGTCTCATGCATGCGATTCAGGCAGCGCACAAATGTGCTCTTGCCGCAGCCTGACGGTCCGATCAGCGCGGTGGCCTGGTTCGGCGGGATATTCAGATTAATATCCTGCAGCGTGTGATTCGATCCGTACCACGCATTCAGGTTGATGACTTCAATGCCGACGCCCACTTGCACCTTTCTCTTGCCAACCACAGTTCGTAGTTCCCAGTTCGTAGGTCTTAGTCTTCACAGTCGTTTTCTGGCCGGCCCCGACCACTGTGGACCAAGAACTGCTTCAACTTGCCCCTTTCAGAACACCGCGGCTGGTCACGTAACGCACCAGCGAGACGGCCAGCACGATCAAAACAATCAAGACCAGCGAGCCAGCCCAGGCCAGGCGATGCCAGTCATCGTAGGGCGAAAGGGCGAACACATAAATCTGCAGCGGCAGTGCGGCGATGGGCCGATTGAGACTGGTGCTCCAGAAAGCATTGCCAAGCACCGTGAAGATGAGCGGCGCCGTCTCACCGGCCACGCGCGAAAAGGCCAGCATGCACCCGGTGATAATACCCGGCGAGGCGGTCTTCAACGTGATGGACAGAACCGAGCGCCAATTTGGTACTCCGAGACCGAGTGCCGCTTCGCGGATAGCGTTGGGAACCATCAGGAGCATTTCTTCGGTGGTGCGCGTGACGGTGGGAATCATCATGATGCCCAGCGCCACTCCGCCGGCGAAAGCAGAGAAGTGGCCCATGAACGGAAAAAAGTCGATGTGCGGGCTCACAATCAGCGCATAGGCGGCCACGCCCATCACAATTGATGGCACGCCGTTGAGCACGTCGGCGGTGAAGCGAATGGCATTCGCCAACTTGGTTCCTCGCCCGAATTCAGCCAGGTAGATGCCGCCGCCAATCCCGACGGGAATGCCGATGAGGCTCGCCAGACTCAGCAGAACTGCGGAGCCCACGATCGCGTTTGCCATGCCACCACCGACTTCACCCGGAGGCCTGGGAACCTTGGTAAAGAAGTCGAAGTTGAGCGAACTCGCTCCTTTATAGATGAGGTACACAAAAATAGCCACGAGTGGCGCGACCACAAGCAGGGTAGCAAGTACGGCGAGACCGGTGACCGCGTGATCGATCACCGCCCGGATTCCAGCTCGCGTTTTCTGCTCTTCCGCTCTCATAAGTTCCAGTTCGAATGCCCCGCCTCGGCGCGGTTCCTAGTGGACCCGCGCCGGGGCTCCCCGGGTTACCGCCCACACCAGCAGGCGTGCAAAAGCGTTCACGATGATGGTCACGATAAACAGCGCCAATCCAATCTCAGTGAGGGCGGCCCGGTGGAGATCGCCGGTGGCTTCGGCGTATTCGTTGGCGATAACCGCGGCCATCGAGGCTCCATTGGCCAGCAGCGACTTGTGAATTTCCGGCGTATTCCCGATGACCATGGTGACGGCCATGGTTTCTCCCAGCGCGCGTCCCAGCCCGAGAATAACGGCGCCCACGATGCCGATGCGCGCATTGCGCAGGACTCCCATGCGGATCATCTCCCAGCGCGTCGCGCCCAGTGCCAGGACCGCTTCTCGCTGCGAGTGCGGGACGGCGGTCATTACCTCGCGGGTAAGCGAAGAGATGATGGGCAGGATCATGATGGCCAGGATCACCGCCGCCGACACAAAGCCGAGGCCGGTGGGATTGTCTTCCGCGAACAGACCCGTCCATCCCAGGGACTTGATCAAGAACGGATTCACGTGCTCCCGGAGCAAGGGCACGAGGACAAACACCGCCCACAGGCCATAGATAATGCTGGGAATGGCGGCAAGGAGCTCGGTGAGAAATGCAAGTCCGCTGCGCAGGGCGCGGGGACACATTTCGGTCAGAAAGATGGCCACCCCGATCGCCAGCGGCACCGAAAGCAGCAACGCCAGGAAGGACGACACGAGCGTCCCATAGACAAACGGCAAAGCGCTGAAGTGTCCGTTGACAGGATCCCAATAGACCTTCTGCCTGGTGTATGGATCAATATCGGCCTGGTAGAAGAAGTGGAACCCGAACTTGAGCCAAGCCAGATGGGACTGCCGGGTGAGTTGCGAAGCGATCAGCACCACGATTCCGAAGATACTAAGTGCGCACAGAACCATCAGCCACCGGAATCCCTTGTCTGCCAGCGCGGAGTTGCCGCGCGAGACCAGGAACCGGCGGACGGCCGAATCTGGAGCCGGATTCTCCGGTGGTTTCGAGACCTGGGGAGGAGGTGCAGGCTGCAGCCGTGGTTGCGACACACGAATCTCTGGCACGTGATCAATCACCTCGTTCAGGCTAACCGGAATAGATGAATGCGAGGTTACAACCTTGCACAATCAGACGCATAGAGCTCCTTTTTCCTGGTTTTGGACACGGGTCCGCGCGGCAGATGGGGGCTGATCGGATAAGCTGATGGACTGAATCCGGATAGGTACTTGCCCATGCGTTCAGTTTTGATGCTCCTACCGCTCCTTGCCGCCGTTCCATTGTCCGCACAGACCGCCGCGCCCGTCGATCCGCCCCATCGCGAGTGGACCGCCTCGTGGATCACCCATCCGACGGCGCCCTTGCGCGACCCGCTCGTGCTGCACTTCCGCCGCTCGTTCACGGTCGATCCCGTTCCCGCCAGCTATGTGGTGCGGGTGAGCGCCGACAACCGTTTCGTATTGTTTGTAAACGGCAAACGGGTGGGCGAAGGACCGGCTCGCGGCGACCTGGGCCACTGGCGGTATGAACTGTTCAACCTCGCGCCGCTGCTCAAGCCTGGAGAGAACCTGATCACTGCGACGGTGTGGAACTGGGGTGTCTTCGCACCGGTGGCCCAGATCAGCGACCGCACCGCCTTCCTGCTGGAAAGTGAAGCCACCGGCGCCATCTCGACCAGCACCCCTGAGGGCTGGATGGTCGAGGAAGAACGGGGTCGCTGGCCGCTCGATCGAAGCACCGTCACGCTCAAGGATTACTTCGCTTCCGGCCCCGGGGAGGAAGTCGACGCGTCAAAGTACGACTGGAGCGCCGGAGCTCAAGGAGGGGCCGCATCTCTCTGGATTCCTGCCGCCACTCCCATGCGCGACAGTATCTTTCCCGGCGTCAATAAAGCTCATTCCGCCGATACCACCGGCGACAACTTCTGGGGGCTGGTCCCGGACGCCCTGCCGCCCATGGAATACTCTCGCACCAGTCCGGGAGAGGTTGTTCGTGCGGACGGAAACGATCTGCGTAGTTTCCCGGGCATACCGGTAACGGTGGCCGCCAACAACCATGTCCATATCCTGTTGGATCGCAAGACTCTCACTACCGCCTATCCGCGCCTCATGGTCTCGGGAGGCCAGGGCAGCCGCATCCGTCTCACCTATTCCGAAGCGCTTTACGACAAAGACATCCACAAAGGCGACCGCGATGCCGTTGGCGACCGGGTCGCTCTTGGTCTGAATGACAGCTTCCTTCCCGACGGGGGGCCGCACCGTTTCTTTGAACCGCTCTGGTGGCGGACGTGGCGCTACCTCGATCTCGACATTCAGACCGCTGACCAGCCGCTCACCCTCGAATCGCTCACTGCCAGTTTCAGCGCCTATCCCTTTGAGGAGCGCGCCAAGCTGCAGACCGGCGACCCCGATCTCGACAAGATCTGGGACATAAGCTGGCGAACCGCCCGGCTCGATGCCCACGAAACCTACATGGACACGCCCTACTACGAGCAACTCCAGTACATTGGCGACACCCGCATCCAGGCGCTGATCTCCTACACCGTCAGCGGCGACGACCGGCTGGGGCGGCAGGCGCTGGAGGCCTTCGATCACTCGCGATTCCCGGAAGGAATCACCCGCAGCCGCTATCCCAGTTCCCTGCCCCAGAACATTCCCACATTTTCCCTTTTGTGGATCGGCATGCTCCACGATTGGTGGATGTACCGGCCCGATCCGGCGGTGGTGCGCTCGTCGCTGGAAGGCACACGCTCGGTTCTGGAGTGGTTTGCCCAGCATGAACAGGCCGACGGCCTGCTCGAAAAGCTGCCATGGTGGAGCTTCATCGACTGGGTCCCCGCGGGCGAAACGCCTACCTACGATTCGCACGGCGAGTCCTGCATCACAACGCTCGAATATTTGGGTGCCCTGGGCGACGCCGCCGACCTCGAACAGCGTCTCGGTGACTCGGTCATGGCGGGCCGCTATCGCGAACGCGCCGCGCATGTGCGCGAGGGCATTCGGTCCAAATGCTGGAACAACTCCAGCGGCCTGCTCGCCGACAATCCCGACCAGAAAGTTCTCAGCCAGCAGGCCAACATTCTTGGCGTTCTCTACGACGTCATCCCGCTGGAGCATCAGGAAGACGTGCTAAACAAGATTCTGGCCATTGAGCCGGGAAGTACTTCCGACGGCATGCTCAGCGCTTCCTACTACTTCCGCTTCTACCTGGCCCGCGCCCTGGAGCATGCCGGCATGGCCGACCAGTATCTCGGATCGCTCGAACCCTGGCGCAAGCTTCTTCCGCTTCACTTCAGCACCTGGCCCGAAATCCCAGGCGACACCCGCTCCGACTCGCATGCCTGGACGTCGCACCCCATCTACGATCTGCTTACCCTGGTGGCCGGCATCGAGCCTTCCAGCCCCGGCTTCGCCACGGTCCGCATCGCCCCCCATCTCGGCAAGCTTCCTTCGCTTTCGGCCGTCTACCCGCACCCGGAAGGCATGATCGAAGTGAAATATCAGAGACAGGGGTCAGGAATCGACGCCACCATCACGCTTCCCGGGAAGCTCTCCGGCGAGTTCGTATTCCACGGAAAACGGCAACCCATGACAGCAGGTGTGAACCACATCACAGTTCAATAGGAGTCATCAGCGACGGTATCCATTCATGCATCACAAAGACGCCGGAAAACTGTGCTCCATCAAGTAAATCGTGTTACAACTTCGAACATGACAAGAGGCAAGAATTCAACTCCGCCAGGACACGTGAACCTGCGGATGCTGGCGGAGCATCTGGAACTTTCCCAGACCACGGTGTCGCTGGTGCTGAACAACTCCCCGTCGGCCAAGTCCATTCCTGAGGACACCCGCAAGCGGGTTGTCGAGGCAGCCGAACGGCTGAATTATCGCCCCAACTATTTCGCGCGCTCGCTCCGGCAGAGCCGGTCAATGAGCGTAGGGGTGCTGGCCCCCGACCTCAGCGAAGGCTACTTCACCCGGGTTATGAGCGGCGTCGTAAAGGAACTCACGGCTGCACACTACTTCTTTTTCACCGCGTGCCACGACTGGAACCGCGATCTGATCGAGAAATATCCGGCCATGCTGGTGGAGCGCGCGGTGGACGGATTTTTGTTGCTCAATACGTCTGCCGACGCGATTGAAGTCCCTGTTCCGGTAGTCGCGATCTCTGCGCACAGCCGCGTCGAGAACGTCACCAACATCGTGCTTGATCACCACGCCGCCGTTGAATTGGCTTTGAAGCATCTCTACGACCTTGGCCACCGCAGGATCGCGTTCATGCGCGGTCCCCGCGCCATCCCCGACTCGGAATTCCGCTGGGAGTCGATCCAGTTGGTAGCCCGGGATATGGGACTCCGCATCGATCCAAACCACGTGATCCGTATTGACGCCAGCGGCTGGTCCATGAAGGCCGGGTATCATCCCATGGCGCCCGAAATCGGCTTCAAGCCAATGCAGGCGCTGCTCGAGAAGAGCCGCGACTTCACCGCCATCTTTTGCTTCAACGACATCGCCGCCATCGGCGCGATTCGCGCCCTGAAGGACGCGGGGCTTGCGGTGCCGGGCGATGTGTCGGTGGTAGGTTTCGACGATATACTTTCGGCGGCCTATGCTACGCCGTCGCTGACCACGGTACGCCAGCCGCTGCTGGAGATGGGCAAGCGCGGCGCGCAGGTGCTGCTGGAGCGGATCGCCAACCGGGAGCAGGGGTTCCCGGCAGAGATCACCATGGCGCCCGAATTCGTGGTGCGTGAGTCGACGGGACCCTTTATCGGCAGATCCAACGCCTGATATTTGTTCCGATTTGTAAGCTAAATCACACCTGAAATGTTGGTTTTTTGCGTCATTTCTGCGACATTTTCCCGGGAGGATTTTTTCTTAAGGTATTGCAAGCAGGTGGATTAGGTAGAGTTTCACGGTTTCACAGACTCAAACTTTTTTTTTGGTTCACACGGGTTCCGTGCGGGTTGGCCCCGCACAGCGCACGGAACACGGCACAACCTCGCAACCATTCCATTGTGCTCCCGAACCGGATAATTCTCTGCAACCCGGCGAGGCAGCATTGACTGCGTGTCACCCCCTTCGGCGCCTCCTGACGGAAGTAACCTCGCACCGCCGATGGAAAGCCAACCCTGAGCCCAATTCCAGACAATCCCGCAATAAGCCGAAAAATCCGTGAACATCGGTAATCGACGTTACGTTACTTTTGTAGCAGCGTCGGCTCCGCACTGGATTCCCCCTTTGTGCAAGAGCCAATTGTGCTTATGCTCCGCATACTGTTAGGAGCAGGGAGAGGTCTTCCAACCATGGCGGTTGTAGACAGCATCCTGTTAGGAGCGGGGGAGAGTCTTTCAACCATGCCGGTTGTGGACAGCATCGTGCGCACGGGCGGAGCCATGGTCATGCGGTCAGATTTTGACCCCATGGACCGCAACGCCGATCCTGCGCTCGATGAGCTCACCGAGTTCACCGCGGTCCTGAGCGGGGCCGACTACGCCTACCTGGGGTGGCAGGATTTCAGCCGGCTTTGGTTCAAGTCGAGATTTGGATTCATTGCGGCGGACCAACCCCGCAGCTCCACAGCCTGCCAGTACGTAGTGGACGCGGGAAAATCCATGATGATCGCTGACGCGGCATCGGATCCCCGGTTTCCGCCTTCCGGGATCGAAGTGCCAGGGGGCAAGCCGTGCCGGTCCTACGCCGGCCTGCCGCTGCGGTCAGCCAATCAGCACATCATAGGAACGCTCGCCATTCTGGCGCGGAGACCGAACCAGTTCAGCCAGGAGCACATGACACTGCTGGAAGTGGTGGGGCGGCAGATCGTCACTCGCCTGGAGCTTTACAACCGGATCCGCGCCCAGGAACAGGCGCAGCGGGCCCGGCAGCGGACTGAACGCGCCCTGGCGATGGAACGGTGCTTCGTGGCCACAACGCTCGATTCCATTCCCGCCCTGGTGGTGGTGCTGGACACGGCAGGACGGGTGGTTCGCTTCAACCAGCCATGCCTGCAATTGACCGGCCTTGACCCCACGGACACGGCCGGGCGCCCTTTTGTGGAGGCGCTGCTGGAGCCTGACGATCGCCAGTGGGCGGCAGGCAAAGTCCGCGAAGGCGCCACCGGCCAGGTTTCAGGTCCGCATGAAACTGCCTGGCGGGTGGCTGCCGACATGACCCGCCGTGTCAACTGGACCCTAAGGCCGTTGAAAGGCCCGAACGGCGAAATTCAGTACCTGATTGTGAGCGGCCAGGACGTAACCGACCAACGCGAAGCCGAGGAGGCATTACTCTCCAGCGAACATCGCTACGGCGAAGTGGTGGAAAGCAGCCTGGGATTCGTGTTTACCTGCACGATGGAAGGCCGTCTGACCTCGCTCAATGCCTTCACTGCCGAGACCCTGGGCTTCCGGATTGACGACCTCACTGGGCGTCCCGTATCGGAACTGCTCGATTCAGCCGGCGTGGCCCAGTTTCAGGATTGCCTTCGCACCCTGAAGACCCAGGAACAATGGCAGGGCGCGTTGCCGGTTCGCCGCAGCGATGGCATCTACCGGCGCATTGCGTTCCGCAGCCGCCGCATGGACCTGCACGGGGAGCGGCCGTTCATTGTCGTCCACGGAATCGACATCACCGAGCAGCACGAAGCAGAAGAAGCACTGCACCTGGCCATGCGCCAGAGGGAACTGATCTTGGAATCGGTGGGCGACGGCATCTACGGCGTGGATCTCGACGGCCGGCTCACCTTTATCAACGAGGCCGCGGCGCGCATGCTGGGATACGACCCCGACGAACTGACCGGCCGCCAAATCCATGAAGTGATTCACCACAGCCACGCTGACGGAACTCCGTACTCGCGCATCACCAGCCCGATTCTGCAGGGGATGCGGCGCCGCGAAGCGGTGCGCATGCGGGAGGAGGTGTTCTGGCGCCACGACGGAACCAAGATCCCGGTGGAATATATCGCCAACCCGCTGATCGAAGACGGCCAGCTCGCGGGCATGGTGGTGGCATTCCAGGATGTTTCCGAACGGCGCCGGCTGGACCGGATGAAGGATGAGTTCATCTCCACGGTGAGCCACGAACTGCGGACGCCGCTCACCTCGCTGCGAGCATCGCTGGGGCTGATCTCCTCGGGAACCCTGGACAAGCGGCCCGAGAAACAGCGCCAGATGATCGAAATGGCCATCGGCAACTGCGACCGCCTGGTTCGACTGGTCAACGACATCCTCGACTTTGAAAACCTGGAAAACGGACGGCTGCCGCTGAGCCGGGTCGCGCTGCAAGCGGTAGACCTTCTGCGGCGGGCCGCGGATGTGGCCCACTCGATGGCCACCGCGGTTCATATCAGCCTTCAGGTCCAGGCCGCGCCCTCCTCGGTATTCGTCGATCCTGAGCGCGCCTTGCAGGTGTTGAATGAGCTGGTATCGAACGCAATCAAGTTTTCACCGCCCGAAACCGTGATTCGCCTTGGCACCCAGCCGGCAGCGGATGGCGAAGTCTGTTTTGTGGTGGAAGACCAGGGACGCGGCATCGCGCCCGAAAAGCTCGAACGGATCTTTGACCGCTTCCAGCAAGGCGATGCATCCGACTCGCGCGCGTTGGGCGGCACCGGCCTTGGGCTGGCGCTATGCCGCAGCATCGTGGAACAGCACGGGGGCCGCATCTGGGCCGAAAGCACCGTGGGGAAAGGCAGCCGGTTCCTGTTTACGCTGCCGGCACCGGAATCCGGACCGGGGAATTCTTAGTTCAGAGTTCTGAGTTCTTAGCCGCCCCGGTTCGCAGAGTTGCCGAAGCCGATGCGCGCGGCTTACCACCCCTGGAGTTGGAAGTTTCCTTCCGAGACCTTCTTGAAGCGGAAGGTCTTTTGAGAACCGATGGGGAATGGATCTCCTTCTTTGGGGCGCACCGTAATCGTTTCTTCGCAACTCAGATTTGGTGCTTCGGCCGTGCCGCCCACCAGCGGGCTGCATTTCTCAGCCGCGGTAAAGCTCCTGGCATCTCCGCACCAATTCTTGGCAAGCTCGGCAAACTTGTTGTCGTACTGGGACGTCAGGGCTGCCTTGCAGTTCTTGCCTGCCGCACCTGACAGCCAGCTCTGATATGGCTTCAGAGCGTTTTGGAGAATGTCCGCCGACGGCTTGACGGGCCCTGGATTATCGGACCCTCCTGTTGGCGGCGACGGCGGTTTTGGCCGGTCGTGGACTTCCACATTCAACTGGGCGAGCGGAGAGCCGTTCACCGTCAGTTGGAATGTCGTGGTCTTGGTAAGCGGAACAGCCATCGTTCCCTGGGCAGCCAGGTTGCCCGGAGCAAGCGCTGGAATCTGTACCGACGCGGCATTCTCGACCTGCCAGTTCACCGTGACTGAATCGCCGCTCGCGACCGATGTGGAACTCACTTCGAAGGCGCTGACTTTGGGCGGTTTCGGAGCTTCTACCTGGACGGTGATCCGCGACAATTCCTGGTTATTGGAGGTCAACACATAGGTGGTGGTTGCCGTCGGCGCCACCGGCTTTGAGCCACTGGGAGTGGCAAGGGGACCCAGCCCCGAGATCTGAAGCGAGGGAGCATTTTGACTCTCCCAGGTCAGAGTGACGGAGTCGCCCCGGGTAATCGTATCCTGGCTCACGTTAAGCCGGCCCGACGCGCCCTGAACCTTTTCCAGCGTAACTTCAACCGGGGTATCGGTCTGGTTCGCCACCCTCACCGCAATCTCCGTCGGCTTGTAGCCCAGAGACTCAAACCTAAGGGTGTAGGCCCCTTCAGCCAGGATAACCTTCTGGTTGGAATGAACCTCGCCCGGTTGCGGCCGGTTGTTCACAAACATCCGCGCACTGCCGGCGCCGCCCAGCAGGTGAACCGTTAGAGTCCCGGCTGCGATCTTCACCATGTCGACCCGGATCGGGATCGGATTCGAAACGGAGGCTTCGGTGATGACGACGCTGGGCACATTTTGTGTCTGGTACCCGGCCGAGGTGATGGTTACAGGATAGGCACCAACCGGCAAATCGAGCGCCTGATCCGGGCCGACATCCACCCACGATTTGCCGCCCGCGCTCACGTTCACCCTGGCAATATCCTTGGGCAGGATCAACTGCATTTTGCCGAGATGCGTTCCCTTTGGGTAAAGCGTCCCGTCCAGGGTGTACTGACCATGGATGTCCGGGGCCTTGTCGTTGTCCTGGAACCCATCTTTGAAGATATGGATTTTGTGGACTCCGGGTTTGACAGTCAATTTGACACTGCCATTCCCATCCACGGAATGGGGAAGGCCATCGATGGTTACCGTCGCGCCGAGCGTGACATTCTGAACCTCAATCGAAGAGGCCGCCGGAGCAGGAGCCAGGAACCGCCACATGAGGGCGCCCGCCACCACCAGAACAAGGAACGCACCGCCCAGGATCCCGATCATCGTCTTTCGCGGCCTGGTCTGGGCGATGGCCGACAATTGCTTGTCGAAGATGGCGTGCGAGTCGGTGGAGGATCCGGCTTGCTGCAGTGCCTTCTTGACGGATTGGCCGATTCGCTGCCACTCGGCCTGCTTCTGCGCGTCGGCGAATTCGAGAAATTTGGTCGCGGTTTTGAGGGCCTCGAGGGCGCCCTGCGGGTCCTTCTTCAGCAGAGCTGCCTGGGCATCTTCGATCGACCTGGCCACCACCTGTCCCGCATGCACGGACCGTTGCTGCTCGACCTCGTGCACCGCGCTCGTAACTTCGGACGATTCTCCGTAGGCATTCAGAACCGTATGCAACGATTCAAGCGCCGCTTGAAAATCGTTCTGGCGAACCGCCTCTTTGGCGGCGCGAATGGCGATGCCTGTGACCTGTTTCTGCTTGCGCTGGGCCAGCAGCGTGTTGGTAAGCTGCTCAAGGTCGGCGTTTCCGGGAGTCGCCGCCAACTGCTCCTGGAGGAGTGGAATCGCCTCGTCCAACTCACCGCGCTCGCGCAGCAATTCGACGCGCTTGAGCAGTACTTCCAGCTTGCGCGCCACGGTTGCCTGCTGTTCTCGAACCTCGATGAGCAGCGCCGATATGGAAGCATCGCCGGTCTGCTGCTGTCCCGCTTCGAGCACGCGGATGGCGTCGTCGAGCCGTCCGTCGCGGATACGGCCATTTGCTTCCGAGAGAGTACGACTCACCATTTCGGAGCGCTGCTGAGCCGCCAATTCGCCGCGCGCGAAGGTGAGCAAACCATCGAGGTCGTGGTTCTGGCCGAACTCTACCTGGAACGACTCAAGCACTCCGATGGCCTTGTCAAAATGCTTTCCGTTCATCAGCTCGCGGGCTTTGAGGATCGTCTCCTCGCAAAGCTGCTCCGACCGGCGCGCTTCAAGCTGCTGGCGGAGCGAGCGCTCATAGGCAACCAACCGCTCTTCGCCGGGAATGTTTTCCAGCGCCTTTTGCAGAATACCAAGGGCCTCGAACGGAGAGCTGGCAAATAACTCGTTGGCCTGTGCTATGGAAAGATCGACGATGCGCCGGACGTCGTACTTCCGCGCCTCCGCATCGACCTCGGCCTTCAGCCGATGGAGCAGAGTTTCGTTGGGCAGCCTGTCGAGCGCCCGATTGACCAGGTCGGATGCCTGGTCGTAGGCATCGTTGCGAATGAACTCCTGCACGCGGAGTTGAATCTCATCGAGAACCGCGCGGCGCTGTTCGAGCTCGCGGGTTCGCGCCAGTTCCCGTCGCAGCTTGTCTGTATCAAGATTGGAAGGGTCGATCGCCGCAGCTTCGTTGAGCAGGTTGTCGGCGGCGTCGTAATCGCGGGCCGCCAGCGCGTGCGCCGCGTTTTCCTGCAATTCGAGCAGGCGGCCGCGCTGGGCCTCGATCTCCATCTGGCGCGAGAGGGCGGCGTTCAAGGCGAGGAGTTTCTTGTGCTCCGGATCTTCCTCGAGGGCCTTGGTGACGATGCGAAGGGCGCCCGTAACGTCGCCGCGTGCCTTGGCGCGTTCGGCTTCCGTGAGCAAGCGGGTGCTGTTCTCAAACCGGCGCTTCTTTTCCTCTACGGACTGGATCTTGCTCTTGATCTCGGCCGAAGCCTGATCGAGATTTTGGGCATCTTTGAGTTGGGTCAGAGCCTCGTCGAAATTTCCGCTCAGCAGCGCTTCATCGCTCTTGAGGAGGCACTCGCGCAAACGCTCCGCGCGGCGGATCCGCTCCTGGTGTTCACGGACGAACTTGCGCAGTTTTCGTGCCTGCGTGTTCGACGGATCGAGCTTGATGGCTTCGTCGAGCAATTCCAGGGCGGGCGCAAACCGGCGCTCGGTGGTGAGGCGCTCGGCATCGCTGAACAGTTCGGTAACGCGAGTTCGCTTGAGTTCTTCAATGACCTCGTGGAGCGCGTCGGAAAAATCTTCGCCGGTCTGGTAACGATCGTCGGGATTTTTGGCCAGCGACTTTTCCACGATCTCATCGAGCGCCGGCGGATAGTCATGAAGGAACGCGCTCAAGGAACTGTGAGCCTCGTTCATGATCTTGAAGGACGCTGTCGCTTCGCCCCCGGTAAACGGCTCCTTACCGGTGAGCAGCTTGAACAAAGTCACGCCGGCGGAGAAGATGTCGACGCGGCCATCGATGTTTCCGCCGTAGAACCGTTCGGGCGCGATGTAATGCAGCGACCCGATGAGCTGGCTGGCCTTGGTGAGCCCGGAGTTGGGGTCATCATCCTGAAGCTTGGCGATTCCGAAGTCAATGATCTTGGCAACGCCGTCGGGCTGAACGATAATGTTGGCCGGCTTGATATCGCGATGGATGATTCCGTTGTCGTGCGCGTATCCCAGGGCCGAGCAAACCTGTTCGATGATCTTGAGCTTGGTGATCATGTCGAGTTCCTGCTTCGACTCGATGATCTTTTCCAGTGTCTCGCCCTCGACAAACTCCATGGCGATGAAGGGCAGGTCGTCGTCTACTCCCATTTCGTAGACAGCCGGGATATTGGGATGGCGGAGGGTAGCCGCCTTGGCTTCCACCTGGAAGCGGGCCAACCCCTCGGCGACGGCCGACTTGAACGGTCTCTTGATCGCGACGCGGCGGCCCAGGTTCTCATCCTGGGCGAGAATCACCTCACCCATGCCCCCGCGCCCGAGGACCTTGATAATCTCGTACCGGCCGATCTTTCCCGACGAAACCTTATCCATAGTCTGGCTCGCCCTTCGTGGCAAATCTGGCCACAAAACCGGGCGTCACGAATACAAACAACAATTCATCCGAGGGAGCTGAGGAGGGAAACTACCCAAAGAACTTACCATGAAAAGACCTGTACAAGCCACCGAAAGTTATCGGGGAAACGCGATCCGGGCGGAGAGCCCTGTCCAAAAGTAACTTACCAGGCCTTCTCCGTCCGGATCGATTTGACGCACAATCGAATTCGAGCCAGAATCTGACTAAACAGCAAAGCCAATCCCATCCGCATGACCCCGACAGGTCATGCCTGCTCACCGCTGTCCAAAGATTGGAAGAAAGATGCGCCCTGGTATTCGTAGTGTCATGTTTCGCGCAGCTGCCGTTCTGATGCTGTTCGCCCTGTTCGGCTCCAACTACGTTCTGATCCTTCGTCCGGCCCAACTCCATTGGGGTGCGACTGCCGAGGAGATTGCGCGCGCCATGCCAGAAGACGGAAGGGTGGCTCACCCGGCGTTTAACGCGACCCGAGCCATCACCATTCGCGGCACGCCGCAGCAGATATGGCCGTGGCTGGTGCAGATGGGATTCGGGCGCGCGGGGTTCTACGGCTACGACCTCATCGAAAATCCGGGGAGTGGAACCGGCGTCCACAGCGCGCGAAACATTCTTCCCCAGTTCCAGCATCCGCAGACCGGCGACCTCGAGCCAATCAGTGTTGCGGCAAGTTTGATGTTCGGCACAATCGAACCAGACTCGGTCATGGTCTGGCGCTCGCGGGACGTGCCCTGCGACGGCGTCTTCATCTGGCAACTTGTTCCCATCGATTCACAACGCACGCGCCTCGTCAGCCGCATTCGCTGGAGCTATGCGCCTGGGGTGTTGTTCAAGGCGCTTGGCATCTTCACCGAATTCGCCGACCACGTGGCGGTGCGCAAGATCCTCGAGGGCATTCGCGATCGCGTGGAAGGACGCTCGCCCGAGCCGCTTGGCGTCGAGGCGCTCGTGATAGCGGGTTGGTTCCTGGGTTTTCTCGAACTCTGCGTCGCGACGATCGCGATCCTTTTCAGCCGGCGCTGGAAGATCGCATGGCTGATTGCCCTGGGCGCTGGAGCCCTTCTGCAGTTCATGCTTTACAGCGGTGCCCCGGTTTGGATTTGTGCGCCGCTGCCCTGGCTCTATCTCGGATGGATGGTTTGGGCCTGGCGTAAAAGGAGAGCCGCTACTCGCCTCACTTCTCTGCTCGCACATGCATAACGATGCGCCGATAAGAGGTGAGCCGCGGCGATCCATCATCGGTAACTTCCAAAATGATGTGCGCCACGCCGTCCCCACGGCAGGGAATCATGCCGGGAATCCATGCCGGCCGGCATGGTGAATGCACGGTGACCTTTGCCTGTGGCTGATCCTCGCCGGAGACCGAAATGTCGGCGCCGTGGTTTCCGTTCAAACCCGCCTCGACATAGACCCACCATTTGTAATGCAACTTCTGGCCGTCGGGATCGCTGCTGCCCGCGGCGTCCAGTGTGGCGGTCTGCCCCGGATCCACATCCATTTCGACCAGACTTGTTCCGGGCTTTCCGTTTACGACCAGCACAGGATTGTGATTGGCGTTGGCGAAGTCTTTCACCGTCCAGTCCATGCGCGCTGCAAAGTCATTCTGGTAGGCCTCGCGCCACCGCCAGACGCTGGCCTGGTCCGACACGTGCTCCTGGCCATCTGTGCCGCGCACCATATCCTGGGAGGTCGCGCGCATGAACTCATCGCCGCCCTGCGTCCAGATGGCGTGCTCCTCGCCGCGCGGCTGGCGATAGACATAGCGGCCGCCCCACCCGCCCCAGTCCGGCCGCCGGTAGGCATTCAACCCGTTGTCGATGAGACCGAGAAACGAGGGGGTGTCGCCCTCCATGATGAACATGAAGCGCGGATACATCTTTCCGAGAGGGCCTTTCGCGCGAATATTTTTTTCCAGCCACTCATTGGTCACCAGACTCGTGTCTGCGCCCGCGCAGTTGCGGTAATAGAGATCGCCGCTGATGCCGGTCCAGGTCGCATAGTAGTATTCTTCACTGTTCGGCGGGCTGGGCATGACGATGTAAAAGAGCGAAGGAAATTCGCGACGGATCCAGGGACCCGCATCGTCCTGGTCAGAGATCGAGGATACGCGCAGCCGCGCGATCAGCTTTTCCATCTCCGCAGGCGGATGCGCCATGCGCAGATCCGTCAGCGCCTGCGCCAGCGTGTTCGCCCCGCCCCACATGCAGATCCACAGCGGGCGCTCCTCTTCGCGTTCGATCGCCTGCATCAGCGCGCGCGAACCGGCCGAAGCCTTTCCTTCTCCAACCGCGCCCATGCCGTACGCCGGCTGTCCCGCGAAAACATGAGCATCGAGATCCTCCGCGGTTGGCCAGTCCCTGGCGTGAAGCAGCAGGTTGGCTCTCACCTGTCCGTAAGCCTGGATGAGCGCGTGCATCGTTTCGGGATGAGTCGCCGTCCGTTGCCATGTTGACGTAGTCGCGATCATCGCCTCGAGGTCCAGTTCATTGGAGTAGACGAGCAGACGCACAAACGACATCTGGTCGTCCGGCTCGTTGCCGATGTCGCTGATGATGGCCACGCGCGGATGTCCGGAGAAATGGTCTACAGACTGCGCCGGCTGCGCGGGCCGCTGGGCTAACGCAAATCCATTGGCGGCGAAAATTATAATGAAGCCCCAAAAAGCTTGCCTGGATCCCATCGATTCCCTTTCCACTTCCGACCACGGCGGCGTACGCCGCAGACTCGACTTGCAATGATAGATCGTGATCGTGGCGTGTCCTGGGAATTCTCAAGCATTAGCCTTTATCGCATTCTAGAATACGAATGGATCGGCAGCATAGGAGCAGAGGGACTGCGCCGAAAATTCCGAAGCTCGAGTCGATAAGCCGCCACCCCAGTGGAATTCCGCGGACGTGGCCGGCGATCAGAGCCAGCGGGATAACCCCGGCGCAGGCGATCAGGCCGAATGTGATGATCCACTTGTTGCGCACCGGGTCGAAGTAAGGACCAATGAAGGCTACCGCGATGACGAGGTTCGCAAATGCGAGCCAATCGGTTCCGTACGAGAGAAAAGGGTAGGCAGCATTCGTGGCGGTCAGCGCGGCGTTCACCCGCTCGATCCAGGGAAGAAGAGGAAAGGCGGCCGCGAATGAATGAAGAACGCCGGTGCGAAGCGCCGATACGAGCCAGCGAAGCTCACTCTGGAGAGGAAAGGCAGTGATCCCGCTCAGAGTCAGGCCGGCGATGAACACGGCGATCCAGACACGAATGCGGCGTCGATGATTTGGATGGTTCACCGGGTCTGCGATTTCCTTTCCGCCGACAGAATCGGGAACAATTGGTCAGCTGATTGAGTTTTTGGGGCCCACCCATTGCCAGTCACCCGCGATAGCACGGCTTCGAGCATCGGCGTGACTCGTGTGAGTTGCCGGGCGCGAATGATCATGTCCCACAGCGGCTCAAACTTCTTCCACCCGGCGGCGTAGAAGAAATGCTTGGCCTGGTGCTTCAGCGTGCCGTGACAAAGCGACGACCGCGCGATCGAAGCCCAGCGATAGAACTCGGTGTAAGCCCAGTCATATCCCCGCTTCAAGGCCTCGGGCTGCAGTTTGGCAGGACGATAGACGACGTGGCGCGTGTCGTAGAGATTCCAGTCGCGAGTGACGATCCGGCCCTCGCTGACCATGCATGCGTGAAGTCGGGTGCCGGGATACGGGGTTTGAATGTGAAAGGTAGCAGTGGTGATGCCATGGTCAATGGCCCAGTCAACAGTACGGCGAAAAACATCATCATCATCTTCATCCATGCCGAAAACAAAACTTCCATTGATCATGATTCCCAGCGAATGCAACCGGTCGGCCACCGCCTTGTAATCGCGGCCAAGGTTCTGGCGCTTGTTGCTGCGCCTCAGGTTCTCGGGCGCGAGCGTCTCAAAACCCACGAAGATGCTTCGCAGGCCCGCCTCGGCGGCGCGTTCGATCAAGTCGCCTCGCAAAATGGAATCGACTGTAGCCGCCCCCTGGAACACCCGGCGCATCCCCCGCATGCCGTCAAACAGACCTTCCGCAAAACGGCGATCCCCCAGCAAGTGGTCGTCGAGAAAATAGAGATGGCGTCCCGGCAGCCGGTCGATTTCGGCCAGAGCATCTTCGACGCGCTGGGTGTAGAAGCCCCGTCCTCCCTGGAAGAATGCGTCCTTGTAGCAGAAGTCGCAGTGCTGCGGACAGCCGCGCGTAACGACAATCGAATTCGGTACAAGGTAGCGGCTGCGCCGGATGAGATCGCGGCGAATCGGTGGAATACGCTCGAGCGTGCGTCCCGATGTCGACGCATACGCGCGCTGCGGGGTGCCGGCGCGGAAGTCTTCAAGGAATCGCGGAAATGTCTGCTCGCCCGGACCGAGAAAGACCGCGTCGGCGTGGCCGGCCGCTTCCTCGGGAAGTGCCGTCACGTGCAATCCGCCGAGACAGACGAACGCCCCGCGCCGGCGGTAATGATCCGCGATCCTGTAGGCGCGATACGCGTTGGTGATGTACACCTGAATGACCACAAGGTCAGGCGCATCGTCGAGGGTCAGGGGCTCGACGTGCTCGTCGACGATTACCGCTCGATCGTCCGGCGAGAGATAGGCGGCGAGGGTCGCCAGGCCCAGCGGCGGAAAGAGCGAATACTTGATAGGCCGCCAATATGGATCGGTCGCCTCAGTCAACGCGGGCAGAATGAACTTGACTTTTAACACCCGCGAGCGAGAACAGGCCGTCATCGCGCACCAGCCGCAATCGAGATTACTGGAACCGGCACTCCACCAAAGCGCCGCTCGCGGTGGCGGAATTCCTCGAGCGCGCTGTCAAAATCGGCCTCGAGGAAGTCGGGCCACATGCAGTCGGTGAAAATTAATTCCGCGTAGGCTGACTCCCACAGAAGAAAATCAGACAATCGCTTCTCTCCGCCGGTGCGAATCAGCAGGTCCACATCGCCCGCATCGCCGGTCAACTGGCGCACCAGGATCGGCCGCAGCACATCGGCTGACCCCTCATCGTCGCCGGGCAGGGCTGCCATTGCCTCCACCGCGGCGCGCACGATGGCATCCCGCGACGAATAGTCGATGGCTACGCGAAGTAGAATTCGGCGTCCCGCCGCCGTGGACCATTCGGCCTGCTCGATGGCATGCAACACCGGGGCAGGCAGGCGATCGCGCCGCCCAATCACCTGCAGTCGCGCGCCGCGCTCGCGCATCCGTTCCGTTTCCATGCGCAGAAATGCCCGCAACAGCCAGAAGATGCGATTCACCTCGGCGGGCGGCCGGCTCCAGTTGTCTGACGAAAAGGCGTAGAGCGTGAGGCAACGGATGCCCACATCCGAGGCATGTTCGACAATGCGCCGCGCCGCACCCAGCCCGGCGCGATGTCCGGCAATTCTCGGCAAACCCCGGCGCGTGGCCCAGCGCCCGTTCCCGTCCATGATGATGGCTGCGTGCAGCCCCTGACCCAAATTGCTTTGCATCGTAAAGTTACCTCGCACGAAACGCCAGCTTTGCATTGCAAAGTAAGGCGGCAAAAAAAATTAGATGCGCGACGGTGTCAGCCCGCGCACCAGCCCCGAGATGGATTCATCTCGGGCCACCTTGGCGGCGTCGACCACAACCTGCTCCAGCGTCGACAAGTATTCGAGAAAGCGCTTGCGGCCCGATGCCGTGATGCGGCAAACCGTCTGGGGACGATTGCGTTCGTGTCCCTTCACGATCTCTACCATCTTGGCTTTTTCGAGAACCTGGAGATGACGGCTGAGATTGCCGTCAGTGAGCGAGCACAACTGTTTCAGGTCGCCGAACTTCACTCCCCTGGGGTTCGAGATCAGCGACGTGAGCACACTGAGACGGGCCCGTTCGTGGATCACCCGATCCAGTCCTTCATACGCGAAACGGCCCTCGCTGCCCCGCTCTTCGGGGCCTGGAGTTTTAGACTTCATCTTCACCTTCCCGCGAATTGAAAAAGAGAATTCCCGCGACCAGCAGTTGGCCCGCTCCGTAGGAGATGCCCATCGTCCAGGGAGAAAGCGCGCGGTTGTCGCCCAGCGCAACACACCCCAGTCCAGTCAGCAGATACCATAGGCCCGCGGCGATCATCGGCCTGGGCAGAAATCGGCATGACGAAAACACGCCAAGGCTGAAGATGATCTGCCACATGCCCGGCAGCATCCATAATGCCCCGGGGACAAACAACACCAGCACGACCGTCAACAGAGAGCCTGCGCCCGCCGATGGCAGGAACTGTTCCACCGCGATGCCAATCATCTCGTCGGCCATGCCGGAGTGAATGCGGCGGGTGCGGGCGCGCATCTGGGTGGCGATCAATGCGGCCGACACAATGGCAGTAGAGATCCACGTCGCCAGGTAGGCGTAGATGGCTTTGGCGGGATCAGGCAGCCATACGGCCTGCCCCACCGCTGCCGTCATCGCGAACATGCCGGTCGCGGCCAGGGTTGCCGGGCCGTAACCGCGGAACTCGGTGCTGCGCGCCATCTGTCTGCGAATGCTGGTGATGTCGCCTAGCGCTTTATTGAGGTCATTCATGGCGGGAATTCACTTTGCATTGCAAAGTAAACTAACCTCTCGCCCTTGTCAAGGTGACCTTGGGGCGAAGCGGGCGAATGGAAATTTCCACCGATGACCAACCCCTCCGGGTAGCGCTATGATCGACTCTCGGGAGGTGCCCGATATGTCGCAATATCTATTTCACTGCCAGGACTGCAACAAGGAATTCACCCAGGCTCTTCACATGTCGGATGTTGATAAGGCCGGAGTCACCTGTCCCCACTGCGGAGGCACGCAGGTCCACCAGTTGGTCGCCGCGTTCACCGCCGTCACGTCGAAGAAGAGCTAAGGCTACCTCGTCGTTAACAGCTTGACCCACCGCCTCGCCGGCCGGCCGCCGGATTTGGCATGGTACCTCGCGCAACGCTCGCCGAGCCTGCCGTGTGCTAATTTTTGGACCGTCCCCTCGAATCGCACGTGGAACGAAATATTGTTAGGTTTGGGTCCCGCGAAACTTTCAAAACCGCATCGTAAACCCTTCCAATACTTCATCTTCAGCCGCCGATGACCCGGTGATGGTTGTCACTGCGCTCCTTTCCGCCAAAGACGGACGATACAGCGGGCTTCGAGGTGAAAATTCCGGGCCCGCAGACCCGCTCTCATCGAGAAAACAAGCTCGATGGGAACCCGGCTGAGAGGGGAACGATGAGTATTGGGGTAAAGCACCAGAGAGGTCTGGACAGAGGGCTAATCAGGGTGGACACGAACGAGTGCAAGGGCTGCGGCCTCTGCATCGAGGCGTGTCCGCCCAAGGCGATCGCGCTGAGCGACCGCCTGAATCACTATGGCTATCGCACCGCGACCTATGCCGGCACGGGTTGCACGGGATGCGGCATATGCTTCCTCGCCTGTCCTGAGCCTGGAGCCATCACGGTGCTGCGCCTTGATCCGAGCGCGCTGGGCCGGGTACAGGCCGCTGAAGTCGGCGGAAACGAGGCGGTGGCATGAGCAAGCAATTGATGAAGGGAAATGAAGCGCTCATGCGGAGCGCCATTCTTTCCGGATGTCGCGCCTTCTATGGATACCCGATTACACCTGCCAGCGAGATTGCTGAAGCCGCGGCGCTCTATATGCCGCAGGTGGGGGGCACGTTTCTGCAGGCGGAGAGCGAAGTGGCCGCGATCAATATGCTTTACGGTGCTTCGTCGGCCGGCCTCCGTTGCATGACCTCTTCGAGCGGACCGGGGATCAGCCTGATGCAGGAAGGCATCAGCTACATGGCCGGCGCGGAACTGCCCTGCGTTGTCGCCGACATCGCGCGCGGTGGCCCCGGCCTGGGCAACATCGCCGCCGAGCAGGGCGATTATCACCAGGTGGTGAAAGGCGGGGGCAACGGCAACTATCGTACGCTCGTCGTGGCTCCGTATTCCGCGCAGGAGATGGTCGACCTCACCGCCCTGGCCTTCGAACTGGCGGACCGCTACCGGAATCCGGCGTTTGTGCTGGCCGATGGATTTGTGGGCCAGATGATGGAGCCGGTCGAATTCCCCGAGCGCGCCATTTTGCCACCGTGGCCGGGCTGGTCTGTTCAGGGCAACGCTGCTACGCGCGGCAACTTCATTACGTCGCTCCACATGGAGCCCAATAACCTGGAAGCGCACAACAACAAGCTGGAGGCCAAGTACCGCGAAGCGGAGCGGCTTGAGGCGCGCTCGGAGGAGTGGCAGACCGCCGATGCCGATATCGTCCTGGTGGGTTACGGCATTGTCGGACGCATCCTGAAGGCGGTTACCGCCGAAGCCCGCGCCGAAGGCATTCGCGTCGGCGTCCTGCGGCCCATCACGCTGTACCCGTTCCCGAAACTCGCGTTCCAGCGAGCCTGCAGCCGCGCGCGCATGTTCGCGGTGGTGGAGTTGAGCAACGGCCAACTGGTGGAAGATGTCCGCCTCGCACTGAACGGCGCAAGGCCGGTCGAATTTCTCGGCCGCTGTGGAGGCAATGTGCCCTCCCATGAAGAACTGATGGACTTTGTCCGCGCCCGTGCGGCGCAAATTGGGGCAACCCACAAGGAGCAGATGGCCTATGTCTAGCCCCGTCGCCGAATATACCGTCGTTCGCAGCAAGGCGAAGTCGTTCTTTGATGTCTACGAGCGCAAGGAAGAACTGCAGCATCAGACGCACTATTGCCCCGGATGCGGGCACGGCATCATCCACAAGATGGTGGCGCGCGCCATCGACGAGCTCGGCATCCAGGACCGCACCGTTCTGATCAGCCCGGTAGGCTGCTCGGTGTTTGCGTACTACTACTTCGATGTGGGCAACGTGCAGGCCGCGCACGGACGGGCGCCCGCGGTGGGAACGGCCATCAAGCGCAGCCACCCTGGCAGCATCCTGATCAGCTACCAGGGCGACGGTGATTTGTCGGCCATCGGCTCGGCCGAGATTCTGCATGCCGCCAACCGCGGCGAAAACATCACCGCGATCTTCGTCAACAATGCCATCTACAGCATGACCGGCGGCCAGTGCGCTCCCACAACCCTCATCGGCCAGAAGAGCACGACCACGCCCAACGGCCGCAACGCGGCAACGGAAGGTTATCCGCTGCGCGTGAGCGAGCTGCTCGCTACATTGGAAGCTCCGGTTTACATCGCGCGCGTGGGCCTGGGCGACAACAAGCAGATCGCGCAGGCCGACAAGGCCATCCACCGCGCCGTCGAGAACCAGGTCAAGGGCCTCGGCTTCTCGCTGGTCGAAATCCTCTCCCCCTGCCCCACCATCTGGAAGATGTCCGCCGTCGACTCACAGAAGTGGGTGCGCGACGTGATGGAAAAAACCTACCCGCTCGGCGTTCTTTGCGACCGCACTGCTGACAGGCAGCCTCGACCGGCTCCCGAACCGGCACCATCCCTCGATCGCATTCCCGCCATTCTCGGAATCGGTGCTGCCGCGCCCCTCAAGCCCGATGCTTCATCCAGTTCTCGCACTGCGGCTAATGGGTGGGAAGCTACGAACAGTCTTTGTTTGAACGCCCAAACCGCCTTGCAGGAAATCGATCTGCGCATCCGCGTGGCCGGCTTCGGAGGCCAGGGAGTCCTTCTCGCCGGCGAAGTGCTCGCCGAAGCGGGACTCGACGCCGGACTCGAAGTCTCATGGCTGCCATCGTACGGACCCGAGATGCGCTCCGGCACTTCGAACTGCCACATTCGTCTCTCCAACGAATCCATCGACTCGCCCCTGGTTACGTCGCCCAACATGCTTCTGGCCATGAATGAGCCGTCGTTAAGAAAATTCGTAGCCACCGTGCAGCCGGGCGGATGGATCCTCTACAACGGCGAAGCCATTCCCGAAGACTGCAAACGCAACGATGTCCGCGCGCTTGTATTCCCCTTCACGCAGATTGCCGATCAACTCGGCGAACCGCGCGTGGCCAACATGGTCATCCTTGGCGCATTGCTTGAGATCACCGGCGTGTTGCCGCAGGCCAGCGTCGATGCCGCGCTGCATCGCCTGGTCAAGCATGCGAAGTGGCTCGAAATCGATGAGCGCGCACTGGCGCGGGGGCGCGAACTATACCGCGAATCGCGCGAAGGAGTAGGCCATGAACGTTGAGGCGGATCAGGATCAGACCGTTTACTTCAACGGCCGCTTTATGCCCATGCGCGACGCCCACGTCGGAATCCTCACTCATGCCCTGCACTACGGAACCGGTGTATTCGAAGGCATCCGCGCCCACTGGGACGACGCCCAGCAGGAGCTTTTTCTCCTGCGCTCGAATGAACATTACGAGCGCTGGAAACAGAACTGCGGCATCCTGCGCATCGAGATTCCATACACACCTGAAGAGCTGACCGCCATTACTCTCGAGATTCTGCGCAGGAATGCATTCCGCACCAACGTCTACATCCGTCCGCTGGCCTACAAGTGCGCCGAGCGCGTCGGAGTCAGCATCGACGATCAGGACGCGTTCGCGATCGTTGCCTTGCCGTTCGGCGATTATCTTCCCGCAGACAAGGGTGTGCATGCCGGTGTTAGCTCGTGGCGACGTATTCAGGACAACGCCATTCCGCCGCGCGCCAAGATTTGCGGAGCTTATGTGAACAGTGCCGTGGCCAGCTCCGATGCGCGTTTCAGCGGATTCGACGAGGCGATTCTTCTGAACGAGAGCGGCCACGTCGCGGAGGGCGCCACCTGCAATATCTTTATGGTTCGCAAGGGTAAGCTCATCACACCGCCGGTCACGGAGAACGTACTCGAAGGCATCACGCGCGACTCGGTCATGCGCCTGGCTTCCTGGGAACTGAACCTGGACACCATCGAACGCCCCATCGACCGCAGCGAACTCTACATCTGCGACGAGTTGTTCTTCACCGGCACGGCGGTGGCCCTGACGCCCATTGTGCGGGTGGACCATCGTCCGGTTGGCGACGGAACCATCGGGGCAATCACCCGCAGGCTGCAGCAGCACTATTTCGACGCTACCCGCGGGCACCTCGATGTTTATCGAAAGTGGCTGACGCCGGTTTACAAGGCGCAGGCGCCCAACCAGGAGGACCTTGCCTTGCACGCCCTGGCTCATTCAGCCTAAGTCCGGGGTCGCGCCCGTCATGGTTGGCCCCCAGGTTCGGCGCGGTGTTAGCCGCTTAACCTGGGATGCCGCCTCAACACCCCACATCCCGCCGCGGATCCCCGACCATTTTCGCGGGATCCACGATCCGGTCGAATTCCTCAACCGTGATCGACCCTTCCTTCACCGCTGCCTCGCGAATTGTGATGTTGTCGCGGACGGCGCGATGCGCAATCGCCGCCGCTTTGTCATACCCAATGACGGGGCTGAGCGCCGTCACCGACATCAGCGCTTCGTCCACAAATTTCTGGATCCGATCGCGGTCGAGTGTAATTGCCTCCACTCCGAATTCGCGAAACCGCTCGCAGGCATCGGCCAGAATCCGCGCGCAGTGCAACGCATTCCAGACCACGATGGGCCGCATCGCATTCAATTCGAAATTGCCCTGCGACCCTGCAAACGCAACGGCCGTGTCCTCTCCCATCACCTGAATGCACACCATCACCATGGCTTCTTCCTGGGTGGGATTGACCTTTCCGGGCATGATGGAGCTGCCCGGCTCATTCTCCGGAAGGTTCAATTCATGCAGCCCGGCGCGAGGTCCCGAACCAAGCCAGCGCAGGTCGTTCGCAATCTTCATCAACGCAACCGCCAGCCCGCGCAGTGCGGCGCTTGCCGCCACCATCGCATCGAGCGAACCCTGTGCCGCGAACAGGTTGCGCGCTTTCACGAAGGGATGACCGGTCATCGCGGCGATCTGCGCAGCGACCTTTTCGCCGAAGCCTTCCGGGGCATTCAGGCCGGTGCCGACAGCCGTCCCGCCGATCGCCAATGGATATAGCCCTTCCATCGCCTGCTTCGCCCGCGTGAGCGCATCGTCAAGCTGAGCGACGTAACCTGACCACTGCTGCCCGACGGTAAGCGGCGTCGCATCCTGCAGGTGCGTGCGCCCCAGCTTGATCACGTCCACCCATTGGCAGGCCTTCTTGCGGATCTCCTCCTTCAGCGCTCTCACTGCCGGTATCAGCCGATTGTGGAACGCGATGACCGTGGCCATGTGCATGGCCGCGGCGAAGGTATCGTTAGTGGACTGGCTCATGTTCACATGTTCATTGGGATGGACCGGCTGCTTGCTGCCCAACGTTCCGCCCGCAAGCTGGATGGCGCGATTGGCGATCACCTCGTTCACGTTCATGTTGGTCTGCGTGCCCGAGCCCGTCTGCCACACATACAAAGGAAATTCGTTGTCGAGCTTTCCCGCAACCACTTCCTCCGCGACGCGCGCAATCAAATCCGCTTTCCAGCGCAGCATCAGCCCCAGTTCACCATTCACCATCGCGGCGGCTTTCTTGATGTATCCATATGCGCGGCACACCTCGATTGGCATGCGGTCGTCGCCGATGGCGAAATGATGAAGCGACCGCTCCGTCTGCGCGCCCCAGTAGTGTTGGGCCGGCACGTCTATTTCGCCCATCGAGTCGCTTTCGATGCGCGATCCTTGCGCGCCTGTCCCAATGGGCAGGTCGGATATGGCGGGCTCTGGTTCGCCGGATTCGTCACGCGACATGATGCTCTCCTCGCTCACGCACGGCCCGAATCACGTGCGGCAGCATTCTACCCGGTTAGATGTTCAAGTCGAACCACTCGCTTGTGGATGCATTGCGCGTCCCGGCGGCGAAGCACTAGAATCGCTGCAACATCAAGCCAGAAGAAAGCGGGACCGGGAGTGATCACCAGAAGAGAATTGCTCAGGAATGGAACCCTGATCGCATCAGGCTCTGCCTGCGCGCGGTGGGCGTTTGCCACGGCAGGCTCGGGCCAGGCCATGGCGGATAAAACCTGGACGATCGGCAACGACGTGGTGAGAAGAACCCTGAGCTTTCCGGCAAAATCAGGACTCGTCACCCAACAGTTTTCCGATCTTTCTACTGGCGTCGATCTCGTGACGTCGGGCGCAGCGCAGGAATTTTCGTTTCAGTGCAATGGACAAACATGCACGAACGCGGCCTTCGACCTTGGCGGCGCCAGCGAATCTGCGGCGGCCAATGGCAAGTCGCTCGCGGTGCGGCTGCGCCACAAAAAACTGAGCCTTGAAGTGACGGCCATCTACCAGGTGTTTGACGGCCACGCCGCCATTCGCAAGCACCTTGTCCTGCGTAACACCGGCGCAGAGCCGCTGCGGATTTCTCACCTCAATATCGAATCTCTCGAAATCTCTCTCGGTGCCGCGAACGAGATCACGCTGCTTACGCAATACGGCGCCGTCCCGCGGGAGATCTTCTACACCGGTCGCTCCGAAGACGCCTGCCTGCTGGTGGCCAACGGCAAGACGGGCAACGGGATCGCGATCATCAACGAAGTCCCCGGCTACATGAAGCGCACCGAAGTCTCGGGCTGGGATGATCCGCAGTTCACCCGAATCGGCGTCATGTACGACACCGACCTGATGCCCTTCGAGCGCAGGCTCGCGCCCGGCGAGGAGTTCACGACGGCCTGCGCCTCGCTGGTTCCGTTTCGTAGCGGGGACGGCTTTCACGATCCGCAATGGAGATTGCCTTCCTATGGTGCGCAAGTGCTGGAACGGCGCGTCGACGGCACCGGGCCTCCCTGGATCTACAACACCTGGGAACCATTCGAGCGCGGCATCAATCGCGAAACAACGCTTGCGCTCATTGATGCCGCCGCTGCAATGGGCATGGACATCTTCACCATCGATGACGGCTGGCAGATGGAATACGGCGAGAACACCGTCAACACGCCCGCATTTCCAGAGGGTCTCGAGCCGATTCTTGCCGCGCTGGAGCAGCGCGGCATGCGTCTCGGTTTATGGATACCCATGGCCGCCATCGGGACCTCAACGGCTGTGTATCGCGAGCATCCTGAGTGGGCCGCGCTCGACCAGGAAGGCACGCCCAAGACGACGAACACCGCGGCCGGACAGAAGGCCGTCATGTGCATGGCATCCGCGTATCGCGAGACCGTGGCGACGCGCATCCTCGATGCCATCGAGCGGTTCCGGCTGGCCTATGTCAAACTCGATCTGACCACCATCTTCAATGCCTACGGCGAGGCGCCAGGCTGCTGGGCGAAGGGACACGATCACGGCACTTGGGCCGAGTCGCTGAACCGCATCTACGAAGGCATCTCCTACGCGACCCGCCGGGTCTACGAGAAGCATCCCGAGCTGCTGCTCGACCTCACGTTCGAGCTGTGGGGACAGAAGCACATCATCGACGCCGGGCTTCTCGCCGCCGGCGATCTCGACTGGATGAGCAACGTAGACGACAGCCGCCCCGGCGCGGCCGGTCCGATCCAGGCGCGGCAACTGCTCTACCAGCGCGCCATCTCGATCCCGGTGGAAAGCATGCTTATCGGCAACCTGCATGCCGATGTGCAACCCATCGAGGAGCGCTTTGCAACGGCCATCGGGTCGGCCCCGGTGCTGCTCGGCGACCTGCGCAAATTGACCGATGCCGACCGGCGCTGGTGGCACGAGAACATCACGTGGTTCAAGAATCTGCGCAAGACGACGAAGATCAGTGAGGGCTTCTTCCCCCTGGGCAGCTGGCAGCAGCCCACGCCGGCAGCATGGGACGGCTTCGCCCGCCTGGCGCGCAACGGCAGCGGCATGATTGCGCTCTTCCGCAACCAATCCAATGTGGGTGAAGCTATCGTGCGGTTGCCGCTCATTCCCAAGGGCAGATACACCCTGCGTGCCGTCTTCGCAGGAAAGGAGTTAGGGGTCTTTGAACAGGCGGAATGGGCGCGCGGTGTACCGGTGCCATTCGCCGATGGGGGAGCCGTCCAAGTGCTCGAAATCCGCATCGTAAACGGATAACGCTCCGCCCGTTCGTTGTCACTCCATTCCCTACGCGCTGAGACCCGGCCGCCTTTCGGCACCCTGGAGATATGTCGCCCAAGCAACAGCCCAAAGGCGGTTCACATCCCAATGAACGGATCGACCCCTCGGTGGTCGGGTGAGGTTGCAGTTCGTTGCTCCTCTTCCTGCTGTTCCTCGCCGAGCTTTAGTGGAATGAGAGGAGACGCAACGATGAATCTCGATTTTTCCAATCCCGTCGTAATCGGAGTGGTGTGCGCGGTTGCGCTGGTAATCGTGCTGGCAGTGGTCTGGGTGGTCACGAGGCAGCGCAGCCGAAGGAGAACCGAAGAGCTGCGCGCCCGTTTCGGTCCGGAATACGATCTTGCCTTGCGCGAATATGGATCGCGTGCTAAGGCCGAAGCCGCCCTGCTCGATCGCGTGAACCGCGTTAAGCATATGACCATTCGACCGCTCACCGACGAGGAGCGAGAGCGCTTCATGGCGGAATGGGAGGCCGTTCAGGCCCGCTTCATCGACCATCCCCGCGGAGCCGTCACAGAAGCCGATGAACTGATCAATTCGATCCTGGTGGCGCGCGGCTACGAGGGCGGTGCGTTCGACCGCCGGGTGGCGGACCTTTCGGTGTACCATTCGACCCTGGTGGAACCCTATCGCCGAGCCAATGCGGTAACGGTCGGCGCGGGAAGAAACGAGGCGACGACGGAAGAGTTGCGCAGCGCCATGCTTCTTTACCGCGCGCTTATCGAAGAGCTTCTTCAATCCAACGCGACGGTTGTTCGTCGTGAGGCGGCGTAAAGAAACGAAGCCCGCACCCGTCCGGGCGGAATTTATCGGGAGTTATCCCCGCCCGGCGCAAAGTATCCTTCCGGGATCACCACGGAGTACTCGTCCTTGTTGGCCTTCAGCGAAATCTTGTGAAAGCTGCCGTCGTTGTCCGGCTTGTCGGGCGTATATGTCAAAAGAAACTGGCTGCGTAGTTCTTCCCCAATCAGGTTATAGATCGGCTCCAGGTCATCCTTCTTGCGTGCATCGAGGGCGTGGCCGCCGGTCCGGTCGGCGATCTGCTGCATGATTTTCTTGCCATCGACCCCTGTATCACTCGGGCCGCCGCCGCCCCGCCGTCCTCCGCCGCCGGGGTAACCACCGCCGCCTGGGTAGCCTCCCCCACCGCCACCCGGCCACCCGCCGCCGCGGCGATTCCCGCCCGGATAACCGAGGTTCTCACTGCGCTCCTGCTCGCCTTTGAAGAAAACGGTGTAGATTTGCACGTGCGCCTTTTCGGCCGCATCGAGGGCCTCATTCAGCCGGTCCTTGCTGCCGCGATCCACTCCATCAGAAAAGATGATCAATACCTTGCGCCCGTTCTTCTGGGCCATTACTTCGTCGGAAGCCAGGAAGATGGCGTCGTACAACTGGTTTCCGCCGCGGGCGCCGTGGGTGCGGTCATGGTCCTCGCCCGTGGTTTCAGGGCCCTGGGTGTCCCCTTGCGCCTGGTGACTGGCTCCCATGCCGTCCAGTTCGTGTTTCAACTTTTCCCGCGAGTCGGTGAAGTCCTGGAGCAACTCGACCTGGCGGTCGAAGTGGATCAAAAAGGCCTCGTTATTGGCGTCGGCTTTGCCTTCAGCAGGCTGCTCGGGAAGCATCTGGTCGATGAGCTTCTCGGCGGCCTTGCGCTCGGCCTCCATAGCGCCGCCTACGGCCCGGTTCGTCTCCACGAGCAGGCCGATCCGAAAAGGCTCATTCGACTCGCGGGTGAAGCTCTTGATGGTCTGCGGATGCCCCTCCTCGGTCAGCGACAGGTCACTTTTCTGAAGGCTGGTCACCAGCGCACCCTTCTTGTCATGCACGGTCACGGGGAGCACCACGTCATAAGTCTTGTTCTTGAGGGCAGGCGCTGGTTTGTCGGTGTCGGCAGCAGGAGATTGGCCGGCTTGCTGGGAAAGGCCATCGCGCGCCGTGCAGCAGGCCGCGAGCGCTATCAGGGCGACTGGAAAAATGTATCGATTCCTCATCGGGAAAATGTATCGAGTCCGCATAAAGTCAGCGTTGTACACCTCTGTCGTCTTAGACGTCGAATGGCGAATAGATGTTGAGGGAATTCTTGAGGACGGCAGGAAACGGGCGGTGTCCCGCTTATCTCAAATATGGTGTTCCCGCGAAATGCGACCTTCCATCTATCTTCGATCAAACCCGGACGGGAGCAATCGCGGAGCAGAAGGTGGACAGAACGCCGGACTCATTCTGAGGGTACCCGCCTAACCCTGCGCCACTGGATCCATGATGACTACGCAGAACCCTGGAACACGGTGGACCCGAGACTGTGGGGGCGCCACACGGAACTTCCTTTTGTATTCTTCGAATGCCTCCGCTTGTCTCTTATTCGTCCAAGCTACGAGCGAGATAGCGAGAAACGAATGGATTCGCGTGAGCAGAAACGCTCACCGCCAAGGCATGGGGTTAGACGACTCTCCTTCGTTCATGGAAGACCATTCCATAAGGCACGCATTGACGGAGGTCTGCCCCACGCGTCGTCGATTCAGTTAGGAGCCATCGAGGACCCACCCGGAACCTAAGTCCAATAAGCCGACCGGCGGTCTACTTGCTCACCGACGCCGTCGCCGAGAGATAAAGATCAACGTTGCCCCGATCCACCAGCGTGCTTCCTGTATCGATGAAAACCGGGTAAGGCGAGTAAAAGTCCGACCGGAAGTCCTTGTTTAGCAGTTCCGGAGGGGCATTATGGACCTCGCTCAGCAACTTCAGCCCGAAGTAGCCCATGGTGTACGGCTTCTGGGTGATGGTCGCGTCGATGGTGCCGTCCTTGATGGCGTCAAGCGTGGCCGGGTCGGCGTCCCAGGCCACAACCTCGCGATCGTGGATATTGGCGCGCTTCAGGGCGTCGGCCACCGGCTTGCCAGAAACCGCTTCCAGGCACACAAACGCATCCACCTTCTTGGCGCCGGTCTGGGCGACAAACTGCTGGGCTTTGTCGAACGCGGTAGCGGCGTCGCCCTTGACGTCGACGATTTCCTCGATCTTGATGCCGGGCTGAGCGTTGAGAACTTCCTTGAAACCGCGCAGCCGGTCCTCAAGGTTGGGCTGGCCTGGAATGCTGAAGAAGACCACGTTGCCCTTGTTGCCCAGCTTCTCGAGGAGCCGGCCGCCGCCCAGGCGACCCGCTTCCACGTTGTTTGTTCCTATGAAGTAGAGCCGGCGGGTGATGCCTGCATCGGAGTCCATGGTGATTATCGGGATACCCAACTGGACGGCGGTATCGATTTCCCGCTGCAGAATGCCCGCGTCGGACACCGAAATCAATATGCCGGCGGGCTTGGCCCGGACCGCCTGCTGAAGCGCATCGAGTTCCCCGAGCGGATCATAGGTCGTGGGCCCGGCCACTTTGGCGGTCACCTTGTACTGCTGCGCCGCCTTGTTGAATCCGTTGGCGGCGGTCTGCCAGTATGGCAGCTGCACATTCGCAGCGATCATGTAATAAACGTCCTGTTTCGAATCGGTGGTGCTGCAACCGAACGTGAACGCAAGTGCCACTCCGACTGTGGCCAACGCAATCTGTCTCATGGTTTTCATATCTGCCTTTCGGTCGAAATGTGAAAAATCCAGGACTTTCGCGCCAAAGTGTGGCCGCGCCTACCCGCTTTCAAATCAATGCAGGATAGTAATTGGGCGCAATTAGATTCTGCAACCCCCGGGGAGAAAGATAGTTAATATAGGGCCCCGTTTCGGATGCACGCTAGCGTTCCCAAAACGGAAGCAGCCAGTGAAAACTTTGCCGCAATTGACGCCAATCGTGTTCCTCGGCCTGGGAATCACGGATGTGAACGGTGCATAAAATTGCCCGCCATGTTGAAGCGGGCGCGCGCATAGGTTTTGGTAGCGCTAACGGGAATCGAACCCGTGTTTTAAGATTGAGAATCTCACGTCCTAACCCCTAGACGATAGCGCCACACCGGGGGAATCGGGCCTTGCGGCCCCTCGTTTAATGTAACAAAAATCTGCGGATGCGCCAAAACACGGTCTTCATCAAACCAAGACGGACATTGAGCTCAGGTCTGTGCCTCAACAGCCGGACCCGAATAAACCAGGATTGGAGCGGGCCCGCTCAGATGCCGAGTTTGCGAACTTCCTCGTTGTAGTACTTCCGGTACAGGATTTCCCACTCCTGCGAGCCTTCGAGGATGATTTTGCGCTGCGAGGCGATCTTCTGGCGAGCGGCGGTGTCGATGCGCGCCTCTTCCGTCAGAAGGTTTTCGAGAGCCTTGCGCGCTTCCTGGCGGATGGTGTTGCGATCCTCGAGAAAGCCGACCTCCTCGACATCGGCCAACGTGTCGGCCACGGTGTGAGCCAGCTTGTTGAGCTTGTCGCGGCTGATCCTCATAGCACCGCCTTGTACTTGCGCGCCAGCTCGGTCTTCACCTTCTTGAACATCTCGGCGTACTGCGCGCCCGACTTGCGCATTTCCTCGGAGTACGCATCGAGGATCACGCGTACCTCCTCGTTGATGCGATCTTCGAGTGACAACTCCTCCGTCAGGCCCTCGATCACGCGCTCCTCGGTCACCTTCAACTTGCTGGTGGTGATCAATTTGGCGTCAATGAGGTGCTTGACCGTACGGCGGCCCAGATAACCAATGTATTCGCGGGAGAAAATCATGGACTAACTGTCAGAATAACGCACGCGGCGGCGGTCTGTACACTGACTGATCTGGTACATCCAGGGGGTACGCCCGATCTCAAATCCATGACCGGGAGTATCCGCATCCTGAAACTGATACACGGTCCCGGCCTACCCCCGGTGGGGGCAGCTTTTCGTATTGATGCACTCGTCGGCCAGGCGCAGCCGCTGCACCGGCCGCCCCCCCACCAGGTGCTGTTCCACGATCTCGGCCGCGTCCTCAGGCCGCACCGAGCCATACCAGACCGCGTCCGGATACACGACCACAGTCGGCCCGTGCTCGCACTGGTCCAGGCACAGGGATTTGTTGATACGGACCCGATCGGCGATCCCCGCCGCCTTGGTCAGTTGCTGCAACTGCGTGTGCAATTCGCTTTTTCCGTCGGCGGTGCATGAGGGACGCGGCGCACCCTCGGGACGAACGTTGTGGCAGACGAAGACGTGGTGCTCAAATGGCGGCAATCTGGGTAATCCTCCTCTACCAGACTAACCGGGCAGATCGCGAGGCCGGTCCCCGAAAAAGGTTTCCACAATCACCCCTGCCGGGCCGCCCTCATCTGCGAAAATGATTGCTTGACTATGAGCAAGGATAATCTGCTTTCGCTGAAAGACGACATGGTGGCCTTTATCGAGGGTCACGGCATGCGCCGTCTGCCGGGCTATGTCACCGAGGACATTCCGTCCATCCTTTGGGAAGGCCATGAGAATCCCGACGCCTGGAAAGACTTCGTCGAAATGGCCAAGCATGTTGGCGCTCCCTTCATCACCTTCAGCGAAATGACGCTAGAACGCGAAGAGCTCGAAGCCCTCATCGAGGAAGCCGGGGAAATGAACTTCCCCGACGAAGAAGCCACTGAACTGGTGGAAGCACAGTGGCTGCGGAAATACTCCGGCATGCTCGGCTACATTCAGCTCGGCTTTGTCTACCAGGGACTGATTTTCCTGCACGAAACCACCACCGAATGGTATGAGCGCTACCAGGCCCTGCTGGAAGATATCGAGAGCTTTCAGGACATCGTGATCGACGACGCCCACAATGGCGCCGGAGACGAGGACGAATAAGCCGTCAGTGAGTACCGGGGGCACGATCGCAAGCACTTCCATTCCTGTCCGTTCCTACCCAAAGCAGAGATGGGTCTTCGCGCCTTCGCATGTCGAGGAGGCTGCAGCGCTCGCGCAGGCAGCGCGCGTCCCCCAGGTCCTCGCCGAACTTCTGCTGGCCCGCGGCGTCACGGATGCGCATGCGGCGCACGCGTTTCTCCATCCCGACTCCACACAGCTGCACGATCCACTCCTGATGCGCGGCATGCAAGCGGCCGTGGAGCGTGTCGAGCGTGCCATCGCGGCGCGCGAACCCATTCTTCTCTACGGCGACTATGACGTAGACGGCACCACCGCGGTGGTCCTGCTCAAAACAGCAATTGAGATGCTCGGCGGCATCGTTCGCTTCCACGTCCCGCACCGGCTGCTGGAAGGCTACGGACTGCAATCGAGCGTGCTGGAATCCGTCTATGCCGAGGGCGTCCGCCTGGTGATCACGGTGGACACCGGCATGCGCGCCTTTGCCGAAGCGGAAACCGCGCGGCGCCTCGGCCTCGACCTTATCATTACCGACCATCACCTCACCGCAGCAGACGATTCCCTTCCCTTTGCGTTGGCGGTTCTCAATCCCAACCAGGCAGGATGCGGCTATCCGGAGAAATCGCTTTGCGGCGCCGCCATTGCGCTGAAGCTGGCGCAGGCCCTTCTCGAACGGCGCGATCCGGAGCGCACCCGCGCGAAAACGCTGCCCAGCTTTCTCAAGATGGCGGCCATCGCCACCATCGCCGACGCTGTGCCACTACGCGGAGAGAACCGCGTAATCGCCGCTCTCGGGCTTCGCGAGTTGCGCCGGCCTGTGGGCGTCGGCCTGCGCGCCCTGTTTGCCGCCGCGTTGCTCGACCCTGCAGCGAAGGAGCTTACCGGCTTCGACGTTGCCTTCCGCCTCGCGCCGCGTATCAACGCCGCCGGCCGCATGGATGTTGCGTCGGAAGTCATCGAGTTGTTCTGCACCCGTGATCTGGGCCGCGCCAACGAACTCGCCGCCAAGCTGGAACTTCTCAATCGTCAGCGCCGCGAAACCGAGTCCAAAGCGCTCGCCATAATCGAAGCGCGCCTTGCCGAAGACGCCGGCCTCGCCTGCTGCCGTCTACTCGTGGTTGACGGAGAAGGCTGGCATCGCGGCGTAATCGGTATCCTGGCTTCGCGCGTAGTCGAGCGCTCCGCCAAGCCGGCGATCGTGGTAAGCGTGGAAGACGGAGTGGCCCACGGATCGGGCCGTTCGGTTGACGGGTTTCACCTGTTGGCAGCCATCGAAAGCTGCAGCGATCTTTTCACCCGTTTCGGCGGTCACGCTTTCGCGATCGGGTTCGCCATGCCCGCCAGCGGGCTTCCCGAGCTCAAGCGGCGCCTGGCAATCCACGCAGACGATCGCCTCGCATCCCACGACCCCGAACAGCACCTGCAGATTCATGCCGAGCTGCCTCTTAACCGGATTACGCCGGTCTTGGCGGGCTGGCTGCGCAAGCTCGAACCGCTCGGCCACGGGAATCCCGAACCAATCTTCGTCGCCCGCGGAGCGAAAATCGCCGCAGCGCCCCGAGTCATGAAAGACCGGCATATCCGCCTCGAGCTCATGCAGGAGACAGCCGTGCCCGCGCCTCATAGCGGGACCGTGCGCGCCGTGGGATGGGACTGGGCCTCGCGCTGCATGGATCTTCAGCTGTGCACAGGCAGCCTCATCGACGTCGCCTATCGCATCCGCGAGAACGACCATCCCGATTTTGGTGAAATCGAAATCGAAATCGCCGGCCTCCGCCCCGCCCAAGCCTAGGGCGCATTTCGAATTCGGTCTGAATTGAAACCCACGCCCCTGCCCCCCTTCGCGGCCTTTCTAGCGCAAGCCACGAACCTGAACAGCCCGCCCCGAACTGCGCGCTCTAACAAAAAGGCCCGCGAGGTATTCACCCGCGAGCCTATTTGTTCACTTAGCCAAGCTGCGCCTTACCGATGCGGTTCCCTGGGCTTCGATTCGGGCGCAGGCCGCGACTCCTGCCTTGGCGGCGGAGCAGGGTGAGACTGCGGCTCGGGCCGCGGAGCCGGACGCGCCTGCTCGTTATGAGGCTGCGGCGCCGGACGAGACTGCGGCTGTTCATACCTCGGCTGAGGAGCCGGATGCGACTGGGGAGCCGGCTGGTAACGCGGTTGTGCCTCAGGCCGTTGGGCAGGAGTGGGCGCCGGATGCGACTGCGGCGTCGTCTGGTAAGCCGGACGTGCGTCCTGCCTGCCCACGGGCGCGGGACGGGCATCCTGACGCGCGGGCGGCGCCGGACGGCCCTCAACACGACCCGCCGGGACGGGCGTCGAATTGCCATGAGTTCCACCCGCCTGCGAGTTGTAGTTTGGGCGCCCGCCAGGGTTTCCCGCCGCGGCCGCCGGCGCAGAATGTTGACTGGGCGCAAGGGGCCGCGCTACGGCTACGTTTTGCGGACGGCCATTGTTGGCTTTGAAGTAGTTGGCATGATCCATGCGCGCAGCCTGAAAGTGCTGCTGCTGGATCGGAGTTGGCGCGGTGTGCGTTTCGTGCATCGCGACCCGTTCCTCGTTGGTCGGCTCGTGGCGGATTCCGCCCGGACCGCCGCTGTATGCCACGTGATTGTTGTTGATGATGGTCGTGTTGTGCACGATGGTCTCGTTCACGTAGGTGTTGCGAATAACCGTACGGTTCACGTTCACCACCGCCGTGTTATAGGCGAAATCCCGTCCGTGCCACTCGCCGCCCACAAAGCCGATGCCCATGTAGCCGAAACCGTAGTTCACGCCGCCGTAATAGCCCACGTGCCTGCCCCAGTATCCGGGATGGAACATGTACACATTCTCTTCAAAGCCCCAGTAAGGAGGCGTCCATAACGCGCCTTCATAAGGAGCCGGCACCCATGCACCGGGAACCCAGTAATAGCCATCGTCGCCGTAGGCCCAATATCCAGGACTCCACATCAGGCCGGGCTCAGGACATTCCGGCTGCACATAAACCGGCAGCACCGGCGGAGCGAACCCGACACTGATAAACACACCCGCATAGGACGAAGCGGGTACCAGCGAAAGAAGCGCGGCGAGAACCAGCCAGCGCGCGGAACGAAGAATTTTCATGGTGAACAACCTCCTGGATCGTTCGTGCCGGAGTTCCTTCCGAAAATCGATTCGGTATGAAGGAGCCTGGCGTTTCTAATGAGGTCAAAATCCTGCCAAGCAAGATTGCTTTAAGTGCAATCGAGCTACTAGGTTGGAACCCCATCGCATGGCAGAAGTTGCAGAGACGGCGATAAACATTTTAGTACTTCGGAATGACCGGCCGAGCACGGAGCCCCGCGCTGCTAACCCCCTCCGGAACGCTTACACAACCTCTCCTGTTTCCCAGCAGCATCCAACATCGTGAAGCGAAGATGCATGCAAGCAAGGATTTACCCACGATCGTGACCGAATCCCCAGTACCGAATCCGGTTCCGTAGTATAGAACTCTGAATAGCCCAGTGCGCAATTTCGAGCAAACCCGAACCGAATTCCAGGAGATACTCGCCAAGCCCATTCGCGAACTGGGGTTAAAACTCGAGGGTTCTCCTCTCGAACGCTTCGTTCAACAGTTGTATCGCGAATTGGAAGCCAAGGGCATCCATAAGTTTCGCCCGCTTTGTTATCTCACCGATGAATGGGGATGTCCCTCCGGCGAACCCGTCATCGGCATTCCGTTCTACCTTGCCAACCCCGACCTGGCCCAGCTTGAGCACGATATGAATGACCTCGAAGACGCTCGCGAGATCATGATGTACATGCGTCACGAAGCCGGGCACGCATTCAATTACGCTTACCAGCTATACAAATCGGCGGAGTGGCGCGATCTCTTCGGTCCGTTTCGCCGCGCTTATCGCGATCACTACCGTCCTATCCCCTTCTCCCGGAAATTTGTTCGCCACATGGCCGGATGGTACGCGCAGAAACATCCGGATGAGGATTTTGCAGAAACCTTTGCGGTCTGGCTCACGCCGCGCTCCCAATGGCGAAAGCGATACGATGGTTGGGACGCGCTGGTCAAACTCCAGTACGTCGATCGTGTCGCGCGCAAAGTTGGAGATGTCGAACCCATCCGGAGACGCGGCCGCACCGATATCACCGTCGATGAGATGGATTCGACCGTTGGCGAGTTTTATCGACTCACCCTGACGGAAGAGATCCCGGTCGAAGAACTGGCGCTCGATGCCGACCTGGCCGACATCTTCAATATCTCCCCCAAGCGGCGTAAGGGCGTGCGCCCCGCTCAGGAGATGCTGGGGCAGCATCGCAAGGCCATTATCGACAAGGTCGCGTATTGGAGCGGCGTGCAACGGCCGATCGTCAAGCGACTCGTCGAAGCTATCTGCGAGCGCGTTGAGAACCTGGGTCTGCGCGTGGACGTTCAACGCGAGTCGGAGTACCTTACGGAATTCACGGTCTACACCACCGCACTCTCCATGAATTACCTGGTCCGTGGGAAATTCATTCATCCCTGAAGCGTGGGTATCTGCCGTCACGCCGATTGGAGGCCGCATGGCAAAATTGAAAGTCACCGTGCTGTACGACTTGTGGGAAGAAGAACCTGCCGAGGTGCCGGAAGACGTTCCCGCACCGCGCACTCGCAAGGGGCAAAAGAAGCACAAGAAGCCGCCCAAGCACGACCGCGAAGAGATTTTCGAAGCCTTGGAGAAACTCGGCCATGAGCCGTCGTATCACGTTCTCGATGGCCGCCCGCAATCCCTGTTCGGACTTGCCAAATGCGGTGCCGATCTCATCTTCAACCTCACCGAATCCTATGCGGGCGACGACACCAAAGAGATGCAGGTCACGGCATTTCTTGATCTGCTCGAAATCCCCTATACCGGCGCGGGACCGCACGCCCATATTCTTGCCCAGGACAAGACCATCGCCAAAAAGATCTTCGCTTTTTATGAAATTCAGTCGCCCTATTTTGCGATCGCCTATCGCGGTAACATCGATCACGCCCATGACATCGCGTTCCCGCTGATCGTGAAACCCACCTCTGAGGATGGGTCGATCGGCATCGATGCAGCCGCCGTCGTATCCAGCGTAAAGGAATTGATGGAACGTATCTCCTACATCCAGAGGGAATTCGATTCTCCCGCCTTGATCGAGGAGTACATCGAAGGACGCGAGATCTACGCCTCCATCCTGGGCAGTTACGAGAGCGCGCATGCTCTTCCGCTGGTGGAGCTTGACCTTTCAAAGCTTCCCAAGGGCGTTCCCAGGATCGCCAGCCAGGATGTGAAGTTCGAGAGAGACACAGAGGCCTACAAGCTGACCAAATCCGCCATCGCCGAAGACCTGGATGAAGAGACCGTAACCAGGCTCACCGAGATCGCGATCAGAGCGTATCGCGCCGTCCAGCTTCGCGATTACGGCCGCATCGATATGCGCATAGCGAGCAACGGCGAAATCTATGTCATCGAAGCCAATCCGAACCCATGGCTGTCCAGCGGACAGGAGTTTGCCATGGCTGCCAGGAAATCCGGCCTCTCCTACACCCAGATGATCGCGGAGATCGTGAACCTTGCCATGGCACGGTATGCGTGAAAGACGGCAAAATTCAAGGTGAGGTGCGCTGCACCCATTGACACGCCCTTCAGTACCGCAGGCTCAACCCCATCCCCACGATATTCCTCGCATGCAGGTTCACCGGCACCGGCCCGGTTGGATAGATAAACGTGGTTCCAATGGTGTTGGCGACTTCGCCTACGCCAATATCGAACGCGAAATGCGCGTTGTCTCTTTGCGTGACTCGGACAGCGAAATCCAGGGTCGTAGGAAGATGCGCCTTGCCATCGATGAACAGCCGGCCCAGGTCTTTGACCTGCGGCGGTTCCTGTGTAAACCCCGCGGCCGGCACAATGGCGGTTTTGAACGGCCCAGGGATCGGAATCCCGAGACCTCCGAACAGCCGGCCCCCGAACCGCGTGGCCTGGCCGCCCAGGCCATAAATCGACGCATTGGTCGCTTTCCATCCGATGTTGGCCAGAAACGGAAACGGCGGGTGCAGCCACGTCTTGGTCACGGCAACGTAGATGTCTTCATTGGTGTACGACGTCCCACCCTCGAGCGCCCCGCTCACAAACTTGTCCCCGGTCCGCACCACCGCGCCCACCGCCAGCCCAGGTGTCAGCGGGCCGCCCTGGCCATCCCTCAGCGCCACCACTTTACCGCTGAAAATATTCATCCCCGCGTAGTGCCACAGGCTGCTCAGAAGCGGATCCTCGCCTAACTGGTGGATGCTGCGCGTATAGCCCACTTCCGCCCGGTTGCCGAAGCTCTCGGCAATGCTGAACGTGTGCACGTTGCCGATCACCTTGGGCACGTGGATGAAGTGGTACCCCACGGCAGGGTACGAGAAGAATTGCCCCTTCGCCGAATAAACCACGTAGGCGGTCGGCGTGATGAATCCACCGGTCTGGCCCTCCAGTGTCAGGTTCTGTGCGGTGATCGTCGGAGAGGCAAGCGCGAGCGATCCGGCGCCGCAAACAACGGTTCTCAAAAGGCTGCGTAGTTTCAATGGTAAAACTCCAATAAAAGCGCAGTCGCCCGGTTTCGGCGCTCGGTAACACCTCATGAGCCCCGTCCTCGGCCCTTAAAGTGAAAACAACTCGTTTTAGCATACCTGCCGTGATCTCGTCTCCCCCCAGTTCGCCGTGGGTCGCGGTTGCTGGCGACCGGTCCTCCTCGCCGGGGTACCAAATGGTAGACTCACGCCATGCCGCGCGGCCTGTTTATCACCCTCGAAGGATTGGATGGATCAGGAAAAACCACGCAACTCAAGCGGCTGGCCGCATGGATGCAGAAACGCGGCTCGGCGCCCGTAGTCACGCGCCAGCCCGGAGGCACCGCCACCGGCGACCGCATCCGGGAATTGCTGCTGGATTCCAAATCCGCCGGCCTCGCACCGCTGGCAGAGATGGCCCTGATGTTTGCCGACCGGGCCCAGGCCATCGCCGAAATCATCGAACCGGCGCTGGCATCGGGAACGATGGTCCTCTGCGACCGGTTCACCGATTCCACCGAGGCCTACCAGGGCGGCGGCCGCGAAATCGGGTCGGAAACCATTCTCGAGATGCATCGCCTGATCTGCGGCGACCTCAAGCCTGATCTGACCCTGCTGCTTCTCCCCTCTCTCGAAGTGAGTCTCGGCCGCGCGCGGCGCCGCAACGATCGCGTCACCGCGAACTCGGGAAAAGACGAAGGCCGCTTTGAGCGCGAAGAGGACGAGTTTCACCGCCGCGTCTGGGAAAAATACCGCGAGATCGCCGCCCGCGAACCGGAGCGCGTCGTCGTCATCGAAGGCGACTTGAGCATGGACGAAGTTCACGAGCAGATGGTGGAAGCTGTTGCCATGCGCCTCAGCGAAGCTCACGTCGTATGAATCGGAGTGGGTTCGCCGAAGCTCTTAAGGTACCCCCGCAAAAGATTTCCATGCTGATCGCCAACTCGTAGCCAGCAAGGTCAACGCAAGGCCGCGCGTTCACCAGCTACTTGCATCTCACTCGATTGTCCTGCGAGGCGACGATCTGCCATGTGCCATTGCGCTTCAGCCACGTGTCGGTCCACACCTGGCACACCCTTGCCGTCGGCTGGGGTCGGGTCGAGGACTGGCGCGGTATTCCGAGGTCGAGCCTAGCCGTTTCTCCCCGTTTCCTCTGGGAGTGCCTCAGTAGCCCGGCCGTAAACCCGTTTCCAGTCCCCGCCACATCGCACCCAGCGTGCAGATTTCCCGCACTGGGCGCACCTGTTTGCTTCGTACCAAGGGTTATGGGGCCTATTGTGCAGGAGCGGCTTTCGCACTGATCCAGCGTCGGAGCTTGTAATCATTGAACAAGCCCAGACGTTCGTAGAACCAGGAGCTACTCCACCGTTTCCAGCCAAAGCCTTGCCGTCCCCGGGCACGCATCAAATGACGCCGGACCTTCCGTTCTACCCATTGCTTGACCATCGTGAAACAGGAACTCGAATGTCCAATCCGAAAGTAGTTCACCCAGCCGCGCAGAACCGGATTGATTTTCGCGATCACATGTTCGACGGGCCAACTGACATACTGATGGAAGATTTCCCTGAGCATCGCATACAGCGCAGTCCTCTTCTTCAACTTGGGGGCATAGTGTGGCCGCCACTTCCGCTGAAAGCTCAGAATGCGCCGAAATTGAAAGCCCAGAAAGGCAAAGCTCTCTCCTTTTTTCAGATCAACCATCCGACTCTTGTCCTCGTTGATTGCAACGTGTAGCTTCGCGAACTCCTCCCGCAGCCGTTTGTTTATCGCCTCCACCAGCCAGTCGCTTTGCTGTTCGGCGTCGATCAAGATCACCATATCGTCCGCAAATCTTGCATATTGGACTTTGGTGGACTTGCCCCTGCGCGTGACCTGCACCGCCTTCTCCAGCATCCGATCCACCTCGTTCAGATAGAGGTTACTGATCAGGGGTGAAATCACACCGCCCTGGGGAACGCCTTTCTTCCCGGTCGCCTTGAGCATCATCTTGAGCAAGTGCATGACCGCATCATCCTGAACCCGCCGCGCCACTTTCTCTAACAACAGCGAATGCTGAACGTTGTCGAAGTAGGCGGTTAGGTCAAGGTCGATGATGCGCGTCTTCTCTTCGACGATGGCTCGGGCTACACGGGCTACAGCTTCATGCGCCGTCCGTTTCGGTCGATATCCGTACGATCCCGGTTGAAAATCCGCTTCGAAGATCGGCTCCAGGATGAGCTTTAACGCCCCCTGGACCACGCGGTCACGGATCGCAGGAATCGAGAGGATTCGGACCTTTCCCTCACCCTTCGGTATTTCCTTCTTCCGTGTCGCCATGGGCCGATACGTGTTGTTGACCAGTTCCGTCCGAATCTGGCTAAGGAAAGCTTCCACTCCACTTCCCTCGATGGCCTGGAGGGTGACGCCGTCGATACCCGGCGCCCCATTATTGCTCCTTGCCATCTGGTAGGCTTCGCACAAGGTTTCCATCTTGCAGACGTGGACGTACAGTCCCCAGAAACGCCAAGACGGTTCCGCCTTCGCCTTGACATATAGGCTCCTCCTCAGGTCCTGCAAGCTGATAGGCGCTTTTGTCATTTCGCCCTTGCCTCCCGCTTTGTTGGAGCCGTTACAAACAGCAGGGTTCCTTTGCTCCACGGTCATTACTCCGCTTCCTCGCTAATACGAACCCAGCCGATCCCCTCTCGCCTTCGGCCGACTTCCCGGTGTCTCCGGTTATACGGCTTCCCTGCTCCGGCGATTTCGCGTCGGGGCGAGGAGGGTCTCTCCAGTTGCTTGGCATCACCTTGTCACCGTGCTGTCCCTACCAACCCCGCCGAAGTGGCTGGCCGCATCAGTCCGTGCGACACGCCATGCTGCCTTCGCCCGAAAAGTGAGGGCTCGGCCTTCGGATTTAAGTACTCTCGAGGCCATATGGGTTCACTTGCGTTACGGCCCGGTCACTCGCTCACCATCCTTGAAGATGGCTTTGTCAATAGGCTTCAGGACATTCAGTTTCCTTCCTGCCTGCTATTCAAGCTACGGGGCTTTGGACTTTTACCCCGGTGGGACTCTCACCCACTGGTTAATGCCAGCCTTTGCTGGACGCACACTTGTCCTTACCGATAGCATGCTCGCTGCCATAGACAACGGCAACAGTGTCTCCGAAGAAACGCACTTTCCCTTCATCGAGTCCACAATCATGGGCGGTGCGGGGGCCTTTCTCGTCCTTGAGTTCATCGGCTTTCGTGAAGCACGCACCGTCGGTTGACGTGCCCTGGAAGTCGTCGGCAAGCAGGCTGGCGACGACGCCGTTATCGGCGCATACACCCTCCGCCCACTTGCGCTCCATCTCAAGGATGTATTTTGCAGTCTTATCCTCCGCCGGCGCCCAATGGCTTGCCTGTGGGTGCGCGGGAACAATCCACAACGTTGCCACCACCAGGGTGACAATTCGTAATCGCATTTCTCGCATGGTGGAATCCTACACGAGGTCCGATGATTGCCAATTCTTGACGCGGACGCCCAGCCATAACAGGGCCGCCGCCACTGCCAACCCCGCCGTGAGAGATAAGGCAGATGACCACCCGATGCGCGCTGCCAGCCACGGCGTGAGTGCCGGCGAAATCATGCCCCCGAGATTGCTGCCGAAGTTCATAATCCCTCCGGCAACCCCGCTCCGTTCGCCGGAAAGCTGGGTCATGGTAGCCCAGAAGGGAGCTTCGGTGCAGAGCACCAGCACAGTGCACGCAGTCAATGCGGAGACAGCCACCATGGCGCTGGAGGTGCGGGCGCCGATGACCAGGAATACGGCAGCAGCGCCCAGGGCAACGAGCGGGACACTCCGGCGTCCCCAGTCCGCGCCCCAACGCGCGACAGCCGCATCGGAAAGTACCCCGCCGGCCGGAATGGCAAAAACGGTCGCCACCCACGGAAGCACAGTGAACCCCGCAGCCTTGAGTATGTCGAAGTGCCGCACCGAGACCAGGTACAGATAAAACCAGAAGATGAAGATATATCCGAGGTATCCCTGAAGAATGTAACTGCCACAAAGAAACCAGAAGGCTGGTGAGCGCAGCGAGCGGGCAGAGGCTTTCGGGATTGACGCCGTGGGATGATTCGTAACCGAAGGTCGAACAGCGGCGGCTTGAATTGAGGCAAGCTGACGGGGCGCAAAGCGAAACCAAAGCAGCCCGGCAACAGCGCTGAACGAGGCTGCCACAATCAGGGCAGCCCGCCATCCATAGCTATTGGCGATGGGCGCCAGCAGCAACGGCGCGACGGCCGATCCCCCGCCCACGCTGGATAGAACCAGGCTGTTGGCGCGGGCCTGCATCACCGGCGACGTTGTAACCGCAACGGTTCTACTCGAGGTTGGATACGTCGGAGCAGCGATCATCCCAAACGCTGCTCGTATTATCCAAAGCTGTGGAAGAACCATCGCCAGTCCGAAGCCGTGCCACGCTACAAATGCGGTGAGAGCGTTGAGCAGCGTCCATCCCACGCACAACGCCAGAAAGATTTGTCGTGCATTGACGCGGTCGGCCAAGACTCCCGACGGTACCTGAAACAAGGTATAGCCAAACAGAAAGGCGCTGAACACGGTCCCCATCTGCGCTTGGCTCAGGTGGAACGCGTTCATCATGCCTGGGGCCGCTACGGTAACGGCGACTCTACCGACGTATCCCGACGTGGCCACAGCCGTCAGTAAAAATATCAGCCGCCAGTTTGCGGACGGCGTCGTGGGCGGCTCAGGCTCGGTCATGCCAGCCCTTTGTGGAAGATAAGTTCCGATTGGCCCGGCACACAATAGTCTCTTAGTTCGCCGACGCGCTCAAACCCATGTCGCAGATAAAACTGTTGCGCATTCTGGTTGAACGAGGACACCAGCAGAAAAAGGTGGGCGCGCCCGGCAAAGTGTCCCTCGGCAAAACGCAACAACTGCGATCCGATTCCGCAACCGCGCATCTCCGCTTCGACCGCGATGCTGGCGATGTATGGGGACCCCGCCAGGCCGTAGGAGGCAAGCAGTAGAATGCCGGCCGGATACCCATTCTCCAAGGTTCTGGCGACAAAGAGCTCAGTGCCGGGACGATTGAGGGCATCGCGACACGAGGCAAGGTCGCGGCCCAGGGTGATCCATGGCTCTGAACAGGCCATCAGAGCGGCGCACCACTCGTGGTCTTCCAGCGCAGCTGCTGTAATGTGGATCGAAATTCCCATGAGCTATAAACCATCCGCATCATATCAGCCTTCTACAAAGCGGTAAGCCTGGAATGGCCGCAGCGGTTGGTTAATGATGGAAACTACCATCGCGCAGCTTCACCTCATCCCAAGCCTGTATAGGCTTTTCAGTGTCCCGGTTTTCCAGGGTCGCAACTATATCGTTCGCGCTCCGGTTCGAGTCGTGAATAGACTTGCAATCCTGTGTTCGAGAGACATCCTGCGAGAGTGGTTCGAGTGATTGGTGTGAACACTCGACATCCGATGAAGAAAGCCCGCCACGGCCGTCGCCAGACAGACTTCCCAATGACTATGCAAAATGTCAAAGCGATTGCGCGTCAGATATCGGTAAAGTGCAATAATCTTGGCGAGGCGCGTAGCTCGACAGTTAAGGTGAACGACCGGAATTTCCGAACTCTTGAGCGCGCGCGTCAAGTGGGCCCTCACCATACGTACTGCACACAGTGGTGTCGTGTCCTAAGCGACTTTGTTCTCTCGCAAGGCACAGAATCATCGTTTCCGCTCCCCCCCCCAATCGAGAGACAATTGACAATATGCAAAATTCGCGTGGGAGCCTCTTAGAAAAACCGACCATCCTTGACTCCGCGCCGGGAGTCCGTAGGGGACACCATCGTCTTCCCATATAGATCGGAATAGGCTTTTACCATTGCGCGCAGCGTAAAGTGGGCATGGAATGATCTCTGGGCATTTTCTGAGAATTGTTGTCTATCGGCTTCATTTCTCGCCAGTTGCAGGATCGCGGCTGCCAGGCTTTCAGGATCCGTGCGCGACGCAATGCCTGCGCGCGAAATCCGGACAACCTCGGACATCCCACCCACGTCGGTGACGATCGACGGCAGTCCAAGGGAAAATGCCTGGAGAAGCGACAACGGCAGACCCTCTGACAGCGACGACATAATGAAAACATCGGCTGCTGAAAAGAATGGGGCAACATCGAGTTGCTGTCCCCAAAAAGTCACGTGAGTGGCAATGTTCAATTCAGCGGCTAGCGCCTCCAGAGCCTGCCGTTCGCTACCATCGCCTACCATCCAAAGGTTCAGATCCGGCATGGCGGAAAGGGCTGATCGAAACGCGCGCAGCAAAAGGCTGTGATTCTTGACGGGCGCCAGCCTTCCGACATACAACAGTGTGAATCCAGTCTTCACGGGACACATTCCCGTCGCGACACGTTTCAGCGGAACGATGCCGTTATAAACTCTGACGAGCTTTCGGGAAGGAACACTGTGAAGGCTTCGCATATTGTTCGTGGTTGCATCGCAGATACCAACGACCCAATCGCAGCATGTTGCAGCAACGGCGTATTTCAATTCAACCTTCAATCGATGCGGCGCCGCCACCAGGCTATGCCGGGTAGACACGATACAGGGCACCCCCACCATCCTGGCGGACAACGCCGCATGGATGGTCGGCGTCGGGTTGTGAAGATGGACGACGTCGGGGCGCCAATCTGCAAAAATCCGCAGAAACTGGCGAGCCGAACTAATAATGTGCCTGCCGATGTTCGCCTGTACCGTGAAACCGTCGGTCTGCATCTGCTTGCCCAATGGGCCAAGGGTCGCGACAGCATAAACCCGGGGAGCATGCCCTTCCTCGCGCTGCGCGCTGCACATCTGCGCGACCAGCGTTTCGGCTCCTCCTACTTCCATGCTGTCAACAACGTGCGCAACCTTCATCACGTCTGCAAGTCTCCAATTCTTTTTCTTCCGTAACCTTTCCGTTCCACCACTCAGCGCATCAGGTTCGTAACCCTGAGCAAAACGTACATCAACAAAACCAGTAAGACGGTCAATATGGCCGCAAATGCCATCACCCGCGTGAGCGGCAAGCGCGGGGATATCATGCCTCGCTGCAAAGCCATCTCGAACACCGCCTCTGCCATCCCCCCAAACAGAAACAAGGTAAGCACAAAGGCGCGAGATAGAAAGAACCCTCTAACCAGGAAGCCCGTCAGTGACAGGATAATAATTCGTCCCAGGCGAACGATCTCGGCGTCGTCCAACTGCACTCCGAATCCGGCCAGGTCCGGCACATGACACATGGCCGAGTTGACCCGTTCTATCTCGGTCCCCGGAGTCGCCAATGCGATAGTACGCGCGTCCCTCAACGTGGGGAGAAGAAACATGCACCAGAAGAATAGACCGAACAGCCCACGCCCATGATTATCTTTGTTCCGAAGCGATGACACAGATAGTAAATGATCGGAACACAAAGGTAAAAGACGACTTCTATCTTCAGCGTCCAGAGCGCGCCGTCTTCAGCGTAATTGAGGTGTGATGTGAAGACACCCGGTAGCCCTGGTGCAAGGAAGTTCAGAAACAGGAGATTCGCTCCCAGATATTTCCAGAATCCGAGCCCAAAGTATTGAGAGGCGGACAGAGAGCTAAAGGACAGCAAAGTCAGAGCCGCCACGCTTACAACATCGACATACGCAAGGGACTGAGGGAACTCGTCGAAGCATCGGCCCTGATCCGTTCCAGCCGGCCGAAACCACATACCTATCTGGTGGGCGATGGACCAGACAAACCCCTCATCGAAAGTCTCATCCTCGCGCGCGACGCCGGCAGCTATGTTCATATCGTGGCCGGGTGCTCCTTCGACGATGTTGCTCTTTGGATGGCGGCAGCGGATCTCGCCACTCTCCCCAGCTACATGGAGGGCTGCCCCAACACTGTCCTTGGGCTCTCGCCTGCGGCCGGCCCGGGGTGGCTCCCAACGTCGGCGGGATTTCCGAGATTCTTAACGACCAATGCGGGCAACTCATGCCCCCGCGCGATTCGAGCGCTCTGGCCAACGCCGTTGCATTCGTGCTTGATCAGCAGTGGGATTCCGCCGCCATTGCTTCGCATTGGGTCGTGGTTGGGAACCCTGTGCGCAGGAGTTTGTTGAGATATTTGAGTGCCATTCTGTCCGGCCGCGCCGGAAAAGCAACACCTGCGCGGACTGTCCACGTTCCCGCGGGGGCCGCATCGAACCAGCCATGATCATCTATTGCCGCCGCTGCGGATAAACATGGCGAAAACCGCTCCGCACGCACCTACGCTTATGTCGCGCCTGACTCCCTGGGCGTTCTGAAACCCAAAGGCGCGATGATTTTTCATCGAGGGCTGGTGAACTATTTATGGTGGGCGATTCGGGCCTGCAATCCCCCACTCACAGTAGCCTGCTCTTCTGGGTCAGCCAGCTGTTATTCCTGGAATGTCGCCAGTGTTTACCGATCCGCTCAGTTCACTTGGACGAAAAAGCCAGCGGTTCGTATATTTGACTCAATCCGGCGTGAGACCGCCAACCCGGGTTCATGTTGACGCGAAGCGGACTTTACAGCCAAGTGAACGTTCCTCAGCGATAAATGATTGGGTTGGCGGAAATCAACGCCAAATGAGGTCAACGATCTCTCATCTCCTGTCAGTCGGCCCGCACCTAATTTAAGCGTGCGGCCTAGTCAATTCACGAATTACCCATGATCTGGGGGCACCAACGCTGCACGGACAACCGGCGCAACCACCTTGTGCAGGATTTGCCACTGACTCCCATTTCAAATCACCCCGTGCTGAAAGGTGTTGTGGAATCACTCGCCTGTTGTCAGCTTTCCACAACACTCGGGCCGATCAGGCAGGCTGCGGCGATCCCAGCCTCCACCGATTGCCTGAATCAACAGCACTGCGCTTGCCATGCGTCGGCCCAGGATATTTACGGCGGTTACTTCATCGGTAAGTGCAGCATTCTGAGCCGTGATTACTTCGAGATAGCTGGTAACTCCGCCATCGTATCGCGTATTGGAGAGATCGAGGGACCGCTGCGCCGCCTGCACGGCGGAAGCCTGGACGCCCGCTTCCTGTTCAAGAATTCGCAACGCCGCCAGGTTGTCCTCAACCTGCTGGAAACCTGTCAGCACTGTCTGCCGGTACGACGCCACAGTGGAATCGTAAGCGGATTCGGCTTGATCATTGAGCGCGCGCCGTCGGCCTCCATCGAATATTGTCTCTGCCGCGGATGCACCAATGGACCACAACGCACCCGGGCCTTGAAGCAACGTGGTGATACTTCCGCTCTCCAAGCCACCGGCGCCAACGATATTCACCAGGGGATAATAAGCAGTTCTGGCCAGTCCGACCTGGGCATTTGCCGATGCCACGCGACGTTCGGCGGCCGCTATATCAGGGCGTCGCTCGAGTAACTCCGAAGGAACTCCGACCGGAATTGCCGGGGGTGGAGCAGTGAGAGGTAGCGGCGGCAGTGTGAAATCCGCCGGAGCTTTACCGACCAATACGGCCGTCGCGTGCTCATACTGAGCGCGGGCCACTCCCACATCCACTAATTGCGCGCGGGTGGTCTCCAGGATGGTTCGCGCTTGCTCGACTTCGACTTCCGATCCCAGACCGCCCCGGTAGCGGTCCTCGTTCAGTTGCCACGCCTGTTGGTACTGGGCGACAGTGTCGCGCAGCAATTTTTCTTCGGCGTCGAGGGTGCGAGCAGCAAAGTAATCGATGGCCAGTGTCGAGTGCATACTGAGATTGATAACGGCCAGATCAGCGGCCGTCGCTTGCGCCTGCTCTCGGTATGACTCCACGTTCTTGCTTACTCGTCCCCATACGTTCGCCTGGTAAGAGAAGCTCACCGGCAAAACGAAATCGTTGAAGGTCAGCCCGTCAAGGCCCGAGCTGTGGGGAGGCCGGTTGTTGGAATACTGCTCCCGGGTCGCAGAGGGAGACGCCGTGACGGTGGGGTAATAGTCGGCTCGAACATACCGCACGGCGGCCCTGGATTGCTGATATTGAGCGACTGCCGCCTTGAGATTTTGGTTTGAAACATTGATCTGGTCTTCGAGAGCATTCAGTTGCGGATCCTGAAAGATCTCCCACCAATTTCCACCCAGGTTTTGATCGTTAGGTTGGATGGTCTTCCAGTTGCCAATCTCCTTATATGCAGGCGGGGCAGGAAAGGAAGGAGTCTTATACTTAGGACCCAATGCACAGCCGGTGAACAGCAGAGCCCCGGCGAGGAGAAGGGCGATGCAAGCCAGACGCTCGATGCGGGAAGTGAATTGAATTGTGCAGGTGCATTTCATCGCGAATCTCCTGGCAAAGTTGCTTGCACAATGTTGACCTGCTGGCCGGATACTAGCGAATCCGGAGGGTTCTCGATGACCTGGTCGCCGGCCTTGAGGCCGGCGACAACCTCAATCCGATCTCCAAAGTCGTGGCCCGGAATAACATCGCGAATCGCGACCTTTCCATTCATTGCCAGCCCCACTTGCAGCTTCTCGCCCCGAAAGATCAGAGAACTGACCGGCAGCAGGAAAGTTGAATTATGGGAAGGGATTTGCAGATGCACTTCCGCATATGATCCGGACAAAAGGGTTGCACCGGGATTATCCAGGTCCACTTCCGTGAGCAACGTCCGGGTAGTCGCGTTGATCGCCTCGGACGTACGCGCAAGTTTTCCCGGAAATCTTTTGCCGGGAAACTCGGCCAGAGTGATATCCGCGCTGGTACGGCCTGGCTTTATGCCTTGGGCATATTCTTCCGGGACATTGACATATACACGCAAAGTGCGTGTCTGTGACATGTCGAAGAGATCGGTTTTGGGAGCGGTGGAACTGCCGGAGTTGATCAGGTCTCCAATATCCGTGTTTCGCGCCGTAATCACTCCGTCGAAAGGTGCGTAGACTTTCTCAAATGAGACCAGCGCCTCGAAATGACGAACATTCGCCATGTCGGCATCCACGATCGCCTGGTTGGCTGTGTAAGTGCCAACTGCATTGTCGACGTCCTGTTGCGCAACAGCATGCTTGGTCAACAACGACTGATAGCGATCTCGCGTAATCTGGGAAAGCTTGAGGTTGGCCTGGCCCGTTGCGAGCGTGCTGCGCGCTTGCGCCAATTGCTCATCGACTTCCGGAGTTTGAATGATGGCGAGCAGGTCGCCCGCTTTCACGTGCGCTCCGATATCGAAGTACCACTTCTTCAGGTAGCCGTCGGTACGAGCGTAGATCGGTGAAGTAACGAACGGTTGTATGTTGCCGGGCAGAACAACCTCCTGCGACGGCGCGGTTTGCTTCGGCACTACAACCGAAACGGAGGGCACCGCCATTTGTGTCGTCGCCGCACGCAGGTTTGTCTTGGCCTTAACGCGAGATCCTATACCCACGGCCAACACCCCGATCCCGGTGAGAGCCACAAGGGCCGCGATGAGCCAGCGCCTCTGCGATGGCCCGAGGCGCCTTTTGTTCAGAGGACAAGAGGTTGCGGTTGCGATTTGTTCGGGAAGCTGTGTTTGTGTCATATCAATCACCCGTGTTCTCGGTTAGTGGCTGCGCTGTGAGCACGTCGCGATCCTGTGCCGGTTGCCAGTTTGCGCCATGCAGCACGCTGAAGAAGGTAGGAACAAACAACAAAGTGGATACGGTCGCAAAGATGAGGCCTCCGATGACGGCTCGACCCAGGGGAGCGTTCTGCTCACCGCCGTCCCCAAGCCCAAGCGCCATCGGAACCATGCCGATGATCATGGCCAAAGCGGTCATCAACACGGGACGAAAACGGGTGAAGCCAGCTTCAAGCGCGGCTGAAATCGGGTCTTTGCCTTGCGAGATCTGTTCCGTGGCGAAGCTGACGACCAGAATGCTGTTCGCTGTGGCGACGCCCATACACATGATTGTTCCCATCAGTGCAGGGACGCTTAGAGTGGTATGCGTGATGAAAAGAATCCAAGCGATTCCGGCCAGTGCCGCCGGCAGTGCCGAGATCATGATGAAAGGATCGAGCCATGACTGGAAGTTAACTACGATCAGGAGGTAGTCCAGCATGATCGCAAACACCAGGCCGAGAAGCAGTCCGGTGTACGAGGAATTCATGGTTTGCACCTGCCCGCGAATGACTACGCGCGAGCCGCGGGGTAACTGGCTGCGAGCCGAGGCGATGATCTTATTGATGTCGCACGAAACGCCTCCGAGATCGCGGTCGTCCACCGAACCGAAAACGTCGATCACGGGAGCAACGTTGTAATGCGACACCACGCCCATCCCCGCTCCTCGCTGGGTCGATACCAGGCTTGCCATGAGCGAGGGAGGCGCCGCCGGGTTGCTGCCGGTGACCGGAGTGTTGACCAGGTCCTGCAGGGTGCTGGTGAAGTACTGCGGAGTCTGTGTGGCTATGGAATAGCTGACGCCATTTTTGGGATCAACCCAGTAGGTCGGCGACGTTTGAAAGCTGCCGCTGAGCGAGACAAGAAGATTCTGTGCTATATCGTGCGCCGAGAAACCGAGTTCCTGGGCCTTGGTGCGCTCGATTCTCATGTGCAGGTAGGGCTCGTCGAACGGCTGCTGGACCCGAAGATCAACGGCACCCGGCACGTAGCGAATCTTTTCGAGCAATTGACTCGCCCAGGCGCGATTACCCTGCAGGTCATTGCCGATCACCTGGATGTCAATGGGAGCCGGCAGTCCGAAGTTCAGAATCTGGGTGACCATGTCGGAGGGCAGAAATGCAAACGTTACCCCCGGAAAGTCCTTGGCCAGATTCACGCGAAGTTGTTTGACATAGTCGTCGGTCGGATGGTGCTTTGACGAGAGAGTCACCATGACGTCGGCATCGGATGTTCCGATGGGCGCCGAATTGCTGTAGGAGAGATTAATGCCGCTATACGGCAAGCCGATGTTATCGATGATGCTCGCCATTTCGCCGGCAGGAATCTGCTTTCTAATCGCATCCTCCACGCGATCGCAAAGAAAGGCGGTATCTTCAATACGCATGCCTGTTGGCCCGCGCAAATGAAGCTTGAAGCTGCCGGCGTCGACGCTGGGAAAGAAGTCCTGGCCGAGCCACGGAACGATGATTGCGAGCGATCCGAGGCAGGCCGCGAAAAACGCCAGCAGAAAGGACAGACGATGCCGCAGGCACCGCTCCAGCACGCCCCGATATGCGTTCCGGAGGGTCTCAAATCCAGATTCGAATCCCTTCTGAAGTCTGAGGAAAATGTTACGGCTTGCGGCCCCGTGTTCACCAAGCTTTTGTCCGCGCAACAGATACTTGGCCATGGTGGGCACGATCGTTCTCGACAGGAAGTAAGAGGCCAGCATGGCGAACACCACGGCCTCAGCCAGGGGCAGAAACAGATATCGCGCCACGCCCGACAGCAAGAACATGGGCGCGAACACGATGCAGATCGAAAGCGTGGACACGAAGGCAGGGGTTGCGATCTGCATCGCGCTATCGAGAACCACTTCGTCAAGATTCTTATCTGGTTCCGCTTCTCGATTGCGGTTGATGTTTTCCACCTCCACCGTCGCATCGTCCACGAGAATGCCGACGGCGAGAGCCAGGCCGCCAAGGGTCATGATGTTGATGGTCTGGCCAGTAATGCTCAGCACGATGATCGAGGTAAGAATGGCGAGCGGAATGGACGTCGCGATAATGAGCGTGCTGCGCCAGTTCCCGAGGAAGATGAGGATCATCAGGGCCGTCAAGCATGCCGCGATCAGCGCCTCGCGAACCACGCCGTTGATCGCACCCAGGACGAAGATGGATTGATCGGCCAGGGGATGCATCTTCAATTGCGCCGGAACCGTGTTAGCGATCTGGGGAAGAAGAGACTTGATTCCTGAGATCACTTTCAGGGTCGAGGCTTCGCCGGCTTTCTGGATGGTGAGCAGCACGGATCTCTGTCCATTCACGCGCACGATATTGGTTTGCGGCGGAAAGCCATCCCGCACCCAGGCCACATCTTTCATGAAGATCGTGGTGCTGCCGACGGTCTTAATGGGAATGCGGTTCAGATCGGCGATCGTTTGCGGCGCTGCGTTAGGAATGTCGACGTCGTATTCCTTGCTTCCGATCTTCGATGTGCCGGTGGGCAGGATCAGATTCTGTACCGAGATGGCGTTCACGACATCGAGCGGCGACAGTCCTTTGGATTGCAACGCAGCGGGATTGAGATCGACCTGAACTTGCCGCTGCTTGCCGCCGTACGGATAGGGAACGGCGGTGCCTGGAATCGTGATCAACTGGGTGCGAATGAAATTGAGGCCGAAGTCATTGAGTTGCTGCTCTGACAGCCCCTGGCCGGAGAGGGCGAGTTGCATCACCGGCACACTTGACGCGCTATACGCGATAACCAGCGGTGGCGTGGTGCCTGCCGGCAACTGGCGAAGCTGAGTTTGCGAGCTGGCCGTGATCTGCGCGATGGCCCGGTCGATGCTGGCGTTTGGCTGCAGGAAGACTTTGACAACCGCAATGCCATACAGTGACTGAGATTCGACGTGCTGGATATTGTCCACCACCGTTGTGAGGTTTCGCTCAGTAATGCTGACGATCCGGTCGGACATCTCTTCGGGCACCAGGCCGTTGTAGTTCCAGATGATGCTCACGACCGGAATGTTGATATTTGGGAAGATGTCGGTCGGTGTGCGGAGGATCGAAATCACGCCCATCGCCAGGATCAAAATGGCCATAACCACGAACGTGTACGGCCGCCGTAATGCTAATCGGACAATCCACATAACTGTTCCTTATCCTGCCGAGCTGGTTGGGTCTTCGGCTTTGTTCCGATTCATCGCACTTCTCTCTTGCGAGATCCACTCCCGGATATAGGCGGAGCAGTTTCTCAGCTTCGCGCCAGTCGTTTCGCTCAGCGCCAGAAAAAGCACGGCATCCCGGTCCACAAGTTTCACGTCGGTCAAATCCATGACGATGGGGTGCCCGAAGGATTCCGATCTTAAGAGGGAGAGGAGCTCTGGCACGTCTGCCGCCTGGATCCGACCCGTCAGCTTGAAAACCATCAGATCGCTCTCGACTGATTTCTGAATACGCAAGGTCATTTCCGCCTAGCCTTTCGCCTTTTGGAAAAGCAGGAGGGTTGCCATTCGCAGATTACTGAAAATATTATGGTTACGAAGATTAACTGGCCCGACTAATCGGAATTTTCCGAAATCTCGGAAATCGAACAGAATCGCGACTCAGACGGCGAATTCCCGGAGTCGACCTGACGACGGCGCTATTCGGAGACGTGCGGGAGGGATCTTAATAACCGGTAAGGGACTAGCTCTTTCTGAACTGGTGCTTGTTTATCTTCAGAGACTTGATCTTGGAGTCGAGTGTCGACTGCGGGATCCCTAGCCTGGCGGCGGCTCCTGACGGGCCGGAGACTCTTCCTTTGCTGGCTGCCAGGGCCGCCTCGATCATCTCTCTTTCCTGAGAGGCCAGTCTGTCGGAAAGACGATGTGCGGGTGAATCAGCGGCCGTCTGGCGCTTGCCCAGCCAACTCTCATCGACAGATAGGTACTCTGAATCAGAGACGATGACGGACCGTTCAATCACGTTCTGCAATTCCCGGATATTGCCCGGCCACGTGTACGACTGCAGGAGTTCCAGACTTCGCTTGGCGATGCCGGTTATCCGCTTTCCCGCTTTGGTAGCGTAGCGGTCGACAAAATATTGGACCAGCAAAGGAATGTCCTCCTTCCGTTGCCGAAGAGGAGGAACTTCGAGCGGAAACACATTGAGTCGATAGAACAAATCTTCGCGGAAGCTGCCTTCTGCTATGGCGGCCTCTAATTTGCGATTCGTGGCCGCGACGACTCGAACATTGGTGCGAAGAGACTCCGTGCCGCCGACCCGTTGAAATTCGCGTTCTTGCAGCACGCGCAAAAGCGCCACCTGGGTCTCGGCCGGCAATTCACCAACTTCATCCAGGAAAATTGTGCCCCCGTCAGCCGCCTCGAAGCGTCCCAGGCGCCGCTGAGTTGCGCCCGTAAATGCGCCCTTCTCATGCCCAAACAGCTCGGAGGCAATCAGGTCTTGCGGAATGGCGGCGCAGTTGACACTAACGAAGGCGCGCGAAGACCGTTGCGACCGCTTGTGAATGGCGCGGGCGATCAGCTCCTTTCCAGTGCCGGTTTCGCCGGTGATCAGAACTGTCGAGTCGGTGGGCGCCACTTTTGCAACTTGAGAAAGGACGACCTGCAGGGCTGGGGATGACCCGACGATCTCTTCGAACATTCTGGTAACGTCAATTTCTTCGCGGAGGATCAGGTTCTCCTTGTACAACTGATCCTTCAGTCTTTGAATTTCCTCGAACGCATTCCTAATTGGGGAGATGTCCGTAATGGCTCCGAGAAAAGTCGGCTTGCCAACTCGGTCGTTTGAGGTGTGGCCAAGAACGCGGATCGTCTTGACGGAACCATTGGGCATCAATAATCGATGTTCGACATCTACGTTACCTCCATGCTCGGAAACGCCAGCCATGACCTCGCGAACCAGGGTAAGATCTTCGGGATGGATTCGCCCAAGCGCCAACTGCACAGTAGGTTTCAGTGTGGTGTCGTATTCGAAGATTCGATAGGTCTCCTCCGACCAGAATTGTTCACCCGTGGAAACATCCCACCCAAAACTGCCGGTATGGCTCAAAGTTTGTGCTTCGGCCAGATATGCCTCGCTTCTGGTGAGACTGTCGTTTGTCTCCATGAGCTTTTGAACCGTGTCGCGCAGATCGTCGCGGGTCCGGCGGAGAGATTCAGTCGCCTTCCGCTGCGCCACACTCAGCGAACCGACAAGTACGGCGGACAGGACAAAAACAACAAATCGTGCCAGCTGGCCGGGTTTGGCGGCGAACGAGTCGACCGGGGGAAGAAAGCTGTAGTAGAAGGCGAGACACGATAGAACGGTCGCCAGGCTTCCCGGACCTGTGCCGCCCACCCATGCGCTCACCATCACTGCGCAAAAGAGCAGCGATGCGGGCGCAGATTCCAGATGGATCACCGGCCAATGTGCGATCAGAAGAGCGAACAAAACCGAAAGAACGGCAATGACGTACCCTCGGATGATCTTCGCCGTAGCTGCGGATTGGGGAAGCGGACTAGGCACTCAGGCGCTCCGGCGCGCGGTGATAGCTGGCGAAATGTTAGCACTCGGTGACGCGGTCCCGAGCGAGGCGAGGCAGGAGCTTGCGGGTTGGGGCCTGTGCTGTATCGTTCCGGATGTTCTCGTCCAGCCCCATATGACTTCATTGGAAATGCTGTTTTCCACCGAGCGGCCACTTTCCCAGCCAATAGGACGGTGACGCGTTTGCCGCAGAGTACGGCTCGTGAATCGCGCCAGACGGGCTGGTTATGAGGTCATTCGCATCCCCATGCGCGACGGTCAGACAGCAGACGGCAGCTATGAGCATTTCCTGACGGGCTTTGCTACTAACGACGGACAGGTCTGGGGGCGCCCGTTGGCGTAGCGGGGGGGCGGAGATGGCGCACTCTACGTTAGCAATGACGGTTCGCGGAGCGTCTGGCGAGTAGACTTCGCGGGCAAGTGAGCAACACTCCCACTCTGCAGCACAAACTCAATGGGCGTGGATGGAAAGCTAGTGGCCGACCAGTGCGGCCACACCTTGGATGTCAGCCAGAACGTCTACCGTCGATCCCCGGTGGCGACCAGGCTTCCAGCTGTCAATCAACTGAAAAGAAGCTGCTCATGATGGGAACGGAGCACAGATGGAGCGCGTACTTTGGTCGGATTTCCTAAGTTGCTGATTTATTTGGAGCGGGAGACCGGGATCGAACCGGCGACATTCAGCTTGGGAAGCTGACGTTCTGCCACTGAACTACTCCCGCTATTCAAGATCAACGACAAACTAAATACTCGCATTCGAATCTTGTCTGCAAATCTCAAGTCCTGAGTCCAAAATTGACATCAGTCATCGATTGCACATCTCCACAAGCTTGCCCTGCGCAATTCTATTTTAGAGTATGGAGCACAAAACAGGACATGGCAATCTCTTCCCGCGTCTGGGAATCATGCCTCGTTAAAACGCGGCCTGCTAGCTTGGGCCATCTCATAGACTAGTCGCGATATTGGCTGTTGCAGAAATGGAATGGGGACTGTTTTGGTGAGGCCGGGAATGACCCGGTCTGCCGATGATTTCTTCCCTCGCGTGCTGAGCCGAAATGCCATACGATCAAACTATGGCCGTAACGAGTTCCCTGTCGCCCGCCGACCGCTCGAGCGCAGCCGATCCGATTGAATCCGCACGTCAGCGGCTGATCATTGCTCTCGATGTGTCTGACGCTTCCTCGGCTCTCCGCCTCGTTGATCGGCTGGAAGGAACCTGCGCCTGGTTTAAAGTTGGCCTGGAGTTATTCGTTGCTGCCGGACCTTCCGTCCTGGATCCAATCCTGCAGCGAGGGTATTCCGTCTTCCTCGACCTGAAGTTCCATGACATTCCCAACACGGTTGCCGGAGCGGTGCGGTCGGCTGCTCGCCTGGGTGCGCGCATGCTCACAGTTCACACCTCCGGAGGGCCGGCAATGCTGGCCGCGGCACGCACCGCGCTCGAGGGCGTCGCCAATCCCCCCGAGTTGCTAGCCGTAACCATGTTGACCAGCATGGATACCGCTCAGTTGAACGCCATCGGTCTTGAGCGAAGCCCCTCAAATCAGGTCGAGATTCTCGCCCGCATGGGCGTCCAGGCCGGCATGAACGGTTTCGTTTGCTCGCCGCAGGAGGTAGCGGCCGTGCGCGCCATCGCCGGATCAAGTGCCAAGCTCGTGGTTCCGGGAATTCGCCCCCCTGGCAGCGACCCGGCAGACCAGAAGCGCATTGCGACGCCTGCAGAGACCATGCGAATGGGAGCAAGCTACCTGGTGGTGGGACGCCCCATCACGCACGCCGCCGATCCCGCAATCGCAGCCGCGGCTATCCTGAACGAAATGGCCACCGCCCTCTGAATCCATTTTGACAATAAATAAAACAGGCCGCCCGCGGGCGGCCCGAACACCCCATCTCTAAAAATCTACTGGTTAACCCCGGCCGCAGCGGCAAAACCTGCCGCCTGCGAGGCGGGGATCGTGCTCGGCGGGGCTGGAGCCGCAAACGAGGCTCCCTGCGCGTTGATAGCCCCCGAATAATCCGGTCCCAGACCCAGCTTTTTCAGCGCGCGCGAATCCGGAATCAATCTGGTCTGCCACCCCTGGTCCGACTGGAATTTCTGCATTGCCGCCTGGGTGGTGGAATCCCAGTTTCCATTGGCTTCGCCGCTCAGATAGTGCTCGCGAATCAGGGCCTGCTGAATTTCCATAACCCGACTGGATTCAATCACCTGCTGGCCATGCAACTTGTGGGATTTGGCCTTCGTCTTGGAGGGGAAACGGCGGGAACTGTGCGATCTGGTGGTCGTCGATTTGCCTGCGGCCGTCGCCTCAACTGCCGGTGTTGCAATCATCAAGGCGGAAAATAACATAACAAGACTGGCTTTGAAACAAAGCACGCCGATTTCCCTCCAGAGAAATAAAATTGTAGGGATCGTCCCGTTGAGTGTACCCGAAGCAAGAGATCCCCAACAAGCAAAAACCAATCCGAGGCGCGTGCCAATGCCCGGTTTGAAAGTCCTAACAGCTTATTTCCTGAAGTCCACTCAACGAAACAAAAAGCAATGACCACTGACAAAAATCTTTCCGGGCGCGATTTTCTACCGCGCCCGGAACCTTGATATCTACTGCAGAGTGCCCCCGATGTAGTTGATTCCATCGTTCGGCCGGCGCGGATCGAGCACTTCCAAAACCACGTCGTCGCCCGACTTCAGCTTGGTAACCACAGCATCAAACTGGTCTTTCGAAGTCGTGGGCTGCTTGTTGATGCGAATGATCACCAGCCCGGGTTCCAGACCGTACAGGTCGCCGAATGAACCGGAGCGCACCGACTGGATGGCAACTCCCTGCTGGTGCAGTTTGGCGGTGATCTGCGGCGGAGCGTCGTGGACCACGATGCCAAGTTTGGCTTCACCGGGTTGGCCGCCGTTGTCGGGGGCGGCATTCGACTGCTGCTGGCCCAGATCGGCAAACACCTTGTCACGGTCGCCAATTGTGACGGTGGCATCCTGCGGCTTGCCATCCCTCATAAACCCAAGGCGGATCGACGATCCAGGCCGCCGGCTGGCGATCTCACTCACCAGGTCGTCGCCGTCCTTGATCGACCGCCCATCGAGCGTGGTGATGATGTCGCCCGGTTTCAAGCCTGCCTTGTCAGCCGGTCCGTTGGGTTGAACCTGCTGCACCAGCACGCCGTTCTTGAACCCATAAACGCGATTGACTGCGCCCGAAAGTCCCTGGCGGAACTGGATCCCGATCGATCCGCGCACCACCTTGTGACTGGGGCTGATCAGATCGTTATAGATCTCGGCCACCGTGTTGGACGGCATGGCGAACCCAATGCCCTGGTACCCGGCTGACTGGGTGAAGATAGCGGTATTGACGCCGATGACCTCGCCGTTCATGTTCAGCAGCGGTCCGCCCGAGTTACCCGGATTGATGGCAGCGTCGGTCTGGATAAAGTGCTGGAACTGGCCATTCACGCCCGGCTCGATCGTCCGGTTCTTGGCCGAAATAATGCCGGCTGTCACTGTCTGCGACAACGTGAAGGGACTGCCGATGGCTTCCACCCAATCGCCCACGTTGGTCGTGTCGGAGTTGCCCAGTTTGACGGTCGGAAGCGGCGTACTGGCGTCGATCTTGATCACCGCCAGGTCGGTTGCCTTGTCGGTGCCGATCACGCGCGCCGGGCGCCCGAAGTCCTGGTTATCGGGGTCGGTCGCCAGCTTGACGTAGATCTTGTCGGCCTTGTCGACCACGTGATTGTTGGTGATGATGTAACCCTTTGTGTCGACGATGAACCCGGACCCAAGCGACTCGCGAACACCGCCGCCTCCCTGGTCGCCGTCCTCGCCCCCCTCCGGCCCCTGCTGGCCGAAGAAGCGGTTGAAGAAGTCCTGGAAGTTGCCCTGGCCCCCATCATCGCCCCCGCCCTGGCCGCCCGGCTGGTCTTCATCATCCGGATTCTGAGGATTCTGCGGGTTGGGCTGGACGCGGCCGTGAAAGTTGCGCCGGCCTTTGTTGGCCGATTGCTTGGGCAGCGTCTGGGTATTGATGTTGACCACCGCCGGCCCTACGGCCTTGGCGATCTTCACGAATTCGTTGGGCTGAACCGGCGAATTCACTACCTTGAGAGGCGTCGCGTCGGCGCTGTCGTTCTGTTTCTCCTGACCGCGAACCCCATGCGCAACATACGAGCCGGCCACAATACCGACCGAGAGCGTAGCAAGAAGAATGAACATCGAAGCGAGACGGCGCGTGCGTAGCCGTTCGAAAAGCAATTTCATGTGTTTATCGACCTCGTTCGAGCGCAGCCTCGCGGCTGGAAAGTTCGTTTGTCCCAGTCTCCAGTATATCCAGCAGGGACAGCCGATTACCCGGGAATCCGGCAAAGCGCAACGCTCACCTGTTACGAGCGCGACAAGTCACACCGCCGCCATCGTTCCCCTCTGTAATAGACGTAGATGCGGGGAAAGAGTTCCCCGGAGGCTTTGCTGCAGCAGCGAGATCCAAATGCGTGCGTCCGAGGCTTCGAATGGCGGATGGCCCGGCGGCTCAGATTCCGGCGTACCACGCATACCCACCTTCTGGTGAGGCGGAGCCCAGACCCTTGCCAAGACGCTTGAGAGAATCGGTGACTGTGATGTGGTTGATATATTTCACGCTCTTGTAGCCAAGTTGTCGCGGCACGCGCAGGCGGAGAGGGCCGCCGAATCCCACCGGCAGCTCACCATCGTTCATCCCCATCGTGAGGAAAGTCTGCGGGTGGAGCGCATCCGCCATGTCGATGCTTTCCCACCAGTCGGGCTCGATCGAGCGGTACACGACGTAGCGCGCCTGCGGCTGGACCCCAACGCCGTTCAACACGTGAGTCAGCGGAGTTCCAATCCACTCGGCAATGTAGGACCAGCCTTCTTCGCACACCACCTCGGTGATCTGGTTGTGGATGGGAAGAGCTCTCAGGTCAGCCAGGGAAAGCGAGGAAGGATGTTCGACCATGCCATCCACCGTCAGCCGCCAGTCCGAAAATCCGGAGGCTTGGTGGTGCTTGAAGGCGTCGCTGGGAGGAGCGGTTTCGTTGCGAAAGGGCACTTTGGAGATCATGCTGCGGGGGAACTCCCGCGCCAGCGAGTGCCGGGTGAGAAGGCGCTGGGCAGCGTAAGTCATTGACTCGCCAGGGCCGTAGATTCCGCCGCTGTCGGGAGGAATGAGGCCAAAGCGCTGCGCCAGGCGGGCCGCCGTGGCCAGACCTGCCACCCCCGCGGTTGCGGCAAGTCCCGTGGTGATCAGCTTGCGGCGAGAGAGATTGCTCATATGCGCTCCGATGGGAAAACGACACGCCCTGTGATCATAGCCCGCGTGCGGCTCCAGAAGCCGGAAACCATAAGCATCGCAACGTGGACGACAACGAAAAACAGCAAAAACGCCGACACAAAGAAATGCAGGGTGCGCGCGGATTGGCGCCCTCCCAGCAGGTTGACGGCCGCCGGCACGGCCGAATCGAAGGCGGGAGACAGGGCCAGTCCTGTCCAGATCACCAGGGGAAAAAGGATAAAGATCACGACCAGGTAGGTTGCCCCCTGGACGACATTGTAAGCACGACTCTCCGCTGGCTCCGGCGGCGCGCGGCGCAGATATCGGGCAAACACATCGCGGAAGGCATGCCACCCTCGCTGGCCGGGCAGGGGGAACAGGTTCTTGCGGAAGTGCGCGTTCAAGACTCCCGCAATGGCATAAACCAGTCCGGTCAGCACCAGCACCCATGCCGCCTCAAAGTGAAGATACCGGCTCCAGCCGTTCTGGTCGGGCATCACGTAGCTGTAACCCGTGGGAACCGTGTCCCGCGACGCCGGGATCGGTATCTGGAACAGCGGCTTGGTTCCCGAATTTCCCGTCTCACCCCAATAGAAACGCGGGTGCGAGATCACGATTTCCGCGCCGGTAATCAGCAGCGCCAGGAAGGAAATGACGGTAATCCAGTGCGTGATCCGGACCAGGGCCGTATGCCGCGAGGTTGTCTGAATTTGCAGCGAGGAAGTGGCTGACACGCGGGGAGAATAGCACAAACCGGGTAAGATATTCCTGGGAATTCTTCCGCCTGACGCATGTCCGAGCCAATCGATCCATTGGATGTTTCTCCAGCCGAGCTGAAGGCAACCAGTGTCGTTCCCACTGGAATCGACATCGCCTACCAGCGCTTCGGGCACAGCGATGCCCCGGCCGTGCTTCTCATCATGGGTATAGGCGGGCAACTCATCCATTGGCCGGACGGATTCTGCCGGGCCCTCGTCAAGCGGGACCTGCAGGTCATTCGTTTCGACAATCGTGACAGCGGGTTGTCCACTCACATGACGCAGGCGCCCCCTCCGAACCTCCCTGCGGCGCTCGCCGGGGACATGTCGTCCGTGTCCTACACTCTCTCCGACATGGCCGCCGACTCAGCGGGATTACTGGCTGCCCTCGGCATCGAAAAGGCCCACGTCGTCGGCGCTTCCATGGGAGGCGCGATTGCGCAAACAATGGCCATCGAGCAATCTTCCCGGGTTCATTCCCTTACCTCGATGATGGCCACCACCGGAGACAAAACCGTGGGGCAGGCGTCACCCGATGCCCTCCGCGAACTGTTCGGCGGACCCCCGGCTACCACCCGCAGCGAAGTCATTCAGCAGATGCTCCGGGCCTCCCGTGCCGTTGGCTCGCCCGGATATCCGAGAGACGAGAGTGAGGTAGCCGCGATGGCGGGCCGCGCCTACGACCGGTCGTTTGATCCAACCGGCACGGCCCGCCAGGCGGTCGCGGCAGTGGCCTCCGGCGATAGGACGGAATCCCTCCGCCGGATCAAGACCCCCACCCTGGTGATCCATGGCCTTGCCGACCGGATGTGCGACCCGAGCGGCGGGCGAGCCACAGCCGGCGCCATTTCCGGCGCGGAACTCGTCCTGGTTGAGGGAATGGGACATAATCTGCCCCCCGGCCTGCATGCCCAGCTGGCCGAAAAAATCGCCACCTTTGTTTGGAGGGTGGAGGACCGTTAAGTGCTCGGCCATTCGGTACTGCAATCCGTGGCAGCGTACCGCCTACTTGGACGGCTTGGCCTCTCCAATTCCAAACATAAAGGCGTCCATGGATTCGACAGGGCTTACACCGAACTCGCCAATCCCCAGGCTCTCTTTGGGCGTGATCGTGAAGCAGCCGCTATCCGCGTTCTGGATCGTCACTGGAATCTCCGACTGCGAAAGTACGGTCTTTGAGCCACCAATCCACATATTCGTTTTCGCAATCGTGACGGTCCGGGCATTTCCTTCTGACTTGAATCGGTACAGCTTGAAGCGGCTGGGATCGACGCCGCAGACGCGGAACACCTGCGGTTGGTCCGTTCGCAGGCGGACCGCCGCATGGGCTCCCTTGACCCGTGCTGAGTAACTGCTTCGCCCGCTCTGTGGCGCTGCTTCCTTCTCTAAAGCTTTGAAAGCACCTCCGTCGGCGTAGTAAACAATACCGACCTCATAGTGCGAACCCGAATCGGGTACCTGCGCCGGAAACATCGAGGGCAAAATCAGGCTTACTGCTAACAAAGCCACGGATGTCCCGGTTTTACTGACCATCAGAATGCTCCTTCCTGGCTGGACGCGCAGGACTTCTCCGATAATAAAGGCCTCTGCTCGGCAAGCCCGCCGCCAAAGGAAAACCGGATCTCGATCGCGAGATCCGGTTCGGAATAAAATCCCATTTTTCGATCAACCGGCTTTTTCCAGCAGGCACAGCGACAGGTCGCGCCGCTCTACCATTTCGCGCGTAATTTCCAGGTCACGCACGCGCTTGCTGTTGGGCAGGTGATACATCAGGTCAAGCATCAGTTCTTCCAGGATCATGCGCAATCCGCGCGCGCCCACCTTGCGGGCCAGCGCCTCGCGGGCAACGCAAGCGGTAGCGTCCTGGCTGAAGTGGAGCCGGACATTCTCATACTCGAGAAGCCGCTGATACTGCTTCAGGATAGCGTTGCGGGGCTTGGTCAGGATCTCCACCAATGCGGCTTCGTCCAGTTCGTCCAGTATGCCCATCACCGGCAGCCGCCCCACAAACTCCGGAATCAATCCGTACTTGATCAGGTCCTGCGGCTCGGTCCTGCGCAGCAGTTCGGTGTCGCGATGGCTGCGGGTGGTCGCGGCATCCGCTTCGGCTTCGGTCGCCTTGAACCCCAGTGCCTTCTTGCCCACCCGGCGTCCAACCACGCGTTCCAGGCCGACAAATGCCCCACCGCAAATAAAGAGGATGTTGGTCGTATCAACAGCCGTAAATTCCTGGTGGGGATGTTTGCGTCCGCCCTGCGGCGGAACATTGGCCACGGTGCCCTCGAGGATCTTGAGCAGGGCCTGTTGCACGCCCTCGCCCGAGACATCGCGGGTAATCGACGGATTTTCGTCCTTGCGGCCGATCTTGTCGATCTCATCGATATAGATGATGCCCTGCTGCGCCCGCGTCACATCGCCGTCGGCGGCCTGCAGCAGCTTGAGGATAATGTTTTCAACATCCTCGCCGACATAGCCGGCTTCGGTCAGCGTTGTTGCGTCCACAATCGCGAACGGCACGTCAAGCATCTTGGCCAGGGTGTGGGCCAGCAGCGTCTTGCCCGAACCGGTCGGTCCGATCAGCAGGATGTTCGACTTGGCAAGTTCCACTTCGTTGTTCCGCATCCGGTTCATCTGGATGCGCTTGTAGTGATTGTAGACGGCCACCGCGAGTTTCTTCTTGGTCTGGTCCTGCCCGATCACGTAATCGTCAAGGAAGTTCTTTACTTCCTGCGGCTTGGGCAGGTGTCCGGCAGTGGTTGCGGGATGGGTATCGCCGCGGTCATCCTCGAGAATCGAGTTGCATACCGCGACGCATTCGTCGCAGATATAGGCCCGGGGGTAATCGCTGGGCGACGAGATCAACTTGGCCACCGCGTCCTGAGATTTGTGACAGAACGAGCAGCGCAGTGCTTCTTCAGGTCCCGTGCGCGTTTTCATGATTGGACTACTCCTCGATGCCTGTGTGAATTCCGCCCGTGAGGGCTGTCCCTACGTGCGGGGCCGGTCAATGATTTCGTCGATAATGCCGTACTCTTTGGCTTGCTGCGAGTTCATGATGAAGTCGCGTTCGACGTCGCGCTCGATCCGTTCCAAAGGCTGACCCGTATGCCGTGCCATCAGGGTGTTGGTGATCTCCCGGATGCGCAGGATCTCGCGCGCGTGGATGTCGATATCCGTCGCCTGGCCGCTCAGACCGCCCATCGACGGCTGGTGAATCAGGATGCGCGAGTTGGGCAGCGCGAACCGCTTCCCCTTGGTGCCCGCCAATAACAAGAATGCACCCATGCTGGCCGCTTGTCCTATGCAATACGTCACAACATTGTTCTTGATGAATTGCATGGTGTCATAGATAGCCAGGCCCGCCGTAATCGATCCTCCCGGCGAATTGATATAAAGCTGAACGTCCTTTTCCGGATCCTCCCCGGACAGGAACAGCATTTGAGCCACAATTAGATTCGCCACCTGGTCGTCAATCGGCGTACCCAGGAAAATGATGTTGTCGCGAAGCAGACGGGAATAAATGTCGTAGGCGCGCTCGCCCCGGCTCGTCTGCTCAACCACCATTGGAACCAATGCCATTGAGTCTCTTCTCGCTCTTGCGGTTTCGGGTACGTCCCCGGGTTTCAGAAATCCCGCATCCTCCATCGATCATGGCTGCGGGCGTGCGCGGCAATCCTGCCAGGCCTTCGATCAGGCAGGCAGTCGGTCGTACAGAAGCTGCGCGGTTTTCTCTCTTTTCAGTTGTTCACGGATTCTAGCCAGCCCGCCGTCCTGCGTCAATCGCACTTTCAGGGCATCAACAGGCTCCCGCGACTGCAAGGCCGCAAGGTGAATCTCGCGGTCCAGTTCCTCATCGCTGACCGAGACGTTCTCTTCGTTGGCGATTTTCGCCAGCAGCAGCGAACTTTTCACCTCCGCCGCGGCGCTGTCTCGCTGCGCCGCGCGCAACCGGCCGAAATCGAGCTTGCGCATCTGGTCGGGTTCCATCCCCTGCGCCGCCAGCGCCCGCAAACCGCGTTCCAGGCGCGCATCGATCTGTTCCTGAACCAGCGTCTCCGGCACCGGGAACGGGAAGCGCTCGATCAGCGCTGCGAACAGCCGGTCCTTGGTTTCCCCTTCTACCGACCGCCGCTTCCGATTGGACAGGTTCTCACGAACGCGGCTTTCCAGATCCGCCACGTTTTCAAACGAGCCCACCTCTTTCGCAAACTCATCGGTCAGATCGGGGAGGTTGCGCTTCTTGATTCCCTTCACTTCAATGGAGTAATCCACAGTCTTTCCGGCCAGCTTCTGCTCCGGATATTCCGCCGGATATGTTGCCGCCACATTCAGCGTCTGCCCGGCCTTGGCGCCCCGCAGCGCGGTCGTGAAGGCCTCCACCGTATCCTTGCCGCCGATTTCCACCAGCGAGTCCTCGCCCGCCACCGGCGCATTCTCGGGCTCGCCTTCGATAGTCCCGGTATAGGTGATCTGCGCCCAGTCGCCATCCACCAGCGGACGATCTTCCTCAACCGGCTCAATGGTCGCGCGCGATTCCCGCAGTTGCATCAGCTCGTGCTGCACTTCCTCTTCCGTAATGTCTACGGGAGGCTTGGGTACCGTGACGTTCTGATATCCCTCGATGGAGAAAGAGGGAATAAACTCGAAAACCGCCTTCACGTGCAGGGGCGAACCCTCGTCCACCGTAAGTTCGGTCACCTGCGGCTGCCCCACCGGGGCCACGCCCAGGTCGCGCACCGCCTGGTTGAATCGTTCCGGAAGAAGCGAATCAATTACTTCCTTGCGAATCTCGTTGGCAAATTTTCGCTTGACCACCGGCTCCGGAACTTTGCCCGGCCGGAAACCCGGAATCTTCGCATATTTCTGATACTCCCGCGTCACCCGGCGAAACGATTTGGATACGTCTTCAGCGGGGACGTCGAGCACCAGCTCCCGGGTGCAGTCCGGGTTCAACACCGGCCCATGGGCGTGTTCGTGGTCATGGTCATGAGCATGCTCGTGATCGTGGTCGTCGTGGGAGTGCGCGGCGTCTGCCGGCATCGGATCGGGGTTGTTCTCGACTGTGTCTACTGAACTCAACGGCATTGCCTTCCAGGCGCCTGGCGCCATTCGTTTTCCACGCTCGCAGCCCGGATCCGTGGTTCGGCCCGTCAGAGGCCCGGCGTGGTTGGGGAAATCATCTGATTCATGGTACGAGGGACCGCTGTGCAGGGTCAAACCGAACGCAGGCATACACAGGTAGCGAAAGGTACGTTACTTATCAGAATCTTGGCCCCTGCTCCGCGCCCGGGGCGCGGGCAGTGGGGGCCCCGGCTCCCAATGCTTCACGAAAGTTACAATCTCCCGCCGACGGCGCCCTTTTTCAGAACCGGAAAACCAGCCCGGTATTGAACCGTGCCGGCGTGCCTCCGCTGGGCGAAACGGTGGGCGCGCTGATGCGGTCCGCCGAAACTCTCCACGCGAAGAACGGCGCAATCGGCCAATCCAGCCCGCCCCCGAAGTCATAGGCCAACCCTCCTCCGGAGACATGCGTGCCCACGTTTCCGTTGGCCGAGTGCTCGCCCCCCACCATTCCGTGAACGAAAAGATTGATCCCCACCGCCTTCACGCTCACTCGCGGCCCCACCAGTACCGTCGTAGTGCGCGGAACCGCCGCGTTCGCTCCCAATCCATAGTGCGCCACGTCGCCTTCCACTCCGAAGAACGGGTGGAGATGAATGTGCAATGCTCCTTCCCAGCCGTTCAGCCCGCCCACGTTGGGATAGAACGCATCCGACCCCAGCCGGCTGTATCCGAAGAAAGCGTCGTGATTGCGAATTGAAGCGGCCGCCGCCGGTGCAATGGCCAGAACTGGAAAGAAGAGAATAAGAACCAGGAAACGTATGCGCATGTATGACTCCGTATTCCGGCCGAATGGCCGCAATGTAGTAGGGATGGGTAGGCCGGCAGCTTCGGTTGCTTCTTTCCAGGCACCGAGCGAGGTAGTTCCGTGCGCAAGTTCTTGGCGCCCAGGAACCATAACCCTCGATGCCGCCACGAGAACAATCTCCATGGTCTATACCAGAGGGCGCGGGAAACTCAGCGAGTAGAATCGGGACCGAGGAGAACCACGACCCTTATGTCGCAACCTTTCTCTACCGCTCTCGGAGTTGGACGTTGCCTGATGCTGTTGTGGATGACAGCCGCCTGTGCCTCCCTGCACGCGCAGGAACAATCGCAGCCGCTGCGGGTGGCTATCGTCGGCCTCGCCCACGATCACGTGGTCGGATTCCTCGGACAGCTGCCCCAGCATCATGAAGTCGAGCTGGTGGGCATCGCGGAAGCGGACTCGAGCCTCATCGCCAAATACCAGAAGAAGTTCAATCTCGCCGAAACCCTCTTTTTCAAGAGCGAAGCCAACATGATCGAGGTGCGTCATCCTCAGGCGGTGCTGGTCTACACCCCCATCGCCGAGCATCGCCACGCCATCGGCATTGCGGCCCAGTACGGAGTCTCCGCGATGGTGGAGAAGCCTCTCACCATTTCCCTCGAAGATGCTCTCGCCATCCGCAAGATCGCCAGCGAACACCATGTTCATGTGCTGGTGAATTACGAGACCACCTGGTACACCAGCAATCGCGCCGCCTACAACGACGTGCGCGAAAATCGCATCGGACCCATTCGCCGCGTGGTGGTGCACGACGGCCATGAAGGCCCCAAGGAAATCGGCGTGAGTCCTGAATTTCTCAACTGGCTCACCGACCCCGCGCAAAACGGAGCCGGATCGCTCTATGATTTCGGCTGCTATGGCGTCGATCTGATGACCTGGCTCATGCACGGCGAAACGCCCCAAACCGTCTCCGCCGTGGTGAACCACGACAAGGCCGAAATTTATCCCAAGGTCGACGACGACTCCACCATCGTTCTCCAATATCCCAAGGCGCAAGCCGTCATCCAGGGTTCCTGGAACTGGCCTTTCAGCCGCAAGGATATGGAAGTCTACGGCGCCACCGGCTACGTCATCACGGTGGCCAACGATGGCCTGCGCACGCGCCTGCCTCACGAGTCAGCCGAGCGAACCTCAACCGCTCCCGCGCTCCCCGATGACGAGCGGTCTTCGCTCGCGTACCTCGTCGCGGTACTCAACGGCAAGATCACCGACAAGGGCGACCTCAGCGCGCTCGACACCAACGTGACCGTGATGCAGATTCTCGACGCCGCCCGCGAGTCGGCCCGTACCGGAAAAGCCGTGCGCCTCAATCGGCTGTCCGATTGATCCCATGACTCCAGATTTGCGGCTCCAAAATGAGGTACAACAGGACGCGGCAGGATCACATCACATGCCTATGGGCTTCATGTCACCGCGGCTCAACGCGGGCTTGTGGTCATATTTCATGCGAAGGAGACACACCCTATGCAGGCAGACTTGTCGGAAGTAACCGCCACCGTGGAGGATGCTCTTCGCGAGGTCTCCAAAATTAAAACGATGGTCACCGAAGCCGTCGAAGATGGCGTAAAAACCGCGGTGAAGGCCATCAAGCAGGGCCGTTATGCGGCCGAAGACATGCTCGGCGATGCCCGGCACACGGTTAAGAAGAACCCCTTCCAGGCCATGGGTATCGTCTTTGCCGCCGGCGTCCTGACCGGAGCCCTGGTTGCCTGGATCGGAACCCGCCGCGACTGAGCGCTCCCATCAAACCCCATTAAACCTGGTGCAGTTGGCGCCCCGCCCGCCTTTGCAAGGCGGGGCGCCACCAACATCCGTTTGTGTGAATGGGACGCCCTACGGAACAAACACCTTCAGCCTCACCTGCCACTTGGTGCTCTGCCCCGGCTTCAGCGTCACCATCCCCGTATCCATCTTGCCCCACTCTTTTCCGAATGGATCGGCGAAGTTATATTGATGCTCGATGGCGACGAACTTCTGCGTCGGCGGAGCGTACGCCTGGATGGTCTTGATCTCCTTTGACAGCCCTTCGATGCTCACCCCATACTTCGCCGCCGGATCGATCACCTTCACCGTGACCACGCCGTTTTTCCACTCGAGGGTGCTCCAGTTATCGTCGAAGAAGTTGTCCCCAAGCGCCACACCATCCGCGGACCGCAGATCATAGCGCGTTCCCTCGACGGCCTTCAGCTTCCCGGTGGGAAAAACGTTGTCGTAGCCGTCCACTTCCGCCAACTGCGATCCGGGTATGTGCAGCCGCGCCTGCGTCCGGTCTCCCGAGGGAAGTGCAAAGTAGGGATGCCATCCAATGGCCATCGGCTCCGCCTCGTCTCCCACGTTGTGCGCCACCACGGTCGAAGTCACCCCATCAGCCGTCAGCGAAATCGTGAAATCGAGATCCGTCTTCGAAAGCCAGTGTCCGCCAAAGTCGCCCGCGTGGATCACCCCCGTCACCTCTTCCCCGCCGGCCGTCTTCTTCACCTTCACATCGTCGGTCTTGGACTTGAGAATAAGGCCGTGCATGGCATGCCGTTCGGCGCCCGGGTTCTTGCCGATGTTGTTAGCCGGCAGCGTAATCGTGTGCCCCTGCCACGACGTGGTCAGCGTCTTTCCATCCGCCGACAGCGGCCCGCGAATGCGGTTGGGATAAGGGACCAGGAACGCCGATCCCAGACGGTAGCCCAGGTCGCCATTGGCGTCGTCCTGCTCATCGAGCATCTTGGCTGAGCCGGCCAGGTCGGGCGACGCCAGCACATCCACACTTCCCTTGCCCGGGAAGTTCGCCGTGATCTGCTGAATCTCCATGCCCCGCCCGGGCAGAATGGTCACGCTGGTGAACTCCGGCTTCGTGGTGCTGGTCGCCTTGCGGGTCAGGGTCACGATCTTCTGCCCGCCAATCTCTGTAACAGCTTGTGCTCCAGCTTGCGATGTTGACATGGACGCCATTATAGGCAGCAATGTTAGTGCGGATACGAACAGCTTCATCCCCGTCCCTCGAAGTGCATCGGATTCTTCGCAACCCGCTTTCGTCACCGCCAGTTTCGAGGCTCGGGAAAGCGTATTCCGAAGGCGCTGCCATTGTACGTCAAGAGCAGAGGCCAGCTTCTGGCTGTCAGTGTCTTCTTGCCGTGTTGGACCGTGCGCTCCTGCCCTCACGAATTAGAGGCCGGAAGGTGCTCTTCTGCGAAAATGAAAAAGATGAAAAGGATCGGTTGGACGCGCACCATTTTCGCCCTGCTCTTGTGCTTCGGCGCGGCGAATGCAGCATGGAGCGCTTCAGCGCATACCAATCCTCTCAATTTCGATCCCGTCGTGAAAGACGCATTCAGCCGTTTCTACCTGCTCGATTTTCCGGGCGCCATTGAGCGGCTCGAGCAGTTTCACAACGCCCATCCTGGCGATCCCCACCCCACCACGCTTCTGCTCGACGCCATGGTCTTTCAGGAGCTCTATCGCCTCGATCTCCTCGACACCACGTTTTACGCCAACGACGGTTTCCTGACCGGCCGCCACGCCGTCCAGGAAGACCCTGAAATGCGCAATCGCATCTTCGCCATCGCCGACGAAGCCATCCACGAGGCGGACTGGCGCGTAAGCAGGAATGCGAATGACGTGGATGCCCTCTTCGCGCGCGGCTGGGCGCGCAGTCTCAAGTGCACTTACATCGCCATGGTCGAGCGCGGATTCGGCGCCGGATTCCGCCTGGCCACCAAGGCCAGGGACGACGAAATGAAGGTGCTCCAGATCGATCCCGACTACGCCGACGCCAAGCTGGTCACCGGCGTCTATGAATACGTGGTCGGCGCGCTGCCCCTTCCATTCAAGTTCCTCATCGGCTTTGCAGGCATCACCGGCTCCAAGTCCAGGGGCATGGACATGCTGCACGACGCCGCCAATCGCGCGGTGACGACCTCGGTCGATGCGCGCACCGTGATCGCTCTCTTCCTGCGCCGCGAGGCCAAATACAAAGACGCCATCGTAGTGGTGCGATCGCTCAAGGACCAGTATCCGCACGATTACCTGTTCTGCCTTGAAGAGGCCAACCTTCGCAAGGACGCTGGCGAAGGCATGAAGGCGGTTGACGCCTATCGCGACCTTCTTGCCGACGCCGCCAAACCGGGATATTTCGCCTCCGCGCGCCTGGAACTTGCCTACTTCGGCATGGGCGACGCACTGCGCGGCCAGCGGCTGTTCGCCGATGCCGCCCATGCCTATGAAGAGGCGGCAGCGGCTCCCAATGTCGGCTCCGAGTTGAAAATCCGGTCGCTCCTGGCAGCGGGCCAGTGCCGCGACCTCAATGCCGAACGCCCGGCCGCCCTCAAGGACTATCAGGCCGCCATCGACGCCGGCCCCAATACTTCGCGCGCCGACACCGCCCGGAAATATTTGAAGTCCCCGTATCGCGGCAATTAGCCGGCCACCGTGCGGAACCATGGATTCCATCGCCGCGCCTCAAGGAACTGGACCAGCCCGAGTTTCGTATGTGTAGGATGTAAGCGAAAGGTTCCCCGCGGAGGGATGTTCATGCCCGTCTTTTGTCATCGCTGTGGCTCTGGTTTGCCGTCAACCGCGCGATTCTGTTCCAACTGCGGCACGGTCGTTACCGCCACCCCCATGGGAACCAAGCCTCTGGTTCGTCCCCACTTCGGGCGCCAGATCGCCGGAGTCTGCATTGGCCTGGCGCAGGCCTATGGCTGGGACGTGGCGCTGGTCCGCGTCCTTTCCGTGGTCGGGTTCTTCTTTTCCGGCGGTCTCGTCGCGGTGGCCTACCTGGCCTGCTGGATCGGTATTCCCGAAGAGCCGTACCCCATTCCCGGGGTGTATCCTCCTGATCAGGTATGAGCGGGACCTTTCAGTTCGAAGGCGCGCGACTCAGTTATCTCCACACCGGCGCCGGTATGCCGGTAGTGTTCCTTCATCCCACCCCCCTGGATCACGAATACTGGCGACCCCTCATTCAGGAATTGAACGGCCGCCCCGATGCGGTGAAAATCCGTCCCATCGTCCCCGACCTTCGCGGCCACGGAAAATCGGAACTGGGCGGCCCCTTGCCCGCCGGTGAGTTCGACCGCGTTCCTGACGCGCCGGTCCTCGGTATGTCGCAGCTTGCCGCCGATACTCTCGCCCTGCTCGACCGGCTGAATCTTGTCGATGCCGTCTTCGTCGGTTGCTCCATTGGCGGTTACGTCATGCTGGAACTGGCGCGAAGGGCCCCGCAGCGAATGAAAGGTTTGGCGTTTATCTGCTCCAAGCCGCAGCCGGACACCGAACCGGCCCTGGTCAAGCGCGCCGCCAATATCGCCATCGCCCGCGAGTCCGGCGTTTCGGCGCTGTTTGACGGCATGGCGAATCTGCTCATCGGCGAAGCCTCGCGGCGGCGCCGCCCCGAAATCGTGGCGGAATGCCGGTCGCGTATGACCATCACTCCCGAAGCGTTTATTGCCGTGCAGGCCGGCCTCGCCACGCGTCCCGACTCCATCCCGACAGTCGAAGAGATCATCGTGCCGGTGTTGGCCGTCGCCGGCGGCGAAGACACCGCGATCGCTGCCGCCGACATGGAAGCCTTCAGCGCCGCGCCCGGTGGCTGCGCCTTCCACCTGGTCCCCGATGCCGGCCATTTCGCCGCGTACGAGCAGCCCGAAACGGTCGCTGATTTTCTCGCCCCATGGCTGCGCCAATTCGAAGGCTGACGTTCCGGCGATCCAGTCATCTCCATGCTGTAGGCTCGAGACAGCAAATTCTCCTCCAGGAAACAGCTCTTGATTTCTGCCCGCGCCGCATCGTCCCGCCCGTTCACCTACCCGAAGCAGGGGGCCGCACTTTCCTGCGGCGCCGTCTCATTCGAATCCCTCGCGCGCCGCTTCGGCACTCCCCTGTATGTCTATTCCGCGGATCAGATGATCGAGCGCCTTCGTATGTTTCACGAAGCCCTCGCCGGCCGTGATCACCTGGTGTGCTATGCCGTCAAGGCGAACTCGGCGCTGGCGATTCTCAAACTGCTCGCCGCTCATGGAGCCGGTTTCGACATCGTCTCCGGCGGAGAACTTGAACGCGTGATCGCCGCCGCCCCTGACGCAGTCGAGCGCGTCGTGTTTTCCGGAGTCGGCAAGACCGCCGCTGAAATCGATCTCGCTGTCAAGAGCGGCATTCTCGAATTCAATGTCGAAAGCGAAGCGGAACTCGAACTTCTCGCCGCGCGCGCCCGCAAGTTGAAACGCAAAACCCGCTTCGCTCTCCGCGTCAATCCCGACGTCTTCGCCGAAACCCATCCCTACATCTCCACCGGCCTTCGCGAGCACAAGTTCGGCATCGACATCCGCCGCGCGCTCTCGATCTATCGCCGCGTGAAAGGCAACCGCTGGCTCGAATCGCACGGCGTAAGCGTGCACATCGGCTCGCAGATCCGCTCCGCCGATCCGTTTGGCGCGGCTCTCGAGCGCCTCAATAAACTGGTCCGTCAACTCCGCCGCGAAGGCATTGAGTTGAAATCGGTGGATGCCGGCGGCGGCCTCGGTATTGACTATCATGGCGGCAGCTTCGATCCCGCGGCACATGTCCGAGCCTACGCCGCCGCTGTGAGTTCCGCGCTCGAAGGTTTCGAGGGCCGTTTGCTGCTTGAGCCCGGACGCTTCCTTGTGGCCCAGGCCGGCGCGCTGGTGGCCCGCGTCCTTCAGGTAAAAAAGAACGGCACCAAGACTTTCATCATCACCGACGCCGCGATGAATGATCTCATCCGCCCCGCCCTCTACCAGGCTTATCACGAGATCGTGCCGGTCAAGCCGCGCCCCGGTCGCGCGCGTACGGTTGATGTGGTAGGCCCGGTGTGCGAGACTGGCGATTTCTTCGCCCGCGACCGCAAGCTCGCGCCCATCCAGCCAGGAGATCTCGTCGCGCTGCTTGACGCCGGCGCTTACGGCATGGCGCAGAGCTCCAACTACAACACGCGCCCCCGCGCCGCCGAGGTGCTGATCGAAAACGGCAAGACGCGCCTCATCCGCCGCCGCGAGACCATTGCCGACCTGCTGGCAACGGAGATCATGTAGGTTGGCCTGCGTATTGTCGTCAGCCGACGATCGTATCTAACGCTCTTAAGTGCGCTTCTCAGGATGGTTGCCTCGGATCAGTCTGGCAACTTGAGTCAGGAGTGCTACACCCAATAATTCGAGCTCGCCTTTGATGCTGCTCTCCGCAAACATTGAGTTCATGTGCACGAACGCAGGTGCAAGGATGACGAGGGTACACATCCAAAGGGGTAGCGATGCCCAGCGGCGTTGAAGCAGTGCGATCAGAAACGTCGGAAACAAGAGAAACAGTGAAGCGTAGAAGATTATGGCGCGGAAATCCCTCGGCCGCGAGTCGTATCCAAGGGCCATGGCTCCCATTGAACTGATAAATGCTGCGCCGAGCCCAGCAAAGATAAACGGAAGTACCGCTAGATCCATCCTGGAGAACATGAACACTCGTGCGATACCACCACGTTTGCTGTTGTTAAGGGGTTCTTCCATCTGAACCAGCCTATATCAGGTGCGATGCCTATGCAGTGATTGCGTCTGACGATTGACCACTGCCTTGTGACAACCGAAACTCCCGCCCCTCCCATCCCGTCCTGATAACGTATCTCCGGAGGAATTTTCGATGCGTTTTCGTTTTCAGGCTTGGTGTGTCCTGGCTGCAGTATCTTTGCTGGGAATGCCCTCGTTCGCTCATGCCGATTCGCTCACAGTCAAAACAGAACAGGGCAAAGTTCACGGAAAGACCATCAACGACGGCAAGGTAAAGGCGTTTTTGGGCTTGCCCTACGCCGCCCCGCCGATCGGCGACCTGCGCTGGAAAGCTCCTCAGCCCGCGGCCAAGTGGAAGGGCGATCGCGACGCCACCAAATACGGCGCGCACTGCGCCCAGGGCCGCGTCTTCGAAGATATGGTCTTTCTGGACGGCGCCCCCAGCGAGGATTGCCTCTTTCTCAACGTCTATGCGCCTGCCGACGCAACCGACAAGAGCAAGCTGCCGGTCATGTTCTGGATACACGGCGGCGGATTCTCCGGCGGAGCAAGCTCCGAGCCGCGCCACAACGGCGACTTCATGCCCCTCAAGGGCGTCGTCCTGGTCACCATCAACTATCGCCTCGGCGTGTTCGGATTTCTGGCCACGGCAGACCTCGCCAAGGAAGCCGACGGGGCGTCCGGCAACTACGGCCTGATGGACATGATCTCCGCGCTGCAATGGGTCAAAGCCAACATCGCCGGATTCGGCGGCGACCCCGGCAACGTAACCATCTTCGGCGAGAGCGCCGGCTCCTTTGCGGTGAGCACGCTCATGGCATCTCCCATGGCCAAAGGCCTGTTCCACAAGGCCATCGGCGAAAGCGGCGGCGCGGTCGGGCGCGGCACTCTCAACTACGACACGCTGGCCGAGCGCGAAATTAAGGATTCCGAGTGGGTGGCCTCGACCAGTGCCAAATCGCTGGCCGACCTGCGCGCCATGTCCACACAGGCTATCCTCGATGCCGTCAAGGCCAGGCAGGGATCCGGCTTCCCGCCCGATGTCGATGGAAAAGTGCTCACCGAGCCAGTGGATGACACCTACGCGGCCGGCAAGCAGGCGCACGTTCCGCTCATCGCCGGATGGAATGCCGACGAAGGCAACTTCTTCGCCCGGAACGGCATGACCGCAGACCAGTGGAAAGAAATGGCTACCAAGCTGTTCAAGGACCGCGCCGCCGATTTCCTCAAGCTCTATCCCGGCGACGATGACGCCCAGGCTCTCCGCTCGTCGATCGATTTCGGGAGCGACCAGTTCATCGCCCTCGGCACCTGGCGATGGATCGAAGCCCATCTCAAGACCGGCGAAGCGCCCGTCTATCGCTATCACTTCGAACTTGCCGCGACCCCCAGCAAGTACCACCCCGGCACATTCGCGTTCCATTCCGACGATATCGAGTATGTCTTTGGCACGCTGGACACTCGCCCCGGCTGGGAAGTGAGGCCCGAAGATCGCAAGCTCAGCGACGCCGTCATGACTTACTGGACCAACTTCGCCAAGACCGGCGATCCCAACGGCGGCGGTTTGCCGTCGTGGCCGAAATATACTCAGGAAGGCTACGCGCTGATTCACTTGAACAGCACCATAACCTCCGGCCCGGACTCGCTGCGCCCGCGCTACGAATTCCTTCTCCAGGGAATGCCGCCACTGCACTTCTAAACCGCTGCATAGACCAGAAGCATCCCGAAGGGCCGCCCTCGCGCGGCCCTTCGCCTTTCACCTCAGCGGTCACACACCAGGGTGTCGCTGCTTTCGGCCCACAGGGCCTGATGTGTGACACTCATTGAACCGGAATCCGCCAACTGAAGGCTCGAACTGTGAACTAAGAACTACGAACTCCCCACTGCCCAATGAAGCTCCGCGCCTATCTGCTGATGCTGTTCGTGGTCGCCGTCTGGGGCTCGACCTTCGTGCTCATCAAGGGAGCGCTCGCCCACGCCACCCCGGCGGCCTTCAACCTGGTGCGAATGACCCTGGCCTTCGCCGTCATGGCGATCGGGTATCACCGCTACTGGCGCGGAATCCGGCGCTGGCAGGTTCTTTTGGGGGCCCTGGTGGGGCTCTGTCTGGCCACCGGGTATCAATTTCAAACTTTGGGACTGGCGCGTACCACGCCGTCGAAATCCGCCTTCATCACCGGCCTTCTCGTGGTGCTGGTGCCGCTGCTGTCGACCATCCCCGGACTGCGCCCGCCCGGCGGACGGCCCCCGCGCTGGAATGCCTTTCTGGGCGCCCTGCTGGCCTTCGCAGGAATCATTCTCCTCACCGTGCCCGCCGCGGCCGGTTCAGCCGGGGGCTTTCGGAGCCTTCTGCCCGACATTAGTTCCATCAACCTGGGCGACGTGCTGACCTTCGGCTGCGCGATCGGATTTGCATTTCACTGCATCGCGCTCGGCCACGTCTCGCCCCGCATCGCCTTTCAGCCTCTTGCCCTGTTGCAGGTAGGATTCTGCGCCCTGTTCATGGCGGTGAGCCTGCCCTTCATCGAGCGCCCGCACCTGGAATGGACGCCGGGCCTCATGGCCGCCCTCGCGATTGCCGCGGTTCTCGCCACGGCCGCGGCATTTTCCATTCAGAGCTGGGCTCAGTCGATTCTGCCTTCAACGCACACCGCGCTCATCATGACCATGGAGCCGGTCTTCGCGTGGATCACGTCGTTCCTGATCATGGGAGAGCGTCTGGGCCTCCGGCCGGCCGGCGGCGCTCTTCTAATCCTGGCCGGAATCGCCCTCACCGAACTCGTCCCCCAGCCCCATGTTCCCACTGCGCACGAAGCTTAAAAACCAGGTGTAGTCGCGCCGGAAAAGTGCGAGACATGAAAGCCGCATGCCCCTGGACGGTCAAATCCAGTCGGCTGCCACCGCATCAAGCCTCCCGTTCGCACCCGCTCCGTTCCCAAGCGCTCTTTCCGTGGGAAGTACAGTGGAAACCGGAGAGATTGCCCGCCCCCCGGCCAGCTTGTGCCGGAAAAAAACCGGCAGGGAACAGAATTACCCAGCGGTGTCACCTTGAATGCGCATAAACCTGCACCCGAAGCATGGCGGGGACTTTGACCCAACCCAGTTGGTTGACCGTTTTTTGAAACAGCCGCTCCCTCGTATTGGCCACTTTCATCCCCCGAAAGTGGCTTGACTTTCCTCCAGCCTCCTCCGTACTGTACTCTCGACCGGCGAAATTTTTGCCGGCGATGCCACCTCTGCAGAATTCCCTTTTTTGTCTTAAATCCTCTCAGCGCGCCGGGGTCCACGATTAAGGACATTCTCCGCCGGCTGAACGGTCCCCGCTGTCTTGCACGATCGCTGATGCAGAACCTCGTCTCTGGACCGCCCCTTCCAGAATCGAGTCCGCTCTTCAATCCGCCCGTAGAGCGGTCACGTTTACCTTTCTACCCGCTTTCTGGAGGTACCTTCTCATGTTTCGGCCAACGCTTCCCCTCTTCAAGACTCTAGATCTCGCCGGCCATCGCATCCACCCTTTCAAGGTCGCGATTCTTGGCCTGACAATCGGCTCCCTCGTGCTTTCGGCGCGGGCCCAGGAACGACGCCATTACGCCCCCGGAACCGTCATCATTCCTTCCTCAAACCAACTGAACGCCGAAGATCGCGGGCTCAAAGCTCACACCAACCTGCGGTTGGTCATTCCCCCGGACCTGGGCCCATCGGAAGCTCCTCCGACTCTCGGATATGGCTATGAAACTCCCGCCTCCCTTGCCTGCGTGTACCGGATCGTCTCCCCCATCCGCGGCTGCAATCCCAATTCCACCACCAACACACCAAATGGCGGAAGCCAGACCATCGCCATCGTGGACGCCTATGACGATCCCGTTGCGGCCCACGATTTCGCCTTCTTCTCGGCCCAGTTCGGCCTCCCCTTCGACCCAGCCAAGTTCAAGGTGGTCTATGCGTCCGGAACTAAGCCCGCAACCGACCCCACCGGCAACTGGGAGTTGGAAGAAGCGCTCGATATCGAGTACTCCCATGCCATGGCGCCACGCGCCATGATCTACCTGGTCGAAGCCAACACCAACTCCTTCACCGACCTGTTCTCGGCCGTCCTCGTCGCGGCCAACCTGGTGCGCTGCGGGCATGCCGGTGCCTGCCCCTCGGCCGCGAATGGCAAAGGCGAAGTCTCCATGAGCTGGGGCGGCGCCGAGTTCTCCAACGAAAGCGATTACGACTTTCTGTTCACAGGGAAAAACGTCGTCTTCTTCGCTGCTACCGGCGATGCGACGGGCACAATCTATCCCAGCGCGTCTCCCAATGTGATCGGCGTCGGCGGCACCTCCACCGCTCGCAGCTTGAACACCGGCAACCTCATCCAGGAGATTGCCTGGTCCGACGCGGGAGGCGGTTTAAGCTCCTATGAGCCCACTCCCTCATACCAGATGGCTCTTCCGCCCTACCTCACCCAGGGATCGCGTGCTCTGCCCGATGTTTCGGCGGACGCCAACCCCAACAACGGCGTCTGGGAATACGACAGCTTCCCCATCGAGGGACAGAGCAACCCCAGTAACTGGTGGCTGGTCGGGGGAACCAGCCTGGCGACTCCGCTCTGGGCCGGCGTTGTCAACGCCGCCTCGACCGCGTCGGGCCATTTTGCCGTCTCTACCCAGGCCGAACTGACCAAAATGTATTCCGATTACGCCAACCACTCGGTGTACGCCTCCGATTTCTGGGATATCACCTATGGAGCCTGCAACTACTATTCGGGCAGCTTCAGCGTCGGCGGATACGATCTCTGCACTGGACTCGGCAGTCCCAAGGGTCTCGGCGGGAAGTAAGTCCTTTCAAAACATGCCGGGGATCGGGTTGGATTCCCGGCATCTTTCTCATCATTTGGGACCGTTTGGCTCCGCCGGCAATCCCGACCCCATCTTCAATCCGCTGTACAATCCCAACATGAGCCGTTCTCTTCGACCTGCAGCCGGAGGCTGTCTCGCGCGTCCAATACCTTTGTTGCCGTTCCGTTCCTTTGTGAAGGTGTCCTTATGACTGCTTCCCGCGAGAAATCCGAGCTCCGTAAATTGCCCATGATGCCTATCCGGGACATGGTGATCTTCCCCTACATGATGACGCCCTTCGTTGTGGGCCGCGAATCGAGTGTGCGCGCCCTGGAAGAGGCACTCAACGGCGACCGGAAGATCTTTCTCGCCACCCAGCATGACGCCTCCATCGACGAGCCCAAGGCCAAGGAAATCTACCAGGTCGGCGCCATCTGCAATATCGTGCAGAGCGTGAAAATGCCCGATGGCAATATCAAGGTGCTGGTCGAGGGCGTGGAACGCGCCAAGTCCACCGAGGTCAACGACCGCGACGGCTTCTTCGTGGCCACCGTGCGCACCGCCAAATCGCAATTTGAGATGACGCCGGCGGTCGAGCAGCTCATGCAGCGTGTGACCAACCTGTTCGAGCAGTATGTCAAGCTGCAGCAGTCGCTCAATTACGAAACCATCATCGCCACGGTGCGCATGGACGAGCCCGCCAAGCTCTCCGACATCATCGCCGCCAACCTGCAGCTCGGCATCGAGGAGAAGCAGGAACTGCTGGGAATCTTCGATCCCGCCGCCCGCCTGGCCCGCATCGCCGACGTGCTCGACGTGGAGATCGAAAAGCTCGACCTCGACCGCAACATCCAGTCGCGCGTCAAGCGCCAAATGGAGCGCGCCCAAAAAGAGTACTACCTCAACGAAAAGATCAAGGCCATCCAGAAAGAGCTGGGCCGCGGCGAAAAGAGCGAATTCGATGAGCTGCGCAAGAAAATCGAAGCCGCCGGCATGCCCAAGGATGTGCTCGAAAAGGCTGTCCAGGAGCTGAAGAAGCTGGAAGCCATGCCGCCCATGTCGGCCGAGTCCACAGTGAGCCGCAACTACATCGACTGGCTGCTGGCCGTGCCGTGGAAGAAGCGCTCCAAGGAAACCCGCTCCATCGAGTACGCCGAGAAGGTGCTGAACGAAGACCACTACGGCCTGGAGAAGATCAAGGACCGCATCCTCGAATTCCTCGCGGTGCGCCAGCTGGTGAAAAATCCCAAAGGCTCGATCCTGTGCTTTGCCGGGCCTCCGGGCGTGGGCAAAACCTCGCTGGGCATGTCGATCGCCAAGGCCACCGGACGCAAATTCGTGCGGCTCTCCCTGGGCGGAGTGCGCGACGAGGCCGAAATTCGCGGCCACCGCCGCACCTATATCGGGGCGCTGCCGGGGCAGATCATCCAGCACATGAAGCGCGCGGGAACCAAGAACCCCGTTTTCCTGCTCGACGAAGTGGACAAGATGGCATCGGATTTCCGCGGCGACCCGGCATCGGCGCTGCTTGAAGTCCTCGATCCGGAACAGAACACCACGTTCCAGGATCACTATCTCGACGTGGACTACGACCTTTCGCAGGTCCTTTTCATCGCCACCGCCAATGTCACCCACACCATTCCCGCAGCTCTGCAGGACCGCATGGAGATCCTGCGGTTGCAAGGCTATACCGAGCACGAAAAACTCGAAATCGCCAAGCAATACCTGGTGAAAAAGCAACGCGAACAAACCGGCCTGAGCGACAAGAACATCGCCTTCAAAGACGACGCAATCCTCGAGATCATCCGCTATTACACCCGCGAAGCGGGCGTCCGCAACCTCGAGCGCGAAATCGGCAACGTGTGCCGCAAAGTGGCGCGCAAAGTTGTGAAGAGCGGTCCCAAGCACAAGGAAGAATTAACCGGGCAAAACATCGTCGACTTCCTCGGTGTGCCCAAGTTCCGCGATTCTGAAGCCCACGAGAAGAGCGAAGTGGGCCTGGTCACCGGCCTGGCATGGACCGAAGTGGGCGGGTCGATCCTCACCACCGAAGTCCAGGTGCTGGACGGCAAGGGCAAGCTCACCATTACCGGACAACTCGGCGACGTGATGCAGGAATCGGCGCAGGCCGCGCTGGCGTACATTCGCAGCAAGGCGCAGGCCCTGGGGCTGTCGCGCGAGTTCTACCGCAACGTCGACCTGCACCTGCATGTGCCCGAAGGCGCGATTCCCAAGGACGGTCCGTCGGCGGGCATCACCATGGCAACCGCGCTGGCCAGCGCCCTCGCCAAGATTCCCGTGCGCCGCGATATCGCCATGACCGGCGAAATCACGCTGCGCGGCAAGGTCCTCCCGATCGGTGGATTGAAAGAAAAGCTGCTGGCTGCCTTGCGCGCCGGCATCTTCCAGGCCATCCTTCCGCGCGGGAACGAGAAGGACGTAGCCGAGCTTCCCGACAACATCAAGAACTCCATGAAGCTGCACTTTGTGGACTACATGGATGAAGTGCTGGCCCTGGCGCTCGAGACCCCGCTGCCGGCCGCCGTTCCCACCGAAGCCGAAGTGCTGGCCGCTGTCCCCCCGACGCCCGACGTCGCCGGACAGGTGGCGCGCCAGTAACTCTCCCCACCGATCGCAATTCATAGCCGCCTCAGTCACCAGGACTGAGGCGGCTTTGCGTGACGGCAAGATCCGCACCTGCAGCAACGCCCGGTCAATGTCAGAGCATCGCTATCGTCGTCATGGAAGGCTTGTACCAAAAATTCCATGCTCCGCCAATCTTGGCGCCGACGACTGAGGAATTGGCGGCATAGACCTTTACATGGTTCGCATCCGCGTTGGGAACGACAACCGGAGAGAGAAGCTTGTAGAACCCATAGTTGGCCGCAAAGATCGCCTGGGCACGCGGCAGGATCGGAACCACGGCCTGCGCAGCGTTTCGCACATTCACATGTTCCACGGTAATGTTGTCGGCGCTCGGTCCGTAAGCAGCAAACAGGCATCCGCTCAGGTCCGCCGTAAAGATGTAATTGGCGCCCACTCCGATTGCCAGCGTGGAGGTGTTGTCGTTAATCGCGGGAAGATAGAACGCCTTCACCGGCGCAGTTTCCTTGCCCTTTGCGGGGCGCATCAGATAGTTTTCAAGGCGGATGAACTGGGCATTCTTGGGATCGATCGAAACCAGGTCGATATCCATCAGTCCTGCATTCAGCCCCTGCGACCCGATTCCCTGCGGGCTGATCATCAACTGATGGGTGCGGATATATTCCTTCGTGTTCGCAATGAAGGCTGCGTTATTGCCACCTGCCATGTGTCGCTCCTTCCTGTCGGCGTGCCCAGTCTACAGCAGGACGGCGGCCCTGGATCGACTGCGTGGAAAGTCGCATTTACTCGCACAACAACTGATCCGCCCACAGTGTGGCCTGGGTGAACCGGTCGCCGAGAAGCCTTCGTGCGAAACCATGCATCTTTGCCAGCGCGTCTGCCTTGTCGAATTCTCCCCGCTCATGCAACTCAATCCATTCGAGCGGGCAGCGAAACGGATTCGAGATTCCCAGCAACGCTTCGCGAATCGGCCCGCTCAGCGACAATCCGGAGATCGCCTCTTCCATGGGAGTCTGCAGCATCGCCGGCAGCAGGCTGAACAGCCCGAGAAGATATTGCTCCGTGCTGTCGAAGGAACACAAAGGCGATGTGATCTCGCAGAATCTGGCTCGCACCAGGGCCATGCGCAGAATTTCGGGCGACGGCCCCGCGTTGAGTTCGCTGGTGACCGCGAGCGTCCCGATGCGGCGAATCAGGTCGTCTCCGATGGTGAGAAGCGCCGATTGAATTGACGTCACCGTTTGCCGCATCCCGCAGATGGGCGAATTGACGTAGCGAAGCACGCGATAAGCGAGCGACGGCTCCGACTTGATGACATCGCTGATCCGGGGCAGATTGAGAGGCTGCTCCTGCAGCATCTTGAGCAGATCAAGATGAACGCACCGGTTCGCCGGCACCCGCCCCTTCTTCAGAAACGATGGCTTGCAGAAAAAGTACCCCTGAAACAAGGTGCACCCGTCCCCGCACGCTTCGTCATATTCCGCCTTGGTCTCGATCTTCTCGGCCAGCAGGGTTCCGTGAAACTTGTCGAGGTGGCGGAGCACTTCCCGTCGCTGTTCCACGCTTGAATTCAAATAGTCGATCTTGATGAAATCCGCCATTTCGATCAGAGGCTCGAAGTCCCTCCGGTACAGGAAATCATCGAGAGCCAGGCGATAGCCCGCGCTTTTCAAATGCCGGCACGCGTCAATCACACCCGCACTCGGCTCCACCGTCTCCAGGATCTCCAGAACTGTCACGGCCGGCGAAAGCACCCGGATCTCCTGCCCCATAAGCGTGTCGTCCGTGCAGTTCACAAACGCCGGCAGTCCGTTGGTCAGATTCTGCAGTCCGAACAGAAGTGTGTTGTCGATCATGGTTTGCGTGGCCAGGTCGCCATCGCCGCGAAACATCGAGCCCGGCCCGTCGCGATAAAGCAGTTCGTACCCCCGTACCGCGCCCTTCCGGTCGAGAATCGGCTGGCGGGCAAGGTACCGGAACTCGGAAGGCCTGCCCGGGGCTTCGTCCACTCGGGTTATCTCGCACTCGACGGTCGTGATCATGGGACTTCGGTTTGTTTATCGGCGAGCGTGGCCATGAACACTAGGCCTCGGACCGCTTGTTTATCCACCATCTTCCGTGGCCCTCGATAACGACGAAGACATCCTACAATCTTCATAGAAGGCTTTTCCTGATCTTCGAACTCGTGGCCCTCAACCCACTCGTTCTTCGCTGAAGCCTTCGTCCTAATCCCATTAACCCTCACGGCTTTTTTCTGTCGCTAGGATTGGATGGACAAACCTGGATGTTCGAAATCATGCAATCGGAGACCTGGATGACGACGACTGGCGCAAAACCGATGGGCGCGGACAACGAGACCAGCGCCGCCGCCGCCGTGCAGCAGATGTTCAACTCCATCGCGCCGCGCTACGACCTGCTGAACCATGTGCTCTCAGCCAACGTGGATCGCCTGTGGTGGCGACGGACAGCACGCCGGTTCCGTACCATCCTCGCCAACCCCGACGCCGCCGTTCTCGACATCTGCTGCGGCACCGGCGACATGACCATGGCCCTGCTGAAACTTCGCCCGCGCCATGCCCGCCCTGTCCTCGCTGCCGATTTTGCGCGCGCCATGCTCGTCCGGGGAGCGCGCAAATTCGAAGGCCGCGGCGCGATTGCCCTCGAGGCCGACGCTCTGCACTTGCCCCTGCGCCCCGCCTCCCTCGACCTGATCGTCAGCGCCTTCGGCTTTCGCAATCTCGCCAACTACGACGCCGGCCTCCGCGAGTTCCATCGCGCCCTCAAGCCCGGCGGCCAGTTGGGCATCCTCGATTTCAGCGAACCCGGCGGCCTGATCGGAAAAGCCTACGCAATCTATTTTCGCCGCGTGCTGCCCGCCATCGGGCGGCTCATCTCCGGCCCCGTCCCGGGAAACAAGCCAGGTCCCTACAACTACCTGCCAAGCTCGGTCGGCAACTTTCCGCCGCCTTCCGCCATGCTCGCAATGATGCGCGCCGCCGGTTACGTTGATTGCGCCTGGCAGCCCTATACCTTCGGAATCGCCGGGTTGTACACCGCCGCGCGGCCGCTAGTACTCTAAGGATGCAATGAGTTCCGCCGTAACCAGCCTCGCTGGCTTCTCCGCCGAAAAACGGCGCGTGGCGCTCCATTCCATGCTCGCCGCTGCGGCTATGACGCTGCTCAAGCTCGCCGCGGGAATCGTCTCCGGATCCCTCGGCGTTCTGTCAGACGCCGCCCACTCCGCGCTCGACCTTGCCGGCGCCGCCCTCACCTTCTTCTCCGTGCGCGTCTCCGACAAGCCCGCCGACGAAGACCACACTTACGGCCACGGAAAAATCGAAAATATCTCCTCGCTCGCGGAAGCCGGCCTGATGGTCGTCTCCTGTGCATGGATCATCTGGGAAGCGGTGGCGCGCATTCGGAGCGGGAACGTCGAACTGCACCACTCCATCTGGCCGGTGCTGGTGCTCCTCACTTCCATTGCCGTCGACTTCTGGCGCTCCCGGCAATTGCGCGCCGTTGCGGAACGAACCGGTTCGCCGGCGCTTGCTACCGACGCCTTCCACTTCGCCTCTGACATCTGGTCCACCCTTGCCGTGCTGGCCGGATTGGGCGCCAGTTGGCTGGGCACGCGGTTCGACGTTCCATGGCTGCGCCAGGCCGACCCCGTCGCCGCCATCGCGGTTTCGCTCATGATCGTACGCATCACCTTCCGGCTCACGCGCGAAACCGTCGGCGTCCTCATGGACCAGATCTCCGCCGATACCCGCCGGCAGATCATCAACGAAGTGGAGCAGGTCTCCGGAGTCCTCGCGGTAGAGCAGGCCCGCGTGCGCCGCTCCGGAGCCGCGCACTTCGCCGATCTCACCATTGCCCTGCCCCGCCACTTCACCTTTGAACACACCGGCGAACTGGTGCGCGCGGCCACTGAAGCCGTTCAGCGTACTTTGCCCAACGCCGATGTCGTCATCCACACCGTCCCGCGCGCCGGCCGCGCCGACAGCATCTTCGATCGCGTGCGCGCCGTGGCCGCACGCAACAACGTCAGCGTGCACGAATTGAGCGTCCAGTCCCATCACGGCCGCCTGCGCGTCGAACAGCACGTCGAGCTCAACGAAAACATGCCTCTGCTCGAGGCGCACAACTTCGTCACCGCGATGGAAGCTGAGATTCTGCGCAAGACGCCCGAAATCGATTCCGTGCTCACTCATATCGAGAGCGAGCCCGCCACCATCGAGCAGCCCGAGGAAGTCGTCGTGGAAGATCGCCGCATCGAAGTCGCTTTGCGAGCGGCAGCGAAGAACTTCGGCGAGGTTGAGGACGTGCATGAGATCACGGTCCGGCGTGCCGGCGACCACGTCGATCTCTCCTGCCATTGCACCTTGCCCGACCAACTGCCCATGCATCGCGTCCACGAAGTGATCACGGCGCTCGAAGACCGCTTCAAGATCGAATGCCCCGAGGTGTCGAGAGTAACCATTCACCCCGAGCCCGCGACCGATAACCTGCGATAAATTGAAGGGAAAATCAATGATCGCTCAGAGCGAATGGAAGCACGACGATGTCTTCGAAGGCAAAACGGAAAGCGGCAACACCGTTGTCTTCGATGCCGATTCGGCGCACGCCCACGGGCCCAGCCCCATGGAAGCCGTCCTGATGGCCCTGTGCAGTTGCACTTCGGTCGACGTCGTCAGCATCCTCAAAAAGAAACGCCAGGCGCTCACCGGCCTGCGCGTTTCCGCCGTTGCAGAGCAGGCCACCGCGCCCCCTCGCGTCTTCCTCCACATCAAGCTCACCTACGCGGTGCGCGGCAAGCTCAGCCGAAAAGCGGTGGAAGATGCGGTCGCACTCTCCAAGAACAAATACTGCTCCGTCTCGCTAATGCTGGAAAAAGCGGCCAGGGTCGAATACGAGATCGTCTACCCCGACGGGGAGCCGGAACCATGAGTCCCGCCAGCTTGCGCCGCCCGCTCGTCAATTTCTTTCAGGTGGCGTCTCTGATCATGATCCTCGTGGCCGTGGCGCTCGGTGCCGCCATCATCACCATGCACTTCGTGATCCACGGCGCCGAAGTGCAGGTACCGTCGCTCAAAGGCATGACCGTCGCCGACGCGCGCAGCCAGACCACGGGGCTTGGTCTCAACCTCGAAGTGGACAATCGCTACTACTCCTCCGATGTCGCGCCCGGCCACATCCTCACCCAGTCGCCGCCGGCCGGCACCGTGGTTCGCCGCGAATGGCGCGTGCGCGTCGCCGAGAGCCTGGGTTCGCAGAAAGTCGAAGTCCCCGACATGGTGGGCGTCGATGAGCGCATGGCCGCGCTGAAACTCCGCCGCGTGGGACTCGCCGTGGGCGCCACCGCGCAGTTGCCTTACGCTGACCAGCCCGAAGGCACCGTCCTCGCGCAGGACCCGCCGCCCCACGCGCAGGGAATTGCCGGCCCCAGCATCAACCTCCTTGTGGCCGCCCCCGCAACCGATGCGCCCGATGGATTCGTAATGCCCGACTTCAGCGGAGTGCCGATCGTCGCCGCGCAGGTGGCGCTCGCGCGCGTCGGCTTGAAGGGCCCGCCTCCCATATTCGTCGACGTCCACATCCCCGACGTCGGCGCCGCCAACACCGCGCCCAAACCGCCCGTGTCGCCCGGCTCCGTGGTCGCGCAACAACCGCCCCCCGGCGCCCGTGTCGACCAGAACACCGCGGTGAAACTGACCGTTGCGAAGTAGCGGCGCCGATCCCGCAGGCGCCGCATCTAAAAAGCAGGAAATGGCGCAAGAACCCCAATCAGCCCCATCGGCGGCCGAAACCGCGGAGAACAGCCCCGGCCTGTCGCACGCCTGGCGCGCGCTGCGCCATCGTAATTTCCGCCTCTTCTTCGGCGGCCAGAGCATTTCGCTCATCGGCACCTGGATGACCCGCGTGGCCACGTCCTGGCTCGTCTACCGCTTGACCAGGTCGTCGCTGCTGCTGGGCACAGTCGGATTCGCCGGCCAGATTCCCACATTCCTCCTGGCCCCGCTGGCCGGAGTCATCGTTGACCGCATCGATCGCCGCAAGGTGCTGGTGTGGACCCAGGCCCTGGCCATGCTCCAGTCCCTCGTCCTCGCCTGGCTCACACTCTCCCATCGCATCAACATCCCCGAAGTCCTGTTCCTCAGCGCGACCCAGGGCGTGATCAACGCCTTCGACATGCCCGGCCGCCAGTCGTTCATGATCCGCATGGTGGAAGATCGCGCCGATCTCTCCAACGCCATCGCCATCAACTCCTCGATGGTCAACACTGCTCGCCTCGTTGGCCCGTCACTCGCAGGCCTGCTGATCGCGGCGACCAGCGAAGGCTGGTGCTTCCTGGTCGACGGCGTCAGCTACATCGCGGTGATTGCGTCGCTCCTGATGATGCGCGTCGCGCACGACACCCAACCCCAGCAGCGCGCAACCATGATGGCGCAGCTCCGGCAGGGATGGATCTACGTAGCGGAGTCTGTTCCCATCCGCAGCATCCTTCTTCTGTTTGCGCTGATCAGCCTGATGGGATGGCCCTTCATGGTGCTCATGCCCGTCTTTGCGGCCCAGGTGTTGCACGGCGGGGCCCACACCCTCGGATTCCTGATGGGAGCGGTCGGCGTCGGCTCCCTCACCTCCGCCCTATTGCTGGTCGTGCGCCGCTCGGTTCGGGGCCTGTTGAAGATCATTCCCATCGGAGCCGCGATCTTCGGCGCCGGCCTCATTTCGTTTGGATTCTCGCACCACCTGTGGCTCTCCATGATCATGATGTTCGTGACCGGCTTCGGCATGATGCAGGGCGTCACCACCAGCAACACCATTCTGCAAACCCTGGTCGACGAGAAGATGCGCGGACGTGTGATGAGCTACTACACCATGGCCTTCGTCGGCATGGCGCCCTTCGGCAGCCTCCTGGCCGGAGCCCTGGCGCACGCCATCGGCGCACCGCGCACCGTCATCATCAGCGGCATTGCCTGCATTCTCGGATCGCTCTGGTTCTGGTCGCGCATGGCTTCAATCCGGGTGGTCATGCGGCCCATTTACCAGCGCCTCGGCATCGTGCCCACACCCGAAGTCATTCTCGACGAGCCAGCCGAAGGTTAGCCCCTTCGCTTAGGATGAATGGTTGGCCGGAGAGTGCGATGGGACTGAACGAGGACCTGGAACGAATCAAGCAGCAGGAACGGGAATTGCAATTGCCAAGTTTGGACGCCCAGACCGCGTGGGAACTGGGCTCACGGTTGAGGCAGATGGCTGCCGAGCGCGGACTTGCCGTCGTCATCGACGTGCGCCGCTTCGGCCAGCCATTGTTCTATGCGGCCATGAACGGCACCATTCCCGACAACGTGGAATGGGTGCGCCGCAAGAGCAACGTCGTCGCCCGATTCCATAACAGCTCCTACGTTGCCGGCCTGAGAGAGAAACTCAAAAACCAAACCCTCGCCGAGAGCCAGGGCCTGCTCATCGCCGACTACGCCACCCATGGCGGATCGTTTCCTCTGGCTGTCGTTGGAGCGGGCGTCGTAGGCAGCGTGACCGTGTCGGGTCTGCCCCAGCGCCAGGATCATGAACTGGTCATCGAAGCCCTCTGCGCCATGCTGGGCAAGAATTATGCGGAATTGAAACTCTCCGGCGAGTAGAGTGACAAGCTCCGGCGAACTGAGCGAGGCTCGGCGCGGTTCTACGTAATTCTCTCCATCATCGCGATGAAAAACCCATCCGTCCCGAACGCATTCGGCGTCAGCCGCAGAAACCCCTCCGGCGTAAGACACTTCTCCAGCCGCCCGTCATCGTGCTCGCAAAGAACGCCTCCATGCCGCAGCGCATCAAGACTCCGGCTTAACGGAACCACGCGCGCATTCGGATTCTCCGCAACCACCGCGCCCACCACATCCTCATTCTCTTCCGGTTCCAGCGAGCAGGTGGAGTAAACGACCCGCCCTCCTGGACGCACCGCCCGCAAAGCGGAAGCCACAATCGCGCGCTGCCTCTCGGCCTGCCGCGCCAGGTCGTCCACCGCCAGCCGATGGCGGATCTCCGGATTGCGGCTCAATGTCCCCGTCCCGCTGCACGGCACATCCGCCAGCGCCACATCGAACTTGGCGTCAAAGCCGAGCGCCGTCGCATCGGCCAGGCGGCAATCCACGCGCTCGCCAAGAAATTCCAGCCGCTCCCGCAGTTGTTTCAGCCGCGGAGGACTCGCTTCGCAAGCCGCAATCCGCGCCCCGGAATTGCGCTCGGCGAGAATAAGCGTCTTGCCTCCCGGCGCCGCGCAGCAATCCAGAATCCTTTCGGCTTCGGCCTGAAGCGCCGACGCCGCAATCTCCGCCACCAGTTGCGAGCCTTCATCCTGCATGCGCACGCGGCCCTCGCGAAACGCGGCGGTCGCGGCCACATCTCCATCCATCACCAAACGTGCGGCGCGCAGCAATTTTCCCGGACCGAGAATCACGCCGCCTTCCGCAAGTTCTTGCTCAATCTCAGGCGCGGCCAGCCGAATCGAATGCAGCGGCGGACTCTGATCATGCACGCAGATGGCGCGCGCAATCTCTTGTCCAAAAAACTTCTTCCACCGTTCGAACATCCACGACGGATGCGCAGCCACCGCCGATAACGATTCTCCACCCTCGATGGACGCGTCGCCGGCCTCCACGGCCACAGCCATCTTGCGCAGCACCGCGTTCACCAGGCCCGCAGCCGACCGGCAGCCCGACCGCTTGGTCAGCTCCACGCTCTCATCAATGGCCGCGTGCACCGGAATACGATCCAGATGCAGCAGCTGGAATGCCCCCAACCGCAAAGCCACACGAACAGCCGCATCGAGCTTCAGGCCAGGCTTGGTGAAATATCTTCGCAACCATTCATCGAGCTGAATCTGCCATCGCAATACGCCCAGCACCAGCGCCGTGGTAAGGTGCCGATCCGCAGGGGACATCAATCCCATGGATCTGTCATGGCGCAGCAGATCGTCGGAGTGCGCCTTGCCCTCTTCCACGGCCATCAGAATTGCATGCGCGGCGCGGCGCGCGGCAGAGATCTTTGCCATCCCGCTAACCCAGCCGCATGCCCGTGGCCAGCGGCGTCCCATGCAGGAATTCCGCCGCGCTCAGACGTTTTTTCCCTTCGAGCTGCAACTCGAGCAACTCGATCCACGTCTTCCCCGCGCACGCCGCGAAGATGCGCTTGTACTTCACAACGATCTCGCCCGGCGCAACCGCGCCCGGCTCTTCGAAGGCAACGCCCTCAGCCACATCCATCCTGTGCGCGATCAGCTTCTTCCCATCGAGCGCTGTGAACGCCCCGGGCCACGGCTGAAAACCGCGCCAGCGATTCTTGATCTCGATCGCCGTGTGCCGGTCAAAGTTGATGCGCCCGTCTTCCCGTTCGAGCATCGGCGCGAGCGTGGCCCGCGAGTGATCCTGCGGCCGGGGTTTTACCGTTCCGTTCTGGAGCCCGCTCAGAGTCTCCACGATCAGGGGCGCCCCCCCAATGGCCATCTCCTCAAACAGGTCGACCGCGGTCTCATCCGGACGAATGACTAGCGCCTGCTGCTTCAGGATCGGGCCGGTGTCGAGCCCCTCTTCCAGCAGCATGGTGGTGTTGCCGGTAATCTCCTCGCCCATGGCGACAGCCCATTGAATCGGCGCGGCGCCGCGGTATTTCGGCAGCAGCGACCCGTGCAGGTTGATACATCCCCATCGCGGCAGCGCCAGCATCCACGGCGGAATGATGCGCCCATAAGCGACCACCACAATCGCTTCCGGCCCGATCGCCTCCAGTTGCGCGCGAAATTCCGCATTGTTGCGAATCTTGTCCGGCTGGGTTACCGCTATCCCCGCTGCCATCGCGGTCTGTTTCACCGGAGGCGCAATCACTTCCCGGGTTCGTCCCACCGGCCGGTCGGGCTGCGTGACGACCAGCGGAATTTCGTGACCTGCGGCGAGCAGTGCCTTAAGCGTCGGCACAGCGAATTTGGGAGTCCCGCAGAAGACCAGCTTCACAAACCTACCAGGAGCCTTCGCGCTGCATTTTGCGGATCTTGCGCAGGGCCAGATCGCGCTTGAGCGCGCTCATTCTGAAGATGAACAACATCCCATCCAGGTGATCGATCTCGTGCTGAAAGGCGCGCGACAGCAGTTCTTCCCCGTCCATCTCGAACCACTTGCCGGCCAGGTCCTGGGCGCGAATACTCACCTTCGACGCCCGCACCACCTTCTCGCGGATGTCGGGGAAACTCAGGCAGCCTTCCTCCTCGTACTGCCGCCCTTCCTGGAAGATGATCTCGGGATTCACCAGCACCAGTTTCTGCGCGGGATCTTTGCCCATGCTGAGGTCGATGACGGTCACGCGCTTCGATACGGCTACCTGGGGCGCGGCCAGGCCGATCCCCTGCGAGGCATACATCGTCTCGAACATGTCGGCAACCAGCTTGCGCAGCTCATCGTTAAATTCGGTCACCGGTTCGCCTGGCTGCTGCAGCACCGGCTCCGGGTACTTCACGATCGTTAGTTTCACTTTGGACTAAAAGCTCCTGATTTGTTCGATGTATCCATCGTAATTCCGTTTCATCTCCACCAGTGAGTCGCCGCCGAACTTCTCGTGCGCCAGTCCCGCAATGGTAAGCGCCACCATGGCTTCCGCCGCCACCCCCGCCGCCGGCACCACGCAAATGTCGGAGCGCTCGTAGCTTGCCGCGGTTGGCTCGCGCGTATCAAAACGTACCGATTCGAGCGGCCGCCGCAGCGTGGAAATCGGCTTCAGATATCCCCGCACCACGATATCCTCGCCGTTCGAAACGCCGCCCTCGATGCCGCCGGCGTTATTCTGCGGCCGGGTAAACCGCGTCGGCTTGCCCGTGTCCGTCGCTGCATAATGAATCGGATCGTGCACTTTCGATCCAAACGACTCGGCCGCCGTCACCCCGCGCCCGATCTCGACAGCCTTCACCGCCTGCAGGCTCATCACCGACCAGGCCAGCAGGCCATCCAGCCGCTCATCCCAGGTCGCGTAGGTTCCCAGTCCCGCGGGAACTCCGTGAGCCACCACCTCGAAGACGCCGTTGACGGTATCTCCGGTACGCGACGCTTCTTCGACCTCGCCTTTCATGCGCGCTTCCGTCTCAGGATCCACGCATGCCAGCACCACTTCGTCGCGGCCCGCCAGTGCGGCAATTTCCTCCCACGCGGCGGCACGCTCCAGTTCCACTCGGCCCACCCGGATCACGTGGCTCGCGATTTCGATGCCCAGCGCGCGCAGCATCAATTTGGCAAACGCGCCGGCGGCCACCCGCGAGGTGGACTCCCGTGCCGAGGCCCGCTCCAGCACGTAACGGGCGTCGGGAAAATTATGCTTCAGCGCTCCAGCAAGGTCGGCGTGTCCCGGGCGCGGCGAAGCCACCGCCTGGTGCTTGGCCGGATCCCCGGCCGCAACCGGCAGCTTCTCCTCCCAGTTCTTCCAGTCGCGATTCACAATCTCGATAGCCACCGGAGACCCGATGGTCTTGCCATGGCGCACCCCGGAAAGCACGTGGGCCTTGTCGGTTTCGATCTTCATGCGGCCGCCGCGGCCGTAGCCCTGCTGGCGCCGCCACAGTTCGCGGTTTACGAATTCGAGATCGATCGGAACGCCGGCCGGCATCCCCGAGACCATCGCGATCAAAGCCTCCCCGTGGGATTCGCCTGCAGTGGAAAAACGGATCATGTTCTTTCGATTGTAATGGCAGGAATCAAGAAGCAGGGAGCTGAGAAAGATTCCCATTTACGTGAAAACGGCCAGCCACGATCCACTGATCTCGACAGATTGAGGCGTGAGGCGTTACGCTATACGCGTGATCAAGAGTTTTCGCCACGCCGGGATCGAAAGATTTTTTCTCACTGGAAGCAAGGCGGGCATTCAGCCAAAGCAGGCGGCGAAACTCTCGGTTCAGTTATTCGCTCTTAACCGTGCGCGGTCTGCCCGGGACATGGATGCTCCCGGGTGGGAACTTCATCCGTTGTCCGGGAATCTTCGCGGCCACTGGTCGATCAAGGTGAACGGAAACTGGCGGGTCACATTCACGTTCGAGGCAGGGGATGCAATCCTTGTCGATTATCAGGATTACCACTAGGAGGCATCGTATGCTCATGCACAACCCCCCGCATCCCGGCAAAGTCCTGCGGGAATACCTCGGCGGGATGGACATTGCGGACGCGGCAGCGCGGCTTCGGGTTACGCGCTCAACCCTCTCGCGCATCGTCAACGGCCGGGCCGGCATATCCGCCGAGATGTCTCTGCGGCTATCGGACGCTCTTGGAACTCATCCAGCCTTTTGGTCGGGTCTGCAGATGGATTACGACCTCTGGATCGCCAGCCGCAAACGCCGTCCTAGAATTCAGCCCTTCCGCGAAGCCGCATGAACATTGGGTGGAATGCGAGGCGCCCGCAGCCCGCATCGACAGGGACGTGGCCTATTCCCTATTGCCTGTTCCCTTTGGTACTTTGGACGCCATGGCCTACTTCCTCTTCAAGACCGAACCCGACGCCTACTCCTTCGACAACTTCCTGCGCGACAAGGAAACCGTGTGGGACGGCGTGACCAATCCCACCGCGGTCAAGAATCTGCGCGAAATGCCCAAAGGCACGAAATGGATCTTCTACCACACCGGCGACGAGCGCACCGCCGTCGGCACCGGCACCGTCACCAGTGTGGATGCATCCGATCCCAGGATTCCCATCGTCCGCGTGAAAGTCGGCAAAAAGCTCAAGACGCCAAAGACCCTGGACGCCATCAAGGCCGAGCCGCTCTTCCGCGATTCGCCGCTGGTCAGGATCGGTCGCCTCTCCGTCGTGCCCCTCACAGAAGACCAGTGGAACTGGTTCCTATCCTGAGTTCGAACCGGACCGCGCTCACAGCGAATTGAGAAAGTCCAGCAGGTCCTGCTTGTCCTCGGGCGGAAGTTCCCCGAACCGGTGCGAAGGTTCGGCCGCCTCTCCCTTGTGGCGCGCAATCGCGTTTTCCAGCGACAGCGACTTCAGGTCATGCATGAACCGCGACTTGGTGCGCAGCCCCCAAAGCGGTGCGGTCCTAAGTTTGTAGGCCGTATCCTGCGGACCCACCTGGACAATTCCATCGCCGGTTCCCACGTCATGCAGCAGGAAATCGCCGAACGGATGAATCAACTTGTTCCCCAGCGCGGCGGGCACCGTAAAGGCCCCTCCGTTCACCACCGTCCCCGCCGGGGCCGTGGCAATGGACGGAACGTGGCACGTGCCGCAGCCCAGTTCCCGGAACAGCCGGAACCCATGCTGCGCCGAATCGGTCCCGGCCAGTTCCATGTCGCGCGGCGGAACCATCGTTCCCCGGATAAATTGCGCAAAGTGGTCGATGTCCGCCAGCCCCAGGCCGTCCGGTACGTCTTCCGGATCGGTGGTGGTCTTGCACACCGTGGTCACGTCCTTGGGGCGAAGGCGGTTGGTGACGCCCATCTCGTTCAAATAGGCGTCGCTCACAAACGAGAGCAGGCTGCCGTGCTGATCCTTCCAGCCGAAGCGCCCCACCCGCGTTTGGCCGGGCGCTTCGAATACCGGCGCCATCACCACCTCGCCGTGGATCAGGCCCCCGCTCTCCTCGGGCTGGCGGGCGGCGATCGCCATCAGGGTCTTGTCGTCAATCGCCTCCACAAATCCGTCCCCAAGTGTGTTGAGCACCGCGCGCAAGGCACGAATATTCTCGGTGGCGGGAATATGTTCCTCGGCCTGCGGACAGACGGCGCGATCGTTCACGATGGATCGTCCCGTGATTGTGTCCTTGCCGTCATTGATAAAGATGGTGGGGTTCACGAAATTCCCGCTGGCGTCGGTGTGGCCCACGCGCAACTCCGTAATCTGGCTTGCGCCTCCGGAGTTGGGATTTTCGTGGCAGGTCACGCACGCGGTTCCGTTGTAAACCGGCCCCAGCCCCGTTTCCGAATGAATCTCGCTGTTCACCTGGTGGTTGCGTTCATAGATCTGCTGATCGAGAGCAAAGCTGTCGCCCGCCGGCTCTTCGATGCCGTTGCTGATGCTTGCCGCGCCGTTGAAGCTCGGGGTGCTGAAGCCCGCCGGCGCATCGGTTGTCGCTTGCTGCGCGATTCCGGCCATTACCGTGAAGAGCGCCGCGCATCCCACGCAGGCGCACACGTACCTGATTGCATTCTTTGGTGAAGGCATAGAGATGGTTTCCTCCCGGAGATTCGCCGGCCGCTGGCACGGCGAGAACGGCGCCCGCAAATGTGCTCCCTGACAAAGGAAGCGGATGGACGCCCGCATCTTCCAACCGGAGTGGGACGGGTTTATTCCCGCAGGACGTTTCTATTTACCAAACTGTCGCAAATGAGGTCCACGTCCAGGTAGCCCACGCGTCGGTCGGACCTGAATTGACTCGGGAGGCTATTTGTATATACGATATTGTAGATACCGGGGAAGGCACTTGCGCTGGACTTGGGACGCTGAGAAAGCAAAGACGAATTTCGAGAAGCATAAAGTGAGCTTCGAACTTGCCGAACGTGCTCTCGGAGATCGATTTGCAATCACAGTCCCAAACGATTTTCCCGACGAAGAGCGTTGGACGACTCTTGAATCGCCCAGCCAGGATGGAAGGGTGGTCTTGTATGTCGTCCACACCTGGCCCGAAGATGAGAACAGCAAAAAACAAATCGGAAGAATTATCAGCGCGAGACGAGCGACACTTCAGGAGAGGCGAGACTATGAAGAAAGGTAACCCGCAACCCCTGACGCCGCAGTTGCAGGCTGAGCTCGATGCGCTCGCCAGGATGCCGGAAAGCGAAATCGATACGGCCGACATGCCTCCTGTTGAGAATTGGACTCACGCGGTGCGCGGAGCATTGTTCAGGCCGATCAAGCGGCCGCTCTCGCTGCGGATTGACGCAGACATTATCGACTGGTTTCAGCGACAGGGGTCGGGATATCAGACACGGATGAATACCGCCTTGCGGGAATACGTGGAACGGCATCGCAAGCGGGCGTGACGCTTTAACATCCAAACTGTCGCAAATGATGATCCACGTGCAGGTAGCCCCATCGCATCCACTGGGCCTCCGACATTTTCTTGAACAACGGGTGCGGTCGGAACTGAAAGTCGCGGGGACTGCGCCAGAATCTGTCCATCGTCTCCAGCAGGCCGCGCACATCCGACTCGAACTGCGCCGGCGGAGTTCCGGCGCCGCCGCACTGATCGAACTCCGGCCGCGTGGGCACGCCCTGCGGCCACTTGGCCGGCGCGTAGAGCGCGGCATATTTCAAAACCGGCCACATCGTGAATCCGCGCGGAATCTCCATGGGCTTCTCTCCCATCACTCCCAGGAACGAGTCGTTCAAGTGGCAGATCATCTGCGCCGCCGTCATCTTCCCCCACAGGCGCTGGGTGTCCGGCCGGACCTTCTGAACGCGCCCCTGCAGTTCCTCCCGGCAACCTGTGTCGAAGAGCGATTTCAATGCACCAGCCTCCCGATTCCAAACCTTTCATGCCCATGCTTGCGATTTCTTTCTATCGCAAGAGTGGGAAGCAACGAATGGCACGACCCCTTTAGGAATGCGTCTCCACGCTCTCAACCACGGGAAGCACAGGACTCTCATCCGCCAGCCAGCGCTTCGTATTCAACAATTGCCGCTGATCGAGCGCCCACACCCTTCCCGTCAGCTCATCCGCGGGCTTGCCTTCGCGGGCGCACTTGTCAAACTCGCTTTGCATGGCCTGCATTTTCGCATCGAGGTCGTCGAGAAAATTCAGCACCAGCGATTCCGGAATCATGGGAAGCTTGGGCGAACCGAACTCCAGCTTCCCGTGATGCGACAGGATCATGTGCAGCACCAGCAGCTTGAGCCGGGGCGGAAAACCGGGCAGGCTGTCCATGGTCCGCTCGGCCAGCGCCGTTCCCATCTGGATGTGCCCCAGCAGCACGCCCTCCACCGTGTACTCAAACCCGATGTCCCACGACAATTCGCGGACCTTGCCGATGTCGTGCAAAATCACCCCCGTCAGCACCAGGTCGCGATGAAGAATCGGATAATGCGGAGTCACTCGATCGGCCAGACGGAGCAGGCTGATCACGTGCTCCAGCAATCCTCCCAGCCACGCATGGTGCAGTTGCTTGGCGGCGGGCGCTTCGCGATAAGCCACCGCCATCTGCGGATCGGCGAGAATCGTGCTCACCAGCAGCTTCAAATGCGGATCGGTGAACGACTCGACAAAGCTCTGCAACTGGCTCCACAACGCTTCCACGTCGTAGGTCGTCGCCGGCATCAGGTCGGCCTTGTCCACCTCGTGCGGCTGCGCCTTGCGGAGCTGCTCCACCTTCATCTGCAGCCGGTCGTTGAACTTCTGAACGCACCCCCGCACCTTCACCACGTCGCCGCGCTCGAATTCCCGGGCGATCCGGGGGTCGGCCGGCTCCCAGGCACGGGCTTCCAGTTGACCGGTCTTGTCGCAGAAAATCAGGTTGAGATAAGGCTTGTTCGACTGGGTAGTGCGAAGCTGCCGGGCCAGAACCAGGAAAAAACCATCGAACAGCTTTCCTTCTTCAAAAGAAGCCAGATCAGATATAAAAATGTCTTTCATTCTGGGGGAAGATTATCGTAAAGCAGCGTTGACCCGCCACTACCGGAAGAGAGCCGCCACCGAAATGGCCCACCACCACACAGACATGATCACCATCCGTGAAATGCAGCCGTCCGACGCCGAAAGCGTGGCGCGCCTCACCGCCGAACTCGGCTACGAACGATCCTCCGCGGATATCCGGGCCTGGATCGAGCGAGCCGCCGCCGTTCGCGACCGCCAGTCTGCTTTCGTCGCCTGCCTGGACGGAGCGGTGGTCGGATGGATTGAGATTTCCCTCGAACGCCGCCTGCAGAGCCCCGATTTTGCCCTCATCGGCGGCCTGGTCGTGAGTCGGGGCCACCGCAGCCGCGGCATCGGCCGCCTCCTCTGCGAACATGCCGCCGCATGGAGCTGGGAACGGGGCGCCGCCAAACTGCGCGTCACCTCCCGCAGTACCCGCGCCGATGCCCACCGTTTCTACACCCGCGAAGGATTCGAACCAGTCAAAACCTCCATGGTCTTCGAAAAGAAGCGCCCATAAACGGAAACGGCCCCGGCTTTAAGCCGAGGCCGAAGTGAGATTCCGGATGCCGGAAAGCTATTTCTACTGCGGCGGCTGCGGAGCCGGCGTCTGCGAAGGCGCCGGTGCCCCCGGAACCGTCGGGATCGGCGTGGGCGCCGGTGCCGGAGCGGCCGGTTCCTGGTTCTCTTCTTTCTTCTTGTCGCTCAGCCGGGTCTTTTCCGCCGTCGTGGTGCCTTTTTTCTTCTTCTTGCTGGCGGTATCGCCGGCCAGCCCCAGTGGCGCGGCCTGCGTCTGCCGGTCCGCCACCTCGCCCGCATCCGGAGCAGCCGGAACGGTCGGATCCGCCTTCATGAACCCCTTGGCCTTGGGCTCCTTGGGAATCTTGGCCCGGGCCGAGAAGCGTGTCTTTTTCTCCGCAGCGGGAGCCTGTTCCAGCGGATTGGCTGGCTCATTGGCCTGCGCTACCTGGGGAGCAGGCCCGCCCGCATCCTCGGTCGGCGTCTCCTGTCCATTGGGCAGCGTCTTGGTAGGCGCCTGGCCAAAGCGGATCTTTTCCTTCTTGCCCGGCTTCAGGACGGCCGCATCGGCAGCCGCCTTTTCCTTCTTGGCGTCCTTCTTCCCCGTCGGTGTCGCTGCCGGTGCTGCCGCTTCTTCCGCCGGGGCCGCAGCCTGCGGCGACTTGTTGCGGAACGTGTGCGTCGTCTCGCGGAACCGCGTGCGTTCCACCTTCTTCTTCTTCTTGGGCGAAGGCGGCGTATACGACGCGTACGAAATAGGCAGCACGCGCTGATTGCCGCTGGCCCCCGTATCGCTGAAACCAGGCTTCACTTCCACGTACGCGTCTTCGCGCATCTTGGTCAGGTAGTCGCGGATGGCGGGCGTCATCTTGCTGTCCCAGTAGTCCTGCTCCACCTGCTGTTCCACGTCCTTGAATTCCGGCACACCCCCCGGGATATGCTTGTCGACCTTGAAGATAACGTACCCCTGCTTGGTCCGCGTCGGATCGGTCACATCCCCGGTTTTCAGCGTGAACACCTGGTCTTCAAACACCTTGTTCAGCTGCCCCCGCTTGTAGGTCCCCAGGTTGCCGCCCTGGGCAGCGGTCGTCCCGTCGCTGGAGTTGCGCGCCAGTTCGGCGAAATTCGCACCCGCCTTGACCTTGGCTTCAATATCGTCGGCCTTGGCCTTGGCCTCGGCCACCTTGGCCGGGTCGTCGGCCTGGACTCCGCCTTCCGGCGCCGGCGCCGGCGTCCCCGTCGAGATCAGAATTTCGCTCAGCGTCACGCTCTCCGGCTGCGCATATTCCTGCTTGTGCGCCTCGTAGAACCGCATCGCTTCCCCGGGAGTCATGTTCAGGTGGCGTCCGACTTCCTGCCGCATCACCTCCTGGGTAACGATCTGGTTGCGGATATTGGCCTTGAAATCCTCGTACGAGACTCCCTGCTCCTGGGCCGCCTTTTCCAGCTCTTCCATCGTCTGCAGGTTGTACTGCTTGCGGATCTCGTTAAGCCGGTTCACCAGTTCGGTCTCCCCGGTAACCCCCAGTTCCTTGCCCTTGGACAGCCAAAGCTGCTGGTCGATCAGGTTCCGCAGCAGGTCCTTGTGCTGTTCCGAAATCTGCTGCATGCTCAGGCCGCGCTGCCGGCCCTCATCGTCCAGTTCCTTCAGGGCGCGGTCGTAGTCGGTCCGCGAAATGATCTGGTCATTGACGCGCGCAATGACGTCTTCGACCACCGTCCCGCCGTAGGGACTGTCGGTCGGCGCCGGACGGGTTTGAGCCAGCGCGGACGCGGCCAGAAGGAGGGTGCCGGCAACGGACAGGGAGGAAACGCGAAAGTAGCGAAAAGTCATAGGTAGGCGCACCGAAAGACAGGGACCAGGGCACCAGGGAAACGAGCGACCAGGGATCCGTGGCCTTCTTTCATAGACGTCATTGTAAATGGCTAGGAAGCAGGGACCAACAACAAGGGACCAAAGGGACCGAGGGAACGAGGCTATGCAATAGAGATCTTGCCGTGGGAGGGGTTCCTGCTTTCTCGGTCCCCTTGTCCCTTGGTCCCTTGGTCCCTGCTTCTTTGCCTTACATCAAATTTGCTGGGACGGTTACCAGAGAACCCTCGCCAGCGTCAAATAAACGAATGCTATACTTTACGTCAAGGCTGCCCCGCGAGGCCCGGTCACGGCGCCCGTCGCACCTGCTCCACCCCCGGAAGCAAACGCGGTTCCCCGGGGACCCCGGAACGTTGTACGGAGGTACCTTCCGCCCATGACACCCCGCGCCCGTCGGGCTCTATTTACCCTTGTCCTCTTTTTCACCACCTGCGCTATTGCAGGCACCATCCTGCAGCGCAAAGTCGGCGCGCAGTCGTCCGAGGACGAAAGCCAGATCCGCGACAACCTGAAGTCCTTCAGCAACGTCTACGCGCTGGTGGAACAGAATTACGCCGAGCCCATCCAGGGGGACAAGGCCGACATCGCCATCTACGACGGCGCCATCCCGGGCATGCTCCGCACCCTCGATCCGCACTCCAACTTCTACGATCCCAAAGCCTACGCCAAGATGCGCGAAGACCAGCGCGGCCACTACTACGGCGTCGGCATGGTGATCCAGCAGCAGCGCGATAAGGACGGCAAAGACCACGTCTACGTCATCACTCCTTATGAGGGCACCCCGTCCTTCCGTGCCGGCATCCGGCCCGGCGACGTGGTCACCTCGGTCGATGGAAAGAACGCCGACGGCATGACTTCCGACGCGGTCGCAAAAGCGCTCAAAGGCCCCAAAGGCACTCACGTCCAGGTCACCATGACCCGCGAAGGCCAGGCCAAGCCGCTCCCCTTCGACCTGGTCCGCGACGAGATTCCCCATCCCTCCGTCGACCTCAAATACGAAATCAAGCCGGGCGTCGGCTACATTCACCTCACCCAGTTCCAGGAAACCACCGCGCAGGAAGTCATTGACGCCGTGAACAGTTTCAGCGACCTCAAGGGCCTGGTGTTCGACCTTCGCAACAACCCCGGCGGCCTGCTCAGCCAGGCGGTCGAAGTTTGCGACCACCTCCTGAGCAAAGGACAGAGCATCGTTTCCCAGCGCGGCCGCGCCTATCCTGACCAGAACTACACCGCCACCCACGGCAACGATGGCAAGACCTTCCCCATCGTGGTGCTGGTCAACCGCAACACCGCATCGGCCGCCGAGATCGTTTCCGGCGCCCTCCAGGATCATGACCGCGCCCTCATCGTCGGCGAAACCACCTTCGGCAAGGGCCTCGTGCAGACCGTGTACAACCTTAGCGAAAACACCGGCCTGGCGCTCACCACCTATCACTACTACACGCCTTCGGGCCGCCTCATCCAACGCAACTACTCCGGCGTCTCGCTCTACGACTACTACTACAATCACGCCGGCGCTCAGCCCGCTGACAACACCAACCGCGAAGTCAAGATGACCGACTCCGGCCGCACCGTCTATGGCGGCGGTGGCATCACTCCCGACGAAAAGGTCGAATCCCTCAAGTCCAATCACTTCCAGGAAGACCTCCAGGTCCACTCGGCCTTCTTCCGCTTCGCTCCCCGCTACCTCGCCAACCGCACCGTCGACCACAACTTCCAGGTGGACGACGCGGTCCTGGCCGACTTCAAGAAATACCTCACCGACTCCGACATCGCCTGGACCGAGAAGGACATCACCGAGAACCTTGATTGGCTCAAGGTCAGCATCAAGGAAAAGATCCTCACCAGCCAGTTCGGGCAGTTGCAGGGACTGCGCACCCTGGCCGACTGGGATCCTGAAATCCAGAAAGCCCTCACGTTCCTGCCCGAAGCCCAGGCTCTCGAAGACAACGCCCACAAGGTGCTCGCCCAGAAAGCCCAGGCCCGCACCCCCTCCGCAACCCCGCAGGGCGTAGCCGCGCAGCCATAAGCGAGCCGCAACGGATCATCAAAAGGGACAGGCTTGAAGCCTGTCCCTTTTTGCTGCGCCACACACTTCAGCCCGCCAAAGAGCCTGCGTAAGAACTCGATCTCCCGGCTAACTCGCTAACTTGCCAGGCCGCGAAGCGGCGCTAACTTGCTGTTTTTGAATTCACCCAGTCTTCGGCGACGTTCAGCCCCCCGGGAACGCCAGTCGCTCCCGGTTTCTTCTGGTGCTATCCTTTCGTGGCGAAGCCGTCGCTCTCCGGAAGGTCCCAAGTCAATGCGTTCAGGAATCTCGAAGGCTGGAATGTTGACCTGTGTCCTGTCCGCTGCCATGGCAATTCCTGCGCAGCAACGGGAAGGTCCAGCGGTCAGGCCCCGGGTCGTGATTACCGCTGATCCCGAGCTCGACGACAACAACACCATCCTCCGCGCCATCCTGTACAGCTCCGACGTCCAATTCGAAGGACTCGTCTACGCCGGCAGCCAGTTCCACTGGCGGGGCGATGGCAAGGGCACGACCCAGTTCATCCCCGGCCGCGAATACACTCGCCTGGGCCTCTGCCCCTGTACGTCGTGGCGCTTCGCGCCGGGCGAGCACTTTATCGATACCATCGTCGACGCCTACGCGAAGGCCTATCCGAATCTCAAGGTCCACGACTCCGAGTACCCTTCTCCCCAGAAACTCAAATCCATCATCCAATGGGGCAACGTCGATTTCGACGGCGATTTCTCGCGCGATACCGACGGCTCCAACCTCATCAAATCTCTCCTCCTCGACGACCAGCCCGGCCCCCTGTACGTGACCGCGCAGGGCGGCGAAAGCACCATCGCGCGTGCTCTGAAATCCATTCACGACCAATTCGCAAAAACGCCGCAATGGGACGCCGTTCGGGACAAAGTCTCGCGCAAGCTCATCATCATCCCTTCGGGCGATCAGGATGACACCGGCGCCGCCTATATCCGTCCCAACTGGCCGGGAGTGAAGGAATATCAGTTCACCGGGATCAACTTCGGCTACGGCGCGCAGGATCGTGCCGCCCCGGAAATCAAGATCTACTTCAGCCCCGAATGGACCCAGCGAAACATTTCAAGCCGTGGTCCGCTGGGCGAACTCTATCGCGTCTGGGGTGACGGCAAGCTCTTCGTAAAGGACGACCGGACCGACTATTTCGGCCTGTCCGGCTACACGCCGCAGCAACTCGCGGACATGGGGTACATGGTCTGGATGCCTCCCCACCCCAAGGGGTCGTTCCTGGGCGAGGGCGACACGCCGACCTTCCTCAATCTCATTGCGATTGGTTTGCGGGCCTTTGAGAATCCGCAATGGGGCGGCTGGGGCGGACGCATGGTTCCGGGCACTCCCGCGTTTCCAGCCTTTTCAAAAACTCCGCCGCCGATTTTGCCCCCCGATACCTCGGGCGTGGCACGGGGCCTGGCCCCTTCAGGAAGCGACGCGGGCAAAGGCGGCCCTCCCAGGGGCGGGTCGGTCCTCTCCATGAATTTCCAGTTGCCGCCTGTCCCGGCGCGGACCGCGGCCATCACCGCACGCCTTTTTGCGGCCGCGCAGAACGACTTTGCGGCCCGCATGCAGTGGTCGGTGACACCCAGATTCAGCGATGCCAATCATCCCCCCAACGTCGGCGTCAAAGGGCCGCTGGAGATTTCCGCTCCCCGGGGCAGCACGGTCCGCCTGGAAGGTGAGGTTTCCGACCCCGATCGCGACACCGCCACCGTGACATGGTGGCAATACAACGATGCGGGCACCTATCCGGGCGATATTACTTTCTCCGACGCCTCGGCTCTCACCACCACGTTCCGCGTACCCGAGGATGCAACATCCGGCCAGACAATTCACGTCATTCTCGAAGCGACCGACCACGGCAATCCGCCACTCACGCGCTATCAGCGAGTGATCGTGACGGTGCAATAACGGACGCGGGCTCTTGGTGTCGAAGTGCCGCCCACGCCACTGCAAGCAAGGTCTTGGTTCAAAATTCGGACGTTTTCACCAGTTTTCCGACCGGGAATTATTTCGCATCCAAAGTCAGCGTCATGCGGCGAAACACAACATTGCCGCCGACTGTCAGCGTCCCTTCGATCTGTTTGCCGTGAACGGCAAGAACCCACAGCCGGCCGTTTGTTTCAAACGAAAGCGCCTGCTTTTTCGCGTCGTAATTCCACGGCCCGCTCCCCATGGTGATTGCTTTGCCATCGACAATCTTGTCTGCGCGAATGAAGAGCTGATCCGGCCGCCCGGGAATCGCTGCGATGAAATAGACGACATGTTCGTCGTGGCAGGCCGGCGCATCCGTAGCGCACTTCGACTCACCTCGCCAAGTCCCGGCGAGACGGGTTCCGTCGTCTGCCCTTGAGCTTCCTGCCCACGAGATCAAGATAGTCGCGCTCACCAGCGGCAAGAGAAATGTCTCTCGAATAGCCATGGCACTCCCTCAAACCATAGACGGAATCCCCCGGCAAATCGGCCGCGCTTTGTGACCAATAACCAGTGTCCCGCCATGTCTCACCCCTCGCTTTTCCTCCAGGAGCATGGGTGCCCTGCCGAACACACACAATCCTGCCACGAATTACACTGCTGCAGCGAAGACAATAACGTGTACCGGCGTTGATACACTCTCCACCATGTCCACGTTTGTGCTTGTACACGGCGCATGGCAGTCCGCCGCCACCTGGGATCTGGTTGCTCCGTTGCTGGAAGCGAACGGCCATAGGGTAATCACGCCGACCTTGAGCGGTTTAGGCACTGACCAGAACGCCCTGTCTCCCGCCATCACGCTCCAGCAGCACATACAGGACGTTTCGCTTGCAATTTTGAAGTGTTCGGGGAGCGTGGTCCTCGTCGGGCACAGCTATGCCGGCATGATCATCAGCGGCGTTGCGGAGACAAACCCCGGCCAAATCGGGCGGCTGATCTTTGTGGACGCCTTCATCCCGGAGCATGGCCAGAGTGCGCTGGATTTGCTTCCCGCCTCTATCGGCGAATATTTTCGCAACGTCGCACGAGAGCACGGAGGCGGCTGGCGTTTGCCTGGAGGTGAGGGACAGCTCGATCTGTGGGGCCTGAAGTCAGGCGAGGCCCGGGATTTCGTCCGCGAGAGGCTCTGCGACTTCAGTCTGCGTTGCTTCGAACAGCCAATTTCTCTGCCCACCAATCCAAAGCGCAGCTTACCTGCAACATATATAGAATGCACCGCACAGGATTACCCCGCCAGACCGTTTTTCAAGCCATTTGCCGACAAAGCACGTGCTTTGGGCTGGCACGTCGTTGACGTGGAGACTGGTCACGACTGCCACGTAGAACGTCCTGCGGAAATCGCCGCCATTCTCCTGTCTGATAGGAACGCGCAAGGAAGGATCAACCCTGGCCTCGAGCGTGAGCATGCATAGCGACCGGGGAAATGCTTGCAAAGGTGCGAGTCGGCGGTGATCCAATTCACGCCTAACCTGTTTTGTGTAAGGGCACGACTTCACAGGCTGCGGAAAAACTCCGTGCATGGAGGGTACGGGCTTCAGCCCGTACATTAACCTCAGCAGAATGATCGGGGCTTTAGCCCCCGAGGGACGTTTCCTCTCGCCCTTCGCCCGCTGTTCACTCTTTTTCCGCACCCTTTTTAGTCGTGCCGCAAAGCCGCACCGACGGTGCCGGGCTTTAACTCCTGTAGGAAGCCTTCGAGGAAGTGTCCGGGTTGGCGCTTGATTGTCCCGAGACCTGTTTTTTTGGCTTCCGCGAGTGCATTGGCGATTTACCACTCGCCACTAGAAATCAAGAAACAGAAATCATGGGTCGCAAAATTGATCCTTGACACATTTTAAAAATCCACTACCATATGGTTGTGGATAGATTGGGTACAACATTTGCGGCTTTGTCCGATCCCACACGACGAGCGATGATCGAACGCCTCTCCTATGGCCCTGCCTCTGTGCATGGATTGACGGAACCGTTTGCACTCTCGCAGCAGATGATTTCAAAACATATCGCCTGTCTTGTGAGAGCGCGGATTGTGATCAAGAAGAAGCGTGGACGAGAGAGTGTGTGCACGCTTAGGCCAGAGGCGATAAAGACAGTCAGTGACTGGGCGATCAGCTATCGCCGATTCTGGGAAGAGAGTCTCGACAAGCTGGGTGAGGTCGTGAATCAAATGAAAAAAGAGGAGGTCAGAGATGACAGAAAACACGGTTAGCGAAATTGAGCGGATGGTCGTTACAAGAATTTTTGATGCCCCACGCGAGTTGGTTTGGAAGGCGTGGACAGACCCCAAGTACGTGATGCAGTGGTGGGGACCGAAGGGTTTTACTGCGCCCGTTTGCCAGATGGATTTTCGCGTTGGAGGAAAACTTCTCTGCTGCATGAAGGCGCCGGATGGGCAGGAGTGCTGGAATGCGGTTGAATACCACGAGATTGTTCTGCACGAGAAGATCGTTTCCCTCATGTACTTTTCCGACGCGCAAGGAAACAAGGTTGACCCTGCGCAATTGGGAATAGAACATGAGGCCATCGAGGGTGCTTACGACGTGACCCTTTTTGAGGATATTGGAAACGGCCAGACGAAACTTACCTTCATTGGAAATGAACCCATGGAGAGCGCAAAAAATAGCGGTCAAATGGAAGGCTGGAATCAGATACTCGATAAGATTGCTGCGGTGGTTGCGGGGATGGCGCAGGAGAAATAAGAACTTTTGACGATCGTCATGCGCGAGATAGAGCTAAGGCAGACGGCGGAGGCTTAGTTAGAACGACCCTCTCGCCGTCTGGCCGCCTTTCCAGCTATGTGGCCTTGGTCAACTGTTGACTTCAGGCCTTGGCACGAGCCCGGCTGGAAATGCGGTTTGGCGATTTTATGCTTATTGAGCGAGACGATGCACTTGTTCGAGATGGCGACAATCCAGGCAGGATTTCAAAGATCGAGGCCCGATGGACCTGCGGTTGGCTTGCTCTTAACGGTAAATGGTTGTTTTGCCATGCAAGTCTTGAGTTTTAGGGATTGCGCAGCGGAGGGATTAGCGCACTCCAAAACCCTTACCTTGTCCGGAATTGAAAACGTCGCCTCAAAATCGAACACCGATAGTCCGTCGGGTGCCGGCTTCGGGAGATTGAGCGGAGATGCCACGTGAGAGTCGGCAAGGAATTCCCGAACACCGCTACCGCAAAAAACATCGGGACGGCCCTGCCATGATTAGATATCTGTCATCCAAGGCACGACTGCCCGCCATGATCGAAGGCATTCGATGATGAACGCCGCGCGATTGAAGAAGAAAAACGCGTTGACCGTGCTGTGACGTGATGTTGAAGATAGGTGGCCCAATCAAACAACAGTCAATTTAACCAAAAAGGCGGTATGATTTTGTACCGCTTTTGGGTTGCGGGTAAATGACATGAAAGCAAAAGAGGTCCTGATCGTTCTCTGTGCGCTCCTGCTGGCTTTCACGGGCGTAGTTGGCTGTGACGGTTACGTCAGCAGCTACCGGCTTATGCCCTCCCCAAAGAACGAGACTTCGTTCTTCCAGAGCTACAACCCTGAGCAGGTGCTCAGGAAGTTCAGGGACGAGCAAGAAGGAGGCCACAGCGATAGCGATGGACAAGGCTCCAGCAATGGGATAAAAACAATCCTTCAGCACCGCATGTTCATGCCCCGCTTTACAATGCAGGCTGATCTGGAAAACTCGTTATTGAGCGCCCTGCGTGAAGACATACTGCTTCATCTCAGAGGCATGACGATCGCAGCCGTTCATGACGATGCGGGTGGGGGCTTTACTTACAAATATATATCTGGGAACAGTGTCGGCAACATCTCCGTTACGGCCCCGGTTCACACGCCAGCAACTCGCCGCTATCCTGTGCCGAGTGGGCTGGATGACGTAAGCCTCAACATTGCCATAGAAGAAACATGGACCCGGCCAGCCAGTGAGACACGGTGGTGGATGTCAATGGCTGATTGACGGCGGCTCTTCGGCGAGAATCTCTGAACACCAATACAGGAATACATGGCCGGTCCACCTTCCCGAGGGATAATCCAATCCGGCTGTTGATCGCCTGCCTCGTTGATCCCGAAGACCGCAATGGCGAGTGGATTATTACCTTCCGGGCTGATCGTGAACGACTCTTCCCTTTGTCGAACCTTCGCCCTCAAAACTGGAATCGGTAAGAGTCGGCGGTGATAGGACAGGTGGCGGCGCTTTGTATCAGGCCACGACTTTAGAGGCTGGAAAAACTCCGTGCATGGAGGGTACGGGCTTCAGCCCGTACATTAACCTCAGCAGAATGACCGGGACTTTAGCCCCCGAGGGACGTTTCCTCCTCGCCCTTCGCCCGCTGTTCACTGTTTTTCCGCAGCCTCTTTAGTCGTGCCGCAAAGCCGCACAAAACGTCCGGGCTTTCGCCGATGAGGGACGTAGTTCCTCGAGCCGATTCGCAAAAGTGTTTGCAACTAAAACCAGCACCTCGGATCCGGTGCGGCGAATTATTGTTCAGCGTAGTAAAGAGTTCTCGTTCGTACCGTAATGTCAGGCTTGTCGATTTTGACCTCGAGCGGATGGTATTCGCCAAACTGAGAAGCTGGCGGATAATCAAATGCAAGTGAATAATACGAATCCGAATCCGCGACACAGCGTGCGATCTGGCCCGCAATGTCCTTGGCGCTCGTCAGAACGAGGCCCCCGCTCTGATAAGCGATTGCCTGGAGCGAGAGGCTGGCCGCGCTCACATGGCTTTTGTCCGATACGCCTTGGAAAAAGAAGCTGTCGTGAATGTGTTTAGGATCGATGGGCAATATCTCTGAAGAGGCAACCGCATCCAAAGTCATCTGGGCTTCCGTTATGGCGCTCGAGACTGTCACCAGATTGCGATAGAAGCTCTCTTTGACCTCTGGCGTATCCGGGATGAACCCAGGCTGATTAAGTAGAGGCCATCCCTGACCAATCCAAACAACAATGACCCTACCCGAACTGTTCCCCTGTTCCTGGGCAACGCTAACCAGAGCTGCAACAGATGAATTAAACATGCGGTTGAGGCACATGAGGCGACGATTCGGATCGCAGGCACGCGAAAAGTTGTCGTCCCGCGTGACAGGCATGCCACACTCCATTGCGGGAGTCATATCTGCGCAAGTTGATGTGTGAAGACTTCCGGCGAGTTGATTCAATTCCTCGAGCAGAGTCGCACGGTCTTGGGAAGGAACACCAAGTTTGATTCCATTGTCAGAAAAGAGCGCAATCGATGTTGAGTGCGCTAGAAGACCGTTCCCGCTTCTGAGGTATTTCTCGGTCTCCTTGCGGAATCGCGTCACCTTGCTCGAAGAGTTATTTACCGCGTCCAGCACCAGGATGATGCGCGCGCTGGCGCTATGTGCGTCGTCCTGGATCGATTGAAACGAAGCAATCTTCCGAGGTTGATGATCTTCGAGTATTGTGAAGTCGCTCGGTTTCAGTCCGCCTGTTCGTTGCCCGGACGAACAGGAAAGCTGTACGTTCAAGAACAGTCGATGCAGATTCTGATACTTTTGCTCTCTCTCCTCGCGACTTCGAGGAATCAGTTGCGGCTCAGGTGACTGTGGTGACGACTGCGCATGAGACGGCATTTGAAACAGAGGGAAGGAGAATATGAACCCGGCTGTTAGCGCACTGAGCCCTGCTGATAATTGCAGCCGGGTTCTCCGAAGCGGTGAACTTCTTCTCACGTCCAAACTCACTCTATAGGTTCCGGGCGAAAGCTCACCCTGCCGCGAAAACCGTTGCGGATAAGTTTGCAGATTATTTCCCCTTCTTGAGGGACAATGGAAATGGAGCGATTCTGCCCTTTTCAAACCGATACCGATCCTGGTTCGAATGCTCCATAGCCCCGCTCAAACGCACCCAGCACCCCGGACGGGAAAAAAGCAAAAAAAAAATTTTAGGCCCCACGTCAAAAATCACATCTAACCCATTCTTAATCAGTTACTTAAAGGTGGTACATACCGCCAAAACGGTTTTGAATGCTGTTCATTTTAAAAGAGTTATGACCAGGCAGGGTAATTCCCCTGACCGTCCCCACCCTACCCCGCGATGGTCAGCGCTGGCTGGCTTCTCCCGCTGCCACCTTGCGATTGAACTCCGCCGACCGGTTGCGCGGAACGCTCAGCGACTGCCAGTGATCGCAGGCGAAGTGCTTTGCCAGCAATACGATCTGGCCCACGTGATGCGGATAGTGCGCAAGCTGGCGGTTGATCGCCTGCATCACCGAATGCGGCTCCCCGCGAATGGTCACGGTCCGCGTCAGATCGTCCTCGGTCAGCGGTTGCAGCGCCGCGAACACGCGCTCCCAGCCGTTTTCCCACTCCGCCAGCAACGCCGCCCGAGTGGCCGGCGGATCGACAAATTCGCCGTCACGATTCCGATCCGGCTTCTCCCCGTCGGTGGTCAGAAAGTCCGTCCACCGCGAACGCATGTTCCCCGTCATGTGCTTCACGATGATCGCGATCGAGTTCGCTTCCTCATCGAGCGCGGCAAACAATTGCTCGTCGCTGACCTGGTCCATGGCGCGCTCGGCGAGCGCCTTGTAGTAGCCGAACACAGCCAGCGAATCTTCAAGATACGAGGTGGTGAATTTAAGCGCCATGGCATCAATTCAATCCGGAAGGAGATGGTTGCAGGGTTTATGCTGCAAAGCTCTTGCCGGCTTCGCTCTGGTCGCCGAGCCCTGAAAGCAACGCAGATACGGAAATATCCTCGTCGAGGGATTCCCAATGCAGGCCGCGGGAACTGATACGAACACTTTCCCGTTGCTCTGGTGTACCACTCAGAAGGCGTGGAAACCAAGCCAGCGGAACACCCAGTGTGCGGCCATCGCTGAGTTCAACCCACAGATTGTCCTCATCGAACCGGACGCGCATTGCACTAACCAAAGAAGTCATTCCATGCCCTCTCGATCCGATCCCTGTTGGACTCGACCAATCCCGCCAGAAGCCGAAGCGTACGGGAATCGAAGCCATCATTGTAGGCCACGCGAACCAAAGGATTCAGCCAGAATTTCCCTTCTTGATCGTCCTTTTCAACGTGAATGTGAACAGGTTCGCGCGGCGACCCTTCATTCGAATAGAAGAAGAATCTGTAACCGCGTTCATAGAATACCGTAGGCATACATCATTTCCCGCTCACAATAGCTTACGGCTCGTCCCGATACACACCGATCTCCAGCTTGCCGCCTTCTTTCATCTTCGCCCGAAACATGCCCGGAGTATTGAAGCTCCAGACCTGCTGGCCATCGGGTGCAATGGCAATGATGCCGCCGTCCCCGTGCAGGGTTTCGAGTTCGTGGTGAATCACCTGGTCGGCGGCATCCTGCAGCTTCATGCCTTTGAAGTAGACGAGATTGCAGATCTCGCGAGCTACGCCCAGCCGGATGAAATACTCGCCGGTTCCGGTGGCCGAAACCGCGCACGACTGGTTCGACGCGTAGGTACCTGCGCCAATGATCGGCGAATCTCCCACCCGGCCCGGCATCTTGCCCTGCATGCCGCCGGTCGAGGTTCCGGCAGCCACATTGCCCTGCCGGTCCAGCGCCACCACACCGACTGTGCCGTACAGGTGCGTGTCCGGCGACTCGTCTAATTGCGCAACGGGAATCATCGCTCCCGCCGCCGGAACCCCTTCGGGCCGCGGCGGAACCGGCTTCCCTTCCTTGGTGAGTTGCTTCACCAGCCCCTGCCAGCGACTCTCGGTGAAGAAGAAGCTTGCAGGCTGTTGTTCCAGTCCGACGCTTGCGGCAAACAGGTCGGCGCCTGGCCCGGCGATCATCACGTGCGGGGACTTCTCCATCACCGCCCGTGCCGCGCTGATGGGGTGCCGGGTGTGCTGGATGCCGGCCACCGCGCCGGCCATCAGGTTGGACCCGTCCATAATGGAGGAGTCCATCTCGTTCTTCCCTTCGCGCGAGAACACCGCACCCCGGCCTGCGTTGAAGTGCGGATCGTCCTCCAGCACATGAATGGCGGCTTCGACGGCGTCGAGCGCGGATCCGCCCTTGTCGAGGACCGCGGTTCCCGCTTCCACGGCGTTTTTCAGCCCCTCGCGATACGCCTTGTCTCCCTCGGGTCCGAGCTGGGAGCGCTCGATGACGCCCGCCCCGCCGTGCACCACGATCGCCCAATGATGCGCAACCGGAGCCTGCGCCGGCGCTGCCTTTCCCGCGGCCATCATCATTGCTGCTCCCATCAGCATGCAAAATGCCTTGTTCACGCCACCACCTCGTACTTCACGATATCGTACCTGTTCCCTGAACCCTGATCCCTGGCCCTATGCATTACCCTCAAGATGCAGCTCAAGACACATTTCGGGACCAGACTGTGCGCATCATCCTCTCGAACATTGGCACGCTCGGCGACATCAATCCGCTGATCGCGATTGCCCTGGAGTTAAAGCGGCGGGGACACGTGCCGGTAATGGCATTGCCCGCTGTATACGAGTCGAAGATCAGGCCCCTCGGACTGGAGTTTCACGCCATCCGTCCCGACATCGACCCGTCCAACAGTGCCTGGGTGGAGATGATCTACGACGTGAAACACGGAACCGAGCACGGTTTGCGGGATTTTCTCTTCCCGTCGTTGCGCGATACTTATGCCGACCTGTTGCACGCGGCCACTCATCCCCAGCGCGCCGACCTGCTGCTGCTGGGAGAACTGAACTACGCGGGACCCGTGGTGGCGGAGATGACCGGCATTCCCTGGGCCAGCTACGTGCTGGCGCCCCTTTCGTTCTTCTCTGCTTTCGATCCGCCGGTGCTGCCGCCCTATCCGCGTCTGGCGCGGGCCGACCGGGCTGTCCCGGGAATGGGCCGCGCGATCCGGCGGCTGGCGCGATTCTCCACCCGCAGATGGCCGGAGCCGATCTACGACTTGCGGCGGGAACTGGGATTGCCGCGCGGAGCCAACCCGCTGTTCGATGCCAAGCATTCTTCGAACCTGGTGCTGGCGCTGTTTTCGCGCGTACTCGGCGTCGAACAGAAAGACTGGCCCCCCAATACACGGATTACCGGCTTCTGCTTCTACGACGCCGACGGCGGAAATGCAAAACTGCCCGCAAAGCTCGAGGAGTTTCTTGCTGTCGGGGACGCGCCGGTCGTCTTTACTCTTGGATCAGCGGCAGTCCTGGCGGCAGGAAAGTTCTACGAGCACTCCGCGCGGGCCGCGATCGAAGCGGGGGTGCGCGCGGTGCTCCTGATCGGAACCGACCCGCGCAATCGCCCCGCCGAGCGGCTACCGGATTCGATCTGCATCGCCGAGTATGCGCCATATTCCGCGCTGTTCCGGCGCGCGGCGATGGTCGTGCACCAGGGCGGCGTAGGAACCACCGCGCAGTGCCTGCAGGCCGGCAAGCCCATGCTGATCATGCCCTACTCGCACGATCAGCCGGACAACGCGCGACGCATGCGGCGTCTGAAAGTAGCCCGCGTCATCCAGCGCGACGACTACACGCCCGTGCGCGTGGCCCGCAAGGTGAAGTCAATTCTGGAAGAGTCGCAATTCACGCAATGCGCGCAGATTGTGGCCGCAAAGCTCTCGAAAGAAGACGGGGTCGGTACGGCGTGCGATGCGCTCGAAGACTTGTGGAAGCGGTCGCAGCGGTAGCTTGAATATCATGCTTGTCCAAGTCTCCAAAATCGAGACTTGGGGCACCCACCGACCCACATCTATTTTCGTGCGTATTCCTTCGTTTGCCCCGTGCGGCTGTTCAGGACCGAAAAGCTGCCTTCCGGCTTGGCGATCACCTTGAAATAGGCGCCATCGGCGCTGCTTCCTTTGGGATTGGCAATCAGCGACTCTTCACTGTTGTGCGCGGCATCGGATCCTTCCGCGGTGTGGACCATGTAGAGATCCTGCATGCCGGGGCTCTCGTGAATGGTCTGCCATGCCTCGGGGCTGCCCGCCTTGCGTGCGCCGTTATTCATGATCGTGACGCGGGGATGGATCGCATCGACAATGGCCTTCGCGTTCGATAGATTCATGCCGTGATGGGTGGCGAGGTAGAGGTCCACGGGCGGGATTGGATTATTCGGGCAGACTAGCGCGATCTCTTTCGCTTTCGTCAGGTCGCCAAGATCGAGAAAGCGAAACTTGCCGTAAGTGACCAGGATGCCGGCAGAGCGGGCATTCTCGCTGGGGTCAGCTTCGGCTTTGGGCTCGGCCGCACAGTAGGAATTGGGCCGCGGCGTGATGCCTGGTATCGACCCGATGTGCTCGCCGTCCGCAGTGAGAACGATGGCGCTGACACCGGGCAGGTCGATCGTGTCGCCGGGATGGACGATGCGGTGAGGCTTGCCCGCGATGGCCGTCATGTAAGCGCCGTAGTCGTGCCGCGTGACGTCGGAATCCTCGCGATTTGCGCCGTGATCGAGAAACTCGCCGATGGGCACGCGCTTGACCAGTTCGGGCACCCCTCCAACGTGATCCATGTGGTAATGCGTCACCAGCAGGTGGTCGATTTTCGTGATTCCCGCATCGCGCATGGCGGCCTGCACGCGGTCGGCGTCGCGGCCGTTATTGCCGGGCCAGCCGGTGTCGATAAGGAGAGACGCTCCCGAAGGAGTGACAAGCAGCGTGCACTGCCCGCCTTCGACGTCGATCGCATAGATGCGTAGGGAGTTACCTGCGGCGCGCTGGGCCGCAGCGGGCGAAGCGTGTAAGCCGGCCACGAGCAGCAGGGCAGCCAGTGCGCGAATTGGAGAAATTCGAAAGACGTTGCGGGGCGTGAGGTCGTGAGCTGAGATTCGCATTTGCGATGCAAGTTTACTCGACCGGAGCGCGGTTCTGGAACGGGTGAGGTGTCGGGAATCGCGCTGCTGATAGAATGGGATTTGCCGCATCATGCGGCAAATCCGGATTTTTTGATCCTCCTGATGACCTTGCGGCCCGCGCAGGCCCAATCCGAGAGAAGGAATTTTCTACTGTGAGCCAGACGATACGCAATATCGCCATCATCGCCCATGTCGATCACGGCAAAACCACCCTGGTAGACGCGATGCTGCGCCAGGCCGGCACCTTCCGCGCCAACGAGCAGGTGGCTGAGCGGGTGATGGACTCGAATGAACTGGAACGCGAGCGCGGCATCACCATTCTCGCCAAGAACACGGCCATTAACTTCGCCGGGGGCAAAATCAACATTGTGGACACGCCGGGACACGCCGACTTTGGCGGCGAGGTAGAGCGCGCTCTCAAGATGGTGGATGGCGTGATGCTGCTGGTGGACGCGGCCGAGGGCCCGCTACCGCAAACGCGTTACGTGCTGTCAAAGGCGCTGGAAGCGAAGCTCCCCCCGATCGTAGTGATCAACAAGATCGACCGGCCCGATGCGCGCCCGCAGGAAGTGTTGGACGAGATTTACGATCTGTTCATTGATCTCGATGCCGAGGAGGATCAGCTCGATTTTCCGGTGCTATACACGGTGGCCAAAGTTGGCTCGGCCACAACCGATCTCGCCAAGCCAGGCGTCGATCTGCAGCCGCTCTTTGAAAGCATTGTGAACACCATCCCCGCCGCGACCGGCGACGCCGATGGCAATCTGCAGATCCTGGTGACCAATCTCGATTATTCCGAATATTTTGGACGCATCGCCATCTGCCGGGTGTTCCAGGGAACGCTGCACGCAGGAGATGATGTGGTGATTTCGAAGCGCGACAGTACCCAGATGAAGACGCGCATCACCAAACTCTTCACATTCTCGGGCCTCAAGCGCATTGAAACGTCGGAAACCACGATGGGAGATATCGTGGCGGTAGCCGGTGTTGAGGGGATCACTATCGGCGAGACCATCACCAGCGTCGAGAACCCGGCGCCGCTGCCGTTGATCGTGATCGACGAGCCGACCATCGCAATTCAATTCAGTGTGAATACGTCGCCGTTCGCGGGCCGCGAAGGACAGTATGTCACCAGCCGCAATCTGCGCGAGCGGCTTGAAAAAGAACTGCTGACCAACGTAAGCATTCGCGTGGAAGAGACCGGTTCGCCGGATACCTTCAAGGTGCTTGGCCGCGGCGAACTGCAGCTCGCGATTCTGATCGAGATGATGCGCCGCGAAAGCTTTGAACTGATGGCGGGACGTCCCGAGATCGTGACCAAGGTTGTGGACGGCGTACGCATGGAGCCCGTCGAACATTTAACTATCGACGTGCCGGAGAGTTATACCGGCGTGGTGATCGAAAAGCTGGGCCCGCGCAAAGGCGAAATGACGAAAATGCACAATCACGGATCGGGTCGCGTGCGCATGGAGTTTCGCGTGCCCAGCCGGGGAATCATCGGGTTGCGCAGCGAAATGCTGACTGAGACACGCGGAACCATCGTGATGAATTCACTGTTCGACGGATATATCCCTTACCAGGGCGAGATTCCGCAGCGGCCAACCGGTGCGCTGATTGCCGACCGCCAGGGATCGACTACGACGTATTCCTTGAACGGTCTGCAGGAGCGCGGAATCCTGTTCCTGGGCGCCGGGGTGGAAGTGTACGAAGGCATGGTCATCGGCGAGCATTCGCGCGACAACGACCTCGATGTAAATGTCGTACGCGAAAAGAAGATGACGAATATGCGGGCTTCAACAGCCGATGATGCGATCCGGCTGGTGCCTTATCGCACGCTGAATCTCGAGCAGGCAATCGAGTTCATTGCTGACGATGAGTTGGTCGAAGTCACTCCCAAATCGCTGCGTCTGCGCAAAAAGGTTCTTCAGGCAAATCGCCGGCCGAAGAGGTGGGAAAAAGCGCTCGTGGAGTAATCTCCGTTGTGCCGCTCTTGCTTCGCGTTCTTTGCGTATCCGATTGGTCTTGTGCCTCTCTACAAATGAAGACGCTGCTTCGCGTCCAGCACCCGCCCCAATGCTTCGTCCGCTGTGGCCCCGGTCGCCGATAGATGTCCCATCTTTCGCCCCGCGCGCGGCGTGTGTTTCTCATAGAGATGCAGGCGTACTCCAGGGACGGCGAGCGCGGCTGCGAAGTTGGGCTGCCCATCGAGCCACACTTCTCCAAGAAGGTTGACGATGGCTGCGGGAGTGATCAGCGCGGTCTCGCCGAGGGGCAGACTGCATGCGGCGCGCACGGCCTGCTCGAACTGGCTGGTAACGCAGGCGCGTTCGCTCTGGTGATAACTATTGTGCGGCCGCGGCGCGAGTTCGTTGACGAGCAATTCACCCTGCCGAGTTACAAACAGTTCCACGCACAGCATCCCTTCGATACCGAGTTTGGCGATGATCGACGCGGCAATCAACTCGGCTTGCCGTTCGAGATCGGCAGGGATGTCCGCCGGCAGCACGCTCCAGGCTAGAATCTGGCTTTCATGATGATTACGAGCGGCGGGATAAGTTCGCACTTCGCCGGAAGGATTGCGGGCAGCCATCACGCTGATCTCGCATTCGAGTTCAAGGGCCTTCTCAGCCACTGCGGGACGCCGGCCAATGCTTTGCCATGCGGCGGTGATCTCCTCTTCGGTCGCTGGCTGATCGAAGCCGAAACGTACCTGTCCCCGGCCGTCGTATCCGCCGCGCCCGATTTTGAGGAAGACGCTGCCGCCGAGTGCAGGGACTGCGTTGTGCAAGTCCATCTCTTCGCAGACGACGCGAAACGGACCGACGGGAAACCCCGATTCAGCGAGCCAGATTTTTTGAAGGGTCTTATCCTGGATGATGCGGACCGGTTCGACGCCCGGGCGCAGTGGCGCGATGGAAGCCACCTCAGCCAGTGAACCCACTCCGATCTGTTCGATCTCAAGCGTCACCGCGTCCGCACCCGTCGCAAGCCGCCGTGCGGCCTCGACGTCGTCCCATCGGCCAGTTATAGTCTCATCCGCCACATAACTTGCCGGACAAGCCGGCTCTGGATCCATCACGCGCACGCGATAGCCCATGGTGCGGGCGGCCATGGCCATCATCCGACCCAGTTGGCCTCCCCCGAGAATGCCAAGCATTCCGCCAGGGGAGATGATTCGAGAAGAATCTTGCGGATCAGGAAGGGCGGTCACCCAGGCAACTCCTGCTCCAGAACTTCTTGTGTACGCGCCGAACGCCAAGCCGACAACCGTCTGTGCAGAGCCTCATCCGTTGTTGCCAGGATCTCCGCGGCTAGCAACCCGGCATTCGCCGCTCCCGCCTTGCCAATCGCCAAAGTGGCCACCGGAACGCCTTTGGGCATCTGCACAATCGAGAGCAGCGAGTCGAGGCCATTCAGCAACGTTGCCGGCACGGGAACTCCCAGCACCGGCACCAGCGTTTTCGCGGCCAGCATTCCCGGAAGATGAGCGGCGCCTCCTGCACCAGCAATGATCACGCGCAACCCTCGTTCGCGGGCCGTCTCGGCATATTTGAAGAGAAGGTCTGGGGTGCGGTGAGCACTCACGACCTTTGTCTCGTGAGAAATCTCTAGCACCTGCAGAATTTCCACAGCTGCCGACATCACCTCATAATCGCTCTTGCTTCCCATCACCACGCCCACTGTCGGCCGATCGCTCATAGATCGATTATAGGCGGCTACCTGGACTCCTTTCGTTACGTATCCGCCGCCTGAACACAGGAAGAACAGAGGCTTACACCCGCCGCTCCTGAGGGCCCAGACGCTATCAGCGCCGTGACCAGGCCTGGACGGCCACCTCGATAACGGCGAACAGAACGCTGACGGCAGCCAGGAACCCCTTGGCCCGCTGCCAGTTCTGTTCGTGTTGTTCCATGCGGCGCTCCAGTTCCGCGATACGTCCCCCGTTGCCGTCGCCCATCAGCCCATTCATCTGGTTCTTGAGCACACTCAAATCGCTGAGCACCTGTGCCTCGAATTCACTAATTATCCGCATCCGCCGGACCCACCTTTCCCCGCCATCCGAATTTATGCACGAACTACGACTCCAGCGGTAGATTTAGAAACAAAGCCGCCGAAAACTCTGAGTAGCTAGGTGGCGTTGAACTGTCATACATCCGGATATAGAAACGATCACTCGCGGTTTCACGCGAAAATGTCAGGTTTTGTTGAGACCCACGCATCACCAGGTCGGGATCCTCTCCGGGCATGAATGCAAAGTCGCGGCGCCGGATTTCAAAGCCTCCCCCGTCAGGAGCTGCGATCCCCGTATTGATGGTGACGGTTGTTCCCGTAATCGCGGTTACGGTCAAGTTATTCAGGCTCGCTAACACCATGCGAGAAACCGGCGCGGGCAACCAGGCGTCCCCAGGCACTGACGCGGACGTCCTGATCGCCAGGTCATCGGCCCAGTCGTTGGCGAACGAGATATCGTACGCGACTAAATCGGGATAAGTTGACGAATAAGTTAGCTTAACCGCCCGAACCACTACTTGGGAGTTCAGATTGAGTGATGGAATATTCAGAAGCAGCGCGTCACCAGGCCAAACGTCGCTTCGGAGGGCCGCGCTGGTACACCGGTAGTTGCCGCACCAGAGCCCGCTTGCGCTTGCAGCCACTTCGGCCAATGTCGTCGCCGCGTTGCGGCAGTCTGCTGAACTCCGAGCCGGGGGATTGGTAACCGACCCGATCCAGTGGGCGACCGCCGGTAGGCCGGCAGCTGCGAGTTGCTGCTGGCTGGTCGTGTTTACCGCCCGTCCTACAGCTCGGCCGATTGTACGATAACTAGCCGTGATCTGTTCACCCGCCACGGGAGCAAACCCCGCGTAGAACACCAGCGCTCCATTTCGATCGACATAGCACTCACCGGCTTCCGTCACCGGACCCACTCGGCGTGAAAATGGATTTCCTTCCGCCAGCCTACTCGTTACCCAGACTGCCCCGAGGTTATTCAGCCTCAACGCACGCATGCTGCCTACCATGCTGATCAGGCTTGCGGCCACCACCGTAGATGTTCGCGGCAGGTTTCCGATTAACCCGTCATATAGAGTTATGGGCATTCCCGCAACTCCATTAACATATTGCTGAATCTCACACAACACCTTCCCGGATGCGTCGTTGCCCTCCCCACCGTTAGTGATGGAGCCGGAATCTCCAAAAGAACGATAGGTGGCGAGCGAGCGTTCGCACTCGGGACAGTTCAGCCGGATGCGCAACGTATATTGATTTTCCGGGTTAACGGAGTAACTCGTTCCTGCGGCCGCTCCCTGTATGAGCGGTTGCAAGGTTACAACCCCACTCCCCGGCCCGGCCGTTACTTGAAATCCCGCCACGCACCCTGCCCGCGTATCCAGCTCCGAAAAGAGACCCGCAAGGATCCCGCTGCTCCCTGAGGAGAGCTTCACGCCCGACGCCTCTAATAACAACGTCCCGCCCAATTCAATCGGATCGATCCAGCCAAGAATCGTCTGACCATCGATGCCGGTCCCACCTGCCATCGCCAGCCCCCCAGCCCCCAACGTCAAGCAGGTTGCTCCTCCGGAAATAGTCCAAGCGGTCAGGTCGATGTTGCCTTGGTTGAAGAGTTCATCAATGAGCGTTGCCGTCGACGTGGAAGGAAAGTAAGGCCGGGCGCCGAGGTTGAACTGAGTCGTGGCACCATCGGCCAGAAAATACTCGCTCACGTACGCTACCGGCTCGTGTTCGCCGCACACGGTGATATCGTTCGCAAGGGCGCGCCTGGTGCCGGAAATGAACGAAAGGGCAGCAGGGCTGAGGGAGCCATCAGTTTCACTGAACGAATGCACCTCTGTTGGGATCTCGGCGAGTTGCAGAACTCCTCCCGCCGCACGGTATGCTGCTCGCGCCTGGCAGGCTACCCGGCCGGCGTTCTGACTCCACGTGGCTCCCGGTGCGGCGACAAAGCTGCTCACCGGCACTTCAAGGGATAATCCCTTCGTGTCTATCATGGCCGAACTCGTGTGCGTCACCAGCGCAGTCATCAGCTCTCCGGCTGTCATTCCGGATGCGCTCCCGATTGATGCGGGAGGGAGTTCGTCCATCAGAAGATCGTCACTGATTGCATTCACCACAAATCGATAGCGAAGCCCTTCGAGTGTCAAACCTGCATATTCCGGCACGGGATTCGATGCAACATACCCAGTGAAGTATTGCGTCCCGTCATCACCCACCACGCTTACTGATTGATTTCGCAAAGGAGCCGTGAGAATTCCCCCCACGGGTAGGCTCAGCCGGAATTGGCACACGGTGGGTTCATTTAGCTTGCGCTCTATGCTCAATGGATGGATTGCATCGAGAAAGGCAGAGCAGTCTAGGCCCTGAATCTTGATCTTCATTGTTATTCCTGTATTACCGTGCTCGACTTAGTAACCTTGTCTTTGTTACCGCATCCATGGTCGATCCCTGGCCCCAACGTTCAACCTATTGGCAGCCCTGGATGAGAGCTTTTGGCGCCGGCAAAAAGCTGCGATAGCACAAAACACGTTCCCCATCGAGAGAATCCGTCACGGGCAGCGCGAGAAACTGCGCCTTGAGCATGATTCGCGCCAGAGCGCCTTTTCCCCGGGGTTCCAATGGAACCCACATCTCTTCAGCGTCTTTCATCGCCTGAAGTCGGGGATAATGAAAGAAGATCCTTTCCCCCTGGCTGCCTTCCATGACAAAGAGTCCCGACCATTCCTGGTAGAAACTCCCTCCCACACGATCGACAAACCCGCATATGGCTTGCATCTTCGCGCTCGCAGACGGGATACCGCCGGGTAGCGCCTCGGCGAGTGTAAGGCCCGTCTGAGTTACTTGCGAGACGCGCGCAACGTTGAATGTCATGCGCCGGATGTAATCGACATCGCTGAGCGGCTGTCGCAAGAATGCGCCCACAATCGGAGAACCGACAAACCCGGTCTGTCCCGAATAGTCGTCGTCGACTGCGATGATAGAACCGGCCGTGAACTTCGCTGCATCCAATGCCGTAAGCATCATCGATGTTGCCGTTGAACCGATCTGGACCGGCACCGCGGGCAATGCGGGAGCCAGCAGATTCATATGTTGTGAGCCTGTCGCAAGTGCCATGGTGAGCTTTGTCCAACTCACAAACTGAAAAGCAACGTGCGCCTCGATGCTCTCGCGAACCTGCTCAAGTGCGGCTGCAGGAATTCCCGTCATAACCGCGCAGGCCTTGCTCGTAGCTGTACGCGCGAATCCCTGTATCCATCCCAGATTGATCCAGGGCGACGGCGGCGCGTCCAGGTCGAAACCACCCTCCTCCGCTGCATCGAAACTTACCGGTGCCTGCGCCGCCCTGTTCACCGGCGCAAAATATGCTCGCACCCGTCGCGTGACCGGCGCGGGAGCCGAAAACCATCCTGCGGCCATTTACTCACCCTGTTCCTGAAAGCTGAAAATTGTTACCTTCACCGATCTGCCTAGACGATCTCGCTGCGTGTTCACGGGACCGAATCCGGGCTCGTCCCAGAACACCTGGGTGAGCAACAGCGCCGGAGGAGTCGCAGTGAAGCTGAGCTTTGGCGTACAGAAGGGTTGCAAGATAGAAAGAAGCTCTCCGTCCATTGCACTCAACGCCCGACCGCGGTCCAAACCTCCAAAGCTCTGGCATCCGCACGTCTGGTAGATGATTTCGCATTCGGCAGCGATTAGTGCGGTGTCGAGGTTTACATCTGTCCCAAGCCCCAACCATCGCAACACGAAAACATCCGATGGAATTTGGTTGAATGGTGCTTCTGCCTCTTCCACGAGAATCCCCGGCCTCACCGCGCCGCGAAGTACAACCGTGCGATCAGGATTGACGGAAGTGAGGCGCGATCGCAGCGCCATGTAAAACGAGTCCTTTGCGTTTTGCATAAGAGTTCTCAGTTCCTGATTCTCGGTCCCTGTTTGCTCAGTTCACGCTTTCATTTCATGCCATTCCCGCTGCGAACTGGGATCCAACAACTGTGAGCAATCACTCATACGGATTGCTGGCGTGCCTCTCGAACTAGCAACCTGTAGAGATACACCTCTCCAAACGCTTCGTTCGAAGCAATCGAATCGATGATGTAACTCTGTCCAGCGACGATGACCGCCAGCGTCATGGAAAAGAGCGATTGAGCAGACGCCAGGTCCAAGGCCGTCACCTGCTGTTGCACTCCGGTCGCGGAGACAAGCAATTCCCACGTCGATTCGCTGTTTTTTTGCCACATCGGCCGAAGCTTTCTCATGACCACCGGGCTCACCGTCACCTCTACGAATCCCGTCGAAACAAGCCCGAGCTCTGACATGTTGGTATCGGGATTCACTCCGGTGACCCGTAATCGAGCCGATGTTCCCGATACACTTCGCAGCAGGGCATCGGCCAGAAGGCGTGAGGCTCCTACCGGATTTCGCGGCGCCGTATCACTCATGGTTCACCCCAGCCTGTTGGCAACGTAGGGGCGAAGCCATGCCCGCACGGTTTCATCCAGCAGCGAACTTGAGAAGTACTGTATCTGCATGCTGTCGATTCGGGTCCTGCTCGCGTTGAGTGCGGGCGTGGCTTGGGCATTGCGCACAATTTGCGCGCAGGCAGATTTCACGTCATCGCCAATGTTGGCTAGTCCTGCGGTGTAGGTGACCAGCACCTCGTTGTAGCGCAAACCCAGCACATTGCACGGAAGCGTCAATTCACCCGTTGCCCAGTCGCAATCCACCGATCCGGCATCGATCGCTGACCACTGGCCTGGGAGCGAAAATGCCCATACCATTTCGAATAGTGGACCATCCGCCAGTTCGCCGTTGCGTGGCTTGGCATAGCGACCTTCCAGACTCACGATCGGTGTGCTCGCGGCGCCTAGTGGCGCCAGCGGCAGATAGGTCAAGAGCACCGATTGCGATCCGCTCGTCAGCCTAAGCCGTTCGGTGTACTGAACGACATTCAAGTCGGGCCGCCTGCAAAAATTGTTGATCAGTGCCGTGGCTGAAGTTATCCAATCCGCCGATGTCCCGTCCGGCAATCCGTAATTCGGATAGTCCGCCGGCTGCAGATATGCCATAGTGTTCGCTCCGCGAGTTCGTAGTTCACTCTTTCGTAGTTATCGGTTTTCAAGAGTCAGTTGTAAGTTCTCAGTCCTCAGCATTCGCCGTCGCGAGAAGTACCCGGCCGTCGGGTGCTGAGAACTGAGAACTATAAACTGTCAACCTCCCTAGCGATCGACCAGTACCTGGTAGTGCGCATAATTCGCGCCTTTAACCACCGGGGCGCCAAACTTGACCGAGACATATTGTTGCGCTAGGGATCCCGGTGTGCCCAGCTGGAAGATCCGCGGCGTAGGATCGCCGAGCCAGTGATACTCGATCAGGTCCTCGGTGACGATGTAGGCAGGCAATACCGCCGACCCCGAACCCGGTGTGCCCGAGTAGCTCAGACTCCAGTCGGGAATCAGGGGAAGATCGCCGGCCTGTGTCGAGAGCATCTTCACCCGGAACCCGCCGGTGATCTGGTCGGAATTCAACACCACGTTGAACTCGGTCTTCATCTCGCGGTCGATCAGATCGAGCAGAACCGGGTTGGCATAAATCGCAGTGGGCCGCACATGGTAACCGTTGCTGGCCACCATCTGCGCCACCGTGGACTTAAGGCCGTCGACAATAGAGGCCGAGGTCCCAATCGTGATGCTGTTGCCGCCGGCAACGATCTGGTTGATGACGCCCATGTACTGCGTGGTAGTTGGAGAGCTCAGGCTCGTGTCATTGCCGTTCCAAAGCGCAACGTCGTGAGCCACCATCACGCCGCTGACCGTGTCCACCAGGTCCTTGGCCTGCAGGTAGGCAAACTGCTGCTGTTGATTGCCCAGTTCGATGTCGAACAAGTTGTAGTTGATCTGTGACACGATCGCCTTCAGCGGCACGCTGCGCTCCACCCGGGCAGGGCTCACTACCGGCGCCACGATGCTGCGCGGGTTCACAAAGCCCGCCGTGCCCGGATTGGGGAGTGCCGTCTCCTCAAAAAAACGCGACGGATGGCCCGTGGCCGGAACCTGCTTGATGCGCTGGCCAAATGGGCTCGAACGCCGGCAGATGTCGAAGATTTCTGTCTGATACAGCGGTACTTCCACCGCGCCTGGCCCGATAAAATCCGCTGCGGCATGAATATCTGCAAAGGTTGCATTCATAGTGCTTCGCCCCCTCCATGGGGCCGTTGGCTATGCGGCTTCAGGCTGCTGTCAGCTTTAGCCCTTAGCTTCGTCCGCGGATCGGTCGTCGACCAGCCGCCTTGCATTGCCGAATCGAAAACCAACCCAATCTCACTTCTTTTGCCCGAACTGTTTA
>CAVSTL010000009.1:0-200575 GCA_963730805.1 uncultured Acidobacteriota bacterium | reverse complement strand
CCAGTATTCAAGCCGGCAGAGGCGACAGCGATTCACGACCTTCCCGCTTGCCAACGTCTCCTGAACAACATTGGACGGCAGGAGACGGTGACCAGCAGGACATGTCTCCCAGGAGGGGCCGCGCTTCTCTTTCAAGTACAAGTGTTCGGGGTTGCAGCATGACTTCCCCACACAGGCCGGAGGGCATTTCCGCTGAGATAGAACCTGCCCGTCCGGGATCTCGCCTACGAACATTTCCCAAAATGCTCTCCGGGCGGAACTCGAGCTTGCCGTTGATGCGGAGCACGCCGTAGCCCTCTCGGCTCGTGGCGCCGGTCCATTGCCAGCACCCCGTCGGCAGGATGGCCACTCGGCCCATCAGGTGCTCACTGGTGAGGTTCATAAGAGTGATTGTATTTTGTTTGTGTCCTGTTGTGTTTCCTTTGTGTCATGTATGTGTCCAAAAATCCAGGTGCCTGTTTTGGTGCCTGTTCCATTTGGCATTTTGGGCTGAGCGATGCAAGGCAGTGCAATCGCCTATATCACGCGTATATATATGTATATAAACTACTTATTCGATAATTTGCGTTTCGGTGCAACCACCGTTCAAAACGCTCAAAAAATGGACTACGAATCAGTAGGCCCGGAGTTCGAATCTCTCCGGGCGCACCATTTAAATTTCATTTGAGTCCATTAGGTCGACCCTGCGCTAACATCATTCAATCTCCTCCATGTTTATGTCAGCGATCGACAGGTCAAATTTGGTCATGAGCGGAATCCTTAAATGAAGAGTAGACATCCGCGAAGCTTGACACTCGATAGTCGAATGTCTACCATGATGGCCAGGTCGAGGGTAGATTGTCTTCTATGGGGAGACAGGCACTGCAACGGAATCGCAGTGGAAGCAGATGGACGCAGTGCAGCGTGTGATGGGCCGGCTGCCGAGGAGAGCTGACATGAGATGGTGGCACTTCCGGAATCGAGATGCTGACCTGGAGCGAGAGCTCCGTTCCGACCTCGAATTGGAAGAGGAGGAACAGCGCGAATGCGGCATCTCAGCGGAAGAGACTCGCTATGCTGCGTTGCGCGCTTTTGGCAACCTGGCTTTGGTTCGCGACCAGACGCGGGCGGCATGGTCCTGGAATTGGCTTGAGTCAGTCGGACGCGACCTGGTCTTCAATCTGCGCACACTTCGCAGGACCCCTGGTTTTACAGTCGTTGCCATCGTGGTGATGGGGCTGGGCATTGGCGCCAACGTCGCGCTGTTCACGGTCGTTCGCGGGGTTTTGCTCAAACCGCTGCCTTTCGCCGATCCGAATCGACTCGTGATGCTTTACGAATGGGGCCTTCACGAAAACGAGGCAGAAGGCTACAACACGGTTTCGGGAGGCATGTACGCAGAGTGGAAGAAGCAAAACCAGAGTTTCAGCAGTCTCGCGCTGGCGCGCGGTAGCCGGGTGGGTCTCTCGGGGTCGGGCGGGCAACTGCCGGAGAAGCTCGATAGCGCCGAGTTCTCCTGGGATTTGTTGCGCACTCTCGGCGTGCAGCCCGCCCTGGGCCGCGATTTCACCGAGGCGGATGACAGCCCCGCCGCCAACGCTACAGTATTGCTCAGCTGGGGACTGTGGAAACGCCGCTTCGGCGGAGATGCCGCCATCCTGAACCATACGATCTATGTGGATGCCCAGCCCTATACCGTCATCGGCATTATGCCCGGGTGGTTCGAATTTCCTGACGCATCCACGCAGTTGTGGACCTCGGTTTACCACGACCGGCCCGAGGAACAGATGACCTCGTTCAGCAGGCACATGCTGGGCGTGGTCGGGCGGCTCAAGCCTGGAGTCAGCGCGGCGCAGGGCGCATCCGACCTGAGCGTGATTTCCCGTCGCATCCACAATGCACATCTCAACGACCCATTTGTGTTCAGAAGTGCCAGCACCCGGCCGTTGCTGGATCACATTGTGGGCGACATCCAGAAGCCGCTCTATGTGCTGTTGGAGGCGACTTGCTGCCTGCTTCTGATCGCGTGCCTGAATGTGGCCAACCTGCTGGTGGCGCGCGCGGCGGCACGGCGCAAAGAACTGGCCATTCGCACCGCACTGGGCGGCGGCTGGCTGCGCTTGACGCGCGAACGGCTGTTGGAAAGCCTGCTGCTCTCCGCCGCCGGAGGCGCCCTGGGCCTGTTGCTGGCCTTCGCGGCGCTTGAGTGGCTGACGCGAATTCGCCACGACATGAGCCGCGTCGAATCCATCCACATCGACGGAGTTGTCGCAGCGTTCACGGTCGGCATCATCGTGCTGTGCGCGCTGTTTTCGGGATTTATCGCTGGGTTCGGCGCCAGCGGCAAGCGCATTCTCGGCGCGTTGCACGAGGCATCGCGCTCGGTGAGCGGGGGCACCGCGAGAGCCGCACTGCGCAAAGGACTGCTAGCGATCGAAGTCGGGCTAACTGTGGTGTTGCTGATTGGAGCAGGCCTGCTCCTCAAGAGTTACAAACTGCTGCGTTCTACCGATATGGGTTGCATCACCCAAGACGTGCTCACCATGCATCTCGGCCTTCCCGATGCCCGCTATCCCATGCCATCCCAGCGCGCCAATTTTTTCGACACTTTGCTGGCGCGCGTCCGCGGCTTGCCCGGCGTGGATGCGGCGGGCTTTGTCACGGTCGCTCCCGGCCAGGGATTTTGGGGCGATTGGGGATTCACGATCGTCGAACACCCGCCCTTGGCGCCAGGAAGCGGAGTGAGTGCCATCAAGCTCTGGGCCGATCCAAAATATTTTGCCGCGATGGGCATTCCTCTCCTCCGAGGCCGTACGTTTGATGCCGGCAAGCGATTGGAAGCGGCCAATGAAGTCATCATCAACCAGTCGTTTGCCAGGCAGTATTTTCCCGGCGAGGATCCAGTCGGCAAACACATCAATGCCCTGCTTCGGCGTCAAACTGCGGAGGTTGTGGGGATCGCCGGCGATACGCGCTCTGTGATCGGTGAAAAGCCACAACCCATCATGTATTTCCCGCTCGATGCGGGCGTCGAGACCGTGGGCACCCTTGTCGTTCGCGCCAGTCATGAGCCCGGCAACGACGTGGCTCAATATGCTTTGCCGGTGGAGCGCATCGTCGCCCAGATGGACAGCGACCTGCCCGTCTCCGATGTGCTCACCATGGACCAGTTGTTGGGCAAACACACGCTGGACCAAAGCTTCAATGCTACGCTGCTTACTGCATTTGCATCGCTGTCGCTGCTGCTGGCCGGGGTAGGCCTTTTCGGCGTGGTGTCGTATATGGCGGGGCAGCGAACGACCGAAATCGGCATCCGCATCGCGCTGGGGGCAAAGCGCGGACACGTGATGAGGAAGATGTTGATGGATGGAATGTGGCCGGCGGTCCTCGGCCTCGCGGTGGGGCTCGCGGCGAGCCTGCAGGTCGGCCGATTGATGCGCGACCTGCTCTTCGAGATCAAGCCGCTCGATCCGGCGGTTTTCGCCGCGGTTGCCGCAGTGCTGCTCATGGTGGCCGCGTTCGCATGTTTTGTTCCCGCCAGGCGTGCCTCGCGCCTCGATCCGATGAAAGCGCTGAGAACCGAATAACTGGTTCTCCGGCAATGGCCGGATAGCCAGGGCTGTAGGTGTCGGATAAGCACCAGTCAGCCATTAAAGCGTAGTGAACGGCGACGTTCCTGGCTGCGATATTCTCATATGGTGACGCGTCGCTATCGCTATCTGGATCTGCTGACCCTTGGATTTGTGGTCGTGCTGCTGATCTCGAATCTGGTGGGGCCCAAGATTTGCCAGATCGGGTGGCTGCGTCCGAGCGCCGCTGAGTTCCTTTTTCCTCTGACATATGTATGTGGCGACGTGTTCACAGAAGTGTATGGATATGGGGCGTCCCGCCGGGCTATCTGGCTTGGTTTCTTTGCGATGGCGTTGCTGGCCGGTATGGGACAAATGGCAGTAGCGCTGCCGCCGGCGCCGGAATGGCACGGGCAAGAGGCCTATGCCACGGTCTTCGGCCTGGTGCCCCGTTTCGCCGCTGCCAGCCTGGTGGCCTATTGGGCCGGCGAATTTACCAACAGCTACACCCTGGCCAAGCTCAAGCTCTTTACCGGTGGACGCTGGCTATGGACGCGAACCGTGGGTTCCACCGTGACGGGACAGGCGGTCGACACCGCCGTTGTGGTGGCGGTGGCCTTTGCCGGAACACAGCCTATGTCCATGATCCTGCGTATGGTTTTGTCGTCGTATTTGATTAAGGTCGCGGTGGAAGTGGTGGCTACTCCGCTCACCTACTTCGTGGTTGGCCGCCTCAAAGCAGCCGAAGGGGTGGACGTGTTCGATCGGCATACCGACTTCAATCCGTTTGCCTTGCAGCGGGAGAGCGCCTGACCCGAATCCCGCTACCGGCTGGCAACATGGCTTCGCCTAGAGGCGAATTTTTTGCGACAATAGTCCAGTTCCCATAGTCAGATGGGGAGGACTCACTGCGAACTTTTTCTCCGCCTCAGCCGCTCTTAACTCCCGTATGTCACAGGCAAATTGGGCGATCGCGCTGTAAGATCAATCGCACGATCCTTCATCCCTAAGAACCCGGCGTGAACGGGAACCTGCCGGGAACGAACACAGCAAGCGAGGGTTACTGGTTTGAAACGCGCGATTGGATTGACTTGTGTTGTTTTGGGACTGGCCGTTTGCGGATGCCAGAAGAAGGCCGCGCCGGCCGCAGCGGCGGCCGGAATGCACGCCATGCCGGTTCAGACGGTGGCCGTTTCCCTCGCCCCAGTACCACAGAGCAGCGACTACGTGGCGATGATCAAGTCGCGGCGATCCGCCACCCTTCAGCCCCAGGTAGACGGCCGACTGACGGAAATCAACGTCCGTTCCGGGGACCACGTGAAGGCCGGCCAGGCGATCATGTCCATCGATCCCCTCCATCAGCAAGCCGCGGTTGACTCACAGCAAGCCACAGAACGCCAGAAAAAGGCGGTTTACGACTTCAATATTACGCAACTGGAGCGCCAGAAGAAGCTTTTCGAAGCGGGCATCGTCAGTCGCGAAGTATTCGACCAGGCGCAGCAGGCCTACGACAACTCCAAGGCGGATTACGAATCGGCGGTAGCTTCACGCAAGACTCAGGAAGAGCAGCTGGCCTATTACTCCATCCGCGCCCCGTTCGACGGAGTGATCGGCGACGTTCCGGTTCATGTCGGGGACTACGTTTCCTCGTCCACAATACTGACCACGCTCGACGAAAACAAGGATCTTGAAGCGTACATCTTCGTTCCAACCGAACGGGCATCGCAGATTCGGCAGGGACTCGAGGTTGACCTGCTGGACACGAGCGGCAAGCTGCTGGAAAAGTCGAAGATCGATTTCGTCTCCCCGCAGGTGGACAACATGCTGCAAGGCATCCTGGTGAAGGTTCCGGTGCATTTTGGGCCGGAAATGCTGCGCAACTCGCAGTTGGTGAAGGCGAAGGTTGTCTGGAGCACGGCGCCCATGGCGGTCGTACCGGTACTCGCGGTGACACGACAGGGCGGTCAGAGTTTTGTGTTCGTGGCCAAGCAGCAGAACGGCATGTTCATTGCGACGCAGACGCCTGTCACGCTGGGCGACACGGTCGGGAATTCGTATTCCGTAACGTCAGGGTTGAACGCAGGCGACCGGGTTATCGTATCGAGCACCCAATTCCTGGTGAACAACATGCCTGTACAGCCGCTGGGAGCCTGAGGCGCGATCAAGCGGAACGAGAAGTTCTGCCCGAGCGCTTTTGACGAACGAAAATCGCGGCAGCCGGATTCAAATATTGTGTTGTGATTAACCTCGAGAGCCGCTACCGTGCGAGCCGGGCGATTTGGCCGGAAGCGAGAGCGGCCTGGAGACTTCGCAAGACGCTCTCGGGAAGGAAGGCATACCTTGTTTGTAGATTTCTTTATTCACCGGCCGGTCTTCGCCACCGTGTGCGCGCTTCTCATCATTCTTGCCGGAGCCGTCTGTATTCCCACGCTCCCGATTGCGTTGTATCCGCAACTGGCGCCTCCCCAGATTCGCGTGACCACAAACTACGTGGGAGCCAATGCCGACACGGTGGAAAAGGCCGTCACCATTCCCCTGGAAGAAGCGATCAACGGCGTGGAGGGGATGCGCTACATAAGTTCTTCCAGCGCCAACAACGGCACCAGCATGATCACGGTGACGTTCCAGACTGGCTACAACCTCGACATTGCCGCGGTAGACGTTCAGAACCGTGTATCGGGGGTACAAGGGCGGCTTCCGGCGGCGGTGAACCAGCTTGGCGTCACCATCACCAAAGCCAGCACAAACTTTGTGTTCGGCGCCGGTTTCTTTACCCGCGACGGGCGCTATTCCAACGAATTCATCTCCAACTACCTGGACGTATACGTCAAAGACGCGATCAAGCGTGTGCCGGGCGTGGGCGATGTCACCATCTTCGGCGAACGCAAGTATGCCATGCGGGTGTGGCTTGACCCGGTACGCCTTGCGGCCCGTAGTCTCACGGCCAATGACGTGGTGAACTCGCTGCAGGAACAGAACGTTGAAATCCCCGCCGGCCAGCTTGGACAGCCTCCGGCCAACTCGTCCCAGGCGTTTCAAGTGCCGGTGCGCGTGGTGGGCCGCCTCAGTGAACCCGCCCAGTTCGACAACATCATCATCAAGAACAGCCCCAATGGCCTGGTGCAGCTGAAAGACGTTGGTCACTCGGTGGTAGGCGCGGAGGACTATAGCTCCATCCTGAGCTACAGCGGACAGGTCGCCCAGGGCATCGGCGTCCAGCAGCTTACCAACGCCAACGCACTGGATGTGGACGCCCGGGCCAAGGCAGCGTTGAAGGAGCTTTCGAAGAGCTTTCCGCCGGGACTTGAATACGCCGTCGCCTTCGACTCAACGACGGTGGTGGGCGATTCGATTCGCGAAGTGATGGTCACGCTCGGTGAGGCTATCGCCATCGTCATCGTGGTCATTTTTCTGTTTCTGCTCGACTGGCGGGCAACCATCATCCCGGCCGTCACCATCCCCGTATCGCTCATTGGCACGTTCGCCTTCATCAAGGTGTTTGGATTTTCCATCAACTCGCTTACGTTATTCGGCATTACCCTGGCCACGGGTCTTGTGGTCGACGATGCGATTGTGGTGATCGAAAATGTGCAGCGGCACCTGCACATGGAGCACTCTGACCCGCATGAGGCAACATCGCGAGCCATGGGCGAGGTTACCAGCGCCGTGATTGCGACATCGCTGGTGCTGATTGCGGTGTTCGTACCGGTATCGTTCTTCCCAGGCACCACCGGCATCCTCTATCGGCAGTTCTCCCTGACCATCGCATTTTCGATCGCGATCTCCGCGTTCAACGCACTCACGCTGTCGCCGGCATTGTCAGCCATGTTTCTTCGCGGCGAGGAACAGCGCCCTCACCAGTTGGACTTCCTGCACATCAGTTTTATTTCGCGCGGGTTCGCGGCATTCATTCACGGCGCCGACGCTACCGTGACCTGGATGGGACGAACTTATGCACGGACCATTCACTTCGCGCTGCGTATCCGCTATCTGCTGCTATTGCTGTTCTTCGGCGGGCTCGCGGCCACCGTGTTTATGTACCAGCGCGTGCCCACCGGCTTTATTCCCCAGGAAGACCAAGGCTACCTGATGGTGATCATCCAGGCTCCGCCAGGATCTTCTCTCGAGTACACCAGCGCGCTTGCCAATCGAGCCACCGGCATCCTGCTGCAGGATTCCGACATCGCCGGGGCCTTTCAGATCATCGGCTTCAGCTTCTCAGGAGCTTCTTCGAACGCGGGAATGATGTTCATATCGACCAAGCCCGCGAACGAGCGCAAGGCGGAAGGCCATTCTGCGGCTGATATTGTTGCCCGACTGGCGCCAAAACTGCAGATGCTCATGTTCGCTCCCAATGGCGGGCTTGCCGCTCTGATCCAGCCGCCCGCCGTGCAGGGAGTGGGCAGCTATGGCGGTTTCCAATTCGTGCTCGAAGACTCGGGCAAGAATACGCTCACTGATCTTGATCGTGTCGCGCACCAGATCGTGGGCGCCAGCCGCGCGCGCCAGGATATGGCCGGACTTATCACTACTTTCTCGGCCAATGATCCGCAGGTGCTTGTCACCATCGATCGCGAGAAGGCCAAGGCGATGAACATACCGCTTTCTCAGATTACGTCGACACTGAGCGTCTTCATGGGATCGCAATACGTCAATGATTTCGACTTCAACAACCGGACCTATCGCGTTTTTGTTCAGGCCGATCAACCATTCCGCATGACGGCGAAAGACCTGCACAACTTCTACGTGCGGTCGGATTCGGGACAGATGGTTCCGCTCGATAACCTGGTCACGGTAGTCAACAGTTCCGGACCGCCGGTTATCAATCACTACGACCTTTTCCGCTCCGTCGAAATCGACGGCTCGCCGGCGGCGGGTTACAGTACGGGGCAAAGCATCGTCGGAATGGAACAGCTGGCCAGCCAGGTGATGATGCCCGGGATGATGTTCGAGTGGACTGGCCTTACGCTCGACGAGATCGAATCTGCCGGGAGGGCGCTGCTGATCTTTGGCCTCGGCATCCTGGTTGTCTATCTCACGCTCTCGGCGCAGTATGAGAGTTTCGCACTGCCGTTCATCATTCTTCTGGCCGTGCCCATGGCCGTTCTGGGCGCCCTGGGTTTGGTGTCGCTGCGCGGCATGGCGAACGATGTCTATTGCCAGATCGGTTTGGTCATGCTGATCGGCCTTTCAGCGAAGAACGCCATTCTGATTGTGGAATTTGCCGAGCAGTTGCGGGCCAAGGGCCGATCGATTGCGGAAGCCGCCATCGAAGCCGCCGAACTTCGCTTGCGACCCATTCTTATGACTTCGTTCGCGTTCATCCTTGGCATCCTGCCGCTGGTCTTTGCGACTGGCGCGGGGGCGCTGGGACGGCGTTCCGTGGGAACCACCATCGTGGGCGGCATGCTTTTCTCCACGGTCCTGAACCTGTTCTTTATTCCGACGCTCTATGTGATTCTGAGCAGTATTCTGTCTCGCGGTCCGCGCGGCACAACTCCGAGCATGCTCGAAGAAGGCGAACCAGCTATTGCTTCTCACGGTGCGCGATGATGTAGTTCTTGATGCGATTGTAGACGTCGGCATTAACAATCCCGCGATCCAGCAGATCCTGCTTGGTGCGGTAGGGCCGGTAGCGCACAATGCGCCCGGCCCAGCTTCGGGTGATGCCCGGAACCTTGAGTAACTCTTCGACAGTGGCGTGGTTAATATCCACTTGCATCTCTTCGCGCTGTACCGGGTGAAGTCTTGTCTGCTCTTGCGTCGAAGCGATCGGATTGCAGAGCGCCCACGCCATAAGGCCGATGATTGCCACTTTTACCTGCACCGCCCCATTTTGGCTCTTCCCCATCGACCTCCGCAACCCCGCTGCGACGAGGCTGCGCTTTGCAGGTTGCTCTCCAGAGCGTAATCGCTGAATGCGTTTTCAATGGGTGGTTGGGCCCGCCCGTAACCCCTTCAATCGAAACAGCCAAGAGAAGGTGGGCTTGGGGCGCAGGCGGGGCCCGCGAAGCGAGTCAACCTGGGTAGCTGGAATGGACTTGAAATGGCGCCCGCTTTCTCCCGGATTCAATAGTCTGGCCGACGTCGAACTTCTGATGTATCGTTCTCTTTTGGGGTCGAGTCAGATGGTCAGGCTGCCATTTCGTCGCGCATTGCTGGCTGGTTTTGTGCTGTCCTGCACGGCCGCCGCGCAGGTGATGACATTCCCAACATCAAGCGACCGTTTCGGCAATGTGACCTCCCTCGATCAGATTCAGACGTCGCAATTGCAAACCAATTTGTTCATGATCTGGAGCCGGGACCCGCACCGAACCGATGTGCAAAGCCCCAGCGGGTCCGTTTCGAAGCTAGATCTCAAAGCGCCCGGGAAGGCGCGGCGCGAGTATGACCAGGGTTATAAGCTGCTGATGCGAAATGATCCGCAGGGTGCGGTTGAGCACCTGGCCAAGGCCGTCGGCATCTACCCGAAGTTTGTCGCTGCCCATAACGCCCTGGGTTCCGCATATCTAAACCTGGGTCAGAACGATCTTGCGAACAACGAGTTCACCCAGGCTGTCACGCTCGACGATCATCTTCCCAACTCTTATTTGAACCTTGGCTGCGCTGAGCTTGCACTCAAGAAATATCCCGCGGCGGAAGAATCGCTGCGAAAAGCTTCCTCGATCGCCCCGCTCGACGTCCAACTGCAACTGGCGCTCGTCTACGCCGAGTTCGTAAACCATGATTATCCCGCGGTGCTTGCGACCACCCGCCAGGTACATGGGACCAAGCACGAGGGAGCGGCCGCGGTCCACTTCTTCGCCGCGGGGGCGTTGGAGGAGCAAGGCGATCTCAGCCAAGCTCAACATGAGCTCGAGACACTTCTGCAGGAAGATCCAAAGTCAGCCTCTGTCGGCCAATATCGTCAAATTCTGGAACAGATCAAAGTTGAACAAGCGCGTCGAGCCGAGGGGAGCCGGAATCTGGTGCAGAAAGTCGCGTTGGCTTCCCGGGCCCCCGCCGCTCCCTCCGCGGAAGAAGTGGCTCGCCACTCCCAATTTCTCTTGCAAGAGAAAAGAGAAGAGAGCCAGATCGCGGAAGCGGAAGCGGAACCGGATCCAACCTGCTCGGATTGCGCCACGGTCGGCACCGTGGAATCGTCGGGCTCCGACACAGGCTCCAAGCGATCTGCCGCCAATCTTCCTGGCCCAACCTTCCGGGTTACGGTCGACGAGGTGGGGATATTCTTCGCTGCGACTGACCGCGGGAAATCGGTGACGAACCTGGCCGCCTCTGACATCGAAATCCGCGACGACAGCCGGCCTCCTGGCGCCATCCTTGGATTTCGCAACGAATCCGAACTTCCGTTGCGCCTCGGTCTTGTTGTCGATACCAGCGATTCCGTAAGAGATCGCCTCTCTTTTGAACAAGGGGCGGCTGGCAGGTTTCTGGAACAGGTGGTCGGCGACAAGGACGATCTCGCGTTCGTCGTCGGCGTCAACAACTCTGTCCTCCTCGTGCAGGATTTCACTTCAGACCGAACGCTGAGCGCTCATGCATTGAGCGAACTCGCTCCCGGGGGTGGAACCGCTTTGTGGGATGCCGTCGGCTTCGCCGCCGACAAGTTGGCTTCGCATCCCGAGGTCCAACCGGTCGCCCGCATTCTGGTTGTGATCAGCGATGGCGAAGACAACGCAAGCAGCATCACTCTGAAAGAAGCGATCGCGAAGGCTCAACGCGGCGAAGTCGCAATCTACACCGTCAGCACCCGGGATGGACTACGGGAAGAGCCTGGCGCCGGGCTGGGGGACCATGCCCTGCGAACCCTCTCGGAACTCACTGGCGGCACCGCCTTTATGCCGGGTGCGGTTCGCCACCTCGGCGCCAGCCTGGCCGATCTTCAGCAGGTCATTCGCGGCCGCTATCTGGTTTCGTACAAGCCGGATTCTTTCCAGCGCGACGGGAAGTACCGAACCATCGACATCGTGGCACAGAAAGATGGCCGCAAGCTGACAGTATTTGCACGCAAAGGATACTACGCCTCAGCTGCGTCAACCGATTCGACAGACCACTGAAATTGACGCGAAAGAATTTGGTCGAACGGTAACTATCCAGTTGGGCAGATATTGAAGGGAAATTCCTGGCCGGAGCCCTCGCAAAAGACGGTTTCCCTTGGCTCCATCAACCTGTGACAATATCTGTATGGCCCTCCCCCCCAACGTTCCCGATGCGGCTCGCAAGCTCCGCGCAACGTTTTTCAGGCGCACTCGTTATAGTGCTCTGCTGGTGTTGTCCGCCCTTCTCATTCTCTGTCTCGCGTTTGCGTGGACTACTCGCGACGCGATGACGCATTTGTTCTTCCTGCCCGGTAGCGAAGCGAATCGCGCGGCTACGACGACGACCAGGAAGACCATCGTTGACCTCAGCCCCTGGCAGACCGCTGAAACCCTTGCCGCGCTCGCTGTTACGGCTGAAGAAACCGAGTTTGCGCGCGAAGCCGAACACCTCGCCGACCACGAAGTGGATCAGGCCTTCGCCGGCGCGCTGCGCCAGGCGACGATCCAGGCTCAGCGCCGCACGCTCAGTGGCGACGCGCTAGCCCTCTCAAAAAAGGTCGACCAGCTGCAGCAGGTTGTGAATCAGGACCAGGCAATCGTTCGCCAACTGTCATCGCCCTCAGGTGCCGGCAGTTCATCAAAAGCGCCGGCGGCGTCCGATGACGATACAGACCTCGACATCGCCAAGGCCCAGCTTCAACTCGATTCTGACGAATTGGACGACGCTCAGGAAGACCTGGCGCGCGCATCCGGCGATCAACGCGCGCAGATCCAGGGCGAACTGGCTTCGCACGAGGCGGCGATGAAGAAATACGACAGCGAATCCCACCTGGATGGACAGATTGCCGTTCTTTCGGCTGGCCGATATGGCACGCTCATCGGGCGCATCGGGGCCTGGAATCGCCAAAGAACGCGTTACCAGTTAGTGCAACAATCCCTTCAACAGACGCAGAATGATATTCGTACGTTGACCGACCAGCACAACGCTCTCGAGTCCCAGATCAACGCGAATGATGCCGCCGCAGGCACCAGCGATCGCAGCGCAAAGCTTGCGAACATCAAGGACCGCAGTTCTGAGCGCCAGTTGCTGACGATTTATGACGATCGAATCCAGACGGAGCAGCAGCTCGCAACCGTGTATTCCAAATGGTCGACTCAGGTGATTCGCCAACATCGCATTCTCCTGCACCTCATCCTTCAATCGACCGCGTTCATCATTCTCATTCTCATTTGCATGATCCTTGGTCACTCGCTGGTGCGGCGGCTGATGTCGCACCCGGCGCTCGATAGAAGGCAGGCTCAGACGCTGCGCATGGTTCTTGACCTTGCTGTACAGGCGGCGGGCATCCTCCTGATTTTGCTGGTGCTCTTTGGTGCGCCTCACGAGACTCCGACCATCCTCGGTCTCACCACCGCCGCGCTTACGATTGCGCTGCAGGATTTTGTGTTGGCGTTTTTTGGATGGTTCGTCCTGATGGGCAAACGCGGCATTCGGATCGGCGACTGGGTGGAGATCAATGGGGTCGGCGGTGAAGTGGTTGAGGTTGGCCTGATGAGGACAAGCCTGCTCGAGATCGGCTCTCTCGGGGACCGCGGATTTCCCACGGGCCGGCGGATCAGCTTTATGAACGGTTTCGCCATCCGCGGCCAGTATTTCAACTTCTCCACCACCGGCCAATGGATGTGGGACGAGATCACAGTGACTGTGCCTCCGTCTGTGGATACGCACGCAGTTACCGCCCGCATTCTGCACGCCGTGCAGGAAGAGACGCAGGAAAACACGCGCATCGCTGAGCTGGAATGGCAGCGTGGCACGCAGGGAAAGGACCTGGGCAAATTCCGCACCGATCCGGCGGTGAATTTGCGTCCGTCCGGTTCCGGAGTCGACGTGGAAGTCCGGTTTGTGACCCGTGCGTCGGAGCGTTTTGAAATGCGCAATCGACTCTATCGCCGCGTGCTCAACGTTCTTCGTGCCCCGGCGCCCGAAGAACAACCGCAGCCCTGATTCTAGGCCGAATCGTTGTTTCTGGGTTGACAGCGCCCAACCCTTCCGCTTACGTTAAAAGCAGATGCAGGTCCGCCACCATCACGGCCATCACCACCATCATGGGCACCCCATGCCGGCGGACTGTCATGGCCTGAATTAGACGGCCAGAGATCAGGAAATAAGAGGGCCCGCCGGCAGCCACGCTGGCGGGCTTTTTCGTCTTTCAATAACCCATACCGAGACCAGGAAAATGATCGATTTTGACAAGATGGACGGGCTCGCTCCAGGAATTGTCCAGGATGCGCGCACCGGAGAAGTTCTGATGCTGGGCTTTCTTAATCCGGCGAGCTATGCGAAAACTCTTGAAACCGGTTTCGTGACATTCTGGAGCCGTACGCGGCGGAAACTCTGGATGAAAGGCGAAACCAGCGGTAACCGCCTGCGCGTTGTCTCCGCATCCACGGATTGCGACAACGATACGCTACTGTTCCGCGTGGAAGTGGAGGGCGACGGACTGGTTTGCCACGAAGGAACGGTAAGCTGTTTCACCCGCTCCATCGATCTTGGCGACAACAGCGCGGAGGCCGCCAATGGCCAGTAAACTCAGGCTCGGTATTCCCAAGGGCAGTCTCCAGGATGCCACCATCGCTCTCTTCAAGCGGGCCGGCTGGAACATCTACGCTGACGGCCGCTCTTACTTTCCATCCATTGACGACGGCGAGATCGAATGCATGCTCATTCGCGCGCAGGAGATGGCGCGCTACGTCGATCACGGGGTGCTCGACGCCGGGCTCACCGGAATCGACTGGGTGGTCGAAAGCGGCCTCGATGTTGCCAGCATCATCTCTCTGACTTATGCAAAGCAGAGCCGCCGCAAAGTACGTTGGGTGCTCGCAGTGCCTGAATCCAGCGGCTTCAAACGAGCCGAAGATCTCGAAGGCAAAACTATCGCCACTGAACTGGTTGAAGTAAGCAAGCGCTACTTTGCCGATCGCGGCGTGAATGTGAAGGTCGAGTTCAGCTGGGGTGCTACCGAGGTGAAGCCTCCCATGCTCGCCGACGCCATCGTCGAAGTGACAGAAACAGGCAGTTCGCTCAAGGCCAATCACCTGAAGATCATTGATACCGTGATGGAGAGCGAAACCCATCTCATCGCAGGCAAATCGGCGCTGGCCGATCCGTGGAAGCGCGAAAAGATCGAATCCCTTGCTCTCATGCTGCGTGGCGCGATTGACGCGCAATCGCAGGTCGGCCTTATGCTCAACGTGCAGCGCGCCAACCTCGATGCTGTTCTCTCGGTGTTGCCCGCCCTCAACTCGCCGACCGTTTCGCACCTCAGCGATCCCGACTGGGTCGCCGTGAACACCATCGTCGAAGAGCGCACCGCACGCGAAGTAATTCCGCGTCTGAAGGCGGCCAACGCCACCGGCATCGTGGAGTATCCGCTAAACAAGGTTGTGCTGTAGTCCGGAGGACCAACGATGAAACTGATCCGGACCAAAGGACGAGGCGCAACCAACGCCGCGAGTGCTCTGGCCGCGCTGGAGCAGCGCAGCAGAACTTCGCTTGACAGCGTGATGTCTGCCGTCCGGCGTATCGTCACGGACGTGCGCCGAAAAGGCGATCGCGCGCTGTTGCGCTATGCATCGCAATTTGACGGCCTCGCCGGCTCCGAAGCAATCCGCGTTACCCGCGAAGAAATGTCCACCGCATGGGGTGCAACCGACCCAGATCTCCGCAAAGCCCTAAGTACCGCCGCCGCACAGATCCGCCGGTTTGCGAAACGCCAGATGCCGGCGTCGTGGACCAAGCCCGCAGGAATTGGCCTGACCACGGGTCAACTCGTTCGTCCGCTGGGCTCTGTCGGATGCTATGTGCCCAGCGGCCGTCACCCCCTTCCGTCCACCTTGCTGATGACCGCAATTCCGGCGCAGGTTGCGGGTGCCGCACGCATCGTGGTTGTATCGCCAAAGCCGGCGCGGGAGACCCTGGCGGCTGCTCACATGCTCGGGATCGAAGAGTTTTATCGCGTTGGCGGAGCGCACGGCATTGGCGCGCTCGCCTATGGCACTGAAAGCGTCGCGCGTGTTGACAAGATCGTCGGCCCAGGAAATCTCTACGTGACCGCGGCCAAGCGCTTTGTCGCTTTCGATTGTGCAATCGACATGCTTGCCGGGCCAACCGAAATCGTGGTCACAAGCGAACGCGGCCGCGCCGATGATATCGCGTCGGATCTTGTTGCGCAGGCTGAGCACGACCCTGAAGCGCTTGCGGTTTTCATCACCGCGAACTCCGATCTCGCGCAACAGGTTATGGCCGAAGTCAAGACGCGCAGCCGCAAGAACGCGGTCGCGCGCGAAGCTCTTGATCGGAATGGAGTGGTCATTCTCGCTTCCGATACCGAGGAAGCCCATCGCATTACAAATCGCATTGCACCCGAGCATCTTACCGTCGACACCGCGCAGGATCTGGGGTGGGTGCAGAACGCCGGCTCGGTGTTCATTGGCCGCTGGTCCGCGCAACCCATGGGCGATTACGTCTCCGGGCCCAATCACACGCTGCCGACCGGCGGGATGGCGCGAGTGCGTGGCGGGCTTAGCGTCAACGATTTCGTTAAGCTCATCACCGTTCAGGAATATTCGGCGCCGGGTATCGCGCAGTTTGGACCTCACGCCGTAATGCTGGCCGAGGCGGAGGGCCTCACCGGCCACGCCGAGGCTGTACGCACTCGACTGACAAGGAGGTTGGCCCGTGCCTGAGCCCGTCATATTGGTGCGACCCGTGCCGCGCGCGCGCGTTCGCGCCATGAAGGAGTATCATCCGCCCCTGGGCAGTCGCGACGGCCTCCGCCTCGACTTCAACGAGAATACCGTTGCCTGTTCACCGGCAGTGAGCAAAGTCCTCGGAAGTATCTCCGCCGGCGAACTCACGCGCTATCCGGAGCGGGAATCTGTTGAAGCCATCGTTGCCGCGCATCTTGGTCTTGCTTCCGAGCATCTGGCACTCACCAATGGCGTTGATGAAGCCATCCATGTCCTATTCGAAGCCTTCCTCGATGAGGGGGATGAGCTTCTGTTGCCCGTGCCCACATACACGATGTATGAGATCTATGCATCCGCCACGGACGCCCGCGTCGTGACTGTCCAAGCCGGCGATGCTCTGCAGTTCCCGTTTGAAAAGCTGACTGCATCGATTACTCCGAGGACCAAGATCATTGCAATCGCCAATCCCAACAGCCCTTCGGGAACCATCGCGGCCCGCGAGCAGATTCTGGAACTCGCTCGGCTAGCGCCGCAGGCGGTGATCCTGGTGGACGAAGCCTACTTCCATTTCTGCGGAGAAACCGTGATGGACCTGATCGGCACATTACCCAATCTTATCGTTGCCCGGACGTTCTCGAAAGCCTACGGTCTTGCCGGCCTGCGTGTGGGATTGCTAGCCGGGCCTGTCGACCTGATGCACTGGATTCGCCGCGTTCTTTCGCCCTACAGTGTGAATTCGGTAGCGCTTGCCTGCCTGCCCGCGGCGCTCGATGACAAGGCCTATCTGAATTGGTACGCCGGCGAAGTGCTGGCAGCGCGCACTGAATTCGAACAGGCTCTCAGTGCTGCTGACGTTCGCTACTGGCCCAGCCGCGCGAATTTTATCCTGGTCGACATTGGGCCCCGTCATAAGGAATTCGTGCATCACATGCTTGCCCAGGGCGTGCTGGTACGCGATCGCTCCAATGATCCGGGTTGCGACGGGCGCGTCCGCATCACCGTCGGCACGCGTGAGCAGATGCGGAAGGCAGTTACCGCCTTGACCAAGACTTTGGCGATGTTACGAAGCGAGGAAGCGCAATGAGCACGAATAAAAAGGTCAGTGTTTCCGCGCGAATCGCGACGGTCGATCGTAACACCACCGAGACTCGAATCTCCATCACACTCACCATCGAAGGCAATGGCCAATACAAAATTTCCACGGGGATTCGATTCTTCGATCACATGCTGGAGTTGTTCACGCGGCACGGTGCGTTCGACCTCGAACTAAAATGCGACGGCGACCTCGACGTCGATCAGCACCACACCGTTGAAGATGTCGGCATCGCCCTTGGCGAAGCTTTCGATCGGGCTCTCGGCGACAAGCGCGGCATTCTGCGCGCTGGCTACTTCCTGATGCCCATGGACGAGACTCTCGCCATCGCCGCCGTGGATCTAAGTGGGCGCGCCGCATTCGCGGTCGATACCAAGGTCCGCGTCCGTCTTGTCGGCGATCTGCAAACAGAGCTTGTTACGGATTTCTTTGAAGGCTTCGCACGCGGCGCCCGCGCCAACGTGCACGTCAAGACCATGTACGGCCGCTCCAATCACCACAAGATTGAAGCCATTTTCAAAGCCTTCGCGCGTGCCCTGCGTGTGGCCTGTTCGCGCGACAAGCAACTGGGGGAAATGCTGCCCTCGACCAAGGGACTTCTCTGATGCGCGTAACCGTCATCGATTACAAGGCGGGCAATCTCACTTCGGTGCTGAAAGCGTTGCGTCACCTCGGCGCAGATCTCGCCGTGACCGATGGAGACCTGGCGGCTGTCGAATCGGCGGAACGGCTGGTTCTACCCGGCGTCGGTCATTTCGCCGCGACGAAGCGCCTCGACGAAACGGGTCTCACTGCATCGATCCGGGCCGCAGTCGCACGCGGCATTCCGTTCCTCGGCATCTGTGTCGGCATGCAGTGGCTCTATGCAGGTTCAACGGAAGCACCAGAACAGCCGGGCCTGGCGCACTTTGCGGAGCAATGTACGCGCTTCTCCGAAGGCGCCGAAAAAGTTCCTCACGTCGGCTGGAATTCGCTGGACGTGCGTCCGGGATCGCGCCTGCTGGCAGGGGTGGAACCCGGCGAATACGTGTACTTCACGCATTCCTACAAGGCTCCGGTCACAATTGACACGGCGGCCATCGCCCAGTACATCGAACCCTTCGCCGCCGCTGTGGAACGCGGCAACGCGATGGGCGTTCAATTCCATCCCGAAAAATCCGGCGCAACCGGCCTCAAGATCCTTTGCAATTTCCTGGAGCTTTCATGCTGACCAAGCGCATCATCGCGTGCCTCGATGTCCACGACGGCCGGGTGGTCAAAGGCGTACAGTTCGTCGACCTGGTGGATGCGGGTGACCCCGCCACGCAGGCTGCGCGTCACGCTCGCGAAGGGGCCGACGAAATCGTGCTTCTCGATATCACAGCCACGCACGAAGGCCGGCAGACTTTGCTCGATACCGTCCGCCGCACTGCGCGTGAGTTGTTCGTTCCGTTCGCCGTTGGGGGCGGCATCCGCACCGCGCGCGACGCAGAGAACGTCTTTGAGGCGGGAGCCGACAAGGTCAGCGTCAACTCTGCCGCTTTGACCGATCCCGCGCTGATCGATGCCATCGGCAGAAACTTTGGGGCGCAGGCAGTGGTGGTGGCGATCGACGCTCGCCGCGATCCCAATGCGGCCGATCCCATCCGCGATGCGCAAGTGTATGCGCAGGGCGGACGCAAACCAACCGGCCGCCGGGTTGTCGAGTGGGCCCGCGAAGCCGAAGCCCGCGGCGCTGGCGAGATCCTGCTCACCTCGATGGACGCCGACGGCACCCGTGCCGGTTTCGATTGTGAACTGACCGCGGCGGTGAGCCAAACCGTCAGCATTCCCGTCATTGCCTCGGGCGGCGCCGGTACTGTTGAACATTTCGCCGACGTCTTCGGAGGCGGAAAGGCCGACGCAGCGCTCGCCGCCAGCATTTTTCACTTCGGGGTTTCCAGCGCCCGCTCGCTTAAACAGGAACTCGCAAAGGTGGGAATCCCGGTGAGGCTGCCATGCTGATTCCCTCCATCGATCTGCTCGGCGGGCGTATCGTGCAACTGGTGCAGGGCGAAAAATTGCGCCTGGCCTTCGACGATTTCGAATACTGGATCGAAAAATTCGCACGCTATCCGCTGGTGCAGCTGATCGATCTGGACGCCGCCATGCGCCAGGGCGACAATTCCGCGCTGGTCGAGAAGATTGCGAAACGGTTGCCTTGCCAGGCGGGCGGCGGTATTCACTCGATAGAGCGCGCGCGACGCGTGCTCGACGCGGGCGCACGACGAGTCATCATCGGCTCCGCGCTCTTCTCTGAACAAGAAGGCCGGGCGACCGTCGACACCGCGTTCGCTTCCGAACTCGCGAACTCTGTTGGCCGAGCGCAAATCGTCGGGGGCATTGACACAAAAAGCGGCAACATTGCGGTGAAGGGTTGGAAGGCCCTGGTTGCACTCACCCCCGACCAGGCGATCCCGCAGTTGGAACCCCATGTCGCGGCATTTCTTTACACGCATGTCGACGGCGAAGGGCTGATGCGGGGTTTTCCCATCGAGGTCGCGGCCCGCCTGCGCAAACTTACCGCGCAACAACTCATTGTGGCGGGCGGCATTCGAAGCCAGCAGGAAATTGACGCTTTGCACTCCATGGGCGTCGACGCGGTGGTCGGGATGGCTGTCTATACGGAGATGGTTGCTGTCTGATCCGTCCTGGCCCGAACGTTCTGGAAATTTACGCACTTCAGCTATGCTGGAATCGAACCTTGTGCGGAAAGGAAAAGGAATGGCTGCAACCAAAGCGAGCGGACTTCGATTGGCCAAGCGTTTAGACGAAGTTGGTTTTTCCGACATCGTACAGATTCGCAACAAGGTGATGGCGATGCGCGCCGATGGTCTCCAGGTGCATTCCCTTCACGGTGGCGAACCTTTTTTCGAGACACCTGACGACATCAAGTTCGCGGCCGTGCGGGCGCTGGTCGAAAACCAGACCCACTACGCGCCATCCTCCGGCCTGCTCCCTCTGCGAAAGATGCTCGTCGAAAAGCTCGCCCGCAAGAACGCCATGCATGTCACCGCCGACGAAGTCATCGTAACAGTTGGCGGATCGCAGGGCCTGTACGCAGCGTTCCAGAGCGTGCTTGACCCAGGTGACGACGCCCTGGTCTTTTCGCCTTACTGGACTCCGATCGGTGACCTCGTGACCGGCACGCAGGCGCGCCCTCTGCTCGTGCCAACAATTACTGCGCGACGCAACGGCATTCGCAACACGCTCGAACAATTCTCCACGCCGAAGACGCGCGCCATCTACTACAACACTCCACAGAATCCCAGCGGGCTCGTGTTCACGCGCGCTGAGGCCGAAGAAGTGGCGGCTTTCGCCATTGGGCGCGACCTGATCGTCATCGCCGACGAGGCCTATGAAGACCTGGTTTATGACGGCGAGCATGTTTCCATCGCTTCGCTGCCAGGAATGGCGGAACGCACCATAACCTGCTTTACGTTTTCCAAGACGTATGCCATGACCGGCTGGCGTGCGGGCTACACAGTCGCTCAGGAGCCGTTCATGACGGCCGTGCGGAAAATCGTTCTCTATTCGACCAATGGCGTTGCGACACCTGTTCAACACGCGATGATCCAGGCGCTGGCGACGCCCGAGTCGGTAATCGAGGCTCGCCGCCAGGAGTATCGCAAACGGCGGGATCTGCTGTTGGCCGGCCTGTGCGATGTGGGTTTGTCATGCGATCCCCCGGCGGGAGCCTTTTACGCGTTCCCAGACGTGGAGAAGATCAGCAAGAGCAGTCGCACGGCGGCGCAGATTCTTCTCGATAAGGCTCACATCGCCACCATCCCCGGCGTCGTGTTCGGCGCCCAAGGCGAAGGCCACCTGCGGTTCGGTTACGCCATCACTGTCAAAGAAATTGAAGATTGCGTAGAAGCGCTGCGAAAGTTCAAGATCTAAAGTCTGTTGCCCGCATTTTCAGCGCCGCTCGCTTCGCCCACCGCCTGGCTTGTCTCGACCCGCGATGCGCGCAGCAGCCGCGCGACCTGCTTCAGGTGAAGCTGAACGGCGTACGCTCGCAGGATCTCCGTCTGCGAGAACGTGATTCCCATGGGTCGCAGTGCGCTCATGCGCTCCTCCAGTTGCGCAATGTCATCTTCCAGGTGCAGCCCAGGCGGCGGCACATCGAATCTCCACTTGTAAATGCAACTGGCCACATAATGAAAGCCTGACTGCGTATCAGAAACGAGCTTCCCGAGCGCAGGCTCAATTTGTTCCGCATAACCATCTTCGCGGCTGTCTTTCACTGCCAGTTCCAATGCCACCAGTGCATCGAAGAGCGAATGGCCAAATTGCACCAGCATTCCCAGGCCTTCGCGCCAACCCGGGCCACCCGACGGCTCGTTGCGCGACGCTTCCAGCAACCGATTATTCCCGCGCAAGGCGCCCAATGCATTCTCACGCGCAGCCGCCAGATTTTCGGCCGGCGATCCGCGAAACCTCTGGAGAATAGCTTCGAAAAACGCGCCCAGCAGAAGGAATTCCTGCGCCAATCCATCGCGTAGCCGCAAGCGCGCGCGATCGGGAAACACCAGCGTGCTCACGGCGACCGCGACCACAATGCCCAACACCACCTGGCCCACGCGAGTAAGCGCGATGGCCTTATGCGAACTCGATTGCACCAGCATCACGATCGTGATCGTGACGCAAGCCAGTCGCGAGCTGCTGCGGAAACCGAGCAGTCCGCAGATCACTACCGCGGCGCAGATTGCCAGGATGTAATTCCACGGAACCACGCCCACGAGTGAAAAGGAGAAGCCGAGCAGCGCGCCGATGAGCGTACCGAGGATGCGATCGCGGGAGGCCGTAATCGTGGCGCCAAAGTTCGATTGCAGTACGATAATCGCACTGATCGCGCCCCAGTACCCGTCGGGCAAGCCGAATCGCGAAGCCACCCACCAGGACAACGCAGCGGCGAGCGCTGTTTTCGCCGCCTGGATCAGCAGGCGCCGCCGTTCCCAGGAAAGGAATCTTCGTTCGCCGGGATCTGCATCCTGAACCTTGATGGCGAGCTCCTGCTGCGACCATGCCTTGTTCGCTTTCAAACCCATTGGACTTGATCCGTACTGTAGACTTTGTTTAAGGACTGAAGGGCGCCGCCGTTGGACTGCGCCGTTTGTTCGACTCAATTCCATGCTAAACAACGGAGACGTCGGCCCGGTCGCGAGAAAGTGAGGAATTGAGGTTCGCCTCGCTGCCGGAAATTTTTACATAGCTCGAACGGTTTTTGCCCCAGGTACGCTGATAGCCAAGCCCCTCTATCGAAACCGCGCAGAAAGGGCATATTTATGCTGTGCACTCATTTATTCACAGTGTTGTCGCTGGCGGCGTGTGCCTTGGCTCAGACTGGTTCCGCGCAATCGACGCGGATTGAATGCCTATCTCAAGCCGCAATTCCCGATGCTCCCCGCCAGTCATCTTCCGCCCAGCAGGGCCCTCCTGCGGATTCGACGAAAAACGTGGAGCAGGCCCTCCAGGCAAAACAGACCAAGCGCATTCTCGGCATCATTCCCAACTTCCGCTCGGTAACTGCGGATGAAAAACTCCCCCCTGTGTCCACGCACGATAAGTTCAAGCTCATGGTCGACGACTCATTCGATTATTCGAACTTCATTTATGTTGGCCTGCTGTCAGGCATTTCGCAGGCGGAGAATTCCTACCCCGAGTTTCACCATGGCGCACCGGCCTATGCGCGCTATTACTGGCATAGCTTTGCCGATACTCTCGACGGCAATCTGATGACAGAGTTTGCTTATCCTACCATCACGCATGAGGATCCACGCTACTACACGTTGGGGCACGGCGGATTCGTAAAACGGGCGGGCTACTCGGTTTCGAGGCTTTTCATCACGCGCAATGACAAGGGCGGCAGGACTCCCAATATCTCGGAAATCCTTGGCAATGGTTCGGCTGCGAGCATCGCCAGTTTTTACTATCCAAGTCCCGAGCGCACCTGGACAAAAACCGGGCAGCGATGGGTTACGCAGATCGGTCTTGACGGATTCGCTAACTTGATCAAGGAATTCTGGCCGGACGTCAATGCGAAGCTGTTTCACAATCATTATTGAAGACTGAACTGGGGCGACCGCGCCGTGTAGCATAGGTTTCAGATCGATATGCTTCGCGTAGGGTATCCCCAAATCCTGGATCCGGAACTGTTAAAGGTCATGCCCGAAGGGGTCGAATTCATCCCTCTCGCGGACGGTCTCGATGATCCCGTCGAGATCGACGTCTGGATTCCCGATCCTTATTCCACTCGCGCTCTGCGGGTCTGGCCGCACCTGCGCGGTGTTCGTCTTGTCCTGGCGCTGATGGCCGGCACGGAATGGATCCCGGGCGCCGTCGGTCCGCACGTCACCATTTGCAATGCGCGCGGTGCGCACAACATATGCACCGCCGAGTGGACCCTCGCCGCGATCCTGGCCATGCTCAAATATTTGCCGCTCTACGTTGACATGCAACGATCCGGCGACTGGCGGCGGCGTTCCGAGGCAAGCGGACTCTATCAGCAGCTCACCCATGACAAACGCACGTATCATCCACCGGTCAAACTCGAGGAACTCACCGGTAAGACGGTGATGCTCGTCGGCCACGGCTCCATAGGCAAAGACATCGAGCGGATGCTCGAGCCATTCCGCGTGGAAATCATTCGCGTGGCGCGCAATCCCCGAACCGAACCGCTGGTCCACCGCGTAGCGGAACTCGACAGGCTGCTGCCGCTCGCGGACGTGATCGTCCTGATCCTGCCTCTGACCGACGAATCCAAAGGCCTGATCGGGGCAAAGCAATTCGCGTTGATGCGCCAGGGGGCCCTGCTGGTGAATGCCGCGCGGGGCGGAATCGTCCAGACCGATGCACTGGTTGAAGCGCTCAACGCGGGCAAGATTCGCGCCGCTCTCGACGTCACCGATCCGGAGCCGCTGCCCATCGATCATCCTCTGTGGCACTGTCCCAATCTGTTGATCACTCCGCACATTGGCGGCTCAAGTCCCGAGTTCGACGCGCGATCGTTGAAGGTTGCAGCGAGCGAGTTGCGCCGTTACCTCAAGGGCGAGCCACTGCAGAACGTGGTTCAGGCGGCAACCTGATCGGCCACCGGCGCGCGCTGCCAGTCGCGAAGTCCGATCACGGCGAGGACGACGAGCGCGGCATAGAGCACGGCCGTGAGCCACAAATCCTTGTAGATGTACTCTCCGACATAGATCAAATCGACAACGATCCATAGCCACCAGTTCGCAATGTGTTTACGGGCTTGCCACCAACTGCCGACCAGGCTATAGCTGGCCAGCGCCGCGTCAAGGAATGGAAGCGCCGCATGGAGCCGCCTGGCAGGAATTCCCAGTACGACGCTGCCCACAACTCCCGCCGCAATCGCCAGCAGCATGCTTTTCGTTCTCAGGGGGACCACGCGCACCTCGCCATCTTCGCGAACGCCGCGCCACCAGTGCCACCACCCATACAAAGTGAAAGCAACGAAGAACAATTGCAGCAGAGAATCCGAAAGCAGTCGGGCCTGGTAGAAGACCACCAGGTAAAGTACGTCCGCAGCCAGAGTAATGGGCCAGCACAGCAGGTTGCGGCGCGCCGTGAGCCAGATGCCCACGCCCGTTGTAAGAAACCCAGCCAGTTCCAGCCAATGCGCTCTGAAGAACTGCTCGACCGCTGCGAGGATCATCGCGCCGCCATCCCCCGAAGAGACTGTCCGGCCGTAGCCGCACGGGTGCGCAATGCATCCAGCAGTTTGCTTCCGGCTCCGCGGAACCATCGCGCATGGGCTACAAGGTAGCCCTCGCATGCGTACCATGCCTTTTCGTCCGAATGCAACACGCTGAGAAAATAGTCTGTCTCAGACAATGCGAATTCCGCATGGCACAGGGCCGTCATCGGCGCCAGCGCAAGCGATTCGGCCTGCGACAGCGGCCGCACCGACTCATAGCCATCAAGCAGCGCGGACAAGTGATCGTAATGGATTGCCACGTCTTCGGGATGCTGGGGATCATTGACCAGCGCGAGCCAATCGATGATGTTGCGTTCGATGGCATGAGCCAGGTCGTGCACGGCGTTGGTTCGATCCGCCAGCCCGAAGTCAATGGCCGCCACGGCCGCGGCGTTTACGCCCGCATCGCTCCACATCAGATTGGAGGCATGCCAATCGTTGTGTGTCCAGAGTGGCGGAAGCGCGGCAAGAAGGGGCAACAATTCGAGATGGAGCGGCGCGAGCAACACCAGGGCTTCTTCGCGGCAGGTGCGCGCAGCCAGATATGCCTGCAACGCCGGACGGGACGCAACGTAGCGGTCGAAGCTTTCGCCCGGATTGGTCGAGCCGAAGATCGTGAATCCTGCGACCAATTGCCGGTTTTTCCGTGCCGGCGCCTCAAACCTGAGAGAGGCTTTGTGGAGCCGCGCCAATGTGGATCCGGCGGAATGCGCATGGGCTGTCGAACGGAAGGGTGTCCACGAAATCGCGTTTCCGTAGAGATCGACCCCCTGCGGAATATCATGGACTTCGTAAGTCCACTCCCCCAGTTTGATTGCCGTCTCGCCGGACTTGGTAGCAAACACCCGCGGAACCTCCAGCCCATTTGCTCGCAGATGAGCCATGAAACGGTGCTCTTCGCGCAACCCTTCCACGCTACGTACCGTAAAGTGGTGACGCTTGATGAACGCGCGTCCGGTATCAGTTGCCACTACGCTCGCAGCAGAGAATGGCCGCGGGCTCGTCGCCAGCAGTTGCTTCACCCGGCCCACCGAGGAGTAACAGTTCAGCAACGCACGAAGCTCCTGGAGCGTTAGCGGCGGCCAATCCGGTTCGACCAAGGTGCCGTCCAGTCCATGCGTCTTCGCTTCGGCTTGCATTCTTTCCTTTCGCAGACCAATCCTCTAGAACGTGTAATGCGCCGACAGCCGCACCGTGGTTGGGGCGCCGAGATGGAGGAACGTGTCGCCGTAACTCGCGCCCGTGTCCTTCCAATAGCGTTTGTCGGTAATGTTGTCGGCGTAGAGTCGAAGGGTCATTCGCCCTTGCTCACCGCCGACGGTGTAGCGTGCCCCCAGGTTGAACAAATTATAGGCGGCAACGCTCACCATATCGTCGCGCGTGGCCTCTTTGCGCCCGGTATAACTCCAGCCGGGCATCACGTGCAGGCCACGCGCATGCGGCAACGCCATATCGGCAAACAACGTACTGCGCCAGCGCGGCACGTTGATCACCTGCTGGTCGTCGAACCCGGGCGTCCCGGTATCACTCGAAACCGCGTGGATGGCCGCGGCCGACGCATCCAGGCGCAGCCACCTCGCGGCCTTGCCCTCCGCGTTGAATTCGATCCCGTTATGGGTCTCGCGGCCCTGGGAAACAAAATTCTGATCGCCCGCGTCGTCGATCGTTTTGGGATAGAAGAAAGGGGCGCGCATATGAAACAAAGCGGTGGAGAGCAGGATGCGCTGCCCGGGCTCATACTTCGCGCCCACTTCGGCCTGGCGCGTGAAGTAAGGAGGAAGATAGAATCCGCCCGCCCAGAACGGGGCCTGCGGACCGAGCGAAAGCATCACGCAGTAGTTGCCATAGAGCATCAGCGACGGGGCCGCATGCCAGGTCGCCGAGTATTGTGGCAGCCAGACGGTCCGGTCAGAGACTAGCGGGGAGTTACCATTGGCATCCGTGCCCGCGTAGTTATGATCGCGCACGGAGTCCAGGCGGCCGCCCGCCATCAATTGAATCCGGCCCGGCAGATGCATGCGGTCCTGAAGTACCATTGCCGACTGGTGATTGTCTTCATAAAGCACACGCGGCCCCGCCTGGTCCGGCTTGCCATCGATGGATTCGATCGGGAACGCCTGGTTTGGCTGATAGATATTCTCCGATCCAACATAGTCGTACACAGCCGTCGAAGGCATCGCCACACTGCGGGTAAACAGGGCCCCGCCGAAGGCCACGTCGTGAGCGACGACCCCCGTCTTCAATGTCCCCATGCCCAGCGCCTGCCCCGCCTTATCGATGCGCAGTTCGCCCGGATTGCGGTAGTCGTAGATGGCATAGGTACCGTCGGGGCAGAAGAAATAATAGGGAGCGTCCGGCCCGCCCGGGCAACTCACATTTCCTTGATCGTCGAACGGCGTTCCGTATGCGTACACTACGTTGTCGTCAATCAGCGAGTGGCTGTAGCTTCCTTCAACGAACGCTCGCCATGACGAATGGATTACGTAATCCAGGCGCGTGCTCGAGTTCAGCGTGTCGAATGTGTTGGGCTTCTCCCAGGATTGTTGCCCGAGCATAGTGGACGGATGCAAAAGGGACAGGTCCGGCACAGTCGTCCCACCCAGCAATTGGTAGCCGGATACGGAGCGCTCCAGCTTGTGCTGATATTCGAAATCGGTTTTCAGATTAGCCTTCGCCGTGATCTTCCAGTCGGCCGCGCCTGCGCCCATGGCCCGCCAGCCATCCGCTCCGTTCACGTAGCTCTGCATTCGCTCGCCGGCCAGGTTCAACCTCACGCCGATTTGTTTCTCAACGCCGAAGAAGCGGCCCAGGTCGACGCCGGCAAACGAACTACCACGATGATCCGTGGCCAGGTCCATGCCTTCGATTGCGGCTGGCCGCTTGGTGACAAAGTTAATGAGGCCTCCCGCCGACGTCACTCCGCTTTCCACACCGGCAATGCCCTTCAGCAGTTCCACGCGTTCCTTGTTCTCGAGCGGCACATCCTGTTCGCCGGCGATCGTCATCCCGTTGATCTGCAATCCGGTAGCGAGATCGATGGGAAATCCGCGTATTTCAAAGTCGCCGTAATAGCCCACCGGCGCGTAGTCCTCGCCGATCGATGCATCATTCTTTACCACGTCGGAAAGCACGCGCGAAACCTGGTCCGTAAGCAGATCGCGAGTCACCACGGCAGCGGAAAGCGGCGTCTCACTCAGCTGCGCCCCATCGAGAGTCCCTGCCGTAACCGTTTCAGGAAGGTAGTTGTCTTTGACGTCTCCGTGAACCAGAACGGTCGTAGTCACCGGGGGAATAGCTGGACCGGGCGGTTGAGAATTTTGCGCGGGTGCGGGTTGTGTCTGCTCCATCGGTTGAGTCGAGCCGCTCTGCGCAGTCGCGGCGACTCCGGTCAGGAGGCCGGCCGCCACACAAATCACCGCGAGACTGGCGGCCGCACGCCCCTGAAGCGGAAAAGCATGACTCAACGCGCGCGTAATGCGCGACAACGCAGTTGGTATGTTTTCGGGAACGGCCGGCATAGGGTCCTCTTGCTTCTACTTGAAACAAGAGCGCCTGCGGTGGGAATCAAGAAGGCTGGTGACTTCGGGAAACTTCCCACGCCGGTATTATCCGGATCGGGTTCTAGGGTATTTCTCAGCCCCGCTTTCGGAGCACCCCTGTTTCAATACCCTGATTGAAACACTTCCTTCCGGTCTTTGCAAATCAGATTCTTCATGATTCCGTTTTGGAGCCGGGTGCCCCAGGTCTAGATTTTTGAGACCCGGGTGGGACCTGCCTGTTGTCGTCATTGCCACAACTCCGCAATCAGCGGGCGATAGCTCTTCAACGCCGGCACAGCCAGTCCCTTGATCTTTGCGGCATCATCGGCACGCCGCAGGCGCACAGCTTCGCGCGCATGCGGCTGGGCGAGATACTCTTTGGCTTCAGTAGCAGTCATCGCGCCGCCCTGCAGCGCCAGGCTTTCCACCGACGAGGGCGAGAGGGCTTTTCTGTACTTGGGTTCCGCGAAGCACAAATAACGTTTGGCTGCCACATGCATGCGGATGGGGTCGAGAACCGCGTCCGGTAAATGGCCCGCAAGCGCCGCAACTCCAAGCTCTTCATGGCGGGTGTCGAGTCCGCGCTGGGCCGCGTCTTCCCCTTCGAGGTGCAGCAGGTGTCCAAGATCGTGCAGCAGTGCGGCGGCCACCAGCGTTTTTGTTCCGCCATTCTGTTGAATGATCCACGCGGCCTGGAGGCTGTGTTCGAGCACCGTGACGGGCTCACCGAAATACGCCGTGCCGCCGCCTGTCGCAAGCACTTCGAATACCTGGTCGACTGTGGACAACTCCGTCATCGGCTTCAAACCTCCGATATAGCAACTTTTCTCAATCGCTGATGCCAAGCCAGCACCAGTGCGACAACCGCGGTTAGCAGCGATGCCAATGCCAGTACCAGAAAGGCGTTCTTCCAGCCATAGCGAACGGTAATCCGCGCCACCGTGTCGCCCGAGAGCCAGCCCGCCATGTAGCCCACTCCGTCAATGATTCCAGCGGCCGTCGCGCTGCCGCGCTTGCCGCCGAAGTCCAGGCTCATCGCGCCTGCCAGGTAGGAATACGGCCCCAGCAGCAGAAATCCAACCATTGCTACAAGCCCCACCGGCATCCATGGATTCACGTGTCCCGGCGTGTGCGCCAGCAGCACCAGGCATACGGTGCAAGCCGCCATGCCTCCTACGATCACCAGGTTTCGCCCATTTAATCCCAGCTTGTCGCTAAGGACCCCGGCAAACACAACCGCCACTCCACCTAACAACGGAAACAGGGCGCTGCGACTCGCCGCATCGCTGTTCGATAGCCCGACGAATTGAACGAAATAGGTGGGCGTCCAGAAATTGAATGTCTCCCGCAACAATGTGGTCCCCAGCGAGAGGAGGCACACCAGCCAGAAAGGGAAGCTAGCCAGCAGCGGACCAAGAATGGCGGCGAGTCCGAGGCGCACGTCCGTGGGCTTCTCATCGGCGGCGTACACATTCAGCGGATTGGCCTCTGGAGCAGGCTGGCCGCGCTCCTGGGGCGTTTCCTTCAGCAGCATCGCATTGGCAACCAACAACAGCGACAACGACCCGGCGGCCGCGAGAAACACTCCACGCCAGCCCACACCGTGGGCCATCAAACGGCTCATGACCCAGCGGCAACCGGCATCACCGAAAAGGAAACTCAGGCTAAGTACGGCCATCACGGTTCCGTACGTCGAATAGGAAAACCACCGCGACGCGACCTTTACCAAGCCCACCCAGCCCATGGATTGAAAGAGACGATTTCCCACCCAGGCCAGCGTGAAGATCGGGAATCCGCCGCCAGCCATGAAGAGGACGGTAAAGAAGATGGAGCCTCCCATGCCGGCCAGGAAATTACGCCGCCCGCCAAAGAGATCAGCCACCGATCCGGAAATGAATTTGCCCACTGCGTACGCGATGGTTCCGGCCGACGCGATGAAGCCGAGCCTCACCTGCGCCTCGTTGGCGGTGACGCCACGCTGCGCCAGGTCGTGAATCAGGTCGGGGAGAACCACGGACAGGTTCGAGCGGCAGAAATAGTAGCCAGAGTACCCCAGGGCCAGCAGCGCGATTGTGGCCGCATGCCAGCCGGTGAATTGGGCCTTTGCCGCCGATCCGGCCGCAGGATCTGGCTTGAGAACTGTTTCCTTCTCTCCCACAGCGGCCAGACTACCACGGCGCCTACGCGACTATTTCAATCCGTCGCATGGCTGTTCAACGCAACGTCCAGGCTTTGAAGAAGAAATTGACCCATTTTCCGCAAGATATCACGTGTCACTCGCGGTCCTTGGCGATACATTGGAATTGCGATTGCCCGTAGCGAACAGGCCGCGTACTTCCCGCTAATTCTTCTTGAAAAGGTGCCCGGATGTTTAGATTCGCACTCTTCATACGTGTCTACGGTCGCGCCGCAGGCCGTGTCGTGCTTGGATGTTGTTTTGCGGCGGTATTGGCCCGCACGCTGCCCGCACAGTCGACGTACGGGACCATTCTGGGAACCGTTCACGATGCCAGCGGAGCGCTTGCCACCGGCGCTGAACTCACGCTGACCAACACCGGCACGAATGGCGCTCGTACCGCGACGACCGACACCAACGGAGACTATGCGTTCCGTAACATCGATGTGGGTGCGTATCAGCTCACCATCACAGCGACCGGCTTTCAGACCCAGACGCTCCCGGCAGTTTCCCTTACGGCCCGGGAAACACGGCGCGTAGACGCAGTGCTCAAACTGACCGGCGAAACCCAGACGGTTGTAGTCATCGATGACAGCGCCGCGCCAGTGATCAACACTGAGGTTTCCAACGTTGCCGAAACCAAGGTTGGCGACGAACTGGTCGAGTTGCCGGTCGCTATCTACTCGCGATCCACCGGATCGACGAGCCCCATCTCCACTCTCACTACCGAAGCCGGAGTGCAGACTGACGACTCCGGTAACCTGGCCGTGCTGGGTACGACAGCCGCCCTTCTCAGCGTGACGATCGATGGTATCTCCAGCGTGGGCGTGGAATACTCCGGACCCGTCAACGAGATGTTTCCATCATTCAACTCCATCGAGGAGATCCGGGTCAGCGAGTCCAATAACAACGCGGAATTTTCCGGCGTCGCCGACATCACGACCGTGTCCAAAGCGGGCACCATCAACTACCACGGAGGCGTCTTCGAGAACCACGAGAACACGGTGCTCAACGCCAATGATCCCTTTGCGCTCTCCAAGCCGAAGATCATCATGAACGACTTCGGCGGCACCCTGGGTGGCCCCGTACGAATCCCTCATTTCACCAGCGGCCAACCGTCGACGTTCTTCTTCGCGAGCTACGAAGGCCTGCGTCTGCCGCGCGAAACACCCATCGTTCTGAGTGTTCCTTCGTCCGACATGCGCAAAGGCAACGTCGCTGCTTATCTCGCCGGTCAGGGCGTATCCGCGATCTATCAGCCAGATGGCGTGACTCCGATCGACCCCACGAGCGTACCGGTGAGCCCTGTCGCTGCCAAAGTTCTCCAGTACCTGTTTCCCGAGCCGAACAACGGTTCCGGGAGTTCTTACACGAACAACTATCAGATCAACTTTCCCTCGCCGATTTCCGCCAACCAGGGCGACGTCCGGCTCGACCGCACGATCTCGTCGAAGCAGACCGCGTTCGCGCGTTATTCCTACAAGAACCGCCAGGTCACGAGCGCGCCGTCCGCACTCTGCACATTTACCTATTGCGCCGAAGCCGGGAGCCCGCTGCAGGGGGCCTACAACACGCCCGAAATCGACGAGGGTCTGACATTCGCGTACAACTATGTGATCACGCCCGCCATGCTCAACGAATTTCGGGGCGGCTTCAATGCGCAGCATACTTCGGAGGAACAGAGTTACTCAACCACCACCTTGCTCAATCAGACCGACTTCACCGTTCCACAGCCGGACGTTCAGTATTCTGAAGCTCCTCAAGTGCTGATCAACGGGTTCATGTCCACTGGCGCCGGTAACCCGGGCGTGCAGCGCGGCCAGATTATCGAACTGCTTGACAACCTTACCTGGACGCATAAAAGGCACACCCTTAAATTCGGCGCCGACTTCAGGAGACTGACCGATCACGATGACAACGTGTTCGGCAATTACCGGTCAGGATGGTATGTCTTCGATGGCTCCTCCGACGTGGGCTCGGCTATCGGCGACCCCTACACCGCATTCCTGCTCGGCTATCCCGATTACACATCGGTCAGTTCCACCAACAATCCCACCATGGACGGCATCGGCTATTCCTACGCGTTCTATGGGCAGGACGACTGGAAGATAAGGTCCAATCTGACGCTGAATCTGGGCCTGCGCTACGAACTGCACCCGCCGATGCGCGAGAGCCATTCCAACACGGCCGCATTCATGCCCGACTGGACCGGGATCGGCAGCGATGGTTCCACAAGCGTCAATGGCGCCGTGGTGGTCTCAGACAACCGGGGCCTAGCGATGGCTTCCCAGGATTTCGCCGCCGCTATCGCTCCAACGCCGATCATTACTGCCGCGGAAGCACACATTCCATCGGCATTGCGATTTACTGACCACACCGATTTCGGGCCGCGCATCGGCTTTGCCTGGCGTCCCTATGGCAAAGACACCACCGTTTTGCGCGGCGGATGGGGCCGCTTTATCGAGTCGCCGCTCGGCTTTTCGCTTGTCTCCGGTTGGGCGGTCGCATCCAGCTACGTCGCGACCTACAACCAGGATTACCAACCTGACGGCGTTACTCCGCTGCTGAATTTCACCAATCCCTTCAACACCTCCGCCGGCAGCGCGTACGGGACGGCTGGTTTCTACTATGCGTTCCCCATCCACTACAAGGAGCCTACCGTCCAGCAGTGGAACCTCACCTTCGAGCAGGACTTTGGCCACAGCATCGGCATGCGCCTCTCTTACACGGGCAGCCGCGGCCAGAATCTGGAAGCCATGGTCGATCTCAACCAGGTTCAGCCCAACACGGTGGGATACACGGTCGCTTCGGCCAACCTTCCCTACCCAGCGTGGAGCATTATCCAAAGCGTGGCCAACGCCGCCGAAAGCAACTACAACTCCGGCACCGCCGAGGTATCCCGACACACTGGCAAAGGGCTTACCTTCGACGCAAGTTATACGTGGACGCGCGACTTGTCCAATGCAGGCGGGGCCACGCCCAGCGCGTTTGCCGTGGCCGGGGGCAGCTATCTTACCAACCGCTTTCATCCCGGACTCGACTACGGCAACGTCATCTACGATCGCAAGCACCGCTTTCTTGCCACCTGGCTTTACGATCTCCCTTTTGGAAAAGACCGGCGTTGGGTGTCGGGCTCTGGTCCGCTCAACCAGCTGGTTGGCGGGTGGGAACTCGCCGGCGTAACGGTCCTGCAATCTGGCCCGTTCCTTACACCCTACGAAGCATCCACCGATCCCGCCGGCACCAACATCCTCACCACCATCGGCCAGACGCGCTCTGACTTGACGCCCGACATGCCGATCTATCCGGCGAGGCGCACCACCAGCGAGTGGCTCGTCCCGCCCCCGCAATCGCCCTCCGATCCGCCTTCCGCTTTCTCCATTCCCGAAAACAATCGCGGATATTTCGGCACTGCGGGTGTGGGCAGCATCGTCGGGCCGGGCACCGCGAATTTTTCCTTATCGGTGATGAAAAGCATCGCGCTGACGGAGAAATCAAAGTTCCAGTTCAGCATCGAAGCGGCCAACGTGTTCAATCACCGCAACTATGAGCCTCCCAATGTGCAGGTCGACTCCGGCGGCTTCGGCACCATTTCTGCATTGCAGACCGCCGAAGGCGCCGGTCCACGCAGTCTCGAACTCGCTGGACGCATCACGTTCTGAGTGTCCACGATTGGCCAGTCGCGCAAGAAACCTGGAGCCAAATCATGAAGAGCATCGCAATTCTTTTCGGCTTGTCCCTCGCCGCCGCTTCACTCAGTTGGCGCCCGGCTTCACGCGTATCGGCCTCCGACGCGGCCCCAGTTTCAGGGCCCTTCTCGGCGACGGAATTGCAGCAATTCCGCGCCGTTGCACCGGTGGATGTCCACGCGCATGTCTTCGTTGCCGACCCATCCTTCATCGCCATGCTGCAGAAGTTGGATCTGCACATTCTCGACATCCTCGTCGTGAACGATATGGAGTCAGGGCACGGTGACCTCGAAAAACAAAGACGCGAGGCGCGGGCGGTTGTGCACGCCAGCCACGGCTATGCCGTGCTTTGCACCAGCTTCGATCCCTACACATTCAATCAGTCTGACTACGCCGCGAATGCGATTCGCGGTTTGAATGACGATTTTGCGCGCGGAGCGATCGCCGTCAAAATCTGGAAGAACGTTGGCATGGAAATCAAGGACGCAAGCGGTCATTACGTCATGCCTGACAACCCCATCTTCGAACCAATCTTTCAGGACATAGCCGCACACAACAAAACGCTGGTTGCCCACGTCGCCGACCCGGACTCAGCCTGGCAGCCGCCCAATCCGGCGTCGCCCGACTACGAATATTATCGGGATCATCCGCGATCCTACATGTATGGCAAGGCCGATGTACCCACCAAGCCGGAGATCCTGGCGGCGCGCGATCACGTGCTCGAAAAGAATCCAAATTTGCGCATAGTCGGAGCACACCTGGGCAGCATGGAGTCGAACCTCACCGAACTAGGCCAACACCTGGATAAATATCCCAATTTCGCTGTCGATCTGGCCGCCCGAATGCCGTACTTAGAGATGCAGCCGCGGGAAACCATGATTACCTATATCACCAAATATCAGGATCGATTGATCTACGGCACCGACCTTGAATACTCGGAGGGCTCAACGGAAACCCAGCGGGACTTTGAGAGCGTCTACGCAAACGACTGGCGCTATTTTGCGACCGGCGACACGCTATTGTACAAAGGCAAGGACGTAAAAGGCCTCAACCTGCCAACCACGATTCTTCGCAAAATCTACCACGACAATGCCGTGAAATGGTTCCCGGGGATTCTCAATTCATCACATTGAGTCCCACGCCGCCGACGTTCCGATCTTTCCAGCCCGTTACTGGCTGCCGGTTCCCTCCGTCAGCGTCACGATCCGATCCACGCCTGGAACGGTGAACTTCTCCACTTTTCCGCTCGGCCAGTGCACCTCGATCGCATCTGCGCCGGTCGCCAGCCCCAATCCGAAGTGAACCCGCAGATCGTTCGACGACAAATAACTTCCGCCGCTGACCACATCGCCGCGTTGCCGCATGCCGTTGCAGGTCAGGTACACCGTCGCGCCTACCGCATCCCGCGGGCTCTTCTCGCCGCCGACCAGCTTCATCTCAATCCAGTGATGTTTGTCCGGGTCCACGTTGCGCAGCAGCACCGGGTGGCCATCCATCACGTTGATCACGGCATCGATCTTGCCGTCGTTGAACAAGTCCCCCACTGCCATGCCCCGCCCCGCGATCACCACCGCCAGTCCTGTTCCCTCGACTGCCGGCACGGGCTCAAATTTCTGTCCTTCGAGGTTACGGAACAGCATAGGACGCTGCTTCCAACTGGTACCCCACGCGTATTTGTCCGCCTCAGGATAGACGTGCCCATCCGACATCATCAGGTCTTTCCAGCCGTCGTTGTCGTAGTCCAGGAACGCGTCGCCCCAACTGAGAAAGGGAACGGAAATTTCCGCAATGCCCAGGTGATAGCTGATGTCGGTAAGATTGGCGTCGCCCTCATTGTGATATAGGGGCTTGTAGTCGTCGGAAAAGGTCGTGTCGAAAACATCGAGCATGCCCTTGTTTTCGTAATCGCCCACCGCGATGCCCATTGACGCCGTCTCGCGCCCCGCCTCGTTGAGTGCGAATCCAGACGCATAGCTCACATCCTCAAAAGTTCCGTCGCCCTTGTTGAGATACAGGTAATTCGGGGTCGAATCATTCCCCACCAGTAGATCGGGTTTGCCGTCATTGTTGATGTCGGCGAACACCGCGCCAAGACCGTAGTAGCCAGGCTTGTCCGCTACGCCCGCCTTCTCGCTCACGTCCGAAAACGTCCCGTCACCATTGTTGCGGAACAGATGGTCGCCTTCGCCCTTCAGTCCGCGCGGTCCGCAACTGACCTTCTCGCCCCGGAACGTGCAGAACGCGTTGGGAACTCCGCTTTCCCCGGCCGCGGGCAGATTGTGCCGGTCGTAGTGCAGGTATCCGGCAACAAACAGATCCAGTCGCCCGTCCCCGTCATAGTCACCCCACGTGGCGCCCGTGTGCCAGGCCGCGGGATCATTGAGGCCCACGCCGGACTTGTCGGCCACGTCAGTGAAGGTGCCGTCGTGATTGTTGTGATAGAGGCGGTTCTTGCCCCAGTTGGATACGAAGATATCGGGCCAACCGTCGTTGTCATAGTCGGCGATGGCCACGCCGAATCCCCAGCGATCGTTGGTAACGCCCGCTTTTGCCGCAACGTCCGTGAACGTCCCATCATGATTGTTGCGAAACAGCGCCGCATGGGGAGGAGTTTCCTTGCCGTCGAGCGCATTGAAAGTCGAGCCGTTTACCAGGTAGATGTCGAGCCATCCATCGTTATCAAAGTCGAGCAAACCCACGCCCGAGCCTTTGGTCTCGACGATGTAGGTTTTCGCGGGCGTACCCATCTTGTGGGTCCACTTCGCGAGCCCGGCCTTTTGCGAAGCGTCTTCGAACACCACCGGGCCGGTCTTCACAAAGCCGCCAATGGTGATCGGTCGATGCTGTGCGTCTACCTGCAACGGGTGCGGCGCGGCAGTATTCTGTGTACTGTCGGCGGTCGCGACCGTGTCTGCCTTTTGTGAGTGTTTCTCCGACCCGCTTCCCGCCTGCCCGAACGAAAATACTGGAATCCCCGCCGCCAGCAGTGCCCAGGCGGCCCCTCGACGAATGGCCATGAACATGGCTGCCAGTATAAGTGGCCGGATGCGGCGAAGTCTCGACCGAAAGATTGAGCCTACGGCATGGGGTTGGCCGGCGCCGGTCCCGGTTGCACATTCTGTATCTGCCAGCCTTCGCCGCTCTTCACCATGTTCGCGGTCGCCAATTGCTGGCCCGAGGTGTCGGCGGCGACTTTTGGAAATGCCGTTTTTATTTCTGCGTTGTTGGCCCATTCCGACATGCTGCCCGCGCCCACGTGGTAGGTAACGCTGTAGCGCGTTCCCGTATCGTCAGTTGGCGTGAAGCCGTCGATCGAAGTCACTTCGGGATGGCCGTAGCAAAAATTTCCGTATCCGGGCTGGGTGGTATCGGGCGTCCACGAGGAGCGGCCTTTGTCCGACAGATCGTAGTCATTTACCTGTTTCGACCCAATCAGAAACCGCTTCTTCTCTTCGGCCTTCCGAGTAAGCAGGCCTCCGTCCGTCAAGGCGTCGTAGCCCTTGGTCTGTTCATCATTCGATGTATCGGCCTGCGCCGGGAACTTTACGGGAGCCGCCCAAAGACAGTTCTGGCGGCCGCTGTAGTAGGAATCCAAAGCCGACTTGAACGCCATCTTATCCACCGCGTTCTTCTTGCAGCCGACTGCGAAGACAAGTACCCAAGCCATCACCAGCAAAAGGATTCTGGTTGTGCGCATTCGCCTCTCCTCGTGGATTTGGATGCAATTCCAGGGCGTCGCGCGAAAGCATACTCGAAAACGCGAATGTTGCCTGGAGCGCCGCCGGACCTCGATTATTCCCTTCACTGCATTTCGTACCTGATATCCAGCCGATATCTAGCCGTCTGTCCTCGTCTCAGCACTCGCGGGAATCTTAGCGTCGCCGGCGGCAAGATCCGCGATGAAGGCCGTGCTCAACACGCCCAGCAGGGCTTCCTGCGCTTTTGCCCAAACCGGATGTGCGGGGCACCAGAACTTGCGCAGACACGATCGGCGCTCGCTGAGGCACACATTCAGATTGATCGGTCCGTCGATGGCTTCAACAACGTCGCGCATGGACGCACGCCGCCCCAAGGGTGTTATCTCAAACCCGCCGGTTGGGCCGCGCCGCGATGCGATCAGTTGAACTCGAGTCAGGGCCTGCAGCACCTTGGAGAGGAAGCTGTCGGGCGCGCCGGTTGATTCCGCGATAGAGGGCAGGGAAGCCCGACCGCGGGGCGGCAAGGCTGCCAGAAAGATCATTACCCGCACCGCATAGTCGGCCGCACGGGTCAATTGCATTGATGAACTGCATCTCTCCAAATCAAGCTTCGTTGCCATTGCGATCGCCATCCGGATGAAACGTGAGGAGGTCGTGTGAATGGCGAGTGTACTTGATTTGAATCACCAAAATACGTGCTCGCCGTCACAGACCCTTCGCTCCTTTCGACGATAATCTGCGGTTTCCAATGCATAGTGGAGCGAAACAGTCCAAATTAAATCAGGGTGGCGCCAACCTGTTCCGCGCCTGCTGCGCTTCCCGTGTCTGCCGCCGATGCGTCCCGGTCCTGCCGGATGCACCGGATTGACCGAATGCGGCATTCGCAAAGCCTCATCTGCCGACCGGAGAGAGTGAAAGGAAGTTGTTCATCGTTATGCAATCATTTCCCGCTGTCGATCCCATTCCGTTGCCGGCCCCGATCTGGCTGCTGAAACTGCTGCACATCGTCACCCTCTCGCTGCACTTTGTCGCTGTCGAGATGCTGTTGGGCGGTCTGCTGCTGGCGGTGGTGCTGAGCCTCTTCCGCAATTCGGCGCATGCGCACATCACCGCTCGTTCGCTGGCCCGCCGGCTGACCGTGGTGATGACCTACGTGATCAATCTTGGAGTTCCGCCCCTGTTGTTCGCACAGGTGCTTTATGGGCGCGCCCTTTATACCTCTACCGTGTTGATTGGCGCGTATTGGATTTCGATCATCGCCCTGCTCACCCTCACTTACTGGCTGCTCTACAAGTTCAGCGCCCTTCTCGACGCCGGCCGATCGGCATGGTGGATCGGGTTTAGCGCATGGGTCCTGGCTGGATTTATTGCCCGTCTGCTATCGACCAACATGACCCTCATGCTGCGGCCAGAAGCCTGGCGGCAGATGTATTCGGCTTCAGGCGCCGGAATCTATCTGCCCACCGGCGATCCTACGCTGACGCCGCGGTGGCTACTGATGATGGCCGGCGGCTTGTTTATCGGCGGGCTGTGGATGGTGTACCTCGCGGGCCGGAGCACCTTCACCACCGAGGAGAAGCAATTTGTGGCTGGGCTGGGCGGCAAAGTCGCCGCCCTGTTCGGCATCGTCTATTTCGCGGCCGGCCTGTGGGCAGCGGGCGTCCAGCCCGAGGCAGTCAAGACCGGTCTGGCGCAGCACTCGCTCTATCGATTCGCCGGATTTGCCGGGTACGGATGGCTCGCGCTGGTCGTGTTGGCGGTCCTCCTGGCCGCTCTGGCCGGCTTCGCCAAGCTGACCGCCGGCTGGGTTGGATGGGCCGCGGCTCTCATTGCCCTGCTTGTCGAGATCACGCTTACGCTCTATCGCGACGGGGTGCGAGACCTGACTTTGCTTAGCAAAGGATTCGATGTCTGGGATCGTGCTGTCGTCACCAACTGGAGCGTGGTCGTGTTGTTCCTCGCGTTGTTTGTGGGCGGCCTGGGGGTGGTTGGCTGGCTGATTTCGGTGGTGGCGCGCGCGCAGAAACCCATGGAAGGAGCGGCTCAATGAGCACTCATATTGTTCTCGAAGAACCAGAAGTTGTTACCGGCGCCGATGGAGCTGGCGAAACCAAAACCCGTCGAGCCTTCCTGGTTGCCGCCGGCGCCGCGGGCCTGTGCTACACCGCCGCGCTGGCCTACCCGATTTACCGCTATCTTGCATCACCGGCCGAGATGGCTTCCAGCGTCTCCGCCATCACCGAGGTTACGCTCAAAGATGCGCAGAAACTTCCGGTCGGCTCGGTGCTCATGTTCAAATTTGGCTCCTCGCCGGCCATGCTGATTCACCATCAGGAAGGCGCATGGGTGGCACTGAGCGCGGTCTGCACGCACCTGGGCTGCACCGTGCAGTATGAGCCCCAGGCCAACCGCATCCACTGCGCCTGCCATGGCGGCGTCTACGATCCCCGCACCGGGGCAAACGTCAGCGGCCCTCCGCCTCGTCCGCTGAAGTTATTCAAAGTAGCGGTCAACGATGCGGGTGTCGAAGTCTCTCGCGCATGAGGTTATCCATTCATTCACTGATACTTTCTCGAAGGATCGAAGCATGACTACCAAATCCCTCACAAACTCGGTCTACGGTTGGGTCGATGAGCGCCTGGGCCTGTCGGAACTCGCTGCCTTTGCGCGTCACAAAACGGTGCCCGCCCACGCCCAGTCCTTCTGGTACTACTGGGGCGGAATATCGCTCTTCCTTTTCATCGTGCAGTGCTTCACAGGCATCCTGCTCCTGGTCTATTACCGGCCGGGCGCCGATGCCTATGAGTCTGTTCGCCAAATCACCTTTGTGATGCATTTCGGCTGGCTGATTCGCTCCGCGCATTCGTGGTCCGCCAACCTGATGGTGTTCGCCATCCTCGTGCACATGTTCTCGGTCTTCTTCATGAAGGCTTATCGGAAGCCCCGCGAATTTGGCTGGCTCAGCGGCATGGCGCTGCTTGCACTAGCCGCGGTGTTCGGCTTCTCCGGGTACCTGCTGCCCATGGACGAACTCAGCTACTTCGCCACCAAGGTGGGCCTGCAGATTCCCAGCGGCCATTCCATTCATCGGCCCGGCCATCGCCAGCATGCTTCGGGGCGGACCCGACGTCACCGAGTTCACCGTGCAGCGCTTCTTCGCATTGCACGTGGTGGTGCTGCCGCTTCTGTTCCTGCCGCTGCTCGGCTTCCATCTCTGGCTGGTGCAGAAGCACGGCAACGCCATTCCGCCCAGCGAAGAAGCCAAGCCCGCGCGCGAACGCAAGAGCATTCCCTTCATGCCTTCCTTCCTGCGCAAGGACCTGGCGATGTGGCTCATCTCCCTCAATATTCTTGCGCTGCTGGCTTCGGTGTTTCCATGGTCGCTGGGCAAGCAGTTCGACTCGCTGGCGCCTGCGCCGCTCGGCATTCATCCCGAGTGGTATTTCATGAGCCCTTTCGAGATGCTGAAAATTCTCGGGAACTGGCTGCCCGGCGAGGCCGGGGAAATCGCAGGCCTGCTGCTGTTCACGATCGGGATTGCTCTCTGGGTTCTCATCCCGTTCTACGACATGAAGAAGGACGCCGGCCGCCGCGCCCGCGCCGCCCACTATTTCGGCCTCGTCGCAGTTATTCTGCTTCTGGCCACGACCGCCATCGGGTACTGGACGATTCGGTAAAGGCAGCTATTAGCCATTAGCTTTTAGCTCTTAGCTCGTCCCTACCGAGACACAGAAGTTCAACTCGGCAAGAAGGAGCTAAAAGCTAAAAGCTAAAAGCTAGAAGGCAGGAGCTTGCAAAAAATGAATTATCCATTCTGGGACATTCCGCATATCGGTTCGGGCTGGGTGATCGGTATGATCGCCATCTACCATGTCATGATTTCGCAGTTTGCCGTGGGCGGCGGACTCTATCTCCCAATGGCCGAACGAAAGGCCATGCGCATGGCCGACAAGGAAGTCGGCGCGGCCTGGATGAAACAGCTCGTGAGCCACTCCAAATTCTTTCTCATTCTCACGGGCGTCTTCGGCACGGTGTCGGGAGTCGGCATCTGGTTCGCCATCGGCCTTACTCACCCTGAGGCCACCAGTACGCTGATTCACAATTTTGTCTTCGGCTGGGCGATTGAGTGGGTCTTCTTCATGGTCGAACTCACCACGGTTGCGGTCTACTACTACACGTGGAATCGCGTCGATCCCAAGCTCCACTTGAATGTCGGCTGGGTTTACGCCGGAGCCTCGATTGCCACCCTCGTTATCATCAACGGCATTCTCACTTTCATGCTGACGCCGGGGGATACCTGGATCGCGGTTGCGGGTTCCGGTCACGAAGCCAGCAAGTTCTGGAATGCCTTTTTCAATCCCACCTATTGGCCGAGCCTGTTGCTGCGCAGCGGCGTCTGTACCTCGCTTGCCGGCATCTGGGCATTGATCACCTCCAGCCGCCTCGACGGCGACAAGCAGCCGGCGCTCAAGGCCAGCCTCGTGAAGTGGAGCGTCAAGTGGCTGGTACCCTCGTTCGTGGCCACCCCGTTCCTGCTGGTGTGGTATCTCTTCATGGTCCCCCAGGCGCAACGAGCGTTGTTGACGCTGGGCATCGACACGATCGCCGGCGGCACGTTCTCCACCGTGACCCGCATCGCCCTGGTGATTATCGTGACATCGGCAACCATTATCGGTGTGGCCTACTTTCTCGCCTATCGCAACCCGGTGGACTTCAATCTCTCGCACGCGATCAGCGTCCTTCTGCTGGCCCTGATCGCTACCGGGTCCGGCGAGTATGCGCGCGAAATGCTGCGCAAGCCGTACGTGATTGGGCGATGGATGTATTCGAATGGAGTCAGGGTCACGTATCGCGACCGCATCAACCAGCAGGGCTATCTCGCCAACTCGATGTGGACCTGGAGCGGCGACGGGAACGTTGTGCCCTCGAGCTATTCGCGGGGGGAAGCCATCTTCCGCGGGGAATGCGCCTCATGCCATACGCTCAATGGCTACCGGCCACTCCAGCAACTGCTGAGTGGCCGCGACCGCACCAATATCAACTCGTTCCTGACCATGCTCCACGAGTACAAGGCCGACTCGCCCTACCGCAAGTTCATGCCGCCACTCGTGGGCACAAAACAGGACCTCGAGGATCTGACCGATTTCCTGAATGCGCAGGTCAATCCACCCGCCGCGAAAAAGCCGGTCCTTACCGCAATGAGATAGATAGAGCAATCGAGCAGTCTTACAGAAAAGAAGGGCGCCTTCGGAGCATCCCTCCGAGGCGCCTTTCTACTTCACAATCAGCGCCGGCGGCGGCAGATGTCGCAGTCCCCAGGTCTGGAAATCGAGACCTGGGGCAGCCGAACGTCATTCAGCCTGGCGTGTTTCCGTTACCGGAGTTTCTTGGGGGGCCGCGATTACGGGTTGATCGCCGTCCGCGGCCGAGTCGGACGCCGGCGTACGAACCGTCCCGGGCTCATCTCTCCATAGCCATACAATCCACCAGACCAAAATCGAGATATAGATGGTGCTGTTGGTATTTGATAGCTTCTCCCCCAGGCCCATGATGCGCATGCGGTCAGGGACCGACTGGGCGATGGCAGGATTGGCGATCGCGCTGCGCACGATGCTCTGCCACGTGCCCTGTACGACGAGCTGGGTAATCGACGCCGTCGAAAGCCCGATCGCAATCTTCTGCGTATGGCTGCGCCATCCTGCCTTGAACCACCCTCCGAACAGCACGATCAGCAGCCCGACCGCGATAGTCTCCACGTCCACGAGCAGGCTCGTCTTTTGTGCGATCAATTGCAGCAACTGCAGCGTCGCCATGGTTGACCGGGCAGTGAGCGTGCTCCACGATGGCCACGGTCCCCAGAACCTGAGAACCACTACACCCATCGCCATCAGCGCCAGCGCCCCGCTCACCCAGGTCGATCGCCGAACGCCCCCAAAGGCGCGCCGCGCAATCTCCACCACCACGAGGAGGCCCACCAGGGCTCCTATGTCAGCCATGACGATGACGACGGTGTCCATGGTGAGTTCCGGCAGGCGCTTCACCAGCAGACGGATGGTCAGTATTCGCAGCGCCAGAATCACGACACTGGTGGTAAACCACGGAAACCGCGCCATGCGGTCGCGGCCCAAGAGCACGACCAGCAATACCAGATGCGCGGCGAAGGTTAGGGTCCACAGGATGTCGCCTGCGGTGAACGGAAAATGTGGGTGCATTCCAGCCTTGTCCAGGGCCCGTCAACGTGCATGGCCCCACACCAGTCTAAATGGCGCAGTTCAGCCGAAATTCGACGCCCTGGGAGGCCCGGCGCGCCTGGTTTGATCCGGCGTGCCGGCGGATCGGAACAAGCCCACGTGATCGGGGAATGCAGGCCGGCCTGCCGGGCACTCTCAAGATGCGATATGCTGAAAGAGTGCGCCCGTAGCTCAGCTGGATAGAGCGAACGCCTCCGGAGCGTTAGGTCGGGAGTTCGAATCTCTCCGGGCGCACCAGAAACTTGTTACCCCGCCGTCGCTTCCCGATTCTTCCGCAACTCCTCCATAACCGACTGGATCAGCGTCTTCGCTCCCTCTATGCCGGTTAGAATCGCCTGTAGATCAAGGGCCGGCCTGGAGGGATTGCGGCTGGATGTGCAATAAACCCCGTGCTGTCCCACCAGGATCAGCGAATCCGTGAGCAGATCCAGGGTAACCGCGAGCCTTCCCCGCTCCACCCCCATCATGAACTCGTGCTGTTCCAGTTCTGTCCGCTTCTCATCGAAAACATTCATCAGCCCAGCCTAATCGAATCGGCGGAACGGCCGCGCCACATGCTATCCGGGCGCGAAGGGCTCTACGAGTTCCAGCCTCGGCCAATCGTCGAAATGCGCGAATTGCTCAAACAGGTCTCCCGCAAGCGGGACCAGAGGCTGGCGCGCTTCGAAGCCTTTGCCGAGCAGTGACTAACCTGGGATGGAATCCACTACTAACTTAAGGCAAATCACCCCATCAGCTTGCGCATATAGTCGACATCTTCGTGAAGTTCCGTCATCGGGTCGCCCTCGAACTCTTCCTGCTCGATGAAGTAGTGCTTCAGCCCGGTTGCCGCGGCCATAATCGGCTTGTAGTCGATGGTTCCTTTTCCCATGACCACGTTCTTGTACTTGCCATTGTCCTGCTTCACCAGGTCCTTCACGTGGAGCATGGGGAAACGCTCCGGCGTCTTGCTCAGGTAGTCGATCGGATTATGACCGCCGGCCACCACCCATCCGCAATCCATCTCGAAGAAAACGAGCTTGGGATCCGTGTGCTTGAGCAACTCGTCGTAGAAGACCACGCCCCCCTCGTTCCCGAATTCCACCCAATGGTTGTGGTAGCCGAAGGTGATCCCGGCGGCCTTGGTCTTCTCGCCGATCTTATTGAACTCCTCGGCCGCGTAGCGCCAATCGTCGAGCGTCATCTCGCCTTTGCGCGCGGAATCGCGGTGCACGCCGGCCCAGGAGCAAATGATGTACTCAAGTCCGATGGTGTGGCCGTAGTCGATCCACTCGTCGAGTTTCGGCTTCAATTCGAGGAGCGCGTGATGCGTGCTCACGCAGCGCAGGCCGGCCTGGTCCAGTGAATGGCGAAACTCCGCGGCCGTCTTCTTGAAGTATCCGGCCGCTTCCACTTCCTTGATGCCGATCGCACTCAACTGGTGCAGGGTACCGTCGAAATCCTTGGGCATCTGCTCGCGTACCGAATAGAGTTGCAGCCCCACGGGTACGTGGCGCGGGTTCGCGGCCGAAAATCTGTTGCCGATGCATGCTGCGGCGCTCACGGCACCCGCTGTCTTCAGGAATGTTCTACGCGAAGGTTGGCTCATCGAAATAGTCTCCTCAGGTTCTCAGGCGCCCTTGATCGTTTGCGTGGAAGCGTCCCACGTGGCCACGTTGCGATGGAAGTACGAGTGATTCGCCATGTGGCAGGCTGTCGCCGCATTGTGGCCGAAGACTTCATCTTCCATCACGTGCTCGCGCGTCTCGATCGCACGGAAGAAATTCGCGATGTGCTCGGCGGTGTCGTCGTAGCCGTGCGGTTCCGAGTAGGTCTCGACCTCGCCCAGCTTTATCGGCCGCTCCGGATGCGCGGCGCGCCAGTCATCCAGGTACTTCTTCTTATCCGCCGCGGTCCATCCGTCCAGCGAATATCCTTCGGGCTGAGGGCTTGTATCCTGAGGTTCCACGGTGAGCGAGTTTCCGTTGATGGTCAGCGTGGCTTCGCGCCCGTAGAAAACAGTGGTTTCGGCGTTCGTGTTGTTCTGGTTGCAGTGGAGGTTCACGGTTGCGCCGGGATAGTCATAGAGGGTCGCCAGCAGATCAGGATAATCTCGCCCATCCTTGAAGTGCGTCAGGCTTCCCGATGAAGAGGCGCGGGCCGGGATCGCATTGATTCCGGTCACGCACTGGATTCCGGAGATCAGGTGCACATACAAATCGCCGGCCACGCCTTCACCGTAATCCGCAAAGCACCGCCAGCGGAAAAAGCGCTCCGCGTCGAAGGGCCGATCGGGAGAGTCGCGCAGCCAGGTCTTCCAGTCGATTGTCTCGGGGCTGGCATCGGGCGCAACCGGATAGACCCACGCTCCGGAGGGGGAGTTGCGGTCGGTGTGCCCCTCGATGTAAGTCACTTCGCCGAGCCTGCCTGATTTGTAGATTTCCGCAGCCTTCTTGTACACGATGTTACTGACACGCTGGCTTCCGGCCTGGAAGATGCGCTTGCCCTTCTGCACGGCATCGACCATTGCCAGACCATCGGCAACATTGTGCGACATCGGCTTTTCGCAGTAGACATCCTTGCCCGCCGCCAGGCAATCGAGAACCACGCGCCGATGCTGAAAGTCGGCAACCGCCACGATCACCGCATCAACATCCTTGCGGTCCAGAAGTGGACGATAATCGCGCGTAGTTGGAACGTCGGCGCCGTAGGCTTCCTGGCCTGCCTTCTGATGCATCGTGTAGAGATCGGCGATGGCCACGCATTCGCCGGTCGCCACCTGGCGCGCGGATCGCAGCAAATCGCAGCCCCGGATTCCGGTACCGATTGAAACGAAGCGGATTTTGCGAGAACCGGTCGGCGCTTGCGCCGCGAGGCTCGCTGGTTCCAGCAGGACGCCCTTTGCCACAGCTCCGGCAGCGAGGGCTCCAGCTCCCAGGCGGACGAAGTTTCTACGCGTGATTGTGCTCTGCATTCCTATCCTCTCGGCGTGCAGCGCAATTCTCGCTCTCTGGGGCGCGTTGTGTAAAGACGCGTCCTCAAACGATTTTCTCAGGCCCGGGCTTGCCGCGCTTGCCGCTGCGCGCTACCATTACCAGCGACCATCCAATCAAAGATCATGGGTCCTGAAATGAATCGTTCCTTCGTGCCTTTCCTTCGTCATTTGCGCATCACCAGTCATCTCCCTGCCGCAATTCCTGGCGTTCTCCTCTTTGGCGTTGGCGCCGTTTCCTCAGTTTCGGCCCAGTTGCAGCCCACTCCAGCGCCCGACTTCGGCCCGAACGTTCTGGTCTTCAGCCCGTCCATGCCGGCGGCAAAGATCCAGGAGCAGATCGACAAGGTCTATGCGGTGCAGCAGCACAGCGAATTTGGTTCGCAGCGGAACGCGTTGTTCTTCCTGCCCGGGGAATACCATGTCGATATTCCGGTGGGTTTCTATACGCAAGTGGTTGGCCTTGGCCAATTGCCCGATGGGGTTCATATCATCGGCAACGTCCATTCCGACGCCAGCCTGCCTCGCAACAACGCCACATGCACGTTCTGGCGGGGAGTCGAAGGCTTCGCAGTAACTCCAACCGGGGGCACCATGCAATGGGCGGTATCGCAGGCGGTGCCATTCCGGCGCATGCACGTGTTTGGCGACCTCGTGCTCCATCAGAACCACGGCTGGGCCAGTGGTGGCTGGATGTCCGACTCGCTCATCGACGGCAGCACCGATTCCGGCTCTCAACAGCAATGGATCTCGCGCAACAGCGAGTGGCGCAGCTGGACCGGTTCCAACTGGAACATGGTTTTTGTCGGCATGGTGCATGCCCCCGACGGGGAGTGGCCCAAGCCGCCCTACACCAAGGTTGCCGAAACTCCCATCGTTCGCGAGAAGCCTTTCCTCATGGTCGACGCGCGCGGCGACTGGAGCGTGCGCGTGCCATCGCTGCGCACGGACAGCGTCGGATTTACCTGCCGCGGTGGAACGACTCCCGGCCACTCGCTTCCGCTTTCGCGCTTTTACATCGCCCGTCCCGGCTCTGACACCGCGGCCACGATCAACGCGCAGCTGGCGCAGGGCAAGCATCTGTTGCTCACGCCGGGCAATTACGAACTCAGCGAGCCAATTCGCGTCACACGCCCCGACACCATAGTGATGGGTCTCGGGTTCGCAACACTCAAGCCGGTGAACGGCACTGCGGCGCTCCTCACCTCCGATGCCGACGGCATCATTCTTGCGGGCCTGCTCATTGATGCCGGCGAAACCAAGTCGCCCGTCCTGCTGGAAGTGGGACCGGAAGGCAGCAAGGCTCGCCACGCGCAGAATCCCATTTCCCTGCACGATGTCTTCTTCCGGGTTGGCGGGGCCGGCGTTGGCCGCGCCGGGGTCAATCTGCGAGTCAACAGCAGCGACACCATCATCGATCACACCTGGATCTGGCGCGCCGATCACGGCGCCGGCGCCGGGTGGGACTCTAACGTGAGTACGAACGGAATCGTCGTCAACGGCAACCACGTCACCGCCTACGGGCTCTTCGTCGAACACCACCAGGAGTTCCAGGTGTTATGGAACGGCGACTACGGCCGCACCTACTTTTACCAGTCCGAGATTCCCTACGACCCGCCCGACCAGCCAAGTTTCACCAGCGCGAAGGGTGTGAACGGTTGGGCATCCTACAAGGTCGCCGATACGGTCACGCACCACGAAGCCTGGGGCCTGGGAATCTATAGCGTGTTTCGCCGTCCCAACGTCGTGCTCACGCGGGCTATCGAAGTGCCGAGGAAGCCCAACGTTCGTTTTCACAGCATGATCACTGTCGCCCTCGATGACAAAGGCGAGATCTCGAACGTTATCGACGATGCGGGGGGTGCGACCTCGATCAATCCGCGCGTGACGCCCCGCCTTACCTCGTTTCCAGCCCCGTGAGGGCCTTGCCGTGAAAGAATAAATGCACACGCGCCATGACGAACGAGACTTCCGAAACCCAGCCCACCCCCGACGAGAACCCCACCCCCGCCGCAGTACCGGCGCCCGAGCCCGCTGCCGAGCCTGGCGAAGACTTCGGCGCACTTCTCGCGCAGTTTGAAAAGACCCATGCGCGCACGCCGGAAGCCGGCAAGCAGCTGCAGGGGACGGTGATCTCCGTTTCCGCGGACCAGGTGTTTGTTGACGTCGGCTTCAAGATTGAGGGCGTTTTGCCCCGGACGGCTTTTGAGAACAACGCTGAATCCGTCAAGCCGGGCGATACATTTCCCGTCTCCGTCACCGGCCGAAACGAAGAGGGATACTACAGCCTCACGCGCTTCAAGGTGGCTCAGCCCCGCGACTGGTCCGCGCTCGAGCAGGCCTTCGAGCAGAAGCTCGCGGTGGTCGGGACGGTGACCGGCGTGGTCAAGGGCGGGTTCAACGTGGACGTGGGGGTGCGCGCATTCATGCCCGCCAGCCGCAGCGGGGTGCGCGAGGCAGCCGAGATGGAGGCGCTTGTCGGCCAGCAGATCAACTGCCGCATCACCAAGCTCGACGTCACTGACGAAGACCTGGTGGTCGATCGCCGCGTGGTTCTCGAAGAACAGGCGCGCGCCGCTGCCGAAGCCCACTTCGGCGCAATGAAGGAAGGCGAGACGGTCACCGGTACGGTGCGCAGCCTGATGAGTTACGGCGCGTTTGTGGATATCGGCGGCGTTGACGGCCTCCTGCACATCAGCGACATGGCGTGGAACCGGGTCGACAAGCCCGACGATGTGGTCACGATCGGCCAGGAAGTGCAGGTCAGGATCCTCAAGATCGATCCCGAGACGAAGAAGATTTCGCTTGGCCTGAAACAGCTGCAGGCCGAACCCTGGCAGACCGCTCCCGAGCGCTACCAGGCAGGGCAGCGCATCCAGGGCCGCGTCACTCGCGTGGCCGAGTTCGGTGCGTTCGTCGAGATCGAGCCCGGCGTCGAAGGCCTGATCCATGTCTCCGAAATGTCGTGGGGCAAGAAGGTGCGCATCGCCAGCGACATCGTGAAGCAGGGAGAGATCGTCGACGCGGTCATTCTCTCCATCAAGCCCGAAGAGCGGCGGATCTCGCTCGGCCTGAAACAGACGCTGACCGATCCATGGACGGAAGTCACGCGCCGCTATCCTGTCGGTTCGCAGGTCGAGGGGCCGGTCACGAAGATCATGAACTTCGGTGCATTCGTGCAGATTGGGGAAGGCGTCGAGGGCCTCGTCCACATCAGCGAGATCACGGCCGACCGGCGGCTCAATCATCCGTCCGACGTGCTGCGCGCCGGCCAGGTAGTCAAGGCGCAGGTGCTGGCCATCGACACCGAGAAGCGCCAGATGAAGCTGAGCATGAAACAACTGGTGCCCACCAGCATCGACGAGTATATGGCCGAGCACAAGGTGGGGGATCGCGTCTCAGGCCGGGTGGTGGAAGAGTCGCCGGCGCTGGTCGAACTGGGCGAAGGGATTCGCGCCGCCTGCCGTGCATCGGCCGGACCGGTTAAGACCGAACCGCAGGCCGCGGCGACTCCCGCCAAGGCCGACCTTTCTTCGCTCTCGTCGCTGCTCCAGGCGCGTTGGAAGGGCAATGCCCCTGCCGCTTCGCCGAAGGCCGAACCGCTGCAGGTAGGCCAGATCCGGAATTTCAAGATCGTGAAACTGGAGCCGGAGAAGAAGGCAATCGAAGTGGAACTGGCATGAACGGTGTTCAGCCGCCTGGGCAATGCGTGGCGGCACGATGGGGCAGGTCCCAGCCACCGACCCGACCGTAAGTCCTTTAAAATCAATGGTCCGTGGGACAAGGTTTCGGACTTGATGCACCTTAAGTTCAATCGAAACAGCTACTTATAGCGCGGACCGTAGAATTTTTTTTTTGCAATTTGCCAAGGATAGGCGGTGAGCGGCACGTGGGGCTGCTTCCCCACACACGATGATTGTCTCGCAAAGGTGGATAATTTTCTGCAAACGTCCGGCTGAATCATCCTGGCGAGTCAGCGAGACCTTCTGAAGATTCAGTTCTCGCACAAGCGCTTCCGGCCGCGCATTGGACTTCGGAATGGCGGCGCCTTCAGCACCTGAGGACATGCGCCGAAACGTACGTGGCCGCGTGGCCAGATCTTTGCTTTTCCGTCCCCCGGCTAGTGACCCGGGTCACTCGAAACTTCTCCATCGCCCACTACACACTCACAACGATCGAATCGAGGTTTATTGACGGGCCTTTCTTGGACATTCAACGAGGAACAGAGTTGCCTTGCGTGGTGTCTAATCACTTAGCTGAGCCAAACAAATGACATGCCGTTCTGTTTTTCTACTGTTCGTTTTGGCACAAACAATGATTGGGCCTTCCGTTCATGGACAGCGCCCGACAGTGCAACCGCCCTACGCTCCCATAGGGCTTTGTGAAGTCTCCTTCCATCACGAAAAGCCTAATCCGAAATATGTTTCGCTTGAAGCGGAGTATGTGAGCGCGGTTCCACATGGTCTTTTTTTGACAGACCGGCGTTGTCCAAGGAAGGCGCTTCAGATTGACTTCCCAGATACGGGCCTCGATCCAAGCGTGGCGTTGCTCGAGAAGCACCTGTATGAATTTAACCGAGCGAGTGGGACGTTTCAGGGAGTTCTGAAACGCGATTCCGTCACCAAGCGGGTATATCTTTGGCTGCAATATGTGGTCAACTTGAAGCCAGCCGAGTACGTGCCGGAACTCAGCAAAGACGGGCCGATTCAGCTACCTGAGCCTCCGTTGCCCAGATGGCCACCGGGTTCATAGAGCGCATGGAAACCGCCATTCTGCGCTATGTTGTCCTATCACCGCCTACTCGGACATGACGCCGAAGGCATCCCTCAGGGGCTAAAGCCCGCATGCTTATTGGGCGTTTGTGGCACGACTGAAGTCGTGCCCTTTCAAAACACATCGACGCGAGCGGATGACCGCCGATCGGGGAGTATCGCATTGGTGACGAAGAATCGGCGGAGGCAAAACAGATCAGGCCAGAACTTGCGCAGCTTTTTTTGCCTCCGCGGAATCGTAACTTTCGCCGTAAATCGCCGGCACTTTGCCGCCCATGGGGCGCAAGTAAGTGGATAACTGGCCTCGATGGTGAACGGAGTGGAGGAGGCCGGCGTGGAGAAAAGTGTAGGCAGGCCGCTGGAATAGTCCCCGGAAATCCACGACCCTGATCAACTGTTCCCCCGACATTCGGCTGACGGCGTCGAAATTCTTCGCGTACTCATTTCCATACCACTCCGCAATCTCCGCCGGCGTCTTCACATCTTCCGGAATCTTCACGCTGCCCGGCACAAACGCCCCGTCCACCACCGACTTCAGAAAGAAGTTGTCTGCGCTGGCGATGTGCCGAAGGAGTTCGCTGGCTGTTTTTGCACACGGATCCGGGCGGTAATCGAGGTTGACGCTGGGAACAGCAGCGAGAATGGACCTGGTGGTGCGGCTTTCGTTCTTGAGAAGGCCCAGAACCACGTTGTGGACAAACAGGTGCGCTTGTTCTGCGGAAATTTCACTCAAAGCAGTTCTCCTTCGGATTCGGATGGATTGCGCGTCCCGGGGCTCCCGCTGGCCGTTCGATGCGCCCCCGGAGACATTCGTCGCGCAATTTGCAGCAGCCAATTCCCGGTTCCGGGTGTATGAGCGCGTAACCGGATCGGGAAAAAATGGTTGCATTCAAAATCGGCCGGTTAGCGTCGCTTCGCGACGTAGCAGGTTAGCAAGTTGGCGCCGGGTCCAGTTCTCAAAAAGATACTAAAGCCCAGCCGTTTATGGTGCTTTTCGGCTTGACTAATCGGCCGCGCCGGTCATTTCTAGAGATACGTTTCGTCCAGGTAGCACCACTTCCAGTCCTCGCCGCGCTCGGCGGACTGGATCAGCGGGTGCTCTGTGGCGTGGAAGTGCGCGCGGGCATGGCGGTTCTTGGAAGAGTCGCAGCAGCCGACGTGGCCGCACTCCAGGCACATGCGCAGGTGCACCCAGGTGTCGCCGATTTTCAGGCAGTCCTCGCACCCCTTGGTGTGAGGCTTCACTTTCTTCATATGATCTTTGACGTGCGTGCAAGCTGCTGCCATTGGACGACCTCCAGGGAATGATCCATTTTACGCCGCGGCGGGGGCCGCAAAAACTCACACCACGCGGTACTGTTCCGCCAGTTTGATGAACTCGCTGACCTGCGACTCCACCCAGCCGTCGCGGCGACCCAGTTCCTGAGCGAGCAGGCGGGCCGCGGCCGGCGCCATCGCGATGGCCGATTTTGCATTCAAGAATAGGGCCCGGGTTCTCCGCGCCAGCGCGTCTTCCACGGTGCGGGCCATTTCCTGTCGCGCGGCCCAGACGATCTCCGCTGCCGAATAAGGCAGGTCCGAATCGAGTTGCACACCCAGCGCGGTATCCTCCCTGGCCAGTTTGCATATGGCTTCGGCATCCGCACCGTAGACTGTCAGTGCGTCCGACCCATCCCGCCAGTCTTCGATCTCCGAACTTTCGCAACCGGTCCTGCTTTCCGCGTAGCCGTGGATGCGCAAATTGCGAGTACGGCACGGCTCATCGCGCAGCCGGCCGAGAGTGATGCAATGGTCCACGCAGTCCTCGGCCATGTGGCGATAGGTGGTCCACTTGCCGCCCGTAATGGTGAGCAGCCCGGACGGATCCACGTGGATGATGTGGTCGCGGGAGAGAGCGGAGGTCTTGCCGTCGCCCTTGACCAGCGGGCGCAAGCCCACGTACACACTCAGCACATCGGCGCGCGTCGGAGGGCGAGTGAGGTAGCGTGCCGCGGTCTCGAGGATGAACTCGATCTCCTCGTCGAGGGCGCGCGGTTCCAGGCTGGGAGCGTCAACCGGAGTGTCGGTGGTGCCGGCCACCGCGTGGCCATGCCATGGGATCACGAACAGCACGCGCCCATCGCTGGTTCGGGGAACCATGAGCGCCGTATCGCTTTTCAGGAAGGAGCGATCGAAGACGAGGTGAATGCCCTGGCTGGTGACGACCAGCGGATCGGCGCCGGCGTCGGCCATGCGCCGAATCGAATCTGTGAATACGCCCGTGGCATTCACCACGATGCGGGCGCGAATCGCATACTCCTCGCCGGTCTCGGCATCGCGGGCAGTGAGCCCGTTGACATAGCCTTCTTCGTCGCGAAGCAAGCCGGTCGCGGGACAATAGTTGACGACGGTGGCGCCGTGATCGGCGGCCGTCATCGCGAGGTGGATGAGCAGGCGGGCATCGTCGAATTGGCCGTCGTAGTAGACGACGCCGCCGCGCAATTCTTCCGGCTCCAAGGCTGGGAGGCGCTCGAGAGTCTCTTCCTTGGAAAGCACCTTGGATGGACCAAACCCGTATTTGCCGGCCAGCAGGTCGTAGAGCTTCAGCCCGATGCCATAAAACGGCGCCTCCCACCAGGAGTAGTTGGGGACCACGAAGGCGAGGTCGTGGACCAGGTGGGGAGCGTTCTGCCGCAGCAGTCCGCGTTCTTTCAGCGCCGACATGACCAGCGGAACGTTGCCCTGCTCGAGATAGCGAACGCCGCCGTGCACCAGCTTAGTGCTGCGGCTGCTGGTGCCTTTGCCGAAGTCGTGGGACTCTACCAGCACGACATCCAGTCCGCGCGAAGCGGCATCCACGGCGACACCCATCCCGGTGGCGCCTCCGCCGATTACCGCGATGTCCCAGGGCTGGCTGCGCTCGCGGATGGTGCGCAGCATGATTTCGCGCTGCATCGCTTGATGTCCTTTCTTATTCGACCCAGGCCCGGCTTCGCTCGACGGCGCGGCTCCATAGCTTTCTGCGGCTCGCGGCTTCTTCGGCAGCCATGGTGGGTTCGAAGCGGACGTCGCCCCGGCGCGTCGAGCGGAGAGCTTCAGGGCCGGGCCAGAAGCCGACCGCCAATCCGGCCAGATAGGCCGCGCCCAAGGCGGTCGTTTCGGTGACGCGCGGGCGCACCACCGGCACTCCCAGCACGTCGGCCTGGAACTGCATCAGCAGGTGGTTCACTGCCGCGCCGCCGTCTACGCGCAAGGCTCCCAGCGGAGTGCTGGTTTCGCTCTGGACGGCTTCGAGCACATCCGCTACCTGAAAGGCGATGCTTTCGAGCGCCGCCCGGGCAATGTGGCCAGGCTTGGTATCGCGGCGGAGTCCGATGATCAACCCGCCGGCGTGCGGGTCCCAGTGGGGCGCGCCCAGGCCAACGAATGCCGGGACAAAGACGACGCCGCCGGTGTCATTCACGCCTGACGCCAGGGTTTCCACTTCCGCCGACGACCCGATGAAGCGAAGGTTGTCGCGCAGCCACTGCACCACCGCGCCGCCGATGAAGATGCTTCCCTCGAGGGCGTATTCGAGGCGCCGCTCCGCGCTCGCCGCCAGGGTGGTGATGAGCCGGTGTTTGGAGCGGAGGAACTCGGTCCCGATATTCTGCAACAGGAAGCAGCCGGTCCCGTAGGTGTTTTTGGCTTCGCCGGAGTTCCAGCACAACTGGCCGAACAGAGCGGCCTGCTGGTCTCCGGCAATGCCCGCGATGGGCGCGCCGCCCAGGCCCAGAGTGGTGGTCACCTCGCCTACTCGTTGGCTAGACCAGACCACCCGCGGCAACAGGCTTTCGGGAATATCGAACAGCTTCAGCAGTTCCGGGTCCCACTCGCCTTTCACGATGTTGAAGAGCAGGGTGCGGGACGCGTTGGTCATGTCGGTGACATGGCTCTTGCCGCTGGTCAGATGCCAGATGAGCCACGAATCTACTGTGCCGAAGGCGAGTTCGCCGCGTTCGGCCCTTTCCCGTGCGCCGGAGACGTGATCCAGAATCCATTTGAGCTTGGTGGCGGAGAAATAGGGATCGATAACCAGGCCGGTGCGGTTGCTGATCGATTCGCCGGCACCACTCTGCTCCAAGGCTTCGCACTGCGCGGCGGTGCGCCGGTCCTGCCATACGATGGCGGGATGGATGGGCTTGCCGGTGGCCCGATCCCACACCACCACGGTCTCGCGCTGGTTGGTGATGCCCACCGCGGCGACATCGCGCGGCCTCGCGTCCGCCCTGCCCAGCACCTCGACGGCGCAGGACATCTGGCTGGTCAGGATTTCGGTCGGGTCGTGCTCTACCCAGCCTTGCTGGGGGTAGAACTGCTGGAATTCATGCTGCGCGACGGCGGCAATCGCGCCCGCCTCGTCAAAAAGGATTGCGCGGGAACTGGTTGTTCCCTGGTCAAGCGCCAGGATATAGCTCATGCGTTCGGCTCTGCTTTCGGGAATCAGTCAAACACGCGGAGGGGGGGTGCCGCAAGGCGGGTTGAGGCGAAGAACATTCATTTTCAATCTCCAAGCAGCACGGGGGCCTTGTTTGGCGTCGAATCAGAAACCGGAGCGCAGTTTGCTCCCTCCCTTCCCATTTCCCGGCAAAGGATTGCGCTTGGTTCTATGACAACCAATAACTACGAGACCATCGAGATCAGCCATGCGGCCAAGAAGCCGCTGCAATTTCCCGCGCACGATCGCCCCAATATCTCGCTTCGCGTCGATGCCTTTGCCACCAAGGGCGAGAAGCGCGACGCGGTCCTTCGCCGGGTAGAATTCGCCGACAAGCCGGGCATCGTCTACGTGTCGACGCACAACAACGCGGAAACGATCGCCGCCGACCTGAAAATGCTCGGAGTCGAAGCGGTTTTCTATCACGGCGGCCTGAAGGCCAGGGAGCGGGAAGAGACTCAGAACCGATTCCTGAATGGCGACGTGCAAGTTATCGTGGCGACGAGTGCGTTCGGCATGGGTATCGACATGCCCGACATCCATTTTGTCTATCACGCCGATGTCAGCGATTCGCTGGAAGGATATTACGACGAGATCAGCCGGGCCGGACGCGACGGCAATCCCGCCGAAGCCGTGCTCTTCTATCGGCCCCAGGACATCAACTCGCAGCAGTACAAGACCGGGGGCGGCAATGTCGATGCGCAGGCTCTGGAATCAGTGGCCAATGCCCTGGCCCACCATCGCCGCCCCACCAGCCGCGACGACCTGGCGCGCGAGACTTCGCTTTCGGGACGCAAGCTGAGCAACATTGTTCACAAACTGGAAGAGGTGGGCGCCGCGAGGCAACTGGAGTCGGGCAAGATCGAGATTCTTCGAGGCCGGTCCATCACCGATATCGCGGGGGCCGCGGCGTCGCAACAGCAACTGCAAAAGGATCTGCGCAAGCGGCAACTGGAAAGCATGCAGGGATACGCCGAATGCCGTTCGTGCCGGCGTGAATATTTAATGCGCCAACTGGGCGTCGAATTCTCAGGACCGTGCGGGAACTGCGATCGGTGCGAAATGGCAGGGATAAGGCCCGCCAAGGTGGCATGAAGGCGCGGAGTTAGCGGCGTCGTAACACCGCCAGCTCCGCTTCGAAGGGCTACTGTACCTCTCCGATAAACACGCCGAATGCGCCCAGGTCGATGTGGTCCACCGATGCCGGATCGGCACCGCCCGGAGATTTGAACAGCGTCCTCACCGGCCGCGGATTGAGGACGGGCGTCGACCTCATTACGGTACTGCTTCCCGTCAGGTTGACGGTCTGCGCTTCGGCGGTGAAATTGACTGAGATCACGACGGGCAGAGCGCCCTCCATGATTCGCATCCAACTCAGGACTTTCGGGTTTTCATTATCCAGCATGACTTCGGAGCCGTGCGCCAGCACGGGATTGTGCTTCTTCAGTTGGATGAGGCCCTCGTACCACGCCAGCAACGAATGAGGATCGGAGTCTTCCGCCTTCACGTTGACCGTGGTGTAGCTGGGCGGAACCGGCAGCCAGGGTGTGGCGTTGCTGAACCCTGCGTTGGTACTGGCGTCCCACTGCATCGGGGTTCGATCGCCGTCGCGTCCCTTATCGGTGGGCCAGCCCGTCAAGCCTACCGGATCCTTGACTTCTTCCTTGCGCGTGGGAGGCGTGGTTTTCATGCCGATCTCGTCGCCGTAGTAGAACAGCGACGCCGCGCGGCTGGTGAAAAGAATTGTCGAGATCACGCGCTGAATGTCCTCGTTGTGCAAAGCATCGCAGTAGCGCGCGTCCAGACGCGGGTTGTCGTGGTTGTCGAACACCAGCAGCGGCGTATTGTCGCCGATCTTCGTTTCGACATCGAGAAGCTTTTCGCGGAACGCAGCCACGTCCAGCTTGTTGATGAACCCGACCTGCGTATCCATGGGTAGATGGAATTCCGGGTGTTCCGCCGTCCCATATTGTTTCGCCAGCTCGGTAATGTTAGGCAGGTAGGTTTCGCCGATGAATACCCGGGTTCCAGGGAATCCATCGGGCTTATACTGATCGGCCACCGCGCGCATTTCCTGCATCACGGCATGCACGGCGGGAAGATTGCTGGTCATGGTGTCGTTCAGCGCGACGTCGCCATAGGCATTCTTGAACGAGTTTCCGGTCTTGTCTTTCAGAACTTCTTCGTCCCTCATCTGGGGATCTTCAAACAGGGTGGGGATCGCGTCGAAGCGGAACCCGGCCACGCCGCGATCCAGCCAGAACTTGAGGATGTCTTTGAACGCCTCGTGTACCTTGGGGTTGTTCCAGTTCAGATCGGGCTGCTGGATATAGAACTTGTGGTACCAGTACTGGCGGGTCTTGGGGTCCCACTCCCAGGCCGAGTGCCCAAAATCGGACTGCCAGTTGTTGGGGGGCGTGCCCGGGCTCCTGGCGGTTTGTCCCTTGCCGTCGTGCCAGACATACCAGTCGCGATAGGGATTGTCTTTGGAAGAACGCGACTCGAGGAACCACTTGTGCTTGTCCGACGTGTGGTTCATCACCATGTCCATGATGATGCGGATGTTTCTGGTCTTCGCCTCGGCCACCAGCCGGTCGAAGTCCGCGAGAGTGCCGTACTGCGGATCGATGGCTTCGTAATCGGAAATGTCGTAGCCGAAGTCGACCTGCGGCGAAGGATAGATCGGCGACAGCCAGATCGCGTCCACGCCCAGCGTCTTCAGGTAGTCGAGCCGCTGCGTGATGCCGTTCAGATCTCCAATGCCGTCGCCATTCGAGTCTTGAAAGCTGCGCGGGTAAATCTCATAGAAGACGGCGTTCTTCCACCAGTTGGCGAGATGGGTGGAATCGGATGGTGCGGATTGGCCTCGAGCGGTCGCCGCGGCTGCGCCCGTCACCAGGGCCAGCGCGCACGCCGCAATGCTTTTGGTCCAGTGCATGGCGGTCTCCTCATATTCGATGTGTCCGTCGCTCGTGGATTCGGCTACGGTGTTTCGCATGAAAACCTAACACATTCGGGCTGGCCATGTTAGAGAGCCTGAGGGAGAAGTCGAGATCTCGAGAGAATCATCCCTCGGCGGCTAAAGCCGGCATCAACTTTGCTGCACTTGCGGCACGGCTGAAGCCGTGCCCTTTCAAAACAGCGAGTTTTTCCGCAGCCTCTAAAAGTCGTGCCCGGTTACAAAGCCGGCTAGTGGATCTCGGCAACCAGCGCCGCAAACGGCCCAAACACGACCGCGGTGCCTTTGTCGGTTGCGATCTGTCCCGATTCATACAGGGAATCAAGAGTCCCATGGGCGCCGTGGCTCTCCCAGTCGAATTTCACGGTCTGTGCCTTGCCGCTCATGTTCAGCGCCACCAGCACGGTTTTATTGCCGGAACGGCGCAGGAACGCATAGACATTGGGATCTTTCTCATCGATATCTTCCTGCGTCCCGTCGCGAAGTGCGGGATTGGTTTTGCGCAGCGAGAGCAGCTTTTTGTAGGTGTTGAAAATCGAATTCGGGTCCTTGCGCTCCGTCTCGACGTTGTAGGTCTGCGAACTCGGCGGTATGGGCAGCCAGGGTTTCTCGGCCGACGTGAACCCGGCATTGGTCATCGCATCCCACTGCATGGGGGTGCGCTCGCCGTCGCGGCCCTTCTCTTTGGGCCAGCCCAGCTTGCCGATGGGATCGTGGACGTCTTCGATGCGCGCCGGATCTGTTGTCCGCATCCCCAGCTCCTCGCCGTAATACATCTGCGGCGTGCCGCGCGTGGTCAGCTCCAGCACCGCCATGAGCTTGGCGATCTGGTCATTGTGCACACCGTCGCCGTAGCGATCCCATTGCCGAGGCTGATCGTGGTTGGAGAAGAAGTACTCGGGCTGCCCATGCGCCGAGTTGTTCTCGACGTCGTCGAACAATTTGCGGAAGCGCGGCGCCGAAAGCTTGTTGACATCGGCAATCTGAAAATCCATGGGAAGCTGCACTTCGTCGCCGTTGCCGTACATCTTGGTCAACTCCTCGATGTTCGGCTCATCGGCCTCTGTGACCAGCACCGGGTTGCCGGGATACTTGTCCACCACGCGGCGGACTTCCTTCAATACGTCATGCACTCCCGGCATATCGTCGGTGTACTTGTGCCTGATGTTGCGATCGCCGTAGACGTTGTAGCCCGGCAGGTAGGGATCGTCGTGGAGGTCCGGATCTTCAAACAACCGCGACACGGCATCGATTCTGAACCCCGCCACGCCCCGCTTCATCCAGAAGTCGAGCACGTCCTCCATGGCCTTGTGCACTTCGGGATTGCGCCAGTTCAGGTCCGGCTGCTGCACATAGAAGTAGTGGTAGTAGTACTGGCGCGTGGTGTCATCCCACTGCCACGCGGAGTGTCCGAACCACGACTGCCAGTTATTGGGCGGCTGGCCTTTGTCGGCCAGCGTTTGTCCCTTGCCATCGCGCCAGATATACCAGTCGCGCTTGGGGTTGGTCCGCGACGACCGCGATTCCTTGAACCATGGATGCTGGTCCGAGGTGTGGTTGATCACGTAATCCATGATCACGCGGATGCCGCGCTTGCGCGCCTCCGCTACCAGGTTGTCGAAGTCCGCCATGGTGCCGTAGGTGGGATCGATGGCGGTGTAGTCGGAAATGTCGTACCCGTAGTCGACGCCGGGCGACGGATACATGGGCGTGATCCAGATGGCGTCGATGCCGAGATCGCGCAGATAATTGAGCCGCGACATGATGCCCCTCAGGTCGCCGATGCCGTCGCCGTCCGAATCCTGAAAGCTGTGGGGATAGATCTCGTAGATCACCGCGTGCCGCCACCATTCGTCGGATGACGCGTTCGCCGCGGCCGTGCTCGGCGCAGACTGGGCCGTGCCAGGAGCTCCCAGCCCCAACACAGAGGAAGAATACAAGCCCTGCAATGATGTTCCTGATCCCGTGCATCGCGGTTCCTCGCGTTCCATTGCTCTTTCCATCGGCAACGGTGCATCGCAAGTCAAAGTAACACAACGCCCTTGGCGTTCGCCGTGCCCCCCGCCGGGCATTACTGCTTCTGTCCCGGCGTCTCCGGGGAAGTTTTTTTCGAGCGGCCGAAATCGACGGAGAACTCGGGCGCGTCATGCGGCCCGCGAATGAGAATCGGCACGACTGTTCCGGCGCCGTCTTTCTTGAAAAAACGGTCCGCGGGCTTCAGCAGCCAGCCCTTCCATCCTCCGACCATCTGCGAAACCGTGGCATCCATGCGGGCCGTCCCTTCGAAATGCATGAACCCTTCGAGCGGATACTTGCCCTGCAGCTGAATCGCCGCTCCCGGCACGTTGTAGTGAATCTCGGGCAGGGTGATGATGGCATCGGCCATGTGGAAGTCGCCTTCCATTTCCGAGTGTGATGTCTTTGGCATCGGTCTTCTTGACGTCCTGGGGGCGCCCCTGCCCGCGCAGGCTCAGGTCCTCGATGCGGTTCTGGACCTTTGGATCGGAAAAGCGCGCATCGTCCAACTTGAACGTACCGTCCAGATGGATTCTCTCGTGGGCAGGCCGGGTGCCCGGGGGAATGTGCAGCGAGGCCTTTGCCACCAACGCCCCGGTGAGAAAAGGGGTCTGGGAACGATTGGCCAGGCGCAGGAAATCCTCGATGCGCCCGCGGTCGATGTCCACCTTCAAATCGATGTCGTGTCCGTAGTCAGCCAGGGGCGGCAGATTCGCCGTGGTAACCGGTTGGATGGCAACACCGGCCGGCGGCCTCACCCGCACCACCTGGCCCCGGGTAACGAAGTGGGAATGGCCCAGGGTCGCATCCACCGGGTCGAGCCAGGTGTCGCCGTCGGTTCCATCCACCCTGGCGTGGAAGGTGGTGTGCAGGACCACGGCGTTGCCGAACTGGGGAAGACGGAAATCCGGCACGTCGACGTTTCCATCCACGACGAGGTCGCGCAGGGTGCCGTCGTAGCTTCCGGTGGATGCCAGGAGGCCGGCAATGCCCTTGAAGGTGGCCAGGTCGGCGTGATCGAAGGTGTAAGTGCCGTTTACCGCGGTTTCGCCGGGATCCGCCGCCAGCCACGGCCCCAGGTTTCCTTTGGCGTGGATCACGCCCCTGGGCTTGGGATTGGTCAGCTCCGCTTCGTACTTCATCGGGCTTTGGGCGCTCACGTCCCTCAACTGCAGGCGGGCGATATCGAAACCGAGCGGGAGCTTGTCGGGCTTGTTGGTTTCGAGAATGAGTTGGGCCCGCTCACAGTCGATGCGTTCCACGAGGACGTTGGAAAGCACGCCGTTGCCGGACTGACTGGGGCCGGCATCAACGGATGGCGCTGCGACGGGCGGCGTGGCTGGGGCGGGAGAACCGGAACTGCGACCATGTCCAGTGGCCGATGGAGAAGGCTTCGGTTTCGCCAAGGCCGATTCGAAGCCCGTGGATTTGTCCCGCTCCGACCTTGGCGGCACATCGATCATCAGGCCCACCAGGCGGACTCGCGAAATCTTGATCGGCTTTCCCTTCTCATAGCGAAGGGGAACATGGAACCGGAATTCGTCCAGCGAGATCAGCGGAATCGATTGCACGGAGATTTCCAGGGGGCGGTCGCCTCCGGTGCGATGCGGCGGCCAGATGCGCAACCCCTTGCCGGTCGCCCAGATGCCCCACTCCCCATTGAAGCCGTTGCCGAGCGATACATGGAAATTGTCCAGCTCTACCCGGGTATTGAATTTTTCCTGCAGTCCCTGCACCAGGCTCGCGCGCAGCAGTGGTTGGAACCTGCGGGCAAGAAAGGCCATGGCCGCTGTCAAGACCACGAGCACGCACAGGGAGACGATCGCGAAGACGGTGAGCCACCGGTGCCTGCGCCAGAACGATGCCCGTTTTTGCTCCATGAGGCCTCTGTGTTGTTCGATGCGGCTTTGCAGGCGCCCCGGGAGGCGAAAGTCCTCACGGCGGCCCCGCCGCCCTTCTGGATGTTAGACTTCTGTTCACGGATGCAGGAGAAAATCGAAAATCTGGTAAAGCTGCAGGCGCTCGACCTGGAGCGAGCCCGGCTGAATCAAGTGGTTCGAGCCCTGCCGGCGGAAGTGTCCCAGGCCGATGCCGCCCTGAAAGCCGCCCAACGCGATGCCACGATGGCCTCGGACGCGTTGAGCCGCGAAGAGACTTTGCGCAGCCGGCTGGAACGCGAAGCCTCCGGCCACATTCAAAAGGCCGCCAAGCTCCGCGCCCAGCGCGACAGTGTAACCACCGCGGCCCAGGCCGACGCAATCGACCACGAAATCCAGTTCGCCGACTCTGAGATCGAGCGGCTGGACAGCGAGGAGTATGCCAGCCTGGAGCGCACGGAAGGCCAGGAAACCGCGTTGGCCGCGGCCCGCGCGCAGGTTGAAGTGCTGGCCGGCGCTCTCGACAAGACCCGCGAACGGGTGGCCCAGCGCCAGCGCGAGATGAATGAACAGCTGGCGGCCCTGCAGGCAGAACGCGAGGCGGTGCGCAAGCTTATCGACGCCGATCTGCTGGTCCGGTTCGACCGCCTCGCCGCCAGCCGCGGCACCGGGATCGCCCGCGCCGAGAATCAGCAGTGCACCGGCTGCCGGATGGGGGTTCGGCCCCAGACGTGGAATCAATTGCGGGAGGGCGAATTGCTGACCTGCGACAGTTGTTCCCGGCTTCTCTACTGGGACCCGGCCATTGCCCCGGCTCCCAAGTCTCCTCTACCGGAGGCTCCAGTGAACTCGGCGCCGCCCGCCATGCCAAAGCCTCGCCGCATCTCCAGCTAGTAACCAGGACGTTTTGGGTTCCAAGGTGGGAAACCTCGAAGCCAATCCCCCTGGAATCGGCGCGCCGGTCTTGGTACCCTCAAAGAAACGAGGCAACGAGGAAATACTCGGCATTGCGGCGAATTTGTGTGGACATGGACGAAGTAATGGCGGACACGCTCTACGAGCATCTGCGCCGCTACAACGAAGAATTTGACGAAGCGCTGACGCCCGATGATCTGGCCGGCAAAGGCCTTTGGCAGGTTGCCCCGCTGGATCGCCAGCAGCAGGTCCGAGCCCTTCTCGATGCCGAGGACTTCTTCGAAGACCTGCCCCTGATGCCCGATTCGCAGGAGGTCTTGAAGGACCTCTCCGGCCGCTTCGACATCTTCATCGCCACCCAGGCCATGACGGTCCCCAACTCGCTCGGCCCGAAATATCGCTGGCTGCAGCGGCACTTTCCGTTCATCCCGCCGACCAACTACGTTTTTTGCGGCAACAAGTGCATTCTCCGCGCCGATTACCTGATCGACGACCTGCCGCGCAACCTGGAGCGATTCGAAGGCGAGGGCCTGCTCTATACAGCGCCACATAACCTGACTAATACCGTCTTCACGCGCGTGAATAATTGGCCGGAAGTGGCCGAATACTTCTCGTCGATCCGCGGCTAACGTTTTTCGGGGCCGCTCGAAGGAGACGGAGCGATTGACAGCGGCCTCTGCATGGGGGCGCCTGGCATGTGCCGCGGCGGCCCGGCAACGGGTGCCGCCAATGGCTGGTGCATGGTCACGATCAGGGCGCTCGCGGGTTTGGGACCAGCGCAGGAGTAGGAGTGGGCCGTGCTCGAGTCAAAATACACCGCGTCCCCCTGCACCAGCAGGGCATGGTGCTCGCCATGCTGCAGTCCCAGTTCGCCGTCGAGCACATAGAGGAATTCATAGCCCGGATGCACGTGCGGCTTCGATTCCTGACTTTGCGACGCGGGCACGAACTCCGCGAAATACGGGTCCATGTGCCGGTCCGGCACCATGTAGCCAAGGCTCTCAAAGAAATAGCTCGGCGACTCGACTCCGGTTTGCGGAAGCCGTACGCGATCTTTGCGGCGATGCACCCTGAAGATCGAATGCGGCTCGCTCTCAAAGAAATAGGAAAGGTCCTTGGAAAACACCATGGCAACGCGCGCCAGGTTGCGCAGCGTCGGGACTACCCGGCCTGTTTCCAATTGAGACAAAAAGCTGGCCGACAACCCGGTGTGTTTTCCTAATTCAACCAGGCCCATGGACTTCTTGAGTCGCAGCCGCTTGATGCGCTCGCCGATGTGCTTTTCGGCGATGAACCGCTCCGTGGTCTCGTCGTCCACCTGCGATTTTTGAGTTTCCTCGCTGCGAACTGCTGCAGAGTCGGTCATTGCGCCTCCGGGAAAGAGATTCGGGCGGTTTGTTGCCCGGATCAAAATCTGTTCTCATGGTACTAAAGGTGCGCAATTTCGAGCAAGACCAGCGCAGGGAGCAAACACAGATGAACACTGGGAAACCCCAAAACGACGCAGGGGGCAGATGCGTAATCAGCGGAGCTTCAGGGATGCTGGGCAAGGCATTGCGCGCAGCGCTGGCGGATCGCGGGGACGAGGTCATCCAGCTGGTACGCCGAGAACCGGCAAGGCAGGGGGAAGTGCGTTGGGATCCGGACGCGGCTGCCTCACCGGTCGCAAATCCGCAAATGCTGGAGGGCGTCACGGCAGCCATTCATCTATCGGGTTCGAGCGTGAGCGGGCGGCGCTGGACGCCGGCTTACCGGGAGGAAATGGTGAGCAGCCGGGTCCAGTCGACGCGCGCTCTGACGAAGGTGCTTTTGGCCCTTCGAAAGCCTCCGAAAGTTCTACTGGTGGCTTCGGCCATTGGGTTTTATGGCAACCGGGGCGACGAAATTCTGGATGAGGCTTCTCCGGCTGGAACGGGGTTCGCTCCGGACATGTGCCGGCAATGGGAGGCGGCTGCGGGGCCCGTGGTGGAGGCGGGGATCCGCGTGGTTCATCTCCGTTTTGGAGTGGTGCTGGGAGCGGGTGAGGGCGCGCTGGCACAGATGATTCCGCCGTTCCGCATCGGGCTTGGAGGCCGGCTGGGCAGCGGCCGGCAGTGGATGAGCTGGATCGGGCTGGCCGATACTACGGCTGCTGTTTTGTTCGCTATGGAAAATCCGACGCTCGCCGGGCCGGTCAACGTGACCTCGCCCAATCCGGCAACGAATGCCGAATTTACACGCGCCCTGGCGCGCCAACTGAAGCGGCCGGCTTTTTTCGCGATGCCCGCGGTGGCGGTCCAGATGATCTTCGGACAGATTGCCCGGGAGGTCCTGCTCGCCAGTCTTCGGGTTGTGCCAGGCAAGCTGGTCCAGGCGGGATTCCGGTTTGCGCATCCGGGAGTGGATGAGGCGCTGCGGGAAGCGTTGAAGGGGTAGGCTGGCTCCGCCGTGTCCCACCCTTTTTACGATGAAGCCGTGAAAAGGGTGGGCATGGAGGAGTCGATTCCCGGTTGCTGCTAACGTTTGCCGGAAATGGTGGGAGGCTTGCCGCCGGTTCGCTTTGCCGCCCGCTTGGCGGCGATGGCATGCATTTCCTTGCCGATATGCGACTGGTTGATGGCGATCTGCATGCTCAGCATGATGATGTTGCCGGTGCCCCAGTAGAGGGCCAGGCCTGACGCGTATTGCCAGAGCGTAAAGCCGAAGATGGCCGGCATCATGATGGCCATCATGCGCCGCTGATTCGGGTCCATGCCCGGTGAAGGAGTAATGAACTGCGTCAGGAACATGGTGATGATGATGATGATGGGCAGAACGTGGAGCGGGTCCGGCGCCGAAAGGTCGTGCAGCCAGACCCAGTGCGCCTGGCGTAATTCCACGGTGTTTTGCAGCACCCGGAAATAGGCGAAGAACAAAGGCATCTGCAGCAGCATGGGCAGGCAGCCGCCGTACATGTTCACGCCCTCGGTCTTGTAGAGCGCCATCATCTCCGTGTTCATCTCGGCCCGCTTGGGGTCGTTCATTTTGAGATGGGCGTATTTCCTTTTGAGCGCCTCCACCTTGGGCTGAATGCGCATCATCTTGAGCGAGCTCTTCATCATCATCAGCCGCGTGGGCAGCAGAAGCACATTGAAGAGCACGGTGAGGAGGATGATGTCCCATCCCCAGTTGGGAATGCCGTGAAGGTACAGGAATCGCAGCGCGAGGAAGAGAGGCTTGGCAATGACCGTGAGCCAGCCGAACTGGATGAGCGATTCGAGCGTAGGCCCATCCAGCTTGCCGTCCGTGCCGATTGGCGTGAATTCCCGCCAGGATGTCCATCTGCTTGGGCCCGGCGTAGAGGCGCAGGCGGGTGTCGCCGCTGGTGTCGCCCACCGCTACGCCCAGCACATCGGCGGGTTTTTTGTCGCTGTTGGGGTTGGACGGATCGCTGAGCAGGTCGATGGAGTGATGCAGAGTGACGACCGTGGCGCGCTCGGGCACGTCGGGCAGGAATGCCGCCGCGAAGTAAAGATCGGCCGTGGCCGCGTACTCGTAATTGCCTTCAAGCGTGTTGCCGTTGCTGACCTTGCTCGCGTTCTCGATATCCTGCTTGCCGGCCACAGACCAGGCAAACTGCGATGGCGTCCGCGTCAGGCCCTGGACTCCGCCGCTGTGGCCTTGGAATTCTTCCATGTCGCCGAGGCCCGCGGGCCACTGCAACAACGCGCGCACCGGCTGCCCGTTGCGCTTGACCTGGACCTCGGCCCCGATCACATAGCCCGATCCGAAGCGGAACGTCTTTACCACGTCGACGCCGCCCTGGGCATAGTGGAAGCTGATACCCGCGGGGGCGGTGATATTGCCGGTGGCAGTGGGCTGATAGAGGGCCTGGTTCAGTTCGGTCGTGAGGTTCTGATCGTAAGTGAAGATCGAAAGCGGAAGGCCGAATCGCTGCGAGGCCTGCACCTGCACCATGTCGAGCGGCTTGCCTGAGGTGTCGAAATAGTGCTTCAGGATCCAGTGCTGCACCAGGCCGCCGCGATTCGAAAACACGATGCGGTAATCGGCATTCTCGACGGTGGTGAGAGTCTCGGCCGTGGCGGTGATGGCGGGAGTGGCCGTTGCCGGTTTTGCCTTGCCTGTTTTTGCGGACGGTCCGGTTGTCGCCGGTGGTTCGGGAGCCGGCTGCGATTCGCTGGCAGATGGTTGCGACTGGGTCTGCGTTGCGGGCTGCGGCGCGGGGGGCTTGGGCTTGACGAAATACTGGAATCCGAAGAAGACGACGATCGCGAGAAAGCCGAAAACCAGGAGCGATCGCATGTCGCCGCCGCCACCGCCGCTGGGTCCGCCGCCTCCCTGCACTTGAAGATTTGGATTTTGATATTCGGGCAAAGGAAACTTCCTGTCTTGATCGAGCAGCGAGAAACGACGGCTACCCGTTTCTATGGTAAAGGTTCGTGGGAGACATGGCGGGAGATGGGCGCGGGCGGAACCTGGTCGAGGCCGCCCTTGCTGAAGGGATGGCAGCGCAACAGGCGCCAGAGAGCCAGACAAGATCCGCGCAGAGGCCCGTGGGTGGCAATGGCCACGGCGGCGTAATCGGAGCAGGTGGGCTGAAACCGGCATCCACCCGGGCCAAAGGAATGGACCGCGGGCGACAACCAGCGGCGATAAAACCGAAGCATCGCGAGCAGAACGCGCGTCATCATGCGGGTGAAACCGTGCCCGGCCGCGATGCCAGTTTGGCCGCATCGGCCCGTGCCTGTGTAAGGATACGCACGATCTCGGCCTCAAGTTTCGTGAATTCCATGGTCAATACGGTCCGGCGCGGGTGCAGGATCAGGTCGGCGCCTTGGGGGAGCAGATCCACGTGCCGGCGCAGCGCTTCCCGCATGCGTCGCTTGATGCGATTGCGTTCGTGCGCCTTGCCCACCACTTTGCCCGCAGTCAGGCCGACCCGCGGCCCCACGATTGCAGGTTGTGCGTTCTGAGAATTTTTGGAAAGGCCGGCTTCCGGCTGCGGCGCCAGGAACCAGCTCATGGAAGCGGATTGACGCTTGCGGCTGGCCGCATATGCGCGCTGATAGTCGGCATGCTTGCGCAGGCGCGCACCGGCAAGCGATTGCTTCGACGGAGCGTCGTTCCGGAGTTTGTCGGGCTGTGGACGGTCAGGCTTGATCTCTTCAGGCTCGTTCGGGGCATGCATGGATTTGCCCGAATGTTCGAGCGGAACGGCCGGGCAGAGGAAGCGCGTTCCTGCTCAAAGAGAATGCAGCGGGGAACTAGTCGCGATGGCCTGCGCTGACGGCCACACGCTTGCGGCCGGCCGCGCGGCGGCGGCTCAACACGGCGGCCCCGCTTTTGGTCTTCATGCGGGCCCGAAAGCCGTGGGTCTTCGCGCGGCGATGGCGATTGGGTTGAAATGTGCGCTTGGGCATGGAAAATGCGCTCCTGTTTCCTTGAATAGAATCTGAGCCTTGACGGCAAGTTCTAAGTTTACAGGAACCTGCGCCAGGAATCCAGCGCTATCGCTGATGGCCCTGGGGAGAGATCGCCTGGGTGGAATGATTATTGACTGTGTTCTGTCGGTTTCCGATCAAAAAAAGTTTGCGTGGCAACCCCTCGCCCGATGCGCGTTTCAAAGACAAAGTCAGCTCCATCCACGGTACGATAGTGACTGCAGTAACGCACGCGATCGGTGTTTCACCACCATTGGTGCAACCCTCTTTCCAGGCTCGAAAACTATGTGAAAGAGACGTTGCAATGACCCCCAAATGTGCTACCATCGGGACCGTTCAACAAAAGTTTTCCAGCGTCCCACGGACCGAAATTTATCCACGCCCTGAGGCTTATATCCAGAGGGCAGATCAACGGCAGGCAAGCGACTTCGAGCAGTGAATAGACGGGAGCTTTCGATCCCGCCTCGGGGATGCCTATTGCCTGAAATAGAAACGGATGAACCGGCCGGTGGTTAGCAGGCAAGGATTAGTTCGATGGCATTCGCAATGACGCCGGCTACGGCTTTAAATCCCTGGCTTCAAATTCTCGCTGCCCTAGAAAAAAAGGTGATTCGCCAGTCGTTTGAGACCTGGCTGAAACCGACACGGTATAGTCACGCTTCCGGCCGCACTCTTTATGTCCGCGTCCCGTCTCCGGAGTTTCAGCACATCGGCGACAAGTATGGCGACCTGATCCAGGAAGCGATCGATATTCATTCACTTGAGTTTGATGACGTGTGCTTTGTCACCGCGGAAGACGATCCCTCGATTCCGCCGGTGCGCAAGGACGGGGGCTTCGGCCCGCTTCCCGCGCATGCGCCCACAGCGCCTCCGGCGCCTCCAGCGCGCACTCCGGAACAGACTCGCTTCGACTGGTCGACCGCGGCGCAGTTGAATTCGAAATACACGTTCGACAACTTCGTCATCGGCAACGGCAACCAGTTTGCGCGCGCCGCGGCGCTGGCGGTCGCGGAGCGGCCTTCCAAAGCCTACAATCCGCTTTTCCTGTATGGCGGCGTGGGGATGGGGAAAACCCACCTGATGCACGCCATCGGGCATGAGGTGAAACGGCGTACGCCTTCGGCCAGCATTTGCTACGTGTCGGCGGAGAAGTTCACCAACGAGATGATCACGTCGCTGCGCAACGATCGCATGACCAGTTTCCGCGATCGGTTTCGCACCGTCGATGTGCTCCTTATCGACGACATTCAATTCATTGCGCAGAAAGAGCGCACCCAGGAAGAGTTCTTTCACACCTTCAACGCGCTTCACGAAAGCATGAAGCAGATCGTGATTGCGTCGGACCGTCCGCCGAAAGAGCTGGCCGAAATCGAGGACCGTCTGCGTTCGCGATTTGAGTGGGGACTGATCGCCGACATTCAGCCGCCCGATCTCGAGACCAAGGTCGCCATCCTGCAGAAAAAAGCAGAGACCGAGTCGGTGACGCTGCCCACGGATGTGGCGTTGTTCATCGCGTCCAATGTGCGCACCAACGTCCGTGAGCTGGAGGGAGCGCTGGTCCGGCTCATCGCATGGTGCCAGCTCAATCGCGTGGACATCACTCTCTCGACTACGCAGCAGTGCCTCAAGCAGTACATCGATATGCAAGTGCGCAAGGTGACGATCGAGGCCATCCAGCGCGCCGTGGCGGAGCAGTTCGGCATGCGCGTCACCGACCTCAAGCAGAAGAACAATTCGCGCAACGTGGTGGTACCGCGCCAGATTGCGATGTATCTTGCCAAGCAGATGACGGAGGCGAGTCTTCCCGAGATCGGCCGCCAGTTCGGCAATAAACATCACACCACGGTGATGCATTCGATCGCCAAGATCGATGAGCAGCGCCGCGCCGACAAAGACCTGCACCGCACGCTGAACAAACTCCAGGAACAGTTGAACGGCTGAGGGCGGCAGGGAACAAGGGACCGAGGGAACAAGGGACCAAGGGACCAAGGGAACAAGGGACTGAGGGAACAAGGGAACGAGGGAACAAGGGACTGAGGGAACAAGGGACTGACGGAACAAGGGACTGAGGGAACAAGGGACTGAGGGAACAAGGGAACGAGCATCAGGCATTACAACGAGGGCCGCGAAAGCGGCCCTCGTTGCTTGTTCCCTTGGTCCCTCGGTCCCTGCTCTACCGATATCCTTTCGATCGGAAGCGCGAGACCGCGAGGTAGAACACGTTCGTATCGGTTCCCGGATTGTGCAGGCTGATATTGGCATTGGACAAGTGCTGGTAGCGATACCCGATCGTGACAGCCTGGCGCTGCTTGCGGAAGATCTGCAGCCCGCCGCCGAAATCGATGGTGTACATGAACTGCGAACCCTGCGGCGACAGCACTCGATCGACAAAATAAATGAAGCCCTCATCGGTGGAAAGGAAGGGCTGCACGCGGCTCTGGGGATAGAACGATGCGCGAAAGCCCACCGGGCTCAAGCCACTGCCGTAGGTGCGCTTGCGCTGCAGCCATGGGAGGGTCTGGCCCGACTGCGGCTCGTCAAGCATCGCCAGCGCAGTGAGCTCAGGCGCGTAGCGGAAATTCCACCTGGTCCCTGGGTACAGGAGGTAGGAGTAGTTCACATCGACGGGCATGTACTTGACGTCTTTCGCGTACCCCCAGATGTGACCGCTCATGAGCGAGAGTCCCCACCAGGCTCCGAACTCATGCACGCCGCCGTAATGAGGCCACAGCGGCAGCACCTCTGGATTGCGCGGCCCTGGTTGTACGGCGGCCCCGGCAACCGCACCGTTGCCCGAAGGCGCTCCCGATGCGGCTTCTTCCGGGCCGGGCGGTTCGCTCCAGAACGTAGCCGCCTTCACCGGGCGCCCGTCTCGATACCAGGGCGGCCGGAAGCGAAAGATGTTGGCAGTGGCGCGACTGGGAGTGAGGAAGCTGAGCAGGAGGAGTGTCACCGGGCGTCGCGGGGTGGCTTCGATCTTCTTCACCACACCCTTATCCAGAGCATCTTCGGCCATGGTCCAGAGCAGGCCGCCCACCGGGGTGGTCACCAATTCCACCCAGCCTGTCTCGTTGGTTTTGGTGTTGTTGTCGGTGAAGTACTGGTCGCCGTTGTGGCCGATGGCGGCTTCCCCAAAGGGGCCCAGTTTCCATTCGAAGCTGTAGGCCGTGGAGAAGAGGGTCGCCCGCATCCGGCTGCGCCAATACTCACGCGTATTGGCCATCTCCACGGTCATGCCCTTGGGGTCGTTCTGAATCCACATGTAGTTGGTGATGCTTCCCATCATGGGATGGCCCACGTACTGATCCATGCGCGGATTGTCGTCATCCCACTTGTCCCAGCGCCAGCTGGCCGCGCTGTTGATCCAGCGCTGGAACCATTTGCCGGTTGTGGTTTCGTAGCGATACCAGTAGCCGGTATAGAGATTGCCCGCGTTCTGAAATGTGTTGAAGACTGCGGAAGTGATGAGCAACTGGCGCCAGTGGACGCGGCACTCGCGTGCGCGTGTCTCATCGCGCGGGCATTGTTCCAGGGGAACGCGCTCCGAGGAGTTCGGGCTCACCTCCAGGCCCCACGAATCCGGAGAGAGGTCCAGGGCGGGAAGGCCGGGCCGCAGAGAGGAGGATTCGCCGGCCGGCGTGGGGAGCGTATCGACGGCGGGTTCCGGGGCATCCGGCAGAACGGTACGCGGGGTTGTCGCAGCATCGGATGGAATCTCATCCGGTCCCGAGGACGCGAGCAGTCTGACGGTTCCGGTTTGTGCATTCGCGGATTGGGCTCCGACCGCAACTCCGCACAGGACGCCGAGTAAAGAAATATAAAAACAATTGCGCAAGGGCCGCGCAAAACCGCCATTTAGTCGCATTATTTCCTCTCGCATACTTATCGCCCGGCGTTTCTGCGGCTCTTCTACGATTTGCACGTGTAACCCACATGCCGAGAGTCCGGGTGTTGATCCATTGCAACGATGGCTTTGAGAATCGTGCAACCGGGGTGGAGCGCTGAATGGTAAAGATACCTGCATTAGAAGTTTAGCGAAAAGGACCTGGAAGAGGCTCGTTGTATAGCCCGACGCGAACTGCCTGAACTTCGCGACGCTCCCACATTCCCGGATTGGTTTCGAGCACACCCCGAGGGGGCGCACTCTTCAGGTGCGATGCCGCAGGGGCTTATCCGGGTTGTGCACCGGCGCCGGATGGGCCGAACTCAGCGGCTCATCAAGGCGACGAACATTTTCTCGAACCGCGCCAGGTCCAGGTCCACCTGGGCATGCACAATGCGCACTCCGGTCAGGGGTTTCAGGGCTTCGGTCCATGTGAGGGTGTCTCCGTAAGTGGGTCCGCGGTTCAGATCCACGTCCATGTAAACAAGCTTTTCCCTGGTGATCAGCGCCGGGTCGAGCCATGCGCAGGCCGCCACCTCATCCCACATGTAATAACGGTCCTGGCTCCAGGCCGCGATGTAGCGTGCCGTTGGACTCCGGGACTGGGCAATCGCATCCAGCATCTTCTGAGTGAACGGAGCCTTGATGGAGACATCCACGGTGGTGACATCGACTCTCGGCCACGCTGCGCGCAAGACGATGCGGACTGACTCAGGATCGAACCAGAAGTTGAACTCGTGGCGCGGGCTGGTGGCGAATTCCGGATCGTCGGTTTGCGGATTCAGGCTGCCGCCCATGATGACGATGCCCTGGGTGAGCGCGGCGAATTCCGGATCGATGGCGATGGCCAGCGCAATGTTGGTGAGGGGGCCGGCGGCATAGATCGTCACCTGGCGGGGATGGGCCCGAACCTGCCGGATGAGGAAATGAGCCGCGTCCTCATCGATCGGCTTCAGAGCCGGCTGCCCCTCCGGCAAAGCGGGAACGTCGTAGGGCCCGTGCGATTTGAGATCCTTCGGGGTAATCGGAGTCACGCCGCCGGGGTGCTCTTCGAGGGTGGTTGGGCCCTGACCCCACGCGCCCAGCCAGGTCACTTTGCCCTCGAGCGCTGTCGCGAGCCGCGTTTCTTCCTGGGTTCGAACCAGCGGGAAAACGGCGCCACGCGCCACCGGAACGTTGCCGTGGCCGGTCAGTTCCAGCATGCGCAACGTGTGCTGCGTTTCTTCGTCGCGCCACGCATTGCCGGTCACCATGGTGATTCCCAGGACGTCAACCTGCGGGGACTGCAGAAGCGCCAGCATCGCCATCTGGTTGGAACCGCCCGGGCCGGAGCCGTCCTCGTCGATGAGGACCAGCCGCTTTTGCGCAGCGCACATGGCCGCACCCATGACGACCAAAAGCAACAGGAAAAGTTTCATGGTCTGGGTATTGTGCCATACCGGGAGGGGGGGTGGGATCCCTGATCAGCGCCGTCCGTAGCCTCTCGACCGCACCGGCGGCGCCACCGGGAGATGCGTCTTTCCGGCCGGATAGACCGCCAGAAATCGATCCTGTCCCTCCCCGGAGCTGGCTGTCTCGACCCCTTCGAGGGAGCGGAAAGCCATATGCAACAGCCGCCGCTCGCGGCTATTCATGGGCGGGAACGCATAGGGAACCCCGGATCTCCGCACCTTTTCAGCCGCCGTTTCGGCGGCCATACGCAACTCTTCGGCGCGCAGGGCCTTGTAGTTGCCGGCATCAAAGCTGATCAGATCGTGCTCGCGGGGATCGAGGCGCAGCATCTGCACCGCAACCGTCTCCAGGGCGCGCAGCAACTCTCCATTGTGCTGAGTCACCAGCGGCACATCCGGCCCGGCCAACTCGACATAGATCACGCGGCCTTCCAGCCCCTGGGGGTCGCGGGCTCCATCGCCGGCGGTGATCCGGTATTTCAGGCGCAGGCCGCCCAGCCTGTTGAGGTTAGCAAGCAAACCGGCAATTCTCTGTGCAGATTCCTGGAGGTTGTCTATCGGCATGACACATAAGTATCGCAGAGCCGGGCCGGGACGGCTATGACAAGTCCGAGCCGGCCTGCTTCCCGGTTAGAAGGAAACCGGAACCGCCAGGATTGCTGCCTTACGGATTTGCCGGACGTTACGAAAGGCCACACTCGCTCCCCGCGCGAACCCGGGCGACTTCATCCGACATTCAGGTTGTTTTCAGTTTGGCATCGTATTCTGAGAGTGATTATGCAGCGTATCCCCACATACGGCCGGAGGCGCTATGCCGTGTGTCTCTCGACCAGTTTGATTTTTCTGGTTTCAGCGGTTTCGGCCGGCGCCCAGGATGCCGCATCCGGAGCGGCGCTGCCGGCCGTTCCCCCGCCGGTTTCGATCACGCTCGAAGAAGCCATTCATCGCGCCCAAGCGAGCGAGCCCAACTATGCGACCGCCCTCGCCGACAGCCGCGTCGCAGCTCTCGACCGTTCCATCGCCAAGGCCGCATTGCTGCCCGGCGTCACCTATCACAACCAGTATCTGTATACGCAGCCATTGGTAAACCGGGCAGGGCAGCCGCTTTCCTCTCCGTCCACTCCTCGATTTATCGCGAATAATGCGGCTCACGAATATTTCAGCCAGGGCGTTGTGGATGAAACCATAGGAGTCGCGCAGGTGGCCGACGTGCGCCGCGCCAGCGCTGCCGCGGCTCTTGCCGCTGCCGAGCTCGAGATCTCCCGCCGCGGGCTTGTGTCCACCGTGAGCGGGCTCTATTACGGGGTAATTGCCGCCGATCACAAGCTGACGATCGCGGAGCGGGCGCGGACCGAGGCATCGGACTTTACCTCGCTTACAGGGAAGCGCGAACAGCAGCGCGAATCCGCTCACGCCGATGTGGTGAAGGCGCAGCTGCAGCAGCAGCAGCGCGAACGCGAACTCTCGGATGCGCGGCTGGCGGTCGAAAAAGCCCGTCTCGAACTGGGCGTATTGCTGTTTCCAGATCCACGGACCGCGTATACGGTGGCCGCTCCGGATTCTCCTCAGCTGGCCTCGCGAGCCGAGGTCGAGCAGGCCGCCGGCAAGAACAACCCTGAGCTGCGCAGCGCCCTCTCCGCGCTTAATCAAAGCAGCGCCGAGGTACTGGCCGCCCGCGGCGCGTACCTGCCTTCGCTGGGGCTCAACTACACCTACGGCATTGATGCGCCGCAGTTCGCAGTGAACGGCCCGGACAAGGTGAGGAATCTGGGCTACTCGGCCAGCGTGACCCTCGACATCCCGGTGTGGGACTGGCTGGCGATGGAGCACAAGGTCAAGCAGAGCGAGATTCGCCGCGATGCCGCCAAGGTAGCTCTGACCTCAACCCAGCGCCGTTTGATTGCCCGGCTGGACGAAGCATTTTCTGAAGCCGCCGCGGCGCGCGACCAGCTGGCTTCGCTCGACGCCAGCGTCAGCACTGCCGAAGAAAGCCTGCGCCTGACCAAGTTGCGCTACACGGGAGGCGAAGCCACGGTGCTCGAAGTTGTGGATGCCCAGACCGCATTCGTCACGGCCGAGAATGCACGCGAAGATGGCCGCGTTCGCTTCCGCGCGGCACTTGCCGATCTCGAAACGCTCACCGGAACGATGTGAACCAATGACCGATCCGCACGCCATGATCCATTCGAAATCCGCCAACGCTCTCTCGCCGGTTGTCCGCTACATGGTAGCGGGCACTTCCGCGCTGGCATTGCTTTTCCTGCCAGGCTGCAAGAAGGAAGCTACGCCCCCGGTCGAAGTTACTGTCCAGGCTGAGCATCCCGAACAGGGAGCGATCTCGGAACATATCACCGTTGATGCCATCCTTGCGCCCTTGGCACAGGCCGCCATCGAACCCAAAATTACCGCTCCCGTGCGCAAGTTCCTGGTGCAGCGCGGGGCGAGGGTCAAAGAAGGTCAGTTGCTAGCGGTCCTTGAGAACGCCGACCTCGCCGCCGCGGCGCTGGACAACAAGGGCACCTACATCGCTGCTCAAGCTGCCTACGATACTGCGACGAAGGCACAGGTTCCTGAAGATGTGCAGAAAGCCGAGCTCGATTTTGCCCAGTCCAAGGCCAATCTTGATTTGAACCAGAGCATCGTGAAGAGCCGCAAGCAGCTTTTTGCGGAAGGCGCGATTCCGGGCCGCGATCTCGACACCGCGCAGGCCGCGCTGGTTCAGGCGCAGGCCGCCTTCGACACTGCCTCGAAGCACCTTGAATCGGTGAAAGCCGTCACCCGGGAATCGTCGCTGAAGGCCGCGCAGGGACAGCTTTCCTCGGCGGAGGGCAAGCTCAAGGGCGCCGACGCCCAGGTTGGCTACTCCGAGATTCACAGCCCTATCGACGGTGTGGTTACCGACCGGCCGCTGTTCGCCGGAGAAACCGCCGCGGCCGGAGCGCCTTTGCTCACCGTGATGGATACATCGTCGCTGCTGGCCAAGTCGCACGTGGCGCAGAGCGTGGTGCAGCAGATGAAAGTGGGGGACGAGGCCCAAATCCAGGTTCCCGGCATTGCGGATCCAGTAAAGGCCAAGGTCTCGCTCATCAGCCCGGCGCTCGATCCGGGCAGCACTACCGTCGAGGTCTGGCTCAGGATCGACAACAAGGCCGGCAAGCTGAAAGTCGGCACTCCGGTCAAGGCGCTGATCACCGGCCGAAGCGCGGCGCAGGCCCTGAAGATTCCCAATTCCGCGGTTCTGACCGGGCAGGACGGGGCCAAGTCGGTGATGGTGGTCGGTTCCGACAGCACCGCTCAACGCAAGGCGGTCACCCTGGGCATCTCCGATGGCGACGACGTGCAGGTGATGAACGGTCTTTCGGCGTCGGACATGGTCATCACCGGCGGCGCGTACGGCCTCGACGAAAAGACCAAGGTCAAAATCGGAAAAGCGGAGGCGGACGACGAAGCCAAGCCGGACTCCAAGGGCGGAGACAAAGAGTGATGGCCATCGCCTCGCCAACTCGTGTGGCCGCTGAGCCGCCCCCGTCATTCTGGCTGGCGCGCTCCACCCGCACGATTTTTTTCTTCACGGTTATTCTCACGCTGATCGGCGTCTATCTTGCCTTCCAGGTGCCCATTTCGGTTTTTCCCGAGACCAGTTTTCCGCGCGTGGTTATCGGCGTCGACAATGGCGTCATGCCGGTGGAGCAGATGGAAGTGACCATCACCCGCCCCATCGAGAACGCGGTCAACTCCGTTCCGGGTCTCGAAACCGTGCGCTCCACCACCAGCCGCGGGTCGGCGGAAGTGAGCCTGTTTTTCAGCTGGAACGAGAACATGGTTCTCCAACTCCAGCTGGTCGATGCGGCGTTAGCCAAGGTGGAGCAGACACTGCCGTCGACGGCGCGCATCACCACCAACCGGCTCACGTTCGCGACCTTCCCGATTCTGGGCTACGCCTTGACCTCCGATACGGTCTCGCAAACCCAACTCTGGGAGATCGCTACCTACGACTTGAAGCCGCCACTGAATCGGGTTTCGGGTGTGAGCACGGTCTTCGTGCAGGGCGGTAAAGTACCGGAATTCCACGTGGTGCCCAACCTGGCGCAACTCGCCACTTCGGGCGTCACCATCACCGACCTTGTCAACGCCATCCAGGCGTCGAACATCATCGATTCTCCCGGTCTTTACGAAGCCAATCATCAGCTTGTCCTTGGTCTTGTCGGTGCGCAGGTGCACGACATCGATCAACTGCGCCAGCTGGTCGTAAAGACTACGACCGGGGGCGCACCGGTGCGCATCGCTGACGTGGCCGCGGTGGAGCAGGCAACCATGCCGGTCTACACGACGGTTACCGCCAATGGCAAGCCGTCGGTGCTGGTCAACATCGCGCGCCAGCCTTCCAGCAACACGGTGTCTGTCGCCGATGCGGTCGCCGCGCGCGTCGCCGAACTGCGCCGGGCTCTGCCCCCGGGCGTGCGGCTGGAGCCGTTCTACGACCAGTCGCAATTGGTCCGGGACAGCATTTCCAGCGTGCGCGACGCCATCTTCATCGGCCTGATTCTCGCCTGCATCATCCTGTTTTTATTCCTGCGCGACTGGAGGTCGTCGCTCATCGCCGGCCTGGTCATCCCGGTCACGGTCGCGGTGACGATCGTGGTGCTCTGGGTCATCGGACAGAGCTTCAACCTGATGACCCTCGGGGGGCTCGCCGCCGCCATCGGGCTGGTGATTGACGATGCCATCGTGGTGGTCGAGAACATCGTCATGCATCGGGATAACGGCGAGTCTCGAATGGAAGCTGTGCGCAAAGCTCTGTCCGAGATCACCGTTCCGCTGGTCGGATCGACCATCACGCCGGTGGTCGTCTTCCTGCCGCTGATCTCAACCACGGGTGTAACCGGCAGCTTTTTCCGCGCCCTGGCCATCACCATGGCCGCGTCTCTGCTGACGTCTCTCGTGCTGGCGCTCACCTGGACGCCGGGACTGAGCCTTGTGCTGCTGCGGGAGCGCCCCGGCGACTCCGCGGAGCACGAGCACAAGACCGGCCGTTTTCTCACCCGCATTCTTCACGTGCACCGGCGCATGCTCGATTGGGCGCTGGCCAAGCCTCTGTGGCTCGGCGCCGCCTGCCTGCTGCTGGTTGCCGGCACGTACTTCGGCTACCAGGCGTTGGGCTCCGACCTGCTTCCGGAAATGGACGAAGGCGGCTTCATCCTCGACTATTTCACCCCCGCGGGCAGTTCGCTCACCGAGTCGGACCGGATGCTTGAACATGTCGAACGCATCCTGCACGACACGCCCGAGGTGGAGTACACGTCGCGGCGCACCGGCATGGAACTCGGCCTGGCGGCGGTCACCGAGGCCAACCGGGGCGACTTTACGGTCAAGCTCAAATCCAAACGCAGCCGCGCCATTGACGACATCATGTCCGACGTGCGGGCCGAAATTAAGCGCACCGAACCCGAGCTCGACGTCGAATTCACCCAGGTGCTCCAGGACATGATCGGGGACCTGTCCAACGCTCCCGAGCCCATCCAGATCAAGGTCTTCTCGTCCGACCAGGGGCTGCTTTCCCAGCTTGGTCCTCGCATTGGCGACGCCATCGGCAAGATTCCCGGCGTGGTCGACGTGCAAAACGGCGTCGAGAACACCATCAGCGGTCCGGCCACCAGCTTCCAGGTGAGCCCGGTATTCGCGGCGCGTTTCGGGTTTACGCCTTCTGAAATTTCAGAGGATGCGACGTCAATTCTCGACGGGCTTCCGGCCACGGACCCGCTCATCGCCAATGGCCGCCCTTACACCATCCGCGTACGCCTTGGCGAGGAACACCGCGGCTCGCTCGATGCCATCGAAAACACTGTTTTCAACAGCGCCACCGGCCGCACGGCCTCTCTTGGCTCGCTTGCCACCATCCAGCAACTGCCTCCCCAGAACGAAATCCGCCGGGAAAATCTGCAGCGAATGGTGGCGGTTACCGGCCGTCTCGAGGGTTCCGATCTTGGCACCGGGATGGCCAAGGTGAGGCAAACCATCGAAGCCATGCACCTGCCCCCCTCGGTGCGGGTCACTTACGGCGGCACCTACGAGGAACAGCAGAAATCGTTCCGCGACCTGCTCCAGGTTTTGCTGCTGGCGCTGGCCCTGGTGTTCGGCGTGCTGCTCACCGAATTCCGCAATTTTCCCGCTCCGATTGCGATTCTTACGTCGTCGGTGCTGTCCATCTCGGGCGTGATCCTGGCGTTGCTGATCACCCGCACCACGTTCAATGTCGCCTCGTTCATGGGTGTGATCATGGTGATCGGCATCGTGGCCAAGAACGGCATCCTTCTGCTCGACGCCGATGAGCGTTTCCGCGCCGAAGGGGTCAGCCCCGCCGAGGCCATGATCCACGCTGCGCAGCGCCGCCTGCGCCCCATCATCATGACCGCCATCGCCGCTGTGTGCGGCATGCTGCCGCTCGCGTTCGCTCTGGGAGCGGGCTCGCAGATGCTGCAGCCCCTGGCCATCGCGGTGATCGGCGGCCTCACCATCTCCATGGTGCTGAGCCTGGTGGTTACGCCGGTGGTCTATTTCCTGCTGACCCGCAATCGGGGTTCCGAGCCGGCCTGACCGGAAGGCGGGAAACCACGAAACTCGGCAGTGACGCTTGCTTCTTTGCGCAAAATCTGGGATCGCCGCCGCCCAGGATGGCACAATGTTTCCATGCCGCCAACCCAGCCATTGCGCCTTACTCCGAACGAAGCCCGCGTCCTCGGCGCGCTGATCGAAAAAGAAGTGACCACGCCCGAGTACTACCCGCTCTCGCTGAATGCGCTGATCAACGCGTGCAATCAGCGCTCCAATCGCGAGCCGGTGATGGACCTTGACGAAGAAGCGGTGCGGCAGGCCCTGCACGGCCTGGAAGACGACGGCTTGGCCGGCCGGGCTCGTTCGGCCGACGGACGGGTTACGAAATATGAGCACTGGCTGGGAGAGGCGTTCAATTTCAGCCGCGCCGAAACCGCCCTGGTTTGCGTGCTGCTGCTGCGCGGGCCGCAGACCCCGGGGGAACTGCGCGGCCGAACCGAGCGAATGCACCGCTTTGAGGAGATCGCGGATGTGCTTGCCGGTCTCCAGAAGCTGATGGAGCGGGAGCCGTCGCTGGCCGTGGTGTTGCCGCGCCAGCCTGGAACCAAGGAGTCTCGCTACGCGCACCTGCTTTCGGGTCCCGTGGAAGCCGCCTTGCTGGCACCGCCGGCTTACGCGCCCGCCTACACGCCAACCTTCTCCGGCGAGCCCGGCGACCAGGACGGCCGGCTCGCACAGCTCGAAGCTACAGTCGCCCAGCTCAAGCAGGAACTGGAAGCGCTGCGCAAGCGCTTCGACGACCTGTACGCGTAACAGCCTGTGGCTAAAGTGGAGATCGGCAAGAACCTTCCCTCAGGGCCTGAAGGCCACATTGGATTTTGCGGATCTTACGGCGCGACTAAAAACAGGCTGCGGAAAAACAGTGAACAGCGGGTGAAGGGCGAGGGGGAACGTCCCTCGGGGGCTAAAGCCCCCTTCATTCTGCTGAGGTTAATGTACGCGCTGAAGCCCGTACCCTCCATCCACGGAGTTCTTCCGCAGCCTGTGAAAGTCGTGCCCTTTCAAAACTGGACTTTCGCCACAGGCTGTTAAGCCCGCGAACTACGAACTGATCAATGACAGCGAAAGTCAGATCAGCTCGTGGCCGGCAAACCAGTACCCGATTTCGAACGCGGCGGTGTCTTCGGCGTCGGATCCGTGGATCGCATTTTCCTGGATCGACTCAGCAAACTTCTTGCGAATCGTGCCCTCCTCGGCATTGGCCGGATTGGTTGCGCCCATCAGCTTGCGCAGGTCGGCAATGGCGTTGTCCTTCTCCAAAACCATCAAAAACAAGGGGCCCGACGACATGAACTCGCACAACCCCTCGAAGAACGGGCGCTGCGCGTGGACGTGATAAAACCCCCTGGCCTGGTCCTTCGTGATCGACTGCCTCTTGATGGAGACGATCCTGAACCCGGCCTTCTCGATTTCCGCGAGGATTCCACCGGTGCTGCCTTTCTTCACCGCGTCCGGTTTAATAATGCTGAACGTACGTTGTGCCACTCTGGTCTGCTCCTTCGTCACAATAATTGCATCGTGATCATTGTATCGGCCTGTCCTCACAGCAGGCTCCGAACGCTATCTGGTAAAGTTTCGTCATGTTTTCTCCAGCCGGTTCGCTCGTCCGCCCCTCTCTCGCATGGCTAACATTGTTCGCCGCATTCGCTCTTCTTGTGCCTGCGGGCCGCGCCCAGGAATCCGCAAAACGCGCGTCGGGCCCGGCCAATCCGTCGGAGCTGCGCGTCTTTGATACCTCCCTCATCGACAAGACCATCGACCCTTGCGAGAACTTCTATCGCTTCAGTTGCAACGGCTGGTTCAAGCGCAATCCCCTGCCGCCCGACCAGACCGCGTACGGCCGCTTCACCGAGCTTCATGAACTGAATCGCCTCCATCTCAAGCAGATTCTCGAAGCCGCGGCGGCGTCCCATCCCGATTCCCGCAATCCCAACGAGCAGAAGATCGGCGACGAATACGCCAGTTGCATGGATACGGCCGCGATCAACAAGCTGGGGATCAAGCCGCTTCAGCCCGAACTCGATCGCATCGCGGCGCTCAAATCGGGGGACGACCTGCCGGCCGAACTGGCCCACCTGCACCAGACCGGCGTGAACGCCTTCTTTGGCATGGGCTCGAACCAGGACTTCGCCGATGCCAGCCAGGTGATTACTTTCTACGGGAGCGGCGGTCTCGGCCTCCCCGAGCGCGACTATTACACCCGCACCGATGCCAAGTCCGTGGAGCAGCGCCAGCAATACGTCGACCACGTGCGCAAGATGTTTGTTCTGGCCGGCGAAGCCGATGCCCAGGCAACAAAGGATGCGGACACCGTGCTGGCACTTGAAACCCGCCTGGCCAAGGCCTCGCTCACTGTCACCGAGCAGCGCGATCCGCAGAACCTGAACCATCCCGGCGAGGTGGCCGGCTTCGAAAAGGAACTGCCGCATTTCAAGCTGGCCGACTACATTGCCGCTGTTCATGCGCCCGCGGCAGGCAAAATGAACGACATGGAGCCGAAGTTCTTTGCCGAATTCAATGCCATCCTGGGCGACACGCCGCTGGACCAGATCAAGACCTATTTGCGTTGGCAGACGCTGCATGCCTACGCGGGCACGAGCATGCCCGATGCCTTCGACCAGGAGAACTGGAACTTCTATGCGCATATTCTGAACGGCGCGGAAAAACAGCAGGAGCGCTGGAAACGCTGCACCAGCCGGATCGACCACGAATTGGGCGAAGCTCTGGGGCAGGTCTACGTCGAAAAATATTTCCCGCCTGAAGAGAAGGAGCACGCGCTCAATATGACCGTGGCCATCGAACAGGCCATGGCCAAGGACATCGATTCGCTGGAATGGATGAGCGCCGACACCAAGGTGAAGGCCAAGGAAAAGTTGCACACCGTGATGAACAAGATCGGCTATCCGGACAAGTGGCGCGATTATTCCAAGCTTGAAATTGTCCGCGGTGATCCGTTGGGAAATCAGCAGCGCGCGCGTGCCTTTGAATTTGCACGCGACCTGGCCAAAATCGGAAAGCCAGTGGACAAGGCCGAGTGGCAGATGTCGCCGCCCACGGTCAATGCGTACTACGATCCGCAGCAGAACAACGTGAACTTCCCGGCGGGATATTTTCAGCCGCCCTTCTTCAGCGACAAGGAAGACGATGCCGCCAACTACGGGGACATGGGCTCGACCATCGGCCACGAGTTGACCCATGGTTTCGACGACGAAGGCCGCCAGTTCGACAAGGACGGCAACCTGAACGACTGGTGGACCAAGGACGACGGGCAGAAGTTCACCGACCGCGCGCAATGCATGGTCAAGCAGTACGACGCCATCGAAGCTGTCCCCGGCGTCCACCTGAACGGCAAACTCACGCTGGGCGAGAACCTTGCTGACCTCGGCGGCCTGTGGCTGGCATGGCTGGCCTGGCTCGACAAGGCGGATGCCGCCCATATCGACATGAAAGCGAAGACGGACGGCTACACGCCCGACCAGCGCTTCTGGGTTGCGTATGCGCAGCAGTGGTGTACGCAGACGCGGCCGGAACAGCTTCGCACCCAGGCGCAGACCAATCCCCACGCGCCCGACGAGTACCGCACCAACTCGGTCCTGCAGGATTTGCCGGAGTTCGCCAAGAGCTTCAATTGCAAAAAGGACGCGAAGATGGTGAGCGCGACGCCGTGCCGGGTGTGGTGAGAAAGCAGGCTTCAGCTATCAGCCCTCAGCTTTCAGAAAAAGAGCTGAAAGCTGAGGGCTGATAGCTATCCCTTTCCAATCACCCTCGCCATCGTCTCACCAATCTCCGCGGGCGAGACCACCACGTGAATTCCCGCTTCGCGCATGGCCGTCATCTTGTCGGCCGCGGTGCCCTGGCCGCCGCTGATGATGGCGCCGGCGTGGCCCATGCGCCGGCCGGGAGGCGCGGTCTGCCCGGCGATGAAGCCGACTACCGGCTTCTTCACGTGCTGCTTCACAAAGGCTGCCGCGGCCTCTTCCGCCGCGCCGCCGATCTCGCCGATCATGATGATCGCCTCGGTGCCGGGATCGTCATTCAGCAAACGAAGCGCATCGATGTGGGTGGTGCCGATGATGGGATCGCCGCCGATGCCGATCGCGGTGGACTGGCCAATGCCGCGCTGTGTCAACTGGTGGACGGCCTCGTAGGTCAGCGTGCCCGAGCGCGACACGATTCCCACCGAGCCTTCCTTGTGAATGCGTCCAGGCATGATGCCGATCTTGGCCTTGCCCGGCGAAATCACGCCCGGGCAGTTGGGCCCGATGAGCCGCGACTGCGAAGTCTTGATCTTCGCCCAGACTTTCACCATGTCCAGCGTCGGAATGCCTTCGGTGATGCACACGATCAGCGGAATCCCGGCGTCTTCGGCCTCGAGGATCGCGTCGGCAGCGAACGGCGGCGGGACGAAGATCATGGTCGCGTTGGCGCCGGTTTCCTTCACGGCGTCGGCCACAGTGTTGAACACCGGCCAGCCCTCGTGATTCGTACCGCCCTTGCCGGGCGTCACGCCGCCCACCACCTTGGTGCCGTATTCCGCACAGCCTTTGGCATGGAATGTGCCTTCCTTGCCGGTGATGCCTTGAACAATGAGCCGCGTGTTGTTGTCTACAAGAACAGCCATTAGCTTCTAGCTCCTAGCTTCTAGCTTTCAGAACCGCCTGGATCTTCTGAATGCTAGATTTCAGTTCGTGGCACCTCATTGGGTGCGTGCAATTTTTTCGATTCTTCGACAACCAGTTGGCTTATCGCATTCAAAGCTAGCAGCTAGGAGCTAGGAGCTAGGAGCTAGAAGCTGCTTTTACCACCAACTCCGCGGCGTCCTTCATGGTTGCGCCCACCAGGAAGTTCAGGCCCGACTCCTCGAGAATCTTGCGGCCCTCTTCGACGTTGGTGCCTTCGAGCCGCAGCACAATCGGCACCTTCACTTGCAGCTTGCGCGCGGCCGCGACCACGCCGGTGGCGAGGCGGTCCACGCGCAGAATTCCGCCGAAGATGTTGATGAAGATGGCCTTCACATTTTCATCGGAAAGCAGAATCTCGAAGGCGTGCTCGATCTGCTCCTGGGTGGCACCGCCGCCGACGTCGAGAAAATTCGCGGGACTTCCGCCGGCATACTGAATGATGTCCATCGTGGCCATGGCCAAGCCGGCGCCGTTCACCATGCAGGCAATCGAGCCGTCCAGCTTGATGTAGTTGAGCGCGTACTTGCTCGCTTCGACCTCCAGCGGATCTTCTTCGGCAGTATCGCGCAGCGCCTTGATGTCCGCGTGACGGAACAGCGCGTTGTCGTCGAAGGTAACCTTTGCGTCCAGTGCGAACAGCTTGTCGTCCTTGGTGGTGATGAATGGGTTGATCTCCACCAGCGAAGCGTCGGTGTCGATGAACGCACGATACAGGCTCTGCAAAAACGCCACGGCCTGGTTGATCTGGGTCGGCTTCAGCCCCAGCGCGAAGGCTAGCTTGCGAGCCTGCCATGCGCCAAAGCCAACCGCCGGATCGATGCTTTCCTTGTAGATCGCGGTCGGATCCTTGGCGGCAACTTCCTCGATCTCCATGCCGCCGGCCTGGGACGCCATGTAGACCAGCTTGCCGGTGGCGCGATCGAGCACAATGCCCAGGTAGAGTTCGCGATCGATGGCCGCGGTCTCCTCGATGAGCAGCCGCTGCACCTTCTGCCCCTGCGGCCCGGTCTGATGCGTGATCAATTGCATGCCGAGGATGTTCTTGGCGTGGAGTTCGGCATCTTCGCGCGTGCGGGCCACTTTCACGCCGCCGCCCTTGCCGCGGCCTCCTGCATGAATCTGTGCTTTGACCACAACGCCGCTCGCGCCGCCGGCAAGCAAGGTACGCGCCACGGCATTGGCTTCTTCGAGGGTGTTGGCGACTTCGCCCTTGGGCACCGGCACGCCGTACTTGGCCAGGATTTCTTTCGCCTGATACTCGTGAATTTTCATAATTGGCTGGGACCGTTGAGGCTTCTTGAGATTTGGGGGGATCTGCAACCGCTCGCAGGATGCGAATTGGCGGGCGCGATACCGTACCGGCAGCAAGAAAATAGTATCTTGCGGCACGAAGGGGTCGCAAACCCGCCGGCGGCGTGGCGCGAAAACATCGCATGGAACCGCGGCCTTTACCATATACAGAGATATGAGCCTGCTGAAGCAATTATTGAAGGCGTTGGCCGAAGACGGGACGCAGCTAACCCGCGAACAAGCCGGCGCGGTGTTGCGTGAGATCCTGGCGGGCGAGGCGCCGGAAGTGGAAACGGCGGCCTTGCTGGCGGTTTTCGCCACGCGCGGGGAACAGGCGCCCGAACTGGCCGGCTTTGTCGATGTGATGCGCGAGCAGTGCATCCCCGTGCCGCTCACCGACGAGGAGCGCGCGGAGTTGGTGGATTGCGTCGGCACGGGCGGCGGCGGTCCGCTCACCTTCAATATTTCCTGCGGCGCGGCCCTGGTTGCCGCGGCTGCCGGCGCGAGGGTGGCCAAGCACGGCAATCGCGCCGTGACTTCGCGCTGCGGAGCGGCGGACGTGCTCGAAGCCCTCGGCGTGCCCATCGACCTTTCTCCGGAACTGGCGGTCGAGTGTCTGCGCGAAACCGGATTCGTGTTTTTGTTTGCGCCGCTCTATCACCCCGCCATGATGAAGCTCGGCCCTCTGCGGCGTGCGCTCGGCTTTCGCACCATCTTCAATCTTTGCGGACCGCTGACGAATCCGGCCCATGCCCGCATCCAGGTGGTCGGCGTGCTCGCGCCAAGCCGCGTTCTCCTGGTGGGGCGTGCGCTCCTCGCGCTGGGCTCAAAGCGCGCTTTTGTGGTCCACGGCACCGATGGCATCGATGAACTGACTACCACGGGCGAATCCGTTGTCGCCCGTATCGAAGAAGGCGAACCCGGCGCCGAGCCTACGCTTAGGGCCGCCCGCGTCACCCCGGAAATGGCGGGGCTGCCCCGAACCACCCTCGACCAGTTCACCGGCGGCGATGTGGAGATGAACAAGGCGCTGCTCTACGACGTCATCACCGGCATTCCCGGCGCTCGCCGCGACATCGTCCTGCTCAACGCAGCGGCCACGCTGGTCGCAGCGGGTCTCGCCGGCGATCTGAAGGAAGGCGTGGCCATGGGAGTCGAGGCTATCGATTCCGGCCAGGCCGCCGCCACCCTCGCGAAACTGCGCCAGTTCGGCGAAAAGTACGCAAGAAAGTAAAACCCCGCCGTTCCATCAAAGGAACGCAACGGAGCCCGCACGAACATCCGTGCAATCGTTGCGTCCGTATTTGAAAAAGGAGTACCGCATGGAACTCAAGAGTCTGCTGGGTGTCTTTTCTGTTCTTTTCTTTTCCTATGCATCAACGGCGCAGCAACCGGGCCAGGTGCAGTTGAAGATCGATGCTTCCAATCGCACGCTGAGCGTCAACGCGGAAGAACGAGTCACGGCCGAACCGGACATTGCCATGCTCCACATCGGCTTTCTTACCTCGCCCTCCGACGCCAAAGGCGCGTACGCTGAAGGAGCAAAAACATCCAACCAGATCATCACGGCCATCAAGCAGGCCGGCATCCCTGAGACCTCCATTCGCAGCGAAGCACAGAACCTGCAGAGTTTCGATGTGAAAGTGCACAAGTTTCGCCTGCAGCAGTCCTGGGTGGTGAAAGTGCCGCCCGGGCGAGTTGCGGAGATTCTGGATGTTGCCGTCAACGCCGGAGCCACCCAAAGCGGGGAGATCGAGTGGAATGTCGAAGACGAAAAGGCTCTCGAGAACAAGGCCCTGGAACGCGCCACGGCAAGGGCCCGGTCCGATGCCGCAGTGCTAGCCAGTGGAATGGGCGTGAAACTTGGCGCGCTGGTTTATGTGACGAATCAGGTTTCCGAGCAGCAGATCCCGATCCGATATGCCAAGTTCGGGGCGCTCGCGGCCACCGATCAGGCCGCGCCGCTGGCCATCGAACCGCACAAAGTCAGCCGCACGGCGAACGTTTATGCGGTGTATGCGATCGAGTAGCGCAACCTAACCCGCCACTCTTCGCGAAACGATAGAAGAGACCAGCGAGACAGCCAGCGCAGCCACCACCCACCCGGCCTGCTCCAGCGGCCGGGCCAGCCCCGCGCTCACGTGGGGCGGGGAAAGCTTCATGGCGGCGATTGCCGGGCCGATGGATCGCGCGAACTCCACCGCACCCCAAACCATCACGCCCGCGGCCACCACAAATCCAGGCATAAAAAGCTTCCACGGGAAGGGGATCGGCGGGGGCGCCGCGGCCTCTGCCTGCACCCGCTCCATGACCGCGGCAAGAAAGCCCGACGACGGAACCAGTTCCTCTTCCGCTGCGAGAATCGCGTCGATCCGCTCGTCCGTCATCCCAGCCCTCCTTTTTCCGTGCTCGCCCCTGCCATGTCCAGATGCTCTTTTTTAAGCTGCGGAAACCGTCGTCGCAGCAACTCGCGAGCCCGAGACAGGCGCGCCTTAACGGTCCCTTCGGGCAGGCCCATGGATTGCGCCGCCGCCGTTACGTCCTTCTCATGAAAATAGAACAGCACTATCGGCTCGCGATATCGCCTGGGCAACGCCAGGACGGCGCGCCGAACCACTTCGTAGCGCGAACGTTCCTCAACCCGCGACTGCTGATCGGCCGCCCGGGAAGGCTCGGCGATCTCTTCGATGGGCAGGTTGACCGCGGGGAATCGCTTGAGATCGTTGCGGTAGACGTTGGCCGCCAGCGCGAACAGCCATGTCGAAAAGCTCGATTCCCGGCGCCACGAGCCAAGCCCTCGCCAGGCGCGAACCAGGGCTTCCTGCGCCAGTTCCTCGGCCCGCCCCCGGTCGCGGCAGTAGCGCCAGGCCATGTTGATGAGCGGCCCCTGCCAGCGCCGCACGATGCCCTCGAAGGCGCCAACGTCTCCGGCCAGCACCCGGACGACATCGGCAACATCGGCATCGACCGAGGCGCCGGATGCGTTCTGGGAAGGCTTGTTCATGGTTCTGTACTTGCGGTGAGACAGGCGATTTCGGAAGTTGGTTGCATTTTTCCATCAGCCCGGCATGCCTTGAGGCGATTACAAACTTGAATCGCTCATGAGGTCATGGCTCCGATGCCGGAGGCTCCCTGCCCTCGCCAGCTTCTTTCGCAGGCTCTGATCGCGCTGGCCACCAATCTCGCGGGCATGAAACGCTGGGGCCACGGCCGCGTTGCCCTGATCCTAATGACCTTGCCGCACTTCCAATAGTGCTCGGATTGCGGGGTCCCCGGCGGCGGTCACGGCAGCGGGTGCAACGTGGTGTTGAAGAGGTACGGGTCCTGAAAGTCGGTGCGATCGCCGGCCTTTTTGTTGGGAATGGGCTGGAGCCGCGCCGAGAGAGGCTTGTTCCACTTGGTTGCGAGCGAAGCGACGTCGGCGAAGATGCGGTCCATCTGTTCGATACTGACATCACCCGGGAGTGGAACGGTGTCGAGCCCGGTGCCGCACACGGCGGAATAAGCAAGCAAAGAGTCGACGTTGTAAGTGGACTCGGCCCATCGCTGCGCCAGTAACTTATCTTCCATCACCGGCACCATCAAGCCCGAATAGCCGATTTGCTTTACCGGCACCGCCTTGACCGCGGCGGTGATGATGCGCGCCGCGGTGAGGGTGCCGCTGGACCCGAACCTGGCCCCGGTGTAGTTTTCGATAGCGGCGCCAATGGAGACGTCGCCAAGCGGCGCGGGGGTGGGGTCAACTCCGACGTAGGCCCAGCCGGATTCGCCGGCGACCTTGTTGCCGATTTTGTCGGCCACCGTGGCGTGTTTGGTGAGCGCCGCGGTGAGGTCAGCGAGTGCGGCTTCGGCGTTTCCTTTGTCACGCTTGAAAACTTCGGCAACCACGTTTGCGCCTTCGAAACCGATGGCGAATTGGCGTCCCGCACCGGTGTGGTAGGAACCGGGAAAAAACGGCGACAACGGTTTGAGCATGGCGGTTGCCGTGAAGTTGAACGTTCCCTGGCTGCGGGGACTATGCTCGCTGACGTACTTCACCAGCTCCGAGGTGCGGTGAATTGTCTTCCAATGAATGCCCTGGTCGTCAGCGATGATGGCGTTGGCTTCGATGTTGGGCAGAGTGGAGAGCGCGCGCTCGAGCAGGTGCATGGCGGCCGGATCGTCGGTGTCGTGCATCATGGCCGGGCCCACGTCGGGGAGGAAGTTCTCTTTGATGGAGAGCTGGTCGAGACTGGCGAGAAAGGCGAGCGCCTGGTCCTCGCCGGCGCCGGCGACGAGTTCGGCCAGCGGCTGCGTGGTGATCCGAATCGTCTCCACCTGGTAGCCGGCAGCTTCGAATTCGCTCTTCGCCTTGCGCAAAACAACGAGGGCTTCCGCGACTTGCTTCTGATAGGTTCCCCGGTCGAGGCGGATGAAACCCGTGATCGCCCTGACCTTTGGATTCGCCGCGGCAGTCGATGTGGGACTGGCCTGCGCAGCCAGATGCGCCGAGACACTCAGGATGATGGCGAGGGCGATTCGCTTCACTTCGAACCTCCGGATGCAAGACAGCGGGAAGCAAGTGTAGCAGACCTTGAAGGGGCGGCAAGGAAGGCGGGCTAACGAAGAAGGAGTGGCTACAAGTGGACCAGTCCGCGCTGCAGGGCGGCGACCGCGGCCTGGGTACGGTCAGAAACGTTGAGGCGCAGGAGAATGACTCCGACGTGGCATTTGACGGTGGATTCGGTGATGCCGAGGTCACCGGCGATTTCACGATTGCTTCGGCCTTTAACGATGAGCTTGAGAACTTCGCGTTCGCGAGTGCTGAGATCCGAGTTCGGCGTGCGCGAGGAAAGGGCCTGCGAGACCGGCGGGGGAAGGAACCGGCCGCCGGCGTGGACGCGGCGCAGCGCACTCACAAGAGCGTCGTGGGGCATTCCCTTGATGATGTAACTGCGGGCTCCGGCTTCGAGAGCCTGGTGAATATCCTCGTCGCCTTCGTACGTGGTGAGCACCACAAACTTCGCGTTGCGATGGCGGGCCATAATGGCGCGTATGGCATCGACTCCGCTCATTCCAGGCAATCGCAAGTCCATCAAGGTGATGTCGGGCAGATGCTGTTCATAAAGTTCGACGGCGTCTTCGCCGCTTCCCGCCTGGGCCACGGTGGTCATGTCCGGCGTGGCATCGATGATGGTGGCAATTCCGAAGCGCATGATGGGATGGTCGTCCACCACCAGAACTCTGATCCGTCCTGTCTCCTTCGTTGCTGCGTGCTTCTCCATCGCGATCCCTTGCGGCGTCACTTTGCGTGCCCGGTCCGTTCTGCGGGTGCGGTGGTTGTTGGACCCGGGTCGAACGCCGAAAGCACCGGCAGCGCGTTGCCTTGCTCATCGAAGAAGCTGCGCTTTCGCAAATCACCCTCCGCCGCCGGCTCCCACCAGAAGACGCCCTCGCCTAACCCGTTGGGAATGGCGCGGACGGCAGCATCCACGGCTATCAGGAAGGCTTTCTGGCCTTCGGGATTCTCCGGGAAATCGGACTTCGTGCCGGAAGCGCTGCCTGGAGTCCAATTATATGCAGTTTCAACTACGACGATCGGATGCCGGTAGCGCAGCGCAAGGTCGTGGAGGTTGTCGCGAAACCGGGAGAGATTGCCGTGCCAGAACGGGTAATAGGAGAGTCCCATCACATCGAACGGAACATGATGCGCGATGAGCGAATCGAAGAACCAAACCGCGGCGTCATAGTCGCCGCTGCGCTCGATGTGAATCATGGTGCGCGGCATAGGCCCGGAGCCGCGTCCAGCGTCGATCCCGCGAATTCCCGCGCGGAGAAGGTCGGCGAGATTTTCCCAGTTGTCGGGAAGCTTGCCGTCAGGCCAGAGCATGCCCTGAGTGATTTCGTTGCCGACCTGGACCATCTCGGGCATGACGCCCGCCTGAGCGAAGGCGGCGATCACGTCGCGGGTGTATTCGAAGACCTGCTGAACAAGCTGCTTGTGCCGGAGCGAGGTCCATGCGGCGGGCATGGGCTGATGGCCCGGATCGGCCCAGGTGTCGGAGTAGTGCAGATCGAGCAGGAGGTGGAAGCCCATCGCCCTGGCCCGGCGGGCGAGCGCCAGCGTGTAGGCGAGATCGTTGGGCAGCCGGTCGCTGCTCATTGCTGGATCGTGAAAGACGCGAAGGCGCACCCAGTTGTACTGGTGCTCGCGCAACATTACCAGCACATCTTTGGGCTCCCCTGCCTCCTTGAAGACAACCCCATCCCGCTCGCACTTGCCGAGGAAAGAAACGTCTGCGCCGATGGCATAACCCTGAGCAGACGATTGCGGGAGTGCCGGCAGCGCAAAGCAACATACCAAGATCAGTTTCAAACAAGTGCGCATGAAGAGTCCCGCGGCAATCCCAGGTCTCGACATCGAGACCTGGGGCACCCAGTGAGATGGCGCAAAAACGGTCCGTGCATCAAAAGTAGAATTTCGCGGCCATGGAAATTTCGCGGTGGCCGGTTTTGTTGTCGATGGTGCCGGCGGGGTTGGTGCTGATCATCTTCCCGCTGTTGTCAAAGCCCATGTACATATTCGGGTCGTAGGCCTTGAACCAGTTCCAGGGATGATTGAAAAGGTCGAAGACCTCGGCGCGAATCTCCAGCTTGCGCTTCTCGGTCATGGAGAATGTCTTGAACAGGCCGGTGGAATCGTTGATGTAGGACGGGCCGTGGATGTAGGGCATGCGATACGTGCCGTTGGATAGCTGCGTGGGCCCGGCAAAGCAGTTGGGATTGAAGTATTGATCCTTGGCCAGTCCTTTGCGGGGGTCGCAGGTCAGTTTGGGAACGGCTACTTCGTCGGGCGTGCCGGTGGCAAACGCGCCGTAGTTGCCGGGGCCCCAGATACCGATGGTGTTCTGGTTGACCGAATACTCCGAGCCGAAGTTATTGCCGATGGGCCCTCCGCTCATGGCCTGGAAGATGCCGGAGACATGCCAGCCGTCGAGGGTGGCATTGCCTAACTTGTGGTTGCCCAGGTAATTCTTGCCAACGCTGGGTAAGTTCAGATAGTAAGAAAAGCTGAGGATGTGGGTACGATCGAAGGGAGCAGGGCCATACCAGCGCTTCATATCGAACGCGTCTTCGGCGTTGTAGGCCAGGGTCTTGCCGAAGGTGTAACTGCCCCAGTAATTGAGCCAGCCTTTTTGGCGGGCGACAGTAAGCTGCACCGCGTTGTAGTTAGAGTTCAGGTTATGCTTGTGGGTGGAGATATCGCCGTAGTTTTTGTAGGGGCGCGCCTGCTGATCGTACCAGGTGCCGTACCATGGGCCGGTTTCGCTGCCCTCGGGCACCGCGTTAAGGATGCCATAGCCTACCAGGTTATGGCTTGAGTTACCGACATAGTTGGCTTCAACCTTGTTGGCACCCCAGAATTGATGCGAGACGGCCATGTTCCACGAGTAAGTGACCGGCGCACTGTGATCGTGCGGGTTGGCCGTTCCCCATACCGTCGGAAGCGTAGTGGAGATATCCAGGTTGGAGAGTCCGCTTAGCGTGTAAGGCGATGATCCGGCCCACAGGTTGACGACCTTGAAGTTAGGCGGCGCCATGATCGCCGAGTAAGCGTTGATGCCGGGGTCGTTGTAGTAGTTAGTCCCGAATCCGCCGCGGAGACGGTTCTGCCCGTCTTGGAGACATCGTAGGCGAATCCCAGCGAGGGCGCCCACTGAAAGTCGAGCGGTTTGGAGCCGGAGAGCGGCACCGACGAGTTGGTCAGGTGCGACTGCATCCCGGTGTAGCCGGTATAACTGGAGTTTGGATCATAGGCCGACGGGTTGAAGATGGCGATGTGGCCGCCGCGATCGTACCACCAGCCAAGGTGATCGACGCGCAGTCCATAGTTGAGGGTAAGGTGCGAGTTCAACTTCCATGTATCCTGCCCGTAGAAGTCGAAGCGATTGGCCTGCATCGCGGCTTCGATGTTGGAACTCGACTGGCTGTAGTTGGAGGTGTAGCCGAGGAGCAGGTCGGCCCAGTCGTTTCCTGTCACCGTGGTGTAGTTCTGAGTGTCTACGGAGCCGTTGTCGTTGCCGGTGGTTCGGTTGTTGTAGCGGCCCATCTGCCAGAAGAAGCCAACCTTGAACAGATGCACGCCCTTGAGCTTGGTCAGGCCCTCGTTGAAGGTGTAGTTATTCTGTGCGCCCAGATAGGGGGGCGCTTCGCCGCCGGAGAGATACATGCCGCCCAGGTTCTTCTCAAAAGATACGTTGGGCAGCAAGTCGTTGCTGGTGTGATAGAGGTTCGCGTAAGGGTAATTGAGCGCGGTGCGAGATACCGCCCCAATGTTGCCAATCACGGTGAACAGCGAGAATCGAGTATAGCCCAGCGACGCTTCATTGGTCAGCGTGGAACTTAGTACGTTAGTCAGCGTCATGTTTACCGAGTTAGAGGCGTTCTTCTGGGTCTGGGGAACGGGATAGGGAGTCTGGTTCCACATATTCCACGGCCCATAGGGCGAAGGGACGCTTTCGTTTTCATGATTGAAACGGACGAAGGCGTGCACGTTGTCGGACGCGGCGTAGTCGATCTTGGCCGTTTCCTGATTGCGCGGCTGCGACACGGTTTCATCGGTGATGAGGTTGAATCCGCCGTGGGTCGCCGGATCGACATTGGGCAGCGGCAGGGCGTTGAGCAGAATCTGGCCGCCCGGGTCGATGACGGTGGGCTTGATAATCCCGTGCCAGTCGCTGCACTTTGATTCATCCTTGTTGCAGGGATTGGTGCCTACCATCCAGTTCAGCCAGTTGTTATTGGGGCCGGAGAGCCCGGTCAGGTAGGCGGAATCGCTGAAGTCGCCTTTGCGCATGGCGGCGGTGGGCACGGCCGCCGAACGCGGCAAAAGGTCAACATGCTGCTGGGAGATCTCGGTAGCCGCGAAGTAGAAGAGCTTGCCTTCAAGACTTTTTACGCCGGGAATCTTTGCGGGGCCGCCGAGTTGAAACGCCGGATAGAAGAGCGAGGTCTGAGGGGCGGGCAGGTCGTTGTGTTTCTCCTGCCAGTCGGAGGCGTTCAGGCCGTGGTGGCGGACGGTAATTTCCGCCAGGCCGTGGAGTTCGCGGCCGCCCGACTTGGTTTCAGTGGAGACGACGATGGGGCCGTTGGGCTCAGCCGCGGAGTAAGCCGCGGATTGCACCTTCAATTCCGAGATCATGTCGATGTTGGGCGTAACCGCGGCGGCGCCGGCCGTGTTGAGGTCGGAGACCGACGCGCCGTCGCTCACGATGGCCACCTGGTCGAAGCGATTGCCGTTGACGGTGAATGCGCTCGCGTTCTGGGTGAACCCGGCGGAGGCGCCGTTGTAGGTTCCGTTGAAGTTGCCGGTATTGCCGGAGCCGGGGATGAGGCCGAGCAGTTCTATGGCGCTGCGTCCCTGCAGGTTCATGTCGTGCATCTGGGAGTCGGTGATGGTGTAGCTGACTTCGCCGGAGACAGTGGGAGTCAATTCCGACGCCTCGGCGGTCACGACCACGGTGGCGTTCTCGGCGGCTACTTTCAGGGCGATGCCTTTGAGTTCAATCTGATCGTTGATGTGAACGGCGACGCCCTTGCGGAGAAGGCTGTTGAATCCGGGCGCCGCGATCTCCACGTCGTAGGTCGCGACCGGAATGCCAACCAGCGAGAAAACCCCACGGTCATCGCTGCTGGTGGTGCGAATTACACCCGAAGCCTGGTCGGTAATCGTAACTTTTGCGTGGGGGATAACCGCGCCGGTCGTGTCGACGACAGTACCCGTCAGGGTGGCGGCATTGCTCTGGGCCCTCGCCGGGGTGGTTCCCCACACCAGCAGCAAGACGACCGTGATGCCGATTGCGATCCTGCGAACAGACTCTTTCATGCGTACACCTTCCTCTGGCACTCCTAAATCTCCGGCCTTCCACGAGACACCGTTCGGATCGGAGGGCTTCGCGCCGCACAAGGCCGCGTTGATTGCACGCCTTCGGATCTGTCCGGACTGTCGCATCGGATACTAGTCCCGGCGCAACACGGCTTCAATCCGACCAAAGTCGGATTGAAGGAAATAAATTCATTGCGGATTGGCGGGGAGATGCCCCAAGGGATCCCGGGTCTCAGAATCGAGAGCCGGGGCACCCATTACCGGTTCCGAGGGCGGCGGGCTCGCGGGTATTCCCATCGCAGGCATTGCCGCTGAGGATCAGCTGGTATTCCGGGATCAGGCGCAGATCGTCGAGGCGGTCGATCTGGGCGCCCTGGGCGCCGGGCGGGAATTTCAGTTGGGTGGGAAGCTCGAAATATACCGGGGAGTCCTGACGAAGCGGGAGAATACTCAGTTCGAAGGAGTTGCTCTTGAACTTGCTGAGTCCGATCGACCAGGGCCGGCCGTTGTAGAAATTGTCGGTGAGCAGATTCTTTCCCGCGTAGAGACGGGCAACATCGCCGTGATATCCGACCTGCAGATATAACTCATTGAGCCCGTCGAGAGAACCGGATGGGAGCGTGACACGCCATTGCGCGGCCTGGGTGAACGCCTCCTCCGCGGGCGCCTGCGCCACTCCCCTGGGACGCCAGGATTGGGAAGGTCCGAGAGAAACCGGCATCGCTTTCCCGGAAGGGCGAACCTGGGTGTACTTCAGCTGCGGTTTGCGTTCGGGGGCCGCGGCGATGAATCCGGCGGCCTGCGCGGTCGATTCCGTGCGGGTGAGGGGCAGGTTTGCCTGAGGCAGAAAGGCCGGCCGAGGCGTGATGCTGAATGCAAATTGCGGAGTTCCGCGGGAGCGAAGCCAGATTCGGCCGGGTTCGGCTTCGGGATCGGCAAAGAAGTCCTGGTTGGTGATGAGCAGGTGGTCGCCGCCATCGAGGCGAATCTTCCAGGCATTGTCGGCTTCCTGCGGGGTGAGGACCACGAGACGGGTCTTTGCGCCGTCAGGGGCGGCGAGGTCAAGGAAGGAATCGATGCCCGGTTTGAAAGCGGTAATCCGCGTGACGCCGGAATCAAGGACCGTTTCGCCGCTCGATTGGCCGAGCAAATGGACGGTGGCGGAGTCGAAAGCGAATTCCACGGGAATGCCGGGAATGGCCGCAAAGTAAAGAGTGGTGGATGCGCCGGCCTGGATGCGCGTGAAGAGTTGCGCGGTGCTGTAACGGATGGTCACGCCGCCCGATCGCAGGTTGAAAGGCCAGATGAAATAGGAACCCGAAGGAAGGTCGATGGGGCGCTCGGGAACCTTGAGGATGCCGCCGGGCAGACGGATTTCGAACTGGGCCGCTGTCCGGACCGGCATGGAATAGTTGCGAACGTAATTGTTCACGAAGAGGAAACCCGAGTCGCCTCGCGAGCGGACCGCGGCGCGAGTCACGGAGAGGTCTTCGGGATTCGCCGGCAACTTGTCCGGCGCGTGAACAGTCATGGGAGCCAGGCAGTCTCCGAAGTCATTCAGAAAGTACTGGAAGACCTTCATCCTACGAAAGGAAGCGCGCTCGTCGCCGAATTCGCCGAGGGGAGCCTGAAAATCGTAGGACTTCACAGGGACATCATTGGGGTAGCCGGTGGCTTGCGATTCCTGCAGCGTGGACAGTTTTCCGTCAGGATTCTCTCCTCCCTGAAACATGTAGGAACCGTACAGGTTCACGCCGGAGCCGAGCATCACCGGGAACATGGCCCCGATGTCGTCGGGATGGATTAGAGGGCGGCGGTGATAGGTGTCCTGAATGCCGCCTCCCAGCTCGGCGGTGAGGTAAGGCAGCGGGTCGCGCGTGGAAGTGTGGGCGTTGCGAGTTGCGGCGGGGCCGATGGCGCCCATGTTTGCCGTGACCCGGCTCTGGAAGCGAAACGAATACACTTCAGAAGGCGGCAACGCGGCGGGCGACGCGTCCCAGGGCGCATCGGGATAACCGCCGTAGAACGGGATGACGGCGCGATCGGGCACGGCAGCGTTGTCCCATCCGGTGACGAAATACAGCGGCACATCGAGACCGCTTTCCCGCGCCAGCCTCTTCAATTCGCGAATGTGCGCATCGCCTGCGCCCGGGCCGCGGGCGGAGTATTCATTCTCCAGTTGAATGCCGATCACCGGGCCGCCCTCTTTCCACAACAGCCCGTTGAGTTGCTGGGCGATCTGCGCGTACCAGGTGCGTACATAGGCGAGATAGACGGGGTCGTTGACGCGGGTCGGTCCTTTTTTGAGCAGCCAGTCAGGGAATCCCCCGTTGCGTACCTCGGCGTGATCCCACGGGCCGATGCGGGCCACCAGGTACATGCCGTGCCGGGCGCATAGCCGGGCGAAGGTGCGCAGATCGCGCTGGCCTTTCCAATCAAATTGGCCTTCGATCTCCTCGTGATGAATCCAGATCACGTAAGCGGCGACAATCTCAACGCCGGAGGCCTTCATCTTGAGGAGTTCCTCTTCCCAGCGCGATTCCGGATAACGCGTGAAGTGGAATTCGCCCATGACCGGCAACCAGGGCTCTCCGTCCCGCGTAAGGTAGCGGCTGTTCAAACCCAGAGTGGCGCCGGACGGCGATCTGGAAGAGCCTCCATCGTAAGGGGCGGGTTCGGGGTCGCGAAAAGGTTGGCTCGCGTCGATGCGGATGGTCGCGGGGTTTTGCGCTCGCGAAGGGAGGAGAGCGAGGAGCAAAGAACACAGCACCAGCCCTGCGTTGAGCAAACGGCGACGCGAGTGTGAGGGATTCTTCACAAATGGCATTTGGAAAGCCATTCCCACTTTAACCGCCGCGGCACATCCGGCCAATCCGACCAAAGTCGGACTCAAAGGAGAATCGCGGGATTTCCCGGCGAGTGGCGCAGATGGACGTTTGGGCGCGGGGCAGTTGTCGTCGGCTCCGCGATATACTGGGCGCTTCCATGCGGAGACTTCGGACGCTTGCGGTTTGGCTGATATGGTGCACGGCCGGCATTGGCGCACTTCGGTCGCAGGGATTTGCCGGATACACGCGCCATGTATGGCAGGCCGCGGACGGGTTGCCGGAGCAGACAGTCCAGGCCTTCGCGCAGACCTCCGACGGCCATTTGTGGATTGGAACCACGGGAGGATTGCTTCGCTTCGACGGAGCCCATTTCACGCTGTTCGACCGGCAGAATACGGCAGCTTTGCACGAGAACAGCATCTTCTGCCTGATGGTTTCGCGCGATGACACGGTGTGGATCGGAACCGATGGCGGAGGCGTTACCCGCTATGCGCACGGTCAATTCCAGTCGTGGACAACCCGTGAAGGGCTGAGCAACGACTTTGTGAGGGCGTTGTACCAGGACAAGGCAGGGACCATCTGGGCAGGGACCGACAACGGCCTCATGCAATTCGCGGGAGAACGCTTTGTACGCGTGGATGGCACCGCGGCGATTCCTGCGATCTCGGTGCATTCCATCTACCAGGACAGCCGCGGGCGGTTATGGGTGGGCGGATTCAAGCTCGCCTGCATCGAGAACATGGTCGCGAAAGAGTATTCCCTGGGGCCGCAACTGAGCCAGAACATGGTGAAATCCGTCGTGCAGACGGGGGATGGCACACTCTGGGCCGGAACGGTCTCAGGCCTGAACTGGATGCCGCCGGGCCAGGATCATTTTCAACCTGTGCCGGGGATCGCGAGCACGGTGCGGGTTCTGCGGCAGACGCCCGATGGGGTTTTGTGGATCGGAACCATTGGCCAGGGTGTTTTCCAGTACAGCGACCGTAAACTCACGCACATCGCTGCTCCGGGCCAGTTGCCCAGCAACACGGTGCTGAACTTCTTCGAAGACGGGGAGAAAAACTTCTGGATTGGGACGCAGACCGGGATGCTTCGCCTAACGCGTTCCCCAGTCAGCGTGCTTCCGCTGCCGCAACAAAACGACTCCGATTTCGGAACCATCTACCAGGACCGCGATGGAAGCTTCTGGATCGGGTCTACGCTGCTGTTCCAGTTGAAGAACGGAGTTGCGACTCCCCAGACCCTGCCGGGAATGGGCGGCCTGCACGTGCGGAACGTGTTTCGCGACCGCTCCGGAGCGCTGTGGGCGGGAACGGACGGGAACGGCTTGTTCCGAATCGCAGGCGGCCAGACCACGCCATTTTCTTCGCTCTCCAATAATTTTGTGCGGGCCATCGCGCAGGCGCACGACGGGAGCATGTGGATCGCCACGGACGGCGGCCTGAATCACATCGTTCTCACGGGAAGCAGGCAGAACATCCGGGCGTTCCTCGCGGCCGACGGGCTCGCCTATCCCAGCACGCGGGCGCTGCTGATCGACCGCGGCGGCGATCTTTGGGTTGGCACCGATCGCGGGGTGAGCCACATGCGGGGGAATACGTTCCTCAGCGACGTGGCTACGAACTCGCTCGCGCAAATGAAAGTCTGGGCCATTCACGAGGACACGGACGGAAGCCTGTGGTTCGGCACGCGCGACAACGGACTTTATCGGCTGCGCGACGGCAAAATGGCACACTTTACCGTCGAGGACGGGCTGGCGAGCAACGCCATTTACCAGATTCTCGAAGATGGCGAAGGCCATTTCTGGATGAGCGGCCCAAATGGGATTTCGCTTCTGATCCGCCACGATCTCGATGCCCAGGCGGAGTCACCTGTGCGGCATCTCGCGCTTACCTTTCATTCCATCTTTGAGATGGAGGGCAACACCGAGATTTACGGAGGCACGCAGTCGGCGGGTTCGATCACCGCCGAGGGAGATGTGTGGTTTCCCAGCAGCCGTGGACCGATACATATTCTTCCCGTGCAGCGTTCGCTGCTGGCGCCGCCTCCGCTGCAGTTGCAGGCAACGCTGGCCGACGGGAGGCGATCGGAAACCGCGGGTCCCATTGTGCTGGCGCCTGGGAGCAGCCGTCTGGAGTTCAGCTTTGCGCCGATCCGGCTCCGTTCCCAGGATGGGTTGCGCTTCCACTACAAGCTGGAACCGTTCGACAGCAACTGGAGCCCGGCAACGATGGAACGCACGGCGGACTACACCAACCTGCCTGCGGGCAAGTATCGCTTTCGCGTGCAGGTGTTCGAGGTTGGCAATCCCGATGCGGTGAGCGAAGCTTCCATTGAAGTGATTCAGAGGCCGCATTTTTACCGTACATGGTGGTTTCTGGCGACCGGCGCCGCGATCATCGCGCTGGTTGTATTCGCGGCGTATCGCTACCGCATCCGGCAAGTACGTTCCAAATTTGAAGCCGTGCTGGAAGAGCGGAGCCGGCTGGCGCGGGAGATGCACGACACGGTCATCCAGGGATGCACCGGGGTTTCGGCGATTCTGGAAGCCGCGACGATGGACGGCTCTTCCAACCGCGCGGGGCTGCTGGATTTCGCCGGAACCCAGCTGCGCGCCACCATCAATGAAGCGCGCGAGGCGATCTGGAACCTTCGCGAGCCCGACACCGAAATTGGCGGCATCGACGAGAAGATAGAGAGCATGACCGCGCATGTCAGCAGGGAATTCCAGACTCCGGTGGGTTATAGCGTAACCGGTGCTCCGTTCGCGCTGAGTTATCCGCTGGCCCACGATCTGCTGATGGTGGCGCGCGAAGCGGTCTTCAATGCACTTCTTCATGGCAAACCTGCGCACGTGGACGTCAGGCTGGTCTACGGCCACAAGCACCTGACGCTTCATGTCCAGGACGATGGCTGCGGTTTTAATGCCGATCCCAAGGAACACCAGCGCAATCACCATTTTGGAGTAAGGGGCATGCGGGAAAGAATCGAGCGATCGGGAGGCAGGTTCCGTCTGGAGACGGCACCGGGCAAGGGCGTTTCGATCGAGGCACAACTGCCGAGGAAGGGCTAGATCGCTTGAAGCGATCAACGAGGCGATGCATTGCGCGGGTTCGGGCGCGCACGGTCTTCCCGAGTTGATTCGATGGTCACCGGTTCCTTGCGGGCCTTGCGGTAGACGTTGGCAACCGACATCGTCCAGAACGGCACCAGGTCAACGCCGGGAACGAGCTTGGCGAAGAACGATGGCAGGAATTCCCAGTGCCATCCCAGAAGAGAAGCCAGCACTGCGCCTACGCCGAGATCGAGCAGGTCTTCAGCCGGGGAGGCGGCGCCTTCAATAAATAAAGGAAAGACGATGATCTGCAGCGCGTCGGCAAGAATCGCCAGGATGAGGGCGGTTCGAAAACGCGAACGCTGCGGGATGACGACGGGGTCGCGAGGCATAGCCGGTGCCTCCATTTTCGCGCATTCGGTGGCGGCGGGGATAATCGAATTTTTGGCGGAAGCGGAAGCGGGCCGATGCCCTAGTCTGGGTGCATGGCTGGAACTGACAAAACCATTCGTGTCGGATTAATTGGCTATGGCTATGCCGGAAAGACCTTTCATGCGCCGCTCATTCAGTCGGTGCCGGGCCTGTCGCTGCGAGTGATCGGGTCGAGCAAACGAGAGATTGTGCTGGCGAATTTTCCCGGCGCCCTGGCCTGTACCGCAGAGGAAGTGCCGACCCATCCTGAAGTCGACCTGGTGGTGATCGCAAGTCCCAATGAAAGCCATTTTCCTCTTGCCGCCGCGGCCATCCGCGCGGGGAAGGACGTCGTTGTCGACAAGCCGTTTACGGTAACCCTTGCCGAGACTCGTTCTCTGGCGGAGCTTGCGGCCGAGCATAAGAGATTGCTTTCGGTGTTTCACAACCGGCGGTGGGATAGCGAAATCCTGGCCACCAAGGCGGTGCTGGAGTCGGGCGCACTGGGCGAAATTGCGCATTACGAGTCGCACATCGATCGCTTCCGGCCGGTGGTGCGGAAACGCTGGCGGGAAGATCCGGGACCGGGCGCGGGGTTGTGGTTCGATCTCGGGCCTCACCTCATCGACCAGGCGTTGTATTTCTTCGGACTTCCGCGGTCGGTCAACGGCAATTTCGGAATCCTGCGCGGAGGAGGACAGACGGATGACTGGGCGCACGTGCAGCTGAATTACGACCGTATGCGCGTTGTGCTCCAAGCCTCATCGCTGGCGGCGGGAGGCGTGGCGCGGTCGGTGCTGCACGGCACGCGGGGTAGCTGGGCGAAGTTCGGAGCGGACGTGCAGGAACAGCAACTCGTGAGCGGAATGCTTCCGCAGGATCCGCGGTTTGGTTACGACCCCAGCCCGACCATTCTCTATGACGGAGCTACCGGCAAGCAGACCGAGATGCCGTCGCCGCGCGCCAACCAGCGGGAATACTACGTGGGCATGAGGGATGCCATGCTTGGAAAATGCCCGGTTCCCATCCCGGTGAAGTACGCAATTGCGGACATGGCGATTCTGGAAGCGTCGTTTGAGTCGGGCGCCCGGGGACAGACGCTGCCCCTGCCGTTGACGGCAGAGGAGCTCGCGGAATGGGACTGATCTGCAACCCGCCCGGGGCTGATGCTCACTTCTCCATCGGCTTGCGTGCGAAGTAGTAGAGAGCATAGGCCAGCATCAGGAAGGCGACCACCGACACGCCGGTGTGGTCGAGGAAAGTGTGCGGGAGGTTGATGAGGTCGCGGTTGTCGAAGTAGGTCGCTTCGACAGCTTTGAGGCCGACGCCGATCAGACCGGCGATTCCGCCGGCCGCGATCAGGCCCGACGCAAACAAGGAGCCGGAGGAGATGTCTCCTTCAGCCTCTTCCCCGCCTGACCGCTTCGAGGCCCGGTCAACGAGCCAGCGGACAACGCCGCCGATGAAGATGGGCAGAGTTGTACCGATGGGCAGGTAGGCTCCGACGGCAAACGTGAGGGAACGGATGCCGAGCAATTCGACGGCAAAGACCAGCGATACACCCAGCAGGACCAGTCCCCAGGGAAGTTTGCGGCTGAGAATGCCGTTGATGACGGTGGCCATCAACCGGGCCTGCGGGGCGGGGGCGTTGACGCTGCCGATCCCCTGGATCCAGCGGACCTCGATGCGGCCGGTGGCGGGCGAATAGAGATACTTGCCGTCCTGCAACTCCGACGATCCGATGGCGTTGAGGACGGAGTATTCGGATCTCTGGTGGGTGGTGGTGATGTTGTCGGCGCCGACGACGCGGATCTGCTCGGGCAAGTGGCGGGCATCGGACTGGACGGCGACACCGGGGTGGGGGGCGGTCAGATTCCATGGCTGGGGTGCGGCGCGAAATTCCTGCAGGCCGGTGTTCATCAGGTTCAGGGTGGACCCGATGACGATGGTGGACACCACCACGCCGATCATGAGGGCGATCTGCTGGAGGCGCGGCGTGGCGCCGATGATGTAGCCGGTTTTCAGGTCCTGCGATGTGTCGCCGGAGTTGGACGCGGCGATGCAGACCACGCCGCCGATGGTGATGGCGAGGGCGCCGAAGGCAGGAGCGGTCCAGCCCTGGGTAAGGAAGACCGCGGCGGTGGCCATGAGGGTGGCGATGGTCATTCCCGAGACTGGACTGGCGGAGGAGCCGACCAGGCCGACGATGCGGGAACTGACGGTGACGAACAGGAATCCGAAGACGACGACGAGCAGGGAGGCCGCCAGGTTTGCGGCCCATCCTACGTAGGCGCCCGGAACCGGCTTGAATTGCAGAAAGATAAACATGCAGGCGACGATGAGCAGCGATCCAATGATGACCACGGTCATGGAGAGGTCATCTTCAGTCCGGATCGGTTTGGCCTGGGCGCCGGCGGCACCGGGGCGCATGGTTTTGAAGCCCGCGGTGAGCGCGTTGAAGATGGTAGGGACGGTCTTGAGCAGAGTGATAAGGCCGGCCGCGGCTACGGCACCTGCTCCCATGGGTTTGATGTAGGTCGCCCAGAGATCGCTGGGGCTCATCTGCTCGATCAGAGTCTGGCCAGGATAGACGGGGTGGCCGAGTTCCTTGCCGAAGAAGTAGATGAGCGGCATGACCACCAGCCAGGAGAAGACGCCGCCGGCAAAGATGACTCCCCCGACCCGCGGACCGATGATGTAGCCAACGCCGAGATATTCCGAAGTGGCGTCGGCGTTGATGGAGGAACCCTTGAGAACGTGCTGGGGGCCGAAGTCAGGCTGGTACTCGGGCGAACCGGGCCATGCGCGGAAGAGATTTTTGTTCTGGAAAAAGGTGTAAATGCCTCCCAGGCCGAGTCCGAGGAAGACGCGGGTGGCAAGCGATCCGCCGCGTTCGCCGGCCATGAGCACATCGGCGCAAGCGGTGCCTTCCGGGTAGGGAAGAACTCCGTGCTCCTGCACGATGAGCTGCCGCCGCAGGGGGATCATGAACAGAACGCCCAGCCAGCCGCCGATGAGGGCCAGCATGAAGATGCGGGAATACTCGAGATCGAATCCCAGAAAGACCAGGGCGGGGAGAGTGAAGATAACACCCGACGCGATGGATTGACCGGCATTGCCGGTGGTCTGAACGATGTTGTTCTCGAGGATCGAGGCGCGGCCGAGCACTCGCAAAATGCTGATGGAGAGGACGGAAATGGGGATCGAGGCAGCCACGGTGAGCCCGGCCCGCAATCCTACATAGACAGTAACGGCCCCGAAAATAATTCCGAAGATGGAGCCCAGAAGGAGGGCGCGGAAAGTGAACTCAGGGGGACGTTCGCTGGCGGGAACAAAAGGCTGAAAGACGGCGGGCTGGGTTACGGGCACGGTGCCTCCGGCGCGTGGTCAGGTTGATTCGGAAATTTCCCTGAAGGGCGAGTGTAGCAGTCGGAAGGCGGTCTGCACAGTGAGGGGCGCTGTTCTTCAAGGATCGATCAATAATTCGGGTTTCAGAATCAAGACCCGGGGCGCGCCGCTTGTCCGGCGGCAAGGGTGCAGCCGGGGACAAAACGCGTATAACAGGGACGAAACAGCTTGTGAGAGTGGTAACTGGCTGGGCAGCTAGTCCTTTTGTGTTCGCCCGCCGGTGGACAGACGTGCTGCCTTTGGCTAAGAATGCAACCACGCTCAAGGGCGAATTCCGCCCCCTGCAGGCACGACTCCTCACTCCCTACCGAACCAAGGAGAAGCCAGTGAAACGCAGACTAAAGTTCGCCGTAATTACAGTGACTGCGGCGGTGCTGTCGACGATGGCCACCGCCGGTGCGGCTCAATCCGTGAAGACCCGCCACGTTCGCGACGAGGTCCGCCGGGGCGAAGTGGCCCCTAACGGCAGGTTGCCGCAAAACCAGGTGCTGCAGCTGGACCTTGTCCTGCCGCTGCGCGATCCGGCCGGGTTGAAGAGTTTTCTGGCCGATGCGTACGATCCCCAGAGCCCCAATTACCGGCACTGGCTAACCCCGGCGGAATTCACCGCCCGGTTCGGGCCTACGCAGGCGCAGTACGATGAGGTGCTCAGCTTCGCACGGACCAACGGCCTCGAAGTTGTGGGCGGGTCACGGGACGGTATGGAAGCGCAGGTGAAGGGGACGGTGGGCGCGATTGAAGCCGCGCTCCACATCAGCATCAACACCTATCCGCACCCCAGCGAGAACCGCACGTTCTTTGGCGCGGATCGCGAGCCGACACCCAACCTTTCGTTCAGCCTGTGGCATGTTTCGGGGTTGGACAACTTCTCCATCCCGAAGCCGATGCTGGTGAAGAAGAGCGATTTTGCGGCGGCGCACGGCATGTATCCCGAACAGGTGGTGAGCAATGCGACCACAGGGTCGGGTCCGTCGGCTTCGTTTCTGGGCAGCGACATGCGGGCGGCCTATTATGGCGGAACCGCTCTGACGGGCGCGGGCCAGAACCTCGGCCTGCTGGAGTTCTACGGAACCAATCTGAGTGACCTGAACACCTACTACGCGAACGCGCACCAGACCAACACGGTTCCGATCACCCTGCTTTCGACAGACGGGACGAGCACGAGCTGCAACTACCCTGCTTGCGACGATAACGAGCAGAACCTGGACATGACGCAGGCATTGGGGATGGCGCCGGGCCTGGCGAGCCTGGTGATGTACATCGGGTCGTCGGATACGGCGATGATCAGCGCGATGACCACGCACAATCCGTTGCCCACGGTGATTGGCTGCTCCTGGGGCTGGACGCCGGTGGATCCGAGCGCGCTCGATCCCTATTTCGTAAGGATGGCGGCGCAGGGCCAGAACTTCTTTGTGGCGGCGGGAGACAGCCAGGCGTGGAACAGCAGCAATTATCCCTGGCCCGCGGAGGACGGCAACGTCGTGACCGTGGGCGGGACTGACTTGACGACGTCGGGCGCTGGCGGCCCGTGGGCCTCGGAAACGGCGTGGGTTGATAGCGGCGGAGGCATCAGTCCGGACCACATCGCGATTCCGTCGTATCAGCAGCTTGCGGGAGTGATCAATTCGAGCAATCGCGGTTCGACGACGTACCGGAACGGTCCGGACGTGTCAGCCAACGCCAACTTCACGTTCTACACGTGCGGCGATCAGCAGGGCTGTCTGGCGAACTCTTATGGCGGCACGAGCTTTGCGGCGCCGATGTGGGCCGGATTTATCGCGCTCGTGAATCAACAGCTGGCGGCGAACGGGAAGTCAACGATAGGGTTCCTCAATCCGACTATCTACAACCAGAACGTGACTTCGAGCTATTCGACGGATTTCCACGATGTCACCAGCGGAAGCGCCGGAACCTACTCGGCCGTGACGGGATTCGACCTGGTGACCGGGTGGGGCAGCCCGAAGCCGGCGCTGATTACGGCGTTGACAAGCGGCACGCAGACTGCAGGGTTCACGCTGTCGGCTTCGCCTTCGTCGGTGACGGTGCTCCAGGGGAACCAGGGAAGCTCAACCATCACGAGCACAGTGAGCGGCGGGTTCAACTCGGCGGTGTCGCTGTCGGCGTCGGGGCAGCCCGCGGGTGTGACGGTCGGGTTCAGTCCCACTGCGATTACCGGCAATGGATCTGCGGCGATGAACATCAGCGTCGGCGCGACGACGGCAGCCGGCACCTATACCATCACCGTCACCGGGACCGGTGGCGGCCAGACGCAGACCACGAAGGTGACCCTGACGGTCACGAGCACGACAGCAGGGTTCTCGATCAGCGCGAGCCCGACGTCGATCACGGTCCGGCGCGGGACTACGGGACAGGTCACGATCAGCACCACGGTGAGCGGGGGATTCAATTCGGCGATTTCGCTGTCGGCCTCGGGACAGGGAAGCCGGGTGACCCCGACCTTCAACCCGACATCGATCACAGGGGCGGGATCGTCCACCATGAGCATTCGAGTGAGCAGCAGGGCTACGACGGGGACGCGAACCATCACCGTGACCGGAACGAGCGGAAGTACGTCGCACTCAACGACGGTGACGCTGACGATTCAGTGAGGAGGACAGTGATGGGTGGTTAGTGATACAGATTCGACATTGCTGACCACTGACCACTCATCACGGATTTTGGCCGCTGTGTTTGCGGAAGACGACTTTCAATTCCTGGCGCCAGTGTTCGGTGAGGGCGATCAGTTCCCATTCGATTTGCGGGGAGAAATAACGCAGCACCGGTTCGTTGGCGGGATGGATGCGCAGCGCGGGCGCGGCCAGGAGCAGGCGCGGCGGCGCAGTGGATACTTCGGCGCCGGGGAAGTAGCCCTGGCGCTCGAATGCCGATAACGGGCGGCCGGCGCCGGCGGGCGCGGGCTGGCGATCCTCGTTCAGAGCCCGCACACGAATCCAGTAGTCCAGGGCCTGCATGGGCAGATGGAGGTCTTCGTCGGCCTTGAGCTCGGTGACGGCGAGGCGGCCGTTGCGATCGAGCGTGAGCAGGTCGAGCATGCCGCGGTCGCTGCTCGAAATGGCCGGCACCTGGGAATACAGCATATCGCCGCGAAGACCGGGGAGCAGATCGTCGATGGCGGCGCGCAGGCGGGCTTCGAGCCAGCGTTCAGGCTGAAGGCGGAAGAGGGCGTCGGTGTGCGATCCGCCCGGATGGCGGCTGTGGAACAGGCGCAGGAACAGTTCGCGAGCGAGCGACTCGCTTTCGTCGGTGAGTGGAGTCTCGTTCAAGCCGGCGCCGAAGGTGACCTCATCCTCGTGGGCAAAGGAGTGGGCTGCCAGACCATGGCGGACGCGGGCAAACTCGAGGCCGTGCAAGAGGAGGCCGACTTCGGTGGGGGAATGGGGATGGACTTCGATGCGATCGCGCGCTCCGGCAGGGACGAGCGACAGCAGGCGGTCGAGGCCGGCCCGGCAACGCTCGATGGCGGCGGTCGCGGAGAAGGCGTGAACGAGGCGCGATTGAAGGTTGCCGGTATCGCGGAAGTCGACTTGCACCAGTTCTTCGCTGCGTTCGTCGAGCGTATAGAGCTGGAATTCAGCGGAAGCGTGATTCAGCCAGGCCATGCGCTCGGCGGTGGTGCGCCATGCAACCGGAGGCACCACGACCTTCAGCCCTGCGAAGTGACGCCTTCCCTCGCTGTGCTTGCGGCAGTGGTCGAGCCACAAAACGCCGAGCGTCAAGATGCCGTCGACCATGGAAGCGGATTCAGCTTCGCTTACGCCGATTATCGCTTCGGCGGTTGTTCCTTTCAGGAGATGTCCTCGCACGTACGCCGGGCCGAAGCTGTGCTCGAGGTCCATGGCCGAGCGAAGGCCGTCGACTTTCGATCCGAGGAAGGCGCGGGTCAAGGCGCGCTCCAGGAGACGCTGATAGTTGCGCCGCGAGGTGTCGCGGGCGGTGGGGGTGCGGCGGTCGCTGGTGGGCACCAGTTCCAGCGATTGCGGCTTGGGCGTGCCCATGCGGCGCGTGGTCAGGCGCAGGAATTGCGCACGAGCCTGGATGCCGACGACGGTGCGCATCAGGTTGCGCTCTTCGCTCCAGAATTGCAGCACGCACCGGCCGTGCGACTCGCTGACCGAGTAGCGGGCGTTGCGCATGTCGAAGAGGACGCGGCCGTCTTCGAGCACGGCGGCGGCGGGATGTTCCGCGAGGTAGTCCTCGATGGTTTTGGCAAGGACCTCCGGCGCGACTTGCTCTTCGCTTGTCTTTCCCGTGCTTCGGCCCGTCGGCATTGGCCCGCTTCCTACCAGCCCATCCGAGTGCGCAGGTGGGTGATGTGGGCGGTGTGGTGACGGGAATGCCACGCATACAGCGCCACGGTTGTCTCCAAATCCTGCGGGCCCCGTTCCGGATGAAGGAATTTCTTCTGGAAGTCCTTGTCGGAGAGCGACTCGAAGAGAGCTACCCAGCGCTCGTGCAGGGCGCGGGTCAGCAGGAGCGAAACCTCGACGGGCATGCGGTTGTCGGGCAGCATGGCCCAGGCGCCTTCGTCATAGGGCTTGATGGTGGGCTCGTATTCGGTGAGGGCGAGTCTGCAGCGGACGTAGGAATTCATGTGGCTGTCAGCGACGTGGTGCACGACCTGGCGCACCGTCCAGCCGCCATCGCGATAGGGGGTGTCAAGCTGGGCGTCGTTGAGGCCGTTTACGGCAGAGGCCAGGCGGTCGGGGAGTTCGCGCAGTACGGCAATGTGAGCGGCGCGGTCAGGGGGTGTGCTTGCGGAGGGTGCTTTGAAACGGCCAATAGGATAGCGGAGGTCGTCCACGTCGGTCATGGCACGCACCTTACCATAATTTGATTTGGAAAGAGAAAATGGCGGACCGGCCCCTGTCAACTTGCAGGCAAGAGGGCCGACTCCGAGCTAGGCGGCTTTGTGATGGTGGTGACGGTGGTGATGGTGCTTGGACGCGGCAAACGCCGGCGCGGCAACCACCAGAACGAGCAGGGTGGCGAGCAGAAATTTTCTCATGGCTGCATGGTAGCACTGGTTGGATTGCGGCCGCATACCACCTTTGGTGAAGAATCGAAGAATCGGTATCAAGGCAGTGAACAGGGGCGAACGAGCAAGCATTGGCGCCTCATTTCCGGTGAAACACAAAGCAGGGTAGACTGATAAGTACGATGACCACGCCATCTCCTTCCCCTGTACCCAACCACAAGCGGTATTTTTTTGAGAAATTTGGCATTACGGAGCGGCTGCTGGAACGCTGCCTGGGCGAGGCCCTGGCGGCGGGCGGCGACTATGCCGATCTGTATTTCGAGTCGGTTACGGCGGTGGGGCTTGGTGTCGACGAACAGATCGTGAAGACGGCCAGCCAGGGAACCAGCGCGGGGTGCGGAATTCGCGTCCTCTCGGGTGAGCGCACTGGCTACGCGTATACCGATAACCTCAATCCTGACCGCCTTTTGCATGCGGCGAAGACGGCCGCGCTGATCGCGTCCGGCCCCGCAAAGCAGCCGATCCGGGGCTTCAATGACTCCCCGGTGGCCGATCTTTACCCGGTGCCGCTGGGGGGATTCGACCTGGACCTGGCTGCCCGGCTGGAACTGATTTTGCGGGTGGACCGGGCGGCGCGTGCATTCGACACGCGCGTCGTGCAGGTGCGGGCGGGCTACAGCGAGGAATTGCGGCGGATTCTGATCGCAGCCTCCGACGGCTCGTTTGCGAGCGATACGCAGCCGCTTTGCCGGCTGAATGCGTTTGTGATTGCGAAGGACGGGATGAATACCACGCGCGGCTCGGCGGGTGCGGGAGGACGCGCGGGGTTGGAGCAGTTTGCGGGCACGAAGAGCCCGGAGAGCCTGGCGCGCGAGGCGGCGCGCGGAGCGATTCTGCAACTGAGCGCCGTGCCCGCCCCGGCCGGCGAAATGCAGGTCGTGCTGGGACCCGGATGGCCCGGCGTGCTGCTGCATGAAGCCGTGGGTCATGGACTGGAGGCCGACTTCAATCGCAAAGGCACTTCGGCATTCACCGGGCTGATCGGGCAGTCCGTGGCCAGTTCCAAAGTGACAGTCGTGGACAACGGCACGATGGTTGGCCGGCGCGGCTCCATCAATGTGGACGACGAAGGCTCGCCGACGCAGGAGACGGTGCTGATCGAGGGCGGCGTGCTCAAGGGCTACCTGACCGACAAGCTTTCCGCGCGACTTATGGGCACGGCCAATACCGGCTCAGGAAGGCGGGAGAGCTACCACTGCATTCCCATGCCGCGCATGACCAACACGTATATGCTGGCGGGCGATGACGAGCCGGAAGATATTCTGCGCTCGGTGAAGCGCGGGCTGTATGCGGTGAACTTCGGCGGCGGACAGGTGGACATCACCAGCGGCAAGTTTGTCTTTTCCGCATCGGAGGCCTACCTGATCGAAGACGGAAAAGTCACGGCGCCAGTGCGCGACGCGACGCTGATCGGCAACGGGCCGGAGGCGCTGAAGTATGTCTCGATGGTAGGACACGATCTCAAGCTCGACGAGGGCATCGGCACCTGCGGCAAAGACGGGCAGAGTGTCCCGGTGGGCGTGGGCATGCCCACGATCAAGCTCGATCGGATGACGGTGGGCGGCACCGGGCGCTGAACCGGCGCCGCTCTCACTGGAATTCGCGCGCATGCTTCTCAGCCCATTGTGTGAATGACATGGGCTTGCGTCCGCCACTGATCGAGGCGTCGCCCGACTGGCGCAACACCAGCGTCAGGGTCGTTTCACGAAGCAGCGATTGCACGCGCTCACGATCGGAACTGACCCAGAGGACTTCGCGCACATACGGCCGGAGATGCGCACTGGGACGGTGGGCGAAATGGCGCATGTCGGTCAACGAGATTTGGATGAGCGAACCCGGAGCGGGATTCAGAATCAGGAACCGTCGGTCGGCAGTTCGATCCGGATCTCGAGTCCGCCTTCCGGGCGGTTGGCGGCGCGAATGGATCCGCGATGAAGCTTGACCACCCGGGACGCGATGGCCAGTCCCAGGCCGGCGCCGCCCGATTGCCGGTCGCGCGCTTCGGCGACGCGGAAGAACGGCTCGAAAATCTTCTCAGTGTCGGCCTCCGGTACGCCGGGCCCTCGGTCACAGACAGTCAGTGTAATCATGTTGTTCGCGGATTCCGTTTTGGGGGCGAGGGTTACGCGAATCTCTGTGCCGGCATTCGAGTAGTACACGGCGTTGCGAACGACGTTTTCGAATGCGCTGCGCAGCAGATTCTCATCGCCCCGCAGACGGTGGTTACCTTCGCAGTCGCAAACGATGCGGCAGTTGCGCTCGCGGGCTTCCATTCGCGCGTCTTCCACGATTTCTGTCAACACACAAACAAGGTCAACCGACTCGAAGGCAGCAGGAACCGCGCCGCTCTCGAGCTTCGCCACCGTCAGCAGGCGTCCGACCATCTCGTTCAGTTTGTCGATGTCGACGGCCAGCCGATCGAATGCCAGATCGTTGCCCAGCCGGCGGCGCGCCAGGTCGAGGGCAAGATTCATCCGCGCCAATGGGGATCGCACTTCGTGGGAGACATCGGAGATGAGTTGGCGCTGGCTTGAAAGCAGATCCTGGATGCGCGAGGCCATGGCATTGAAATCGCGGCCCAGGTCGCCGAACTCGTCGCCGCGAAGTTCGACGCTGGAGTCGACGCGCGCTTCGAGCTTGCCTTCGGCAATCTGCGTGGACGCGTGGCGCAGGCGCAGGATGGGGCGGGTGAGTTGAAGCGTGAGCAGGTAACAGATCGCGCTTGATACGACGAGCAAAAGACCCAGATGCGTAAAGAGTCCGAAGATTGTTTTGTGTGCATCCTGCGGCCCGTAGTAAACCTGCGAGGCGAGATAGTAGAGTCGACCCTGCCGGTCGCGCTCTGTCATGAGGGAGCGATACACACTCCAGTCTTTGGCGCCATCCATGCCGTTCATTCCGCTCATGGCATCCATACGGTCATTGGCTGACGGCTTGCGGACGATCGACCGGAGCGTCTCGCAGTGATCGCCGGCGATGACCGCGCCCGCTTCGTTGAAGAGGCATGCTTCGAGGGTGTGGCTTTGTTCCAGGCCGCGCAGCAACTGGCTGGCTCCGGCGGGGCCGCGCGCATCCATTTCGCCCACTACCCGCCTGGCGATCCATTGTGTATTTTGCCAGGGCAGATAACTGCCTTTCGGACCCAGGACAAAGCTCAACACCAGCGCGATGCCCAGAAGGATCACGGTGGCCCAGAACCAGAGAAAGATTTTTAGAAACAGCCTGTTCACTTGTCACCCATGCCGAGCCGCTGCGCGCAAGACAAACAGATATCCGGAGCCGCGCACGGTTTTGATTCTCTCGTTGCCAAGTTTTCTGCGCAGGTTACTGACGTGCACGTCGATGACCCGGTCGAACGCGCGCAATTCCCTCCCCAGTACGATTTCGGTAAGGCGCTCGCGCGAGATGATCCGGCCAGCCTCGCGCACAAGCGTTTCCAGAAGGGTGAACTCGACGCTCGTCAACTGCAGCGGGCGCTCGTCGAGAAACACTTCACGCGATGCCGCGTACAACGCCAGGTCTCCCGCGAAGACAGGACGCTCTTCGCCGCTGGCGCGCAGGCTGCGGCGCAGGATGGCACGGATTCTGGCGATGAGCTCGCGCGGATTGAACGGCTTGGGAAGATAGTCGTCCGCGCCGATTTCGAGACCGAGAATGCGCTCCACGTCTTCGCCTTTGGCGGTGAGGATCAGGACCGGAACATCGGAAGCCTTGCGCAGTTGATGGAGGACATTGATGCCGCTCAGTCCGGGCAGCATAAGATCGAGAACGACCAGGGCATGGTCTCCCGAACGCGCGCGCTCCAGGCCGCGGATTCCATCGTTCACGGATTCGGTTACGAACTCATCCTGCTGCAGACGCTCTGTGAGCATCTCGCACAGGGCCACGTCATCGTCGACGATGAGAATTCGTTCCACCGGAAGTCCCACTTTCGATTGTGCCTCCTTCGCTGGGACTAACAACCGCTTCTTAACAATTCTTTACACCGGTTAACCATTGTTAACCGCATGAGATGTTTTTCGCTGATTGACTGGAACTGTCGCCACGCCAGAACGCGCTGATGGCTTCATCGCAAACAAGGAGAACGGAAATGACAGCGACGGAGATCAACGAAACGGTTCCAAAAACGCAATTCGTACGTCGGCCGCATTGGCTTGCTGCGCGGCTTTTAGCGGCCGTCACGCTCTTTTTCAACGTCTCTTTTTGCCACGCGCAAAGCGATCTTGTCCGGTTGATTCCGCCGGACGCGCCGGTGATTGCGGGAATGCGGCGCCTGCCTCCCAAGGATGCCGCCGATGCGCTGTGGCTTGCCACAAAAAACAATACGGATGATTTGAACCGGCTGTTCGCGATCACCGAAACGGACCCGGGCCGGCGCGTCGATCACGTGATCGTAGCCGATTGGGCATCCAGCAACGACAACCTCGGCAATCATCTTCTGCTGGCGAAGGGCCGGTTCAGCTTCGCGAATATCGGCGCATCCGCGCTGGGGTCCGTAGCGAGCCGTGTTTACTATGAGGGATTGCCGGTGCTGGCCTTCGAGGCGGCGGGCGGTTCGAAGCCCTCGGCGCGGTGGCTGGCGGTGCCGCGGCGTGATGTCGCTGTTTTCGGCTCGCCATCAGCGGTGAGGCTGGCGCTCGATCGGTATCGCAGTGGGGCGCCAGCCGATGCGCGCCTGGTGGAGAGACTCAGAAATATCGAGGACAGGGATGCGACATGGTCGTCCGTACTGCTGGATTCGCGGCAGTTGCAGGCGCGAGTCAAATTGCAAGATGAGAACCGCGCGAACTTGCATTGCCTGGCGGGAATCCGCGAACTCGATCTCGCGATTCAGATGGGCGACGCGGTCAGGATCCATGTGGACACTGGCTCGTCACGGCGCGAGGCTTCGGGCGCTTCGATCGGATGCGTGGCTGACGCCTTGTTCGGCAACCATTCTCCGCAAATGAAGATCGCGGCCGGCGAGACACAGCCTCGGCTTCGGGTTTCCATGGCACGCGCTGAGTATGATCGCTGGGTTGACAGCTTCCGGAAATCCAGTGTGAACCGGACACTCCAGGCAATGATCACGGCGCCGGAAGCCCTGGAGGCAAAGCCGGGGCCGGGTCTCGATGCGGCGCCTGTTCCGGAGGTCAAATGAAGCCGATCCAGCGTCCGGCTGCGACCACGCCGGTCCACAACAACAGGGAAATCAATCCGGCGATCCGTACTGCCGCGGGCGGCGGTATCTTCGCATCCCATGCCGGTATGGTTCGACGCGCGGTGAAATGGAAGATCAGTGCGTGCGCGCCCGCCAGAAGGATCAGGACCATCTTCACGCGAAACGCAGGATTGATAACCATGTGCGTGGCTTCAGAGGAAAACAGCAGGGTGCCGGTAACGACCTGGGCGGAAAATCCGGCCCAGGCCCACGGAAGCAGGCGGCTAGCCAGGCTCGACACGCACTCGGCGCGCAGGATGAAGCCCGCCAGACGCAGATCGAAGGCGCCGATGGTGGCCAGCAAAGCTGCCATTCCCAAAAGGTGCGCGGTTTCGATGGCGGGAAAGAGCCACAGCGATTGGCGAACGCCGGCGGCGATCGGAGTCTGTTCGAGCCATTTGCAGAAGACAGGCACTTCCGCCATTCCCATACCTGACATGATTAAGGCTTGCCCTCGAGGGAGCGCCCGTCGGGCAGCCAGATTCTGCCCAGAGACATGTAGGGCGAGCCGTCCTTGGCGATGAACCCCTGCACGGTAACGTGATCGCCGCGTTTCACCGTGGTCTCGGTCCATCCGCCATACTTGGTGATCATGCCCAGGCTGCCCAGCTCCAGCTTCCAGTTCGCGACTTTGCCGGAGCTGTCTTTGAGGTCGGCGTAAACGAAAGCATGCGGATTTATCCAGTCTATGCCGGTGATGGTTCCTTCCATGCGAACGGTGTGGGTGGTGTCGAAGGCCGCCAGCCCGTGGTGCGCCCAGAGAGCGGCCACGCCCAGGAACAGTGCAGCGAACACAATTGCCGGTCGCATTTGGGGCGTGGACCGGGTCTTGTTCCGGCGTGTACGGGTCAATTGCTGGAGACTCATGACCTGCGACCTCATTGGAATCCGGAGAATAGGAATGGGAGAATCATAATTTAGGCTCAGGCCAGCCGGGAAGGTTCGGGCTGAACAGCAACTAATTTCCACACTCTGAAAATAATTGCCTGCAACCCTATTCGAACACCTCGGTTCCAAGGCTGTAACGGAAGAGAAATCTTCCAGAAGGAGAGAGTAGACGATGGCCTTCAAGAGAATCGGGAACGAAGCTCATGAATGGCTCAATGGACACTCATACAACCATTGTGACCTGGGGAAGGTAAGGGAAACTCGGGCGGAGCTCGAGCGCACCAGCTAACTCTCTGTCATGGAAGTTGTGATCTGGTCTCCGTACCGGGTCTTCGCGAAAACGGATAGCGAGGGGCGACGTCCTGTAAAGGATTTCGCCCCTTTGCCTTTTTGGAGGGCGGGCTCTGGGGACTTCCGCCCTATATGGCGCGCAGGGCCTTGACGGGGTCGGAGGATGCGGCGCGCGCCGCGGGGAGCGTTGAAGCGAGGAGCACCAAGGCGAGAATGATCGCCACGCCTGAGAGGTAGATAAGCGGCTCGGTCGCCGAGACTCCGAACAGGAAACTCTTTACGAGGCGCGAGGCTGCGAAGGAGCCGAGGACGCCCAGTCCGCAGCCGGTGATCCCGAGCTTCGCGCCCGACATCAGGACCAGCCGCACGATGTTGCCGCGCTGGGCGCCAAGCGCCAGGCGGATCGCAATTTCCTGCGCGCGCATGGATACGGAGAAGGCGACCACGGCGTAGATACCTGTGATAGCGAGCAGCAATGCACCCAGCGCAAACGCGCTAATCAAGTCCGTGTTGAAGCGGCGCGGCGCTTCCACGTTGGCCATCACCGTACTCATCGACTCAAGGCGCTCCAGGGCGAGGTGCGGATCGATCTGGGCGACGGTGGAACGCAGCGTACCTGCCATCTGTTCAGGTGGAAACACCGATCGCAGAACGATGAATCCGCTTGCCGGAGATGCGAGCCTTTCCTGGTAGTCGTTGCCGTAGAACGTCGCCGGCTGTCGCAACGATACATACAATTCGTCTCCCGCCGGCTCGTCGCGCGCTCCGCCTTTGGTGTCGGTGACGATGCCCACCACGGTTGCCCACGGAAGCTTGCTGCTGGGATTGCCAAGGTGCATGCGTTTGCCGATCGCCCGTTGCCCCGGCCAGCAGTGCTTCGCCATCGATTCGTTTACGAGGATCACCTGCTGCGTGTCGGCACGGTCGTCTGCGGTGAAGGTTCGGCCATCGAGCAACGGAATTCCCAACGCCTTCAAGTAGTCGCCGTCCATCAACGCAAACATGGCGAACTTGAGCTTCCACTGGCTTACCGGCTCGCCTTCAATGGTGTAGCCGGCGCCGCCGATGAGCCCCGATGCGGGAAGCGTGCTGCCGATGCCGACCGACGTAATACCCGGCTTGGCGGAGAGCGTCGCGAGTACGGAACGATCGAATTCCGCAGCAGAAGTGGCGGTTGAGTATTGCCAAATTGGAAGCCGGAAACCGGCTACCAGCACGTGATCGGGACGAAAGCCGGGATCGACGGACAGCATTTTCTGGTAGCTGCGGATGAGAGCGGCCGAGGAATTGACGAGAACCACGGCAATGGCGATCTCGACAACCACCAATGCCGAACGCAGCCATGCATGGCTGGATGTGCCGGAAGCGGTCTTCGAGCCCTCCTTCAATCCTTCGGTCAGGTTGGTGCGGAGTGCGGCAAACGCCGGCGCCAGGCTGCAAAGCACGCCCGTGACGAGAGCGAGCAGAACCGCAAAGGCGGCGATGACCGGGTTCATGGCAATCGCGTCGATGCGCGGCATCGATTCCGGCAGCAGACTGGGCGCGCTGCGGATCGCGACAACCACAAGCAACAAGCCGAGAATCCCGCCGGCGCCGCTGAGAACAAGTCCCTCGATGACGGATTCGCGCGTGATGACGCTGGAGCGCGCTCCCAGGGCAAGCCGTATCGCGTAGTCGCGACGCCTGCGGATGGAACGCACCAGCATCAGGCCCGCCACGTTGACGCAAGCGATCAGCAGGACCGCCCCCACCGCCAGAAACAGCGTGCGCAGCAGGGGCCGCGCATCGGCGAGGTAGAACTCGCGTATCGAGCGCACATCGCCCTGGATGCGGATGGCCGACAACCTGGCCGGGAAGCCCTGCATGATCAGCCGCGACACGCGGTCGGCATCCTCAGCGGCCTGGTGGAGCGTTACGCCGTCCCTCAGGCGCGCCACCATGTGGAGTCCCCAATTCCCGATTTGCTGGTCGGAGAGTTCGTCGGACGTCAGGCTCAGCGGCACCCACACCTCGGTGGGATGTAAGGATCCGTGTTCGATGGGGAAATCGAAACTGCGCGGCATCACGCCGACGACCGTGTAGTTCTTGCGATCCAGGGTGATCGAGGTACCCACGACGCGCGGGTCGCGGTGGAAGCGCTTGAGCCAAAGGCGATAGCTGATAACTGCGAGCAATTGATGGGCGTCCTCTTCCTGGGTTGTAAAGGTGCGCCCCAAAATGGGCGGAACGCCGAGCATGGGGAACACGTTTGCATTGAGGCGCCCGCCGTCGATGTGCTCTGGCGTGTCGCCCCCGGAGAGTTCATATCCCGCGGTGGCGAAGCCGCCCACGGAGGAAAAGGCGGTGGTGGCGGTGGTGTAGGTGGCGATCTCCCGCGCGGTTACCGGCAGGACCTTGACGTTGCCGATGCGGTCACCGAGCATCACCAGCCGATCGGGATCGGCGAATGGCAACGGCCGCAGAATGATTCCTTCGACGAGGGAAAAGATCGCGGTGGTAGCGCCGATGCCCAGCGCCAGCGCAAGAATTACGGTGAGGCTGAACCCTGGACTCTTGCGCAATTGGCGAACCGCATAACGGACGTCGCGGAAGAAGGTCTGCATGGGGGAAGCACCTCGGCGCACAATTGAATTCGATCTTCTCATCACTTGACGATGAGGAGGTGAGGAAGTCACGAAACCTGTGACAAACTACGAAGAGAAGAGGCAGTCTACTCGCGGCGGAAGGAGTTGGCCCGCTCGAATTCCTCGCGCAAAGCGGGGGTGCGGAGGTTCTCGCGGATGTAGGCGAGACGCTGCTCGAGCGCGTAGAGCGCGGCTTCGATGGCTGCTGTATTGGTGTGGGCGATGTCGCGCCACATGGAAAACGGGCTGGCGCCGAGGCGCGTCATTTCGCGCAGAGCGCGGCCGCCCACGTGCTTCAGTTCGGGTGCGTCGCCCACCTGGTCTTCCAGCAGCGCACTCAAGGCGGTCGCCGTGAATTGGGGCAGATGGCTGACCCAGGCGACCAGTTCGTCGTGACGGGTGGCATCGAGATCGATGGTTTTCGAGCCCATGGCGGCAACCCATTCGCGCCAGTTCGATACCAGCTCTACGCCGCGGGATGAGCGCCGCCATGCGGGGTCATCGGTGAAGAGCCACACCGCGCCGCGAAACAGGTTTGCATCTCCCAGCGAAGCGCCGCCGCGTTCCTTTCCCGCCATGGGGTGCCCGGGAAGAAAAGCCGCGCGTTCGGGGGTGTTGTAAAGGCGTCCTGCCGCAGCCGTGATCTGGGCCTTGGTGCTGCCCACATCGGTGAGCAACTGTTCCGGGGTGAGAACCGAAGCGAGCTGCTCCATGTAATCGAGCGTGGAGTAGATGGGCACGCACAGGACGACTATGTCGCTCTCGCGTGCGAGGGCGATCGCATCGCTTGCCACCATATCGACGGCACCCATCCCCAGCGCATCGCGGCCGCCTTCGGCGCTGCGATTCCAGCCCGCGATAGAGCCTGGGAATCCCGCGGCGCGCAAGGCCAGGCCCAGAGATGTACCCAGTAGACCGGTGCCCAGGATGGCGATGCGCTCGATCATGGCTTCGTACCTTTCGGCGGGCTTCGGACCATGAACGGCAGTCCGGGATGGGAAGACAGGAATAGATTAGCTGGTCCTTTAGGATGTCCGCTTCGGTTCGTGCACCCTTGCCAGGCTTACGCCGAGGAACCTTACGCCGAGGAAGCTGGGAGCGGGAAACTCCGATTTCCTCCTCCCGGTCCGCGGCGTTTCCCTATCCCGGGGGCCAGTGCATGGCGCGGCCGCCCAGGACGTGGACGTGGAGATGATCGACCGTTTGCCCGCCATCCTTGCCGGTGCTGATCACGACGCGGTAGCCATTGGCGAGCCCCTTCATGCGGGCGATCTCCGCCGCGGCCCACAGCAGGTGCCCAAGCAGCGGCTCATCGCTCTTGTCAGCCTCCGCCAGCGAGGCAATGTGCTTGCGCGGAATCACCAGCACGTGCACGGGCGCCCTGGGATCGATGTCGAAGAACCCGTAACACTGTTCGTCCTGGTAGACGGCCGTCGACGGAATGCTTCCTTCCACGATTTTGCAGAACAGGCAGCTCATATCGGATCAGTGTAAATCTCCGCCAGGGACCCTAACTGGTGTGGTCGAGCACGATCTTCCACCCTTGGGGACCCTGGCGCCATACCAGCGAGAAGACGCCGTCGTCTTTCTTCGATTCGCCTTTTTGCGAACGCTCCAGATGGAAGCGGCCGGTCACGATGGCGAATTCCGCCTTGCCGCTCGACCCGGAAAGCATCCGCACCTCGATGTCGCTGAACGTGAGGGTACCCATCTGCTCGCGGGTGGAGTAGTTCTTCTGGTAGCGCTCCAGGATCTTCTCGTATCCCTTGCCGATGTTGCTGCCGATAAAGGTCGTCTCGGGCGAGTGCTCATAGGCCTCCATGAAGGCGGGAATGTCGCCGCGATTCCAGGCCTCGGTCTGAGCAGTAATGACCGCGCGGATGGCGGCTTCGTCCTTCCCCGGTTGGGCCTTCGCCTCTGCCCCGGTCCATGTCCAACTGCCTACCAGCAACGCCAACAGGAGAAGCCGTCTCATCCAAACCTCCGAAGAATCATTTCCGCGACCAGCTTACAATGACTTCATGGCCGCGGCGCTATCTTCTCCCCCGTTTCGCATTGTTCACACCGTCTGCTCGCACGACTGCCCGGACTCCTGTGCGGTCCTGGTGACGGTGAACGAGGATGGCCGTGCGATCAAGGTGGCGGGCGATCCCTCGCAGCCGGTGACCAACGGATTCCTCTGCGGTAAGGTAGCCAAATATCTGGATCGCGTTTATTCCCCGGAGCGCATTCTTTATCCGCTGAGGCGGAAGACCGACGTGCCCAAAGGGCCCCTGGTTCGGGGCCGGGAGCACGAGGCTTTCGAACGGATCGGGTGGGACGAAGCTCTCGATGCGATCGCCGGCCGGCTCCAGCAGGTCAGCGACCGGCACGGCTCCGAATCGATCCTCCCCTACAGCTACGCTGGAACGATCGGCGTGCTGGGGTACGGGTCGATGGACCGGCGCTTTTTTCATCGCCTGGGGGCCAGCCAGCTTGACCGCACCATCTGTGCCGAGGCCGGGGGCGTGGCGTGGAATCTGGTCTATGGCAAGAAACTGGGCACCGCTACCGAGGATTTCAAGCTGGCGAAGTTGATCATCGCGTGGGGCGGAAACATTCATGGCAACAACGTCCATCTTTGGCCCATGGTGGAACAGGCCCGGCGCAATGGCGGCCGCCTGATCGTGATCGATCCCTACAAGACGCGTACCGCGACGCTGGCTGACTGGCACATCGCGATCCGGCCCGGCACCGACGGCGCCCTGGCGCTGGGCATGATGCACGTCATCCTGCGCGAAGGGCTCGAAGACCGCGCTTTTATCGAGGAAATGACGCACGGGTTCGAGGGGCTTGCGGAACGGGCGCGCGAATACACGCCGGAGCGTGTCGCCGCCTGGACCGGCATGACGGCAGCCGAGGTTGAACAACTGGCGCGCGAGTACGCGACAACTCGGCCGGCGGCCATCCGCATGAACTACGGAGTGCAGCGCGGCGAGAACGGCGGCACCGCGGCCCGCGCCATTGCCATGCTTCCCGCGCTTACCGGCGCGTGGAAATATCGCGGCGGGGGCGGCCAGCTGTCCACGTCGGGCGCTTTTGCGTGGGACAAGAAAGCGATGGAGAGGCCGGACCTGGCGCTGGCGTCCCCGATCAAGCGTCTGGCGCGGACCATCAACATGTCGACGCTCGGGCAGGCCTTGACGGAACTGGGACAAGCCGAGGAACAGGGGACAGGGCCGGCGGTGCATGCGCTGTTTGTGTATAACTCGAACCCGGGAGCGGTGGCGCCGAATCACAATGCAGTTGTAAGAGGGATGATGCGGCACGATCTGTTCACCGTGGTGCATGAGCTGTTCTTCACGGACACGACCGACTACGCCGACTTCATTTTGCCGGCCACCACGTTTCTCGAGCATACCGATATCCAGGGGGCGTACGGCCACTACTTCGTGCAGCTGTCCAGCCAGGCTATCGAGCCGCCGGGCGAAGCGCGATCGAACGTGTGGCTGTTCAGCCAACTGGCGCAGCGGATGGGTTTCACGGAAGAGTGTTTCCGCGACACGCCGGAGGAGCTGATCCGGCAGGCATTGGCGATCGGCGTTGACGGCCGTTCGACCAACGTCAACATGGAGCACATCACCGTCGAAGATCTGCAGCAGGAGGGCCACATCCCTCTCGCGTTCCATCGTGACCCCGACGCACATCCGTTCCAGCCGTATTCTTCGGGAACGCTGCCTACCCCCTCGGGGAAGATCGAGTTCCTCTCCGAGGTGCTCGCCGCTCAAGGTCTGGATGGCCTACCAGCCTTCGTGCCGCCGGTGGAATCGCGTTGGGGAGAGGACGCCAAACGCTATCCCCTGGAACTGCTGAGCCGCAAAAACGATAACTACATGAACTCGACCTTTGCCAATCTCGAGGGCCACCGGAAGATGGAGGCGCGAACCGTGCAGAAGGTGGAGATGCACCCGAAAGACGCCGAGTCCCGCGGCATTGCCGATGGGGACGCGGTGCGCATCTTCAACGACCGCGGCTCGCTGACGCTGACGGCGTTGGTCAATGGAAGCGTTCCCCCGGGCGTGATCTCGGCGCGGCTCGATTGGGCCAAGCTGCATCCGGAAGCGAAGAACATCAATGCCCTCACCAGCGAACGGTTGACCGATCTCGGGCGCGCGGCAACGTTCTATTCGACGCTGGTGGAGGTCGCCAAGGCCTGATCGGCTGCGAGAGACTCATGGACTGGATCATTGTCGTCATCACGCTTGCGCTGCTGGTTGTGTTTCTTCTGGTGAAGCGCACGGATGAGATTTCGGAAAACGCGGCCGCGGAGCACCTGAAACAGGGCGCGCTGGTCATCGATGTGCGCAGCCCTGTCGAATTCAGTTCGGGCCATTTGCGGCAGGCCGTGAACATGCCGCTGGCGCAGATCGAGAGGCTGGTGGAGCGACACGTAACGGAGAAAGACCAGGTGCTGCTGCTTCATTGCCAGAGCGGCATGCGCAGCGGAGCGGCAAAAAAGAAACTGGCCGCGCTGGGTTATACACGCGTGTTTAACCTTGGCTCGTACGAGCGCGCCGCGCGGATTGCGGGCTCGTTGTAGAAAGCATGGCAAGCGAAAGTTCATTCCGGCTTCGCCTTGCGACGGAGGCAGACCTTCCCGCGCTGCACGAGCTCATTGAAGCATCGGTGCGCGGGTTGCAGGCTGGGGATTATACGCAGGTGCAAATCGAAGGCGCACTGGGAACGGTGCTGGGGCTGGATACGCAGTTAGTCGCGGACCGAACCTATTTCATCGCCGAGACAGGCGACGGGAATGCACGGCTTGCGGGCTGCGGCGGGTGGTCGAAGCGCAAGACGTTGTTCGGCGCGGATCGCAGCCCGGTGCGCGCACCGGAGTTACTGGACCCGGCCGTGGACGCGGCCAAGGTACGGGCCATCTTTGTGCATCCTGACTTTGCGCGGCGCGGCCTGGGTTCGCTCATCCTGGCGACAGTCGAGAATGCGGCACGCGAGGCCGGCTTCCGCCGATTCGAAATGGGTTCGACGCTTACCGGCGTGCCGCTTTACCGGCTCAAAGGCTATATCGAGGTGGAGCGGATTGCGGTCCCTCTGTGGAACGGGGATGCGCTGCCGGTGGTGAAGATGGTGAAGGAGGATCGAGCCGGCGGTGGGGGTTCGCACACCGCGTCGTAACCTGCCGCTGCTAAAATCCCCGGCATGGAAACCGTTCAATATAACCTGCCGCAAGACCGCATTCCCCGCGCGTGGTACAACATTCTGGCCGATCTGCCTGCGCCGATGGCGCCGCCGCTGCATCCCGGCACGCTGAAGCCGATCGGGCCGGACGATCTGGCGCCGCTGTTTCCCATGGCGCTGATCCTGCAGGAGGTCAGTACGGAGCGGGAGATCGAGATTCCCGATCCGGTACGGCAGGTGTACGCGCAGTGGCGGACCACGCCGCTGTTTCGCGCGCGGCGGCTGGAGAAGGCCCTGGATACACCGGCGAAGATCTACTACAAGTACGAAGGCGTGAGCCCGGCCGGTTCGCACAAACCGAACACGGCCGTGGCGCAGGCCTACTACAACAAGGTGGAAGGGACCAAACGGCTGGCCACGGAAACCGGCGCCGGACAGTGGGGCTCTTCGCTGGCCATGGCGTGCGCGTTCTTCGGGATTGAGTGCAAGGTCTACATGGTGCGGGTGAGCTATAACCAGAAGCCCTATCGGCGGGCGCTGATGGAGGCGTTCGGCGCCAGCGTCACGGCCAGCCCCAGCACGGAGACGGAATCAGGCCTCGCCATTCTTGCCGAGCATCCCGACAGTCCTGGGTCGCTGGGGATCGCGATCTCCGAGGCCGTGGAAGTGGCCGCCAAGGATCCCAACACCAAGTATGCCTTGGGAAGCGTGCTGAATCACGTGCTTCTCCACCAGACGGTCATCGGGCTGGAAGCGATCGAGCAGATGGCGCTGGCGGGCGACGAGCCGGACGTGATCGTGGGATGCACCGGGGGCGGATCGAACTTCGCCGGCCTGGTGATGCCGTACCTGGGGCGGAACCTCAAAGGCCAAAGCCACGCGCGCATCGTGGCTGTGGAGCCAGCCGCATGTCCAAGCCTCACCAAGGGGCCGTTCGCGTATGACTTTGGCGACACCGGCCATCTTACGCCTCTGGTGAAGATGCATACGCTGGGCTCGACGTTCATTCCTCCGGGCATTCATGCGGGCGGCCTGCGCTACCACGGGATGGCGCCGCTGGTGTCGCATGTGCTCGAGCTGGGGCTGATCGAGGCATCGAGCGTGCAGCAGCTCGACGCATTCGCGGCCGGCATCCAGTTCGCGAGGGCGGAAGGGATTATCCCGGCGCCGGAGGCGAATCACGCGGTGGCAGGGGCCATTCGCGAGGCGCTGATAGCGAAGGAAGAAGGCAGGGAAAAGACGATCCTGTTCAATCTCTGCGGCCACGGCCACTTCGACATGCAGTCGTATATCGACTACCAGGCGGGCAAGCTGGAGAATTACGAGTATCCGGCCGAAGAGATCGCCATGGCGCTAGCGGGGCTTCCGTCGGTGGGGTGAGGGAAAGTTCACAGTTCGTAGTTCATAGTTCGTAGTTTCAGCGTTCAGCGATCCGAGGTCTTGCGCGCCAAACCGGATGAGATTCGGAGCACTCCAAAGCAACCTCGGTCGGAAGAACGAATATGAACTATGAACTATGAACTACGAACTATGAACTACGAACTATGAACTATGAACTATGAACTACGAACTATGAACTACGAACTACGAACTATGAACTACGAACTAAAGTGACTGTGGACTGCTAACTGCTTCTCACACCCGGACCGCAAGAATTTCGTTCTCGAGGCGCTCGTAGCTCCGCTCCATCCCGTGTTCCATTCCGGTGGCCAGCATCTGCGCGCGGGTGGCCGCGTCCGGAAGGGTCATACGCATGGTCATCAGGGTGCCGTCGCCATCGGGCTCGAACGTGGTTTCGATGTGGTTGTCGGGCGTGGGGTCGGGCAGATGCATCCGTTCCACGTGCACGATGCGGCGGGGCGGATCGAGTTCAAGACATTCGCCGGTCAGGGAGAAGCCCTGGCCTTTGCCGTTCGACCATTCGTAGCGGATCTTGCCGCCAGGGCGTGGATCGAGCTGGCAAACGGGCATGGTCCAGCCGTCCGGGCCAAGCATCCACTTCTGCACCAGGGCCGGATCGGTGTGGGCGCGGTACACGGCTTCGGGCGGTGCGGCGAAATGCCGGGTTACCACTACATGGGTGTCGCCTACAGTCTTGAGAATCAGTTTGCTCATCGCATTTCTCCTTGGGGATTCCCCGGCGACGGGTCTTCATCGCTGGGTGGGATTGTCGGATTTCATTTCTGCCAACAGCGTGTCCAGGCGGTCGTAATTCCTCGACAGGGCCGTTCGCAGCATTTCGAGCCATTGATCAATTGCTTCGAGGCCATCGTTTGCCAGGCGGCAGGGATGCTTTGCGCCCTCCACCCGGCGAAGAATTAACCCGGCGTTTTCCAGCACCTTGAGATGCCGCGAAATCGCCGGTTGGGTCATTTCGAACGGTTTCGCGAGTTCCATCACGGTGGTTTCCCCCAGCGCCAGCCGCGCCAGGATTGCCCGTCGGGTGGGGTCGGACAGTGCGGAAAAAGCGGCATCAAGATTTGGCATCGGGTCAACCTTTAATAACTATATGTTTATATAACTAGCTTGTTATGTCAAGCCGATATTTTAGTAATTTCTGGGGAAGTGCCAGATGCTGTCGACACTTCCGGCCCCTGCTCCGCGGGGGTGGGACCGTTATATTGTTCTGGTACCCGTTCCCCGCGACGATTTTTCTTTTTTTTCTTGCTGTTCCGAAGCCGTTTTTGCCGCGATCTGTTTCAGGAGGCATTCGTGAAGCTGCTCACCAAGTTCAACCTGGTCCTGGTGGTCGTGTTCGGGCTGGGTATCTATTTGATTTCCCATTTCGCCTACAACTTTCTGATGGAGGACGCGCGGCAGCAGGTGCTGGAGCAGGCCAAGCTGATGGCGACGAGCGCGCAGGCCACCTTGACCTATACCGATGAGGAAGTAAGTCCGGTTCTGCAGAAGACCCCGCAGCATGGCAGCGATTTTCTGGCGCAGACGATTCCCTTTTATGCGGCGAACACAACGTTCAAGCGGCTGCGGACTTCGTACCGGGACTACGTGATGCGCGAGGCCGCGCTGAATCCGACCAATCTCGAAGACCGGGCCACCGAGTGGGAAGCGGAATTGATCCGCCACTTCCGCGACACTCCCGGGCAGACGGAGCAGTACGGCCCGCACGACACGCCGATCGGGCCGGTGCTGTATTACGCGACCCCGATTGTGGCCGCAACCGGGTGCCTGAGCTGCCATAGCGACGTTGCGCTGGCGCCGCGGGCCATGATCAAGCACTACGGCCGCGAGCACGGGTTCGGCTGGAAGGCGAATGACGTGGTGGGCGCGCAGATCGTGACGGTGCCCATGTGGGTGCCGATCAAGATAGCCAACGAGGGATTCCGCAACCTGCTGATCAGCCTGGGAACCATTTTCCTGATCACGGTGATTCTGATCGACGTGGCGATGTATCTGATCGTGATCCGGCCACTGCGGCGGGTTTCAAGAAACGCCGACATCATCAGCAAGGGGGAGATCGACCTGCCGCCGCTGGAGATCAAGGGAAAAGACGAGATCGCGGAGGTGACGGCATCGTTCAACCGCATGCACACGAGCCTGGTGAAGGCGTTCGAGATGCTGAACGGATGAGGCGCGGGTGGTTAACGCGGGTGTGAATCGACTCCCGCCCAAGCGGAGCTTGGACGGGGCAACCCCCAACCTCGCTCCCCCAAACGTGGCTCTCCCACCTGACTCCCGCAGGGCGCTATAGGCCGGAGGTGCCTTGCGCGGCCATACGCTGCTTGACGCGCTGAAGGCCTTCGAGGGCTTTGTCGTGGGCGGAGGGGCAGCCGACGACGCGCTGGTAGGCGGCCTGGGCTTCGGCAAGTTTGCCGGCGTACATCAGGCTCTCCGCGCGGCTGAGGGATCGAGGAATTTCGCCCTCGGTCAAGTCGCATGAGCCGCCCGCAGGCTTCGGCGGAGGCGGAGCCGGCGATTCGGTCGTCGCGTCGACGCTCGACCCAGGCTTTGGCGGCTTGACGGATTTTGCGGCCGGCTTGGAGGCGTGCGGTTTGTCTGGAGCCGCGGGGTTGGACGGGGTTGGCGGGGGAGTCGTGACAGGCGGAGTGGCCCCCGAGGACTGCGCCGGGGGCTGGCCTGGGTTCTGCGTTGGGGTGCCGGCATGACCTCCCGAGACAATCCTGGGGATTACGAGTGCCGCAACGAGGACGACAACCGCAGCCGCTCCGCCGACGATGAGCCACTTCATCCGGCTGGGGGCGGGAGCGGGCTCGGGTTCAGCGTGCGCGCGGCCGAGGCCTTGCGGAGGCTGGTAGGTGCCCGTGACGGGCGGGACAGCTACCGGGACCGAGGCGGGCGCTTCGACTTTGGGGGGCACTGGATCTTCCCGGCCGAGGGCTCGGATCAAACCGAGCAGCGACTGCTCATCCGCTGAGACGTCGGACCGCGGGTCAGCAGGTCTCCCCTCGAGGCTTCGCCAGTCTTCGTTGCCCGACTGGTCGATTGCAAATCCCGGCAACTGCCGCATAGCCTGAGCAATGTTGGCGCTCACAAGAATCCGGGTTGGCGCCGCCGCCGCCAAAGCGGTCGTGGAACTTTCTCCGACCGGATCTTCAACCTGATGGATCGCGATGGCCACCCCGGTGGCGGCGCCGGAGCTTTCCGCCAGCCCCTGGATGGCCCATTGCACGCGGCGCGCGGCCAGAATGGCGGATTGCAGATTGAGGAACTTCACCGGCAGAATCGCGCCCTGGGGCGGATCGGGGGCGCCGCCGGAGGCGGAAAGGACGTCGAGGCAGAGGGCGGCCGCGGGCGAATCGGCCTCCCATGAAACGTCGGCGCCACTGCCGCTACTATCTGCTGTGCGCAGCCGGAGCGAGAGCACGATGCTGCGCGGAGCTGCAACCGCTCCGTTCTGCGCACCGGGCGCAGAAACGTGCGAGAGCGTCGGTGCGGGCACTCCATCCTGTCGCAGATTGGCCATCTTTTTCACGAGCCGCCCGGTTTGCCTCGTCGCGCCCGAGAGCAAAAACGATTGCGCCTCCCCTGGGGAGGTGGTAGTTTATCAGCCAGAGCGAACAGTCGTAAATGTGTTCGTCCGATACCGGAACCGTACCTTATAACGGTCACGGTAGTCCTTGCGCTGGGATCCTGGCAAAACTATCTTGTACGAAGAATTCGCGGGTGCGCCGCTGGGAGCGTCCTGCCTCGTTGTCTTCAAGGGGAAATCATGGCATCGGTCGTCATTTTCAACCCGGGCAGGTTCTCGGGGCGTTTTCGTCGCGTCATTCTGGCTTTCGGGGCAATCCTTTTGGTCGGTTCGGGCCTCAGGGCCGTGGCCAAGGAACCGTCGCTCACCGCGATCGAGCTGTATGACGGTGCGTCGGGGCCGGCCTATGTGCAGCTGGCTGACGTTTTGATCAACGGCAAGGGCGAACTTCGCAGCTGCGCCGGAGCCGAGTCCGGTTCCATCGAGAAGTCCGCGTACAACAAATTTCCCAAATTGGTACTCGTGCCCGGCGGAGTGCTGGAGCGCGGCAGCGACGGAATCTTGCGCTATGGGGGCGGCGGCGGATCGACCGCGTGCGTGGTGCCCGAAAACGTCAAGTTCGAGCACAATGCGTCCTTCACGGCGGCAGTGATGGCCGAGAACGCCGACCTGCGGGCGCGCGCCGTGGCGACCGGCAGCGATGGAAGCGCCGCGTCCCAGCCGCTGAAAAAGGGCGTGAAACTGGTGTTCGTGGCGGCCCCGGATGTAGAACAGGCGGAGTACCTGCTGGCGCAGAGGATTGGGAACGAAACCGGGTGGCAAGGTTACCTTGCCAAGTATCCCGCCTCCCCGCATACCGATGGGGCCAAAAAGGTGCTGGCTTCGATGTACGTGGACGATGGGCAAAAGGCCCTGAGTGCGTACCAGAAGGGCGGCGCGACGCCGTCATACGCCGACTTGAAGAACGCCTTCACCCAAATGAATCTGGCGCATTCGATACTGCCGAATTCCGAGGGCGAAGTGAAACTGTCGGGGGGGATTCGGGGCGACCTGGATGCCCTGACTGCCAAGGCGCAGGGAGAACTCGATGCCTACCGCGCGGCCTTGAAGTCGCCGGCCCCGGGGTTCGTTCACCTGGAGAATGCGAAGTCCCTGGTAGATGGAATCAACCAGGTCGACCCGTCGTTCGCTAACGTGAAAAAGGTCCAAGCCGACATCATGCAGGCCAGCAATACGTATGAAGCGGCAGTCCGCTCGGCCGAAGCTGCAAATGCGGCCAAACAGTGGGAAGAAGCGCTCAAGCAGATCCAGCCGTACCGGCAGTTTGCCGGTGAGCAGCCACGCGTCGCGCATGTGCTGGACGGGGCCTATGCCGCCTACCTGCTGCAGGGCCAGCAACTGGAAGACTCGAAGGACTGGCAGAACGCGATCGTCTCGTTCCAAAACGCGTTAAGGGTGAAGGACACGGCCGAGGCCCGCGAAGCGCTCAAGGGGGCGACCAAGGAACTGAACGCAACGCAGGACCAGGCAGCAGCCAATGCCGCTCTCGAAAAGAGCAAAGCCTACGAGCTGCAGCACGACCTGATACCCGCTTACGAGGTCCTGACCAGTCTTCCCGACGGCCAGCGGCTGATCGTGAAGGACGAGATCACGCGGCTTGCTCCCGACTACATTACCGCCGCATCGCAGCGCGCCAAGGACATCGCGGTGGCCTATCCGACGATCCAGGGCATCGGCGACGAAAAGGCGGTGGAGAGCGCCTACGCCTACCTGCAGCGTGCCTCGGATCTTTCCGTCGAAGACGCGGACAAGCAGGCTTTTCAGCTGCGGATTCAGAACCTGGGCGACGAGCTGGGCGTTTGGTTTCTCGACCGCGCCAAGCACAGCCTGCAAAAGCCGCTGGGATCGGGCACAGAACTGGGCTGGGCCTACCTGAAGGAAGCCGAGTCGTACAAGGCGGCCAACCTGGAAGCGGTGCGCGACCAGATGAAGATGGCCGACCCGGCGCACGGGATGCATTCGAGGCTTTCAGTGCGGGTGCAGTTCCGCGACCAGACCTCGCAGCGACAGTCGGAAGGTTTTGCCAACCAGATGGAAAGCGCCATCGCCGCAGGCCTGGACACGTCGGGGATGGCAGTGAAGGTGATCCGCTCGGGGGAAACGGTGCGCGAGGGTGTCGATCCGGATTTTCTGCTTGCCGGCGACGTGCTGGATCACCACATTGCCGCGCCGCCAACGGTGGAGTCGGTCGAATCCAAGTACATCGCCGGGGTGCACGAAGTTCAAAGCGACGAGTGGAACAAGGCGAACCGGGCGGTGGATTCGGCCAACGAACAGCTGCACACGGCGCAGGCCGCACTGCAGGGCGCACAGGCCAAGGGCAAAAAGAAAGAGGTCGAAGAAGCCGGGCGGCAGGTTGGTGTGGCGCAGAAGAACCTGGACGACGCGCGGGTGAAACTTGACTCGATCGCCAAGAACCGGACGGAGGACATTATCCGGCCCTACACCTACAAAAAGACGACGTATGACGTTCAGGACCGGGTGTTGCTGCAGTTCCGCATCGACGATGTGTTCGGCGGGCAAAAGGGCGAACCGGTGCAGGTGACCGAGCAGGACCGCAAGCAGTTCGTCACGCTGACCGAGGTGAAGGCGGAAGATGCCAACGGCATCAAGGCCGAGGGGGCTCTGCCGGATCTGACGGAGATGCAAACCCAGCTGGAGAACAAGGCGCGGGAAGACCTGATCGCAAGAGTGCACGAGAAGGTTGTGGAACTGCCCCACAAAATCTACGACCTGGCCCGGCAGAAGGAACAGGACGGCTACGCGGATGACGCGGGCGAGGCGTATATGCGGTATTTGAACGTGGCGCCGGTGGATCAGATCAACGAACGCGACCACGCCGAGAAGTTCCTCCGCGATCAGTTCAATTTCCAGGTGTTTCCGGGAGCGATTCGCGAGCCTTTGAGGCGGACTCCGCCGCTGGAACAGGGGATGGCGCAGCCGGCGAAGTGAGTAAAGGCAGGGACCAAGGGACTAAGGGACCAAGGGACTAAGGGACTAAGGGACTGAAGACCAAGGGATTCGGGATTGAGCCGGTCGCGCGAAGCGCGACCGGCTTCGCTAACAGGTGAAGGCGTGGACGGTAGGGACGACAAGGCTTCCGATATCAAGCGTATCGGGAAATACGACATCATCGAAGTACTGGGGCGCGGCGGCATGGGCGTGGTCTATCGCGCCGTGGACAAGCAGATCGGGCGCGAGGTCGCTGTCAAGACGCTGACGCAGGGTGTGGCAGGCGACAAAGAGATGCTGGCGCGGTTCTACGAGGAGGGCCGCAAGACGGGACGGCTGAATCATCCGCACATCGTTACTGTCTACGACCTGGGCGAAGACAACGGAACCCCCTATATCGTGATGGAGCGCGTGGAAGGCGATCCGCTGGACAAGATCATCGCCCGCGACATGCCGCTGTCGATGATGCATCGATTGCGGATTCTCGAGGAGACGTGCTCCGCGCTGGGCTATGCGCATTCCAACAACGTGATCCACCGCGACGTGAAGCCGGCCAATATCTTTGTGCAGCCGGACGGCAAGGCCAAGCTGCTGGATTTCGGCATTGCCCGACTGGAGCGGCGCAGCCAGGACATCAGCCTGACCAGGACCGGGCACATCATTGGCACCGTGCCTTACATGGCGCCGGAGCGGCTCCGCGACAAGATGATCGACGGGCGCAGCGACATCTTTTCAGTGGGGGTGGTGCTGCATCAGCTGATCACCGGGCAGCTTCCATTCTCGGGCGAAGATTACGTGCTGATGCAGAAGATCCTGAATGAACCGCACCCGCCGCTCCGGGACTTCTGCGCCAACTGTCCGGAAGGGCTGCAGGACATCGTGGACCGCTCGCTGGCCAAGTCGGTGGATGACCGCTACCAGACCGCCGAAGAGATGGCGGCCGATCTGCGCTCGGTGATCGAGGAGCTCAGCCAGGAACAGGTCGTGGAGCTGCTGCCGGAAGCAAGGCGGCTGGTCGAGGCGCAGGACTACACGCGGGCGCGGGTGGTGCTGCAACAGGTGTTGAAGGTCCAAAGCAAGCACACCGGAGCGCGGGAACTGCTGTCGGAGATTCAGCGGCGCATCGTGCAGCGGCAGCGCGACGAACGCCTGCGCAATGCGCGGCTGCAGGCCGAAGATGCGCTGAGCCGGAGAGAATTCGACCAGAGCCTGCAGGTTCTGAAAGAGGGTCTCGAGGTCGATCCGGAAAACGCCGACCTGCTGGCGCTGAGGGAGACCGTCCTCCTGGAAAAACGCAAGCAGGAGCAGATCGACGCGCTGCTTCGCCAGGTGGACAACGCGCGGCGCAAGGGCGATTACAAGTCGGCGATGGCTTCGGCGCAGGAAGCGCTGAACGTCGATAAGTCGAATTCGAAGGTGATCGCGCTGTGCAACATTCTCGCGTCAGAAGCGGACCAGGCGCAGAAGAAGGCGCAGGCAAAGAGCATGCTCGAGGCGGTACGCCGGCATCTCGATGGACGGCGTTTCGGCCAGGCGCTGGAGTTGCTGCACCAGGTGGAGGAGATTGCGCCGGCGGATCCTGAAGTGCAGATGCTGATCGGCGACGCGCAGACCGGCCAGGAACAGACCCGGCGGCGCGAGTTGATCGCGCTGCTCGAGCAGCAGGTTGCGGGGGCAAACTCGCTGGAGCAGCTGCAGGACGCTTCGCGGGGAATTCAGGAAGCGCTGACGGCCATGCCGGCGGAGTCGGCGCTGTTCCGGTTGAGCGCGCAAGCCGACCGACGCATCAAGGAATTTGAGAACCGGAGGCTGGTGGAGGAAACCTACCAGCGGTGCAGAGATCTGCGTCCGCGCGAGGCCATGGAGATGGTGCGCGCGGCTCGCCAGCGGCTTCCGGATGACGAGAAGCTGCTGTCGCTGGAAAGGGTCATCAACGAGCGGCTGCAGCAGTATGGGGTGGATGAGCGGCGGGGGGAATACCTGTCGCGGGCGCGCGAGGCCTTGAAGGAAGGGCAGTACCTGGATGCGGTCCACATCCTCGAAGCGTGCGCGGCGGAGGGCATCGCCAATGGGGAGGTGCAGGCGCTGCTCGAATTTGCGCGCAACGAAGAGCAGGAAAGCACCACTCAGAATTTAAAGCGCACCAAGGTGGTTCGGGCCCAGTTCCTGGTGAATCAAGGGGCCTACGAAGAAGCGATCGAATTCCTGAATTCGGCGCTGGCGGAGGGGGAAGAGCCGTCGCTTCGGCTGCTGCTGGACCAGGCGACCAATGCCCGGCAGACAGCCCAGCGGCAGGTGGAGTCGGCATTGGCCGCGGCCGGGAAACTGGTAACCGCGGGCAAGATCGGGGATGCGCTGCAGCTTTTGCGAGTGCTTCCGCAGGACGCCTTGCGGACGGGACGGGTGCAGATGGCGATTGCCGCGCTCGAGGATGAACAGGGACGGGTGCTGTATCGCATGGCCGGCAGGGCGTATGGAATGCTGGGGTCCGACCTGGGAGCGGGGCACCGGACGATGCAGAGGGTGGCAGCGGCGTCAGCCGACGCTTCGCCCACGGCCGCGGTCGCAGTGGCGTTCCGGACGCGGGAACAGGCCTCAGCCGACCGGGTGATGACGGAAGCCGCCCACCGGTCAGAGACCCTGATGCGGAGCCGAGACCTGGCGGGGGCGGAGAAGCTGGTGCGCGACACCGATTTGATTGCGGAACTGGCCAGTCCCAAGCAGAGGATCGAGTGGGCGAATCACACCAGCAAATTGAACAAGAAAGGGCTGCGGGGACGGGCGTGATCTTGACGAATTGAGGAGACGCCACGCATCATAGGCTGCATCGCGCGATCATGCTTTCACAAAAAGGGCTGCCGTAAAGCTGGCGGGGTTTCCCTGATGTTCATTTTGCCCGCAGTCTGGCCACGAAGCGGCAACGGGAGGTAGTCAAAGTGCCTAACCAGGTTTGTATGGGAGCGATGATGATGTGCACGTTCGGCATGGCGCCAAGTTCTCTGGTGGTGCTGCCAGTGAACCGGGTAATGACCGACGAGGTGCCCGATGCGAATATCATGGATCACATTCCCATGGTGAACATCATGCCGTTCGGGATGTGCATGTCGCCGTCCAACCCGGTCGTCGCTGCTGCCACCGCGGCGGCCCTGGGGGTTCTCACCCCGATGCCGTGCATCCCGGCTACGACGTCGCCCTGGGTGGCGGGTGCGCCCACCGTTTTGCTGGGCAACCAACCAACCCTCGACAACGTCTCCCAATTGATGTGTATGTGGGGCGGGGTCATCACGTTCACTTACCCCGGCGAGGTAACCGTCGAAGTCCCCTAGCCCTGGAGGGTATGCGCTGAGAATCGGCGCACCCATCCGGACGCTGGTAGTACTCACGAATGCAGCAGATTCCCCTGAGCCGTGTTTTTTGCTTTCGTTCGATTTCGCGTTTTCCCGATGAGGGAGCTCTCCCATGACACAGGCCTTGACGCTCACGCTCGACTTCGCCGCCGCGACCGACATTGGTTGCAGACGCAGCAATAACGAAGACAGCTACGGCTATGACGCTGCTCAACATCTCTACGTGGTATGCGACGGCATGGGAGGCAACGCGGCGGGCGAGGTTGCCAGCGGCATGGCAGTGCGGACGCTGATCGAATCGTTCGCCTACTTCGGACAGAACGTGGATGCCGGCGGCCCGATGGCGGTAATCGAAAACAGGCTGATTGCCTCCATATTCGAGGCCAATCGCGTGGTCCGGGAAGCCGGAACCGAGAATCCCGAACTGCATAGCATGGGGACCACGCTGGTGTGCGTATGCGTGGATGGAAGCCGCGCCCTGGTGGGCAACGTCGGCGACAGCCGCGCGTACCTGCTGCGGAACGGGACGTGCCAGCAGATCACCCAGGATCACTCGCTGCTCGATGAAGAAATCCGCAACGGCAACATGACTCCGGAGATGGCCGCGGCCTCCAATCTGCAATCGGTGATTACCCGTGCCATTGGCGTGGCGGACCAGGTGGAACCTGATCTTTTCGCGGCGAACCTGCAGCCGAACGATCTTCTTCTCCTGGCCTCCGACGGGCTTACCCGTTATGTGAATCCCGGGGAGATCGCCCAGGCCGCTTCCACCGGCTCGGAGTTGGCGGCCATTTGCAATGCCCTGATCGAACATGCCAAGGAGCGCGGGGGAGCGGACAATATCACGTGTATTTTGTTGCGCGCGGTGGAGACGCCTGTCACGGTGGGATTCGATACCCGGCCGTCGGCCCCAAACGACGGACCCGACACTCCCGCAGACGGTCTGGAAGCGTTCACGCCGGTGATCTAGCAGGTTAAGGAAAGCGATGAACACTACCCGTCGCTACCGGGACCAGAATTACGTCCAGACCCTCCAAAGAGTCCTATGGCACCGAAGAACAGAAACGCCGCCACAGCGAACACCACCAAATGCCACGGCTGAAGAAAATCAAACATCAGTCACCCGGGTGCCATTTTCACACAAAACTGGGACGCCGCGCAGAGCACCAGGCTGACTGCGGAGTTCTAGTCTAAGATTCGATATAAGCCTTCCCTCGGCGGCTAAAGCCGCGCTGCAAGTGCGGCGTTTGCGGCACGGCTGAACAGGCTGCGGAAAAACAGTGAACCGCGGGCGAAGGGTGAGAGGGAACGTCCCTCGGGGGCTAAAGCCCCGGTCATTCTGCTGAGGTTAATGTACGGGCTGAAGCCCGTACCCTCCGTGCACGGAGTTTTTCGGCAGGCAGTAAAGCCGTGCCCTTCAAAGCAGAAGTCCTTCCGCAACCGGCTTAATAAACCTTGGCCTCGCAATGCAAGCCGTTGAGCGAATCGCCGGCGAGCACGTCCGCGCCCGCGCCCCACAGCTCAAATGTCACTTTCTTGGTAGCGCCGCTCTGTCCCAGGGCACGTCCCTGAATCGTCACAGTGTCATTGATATCGTAATCCAGCCTGTATCCTCCGGCAGTGTGCGTGATATGCGCGTCGCGCACCAATTGGAAGAGCGCCCAGGTTCCCTGGTTTGACAGCCCGGTGCGGCCATCGAAGATAAGCGAAGCGTTCTGCGCCGTCGATCCGTTCCAACTGAACTCCATCGTGTTTACGCCGGGAGCCATTTGCCGGCCATCCACGACAAAGGTGGCCGACGAGACGCCGGCGCCCGGAATGAAGCGCAGGTTGAAGGTGAATGCGGCCGGCTTCTTCCCGGTCGGGTATAGTCCCGAACTGGCGTGTGCCGCATGATTGACGAAATTCAGGAACCTCGGATTCACGGGTCCCTTGGCGGTTGGAGCCGCAACATAATTGGTTCCTGACTGCGCGATGTCGGTCTTCAGATTGCCGTTGATCTGCGACCATAGCACCCCTCCGTCGGGAGCCAGCACTCCATCCACTTCCGCCAGGCTGGCTGGTGCGGTGACGTTGGCGAAGGGGTATTTCGCGAGGACCGGGCTCATGTTTTTGCAGATCTCCGCGCCGGTGCCGTTGGCCTGCGTACCCGGACTGGGCTTGAACCTGTCGATGCAATCGATGGGCTGCTTCAAAAGATCAATCACCGTCTTCTCGACATGGCCCTCGGCGTCAACATTAAAGCCCTGCTGCGCCTGCTGGACCGCGCCGGTGGCCATGGTCATCGGGGTGGCGATCTGCGCCCAGGCAACCGGATCGGTAATCTGCGGAGTGGTGGCGGTGGCAAGGTCGATGGCGCCGCCCAGGCTCGCCAATGCGGTCATGTATGCCTTGTTGCCATCCCCAAAAAGCTTGTCGGTGGCGTTGGGATCCACAAAGACCTGCGTGGGCTGGAATACCTTCTTGATCTGCGGATCGTTCACCGCCGTGTTGTGCGATGCGAGAAAGAACAGCTGCAGCAGCGGCGATGCGGGCTCGGTGAGTTTGCCCAGGCGCATGGAAGCATCCTTGAGGCTGGTGCAACTCACGACGCGTGCGCTGCTCAGGAACGTGCGCCACTCCTTCAGGAAATCGGTCGAATAATGCGACCAGAGATCGGTGCCGCTCACCGCCGTACTGAGGGCCTGGCCGTTCTTGTCTCCCAGCACCCAGACCTCGCCGGATGCATATTTTTCGGGATGCTGGACCGCATTTTGCATGAACGCGAATCCATCCTTGGAGAACGCGCCGCGGACCACGTGCGGATCCTGCACAAACGGCGTGGCGGCCGGATACTGGTGGTTGAAATCGGTCGTCTGACCCGCCTTGTCGCCGTCAGCCAGCATGGCCTGGTAGACCCTGGTCACGCCGAGGAATTTGGAAAGGTAGAGACGGGTGTGCTCCACGGCGACCGAATCGGGCGTGATGGAGTAGGGCGGGTGCCGCAGCAATTCATTGCCGTAAAAATCGACCTGCTTCTGGGCCAGTTCCTTCTGATCGTCGACCGGGCGGGACGCCGCCCAATACTGCAGGAACACCGGCGTGAGCCACTTCGGCTGGCTCTTGTCGGGATTGGTGGTGGTGATCAGGTACGCCTTCAAAGGGTTGTAGGCGGCGTTGGACAAGCTGAAATCGTCGTTGGCCGACGGCGAGTCCGGCAGTCCGCGCATGGTGTTGAGAAAGCCAGCCTGCGCAGGATTCAAAAGCATGGGCCGGAACCTGTCGAAATAAACACTCCGGGCTTCGCCTTCCAGCTTGTTCCCCTGGTAAAGTCCAAACCGGTAGGTCCAGGGCGCGCCGTCCTGCTGATAGCCGTCGAGTAACACGATGGTCTGGCGGAGATCGTCGAGCGCGCGCAGGTCGCTCAGGCTGGGCAGGGACGTGGCGGTAGCATCGGCGTGCGGCAATGCCCGGGCGGCGTACTGAATGCGATGCTCGAGCGCCGCATTGTTGAAGTACGAGACGATTAGAAAAACGATATACAGAGCGAAGAGAAACGCCAGCGTGCCAAAGAGGATTCTGCGGAAAAGTTTTGCTGGAGCGCTTTGCCTGGTGGCCGTGAGCGCGCTTTTGTCGCCGAAGATGACCTCGGGAAGAAGTCGCGGCAAAAAGGTCCACTGCGCCACACGGGATTGGGTCATGACGGGTGCGGCGGCGGCGCGGGCGGCGGGCCTTCCCGCGGAGAGATTGATGTACTGGGTCGCGCCGGCGTCCTGGGGGGCGCTGCGCTCCACCGGCGCCGGAGCGCTCACGGCGCGTTCTACGATGCGGGCGCGAATGCCGGTAAAGTAAAAACCGCGCAGGTAGGGGTTGGCGCTCAACTGGCTCGGCTTGCAGAGTTCGACCAGGTACTGGTTGAGATTCTTGCGAAGCTTGCCAAACTCGCGCGGAAATTCATAGACCCCCGCGACATTGGCGGGATCGTTTTCGCGGTCGAGCATCTCCACGCGAAATTCGCCCAGCTTGTAGACCAGGCCGTCGATGACCGCGGCGAGCGAGCGCGAGGCCTGCTCCGCATAGACCCCGGCCGACGCCTCGCTGCGTGGCAGAGGCGAGCCGAGCACCTGGTTCACTTCGCCATCGGAAAGATTGTGCACGTATTCGGCAAAGTGGGGCACGCGATCGAGCCGGGTAACGATGACGTACACGGGCACGGGCATGCCCAGCAGACGGCTGATCTCGCGCAGTTGCGCGCCGGTAGCGCGGGCCGAGGCCATGAGGGACTGGCCCGCATCGGGCGCCAGGAGTTGATCGGCGCTGACGCACACCAGCACTGCGCGGGGGGCCGCGCCGCTGCCGAACGCCGATCGATAGGCCCGGGCGCGGGTGCGGTGAACCAGGCGCCCCAGCAGCGCATTGTTCTGGCGCACCGAGGTTCCCACTTCGAGCAGGGCGGCGGACTTGGTGAACCACAGATTCAGCACATCGGTGGAAACCTGCTCCGCGTCGCTGGCGGTCCCGGCCAGCAATTCGGGAACGAGCCCCGACCTCAGCACGGTGGTGGTCTTGGCCGTGCCGGAGTCGCCCAGGATGTAGAGGAGCGGCAAAGCTTCGAGGGTCTTGGCGCCCTGCTGCGACGTGCGCAGCTTGCGGTTGGCATCGTTGAGCATCAGGTCGAGTTCGGCGGTGGCGGCCGTGCCGGCCGCTTCGCCCTGCTGCTCTTTTTCTTTTTTGGCGCGCAGATGAAGAACGATGATGACGACGGCGGCGGCGATGCCCAGCAGCAGAATGACGATGACGAAGGCAAGATACATTCCGCCCACGAGATGGAGCAGGGCAGCAAGGCCGAACGCCAGAAGCGCGGCAACCAGAACCACGACGATGGCAAGCACGTAGGCGAGCAAGGCGATTCCCCCAGATGACGCGAAAATTTCAGGTACCCGACTGCGATTTTGTTTTGAGGCTTGTGTTATCCCAGGTCTCACAATCGAGACCTGGGGCACCCAGGTACCAGTGGTCTAGCTGATATGCGAGGCTCCGGAACTGAGGGCAAACCAGAATCCCCCGAAGATCAGGAGCGTGAGGACAAAAAGCACCAGGGCCGCAATGCCGAGGCCGCGGCTCCAGGGATCGACGGTAGCAATCTGCTTGACCTGCGGCGCCGGCGCATCGGGAAGAAAGCTGACTTGCCCGCGGATGCGATCGATCTTTTCCCGGGCCTGGCGAATCAACGCCTGGATCTCGCCTCCGGGTCGCTGGGCCGATGCGCCCTGGCCTGACACAAAAGTGATGCTGGAGGCGAGGGCGTACTTTCCTTTGAATCCAAGCAGCATGCACAGGCAATAGATCTCCAGGCAATCGGCGGTTTCCTGGGAGTCCTGGCGCGCCAGCAGCGTGCGCAGGTTATCGAAGAAGACTTCACCGGCGCGATTGTGCCCGAACATCTCTTCCTGCATGGGCCGCTGCGCCCAATCGGCAAAGGCCGGGCTCTGCAGCTTGAGGACGCTCTCGTCCAGGAGCGACACCAGGGCGAAGAAGGCAAGTTGATTGGCCTCGCTGGCATAACCGAGCGCCTTGGCCTGCTCCATAGCGGCCTTCAGCGCGGCGCGAATACTGGTACGGAAATCCTGCGAGTTGGCGGCGGACTGCTGATTCAGCGCGGCCAGGCGCAGAATGATGGTGTATGCATTTTCGTAACAGGACGCAAGGCTTTGCGTGCGCGATGGATTTGGTGTCATCGATGTTGTCTCCGGTTGGTGTGCGGAGTATCTTCGCCCCACGAACGAGGACCTGTTCGCGGGGACCCCAACCCCGGGGGAGTAGAGCGACCATAGCCCGATCAGCCTCCAAGCGCAGGCCACCGGACAGGAACTGTTGCGTAGACCACTAAGAGCATACCTCAAGCGAGGAAAAATCAACTGGAAAGTTCGCGCCGAACGTAACCACGGATTGGCGCGTGAAGTACGCATGGGCCCGACCTACGTTACGCAGGGAACACGGTTTGAAACGAACACTGGCGGATTTCACGATCTCTACATAGTGCCGGGAACCCCGGTTCGTTTCATGCCGTTCGGACCCGCAGCGAATCGCGGCGCCACCTCGGACAGCAGACCCTTTACGCGGCGAAGTCATGCGTGTAAGCTTCGCAATGAGCCCCCAGCCTGCAAGCGGAACAGGACCGCTTTCTTTATGCCGAACAACAATTCCAATTCTGGACCGGAGCCGCCGGAGCACGCGGACTCTCTCAGTGCGACCGCCATGTTTCTGAAGGCCTTCGATGTAGACACGAAGAAGGCGGCGGACCCGCTTCCCATGGAGACGGCGCCGGCGCCGCGCCCGGCGAGTGCCCCTCCGGCTACACCCGCGAGCGCACCCGCGGCTCAATCGGGAGCGGCGCCGGGCGAGTTTACGCAAATGTTCAACTCGATGAATCCTCGGCCCGCCGCGCCGCCCGCGAAGCAGACTCCGCCGCAGGCGGCTACCCAGGTGGTGAAAGGGCCGCCGCCATCGCCCTCCAACCAGGGACAGGGCGAGTTTACCAAGATATTTGTTTCGGGGGTGACGCCGGCGTATACACCTCCGGCGCGGCCATCAGAGGAGACTCCGCGGCCAGCGCCGCCGTCTTCCGGGCCGTCGGGGTCCAAGGGTTTCTCCACGCCGGGAGTTTCCGGTTCCGCATCGGCCGAAGGAAGCTTCACGCAGTTTTTCAGTAATGCTCCGCGGCCGGCCGGGCCGGGACAATCGCCGGCTCCGCCGCCACCGCCGGCGCAAACAGCGGCGCCACCGCCGCCCGTCGATAATTCGTGGAAGAACGATCCGTTTTTCCGCCCGGCGGAGAAGACTCCCCCAGCGGATGCCGCCTCGCCCAGCGTCACCAGCATTCTTTCCTCACTGGCGGGGTCGGGAGCGGGAACATCGGCACCGAGGCAAGCGGACCCGGCGCCCTACCGGCCGGAGCCGTTGCCGACGCCTTCTTATGCTTCGCCCAAGCCATCGGAGGAGCAAGCCGGCGGCGTCACCCAATTGATCAAGCGCCTCTCGCAGCAACCCGCGGCGCCGGTTGCGCCGTCTTCCGCCGCGCCGCCACCGCCGGCGGCCGATTCCGGGCCGGGCGAGTTCACGCGTATCATTTCGGGTCTTGGACCACGGACTGCTCCGCCGCCTCCGGCGCCTGCTCCGGCAGCCCCCCCGCAGCCAGCGTTTGCCATGCCGCCATTGCCGGCCGTGCCGCCGATGCCCAAGGTTGCTCCGCCGGCCATGCCTGCGGCCCATGCCGCGGCGGCACCGCCCGTCTTTGCGGCACCGCCAATTCCGGCGATACCCAAACCGGCCCCGCCGCCCCTTCCGGCTCTTGCGCCTCCCAAGGGCAAGCTCGAAGCGATGGTGCCGATACTCTTAGTGATCAATACCTTTTTACTGGTGCTGCTGCTGGTGGTGGTGATCTTCCTGATCAAGGCGCGGTGAGGACACGAATTGCCGCGGCTCGGCAAGTCCTGCGATCAGGGCTCCGGGGCGGCTATTCGTATCTCAGAGCGACCATGGGATCGACGCGGGCCGCTCGCCGCGCCGGAACATAGGCTGCCAGCATTGCGACCAGGAAAAAGAGAATTGAGACACCGGCGAAGGAGACCGCATCGAACGCGCTCACGCCGAATAGAATCGCTCGCATTAAATGGGTGGCGATGGTAGCCGCGATAAACCCGATCGCCAAGCCCGCGAGCACCGGACGAGTGGTCTCGCGAAGAATCATGGCAATGACATCGCGTTTTCTCGCCCCCAGGGCCATGCGGATTCCCACTTCCCGGGTGCGGCGGACCACGGCGTAGCTCACGGTCCCGTAGATCCCCACGGACGCGAGCAGCAAACCAAGCGCACCGAGCATCGATGCAAACATTGCGGAACACCGTGAAATGACGAATTGCGGACTTTGCGTAAGCATGTCGTCGAGGGTTTCCGAGTAAACAACCAGATTCGAGTCCAGGTCTCGCGCCAGGCTGCTGATCTGGTTCACCATCAAGCGGGGATCGCCTTCGGTTCGAACCAGCAAAGGGCGGTCCTCAAGCCTGGCAGAGGGAAGCATCAGATAAATCTTGCTCGAGTCGGAGCCGTCCAGCAGCACCCCCCGCGTGTCGCGTACCGTGCCGATTACCCGGTACGAGGCGCCCTGGGGAATCAACTCGTTGCCCCAATGTGGTTGGTTCGAGGCATCAACCACCAGGCTTTCGCCGATGGGATTCCTCCCCGGCCACAGATCCGCAGCGGCCGACTGGCTGACAATTGCTACAGGTTCCAGTTGGCCGGGTCTGAATCCACTCCCGGAACTGATGGGAATATCGAGCGTCTCGAAGTAATCGGGTTGTACATACGTGTAAAACAGCGTTCTCTCTGCGTTCGGGCTTCCGGGCCGGTTTCCTTTCAGGGAAACTGTCGCCGAGCGGAAACCGCCGCCGTTGGGCGGCCTTCCGATGGTCACGTTGCGCACGCCGGGCAGCGCAGAAATCCGATCGCGCAACTCCCGGAGTTCCCGCGTCTGCCGCTCAGGCGTGTGGCCGAAGCCGTCGGGAAAATTCACGTCCAGGCTAAGCACGTGTTTCGTCTCATAGCCGGTTTTCAGTTCGAGTACGCGCATGGAGCTGCGAATCAGAATTCCCCCGGCGATCAGCAGCACCAGGCTCACCGTGACCTGAATCCCAATCAACACTTCGCGCAGACGACCCTTGCCTGCCGCAAGCACCGGCAAGCCGCCTTCTTCCTTCAACGCCGAAGTCAGGTTGGGCTTCGACGACTCGAGCGCCGGTATCAGTCCAAAGATCACGCCGGCCAGAATTGAGATTGTGAAAACGAAGCCAAATATCTGCATGTCCGGCGTAACATGCAACGCCAATGCGCCCCACTCCGCAGGAAGAGTCGCCGATATTTCCACGACCAGCAGGTGGAGAACGCCCCAGGTCATCAGCAGCGACACGGCTCCCGAGAGCAACCCCAGCAGGGCGCTCTCGGTCAGCAGTTGGCGGATCAGCCTGCCCCGTCTCGCGCCCAGGGAAAGACGAACCCCCATCTCCTTTTGCCTGGCCGCCGACCGCGCCAGTTGCAGGCTGGCCAGATTGGCGCAGGCAATCAGGAGCACCATGCCCACGGCGCACATAATGAGCGCAATGGCAAAATTCAATTCAGTGCCCATTTCTCGCCCGAAAGGAGAACCGGGAAAGATCTGAATGGTTTTTGGCTTGATGCCTTCCGAGTGCGGCGCGTGCAGAACGCGCAACTGCTCCGCCAGGATGTTCATCTCCGCCTGTGCTTCGCTCAATCCTGTTCCCTGCTGTAGTCGCCCATACAAGCGGCAGCATGCATCCTCGCGATCCACGAGCATCGTGCTCCCGGAATGCAACGCAGCCTGCTCGCGGAGGGGAAGCCAGAAATCCGGCACATTGATGTTGGTTCCCATGAAGTCGCGCGGAGTGATCCCGATGATGGTGAAAGCAGCACCATTCATCTTGATCGTCTTGCCCACCACCGCCGGATCGCCATCGAACCGTCGCTGCCAGTAGTTCCAGCTGATCAGGGCAATGGGAACACCTTTATCGCCGCCAGGTTCTTCAGCGGAAAAGACTCGCCCGCGCGCGGCGCCTACACCGAGCACCGAAAAGTAGTTGTCGGATACGACCGAAGCTGTCACGAATTCCGCTCCTCCGGCCATCCGGCTGGGCATGCGAAACCCCACCGCACGCGCCAGCGCCCCTCCCATCGAGCCGCCCACATTCGTTGCCCCGCCGATGCCGGTAAGAGCGACTTCGTCTCCCATAGCCGCGACCAGTCCAGAGAAGACGTGGTTGTGATCCCGGTACATCTCGAAATCCGGATAGCTGAACGCAGGATTCTCTTTGCCTGCATAATCGACGGCGCTGATATTCACGATCTGCCCGTTATCCTTCGCGTCGATGCCGCGCAACAGGAATGCCCGGTAAACGGTAAAGATCGCCGTGTTTACTCCAATACCCAGGCCGAGGGCCAGGATGGCGATGGCCGTGAAGGAGGCGTGCTTGAAGAGCATGCGCGCCGCGAAGCGAGCGTCTTGCCAGACAGTCTCAGGAAGGGTGAAGACATCGACGTCGCCCATGATCTCTTTCCATCGCGCGGCGTTTCCAAACTGCCGTCTCGCTTTGGTCCGGGCCTCCTCTGGGTCCATGCCGTGCGCTGCATTCCACTTTTCGCGCATGGCGAGATGAAACTCGAGTTCCTCATCCAGGTCGGATGCGTGCTTTTCGCGGTTCCATAGAGTTCGTATCCGTTTCATCCACCCCATGCGTCCCCTCGCTGAGCCGGTGCGCCGGCGAACGTCAGTACGCGCGCCACGGCCTCCGTGAGTTGCTTCCAGCTTTTCTCCTCGGCGGCAAGCTGCCTGCGTCCGGCAGCCGTGAGCCGGTAGTAACGGGCGCGCCGGTTGTTCTCGCTTGTGCCCCACTCCGCCGCGATCCAACCCGCCTGTTCCATGCGGTGCAACGCGGGGTAAAGCGAGCCCTCTTCCACGCGCAGGACCTGGTCTGAGACCTGCTGGATGTGCAGTGTGATGGCCCACCCATGCATGGGTCCCCGCAGAAGCGTGTTCAGAACGAGCAGCGCGAGCGTTCCCTGCAGGGTGTCGTTTTTGTGTACAGGCACGAGGAACTTCCCCTTCCTATAGCTAGCTATGGAAAATACCCCGGAACGATACCGGCTGTCAATCGTGGATGCGGCTGTTCATGAAAAAACCGGGAGACTCATACATCCGGCGCCCAAAGCGAAAAGACCTTCGTTTTCCTGGTCCCGGTCGCAGGATATTTAAGGCTACTGCAACTGCCCGTGGATGATCTCCGCGGCTGATCTCAAAAAACGATCAGGCCAAGAGGCCTTTTTCGCGGAGGAGCGAGTCCTGGCGCTCGAAGCTGTCGATGATGATCACGCCCTGGGAACGGGCCTTGCCGGCCCAGCGGGTGGCTTCGTCTTCGCCGAATTTCAGATCCTGCAGGAAGGTCACCAGTTCGTCATAGGTGGGAGCCTGGGCTGGGCGGGTGTTGAGCCGACCCGCATAGGGCATGAACAGGAGCTCAAAGTGCGCCTTCACCCCTTCCGCGGCGGGCTTTGCGGTAATGCGAAGATTGCCGATCAGCTTTGCCATAGATCTCCTCGCCTGCGCACTTGTTATCAAGTCTGCCACATTCAGGCGGGGTGCCGGCGGGGTCGTGATTTGGAGCTGTCCTACCGGCTCCTATCCGGCGACCATGAATCCGCGCTCGAGGAGCTTGCGGATGATGCCGAGGCACTCCTTCTCGACGGCTGCCATCGGAGCGTTGGCTCCGGAGGCAAAGGCCTGGATGGCTTCGCCGGCGGTGCGGGTTCCGTCGCAGGTGACCAGGAACTCCGCCACCAGCGGCTGCACGTTCATGTGAAACGGAAATCCGCTGACGAGCCGGAGGGTAAGGGCCTCGGCGCGCCATTGTCCTTCATGCTGTGCGCACACCTGTTCCAAACGCGAGTTGGGCGCCATCCTCGGCTTGAGCTCCAGCAGTTTTTCATCGCTGTCGATCTGCTGCATCATGGTGTGCGCCGCGAAGGTGGACACGATCATCTCGCCCAGCTCTCCTTTGGGCGTGGTCGGCACCTCCTCGATCCGGACCCAGTTCTTCCCCTCTCGGCGACGCATCACGATCAGCCCGTCATGAATGGCTTCCACGCCGCGCTGGCGGTAGTAATTCATATATCCGTGAAAGCTGGCTGCGTCTTGCGATGTGTCCTCGGAGGTCTCCTTGATGCGTTGCTGCGCATACTCTTCGGGGTCCTGAGTGAGGCCCTTCATCACCCACGCGTCGCAGCCGGTGTGTTCAAGCCACTCGGCGACCCGCTCCTCCCACGGCTGGCCCTTGATCTGGGCCCACTCGCAGAGCATTTGCAGATAGCCGCCCTCATTCAGATATGCGGACGCCTCCTTCACCAGCCGGCGGCAGAGGCTGTCGAGTTCCATGGGATTTTCGCAGAACAGGTAATCGCCCTGCGGCGTGATGAAGAAGGGTGGATTGGAGAGGATCAGGTCGAAGCGGCGCCCCTTCACTGGCTCAAAGCAGTCGCCTCCCATGACTTCGATGTTTTCGACATCGTTGAGCCGCGCATTGAATTTCGCGCAGGAGACAGCCCGGTCATTCAGATCGGTCGCGACGACGACATCGCTGTGCCGCGACGCCCCCAGGCTGAGGATGCCGCTGCCTGTCCCCAGGTCGAGAGTGGCGCGCGAATGGCGGCGCACCGCGAACCGGGCAAGAAACTTGCTGGTGGGATTGGGCCAGAGGACCATCTCAAGTTCCTTGTTGTAAAGCGCCGAGGCGTGGTCCGATGCGACCAGAAAACCGTCGAAGTGCAGGAGCATGGCCTGCGGGACGAGATCTTCTCCCTTTCGCTGCAACAGGCCGCACTCGAGCAAAAGGGAAAGGATCTCGCTGGGAACGAGAGGGGCGGCCTCCGCGGTTTTCTGGGGAAGCGCGAGCCAGAACCACCGCAGCACGACATTGAGCGGCAGCGGAGCCGAAGTCCGATCGAGAAGGCGGGCATGGTTGCGCAGGTGCCGGGACGGCAGTTCCGCGGCGCCGAGATGTTTCCGTAAGGTGGTTTCGTTATACCCGGCCTCGTCAAACCAGGCTCGGAGGCGTCGCGAGTCTTCACGAGAGAGCAGGTTGAGCATCAGGACACAACCTTAACAGGGAACAAGGGACCGAGGGAACAAGGGACCGAAGGAGCATCGCCTCGGGCAATGACGCGGCATTCATGCGGCGAGGCGCCCGTTGCTCTTCTTTCTCTGTTCCCTTCGTACCTGCCTGCTTGCTAATTGACTTGACCGCACAACGGGCGTGTGTTATCAACAGAAACGCACGGAAATTGGGTAGCGAAGTGCGGCCAGTCATTCCGGGTCATCGCCGGGATGCTGTCCAGCTTGGCGCATCCATCCGGGTTCCCTGGGTTCCCCACATCTCGAACAGTACCTCGGTAGCGAGCGCCTCGCTTCTATCGCTGTAATGAGTGTCTCACCGGCTCGCAAACGACCATGGCTTCACCACCGAGGCGATTGTCGAACGGACCGTCAATTTAGGACGAAACGCTCGATCGCCTTTGTTCACAATTTCTCTTGAGGAATTCATCATGGCTAAACAAAGTGCTCAACATAAGCTCGACCGGGTGCGTCCACCCCGGGTGCAGATTACATACGACGTCGAGGTCGGGGGCGCAATCGAGATCAAGGAGTTGCCCTTCGTAGTAGGCGTGCTTGGAGATTTCACCGGCAATCCGGAACAGCCCCTGCCAAAACTCAAAGAGCGCAAGTTTGTCGAGGTGAATCCGGATAACTTCGACACGGTTCTTGAAGGCATGAAGCCGCATCTCTCCTTCGCCGTCGAAAACAAGCTCAGCGATGATCCCAACGCCGCAAACCTGAAGGTCGACCTGAAATTCCGCAAATTTGACGACTTTGAGCCGGCCAATGTCGCCAAGCAGGTTAAGCCCTTGAAGGAGCTTCTCGACCTGCGCACGCGGCTTTCTGATCTGCGCGGCTCGCTGCAAGGCAATGACAAGCTCGAAGAGCTCTTGCTCGAAGCAGTGGGGAACACCGAAAAGCTGGACAAGTTGAAGGGCGAGATCGGCCCGGGAGGTTCCAATGCCTGAAGCAGTAGCAAATGCAGCGGCAGCAGCCGCCTCGGCTGAAACGCAAGAGACGAGCTTGCTTGACCAGATTGTCGAGCAAGGCCGGTTTGGCGAAGCCAAGGAGCGCGGCAAGGACCTGGTGAAGGAGTTCGTGGCCCAGGTGCTTGAAGGCTCCATGACCATCGCCAAGGACGCGGAGATGATGATCAACGCGCGCATTGCGCAGATTGATCATCTGCTTTCCATCCAGTTGAACGAGATCATGCATCACTCGGCGTTCCAGAAACTGGAAGGCTCGTGGCGCGGATTGAAATACCTGATGGACAACAGCGAAACCGGCGTAGGTTTGAAGATCCGCGTGTTCAACGCGACCAAGAAAGAACTTCTGCGCGATATTGAAAAAGCACCGGAGTTCGACCAGAGCGCGCTATTCAAAAAGATTTACGAGGAAGAGTACGGCGTGTTCGGCGGCGCTCCGTTCGGCGCACTGATCGGCGATTACGAATTCGGCAAGCACCCCGAAGACATGGCCCTGCTGGAAGGCGTATCGCACATCGCCGCCCAGGCTCACGCGCCCTTTGTCAGCGCGGCGAGTTCCGATCTTTTCAACCTGGAGAGCTACACGTCGCTCGATGCGCCGCGCGACCTGGCCAAGATTTTCGACAGCACCGAATATGCCAAGTGGAAGTCGTTCCGGCAGAGCGAAGATTCGCGCTATGTGGCGCTGACTTTGCCGCGGACCCTGGGCCGCCTGCCTTACGGCGCCGAGACCAAGCCCGTGGACGAGTTCCGCTACGAAGAGCACGTGGATGGCACCGATCATTCCAAGTACCTGTGGATGAATGCAGCCTATGCACTGGGCTCGAAGATGACGCAGTCCTATGCGCTGTATGGCATGTGCGTTGCCATGCGCGGCGTGGAAGGCGGCGGACTGGTAGAAGGATTGCCGGCCCACACTTTCGCGACCGACGAAGGCGACCAGGCTCTCAAATGCCCAACGGAAGTGCCTATCACCGATCGCCGCGAAAAAGAACTCGCCGACCTGGGCTTTGTTCCGCTGGTGCATTGCAAAGGTACGGACTATGCGGCGTTCTTCAGCGTGCAAAGCTGCCAGAAGGCCAAGACCTACGACACCGATTCGGCTAACGCCAATGCCCGGCTGTCCACGCAGCTACCTTACATCATGGCGGTTTCCCGTTTCGCGCATTATCTCAAGGCAATGATGCGCGACAAGATCGGCAGCTTCATGTCGAGGGAAGAGGCCGAGCGGTTCCTGAATCGCTGGATCACGAAGTACGTTACTCCGGATGATTCCGCGTCCCCGGCAACCAAGGCGGAGCGTCCGCTGCGCGAGGCGCGCATCGACGTCACCGAGGTTGCAGGCAAGCCGGGCGTTTATCGCGCCGTGGCTTTCCTTCGTCCTCACTTCCAGCTCGACGAACTTACTGTTTCACTTCGGTTGGTGGCCGAGTTGCCCGCGCCGGCGAAGTAAGCAGAGGCGCATTTCAAAAACCACCAAAACGCGTCGGCCTGGTCCGTTACTGGGGAATATTGGACCAGGCCAGGGAACAGCAGGCCCAGTGGCCGCGAAGTGGCCTCGGAAAGCCTGCATCGCTTACGCCGCTTGTTTACAAATGGACGGCTCGCAGGAAAATTTTTTTAATTCACCAGTGATAGTTTTTGATTGGCAATATCGCTTTAATAGGTGAACCGGTTTCCTGGGTCCCCAGGGATTCAAAAAATCGGGGGAGTGGCAAAACGCGTCGGGCCAGCTGGTAACAACGATCAGGAATGGCCCCAATCCGGGGGGTTCTTTGGCCAATTCCGGGGTAAGAATGCAACAACCCGGGCTTCTGGGCTGGGGATTTATCAGAGCAGACCGAAGCATCCCTCTTCCTGAACTCTGGGCGTCAGTTCGCTGCCGTCCTCAACAGCACGTAGTTTAGAACAGACCTCTGAAGGAGATTTGCAATGGCAGTCAACGCTTACCTCATCATCGATGGCCGTCCCGGACCGAGCACCAGCAAGACAGATGCCATCGATATTCTTTCGTTCAGTTTCGGCGCCTCTCAGACGGCCGTAATCGGCGTGGGCTCGTCGGGCGGCGAATCCCGCTCCGGCCGAGCCAACCTCGCCGACATTTCCATCATGAAGGTGGTGGACAAGACCTCGCCCCTTTTGTTCGATGATTGCGTCACCGGCAATTATCTCAAGAAGGTGGACATCATCTACGACAAGCCCATGGGCGACAGCCAGGAAGAGTACTACAAGATTCACCTGGAAGACGCGCTGATCACGTCGATCCAGCATTCGGGATCGAGCGAGAACCCGATGGAATCGGTCACCTTTGCCTACAGCAAGATCAAGGTGAGCTACAACCCCGAAAAGGATGGAGCGCTGCAGGGCTTCATCGACAAGGGCTTTGACGTATTGAAGCTGAAACCGTGGTAACTGGAGAGGCAAGCAGGAAGACGGTGCCGGCAAATCCAAGAGAACTGTTTAAAGCAGGGAAGGTGCGCGAAGCCTGTCAGGCGCTCACGGCTCAACTCCGTGATCACCCGAACGATACGGCTTCGCGTACGTTCCTATTCGAGTTGCTGTGTTTTTCGGGCGAGTTCACGCGGGCCGAGAAGCAACTGGCGGTGCTTGCCAGCGGCAGCCCGGACAAGGAAACAGGGGCGATCGTCTACTACGCGGCGCTGCACGCCGAGCGCACGCGACACGAGCTTTTCGAAAAAGAGACGTTTCCGGCTGACTCGCCCGCTTCCCCGCCGGGCGAGCTGAATGGAAAGGCCTTTACCGAGCTGCGCGATGCCGATCCCGACATTGGCGCGCGGCTGGAAGTCTTTGCGGCTGGCTCTTATGTCTGGTTGCCCTTCGAACACGTGGAGAGCGTGGAGATGGGACCTCCGCAACGACTGCGCGACACGCTGTGGGCTCCTGCTCTAGTGCAGGCGGCTCCGACGTTTCGCGGCATGGACTTAGGAGAAGTGCTGATCCCGGCGATCTATCCATTCTCCTGGAGACAGGATGATGAGCAGGTGTGGCTGGGCAGAACCACGGAATGGTTGGCGGATGAAACCGGCCGGGAGTCCCCTACCGGTCAAAAAACATTGCTCGTGGACGGGGAGGAGTTTCCATTCCTCGAGGTTCGGACATTGAAGTTCTTTCACCCGGCGCAAACGCCCACAGAGCAATGAAGAAGAGAGTCCAGACAGGGGCCGGTCACTATGCCACTTCGCGAAGACATCCTTGTTCCCATTCCCGGTGAGAATCCGAGCGGCGCCGATCTGCGCTACGACAACAAACTGCTGGTGTTCGACAAGATCAAGGAAGCGCGCCGGCAGGATGACGAACTGGAACAGGGAGCGTGGCAGAGCGAGCGCAAGACGGCCAATTGGCCAGTGGTGATCAAACTCGCCCAGGATACTCTAGCCACTACTTCGAAACACCTTCAACTGGCTGCATATCTCACCGAGGCTCTGCTCCAGACCGAGCGGTTTGCGGGACTGCGGCAGGGCCTCGACCTCATTTACCGCCTCACCACGGATTTCTGGGATACGGTGCATCCGGCGATTGATCCGGAGGACCCGGAGACGCGCGAAGATCGCGCCACGCCGCTGGCCTGGGTGAACACACAGCTCGATTTTCCGACTCGTTCCATCCCGATAAACAATGCCGGGCACTCGTATATCAACTACAAGGATTCGCGCGTTGTCGGCTACGAAGACCAGGTGAAGACCGACAAGGACCGCAAGGCACGCGGCGTGATGATCGAGAACGGCAAGCTGGCGCCGGAAATTTTCGACAAGGCTTTCGGCGAAACTCCGAAGGCATTCTACGCCTCCGCGGAGAAGGATCTCGATGCGAGCCTGGAGACGATCGGCAAGCTGGACGCGTTCTGCGACGAAAAGCTGGAGAACGATTCTCCGGGCTTCGGGAAGATCAAGACGGCGCTGACAGACGTGCGGCAGGTAGTGCATCAACTGCTGGACAAGAAGCGCGAAAAGGAGCCCGATCCGGTGGAAGCCGCGCCGGTAGAGGAAGGGGCAACCGCGGAGGCCCAGAGCGAAGGCGGCGAAGAAGTTGCGGCCGTTGCCGTCTCGAGCGTTGGTGTTGCGCTGATTGGCGAGCCTGCCGATCGCCGCCAAGCTGTCGGCAGCATTGTTGCGGCCGCGGCGTTTCTTCGCAAACGGGAGCCTTTCAGTCCGGCGCCTTATCTATTGCTGCGGGGATTGCGGTGGGGCGAGTTGCGCAGCACACCGAGCCTGGTGGATAGTCCCCTTCTCGAAGCGCCGCCGACAGAACTTCGCCAGCAGATCAAGCGCCTCGCGCTCGCCAAGAAATGGGGCGAGCTGCTCGAGGCTGGGGAACAGGCGATGGCCCAGCCCGGAAGCCGTGCCTGGCTGGATATGCAGCGGCTGTCGGTTGCGGCGTGCACCGCGCTCGGCAAGGAGTACCTGGCCATTGCTACCGCGATCCAGTCGGAATTGCGCGCACTGCTGAATGATTTGCCCGATCTTCTCGATGCCACGCTGCTGGACGACACGCCGGCTGCGAACCCGGAAACGAAGGCGTGGCTGCAAAGCCTAAGCGCCGTTCCGCAAAACGCACCAACCGAGGAGAGCGACGCTGCCGCCGAGATTCGCGCGCACCGCAATGGAGCGCCTACCTGGCTTGCGCCCGCGGTGGACGGATACGCGCTTGCCCAGGATGCGCTGGCTTCGGGACAGGAAGAGAAGGCGTTCGCGATCATGCGCGCAGAAGTCAGCAAGCAACGCTCCGGACGCCGGCGCTTCCGGCGAACGATGCAGATGGTGGAACTCGCCATCGCGGCGGGCAAGGACGGCATCGCGCAACCGCTGCTCGAAGACATTGCAGCGTTGATCGAAAACCATAAGCTGGATGCCTGGGAAGAGCCTGAGCAGATGGCCAGCGATCTGATCAAGCTGATGCGCTACAGCAAGAAGATTCAGGGGAGTTCCTCCGACAAGCAAAAACTATTCGACCGAATCTGCCGCCTCGATCCCGTGCAGGCGTTGAGCGTGGGGTAAATCATGGCGCGAGGTCTGGGCGAAACAACGATCACAATTTCGGCGCTGGACCGGCTTATCGATCTTGAGCCCGACAATCGCCTGGAGAATCCCCTGAGCCGGTCGCAATCGATACGTTTGCTCAAAAGCGCCGTGCGCCGCGATCTCGAATGGCTGTTGAATTCGCGCCGCATCGCCGATCCGCCCGACGAGGGCCTGAAGGAACTCAATCGATCAGCATACGTCTACGGACTTGCTGACCTTTCGGCCTTGACGATGTCATCCAGCGCGGACCGCAATCGGTTGGTGCGCCAGATCCTCTCCACCATCAGCCTGTTTGAACCGCGCCTGATCAATGTCCGCCTTGTGCTGGTCGAAACACCGGATGCGGGCAAAAAGGACGTGCGCCTGCGAATCGAAGCCATGCTGCGCATGGATCCCGTTCCCGAGCCGGTCTCCTTCGATACCGTAATTGAACTGAAGAGCGGCAATTGCCATTTGTCTGGAGGCGAAGATGCGCGATGAGTTGCTGCTCTACTACGAGCGCGAGCTCGATTACCTGCGCAAGTCGGCCGCGCAGTTCGCCGAGAAACATCCCAAGGTAGCTTCGCGCCTCGTCCTTGAGCCCACCAAGTGCGAAGACCCCCACGTGGAGCGGTTGCTCGAGGCGTTCGCGTTTCTGGCCGCGCGCGTTCATCTCAAGCTCGAAGACGAATTTCCGGAAATCACCGAGGCCTTGCTCAGTGTTGTCTATCCGCAATTGGTGCGGCCCATTCCATCGATGTCGGTGGTCGAGTTCCAGATCGATCCGGAGAAGGGAAAGCTCACCAGCGGCTTGCGGATCGACCGCAATTCGCAGCTCTATTCCAAACCTATCAGCGGCGTACCGTGCACCTTCCGGACTTGCTACGACACGACGCTATGGCCAGTGACGGTCGCCGCCGCCGAACTGAGCCCCCCCAGCCGCTTGAAGCCCGCGGTCAAGACCAGCGACTCGGCGTGGGCCGTTCGTCTCGAGCTTCGCTGCGCCAAGGATGTCACGTTCGTATCGCTCAAGCCCGACAAATTTCGCTTCTATCTCGACGGCGAGAGCGGCCTCGTGAATATCCTTTATGAGCTGCTCTTCAGCCGACTCAATCGAATCCAGATTCGGGACCTGACGCCCGGTTCGAAGCTCGCTCCGATTACACTGCCTGCGTCCTCGCTGGGTGCCGTGGGTTTCGGACCGAATGAAGGCATGGTGCCATATCCGTCGTCCTCGTTCGCCGGCCACCGTCTGCTGATGGAATATTTCGCCTTTCCGGAGAAATTCTTCTTTGTCGATCTGGGCGGGTTGGAAGCGGTGTCGCAGGCCGGCTTCAAAGATGCGATCGAAGTGATCTTTCTGATTTCGGAAATCGAGGGCAGCGGGCGGCAGCAGCGCCTTGAACTGGAGCTTTCGAAGAAGACCTTCCGGCTGGGATGCGCGCCCATCGTAAACCTGTTCCCGCAGGTTGCCGAGCCCATTCAGTTGAACCAGCGGCGCACGGAGTACCTGCTCACTCCCGATGTGCGCAGGCCATACTCCGTCGAAGTGTTCACGGTGGACGAGGTGACCGGCATCAATTCCGCGAACCAGAAAATCACCCCATATGAGCCCTTCTATTCGCTGCGGCACTCGGCGCGACGGGATGATCGCTCCTGCTTCTGGCTTGCGCGGCGGCGTCCTTCCGCGCGTCCCAATGACGACGGCACCGACATTTCGCTTTCGCTGCTCGACCTCAACCTGACCACCGCCGATCCCGATGCCACCGTGCTCTCGGTAAAAACCATCTGCACCAATCGCGATCTGCCGTCGCGTCTTCCGTTCGGCAACCAGGACAGCGACTTTGAGCTCGAAGGCGGCGCGGCGCCCATGCGGCGCATCGTCGCTCTGCGCAAGCCCACAGCGCCCGTCCGTCCGCCGATGGGGAAAAGTGTGTTGTGGCGGCTGGTATCGCACCTGTCGCTCAACTACCTTTCGCTGGTCGAGGAGGGCAAGGACGCGCTGCAGGAGATTCTGCGCCTCTATGACGTTGGACGGACCGCCTACTCGCAGAACGTCATTCAAAGCATCATCAACATAAGCAGCCGTCCTCATTTCGCGCGCCTTGTCTCCGAGCAGGGAGTCAGCTTTGCGCGCGGCCTGCGCATCGAGATGGAACTCGACGAAGAACAATTCACCGGCGGCGGGGCGTTTTTGTTTGCCGCCGTGCTGGAGCGCTTCTTCGGGCTGGCTGCCTCGCTGAACAGTTTTACTCAATTGAGTGTAACCACACCGCAAAGAAAGGAGGGATTCCACGAATGGGAACCGAGATCCGGACGTCGCCTCCTAGTCTGACGCAGCCTTCTGATCTAACCGAAGTCACCAGGTTGCCAACGGTTCCGGAAGAGAGCCCGGCATCGATCCTGGCCGACTCGCCGCTCGGCATGGACCTGCACGATGACGCCTGTTCGTTTGAATTCTTCCAGGCGGTTGCCTTGCTGCAGCGCATCATGGGCGACCGGCGTCCGGTGGGTCACTTCTCCAGCCCTGAAGACGAGGCCGTGCATTTCCATGTCAATCCGCGATTGGGATTTCCAGCCAGCGAGGTTCAGGAACTACAGTTTCACGAAAACGCGCCGGCCGACATGATGGTCAACTTCATGGGGCTGACCGGCCCGCAGGGAGTTCTGCCCTATGTCTACAGCGAACTGATCCTGGAGCGCCTGCGCGCCAAGGATCGCGGACTGGCGGCGTTCTTTGACATTTTCAATCACCGCGCCATCTCGCTTTTTTATCGCGCCTGGCAGCGGACACGTTTTCCGGTAAACTACGCGGCCGGCACGCGCGATTATTTCAGCCAATACCTGAGGGACATTCTCGGCATCGGAACCCAGGGTCTGCACGACAGGCAGGCAATAGAGGACGAAGCGCTGATGCACTACGTTTCGCTGGTGGCCATGCAGTCGCGCTCCGCGGTGGCGCTGGAGCAGATGCTGGCCGACTACTTTGGCGTGCCTATCGCGGTCGAGCAGTTTACGGGCGCCTGGTACACGCTCGATGTGCCGACACAGTGCGCGATGAACGAGAAGGATTCGATGTCGACGCAGGTCGGGGCGGGAGCAGTGGTGGGCGATGCGGTCTGGGATCGGCAGGGGCGCGTGCGCATTCGGATCGGCCCGATCGGCCTGGAGCGCTACGATGATTTCCTGCCCGGCGGCACTGCCAATGCCGCGCTCCGCTCGATTACGAAATTTTTCTCCAACGGGTGCGTGGACTTTGAAGCGCAACTGGTGCTCGACCGCAAAGAAGTTCCCGCCGTCGAACTGGATTTGGATGCAAAACACCCGGCGCGTCTGGGCTGGGTGTCGTGGGCCAAGACTACGCCGATGAACGTTGATCCGGACGAAACGATTCTGGCTTTGTGAGTTTTTTCCCAAACATCGAACCGTACGGGCCCAGCCGTACCGTTAGAGCTAGGAGACCTGGGAACCACGCTGGAGGTTGTAAAGATGGCATTGAACCTGAAGGCACTGATAGGGAAATTCAACGACGCTGTTCGATCGGGGATGGAAGGCGCAGCAGGCTTGTGCCTTTCCCGAACCCACTACGACATCGAAGTGGAGCATTATCTTGCGAAACTCCTCGAGTCGTCCTCCAACGATTTCGCCGCCATCCTCAATCACTTTGAGGTTGATAAATCGCGGCTTACTACGGAGCTCAGCCGAAGCATGGACAAGCTCAAGTCCGGCAACGCGCGAAGCCCCAACATCAGCCCGACGATTATCAAGATGTTCACGACCGCCTGGACGATCGGCTCCATTGACTTCAATGCCGGCCAGATAAGGACAGGGTTCACGATACTGGCATTGGCCTCCGATGATGAACTCGCGCGCATGATGCGAGAGATCAGCAAGGAATTCCAGAAGATCAATGCGGATGCGCTGCGCAAGGATCTGATGGGCATTGTCGCGCTCTCGCAGGAGACCACGACGAGTGCCGCGGCCATAGGAGCGGGGGCTGGTTCGGGCGATGCCGCAAGGCCGGTCGGCGGCAAGACTCCCAATCTTGATCAATACACCGTCGACCTCACCGGGAATGCGAAGAGAGGCAAAATCGACCCGGTGCTGGGACGCGATCCTGAGATTCGCCAAGTGATCGACATTCTCACCCGGCGGCGTCAGAACAATCCCATTCTCACCGGCGAAGCGGGCGTGGGAAAGACCGCGGTTGTCGAGGGATTCGCGCTGCGCGTAGCCAACGGCGATGTGCCGCCACCGCTGAAGAACGTGCACATCCGGACGCTCGATCTGGCCTTGCTGCAGGCCGGCGCAGGCGTGAAGGGTGAATTCGAAAACCGCCTCAAGGGCTTGATCGAAGAAGTGAAGAATTCGCCGACGCCCATCATTCTGTTTATCGACGAAGCGCACACCATGATCGGCGCCGGCGGACAGGCGGGACAGGGCGACGCCGCCAACCTGCTGAAGCCGGCACTGGCCCGCGGCGAATTGCGTACGATCGCCGCGACCACGTGGTCGGAATACAAGAAGTACTTTGAGAAGGACGCCGCTCTCGCTCGCCGCTTCCAGGTGGTCAAGGTGGAAGAGCCCAGCGAACAGCAGTGCATGATCATGATGCGCGGCCTGGTTGCGTCGCTCGAAAAGCACCATAACGTGCGCATCCTCGACGAAGCGGTGTTCGCTGGCGTGAAGCTCACGCATCGTTTTCTCGCGGGACGTCAGTTGCCCGACAAGGCGGTCAGCATTCTCGACACAGCATGCGCGCGCCTGGCGCTGGGCCAGAACGCCACTCCCCCCGCGATCGAAGACCTGACGCGGCAGATCGACGCGCTCGAAGTGCAGATCCGCATCCTGAACCGCGAGGAGATTGTCGGCGCCGATCACCAGGAGAAGCTTGCCGAGCTCGCGGCACAAAAACAAAAGGCCGAGGAACAACTAAAGACGCTGCAGGATCGCTGGGAGAAGGAAAAGGAGCTGGTTGGGAAGATCCGCGACTTGCGCAACAAGCTCGAAGGCACCGCGGAAAACAAGGCTGCGGCAGCGACTGCCGCGACGCCCGCTGCGGTTACGCCTGCCGCATCGCCAGTGGAACAGAACGGGCACGCCGCGGCCGCGGAAGCTGCAGCGGCCACGACGGTTGAAATGAAAGCGCAGATGCAGACGCTTGAAGCCGAGCTTTCCGCACTGCAGGGCGAGACCGGCCTCATCCGAGTCTGCGTGGATGCGCAAATCGTCGGTGAAGTGCTCTCCGCATGGACCGGAATCCCGGCGGGCAAGATGCTGAAGGATGAAATTACGACGGTGCTTGCGCTGCAGGATCACCTTGGCAGGCGCGTCATCGGCCAGCCACATGCGATGGAGATCATCTCGCAGCGCGTGCAGACCTCGCGCGCCTCGCTCGATGATCCCAACAAGCCGGTGGGCGTATTCATGCTCGTCGGGCCCAGCGGCGTGGGCAAAACGGAAACGGCGCTGGCGCTCTCCGACCTGCTCTACGGGGGGGAGCACAATCTCATCACCATCAACATGTCGGAGTTCCAGGAACCGCATACGGTCTCGACCCTGAAGGGCTCGCCCCCGGGATACGTGGGCTACGGCGAAGGCGGCGTTTTGACGGAAGCCGTCCGCCGGCGGCCGTATTCGTGCGTTCTGCTCGATGAAGTAGAGAAGGCGCATCCCGACGTGCTGGAATTGTTCTTCCAAGTGTTCGACAAGGGACAGATGGAAGACGGCGAAGGACGGGAAATCAACTTCAAAAACAACATCATCATCCTTACCACCAATGCCTGCACCGACCAGATGATGAAGCTGGTCGCTGACCCTGAGACTGCACCGGGGCCGAAAGCGCTGATCGACGCGCTGAAGCCCGAGTTGAACAAGATCTTCAAGCCGGCGTTCCTGGGACGCATGGTTTTGATTCCGTATTATCCGGTCCGCGATGAGGCGCTGAAACAGATCATTCGTCTCAAGCTGGGGAAGATTCAGCGGCGCCTTCAGGAAAATCACAAGATCAAGCTCAGCTACGACGATGCGTTTCTCGAAGCCGTTGCCGCCCGTTGCACGGAAGTGGAAAGCGGCGCGCGCAACGTGGACAACATTCTCACCAATTCGCTGCTTCCCGACATCTCCCGCAAGATTCTGGGCAGCATGGCGGAAGGCGAGAAGATGAGCGCCCTCCACGTGAGCGTGGGCGAGGACGGTGAGTTCAGCTACAGCGATCCGGTTACGAAGGCCAACCTGGTGGCCGAGGCGGTTTCGTAGGAGCCGGTTTGCGAAACAAGAAGTCCTGAGGAGGAACAGGCGGGACCTCAATTCGGGCACAGCGACCCGGTCAACGTGGAAGACCGGGGGACTGTGCTGATGGGGCCCAACCAGCAGATTTCGCCTCTTCGAGGACGGTTACGACGGTTCTTCCGAAGTCGGTTCCATGGGCTGCAGGTTCCATCGCGGGAATTACCCAAAGGACCGGGTCCACCAGTCATAAGGGCTTCCGCGCAGGAGAAAGTTCATGCCACTCTACACACAAGCCGGCCGGCTCATCTCTTTGGCTACGCCGCTGGGCGATGACAAGCTGCTTCTAACCGGCTTCACTGGCCGCGAGGCTGTTTCGCGCCTGTTCGATTTTCGACTAACTACGCTCTCTGAAGACACCGCCATCGACTTCACGCAAATTATCGGGCAGAGCGTCACCATCAATGTCACCCAGGCCGATGACTCGCAGCGCTACTTCAATGGCATCGTGAGCCATTTCGCGTGCACCGGCAAAGAAGGCGACATGACGAGGTACGAACTGCAAGTGGTGCCCAAGCTGTGGACGCTCACGCGCTACGCGGACTGCCGTATCTTCCACAACAAAGATGTGACCGAGATCGTCAAGTCGGTTCTCGACGATCGCGGAATCAGCTACGAGGCGTCGTTCACCGCGACCTACAAGAAGCTCGAATATTGCGTGCAATACCGGGAGACCGACTTCAATTTCATCTCCCGGCTGATGGAGCAGTTCGGCATATTTTATTTCTTCAAGCACGAAGACGGCGATCACACCATGATGCTGGGCGACTCGACCAGTGCCCACCAGGACTGCCCCGGGCAGGCCAACGCCGGTTTCAATCTCGCCGCGGGCGGCCTGGACGCGGGGGATGTCGTGAACGCGTGGAGCATCGGGCAGGAGCTGCGCAGCGGCAAGCACTCGCTCACCGATTACAACTTCACTACCTCCTCAACCGATCTCGGGGCTTCAGAATCGACCATCTACACCGTCGGCAGTAATGATTCAATGGAGATCTTCGATTATCCGGGTCTGCATGGAACCCAATCCGACGGCACGGCGATGGCCAAGCTGCGCATGCAGGAAGAAGAGTCTTCGCACAAGATTGGGCACGGGGCCAGCGTGTGCCGCGCCTTCACCACCGGCTACAAGTTCAATCTCGAGGAGCATCCCCTGGATGCCATGAACGCCTCCTACCTGTTGACCGAGATCCAGCATGTGGCCTCGGTGGCGGGAACCTATCGCGACGATGCCGGCGGCGGCGCAGACACGTACACCAACAACTTTGCGTGCATTCCTGCGGACGTCCCGTTTCGTCCGGCGCGCCTCACGCCCAAGCCCTTTGTACAAGGACCGCAGACGGCGGTGGTGGTGGGCAAGAGCGCGGATCAGGACAGCAACGATGATCAGCAAGCCGGCGGCGATGGCGAAGAGATCTGGGTGGACAAGTGGGGCCGGGTCCTGGTGCTATTTCCCTGGGACCGTGTCAAGGCGACGTCCTGCTGGGTTCGGGTGTCGCAGGACTGGGCAGGCCAGGGATGGGGCATGATCAACATTCCCCGCGTGGGCCAGGAAGTGATCGTGAGTTTTCTCGAGGGCGATCCCGACCGGCCCATCATTACCGGCCGCGTCTACAACGATGTCCAGACCGTGCCCTATGCGCTTCCTGACAACGGCACCCGCAGCACGTTCCGGACGTCGAGTTCCACGGGGGGCGGCACTGCGCACTACAACGAGCTTCGGTTTGAGGACAAGACCGGCAGCGAACAGGTGTTCGTGCGCGGTGAGAAGGACTATGACACACGCATCCTGAACGACTCCCGGGAGTGGATCGGGAATAACCAGAGCATCATGATCCAGAAGGACCGGATGGAAAAGGTTGCCGGAAACGAGTCGATCCAGGTGGGAGGAACGCGCACGGAAAAGGTTGGCGGAGACGAGTCGATCCAGATTGGCGGGAAACGACTGGAGAAAGTGACCGGAGATGTGAGTCTCCAAATCGCGGGCAAGCAAAGCGAGAAAATTACCGGCGACATGAATCACCACGTTTCCGGCAACTGGAACCAGAAGACCGACCAGAATGTCTCGATCCAGGCCGGAGAAAACATGTATGAGAAATCCGGAGAGAATTACGCGCACGAGGCGGGGATGGCGATCCACCTTAAGGCGGGCATGACGATGGTGCTGGAGGCGGGAATGCAGTTGTCTCTGAAGGCGGGCGGCAGTTTTATCGATATCGGGCCCGCGGGAATCGCGATCAGCGGCGCGCCCCTGGTGATGATCAACAGCGGAGGGGCGGCCGGTTCTGGAAGCGGCTCGAGCCCGACCAGCCCGGCCGATCCTACCGATCCCACAGATCCGACGGCTCCCGACGAAGCCGATGACGGCAGTAAAGGTACCAAGATGAACGGTTAACCAAGTACAACAGGCGCCGCGCGGTTGCTCCCTCCAAAGTGGCTTGTTATCTTTAAGGAGCTTTCGATCAGTCTTTCATCTGGTTGCCCAGGTCTCGGCTTTGAGGCCAGGGATGCCACGCAACTTAAGAATTCGGGGAACCGCTCCGGTCATTGCCCATGAAACAGCTACAGCCAGTTCTTTGGAGCAAAGGCACTTTTCTGACGCCCCAGCATTTGCAGCTGCAGGACAAGTTCCTGGAAGACAGCATGAACTTCCGGGTACAGTCGCTGAAGTTCTGCGCGTGGGGCTTCAACGAAGTCGTGCTCGATCAGGAACTGCTGGCGGACGGACAATTGGCCATCTCGCGCGCCTCCGGCATCTTTCCTGACGGCCTTCCCTTCGAGATTCCGGGGCCGGACCAGCCTCCGCCGTCGAAATCGATCGGCGAGTATTTTGATCCCGATGTCCGCAATCTCGACTTCTACCTCACGGTGCCGGATTACAAGGACAAGGGCCTGAACGTCGCGGGACTGGGCAGGACGGCGAGTTCGCGCTACCTGGCGGAAATCGCCTCCGTCCGCGACGACAACACCGGCATGGGCGAAAAGCCGATCCAGATCGCCCGCAAGAACCTGCGCCTGCTGGCAGAAAACGAAACCCGCGAAGGCAGCTCCGCGCTGCGCGTGGCCAACGTGGAGAAGACCGAGACCGGCGGCTTTCGCCTCAACGCGCGCTTCGTGGCGCCGCTGCTTGAAGTGCGCGCCAGCGACTACCTTCGCGGCCTGATCAATGGCATCCTGGAGATCCTTTCGGCCAAAAGCACACAGCTCTCGGGCAGCCGGCGCCAGAAGAACCAGAGCCTGGCGGACTTCACGACCGCGGACATCGCGAACTTCTGGCTGCTCTACACGGTCAATTCCAGCATTCCTGTTCTCAGCCATCTACTCCAGGGCCAGCGCTGCCACCCAGAGGAGCTCTTTTCCGCGCTCACCCAGCTGGGGGCCTCGCTCACCACGTTTTCATCGACCATCCGGCCGCGCGATCTGCCGCTTTACGACCACGGGGAATTGAGCAAGGTCTTCACCGATCTCGACGAGAAGCTGCGCATCCTGCTGGAAACCGTGGTCCCCACCAACGTGGTTTCGCTGCCGCTGAAGCAGGTGAACAATACCATTTACGCCACCGCGGTGGATCAGGACAGGTACCTCACCAATACGCGCATGTATCTTGCGGTATCCGCAGATGCCAGCGAAGACATGATCATTCGGCGAGTGCCGCAGCTGGTAAAAGTCTGCTCAGCGACGCACATCGATCAGCTGATCAGCAACGCTCTGCCCGGCATCACGCTCACGCACATTCCCAGCCCGCCGAGCGCGATTCCCATCAAGATGAAGTACCAGTACTTCAGTCTGAATCAGTCGGGCGCGGCGTGGGACACCGTAACGCGCGCGCGCAACTTCGCCGCGCACGTTCCGGCGGACATCGCGAATCCGCAGATGGAACTGGTGATCCTGCTGCCGCAGGCCCAGACTGGCGGGTCGCTATGAGGATGCTCACCAAGCCCGTCTGGTCTGAAGGAATGTATCTCGGGCCGCATCATTTTCAGGCGCAGAACCGCTACTTCGAAGACGCGCTGAACTTCGTGACGAGCAGCCTGTGGCGGGATGCGTGCGGATTCGCCGGGCTGCAGTTTGATGCGGATGCGCTTCGCAACGGCTCCCTTGTGGTGACTCATGCGCGGGGCTTGTTTGCCGACGGCCTAGCCTTCGATCTGCCAGGCTCCGATCCCGCGCCGCCGGCGCGGCAATTCAGCTCCCTGTTTTCTCCGGTCGCCGATCATCTGACCATGCACCTCGCCGTGCCGGTGCTTGTGCGCGACGGCCAGAACACGACCCTGAATGGAAGCGCTAATTCGACACGCTACATCGCCGCCGAACAGAAGCTGCCTGACCAGAATAGCGGGCTGGACGAGAAGCCCATCCAGGTGGGCCGGAAGAATCTTCAATTACTCGCCGAATCCGAGCTTTCCGACCGCTACGTCAATCTTCCCGTGGTGCGCCTGCTGCGCGACGGCACAGGGCGTTTCGAGCCCGATCCGACGTTCATACCGCCGTGCCTCAGCATCAGTTCCAGTCCGGCGCTGGGCAGCATGCTGCGTCGGCTGATCGAGATTCTCGACGAGAAAAGCACGGTTTTCACTCAGGAACAACAGCAAAAGAATGGCGTCTTCCAGGCGGGGACTTCGGCACGGCACGTGGCCCAGTACTGGTTTCTGCACGCGCTCAACACCAACATTCCCGCGCTGAGGCATTTTCTGCTTTGCCAGCATGCGCATCCCCAGGAGTTGTTTCGCGAGATGTCGCGGCTGGGCGGCGCGCTGTGCACGTTCGGGCTCGAGGTCCATCCTCGCTCGCTGCCCGCTTACGATCATTGGAACCTTGACACCTGCTTCGCGGCGCTCGACGAGCACATCCGCAGGCATCTCGAAATCGTGATGCCGTCCAAAGCGATCAAGATTCCGCTCAGCGCCGTGGAGAGCTTCCTCTACAACGGCGATGTGAAAGATGAGCGGTGCCTTGGGCCGGGCCGTTGGGTTCTCGAAATACAGTCGCCCATCGGGGAAGCCGACCTGATCGCCAAGGTTCCCAAGCTCACCAAGGTCTGCTCGGCGCGATTCGTGGTGGAACTCATCAAGCGCGCTCTCCCGGGATTGGTGCTCAATCACCTTTCCGTTCCGCCCGTGCAGATCGCCGCGCGCGTCGAGAGCCAGTACTTCTCGATCCAGCGCACCGGTCCCTGCTGGGAACACATCATGCAAACGCGCCAGGTGGGAGTTTACGTGCCCGCGGAGATTCCTTCGCCGCAGCTTAGCCTGGTGGTTCTCCTCGACGAGTAAGGACGACAGGAGGATCCCGGGTACAGATTGGAGCGTGCGCCACGAAAGTGAATTGCTCGCTGCTCCGTCATGGCTCCCGTGAAACTGCATCTCAGTATGTATCAGGATTCGCGGTCTTCCAGGCTCCGAAGCTCCGCATGGTTTACCCGTCATCTTCCCCAGGAGCCACCCATGACCATGCCCCGTCCGCAGACTCTCGTTCTCGCTTCCCTCGCTGCCGTGCTCGCCGGCCCAACCCTCTTCGCGCAAGCCTTCACTTTCGGCGCTCCCCAGTACGTCCCCTTTCCGTCTCCGGCCGTGCTCAACCAGAACGCCGCCATGGACATGAACGGAGATGGAAAAACCGACCTCTTCGTGGCGCTCTCGACGGGCACCTACATTTATGTAGGAGACGGGAACGGAAACTTTTCCGGACCCGTGACCGTAAGTGAAACTCCGAATACCTACTCTCCCAACGGTCTCCGCTTCTTCGATGTGAATGGGGACGGCATTTCCGACGAAGTCTTCGCGTACGCCGGCTTCATTGGTCATCCAGGAGTGTTCGCGGTCCTGCTGGGAGATGGAAAGGGGAACTATACGCAAACCACGAGCATTCCGCAGCCAATCGAGATAGGGGGAAGCGGTACGCCGTCCCTGGCCGTGCCTCTTTCGGCGGCAGATTTCAATCACGACGGCAAGCTCGATTTTGTCACCGTCTACCTGGATATCGTCAACAATGTATATCACGCGGCCGTAAACGTGTACCTCAATCAGGGAGGGGGCGTTTTCAAGAGCGGCTTCTCGACCGTAATTCCCGGAAATCCGACGGTCCCCGCGGTCGGCGACTTCAATGGCGACGGCAATATCGATATCGCCTGGTTCGACGCCAATCCGCAGCCGGGGACCAACAACCAGTTCGCGGGACATTGCCTTTTTGGCAAGGGAGACGGGACATTTCTGCCGGATACAGTCTGCTACACCATCGACGGACCGCCCTACTCGGTAGCGGCCGCGGATTTTAACCACGATGGCAAGACCGACTTGCTCGTGCTGGATGGAGCCAAGGTAGGAGTAACAGGAGCAAAACCGCGACTGGCTACGCTGCTCGCCAAGCAGAGTGGCGGGTTTTACTGGGCCTCCAGTCGAAGCATCAATTCATTGAACGGGACCCCCGGGTCCACTCATGCGCTACTGCTGATGGACATGAACGGCGATGGCTACCTCGACGTCAACGACGTGCAAAACTCTTCCCTGTATGCCGGCGGAGCGAACGGCGTCTTCGGTCCCGAGGAGCCGATTCTCACCAACGCCTGGATCTATCCGTTCTTTGCCCCGTTTGGTTCCGGCCAGCTGCCGGCTCTGATCCACATCGACAACGACGACGGAGACTACTCGACCAAAATCACGATCCAGCCCAATACCAGTCCAAAATGAGGCTGCAATCTGGCGGCCTGGCGCGCGCGCCTGCTACGAAGACCTATCGTGTGGCATACCCGAACTCGGTATTCGAAAGCCTTTGGAAATCAAGGTGTCCGTCTTGAGGACCCTCTACAATTGACGATACGGCCGGGACCAGCCCGGCCGCATTCCCCGCAGTCCACAAGGCTTAACTCGAATGGCATTCGAACCAGGGCAGAGGATCGGCGACTATGAGGTGGTAGCGAAGCTCGGCGCCGGCGGCCTCGGTGTCGTGTACGAGGTGCAGCACCTCATCTCGCAGCGCCGCGAAGCCATGAAAATTCTGCTTCCGGACCAGGGCTCGCCGGAGATGGTGGAACGGTTTCGCCGTGAAGTCCAGACCCTGGCCACCCTCAACCACGTACATATCGCGCAGCTCCACACCGCGTTCTACTACGAGAACCAGCTGGCCATGATCATGGAGCTGATTCATGGCGAAACCCTGCGCGACCTGCGTGCCCGAATGGCGATCACCCTTCCGCAGGCGCTGGAGTACATCGCACAAACACTGAACGCTCTGGCCTATGCCCACCGGCTCGGCGTGGTGCATCGGGATATAAAGCCGTCGAACATCATGATCACTGACGGCGGATTTGTAAAGCTGCTCGACTTTGGAATTGCCATCACCGGGCATGGAACCGAACTGACACGCGCCGGATACCTGCTCGGCTCGCTGAGCTACATGTCGCCCGAACAGATTGGCGGCAGCAAGGCCACCGCGCGGTCAGACATCTACTCGGTTGGCGTGACTCTGTATGAAATGCTCACGGGAAAGCTGCCGATCACCGGCGAGAACAACTACGAGATCATGATGGCGCATATCAACCAGGTCCCTGTGGCTCCGGAGAAGATAGCTCCTCAGGTCCCGATACTGGTGTCCGACGCGGTGATGCGGGCCCTGGCCAAGGACCCCGCACAGCGGTTCGCGACAGCTGATGAGTTTTTGCATGCTCTCAGGCTTACGCCGGCAACCAGCGAAGAAGGCCACACCTACGCCGCGCCTCTACCCTTTCCTCCCGTCGCGAGCGTGCGAATGCCCATCCCGGCGGCCGCGCATACTCCGGAGCCAGTGCCGGGCGCGCCGTCAAATGCGCCGCTTCCCATGCCCACGCCTTCCGGGAGCGGTCAGTTCGCGACCCAGCGCCTCCAAAGCAAGTCCGGTTCGTCCAGCGGCCTGCAGAATCTGACGCTAGAGGACATCAGCCGCAAGCTTGCAGTCTACATAGGGCCGGTGGCCAAGTTTGTGATCAAAAAGCTCGCCGCGCAATCGGAGGACCTGGACTATATCTATCGCGAAGCGGCGAAGCAGATCCCCTCCGACGTTGACCGCACCGCCTTTTTAAAAGCGCGCCGCCAATGACCGCGAAATAAAATCTCGGGAAGCGGAAAACGGAAGCGTATAAGACCGGCATCTGACTAGACGATCGTAGTCCGCTCCAGAGGCTCCCTCCATGTTTTCCAGATCTTTGGTTCTTTCCTTGATTGCCTTGTGCAGTTTTGTGCTTCCATTCTCCTCAAACGGCCAGCAGTTCCGATCCGACCACCTCATAACCGTTTCCCCCGCCCCATCGACCCCATTCTTTGGCCTGGTGTACGGAATCGCCGATTTCAATCGTGACGGCCGGCCCGACTTCCTTGTCATGGGCACCGACGAGTCTGGAGCCAGCGCAGCCGCGGTGATGCTCCAGAATAGCAACGGCACCTTTACGGAAAAGACTACCTCGGTCCCGGCAGGAGCCACGATCAAAGCCACCGTCACGGCCGACCTCAACGGTGATGGAAAGACCGACATTGTCACGCTTCTTCCAGCGCCCGTTGATGATCACGGAGATACCACCGGGCCTGCTACCCTCATCATTGCCTATGGGAATGGGGATGGCACGTTTCGCGTGCAGGCACCGGTGAATCTGGCCGGCGGCGGATTCCAACCCGCGGAGCTTATCGAAGATCTGAATCATGACGGAAAGCTTGACATCATTGTTGTGAGCGGGGACCAGTATGGGGAATCCACGATCGAGACGTACCTGAATAACGGCAACAGTACATTTCGCGCGGGACCCATCTACCCGGGCTTGACCGTTGCCGACCTGCTGGCCTCGGGCGATTTCAACGGCGACGGCTTTGGCGACCTGGTGATCAAGAACAACTTTGAGACCCAGATCCTGCTGGGCAAGGGCGATGGAAGCTTCACCGCCGGCGCGACGTACAACGTGAATGCCTATTCCGCCGGCGTAGGCGACCTCAACCGCGACCACCATCTTGACCTGGTGCTCAACTCAGTAAAGAATTCGGTCGTCATGCTCGGCAAGGGCAACGGAACGTTCACCACGTCGGCAACGCTCGATACAACGTTCGGGACTGCGATCAGCAGCATTGAATATGGAAATCCCGTCATGCCAACAGAAGTGTACGTCGGCGACATGAACAAAGATGGAATTCCCGATCTGGCCATTGTCTCGTTGTCCTCGGCCGTCGCGGTTTCGGTTTATTACGGCAAGGGAAATGGGACGTTCAGCAACCCGAAGCCGTTTAACCTCGGCGGATCCTATGGCAGCGTGGTCACCCCGGTTGCATTCGGCGACATGAACCGCGATGGCCACGTGGATGCGATCACCGTGACCTACAAGCACTATGCTATCGCCTGGGGTACCAGCGACGGGGGATTCGACGCGCCCGTCATTGCCCAGGCGCGTTACGCCGGCTCCATTGCCAAGGGTGATTTCAATGGCGACGGCATCGAGGACATCGCGGTTGTGGCAGAACCCATTTGCAGTTCATGCACTGGCACGTCGGTTCGTGTGTTTCTGGGCACGGGAAAAGGCTATCTGAGTGCTCCCAAGACTTATTCCATTCCCGTCAAGTGGGGAGCGATTGCCGCAGGGGATGTGAACCGGGACGGCAAGATCGACCTGGTGGTCACACGCAATGCCATGATGATGAACACTGTTTCGGGGCGGCCGTATACGACTCCCGACCTGGCCGTTCTTCTCGGCCACGGCGATGGCACATTTGAGGCCCCGGCAAGCTACACCTTGCTGGGTGCGCCTGCCGCTGGCACCTGGAGCGATACTGCTTTCCTTGTGGATGTAAACCACGACGGCAAGCTCGACCTGGTGGGCGACTGGGGCACGGCCCTCGGCAACGGCCAGGGACAATTCGGCAAGCCAATCCCGCTGCCCTCCGGTCTGGGGGCGATCATGGCTCTCGCACCGGGAGATTTCCGCGCCAGCGGCACCGTAGACCTGGCGGTCGCGTCTTCCACGTATGACGCCGCTATGCAGGGGTGGACCCTGCCGGTCTTCGTCTACACGCTCTCCGGCAATGGAAATGGTTCGTTCACGGTGAGCCATCAGCAATCTATCCCCGGATTTCCCTACAACCTGATTTCCGCGGACCTGAATGGCGATGGGCTCGACGACGTGCTTTATACCTTCACTACGATGCAAGGGAGCACGACCTACATCAATCTCGGCGTCAATCTGAGCAAGGGACAGGGCGGCTTTTCAACAGCAACCTATTCCTATCCCTCATCTGGGTACCCCGCAAGCACGGACATCGTGACGGGCGACTTCAATCGCGACGGCAAGATGGACGTCGCCTTCTTTGGATTGCTTTCCAACGGCGCGGACGTGGCGGTTCTGTTCGGCGCCGGTGGCGGACTGCTCAATAAAACTCCGCAATACTACCAGGGAGAGATGGGCAAAGGCGTCGTGCTCGATGTGAATGGAGACGGCGCGCCGGACATAGCCGGTACGAACACGATCGGTGTATCACGGCTTCTCAACACCGGACACAAATAGGGACGCGGCTATTTCGCCTTCTCAAGTTCGTCCGCCCTGGAGCGTTCGGCGGCCGCATCTTGCAAGCGGCCCTGGCGCTCGTAGGCGATAGCAAGCTGGCGATGAGGTTCAGCAAAGGTCGTGTCCGCTGCGATGGATTCTTGGTAACGCGACTCCGCATCGGCTATCTGCCCATGGAGCAATGCCTGGTTTCCGGCGTTGAGTGCGAAATTTGCCCGTTGCCTGTTGACGGCCGCGCGGCTCAGCTCAGCTCCCTGGCGGCGATATTCGGTCGCGCGAGCGCGGAGTTCCTTCATCCGGCCGCGCAATTCCTCGGCTTTCGGCCCGTCACCCACGGCATTTGCGGCTTCCGCCTGGGTGGATAACTCAGCGGCCTGCTCCGAGAGCACTCCGGCCAGCGTCACCAGCGGACCGGGCTGTCCGGGCTGCAGCGGAATGGCCTTCTCCAGCGCCTCCGCGGCCTCGTCGAGCTTGCCGTTCTGCTTGAGGGTGCTGCCCAGGATCGCCCAGGCGTTGCCGTTGTCCGCGCGCAGGCCAACTGCTTTGCGGAGCTCAACAACTGCCTCGTCGAGCTTGCCCGTTTGCATATAAGTAATGCCTAGCGTGTAGGGCGGGTCTTCGAGGTTCGGGTCCATCTGACCGGCCTGCCTCAACTCCGCAATCGCTTCATCGAACCGGTCCTTGAATTTGTAGGCCAGCCCCAGGTCGTAGTGAATCTGCGGATCCTTCGGATCCAGCGCGAGCGCGGTTTTGAAATCCTGAATCGCCTCTTCGAAGGCGGACAACTGTATGTGTGCAACTCCGCGGTCCTTGAATATGCTCGCGTCTTTGGGGCTTAATGCCTGGGCGCGCGCGAAGCAGTCCAGGGCTTCTTTCGCTTTGCCCGTGAGGGTTAGGGCCAAACCAAGATTGGCAAGCACACTGACGTTACGGGGTTCGGCAACCAGCGCCTTTTCGAACCAGGGAATTGCGTCCTGTTGACGGCCCATCCGCTGCAGGCTCATTGCAACGTCGGCGGCCGCTCCAGGCAAACTGGGATTCAATCTGAGGGCGAGCTCGAACGCCGGTTCCGCCGCTTCGTCGTGGCCCGCGGCGGCAAGGGTGCGGCCGTATTCAGCGAAGGCTTCCGCATCGGGCGGCTCGGTCCGGGTGGCCGCTTCGAGAGTTTCGAGCGATCCCGCTAAATTGTTCAGCTGGCGATCGAGAACGCCCAGGTGAAGCCGGGCCTTCCGGTAAGAGTTATCAGCGGCGAGCGCCCTTTCGAACGCCTCACGTGCCTCGGCCCAGTTGCCCATCTGCGCCTGCACAGCGCCGATGGCGTCTTCGAGATCCGCGCGCGGACCGGTGATTTTTTCTTCGATGGCGAACTGCTGCAGCGCCTCGGCGCGTTTTCCGTCGGCAGCGAGAGCACGGGCATAGGCGTCGTAAAAGACCGCGTCGAGTGGCGACGCCCCTGCTGCGCCAGACAGGTGAAGAACCGCTTCAAAGTGCACCATAGCCCTGGCTGGCTGGCCCGATTGAGCGAACGCGTAGGCAAGGTTGGTCTCGATCCCTTGATCATTCGGCTTCAGGCGTGCCGCGGCCTCTAATTGGGGAATGGCATCGGCGGGCCGGCTCAGTTCCAGCAGAACGGCTCCAAGCGCTTCGCGACCTTCCGCGATTTGCGGGGCCAGTCGCACGACTTCAGCGAAGCGCGCCCGGGCCTCTTCGAGTTGGCCCGCCTGCTGTGCGGCGTATCCCGCGCGAAATGCGGCGTCGGCATTCTTGACGGCGTCCTGGGTGGCCGGCTTTGGCGATTGAGCGAAAAAGGACGCCGCGGTCAGGGTTAAAACCAGGAGCGAACCGAAAGTCCGTCCGTAGCCTGGGACGTCGTGTCCGGTTACGAAGCGCATCGCTACTTTCCCGCCGATGTGCGCTGGCTTTGGCGCTGCAGGTCTACGACCATCTTGAACTGACGGTTCGCCTCGGCGACCTGACCGATGGCCTTGTACGCCTGACCGAGCAGATTGTGCGTGATGTAATTGGAGGGGTCCATCTTCGCGGCGCGGTCAAGATAATGCAATGCCTGGATGGGCTGGTTCAGCTTGAGAAAGGTTTGTCCCAGCAGGATGTACGGACCCGTAGTAGTCGGTTCCAGCAAAACGGCCCGATTCAGCGCCTGCTGAGCTTCAGGATATCGATCGCCGCGAAGGTATGCATCGCCGAGCCTGTCGTAAATCAGGCCGTCTAGCGGGTTGAGCTTGCGTTCGGCATCCAGTTCTCGAATCGCGCTGTGAACATCGCCTTTCGCCAGCGCCGCCTCGCCTAGCAGTTCATGGGCCAGGGGGAGGGACGGATTGAGTTCCAGAGCTTTGCTTGCCTGCGCCTCTGCCTGTTCGCGCATTTCGCGGCGCAGAAACAGGCGGCCGGCGAGTAAATAAGCTTCCGGCGAATCGGGCCCAAAGCCGTATTGCGTCGCAAACGCATGGCGGGCGTCGTCGTAGCGGGCGACGTCAGCGTAGCAAAGCCCCAGAACGTATTCGGGATCGATGTTGGCCCGCTCCACGGCTGCGTGAGCCTTTTCGAGCAGCGGAATCGCGTCCCCGGGATGTCCCATTCGGAACAGGCTCACGCCGTGCAGCTCCATCGCTTCCCGGTCAGCCGGGTCCTGGGCCACGGCTCTTTGGAATGCTTCGACAGCCGGCGCAAACTGCTCTCGCTGGTAAAAGATGATGCCGCGCAGACGCTCGACTCCCGAGGCTTCCGGGCTCTGCTCAGCAAGTTGATCGAGGATGGCCATGGCCTGGTCGAGGCGGCCACGTCCGGCGAGATTCTGCGCAGTTTCGAAGGTCGGGGCCTTGGCTGCGTCTCCCGGCACAGGCGGAGTGGCAGTTTGCGCGAATCCCGAAAAACCGGGAAACATGAGAACCAGTGCAATGAGCTGGACGCGTTGCATGCGGGAGAACCTGATTCCAAGTGTAAGTCGGCGCACAAGGACCGCCCGATTGTGGCCCGCCAGATTTCGCGCTCACGAAAACGAGGGGAGCCGAAGCTCCCCTCGTTTGTGGTTCGTGGGTACGGTTAGAAAGTAACTCGGAGCGAGAATTCGAGTTGACGGGGTTGCGAGCCATTTGCCATGCCGCCGTAGCCATTACCGCCATTACCGCTGTTCTGGTCGATTGGTCCGGCGCTGAAGATGTCAGTGTTGCTCGGATTGCCCGAGGAAATGTGGTTGAAAGCATTGTAGGCATCGAACCGGAACTTGATTCCGATGCTTTCATGAATCGAAAACGTCTTGCTCATTGCCAGGTCCGAATTGAACAATGCCGGGCCAAAGTAGTTGTTGTTGCCAGCGTTGCCGACAACGTCGAGACCCGGGAACGAGAAGAGCCCACCTGCCGGTGTCTGCGGCGTCCAGAAGCTTTTCGTGATCGTGCCGTGCGCAGGATCGTTTGCCAGAGCATGGAATATCGGACCGGACATGTGGGTAGTCATACGGCCGTGCGCGTTGGGACGACAGGGAGCCGCGGACTGCCCTGTGTCGTAGGTGCAGTTCTGATTGGTGCCGAAGCTGCTGAACCCGAGGCCGAAAGGCAGGCCGCTTGACCAGTCCGTCACCGTGCTCAATTGCCAGCCGCCTATGAGAAGGTCGGTGGCATGGTTGACACCCGCACCAAACTGCTTGCCCTTGCCGAACGGCAGATCGTAGCTGCCGTAGGCCACTAGTTGCTGGTTGCGTACATTGCTGTCGCGGTAGTGGGTGACGACGTGGCTCCAGGTCCAGAAGCCGTTGGCGTCGCCAAAGGCGCTGGCCCACTGGTAATTCGCCGTCAACGCGAGGCCCTTCCACATGGACTGTGCAAGGGTGACCTGCAGAGCGTCGAACTCCGTATTCTGGTCGTCGCCATAGTAGTTGATGCTCTGCGTCCATCCGCATTGGCCGGCGGCGAGATTCGTATCCGGGATTCCATTGACCTTGTCCTGCACCTGAAGGGCTGCCAGCGAAATGTAATTGGGATCCCTGCACGCAGGCAGCGAACCGGCATAGTAGCGCTTCAGGAGAAGGCCATTGGATACGCCGCCATCCGGAGCGATTCCCTGTGTGGCCGGATCAGTGATGCTCGGCGCAGTCGGATCCCAATGAAGCGTCTGCCCGTTGCGGCTGTATTGTCCGGGCAGGAACAGCGCTGACTCGTTGGGGTCGGTGTTGTTCTGGTCGGCGTCGCCCAACGTGTGCGTGCCCTTGTTGCCCACGTAGGTGATGGTCAATGTTAACTGTGGGTTAAGGGCGCGCTGGAACGCCAGGTTCCATGCGTCGATGGTCGGGAAGTGCAGCGGATTGGGGCGTGCCTTGGGATGGACTGCGTAGCCCTGCGCCGGAAGGAGCCCGTTCGACGGAACCGTCGGGAAGGTAAATGCGGGCGGTCCCTGCGAGAGGTTGAATACCGTACCGGTTGCCGATCCGGCGCTAAGGCTCTGGCTGGCGAGAACCGGCAGGTTCTGCGTTACAACGTGACCGAATATGGAGCCGAACACGCCGGTATCAAAGCTGCGTCCATAACCGGCGCGGAGGACTGTCTTGTCGTTCAATTGGTACGCAGCGCCAATGCGAGGATCGAACATCTTCCCATAAGGGATGGTCCACCCCATGTCGCTGGGAACCCCTCCAATGCCGGCCACGTGCATGTAGCCGTCGGCGAGGTTCATCAACGAGCCATTGCCGGCCGCATTCACCTTCTCCGGGAAGTACAGTTCATACCGCAGTCCCAGGTTCAGAGTCAGACTATGGTTGACGCGCCAGGTGTCCTGGCCGTAGAAGAAGGTCCGCTTTTGGAACTCCTTGGCATTGGTGGAGGTGGATACGTAACGAGCGAAGGCCTGGGCAGTGCCCAGGCCGACATCCCCTAGTACAAAGGAGGCCCAACCCAGGCCGTTGACGCCGTCCGGGGTTGAAGTGGGCCCCGGATGTCCAGAATTATCAGATCCGAAATCGAGCTGTCCGGCACGATCCGTATCCGAAGGGACGCGCAGGTTGCGGCCGTAACGCAGATCCGCCCCAACTTTGATCGAATGATTGCCCCAGATCTTGGTCCAGTTGTTGACGATCTGGCCCTGATCTTCCTTCTCCGTGAGCGGGCAGTTGCAGCGGTTGATGTTCAGGCCGGCCCCAACGAGAGACTGGGTGCCGCTGAACGGGAAGTGGATCACAAAGCCGGGAGCGCCCGCCGTGAAGGGACTTGAGAGGACGCCGGGGCCGCTGTTGATCCCGTGGATGCCCCAGCTGTCAGCCAGAGTTGCCGTGCTGTACTTCGAGTCGACGATGTCGTACCGGTAATAACCCAGGCGGAAATCGGTCAACAGGTTGGCGTTGACGGCGATATCCATGCCCAGGGCGAGGCTGTCGTTGGCCCCTCTGGAATTGCCGCCGTATCCGTTGATGCCAAATCCCGGGCCGCCGGCATCGCCGAACATGACCTTGCCGGAGAGAATGTCCGTGAAGCGCGAGAACCGGCCAAATGCATGGGTCTTTTCGTTAAGAGTGTAGTCGCCGCGGGCAGTCCACGAGTCGCTGTTGAAAAGACCGGTGCCGTTCTCGGAGAAGTTGTTCTCCACTGCGTTGGGGCCGCCTGTGTTGGGCGCGAAGGGTTGCAGCAGCTTCAGCACTGTCAAGGCCGGACCCGACAGCATCGAGCTGGGAATGATGTTGTTGCTGAAGTCAACGCCGTTCCCGCTGTTGTTGGTCAACAGCGGCTTGCCTGAAAGTTTCCCCGCATAGGCTGTCGCATAATCGCTGAAGTCGCAGCCGGAGGTGCCGAGGCAGGAGTTCATCAGGTTGGCTGTGGGTACAGTGTCGCTGGCAGAGGTGCCGACCTTTTGGCGCTGGCCTTCGTAGTTGCCGAAGAAGAAGGCCTTGTCCTTGATCACCGGTCCGCCGACCGAGCCGCCGAAGCGATTCTTGAGACCGGGAGCTATGCCAGTTGCCTGCGTGAAGGGGTCGCGCGCCTGGTTGGCGTTGCCCGTCCGGAAATCATAGGCGCTGCCGTGGAACTTATTCGTGCCGGAACGGGTCTGGGCAGTTACGACCGCAGAGACGGCCTTGCCCAATTCGGCGTCGAAATTCTGAGTGGTGATCTTGGTTTCGGTCACCGCGTCCATGGCGGGATTGATGACGATGATTCCGAGGATGGGGTCCTGGTTGTCGGTGCCGTCCAATTCGAAAGCGGTTCCACCGAACGCCTGGCCATCCACCTGGATTTGTTGCGAACCCTGCGGATTCTCGTCGGCAGCATGCGACCAGCCCAGTTTTTGGGCGCCGGGCAGCAGCAACTGCAGGTTCGTGAAGTTCTGGTCGCCAACAGGCAGGCTGGAAACCTGCTGCTGGTCGAAGACCGTAGCCACATCTGCGCGATCGGTTTTGAGTTCAGGCTGCGATTCGGCGTTCACTTCCACCGTTTCTGCAGCGCCGCCCACGTCCATCGTCGGATCGATGCGAGGCGCAGTGTCAGCCTGGACCTGGATGCCCTTGGTCTCAAATGCCTTGAAACCCTTGGCCGTGACTTTAATGTCGTAAACGTCAGGTATAAGGTGCGGTACGCTGTAGTCGCCTGAGGCATTCGATGTGACTGTAACGGCCGTGCCCTTGGCTTCGTCTGTGACTGTAACCGCGGCGTCTGGTACGGCGGCCCCGCTCTTATCCGTCACAGTGCCGAAGATCGATCCGTAAACCGATTGGGCTCTGGCCGGCGAAATCAGCAATAAATTCGCGCAAGCGAATAACGCCAGCGCGAGGGCTGTGCGAAGAAATCTGTTCATGCGGTCTCCTAAAAAGGGTCTTGCGTTTTCTTTTGTGTCGACTTGTGAGTTGTCTTCGTAGGCAGACTTGAACCTACCGGGTTCAAAAAGGCTCCTGTGCCGCGATGGCACCAGTCGCTAAAGGATCCTGGGAAGCCCTTTCCGAAGGGGGAAGATACCGAGGGGAAAACGAAAAAAGGCGATCCCTGGAGCAATCGAACAATACTGAACCTGGCCACTTAATGTCAACGTCGTAACTCCTTACCAAAGGGCGAATATGAGGGGAAAACTTAGGCAGTCAAACCCGGTAAACGATTACCGCAAGACCCGCGTTTTTCCGCGCCGCTAAGAGATTGAAATTAAACTGGTTGCATAAAGCGATTTAGTCTGCCGAAACTGTCTGACTACAGGGCCTTCCCATTCAGTGGCGTCAGGACGCGGCGGGTGAACTGGGGTCTGCGATAAAACCAACAGGAATCTCCAAATGAAACGATGAGATCAAAACGTGGTTGCTATCGCCTCGCACAGGCTAGCTTGTCGCTCAGGATCTTGTTCTTCAGGCTGCGCGCCTTGGAATTGTCGGGGGAGAACTCCAGAACCCGCTCGAGGGAATGCAGAGCCTCCTGTGGGTTGCCCGTCTGGCACTCTACGAGAGCGAGGTTCATTCCCGCTCCAATCTGTACCGGATCGTGGTCGAAAGCTGTCTTCCACAGGCGTTCTGCTTCTTCGTACTGGTGTTCCTGAGCTTTGATCAGCGCCAGGTCGCCCAGGGCCAGCGAATCGAATGGATTGGCCTGAATTGCCTTCTCATACTCCCCGGCGGCCGAGTCGAGGCGGCCGTTCACCTGATCCAGAAAGCCCAACTCGGTGTGCAGTACCGCATCGCCCGCGGCCCCATCCGCTTCTTTCTCCACGCGGCTTAAGAGAACCAGCGCTCGCTCACTCGCCTGTCGATCGCCTCGGGAAGCCAACTGTGCGTAGGCAAGGCCGAAGTCGCGATCTCCCGCCACCCCGCCTCCCACAGCTTCCAGTTCTCCCGAGCCGGAGAGCGGGGTCCCGTTCCGGAAAAGGCGCTTGCGAATCAGGTGGTCAGTCACCTGTTCATGGGCGATGTCGGTCGAGGCGGCCCGTGCCATGTGGCAGGCCACGCAGTCGGGATTTTCAGGGTGATGGCGGGCCGCGAATCCCGTGGTCATGGAACTGCCGTGGCAGCTAAGGCAGCGTTGTCGATAAAAGGCGACCCGTTGTTCGGCCGAGGGCGACCCATGTGGATCATGACAAGTAGTGCACGCCATGCGGTCCCCGGATTTCTTCCGGCACTCGCTTTGCAGCAGGGCTTCCCATTGGCTCGTCGCCCGCCCTCCCGATCCAACTTCACTGCGGTAGACGAAGAACTGCGTGTAGTCGAACAGATTGTCTCCGGGCCGGAAGTCCTCAGATTTTTTGCCCAAGCGGTCGACCGCCGTCTGGCCTTCAAGGTGGCAGTTCAGGCACACCGAGTCCCGGCGCACCGGCTCCAGGGAATTCAACCTGAGCATTTGTGCTTTTCCTTGCGAAGACACGTGGGCGGATCCGTCTCCATGGCACGACTCGCAAACAATGCCGCTATACGCGAAAGGATCGCCTGCATAGTGGTTCCGGGCATCAGGCAAAGAAGACGTCACTCCCGACGCGTGACAATGCAGGCAGCCTGGATCGACCGGCAATGTCAATGGCATTTCATGATCGGCGAGGTGGCTGGGAGTCATATCCCAGACCTGCTTTTTCGCATACCAGTTGATGGGAGCTTCGAACCAGTAACCATCCTGTTTGAAAAGATACGTGCGGCCGCGTTTTCCTGATCCCAAAAAGAAGCGGAGTTCCTGCCGGCCATTCAATTGCCGAGGAACAGCGGAGCCCGACACGGGCAGGCCCGTTGGTGAGATTTGAGAATGCGCATCCCGTTCATAGCTCAACCAAACTTTGCCAGCCTCCTGATACACGCGGTAGTGAACTTCCGATGCAGCATGCCGAAAGTCCGCCGCAATCAAACCGTCGATCGCCCGCCCGCTGGCGCGAGCCATTGGCGTCATTCGATAGCGATCATAGATTTCGCGATGACAAGGGGCGCAGGTTGCGTTTGGGTCCGAGTCAGCAACGACGGCGGCTCGCACCGCAGGGGCAAGACCAAAAAATGTGCAACCAGCCGGCATGAGAACCAGAAACATGCTCAGGGACCAGATGCGCGACAACACGGGGACACACTCGCCGGCACTCGCCGCCGTTCTGGAGCTAATCATAGCCATCCTCAGACCCCATTTGCGACGAAATGCCCGATTTGCCCTCACATTTCTGGCACTCATGCCGACGCTTGGGAGCGCAAATTTAGAATGGGTATTGCTATGCTGGGAATCCTGACGCTCCTTGTCGATCGCGTTGTTACCCCCATCGGCGACCTGTTGGTTGTCGCGGATCGGGAAAGCAGGTTGCGCGCCACGTTCTGGACGGAGGATGAAGCTGACCTGCGTCGTGTGCTGGAGCGGCACAACCCCGGCATGCAGATCGAATTTGAGCCGGCCAGCGACCCGCATGGCCTGAGAAGCGCGCTCGTCGCTTACTTTTCCGGGGACCTCCATGCCATTGACGCGCTTCCGGTCGAGACCGCCGGCACCGCTTTCCAACGCGAGGTTTGGCGCGCGCTCCGCGAAATTCCTTGCGCCACGACTATTTCCTATGGAGAGCTTGCCCGCCGCATCGGGCGTCCGGCTGCAGTCCGGGCCGTCGGGTTGGCCAATGGCTCCAATCCCATCGGTGTGGTCGTCCCGTGTCACCGGGTCATCGGATCGAACGGTTCGCTTACCGGCTATGGCGGTGGCATCGAACGGAAGCGCTGGCTGCTCGACCACGAACGGCCGCAGGGCAGTCTGGGCTTCTGACCGCAGGCTGCCACGAACGGTAGAATTCGGGTGATCTGCATTGCATGAGGAGATTTCCCTTGAAGATCCCGCCGCTGCGCTTCGCCTGGCTTGCCGTCAGCTGTTGCATGCTGTTGAGGCCGTGTTCTGCACAGGAGCCGCGGACTGCTAAAGACGGCGGCTTTCGCGTGGATGTCGCCAGTGTCCTTGGCCGGTCGGACATCGTTCTTGGCAGACCGAACGTCGAACCCGGAGAAGCCATGCCGCTGGGCAATGGGCGACTCGGCGTAGCAGTCTGGTCGGCGGAAGGGTTCACCGCGCAGCTCAATCGAAATGACACTCATCCGGATCGGTTGTCCGCGGGCCAGGTGGTTATTCCAGGACTGGGCGCCCTGACGCGAGGAAAAAACTACTCGGGCCGGCTTGATCTTTTTCGGGGCGAGTTTCGCGAGGCCGGCGGAGGCATGAAGGCGACCGCGTTCGTCGAGCCGCACAGCGATACGCTGGTCGTGGACGTAAGCGGGGCCGATCCCAATGAGCTGCAAACGGCAGTGCTGAAGCTGTGGGCGCCGCGCTCCGCCAAGCCAACTGCAAAAGGCCACGTTGGGTTTCTCGCCGAATCGTGGAAAGACGACAAGAATCCCGGGGCGTCGGGGCGCGCTTTCGGATCGCTCTCGGCGATTACCGCCGAAGGCCGGGAGGTATCTGCCACTGTCAGCGGGCCGCTCACGGTCACGGTTTCGTTCAAGCCCAACGCGGACGGCCATTTCCGCGTAATCGTGGGCGCTCCGCATTATGACGGCACCGGCAATGCGGTCGAAATTGCGAGCCGCGCTTTATCGCCCGAACCCGATGCGGCGCACGTATCCTGGTGGAACGGGTTCTGGTCGCGCGCTGCCGTCATCAAGATCACTTCGAAAGATGGCGCCGGCGAGTACATGGAGAATCTTCGCAACCTTTATCTCTTTGTGGCGGCCATCGAAAAGGGCCTGGAATATCCAGGTTCGCAGGCGGGCATCGCGGACATGATCTCCGCCGCGCAGGACGAGCATCGTTGGGATCCGTCGGCGTTCTGGCACTGGAACCTGCGCATGCAGGTCGCAGCCAACATTGGCGCGGGCCTGCCGGAGTTGAACGACACCTATTTCAATCTCTACCGCGAGAACCTCGCCGGCATCGAAAGCTGGACCCGGGAACACATGAAAGGACTTCCGGGCATTTGCGTGCCTGAGACCATGCGCTTCAACGGGCCGGGCATCGAGTACGAATCCGCCTGGAAACCCGTTTCGATCGGCAGGGACTGCGATGCGGATTTCAAGCCCTACTACAACGCGCGCACCATCAGCACGGGCGCGGAGGTGTCGCTGTGGGTGTGGCAGCAGTATCTCTCCACGGGCGATCGCGCATTTCTCGCGCAGAATTATCCGTTGATGGCGGCGTCGGCGCGCTTTCTGCTTGCGTACCAAAAGGCCGGGCCGGATGGTTTGCTGCATACAAGCCCTGCGAACGCCCACGAGACGCAATGGGACGTGACGGATCCCACCACCAACCTTGCAGCGATTCTCGCGCTCTTTCCCGCAACCATCCACGCCGCCAAATTGCTGGACAACGATCCGGAAATGGTCCGCCAGATGGAAGCAGCACTGCCAAAGATCCCGGCGCTGCCGCGAACGCAGCAAGCCGGTCCGCGCACGCTGCTGGCGGCCTCGGCCGATGCGGATGGCACAGACGTGATTGCCGAGTCGTACCAGCCGGAAGCCGAAGCCCATAACATCGAGAACCTTGGGCTGGAGCCGGTTTGGCCCTACGACATCATCGGTGACACCTCGCCGTTATTTGAGCTGGCTCGGCGCACCTATGCGCATCGGCCCAATACTTCGGCCGTCGACTGGAGCTTCGATCCGATCCAGGCCGCGCGCCTCGGCCTAGGCAGTGAGGTGGGCGCAACGCTGATCACCACTACGCAAAAGTTCCAGGGCTTTGTAAATGGCATGGCTAAGTGGGAACCCACTGCCCACGAGTTTTACGTTGAACAGACCGGGGTCGTGGCGGACGCCTTGCAGGAAGCGCTCGTCCAGGACTATGACGGCCTCATCCGCGTGGCTCCCGCCATTCCGCCGGGATGGGACTTCGACGGCAGTGTTTTTGTTCGCGGAAAAACCAAGGTGGACGTACGGACCAGGGACGGCGCGGTCACCACGATCGTGATCGAAGCCGGCTCAGATCAGCCGCTGAAGATTCGCAACCCGTGGCCAGGCAAGCCGGTCGACGTGATCGCCGCAAAATCCGGCAAGAAGGTCGCGTCGGGTGTTGACGGGGGGGTGATCGAATTCGCCGCAACCGCCGGCGAGAGTTATGCAGTGCAACAGCGCGGCGCCACGACGGCGGATGGACCCCCAGTGATAAGCGGAACGCCGGCAAACAGCGCAAAGAAACTCGGACCAGTGCAAATCGGGCTCTTCCCGAACATCCGGTGACGGGCTCAAAACGTCAGGACTTTTTCTTCGCAGGGACCAACGCTTCGTTCTTGAGAATCTTTCCACCCTCTTCAACCACATAGAGCCGGTTGACGTCGAGGTCCTTCAGCGTGTCGACAACACCGGACGGCCAGCGAATCTCCACCAGGTCAACCTTCTTCGCGTCATTCAAGCCGAAGTGAATACGCAAGTCGCTCGCCGAGTAATATCCGTTGCATGACTTTACTTCTTCGAGCTGCGTGAGCGGCGTGCCAGGTTTTGCATTCAACATGGATGATCCCGTCTGCGCGACAACCTTGATGCGCGCACCGATTCCCGTTCGGTTCGATTTCTTTCCCACCAGGCGAAACTTTACCCAGCTCCGGTTGAGGGTGGAATCACAGCGCAACAGCTGTGGCGCCGCGTTCACGCAATTCACGATAGCATCGAGATCGCCATCATTGTCGTAGTCGCCGACCGCGAAGCCCCGCGCCTTCGCAGCCGCGGTAATCCCTCCTCCGCCCGTCATGCTCAGGTCTTCGAATTGCCCGTTGCGCAAGTTGCGATAGAGATATTTGCGTTCGGCATAGGCTGCATCTACCTGTGTACCGTCGACCTCGGGATACACGTGCCCGTTAGCGACGAGAATATCGAGCCAGCCGTCGTTATCAATATCAATGAAACTCACGCCCCAGCCCAACAATCGGGTGTTGATCCCCAAGCCCGCCTGGTAAGTGCGATCGTCGAACGATCCATCTCCCAGATTCATATAGAGAGAATCGGTATCGCCGGCGAAATTCGTCTTCACAATGTCGAGCAGGCCGTCGCGATTGTAGTCGCCGATCGAAACGCCCATGCCTGCCTGGGGTTTGCCATCCGGAGAATACGCCACCCCCGCTTCGATGGCCTGGTCCTTGAATGTTCCATCCTTCTGATTTTGGTAAAGGGTCGCCGACGTGGAATCGTTGGCGACATAAATATCGGGCCAACCGTCCTGGTCTAGATCCGCCACGCCGCAGCTCAGCGCATACGTTCCCAGCGTGGCCCACATGCCGGCTTTTTCGCTCACATCGGTGAACGTACCGTTCCCATTGTTGTGGTACAGGAGGTTCTTCCCGCCTCCGAGCCCCGGCGGACCGCAGGCGACCACGATGCCCTTGTAGGTGCAGTTCGCATCTTCCGGCAGAGGAGTGGTCTTCAAATCGAGATCAATGTAATTGCCGACAAAGAGATCGAGGTGCCCATCCTTGTCGTAGTCGAGAAACGCGCAGCCGGAGTTCCAGCGCAGATGCTCCTGCGCTAGCCCGGCTTCTTTGGTCACATCGGTAAATGTGCCGTTTCCGTTATTGCGAAACAGCGCGTTCTGCCCGTAGTAGGTCACGAAGAGGTCATTCCAGCCGTCGTTGTTGAAGTCGCCCACGCAACAGGCCTGCCCCCATCCCGATCGCGTCAGGCCGGCCTTCAAGGTGACGTCGGTAAAGGTGCCATCGCGATTGTTTTTGAACAGGTGGCACACGGGCTCGTGACCCTTGGGAAATCCTTCGAGCCGCCACCCATTCACAAGGAAAATATCCAGCCAATCGTCCTGGTCGTAGTCGTAGAAGGCCACGCCGCAGCCGGTAGTTTCAAGCAGGTATTTGTTGCGATGCTCGCCGCCAAAGATCGTCTCGACGTTGAGGCCCGCTTCTTTGGCCGCATCCACGAACTGCACGCCCAGCGGCGTTCCGGTCACTGGGGAAACGGCGCCCTTGGGCGCCGCTCTCGCCGGAGCATCATAGGATTGCCGAGCACTTCCCTGCGGCTTTTCGCGAGCCTGGGAGGCCGCGAATCCGGGCGCGGCCAACGCCAGGACATCTTCGAGCGACAGAACCAGGGCCGTCCGCGAAAGCGATTTCAAAAATCCCCGGCGGCTTGTGGGCAAGAACGATTCCCTCGATGACGCCCTCTTTCCGTGGGCGCCCAAATGCTGAGTATATAGATTGGGGTGCCCCGAATCAGTTGTCGGCGTGCCTTCTTGCACGCCCCCGCTTCCGCTCACTGCCGCTCCTCGACGCCGCGTATTAGCATAATTGCGACGATCGTTTGCGCCTAGCGTCGTGCGCAAAGGATTCAAGTTAACTCAAACCACCTCTTTAAAGGCGAGGCGAACGGAGAACCATGGTAACGCGTAGAGAATTTCTCGACACACTTGCTACCGGGGCGGCCGGTCTGGCCATTACGTCCTCGGCTCGCAGTTACAGCCAGATTATGGGCTCCAACGAACGTCTCAACTTTGCCGTCATCGGCCTCAACAGCCGCGCCTACGCGCACCTTTCCGCACTCCACGCCAACAAGGACGCGGCCCGCATCGGGTACGTGTGCGACGTGGAATTCAACATTCTTTCCAAGTTCGCGGCCAAGACCGAAGAGCAGATGGGTGCGGCGCCCAAAACCGAAAAGGACTTCCGCAAGATCCTCGAGAAAACCGACGTAGACGCTGTCACCATCGCCACGCCCGACCATTGGCACGCGCCCATGGCCATCCTCGCGCTCCAGGCCGGCAAACACGTCTATGTCGAGAAGCCCTGCAGCCACAATCCGGCTGAAGGCGTTCTTCTTGTCAAGGCGCAGCAGAAATACAACAAGCTCGCGCAGATGGGAACCCAGCAGCGCTCTTCGCCGCACACCATTGAGATTGTTCAGAAGATACACGACGGGATCATCGGGCGTGCCTACTACGCCAAGTGTTGGTATACCAATGGGCGCAAATCGATCGGCGAAGGAAAGGCCGCGCCCGTGCCGGCAACGCTGGATTGGGACCTGTGGCAAGGCCCCGCGCCCCGTCAGCCCTACCGGGATAATGTGCAGCCCTACAACTGGCACTGGTTCCACATCTGGGGCACCGGGGAAACACTCAATAATGGCACGCACGAAATCGATGTGTGCCGCTGGGCGCTCGATGTCGATTTTCCCCAACGGATCACGTCGTCCGGCGGCCGTTATGCCTACAAGGACGACTGGCAGTTCTACGACACGCTTAACACCACGTTCGAGTATGAAGACAAGACGATCGCATGGGAATGCACTTGCTGTAACCACATGCATCACTTCAATCGCGATCGCGGTTCCATTATCCAGGGCACCACCGGAAGTGTGCTCGTCGATCGCGACGGTTACGAAATCTACGACCTCAAAGGCAAAAAGACAAACGAGTTCAAAGTGGGCCAGGAGACATCGTCAGACGACCTCGTCGGCAAGGACTCGATGACTGACGCGCACTTCGCCAACTTCATCGCGGGTATCCGCAAAGGCGAAAAGCTCAATGCTCCGGTCGCGATCGGCAACGTGGCAGTAACCATGCTTCAGATGTCCAACGCAGCGTGGATGGTCAAACGCGATCTGAACATCAACCCGGCAAACTGTATGGCCATTAACGATGGCGAAGCCATGCGGCTCTGGGCCCGTGAATACGAGAAAGGCTGGGAACCGAAGGTGTAGCTGAGCTTCTAGCTTCTGATTGTCGGAGCTTTTCTTGGGTTATTCGCTCCGCGATCAACTAATTTGGTCGCGGTTGTTACTCATTGTTCTCTTCATTGAGGATCCTCGAATGAGCGCAAGTATCTCCCGTCGTAATCTCCTTCGCTCCGGCGCCTTAGCCGCAGCCGCATGCGCCGCGCCAACGTTTTCACCGGCCGAACCCAAAGTGGCGTCGGGCGCGCCTTCGCCGGTCAAACTCGGGATCGCCACTTACACCTTTCGCAACTTCACGCGCGCCCAGATGATTCCCTGGCTCAAGCAACTGCAGGTCGCCAGTATCAACTGCAAGGACGTGAAGGATCATCTCCCTATGGAGGCGGCGTCCGAAGCACAGGCGACCTCCGACTACCACGCCAACGGCATCGAACTTCACGCAGCCGGCACCATCTACTTTCCCAAGGACGAAGACGACGACATCCGCTCGAAGTTCGAGTATTGCCAACGCGCCGGCATCAAGGTCATCGTCGCGGGCGATCCCGCACCCGCCACGCTGCCGCGCATCGAAAAGTTCGTCAAGCAATACGACATCCGCTTCGCCATCCACAACCACGGCCCAGAAGACAAGGTTTTTCCTTCTCCGCTCGACGTCCTCAAGGCCGTGAAAGATATGGACCCGCGCATGGGCTGCTGTATCGACGTCGGTCACTCCGTTCGCGCCGGCACCGATGTTGTCGAAGCCATCCACTCCATCGGTCCGCGCCTGCACAACATGCACATCAAGGACCTGGCCAGTTTCACAGAAAAGGAAAGCCAAGTCGCCGTTGGCCAGGGCAAGATGCCCATTCGCGAAATTTTCGAAGCGCTGATCAAGACTGGTTACCAGGGATGGGTCGATCTCGAATATGAGATCCACGGCGATGACCCGATGCCCGGCGTCGTGGAAAGCTTCGCTCACATGCGCGGCGTGCTGGCCGGTATGGGATATACCTCGCACGCGTAAGTCATTCTGATCAGACCCGAACTGGATTAGCTCCCGCGGAGTCTAACCAACCGATGCGACGGACGCTGCTTTTATTGATATTGTTGCTCATCTGCGCGCGTGTCACAGCCCAGAGCGCGTCTGAAGCTCCCGCGGCACCCGATGTTTTCAAATCCACAACAACGATGGTCACGGTCCCCGCGCTGGTGCGCGGTCCAACGGGGGAATTTGTCAACAACCTCGACATCGCCCAGATTGAGCTCTACGACAATGGGATCCGGCAATCGGTGAAACTCGCCTCCAGTGAACAGGAGCCGATCGCGCTCGTCGTAGTTCTGCAAACTGGCGGCCCAGGCGTCCGCCACTTTCTCGATTACATCGATCTTCCTGCCTTGCTTGAGTGGCTCTTAAACGCCACGAATCACGAGATCATGCTGGTTGAGTTCGACAGCCGCCCGGAACTCATATGGCATTTTCCGGTCCGTTCCGACGGGGTGGCCCATTCGCTAACCCACCTTCGTCCCGGAGATGGTGGGGCGGCCATCATGGACGCGGTTCAATTTGGGGTGGATCAGCTACAGAGCGAGCCCGGCAGATTTCGCCGCATTGTGCTGCTGCTGAGTCAGGAAAAAGACATAGGCAGCACGAAAACGCCGGAGGTTGTTTTGCGGACCCTCGGCCAAGGAAGCACCTGTGTATATTCGCTCACGTTCGCTGCGGCCAAAACCAAACCCGCTCGCACATCTCGCCGCATCCATGCAAAGACTCTTGCGCCGACCTTTCTCGAAGCGGAAATTAGAGGATTGCGCGAACACACATCTACCGAGCTAGCGTCCTATACGGGCGGTGCGCACGCCGTCTTCGCCGATCGACGCGATTTCAACGAAGCCGTCAAGGCTATCGCCGCCGACATACACCACCGCTATTCATTGGCCTTTCAACCCAGTACGCATCAACCGGGGATTCATCAGCTCACGATCAAGGCCACAGACGGGTATGTTGCGACGGCGAGGAATGGCTATTGGTTTGATCTAATTAACTCCGAAGATTGATCCTCCACTAACCCACTGCGTTTGCGCCTTCTGATTCTCTGCAGAGGTCCGGTCTGGCACCTTGGCGACTTCATCAAGCCCGCAACAGCCCAAACCGTTCCCGTACTTCGTACCGCGATCCGCCTGGCCCGGGAAAACTTTGGTACAGCACAAACTCCTTCGCCGCGAAATTTGAGAACTCGACGACGCTGGCGATACGGCTCTTGAGTTTCAGCAGACCCTGCCGGCCGCCTTTATCGCGAGCCAGGGTGATATGCGGGTGGTACGGCCTTTCTTCGGGATCAAAACCGCACGGACTGGTGGCGCCGAATACGCGCTGTTGTAGTCCCGTCAATTCAGGCGACGGCCGAACGCCTGTGAAGAACACACCGGCCCGGTCAAAAAACCCCGGCTCCTCGAGCTGAATTTCGAATGGCGCGTACCGTATCTCACGAAGCTTTGCGTTGACGCATGCGAACTGTTGCGCTGTTGTTGAGCCCAGAAATTGCACCGTGATGTGCCACCCCGCCTCGGCCGACCAGCGCAGCCCGTCGTCTGGTGATTTCAGCTGTTCAGTAAGCGCGGAGAGTTCGGCGACAACCGCGGACGCCAACGGAATGCCAATGAAGAGGCGCATGGCTTACTTGGCGCTTAGCCGGTCCAAGAGGGTGTCGAAGTCCTCAAGGCGCGAGTACTCAATAATCACCCGCCCGCGCCCATTATGATCCTCAATGCTGACCTTCAGGCCCAGCGAGCGCTGCAGTAACTCCTTCACCTCACGGACGTTAGGGTCCACGACCGGTTCAGGCTTGGGAGCTTTAATGGTACGCTCGGGATTCAGCACGTTCTGCACCATGGTTTCCGTCTGGCGAACAGAAAGCGAAAGTGTGACGACTTTTTTAGCAATTTTTTCGAGCTCGGGATGATCTTTCAGAGATAACAGCGCACGGGCATGGCCGAATGACAATTCCCCGGCCTCCACCTGGACTTGCAGGTTGGCTGGCAGCTTCAGCAGCCGCATGAAGTTTGCTACCGAGACGCGGTCCTTGCCTGTGCGGGTGGCTATCTGTTCCTGAGTCATATGAAAGTCGGTCGCGAGACGTTCAAAAGCGCGCGCCTGATCCATCGGATTCAGGTCTTCCCGCTGCAAGTTCTCGACGATAGTAATTTCCATCGCCTGCTCGTCCGAGACCTGACGCAGGATGGCTGGAATAGTCGCCTTCTTGGCCAGTTGGGAAGCCCGCCAACGGCGTTCCCCGGCGATGAGCTGGAACCGCCCATTTGGCTGTGGCCGGACAAGAACGGGCTGCACAACTCCATTCGCCACAATCGAAGCTGCCAGCTCGGTGAGCTCCGCCTCATCCATCTGCGACCGTGTCTGAAACGGATTGTGGTCGATGAGCTCGACGGGGATCTCCCGCGGCTTCCCTCCCTCGGGTTCGTGGCTGGATGCTGCGGGGCCAGAGGGCTGAACCCGCGGCAACAGCGAATCGAGGCCTTTGCCCAAGGCCCGGCGTTTAGTGTCGGGAGCAGCGGTATTCATCGTCGATCCTTTCCTGGCGCGGCATCTCAGGCGTAAGGCCAAAAGCGGATTTCACGGCCGCGCGCCTTCGGAACCGAGGCCGCGGCCTTCCGTGCCGCAGCCTTTGGGCTTTCAATGTTGTTGCGTGCCAGGAACTCCCCGGCCAGCTCGAAATAAGCCTCGCTGCCGCGAGAGCGCACATCATAGAGAGCTACCGGCTTGCCGTGGCTGGGAGCTTCCGCGAGGCGCACATTGCGCGGAATCACCGTCTTGAACAGGCGTTCTTTGAAATACTCCCGGAGCGTCTCGGTGACCTGTTGAGCCAGGTTGGTCCGGTCGTCATACATGGTCAGGAGGACGCCTTCGATCGTCACGTCCGGATTGAAGGCAGCCCGCACGCGCTCAAGCGTCGAAATGAGCTCCGAGATGCCCTCGAGAGCGAAGTATTCCGCCTGCATCGTCACGATGAGAGTGTTGGCGGCGGCCAGGACATTCAAGGTGAGAAGGTCAAGGGCCGGAGGGCAATCGAGCAGGATAAGATCGTAGTTTTCTTTCATGGGCTCGAGAGCGTGGCGCAGGCGGATGGCGCGATCGTCGGCAGCTGCAAGTTCGATATTGGCTCCGGTCAGATTTTTTGATCCTGGCAGCAAGAAGAGCGTCTCGATGGAAGTGGGAAGGACCACCTGTTCCGCCGGAGCGTGTCCCATAAGGACGTCGTAGACCGAATGCCGGGCATCATCCCGCTGAACTCCAAGGCCGGAGGTGGCGTTGGCTTGCGGATCACAGTCGATTAAGAGAACCCGCAAGCCCTCCAGAGCCAGAGAGGCACTCAGGTTGATTGCGGTCGTGGTTTTACCGACACCACCCTTTTGGTTCACGATACCGACAATTTTCCCCATGGCATTCCAGAGTAACGGGAATGCCCGATCTGGAATAGCCTCAGGCGTTGTGGAGAATTCGGACAAGCTGTGGAAAGCCGAACTGAACGGAGGGGGTGGCATGGAAGTAAGTCGCTCCATTCACATGGGTTGGCGTTGAGAGTGGGGCTCACCTTTTCGCGGCTGGCGAAGAGAGCAATAGTGGAAAACTGGACAGTAAAAGGGCCCAAATCTGTGTCGAGATCGTCAACGTCGCGAGTTTTGTAGCGAATGAATGTGCGGCCCGCCCGCCACGTTCCACGTGGAACATTGGCGGGCGAAGGGGACAAACACATGTTCCACGTGGAACACCTATTTCAAGCCAACCGGGCGCCAATTGCAATAATCCGTTCGGTACCCAGGGATAACCGAACGCCCTCGAGCCATTGAATTTCCGCACCTGCGGCGCTCTTCAGCCCACCCAATGCAGCGTTTGTAGCCATAAGTACCAACCAGCCTGCAGGACGAACCAGGCGCGACCCGAGGCTAACAGCTCTTTCCATGCGATCCACCGCTCGCATCACTACGCAGTCAAAGCTCCCCGCAAGCGACTCGCCGCGGTCACTATGCACTGTGGTATTGCTTAACTCGAGAGTTCGAAGGGCTTCTCGAAGGAAGGCCGCCTTCTTTGCCTGCGACTCTGCCAGGGTCACAGAGATTTCTGGACGGCACATTGCAATAGGGATCCCCGGAAACCCTGCCCCGGAACCAAAATCCAGCAGCGTCGCAACTCCGGCTGGTATTGTCCTTGCGCATGCGATCGATTCCAGGAAATGGCGGGATAAAATACCTTCCTCATCACGGATCGCTGTGAGATTCAGGCGCGCGTTCCAACGCTTCAGCAAAGCAAAGTATGCTTCAAAGCCATGGATTGCTTGAGAGTCGAGTTCAGGTAAGCCTGAGCAAAGAAGCAGCGAATTCAGGCGCACCCCGATATCGTAACTATTGCCCATGAATGGCTCAGATCTGGGAAGCTGCTTGTTCGAGCTGCCGCGGCTGCCATTCCGCAGCGGCCCGAACAAATGCCGCAAAAATCCCGCGTGAGAACAGGCTGCTTGTGTACGTTCGCTCCGGATGCCACTGGACACCAACCACGAAATGGTCTGGAGCATCGAGCTCGACTGCTTCAATTACCCCATCTTCCGGACACACGGCCGTTACCCGGAGGTTATCCCCGGCGGCCCGGAGCGCCTGGTGGTGGCTGGAATTCACCTGAATTCCAGCCTTCTGAGGTGCAATCGCATCCAGGCGCGAACCTTGAGTGATACGGACCGGATGCGCCTCAGTAACTTCTCGCCCAGGCTGATGGTTCACAGAGTTCTTTCCATCCAATTCCAAATCCTGGATCAGCGACCCATTCCGCCAAACATTCAGGGCCTGGGCGCCATAACAAATGGCGAGAATCGGCTTACGCAGATTGAAAGCATCCTGCAACAGCAGTTCGTCCACCGCCGCACGGTCTGGATCGGGATCATGGCAGGCTCGGATCCGCGCCTCGCCGTAGGCTTGCGGATCGAGATCGAATCCGCTTCCAGGCAGCAGCACGCCCTGGACCCCGGCGAGCAGGCGGGCGACGCGATCCTGCCGCTCATGTAAAGGGACGACCGTGGCCAGCGCTCCGGCCGAATGGAGTGCGGCGATGTACTGCGGCAGGGCGCGAAGATTGTACGCAGTGTCTTTGCTGGTCGGTTCGGGTATGGCAATGTGGAGGCTCATCGAAGAACAGTGTACAGGGCCAGGTTTCAGATGTCAGGAGCCAACCGCGCCGCCTCGACTAACGACGATCAATAGTCATCGAACGAGAGGTTGCGGCATCGCAGTCCATCAACGGACGGCCGAGCATTTCCGCAATCGCAGACCGTAACCTCGCCGTTAACTCGTCAGCCTGCCGGAGAGTCATGTTAGTTGTGTCGATCGGCGCTCCGGCTTTTAGCACAAGATCTCCCGGATAGAAATGCCTTGTATGGATTGGCAAAAGATCGTAGACCCCGCTGAGCGCCACTGGAATCAATGGAACCTGCGCCCGAATAGCGAGGAACGCGGCGCCTGCAAGAAACGTCTGAAGTTCGCCGTCGGGTGTCCGCGACCCTTCAGGGAAGACAAACAGCGGCATTCCGGACCGCAGCGCTTTGACACCCTCCCCCAGACTGGACAGGGTGGCCCGCGGGTTTTCCGTATTGATCGGGATTTGGCCCGAACGATTCAAGTACCACCCAATGAATGGCAGTGACCATAGCTCTTTCTTGGCGAGAATTCTGAACTGAAAGGGAAGCGCAGAAAAGACTACCGGCGTATCCATGTACGACGTGTGATTGGCCGCATACACGGCGACCGGATGCTTATAGAGGTTCTCAATGCCCTGGACGGTGAGCCGCGATCCGGAGAGACGCACGCAAAGCCGGGCCCATAGCCGTGCGATGCGGTGCTGTGTTCGCCCTGTCTTGGCCACAAGGGAGAAAAGCAGCGCGAGCGTACCAAAGAATCCAGTGGCCAAGAAAAAGAGTGGCGCCTGGAAAAGATTGCTGCGCAACCGATGCAGGCGCGGCAGGGGATTGGGGCGACCGCTTATCATGGGATCTTCCGGTTATGTCCTTCATTGGACATAAGGATCCCGCGGGCCTCGCCCACCAGGTACACCGAACCGGAGACAACGATCAGGCCCGGAGGCTCGTCGTTTCTTCGTTGCACCGCTCGTTGGGCCAACTCGATGGCTTCGGCTACCGACTTGGCAGCGACTGCCGGCGTTCCGGTGGAGCTGGCGGCGGCAAGAAGGGTCTCGGCAGGTGTCGCCCGAAGGCTATGAATCGGCGCAAAAATTACTTGTTTAAACAAGGGAAACAGAATCTGCGCCAATTCGGCGACTGGCTTATCTTGCAGACAGCTGAAAATAAGGATCCATGGCGCGGCGTCGCCGTCTCCCCTGGCATCGCGGAGCCCTGCTCGCAGGGACCACGCTCCAGCGGGGTTATGCGCGACGTCGAGAATCCACTCGGCCCCTTCCCGCGAGAGGCGCTCCATCCGCCCCGGCCAACTGGTGCGGCTGACGCCGGAGGCAATCGCGGCCGCGGTCACTGGTATCCCGTGATGCCGGTTCAGCTCCACCGCGGCTGCCACAGCCAGCGCAGTGTTGCGGTGTTGGTGCGCGCCCAAAAGCGGGGAGGCCAGCTCCACCGTAGTGCCAAGCACCTCCACTGGATAGTCCTGCGCCGCCCTCACGCTGATGGGGGGCATATAGGCCGTGGCGCTCACACCGCGAAGGCCAAGCTCATCGGCCACTTCCCCAAGGACCTGGTTCGCTTTCGGATGCTGCGGCAAAGTCACCATGATGCCGCCAGGGCGCAAGATTCCGGCCTTTTCGCGCGTTATCTCAGCAATGGTCGAGCCCAGCCACTCCATATGATCGAGAGAAATATCAGTGATAACGGAAAGCAGCGGATCCACCACGTTGGTGGCGTCGAGCCGCCCTCCCATTCCGACCTCCAGTACGGCAATGTCCACTGCGTTTTCCGCAAAATAGAGAGACGCCAGCGACGTGAGACACTCAAAAAAGCTGGGAAGCTGCGGAATTCGTCCCTTGCGCTTCAACTCTTGCGCCGTATCCTGCACGCGGAAAAAATACTTCGCGAAGTCATCGTCCGCGATCAATGTCCTGCCGATCCGGATGCGTTCGTTCACGCGCTCGAGGTGCGGCGAGGTGTACAGGCCGACCTTCAAACCCGCCTCGATCAGAATCGACGCCAACGTGGCCGCCGTGGAACCCTTTCCATTCGTTCCCGCAATCAGGACAGACGGAAACCGCATGTGGGGATCGCCCAGGGCGCCGAGCAGCGTCCGCACCTGTTCGAGGGAAAACTTTCGCCGCGGCTGACCCGGCCTGGTGAAAAGCTCCGGCGCCATGGCGTTCAATTGTTCAAGCGCTGCCGCGTAGGACATGGGACTAATTCGAGTATAGAAGAGTGGAGGCCGGCCGCTGGTCACGGGGGTTGCCATAGGCAGGGCAATCCCGCCGCGGTGATGAATCATGCGTCGGGGTCATTTATCGCCCTCTCAACGCCGAATGAATCGAGAACCGCTCGAGGTACCAGGACAAATTTGGCTATCAAATGGTGAAAGAGGGCCAGATATCTTCGGCAAGCATCTTTGCCTGGGGGTTTAAGAGCGGAGCAACAACTGCAGGGCTTCGCGCGCGCTCTGCAGGCACCGACGCGCTTCCTCTTCACGCAACAGGCCCTGGTGCACCGCCTTCTTGCCGGTATCGTTCACCCGATTTGCCACGGCCAGGAATTCGGGATCGATGCCGGTGAGCTTGAGATTGTTATTCACCTCGTGCAGCAAGTTGCCGAGAGTCGCGGCATTGCGATACCGCGTCCGGATCAGGCGGGCCAATGCCGGCGGCAGCTTCTGCTTGATGGCTTCTTCGAGAACCGAGCGGCACATCACAGCACACGCCGTGTGGAGCCCAAAAAAGAAGCAGCGGGTCGCCTCGTCGAGGTAACGATCGGCCTCCTCGGAGCAGGCCGCCGCTACGACGCACTCCCGCAGTTGCGTCGCGCGCACGACGGCGGGTTCGACCATGGCAAGCAGTTCCAGGGCGAACGCAATTCGGAGCAGATCGTTCTCCTGCCGATCGAGAGCACGCTGGATCTCCTGCCAGGCGGGGGTTCGCCCGTCAGGCGTCGGCCGCTGCAGCCGAGTCAGGGAGGTCAGGCGCTCCCGGGCATGCTGGACAAAACCCTCGCGCATTTCCTGCGCTAGTTGCCGCCAGCCAGCGACAAACGCTGCCGGATCCTCGCAGTACCTTCCCCACAGTTCGTCGTAGAGAACATCCGGAACGATGCCGCGCAACTGTGCAAAACGCCCAGTCCGTGCCAACTCCGCAATAGCATTGCAAAATTCCCGGCCGGGCGCATCCCGGGTTGACATCTCGCGTACCTGCTCCTCGAGTTGTGCAACGCAGTAAGCCATCCGCAACAGTTTCCAATAGACCCAGAGTAGGCCCTTGTGGCCGTGCCCCGATGAAAAATGAAGGCACTTCAGCTGTACCGTACTGCTTTGGGAATCACCCTTCGACCGCAGATCTCAGATGGGAATCGTGCCACTGTTTATGCCTTGGCTGTGCAGGACCCGGCTCAATAAAACCCTTGATTCATGCGGGTTGGAACGTACTTTTCACAAATACGATCGGCAATCCACAGGGAGATTCAAACCGCCTGTGCAAGACGTGCGAAAGATGGGTCCTAGACCGGGGTTTGCAGCTGCGTTTTCCAAACATCCTGATTTACACAAACGACTTTTGGAAATTCGGCGCCTGACCAACCTTCTGCTGATGAACCACTTCTGCCGCTTTTCCACTTTTCCTGACTGAACTACGGAGACTACTGTCTTTGTTCCTACTTATTACCCATATATTCCTAATCTCCGTAGCGCTGCAGGCCGAACAGGGAAAGGAAGCGTCGGAACAAATTCCGGATTCGGATCACCCCGGCGACCGTTTGCTGGCGGGAATCCAGAGAATCGCCACGATTTCCACGCAGACGTTTGTTAGCAAGGTGAATACAATCAAGAGGAATCCAACCCGGACGTTTCCGATAGGCCGTAAGCTGTTATAGAGTGTGGCCAGCACGAGAATGGCAGGGTTCCCGGTTGTGAGCACTTGATGGCGGGGGTAGGTCTGTGTCGATCGTGGAAACTGTTGAGCAAGTAGTCGCGCAGGGGGCAGCGATGGAGATTACCGTAAGCCGCCAGGATTTGGTGAAGGAACTTACCGCAACCCAGAGCGTTGTGGAACGCAAGACCACCATCCCGATTCTGTCGAATTTTCTGATTGAAGTCGAAGGCGACCGCCTGAACGTCACGGCCACTGACTTGGACCAGGCAATCCGGACCAGCACCGCCGTGAAGGTAAAGAAGCCCGGTGCGTGCACCATTCCGGCGCGAAAACTTTACGACTACATCAAGCTTTTGCCCGACGGCGACATCTCCATCAAGCTGCTCGACAACCACTGGGTCCAGATCCGTTCCGGCAGGTCGAACACCAAGATGGTGGGCATGGCGCGCGCCAACTATCCCCAAGTTCCAGAGTTCCCGACTGTCGCCACGACAAGCATCTCGGCAATCGCGTTGAAGACCCTGATTGCCCGGACCATCTTTGCCATCTCCAACGAGGAATCGCGTTACACCCTCAACGGCGCCTTGATGGTGCTCAAGGCCGAGTCGATCGCCATGGTCGCTACCGACGGTCATCGCCTGTCCTGGGTAGAAAAGCCCGGGGAGAATCTCGAAGGCATCAGCGGCGAGAAGCGCGTGCTGATTCCCCGCAAGGCTCTCGAGGAGCTGCGCCAGTTGCTGTCCGTCTCCGACGCGGAAACGGTCGAATTTGCAGATGATGAACACACCCTGTTTTTCCGGGTTGGGCATCGCACGCTAAGCACCCGCCGGCTCTCCGGCCAATTCCCTAATTTCGAAGCGGTGATGCCGCGCGACAACACAAAGTTCGCGGTGGTGCGGGCCAGCGAGTTGTCGGCTGCGATCCAGCGCGTGGCGCAGTTTGCCGATGAACGCTCCGGTGCCATCCGGCTCCGTCTCGAGGGCAATGAACTGAAGATCAGCTCCAGCTCCACGGAGTCTGGTGAGAGCGAGGATGTGATCGACACTCCTTACGCCAGTGATCCCATCGCGGTCGGCTTCAACTCGAACTACATTCTCGACTTCCTGAAAGCCCTGGGAAACGAAGGAGAAGTGCGCCTGGAGTTCAAGGATTCGCAGTCCGCTGGCCAACTTCGCCCCGAAGACCCGGACGCCGACTACCGCTCGAGATACGTCTTGATGCCCATGCGCATCTAGTTTTCACCACCAGATATACTTATGAAGATACGGAAGATGTTGCAGTACGCGGTGCCGCCCGGGTACCGGCTACCGCCAAGGACGACTTTTGTATCGGAAACGAATCCCTTCAGGCTCGCCTTGTATGGAAGGGAGGGTCTTAGTCTTTTGACACACCTATCCTCAGTTGATAACCTCCAAACAGAGAGTGTCGGTGAGCGAGTTCGTTCTCAAAGCGGCACTTCCCAACAAATTTTTTGCCGCAGTCGCGTCCCCGTCGTCTAGCCCGGCCTAGGACACCGCCC
>CAVSTL010000008.1:0-762511 GCA_963730805.1 uncultured Acidobacteriota bacterium | reverse complement strand
GTCTAAAAAAGGTCACAAATTTCTAGGCATCTAAATCTAATGATTTGTGGTACCTACCGGCTCGGCGACTCCCGGAAGGAAATATGGCCGGGTGTCAATTTCCCGTGTTAGCCTTGTCCAACAAGGCGGGCCAACCGTGGCGCACGAGGCACAAACCGTGGCTAGGGTAAGTTTCGGTCCGTTTGAACTGGATACTCAAACGGCGAACTCTTAGGGCGGGGTCGAAAGTTCGGCTTTCGGGACAGTCGGCTCAGTTGCTCGTGATTCTTGTGCGGCGCGCGGGCCAGCTCGTCAGCCGCGAAGATCTGAATCTCAGGTTGTGGCCCCACGATACCTACGTCGACTTTGACCGCGGCTTGAATAATTGCGTAAGCCGGATTCGCGAAGCCCTCGGCGATTCCGTCACATCGCCCCGGTATATCGAAACTCTCCCCAAGCGGGGGTACAGATTTATAGCTAATGTTAAATTTCAGGAAACGCCGTCCCATTTCACAGCCGATCCTGTCATGGCAGTCCCGTTTGAACAGACGTCCGGGCTGGCCGTCGTCCCTCCCGGCTCGACCGACAGCATTCTGCTCAAGCGCCGATTGCGATGTGTTCGCGGCGCGGTAGGTGCCTTGGTTGCTTTGATTGTTCTCGCAGCAGTCTGTGTGGTGTGGAGACTGTGGGAGCGGGACTATTTCTGGCACAATCCGCTGGTCGGGGCCAGGGTGGAGCGACTGACCGATTTTGAGGGCGACGAACTGGATGCAGCCATCTCCCTTGACGGAAAATTTGCGATATTTTCCTCGGACCGTTCTGGGGAGCCCGACGTATGGCTCACACAGGTCGGCAGTGGCGAATTCGCCAATCTTACAAAGGGCAGCGTTCCCCGATTCATCTTCAACAACAGTACCGTCCGGCGGACGGGGTTCTCGGGAGACGGTTCGCAGGTTTGGGTAGTCGAGTCCCGGCATGAGAGACCGACCAGGGAGAGAACGTGGATCGGACCAGCGATCGGAGGCGCTTTTCGCCCGTTCATCGAGGAGGGCCTGGAACCTGCGTGGTCACCGGACGGAAGCCGAATGGTCTATCGTACTCCCGATGCAGGCGACCCGATCTTTATCGCGGACCGCAACGCGAGTAATCCCAGACGCATTTTTGCGGCGAAACCCGGCGTGCACTGCCACTACCTCACATGGTCGCCCGATGGCCGCTACATCTATTTTGTCGGCGGCACTCCGTCGACCGAGGAAATGGACATCTGGCGAATTCCCATAGCAAGCACAAGTCAGGCTTCGACACCGGAGCGAATTTCTCATCACAACGCCCGGGTCGCATATCTTAGCTGGCTCGATTCCCGAACCTTACTATATTCCGCTACTGCCGAGGATGGGTCGGGGCAATGGTTGTATTCAATTGACGTGGAGCATCGTATTCCCCATCGAGTGAGCTCCGGTATCCAAGACGAGTTCCTGTCAGCCTCTGTCAGTAAGTCAAGTCCAGTCCGGGTCGTAGCCAGCGTTGCACGGTCCAGTGCGAGCCTGTGGACGATTCCCATATCCAATCAAGTACAGCCGGAAGCGTCTGCAGCTCGAATGTTGGTTCCAAATTCGCGGGCTCTTGGACCTCGGCTCGGTGATGGCTATCTGCTCTTCCTCTCCGGCCGTGGCGGTAGCGACGGCTTATGGCGCCTGGAGAACGGGGCTGCCCGCGAACTATGGAAGGGGACCGATGGAGGCTTGGTGGCTCCCCCCGCGATAGCTCCAGACGGAGGACGAATTTGTTTCCCCTATAGAAGAGAGGGGCATGCGCGCCTCAATGTTATGAATTCCAATGGCGCAAGCGTGGCTACTCTGGCCCCATCTCTTGACGTCCGAGGTGAACTCTCGTGGTCACCAGATGGAAAGTGGATCGTAGCGGCGGCGGACCGCGGCGATGGAACACATGTGTTCAAGATCCCGGTCGACGGCGGTGAGCCAGTTCAACTGCTGGACACTCTTTCCTACAATCCAGAGTGGTCGCCTGACGGTAAGTTCATTGTGTACTCCGAGCAACAGGGCGGGGGACAGTTTGCCGTAAGAGCCGTGACGCCCGAGAAATCGCCCGTGTCTGTTCCAGGCATTTCCGTCGTTTACACCAGAGGAACATCCTATCGCTTCATTCCCGGCGAGAATGCTCTGATTGCTCTGGAGGGTGATTTCCGCAGGCAAAACTTCTTCCGTGTCGATTTGCGCACCGGAGAACAGCGCAAGCTCACCGATTTTCAGCCAGGCTATCGTGTAGAGGATTTTGATGTTTCACCGGACGGCAAGCAAATCGTATTCGATCGCCTGCGGGACAATGCAGATGTCGTTTCGATGGAATTACCCAACTAGAGGATCGCACCGTTTTTTTAGGCAGATCTTCAACTCCGGATCGTATCAAAAGGAAGACGGCACAACGTAGCGCCCGTCGTGGGGCCAGCGCATCTTGGGACCGACGTTTTAGGTTAGGCGGCTTTACAGCCAATCAATGTCAGCACGTTCGTAGGCATTGGCTGATTCTCGAGCAACAATCGAGAGAGGAACTGTTAGGAACTGATCAGCCGAAAAATCAGTTGCTGATAGCGTTTTCTAAGGTGTAGCTTCAGAGACCGCCATCCTCGGTAAAACTGAACCATCCTGGATGAGTAGTCGCCCTGTTCGCACCAACTGAGCTCACTTGAAATTCTCAACGAGAAACAGATCGCTTCCCGAGTGATCGATCTGCGAATACACGATAGAACGTTCGTCAGGGAAGCGGTGAGGCCGTCGTCGACAGGGGCGTTAATGGTTGCGACATCGCGAACAACATGATCGGAAAAGTTTATAAAGCTGACCACGAATCCTGAGCCCTCGCCGTTGCGTTCAAAATAAACTCCGCGTTTCCCCATGGTGAAGCACTCAAACCCAACCGTATTTGACACTACCTTCGATTCCTCTCCGCTCTCTAGAGAAAGCATCCAGAGGCCCGGCTCGGTGGTCTTTGTATAGAAAATCTGTCGCCGCCGGCGACTCAAGCGCAATGGCCCCGTCATTCTTCGTCAGCCTCGTGGCTGGTCCTCCGCTTGCCGGCATTCTCCAGATCTTTTCTCCGCCTTCCCTTTCGGACCCGAAGTAGATCCATTCGCCATCATGCGACCAGCTAGGCATGTAGTTCTCGGTGAGCCCGGTGGTAAGTTGGCGGTAAGCTCCGGTTTCAACATTCACGATGTACAGATTGGCGTTTCCAGCCGGGCGGGAATGAAAGACAATCTCCTTGCTGTTTGGCGACCAATGTGCCCCCGCACTGATTGCTGCATGCAGCCGGGTCAACTGGCGTTCGCCCGAGCCATCGCTGTTTGCAAGCCAAATCTCGGGATCGCCCGACCGGTCCGACCGGAAAGCGATCAACCGGCCATCTGGCGAAAGCTGCGGTTGGCTGTCGTCACGCGTTGAAGCTATGACCCGGGTTGGTGCGGCGCTGTGATTCGGTGTCGGGCCGGAAGATGTCGAGTCGAGGCTGATGCGCCAGATGTTCGGGTCGGGAGCACCGCTGGAATAGACAAGGCGATTGCTCGTCGCAGAAAACGCAATGGACCTGCTGCCCTCTCCAACGCCCTCGACGAGCCGGGCATCTGTATTGAGAAACGCCGCGACCCTCCAGATCCTAGATCCGGTGCCCGCATCCTTTCTGATAAACAGGATTTCCTGCCCGTTTGCAGACCAGACCGGGTTTCCGGACCCGCGGTTCCAGTGAGTCAGTTGCCGCGCTTCAACCCTTTCGCCCTCTTGGTGCGGAAGTTCAAGCACAAAGATATCCGCCACCACCGGGCTGATGTACCGTGTAAAGGCCAGGTAACGTCCATCAGGAGAGAAGGATGGCTCACCATCTGTATCAAATTTGGAGGGCTCATAGTTCAGGTTGTTCTTTAGCCCAGTCCTCACTGAGATCAGGATCAGCCGGCACAGCGCCGAGAAATTGACATCGGTGGTGGCAATCCAGTTCCCATCGGGCGCCCACGACACCCGGGTGGTATTCCTGTGGAGGAGATTCACTGCGATCGGGGCGAGTTTTCGCTCGTGTCCGCCTGAAGAGGGAATAATCATCACCCATGCCTCGGTGCCGGAACTGAGGCGAATGAACGCGATGCTCTCGCCGTCAGGGGACCAGGCGGGACTCATGTCGTCATACGACGCGGACGTAAGTCGAACCGCCTGCTCGGAGCCGATCGCCTTCACCAAAATGTGATAGTGGCCCGCGTTTCCCTCGTTATACGCATACGCCAGCTGGTTTCCGTCGGGTGAAAAGCCAGGCTGTATCTCGTCGCCAGGATCGCTTGTCAGCGGAATCGCCATAGGCGATAGTGATCCGGATCCGGCTGATTGGTTGCCGTCGCCGGTTCCGGGCCGAACCAGAGAACCAGACCTAGGCGCAGGTGAAAGGCGAGGTTGCCATCCGCCGTAGTGCAGCAATACCCCGCCTGTCAGGAGTACGAATCCCGCCACAACCGCAAACCTGGGCCAGACCCCCGACTTGGTTCGCACCCGAACGTTCGCTGGCTGGAACGCTTCCCCGCGATAACCTCGCCGTGGACGCGTCCGGAAAAGAAGGGTAGTCAGGCGAAGCCGGAGAGATTGCCCCCATGGATTTGGGCCTGAACGGAGGGGAGTTGATTCGTCGCTTTCCTCATAAGGTCTGACTTCAGCCACGACATTCGACAGAGGTTCTCCAGCGCTGTTGAAATCAAGTGGCTCGGGGCGCGATCTGGATTGCCACCAGGCGTCCAATTCGCTGGCGTATGCGTAGACCGAACCGCGTTTTTCATGACGATGGCGATGCACCGGAAGTTCTTCGGTCGCCTCCCATCTGCGTACAGTTCGTTCGCTTCGCCTAAGGTATGACGATATTTCCTTCCACGACTCTAATCGGTGATCGGCTTGTCCGTTGGGGGGACCGTCTTTCGATGGTTCTCGCGGGTAAATTCCGCCCCGTGACATGTCCGACCCCCACCGCGCAAAGAAATTATACGGCCAAGAGCGGACACAGGCGGCATGTCCTGTTTTGTCCGTTGACGGCTTCCGGCCCTACGGCTACAAAACAGTCTGCAACACACGAGACGTTACGTGGTAACCAAGATCAATGACCAATACCGCTAAGGACCGAAGATGAGCGTGGCGCCCTCAACGATTAGAAAGGAACCATATGGCTGATGAACTCCGGCTTAAAAGTGATAACGGCCAGCAAACGATCTGGCTCAACGGTGCAGGCGGAAATGCTACGGTCGGCGGCAACGGCTTTGATGGCGCCTTGACTCTAACCAATGCCGCGAATGGCAACAGGGTCCTGCTGCACGGTGGCGACGGTTCGATACGATTGGATCCTCCCGCGGGTAATATGCATGATGTTGAGCTGTTGAGTGGAGCGGGCACCGGCGGCATCATTCGCCTGTATCATCCGATCGGCGGCAACCCTCACGTTGAGTTGATTGCCAACGAAGTGGCTCCGGACAATAATGGGGGTGGCCTGGTCAACGTGACCGATGGCGAGGGCAATATAACCATCCGGTTGAATGGTAATGCCGGAACGATCGAAGCCAGAGATATCCTTTTGACCCGCGCCGACTGTGCCGAAGATTTTGACCTCGCGGCCGGTGATTCTGCCGAGCCGGGCAGTGTGATGGTACTTGATTATGAGTGCACCTTGAGGGAGAGCAACAGTGCCTACGACCGTAAGGTGGCCGGCGTCATCTCGGGGGCTGGCGATTACAAGCCGGGCGTCATTCTGGGGAGGCAATCGCATGCAAGTCCTGGCAGAATGCCCCTCGCATTGAACGGCAGGGTCTTTTGCAAGGTCGACGCCAGCTATGAGCCCATTGATGTGGGGGATCTGCTAGTTACTTCTCCCACCCCCGCTCACGCCATGAAGGGAAGTGATCCTGCAAGAGCGTTCGGCGCGGTCATCGGCAAGGCACTCCGGGCATTGGACAAGGGTTCCGGTCTCATACCGATCCTGGTCTCACTTCAGTGAAAACTTGTGCTTGGGCTCCAATCGACGCTCGTGCGCATCGCCGGTGTCGCCGTTGTGCTGACCAGGCTTGGAGGTCTTCGTGAACTTCCTCAGCTACCGAGCCGTTCTAACTGCATTTGATCCGGCGTTCAACACTGTCAACGAACTTGTCCAAGCCCTCGGGATTCGCCGAGGGAGTACACCGTTGTCGCTGCGGCTGATAATCCACAGGACTTATCCTTTTTTAGCGAAGCGTCAGATCCGTCACGTTTTTGTATTGATGCTCGAAAACCGCTCGTTCGATCACATCTTTGGCTACTCGGGCATCGTTGGAGCGGATTCTGCAACCGATCAAACAACCGAAGTGGAAGGCTTGATCCATCAAGATGGAACAAACACCCACCCGGACAACGGAACCGTCATCCACACCACTCCGAATGCCCCGTTTTTCCTTCCGCCTTCTGTGGATGTGGAGCACGAGTTTCGCGACGTGATGGAACAGATGTGCGGCAGGGCTAATGTACCTCCGAATGGAGTGTTGCCGGGCGGCGTTTACCCTCACCTTAACAACAGCGGATTCGTCTCTAACTTTGTGTCTCGCGTACCAAATGAGCCGGCTGATACGCCGATGCGGTGCTTCGATCCGGCGAATTTGCCGGTGCTTAACGCGCTGGCAAGGGAATTCGTCATTTGCGACTATTGGTTCGCGTCACATCCCGGTCCCACCTGGCCGAACCGGTTCTTTGTCCATGCCGCTTCGCCATCGGACGAGGCCCAAGTCGATTCACCTTCAACCTGGCGCCTACTTGGCTTAAAAACTACAACAGGTCCGTTCAACTTTCGCAATGGAACAATCTATTATCGACTGGCTGGCAGAGGCTTAAATCACAAGATCTATCAAGCCACTAACTGTCCGCAAGTCAGCGGGATAAGCCCCAATCCTCCTGGGAACGACACAGTGGTGTTCGATCTGGTCCCCCTGGATTCTCTTCAACAGGATTTGCAGGATCCAAACTTTGATGCCTCGTACATCTTTATTGAACCGGATTACGGGCCACAAGGACCAATCTGCAACACCGTACTCGAAAACGACATGCACCCCCCCTCTGATGTACGCGATGGGGAGGCACTCGTAAAGCAGGTATATGAATCGATCAGGAATTCGCCGGTATGGAACCAGAGCGTGTTCATCGTGGTCTTCGATGAACACGGTGGTTTTTATGACCACGTCGCTGATGAAAGGCGGCAGTGGGCTAGCTCACCCAACGATGGTGCGGTTGATCAAACGTACAACTACCAGTTTAATCACTTGGGCGTTCGAGTACCTGCGCTCATCATATCGCCGTGGGTGGGTCGCAACGTCATCGATCACACTACCTACGACCATACGTCGATACTGGCGAGCGTTGAGAAGCTGTTTGATTTGCGTTGGCTAACAGGCCGAGATGCTGAAGCCAACAATTTCCTCGAGGTATTCTCTCAAGTGGAGCCACGTGCTGACACGCCCGGGCAACTACCTCTTCCGATCCCCAAGTAGGGGGCACCTGGCAAGAATTCTTCGACTAGTTCCCGCCCATTTTATTCAGCCAGAGATTCCCCCGGTAAAACTGCGGATGGCCTTGTATGCCCCAAACGAAATCTGGGGCGCCATAGGTGCCCCGGATGAGACTGAGAGGCTAACGTCCGGTTTTTGTGCCGTCGTTCAAGTTCAATTCGACGTTGAGACAACTGAATCGCCCCGAGGATGCAATAAGGGATGCCTCTCCACGTGGACGGGAAACTTTTCCTATACCCCGAGCCATTCGAGTTAAATGTCGCGGCCAATACGAGACTGGATTTCGCAATCGGCTGATTCCTTTCGAAAGGATGTTTGGACAGATATGACGCCATTTGATCCGATGCCAACTGATATGCCGCCTGATTTGTCAGATGTAGCGAATTTCGTCCAGTTAATCCAAAACAGCGATGCATACAAGCTCGTTCAAGCAGTGGGTCCGCTGTTTGGTTACGCTCAGACGTTATTGAATCTCTTGTTTCCGGACGATACTCTCCAACAATTGAGCCAGCGAATCGACGATTTACAGGAGTCAGTTAACGAGGGTTTGGCACATATTGGTTATCTGATCTATCAGCAAACGCAGCAAATAATTCAAAACCTCGATGCTCTGAAGAACGAGGAGTCTCTTTCAAACGCATACGCGGCTGTTCAGTCACTATACGACTACAAGCGACTGACTCGACAGGGCGATGAGATTTCCGCATCGCTAGCGCTCAATTCCGCCGGGGTCGCCTCGAGCACTGCTATTGGACTTCTGTTGCAACCTGAGCAGCGTGATCCTTTCTATATTGGCGGTCTCATTGGCTGTGGCGATGCCCGCATTGACGTGATCTTGGCGCAGGACGTCAATTACTTTGACAATGAAGAACACATTGACGAACTCAATGGACTGACTGATTTATTGGCTTTCATGGCGGATGCGATTGTGCAGCGCACGACCGCCTCGCACACCGTAGAGACTCAAGAAATCGAGGTTCGAGATCCAGATCCCCATCCCGTTCCCGGTCGTAGACAGGGGTACAAAGAGATTCACGCCGTACACAAATCTCACGGTCAAATCCTTACTTCGTACTATTATGCAAATGTTCCTGATAGTGTTGGACCTACACCCGACTACACGCCGAGTGAGGCTCAGTTCAACGTCCATCGAGATTACGAACGCGGGATAGTTGCTGAGCTTGATTTTCTCTTGGTTCCCAAGTACCGCGGAATTCTCAGCTCCTGGCAGGGCCTTAAAAGTCCCAAATGGAGTGCTTGGCACCAACTGGGCGACTTTGAAACCTCAGTTCCACCGGCGGCGGCAGTCTTCAAGGGGTTGCTCTATGTGGTGGCGCCCCGATTGGACAGGAGGATGTTCGTGACGTCAACGGCAGATACCCACAATTGGACTGTTTGGGCGGAAGTTGGAGGTCAGGGTCACAGCGACTGTGCACTTGCTGCAGCCGTATTTCTGAACAGGTTGTTCCTATTTGCCAAACACATCAGCGATAACAAGATATGTGTGAACTCTACCGAGGACGGCCACTTCGACCAAGGCTGGCAGGTGGTGGGCGGTGGTGGCCGAACTGATGCCGCGCCGACCGCAGTCGTCTTCAGAGACCGAATGTATGTATTCGTCAAAGGAATCGGGAATAATCGAATCTACGTTAATTCGACGGCTGACGGTGACAATTTCGATCGCGGCTGGCAAGAAGTGGGCGGTGATGGCCGTACCGATGCCGCGCCCTCTGCGGTCGTCTTCGGAGCGCGCATGTATCTGTTCGTCAAAGGACTTGGGAATAATCTAATCTACGTCAATTCGACAGCTGACGGTGACAATTTCGATAGAGGCTGGCAAGAAGTAGATGGAGAGGCGTCTACAGACGCCGCGGCAGCAGCGATTGTCGTGGAAGATCGTACGTACGTGTATCGCAAAGATCTTGGTAACGATCGGATCTTCTTCACTTCGACGTCCGATGGCAGCAATTTCGCCAGGGTGTGGCGCGAGGTCGGAGTCGATGGAGTTACGGATGTTGCTCCGGCAGCAAACCTATTCAACGGCCGACCATGCGTTTTGCGTAAAGGGATGGATGGCACGATTGGACTAAGTTACCGGTGAGCAGGGTTTTTGTTATTTATGTCGCAGTGGGTCCGATCCTGGTGGCCAATCATAATCGTTGGAAACAAAAGCCGCCCAGTCAACAGCATCCAACGAGAAGTCTCTGAAGGTATACCTTATGGAACGGCCGGATCGGGGAGATCCGGCCATTGATTCTATGTGGTTTACCCAAGGCGTTCTTTGAGGGTTTTTGAAACAGCCAGAAGGCGGCTGTGGATGTCATTGATGACGCCCCGTTGTTCCTTCAGGGCGAGTTGGATTGGTTTGGTATCGGCCATGGTTTCCTGAAGCCGATCGCGAAGTTCCTCATTGGCTTCCTTAAGACATTTCTGATGGCGGAAGTGATCGCCGCAGGCCTCGCCGACCATGAAGCCGAAGGCTGCTGCGATCAACATCCATATCGGCACGAAGTCTGCTGAGGATTCGATCATGCGACTTTCTCCTGTGAAGGCTGTTCGTGGATAACGCGGTGGACAGTTGCACGAGAGATCCCGTGAGATTTCGCGATCTGGCCCAGGCTTTGACCACGCTGGCGGTCGCGGAGGATGCCCTCACGGTCCAGATCCAGCGGTCGACGGCCGATGTGGCGTCCTTCGAGGCGGGCGCGCCGCATGCCGGCGCGGACCCGTTCGATAATAAGGTTGCGTTCCAGTTCCGCGATGGCTCCGATGATCACCACGATGGCCCTGCCTAAGGGGCCACCGGTGTCGATCTGTTCGCGGAAGCTGACGAACTCGATGTTGAGCCGGTTTAGCTCGTCTAGGACTTCAAGAAAGTGTTTCACCGAACGGGCGATCCGGTCTGAGGCCCAGACCAGGACCACGTCGAAGCGTCCGCGGCGGGCATCCCGCATCAGCTCATCTAGTCCGGGCCGGCGCGTTTTCGCGCCGGAAATCCGGTCGGTGTACTCGTGCACGATCTCGTAGCCGCGCTGGGCGGCCATCTGACGCAGGTCGAGGAGTTGGGTCTCGGGGTGCTGATCCAGGCTGGAGACCCTCATATACAGAGCGGCCCGTTTCACGTGCGCCGCCTTTTCGGTTTCGGTGAGTGCTTCGCGATGTAATTCTGGATGTACTTCAGCAGCACATCGGTCATGTTCTGCCCCTGGGCAGCGGTGACCGATTTGAAGCTGTTGTGGAGTTCGAGGGGTACGTTCAGGTTCATGCGCTTGATCCTCTGTTCTTCAGGCTTGCTGATTTCGCTCACCTCCTCTCGGAGATGAGGTTATCTGGTTATGAGTACGGGGCGCCAGCGGCGCCCATCACAGCTCCCATGCCTCGCGGCAGAGCAGAACCATGTTGGCGATCTTCTCGAAGCTGATCTCCAGGGCCGCGGCCATGGCCCGCAAGCGGTCGATATCCTGCGGAACATGTCCGTCCTCGATGGCCATCCATTCCGAAATCTGCATCCCGGACAGCCGGGCGGCTTCCTCGATGGACAGACCAGCTTCGGTGCGGGCGGCCTGGATACTGAGACCAAAAAGGCGGCCCCAGACCTGGCGGCGCAGTTCAGGAAGGTAGGTGGCGGGAAGAGGCGCGAACATGTTTAAAACCGGTGTGCTCATATACTCATTACTCCTGCTGATCCAGCATGTCAAGCGGCGGGATCCTGGATAAATTGAATTACACGATGAGTATGTACTTACCGGCATTCAGAATCAAAGCTTCGAAATCAATCAGGGCAAAGAAGTCTACTACCAAGGTTCCCGTCAAATGACCAACCTCTCACGCCGTTACTACGAGCGTGAACTGGGTGCAGGACTGGGACCCTCTTCTTCCATGAAGGAGCACTTCGGCTATTCAGAACCGCTGCGCCGTTTCATTCAGCGCGAGAGCTTCGAGCCCCAAGCCAACGAGATTCCCAATACCATGCCGTCGTGGCTTCCCGGCGACGACTACATGACCAACTTCAAGGTGGGCGATCCCTACGTCGTCGTCGATGACGGCTATGCCCCCCTGCCCGGAGCTGGATATGAGGCCCTGCATCCCGAACTCCAGGGAGTGGATCCGGAAGATTACCCGGACATCCACAAGCTGCGCATCCTGTCTGATGTGGCGCCTTATTCAAGGGAGTACAACCAGGTCTTTCCGTCCTGCCTTACACAAAAACTCTCGCGCGCCTGCGCGGGAGCCGGGTCGCCTCTCGGCTGCTGGTCTGCATGGATGCGGAGATCGGCACTTGATGGTGGCTCTTTTCTCCTGCTTTGCTTCCGAGGCGAGCCTCTATCGCGAGCTTTCCGGCAGCTCGTTACCCGCTTTGGTTACTGTCGTGCCTGGGCGCCGATTTCCGGCTTCAGATCGCACTTTCAAAATCTGTATCAAAACACCCGGGGGAAGGCTATTTCCCTACGTAGTCTTGATAGTTATTCGACACTCTTGTCCTTTAGGCGACCGAAAATCGCCGGCATAGTATAGGCAAACAACAGGGAAACGCATATTTTTGTTCTCAAAACGGTTGCCGGAAAGGTCACTGCGATGCCGGCTTTCTCTCTCCCTTACAGGTCCACGCTTCATGACAAGTTCAAGTTAGATCTGCCATCGCAAAATGGATCCGTTACGAAAATGCTCTGTTCTTCTGTTGTCTTCCTTCTTCTTCGCCGCCGCCCGCTTCCGGTCGGTCCTTTGCATCAAGGTCCCGGAATTTGTAGCAAATTCGTAGGGGAAGGCTATTTCCCTACGGAGTCTTGAGGGTTATTCGACACTTGCACTATTTCTGGAGCAAATCGAATGGTTTTCGTTGCGCAGTTTTGAGCCGATCCGGGTGCGCAACGGTCCTGTTCTGGACATTTTCGTTGCGCACCGATCTGGATCAGACTGCGCAATGGCACCCTTGCGCTATCGATGATGATCCGGTGCGTATCGGTTCTTCTCTCTGGCGCCCACGGCACCCTGGTAAGATCCCTTTCGGGACGCAGGACACTATGATGAATACAACATCTCATGAACAACACAAGCCCTGTTTCTTCGCCTGACGCAGCTGTCGAGCAACTGCAGCTCGCCTGGTTCCAGCTCTGCGACGTGGACCGCGCTCTCGCGGTCCGCGCCACCAACCAATCAGGACTGTCCATCCGTGGCATTGCCAGACTGCTTCAACGCAGTGAGTCCTCCCTGAGAAATTTGCTCTCGGCTCTTGACGCCCCGCCCGCCGATCTCGCCGCCGCCCGCCAGGGAATGATCAGTACCAATGAACTCGTCCGCCGTGCCAAAGCCGAGCGTCAGCGGCGGGAAAAGAAAGCTCAACAAGCTGCCGAACGCGAAGGTGAACGACAGGCCAACGAGGGTGCCAAACTTATCTGCGATTGGCTAGAGAAGAACCGCGTGAGCGGACCGGATGGGGAAAGAATTATCAACCAGGTACGCGACAAGTTTATCCAGGCGATGATGAGCAACGTGCCACTGCCGGCGATCAGTGTCCCTGCCAGGCGGTCAGCCGCTGAATTGATCGAACTCTGCAGGCCAAAGAGGCCCATTCCGAACGACGCCGAGAACATCAACTGGTATGCCGACTGGCTCACATGGTGGGTTCTTTACGTCTTCGCTGATCCCAATGCCAGACATCAAGCGCTGGACATCGCACTCGAACGGCAATGGAAAAGATAAAGCTCTGCTGCGCTTGAACCTTGTTCCGTTGGTGCAGTCTCAACTGTTCCTCTTCGTCGCGCTCGCATCGCGAATTGTCTAAAACCTATCTGCAGCTCGAGCCCAAGCCGCTGTCGGCCTTTGACGACAATCCGGTGTTTGACGAACACTCCGCTGCCGATTTGTCGGCGTCACCGCCGACTGTCTCAACAATGGCGACAGCGCGATCAGGGGCCCGACTACATCCAGTATGGCCGCAATGGCGTGGTTCGCTATGAATTGAAGGCTCTGATGGAGTTTAGAGATAGATACAAAGTTAGACCGGATCGCAGAAAGTGAATGAATGTGATGCACTTCTTTTGCCCTCGCCGGGCCTTCTACATTCCCGCCGCCCTTTTCGGATACCTCATCTAGGTCCGTCCTGCTGGAACCCAAAAACTCTCGTGCGCCCGCGCGCGAGCCTGACTTGCTGTTCGCTACTTCGGCATGGATGGGAGATAACCGGTGAACGATAGAGCTAAAAGCCTCACCTTCGCAGCGCGATTCACGTAGATGAAGATTTAGGGGCAGGTTGGTCTAGCATTTGATATGAATGTCTCGTCGTTCGAGTACCATCCACCATTTGCGCCCGTCGATTGACCTCCCTCAAACCTGGAGAAAAAGGCCAATTCCTGCAGATCGTATGCATAGCCGTTCGGCATCGTCACCGGCGGCAACAACGTTCCCGTAAGTGGATCTCCAACCTCAAGCAGCGGGTCACCCCCGACGACCTGTCCGACATGTCCTAGGTTGGAGTCTCGTTGACCGCGTACGGGTCGTTTATCCATTCACCAATCTCTTGGGACAGAACAATCGAGTTCAAGCCGGTTGAATCCCAATCGACCACTGCATACGTCTGCGTCGGCACGGGATTTGCAGCGAGCCCATGATATCCAAGCGCATAGCATGTGAAGAAAGTGGTTACCAGACTCAACCAAGCCGAGTTATAGGCCAGGAAGATGGGAAATGTGCCTGAGCTGACACCTGCTCCGGCGAGCTGTGGAAGCAATGTGCCTTCCACGCGAGAATCGAACCAGTTTATGTCGCAATTCCTGGAGCAATTGAGGGAGCGGCTGGGCAAATTCGGCTTGTCGTTGCACCCGGATAAAACGCGGTTGATTGAGTTCGGCCGGTTCGCGGCCGAACGTCGTCGTAACCGGAGTGATGGAAAACCGGACACCTTCGATTTCCTCGGATTCACCCGCCGTCGTGGGCAGGACCGGAGGCCATTTCCAAGTAATTCGTCGGACGATGACGAAGCGGATGCGAGCAACGCTGAGCGCGATTCGGGAAACGCTCCTCCGACGCAGGGATGAACCTGTACCCGCCGTCAGCGCCTGGCTGGGCCGTGTAGTGGCAGGCTATTTCGCTACTACGCCGTACCCACGAATCTGTACCGGCTGGATGGCTTCCGCAAAGAAGTCGGCCGCACTTGGCGTCAGGCACTGAGGCGGCGCAGCCAGCGGACCCGAATGAACTGGGCCCCGTTTCAATCGGGGACAGTGCTTCAGCACATACCGCCATGCCGTAATCCGCAGCGTCATCGCAGGTGAACGTGGCGAACGCTTCTCATGTTTCCAGGTTCCACATCCTTACAGTGCTATCTGTACATGCTGAAATAGCCCGCTGGCCATCCGGCGTCACCGCTACCGCCATGACCTTACCCGAGTGTCCGGTGAGCGTATGCAGCTCGTGCCCGTTGGCCAGATCCCACACCTTCAGAGTACTGACAGAGGCCGAGAGCGCCCGCTGCCCGAATCGCTCGTTTCATGAAGTAGGGGAGGTTGTGTCCTGGGATCGCAAGCCATTGATCGAGGATCGTCTCAATGCCATCGTTGCGTAGTCGAGCCGACAGCTCCTTCACGTATTTGGTCGTGGCCTTATGCGTCTCGGCTCGATACTTCGACGAGTAACGAGGGACGACAATACAAGTGACGTCGTTGTGGCCACGTACGGTGTCAGCCGATCGATCGTCTTCTCCAACTCCTCGACGGATCCCGCAATTACCTTCATGATGAAGGAATCAGACCCCGTAACGCGATGACACTCGAGTATTTCCGGAATGCCCTTAGCCAACTTGCTCATGCGCGGGAGAAAGTCTCCGGCAACATTGACTCCGATGAAGGCTGAAATGGGGTAGCCCATCTTGCAGCAGTCGACTTCAGCGCGATATCCGGCGATTACTCCTGCGTCTTCGAGACGCCGAACGCGATCCATTACCGCCGGAGTCGAAAGTCCCACCCGTCTTCCCAATTCCGTAAACGGTATTCGCCCATTTTCCTGCAACTCCGCCAGAATCTTTCGTCCAATCAAGTCCAAGAGCTTTGAGATGTCCTCATGCATTTCGTCCCTCCTCAGTTCGCCATACATACTCCTCAGGGCTCGTCTCTAAAGGCCAATTAAGCCAAATGAGAGAATTACCGAAAACTATAAGCCATTTCGTCGAAATTTCCGAAATATATCGCTTTGCAGGCATTCCTTTCTGCGGCATAGTTACATCAGCAGAGGTAAACAGGAGATGGCTGAAGTGATGGAACCGTACCGTGTGCGCGTCGTTGAACCCATTCGTCAAACCATACGTGCACAGCGGGAGAGGTTACTGGCGGAGGCCGATTTCAATCTTTATCGGATCGACTCCGAATATGTTCGGATCGATCTACTCACTGACAGCGGAATGTGCGCCATCAGTGCCACGCAATTGGGGGCGATGATGCAGGGGGATGAGTCCTATGCCGGCAGTTCAAGCTTCCGCCGCTTCGAGTCTGCCGTGCAAGAAATTTTCGGCTTCGATCAAGTGGTTCCAACGCACCAGGGAAGAGCGGCCGAGCGATTACTGTTCGAGTGCCTCGCAGTCCCGGGATCCATCGTTCCTTCCAACACGCACTTTGAGACAACTCGCGCTAATTGCATTGCGTCGGGATCGGCGCCCGTCGATCTGCCCGCAGAGACTTTTTGGGATTTCGAAAAGCCGGAGTCGTTCAAAGGGAACATGGATTGCGGGGCTCTCCAAGAGCTGTTAAGCGGTCCCGATGGCGCCCGAGTGCCATTTGTGCTTCTCACGATCACCAACAATATGTGTGGCGATCAGCCGGTCTCAATGGCCAATATCCGGCAGGTACGAGAGATTGCTTCACGGCACAACAAACCTTTGTATCTGGATGCTTGCCGCTATGCTCAGAACGCATGGTTTATCCAGGCAGACGAGCCCGGCTATCGTACAGAGCCCATCACGAGTATCGTTCGCGAGATGTTCTCCTATGCGGATGGTTGCATTTTTTCCGCCAAGAAGGATGCACTTGCCCAGATCGGTGGCTTCTTCGCCACCCGGTCCCGGGATACTGCAGCATGCGCCAGAGAACAATTGCTCCTCAGCGAGGGCTACATCACCTATGGCGGGATGACGGGGCGAGACATGGATGCGATTGCGGTCGGGCTGATCGAAGGACTCGATGTGGATTATCTGAGCTATCGAATCCGGAGCACCCGCTATCTTTTCGATCGCCTACGTGAGTTCTCAATTCCAGTGCTTTGCCCGGCGGGAGGACATGCGGTTTACATCGACGCCATGCGCCTGCTCCCGCATTTGACCGCGAATGAGAATCCTGGACAGGCGCTGGCTGTCGAGATTTATGCAGGTAACGGCATTCGCACCACGCGGATTGTAATGAATCCCACACATGGAGTCGCACAAGGCCGGCACATTGAGCTTGTGCGCCTCGCGCTGCCGAGCCGAGTGTATTCGACGCAGCATCTGGACTATGTCGCGGTATCGGTGGCAAGTGTAGCCAGCCGGGCGTCTTCCATAACGGGACTTCATGTCGTATCTGCGCCACGTCTTTTGGGCGGATTTCTTGCGAAATACAAACCGGCTTCAACGACCGCAGATCCACAGACGAGGCAAGCGCCGGAAGCGGTACTGGGTTGAATGGAGCACATGCGGGACAGTCTTGATGTATGATGTGATCATTATGAACAGGACCGCATGTCCGATTACTTCAAAGTTGAATGCTACTCAAGTTGAACGCGGCGCCTTGTCGCGCGTTGAGTCGGCTGAGAAGTGTTGTCGAGAGAGCTAAAAGAATAGCTCACAGCGGTTCCGCGTTTGAGTCGCGCCAGGTACCGTCCCTAAGTTTTGTCATCACCGCGCCTGAGCGACACAAGAACCATCGTTTTCCATTTGCCTCAGATCCCTCTCCGACGAGAGTTCCGCCGTAGGAGCTGAGCCGACACCTATCCTAAGAAGGAGGCGTTATGCATCACACTCGGATTCCAGAGAGGTTGGTCTCTCGGTGCTTTATGGCAGTCTTGTGCTTTGGCTTGGCCCAGTCGACGCAGATGCCAAGCCAGGTAGCCGGCGGAACCATTCAGGGTCTCGTATCCGATCCGTCCGGGGCAACAGTGGCGGGAGCACAAGTGACGGTCACCGGAAAGGCCACCGGATTGAAGCGGGTGGTAAGTAGTAACTCCACGGGCTTCTATGCCGTTCCCGATTTGCAGCCTGCAGCGTATACGGTCACCGTGGCGGCAAACGGCTTCTCTAACAAGACCGTGGATAGTGTAACTTTGACCGTCGGGGCGAATCTCACCACCAATTTCACTCTGAACGTGGGAAGTTCGACGGAACAGGTGGAAGTGCGGGAGACTGCTCCCAGCGTAGATCTTGCTTCCTCGCAGATCGATGAAGTGGTGGACAGCACCACCGTGCGCGAATTGCCCTTGAATGGGCGCGACTGGTCCCAGTTGATCACACTGCAGCCCGGCGCGAACGATGTGCGCAACCAATCTGCAATCGGCTCCGCTGGAACGTCCGATGTGAATCGTGTCTTGCGCGGCTTCGGTAGCCAGATGGCGATCTCCGGAACGCGTCCGCAGCAGAACAACTATCGACTCGACGGAGTGAGTTTCAACGACTACACGAACGGCGCCCCCGGCGGCGTGCTGGGTACGATCACCGGAGTCGACGCCGTGCAGGAGTTCTCCGTCATCACCACCAACTATTCGGCGGAGTACGGAAAGACCTCGGGCGGGGTTATCAACGCCGTCACCCTCTCGGGTACCAACAAGTTCCATGGCAGCGTTTACGAGTTCATTCGCAACAGCGCACTCGATGCCAGAAACTATTTTGACGGCCCGACGATCGCGCCCTTCCGTCGCAACCAATTCGGCGCCACCGCGGGCGGACCGATGGTGCGCGACAAGACGTTCTTCTTCTTCAACTATGAGGGTCTACGGCAGTCGCTGGGCGTCTCCGATTTCGATCGCGTGCCCACGCAAAACGCTCGCAACGGCATTCTCTCTACGGGTACTGTGAACGTCGATCCGGCAGTAACTCCGTACCTGGCCTTCTGGCCCTTGCCCAATGCGGGGGTTGATCCCTCGGGGGATGTGGGGAACTATCGGGTCGCTACCCAGCAGATCGGGAACGAGAATTTTTATACAGGCAAGATTGATCACCACTTCTCCTCCAGCGACACTCTGGCGGGCACGTTTCTTTACGACACGACCGATCTATCCCAGCCTGACACGCTCAATAGTCTCCACTTCATCAACAAAGATGCGCGAACATTCTCTAGCATTGAAGAGACGCACATTTTCAGTCCCAGTTTCCTGAATACGGTGCGCTTCGGTTTCAGCCGCAACCATGCGATCTCGAACACCGCCAACCCCATTAACCAGTTGGCGGGCGATAACTCCCTGGGGTCGGTTCCGGGGCGGCCTGCGCCGTTCCTGATCATCCCGACATGGTCCAATTTCTATGGCGGTCCGGGCGGATTTCCGAACTTTGTAATCGGCTGGAACTCATTTCAATATTACGACGATGCTTATCTGACTCGCGGAAACCACACACTCAAGTTCGGACTCGCCGTGGAGAGAATGCAATCGAACAACTTCATGCGCTTCACCGAAAACGGACGTTTTGTGTATGCGAGCGTGCAGGATTTTCTGACCAACAATCCGCTGGTCTATGGAGTGCAGCTGCCGAGCGGCGAGACGGAGCGCGGAATCCGGCAAATGTTGTTCGGAGCTTACGCACAAGACGGCTGGCGAATTCTGCGCAACCTCACTCTCAACTTCGGGCTGCGTTATGAAATGCTAACTGTGCCCACCGAGTTGCACGGACGGCTTTCCACACTGCGCAACATGACCGATGCGACGGTTCATGTTGGCAATCCGTTTTTCGACAATCCGACACTGAAGGACTTCTCGCCGCGGATCGGGTTCTCCTGGGATCCGTATGGAACGGGAAAGACGGCTGTGCGGGCTGGATTTGGCATCTACGACGTATTGCCGCTTCCGTATCTGTATTTGATCAGCGGCGCGGGATCGGCTCCGTTTACGACCGATCCGACATTGATTCGTCCCGGAATCGGAACATTCCCAACGCAGGCATATAGCCTCGCATTGAACGAGGTAGCCCAGGGACCCCTGGTCGGTGAGCGCGTCTCCTATTTCGACCCGCACCCGCCACGCAGTTTCACTTATAACTGGAATCTTAATGTGCAGCAGGAGATCGTTTCGAATGCTACGCTCACGATTGCGTATGTAGGCTCGCGTGGTCTGCATTTGCCCTACCACACCGACGACGCAAACATCGTGATGCCCACCAAGACCGCGGCCGGGTATGTCTGGCCTTCCGGTGATGCCTATCTGAATGGGACGGTGCTCAACCCCAATGTTGGAGACATCAATCGTACCTCCTACGATGCGGATTCGTATTTTCACAGCCTTCAGATCGGATATGACCAGCAACTGAGTCATGGCCTGCAAATTCGCGGAGCTTATACCTGGGGCCACAGCATTGACAGTGGTTCGTCGTCGATCGCAGGTGACCAGTTTGCGAATTCGCCTTCGAGCGTTCCGCTGTGGTTTGATTCAAGGACGCGGCGTGGGCTGTCCGATTTCAATCTAAGTCAGAACGGAGTGATCAGTCTTCTGTGGGACACGCCCGAGTTGAAGAGAGGATCGACATTGGTTCATTGGGTGGCCAACGGATGGCAGGCAGGTTCGATCTATCAGGCCAGCAGTGGCTCGCCCTTCTCCGTATTCATCGCGGGCGATCCACTGGGTATGAACAGCACCGATCCATGGGATATTCCGGACCGCGTGAAAGGCGCAGGGTGTGGATCGCTCGTGAACCCAGGCAAGCCTGCGAACTACATCAAACTCCAGTGCTTCTCCGCACCGGTGGAGACGTTTCAGACATCGAGCGGCCCGCAACAGCAGATAGTGAGACTGGGCAATGCAGGTCGCAATGAGGTGGTTGGTCCTGGCCTCTCGAACCTGGACTTCTCGCTGGTGAAGAATTCGAAGATTGTCGGAGTAGAATCGGGAAGCGTGCAGTTCCGCGCGGAAATGTTCAACATCCTGAACAAGAGCAACTTTGCTGCGCCTCTCGACAATGACTTCATCTTCAATCAGGACGGTTCCGTGGCGGATGGGGCAGGCGCGGTGGACCAGACCCAGACCACATCGCGCCAGATTCAATTTGGATTGAAGGTTCTATTCTGACGAACTATATACTCGCCGGGCATCCGCACAAGTGTCCGGCGAGGCCACAGGCGATTGTCAACAATTACAGAGGAGAAGAAGCGAACATGCGTGCAAAACTTGGGAAGACCGCAATCTGGCTGCTCTTTGTTACTACAGCCGTGCCCATGATGCAATCCAAGGCCATTGCCCAGGCGACAATCGGAGCAGGAGACGGGAAGGATACCGTGTCGGTGGACTTTTACAAGGTTCCTCCAGGGAAACAGGACGAATGGCTTGCGCTCTATAAAAAGTACCACTTCCCAATCATGCAATATCAAAAGGCGCATGGGCAGGTGATCAGCGAAACCGTGTACACACGGGCTGTCCACCAAGTGAGCCCTTCCTGGGATTTTGCTATCGTCATCGTCGCACCGCCGCCGGAGAGGCGGCCGAAGCCGGAATACAACCGCAGCCAGCTCATTCGCAAGCTGTTTCCGGATATCGACGATTATGTGAAGGGAGAAAAGGCACGCTGGTCGCTAACTGTGGAGCATTGGGACGAAAGCTGGGTAGCGGTGGACATCGAAAATCATCCATCGCTTTATGAGCCGTTCTAGAAGCGACAGGCACCTTTCCCGTTCTAACGATCGCAGTGACTACCCGCATGGGATGCGGAGCGAAAGCCGCGCCGGATCCGGGCAGAGAGATCCAATGAATCTTCGTTGGTATTGTATATTAGCGCCTGGGCTTATCGGCGCAGGCGTGGCGTTGGCGCAGCAGCCGCTGGCTTTGGTGCAATCGATCGAAATGCCTGAAGTGCCGGCTGGGCCCTACGCCGACCACATGGCGTTGGACCTTAAGGGGCAGAGGCTGTTCACCACGCCCCAGGCTAACAAGGCTGTTGATGTGCTGGATCTCAAGGCCGGTAAGGTGCTGCACACGATCGCGGGATTCGGGAATCCACACGCCGTTCTTTACCGCGCCGACCGGAATCGTCTTTTCGTAACCGACGGGGGTGTCGGCGCGTTGAGAATCTTCGATGCCACTACCTTCCGGGAGATGAAATCGATCAAGCTGGAGTTGGACGCCGACGGGATCGGTTATGACGAGGAGACCGGATACCTCTACGTGAGCAATGGTGGAGACGCGGCCGGTAAAGAGTACTCCCTGATTTCGATTATTGATACGGCTCGCGAGGAAAAGATCGGTGACATCCGTATCGATGCGCCGGGGTTGGAGGCCATGGTGATCGATCGTGCCGGTGGCCGGCTATATGTTGATCTTCCCGAACAACATGCCATCGCGGTCGTCGATCTTAAACAGCGGGCAGTGATAACAACATGGCCTCTCACTAGGGGCAAAGGCAACATGGCCCTTGCGTTCGATGCGGGGCACAAGCTTCTTTACGTGGGCTGTCGCGATACGGATGTGCGAGGAAGCATTCTCGTGGTCGACACGGAAACGGGCAAAGAATTGGACCGACTACCCATTGGCGGCTGGGTCGACTCGCTTTTCGACGATCCGGTGAAGGGCAGAGTCTATGCCTCAGCCGGTGTGGGCGAAGTATTCACATACGAGCGGCAGCCGAATGGAACCTTCAAGGCATTGGAGCCGGTTGACACGGCGGTCATGGCGAAGACGGCTCTCTACTCGCCTGAGCTTGATCGGTTTTTTGTGGCCGTGCCTCATCTGGGCGAAACGCGGTCTAAAGTGCTCGTCTTCAAACCTCAATAGGACGCAAGCGCAAGAATATGACAGCCTCTTTAAAGCGAATAGGATGTGATTCGCAAGGCGGCTAGCTGTCCCGATAGGAGCTCGTCAGATAGACTGGAAACCGCACTTAAGCTCAGTGTCAGCCTATGGAGCGAGAGTGATGCAGCATAGCCGGAAGTTGGCCGCGCGACGATGTGGCAATCCACCTGAGCGAATAGTCCGCTTCGCGTCAACTTGTCGGCACCTTGAACGGTAGGCGGTTTTACGGGCAATTGGAGCGATCACACTCGTAAACACTGGCCGACATTTCGTCCGTGATTTATACGAACAAGCTGCGCGAGTTCATGTCGATGGTTCGAATCTCAGATCCGGGGTGTCACTATCTGTGATCAGAAGACCACCCGGAGATATCGGCAAGCCATTTTTCATAACGAGTTGTTGAAAGATACATCCTTCCATCTATCGAACCGTTGACTTGGGCGGACGCAGCCATGAGAGGGTAGGCAGTCGCATTCGGGGTTCCCGAGGAGGGATCCAGCGAGGGGGAACCTGCTTGGACAGATGTGTCCGATGTTGTCAATACGTACTCGAATCGAATGCGATGTCCGTAATGGATTCCAAAGAGGATCGTATCTCCATCGTGTACCCGCCTGGCAAATTCTGGATCAAGTGATCGAAGAGCGTGGAGCATCAAATCGTTCTGTGCCAGCTTTCGCACCAGGCACCACGACATGTCATCGCCTTCGAGTTGGGCCAGCGATTGCATCAGCGGCAAATCCGCCGAAGACTTGTCCAAGTGGCGATCAAGTTCAACTCGAACATCTTCTATGGTTCCAAGGATCGCGACGTTTTCTCCTACGATCGCCAGCCAGCGAACATCGCGTAGACTCTGGCGTTCACGTTGAAATGGTGACAGCACCACGATCCGAACACTTCTGTATTGGCCGATTTCAGCTCCATTTTCGACCGCAGCTTTGAAGATGCGAGCCTGATTGAATTGACCGCTGGCCAGCAGACTATGTCCATCAGGGTTCCCAGTTCCTCGCTTGGTTGCGACCAGGATGACCTGATGGATGACCCGTGCGTCATCGACCCCCGAGAGCGCCAGGAAGTCGTTGAGATCAGCCGCGTTATTAGGCGTAATCAGGAGGAAATTGCTCGGCTGCTGGCCGTGCATAGTCGGAGCCCCGATGCACGCCACGATCTTAGCGTTAGAAGGCACCAGCGAAATAAGCCTGAGGTCGGGTGAAAACGACCGTCCCATCCCTGCCGCCATGATCGAGAAGAGTAGGATCGCCGAGAACCGGCTTCCGGCAAGCAAGGTCGAGTCTTTTTTGTTTGTTCCAGTTATGTCTCGCACTCGAGACCTCCTTTGGGGGAGCGCTGGCCGAGAGGGCGAACGTCGGGAAACACACGCGGCAACTGGCCGTGACTTTGGCTTGAAACGCGAGGTGCATGCAATTGTCTGGGGATGATTTTGCAGCGATTTTCGAGTGACCAATTAAGTGATTGAAAATGCGTCATCTAGTCGGTAGGATGGTCCAGCGAGATTTCACCAGAGCCTTACCCTATGCCCGACTCGCGCACATCAGAACTCGTTCGTTTTGGGCCTTTTGAGCTCGACCTCGCGACTGCCGAACTGCACAGGAGCGGGCGGAAGATACGCTTGCCGGAGCAGCAATTCAAGATTCTGGTCATGCTGCTCCATGGAGCGGGCAACTTGGTTTCGCGCGACGAGATTCGCAAGGAGCTCTGGCCGAACGATACGGTGGTGGAGTTCGATCGCAGCATCAACGCCGCCGTCAAGAAGCTCCGGGCGGCGCTCGACGATTCGGCGGAAGCCCCACGTTTTATTGAGACTGTCGCTCGACGCGGCTACCGGATATTGATCGCGGTCGATTTCCCGGACGCGGCACCTGCCCTCAGGGCGACCAGAAAAAGCGTGGATGGCGCCCTCGCCGGCCAGAAAGTGTCACACTACCGCGTCCTGACTCTGCTGGGCGGCGGCGGAATGGGGCTGGTCTATAAGGCGGAGGATCTGAAGCTTAACCGCCTGGTCGCTTTGAAGTTTCTTCCCGAGGAACTCGCGTCAGATTCGCTGGCCATTCAACGCTTCGAGCGCGAAGCCAGAGCAGCATCCGCCCTGAACCACCCAAACATCTGCACGATTTACGGAGTGGAAGAATACGGACCCCAACCCTTCATCGGGATGGAACTGCTGGAGGGCGAGTCCCTGCGCGACCTCATCGCAAGACATGGGCCGCATGAGGACAGCGGAGCATCCCATCTGCCTCTCCAGCTGATCCTCGACATCGCGATTCAGATCGCCGCCGGGCTGGAAGCTGCGCACGAAAAGGGCATCGTGCATCGCGACATCAAGCCGGCGAATATCTTTGTCACACGCCGGGGACAAGTCAAGATATTGGATTTTGGCCTGGCAAAGGTTGCGGAAACGGCCGCCGGGTATCCATCGGATGAGATCGCTGAAGGGGACCAGGCCAAACCTGATGCGGTTCCTCAGAGAGATTTCCCCCGTGATCACCTCGTGACCCGCACCGGGATCACCATGGGCACTGCCGCCTATATGTCTCCGGAGCAGGTACGTGGAGAGAAACTCGATGCCCGCACCGATTTGTTTTCGTTTGGTTTGGTTCTGTTTGAGATGGCGACAGGGCAGCGAGCGTTTAGTGGGGACACAGCCATCGTCCAAACTCCACCTCCACCATCGAGGGTGGTTTCAGCTCTTCCGGAAGCCGTGGATCATGTCGTCAGCAAAGCACTGGAGAAAGACCGCGCTCTGCGTTACCAGAACGCAGCCGACTTGCGCGCCGACCTGAACCGGCTGAAGCGCGACACTACTCCAGGCTACGTCGTTCTAACAGACACGAAGCTAAAATCGGGTCCACAGTCGAGGCGCAAAAGGCTGTTTAAGTGGCTGCTGCCGGGCGCCGCCCTGCTCGTCACCATGGTTATCGCAGTCTGGTTTATGCACCGCCCGCTCCCTCCGCCTCGAATCTCGGAATACACCCAAATGACGTTCGATGGCCACGGAAAGCGAGCGGGAGGGACCGACGGGGTCAGATTGTATTTCTCTATGGATGAACGGGGCGGCATTCAGCAGATGGCCGCTTCCGGTGGAGTGAGCGAGCCGATCCCGGTTGAATTACAAAATCCCGTTCTGTTGCCGGGATGCCTCTCGCCGGATGGGTCCAGAATGCTCGCCTGGCCGTTTGGTAAATGGGACAACAAGCCGGCCCAATCGGTATCGATAGTTCGGGTACCCGGAGGCTCGGTTCGCTACCTGACTGACGCTGTATCCGTGGCCTGGTCGCCCGACGGCAACTCAGTAGTCTACTCTGCGGCGGATGGCGATATAAACCTGATTCGAAGCGATGGAACAGGAGTTCGAACGCTGGCCCGCGTGGGTGGAAGCGGGATCGGTTGGCTCAGTTGGTCGCCCGACGGCAAGACGATGAGGTTTTTCAAGGACGGTCGGCCCTGGGAGATGTCGTCGAACGGCTCTCACCTTCATGAGTTACTTCACAATTGGCGTCCCTCTTACGCGAGTTGCTGTGGTCAGTGGACTCCGGACGGCGAGTTTTTCATATTCGTGGCTGGCGACCAGCCCGAACAGCCATCGAGCCACCAGATTTGGGCTCTCGACGATCGGCCGGGTCCGTTTCGTCAGCATCCCGCCGAACCGGTCCAATTAACTTCAGGTCCAATTAATTGGGGAGAGCCGCTTCCCAGCAGGGACGGAAAGAAGATCTTTGCGGATGGCTTCACTTTCCGCGGCGAACTTGTCCGGTTCGATTCGAAATCCGGTAAGTTCGAGCCCTTCCTTAAGGGCATTTCAGCTCGGTACTTGGACTTTTCGAAGGATGGCAAATCAGTTGTGTACGTTTCCTTCCCGGACGGCATCCTGTGGAGAGCTAATCTGGATGGCAGCAAACCAGTGCAACTCAGCGACCCTCCCATGTATCCCTTGTTGCCGCGCTGGTCGCCTGACGGCTCCCAGATCTTGTTTATGGCCGAGCCTCCAGGTAGCCAGCTTAAAGCTTATATTGTCTCTTCTTCCGGCGGCAACCCCCGGCTCCTTCTCCCCGAGGATAAGGGAGTACAGGGTGCTCCGAATTGGTCACCGGATGGGCGGAGAATCGCATTCTCCCGTTGGCCGGATAGGAATTCTCCAGGCATGATATACATCCTCGACCTCGCCACCCATCATGTCAGCACATTATCTGGATCGGAGGGGTTCTCGTATCCATGGTGGTCTCCAGACGGCCGCTTCATTGAGGCACAGGCGGACGACGGGTTCACCAGCCTGAAGATCTTTGATCTTGTGACGCAGCGAGCGTGGGTGCTGCAAATCGGTAGGGAAGCGGTCTGGCACGTCTGGTCCAGGGATAGCCGATTCATCTTTTTTGTGAGCCCGCAGAGCAATCCAGGCGTGTTTCGAATCCCGTTGAAGGGTGGAAAACCGGAACTAGTAATTGGCCTGAAGGATTTCCGTTATGTAGACGGCCCTTGGATGGCGCTTGACCCGACAGACGCGCCTCTGATGCTCCGATACTCGGGGACCGACGATATCTATGCGCTCACTCTGGAACGGAAATGAGTACATTGGAATTATTCGCCGAAATCAAATCACTCGTTTAGTCAATCGGTGAGCGGTATTTGAACGCCATCTTGTTCAGGGCGCCCGCGTGAGTCACCTTTGATTCATGACAGAACATGGGTCGGGGCTTTGGGAGAAGTGGCGTGCGATCGTGTCTGAGCAGGTTGCGAGTGGTCAGAGCGTGGCGGCATTTTGCAAAGAACGCGGAGTGACGTCGTCTCAGGTGTTTGCCTGGAAGAAGCGATTGCGAGAAGCAGAAAAAGCACAGTTTGTGGAAGTGCAGATCAAGCCGGCCGAGCCGCCGCGCGAGATTGGGATTCGGCAGCAAGCGAATGCGATTGAGGTCAGGCTCTGTGGAGGTCGCAGCATCTCAGTTGAGCCGGGATTCGACGCGGATCATTTGCGTGCACTGCTGGCGGTGTTGGAGCCGGAAGCGTGATCGGGCTGCCGAGCTTGCGCACTCTCGATGGTGCGCAAGTATCACGGATATGGCTTGCGGCTGAGCCCACCGATATGCGCTGTAGTTTCGATCGATTAGCGGAACGGGTGAGGACCGTGATTGGTCAGGATCCTTTGGGCAACGGTCTGTTCGTTTTTCGCTCGCGCAGTGGTGACAGGCTGAAGATTCTTTGTTGGGATCGCGACGGATTTGTACTTTGGTACAAGCGGCTCGAGGCGGGCGTGTTCAAGCTTCCTCGTGTAAGCCCGGGGTCACGATCGGTGGAGTTGCGCGCCAGCGAACTGGCGATGATCCTGGACGGGATCGATATGACGAAGTTGAAGCGCGTCCCGCGTTATGAACGCGGAGCGCGAACCATTTCAGATAACAAAGCGGCATCTATGGTGTAGTCTCTGCTCCAGAAATGGTGCATATATGAAGTGTGTCCCCGCTGGATGTTCAACTTCCCGATGATCGCGAATCGCTTGTAGTCATGGTGCAATCGCTGCTCGCAGAACGCGAGGGCGACAAGCAACGCGCCCAGGAGCAGACACGCAGAGCGGAAGAACTCCAACGGCGAGCCGATGATCTCCATCTTGAACTGCTACGTGCGCAGTTAGAGCTCGAGCGCTACAAGAAGTGGTATTACGGCCCGCGAGCGGATCGTCTTCAGGGCACCGGCGATCTGGCGCAATTGCTGTTGATCTTCGCCGAGGAGATGGACCGCAAGGCGGTTCACCCGGACGATGTCACTTCGCCTTCGGAGCCGCAAGAAGAACTGCGGCGCGTGAAGCGGCGCAAGGGCCGGCGGAACCTGGCCAACTTCGAAAATCTCCCCGTCACCACACAGGTTTACGAACTGAGCGCGGAACAGCGCGTGTGTCCCTGCTGTGGTCTGGAGCGCAAGGAGATCGGCGCCGACGAGAGCTGGCAGATCGAATATTACCCCGGCCATTTTGAACGCCTGCATCATGTGCGCAAGAAGTATGCCTGCCCGGCGTGCGAGCACAACGGCTACAACCCCCGGATGGAAACCGCCACCAAGCCGGAGACAGCGATCGTAAAGGGCCTAGCCGGACCCGGTCTGCTGGCCTACATAGCCACCAGCAAATTTTCCGAGTACCTCCCCTTCTACCGTATCGAGGACATTTTTGCCCGCCAGGGCTTCGAAATCCCACGCGCCACACAATCGGTCTGGTGCGGCGACATGGCGGATCTGTTCGAACCGTTGTGGGAACTGATGGCTGAAAGCGTACGCGCCTCCCACGTGGTGGGCACCGATGACACCATCATGCCCATGCTCGCCACCGGTAAGGCCGCTAATGCACGGATGTGGGTCTATGTGGGCGACGATGATCATCCCTACAACGTCTTCGATTTCACTCTGAACCGTGGTCGCGACGGGCCGAAGTATTTCCTCAAGGATTACAACCAAGTTCTGTTGGCGGATGCCTACGGCGGCTACAACGGCGTGGTCGCCGGCAACGCCATCACGCGCGCGGGGTGCTGGGCCCATCTACGGCGCCGCTTTATCGACGCCGAGAAGGTCGCTCCCGAGATCGCCCGCGAGGCCATCGAAATGATCCGCATGCTCTACGCGGTGGAGAAGCAGGCACGTAACGTCTCTGCCGGCGAACGTCTTGCACTGCGCCAGGCAGAATCGGCGCCCGTGCTGGCGCAAATACGCCAGAAGCTTCTTCACTGGAAAGAGCAGTTGCTGCCCAAGCATCCCATGGCCGAGGCCATCAACTACGCCCTGAGCCAATGGCAGGAAATGAACGTGTTTTGCTCCGACGGTGCGGTGGCCATAGACAACAACGCCAGCGAGCGGGAAATGAAACGCGTGATCCTCAATCGAAAGAACAGTCTTTTCGTCGGCAATCCGCGTGGCGGAAGAACGGCGGCCATCCTGGCCACTCTCACCAGCACTTGCCGCCGCCATGACATCGACCCGCAACTCTACCTCACCCAGTTGCTGACAAACATACCCGGTATCTCGAACCGCGAACTTCCTCGCTGGTTACCTGACGAATGGATGCGGCGACATAATCCGCCATCATAGCCAAGAAGAGCTAACCTCGCGGCGCGGGCCACCTGTCCTTCACATGCCGCTCACGTCAATCGCCAAATTCATAAACGAGTAAATGAGTCTAATCGATCAGGATTTTCAGTAATCCGAATTCGCTGTTCCATCAATACAGGTTCACCGATTTAGAAGCTCATGCGAAAAAAAGCTTGTCCTTGTCGGGGGGAATTGACTTGGCATTGCTGCGGGGCAAGCCCAAAACTACCATCGCTGATATTGTTATCCAGTGCAGGTGTAGAAAAAGGACCACAACCTCGGTTCACGCGGTTGAGTATATTAAAAAACTCCATTCTGAGTTCGGCGTGTACCAGGTCGCCCAGGTAAAACTTCTTGGCCAGCGCAATGTTCTCGTTGTAACTGAATGGTGTACGCAGCCTTTCCAGCTCGCGCGGCGAACTGCCAGGCACCCACGGTCCCGGATCTGAAAAGGCATTAGGCCTCAGAACCGGAAGTGGGTTGCCGCTCGCGTCGGATTTATTGACGTTTTTCCAGGAAATGACCGGCTTGATGCCAGGCACGACGTTCGCCCGATTGAAGCCATTGTTCAGAGGGTTACCGTTTGCCCAGACGCCAAACGGCGTGCCACTCTGGTATCGGAGGATGCCGCTCACCTGCCAGCCTCCTGCCAGATTCTTCTCCACATGTCCGCCGCGGTTCAAAAACGCGTTGCCGGGCCCGATGGGCAATTCATACACGCTACTGATGTTTACGACGTGGGTCTGGTCATAGCTGGCGATCGTATACTCCGGCGCCAGGTTGTATTTATTTAATGGCTGGGTAGCAAAAGCGCCGAAACCACTCTCCGTATTCGCCATGGCACGAGAAAGCGTGTAGTTGATGAGGAAGCCTATGCCATCGGAAAACCGCATCTGCCCCTGCGCTTGCAGAGCGTTATAGGAAGAGACACCATAAGTTTCAAAGCTGTTGGTGATGATGCCGGGGTACTGCGGATATGGCACTAGCGCACTCATTAAAGACACGGATTGCCCGTAGTCATTAGAGAAGTTTTGATAGGCGCTATTGAAACCATCGGTGCCTTTACCGTAGCCCAACTGTTTCAAAATGGTCTGCGCAGGAACTGGGGCGGGACAGGGGAACGCCGGATTGCCATTACTGTCGAGGGTTTGAGTCGTGCAGGTCCAGCTATCTCCGAGCACACAATAGTTTGCTCCGCCATTCGTCGCACATAACCCTAAGTAATTCGGATCAAGCTGATTAAATGGCTGCAGCCCGGATGGCAGATGGACGCCTTTGTTACCTACATACGATACCGATAACAACAGGTTCCACGGTAATTCGCGTTGCATCCCTTCGTTCCAGCTCTCACTATAGGGATACTTACCGGGATCCCGAGAGAAGAAGCTGACGCACTGGTGGTTTGACAGGCCATTGCACAAGGCAGGGCTGAACCCGGTTGGTCCGGGAGACGGAAGCGGAAAACTGGAGCTTGTGTCCCATTGACCAACTCCAGGGCCAGGATAGCCGGAATCTTTGTATGAAGATGACAATGATCCAGCGAGCAGTCCTGTATAGGTATTCCCAATCTTCGTGTCGCCATAATCGTAAGGGCCGCCATTTAGAAAGGTCAGAGCATAACCAGACAGGAGAACGGTCTTTTTATTCAACTGGTAGGCGATACCTAGGCGAGGCCCAAAATTGTGCCAATGAATTTTGGCCCGCCCGTAGCCTACACAATCCGGGCAGGTGCCCAGCAGACTCATAGCGCCATTCAATGGCCGGCCGGTAATCGTACCGATGGCCCCTGGGTTGGGTGCGTTGGGATTAAAAAAATTGACTTGGGCTGCAGGCCCCGATCCAACTGAGGTAAACGGGACCAAGATGTCCCAGCGTAATCCTGCATCCAGGGTCAGGTGCGGCGTTAGCTTGATATTGTCTTGCAGATACGGAGCGATGGCGAAGTTGCGCAACTTGACCAGAGCGGTCTCGCTCCGAAACGCCGTATCAACATTACCCAAAAGGAAGCTGGCAAAGGCACTTCCTGTGGTGTTTGTGTTCAATAAATCACCGGTATTCGGATCATTGTTGCTTGTCGTTTCGCTATTGAAGCTGAAGCTTCCGGTACAGTTACAATTCTCGCCAGATATATGCTGCGTACTATGCCGAAACTCCATGCCGAAATTCAGTGAGTGGCGACCTCGCGTATTGATCCAGTTATTGGCCCCGCTAAAACCTTTTCCATTCTGAAAAAAGCGGCCGTCTATGAGGCCGGATCCGAACGGTGTGAGCGCATTTTGTGGACTGCCGTTACTGCCGAAAGTGAATTGTGGAGTAGCGCTGCCGTTCGCTATGACCGACGAAAAAGCTCCCGCCTTCAACACCGCTGGTACGGGAGACCCACCGTTATCGTCCTCGTCATAGAACGCTCCGACCGTCATCGCCAGGTTGCTCCTGATTGCGTTGGAATAATTCAGAACAATACCCGTAGCGTTCGTATCCAGATATACCAACTGTGTGAGCGGATTATCGATGGGGAAATAAAAGCCAGCCGGGAAATCCTTATTAGGAGCCCGCCAAAAGGAGCCGTGAAGTCTCTGTGCATTTGTCAGGTTGTGATCAATTGAGAAACCAGGCTTGAATTCGCGCGTGGGAAAGCTCGAGATTCCAGTAAAGATGTTGTTTTGGTTCGGATTCGGGGTTCGCGGGTTATTCGCGTGGGGAATGAAGGCCAGGATGCTTTGAGAGATTGGGCTGAGGCAGCCTGGATCGATCTTGTTTCCGGGAAACTGCTGTCCCGGCACGTATCCATGAGCGGCCAGATTGCACCCGGGAGGTATCAAGGATGGGTTGCTGGCCCAGGCCAGCGGGACATAGATCGGAATTTGCTGTGGCACAACTTGACCACTGGGAAGCGAATTGAAGAAGAAGTCATTGCTGAAGTCCCCTTTTCTCATCGCGTCTGTCGGCACAGTCCCGAGTTGTGTTGAGCCTATGTTCAAGCGATACCACTCGAAGTCAATGTGGAAGAAAGTCTTGTTTATTCCGTTGTACATTTTGGGAATGAGAACGGGGCCACCTAACGAAAAGCCGAAGTTGTGTTCATGGTCAACGGGCGTGATTTTGTCCCCATTTGCGTCGAGGTTCGGGTATGCTCCCGGAGCATCAAAGTAGCTATTGCGCATAATCTCAAAAGCGGAGCCGTGCAAGTCATCGGTTCCGGAAGCAAATTGGTAAGCTGCGACACCCTGTCCCAGTCCATACTGTGGTGAGAAGACCGAAGAGTTGACGCGAGCCTCGTCAACCATCTCATACGGTGGATTGATAGTCTCCTGAAAGCCTGGAGTTTCGTCTTTTACGAGGGGCAATCCGTTGAATGTCACCTCGCTCTGGAAGTCAACCCCGCCGTTGATCCGGTGGCTGAATGTGTCGCCGGTAACACCTGGGGTTAGAAAGATAAATGAGTCAATGCGCCGTCCGCGGTTCGTAACCCCCCCAGAATTGTTGCCTATTTCAATGGGGAGTTCCTCAATTAATGCATGGTCGACAGTGGTACCAAGTTCGGGTTCTTCGGTTTCCAGAGCGATCAAAGGGGCAGTGACCACTAACACCTCGTCGGCTTTGCCTACTTTGAGCACCGCATCTACAGTGGCCTTCTCGCCGCCCGGTTCGACGATGACACCAATCACGACCTGGGTCTCGAATCCCTGCTTCCCAATCCTTATGGAGTAAATGCCGGGGATCAGGTCGGCTAAAAGATATGTACCTTCTGAGGTCGTGGCGGTATGGCTCGCCACCTCCGTGGCAATGTTGGTTGCCGTTACATTCGCGCTGGCAACAACGGCGCCGGTGCTGTCGGTGATCGTGCCTACGGCTCCACTCAACTCTTGGGCGTGCACGCCAAGGGAGGCAGGCAGCAATAAGAGACAGACGGCCAGGGTGGCTACGAACCAACGCAGATAAATGAAACCAAAGCGTGCAGTCGGATAGACGGAGAGAGCCGTAAGGATTACTCCGCCGAACCATTGGACAGACTCCGTCAAGTGTCCTGAGGCTGGGAGTCTGTTCAGCCCCTGCATCTTCACTTCTGGCCGATCAGGGAAATGATCGTTGTGTGTTGACACCACTCCAAATCCTTATCCCACGCGAAGGTTCTTGATGCACTCAAATAGACAAACGATCTCTAGGATCACAATCGAAACGCAACAAGGGTACGCCTGAAGGCGACACTGTGGAAACCAAAAGAACGGAGATCTAGAGAGACCCGCGGGAAGGCGCAAAGCGCAACCTGACGGCCAAAGCACTGCATTTACTTTGAAAACATAGAGATCCGTCGCAAAGCCGCATCATCTCTCGCGGTGAGGAAAAGTACTTGTGTCATCAGGAATAGAGTCGATTCCATTGACGTCAATCACAGATCTCTCCCGGAGATGTCCACATGGACGTCTAGTCCGCTACTCGTAGAAGTGGCCGGCCCTCCCAAGAACGGTATGATCGGGAAACGTCACGGTTGTGTTGAGTGGATCCCGGGTTAACCGGGCGCGCGGACCTTGGAGCGACGGAATGCCATCGACCAACGGTAAAGCCTGGGTTGAATCGTGACTGTTCGCTCCGGTCAGTTTGATCGCCAAAGGAATGCCATGACCATCGCAGATCAAGTGGCGTTTACTCCCACGCTTAGCCCGATCGGTCGGGTTTGGCCCTGTCAGCCGCCCTCAAAAACGGCGCGTACCGAACAGCTGTCAATAACGGCACGCGACCAGTCAATCTGGCCATCACGGGAAATAGTCCAGCAATGCGAAATGGATCAAATCCCAAATTCCGTCCTGCTGCCAATCTCGCAACCTTCGCCAAGCAGGTCATGTCGGAGCCGCAACCTAGTGCTTTCGGCAGCATCCGCCACGGAATACCGCTACGGAGCACGAAAATAACGCCCGCGAGGCAAGCGCGGTCCGCCAGGCGGCAATGTTTTCTCGCGCTGGTATCAATGCGGCTGGTGAGTGGATCGACCAATTGGAAACCGTTTCGATGAACGATCTTCTCGACCGGATGAGCACCCAGGAATTAGAAGCCTAAGCACAGACTGGGACGTTGTCAGACCAGCTTCATGCCACTGCGGCTGAATAACGAAGGCCCAAGAGCTCGATACCGCGATAAAGCACGTTTAATGGGCTGCGATACGATGGCCCGTTAAAGTCAATGTACCGTCAGTTAGCCGAGGGCCGATTAGTTCCGAAGAGAGTTCTACTTTGCGGCAACTCTCCAAGATGACCGTCGGGTAAACAGGCTTGCATAGAATCTGAAATCCGTGACCATCAGAATCGCGCAATAGATTCGTTGTCGCAGCATGTCCGGAAATCAGGATGATTTTGCATGAAGGGCAAGCCTCCTGAATGCGACGGGCGGCCTGAATCCCGTTCATTCCGTTCATGATTACATCTGTAATTAGGACATCAGGATTCAGCTCTTGGGCAATTTCCACGGCCTCTTCGCCACTGTAAACGGCTCGGGCGGTGAATCCGCTCAACTCCAGGATTTGGGCAAGGCTGTCGGCGATGATCCACTCATCGTCCGCGACGAGAACACGTACCTTAGGCGTCGAAGTAGCCATGGCGGGGACCTCTTGGCTCTTTTGGGAAGATAGGGCTTTATTGACGACAGTGTACCTTAGACGACATTTGATTACGACGTGATTCGGTGGACCTCGCCTTACACTTTTGTGTGAGTGAATGTTCTTTTGTGCGGAATGCGGCAGCCTAACAATAGTTCCGTTCCTGCCGAGTCAGGGGAGGACAGTACTCTGCCGCGCCTGTTTCGATCGGACAGTGTGACGGACCCCATATCCCTTTGATCTCGTCTGCAGCGTCTAGTTGCTGCTCTGGTGTCATCGAATCACCCTCCGAAAATCGGAATGCAGTTCGGCCAAGAACATCATCGTTCCATCCGGAAATCCCATGATCAAAACGGAATGGCAAGGCAGATTCGCGAACCACTCGAACTCGACATCGCCCATCTGGAGAAGAAAGAACCTGGCGTGCCGAAGGGGAATTAGACGTTCCCAGGATTGTGCTCGGTCGTTTGAGAGCAATTTCAATCCCATCAAATGGCTCTCGAGCCAAACATAAGAAATCAACGCTTCGCAGGCTCCATCTTCGCCGAGGATCCTGCCACCGAAGGCCAACGTGGTCTGATTGCGGCTATAGTAATCCAATATCCATAACGCGCGATCAGCGGTGATTTGCACCGGGGGCCCGTCCTATCCGATCGCGCTTCGGGCAGCCGTAGCCTTGTTGTTAACAACCTTCAAGGCCACGGCGTGGAAACGTGGGAAGCGTTCTGATTCCTGACTGTAGCAGTCGCCCAGTGGATGTTAAGTGATTCGCATCACTCGCTCGCCGGTGTCGTCCAGTCTGTTGTCGCTCACCTAGGGGTCATACGGCGTTGAACCCTGTGGCGGCAGCCAAGTCGAGTGATTTAAATCACAATTGACCGGTGGAGGTTTTGGATAGTCTGGAGGCTCCCAACAGAGGAAAACTCGGCTGAGGAGCAGGACTTGACTATGACGTACACCTTTATCCCCGGCAAGACCGTTCGCCGGCGCCGCAAAACCCGATTGCATGAAGATCAAACTCAAGAAGAGTTCGTTGCCCTGCTGATTGCCAGCCTCAATGCGTCTCGCAGGGCGGCCGGTGAGAACGATGTTTGTCCAGGCGCGCTAGCTATCGGCCCCCACCGAAAAAAGGCCGTTCCTCGTGTGAGTCCTTAGTATTGATTGGATCAGAGCCAACTCGAACCGCCGTCAACGGCGAAAACTGATTACTTTCGTCCCGCAACCTTCGTGCGAGTGCTTGCTTTCAGTTTGTGGTACACCAGAAGGAGTCCACTTCCTTAACTTGGACGCACGCTCATTCTTCCCCCGGAGCATGCGCTTATCTATAAAAAGCGTGTGGTGTCCATTCCCCGGCACACCACACGCCACTTCCCCCAGGGCACCCATCGTGAATCACTTAATTTGCCGTAGCTTCCATCGAGCGCTCGACGAGCTCACCCGGTCCACGGGATCCTCTGGGCACCAGAAACAAATGTCTTTTCGTTTACCGGCCGCAATCCGGAGCTTGTTCGGGCACGGGCTTGCGTGTGTTTTCGGAGATCTCCACTAGGACTCGGATGCGATTCGTCGTCAAGTCTCGGGTCAACACCGGAGTGAGCTAAATCACTGAAAGGTGTAGAACGCCGGGTATTTTGGCCTAATGCCTCCTCCTTCCTCCGGGACCCGCATCACCGTTAAGGGACGTCCGTCTCAGTTCCTCGTCCTAAACATTAAACCCCATCGTCAAATTCCGAATGTTGTCGCCATCGGAGGCATACGCGCTGTCGAAGGGATTCCGTTATCTACTGTGCAGGACGTTCACATTCCCGAACTTAGTTCTAAGAGGCAGAAATGGTCGATGACAACGGCAGTTACGCGAATGCTGGCGTACGGCAGAACGAAATGAATATTATGAATGGTCAGCTACGCGAATTTGCCGGTGGTGATCCTCGAATCGCGACTTGGGAGTGGATCGTTGCCACAGACGAGCTGCGTTGGACCTCGGGGCAGACCGAGATATATTCCCAACCGGCCAGCGAAATCAACTCCTCAAAGACATGGTCTTCGCTCGTGCACACTGAGGATGTCGACAGACTCCGACTGGCAGTCGAATGGGCATTGGAAGCTGGCACCTGGTTTTCAGAACGATTCAGAGTAGTTGGAAGAGATGGCATTCTCCGCTGGATATTTGGACATGCAAAAGTTGTCCACGACCCAGAAGTCGGCGCGAAGCTCATCGAGCTGAACTTCGATGTTACCGACCTCGTGGAAGCACTGATTGCTAGCGAAAATCGGTTCAGCGCGACCTTTGATCAGGCCGCGATGGGTATCGCCCACGTGGCTCCGAATGGAACATGGCTAAACGTGAACCGCCGTTGCGTGGACATTCTCGGCTATTCGAAAGACGAATTGCTTCAGCTTACATTCGGTGACATCACTCACCCGGATGACCTCGAGTCAGATTGGGCACTGGTGAAGGAATTGCTGGATGGCGAGCGTTCTACTTATTCGATGGAAAAGCGCTACATCAGAAAGGACAAGGAGGTTGTGTGGGCGAACCTGACCGTTTCGCTTGTCCGCACACCGAGCGGTGCCCCCGACTACTTCATCTCAATGATTGAAGACATCACGCTGCGCAGACGAGTTGAGCAGGAGCGTGATGAGCTGATCTCACAACTCGAGGATCGCGTTCGGGAGCGAACGGCCGAGCTCGAAAAACTCTCGCTACTTGACCCGCTCACGGGGATAGCCAACCGGCGCTGCTTTGATCAATGTTTGCAGGCCGAGTGGGACCGGGCAGTGCGGACACGCCAACCCCTCTCGATAATCCTGATTGATATCGATTTTTTCAAACAGATGAATGACTCACGGGGACACGGCGCTGCAGATGACGCAATACGATTGCTGACGGGCTGTCTCTCTGAGGTCGCAAAGCGTTCCGCAGATCTCGCCGCTCGCTACGGCGGTGATGAGTTCATTCTCCTACTGCAGGACACAAACGCCGAAGGAGCCATAAGCATTGCAAGACAGATTCACACAATGGTCCAGGATCTGAATATTTCGCATCCCCGATCTCCCTTGTCCAGCCGGATGACCGTCAGCCAAGGAATCGCCGTCGCGGTCCCAGACCGAAAGGGAACGTGCAATGGATTAGTCCTTGACGCGGATCGGGCTCTCTATCGTGCCAAACAAGCGGGGAGGAACCGCGTAGTTTTGTGGAGTCCGCCCGAGGGGTGAATCAGGGGTCCAGCGGTCGGCTTCACCAGGAAGCGCGCCCGGATTATCAGGGCCAGATGCCTCCATCAGAAAACCGCGCCTCTAAAACAATCCGAATGGGATCAATGTCAAGGAGAAGATGAGGGCTGCCGTGGCCGTGGCAGCCCGAATTCAACCAAATTCAGCTAGATTATGCCTGTAAGTGGTTCGGCCCCGGACAGCTACAATCACTCTCGGGGCGTTCAATTCGCCTTTCGCTGTCCGATTTGGAAATTCGCAAAATCGTGAATTCCCGTTGGGAATGAAGTCTACGCCGCTGGATTGATTCACCTCGTGACAGCTGTAACGGAGAAGCGTTTGATCCAGCTCCGGCGTTTCCCGGCACAATGCCTAAAATGCAGTAATGATATTTCTCTGGAGAAATCTGCTTTGGTGGAATAGTCTGGCTTCTGGATCCGGGCTAGCGCTAGATGTCTTCGCTGACGTCGCCGATTCTGTCTGGACATGCAATCGGGATCGTCCGCCTGTCAAGCCATCTGCCTGTTCTTATTTTTAATTGGTAGTAACGGGCCCATGAATAAAATTATTGTCGCGGATAACCAGGAGTTGTATCGGATCGGCGTAGTCGAACTCCTCTCAAAAAGGGCAGAATTCGGGACAATTATCCAGATTTCTGATCTGAAGTCGTTGGTCATCTTTGTGGCGAGCAATCAGCCGCTTATTGTAATTGCGTCGACATCGCTGGTCCCCGAACCAGAACATCTAGTCTTGAGAGCGCGAGAGGCCGGCTCCCGGGTCCTACTTGTCGCCGACGATTCAAATTCCTTGAGCCGTTATCGATCTGCACGTGCCGCAGATGTCGTTCACCGGAACACGACGGGAGTTGGCTTGATCGAAAGTCTACGTAGAACCCAACGCCAAATCCAAGTTGCCCTTCCAGCACGTCGAAGAGCGAATGAAGGTTTGATTGGCATACGGGCGGCCGACGCGCTCAGCACTGGGGAGATGAAAGTTGTAGCTCTCTTGATGCAGGGATTCAAGACGAGGCGAATCTCAGAGCGTCTTGGCATTTCTGAAGCCGTGGTCAGAGGTAAGTTTCAAAGGATCTATGACAAAACGGGATTATCCACCCGGCTCGAGCTTGCGCTCTACGTGTCCGAGCACCGGGCTTTTGCAGCTGCCGTCACGGCAACGTTCGCGGGGATGGAGCACATGCACTCCGAATTCATTCATGATCCAGTTTGATGCCGATTTGCGGTTGATTGATCGGGAGGTTATCTCAATAGCGACAAACCCGCTCTCACACATTCGGTGGGGAGTGGCACACGTTCTTCGCGGCTTGCAGCACGTCGCCCTCTTGGCGCCCGGTGTTGCTGAACTGAAGCGGCAGACACCTCGTGAGTGAGCAAAGTTGTACATCCTGCATTTTGGCAGACGGATAGTCTGTTGCCATGGATGCAGACATACGGATACTCACAGTTGAAAAGGATGGCGAAGACGGCTTGATTGTGAGGTTCTCAGACGGGACGTTAGGCGCGTATGTAGTGGAGGAGCTACTTGAGCTGAGACCTTGCCGGAACCTGTTGAAAGAGCCGGGGATTGACCGGAGTCGGCTTGCACCCAACAGTGCACACCGGAGTGCCGCTCCTGGATGCCTACATTCGGGTGAAGCTGCCGGGAGTGTCGAACGGATCACGCACAGCACAGGACGGCGTAAGGGCGTGGGACTATTCAATGTACACGCAGCCGGGTTGGCCGACCGACGCGGCAGGACAGGCGACCTTCGATCCACTATGGGGAGTCGTGGCCCCGACTCCAAATGCATGGTTCCCGAAATTCGCACTGGAACAGGCGAGACTTGGAAATCCGAGATTGTTGCCATAGTAAAACGCGAGAGGAGGACTAATCGGAACTCGTTCAATTGGCCCTAGCCTTCATAGTGGTTTGAAGATGTCGGCCTTGATAGTTGACAGCGCTGCGGGGCGGAAGCAGACGCAATGGGACCACGGAACTGGATGAGCTAAAAAAGCAGTGGAGAACCCATGAATTTCAAACTTGGTCATGCGACAAACACACCGCCTGTTTGCGGCGTTTACGTAGTCATCCTCGCGCTCGGATGTGTGGTTGGCACAGCCGCCCACGCACGGCCGCATGGAATCGTCACTCCAACTACTCCCAGCGCCATCACACCGCCAGCTCGAAACTCTGCATTTTTGTCGGGTCACGCTATGGGGACTCAAGGCTATGTCTGTCTGCCTACCAGTGCAGGCGCCTCCACCGCGTCATGGACAGTCAATGCCGCACGTCCTGAGGCCACTCTGTTTGATAATCACGTCGATCGGCCCAGCGAGATAGTCACGCATTTCCTTAGCCCCAACACCAACCCAAACGGGTTCGCCTCAAAGCCGGTGCCCTCTGGCAGCCCAACATGGCAAAGTTCCTTGGATAGCAGCAAGGTGTGGGGTCAAAAGCTGGCCTCGATTCCCGCAGTTTCCGATAAGAGCTGTCCGAATGCTGGCTCGATCGACTGCCTCTTGTTGCAGTCAGTCGGTTTAGAGGCAGGACCATCTGGCGGCAAACTCTTGACTCAAACCACCTTCATCCAACGTTTGAACACCAACGGAGGATCTGCCCCGGCTACAGGTTGCTCTGTGCTCACCGATTTGGGTAAACAAATACTCGTGCCGTACACAGCCGATTACTACTTCTTCCGCTGAGATTATTAACCCATCAAGGCTCGCCGGCGCATTCAGGAATGCACGAGAAGTCGCATCAGATGTGATTCTCAACCCCGAATGATATAAACACCGACTTCGCCGCCGGTTCAGACCCGAATTACACTCGCTCAACACGGTCGATCCGTTGACAGGCAAGTCACCCAGGTCGGTCCACTCGGTGATGGGGTTGGCGTTCGCCCCGGAGTTGGCAGACGGTTGCAACTTGCGCTTTTTGAAGCCCGCTACCGTGGGGGTGAATGGGGTGTATAACCTCCGCCTTTCCTTCCAATCTCGTAAGAGCACCCATCGAGGCCCACATTCTCGCTCCGCAGCTATCTACGTTGTTCCAAAAGGCCCTACAAGGGTTTCCGGCGCGGACATTGAACTCGGAGCCAGACGGAGGAAGCGAACGATGGTCGGTCCGGCCCCCTCAATCTTCCAACGCAGGGGAGACGAGCCTGAATTGTCCGAAGGAACTGATACGGTCCGAGAAGAGTCTGTTTCCCCGTGTCGGAGGTTTGTAGAGAGGACAGGCAACTGAGAAGCTCGCCGCTGGTGCCGATTCAGACCGCGGTGGTTCGCCCGGGCATCCCGGCAAAGGAAGGAACTAGAGAAAGGCATTTTGCTGAAAAATTGCTGAAAGCTTGGCGCGATTCTAGTGCTTTTAGTGCTTTCAATAACTCGTAAGTTCTTTAAAACGGATATCACATTGATTCTTTAGGGAAGCCAAGTTTACCGAAGTATAACAAAGCAACCCTCTTTCTCCCGAGGGTGCGGCGCACATGGTCCGGGCTCCCCCCGGCGCATTGCCCGCGGCAACTTCGAATGAGTAGGATGGGAGGCCACGAGGGCGAACCATTGAAGATGACAAAACAGCGAATCCGCCAGGTGAACCTCGAACTGCTTCGGGAAGATGCGCGCTTCGGACTGCGCCAATTGCGGCGCAATCCTGGTTTTGCTCTCGCCGCTGTGGGCGCCCTGGCCCTTGGAATCGGAGCCAACACCGCCATCTTTTCTGTGGTAAACGCGGTGCTTCTCAAGCCGCTCACGTACCCCAACGCCGATCGCATGGTCGAGTTTCTGGCGCCGTCGTCCTTCATTGCCGGCAATCTCGCCTGCATTCCCGAGTTCCATTTCTTCGAAAAGCAGACTGAGCGTATTTCAGGATGTGGCGGCATACGACAATGCCGGTCCGGGCTTCAACCTTACCGGCGACCGCCCCGAGCAGCTTCATGGCATTCACGTTACCCAAGCGTACTTCCGCGTTTACGGCGCACCCATCCTGCTGGGGCGCACATTCACGCCGCAGGAGGACGCCCCGCATGGCGGCAAGGAAGTGGTTTTAAGCTATGGCCTGTGGCAGCGCCGGTTCGCAGCCGATCCGGCCATCGTGGGAAAGTCGCTCTCTCTGGGGAATGAGCCGTATACCATCGTCGGCGTAATTGGGAAGGACTTCGTCGCCGATCCCCAGGCGGACCTCTGGATGCCGTTTCAATTTGAGCCGGCCAGCAGCGACTTCAATGATTTCTTTCAGATCACGGCGCTGCTCAAGCCCGGCATCACGGTGGCACAAGCCAATGCTCAATTGTTAGCGGCGGACCCGCAGTATCACCGCCAGTATCCCGACACCGATCCGAAGCGGCACTTCACCGTCGGGCCGCTGCGCGACAGCATCATCGGAGACGCGCGCAAATCGCTGCTGGTGATGCTGGGGGCGGTGGGGCTGGTGCTGCTGATCGCCTGCGCCAACGTGGCGAACCTGATGCTGGTGCGGGCCACGGGCCGCAAGCGAGAGTTCGCCATCCGTGCGGCGCTGGGCGCCGGTCGCGCGCGGATCGTCCGCCAACTGCTGGTTGAGAGCATTCTGCTCGCGGTCAGCGGCGGCATTGTCGGCCTAGGTTTGGGGTTTCTGGGAGTGCGGGCCTTGCTGGCGGTGAGTCCAGCGGGCCTTCCCAGGATCGGCGAAAACGGATCCGCCATCGGTCTCGACTGGCGCGTGCTTGCTTTCACCCTGGTAGTTTCGCTGGTCACCGGGATTCTGTTCGGACTGTTTCCGGCGCTGAATGCCTCGCGCCCGGACCTGAACTCGACGCTCAAGGAGAGCGCCAACCGCTCAGGCACCGGATTCCGCCAGGGGAAAGTGCGTTCGCTGCTGGTGATCAGCGAAGTCTCCCTGGCGCTGGTTTTGCTTATTGGCTCGGCCCTGCTGATTCGCACGCTGGTTGCCTTGCGCAGCGTTGGCCCTGGTTTCGATTCCCGCAACGTGCTGGTGATGGAGATGTCGCTCAATGGGGAGCGATACCACAAGACGGCAGGAATCGCGCAGCTATCGCGCGATGGCCGCGACCGGCTCAACGCCATTCCCGGCGTGGAGGTCTCGGCGAGCGCCTACTGGCTGCCAATTGATGTCGAAGATGCGATGCCGTTCCAGATCATTGGCCGGCCGGTCCAGAAAGACTGCTGCGGAAGCAAATGGATGAGCATCTCGCCGGGTTACCTGAGCCTGTTCAGGATTCCCATCGTGCGCGGCCGCGACTTTACGGAGAATGACAAGGCTGGTGCGCCCGGTGTAGCGCTTGTCAATGAGGCACTTGCCAAGCAACTCTGGCCGAATGAAGACCCCATTGGCCAGCATGTCATGTGCGGGCAGGGTCTAGGACCGGATTTCGTGGGAGAACCGGAGCGCGAGATCATCGGCATCGTGGGTGATTCGCATAACAGCGGCCTCGGCCGGCCTGCCGAACCGATGATGATGGCTCCGATTGCGCAGGTCCCCGATGGTTATGCCGCGGCCTACTCCGATATCCAGCCGATGTTCTGGCTGGTGCGGACGCACGCCGACCCGCGCCAGACCGCGGGCGCAATCACAGAACAACTCCGCATTGCCAGCAGGGGGTTTCCGGTGGCGCACATCCGCACGATGGATGAGGTGATGGGGCGCTCCTCGGCGCGGGAGAGCTTCAATATGCTGTTGCTCTCCATCTTCGGCGCGGTGGCGCTGGTGCTGGCCGCGATCGGCATCTACGGCCTGATGGCCTACACGGTTGAACAGCGCACCCAGGAGATTGGCATTCGCATGGCGCTGGGCGCGGATCGCCGTGCCATTCGAATGCTGGTGGTGTGGCAGGGAATGAGGCTGGCCCTGGTGGGCGCGGCCGTGGGTATCGCGGCGGCGTTCGCGCTAACACGGCTGATTGCGAGCTTTCTGTTCGGCGTAAAGCCGTGGGATCCGGTGGTGTTCGTCGCTGTGCCCTTGATTCTTTCCGGCGTGGCACTGCTGGCAGTGTGGCTCCCGGCCGCGCGCGCCTCCCGCGTGGAGCCCATTCAGGCCTTGCACGAAGGGTAGAAGGCTGAGCGTGGGGTTCTCACATAAACTGTGAAGCTGTGGGACTCAGTCCCCGTAAACGGTTGAGGTCCGGAAGGTTAGGCCAGTTCTCACAGTTTCACCGCACGAGCACAGCATTTTTTCGGCGTTTCGGTGCTTTTGGTTCGGGCCCGAAGGTCTGGAATCGCATTCCCACAAACCTGCCCTTGATCTACATTGTGCTCCAAGAGCAGATAATTGTGTGCAACGCCCGGGTGAAGTTTCGCCACTGCCCGGTCCGCTGCCGGTGCGGTAGGATGGCTACAGAATGCCAAGCTTTTCCGACATCTTCGGAAGCCGGCCGGTTCTCGCCGACGGCGCCATGGGCACGGTGCTTTACGCGCGCGGTGTGTTCATCAACCGCTGCTACGATGAGCTGAATCTTTCCGACCCCAACCTGATTCTTTCCGTCCACGAAGATTATCTGCAAGCGGGCGCGGAGATTGTTGAAACCAACACCTTCGGTGCAAATCGATTCCGCCTGGCGCGCCATGGACTGGCGGGCAAGGTGGCCGAGATCAACGCTGCCGGCGTCAAGCTGGCGAAGCAGGCTGTGTCCCATTTCAAGGATAAGCAGGCCAGCGAAGCGTGGGTGGCGGGCGCGGTGGGACCGCTGGGCGTGCGCCTGGAGCCGCTGGGCAAGACCGGGCTCGACGAAGCGCGTTCGGCATTTGTCGAACAGATCCGCGCACTGGTGGCCGAGGGCGTTGACATGCTCATCGTCGAAACCATGCCGGCGTTGAATGAAGCCCGCGAGGCGCTGGCCGCCGCGCAGGAAGCTGCGCCCGACCTGCCGCTGCTGGTCATGGTCACGGTCGACGACGAAAGCAATTGCCTCGACGGGTCATCGCCGCAACAGGCCGCGGCGCTGCTTACCGAGTGGGGAGCCGATGGCATCGGCGTGAATTGCTCAACTGGGCCCGCCACGGTTCTGACCGCGGTCGAGGCGATGCGCAGCGCGACCACGCTGCCCATCGCCGCCATGCCCAATGCGGGCATGCCGCGCGCGGTGGAAGGACGCAACATTTATCTTTGCTCGCCGGAATACATGGCCAGCTTTGCGCGCAAGGCGATTGCGGCGGGAGCGCAGTTTGTGGGCGGCTGCTGCGGCACCACGCCCAACCATACCCGCGCCATGCGTTCGGCGATGCGCGCCATCGATGCGCAGACGCGTGTTTCGGAAGGCGGGGCGCGCGTGCCCTTGTCGACAGAGACGCCGCCCGCGCCGCTGGCCCATCGTTCGCGGATCGGGGCGCTGGTTGCAGAGGGCGCGTTTATTTCCCTGGTGGAGATTGTTCCTCCGCGGGGCATCGACTGCTCCAGGGAGATTGAAGGAGCGCGACTGCTGGCGCAGCTGGGGGTGCACGCCATCAACGTTCCCGACTCGCCGCGGGCCTCGGCGCGGATGAGCGCGCAAAGCCTCTGCGTCCAGATCCAACAGCACACCGGCATCGAAACGGTGCTGCATTACACCTGCCGCGACCGCAACATTCTCAGCATCCAGTCGGACCTGCTGGGCGCATCGTCGATCGGGCTGCACAACATTTTGTGCCTGACGGGCGATCCGCCCAAACTGGGCAACTATCCGGATGCGACCGCGGTGTTCGACGTTGACGCCATCGGGCTGGTGAACATGGTGCAGCGGCTGAATCACGGGCTGGATATCGGCTCCAACTCGATCGGCGCGAGCACCAACTTCACAGTGGGCGTCGCGGCCAATCCGGGTGTGCCCGACATCGAGCACGAACTGAGGCGTTTCCAATACAAAGTGGAAGCGGGCGCCGAGTACGCGATTACCCAGCCGGTTTTCGATCTGCGCCTGCTCGAGGACTTCCTCAAGAGGATCGAGGGCTTCCGCATTCCGGTGATTGCCGGTATCTGGCCGCTGACCAGCCTGCGCAATGCCGAATTCATGAAGAACGACCTGCGCGTCTCGATGCCGGAGGAAATCATGCTGCGGATGGCCCAGGCCGACTCGCCCGATGCCGCGCGCCAGGAGGGAATCAAGATCGCGCAGGAGATGCTGGAGTCGGTGCGTCCCATGGTGCAGGGGGTGCAGGTGGCGGCGCCGTTCGGCCGCTACAGCGCGGCCGCGGAGGTGATTGCCAGCGTGCTGCCTCGAACCGCACCCGAAGCGCATTCCTGCGCGTCGTAGTAGACAACTTGCCCTATAATTCCGCTCACCGGTAAAAACTCCATGGAAGTGGAGACCAGGCTTGTTGGCTGCAAGGAGGCCTATCATGTCTGACGGATTCACGATCGGCGCCGCGATGCAGGCGCCCACCATCTTTTCCTGTCTCAGCTGCAACGAGACCATTGATTCCAGCGCCGCGACTTGCCGCTTTTGCGGGGCGGCCGTGGACCGGGAGAAAGCGCTCAAAGCGGCGGAGATCCTGTCCAAAGTCAACCAGGCGTGCAGCGATGCAAGCTACCTGAGGACGACGGCTCTCGCCTATCCCGGGTTCTTCGTACTGCGGTTTGTCCCGTTTGTTTCCATGCTTGGAACGGTGGGCTTCTACGGGCTGTCCTTTACGATACCGATCTGGGCGCTGCGCTGGTGGCTCAGATTCGGCAAACCCGAAACGGCCGATTCGGAATTTCACAAGGCGCGCACCACTGTGAAGACGGCGGGGATCCTCGTCTCGCTCTTCCTACTGGTGTTTGTGTTTCTTCCGATCGTGCGGGCCATCACGATCGTGATGCGCGATTAGATCGTCGGCGGTCGCGATCAGGGTGTTGGTACGGCAAAAAGTCGTCTTGTCATTTTGGAATCGGCACGATCTTCAGGTTGTCGTCGTCGTCGGATGTGTAGGAAGCGCTACCCACGCCCTGGTAGGATTTGCCGTCGAATTTCAGGTAGTTCAGAGTGCCTTCGCCGGCGCCCATGTGCCAGCCCAGGACAAGGTCGTGGTAGCCATGGCTCGTATCGGGCTGGATGGCGAAAAGCCAGCCGCTGAATCCGCCCCTGGGCGTGGCGATCAGCGACGGGATATCTCCTTCAAAACTCACCAGCCACATGGCGCCATTCGAACCCTGGCCGCCGCGGGCGCATCCGGCGCCTGCCTCGACCAGCAGGACCTCGCGCGTGTCTGAAAGAGGAATGGTCGTGAAGGTGAGGCTCTTGAGCAGTTCATTCAACTGGTCCCCGCCGCATTCCCACCCGATCGATTTCCGGTTGGTTCGCAGCAGGCGATGAATCGCAGTGAGCCGCTGGTCCGAAACGGTTGCTGTGGCCAGGTTGGGAGTGTCGAACCGCGGCTTGACGTGCGACCAGATATCCTGCTGGGCGGCGGCAGCCCCCGCCAACACTATCGGCACAAAGATGGGTTGAAGTCGCATGGAACCTCTCAGGTGGGGTTAACCCGCTAACTTCGAATTTTCGTCGCGGTGGCCATACAATGGTCAGAGCACCCGGACGGACTATTCCATCATGCCTTCATTTGAAGAATCGCTCAAGAAACTTGAAACCATCGTCGAACAACTGGAGAAGGGCGACCTGGCGCTCGAGGACTCGCTCAAGCTCTTCGAGGAAGGCGTAGGCCTATCGGCAGCCTGCAAGAAGGAACTGGATGAGGCCGAAGGTAAGGTGCAGATGCTGGTGAAGCAGCGCGACGGCTCGTTGAAGCCCGAGCCGTTTCTGACCGAGAAGCCGGTCTGAGCGGACTCGCACCGCATGATTTCTGAGCCTTAGGTTTGTGCCATCCCACTCTTGCGACAGAAAAGAGCCGCAAGGATGGGACGGAAGATGGCACATAAACAAGCGGTCAGAGACCAGGCCCGGCGTTCAACTACAAGCTACCCAAGTTGCTGCGGCTTGTGCGCCGTGCCGTCGAAGTGGGAAGTCGTTTTGTAAAGCTCGAATTTTCCCGCCATGGCTGCGGGCTTTGTGCGCTCGAGGATGGCGGCTACTTCCGCTTCGGACATTGGCTTGAATGTGTGAGCCGCCTCAATGGCCTGGTCGAGGATCTGCTGGTTGTCGATGCCGGTGATCTGCACCGCAATGGGCAGGTTGAGGCAATAGTGCAGGCACTCGATCGGCTTCACGGTGTTGCTGCCCAGGATGAACGAATCGCCAAAGCATTTCATTCCCAGGGGCGCGATGCCTGCGCGGGTCAATACCGGCAGCACTTCGTGGGTGAAGCTGCGGAAATGGGCGTCCATGACGTTGAGCGGCATCTGTACGGTGTCGAAGTGGAAGTTGTGCTGGCGCGCATGGTCGAGCATGCGCAGATGCACGTACGGATCCTTGTGGCCGGTGAATCCGATGAAGCGCAGCTTGCCGGCTTTTTTGGCTTCCAGCATGGCTTCCATGGCGCCGTCATCCGCAAAGATGCGGTCGGGATCTTCTAGCCGGATGACTTCGTGAAACTGCATCAGGTCGACGTGATCGGTCTGAAGCCGCTGCAGGGATTCGTCGATCTGCTGCGCGCAGGACGCCTTGGTGCGGCCGTCGATCTTGGTCATCAGGAACACCTTGTTGCGATAGCCGCCGGCGAGCGCCTTGCCCATGCGCACTTCACTGGTGCCGTCGTTGTAGTCCCAGCAGTTGTCGAGGAAGGTGATGCCGCGGTCGACGGCCTGGCGGATCAACTGGATCGAGTCCTGGTCGGTGAGTTTGGCCTGCCCGATGTGAAAGCCACCCATGCCGATGACGGAGACATGTTCGCCGGTGCGGCCCAGGGCGCGAGTAGGCACGCCGGCGGCATCGGCGCGAAGAAAGCGCGCGGTCGCGGCAGCACCCGCCGCGGTGGTGGCAGTCTTCAGGAAGCGGCGGCGGTCGAGGCTATTGAACTCCATGGTGTTCTCCCAGTTGAAAGTTTAATGCGAATCACGTCCCCGAAAAAGGATTGGCGGATCTCTAACGTTGGATGAATCCGGTTGCCAATACATCACGGAATGCGGGTTTGAAATCGGACTTTGGCGCGCGTTTGCGTGGAGTCGAACATTGGCCGTTGAAAATGTGACCGGATCACACGCATGTGTGAGATCACAAATGGACCCGCCGGCCGAGTGAGGTGTAGGATGATCCGTCCCATAAAGCAACTCTTTCCATTCGCACCAAGGAGCACTGTTCCTATGAGCAAGCGGATGCTTTCCGCACTGATGCTTTTCTTCGTGGCTGCGACGTGTTTTGCCGCGCAACCGAAGAAGGATGAACCCAAGCCGGCGCAGTCGATTCCGGAACTGCGGCAGCAACTGGAAAAGATACTAAAAGACACGCACACGCCGGGAGTGGCCGTGGCGATTGTGCACAAGGAGGGGCCGGAATGGGTGGCGGGGATTGGCACGGCCGACGTGGCGTCGAACCGGCCGGCGACGGCGGATACGCTGTTTCGCATCGGTTCCACGTCCAAGGCGTTTGCGTCGCTGTCGATCCTGAAACTGGCGCGGGAAGGGAGGCTTTCGCTCGAGGATCCGGTACGCAAACTGGCGCCGGACGTGTCGTTTGAGAACCGGTGGGAATCGACCGACCCGGTTCGGGTGGTGCATCTGCTGGAACACACGACCGGCTGGGACGACATGCATTTGAAGGAGTACGCCAAGGACGCGCCCGGCTTCGATCTTCGCACCGCGCTGGAGTTTGGGAGGGCATCGCGCGTTTCGCGCTACGTTCCGGGCACGCGCATGTCGTATTGCAACACAGGTCCGACGGTGGCCGCCTACATTGTGGAGAAGGTTACGGGGCAGCGTTTCGAGGACTACGTGCAGCAGAACTTTTTCAATGCCATCGGGATGAAGACGGCCACGTATTTCGCTCCGCCAGCAGGGACCGGAACCACGCTTTATCACGGCGACGGCAAAACGCCATACCCCTACTGGAACATCATTTACCGGCCGGCCGGATCGATCAACGCATCGGCCAATGACATGGCGCCCTACGTGCAGTTTTATTTGAACCGGGGAACGGTGAACGGGGCAGGGGTCACCCCCTCTGGAGATATCGAGCGGATGGAAGCGCCTGCCACCACCTGGGCCGCCAAGGAAGGGCTGAAGGCCGGCTACGGGCTCAGTAATTACTGGGCGATCATGGACGGATTTGTTTACCACGGCCACAACGGCGGAGTGGAGGGCGGGCTGACAGAGCTGGCTTACATGGCGGATTCCGGGGTGGGATACTTTTTCAGCATCAATTCGGGGAATGGGGATGCTTTTGGCAAGATCAGCAAGGCGATCCGCAACTACGTTACGTTGAAGCTGGAACGGCCGCCGGTGCCCGCCGCCGGCGCTCTGCCGGCGGATGCGGCCGATTACGCGGGCTGGTACGAACCGACCGCGGTACGGCCGGAGATGATGCACTTCCTGGTGCGCTTGCTGGGTCTTTCGCGCGTGCGGTTCCGCGACGGAAAAATGCTGATTTCCGGGATGAACGGCACCCAGACGTTTGTGGCGGTGAGCGGCAGGCAGTTTCGCTACCTGCCCAAGGATGGGCCGCCTGAACCTGTGGCAACCGCCGCCCTGATTATTCCCAACAGCGAAGGGCGATTCATTTTTGCGGGTACGCCTTTGGAGCGCGTTCCTACCGCGCTGGCGCTGGCGGAGATTGGGCTCACGGGATTCTATGTTCTGGCGCTTGTCGCGATTCTTGCGTATGCGCCGGTGTGGATCATCGGAGGATTCTTCAAGGCCCGGCGGCGTCCGGCGGAGCGCGCCATGCGCATTTATCCGCTGATCGCCTTGCTGAGCCTGATTGCTTTTGTGGTGACCTTCATGGTGAGCGGGAACGATCTGCTGATGCGACTCGGCAACCTTACGGTGTGGTCGGCCACGTTTTGCGCGGCCACCATCGCGTTCGCGGCTGCGACCATCATGGGGGTGTGGTCTACGGCGACGGCGCGGCCCGAGGGAGTCAGGCGCGGGGTGCGCTGGTTCTCCGCAATCGTTTCGGTGGCACTGGTGATTGCGACGGCCTACCTGGCCTATTGGGGAATCATCGGGTTGAGAACGTGGGCATGAGAATAAACAGTGGTCAGTGGGGAGTACAGGTAACTCCGGCAGCGGTTCTGGCTGGGCGTCACAGGGAACGAAGGCACGAGGGTAACTTCTGATGACTCATCCCTGACCACTGTCTCTCACTGCTGGATTGGATCGCCGGTGCGGTGGTCCTTGATCTGGAAAACGAGGAATTCGTGAACCGCCTTGACGGCGTCGGGGTCGGTGGTCCGGATGCGAACCTCTCCGCCGCAGTGAGTTTCGCGGTACGTGTAGCTGATGGCGTCATGCTTGGATTTCATCACCGGCACGCCGGGCGGGACCTGGTCGTGAATGAACATGGGGATATCGAAATCGCCGGAGGTAAAGAGGGTGTTGATGTGCGCCATGTGGGCGCGGATCTGGTCGCGGGTGGCGTCGTCATGCTCGTGCCTGGTTTCGACCGCGATCAGGCCTCCGTCCGGCAGAAGAATAAAGTGATGGGCGGCAGCTTCCTGAGAGAACCCCATGGCATGATCACCGCGTGCATCGACGCCCGCGGAGTGCTGATCAGGCGAAACGTGGTACTGGTCCAGCATGTGGCAGCTCACGACCGGGCTCTGCGGGTGAGCGCATGACGTTACCAGTACGGTCGCCATCATAATGAGTGAATGCATCGCCTTTTCCCTTTCGAGTCCTGGGTCCCCGTTTCGTGGTAGTCAACGTCTCCAATAACCTTGCCGGCTCTCCGGGCGCGGTGCGCTCGAGGCGTTCTTCCCACTGCTCCAGGGTCGAGGACAGCCAGCCGCGCAAGTCATTCAATTCGGCAATCTGCTGGTCCAGTCCGGCTACCTTTTCCGCGGCCATCTGGGCGACCCGGCGGCATGGAGCGCCTCCGCTATCGCGTTCCTTAAAGATCCCGGCCAGCTCCCGCAGGCTGAATCCAGCCTTCAAGGCGCTGCGGATGGTGGCAACCCGCTCCACGGTGCTGGCGGGATACAGGCGATAGCCCGACCCGGTTCGCAGCGGCTTCGCGAGCAGGCCCAGCTTTTCGTAATGGCGGACGGTATCGGCGCTCACTCCGGCGGCTGCACCTAACCGCCCCGACGTGAATGCTCCGCTGGGGATTCGCCTCATCTTCCCAGAGTATGAACCCTGGAATGGGTTCCAGAGTCAAGAGAAAACCAAATAAGGGATGAGTAGGCGGAAATCAGTGACGAGTGGTGGGGAGGGGATCAATCAATGGAGTGCTGGAAGCGAAACCGGGGATACCCGGGCGATGGTATTGGGAGCCGAGTGGGGATCGGATTGCTCCAGGATACGCATTCCCTGCGCCAGGCTCATGCCGGCGGGGACTGCGGCAAACCCGCTGCGCATTTCGTTGGTATCGCGGGCAATGGTCTTGAACAGGATGGCACGGCCGCAAAGGTGCAGTTCCAGCTTTTTCGTCTTCCACTCGGTGGGGCTCACCTGCACGCGCTCGATGCGGAACCAGCCGCCCTTGTCGAGGCGGCCCAGCAACCCAAAACCGAAGTCCACGTTTTCGCCAAGGTGGCCCTCCAGCCGCGATAGGCGCTTCATGCGCGCATCGATCCACAGGTCTCCTGACATCGAGTGCACGACCCGCGCTTCGACGGTGTGGGGAACGTAGTCCGACTTCGGCCGGAAACGCAGATGATGGCAGCCGTTTTCATCGCCGGCAGATTCGAAGACGTAGGCTTCCGGAAGCAGGCTCATGATCAGGGCCACATGCTTCTCGTCCTCGGCGTAGTCCTTGCGATGGCTGGCCAGCTGCTGCGGGGAATTGACGAGGTGTTCAAGGCGCGTCTGCTCCTCGTCCCGGGTTTGTTCGTCGACGGGGCGCCCGTTGGTTTTGACCAGGCGGGTGACGGGACCGTCCGCGGTCTCCACCTGCTCTTCCAGGCGGGTTTCGTTCTGGACGTGCTGCTCGACCCAGTAGTGCCAGTAACCGTGGTTGTTGTGATCGATCAGCTCGTTATAGACGGTTTCGCGAATCAATTGGCCGGCCGGCTCGGGTTGTTGCGCGCTGACCGCGGAGGGACCCGCGGCAAACGCCAGTATGCCGGCCATCGTGCAGATCGCGCGCATTGTTCCTCCGCAAACAGATAATTGCGAATGGATAGGGAAATCGCGGAGAGAAACGTGGCCCGGGTTCATGCCGTGAGACGTTCGGGAGGGACCGAAGTAAGCAGGAGGGAGCGCATCGCCGAATGGACCTATACGTCCAACAAGCATTCCCATCCGCCTCTCCTTCAGGTGTGAGGTCTGGGCCGGGGTGAGCAGCCTCGGACAAGTAGGATGCGGGGCGGCCTGAGAACGGTTGATCGCGATCAGAAATGAGGGCAGTTTTCCGGCGGCGGGCCGCCCGAGGGGGTCTTGCTACACTGGGGCCATTATGGACGAATTGGAGTTTCGCCGCACCGCCGAGAGCGCTCTCGATGCGCTGAAACGGCACCTGATCGAGCGCGAGGAAGACGAAGACGCCGGGTTCGAAGTGGAAGAGCAGAATGGAGTTCTGAACGTGGTATTCGAAAATCCGCCGGGGAGATTCGTTATTACGCCCAATACGCCGGTTCGGCAGATCTGGATTTCGGCGTTGTCGACCAGCTTCAAGCTCGACTGGGACACGAAAACATCGACATTTATCCTTCCGCGCACGGGGGAACTGATGACGCCGTTAGTGGACCGGCTGATCCAGGAGCGCACAGAGCGGTAATGCGGGCTCGACTCCCGGAAATAGCCCGACGGCGAGAATTTCAGACTCGCCATGCGAAGCTTCTCATTGGAACAACGGCGGCTGGCCGGTACCGCTCGGGCCGGCTACGGGACCGGTTTGTCCCAGGTCTCTAGGAAACCTGGGACAGGAAAGACCACGGTCAGGCGGCCTGGTGAATTGTTCGCCTACTGCAGGGAGTAAACGGTGTTGAGGACTTTCTGCTGCAGGGCCTCGGGCAGCGGGGCATAGGAGAGTGTGGAGACCTCGCCTTCGCCGGACTTGAGGATCCAGCTCAGCATGTCCTTCAGAACTTTGCGCTTGGCCGCATCGCCCGAGGTGGTGGGAATGAGCAGGTAAGTGAAGCTCGAGATGGGGTACGCATTCGCGCCTGGAGCGTTGGTGATGGAGACGCGGTAGTCGGCGGGCATCTGCTTGACGCTGGCAGCCGCGTCGGTGACCCCTTCGATCGAAGCCTTCACAAAATTTCCGGCCGCATTCTTTACTTCACCGAAATTGATCTTGTTCTGCAGCGCGTAGATCAGTTCCACGTACCCGATGGAGCCGGGCATCTGGCGGACCAGTCCGGCCACGTTTTCGTTGCCTTTGCCGGCCACGCCGGACGGCCAGTTGACCGCGCTTCCCTTGCCGGGTCCGTCGGCCCACTCCTTGCTCACTTTGCTCAGGTAGTCAGTCCAGATAAAGGTTGTGCCGCTGCCTTCGGCGCGATGCACGACGATGATCTTCTGGTCGGGGAACTTCGCGCCGGCATTGTCCTTGGCGATGCGGGCGTCATTCCAGTTGTTGATCTTGCCGAGGAAGATGTCGGCGAGCACGTCGGGGCTGAACTTGACGTCGCTGACTCCGGGAACGTTGAAGATGGGTACGACGGCGCCCAAAACGGTGGGAATATGCAACAGCTTGATAGGCGAGGCTGAAAGCGCCTGGTCGGTCATGGGCATGTCGGAGGCGCCGAAATCAACGGTTCCCTTGGTGACCTGGGTGATGCCGCCGCCGGAACCAATGGAGGCGTAATTGATCTCCACGCCAGGGTGGGCCGCACTGTATTCATTGAACCACTTGGAGTAGATCGGATAGGGAAATGTGGCGCCTGCCCCAGTGATTTGCTGAGCACGGGCCGCGCCCAAAGCCAACGCTAACAAACAAACAGCCAAAAGTGTCTTTTTCACGAATCGCTCCCTTGCAGCTATTGATGCCAAGGATGATTGTGAACGGGCAATGTTACGGGCGTTTGAACGCGGGCGTAAATGTCTGCGCCTGCTGGGGATCAGCGGTTGTTCTATCGTCCTGAATTTGCATTTCTCACGACTTTTCGACCGGGTAGGCGGGGGGCTAGAAGCGCGCGGTCCTCCATTTTTCCGCAAGAGCCTTGTCGGCCAGGGCCTTGATGTAGACGCCTCCGACCACCGATCTTGCCTGGAATCCTTCCTGCTTGCCGGTCTGGGTGTCGTACCAGTCGGTCAGGGGCACACGGGTCGGTCCTTCGTTGATCCAGTGGCCGATGGGTTCGAGGAGGGCATTCCAGTCCGCCGGCTTGTCGGCAAGGGTAGCCGTCCAGATCTGCCAGTCGAGCTTGGTGTAGTCCCTGCGGTTGTCGAGGGGCAGGCCAAACCGGTTGAGATGCTTGAGGTAGAAGGCGATTTCGGTTTGGCGAACCGTGGCGGGGAAGAGTTTGAAGTCCAGGATCTGGTCCCAGACGAGGTTGTATTTCTGGCTCCAGGTGCCGGTCTTGTCGAAGGCCAGCTTGTAGTGATCGCCGTCCAGGCCCATCTGCAGCCACTTGTCCGCCATATCCTTGGCGGCGCGCGAATACTCGTTGGCGATGTCGTTCTTGCCGACGCCGCGTGCCATTTCCGCATAGGCAGCCAGGCCTTCGATGGCCTTGATCGAGAGGTTGGCGTTGTGGGCCAGGTGGCCGGCGAAGTCGTCCGTGGAAAGCTGGTTGGCGGGGTCCAGGCCTTTGTCGCGCAGATATCCGGCCCATTTGGAAAATTGCGGCCAGTACTGCCTGGCAAAGTCCCAGTTGCCCAGCTCGCGCTCCATGGCCGCCACGGCGATGAGCAGGTTGCCGCTCTCCTCCACCGGCATCTGGTCTTCTTCGGTGCGCTCGCCGCCGCCGTAGACCTGGCCATTGGCCAGCGGATAGGTGCCCAGATCGTGCGGCGCGAAGGGCCACTTCCAGCGCGGCAGGGCGGCGTATTCAAGGACCGGCTTGAGCTGCGCCTGGAGCAGCACGGGATTGAAGAACAGGAAGAACGGCGCGGACGGGTAGAGGACATCGACGGTGGAGATACAGCCGTTGGAGAAGTTCTCCTTGGGAAACAGCATCGGCGTGCCGTCAAAATCCGCGGCGAAGCCGTGCGCGGCCAGGGTCTGGCGGTAGGCGAGGATGGCCAGTTGCGCGTAGGCTTTGCCGCCGGTCCTTTCCAGATCGGCCGCCAGTTCCTCGTCAAAGCGCTTGCCGCGATCTTCCAGGGCAGGGAACTCCTTCTCTGCCGCAGCCAGCATGTCCTGCACGGTTTGCCCGTTGCGCTGCCAATAGGGCCGCAGCTTTCTGCCGAGATACTCGATCGCGTAGTCCTCGGTGTAGGCGAGCAGGACGTGGCGCGAGGCGGGCGTCTGGGCAACGGAGCCCAGGGGGAGGACCACGGCGAGGTGCGCTGCGCCTTCCCGCGGCATGCGCGGCATATCAAGATCGTCGGCCGCGGGCAGCCGGCCATTGGTCACAAAGTGGTCGAGCGCGTCGGCGGACTCGTTAAGCTGGGCGCTGGCCTGGTCGGGAACGGCGAGGCGGAAGTAGCCCCAGTCGATGCGCAGGTCATCCCCGGGACGATTGAGGACGCGCTGATCCCGGGAGCCCACGCTGAGGACATTCAGTTCGCCGGCACGCGAGCGGCCCCACGTGACGGGCTCATCGGGTTTGTCAACGGCGATCACCGGATCGACGTCGAGGAGGATGGAAACGTCGTGGCTGCCCTGGGCGGTGGCGGTCACGGTCAGATAGGTAACGGGACGGGAAAGGAGGTCGAGATCCCTGGGTAGGGAAGGAGTAAAGAACGTGAGGGTCAGGTCGACCTGGCCGCCGCGAAACTGGTACACCGTGTGCGTTGCCGTAACCGAGAGGGCTACCTGTTCCATGGCGGGGAGTTCGCGAGGGTCGGCACCCATGAAGCGGTAGGTTTTGCCGTCAATGCGGGCGAGGCCGGTGATGGGCTGGCGGGCGCCGGTCCAATGCGTTGTGTCGCGGTCGGTAAGCTTGTCGGCGGCGGACCAGATGCTGAAGTACGGGTCGTGAGCGATGAGAGGAACCGCGGGCGGCCGCTGCTGGCCTACCGCCACGGCAAAGCTGCAGAAAATCGCGGGTACCGCGAACCACTTAAGATGAGGGCGCGAAGACAGGCAGGAGCGCAAAAAGCTCTTCATCATTTGGTAACTCTTTTCGAACTGGATGGCTTTCAAATCAGCAACTTTATCATGTGCGTCCGATTCCGCCCTGATCCAAACGGACCATGGCAATCTCCGACGGAACCGGAGCCGGCGACTGGACGTATTGATGTTCAGACGCGCGACCTCCGGGTCAGGTCTTATGGGCGGCGAAACCAGCCGAAGCGCGTCGAACGTTTATGCAGACATTCAGCGACACTCTCGCGCAGGTGTTTCGGGCTATCGCAGCCAACAAACTGCGCAGCTTTCTGACGATGTTCGGCATTGCGTGGGGGGTGGGTTCTCTGCTGGTCCTGGTGGGGCTTGGTGAGGGGTTTCGGTCGGGACAGCGGCGCAATCTTGCCCACTTCGGAAACGATGTGGTGTTGATGTGGAATGGGACCATCCCCGCTGTCGCCAACCAGCACACGGGGATGCGTCCTTACCAGTTGACGCTGGGCGATGCCCAGGCTATTCGCGAATTGCCTGAGGTGCGCGGACTCACCATTGAGCTCCAGCGCTCCGATCTTTACGAAGTAAGCCAGTGGAGCAATACGTCGAGTCGGGTGATGGGGGTCGATCCTCACTACGCACAGGTTCGCTTCATTCCTCTGCTGCAGGGCCGGTTTCTGACCGATGCCGATGTGGCCGAGCGGCGGCGCGTGGCGGTGCTTGGATCGAAGGCGGCACTGCTGCTGTTCAAGGGGCATCCGATGGTGGGCGAAACCATGACCATCAATGGAACCCAGTTCGCAGTGGTCGGTGCGGTGGACAAGATCGCCCGCGGCAACAACGACTTTGACGATCAGAAAGTTTACATTCCCGTCACCACCATGCAGGAACTCTTCATGCTGAAGGGGGACAACATTCCTCGCGATGCGCTGACTTCGATTCAGTACCAGCCGGCGAAGAAGGGCGACACGGCGGCGGCGGTTGCCGCTGTCCATCGCGTGATTGCCGAGCGGCACGGTTTCGATGCTTCGATGACTGATGCGTTTCAGGAGTGGGATACGGTGCAGGAGATGAAGATGGTCGGAGCCATCTTCACGGCCATGGATGTTTTTCTAGGCGGCGTCGGGATTGTTACCCTGGGCCTGGGCGCGGTGGGGATCATCAACATCATGCTGGTGTCGGTGAGCGAGCGAACGGTGGAGATCGGCCTGCGCAAGGCAGTTGGAGCGACTCAGCGGAGCATACTGGCGCAATTCTTCTGGGAGGGGCTGTTGCTCACCGCGGTAAGCGGGCTGATCGGGATTCTGTTTTCGGCAGGGCTGATGGCGCTGCTGCAGACCGCTTTGACGGGCAAGATGCCGGGATGGGATCCGCCGCGGCTGGTGCCGTGGTCGGCGGCGCTGGCCATGGGATCGCTGGTGCTGTGCGGAGTTGCGGCGGGCTTGTATCCGGCCAGCAAGGCAGCCAAGCTGGATGCGGTGGAGGCGATGCGGAGGGAGTGAAAAAGCAGCTTTTAGCTATTAGCTCTTAGCTTTTTGGTGCGTAATTGTGGAATGCGGTGGCAATGTCGGTGCGGCGAACGCGATGATTCGTCCACTCGCTGACATAGTCACTACGTAATAGCGAAGAGCTAATAGCTAAAAGCTAAAAGCTCGCGAGGCGTCAATGCTGAAAGACATTCTGGGACAGGCTTGGGAGGCGATGGTGTACAACCGCCGCCGCACCACCATTACCATGGTCGGCATGGCGTGGGGCATTGCTACGGTGGTGCTGCTGCTTGCCTATGGGGCCGGCTTCCAGCACGCCATCGAGGCCATCTTTGCGCAATGGGGCACCAATATTATCGGCGTCTTTCCGGGGCGAACCAGCGAACAGGCGGGCGGCGAGAAGTCGGGCGTCAAGGTGCAGTTCACCATGGACGATGTCGATCGCCTGATGGGTAGCGTGCCCGGCATCAATCACATTTCACCGGCCGTCTTCAAAGACGTGACTGTGCAGAACGACCTGCATTCCTACACCTGGACCGTCAACGGCGTGCGCAGCGTGTTCCAGGATATCTGGAAGCTCGACACTGACGAAGGCCGCTTCTTCAACGGGCAGGAAGAACAGCAGCGCGCCCATGTGTGCGTGATTGGATCGGAATCGAAGACCAAGCTGTTTTCAAACGGGTGGGCGGTGGGCGAGACCATCCGGATCAATGGCGTGCTGTTCACCATTGTGGGAGTGCTGCACCCCAAGATGCAGGAAGGCGGCGCTTCGAACGATCGCAATCGCCAGGTGTATGTCCCGTTCAGCACCATGAGCGACCTGGCCGACACCAAATACCTGGGCGGCATATGGTTCAACTACCAGGGGAACTTTCAGCTGATCGAGCAGAACCTTCGGGTGACGCTGGGCGGGGCGCACCATTTTCGTCCGACGGATCATAACGCCATCTACGTTGCCAACCTGATGTCGGAACTGAAACAGTTCAGCATTCTTTCGCTGGCGCTGCAGGTGCTGCTGGCGATGGTGGGGACACTGACGCTGGGCATTGCCGGCATCGGCTTGATGAACATCATGCTGGTGGCGGTACAGCAGCGCACGCGCGAAATCGGCGTGGAGAAGGCGCTGGGAGCGCAAAGACGGCATATCCTGATCCAGTTCCTTTCCGAGGCGATGGTGATTACGGGCGTGGGCGGCGTGAGCGGGATCGGCCTTGCGTACCTGGTTTCGATCTGCGTTGGCCGGATTCCCTTTTACAGCGAACTGGCGACGCACGCCGAAGACGCTGACATCCGGCTCATCATCTCGCCGATCTCGGTGGTCGTTGCTACCGGCATCCTGATTGTCACGGGCTTGGTGAGCGGCATGATCCCGGCGATCCGCGCGGCCAACCTGGACCCGATCGAATCGCTGCGTTATGAATGAGTTACGCGTGCAGAGCGGGGGGCGCGCTGGGAACCCCGCAGGGGTGGTTTTCGGGGGTAAAGGACGCCAAAAAGGGGCTAAAAAGCCCGTTTTTGCACCATCTCTGCGACATTCTGTGGGTATCGAATCGCTGGTATGTGGTTGACTGGTATTGGATTAAGTCCACTTTCACAGTTTCACAGCCCGAAATTTTTTTTTGCGCTTTTGCTTTGCGAGTGTCGTCGCGGGAAAGAGAAAAGATCCCCCTCCATCTCGATTGTGCTACGAAGACCATTAATTTTATGCAAAGTGATCTATCCTGTTTCCTATCACCTCAAAATTTCATCCGATGGCGTTCTCAAGATTTGTACGAATCAAACGAGGCTTTCCGGCAATCGTTGTACTGGTTGCGGTATTTACTACTTGCGCAAGTCCCTGCCAGCAGATTTCCCGGCTGGAGCGAGAACGCAGCGAGGCGATGCTGGGGAACATCGCCGACGATGTGCGTGCGCATTACTACGACCCGAAGTTGCACAACCTGGATTGGGACGCGCTGGTCGGGCAGGCGAAGCAGAACATCGCGAAGGCATCCGACACGGCGGCGGCAGATGCCGAGATTGCCGCTCTGCTGGAACATCTGAATGACTCGCACACATCTTTCCTTCCGATCCGGAAGTCTTTTTCCGTCGACTACGGCTTTCATTTCATGATGATCGGAGATCGATGTTTTGTGACCCAGGTTCGTCGCGGATCCGATGCGGAGACGCAGGGGATGAAGCCCGGCGACGAGGTGCTCACGATCAATGGATTCAAGGTCGATCGCCCCGGCATCGTCAAGCTGCATTATGCGCTGGAGGTGGTAGTTCCTCTGGCCCGAGTGGACGTGGCGGTGCGCGAACTTTCCGGCAAGATTCTCCACCTTAACGTTGCGTCGGAAGTAAAGCAGCAGAGGATGATCTGGGGAGTGGATAACGGCGGCCGCGATGCCTGGCAGCAAAGACTGGAGGCGGAAAAAATCATGGATCGGGAAAAGGCCCAGATCACGGAACTGGGCCCGGACCTGGCGGTTCTCCGCATTCCGTATTTTCTTGAGACCGACCTGGCGGTGGAAAACCTGTTGCGCAAAGCGCGAGGGCACAAGACGTTGATCGTGGACCTGCGCGGAACGCCGGGAGGCGCAATGCCGTCCCTGGTCAATTACCTTGAAAACCTGTTCGATCGGGATATCAAGCTGGGCGATTCAGTGGAGCGCGACAAAAAGACGCCATTGACGGTGAAAGGAGGCGGTCGAAACGCTTTCCGAGGAGATTTGATTGTCCTTGTGGACAGCGAAACGGGTTCAGGCGCGGAGATGTTCGCACGGGCAGTGCAGATTGAAGAGCGCGGCACGGTTATGGGAGACCGCACCTCGGGCATGGTGATGGAATCGAGAGTTTTTCGGCACGCATTCGGTGTGGATCCCTACTACGTCTACGGGGCATCGGTGACCGTCGCTGAGCCAATCATGAGCGATGGGAAAAGCCTGGAGCGAGTGGGTGTCTTGCCGGACAGGAGCATGCTGCCAACTCCGGCGGACCTCGCCGCCGGCCGCGATCCGGTGCTTGCTTATGCCGCGGAACTGGTGGGAGTGAAAGTGAGTCCGGAGGAGGCGGCGAAGCTCTTTCCTCGAATGGGGATCCGATAGAAGCCTGAGGCCGAACGGAGTCAGGGAAGATGCCGCCCTATACCTGCGGTGCGCTGAGCAACAAGTGACGATGCTCGCACATCCGGCTGGGCTCGATCGAACGGCTCGACGGAGCGGTCGGAGCGCGACAGCATCACTCTGCCTTGCATGACCACCAAAACGCAGGCGGCGGCCACCTGGACCCGATCGAATCGCTGCGGCGCGGCGGGGAGTTCCGCGCCGATGGTTGGTGCTATGCCGCCTGCCTTTTCAATCTCATCAACGATCCCACCACGGCGTTGGAGATGGTGGCGTACTCGCTCTTCGCACCGAGCGCAACCTCTCCTTTCGTGAGCTGTCCTGCATCGGCTCTTCTGATAATGTCGCTTGCGGCCTTGTGAAACCGAGCATGATCGGAGAGGACCTTTTCGAATTCCGGCAAGTTGGAGTTCTTTCGGCCTTCTCCATGCAGCCATTTTCCCAGTTCGCACCTATCATCCAATTCGACCGTCGCAGCCTTGAGGCTCCGGTCGGGATTGGCAATGTACGCGGCCAGCTTATCCTTCCAGCGCACGTGCACATCGATGGCCTGTCAAAATCCATAGCGATGGCCGCATCCTTCGATCGATCTGTGCCTTGCTGCTCGCCGAATTGGAACTGGCGGATGATCTTGTCCATATCGGCGGCCAGCGAAGACAGGTTCCGGCACTCCTGGGCGGTTTCCTCATCGGCCCGGCAGTTCTCCATGGCCAGACTTGAGATCTGGCTGGCCGAATCCGCGATCTCGTTCGAAGCCGCGGTTTGCTCGGTGGCAGCCGTCGCGATCATGTGAATCATCCCCTCCACTTTCACTGACGATTCAATGATCTTCTCCAGGCTGTTACGCGCCTCGACCGTTCCGCTCATGCCGGATTCGACCGCGCTCCGACTTTGCGACATCACCTCAAGCGTTTCTTGCGTCTCCTTCTGAATACTGCAGATGGTTCCCGCGATTTCCTCGGTAGCGCCCTTGGTGCGTTCCGCCAGACGGCGAACCTCTCCGGCTACAACGGCAAATCCCCGGCCGTGCTCGCCGGCGCGGGCGGCTTCGATCGCGGCGTTAAGGGCGAGCAAATTGGTTTGTTCGCTGATCTCCTGAATCACGTTGATCACATTCCCGATTTCCGCCGAGCGCTTTGACAACGAGTCCATCTTCTCGGCCACCGTCCTGGTAGCTGTGGCAATCTGCTCCATTGTCTCGGTGGCAGCTTTCATGACAGCGCCGCCCATATTGGCCGTTTCTGCCGACACATGGCTGGCGGTGGCGGCGAGCTCCGAATTGTGGCTGATCTCGCCGATCGTGGCCGTCATCTCCTGGGCGGCAACCGCAATCTGGTTGGTCTTGTTGGATTGAATCTTCGTATTGGCGCCGGTTTGCGAAGAGCGGACAGTCAGTTCTTCGGCGGCGGCGGAAACCGTGACCGCGCTTCGCGCCACCGAATGCAGAACTTCGCGCGTTGCGGCCACCGTGGTGTTCAAGGCCGCTGAGAGCCTTCCGATTTCATCCTCGCTGGGCACTTCGACAGAAACGGTCAGGTCCTTGGCCGCCACCCTTTCCAAGGCTGTCGTTGCGGCCAGAATGGGGGCTACGATCATCCTCGTCAAGATCAGGCCGACAGCGAAACAAAGCACCGCCACCAGCGCCATGATGCCGATGACAAGCCATCGCAGCAGCGCGTTGGCGGAGTTGATCTGATCACCGTCCCCGCTGCTCTTGCGGTTGTAGACCGTGCTCATTTGCATGGCCGAATCGAGAGCCCGGTTGAAGTTGCCCAACAACTGCTGTTCCTGTCTTGCGAGGCTTGACCCGTCCCTCTGGCCGTCCGGATTGAAACTGCGGATAATAGCATCGCTCTGATTGAGATAGGTCTCGAAATCGCTAACCATGCTCTCGAATTGCGCTCGTTCTTCCGGATTCGAAATCACGGATTCGAACCGCGATCTGGCGCTGCGATACGTTTCGAGCGCAGCCGCCCGCATGGGGGGATATTTGAGGGTGCATGCAGAGTCAGTGCAAAGCAGCCAGGCCAGTTCCACTCGCCGGATGGTCTGCATCTGGCCGCGCATTTCCGTCACCGCCTGCGCGGCCGGCAGCGAGCGTCCGGTGAGATCGCGGGTCAGGGTATCGATTCGATAGAGGCCGCAAAGGGCGGCGATCCCCTGGAGAAGACACAACAGGCAGATGATTCCGAACGCGGCGCCGAATTTTCGCGAGACACGCATGTTTTTCACAATGGACATCGACTCTTCCTTTGCATTGAGCTAATTGGTTTGCTTCACCTTGAAACGGGTCGGCAACCGACAGCTCATTCATCGGCAAGGAATTCCCGTTGGACACTGCAGGATTCCCGAATGAGGAAGGTTGCTGCGGGGAATCCGATTCGGGAACCCTTCGAATCCGGAACAGCCAAGCCACCCCGATCCCGGTGAGGATTGCCATTCGCGCCGGTGTGCCCGTTCTAATCCTGGGAGGAAATTGGGAGGAAATTCTGTACAAAGATGGGAATTTCTATTCCTTCCAGACTTTCTCGCCGAAATCAAATCCAATCCCTTTCCGAACCTTCAACGAAGCGGAGAGGAACTGGCTTGAGGGTTGGAATGATCGGAATCCGCCCAGGCCCGGAGGATGTGCCAGGTGAGAAGCGTGTGGAAGGTCTTGTGTAGTTCTTTGTGTGCGGTTACCTTTCTTTCGTCGTGTGCGCTATCGGCTCAGCAGTCGTTTGGGCAGCGTATTGTCGGACACAACAAATCAATGGCGACGAGGCAGCCCGCCTTGATTACGCCTTTGGTCGCACCAGATCCCCGGCTCGTGCAGTACGTAAAGCTGTCATTCGCCAACCAATACACCCCGACGCGGACCCAGACCGTCAACTTCGGTAACAGCAGGGGAATCGGATTGATCGCCGGTAACCGGTTCGAATTCGATATTGTGCCCCCACCGTACATCCAGCACAACACTTCCGCGATAGATGGGTTTGGGGATATGGCCACGCTGGCCAAGTACCGCATAGCATCGGGAGACGCAAAACACGGCAATTTCGAATTCACGGCAATCCTGAACCATACATTCGCCACGGGCAGTCATAAGAATGGCGCGGCCTCTGATGCCTATGGACCGGCCCTGGCGGCTGCCAAAGCGTTTGGGAAGATGGATGTGATTTCCTCGCTGGGGGGCACATTGCCCACCGGAAAGATCTCGGCACAAGGGCGTTGCGTGGCATGGAATTCAGTGTTCCAACTCCATGCGGCGCGACCTGTGTGGTTCGAGGCGGAAGACAACGCGACGTTTTACTTTGCGGGGAGTCACGACGGACAGATGCAGAATTTCATGACGCCGGCCGCGTTCTACGTGGTGCGACCGAAGGAGTGGGCGTCGACGCATCCGTTTTTCATTTTCGACACGGGGATGCAGATCGCGAGTTCCCGGTTCCACACCTATAACCACAATCTTATTTCGGAGATGAGAATCCTGTTTTAGCGGGACTGAATGTCATCTTCTTTGGTCTGCGTTGCGCTGAGCAGCAAGCGAAAATGCTCGCGCAACTGGGCGATGGCTCGATCGAACGGCTCGACGGAGCGGTAGGAGCGCGACAGCATCACTCCGCCTTCCATGACCACCAAAACGTAGGTGGCAAGGGCGTCGAGGTCTGTGCCGGGGGGAAGGGAATCCTTCATGGCCTCGATACATTCGCGCACGGCCTCGATCCATCCCTGAAAGTTCTGGGCGATCAACTGGTGAGCGGGAGCGTTCTCGGGATCGATTTCGAGGGCAAGGCGGCCCAGCGGACAGCCATAACGGCAATCGGTCCCAAGAATGCGCGCGCGGTAGCCGGCAAGGATGGCGAAGATGCGATCGACCGGTTCCTGCACGCGGGCGAAGGCCGGATCGATCACCATGGGGCGGAGCAGATGCAGGTAGCCTTCCAGCACCGCGCGGAGCAGCGCTTCCTTGCTGTCGAAGAAGTGATAGAAGCTTCCTGAATTGACGTCGGCGTGGGCCAGCAACTCGGACATGCTGGTTCCGGCGAAACCGCGCTCCCAGAAGAGAAAGCGGGCGGAATCGATGAGGCGGTCGCGGGTGGTAGGGGGGGATTTCGTCATTCGAGGCAGAAAATGTTCTTGACAGGACAGAACCAGCTTGCCACTATCTTAGTTGAATGATCAACTAACTACTATGAAAACTCTACTGACTGGCGGCTTGATGGCTATGCTCGCTCTGGTTCCGGCCCGTTCCGCGGTGGCGCAGAACGCTTCTCCGGCAGTCGTTCTCGAGCCACAGAAACTCGTGATCGAGGTGGAGATCCCGGCCCCGCTCAGCGAGGTATGGAAAGCGTTCTCAACGAGCGATGGACTGGTCACGTGGCTGGCTCCGGCCGCGGTGGTTGACCTGCGCGCGGGAGGCGAGTGGACGGTTCGGTTTCCGGGCGGCAACAGCACCGGCGGGGGCACCATTGTGAGCTTTGTTCCGGAAAAAGAGATGGTGCTGGCGGCGCTGGCCCCGGACCAGTTTCCGCATGTGCGCGCAGAGAGGACGCGCGCTGCGTTCCAGTTTGAGGCGCACGGCAATTCCACCATTGTGCGGCTGACGCAGACGGGATGGAAAGAAGGGGCGGAGTGGACGCGCGCCTATGAGTACCTGCTGGCCGGGAACGCACAGCTGATGTCGGCGCTGCATCGGCGCTTTGTCGAGGGTCCCATTGACTGGAAGAAAGCCATGGGCGATTCCGCCACGAAAGGACAATGAGGCGATGAATTTTCACACGTTGAATCTGTGGGCAATTGTTGCGGCGTCGGTGTCGGCATTTGTGATTGGCGGACTGTGGTATTCGCCGGTGTTGCTGGGAGCGGCATGGAAGCGCGCCAATGGGTTTGCGGCCGATCCGCCGCGGGCCGGAGCCAAAGGATTCCTGATGGCATTTGTGCTCAGCGTGGTGATGGCGGTGAACCTGGCCATGTTTCTGAATGCGCCCGGGACGACTCTCGCCTTCGGCGCGACGGCCGGACTTCTTGCCGGGGCGGGATGGGTGGCGACGGGCATTGGCATCGTGGCGCTCTTCGAGCACAGGCCGTGGAAATATGTCCTTATCAATGGCGGTTACTTGACTGTGGCATTGACAGTGATGGGAGCGATCCTGGGCGGCTGGAGATAAGGCAGGGAACAGGGAATAGGAAATAGGGGGGACCGAAAGCGGGACGTTCGCCAGTTTGTCAGTTACTGAAGAAAGACCGCCTCGGTTGGCTCATCCTTCTCCGGTTTCAGTCAGGCTTCGACCAGGGCCATGCGGGCGGTGCGGACTTCGGCTGCGAGCACGCGCAGAATTCCGACGGCGATGACAGGCTCGCTGAGCATGATCCGCGCGAAGTCCTCGCGACTCACGAAGCCCACTTCGGCTCCCTTTTGGGCGTAGGCCGAAAGGCTGTAGGGTGCTCCTCCAATCAGGCCGGGCAGGCCCAACAGGGAGCACTCAATGGCGGGGATGTTCATCAACAAGTCGCCAAGCTGGGAGCGCATGACGAGGCGCACGACGCCCTGGCAGAAAATGTATAGCCCGTCGGGCGCGTCTCCCTGGCTGAAAAGCACCCGGTCCTGGTCGCAGGCAACCGGCGTGGCGTGTTTCTTGAGGGCATTGATCAATTCCTGGTCCGCGACGAATGCTTTGGGGTCCATCTTCATACATTCACTCCTGATCGTATCGGAATGGCAAATCTTCCTTTGGGATGGCCCAGAGCGAACGAAACCAGTGAATACCAGGTGGAAAGATCTGATTTGGCTGACGGCCCTTGTTATGGGAAGTCTCAGCCTGAGACTTCCCTTTGCGAATAGAATCGGACCGCCCGCTTCCAAAAGATTCTTTCACCGATTTGCGTTGGTGCGGTGTGAGGCCTGTCACAGGTATTTGTGAGCGCCCGTGGAATTGTCCCGCATTCCGTGATTCGGCTCACATGAATCGTGAAGAAGGTCTCTTCCATTCCCTGCCAGGCCTGGACGGCGGCAGCATGGCCTCTGAAACCTGATTGCGGAAACCGGAGCCTGGTTCCGGCCCCTGCTATGGTGGTATGCGGCAATCATTCCCAGTCCTGGAGGGCCTTGTGTTGGCAATCAATCGCAGGAGTTTTTTACGTGTGGCGGGAGCGGCCTCGGCAGCCACGCTGATGCCCGGCGTGCATCTTCTGGCTGTGCCGGAGAGGGAACTGGGACAGGCGGAGCCGGGCAAACCGGTCGCCGCCAACGATCACATCCAGATCGCACTGATCGGGGCGGGGGGCCAGGGCCAGTTCGACACCGGGATCGCGGTGCAGGTGCCGGGGGTGAAACTGGTCGCGGCGGCCGACTGCTACGACGGGCGGCTGACGCGATGCAAGGAGCTGTGGGGCGATGACGTTTTTACGACGCGCGACTACAACGAGATCCTGGCGCGCAAGGATATCGATGCGGTGATCATCGGCACGCCGGATCACTGGCACAAGCAGGCATCGATCGACGCCATGAAGGCTGGCAAGGACGTTTACTGCGAGAAGCCGATGATCCATCTTTACGAGGATGGCCCGGCGATGATCGAGACTTCGCGCTCGACCAAGCGCATCCTCCAGGTGGGCAGCCAGCGGGTGAGCTCGATCATTTATGCCAAGGCCAAGGAGATCCTGGCGTCGGGCGCGATAGGTCAGCTCAACATGGTGAGCGCGCACTGGGACCGCAATTCGGCCATGGGCGCGTGGGACTACACCGTTCCCCCCGATGCTTCTCCGGAGACGTGCGACTGGCCGAGGTTTCTGGGGACCGCGACGAAGATTCCCTTCAACGCCGAGCACTTCTTCCAGTGGCGTAAATGGAAGGCCTACGGCTCGGGCGTGGCCGGAGATCTGTTCGTTCATCTTTTCTCGGGCACGCACTTTGTGACGGGCTCGCACGGGCCCACCCGGGGCATGGCCACGGGGGGCCTGCGCTACTGGAAAGATGGGCGCGACGCCCTGGATGTGATGCTTGGCCTGTTCGATTACCCGGAGGGATTCAGCCTCAGCCTTCACGTGAACTTTGTAGACGGAGGCGAAGAAAGCGAAGGGTTTACGTTCACAGGATCCGAGGGAACCCTGGAAATCGGGTGGAGCGGAATCACGGTGACCCGGGTTCCCCGCGAGACGGCTCCGGGCTACACGATCGAGTCGTTCCCGCGCGCCATGCAGGACAAGATCCTGGCGGAGTACAAAGAAAAATATTCAGCCCATTCGGGTAAGACGTCTCTTGGCGGCGACGAGAAATATGTCGCTCCCAAGGGCTATAGCGACAGCTATGACCACTTCAAGAACTTCTTCGCATCGGTGCGTTCGCGGCAGCCGGTGGTGGAAGACGCGGTCTTCGGCTATCGGGCCGCCGGGGCAGCCCTGCTGTCGAATCTGAGCATCGAGCGGGGCAAGATCGTGAACTGGGACCCCGAGGAAATGAAGCTCGTTTAAAGGGCCTGCGAACCGGGGTGCTGTTTCTGGTCGGCGCTGTTTGGGCGGCAGGATAGAGGCCCTGAACAGGTGGGCGCTCTCGCCCCGGGAACTGCTTTCCACCGAAGTCCGTACATCAGGTCGGGTCCATTTCTGTCGCTGCGGGCTTTGCTACACTGCTCGCAGTCCGTCCCCGGATCTCAATGTGTGCCACCAGCAGCGGGAGCGTCCATGCCAGTTGTCGAACTCGCGGGAGTGACCAAGGCCTACGAATCGAAAGTCGCCGTCAACAACCTCAGCCTGGAAATTGAAGCCGGCCAGATGTTCGGGCTTCTGGGCCCGAACGGGGCCGGAAAGACCAGTTCCATTCGCATGATGATGGGCATTACGATGCCCGACTCGGGCCAGGTGTCGCTGTTCGGAAAGCCCTTCGAACGCAAGAGCCTGGAACGTGTGGGCTATCTGCCCGAGGAGCGCGGCCTCTACAAGAAGATGAAGGTTGTGGACCAGCTGGTCTTCTTCGGCGAACTTCATGGGCTGTCGGCCGAAGAGTCGCGGAAGCGGGCGGTCGACTGGGCCAAACGGATGGAGATCGACGAATCGCTCCCCAAGAAGACGGAAGAACTTTCCAAGGGCATGCAGCAGAAGATCCAGTTCATCGGCTGCGTGCTGCACGACCCGGGACTGATCGTGATGGACGAGCCGTTTTCCGGGCTCGATCCTGTCAATGCGACTCTGCTGGAACGCACGCTGATTGAACTCAAGGAACAGGGCAAGGCGATTCTGTTTTCCACGCACCGCATGGACCAGGTGGAGAAACTGTGCGACACGATCTGCCTGGTGAATAACGGGCGGGCGGTGCTGGCCGGCAAGATGCGGGAGATCAAGTCGCGCTACGAACGGAACCGGGTCATTGTGGAGTTCGAAGGGGATGCGTCGTTTCTGAAGAGCCCGGAGGTCGAGTCGGCCAACAATTATTCAGGCCATGCGGAAATCCGTCTCCATGCGCATGGCGACGCGCAAAAGCTGCTGCATGAAGCGGCCGCCGCGGCCACAATTTACCGCTTCGAACTTGTTGAACCATCCCTTGAAGAAATCTTCATTAAAACAGTGGGAGGCAAGGCCAATGCGTAATATCGCCCTGGTAGCAAAGCGCGAGTATCTCGAGCAGATACGGGGCCGTGCCTTTCGGGTCTCCACGATCCTGGTGCCGGTGTTGTTTGCGGTGATTATCGGTGTCGCGTATCTTTCGGGACGCGGGTCGGGGGTAGGGAAGCATGTGATTGTCGCCGCGCCGTCGGCCTCGCTGGCCGAGGGGATTCGCTCCCAGATCGCGAACGACAAGAACGCCAAGACCGCGGTGGATGTGGTGGCTCCTGCCGGGCCTGCGGATCGATCCGCCCTGGTGAACAAGGTGAACTCGAAAACGGTCGATGGTCTTCTCTGGGTCGAGACCTCGCAGGCTGGGGCGACCACGGCAACCTATACCTCGCAGTCATCCGGAGACATCGTGATCACGGGACGGCTGGAATCGGCGCTTAACCACGCCCTGGCCATGGAACGGATGACCGCACGGGGCATGAAGCCGGCTGAGGTGGATGCTCTTCTGAAGGACGTGAAGGTGGATACGCTGCAGGTTGACAAGGAGGGAAGCGAAGTAAAAAGCAGCGGTTTCGGCAGTTACTTCAAGGGTTACATTATGGCTTTGCTGCTCTCCATGACGACCATGATTTATGGAATGAATGTGGCCCGGTCGATTATTCAGGAGAAGACGTCGCGCATTTTCGAAGTGATGCTGGCGATCACCAAGCCGAGCGACATGCTGGCGGGGAAACTCATCGGCGTTGGGGCGGTGGGGCTGACGCAGATCGCGATCTGGGTGCTGGTGGGGGCGTTGATCGCCGGGTATCCCGCCGCCGTGGCGACCCTCTCGGGGACGCTTTCGATTCATGTCTCCTGGGTGGAGGGGATTCTGTTCCCGGTCTATTTCGTGCTCGGCTATCTTCTGTACGCATCTTTGTTCGCGGGGCTGGCGGCTTCGTGCGAGACGGAGCAGGAACTGCAGATGTACACGCCGCTGGCGGCCTTGCCGATCTGGCTCAGCTTCTCGCTGATCTGGCTGGTAATCAACGATCCCAACTCGGTATGGTCGGTAGCCGCGTCGCTGTTTCCGGCAACCGCGCCCATCATTATGATGCTGCGGCTGGGGTCCCAGGTACCGCCGGCGTGGCAGTTCGCGGCGTCTATCGGGATCATGATCGCGAGCATCTGGATTGTTCTGTGGATCTCGTCGCGGCTGTACCGGGTAGGGATTCTCATGTATGGCAAGCGGGCCACGCTGCCCGAGTTGCTGAGGTGGCTGCGTTACAGCTAACCGGGGAAGATTGGATGTTTTGCGCACGGGATCTGCGTAACACCGCTCCCTTTCCCTTCGACCCTCACACGTTCATTGACACATGACGATGTGTGTACCATAAACATGGAGGGAGTCATGGGAACAAACCTGGCCATCGACGACGACCTCATTGAGGAGGCTCGCCTCATCGGCGGCCACCTCACCAAGAAACAAGCCGTGACAGTTGCCCTTCAGGAGTATGTTGCCCGACGCAAGCAGATGGGCATTATCGACTTGTTCGGGACGATCGACTTTGACCCCGCGTACAGCTCACGGGACAACCGTGATCGGATCGAGGTCGACGGTTGAAAGTGCTGGTGGATACCTCGATCTGGCTTTGGCTCTGCGCCGAAAGGGAGGACCGGCCAGGCTGAACGATGAGGAGAAGCGCCTGGTGGCACTGCTCGTAGAAGCAATCCGTGACGGCCGCGTTCTAGTAGCGGGCCCCATCCGCCAAGAGGTTCTCTCGGGCATTGCCACGCCGGAACAATTCGTCGAGGTGAAGTCCAAACTCGACCCGTTCCCTGATCAGCCAATCGGATCCGAGGACTATATCGAGGCTGCAAGGCTCAACAATCTCTGCCGACGACGCGGAGTTGAGTGCGGGGCCGTGGACACGCTTCTTTGTGCGCTTGCCTACCGCAACGAATGGACCATTCTGGCGCGCGATCGGGGAATGGAACGGTCCATTGCCGCTATCGAAGCTGAAACCGGCAAGCGGCTCGCCGAGGTTCCTGCCACGGGAATCTCATAGCCGGGCCGGGCTGGAGGGGCGCAGCGCTTCCCACACTTCACCATCGGCCACATTCCGCCCGGAAGGGGCATGGTGATCGCCGGGATCACTAGTCAAACCTTAAGATGACAGCATCATGATGCGCTTCGGTTCTTCGTTTTTGTTCTCGACTCTCTTGGTGTGTTCGGCTTCTACGCCAGCGCTGGCGCAACACATGAACGCTCCGGGAGTACCGTGCAACCAGCCATCTTCGACAGTGGAAGAAGCTGGTTGCTTCGCAAGAGCCTCAGATGCTGCCGACAAGGAACTGAACAGTCACTACGCGCAAGTGCGGTCTGTTTTGAGCAAGGAAGAGCAGAGCGATCTGTTAGAAGCTCAGCGAGCGTGGTTGAAATATCGTGATCTGACGTGCACTGCCGAGTACAAACTCTATGGGGGCGGCACCGGTGGTCCAGTGACTCGGATGGCATGTCTGGCGGCGATAACGGAGGAAAGAGTAGCCACACTCAGGACCACATATGGGTGGCGTTTAGAGAAATAGTCTCTGATCGATGTGGTAATCGGCAGTTTCGCCATTGTCCGCCATTTCGGTTGAGTACCGTTGACTCGTACATGAACTCGAAGGCATCCCTCAGGGGCTAAAGCCCGCACGTTTTATGCGGCTTTGCGGCACGACTGAAGTCGTGCCCTTTCAAAACAGATTCGAAAGCCGGCGAGTCACCGCGCGGAAGCGGAAGTTACGAAGGACAACCGCAGATCCTTCACTGCGTGCAGGATGACAAGCCTGTGAGCAAACGTTCCGGTAGGATTACCGCCTGTGCTTCCCTTTGCCCGACCCTCGCTTCGTGTTGAGGTGCGGCCGGCGGCAAAGCAGTGGATCGAGCAGCAAAAACTGGAGTGGTTGTATTTCGCGAGGAATTCGAAACAGCGGGGCCTCGAAGCCAGCGGCTAGAATTGCTTCAGTGACCACCAGACCCGAACCACACTTCCCGTTTGGCCAGCGCGTCGTTTTAGCCATCGTTCCGCGTGTGGTTTGGGCGCTGCTCTGGGTGGTGGGGCTTACGTGGCGCTACCGGGTCATTGCGGAAGACGGTGTGACACCGGTGGTCTTCGGCCAGAAAGCCGGCGCCGAAATCTACTGCTTCTGGCACCAGTGTGTACTGCCGTGCGCCATGTATTTCCGGCGGACGGGCGCTGTGATTCTGATCAGCCGCAGCTTCGACGGCGAGCTCATCACCCGGATCCTGCGCCGGTTCGGCTTCGACGCGGTGCGGGGCTCCAGTTCCCGGGGTGCGCGAGAGGGCCTGGTAGGGCTGAAGCACATTCTCGAGACCGGCAGGACGGCTATCTTCACCGCCGATGGGCCGCGCGGCCCGATTTACCAGACCAAGATGGGCCCCATCAAGCTGGCGCAGATTACCGGCGCACCGATTGGCGCGTTTCACCTGCAGCCCGAGCGGGCCTGGGTGATGCATTCGTGGGACCGGTTCCTGGTGCCCAAGCCGTTCACGCGGATTTGTGTCAGCTGGGCGCAGTGGACGCGGGTACCGGGCGACTTGCGCACGGAACAGTTCGAGCCCAAGCGCGAAGAATTGAACGCGGCGCTGGAGCGGGCCAGGATGCGGGCGCTCGAGTTTTTCAGGCAGGGGAAGGGATGAGCGACCGGGAGAGGGGAAGCGATCTTCGCGTCGCTGACTTTGATTTCGAACTGCCCGAGGAGCTGATCGCGCAGCAGCCGCCGGCGGAGCGGGGGCAGAGCCGGATGCTGGCGATGGACCGGGTGAGCGGCGAGGTTTGCGATTCGCGGTTTTCCGAGTTGCCTTCGCTTCTCAATGCGGGGGATCTGCTGGTGCTGAACGATAGCCGTGTGATTCCGGCGCGCCTGTACGCTCGCCGGACGCTGCGCCGCGAGCGCGAGAAACCGACGGGGCGTATCGAAGTGATGCTCACCGAACCCGCCGGAGACACTTGCTGGCATGCCCTGGTTCGCCCGGGGCGCAAAGTGGCAATCGGCGAGATCCTAGTGTTCCCGTCGTCGTCTGGCGCCATCGAGCTCAAGGCCGAAGTCATCGAGCGAGGCGAGTTTGGCGATCGCGTGCTGCAGTTCGAGCCGGTTGATGATTTTTACGCGGCTCTCGATCGGATTGGACACATTCCGCTGCCGCCCTATATCCACCGCGAGGACTCCGAAGCCGACCACGAGCGCTATCAGACCGTCTATTCGCGGGAGAGAGGTTCGGTGGCGGCGCCGACGGCCGGACTGCATTTTTCTTCCCTGATGCTGGATGAGTTGAGTGCCAAGGGAATCGAGATCGCGCGGGTTACGCTGCATGTGGGGCTGGGCACCTTCGCGCCGCTGCGGGTTGAGCGCGTGGCCGAGGTGCACCTGCACCGTGAGCGCTACACGCTTCCGGTGGCGACGGCGGAAACGCTGAATCGGGCGATGCGGGAGGGGCGGCGCATCGCGGCGGTCGGCACCACGGTGGTGCGCACGCTGGAGCATTGTGCACTCGAGGCCGGCGGAGGCGAACTTATGCCCCATAGCGGCGAGACAGAAATCTTCATTTCGCCGGGGTTTCAGTTTCGGCTGGTTTCCGCGCTGTTGACGAATTTCCACCTGCCGCAGTCGAGCTTGCTGATGCTGGTGAGCGCCTTTGCGGGACGCGAAAACACTCTCGCCGCGTACCACCATGCGGTGGCGGAACGATATCGATTCTTCAGCTACGGGGATTGCATATTGATTGCATAGAGCTGAGCCAGCGGCGTTAGCGGAAGACGTTCCTCAGGGGCTAAAGCCCGACTCATTTTGGGCCATTTGCGGCACGACTGAAGAGGCTGCGGAAAAACAGTGAACAATGGGCGAGGAGAGAACGTCCCTCGGGGGCTAAAGTGTGTGCGTGAGAACCAACTTTTGAATGGCGGGGAGAATCGGAGAAAGACGGTTTGAATTCAAATGCGGCAAGTTAGCGTCGCTTCGCGACGTAGCACGTTAGCAAGTTGGCGCCGAGATCCAGTTCTCACGCAGACACTAAAGCCCCGGTCATTCGGCTGAGGTTAATGTACGGGCTGAAGCCCGTACCCTCCATGCACGGAGGGTTTTCCGCAGCCTGTGAAGTCGTGCCCTTTCGAAGCATAAACGACCCTCCTTGCGGCGGACACCACTCGCTCCGCTGACACCGCCAGCCCCGCTAGCTCCGCTGTTCTGCCCCCGCTGGTAAACTCGGTAGCGATGCCCGAAAAAGCCAAGCCGCCAATTTATCTTCTCGACGCGATGTCATTCATCTTTCGTGCCTATCACGCGATGCAGCGGAGCCGGCCCATGTCTACGCGCTCCGGGGTGCCGACGGCGGCCGCTTACGTGTTCACCAACATGATCAAGAAGCTGCGCCAGGATTTCGAGCCGCAATATTTCGCGGCGGTGTTTGACGTGACCGGTAAGGTGTTTCGCGATGAGCGCGCCCAGGCTATCGGGTCGCTGCGCAAATGGAATTCGAAGACGCAGTGCTTTGAGGACGTGAGCTACGAAGGCTACAAGGCGAAGCGCGAAGCCATGCCGCCCGACCTTCGCCAGCAGATTCCGTTTATCCGGCGCTCGCTGGAAGTTTTTCGGATTCCGATTCTTGAGATGGAGGGCTTCGAGGCCGATGATGTGATCGGCACGCTGGCTCGCGAGGCCGCGGAGGCCGGGCATGAGGTCTTTATCGTGTCGAGCGACAAGGACATGATGCAGCTGGTGAACGATCGGGTGAAGGTCCTGAACCCGCAGAAGGATAATCTCGTCTTCGACCCTGCGAAGGTGACGGAGACCCTGGGCGTGCCGCCGGAAAAAGTGATTGACGTGATGGCGCTGCGCGGGGATTCGATCGACAACATTCCCGGCGCGCCCGGCATTGGCGACAAGGGCAGCGTGGAGCTGATCAAGGAATTCGGCAGCCTGGAAGCGGTTCTCGAACGCACGTCGGAGGTGAAGCGCAAAACCTATCGCGAGTCGCTGGAGCAGAATCGCGAGACGGTGCTGCTTTCGAAAGAGCTCGTCACCATCGACTGCCGGGTTCCCATCGAACTCGACCTGCACGCGATGGAAACGCAGGAGCCCGATCTGGAAGGGTGCCGAGAACTGTTTACCGAACTCGAATTCACCACGCTGCTGAAGGAGCTTGCGCCGGCTCCTGAGTCGATCAAGTACGAGATGCTCGAGGAGCCGAATGCCGAGCAAACGGCTGCGTTCTATGCGGCCGCGCGCAAGCAGGGCTTTTCGTTCGCACTCGATGTCGTGCCTCCTCCGGTTGTCGAAGAGGAAGTGGAGGTCGAAGCGCAGGGAAGTCTGTCGCTGCTCGATGTGGTCGAAGCGGTGGAGAAGAAGTCCAATTTCAGCGTGGGTGTGTGCGCCGAGGCCGAGGTGGCTTTGCGCCTGCAACTTACGCCGGAACTGCGTGCACTGCTGGAGGATGCATCGGTTCCCAAGCGCGTGCATGACTTCAAGTTTGCGTTGCATGTCCTGAACGGTCTGGGCGTCAGCCTGCGCGGCGCGATCGACGACCCCATGCTACTGTCGTACGCGCTGAATCCCACCAACGCGACGCAGACGATCGCCGATGTGGCGGCGCGGAACGGCCATGCTCCGCCGGCATCGCTTTCATCGGCCGCGGCGATTACCGAGGCGCTGGCGCCGGTGTTGCGCAAGCATGCGGACGAAGCCAAGGTCACCAGCGTTTACACCGACATCGATTTGCCCCTGGCGCCGGTTCTCTATCGCATGGAACAGGCCGGCGTGCGCATCGACAAGGACGTGCTGGCCGGGCTTTCGACACGATTCGGCGGGGAACTCGACCGGGTGGGGGAGCGCATCTACGAACTGGCCGGCGAGCGTTTCAACATCAATTCGCCGAAACAACTCGGCGTGGTGCTGTTCACGCACATGGGTCTGCCCGCCCCGGTGAAATACGGCAAGGGCAAGACCACTTCCACAGCGGTAGACGTACTGGAAGCGCTGGCCGAGAAGCACGAAGTTCCGCGCCTCGTTCTTGAATACCGCCATCTTGCCAAGCTCAAGTCGAACTACATCGATGCGCTTCCCCTGCTGGCCGATGCCGACTCGCGGGTGCACACCACGTTTCAGGCGGCGGCTACCGCGACCGGGCGACTCTCGTCGGTGAATCCGAACCTGCAGAATATTCCCATCAAGACGGAACTGGGGCGCGAGATTCGCGCGGCGTTCATTCCCGCGCCGGGTGCGCAACTGCTTTCGGCGGATTACTCGCAGATCGAGCTTCGCCTGCTGGCCCACTTCAGCGGCGATCCGCTGCTGGTGCGTGCGTATCAAACCGGCGAAGACATCCACACGCTCACGGCCAGCGAAGTGTTTGGAGTGCCCGCGGAAAGCATGAGCAAGGAGACGCGCAATCGCGCCAAGGCGGTTAATTTCGGGATCGTGTACGGGATATCGCCGTTCGGGCTCGCCGCGCAGCTCGGCATTCCGCAGACAGAAGCGCGCGCGTATATCGATCGCTATTTTGCGCGGTACCTGGGGGTGCAGGCGTTCATTGAAAAGACGCTCGAAACGACACGACGAGATGGGAGCGTGCGAACGCTTTTTGGGCGGCTTCGACCCATACCCGACATCGAGAGCCGCAACGCCAACGCGCGCGGATTCGCGGAGCGCACTGCCGTGAACACGCCGCTGCAGGGCACGGCCGCCGATCTGATCAAGGTGGCCATGATTGCAATCGACCGCAAGCTGGCGGAGCGCAAGCTGAAAACGCGCATGGTGCTGCAGGTGCATGACGAACTGCTGTTCGATGTTCCCAAGGACGAGACCGGGGAGATCGAGCAACTGGTTCGCGAAGAGATGGAAGGCGTGGTGAAGCTCAATGTGCCGCTGGTGGCCGACCTGGGCTTCGGTCCCAACTGGCGGGACTTGAAGTGAGGTCGCTGGATCACCCTCGAAGAATCGTGCGGTTGAGCGTATTCATCCAAGGTCAGTGGGTGAGATTGGACGATTCGGCGGTTGGATCGTCCGTGATGAAGGACTTCTTGTCTGGAGAGAATTGAATGAGCACAGCGCAAGCTATTTCCGCGACATCTTCCGGAACGTTTACCATTGGCGGCGATCTCGTCGTCAACCGCATTGGCTATGGGGCCATGCGCATTACGGGCAAGGGCGTGTGGGGACCGCCGGCCGACAAGGCGGCCGCGCTCGCCACGCTGCGCCGCGCGGTTGACCTGGGCGTGAACCTGATCGACACGGCTGATTCCTACGGGCCCAACGTGTCGGAAGAGTTGATCGCGGAGGCGCTCTATCCGTATCCCGCCGGCGTGGTGATTGCCACCAAGGGCGGATGGGAGCGGGTTGGCCCCGGGCAGTGGACGCACAACGCCAGCCCCGAACATCTCGCCAGGGCTGTTGAAGGCAGCCTCAAACGCTTGCGACTGGAGCGCATCGATGTGTACCAGCTGCACGTTCCCGACCCCGCGGTGTCGTTCGATGCTTCGATGGGAACGCTGGCGCGGCTGCGCGAGGAGGGCAAGATTCGGCACGTCGCACTGTCGAATGTCACGCGGGAACACATCGAGCGGGCGCGCAAGATCGTGCCCATTGTGACGGTGCAGAACCGGTACAGCTTTGCGGATCGCGAGTGGGATTTCGTGGTGGAGTATTGCCAGGAGCACAACATCGGATTCATGCCGTGGGCGCCGCTGGGCCAGGTGCGCTTCGCTCATGAAGCGGTTGAGAAGGTTGCAAAGGAACTGAATGCCACACCGATGCAGGTAGGGCTGGCGTGGCTGCTGAAGCGGTCGAGGGTGATGCTGCCGATTCCCGGAACGTCGTCGGTCAAGCACCTGGAAGAAAATGTGGCCGCGGGGAAATTGGAATTGCCGGAGAAATTGTATGACGAGCTTTCAGCGGTGAGTGTGGCCCCGGCGAGTTTGCGAGGGTGAGTAGCGGCCGGTAGGTTTGGTGGGCTCCCATCCTTGAGACAAAAAGAAGTCGCAAAGACGGGCCACGGAAGATCCGCTGTTGAGCAGCTATGCCTTGGTCGATATTCAGGCGCCTAGTTCGGCTCGGATCGCGTCGGCGATGGCGTCGGCGTGATGGCGCATCGCTTCTTCGGTTTCGGCTTCGATCATTACGCGCGCCAGGGCTTCGGTTCCGGAGTAGCGAATGACGACCCGGCCTGAATCCTTCAGCTCTTCCTCGGCGGCGCGAATCCTGGCGGCCACAGATGGAATACTTTCGAGCGGCTTCTTCTCGCGAACCTTTATGTTGACGATTATCTGGGGAAACACTTTCAGGTCGGCGGTGAGTTCGTCGATGCTCTTGCCGCTGCGCGCGATCAGATCAAGGACGACCAGCGAAGTCAGCAGGCCGTCGCCGGTGGTGGCGAGGTGCGGGAAGAGGATGTGCCCGGACTGTTCGCCGCCCAGGGCGGCATCTTCCTTGAGCATCCTCTCCAGCACGTAGCGGTCGCCCACGGGGGCGCGCAGCATGCGAATGCCGGAGCGCTTGAGGGCGGCTTCGAGGCCCATGTTCGACATGGTGGTTGCGACCACTAAATCACCGGTCAGCATACCGCGAGATTTCAGGTCGCGGCCGGTGAGCAGGAGAATGGTGTCCCCGTTAATTACGTTGCCGCGCGGACCGGCGAGCATGCAGCGGTCGGCGTCTCCGTCGAAGGTCACGCCAATGTCCGCGCCGCGGGCTACGACCTCGGCGGCAACGGCGTCGGGATGCATAGCACCGCAGTCGTCGTTGATGTTGTGACCATCCGGAGAGACGTTGAGAAGGGTGACCTCGCCTCCGAGTCTGCCGAACAATTCCGGGGCAACCGCGGCGGCCGCGCCATTGGCGCAGTCGGCGACAACGCGCAGCCCGTTGAGATTCAATTGCGGGACACAATCGATGAGGAATTGAATGTAGTCGGCCTGCAGTGCGGCATTGTCTTCCACGGGCGGCAATGATGCGGGATCGGGTATCGCGCCTTTCGATGCGTGATGAAAGATCTCATCCTCGATGGCGAGCTCTTCGTTGTCGGGAAGCTTGAATCCATCCGCGCCGAAGAGCTTGATGCCGTTGTCACGCCAGGGATTGTGCGACGCGGAAATCACCACGCCCGCGCTGAATCCGTGGGTATGCGTGAGAAAGGCAACGCCGGGCGTGGTGATGACGCCGGCGCTCTCCACGTGTGCGCCCGCTTTGCGTACGCCGGCCGCGAGGGTTGCGGCGATCCAGGGGCTCGATTCGCGCGTGTCCCGACCGAGGAGCACACGCGGCGCGGGGTTCTTCCTGCGCAAAGAGTGTCCCAGCGCCAGGCCGATGGCGAAGATTGTGATCGAATCCAGAGGGGATTCGCCGGCGATGCCGCGAATGCCGTCGGTGCCAAAGAGTTTGCGGACAGTAGCAGTGGTCATACGTTTCATCTTTCCTGGTTGGTTGTGCTTTCGACACGGCTGGTGAAGGTGCCGTCGCTGAGGCGGGTGCGAAGGTTGTCGCCGGGCGCCACCTGGCGGGTGGAACGGACCAGCGCGCCCTGCGCATCGAGGACCAGGGCGTATCCGCGATCGAGAACCGCGAGCGGCGAAAGGGAATTGAGCTGTGCGTCCAATGCGCCGACGCGGGCCCGCTGCGCCGCGAGGGTGCGTTCCAGGGTCCTGTGCAGTCGCGAGCGGCAAGCATCGAAGTGGCCTCGCGCGTGGGCCAGTTGCTGGCGGGGGTCGTGGCGAAGTACGGCCGCCGATAATTCGGCAACGTTGCGCTGACGCGCGCGGAGCTGCTGGTTAACAGCGTTTTCGACGCGAAATGCGACGTCGTCGAGCCGCTGTTCGAGGCGGCGCAACAGCGCGGCCATGCGCGACTCGGCGCGGCTTGCGGGAACGCGCGCGAGTCGCTGTCGCGCCTGCAGAATCTGGAACCGTGCCGCGCGCTCCAGGCGATGATTGAGCCGGGCGAGATGTTCGGCAACGTTATGCTGTGCCTCGGTGATGAGTTCCGCGGCTGCCGACGGGGTGGGCGCGCGGAGGTCCGCCACGAAATCGGCGATGGTGAAATCAGTTTCGTGTCCAATGGCCGAGACCACCGGCAGGCGCGACGCCACGATGGCTCTCGCCACGCGCTCGCTGTTGAAGGGAGCAAGGTCCTCGAGCGATCCGCCGCCGCGGGCGATTACGATGACGTCGACCAGCCGCGAGCTATTCAGGCAGGCGAGCGCGGCTTCGACCTCGGCGGAGGAAAATTCGCCCTGCACGGAGACCGGGCAGAGGAGGACGTTCAAGCCCGAATGGCGCCGCGCCACGATATTAAGGAAGTCGCGGATCACGGCGCCGGCGGGCGACGTGACGATGCCCACGGTTCGCGGAAAGGGCGGGAGCGGGCGCTTGCGCGCCGCATCGAACAGGCCTTCCGCCTTCAGCTTTTCCTTGAGCTGTTCGAAGGCAAGCTGCAGCGAGCCGGCGCCCACCGGCTCCATGGTTTCGGCTACCAGCTGCATCTGGCCGCGCTGCTCGTACACACTGACCCGGCCGCGCACCAGCACGTGCAGTCCATCTTCGGGACGAAACCGCAGAAGCAGAGCCTGGCGGCGGAACAGCACCACCGGCAACTGCGCGCCGGCATCCTTCAGCGTGAAATAGAGGTGTCCGGAGGGAGCGGGGCGGTAATTGGATATCTCGCCCTCCACCCACACATCCGAGAATTCCTTTTCGACGAGATCGCGGACCTGACCCACCAGTTCGCTAACGGGCCAGACTCTGCGCGCCGGCAACGACTCCTCAAACGTGAGAGCAAGCTGCGACGCGAATGGATCGAGTTTGTTCACTGGGTAAAAGTGTAAAGGGAGAGGGTGGACGGTGAAGAGAGACGTCTCTCAAGGGCGAAAGTCCCATTGATTTGGCTGGAGTTAATCAACGGGTCGAAGCCCGTACGCTTTCCCATGGAAGGGTTTCTCCAGCCTGTAAAGCCGTGCCGGGTTCCAAACACGTGTGACCACAATTTTTTTCAGCCGGCAGCATCTGCACTTACTTCTTGCTGGCGATCAACGTTCTCAATTGTCCGGCGATCCCGGTGAGTTGGGGGGCGGAGGCAGGGTCGGTATCCCCGGAGAGAAGCAGTTCCGCTTCGCGCGCCACGATGGTGCCTTTGGTCAACCCAAACGTTCCGAGGACTCCGGCGAGTTTGTGCGCGGCCGAACGGGCGTCATCTCTGAGGTCGTCTTTCAATTCGCCGACGACGAGCGCGCTGGACGCCGACTCGATGGTTGCCACCCGCTGCTCGATTTCCGGCAGGAACTGGGTCCACAGCCGGTCAAGCGCGGCGTTCAACTCCGGCTGGGTAACGGGCTCCGTCATGTTTGCCGACCTTAGTTCCAGCCGAGGATTCCGGCGATCTGGGCGGAAAGCGTCATGGGGTCAAACGGCTTGAACAATACGGCCTCAACGCCCAAATCCGCGAACCGCCGCTGGTCGTTGCTCTGAACCTTTGCCGTCAACAGCAGCACCGGAATCTTGGATGTGGCGGGATTCTTGCGTAATTCCCGGAACGTTGATGGCCCATCCATGCCTGGCATCATCACGTCGAGCAGGATTGCGTCGGGGTGGTACTCGGCAGCCCGTACCAGGCCCTGGGCCCCGGAACTCGCCATGGCCACGTCCCAGCCTGCTACCGTTTCCAGGCTGAGCGCCGCTACCTCACGAATGTCGTCTTCATCGTCAATGATAAGAATGCGGTGAGACATATATAGATCTCCACCTATCTATTCTCCCAACCTCACGGCTCCGCCGTCTCCGCAGTGCGTCCGGTTTCAAACAGTCGCCCGCTGGGGTCGGCGGTCTGAATGGGCGCCCTCAGGGATGCCGGTCAGCCGAAACAGTTGGGGAAGCTTCTTCCATCTGACGCGAATTACGCAGTAACGTCAAGACTAAAGCTTCAAGCTGTTGTGGCTGCACCCTGGTTTTGGTCAGGAAATGGGTTGGGCCAAGGATCAATTGGCGCCTCTCGGCGGGCCCCAACTCCCGTCCCGAATAAACCACCAGCGGCATTTGCGACAGGCCTTCGTGGCGGCGGAGCCAGTCCACTACATTGAATCCGTCTCCGTCGGGCAAGCCGATGTCGAGCACCATCAGATGGGGTTGCAGTTCCAGGCATGCGTCCAGCGCCTGCTGGCGCGTATGGGCGAGATGGACATCGATCGTATCGCGCGAGAAGATTTGCCCGATTACGTGGGCCAGGTCGACGTCGTCTTCGACCACCAGGATGCGGGCTCTTTCGCCGGGGCCGCAGAGGACCCGCGCCAATTCGGCCAGGAGGGCTTCTTCCTCTACGGGCTTGTGAACCAGGCCCTGGGCATCGGCGGGCAAGTCGTCATCGTCCTGCTCCTCGCCCACACTGAGGAGCACGATGGGAATATGGCTCTCTGGATCTTTGCGCCGCAGCAGAGGAAGGATTTCCCAGCCGTTCATTCCGTCCAGCGAGGTATCGAGCAGGATGGCTTCGACGCCATTCTGGGCGGCGGCCATGGTTTCTTCGACGGACTCGGTCTCGACCACCCGGTATCCGTGGCGCGAAAGCTGTTGGGCCATCATGGGACGCGTGGTTCCATTGGCATCGGCCAGCAGGACGGTGCCCTGATCGGACAGGTCCGGGTCGGCGCCGGATAAGGCCGTGGGAACCTGCTGGTAAGGCAGAAATACGCGAAACGTGGATCCCCGCACCGGATTGCGTTCCGCCCACACCCGGCCCGAATGTTGCTGCACGATAGTCCGGCAGATGGCCAGGCCCAGTCCGCTGCCGCCCTTCTGGCGGGAATCGGAAGCATCCACCTGCTGGAAGCGGCCGAAGATCGTCTCCAGCTTGTCGGCCGGGATGCCGCGACCCTGGTCAATCACGGAGAGCGTGACACCGGTGGTGCCGGGGCGCATCATGACCGAAACTGTCGAATTGGGGGGCGAGAACTTCACCGAGTTGGAGAGCAGATTGGTCATCACCTGCAACAGGCGGTCGAAGTCTCCGGAGATCTCTGCCTGGGTAGTATCGTGCAACAGCTGCACGCCGGCGGCATCGGCGACAGGCTGCATGCCGTCGATGGCCTGGTGCACGACCTGAGAGAGCTGGACCATGCGGAAGGTAATGGGCGCGCGGCCGCTCTGGATTCGCTCCAGGTCGAGGATGTCGTTGATGAGGCGTACCAGCCGGTCGGAGTTGCTGGTGGCAATCCTGAGCAGGTTGCTGGCTTTGTCGTTCAGCTCCCCGAGGATCCCGGACGATAACAGGCCAAGCGCGCCGCGGATCGAGGTGAGGGGGGTTCTGAGTTCATGGCTGACGGTGGAGATGAACTCGTCCTTGAGCCGGTCGAGGGCATAACGCTGGCTGATGTCGCGGAAACTCAACACCGATCCAGAAAACCGGCCATGGTCGAGGATGGGGGTGAAGAAATACTCGGTGGGCAGGGCGAAGCCGTCACCGCGATAAACCTGGTCTTCACCCGCGGCCGCGACATGGCGTTCGGTGGCGCGTCGCAAGGCGCAGTCGGGCCCGCATTTCTGGGCGGCCGGGGCCGAACCGTGAAGCAATTCATGGACGGGGCGCCCGGTCAGGCTTGACGCCGGCGCGCCGAGCAGGCGCCCCGCGGCGGGATTGGCAAAGCTCACCAGGCCATGGCGGTCCACGCCGCAGATGCCATCGGCCACGGAATCGAGGAGGATCTCCTGCTGACGAGTCAGTTCGTCGGCCCGGCCGCGTTCCCGCGACCGCGCCAGCATCTGGCCCAGCGATGCGGCCACGGTCTCGATGGCGGCGATGGCCTCCTGGTCTTCACGCAGGAGGAACTGGCAGTAGAACTCGAGAACGGCGAGAACCTTGTTGCCGACGCGAACCGGGACGGCCCAGCCGGAGACCATGGAATGGCGCAGGGCGGAGGCGATTCGGGGACCCGCCGGAGCGGCTTCGAGATCGGCAATCCAGATGGGGCGCCCTTCCAGCCAAACCCTGCCGGGAAGGCCTACGCCGCGGGCCAGCGATACGCCCATGCTCTCCTGGATCATGGCTTCAGTGGAAGCATCCGGGGCGCCCCAGGCGGTGCTGAACTCGAGAATGTTTTCTTCGCTGTTGACTTCCCATTTGAGGGCCAGGTCCCAGCCCTGGGAGACGCACAGAGCTTCGAGAATCCGCATGGCGGCGACGTCGGAAGACGTGTTCTCTCCCACGATCTGGCTGACCACCAGTTGCAAAGCCAGGCGGTGTTCGCGGCGCTTCTGCTGGGTGACATCGCGCAGCAGGCATCGGACCGCGAGGGGGTTACCGGCTTTCTGCCGCTGGCTGAGGCTGAGTTCGAACTCCAGAACCCGGCCGTCGGAAGTGTGGTCGCGCAAGGGATAGCGGTCCACCATCTCGCCGTCGAGCACGCGGCGAAACAGGCCGGCGACCTCAGAGCGGCAGCCCGGCCCGAAGAGTTCCTCAATGGAATTCAATGCCAGCAGGTTGGAGTTGTCGAAACCGAAGACGCGTTTCCAGGCGGGATTGGCGTAGAGGAATTGCCCGCTTGTGCTCAGCGTGGCAATCATCTCGCTGGAATTCTCGAACAGGTCGCGGTAGCGCTCCTGGGATTCGCGCGCAGCCTGCTCCTGGCGCATGGTGGCACTGCGATCGAGCGCAACCACCACCAGACCTTCCATGGCTCCAGCGCCGTCACGCAACGCCGAAATGTGCAAGGTGACGGGCAGGATGGTGCCGTCCTTGCGGCGGAACTGGGCTTCGAAGCTTGGGACCTGACTGGGAGGCAGGGCGCGGACCGAGTTCATCAGGGCCGACAACCGTTCCTGCGGAGACAAATTTCGCCTCGGTTCGATGCGGCTGATTCGCTGCAGTTCGGCAATGAGCCGAGGGCCTTCTCCGGGTGCGAGGATGTCGGCTGTCCTGGGGTGGCCGACCAACTCGGCCGCATGGTAGCCGAGGAGGCGCTCCGCGGAGGGATTCAAATGGGTGATGGATCCATCCATGCCAATGGAGATCACCATCGGTCCCGCGGAATCGAAGATACGGCGGAGCGAGTCGGCTGCTCCGACCGGGGTTTCGCTTGGGGACGCTTTGCGGGAGGGAATCTGTACCGCCAGGACGATGGCAGTTGCAGCTGCGGCGATGAGGACGAACCAGTCGTAAGCGGGACCTCCCGCCAGGCGCGTCGCAATGGCCCCGGCCGCGGCGACAAGCACGAGCCAACTGAGCGCAGTCCAGAGAAAGTGAGTATTGGCGGCGCGCCCCGTCTTCGGGGACGAATCCGTCGCAGCGGTCTGTTCTCCCCTGGGCCGGTCCCGCATCAATCTCCTCTATGCAGCCCCGTAGAGCTGCGAAATGGATCAAGCTAATTCGGCTGTCTATTCCAGCTTATAACCGAGCCCAGCTTTCCCTTGCGGTTCGTTACAAGACGCTGAGAACAGGCTGTTTGTCCATAACCTTACACCCATTTGCAGGTCGTCGTCTGGCAATCAATGTCAAAAACATGACATAACCGGCACCAGCGCCCGAAGGAGCAGGCTTCCGGGGCCGTTGAGGCTCTACGGCAAAACCCGCTGGATATGGAGAAAGAGAAAGATATTCAATAGAACAGAAATCACAAGCAGCCCCAGAAACAGCAAGGCGAGCAGGTTGACCCGGTTGCCCATGGTCTTCAGGTCTTCAATGAGTTCCTGCTGCTCGAGCGTATTGCGGTCGGTGGCTTCGCGCACCATCTCCAGATGGTCCTCGACCCTCTTGAGCGAGGCGTTCTGGTCGGCAAGCTGTTCCTTGATGTTGCCCTGCTGCACCTGCAAATCCGACAAGCTGTTCTCGATGGGTTGCAGGTCGATCCGGGGAGGGGGCGGCGGGGTATGGGGACGCATCGTAAGCAGGTTTGCCACGGCGGAGGCGACCTGGCCGTCGAGCAGAGGAAGCAATTTCTGCACAAAGGGCACGGCCTGCTTCATCACGCCCAGGGCCCATTGCATTCCGGACGACTGCTCGCTGTCGGCTGGCGAAGTGACGCTCAGCGACCTTCCGGGAGGGGTGCTGCCACGGCTGGCTTCTCCACGGCCGGGATGCGGTGATCTTGCGGCGGACCCCATCGGGAGGGGCGACCCGGCTGCCACGGACTCGCGTCCGCTTTGGGCAGGCTGGGCATGGTACAGGTTCGAGTCGTCGCGCCCCGCGCCGTTTCGACCCGTCTCCACCCGGTAGTCTTCGCCCATGCGGACACTGATCCGGTCGAATTCATTCCCTGACGCCATGCTTGTTCCTTCCCATTCAATATATAGGGGATTGGCGAGTAACGCACCGAAGTTTCAAGGGGCATGGTTGTCTCATCGGGGTTTCCCTTACGCCCCGAAGCAAACGGATCTTTCACAGGACCCTGCAGATGGCCGGTGTCCTTCACCGTTAGGGGTTTTTGTTAGAAGCGTAAAGTCGTACACGTTCAAAACATGCTGCCACAGGGCTGCCGCGAACGCTTGACGGCGCGCTATGCCGCAGCAGGCGGTCCGAACCACGTGGTCAGCGCGTCAGTGAGCCCCACCTGGTTTGGATCGCCCACCCAGGCCACATGTCCATCGGGTCGAATCAACACGGCGGTGGGAGCGATGACCGTGCCGAGTGCCGGAAGCTCCCATGCACCAGCGTACTCGGCGTCGATCAACTGAACGCGGTCCGCCCACGGAGTAATGTCGAAGCCGCCGGGCTCACCGAAGTTGAGAAGCACGGGACGGGCATGGTGCAGCAGGGTGAAGACCCGGAGCGGGCCGTTGGCGGTGACGAGGTCGAGATCGGGCATGCGGCGACCAAGTAGCGGGTGGCCCTCGCCGAAGTCGTAGCGGATGTCGAGGCCGGACATCATGGCGGCGTAGCGTTTGCGGGGTTCGTCCATCTGCAGGAGCTCGGAAACAACATCGCGTGCGGCCCTGGAACGATCATCGGGGCGGCGCAGGGCGACCTGTGCCAGCGTGTTTTTAAGGACCCGGGCGGCGACCGGATGACGCTCGGCCTGGTAGGTGTCCAGCAGGCATTCGGGAGAGGTCCCCTTGACTACCTGGGCGAGCTTCCATCCCAGGTTCACGGCGTCCTGGACGCCGAGATTGAGGCCTTGTCCGCCGACCGGGTAATGCACGTGGGCGGCGTCGCCCGCCAGCAGGATGCGCCGGTCGCGATAGGCGGCGGCCTGACGTGCCGCATCAGTGAACCGGGAAATCCAAACCGGACTGTGGACCCCGTAGTCGGAACCATAGACCGCGATGAGCCCCTCGCTCAGGTCGCGAAGGGTCGGCTCGCCGGTGCGTCCAAGTTCCCGTTCGGTCAGCATTACCCGCACCAGGCCACTGTCGTCAAGCCTGCTCAGGCCGTGCTGGCCGACGTCGTCGTCGCGCATTCCCCATTTCGGCTCTTCGGCCAACTGGACCTCCGCGATCAGGTGGCTGATGGTCGGATCCCACCCGGGAAATGCAATGCCCGCTGCTTTACGGACCAGGCTGCGTCCGCCGTCACAGCCGATGAGATATCTGGCTCGCAGCGACTGGCTGTAGGACAACTCGACGTCGACGCCGTTGTCGTCCTGCGCGAAGCCGGTCACTTCGTGCCCGCGATAGATGGTGACGGCCAACTCGTCGATCCAGCCGGCCAGGATACGTTCGAAGTGCTTTTGCCAGAGAGCGAGCCCATAGTTGTGCCGGGTGGGAAAATCGCTGATGTCCAGCGGGACGTGGGCAAACCGCGCGACCTGCATGACCCGGCCTTGTGCGAGGAAGCGATCGGCGATCCCGCGCTGGTCGAGGACTTCGATGGTGCGGGAATGGAGACCGCCGGCGCGCGAGCCGTCCAGCTCGGCGTTCGCGCGTTTCTCGACAATGGCGACGGGTACGGCCGCCAAGGTCAACTCGGCTGCCAACATCATCCCGGTCGGGCCCCCTCCGGCAATTACCACCGCGTGTTCGATCGGCATCATGGGTACCGCGCTCCTCTCATATCTGAAATTTCGGCCTCGGCCAGAAATCCGGCCGACGTCACCGACTCTGCAGCACGATTCGGGTCTTGCGGCAAGCCCCACGGCACTCGATATACTGGGATTGGCAGGAGGGGTGCTCGCCTTTCCTGTTGTCCGTTTTTTGACGGACACCCTCATTGCCAAGGGAGCGAACGGCGGCACCGTTGAGGGTGAATATCTTCAGTTGGCCACGGACGCAGCGGCCAATGAGGAGTTGGCCCCCACTTATAGCGAAATCAGCTCAACGATTGTCGAGAGCTTAGCTATTGCCCTGGTACAGCTTCCCCCTCTTGCGTGCATCCAATTTGGTTGCACCCACATATTTCTGGTTGCACCCACATAGTTCTTGCAATGATTTGTTCGAAATCGGGGTGCGGGCCGAAGGGGCGGAAATCTGACATTCAAGGAGATGGAGTGAATCCCCAAGCAACCCGAGCGCTGCACAGCCTGCAGCGCCATATTCTCAGCGGTGTCATCACAGTAGGCCCCTTCTTTATCACCTGGCTGGTGTTTACGTTCATTCTCGGGGTGCTGGCCAATGCCGGCCTGCCGCTGGTCAAGGTCCTGGCTCTGCCGTTTCCCGCCGAAAGTTGGATGAACCAGCCATGGTTTCAGTACATCTTCGCCGTGGGGCTTACGGTCGTCGTGTTCTATATTGTCGGGCGCGCGACATCGGAGGTTGTGGGCCGACAGATGTTCGCTCTTTTTGAGACGTCGCTCGAGCGCCTGCCCTTGATCAACAAGGTCTACGGCTCGGTGCGCCAGCTGGTTGAAACGCTCACGGCTAAGAACCAGCCTGGCCACCGCGTAGTGCTCATCGACTTTCCTATCGTGGGGCAAAAGAGCATCGGCTTTCTGACCCACACCATCTCCGACAGCACCACCGGCGCTCCGCTCGCGGCGGTCCTGGTTCCCCAGGCCATCAATCCCTCTTCGGCCTATCTCCAGTTCGTTCCCATGCACATGATCACCGAGACTGACCTGACCATGGAGCAGGCCATGAGCATGCTGCTGACCGGAGGAGCGGTATGCCCGGCTACCATCCGCTATTCTTCGCCGGTTGCGTCTTCGATGGTGGAAGTGGCGTGCGTGGGGAACGGAAGCGAGAGTGATTTCACCGTGGCCTGACCACAGCGTGAACAGCGGGCGAAGGGCAAGAGGAAACGTCCCTCAGGGGCTAAAGCCCCGTTCATTCTGCTGAGGTTAATGTACGGGCTGAAGCCCGTACCCTCCATGCACGGAGTTTTCCGCAGCCTGCTCATTTTTCTTCCTTAACTCATTTTCAATTAACGTAGCGTGTGAAGTCGTGCCCTTTCAAGGCGATTTATGAAACACGCTCTAACTAGATCAATCCAACGAAAAGGCCGCTGCCAATTCCTTGATGACGCGATCCGACATCGGGGCGACTTTGCCGAGGGGACGGCTGTTGATGAGCGCTTCGGCGGTGGATTCGAGGACTTCCAGACGATCGAAGGCATCGAGAATGCTGGTTCCCAGAACCAGCACTCCCTCGTTTTCGAGCAGGGCGATCGGTTTGCGCGGGGATACTCGCCGGGCTAGCTCGTCGCCGTCTCCGAATTGCATTCCGAAGGGAATCTTTTGCACCTCGCGAAGGAAGACATAGCTCTCGGGAATGGTTCGAGAATCGCACGGGGAATCGGTCACGCTGAAGGCTGTTCCATTTACCGGGGACGCATTCACGATGGAAGTGATCTGGGGATGGCGGCGGTAGATGGCCTGGTGGTTAGGCGTCGCCCTGCTGGGGAATTTGCCGCGCTCTCGCATGCCCTTTGAGATCAGGACAAAGTCGTCAAGATCGACGGAACTGCGATCGAGGAGGCGCGGGGTGATGAGAAACGCATCATCATCCAATCGCGCGGAAAAGCTGCCCGCCTTGCTGATCAGGAGTCGCTGCTGATATCCGCGGCGAATGAACTCGGACAATTGGCGGCGGGCTTCTCTCTCGCGGCTGTCAGCTGGGCCGCGATCAAATTCGGGAAGCGGCGGACGCTCTTCCCGCGACAGCTTCAGCTGCTCGTCCCCAAGGTAGTGGACGTTCCCCAGCATGCTGGCCTTGATAATGGTCTTGGCCGTGAACTCGAACATCTCGAAGCGTTGGAAGGCCTGCTGTAAATCCGCGCCTCCGACGGCGACTCCGTGATTTTCGAGAACCACGCAGTTGAAATTCTGCTCGAAGATGGCGGCAATCTCCCGGCCCAGGTCGGCGCTTCCGGGCAGCGCGTAGGGAGCAAAGCCACCCGTGGCGCAGATGCGGCTGGCCTGGTGAAACAGGCGCGTATCCGGCACCTGGCCGACGATGCTGAACGCTACCAAGGCGACCGGATGCGCGTGGACTATGGCACGGAGATCGGGCCGGACTGTGTAGATCGCCTGGTGGAACGGTAATTCCGACGAGGGGGGATGAAGGCCTTCGACAGAGCCGTCCGGCTTGACGCAGACGATGTCGTCGCGGCGCAGACTGCCTTTGTCGACACGGGAAGGGGTGACCCAGATGTCCCCGTTTGTCTCTCGAATGGAAAGATTGCCTCCGGACGTGGTGGTCATCCGGTAGCGGTAGATGCGGTCCATCATCTGCATCAGTTCATCGCGGGGATGGAGCAGCTGCGTTCTCTGATTCATGCGTGCCTCAAAGCCCTTCGCGGATGGTTGGCGCAGATGGTGGATTATCTATGGAGGTTAATTGCCTCGCCCTTTGTCGAGAATTTCAGTTTCGTATTTGCGCACGCAGTCGAGCCACTGCGCCCCTTCGGGCACTCCGCGAGTGTGACAATAGTAGTCCCAGACAGCGGGCCATGGCATCGATTTCTGTTCTTCCATCAGGGCGAGACGGGTGGTGTAGTCGAACTGCTCTTCGGCCTTTCGCAGCTCTGCTGTCGGCTCGAGCAACGCCCGCAGGAGCGCCTTGCGCATATTGCGGGTGCCGATCACCCAGGCGGCTACGCGATTGATGCTGGCGTCGAAGAAGTCGAGACCGATATTCACCTTGGACAAGGCGCCGCAGCGCACCAATTCGTGAGCGATCTCCACTGTGGCATCGTCCAGAAGCACGACGTGATCGCTGTCCCATCGCACCGGCCGGGAGACATGGAGCAGGAGTTCGTCCACGAAGCAAAGCGCGGTTGAGATTTTGTCGGCCACGCTCTCGGTCGGATGGAAATGGCCGGCATCGAGACACAATACGGTTTTGTGGGTTGCGGCGTAGGCGAGATAAAAACCGTTGGAGCCCACCGTGTAGGTTTCGGCGCCGATGCCAAAGAGCTTGCCTTCCACCGCTACCTTGTGATGCTTTCCCTGGGCGGAGGCGAGAATTTTATCAAGGGATTCGAGCAGGCGGCGGCGAGGGGTCAGGCGGTCAGCCGGCATGTCCTTGTAGCCGTCGGGGATCCAGATATTCATTACCGCCGACTTGCCAAGCTGCTCGCCGAAAGATTCGGAGATCCTGCGGCAGGCGATGCAGTGGTCGATCCAGAATTTCCGGATCGCCGGATCGGGATGGCTCAAGGTCAGGCCCTGGGCGCTGTTGGGGTGGGAAAAACAGGTCGGATTGAAATCGAGACCGATGCCGAGCTTTCGGGCCCACGCCACCCACCCTTCAAAGTGGCGCGGCTCGATCTTGTCGCGCTCCACCGGGGTATCGGATTCAAGGTAGATGGCGTGAAGATTGAGTCGCTTCGTGCCGGGAATCAGCGAAAACGCCTGCTCCAGGTCGGCACGCAGTTCGGTTGCGCTGCGAGCCCGCCCGGGATAGTTGCCGCTGGTCTGGATACCTCCGCTCAAAATGCCATCGGGGTTCTCGAATCCCAGCACGTCGTCGCCTTGCCAGCATTGGATGGAGATGGGGATCGCGTCCAGGGTTTCAAGGACCTTCCCGGTTTCGATATCGAAGGCGGAGTATCTCTCCTGGGCCAGACGGTATGCGTCTTCGATGGAACGTGCGGAAGTCCCTTTCATGTCTCTCCATTTCTCTGATTGCTAAGTATAACGATTGGCTTATCGAAACAGACCCGAGCCCAGGGGCACAAGGCCTAGTATCAATACGCAAATAATTTCAAATAATTGACAGTCGTGCAAATGAGCCGGTACACTTCGGCTCCATTGAGCCACGGGAGCACACCATCATGATGAAGCCGGGATCGCTATGGGCGCGCAATCGCAAGATGAGCTTGGTCGCGCTTTGTTTCGCACTGGGAACGGCGCTGGGCGCGGGGCAAAGCACGACGGACCCGTTGAAGAGCGGCTTTGAGAATCCGCCCGAGGGCGCCAAGCCGCGGGTCTGGTGGCACTGGATGAACGGCAACATCACCAAGGAAGGGATCAAGCTCGATCTGGAGTGGATGCACCGGGCCGGCCTGGGCGGCTTCCAGAATTTCGACGCGTCGATGATGACGCCGCAGGTGGTGGAAAAGCGCCTGGCCTACATGACTCCGGAGTGGAAGGATGCGTTCAAATCCGCCACCCTTCTGGCTGACCAACTCGGCCTGGAGGAAGCCATCGCCGGTTCCCCGGGTTGGAGCGAGACCGGAGGGCCGTGGGTGCCGGCGAAAGAGGCGATGAAGAAGTATGTATGGAGCGAGACTCGCGTCGAGGGAGGGAAGCCGTTTACCGGAACCCTTGCCCATCCTCCTGGAAACACCGGGGCCTTCCAGAACCTGGCTGTCGAGGATCTCGGAGACATGCTGGGAGGGGCATCCAAACCGCCGGAGTACTACGCTGATTCCGTGGTGATCGCGTACAAGGAAGCGGCCAGCGACGTGCCGCTCGAATCCATGCAGCCGAAGATGACGGCCAGCGGCGGGTCCATTGATTTTGGATTGCTCAGCGACGGAGACCTGGTGAAGACCGTGGCGTTGCCCATGGCCAAGGAGATCGGCGACAAGGCCTGGATCCAATACGAATTTGCGAAGCCTGAAACCATTCGCGCGCTTACTATCGTTGCCGGCAAGAGAAACGCGATGGATGTTTTCATGCCTCCTGGCGGGGAGAGCGGCAAGGCTCTCGAAGCCAGCGACGACGGCCAGACTTTCCACGTGGTCCTGCAAGTCCCGAAGGGCGGCGCCACCGAGCACACACTTTCCTTTGCCCCCGTCACCGCGAAGTATTTCCGCGTGACCTTCAAGACCCAGCCGGTTCCTCCCAATCCCTTTGCGGATTTTGGCATGCCGAGCACCCCGCCGCCGACGGACCACTTTATTGCCGAGGTGGTCCTGCATCCCGGCGCGCGGGTGAATCGCTTCGAAGAGAAAGCCGCCTTTAACCCAGTCAGGGACATATATGGCATGGCCACCACGGAGTTCACCCCTCAGGACGCGATCAGCAAGAGCGACGTCATCGACCTGACCGGCAAGATGCGTGCGGACGGTTCGCTTGACTGGACTCCGCCTGCCGGCAACTGGGTGGTCCTGCGCTTTGGCTACTCGCTGCTGGGAATCACCAACCATCCCGCGACGAAAGAAGCGACAGGCCTGGAAGTAGACAAGCTCAATGCGGGGTATGTGAAGAACTACATGAACGGCTATCTCGACAGTTACAAGGAAACTGTCGGCGCGGACATGATCGGCAAGCGCGGCATCCGTTATGTGATTACCGACAGCTGGGAAGCCGGCGCGCAGAACTGGACCGACAACATGATCGAGCAGTTCACCAAGCGGCGCGGCTACGATCCAAAGCCGTGGATGCCGGTGCTCACCGGCCGCATTGTGGAGAGCGGGCAAGCCAGCGACCAGTTCCTGTGGGATCTGCGCAAGACGATTGCCGACCTCACCGCCGATGAGCATTACGGCCAGGTGCAGGCTTCTCTCAAAGAACGCGGCATGGGCCATTATGGCGAGTCGCACGAGTCGAGCCGTGCCTTCATTGCCGACGGCATGGAAGTGAAGAAGCTGGACGATATTCCCATGAGCGCCATGTGGGTGCAAAAGCCGGGAATCAACAAACCCACCTACGGCTACAACGCCGATGACCGCGAATCGGCTTCGGTGGCCCACATCTACGGACAAAACATCGCGGCGGCGGAATCCATGACGTCGTGCGATTCTTCGACGGCCTGGGCATGGTCGCCCTCCACTCTGAAGCCCACCGCGGACCAGGAGTTCCTCAACGGCATCAACCGCTTCGTGATCCACGAGTCGGCGCATCAGCCGCTCATCGACAAGGCGCCCGGACTTAGCCTCGGGCCCTGCGGCCAGTGGTTCAACCGCAACGACACCTGGGCCGAACAGGCCAACATCTGGACTCGCTACCTGGCGCGCAATTCGTTCCTGCTGCAGCAGGGAAAATTCGCTGCCGATGTGATTTATTTCTACGGCGAGGACTCAAACATCACGGCGGAATTTGCAGATTCGGATCCCGATGTGCCGGCGGGCTACAACTTCGATTACATCAATGCCGACGGCCTGATCCACGAACTCGGCGTTGCGGGCGGAAATATCACCACCAGGACCGGCATGAGCTATCGCGTGCTGGCTCTCGACAAGTACAGCAAACACATGTCGCTTCCGGTTTTGCGCGCGCTGAACAAACTGGTGGAGCAAGGTGCGGTGGTGGCCGGCGAAAAGCCGGTAGGGACGCCCAGCCTGGCGGATAATGCCGACGAGTTCAAGAAATTGAACGATACGCTGTTCGGTTCCGGCAGCGGGGTGCAGACGGTGGGAAAGGGAAAGGTCTACGCGGGCCAGAATGCCGAGGCAGCTTTAAAGGCGCTGAATGTCGCAGCGGATTTTGATTACTCAAAACCCTCGAATGGCCAGCAGATCTACTTCGTGCACCGCAAGCTTGCCGATGGCGATCTCTACTTCCTCGATAACCGCGGGGACAGCGAGTCGAGTGTCGATGCGAGTTTCCGCCTGACCGGCAAGGCTCCTGAGTTGTGGTATTCGGAGACGGGTAAAACTGCTCCGGCATCGTTCACGATTGCGGGCGGACGCACCACGGTGCCCCTGCATTTCGAGCCGTGGGGGACGGTTTTTGTTGTCTTCCGCAAGACAACCAAGGAAACATCCCACGTCGTTCCCAAAGCCGCGGAGACGCAGCTTGCCGCCGTTGATGGCCCGTGGACCGTGGCCTTCCAGCCGGGAAGGGGCGCTCCTGCGTCGGTCACGCTCGACAAACTCTCGCCCTGGAACGAAAGCAGCGACAAGGGCGTGAAGTACTTTGCGGGTACGGGCACTTACACGAAAACGGTTCAGGCATCGGCGGACTGGTTCAAGAAAGGCGCGTCGCTCTGGATCGATCTTGGCGATGTGAAGAATATCGCAATCGTTACCGTGAATGGAAAAGAATTGGGTACGGTGTGGCACGCGCCATACCGCGTGGACGCCACCTCCGCGCTGAAGCCGGGTGCGAACGAGGTGTCGGTGAAAGTGATCAATGCGTGGGTCAATCGCCTGGTTGGCGACCTGCAACCGGATGCGACGACCAAGTACACTTTCTCGGCCTGGAAGGCGTATAAGGCGGATTCCCCGTTGCTGCCATCCGGCCTGATCGGGCCCGTCGCAATCTTGCAGGAGGGCGGGCAATAGCTTTGGCGGGCGGTTTTGACGAGTAGCGCCGAGACCGCCCTGCTATCCCCTCAACGAAGCTCCGCGTGCTCTGTGGCTGCAGCGGAGTGAAGGGTCACGGCTCCGTCGGTTAAGCCGGTGCCCTTGGCCTGGATGGTGATCTCTCCACTCTGCCGTGAGGTCCGCACCACGACGAGTGCCCGCCCTTGATACAGCTTGCGTCGATCGCCCTGGTAGGAAGCATCGTCTTGCGCGTCGCCATTGCCCACCGCGGCGATGCCACCCGGTCCGCTGATGGAGAACTGTAGTTCCTGGTCCGCGAGCGGCTGCCAGCGGCCATCAGCATCGACCGCTTCGACGACCAGGAAAGAAAGATCCTGTCCGTCTGCGTGGACTTCGGTTCGGTCGGCGGTAACTCTTAAGCCGGACGCTTTGCTGACCGTTGAGAGAATGCTTTCCGCGACGGCCCGGTCCCCTCGAATGGCTACTGCTTTCACCGTGCCTGGTGTGTACGGCACGGCGAACGTTGCCTTGAACTCCTGGTCGCGGGTTGTGGGCTTTTCTCCAATCAATTTATCGTTCAGGAACAAACGGACCTTTTCGGCGCCGGAGTAAACCTCAACCTGCAACTCCTTGCCTTCTTGTCCCGGCCACGTCCAACTTGACAGAGTCGGATAGGTGGCCCATCCGGTGGCGATGATCTTTTTGCCGTCCGGTTCGGGAAGACGGACGGTGGCATAGACGCGATCGCCGCCGTTCCACAAAATGTCCCGATAGTAGGACTGAGGCTTCCGATAGCCGGTCAAGTCAAGATCGCCGCACACGGCTGCGTGCCACGGATAGCCGTGGAACAGGACCTCCATGGCGCCTTTCATGGCAGGATCAGATCCGCCTTTGGCCATTTCCGCCATCATGTCCACGCCATTGGCCATGCCCAGGAACATCTTGTCGATTATGGACGCGTTCATCATTCCGCCCATGATCTGCTCCGCAACCTTTGCCTGTTCCGGAGTGCCGTAGGACCACGCGCCGATGCCGGACTCACCCAGGTAGTCCATGGCAGTCCATGTAAGGTCGCCGATCACAAACGGATTGTCCTGCGAGATTTTCCACAACGGAAAAGCCTTGGCCGGAAACGACTCGGTGGTCAGCATAAGTCGCCCGGGTAACTGGCGATGGTCTTCGGCATAAGTGGGAATCAGGTTGTAGTTATAGCCGGTAATGTCAAGGTTGGAAAATACGGCTTGCGCGTTCGGAGTGGTGGTAGTACCAGGAAACGCCAGCGTGAGGGGGCGCGATGTGTCGAGTGATCGCACCTGTTCGGCTAAGTGCCTGCCGATCTCTCCGCCTCGTTCGACCTCCAATTCGGGAATCTCGTTGCCGATTCCCCAAATCACGATGGATGGATGGTTGCGATCGCGCAAGACCATGGACGAGATATCCTGCTTCCACCATTCGTCAAAGTCTCGGCCGTAGTCGAACTTGACCTTGTTCGCCTTCCAGGTATCGAACGGTTCATCCAGGACGAGCAAGCCCAGCCGATCACATGCATCGAGGAATGCGGGCGAAGGCGGGTTGTGGGCTGTGCGCACGGCATTGTGCCCGGCCGCTTTTAAAAGCTCGACTTTGCGTTCCTCGGCGCGATCGAACGCGGCCGCTCCGAGCGGCCCGTTATCGTGGTGGACGCTGCCGCCAGTGAGCTTGACTGGCTTTCCATTTAGCAGCAGGCCTTTCTCGGCAGACCAGGAGAGCGAGCGAATTCCGAACGGGGTTACGACTTCGTCGATCACTTTGCCATCTCGTCGAATTCTTGAAACCGCACGGTAGAGGGTCGGAGAGGCAGGCGACCACAAGGCGGGCCTCGTCACCGCGATGGTTTGCGAGGCTTCCGCATCCTTCCCAGGTGCAATCGTCAAAGGCGATTTGGTGGAGCCCGCTTCCTGTCCGGCGTGATCGTATAACGTAGTTTCCACCGTTATTTCCGACGGCTTGGCTGCTTCGTTTGCCACCCTTGTCTTGATCGCGATTGAAGCCGAGTCCTCAGAGACTTTGGGAGACGTAACGAACACTCCCCAATGCGCCACATGCGTGGGATCGTTGACAACGACGCGCACGTGCCGGTAAATTCCCGATCCGCTGTACCAGCGACTATTGGGCTGAGCAGAGTTGTCTACGCGCACGGCCAATACGTTCGGGCCGGCCCAATTCAGGTCCTTAGTGAGATCGAAAGTGAAACTTGTGTATCCGTAAGGATGCGTTCCCAACTTATGTCCGTTCAGATACACGGTTGCATCCTTGTATACCCCGTCGAACTCGACGCTCACACGCCTAGCGCGCCAATCCGCCGGAGCGGTGAACGTTTTGCGGTACCACCCAATGCCGGCCGGATAGAAGCCCTCGCCGGCAGCGCTCGGATTATCTTTGTTGGGCCGGCCTTCAATGCTCCAGTCGTGCGGCAGGTCGACTGTACGCCAGGTCGCATCCGCGAAAGAGGCCACTTCGGCGTCGTTGGGGTCGCCGAGCATAAATTTCCAACCGGAGTCCGCCGCCAGGATCAGGCGAGATCCATTTGACTCTGCCGCTCTCAGCGAAAGAGGTGTCAGAGAAAGAAACATGGAACACATTGCAATCATGCGCATTCGTGATTTCACGAGGACCTCTTTCTGGTTGTGCCCTTGCGAGCGCTCACTCGCCGGGAAGGCGCGGTTTTGGTTGCAGGCTCGCTGGAACGCAGGCCGAACAGGATGATGCGGATCGTTTCCCGGAACAGCCGGTCGATTGGTTGTCCGTATTCCACCTCGACCTTCTTGCCTAACGAAGCGAGGCGTCGCTGGGAAGCGATCACCGCATTGATGACGGCGTGAAGTGTCAGGTCTGGGTCCAGGTCCGAGCGGAGAGAACCGTCGGCGATGCCTTCGCGGATCAGCTTCCGGAAGGCCTTGAATCCCAGGTCATGGAATTGGCTCTCCAGCGTCAGCAGACGTTCGGCCGGCCAGTCGCGCGCATACATTGCATCGAACTGGGCCATGAAACGAATCTTAGACTGGCTATTTATAAGTTCGTCGGCCATGTACTCGAGCAGTGCGGTGATCCGGGCCAATCCAGTGGCTGCGCCCTCGATGCTTTTCTTAGCGCGCGCGGCGGCTTCTTCCAGAACCTCACCCAGGATCGCCCAGACGATGTCGTCCTTATTCGCGAAGTACTGATAGATAGTGGATGGGCGAAGCTCACTGGCGGAGATCACTTCGGCCATCATGGTTCGGTCGATTCCGCGCTCGTCAAAGAGCTTTTCCGCGGCGCCGAGAATCCGTCGCCTCTGTCGATCCCGGTGGGCGTGGTAGGTATGCGGTGTTGGCTTTGAGCTGTTTCGAAGCATCATTGGCAAATCATACTAATAATACAAATTCGAACAGATAGTATGAAATAGCCTAAGGCAGCATTCCGCCATTGTCAACAGGTGACCTGTTGAGCCCGCCGGGAACGACTATCTCATGCGCGGCACTAAGTCCGCGATACGCAGGGCATCGGGGGCGTGGATCAGGTGCCGCAGAAGGTCGCGAGCACGCGCTCTTCGGGCCGCGCGGGGAGGGTATACCGCTCCAATCCAGGCCGGTCGTCGTATGGGTGGGTCACGACATCGAGGAGTTCTTCGAACGGCTGAAAATCCTGGCGTTCGGTTGCGGCACTGAGAACTGCCTCGACGAGATGGTTGCGCGGGATGAACGCGGGATTCACTTTCCGCATCGCATTTGCGCGGTCCTGAGCGGATCCGGGCTCTTGTTCGAGCCGGCGGCGCCATCCGGCAGCCCAACCGTTGTAAGCGGCGGGGTTGGTAAACAAGGTTCGAACCTCAGCGTCGGCTTCGGCATTCTCGGCGGCGTCACACAAGCGGCGAAAGGTGAGCGTGAAGTCGGCGGTGTTGAGGGTCATCTGCTGCAACAGGTCCTGCACGAGAGCGATATCGCCATCGCGTTCGGTCAACAGACCGAGCTTTCGCCGAAAGCCCGCAAATTGCGCGGCATCATACTGCGGAGCGAACGCGGCGAGAGCCTGGTTGGCAGACTCCATTGCGGCGGCCTCGCTGCCGGTCTCCTCCTCAAGAATCGGCAGCAATGATTCGGCGAGGCGCGCGAGGTTCCACAGAGCAATGCGGGGCTGGTTGCCATAGGCATACCGGCCGTGGCGGTCGATGGAACTGAAAACGGTGGCGGGATCGAAAGCTTCCATAAACGCGCACGGGCCGTAGTCGATGGTCTCGCCCGAGATTGCAGTGTTGTCGGTGTTCATCACGCCATGGATGAATCCGAGCAGCATCCATTGCGCCACCAGATGCGCCTGCCGGGTGACGACGCCATTTAGAAATGCGCGGTATGGCTGTGTCGCGCGAGCCGTTTCCGGGTAGTGGCGGAGGATGGCGTAATTGGCGAGGGTGCGAATGGATTCGGTATCTCTGCGTGCGGCGAAATACTCGAATGTGCCGACACGGAGGTGGCTCGCGGCGACGCGCGTGACAATGGCGCCGGGGAGGAACGTCTCGCGTACCACCTGCTCTCCCGTCGTGACCGCAGCCAGCGTCCGGGTGGTGGGCACGCCCAGGGCACCCATTGCCTCGCTCACGATGTATTCGCGCAACACCGGTCCCAGCGCGGCTCTTCCGTCTCCTCCGCGCGAGAATGGGGTTCGCCCAGAGCCCTTGAGTTGAATGTCGCAGCGCACTCCGCTGCTTGAAATCACCTCGCCCAGCAGGATGGCGCGGCCATCGCCCAGCTGAGGCACAAAGTGGCCGAACTGGTGGCCCGCGTAGGCAATCGCCAGCGGCTCCGATCCTTGGGCGATGCGGTTGCCTGCGAGGATTTCGACACCTTCCGCGCTTGTCAGGGCCTTCGGATCGAGGCCGAGCTGCTGGGCCAGATCCACATTGAGCTTGACAAGGCGCGGTGCCGCGACCGGCGTGGGGTCAAGTCGAGCGTAGAAGTTCTCCGGGAGGCGCGCATAGGTGTTCTCGAATCCGAAACGGATGGAGGGGCGCCCGAAACCTGGGGTGGAGACCGACCCTGCGAGATCTTCTGGGGAGTTCATCATTTGTTCGATGCGGGATTGCTTTGTGGTTCCGCAGAAGACATTGTGACGGACCGGCTCAATGCTTGTCTTTACCAACGAGAGATTTATATTCCGGGTGCTTAGACAGGAAATTGAGAGCGGAGGGACAAATAACGTCAACTCGCAGATGGTTGTTTTTGGCGTGCTCGAAGGCGGCCTGCGCGAGTTCGGTGGCTAAGCCGCGGCCGCGAAGGGCGTCCGGGACCTCGGTATGCCAGATCGTCATCCACCCAGATCCGTCGGTTTCAAACTCGATGTAGGCGGTATGGCTGTCCTGGTCAATTTCGAATCGGCTTTTTGTCACGGGGGAAGATCGGCTGTCCACATGTGACAAGATGCGCGGCTGGATCGCAAGGATTCATGCGGTTCCGATGGCTGCCTGTCTTCCCAGGCAGATTCTTTGTCTCGTCAGAAGCGAACCCGGGCAGAGAACTGGAGAGATCGCGGCCCTCCGGGTTCGAACAGAGAGCCCGGCGAACCAAAGCTCTGGTTGAGCAAAAGTGTAGCTTGTCCAAACAACAAATTAGTCAGATGTGGATCCACATATCCCAGGTCGGGATGATTGAAGATGTTGAACGCCTCCGCGCGTAATTGCAGGTTCAATGGACCAAAAAGATGCAGCTCGCGCCGGATGGCGGTGTTGATTTGAAAATCGCCAAACCCGCGGACCAGATTTCGCGGCGCATTGCCAGGATTGGATCCCTCCGGCAATACAAAAGCGGGGTTGGTTGCTTTCGGGCCGCCGTTGAATGTTCTTCGGTCGGGAAATTCCGCGCCGAAAAGATACAGAGGCCTGCCCGGCACCCGATCGACGCCGCTGTAATATCGATCCCCTGTAGCGGGATCAGAAAAGAGATTGCCGAGCAGGTTCACCGGGAAGGCGGTCCGTGCCATCAGCCGGCCTTCTGCTCCCCATTTTCCAAAGAGTTCGCGTCGAAGCCAGCCCCCATCGCGGCTTCTCTCACTCCAGGAGAGAGCCGCCTGAACACTGTGACGGACATCCAGATCGGAATTGCCGCGCACCAAAGGAAATGCCGGATCGGTGGATCCGTAGTCGAGATTGTGAGACCACGCGTACGAGGCCAGGGCTTGCAGGCTGGAAGAGAACGAACGTTGGAACTTCAGTTGAAGGGATTCATAACTTGAGGTGTAACCGCCGGGGAACCATGAAACTTCGCCGAAATTGGGATTGGCGGCACCGAGATTGATGCGACGCTCCTCGAGGAGACGGCGGCCGCTCGCGCCGATCCACGACGCGCTGAGGGATTGGCCTCGTCCGAGAGCCTTCTCGACGGCTACGTTCCATTGAAGGCTGTAGGGCAATTGGAAATGCCGCGGGAAAGCAAACACAACCGCCCTCGTGTACGGCGGCGAAGGAGCCGTGGAGAAGTCGAACTGAGAAGAAGCAACCGGTACTGGAACGTTCTCGAGGAAACTCGTTGCCGAGAAGCCGAGCGCGTTGAATGCTTCGACTCCGGCGGCGTTGTTGGTTCCAAAGAAGATGCCTGCGCCGGCCCGGACCACCAGGTCTTTCTCGTTTCGATTATTCGCAGTCCACGCGATCCCGACGCGCGGGGCAAAGTTGAGCCAACCCGTTCGCCATAAGGGTGTACCTCTTGACGCCAATTGCAGGGAACCTGGCGCGGAGACGTTTCCCAGCAGAGTGTAGGCGTCGCCGCCATTGGCGCCGCGGGGCGGGGGATTGACATCCCAGCGCAAGCCGGGCGAGATGGTCAACGTTTTCGCGAGCTTCCAGTCGTCCTGCGCAAACGCGGAGAATTCGTTGAACACGGGCTGGGCCGGTTCGCTCCTGGTGATGGCAATATCGGAGGCCCGGTTGCTCAAAAGCGAACCCGCACTTAAGAAATCAGCTTGAACCGAGACCGGCGCGGGATCCACAGCTGAGACAAAATGCCGGTAATCAAAGCCGACCCGCAGGAAATGATGCACGGACTGAAAGCTAAGGGTGTCGCGCAGATTCCATTGATGAACAAACCCCGACGCGTCATCGGTACCGATTGCGGTATCGCCGGCGCCCGGAATGCGAATGTATGCCTGGCCTCTAATTCTCGCGAAGAAGGGCGCGCCGAGGTCAGCGGGCAGGTCTGTATAAGGCTGTCCACCGAAAAAGCCGAGAGCCGTATTGGAATGAGAGAAGCTTCTCCCATATCCAAGGCGGAATTCATTGTTCCGGATGGAAGACAGGTCCAACGTGGTTCCGAGCGTGACCGCCTGGTTATCAACGTGATCGGTGGTTAATGCGATGAAATCTCGGTGCTGGCCGTTACTCGGCGAACTGCTGATTCGAAAGAACCCGGAGAGTGCCGGCGAGAAGTTGTGATCAACACGCGCGGTTGCGGTGCTCTCCTTGCCAGGCAGGGAGTCGGCCAGCAGTTCCGGGTACAAAACCGGATACCCCGGAAAGATATAGCGGTATTCTCCAAAGTCGTGCAGGATGGGTAACATTGCGGCGGATGCGTGCTGGAATACCTCATACGCGGGGAAAAATTGGATGCTGAAGGCGGTTGGCTGAGACACGTGGGTCTGCTCAACCGAGATGAAAGCGAATGTCTGATTGCGGCCCACATGGGAGAAGCTGACCGGAGCAGAAAACGCTCCTCCGAAATCGTTTTGCTGGTAAGAAAGGCCGGAGAAGTATCCATGGTTGAAGATGCCGCCGCCATCGGTAATGCCAAACTCGTTGAACCTGCTGAACCAATCCACGCTGTCGGCCGAACTGTCTCGCGCATAATCGAACAGGGTTCCGTGAATCGCATTGGTGCCGGAGCGGGTCGTCAGCAGTACCTGGCCTCCGGGCACTCCACCAAATTCAGCTGAATAGCTTGAGCCGTGTATTCGGAATTCCTGAATGGCGTCAACGGAAGAAAGGCTCAGCGTCGTTCCCATGGCAGTGAGAGCGGGCGAATTTCCTGCGCCGGGAAATTTTCGCGGACTGGAAAGGTCGGGCGTCCCAAAGTTCGCAGAGACGCCATCCACAACAAAGCGATTCATATCGGTTCGTTGACCATTCACACTAACGCCGCCGCGCTGGCTGTTCCTGCCGTCGATGGCCTGAGGGCTTTCGGTAAGCACTCCCGGCGCCATGGTAATCAGATCTTCGAAGCTTCTACCGTTTAGCGGAAAGTTGGCGACGAACTCCCGATCGACAATCGTGGTGACGGAAGCGTCTACATTGTTGACGGTAATCGCCGAGGCTTCAATCTGCACCGACTCAGTAACTGAACCGATCTTAAGGCGAATTAGAAGGTTTCTGGTTTCTCCGCTGGTGAGAGTTAGTCCGGAGATATGCACGGTAGCGAAGCCGTACCGCGCGATCTCGAGAGTGTAGGGTCCGGGGAAAATGCCGGGAAGTGCAAAGAGTCCATCTTGATTGGTGGTTGACCGGTTCTCCGCACCGGTGACCCCGTTAACCAGCTTTACATTGGCTTCAGGAACGCGGGCGCCGGTTGAATCCTCGACGATGCCTTCTACGCTGGATATGTTCGCCTGGCCAGCCAGGAATGTTCCAGCCGGAAGCAGGAAACAGATTAACCCGAAAGCGGCGAGGCGGGATCGTCGAAGGGTCCTATCCATTTCGGGTCACTTTGATGATTCTTGTCGCGGGGTTCGCTCACTAGCCGATTTGACAGTAGTATTTCCATCGGTGGCGTTGGCCAGACGAGCAGTAGACACGGCGACCTGATCTGAGGCTCGGAGCGGAATTGATTGGATCGCGACGCTTATAAGTGCGATCGCATTTTGTTTCGCGGCGGCGGACGGACCCGAGGTGAACGCCATGCCAATCGAACCATTCAAATGCTGCACCTGCTGCAACAGACTGTGAACCGAATGTGCAAATTCTTCCGGTCTCTGAATCTGTGCGTCGATGCCGGCTCCTGCAAGGGCCTGTGCGTCCTGCGGCCCGAGTTGAGTTAGCTGTTCACGGAGGGCGCGGAGTTCTCGCTGCAAAGCCGCTGCATGCGACGCGGCCATTTCCGCCCATAGATGCTTGAATGTGGAATCGACCGCCTGGAGGTCTCGGGCGCTGAAGTCGCTGCCCAGGCGATCGAGCGCGTACGCTTGTTGAAGAGCGTGCTGAGCGTGTCCCAGCGCATCGAGAGAGAATTGTGCGGCGGAAGAAGTCACCTGGTTGCCATCGAATCCTTTACCAGCGAAGTACGCGCGCACTAGAGCGTCGGCTGGAGGCTGAGCGTCTTCGATGGTGTAGATGTTCGCATCCTGGGGCTTCGACCGCCGTCTCAGGCGGGCCGCATCGCCGATGCCGCGCTGCGAGACGAGATGCAGATCAAGAAGTTCCTGCTGCGGCAGCAATCCGAGTGCGGCGGTAATCTCGCGCTGCCGCTCGCGGTCCGCCACCGTGCCCGAAACCCGGATGCGACCTTCGCGAGTTTTCTTGATCTCAAACGGTTCCCCAACATCCGCTCGAAGCTTGTTCAACGCTGCCAGCACAGCAATATGCAATTGGACGAGGCGAACATCTGAACCGGGCATTTTCATCGTTCTGGACGCGCCGGTTGCGCCTGGTTGGATTCGCTCGAGTGGCGAATCCGTTGGCATATCAGTTGGATCGAAGATATTTCCCGGAAAAGCCGAAGCGGGACGACGATCATAATCCGCCTGCACAAAGCGGACAACGTTCACCGCGGAGCCGTGCTGGATTCGCAGTACCTCGCCAACCGCACGGAGCCGGCCATTGAGAACAAGAGTGGCCGAAACAAGGTGGGACTCATCCTTGGGCACGGACGCGGTCAACTCATAATTGCCGTCAACCTTGCGCACGGAGAGCTGACTAGCCGGGATGGCCCGGAAGGCATTTGCGGATACATCTTGGCGCCACAATGTGCCGGCGGCAAACGCCCGTTCGTCTTCCGACAGGCTGCCGGGATCGGGCGCGGAATAGGAGCCGCCGGCGCCATTGCTGGTCAGCCATTCGGCCGCGATGAGGCGATGGCCGGCATTGTACAGGCGGCGCATGTGCCTTCCGGTGCCACTCTCTTTCCACACGTCGACCGTGTCGTGGAGGACAACTTTGCCGTCGGAACCGGTCTCTTCCACGCGCAAAACCTGGTGTTCGATTTGCCCCTTGAGTTCGGCTGTTTCGATGTTCATTGACTGGCTCAGGAGCTCGTTGGGATTGGACGGTGATTCGAAGCGCTCGTAAGCGAAATAGGCGCCGGCAACAAAAACAATGGCGAGAATTGACGTCCATACCAGGGCAGGCGGCCTCGTCGACGCCTGAATGAGGCGGCGGATCAGCGCGAGGAACGACGGAGCTGAAGTGGTCATGAGAGGGGAAACCGCGGGCCCTTCAGGACTGGTGGCCATGAGGAGAGGTTTATCCTCAACTTCATCCCCGGATGTGGCAAAGGCAAGCGCGGGATCGGCGTACGTCACCTCGCTATGCAATCCAAGCCCGTCGAAGGTTAGCGTGAGTTGCAGCCAACGGTGATCGCTGAGTACGACACGCTGAGTCTGCGAATATTGCCCTTCTGGCGGGCGGTGCCCAACAGGCAGCAACGCCAGGCGGACCTGTTGTTCGGTGAAGACCTCAATGAATTCCGCGCTTTCGGGATGATCAATCCGCGCACCGAGCGAGCTTTGTTGGCCTTGTACGTCATGGAACGCGGTGATTCGCCCATTGACTGCGATGGAAAGGGTTCTGGGCCGATGTTCGTAAATCTGTTCCTTATGCCACCGGACGCTGCGCATGAGAGAACTATGGCCGTTGTCGCTGCCCGGCAATCCGGCGCGGTCCATGGAGTTCCCGGAATCGACCGGCGGTTCCCGATCTGCCAGGGTCGGCCGCCCAAAGTGTCGATCGAGGAGCGTCAGGCAGCGTTCGCAACTTACGATGTGAGAAAGCAGTGAACAGGGGATTGGCGTGACGTCAGGCGGTTGGTAATGCCTGAGCAGCTGACTCTCCGGCAGACAGTCCGTCGTTTTCGCGGTGAGGATTCTCGTTCGCAACTCATCAAACAATTCGGCGAACGGGATAATGCTGTGCCGCTGTTCCGGAGCCGGGGGAACATCGCAGCGAGCAATGGTCAACCGGCTCGATTCTTCGAGATGGCACTTCAATTCCGTTCGAGCGATCAGGAGCTTGTTGTAAATGGCGGCGACGGGAACGCCGGCGAGATCGGCGATTTCACGGCGCGTATATCCGTGGAAGAACAGGAGAGCGAGGTAACTCGCACTTTTGGAGGATGCCTTCCGCCAGGTTACATAGTTGCAGATGCGACGGAGCTCATTTTGCCTTTGCAGCAATCCTTCCAGCGAACTGGATCGAAGTGCGAAGTAGATCGAGTCATACTCCACGATGCTGACCAGATGCATCGCCTCGCGTGAAGAACGATCGAGCAAAGAACGGTAGATGTTGCGCAACGATGTGTACAGGTAGCCGTCGAGGTTCTCAACCTGGCTGAGGTCTGGCTTTGCCAACGTGAAGTGCAGGCACAGGTCATGCACGATATCGCGGGCAACTCCAGCATCGCCGCGGGCCAGCACCGATCCCCAATCGAGGAGCTTGCCGTAGTAGCTCTCGAGGAGTTGTTCCACGCTGACCGGACCGTGGGCACTGCGCGATTTGGACTTGGCAAACTCCATCTATCTCAGAAGAGTGTTTAATCCGAGGAATCTACCCTGGGTTTCAAAATTATTTTGAAAATGAGTTGACGCCACGCTGGCTTCTAAAGCAGCTGGCATTGTTACGCCCGATCGGCGCAATCTCGGGGTAGATTTCGTTCAGCTTCCTCTCTTTAGGAATAGATTAACGAATTCTCTTTCAATCGGGGAGCGAAATCGCAAGCTCTCCAGAGTTGGCCGGGGAGAGAGTGTCGTAGTCGATTTCGCGTCCGCCTCCCGAAGCACTGGATCTGGTACGGACGGCCTAGTCAATTTCCATGGAGTTCTGATTGCGAATCAAGTTGCGCGGTTCTGTTAGTCAATCGGTTTGGGCCACCGTCTCGATTTCTCTGAATCCCGTGGGCTGGATGATCCTCGTCGCGCTTATTGTCCGCTTATCGGTTGTTCCTTTCGTTTACGACGAGTGGATGTCGCCCTTCAACATTACGCATTACGAGCAAGGGAATGTGGCGCGATCGATCCTGGCGGGACACGGCTTCGGGAGCCCGTGGCTGTCGAATCAGCCATCGGCGATTCTGCCGCCGGTGTTTCCGCTGATCGTAGCCGCCCTGTTCAAGATCTTTGGCATTCACACTTCTTCATCGATTCTTGCGGTTTGCTCGCTCAATTGCCTTTTCTCGGCCTTGGCATGCGTCCCGGTGTACCTGGTCGCGCGGCGAAGCTTTGGCATGCGCGTGGCGCGATGGGCGGGCTGGGCATGGGCCTTGTCGCCATATGGCATCTATTTTTCCGCAGAGTGGGCGTGGTCGACTCACCTGCTCTTGCTCTGCCTTTGCTGGTTGTTGTATTTCGCTCAGCGCCTGGAGGATTCTTCCCGGGTCACGTCGTGGGCTGGGTTCGGTCTCCTTGCCGGGATCGCCGGCCTGACGGAACCGTCGGTTCTGGTCGTGGTTCCTTTCCTGATGGTGTTGTCTGGGTGGCGCCTTCGCCAGGCGGGCCGGCCCTGGCTGGTTCCGGGTTTCGCGGCCGCGCTGACGCTGGCGGTCACTATCTCTCCCTGGATTCTGCGCAATGCAATTGTGTTCCACCGGTTCATCCCGATGCGCGACAGCATGGGCCTCGAGATGTATTTGGGCAACACCGGGGACGCACTTCATTGGAGAAGCGGCGATCGCCATCCCAACCACAATTCCCAGGAACTGGCTGAGTACAACGCCGGCGAAGTCGCTTACATGGATCACAAGCTTTCGCAGGCGGCGGCATATATTGGAACGCATCCTCGCTGGTACGCGTCGATGTGCTTTCGGCGCGCGGTCTATCTTTGGACCGGCTACTGGAGTTTCGACCCTCGCTACCTGGCGCAGGAGCCGCTGGATCCATTCAACATTCCGTTTGCCACGGCAACATCGGCGCTGGGATTACTTGGGCTGGCAATCACGTGGAAATATCAACGGGTTGAATCTCTTCGGTTCGCTGGAATCCTGATTCTATATCCTCTGATGTACTACTTCGTACACCCGGAGGCATATCGAATGCGGCCTCTCGACCCCATGCTTTTGATTCTGGGATGTCGCGTTGTACAGGCGATTGGCAGCATCTACGCGGCCGTGGTTCCCGCGCCAAAGCGGGCCTACCAACCGGTGTCGTAAACCAGGGCTGAGGGGATGGGCGAGCATCAACGAAGGGACGAAATCAATGCGCAAGAAGGAAATCAGCCCTGCTTATGGTTACGGAATCACGGTCGCAATTTGCTTCTTCGGATGGATTGTTTTGTCAATCCTTATTGACGGAATAAGAAACCAGGCGGAAGCTTCGCGGGCAGTTTCGGAAGCGGTTGTCTTCACTGTGCTGGCCGGCACGATCCACGGTGGCATCTGGGCTTGTTGGCGTTCATCGCGGGCGCAGCAAAAAGCAAACCGGCGCCCAAGAGCTGTGCTACGCGTTGATGGGAATGATTGATGCCCGCTGATTAACGGCATTTATCCCGGAAATCGCCAAAAAGATGCAGCAGGGCATGGCAGTTGCCCTGCTGCACAGGAGAATACTCCAGGAAAATCACCAATCCACCAACTCCATATTCGTGACGTCGCGCGAGCCGCGCAGGATATCGTTCTCGAGCGAGAAGCGAAAGCCGAGAAGCTTGGCGCGCATCGCCATTGAGTGCACGTTGCGAAACGATGACATGCCGCGATGAACGTGACCCGCAATGATCAACTCGCGCGCATGTGCGGATGTCTCGCGGTAGATGCGCAGATAGGCCGCGTCCACATCGGGAAGCATCTCGAACAAGAGCGAGCGCACATCCACCGCGTCTTTCAATGCCTGGAGCGAAGCATGCCGCTGACCGATATCCGCTCGCAGCCCTTCATCCCAGGGATCGGGGATCCGTGCAATCCAATCGCATTCCGCCACGCTTTCTTTCAATTGCAGGCGAACCATTCGCAATGGCGCACGGGTGAGATCGCCAAAGCGCAACTCGACGCGCAAGCGACGAATGAAGAGGCCGACATCGCAAAGGCGCTTTGCCAGCCTCGAAGTGCCCTTCGACCACCAGATCTCGCTTTCAGGATCGAAAGGGGAAATGGGAAAGGCGGATGACATGTTGTTCTCCAGTTTCGGGAAGGGGATTTGCGTCAGATCGCCGCGGGCCCCCGCTGCCCATTGCGGATGCGAATCGCACCTTCCACCTTGTAGAGGAAAATCTTGCCGTCGCCAATTTTCCCCGTGTATGCGGATTTCAGAATGGTATCGATGGCCTTTTCGACAATCTCATCATCAACAATTAACTCCAGCTTGATTTTGGGCAAAAGGTCGACGGAGTATTCGCGGCCCCGGAAGACCTCGGTATGGCCTTTTTGTCGGCCATGCCCGCGGACTTCCGAAACCGTCATCCCATCCACCCCGATATCGATCAGCGCGGTTTTTACGTTCTCGAATTTGCCGGGTTGAACGATGGCTTCGATCTTGGTCATAGGATCCTTTCCCTCGTATCGATTAATCGCCTGCGGGGGATGTTAGGGCGCTCATGTTTGTGGCTGGCGCCGTTACGGAGCCATGAACGGTCAATTCCTTGGGGATCCCAGCCGGCGCAGCCAGAGAGGACACCACATATTCCGGATAAGCGGAGATGCCGTGTTCGTGGAGATCGAGGCCGTAGAGCTCTCCCTCTTCGGATACACGCAGGGTCCCAGTCAGGTTTACGGCGTACATGACGGCAAGTGACACTCCAAACGTTGCGCAGGTGATGATCGCGCTTCCGATGAACTGCGCTTTGAGAAGAGTCATGCCACCGCCGTAGAAGAGTCCGGCGAGGGGCGCCGAGTTATCGGGGGCGACGGGCCCAGTGGCTCCGTACTTTCCGCAGGCAAACAGGCCTAGTGACAATGTGCCCCAGATGCCGCAGAAGCCGTGTACCGGTACGGCGCCGATGGGATCGTCGATGCGCAGCCATTCGAGCAATTCCACGCCGAGACAAACAAGCACGCCGGCTACGCCCCCGAGCAGGATCGAGCCGGTCGGACTCACCCAGTAGCAGGGGCAGGTGATCGCAACCAGTCCGGCAAGAAATCCGTTGACGGTGAAGCCGACATCCCATTTCTTGCTGAGCGTGTAGGCGTACATCATCGCGGTGAGGCCGGCGGCGCATCCGGCGAGCGTGGTGTTGGTGGCAACGCGGCCGATGCCTGCAAAGTCCATGGCGGACAGCGTCGATCCAGGATTGAATCCGTACCATCCAAACCACAGAAGCAGCCCGCCGGAAGCGGCGATGGTAAGGTCGTGCGGCAGCATGGGGCCACCGCCGTCTCGTTTGAATCTGCGGCCGAGGCGTGGGCCGAGGACGATGGCTCCAGCGAGGGCTACAAATCCGCCGATAGTATGAACTACCGTCGATCCGGCAAAGTCATGGAAGCTCTGGCCAAGGCTGGGAAGGAAGTAGCCCGAGGCTCCCATGGTGGCCAGGAATCCATCGGGACCCCACGCCCAGTGGCCGATGATCGGATAGATGAAGCCCGACACGCACACTGAATAAAGCAGGTCGCCGACGAATCCGGTGCGGCCGATCATTGCGCCCGAAGTGATGGTGGAGCAAGTGTCGGCGAACGCGAACTGGAAGATCCACACTGCCAGGAATGCAACGCCTGTGGACTCGTAGGTTTCCGGCGCGCCCTGGAGGAAGAACCAGTGGTAGCCAATAAATCCGTTGCCGTGGCTAAACATGAACGCAAAGCCGATGGCATAGAACAGAATGCCGCACAGGCAGGTGTCGACGATGCACTCCATGAGCACGTTGACGGTTTCACGCGAACGGCAGAAGCCGGCTTCGAGCATGGTGAAGCCCACCTGCATGCCGAACACCAGAAATGCTGCGATCAGCGTCCATGCGGTGTTGATGGGGTTGACCACATCGGCAGCTTTTACCGGGGTGTCCGCAGCCATCACCTTGGCGAAGAACACTCCGGTGACGGCGGCCATGATCAACAGGGTGAGTCCGACGCCCGCTAACTTGCCGGCCAGCATGGTCGCTCCGTAACGCCGCCATTGTGGTTCTCGGAGACGTGCCCGCAGGCGCGATAACTTTTGTGCAAAGGATAGGGATCCACGTCGACGCACAATGGATTTCATCGTGTCACTCCTCACTTCAGATTTGGATTTCATCAGACGACAAGTGCATGGCGCTGACAGGTCTGCGAGCGCCGCGCAGCAAGGACCTGCTGAGAAGCTGATGTTGCGTTGGTTGATTGAGTCGAACCACCTGGAGCGAGAGTGCGGGCTTGAGTCCTCGCCCTCGCATGAGGAAGTGCCAAGTGTTATGGGCTGAGACTATTGTCCGGCCGCCGACGCCACAACCTATCCTTTGGTATAGGTTGGCATTTTTCGTAAGGACGCCGTAAGGATTCCAAAAGAACCCTCGTCTTCGACCAATCTGAACCGCATACTTACCCCTCGAGTAGCAATACGCGTGCGGGATCGAGCGTGATGAGCCAGGGTTGCGGACGGTCGCGCAACTTGCGCCACAGATCCTTGGGAACGTCGGCCTGCAGGTGGGCTCCTTCGCCTGGTTCCGGTTTCGCGTGCAATCTAAGATATAGCGTCATTTCATGGGGTGCTTCGCTCGTGCTTACGAGCCAGGATGCAAACGTATTCTGATCTGCGGCGTGCTCCCGGAACACAACCTGGTGCGACCGGAATCCGATGTGCGTGAGTTTTTCGGGTACGGGGACGCTCGATATCAAATCGCAGTTCCATGCATGAACCGCGATGCGATGATCTCCTGAACGCGCGGCTTCGACGATATTCTTGCATCCGGTGAGGCGGGCGGCGGCAACCGTGCGTGGCCGCTCGAAGAGTTGGTGCTTTGGCCCTCGTGCGATGACACTGCCGTGATTCAGTACCAGGAGGTTGGTGCAGAAGCGAAAGGCTTCCTCCATGTCATGCGTTACAAAAACCACCGCGCCCTTAAATTCCGACAGGGTTTCGCGAAGTTGTTCTTCGGTTTGCCGGCGCAGATGAGGATCGAGTGCGGCAAAGGGTTCGTCGAGCAGGAGGGCATCGGGCTCCATCGCCATGCAGCGTGCAATCGCAACGCGCTGGCGCTGGCCGCCGGAAATTTCGCGCGGAAACCGGTTGGCCAGATCCGCGATTCGCATCGACGCAAGCTGTTGCTCCACCCGCATGCGGCGCTGGATGGGCGACATTCTGCTCAGGCCGAAGCCGACGTTTTCGCTCACCGTCAAATGCGGAAACAAGGCGTAGTCCTGGAAGACCATGCCTATTCGCCTGAGCGCGGGAGAAAGATTCGTTTTGGCATCGCTGTCAAAGAGAACGCGTCCGTTCAACACAACGCGCCCGCGATCCGGGGTGGTGATTCCGGCGATCATTCGCAAAGTCATGGTTTTGCCGGAGCCCGATGGGCCGAGCAGTCCGATCGCGCCGGCGTCGGTGTCGAATGCGACTTTGAGTGTGAAGTTCTGGAGCCGGCGCGATACGTCGAGTTCGAGTTTCCCGGTGCCCGCAGCCCGGGGTTGGACAGAGGTCACGATGGCAGCGGGCTTGAGTCCGGTCTCCGGAGCGGGCGGGTCGGGCTGTGGCGGGCGAGCTTTTTTCTCGTAATTCAGGAGCCGAACAATTGCCAGTGAAAGGACGACAATCAAGCCCACCCACACCATAGCCACGCGCATATCGCCGCTTTCGGCGGCAGAGAAGATGGCGACCGGCATGGTTTGGGTTCGGCCCGGAATGTTGCCGGCAAGCATGAGGGTCGCGCCGAACTCGCCCAGCGCTCGCGCAAATGCCAGTACCGTGCCGGCCACCACGCCCGGCCCCGCAAGCGGCAACAGGACTCTGCGAAATACGATCCATTCATTCGCTCCGAGTGTACGAGCCGCCTGCAGCAGGGTTGGATTCACCTGCTCAAACGCACCGAGAGTGGTCCGGTACATCAGCGGAAAGGCGATCACGGTCGCCGCAATTACCGTGGCCGGCCAGGAGAATGCGATGGTGATCCCGACTTGTTCGAGCGCATGGCCAATCCAGCTTCTTCGGCCGAAAATCAGCAGCAGAAAAAATCCGACAACCGTGGGAGGGAGCACGAGGGGCAGAGTGAGAATGCCGTCGAGCCAGGCCCGCCATTTTCCATGCACGCCATACATTAGTCTTGCGGCGAGCATTCCAAGGAAGAACGTGACCGTTGTGGCAGCGCATGTGGTGGCAATGGAGATGACGAGCGGGGATGGATCGACTGGCAGGGGCACGCTCAGGCCATTGTAAATCCATGCTTAGCGAAGACTGTCCTGGCCGCGGCACTGGCAAGATAGGCGGCAAAGGCGCGCGCGGCTTCCTGATTGGGGGCGCCGGCCACGATGGCGATGGGATAAACGATGGGTTCGTGCGAGTCTTCGGGCGCGACGGCGGCAACGCGAACCTTAGAGGAGATGCGCGCATCGGTGGCATAGACAAGGCCCGCATCCGCATTCCCGGTCTCGACATAGGTGAGGACCTGGCGGACATCTTTGCCGAGAACGATCCTGGAGCGCAACTTGTCGTAGAGCTTAAGAGAGGTGAGTGTTTCGCGGCCATACTGACCAGCGGGCACGCTGGCCGGGTCGCCCATGGCCAGCAGGCGAACACGCTCGTCATCGAGGCCGTCGAATCCTGTCAGTTTCGAGTCCGGCGGCACAATCAGGACCAGGGAGTTGCGCAGCAAATTCGTGCGAGAGCCCGCAACCAGCATATTCTTCGCCTGCAGATCGTCCATGGGTTTGGCTCCGGCGGAGAGGAACGCATCCACAGGGGCGCCCTCTTCGATTTCGCGGGCCAGGGTTCCGGAAGATCCGAAGTTATTGCGAAACTCTACCGTGCCATGGTCGCGTTGATAATCCTGCTCGACCTCCGCGATCGCATCCTGAAGGCTCGCTGCGACGGAGAGGGTGAGTATCGATTTCCGCGGTCCGTGGCAACCGGCTGCGATTGTTGCAGCGGCAAGGAGCGCGGTCGACAAAAAGCGCAACAACTTTAGCCGGTGCTGGCTGTGCGGCATTGTGGTCACCCATGGCCAGAATAGTTGAGGGGCGCCTATCCGTGCCAGGAATGCGAAAATTCGCGAGACGATGTCCGTTTAAAGCGACATCGATTTCAAGCGTGGCCTGCGACCAATTCGCGATCGCGCACGGCAGGCTGTTCGGAGGGAGTACGCCAGATAGCGTAGATGGCTGGATACACCAGTAACTCCAGCACAAACGAAGTTGCAATGCCGCCCACCATGGGCGCAGCGATGCGCTTCAGGATGGCGGACCCGGTTCCGGTGGACCACAAGATAGGGGCCAGCCCGATGCTCATGGTGGCAAACGTCATGAATTTCGGCCGGAGCCGCTTGGCGGCGCCTTCGACGATGGCCTCGGCCAATTCGGCCTGGCTCAACTGGCCATGCGTTCGCCGCGCTTTCTCAAAGGCGAGATCGAGATACAGCAGCATGAAGACGCCTGTTTCCGCATCCACGCCGAGAAGCGCGATCAATCCCACCCAGACTGCGACATTCATGTTGTATCCCAGCAGGTAGACGAGCCAGACGGCACCTACGGCGGAGAAGGGAACTGCCAGGATTACGATCATGGTCTTGATCGCCGATCTTGTACTCAAGTAGAGCAGCAGCAGGATCAGAGCAATCGTGACCGGCACCACGACCATGAGCCTGGTGCGCACGCGCTGTGCGGATTCATATTGCCCGCTCCAACTCACTACATACCCCGGCGGGAGTTTCAGCTGTCTGTCGAGGATCGCGCGGGCCTGGTTTACGTAGTCGCCGGTGGCGCGCGTGCCGGTGTCGACAAATACGTAACCCGTGGGCACGCCGTCTTCATCGCGAATCATGGCCGGTCCCGTGTGGGTCTTGATCGACGCGAGCACACCCAGTGGGATCTGTTTTTCGCCGGATATGGGGATCAGCACCTTGCTCAGTGCGTCAAGATCGGAACGAAAATCGCGCATGTAGCGGACGTTGATCGGATAGCGTGCGCGTCCGTCGATTACGGTGCTGACGTTGTCGCCGCCCACCGCGGTGGCCAGAGCATTCTGCGCTTCTTCAATCGACAATCCATTTTGCGCCAGGGCCGTTCGGTCCCAGCTGACATCGAGGAAGTAGCCTTCGCCGGTGCGCTCGGCAAACACGCTGCGCGTGCCCGGCACGGTGCCGAGTACGAGTTCCAGTTGGTGACCGATCTGCTGGATCTGGTTGAGGTCGTTGCCCTGAATCTTGAGTCCCACTGGTGTGCGTATTCCAGTGGTAAGCATCTCAATGCGTCCCCGGATGGGCATGGTCCACGAGTTCGATACGCCGGGAATGCTCAGCGCATCGTTCATCTCCGACACCAGTTGCTCTTCGGAAATATGATCCGAGGTGATGGGGCGAAGCGCGGGCCGTATCCACTCCGGAGCCCAGGACGAATACCACACTTCGCGCTTCCGCCACTGCGATTGCGGCTTGAGCACGATGATGGTCTCGAGCATGGATAAAGGTGCGGGATCGGTCGCGGTGTCGGCGCGCCCGGCCTTGCCCAGAACATGTTCCACTTCGGGGAAGCGCTCGAGGATGTTGTCGGTCACCGCCAGCAGTTTTTGGGCTTCCGCGATGGAAATGCCGGGCATCGTGCTGGGCATATAAAGCAGTGAACCTTCTTCGATGCGCGGCATCAGTTCCGATCCCAGGCTCAAGGCCACCGGAATCGTCAGCACGACAAGTACTGTTGCCCCGCCGATGACATGCCACTTCCTGCGAAGGGTCCAGCGCAGCACGGGATCGTAAATGCGCATCAGCGGACCCATGATGGGATGCTCATCCTCGCGTCGCAGAGCGCCGCCAAGGAGCCAGTTGCGCATCCTGGGAAGAATGCTTGATTCGTTCTCGTCGCGGAAGGATTTGCGTACAAGGAGCAGCCGCAGGGCCGGGTCGAGCGTCAGCGCTAAAATGGCGGCGCCCAGCAGAGCGAAGCTTTTGGCATAGACCAGCGGACGAAAGAGCTTGCCTTCCTGGCCTTCCAGAACGAGCACTGGAAGAAACGCCACCGCGATCACCAGCAATGCGAAGAAGGTCGGCCCGGCCACTTCGCGAACGGCTTCTAGGATTACGGCTTCGTAAGAAAAAGACTCCCCGGTGCGCTGGTGCAGTTCGAGCTTTTTGTAAGTTTGTTCGACGACCACGATGGCGGCGTCGACAAGTTCTCCGCAAGCGAGTGCGATCCCGGCGAGGGAAAGAATGTTGATGCTGACGCCGAGGAAGTACAGCGGGACGAACGTCATCAGGACCGCAACGGGAATGGTGACGACCGGAATGACCGCGCTGGGAAAGTGCCACAGGAAGATGAGAATCACCACCACGACGGTGATGACCACTTCAATGAGGGTGCGCCGGGAATTGGAAATCGCTCGCTCAATCAGTTCCGAACGGTCATAGATCGGCACCACGCGCACGCCGGCCGGCATCCCCGGTTCTATCTCATGCAGGCGGGCCTTCACGCGGGAGATCACGTCGAGCGCGTTGCTCCCCTGGCGCATGATCACGATGCCCGACACGGCCTCACCACGGCCATCGAGGTCGCTGGTGCCGCGCCGGATGTCGGGGCCCAAGACTACCTGGCCAACGTCCTTGATACGGATGGGAGTTCCATTTTGCGATGCGAGTACGGTTTCCTCGAGGTCGGAGGTGGAGCGGACATATCCCTGTCCGCGAATCATGTATTCGGCGCCGCCGTACTCGAGCAGACGCGCCCCGGTCTCCTGGTTCGTGGCCCGGACCGCCTCGGCCACCTTGGAGATCGGGATGTTGTACGAACGCAGGCGATCGGGGTCGACGTTTACCTGATACTGCTGGACAAATCCGCCTACCGTGGCGATCTCGGCAACGCCCGGCACTTTCTTCAGGTACGACTTCAGGTACCAGTCCTGATAGGACCGCAACTCCGCGAGGCTGTGCTTGCCGGAATCATCCTGGAGCACATATTGCAGGATCCATCCGAGCCCGGATGCATCTGGACCAATCTCGGTCCGTACGCCTTCCGGCAGCCGCGACGTCACCGCTGAAAGGTATTCCAGCGTTCGCGAGCGGGCCCAGTAGAGATCGGTGCCCTCATCGAAGATGACGTAGACATAGGAGTAGCCGAAGTCCGACACGCCGCGCACACTTCTCACTCGCGGCGCTCCGGTCAGAGCAGTGACAATCGGATTGGTGACCTGGTCCTCGACAATGTCGGGGCTGCGGTCCCAGCGCGAGAATACGATCACTTGCGTATCGCCCAGATCGGGCATGGCGTCGGCGGGCATGTGCAGCATGGACCAAATGCCCCACGCGCATGCCGCGGCGACCAGCAGCAAGATCAGAGCCTTGTTGCGGGCCGAATAAGCGATGAGCCGATCAATCATGCCGCTGGCCTGCCTCGTCGCGGGGGATAGCAGCCACGTTGGCTTTGAGGCCGGCGAATTTGCCTGGATCCGCCAGGAACTTCTTTCGGCACGAGTCGGAACAGAAACTGAATGTCTTGCCCTGGTAGTTTTCCTGGAAGGCGATATCCGCCGGCTTGAGAGTCATGCCGCAAACCGGGTCGCGCAAAGCTCCGGCCGCTTCTGTCCGGGTACGCGTTGGCTTGGTCAACTCCTCAGCGACGGGTTGTACTGAGGGCTTTGGTCCCACATCGGTAGAGCTTCCCGACGCGCGCATGCGGCTTTCGGAATCGAGCAGGAAATTTCCTGAAATCACCACGCGTTCGCCTTCGTGGATTCCGCCGGACACAATCGCCTGGTCGCCGACGATCCCGGAAACCTCGACCCGGCGCGGTTCAAATACTCCGTCGGTCGTCTCCACGTAGACGATCTTCCTCAGGCCGCTGTCGAGCACTGCATCGGCCGGCAACATGAGCCCGGCCGGCACCTTGCTTTCAAACTCCACATCCACAAACATCTCGGGCCGCAGCAGCAGGCTGGAATTGTCGGCGGCAAGCCGGACCTTCAAGGTGCGCGAGGTTTCATCAAAGAGCGGCACCGTCGAACTGACCGTTGCGTCCACTGCCTTTCCCAGTTCGGGCACGTAGATTCTCGCGTGCACGCCGGGGCGGAAGTCGCCCTCGTTGCCATGCACGTCGGCAATAATCCAAACCTTGCTCAGATCGGCGATCCTGTAGAGCTCCACGCTCTTTTCGAAGCGCTGATGGGGCGTAACCGATCGAGCCAAAACAATTCCGCCGCCCGGCGCAACCAGGTTGAGGGAATTGCTTACGTGACGCGTGGCCGCCAATTGCTCAAGCTCCTGTTGGCCCATGCCCAGCAGACGAAGCTGTTCCTCACTGACCCGCTTGGAGTCGTCTACCTGCTTCTGATCCATGTCGGGCATGTTTTGCTTCACACGTTCCATTCCGGAGACGAAAGAGACGTAATTCAACTCCGCCGAACGAATCTCGGGGCCATACAAGGCGGCGAGGACCTGGTCCTTTTTGACCACGGTGCCGGGAGGCGTGTCGGCGATGGAATCCACCCATCCATCAAACCCCGCCTGAATTCGGTAGAGGCGATTGTCATCGGGGACGATGCGGCCGGTAGTGCGGATGGTACGCAGTCCCGTGCTGGTGGTCGCAATGGCGACGCGTATCCCGATCAACTGCTGGCGCTCGGCGCTCAGCGCCACTCCCCCGGGCTGGAGAGGCGTCTGCGGGTATGCGCTGGTTTCTCCTTCGTAGACCGGCTCCAGGGCCATGCCGCAGTCGGGCGCGATGCCGGGCTTGTCGGAGCGGTAGGCGGGATGCATCGGGTCGACGTAATAAAGCACGCGACGGCTGGTGGCCTTGGATTCCGTGCGATGTGCGCCCGTAAACCTGCCCGCCGCAAAAGCCAGGCACACGATCACCGCAACGCCGCCAACCAGGGCGTAACTGCGCTTCATTGATGGGGCTCCTGTCTCACATTCTCCCACCGGTACCTGGCGATGTCTTTCCTACGAAATGAGGTACCGCGTCTACCACTCAAGTAACCGGATAGCGGCTGCGGAAATGGTCCGGGCCTGATTCCGCTGCAAATCCCACCGCCGGGGAACTAACCACAAACCCCCGTCTCCATGAACACTCTTTGTTGTCACCTTAGGCTGTGATCTCAATCACATGGCAGTGGGCCAGGCGGAGACTTCGGCTCTTAGCGCGCCGGGCCCGGGACGGAGTCGGCAGGGGTGTATTGCGCTTCCAGCGCCCGGGCGGGGGCCGAATCCCGAACGCTAACTATTCCCCCAGCATGATTCGCTGAATCGCGGAGGCACGCCCGGTCAGGGGATCGCACGCGATGAGGGCCGCACACATTTTAGGATTTCCCTTGGCGGCTTCGAACTTTCCCGGCATGCCCGTCAGAAAGCGATGCAGCACCAACTGCGTCTCCACGCCGATTACGCTGTCGTAAGGCCCGCTCATGCCTACGTCGGTCTGGTAGGCCGTGCCGCCCGGAAGCACGCGTTCATCGGCGGTAGGAATGTGCGTGTGGGTTCCCAGCACCGCGGTCACGCGGCCGTCGAGGTGCCAGCCCATGGCGACTTTTTCGCTGGTCGCCTCGGCATGAAAATCGATCAGAATCACTTTGGCGGCGATGCTTTGTAGCGCGGCGTTGATAGCGTGAAACGGGTCATTGGTTCCGTTCATGAATACCCGCCCCATCAGGTTCACAACCGCGTAGGGAATGCCGCTCTCAGTCGTCCCTTCGTAGACGCCGTGTCCCGGCAACCCCGGCTGGAGATTCATTGGACGCAGAACCCGTCGTGCGCGTTTGTGGCTTTCCGGAGGAACCGACGCGAAATATTCCATCAGCTCCCGCTTGTCCCAGACGTGGTTGCCGGTGGTGAGCACATCAGCGCCCCAGTCAAAGACCTCTTCGGCAATCTGCGGCGTCACTCCAAAACCGCCCGCGGCGTTCTCGACATTTACGATGACGAGCTCGACCGAGTTGGCTTCGCAGACATGGCCGATATGCTCGTGCACGATCTTGCGCCCCGCGCTGCCGAAGATGTCGCCGATAAAGAGGATGTTCAAAAAACAGCTCCTAGCTACTAGCTTCTAGCTTCCAGCTAAAAGCGGTGGGTGCCGATAAAAAGTCTGTTGCGAATCGGAGGTGGCCCAGCGGATGTCAGTAAAAGTCCTCAAGGTTCGAATTTCCAGAAGACAAGCTAGCAGCTAGAGGCTAGGAGCTAGAAGCCGCTCTCATCAGCGGGAACAGAATCACATCGCGAATCGATTTCGAGCCCGTCAGCAGCATGGTGAGCCGGTCGACACCTAGCCCTTCGCCGCCGGTGGGTGGCAGACCATAGGCCAGCGCGCGCACGTAGTCCTCATCCATCTGGTGCGCTTCGTCGTCGCCGCGCCCCCGCTCGGCAAGTTGTTCTTCGAATCGCTTGTGCTGCTCGACGGGGTCGTTCAACTCGCTGAAGGCATTGCCCAACTCGAAACCGCCCGCGAAGAACTCGAATCGCTCCACGTGCCGTGGATCGTCTGGCTTGGCCTTGGAGAGCGGCGACACTTCCGTCGGATAGTCGTAGATGATGGTCGGCTGGATAAGAAACGGTTCCACCACCGCTTCGAACAGGTTGTACACGGTCTTGCCCAGGGGCGCGCCCCTGGTCGAATCGTAGTAGACGGCGGCCACGGCTTCCCGAATCGTCTTCAACTCCGTCAGCCGCTCGGGGGAGATGTGGGTGGTCTCGCCGGCGGCCTGTTCCAGGGAAGTGATGGCTGCGTGGAGCCTGACCCGCATCACCTCCCCGGAATCGAAGGCGGAAAGCGCCGGCTTCGCGCCTGCCTCCTCCGGCCAGAACTCGCGGATCGCTTCGCACATTGTCAATCGCTGCCATTTGCCCAGGTCGATGGTGTTGCCGTTGAATTCGACGACCGTGGTTCCATTCACCTCGTGCGCCACAAACGCGATCATCTCTTCGGTGAGTTGCATCAGGTCGTGGTAGTTGGCGTAGGCCTGGTAGAACTCGAGCATCGTGAATTCGGGATTGTGCTGGGTGCTGACGCCCTCGTTGCGAAAATTGCGATTGATCTCGTACACGCGATCGAGGCCGCCGACCACCAGGCGCTTCAGGTAGAGCTCGGGCGCGATGCGTAAAAACAGGTCCATATCCAGCGCATTGTGATGCGTCCGGAACGGCCGGGCCGCGGCGCCTCCGGCGACTTGCTGCATCATCGGCGTTTCGACTTCGAGGTATCCGCGCTCGTCGAAGAACTGCCGCAAGGCCTTGAGCACTTTGGCGCGCTTGACGAAGACCTTGCGCGCATCGAGGTTCGAGAAGAGGTCGACGTAGCGCTGGCGATAGCGGAGTTCCACGTCGGAAAGGCCGTGAAATTTCTCGGGTAACGAGAGCATTGCCTTGGCCAGGAAGGTCAGGCGCTCCACGTGAATGGTCAGTTCGCCGGTGCGGGTGCGAAACAGGTAGCCGGAGACGCCGATGTGGTCGCCGAGATCGAGCAGCTTGTAGAGCGCGAAACCTTTTTCACCGACCGCGTCGAGGCGCACGTAGATCTGCAGCCGTTCGCCTCCCTGCTGGAGAGTCGCAAATCCCGCCTTGCCCTGGGCGCGAATGGCCATGATGCGCCCCGCAACCGCGACGGTTACGCGATTCGCCTCCAGGTCCTCGGCCTGGGTTTCGTTCCACCTGGCACGAATGTCGGCAATCGTGTGCGAGAACGGAAACTGGTTCGGATAGGCCGCCTGTCCCAGCTTCTCGATCTCTGCCAGTTTCTCTTTGCGCAGCTCAAAAAGATTGCGCTCGAAGTCCGAATCGAACACGTTTCCCTTTCCACATGTTGGGGTTGGCCCAAAAGGGAAGTATACCCGCTGGTGCTTGTCGCGCTGTATCCTGAGAGAAGCGCTTATGGCCTTCAATCGCCCCATTCCCAATCCCGGACCGCCGCGCAAAGACTCGGGCGGCCTCGCGACCCTGGTTCAGGCAGAGAAACTGATGCAGATCGCCATCCTGCTGCCATCGGCGGCGTTCATCGGATGGCTGCTGGGCGCGTGGGCCGACAAGGCCTGGCACCAGTCGTGGGTGGGGCTCGCGGGCATGGTCTTCGGCGGCATCTCCGGCCTGGTCTACGTGGTTCGTCTGGTCATGTCCACCGGGAGCGACGACGGAAAGGGAAGCGCCGACAGCAAGTGATGAACGAAGAGACGCACCCCATCGTCGGGCTGACGGACGAAGCGCTGAACGCACTCTTGAAGCGGGCGATTCGCGACACGCTGATCCTGGGGCTCGTTCCCAGCTTGATTCTTCTAGTCGCTTCGGGGTGGCGCAACGCGGCCATGCTGGCGGTGGGCGCCGTCATTTCCGCTGCCAGTATTCTTGAATGGCAGCGGCTGATTCGCCTTTTCAATGCCAAATTGGACCAGAAGAACACGCCCCGGGGCGCGGCCACTGTCGTCGCCTTCTTTCTGCTTCGCCTCATCCTCTTCGGAGGGGCCATTTATGGTAGCCTGAAATGTTTCCAGGGTTCTGCCATTGCGCTCCTGTGCGGATTGGGCCTGGCGGTAATCGCCATGGCCTGGGAGGCGCTACGGCTGCTCAAGGACTGATAGCAGAGCAGCTTGCGCGGCGGCGGGGAAACAGAAAGATCTTTCGTCTTCATGGTTCCGAATTTTTGGATTACGCGCGTACTGAACCACCTCTTTGGGCCCGCCGTGGTGGCGCTCATGAATCTGGTGGGGGTGCACCCCGCCGATCCTGCCAGGCCGATCAACGACACCTTTGCCATGGAATTGCTCGTGGCGGGCGGCCTGATCGTGTTTTTCCTGATCGTGCGGTTCACGCTCTCGGTTGAGAAGCCAAATCCCGCGCAGCAGATCGCGGAGATGATTCACGAGTTCACGGGCAGCAACGCGAGCCAGATCATCGGCCACAATTACGAGCGCTTCCAGGCGTTCACCACATGCGTCTTTCTGTTCGTCGTCATCAACAACCTGCTGGGGCTGATTCCGGGCATCGTGACGCCTACCAGCGCGCCAGTGGTTCCCCTGGGCATTGCGCTGTGCACGTTTTTCTATTACCACTTCTACGGGTTCAAAGAACAGGGTTTCGTGGGTTACCTGCATCACTTTGCGGGGCCCATCTGGTGGCTCTGGTGGCTGTTGTTTCCCATCGAGATCGTCTCCCATTGCGCCCGCGTCATGTCGCTCACCATCCGTCTTTACGCGAATATGTTCGCCAGCGACCTGGTGACCCTGGTGTTCTTCTCGCTGGTGCCGATCGGTGTCCCAGTCATCTTTCTGGGACTGCATGCCGGCGTTTCGCTCATTCAGGCCTACGTGTTTATGCTGCTGGCGATGATTTACCTGTCGCAGGCGGTGGCGCACGAGCACTAAAGACAGCTGTTAGCTATTAGCTTTTAGCTATTAGCTCTTTCTTCTGCCGCGAACTGATATTAAGGCTTTCGCGTAGACGAATTCGAAGCTAAAAGCTAAGAGGTAAAAGCTAAGAGCTCAAAAAATCTGCCGGAGAGCGCTTCCGCTCCGGGACCACAGACGGCCGCAAGCGTGAGGGGGCCAGCACGGTGAGCCTCAACCACCCACTGGCGGCCAATTTCAGGGAAGCAGGAGAACCATGCGGAAACTTCAATATGTATTCATGACCCTCGCGGCACTGTGCTTTGCCATGCCGGCATTTGCGCAGAATGGCGCAGCAGGCCCGGTGAACCTGGTGCCGATCGGCGCCGGCATCGGTATGGCCATTGCGGCCGGCCTTTGCGGTCTCGGCCAGGGCCGCGCCACGGCCTCCGCCACGGAAGCGCTGGCACGCAATCCCGGCGCGCGCGCAGGCATCCAGCTGCTGCTGGTCCTGGGACTCGCGTTCATCGAGTCCCTCACCCTCTTCACCCTGGTCATCATCTTCGCCAAGGTCAAGATCTAGGAACGGCACCGAACCAACAAAAGCGGCCCTGCGAACCTCGCAGGGCCGTTTTGCTGGTTCGCGCGTGCCTGGCTAGCGGCCGCCCGCTGCGTTGTCTGATCCGGTGGAACGCAATAGCTGAATGGCCTGCTGGTAGGTCATTTCCAGCGGCACCGGAGCGAACTGCGACTCTTCCTCGGTGGTATCGAAGCTGCGCGTCTTGAAGAACACCCGCCCATTCATGGCCATCTGAAAGTGCACGATGCGCCACACGCCGCCGCCGATGTCGGCCTGCTCGACGACGATCCATCCGCCTTTGTTCAAGCGGCCGAGGATGCCCCAGCCGATGTCCACATCCTGCTCGAGATGTCCTTCCAATCGCACCACGCGTTGATGGGTGGAATCGATGGTCAGCGTGCCGGTCATCGCGGTCAGCACCAGTAGCTCCAGATCCGCGGAAGAGAACCTGGGGTTGGGAGTGAATGTGTAGCGTGCCAGAGTCGTTGAGCCGTTAGTCTCTGAACCTGCGTACTGGTAGAGAAAGGCCTTGGGGAGCGCGCGCAGTACCTTCAATGCGCGGCCGGTATCGTCCTGCTCACTCTGTTTGCGTTTGTGCTGCCGGTTCGGATCGGCCAGCAATGCATCCAGGCGGGCGTCGTCTCTTTGCCGGTCGGCGGTGGTGAGCACGGCATCATTGACGGTCAGGAGGCGGGCCACGGCGCCGTCCTGGGTTTCGACAATCTGCTTGGTAGAAGTCAGGCGGGGACTCGATTTGCGCAGCCTGTATTGCATGGGGTGGCTATGGTCCTGTGCGGCGTTCCATTCATTGTCCAGAGCGCGTTCCACCACCCCGCCGTCGCTCTGGGTAATCCTGCCCGCCTCGAGGGACGTGGGCGCCATCGGTATGGCGAGCGACAGGAGAACCGCCGCGTGCGGAAGAGCCCGCCAAGCATGAAGCCATTTTGCTTGCAATTTCGAGGTCATTCGCTGTCTTGGCCAGTGCGATTTCCCGGAGGAAGCTGCGGCTGCGGCAGGTTCCCTCTAGTCTGTGGGATGCGCAAGGAACATCGGATTACGTCAGCAATACGAAAATCTGAAATCGCGTTGGCTTAATGGGCTTCTCCGGCTATTAGACGCGTGAGAGCCCTGCGGGTTGCGGCCATTTGAAGGGCGGTAGCTCGATTCAGTATAGTTCGCACAGGGTCAGCATCAAGCCGTTCTTAAGCACGATAGTCAGTGTGAGGGCCAAGTCCTTTAGAAAGGTCCCTTGCGCAAACCGACCTACACTTGGTACTTGCAGATCCTAGATTCGATCGACTGGAAGGAATGAATACTATGGCAGTTGAATTGACGCCTGCGCGTCTCGGCAAGACCGTGGTAATCCGCGGCGAAGTCAAAGGCAGTGAAGATCTTGTCATCGATGGACATGTCGAGGGTGCGATCACGCTGGCTGAAAACCGGTTGACCATTGGACCGAACGCCGACGTCCTGGCGGATCTATCCGCCCGCGACGTTCTGATTCAGGGGCGGTTAAAGGGAAATATCATTGCGACCGGGCGAGTGGAATTACGAGCCGGGAGCGCGGTGGAGGGGGATGTAAGAGCGCTTCGGCTGGCGATTGAAGACAACGCGGTATTTCGCGGCAAGGTGGACCTGACACAGGGAGCGACCAAGAAGCCCGACGGCGCGAATCCGTCGCCCAATGGCAGCGCCTCCTGATGCGGGAACGCCTGACGCCACTACCGGCACAGCAAAAGGCTAGTGCTTAAAGGGAATCAGGATTGATCAGGCATTGGTTCGAAAAGAAGCAGGGAAGCGGCGCGCCGGCTCAGGGTTCGGGCCTTACCGGACCCAGGGTGCCGCGCAATTCGAGCGGCTGGGCTACCCTGCGCAAGCGCCTGCAGGCCGAGTCCGGCCTGCGCGTGATCGACATCGGGTATACCTCGCCCACGAATATCAACTACCTTACCAACCTCGGGCACAGCGTATTCATGGCCGACCTGGTGCAGGAGGCCGTCAAGGGCGAATGGCAGTCGGGCAGGGACGCCGAAGGCAATCCCACCTGGAATGTTCAGAAGTTCATCGACAGCACCTTCAATTTTGGGGGACGCACGTTCGACATCGTGCTGCTGTGGACGGCCCTGGACTATCTGCCTGAGCCTTTTGTGGTTCCGGTGGTGGAACATCTGTCCGACTCGATGAATCCGGGGGGAGCGGTCCTCTCCTTTTTCCATATGAAGACCCAGGGCGAGGGAACCGCCTACTGTCGTTTCCACATCACCGAGGGCGACCAGGTGGAGGTGCAGCAGCAGGCCGAGCAGTTCCCCATCCAGCGGGCCTTTACCAACCGCAGCATCGAGCGGCTGTTTGCGGGCTGGTCGGGCCACCGCCAATTCCTGGCCAAGGACTCCCTGTCCGAAGTCATCATGACGCGCTAGGGGCGCGCCGGGCGAAGTCGGCCGGTTCGCTTCTCGCGTTCCTGGTGGCCGGCCGCCAAGAGTTTTGGGGCTGATTTCGGGGCTAAAACACCACAAAAACGGTCAAAAAGGCCGGTTTTTGCACCATTCCTGCGACATTTTCCCCTCTAAAAAATCGCGTAACCAATTGAATTTAGATTGGTTAAGTTAGTTTTCACAGTTGCACAGCCCAGAATTTTTTTTTGCGAAAAGCGAGGAAAGACGCTGAAGGCAAAGGAGATGGCGGGCTGTTTATTGGTGTATCGAATTGACAGGGAACCAAAGAATTTCGCCGGTGCGGCCATGCCTCTTCCACCCTTCAAACCCATTTTGCGCCAAACATGGCGAATCATCTGCAAACCCTCGGCGGATAAGTATTAAGGGTAGGAAATCATTTAATTCTCACCATTAATTAAATAAATGAAGATTTACTATTGCTTTTCTTAATAAATTTTATTATTGTCTCTTCTGTAGTCAGATCTCCTCAAGGACAACCGCTGATGGGTTCCGATCCAAAGTCCACTTCCGAATGGCAGGAGCTGCTCCGCATCGCCCAGGGAGGGCCGCTGATCATCGAGCGTGTCAGGGTTCCCGGGAAGAACCTCACGGTGGAGGGCGCTTTCAGCCTCCCCGAGCTGGCCCGGCTGAGCCTGGAAGACCAGGTATTCGTGACCGCATTCCTGCGCTCGCACGGGTCGATCAAGGAAATGGAGCAGACGTTCGGAGTGAGCTACCCCACCATCAAGGCCCGGCTGAACCGGATTGCCGGGTTGCTGGAGTTTGTCGATACCAACCCGTCGCCCTCGCGCGCAGAGGTTCTGGAACGGTTGAACAAGGGCGAAATCAGCGCCGATGAGGCGGTCCGGGCGCTGGAAGCGTTGAATTAGCAGGGAACAAGGGGACAAGGGGACAAGGGAACAAGGGACCAAGGGACCAAGGGAACGAGGGAGGGAACAAGGGAACCAGGGACCAGGGACCAAGGGACCGAGGGACCAGGGGAACAAGGGACAAGGGACCGAGGGACGAAATTGGAGGAGGAACCATGACGCCTAATCTCGCAGTCATTCGGATTGAACCGGGGCAGGGGTGGTGCCCGCCCATTCCGCTGCCGCTCTTTCTGCTTTGGATTCCGGGGATCCTGCTGGCGCCGTTTGTCCTGCTGGCGGTCTGGATCGTGTGCATGGTTTATGAAATTCCGTTCTGGCACACGCTGCGGGTCTTCTGGGACATCCTGTGCAGCCTGCCGGGAACCAATGTGCGGGTGTGCGCGGAGGGCAAGAAGATCACGGTGCGGATTGTGTAAGAGGCAGGGACCAAGGGACCAAGGGATCAAGGGATCAAGGGACCAAGGGACTGAGGGACTAGGGACTAGGGACTGAGGGTGGTGTGAGGTTGGTTATGCAGTGGGAAAGGAAAGCAATTTTGTCATTGGTCGCGCTGGGGCGCATCACGCCGCGCGAGGCCGAGCGGCTGCTGGCGGCATGGAACTCGGGCGGCGAAGAGTTGTGGGTCGTGGGTGCCTGTGTCGCCGCCAGTGTCGCGCAGTTTTTGCCGGAGCTGGCGCGGGTGGCGCACCTGTTTCCGGGAATTCATCATGCCCTGGCGGCCATCACCATTTGGATGGGAGGAACGATATGAACGAAAATCGTCGTCAAATTCTGGAAATGCTGGCCGCGGGAAAAATCACGGCCAATGAAGCGGAGCGGCTATTGTCGGCACTGGACCCGACGCCGGCCACGGTCGAGTTCTCCGGCAACACCAAGGGAGCGGATGGGGCCGCAGTGAGAACGCGGGCCAAGTACCTGCGGGTGCTGGTTGAGGCCGATGAGTCCATGACCGGCATGAAGGGGGGAACCACGGTGAACGTGCGCGTGCCCATGCAGTTGCTGCGAGCGGGAGTGCGGCTGGCGAGCCTGATTCCGCAGCAGGCGCACGACCAGCTTGACCAGGCCCTGAGCAAGCACGGGGTGCCGATCACGCTTTCGCAGATCAAGCCGGAGAACCTGGAAGAGCTGATCGACCATCTCGAAGATTTGACCGTGGATGTGAATGGCACCGAGGGAAACTCGACCAAGGTGCGGGTGTTCTGCGAGTAAAAACAGGGAACAAGGGACCAAGGGACCAAGGGACCAAGGGACCAAGGGACCGAGGGACCAAGGGAACAGGGAACAAGGGACCGAGGGAACAAGGGAACAAGGTAATAAGGGAACAGGGGACCGAGGGAACAGGGAACAAGGGACCAAAGCTCGTGGCGGTCCCTCCAGTCTTCGCGATCAAGGAACAAGTGATAAATGGCCTGGCCCGGTTTTCCGGGTCACGGGAGAGCTGCGTGCTTTCCGCGATTTTCGAACCGACAAAAAACAAGGAGGAGTCTATGACCACAGTGGCAATGCCCAAACCCCATGGCGACCGCGGAATGGAAGGATTGGTCGCGAAGTGGTATGCGTCGAACACGGCGGAGGTGATGAACGAATACAGCGAGCTGGCGGAGCGCGTTGCGCGCGAGATCGCGCCGGGCAGCCGGGTTCTTGAAGTGGCCCCGGGGCCGGGATACTTCTGCGTGGAACTGGCAAAGCGGGGATCGTTCGCGATCACCGGGCTCGACATCAGCCGCACCTTTGTGAAGATTGCAACCAGGAATGCGGCGAAAGCGGGAGTGGAGGTGGACTTCCAGCAGGGGTCGGCTGCAAATTTGCCGTTTCCGAAAGGCAGTTTCGATTTTCTGCTGTGCCGGGCGGCGTTCAAGAATTTTGCTCAGCCCGTGGCAGCGCTCGAGGAGATGTGCCGGGTGCTGAAGCCGGGCGGCCGGGGATTGATCATCGATCTGCGCAGAGATGCGAGTCCGGACGAGATCAGCCGTCATGTGGATAAGATGGGCCTGTCGACATTCAACCGGATCATGACCAGGCTGGCGTTCAAGACCATGCTGCTCAAGAGCGCTTACACGCGGGAGCAGTTTCAACAGATGCTGGCCCGGACCGAATTCAGCAAGGTGGAAATCTCCGGGACGGACATTGGGTTTGAAATCACGATGACGAAGTGAAACCGGGCATCGGGGATGGCGGGTTGGCCAGCGTGGAACGCGAAAGCCGGGGCCCTTCCATCGATCGATGGATGGCTCCGGATTGCCCGCATCGGCTAGACTCGCTGCCATGACGATTCCCACGGAACCGATCGGCAGCATACCGCGGCCGAAGGAGTTGCTGTTGGCATTGCGGCAACTGGCCTCCGGCCGTATTACTGCCGAGACGCTGGACAAGGAATACGACGCGGCGGTTCGCGACACCATCAGACGTTTCGAAGCCACCGGCTCGCCGGTGATCACCGACGGCGAACAGAGAAAATCAAGCTTTGCGACGTATCCGCTGGAAGGTTTCCATGCCCTGGCCGGCAACGGCGTGCTGATCCCATTCAAAGACGGGCATACGCGCCAGCTTCCGCGATTGACGGAGGGACCTTTCCACTACGGCCGATACGCGGGGGATTATGTGCGGCGGGCGAAGCCGTATGCGAAGCGCCCGCTGAAACAGGCGGTGATCTCGGCATCGGCTCTCAGCCTGTTGTATCCGGCGGCGGCCCTCGAGAAGTATTCGCGCCGGCGGTTTCTGGACGACCTGGTCGAGGAGGCCGCTGCCGATATCGGGTCCGCTTTCGACGCGGGCGCCGAGATCGTGCAGATCGATTTCACCGAGGGGCGGCTGTCGCTGAAGCTCGATCCGAGCGGCGGATTGCTGAAGAATTTTGTCGAACTGAACAACCGGGTTCTCGATCGTTTCGATGCGCCGGAGAGGGCGCGCATCGGAGTGCATGTGTGTCCCGGGGGCGACCAGGATTCCACGCATTCGGCCGATGTGGACTATGCGGGATTGTTGCCGGCGCTGTTTGCGACCCATGCGGGACGGTTCTACCTGCAGCTGGCGAGCGAAGCGGATCGACCGCGCGTGTTGAAGTTGATTGCGGAGCTGATGAGCGGCGAACACAAGGTGTTCGTGGGGGTGACCGACCCGATCTGCAGCCGGGTGGAGACGCCGGAAGAAGTGTGCGAGCGCGTGCTCGAAGCGGCGAAGTTCCTGCCTCTCGACCGCCTGGGCACGACGGATGATTGCGGGTTCTCTCCCTTCGCGGATGATGAGTCGACGGCACGCGATGTGGCGTTTGCCAAGATTCGCGCGCGCGTGGAAGGCACGGCGATGGCGGCGGCGCGGCTGGGGGTGTAGGGGCTTTTGTACCAGTGCGGGCTACGGCAAACAGGATCATTTTTTACCGAGGCCCGCGACTGGTTTGAATCTATGGAAGAGGCTTCCCTCAGGGGCTAAAGCCCCGGTCATTCGGCTGAGGTTGATGTACGGGCTGAAGCCCGTACCCTTCAGCGTTCGGTTGATCTACGGGCTGAAGCCCGGTTCATTCTGCGGAGGTTGATGTAGGGGCTAACGTGTGTGCGTGAGAGCCAACTTTGACTGGCGGGGAGAATCGGGAAAGTCCGGTTGAATTCAAAAGCGGCAGGCTAGCGTCGCTTCGCGACGTAGCGGGTTAGCAAGTTGGCGCCGAGTTCAGTTCTCACGCGGTTTTCGCGCAATTTTCAACAACTTCTGGTCCCGACGCTATCGCCCTATACATTTTTTACTTCCGATTTTCCCGTCGCTGGCACAAACTATTCGTGTCACGCGCTCCAGTTTTTTGAAAGTCCCGGACTCATTTCTGAGGCGCATTCCAGCGCCAGTTCGCTGAAATTGCTTCAATTTCACTCAACGTCAAGCCTACCCAGGAAGCTGCGAGGTCACTATGAAACGGTATTCGTGGAGGAGTGTCGCCAGGTGTAGTCTGTTGGTTTTGGCTGCATGGATCGGTTCCCATCCCGGATTTGCCCAACAAACACTCGGATCGCTGAACGGAACGGTCATGGACCCGACGGGCGCCGCGGTCGCGGGGGCGACGGTGAGTGCGACCGATGCCGCCATCAACGTGACGCAGACGACCACCACGCAGCACACCGGCTTTTTCCAGCTATTCAACCTGCCCATCGGGACCTATACGGTGAAGGTGAGCGTTCAGGGCTTTCAGACCACGGAGCTGAAAGGGATCACGGTCCAGGAAGCGCGCGCCACCACGGTGAATGCGACGCTCAAGGTCGGGCAGGCTTCAGAGTCGGTGGAGGTGACGGCGAACCCTCTGCTGAATGCAACGGATACGACCAACGGGTACACGCTGGATTCGGCGCAGATCGAGTTGACTCCGCTGGCGACGGGCAGCTTCACGCAGGTTGCGGTGCTGTCGCCGGGAGTGAACGCGGAGCTGCTGTCGAACCTGGACTCGAATGCGGGGTTGGGGAACCAGCCGATCTGGGCCAACGGCCAGCGCGATACGTCGAACACGTTCCAGGTGAACGGCGTGGACTCGACCAACTTGTTCAACGGCAAGAGCTCGTCGGGTTCCAGTTCGCAGCGCTACAACTTCAACATCGGCAGCGCGCCGACGGCGGGCGGATCGTTCTCTGTGGGCACATCGGTGTATGGTTCGAACGGCAACAGCCTGCCTTCGCCGCCGCCGGAGTTCACCCAGGAGCTGCGCGTGAATGCGTCGATGTATGATGCGCAGCAGGGCGCGACGAGCGGCGCGCAGATCGACGTGAATACCGGGACCGGCACCAACAAATGGCACGGCCAGCTGTACGGGTCGTACGCCAACAATCTAATGAATGCCTCGCCGTTCTTTTTCAATCAGGATTATCAACTGACGCAGCAGGGAATCGGAGTGTTCCCGAAGTCGCTGGTGAATCCCTGGCTTCGGCGGTGGGATTCGGGCGCGACGGTGGGCGGACCGCTGATGAAGAACAAGCTTTTCTTTTTCGCGGCTTATCAGCGCAGCGTGAATGAAGACAACGCCACGGGACTTTCGGAGATGACCGTTCCCGCGGGCTTGACCGACGACCGGTCCTTGAGCGGGCTCTTGAATGCGGATGCCAGCTGGAGCCCGACGCCGCTCACGAGCACGAGTGAAATTGACGGCGTTGCGGCTGCCTTGTTGCAGACGAAACTGCCGGGTGGCCAGTACCTGATTCCTTCGGCCCAGTCCAGCAATACGTACGTCTATGGCGTGCCCAATGTGTACCTGATTGGAACGTCCCGGCTTGCGATCGGACCAGGCTACGGTTGCGCTCGACGACGATGCAACCGCGAGCGATCGCGTGTCGGTAAAGTACTTCTACCAGAATGCGCCGGTGACTCGCCCCTTCGGCTTCTCAGCGACGGCCGGCTTCCCGGTTACGCAGCACAATGGGTCGCAGGTGTTTTCGATCGGCAACACCATCGCTATCGGCCAGAGGCTGAACTGGGAACAGCGCCTGGGATTTGTCCGCATGGGTTCGTTCAGCGACTATAAGCAATTGGTCGCGGGCAACCTGGGTGTTTCCGCGGCGCAGCCGGACCAGCTGGTGGCAAACGCGCTGCCCGGTATCGAGATCAAGAACTTCGGCTACTACGACCAGTATTCGCCCAGTCTCGACGTAGGTCCGGCGGGAACGCCCGGCGCCTTTGTGGACATGGGCTACTATCAGAGCCGTCTCAACCCATCGACGAACGTGATCTTTACGGCGGGCAAGCACACCATTGTCGCCGGCGGCGGATACAGCTACACGCAACTGAACATCACCAACAACCGCACCGGTCATGCGCAGCTTTCCATCAGCGGGTTTGACAGTTTCCTGCAGGGGCAGGTGCACAGCTCCAGTGTGGTGGAGAGCATCGATCCTAATACGAAACGGAATAATGCGGACCGCTACTATCGCACCAACGAGTTCAACGGCTATGTGCAGGACAAGTGGCAGGCGCTCTCGAACCTGAGCATCACCGCCGGGGTTCGGTATGACTACCACGGCGGCATGACGGAAAAATACGGCGACATGTTCAACTTCGAACCGTCGCTGTACAGCGTGACCGGGACGTCGACGACAGGATTTACGGTCAACAATGCGGGGTTTGTCATCGCCGGGAACAACAAGCAAAAGCCGACTGCGGGCGTTTCCGCGTCAACGCTGAAGGGGCGGCAGTGGGGCCTTTCGCCGCGCCTTGGCTTTGCCTGGTCCCCCAAGGCGTACCACAGCAAGCTTGTCATCAGCGGCGGCGCGGGACTCTATTATGACCGCGGCGAACTGTTCACCTATCTTTCTCAACCTGCGGGCGGTTCCATCGGCGGTCCGTTTGGTGTAACGGAGTCGTTGCCCCTGGTGAGCGTCGCTTCCGGACTCTCCTCGCAGAGGAAGGGGTCGCGGACCGGTCTCACTTTGGAAAATCCGATGGGGGACCTGGCCTTCAGCACTCCGGCGCAGAACGGGATTTACATCCCGCCCAGTGCCGACCCGAGCGCGGTGGGTCAAGCTTTGCAGGCCCAGTTGAGTGAGATGACGGGTTCGCCGGCTCCCAACTCGCAATACGCGCCATTCGGCAAGAACTGCAGCGGGTGGCAAAGCCAGGAGGGATACACGCTCTGCACCTCGCCGCTCAACTTCGGCATTTACGACAAGAACAACGTTCTGCCCTACACCATGAACTACGCGTTGAATGTGCAGTGGCAGCCGACCAACACCCTGGCATTTACGCTTGGCTACACCGGCAATCGCGGCCGCCACTCGGTGATTCCGATTCCCATCAATGAGCCGGGCATTGCCACATCGTCCAATCCCATCTGGGGCGAGACTTCGTCGTATGGCATGGAAGTCATGAATCAAAACTCGTCCGACTGCGATTACGATTATTGCCCGATCGCGGTTGAGCCCTGGAACACGTTCGATGCCGGCAACACGGATTTCCGAACGCCGTATGTCGGGTTCAGCCCCAACGCCGCGGACTTCAAGACGGTGGGTGTTTCCGCGTACGACGCGCTGGAAACGCACGTGGAGAAGAGGCTTTCGCAGCACTACCAGCTCGGCGCCAGCTACACCTGGAGCCACTCCCTCGATGAACAGAGCGATATTGGCTTGTTCTTTACCGGCGACAATCCGAACCGCCTGCACGACTCCTGGTCCTCGTCGGACTTTGACCGTACGCACGTGTTTACCGCCAACTTCCAGGTGGATGTGCCCAACGCGGTGAAGGAGAGCAACTTTGTCTCCTACGTCACCAACGACTGGCACCTTACCGGGATCGGCACTTTGCAGAGCGGCGAGCCGTATTCGCTCTACGAGTTCTACGGCGCGGTGGGCAGCATCAACTTCGGAAACTTTCCCACGCTGATGAATCCGGTTCTGGGCATCAAGAACCCGAAGAATCCGCACTCGGCATTGACGGGCAACAAGGGTTCCTTCCGTGCCGGGGGCGGCAACTACATTCCGGCTATTGATCCCTCGCAGATCGCCATTCAATACCTGCAGCCGGGTACGAACGGGATACCGGTTTCGACGGGCGATGATCCTGCGGATATCTACCAGACGGCTTTCAATGTGGGGCAGCGCAATATCTTCCGGCAGTCTCCGCAGAAGCGTCTCGATGTCTCCATCCGCAAGGGCTTCCAGATCACGGAAAAGATCAGGGCGCAGTATGAACTGAACATCTTCAACGTGACCAACACCACCAGCCTTGACGTTCCGCAGGATCAGGCGCAGATTCGCCAGAACAACGGATGCTCCGCCACTGCGATCAATGCGTATGAAGGCGGCACGAATTGCAACCAGTACCGGAGCTACCTCGGTTACGGGCAGGTGGTGACGTCGAGCGATCCGGCAGATCAACAGTCCGCCCTGGGCAACCTGGACCAGGTACCCTTCTCCACCGGAACCGGCAAGGCGACGCAGCTTCCTCTGCAACTGTCACTCAATCCGCCGCAGGGCACCTGCACGATTCCAGCCTTGACCATTGTGAACCCAAAAAATCCGAACCAGCAAAATTGTCCGAACAACGCGTCCAACTTTGGCTCGGTGACGGGCACGATCGGTGGTGCGCGCGCGTTCACGATGGGATTCCACATTTCGTTCTGACGGGAACGATCAGGAAGCGCCGAAGGGGTCCCCGCGCAGGGGACCCTTTCGCGTCTGCGGCACAATTGCCCGCCGGCGTTCGCGGGAACAGCTACTCCCGCACATGTGAAGTCTGCTTTCGCGCGCTCTGTGCCGCGTGGATTCGAGCCAGTTGGACTGCTTGCTTCTCTACGCGGCGACGACTTGATGACATTTGGCTGACGAGAGACTGACATACATGGAACGCAGACTGATTAGGCTGAACCCAGAAGAGACATTTTGGCCTGGAGATAGGAATTTTCTCCGGTGCGGTGATATGTCGGTGAGAGAAGTTGGAGAGAATATGACAAATTGCGACGTCCTGAAATCACGACCCGTGCCCGGGCAGAATTCATCCAGGTTGAATTGGCCCGCTTCCCCGGCGCAAGGTGAGCTCGGTTGTGATTCCGCGCTTCTGGCAGGACTCTCTACCCAGCAATGCCTGGAGATGTTCGCCTATGCCAGAATCACGAGGTTTGCGCGCAACGAGAGTCTGTTCTCTCAGGATCAGCCGATCCACAAGCTCATCATGATCAGGACCGGCAGCGTGAAACTGACCCAGGTCAGTTCGGAAGGGAAAGAAGTGATCCTATGGTTGAACGGGCCGGGCGATGCCGTGGGGATCCATGCGGCCGGCAGTAATCACAGCTGTTCGGCGCGCGCCATGGAACGTTGCCAGGTCCTTGTCTGGGACGCCGCTCTGCTTAAGGCGCTCATCTCCCGGCATCCGCGGATCCAGATCAATCTGCAAACAATAATGGCCAGCCGGTTGATCGAACTGGAAGAAAGGTTCCGCGAGATCGCGAGCGAGCGGGTTCCCAAGCGGCTGGCGCTGGTTTTGATGCGGCTGCTCAAATCGGTTGGAAAGGGAAGCCGCGAGGGAGTCGATGTGGTGATCACGCGCGAGGAACTCGCGCAAATGACGGGCAGCACGCTCTTCACCATCAGCCGGATTCTGTCGAAGTGGGCGAATTTCGGATTCATCATTCCGCGGCGCGAGGGCGTTGTGATTGTCGATGCGGAACGACTGAGGCGGCACGCGGAACTCGATGCCCAGGATCCGGTGAATTAACTGCCGACGCGGTGCGCGCGGATCGGATTCGCGGAGCGAGGTTATTCGCCGGCGGCCGGAGCGGCGCCGGAAAGAATGATGGGAGCGGTGGGGGTGCTGGCGCCGCCGGAATTTTCGATGGTGATGCCGAAGGCCTTGGCAGTGACCCCCTGGGGAATCGAGGGCAACACCACGCTGCCGCTGCCGGAGGCATCGGGCCGGAAGAGTCCGGCGGGAATAGGCGCGCCGCTGGCGGGGATGACCCAGAGCTCGTAGGTCTTGTTGGGCGGCAGCTGCTGCATGTTGCTGGCCTGGAGAATCAGCGCGCCGCGCGAGGGAAGATAGACGGCGCGCGCCGAGGGCGCCGGCGGGGTTTTGCCGGTGGTGAGCAACACGCGCTGCGCGGTCGGGGCGGTGAGCACATCGAGCAGGGCATGGGCGCGCAGATTCTCCGCATTGTGCGCCTGAATCTGGCGTTCTTCGCGGCGCAGCAGCGCATCCTGGGTTTCGAGTTGCTGACTGAGGAAGAAGATCTTCACGCCCAGGGCGGCGGTGAGGATCAGCAGCGCCGCGACCGCCACCCAGGAAATCCATGCAGCCTGGCGTGCCGGCCTCTTGTCGCGGGCGATCGAAATCACCGGCGCCGCAGCAGGCTGTTCCGAATGGGAGGGCGCGGCGGTGATGCGGTCGACAAAGCGCTGCCGCGCGCCTTCGGGAACAGGGTGCTGGTCCACGCTCATCGCTACGAGCGCCAGGTCTCCGGTGATCTCGGCGAGTTGCTCGCGGCACTCGGCGCACTCCGACAAGTGCAGACGCACGGCCGCCGACTCTTCGCTGGTGAGGGCCTGCACGGCGTGCAGGGCGAGCTCCTCCGCGGAAATGTGCCGGTTGTCGGTCATGCCTGGATTGCCTTTCGTACGCTGATGAGTGCGGTTCGGATGCGGGTTTTGACGGTGCCGAGAGCGTCGCCGGTTTGCGCCGCAATCTCCGAGTGAGTGAGTCCTTCAAAAAATGCCAGGTACAACGATTTTTGCTGATCCGAGGGCAGGCGGTTCATGATGCCCCGGACTTTTTCCATGATGGTGTTGCGTTCCGCCTCTGAAGCCAGATTGGTCTTCGCAGGAAGAACGAGTTCATCGACCGGATCGGATGGCTTGCGCCGCCGCAAAGCATCAATGGCGCGATTGCGCGCAACCACCAGCAGCCATGCGCCCAGCGAACCCCGCGCCGCGGCGAAAGAACGCGGATTCTCCCAGAGATTGAAGAAAACGTCCTGCATCACGTCTTCGGCATGGCCGGGATCCTTGAGCACGCGCAGCGCCACGGAGTAGACCATGCTTCCATAGCGGTCGAACAGGTCGGTCATGGCCTTGGCGTCGCGGGTGCGAACGCGCTCCAGCAGAAGCTCATCCTGCGCGGTGGTGAAGCGCACCGCATCGGGAGCCCTGGAGGCGCCGCTCTTTATCGGATTTTCGGAGAACTCAGTCATCGATCTCGATAAAGAGGCCTCAGCACACCCGTGTTCCTGCGCCGTGGAGCGGTTTGCTTACGCGCGCGTCGTTACGGTGCCTGAAAAGGTCGCAGCGATTGTAGCAAACCATGGGCCGGATCGGCAGAGTTCCTGCCCGGTCAGTCGGTCGGCGTTCACGCCAGCTTCCCTGGACGCACGCCTGATCGGAGACCCTTGGATCCGGCCCAACCCAATTCGTTTGCAAAGGTGCGGTAGGCAAACCTCCTGATGTGACTGCTATGCGGCGGCGCGCACCCGGCGTGAATTCAACTTAATGCGCGCAGACGGCTTGAGAACCAAGGACGGAAAGAGCGACCGCAATCGCATTCGGTCGATCAATAAAACCGGCGCGGTTTCCAATCCCGCTAAAGCGGATTGGGACTGCTAGTGTGAAACCGCGCCGGAAGAGCAAAGTTGTGCTGCTGAATGAGGAACGGGGGAGCGGCGGAAATGGATTGGTGGATTCGCGGATAATTGCGACATGGAGCAGCGTGAGGGCGGAGCACGATTGATCATTCTGTGCGGGCTGCCCGGCTCGGGAAAGACGACCCTGGGCAGGGCGCTCGAAAGCAGACTTCATGCGATCCGGTTTGCTCCCGATGAATGGATGGCGGCGCTTTCGATCGACTTCTACGATGAGGCGCGGCGCGGGAAGATCGAGGAACTGCAATGGGAGCTCGCACAGAAATTGCTGGCGCGGGGACTTGTCGTCATCATTGAATGGGGCACGTGGGGAAGGGCCGAGCGGGATGCGCTGCGGCTGGGAGCGCGGGCGGTGGGCGCGGCCGTGGAGTTGCACTCTCTCAGTGCGCCGGTGGATGTGCTGTGGGAGAGAATTCAGCGGCGGGGCATGGAGAATCCGCCGGTGGAACGCGAGGCCTTGTCGCGATGGATGGAGATATTCGAGGCGCCGTCGGCTGAGGAGATGGCGCTTTTTGACGCGCCGCTGGTTGCGGAGCCATTCGCCGATTGCGAATGATGCTGGATCACAGTGCTTTCCTGTGACTTATCCCAGAGCTTTGCTGCCAAAGTTAGTTCCTGGCATTGAGCTCCGACTGCCAGAATGGCGGTCAATTATTTTCTTGAAACGAAACGATAAGTGAATTAGCGTTTTGTTTGTTTCCCATCCAGTCATCGGAATTGAAATGCGCCACCAAAGAGGAGATGCGCCGATGCCCAACTCTAAAGATACCTATTCGATCAAAGAGGACGACGATTCAATCAGGATCATCATCACTTTAAAAAAGCGGATCGCCGGCTGGGTAAGCGGCAACCAACCGGCCTGGGTCGCGCTGCTGATGTTGAGCCTCTTCGCAGCCGCCATCGAATTGATTTACGCACGGTATAGTGCGGCGAATGCCAAGGTTCCGTTTGGAGAAATTGCCGGATATGCACTGAGCATATCCCTAGCGTCAATCATCACAGGAATTCTTCTTGGCTTCCTCTTCGGTATTCCCCGGACACTTTCGGGCAGCGGTCCATCGCAAGTCCCAGTCGAAAATCAAGATTCCGCGAAGGATTCGACGGCATCGAATGCGACGCCGGCTCTCCATTTGGGAACTAACACGAATCTTGAGCAGATTTCAGACTGGCTTACTAAGATGCTGGTGGGCGTCGGCTTGACGCAGATAGGCCAGATTCCGAAGGGACTGGATGCAATCTCCAGAAGACTTCAGCCTGGGTTTGGCACCGCACCCGGTGCACCGGTATTTGGTGGACTCATTATCATCTTTTTTTCCGTGTGCGGGTTCCTGATCGGATATCTCTGGACTCGAATCAATCTGACAAAAGCATTCAGAACCGCAGAATTGGACGTTCTGGCTGCGAAAGTTTCCACGATTGAGTCCTCCAGTGCAAAGGTTGCCGATGCTCTTTCCAATGTTCAAACCCAAGCCGATAAGGATGCTGCAGCTTTAAGCCTTTCGCAGAAGCTACTGGATCCAGCTTCGGGCGACCGGGCGGTAAGTCAAGCTGAAATCGTGGATGCGGTCAGGGAGAGCTCATCGGCATTTAAAGTGCAGTTGTTCTATCTGGCTAGAAAATTCAGAAAGGATCGTAACGATGACCCCAAGAGGAAGTCGGAAATTGCCAGGGTCATCCCGCTGCTCCGCGCATTGATAGCTTCGGATTCCGATAATCGCTACCATCGAACGCATGCGCAGCTGGCCTATGCCCTTAGTGATCAGACTGATTCCGACTTAGCAGGAGCAGTGAATGAAATCACAACTGCGATTCAGTTGAGGGAAAAGCGTGGGGATACAGGATACCGAAATTACGAACTGTTTCGATCTCTGTGCAATATTCGGCTGATGAATCTGACCAATGATGAGAATAAGAAAACTGAATTGAAAGCGAATATTATTTCCGACCTGAAGCAAGTGGCAAAGGAAGATATCACTAAAGTGCGGGACGAACCCCTGATCGCACAATGGCTGGAGGAAACGAAGTTATCCGAGCAGGACCTGGTTAGTTGAGACGGTGTGGTCGCACATGACCGGCGAGTCGTTTTGAAATCTTCCGCAGTGATGTGTTTTGTGAAATTCGAACGAGTTTCGGCGGGATGTTCCGAATTCGCCTTACCGGGGCTGGCTCGGAACTATCCGGAACTGCGGTAAAACGGCATCCGTCACTGCGGAATGAGATTCGTCACAAACACTATGGCATCGGTTCGCGCCGGGCGAACGGCCGGGATACTGTTGGTCGAGCAGGGGTGTGCCAATGAAGGGTGGTCGGAGGGTTCGAGGCGTTTCGGCGGTTGTGATCGTCGTGTTGCTGGGTGTGGTCGCGATGCGCGCGCAGGCGCCATCGGGCGCGGATGATCCGAACGTTCAGGCCGCCGATGCGGCTTACACGCAGCACGATTGGGCTGCCGCGGAAAAACTCTATGCATCGCTCACCGAGGCCAAGCCGGAGAACGGGCGCTACTGGTATCGGCTGGCTGTTTGCGAACGCGCCAACAAGCGTTACGCGCCGGCGCTCGAGGCCTTTCGCAAGGCCGGGGAACTGGGCGCGGGCAAGGGTCTGCAAAAATCGCTCGTAGACTATGAACTGTCCAGTACCTACGCGGCGATGGGCGACTCGGCGAATGCGCTCAAACTGCTGAAGGACGCGGCGGATGGCGGATTTCTTCAGATCAGCCGGATCGAAAACGATGCGGAGTGGAGCGGGCTGCGCGCGGATCAGCAATTTGTGGCGCTTGCCAAAGAAGTGCGACATAATGCGAATCCATGCGAAGATCCGGAGTTCGGCCAGTTCGATTTCTGGGTGGGGGATTGGGATGTGGTGTCTACGGATACCGGCGTTGCGGGGGGAACCAGTCACGTGTCGAAGGAAATGGGAGGGTGCGTGGTGTGGGAGAACTGGACATCGGCCAGCAGTCCGTACTTCGGCAAGAGCTACAACACTTACAACGTGAATCTGAAGCGATGGGAACAGTACTGGGTGGACAATTTTGCCGGCGTGATTTTCTTTCACGGCAACCTGAACGACAAGGGGATGGATTACTGGACCGACGATGTACCCCAGTCCGATGGACAAATGCTGCGGCGGCATCTGCAGTTTTTCAATCTTGCGCCGGGCAAGGTGCGCCAGTTCAGCCAGGGTTCCAACGACGGCGGAAAGACGTGGCACGTTGAGTACGACCTTACTTATACGAAGCATACGGATGCCGCTTCGTCGTCCTCGACGCCTTCGCATCATTGAGTGCGTGAGGCAGTCATCGCGGCGAAGGTGAAGAAGACCATCCCTCGGCGGCTAAAGCCGGCACAGACTTTTGCGGCATTTACGGCACGGCTGAAGCCGTGCCCTTTCAAAGCATCGCTTATTTCCGCAACCAGTAAAGCCTTCCTCAACTACATCAGCCGAGTATATGCTAGGCAATGCTGATTGCCGATTTACAAAGAGCTTGCGTCTTGCACTATGGCCCGTTATACTCCCGCAATTCAATCCCCAAGGAGGAGTCAATGGGCAAGATCAATTACGGGCGCGTGATCCTTGGCGGTACCGTTGGGGGGATCATCGCGGGCACTCTCGATTGGTTTTTCAATGGCGTCTTGATGGGCCCGCTCTGGGCCGACGCCGCGAAGGCACTCAACCTGAACTTGAATGGGCCAGCTTTTTTCTGCACGCTGTTCCTGGTGTTTATTCTCGGCGGTATCCTGATGGTCTGGGTATACGCCGCGATGCGCCCGCGCTTCGGCGCTGGTGTGCGGACTGCGGTCTATGCCGCGCTGGTCGCCTGGGCCTTTTCGATCCTGCTGCCGAACATGATGAATGCAGTAACCAGCCCCTACAACCAGCGCCTCCTGGTCTACTCCACGCTTTTCGCCGTTGTCGAGTTCATCGCAGGAGTTATGGTCGGGGCGTGGCTCTACAAGGAAGCTGAAAGTACTGCCGAGTACCCGGCAACCACGGAGGCGCGTCCGACCACGGGCTGAGGTATCGGTTCCGGGAATTCCAGAGTTGCTGCGTCCTGCCTGAGTTTTGCTCAGCACGACAATTGACGGTCAGGATGTTATTGCAAGAAAAAGCCCCCAGCCGAAGCTGAGGGCTTTCTTGTGTTATGCGCCCGAAGGCGCGGTACGCCGGTACGGCCAGTCCATCGGGGTCTCCGCCGACAGGTCTTCGTCGGTGGGGTGATCCCTAGTACATGCCGTCCATGCCGCCGCCGTGTCCGCCGCCGGCCGGGGCCGCCGACTTGGGCTCGGGCATCTCGACGACCAGGGCTTCGGTGGTCAGAAGCAGTCCGGCGATCGAGGCTGCATTCTGCAGCGCGGTGCGAGTGACCTTGGTGGGGTCGATGACGCCGGCCTTCACCAGGTTCTCGAAGGTATGCGTGGCTGCGTTGTAGCCGTAGTGGGGGTCCTTGGACTCCAGCACCTTGGCCACAACCACCGCGCCCTCTTCGCCGGCATTGGCGACGATCTGGCGGAGCGGCTCTTCGAGCGAACGGAGCACAATCTGTGCGCCGATCTTCTCGTCGCCTTCGAGGCTCTTGATGAGCTTCTGCACCGCGGGGATGGCGCGAACCAGGGCCACGCCGCCACCGGGGACGATGCCTTCCTCGACTGCCGCACGGGTGGCGTGGAGAGCGTCCTCAACGCGAGCCTTCTTCTCCTTCAGCTCGGTCTCGGTGGCAGCGCCAACCTTGATGATGGCCACGCCGCCAACCAGCTTGGCGAGGCGCTCCTGCAGCTTTTCCTTGTCGTAGTCGGAGGTGGTCTTTTCGATCTGCGACCGGATCTCCTTGACGCGGCCGTCGATGTCGCCCGCCTTGCCGGCGCCGTCAACGATGGTGGTGTTGTCCTTGTCGATGGTGATGCGCTTGGCACGGCCGAGGTCCTCGAGCTTGACGCCTTCGAGCTTGATGCCGAGGTCTTCGGTGATGGCCTTGCCGCCGGTGAGGACCGCGATGTCGCCCAGGATGGCCTTGCGGCGATCGCCGAAGCCGGGAGCCTTGACGGCAGCGACGTTCAGGGTTCCGCGCAGCTTGTTGACCACGAGGGTGGCCAGCGCTTCGCCTTCCACGTCTTCCGCAATGATCAGGAGGGGCTTGCCGCCGCGCGCAACCTGCTCGAGCAGGGGCAGGAGGTCCTTCATGGCGCTGATCTTCTTTTCGTAGATCAGGATGTAGGGATCGTCGAGAACGGCTTCGAGGCGCTCGGTGTCGGTGACGAAGTAGGGGCTGAGATAGCCGCGGTCAAACTGCATGCCGTCGACAGTCTCCAGACCGGTGTGCATGGTCTTGGACTCTTCGATGGTGATGACGCCGTCCTTGCCCACAACCTTGACGGCATGAGCAATGATGTCGCCGATCTCCTGATCGCCGTTGGCGGAGATGGCGCCCACCTGGGCAACCGAACCTTCGTCCACGGGCTTGGAGAGCTCGCCGAGAGCGCCGCCCTCGGTCCACTTGCCGTCCTTGTCGCGGGTGCCGATGATGACCACGACGGCCTTCTCGATGCCGCGCTTGAGGGCGGTGGGGTTGGCGCCGGCGGCCACGGTCTTGACGCCTTCGCGGAAGATGGCCTGGGCCAGTACGGTGGCGGTGGTGGTGCCGTCGCCGGCAACGTCACTGGTCTTGGAAGCAACTTCGCGAACGAGCTGGGCGCCGACGTTTTCGAGGGGGTCCTTGAGGTCGATTTCCTTGGCCACCGTCACGCCGTCCTTGGTGATGGTGGGGGAACCAAATTTCTTTTCGATGACGACGTTGCGGCCCTTGGGGCCGAGCGTCGCCTTCACCGCATCCGCGAGCACGTTCACGCCGCGCAGGATGGCTTGACGGGAATCTTCACCGTGCAGAATCTGCTTTGCCATTGATTTCTCCTAGTTCAGAGTTCTTAGTTCGCAGTTCGTAGTTCACAGTTGCCCGTTCACAGCCGCCGTCAATTCACTGTTACTACGAACTGTGAACTGCGAACTGTGAACTCGCGTCGAGCGCGTGTTACTTCTTGACGATGCCGAGGACTTCTTCCTCGCGCATGATGAGGAACTCTTCGCCGTCGATCTTGATTTCGGTGCCGGAGTACTTGCCAAAGAGGACGCGGTCGCCCGCTTTCACGTCGAGAGGGAAGACCTTTCCTTCGTCATTCGACTTGCCCTTGCCGACGGAGATGACTTCGCCTTCCTGCGGCTTTTCCTTGGCGCTGTCGGGGATGATGATTCCGCCACGTACGGTTTCCGTCTCTTCCAGACGGCGAACCAGGATGCGATCGTGGAGCGGAGTGAAGGTCGTCGTTACAGAGGTTGCTGCCATTGCTTCGCTTCTCCTTCACGCGCGGACAGGGTTGAGCCCCGGCCGCGGAGTTTGGTGATTTACTTGAGAAAGACTGCCAGGGATTGTGGAGTGCCGCGCCGCCAGTTGGCGATTCCGTCCCGGGTTGGTGCGACCCGCCGCCAGGCCGGTCAGCAGTTTTGCCGGGGGTGTGCTAGCACTCTCGCTTTCCAATTGCTAACGATAGGAAACTTCTTTGCGGTTTGTCAAGTGGTGGAAAACAGAATGTGAGTGTAATTCACTCAGGATTAATGACAAAAGGCAGTTCTCAGTTCGTAGTTCTTAGTTCTTAGTTCCTGGTGCTGAGTCTCCCTTCCCCGCTTGGCAAGGGCGTCGGGTTCGGTCGCTGGGGCGCAGCCAGGCTTTGCCGGGGCATCTCCCCCGGGCAACGGAAACCAATTACAATAAAGGCCATGCCTCGCAGGTCTTTGTTTGGTTTCGCGATTTGTCTCGCCCTTTTCGGTCTGAGTGCCGGGGTGGGGAACCTCCATGCCCAGGACACAAGCCACCGCGGCCGGAAGTACAAGGCTCCGCCGCCGACAGCCAAGATTGAAGTTTCGGTCCTGCGCGACCGGGACAGCAAGCCGATCGAGAATGCCGCCGTGATCTTCCATACCCTGAAAGAGAAGGGAAATATGGAACTGAAGTCCAATGAAGACGGCAAAGCGCTGATCGATGTGCTCGAGATCGGGGAGACGGTGCGGCTGCAGATCATCGCCAAGGGCTTCCAGACCTTTGGCGGGGACTACAAGATCGACAAGGGCGAGGTGGCGATCGAGGTCCGGATGAAGCGGCCTGGCGAGCAGTATTCGATCTACAAGCCCCATCCGGAGAGCGATCAGGACAAGGACAAAGACAAGCCCAAGGACGACGCCAAGCCGCAGTAGGGTTCGCAGTTCTTAGTTCACAGTTCTTAGTTCACAGATCTTTAGTTCACAGTTCACAGTTCACAGTTCGTAACAAACCGCCAGCCGGCCAGACTTTTTGTGCTTTGGCATCGCACGAATGACAACTTTGAACTACGAACTGTGAAACTGTCTTTCGAACTCGGAACTGTGAACTGTCTTTCCTGTCGAATGGCAACTATGAACTACGAACTGAGAACTGTGAACTGTCTTTCCGGGAAATCGGCGCTCGTGACCGGCGGCGCCAGGCGGATTGGACGAGCGATCGCACTGGGACTGGCTGAGGCCGGGGCCAATGTCACCATCACCTACCGGACTTCGGCGGACGAAGCGGTTGAGACCGTCGATGCCATCGAGCAGGCGGGGCGCCAGGGGTATGCCCTTGCCTGCGATGTGCGGTCAGAGGAGTCGGTACGCGCCATGGTTGCGGCGGCCGTCGCCGAGCATGGCCGGCTCGACATCCTCGTGAACAATGCCGCCATCTTTGAAACCGCCGCGCTCGATACGCTCACCCTGGAGCGGTGGGACGCCGTGTTCGAGACGAACACCCGGGGGCCCTTCCTGGTGGCGCGGGAGGCTTTGCCGCATCTGCGGGCGGCCGGAGGGCGCATCGTGAACATCGGATCGCTGGGCGGGCTGCGGGCCTGGGCGGGCCATGCGCATTATTGCGCCTCGAAGGCTGCCCTGCACATGCTGACCCAGGCGATGGCCAAGGCGTTTGCACCGGAAGTCAGCGTGAATTGCGTGGCGCCGGGATGGATCGAATTCGGCGATGACCCGGAGCGGGAGAGCCGGTTTGGCGCAAAGGCTCCCATGCGCCGCAACGGGACCGCCGAAGAGGTGGCGCAGGCGGTGCTGTTCTTTGCCGGGGGACCGGGGTTCGTGACCGGACAGATTCTGGCAGTGGACGGCGGCCTGGGACTCTGAGGCGGTTCATTTGCCCAGCAGGCGCGCCCACAAGCCGCGCCGGGGAAAACCGGCCCCGCGCGGAGCATCGGGACGGGGACCCTTGGTGTAGCGCCCGGAGTACTTCAACGGCTCGTCATCCCAGAGTCCCAGGGGCTCGGGCTGCTCCGGCCAGGCTTTTCCTTCCATGGCGGCCTGGGGATTGGTGACATAGAGCCGCCGGGCGGTGTCTTCGCCGGCGTGCTTGACGACGTATTCGTAGCCGCGCTTGAGGTGGGCGGGCCGCCACTCGGGGTGATGGGCGTCGGTGGCCGCGAAATGGATCCAGTTGCGCTTGAGAAGTTGATTGGAAAGCTTTTCGGCGGCCTTTCCAAAGCGTCCGTAGAACGCGGCCGATGTGACCTGAACCAGGCAGCCGTTGCGCATCCACTCCGCCAGGAGTTCGGGGTGGGTTTGCACCACCGGGTTGCGCTCCGGGTGGGTGACCACCAGGGTGTACCCGGCCATCTGCAGGCGGCTCATGGCATCGGTGAGAACTCCCGGAATCAGCATGTCGGGAAACTCAATGAGGAGATAGCCCTTGCCGTTGATGGAGTAGCGGGGAAAATTGTCGAGCGCGTCCATGATGTTGGAAGCGCTGAGGTGGAAGTCGCACCCCAGGCCAAGGCGAACCACGCCGGAGAGGTGCCGGCGCAGCTCTTCGAGCCGCGGCTGAATCACATTGAGATCGTAGTCGTAGGTATCGCTGGAGTGGGGCGTGCAGATGATGTCGGTTACGCCTTCCCCGGCGGCCACCTGGGCCATCTTGAGGGAAGTTTCGAGATCGGGGGAGCCGTCGTCTACGCCGTAAATCAGGTGGTTGTGAATGTCGATCATCTAGTTCCGCGTTCGACCCGTACTGCAGTGCTGCTTATTTAGTTGCGAGCGCTTCCACCATGGAAGCAAAAATCTTCCAGCCGTCGGAGGAACCCAGCAGCAGCTCGCTGGAGCGGTCCGGGTGGGGCATCATTCCCAGAACGTTTCGTCCGGCGTTGAGGATCCCGGCGATGTTGCCCAGCGAACCGTTGGGGTTGGCCGCGGGGGTGATTTCTCCGGCGGGGGTGGAATAGCGAAAGGCGACCCGGTCTTCGGCCTCCAGGCGGCGCAGGTCCTCAGGGGTGCAAAAGTAGTTGCCCTCCATGTGGCCGATGGGAATCTGCAGCACTTGTCCCTTGCTGAGCTGATTCGTAAAGGGACTCTCGGCGGTTTCGACGCGAAGATGAACCTGTTTGCAGATGTACTTGAGGCCGGCGTTGCGCATCAGGGCGCCGGGCAGGAGGCCGGCTTCGGCGAGGATCTGAAAGCCGTTGCAGATGCCGAGGACGATGCCGCCGCCGGCGGCGAATTTCTGCACGGCCTGCATGACCGGGGAGAAGCGGGCGATGGCGCCGGTGCGGAGGTAGTCGCCATAGGCAAATCCGCCCGGAACCAGCACGGCGTCAACGCCTTGCAGGTCTTCCGAGTCGTGCCAGAGGAAGGTGACCGGCTGATGGGCAATCTCGGCGATCACGTGGAAGGTGTCGTGGTCGCAATTCGATCCCGGAAAGACCAAAACGCCGAATTTCATGATTCAAGGGTATCAGGTTCCCGGCTGCGAATTGTCTCTGGGATGGGCCGGCCGGCGGGCGGTGCGAGGGCGGGAAAACGGTGTGTCTGTTTGGGCCGCGGGCGCGAAGTGGCTGAATGGAACGGTTCCTGCCAGGGAGCAGAACGGAAATGATGGCTGGCACCAACCGCTCAGATGTTCGCCAGCTTGATTGGAGGGTCACGACTTTACAGTGATGGCGGAAAAACCGGAACGAACGGTGAAGGTGAAGGAAAACATCCCTTCGCGGCTAAAGCCGGGATCGACTTTGCGGCACTTACCGCACGGCTGAAGCGGTGCCCTTTTAAAACAGCGAGTTTTTCCGCAGCCTCTTTACAGTTGTGCGGCCGATAGTCCCGGAACCGTTCGTGTGCCGCTGCAGGCTCGATGAGTGATTCGGCGATGATGCGCTAGCTGACGATCCACAGGACATCCTGAGACCAAATCCCTTGACAACCCCATCCTTTGGGCTTGTTTCAAACTCAGTAGTGACCGCTGCTTCAGGAGAATCTTGTGCGCAATTTGAGTAACTTGTTTTGTCTCTTGATCGCGCTCTTCGTCCTTCCTCTGGAAGCGTCCGCGCAAACGGATTCATCGCCGCACAAGGTTCAGTTTGTGACAGTCGATCAGGGTGTTCAGCTTGAGGTGCTGGATTGGGGTGGTTCCGGCAGGCCTCTCATCTTTCTGGCTGGCGCCGGAGACACTGCCCATCGCTTTGACGGCTTCGCCCCACAGTTCACCGCCCAGCATCATGTCTATGGAATCACGCGCAGAGGATTTGGGGCATCCAGCAAACCCGCGCCTGCTGACGGCAATTATTCGGCGGATCGCTTGTTGGGATGACGTGCTTGCGGTGATGAAGACGCTTCATATTGACCGCCCCGTTCTCATTGGACACTCCATCGCAGGTGAGGAGCTAAGCTCCGTTGGCAGCCGCTTCCCGGAGAAGGTCTCAGGGCTCATCTATCTCGATGCCGCGACTGGCTTCGCTTTCTACGATCCCGCACACCCAATCGTAGAAGTAGAAATGAACGACATCAGGCGACGCATCGATGAGATTGAATCTGGTGGAGTCGATGAGAAGAAGAAGCTATTGGAACTGGAGACTGCTATCGCAAAGTTCGAGACCATTCTTCGTCAGAACAACCTGGGAGTGGCGAATATGCCTCCGTTGCCGCCGCGCTCGCCGATCGACGCCGCGATGAATTTTGGAATGCAAAAATATACGAACATCCCGGTTCCCGCTCTTGCCATCTACGCTTGTCCCCACAACTGGGACCGTTTGCGTGATGACGGGTCAGGACGGAAGGCGGCTCTGATCGCAGACGATAAAGCACGGTGCACCGCATGGGCCGATTATTTCAAGCACGGTGTGCCAGGTGCACGAATCGTCATGATCCCAAATGCCGATCACTACGTGTACCTCAGGAATGAAGCTCAGGTTGTCGCCGAAATTAACGCATTCCTCGCCAGCCTTCATTGAGTGAGGCGCGAGCAACCTCTTCAATCATTCCGCAAAGGCGGCCAGTGCGAAGGGATCTTTTGCAGCGCAGAAGGTCGGCTGTCGCCTCCAGGGCAAAGCGCTCATAGAACCGGAATAGCAGGCGTTTTGCGGGTTTCCTTCCCAGTCGTGGAAGATACTTCCCGGACACGATTTACGCTCCCTGGTGCGAAAACCGTGAAAGGGATGCGACCAGCGATGTTTGGCGCGATTCCCTTCCCATTCCTTCAACGGGGATGGATAATCGGAGAACATTCCCGCAGGCATGCTAACCGGGGCGCTGGCTGCGCCAGCGGGCATGCCGTACAACTCCATCGGATGACAGAACACTGACATGGATCTTCGCAAATGGGCGGTTTGCCTTCTCGTGGCGGAGGGGATATTGGGGCTGCGGGCGCAGCAACAGAATCCTCCCGCTGCCGATCAACCAACCAGGCCGCCGGCGCGGCAAGAGGATCAGCGCGGCACGGCGCCGAATGGTCCGCCTGCGAATCAGCAGCCAGGCGCGCAGAGCAAACCAAACAACCCTGAAATTCCCGAAGCCGTACGGGAGGTCCTCCGCACCGCCATGGGGATTGGCGCACCTCCCAACCCGGAGGCGGCGGCGCGGGGGCAGAAGACCTTTGTGGCCACGTGCGGATTCTGCCACGGGACCAATGCCACCGGGGGCGCGCAGGGGCCGAACCTGGTGCGTTCGACCATGGTGTTGCACGACCAGGGCACCGGGAAAGAGATCGCGGCCGTGATTCATAACGGCCGCCCCGACAAGGGCATGCCGGGGTTCGCAAGCCTGACGGAAAACCAGGTCCACGACATCGCGCAATTCCTGCTGGGACGAACGCAGGCGGCCGCCAACCGCATGGAGTATACGATCCAGAACATCGTGACCGGAGATCCGCACGCGGGAGAGGCTTACTTTCAAGCCCATTGCGGAGGGTGCCACTCCCCGGGGGGCGACCTGGCGCACGTGGCGAACAAGTTCGATCCGGAGGCGCTGGAAGGGCGGTTCCTGTATCCGAACTTCAATCCGTTTCGGGATGGGTCCGCCGCCTGATCCGCGAGCACTGAAGCACGTGACGGTGACGCTGCCTTCCGGCGCAAAGTACTCCGGAGTGCTGGCGCACATCGACGATTTCAGCGTGGCGCTGAAGGGACGATTCGGGCGTGTACCGCTCGTGGGTTTACGACGATGTGCAGGGCATCCACGTGGAGGTGCATGATCCTCTGGAGCAACACCTGAAGCTGCTGCGCCAGTACTCGGATGCGGACATGCACAACATTCTTGCCTACCTGGAGACGCTCAAGTGAAGCTGAAAGCCTTGGGGTGCCTGATGTTTCTTCTGCCGGTGGGGATGGCTTCGCAGGGACTCGATCCCTCGGCAATTCTGCACCCGGTTCCGGGCAGCTGGCCGACCTATAACGGCGATTACTCCGGGAAACGGTACAGCCCGCTGACCCAGATCCAGCAGGGAAACGTGGGCAATCTGCGGCTGGCCTGGCTCTACCACATCGATACGGGCCCGAGCGCGTTACCGTGGGGTCCGCAGATCAAGGCGACGCCGCTGGAGGTGGACGGCGTTCTGTATTTCACGGTTCCGGATCACGCCTGGGCGGTGGACGCGCGCACCGGCCGCGAGGTCTGGCATTACAAATGGGAAAGCAAGGGCGGCATTCACATCGGCAACCGCGGGGTCGGCATCTACCATGACTGGCTGTTCTTCGAGACGCCCGACGATCATCTGATTTCTCTGGACAAGAACACGGGGAAATTCCGCTGGGCGGTAGAGATTGCCGATCTGAACCTGGAGTATTTTTCGACGCCTGCTCCGCTGGTGATCAACAACCACATCCTGGTGGGCGTGGGGGGCGACTCGCTGGACGTGCCGGGCTACCTGGAAGCGCGGGACCCTGAGACGGGAGCGGTGCAGTGGCGGTTCAACACGGAGCCCCGTCCCGGGGAACCTGGCAGTGAGACATGGCCGAACGCACAGGCCATGGAGCACGGCGGCGGAATGACCTGGCTGAGCGGCACCTATGACGCGGAGCTGAATCTGCTGTTCTGGGGGACAGGCAATCCGAACCCGGTGCATGCGCCGCAGAGCCGCAAGGGCGACAACCTGTACACCTGCTCCATCGTGGCGCTGAACCCGGACAACGGGAAGCTGGTGTGGTATTTCCAGCCTTCGCCGCACGATACGCACGATTGGGACAACGTTGAGACGCCGGTCCTCTTCGACGCCGAGATCGACGGCAAGCCGAGGAAGCTGCTGGCGCAGGCAGCGCGCAACGGCTATTTCTTCGTACTGGACCGGACCAATGGCAAGCAACTGGTGACGGCGCCATTCGATCCGGACCTGAACTGGTCAAAGGGCGTAAATGCCATGGGGCAGCCGATACCGGATCCGGCCAAGGAGCCGAAGACCGATGGAGCGCTGGTCAATCCGGCCTCGAGCGGCGCCACCAATTGGCCGCCGCCCAGCTTCGATCCGCAAACCGGGCTGTTCTACGTGAGCAGCACGCCTTCCTACAGCGTGTATTACCTCACCGACACCAGCGAACATCCCGAAGGCTATGGCGGCCGCGACAGTCCGGTATGGTCGCAATCGGCGCTGGTGGCGCTCGACGCCAAAACCGGCAAGGTCCGCTGGCGTCATGTGTACCCCGAGGAAAGCGACGCGTTGGCCGGCGTGCTGACCACGGCGGGCAAGCTGTTGTTCACCGGCGATCCCTCCGGCAACGTGATCGCGTTCGATCCCGAGACCGGCAAGCCGCTCTGGCACGCGGGACTGACCTCATCCGTAACCAACGGCCCCATGACCTACGAACTCGACGGAAGGCAGTACCTGGTGGTCGGTGCGGGCGACACGTTGTACGCATTCACCGTGTCGCCGAAGTAGCGCCGCGCCCCTCGGGAATGGAATCCGTGATGCTCGCTATCGAGTTGCGGTGAACGGAGATCCTGGGGATAGAGTCGCGGAATTGCGGGATTAATGCGCACAGGCGCGGGACGAATTGCCATTCGCGGCGCTTGACATGGCTCCCAAGTAGATGGTATCGATAACTGACTTCCGCTGGTAGAAAAGGCGGATTTCAAAGCAGCCTCAAGCTTCCCTGTCTCTCGAAAATCCTCCTGTTTGCGCGCGCTTGCCGGTGATCCTTTGCCTGCGGCACGAAAGCGTTGCTGTGCCTTGCCGCCTTGGAATCGTAACCAACCCAGAATCCCATGTTGTCGGAACAGAAATCCTATCGCGGTGAATCCCGATTTAAGGAGAGTGACGATGTTCGCAAAAAAACTGGTTGCGCCCGGATTGGCGCTGCTGGCGGTACTCGGACAATGCGCGGTGCTTATCGCCCAGGAACCTGATCAGTTATCGGTGAATTTTCTGGCCAACACCACGCCGAACCTGCATGCCAGCGAGGCGGTTACCAAAGCTTTGAGCCTGGCGCACTCCAAGAAAGCGACGACGAACCCTGCGGTGACGAGCCAGGCCGGCATTCCCGGTATTGATTCGATCGTGAATTTCACCGGACACTACAACACGCCGGGATACGATCCGGCCGGCAATCCGAACAGCCACTGGCAATACAGCATGGTGGGAAATTCGCCGGACAGGGGCGGCACAACGCCGATCAGCGCCCCGGTCATACCCGTCTCCCTGGACTTGCGCAACGCCGATGGAAGTCCGCGCTTCGTGAATGGGAAACGGCTGTTTTCAGACGCGGAACAGTATCTTCGGCCGGTGCTGAACTCGCCCATCTTTCAGAACGCGAGATACAGCAGCAGTGAGAGACCAACCCAGTACAACGATGCCATTCAGCGCGCCGAATTCGGAGACCGCGCGGAGGACGACTGGCACACCATGCTCAACCCCCACGTAAAGAGAGGGCGGGTGATGAAGCTTCTGGCGGGCACGTACTATTTCGCGCTGAACAGCGATGGTTCCTGCTGCGCCTACGTGTTGATTGATGGCAACACATTTGTGAACGAACTGTTTCCACCCACTTACCCGGTGGACAACACGACGGTGATCGGCGCCGCGGAACTGGCCGGGGATATGACGACCAAGGACCTGACCACGTTCCTGTTTCCGAATGCCTATCTTTATTCCAACGGAGATCCGAACCAGTGCTGCGTTCTGGGCTTCCACGAATTCGACTTTGAGCCGGGCATTCCGGCCAACGGCAACCTCGAGCGACTGTACACGATGGACTATTCGAGCTGGATCAGTCCGGGCCTGTTCGGCGGTGGTTTCCAGGATGTGACTGCGCTGAGTCACGAACTGGCGGAGACGTTCAACGATCCGTTCGTGGGCTTCGACGGTGTTCACAATATCTCGCCGTGGTGGAATTCAAATGGCGAATGTTCCGATCTGCTCGAAGTGGGAGACGTGATCGAAGTTCTGCCCAATGCCACGTATCCCATGCTGATGAACGGGTACACCTACCATCCGCAGAACGAAGCGTTGCTTCCATGGTTCGAGTTCCGGTCGCCATCGAATGCGATCGATGGGGCCTACAGCTATCCGGATGAGACGGTTCTCACCGCCCTTTCCCCGGTGGAGAAGGCGGGTTGCCCGTAGAGCCGTGGACACGAGCGAGCCGCATCCGGGGAGGACGCGGCTCGTTTTTTTTGGTCGTAGAGGTTGGCTATTTTTTCGCGAGCGCCCGCTTCAATACGGTTTCGAGAGCGGCTTTCTGCTCCTTGTACTCGTTGGGCGAGAGGGTGCCGGAGAGCTTTTCGCTCTCGATGGCAAACATCTCTTCCTTGAGGACGGTAAGCAGGGTGGCGTTGTGCGATGCGGGCGAGGCCGGCGGTGGGGCGTAGACCGGTGCTGGTTGCGAAACGACGGCGGCTGGAGCGGCGGTGGGGCGGCGCGGCCTGGACACCGGACTCGCTGCCGGGAGGGGCACGGCGGCACCGGCGACCGCAGGCGCTCCGGCGGGCCGGCGGAGCAGGAACCCGGCGACCGCGGACAGGCCGAGGAACATTCCGAGCAGGATCCACCACTTGTATTTGCTCAGCGGGTCGGGGGTGTTGATGGGGTTGCCGATGCCGCCGCCAGGATTGCTGGAAGGGGCATCCTGAGGGGCTGCTTCGTTGGCGGCAGGCTGGCCCTGGTTTTCGCGAGGCATCGAACCGTTGCCGGAAATCGTGACTGCGAGTTCCTGGCCGGGCTGCACGTTTTTGGCGAGCCACGTCTGAATGCCGGGATCCTGCTGGACGGAAGTGAATCCGGGCCCTTTCAAGGTGATGCTTTTGGGCAACAGGAACGCGATGTTTTCCGCGGGCAGCAATAGCTCGGGCTTGAAGGTATAAAAGCCGCTCGAGTAGGCGACGTGGTAGCCGACCTGGAAGAGCGTGTCTTTGGCTTCGCCGCTGGGATCCTTCTCATCGGGCTGGATGGGGAAGTCGAACATGAAGTGATTTTTGGGCCCGGCGGGCTTGAGCTGGGTGGAGGTAGGCAGGCCGGTGGGGCGGCGCGCCGCGGTACTGTCGATGACCGCGTCGGACGGCAGCACGATTTCGAACCCGTGGGCGGGGTTGTACTGGGTGCGCGGCGGCGAACTGGTGTTGTGGACGAAGTAGCGCTCGGTGACGCGGAGCTGACCGTTTTCGGCTTCGCACTCGATAACGTCGGCTTCGATGGAGATGCCGCCAACGTTGGGGCCGGCGTCGTAAACCGGGATGTCGGCGGGGCCGGCGCCTTCGGGAGCGGCGATGAAATAGGGGCTGCCCTGGTGAGTGACGCGGACCAGGTAAGGTCCGCTGCCGGGCTTATTGAGGGAGTAGCGGCCGCTGCCGTCGGTCGTGGCGCTGTCGGCGACGCTCATGCCTGCCTGCACATCGACGAGTTCCACCTTGTCGCCCGAGGCGGGCTTGCCGGTTGTCTTGTCCTGGACAGTGCCGCTGACTTTGGCGGCCTGGGCGAGGGTAGAGAGAGAGAAAAGTGCTGCAGTGATCAGGGCGAATTTTATCGATCTCATTTTGTTCCGTTTGGATTCGTGGCACCACCCTGGTTTTGATCGGGTGGGACGGTTGTTGTCCTTTAGCAAGTCAGCGCCGCTTTGCGGCGATAGCAAGTTAGCGAGTCAGCGGTACCCGTTTGGGTTCGTGGTTTCCCACCTTAGCGGCAAAAACAGAGACGTCGCGAAGGTGGGGCACCCGGTGCGAGTCAGGCCTGCTGGAGGTGGTCGATCTCCGACATCAGCTCGGCCGTCTCGTTTTCCAGGATCGCGCGCTGATTTGCGAAATCCTCTTCGGGGTACTTGCCGGCCTTGAATTCGAAGTTCAGGTCGCGCAGGTTTTCGTAGAGCTGTTCCTTGCGTTCGAGGAGGTAGTCGAGCCGGGTTTTCTGGCGCTGGCTGGCGAAGGCGTTCTCCGGCCAGAAGGTGTAGATCAGCGCTCCGAATGCCAACAACATTCCGGCGATCAATCCCTGGGTTTCGGTCATGACTCAATAACCTCCCTCTTCGCCGGTTTCGCGGCGGATGCGGTCGCGCAGAGCGTCCATTTCAGGATCGGCGGGCTGCGGGGCCAGCTCGGATTTGCTCACCGTCCAGTTGCGGACCAGCAGGACCGTGCCGAGCAGGGCCGCGGCGAAGACCGCGAAGGGAGCGATCCAGGCGACCAGGTTGAAGCCGGAGGCCGGAGGAGCGGCCAGGACAGTGGCGCCGTACTTGGCGGCGAAGGTGTCGAAGATCTTCTGGTCGGTATCGCCCGACTCGATGCCGCCCCGCAGAAGGTCAAGCTCTTCGGTGGAGTTGGGGCAGCCGACGTGGTTGCACTCGCCCAGGATTTCAGCGCAGCCGCAGGTGCACATCAGGCGATGGTTCATGTCGATGTAGCGCTTGCCGGCATCGGTGGCGCCGAGGGTGAAGCAGACGGCTACGGCGAGGGCCAGGGCCTGGCCCGCCTTGAGCCAGAAGCTCAAGCGCCGGAACCAGGGCTTTTTCATGGAGCGCTGGGGAAAATGAATCAGTGTGCCCATCAGTCACCTCCGTGCAGGACCGGCTCGGTGGGCACGGCGCGGGTTGCGGGAACTCGCAGGGAGGCAGTGGATGGAGTGAGGCTGGGAACGAGCGCGATAAAGGTGCCGAACACGATGAGGGCGACGCCGGCCCAGATCCAGCCCACCAGCGGATTGATGATGGCCTTGATGATCGGCTGCCCGGTGGAGGGGTTGGTGCCCTCATAAATCACGTAGAGATCCCACCAGGGGAGGGAGTGGATCGCGACCATGGTCTGCGGCTGGTTGGTGGAGTGATAGACGCGTTTTTCCGGCAGCATCTGGAACTGCTTTTTGCCGTCTTTGTAGACGTCGATCATGGCCCATTCCGAACCGTAGTTGGCGTTGTCGTCCTGGGTGGCGCCGACCTGCTCCAGCGTGTACGGCCCGATGACCAGCCGGTCGTGAATGGCCATTTCGCTTTCGCGGCTGCTGTTGAATGCCGATCCGGCCAGGCCGACGACGACGATGACCACGCCGATGTGGATGAGATAGCCGCCATAGCGGCGGGTGTTGCGGCGGGTGAGCAGGTACATCGCGGCGAAGAGGTTTCTGCCGGTCTGGCGGGAGATGACGGCGCCGCCGCGGATGAACTCGGAGGCGATGGCGGTGAAGACGGCAGCGCAGAGCCCGAAGGCGACGAGCGCATAGAAATTGCCGCTGTCAAACTGGTTGTCCTTGAGCGGATTGGTGCCCGCGGCCAGGGCCACGATCACGGCCACCCAGAGGGCAATCATCGGCGCGATGAAGTTGCGGCGAATGCTGCGCAGCGAGGTGGAGCGCCAGGCCAGCAGCGGGCCCACGCCGGTGAGGAACAGCAGGAACAGGCCGATGGGGACGGCGACGCGGTTATACCAGGGCGCGCCCATGGTGACCTTGTTGCCGACCACGTATTCGCTGATGACCGGGAAGAGCGTTCCCCACAGAATGACGAAGCAGGCGACCAGCAGGACAAGGTTGTTGAAGAGGAAGCTCGACTCGCGGCTGACCAGCGATTCGATCTTGTGTTCGCCCTTCATGTGGTCGCGCTGCAGGACGTAAGTGAAGATGCAGACGGCGAGCACGATGCCCATGAAGATGACGAACCAGGTGCCGATCGACGACTGCGCGAAGGCGTGGACGGAGGAGACCAGTCCGGCGCGGGTGAGCAGGGTGCCCAGCATGGTGAGCAGGAAGGTGGAGAAGACCAGCCACACGTTCCAGCTCTTCATCATGCCTTTCTTCTCCTGCATCATGACGGAGTGAAGGAAAGCGGTGCCGGTGAGCCAGGGCATGAAGCTGGCGTTTTCGACCGGGTCCCAGCCCCAGTAGCCGCCCCAGCCGAGCACGGCGTAGGCCCAGTGCATGCCGAGGAAGATGCCGCAGGTGAGGAACAGCCAGGTGACCATGGTCCAGACGCGGGTGATCTTGATCCATCTTTCCCCGGGGTAGCGCATCATGAGCGCGCCCAGGCCGAAGGCGAACGGCACGGCAAATCCCACGTAGCCCAGGTAGAGCATGGGCGGGTGGATGACCATCTCCGGATATTGGAGCAGGGGATTGAGGCCGTTGCCGTCTTCAGGGATGGCGCCGCGGAACAGGGCGAACGGGGGAGCCGCGAAGTTCAGGATGAGGAGGAAGAAGACCTGAATGGCGGCCAGGATGGTGCCCGCGTAGGCGTAAAGCTTGACGTCGGTTTTGTGGGTGAGGCGGAGGACGAATCCGTAGGTTCCCAGGAGCCAGGCCCACAGCAGCAGGGAGCCTTCCTGCCCGCTCCACAGAGCGGAAAACTTATAGGCGCCGGGGAGGGCGCGGTTGGAGTGTTCAAGGATGTAAGTTATGGAGAAATCGTTTGTAAATACCGACCATATGAGTGCGAACGCACCTGCACTAATGGCCACGAAACCCGCGATACCGGCGCGACGCGCCGTATCTGCCAAACGCTCTGGGGAAACTCGCGCGGACTGTCCGGTCGCGAGCAAGCGCAGGGCCAGCGCTCCTGCCAGGAGATTGTAGGCAGCAAGCGCCAGGGCGATCAGGAGAGCAAAACTTCCAAAGGTTGCCATAGAGCTCCAAAATAATTGTCGCACGCTGGCTTTCGGGCACTTTGCGCAGGACCAAGGCCCTGAACGGGCGCCGGCGCCAGCGGCCGCTATCGAGTGCCCGGCAGCGAAAACCTTGTGGCCGGTGCCCCGAAACCTGTTGGTCGCGTTGACTGGGAGATGCGGTTACAACCGGCTCCGAGAAATGCGCCCAGGCGGGGAACCTGCCAGCAAGGCCATTGTTATTCATCTTAGGCTCTTGCGGAGTGATTTGGCTCACACGATCGGTTGAGCCGACACCCCAAAACGGGGGTGTCCCCGTAGCGGAGCCGCGAATAACGATGTAAGTGGGTTTGGGGCGGATTTATTCCGGGTCAGGCGACGCGGGCGCTATCCTGCTGAAGCATCTGCCTGCTGATGGCGATCATCTGGTCGGAGGAGGCAGTGCGGGGCAGGAAACGGACGTTGGATCCCTGAAAGAAAGCGCTTTCTTCGCGACCCCGGCCCAGGACCAGCACGGGAACGGAGGGAAGGCGCGACGTGAGCTCGGCGACAAACGCGGGGCTGCCCATGCCCGGCCGGTTGAGCCCGACGACGACCAGGCCAAGGTTGCCGGCGAAGTCGGGATCTTCCACGAGGATAAAGGCTTCCGCGGCATCAGCGACGCGTGTGACATCGGGAAAATGGCGCCCCAGGATTGACCTGCGCACGTGAGCCTGGAGAGGGTCGTCATCGACCAGCAAAACGGTTGTCATTTGTTCTGAAACCTGCGCGGTCCACGCCGTGGGGAAGGGAGCAGACGGATTTTCCTCTCTCATTCGATGGGACGCGCGGGGCGCAGGTTGTCTGGCTTGTCAACTTTTGTAAAAAAAGATATCGCGCCCATGCCGCAAGAAAATTGATTTATGTCGCACAGACGACAAAGGATACGCACGCGAGCACCTGCGAATCTTTCTACGTAAACAGGAATTCCTTGCCGCGGAGCTCCTTGATGGTGTCGCGGATCCGGGCGGCTTTCTCGAATTCGAATTTTTTGGCGGCTTCACGCATGTCGGTTTCGAGCCTGGCGATGTGTTGTTCGACGTCGGCCTGGGAATTGAATTCGGGCATGCCGGCCGCCTCTTCCACCATGACATCGCCGTATTCGGCCTTGAGAATCTGGGCCAGTCCCATATCGATCGAGCTGATGATCGACTGCGGGGTGATTCCGTGTTCCTCGTTGTAGCTGGTCTGGATGACGCGGCGGCGGTCGGTTTCGTCGATGGCGCGGCGCATGGAGTCGGTCATGCGGTCGGCATAGAGAATGGCGCGGCCCTCGACATGGCGGGCGGCGCGGCCCATGGTCTGGATGAGCGAGCCGGCGGAGCGCAGAAAGCCTTCCTTGTCGGCGTCGAGAATGGCGACGAGGGAAACTTCGGGCAGGTCGAGGCCCTCGCGCAACAGGTTGATGCCGATCAGGACGTCGTATTCGCCCTTGCGCAGGCCGGCGAGGAGCTTGACGCGCTCCAGGGTTTCGATTTCGGAGTGCATGTAGCGGCAGCGGACGCCGACTTCGGTGTAGTAGCCGGCGAGATCCTCGGACATGCGCTTGGTGAGGGTGGTGACGAGCACGCGCTCGTTGCGGTTGGCGCGGTCGCGGATTTCGGCCAGGAGGTCGTCGATCTGGCCCTTGACGGGGCGGATTTCGACCTGCGGATCGACCAGGCCGGTGGGCCGGATGACCTGCTCGACCACCACCCCGGCGGAGCGCGTGAGTTCGTAGGGGCCGGGCGTCGCGGAGACGTAGATGGTCTGGTGCACGCGGTTCTCGAACTCGTCGAATTTGAGCGGCCGGTTATCGGTGGCGGAGGGCAGGCGGAAGCCGTAGTCGACCAGGTTCTGCTTGCGGCTGCGGTCGCCATGCCACATGCCGTGCACCTGGGGAATGGTGGCGTGGCTCTCGTCGACGAAGAGCAGGTAGTCGCGGGGGAAGTAGTCGAGCAAGGTCGGCGGCGGCTCTCCGGGCAGGCGGCCGGAGAAGTGGCGCGAGTAGTTTTCGATGCCGTGGCAGTAGCCCATGGACTTGATCATTTCGAGATCGAAACGGGTGCGCTGGTTGACGCGCTGGGACTCGACCATGCGCCCCTGCGATTCGAGCACGGCAGTCCATTCTTCAAGTTCGGTGAGGATGGATTCGATGGCCTGGGATTTGCGCTCCGGCTGCACGACGTAGTGGCTCTTGGGATAGATGGGCAGGCGCGCGTACTTCTGCTTCACGGTGCCAAAGAGAGGATCGATCTGGGCGAGCGATTCGATTTCGTCGCCGAACAGCTCGATGCGATAGGCCATCTCGTCGTAGGTGGGGAAGACTTCGATGACGTCGCCGCGCACGCGGAAGGTGCCGCGGCGGAAGTCGGCGTCGTTCCTCTCGTAAAGGATTTCGACCAGGCGGCGGAGGATGTCCTTGCGGGAGATGCGCTGGCCCTTTTCGAGCAGCAGCAGCATGCCGTAGTAGGCTTCCGGCGATCCCAGGCCATAGATGCAGCTCACCGAGCTGACGATGATGGAGTCGCGGCGCTCGAACAGGCTGCGCGTGGCCGAGAGGCGGAGCTTGTCGAGTTCTTCGTTGATGGTGGCTTCCTTCTCTATATATAGGTCGCCGGCGGGGATGTAGGCCTCGGGCTGGTAGTAGTCGTAGTAGCTGACAAAGTATTCGACCGCATTGCCGGGAAAGAATTGCTTGAACTCGTGGTAGAGCTGGGCAGCGAGGGTCTTGTTGTGCGCCAGGATGAGGGCGGGGCGGTTGGACTGCTCGATGACCTTGGCCATGGTGAAGGTCTTGCCGGAGCCGGTGACGCCGAGCAGGACCTGGTGCTTCTCGCCGGCGCCAAGTCCGTCGATGAGTTCTTCAATGGCGCGGGGCTGATCGCCGCGGGGCTTGTAAGGGGTGACCAGTTGGAAGTCCATCGTGAGGATTATACAAGATGAGCGAATAAGTGGCGAAGATTGGCTGTTTTGGGGATCTCGAGAACTGGAGGCTTCGAAGCGGCTCGATGAGCGCGTTGGCATCAACCGAGGGGGCAGTCCTGTGCGTCGCTATCGTTAGAGTCTCTCCACTCGATTTAGGGGAAAGCGCCGATCGGCCTTCCCCCCTGGCTTCCATCCAAAAACCGCAATCTACTTCCGCACGCTTATTTTGAAATCGGGGGGCGGCTCAAACATCGACCGCGACGGCTCGCTCAATTGCACATTGGTGAGCTGATACGTCGTCTTTCCATAGCGAGGATCTTCCGTAGTTGATTCCACGACCGCAGCGATTGCCGGCGCGTAGCATGTCTCCCTCACGATTGAGATCGGCTTTTCATTTCCCATGGCGCCGGCTGGAATCGTGGTGGTCGTTCGCGTACTGTTGCAGTCGACTCCCTCGATGTTCCTGGTTCCCAGATCTTCCTTGACCACGTCCCTCTTTTCGTCTTCTATCAGGGCCACGCTGGTATTGGGATCGCCCGAATGCTCATCCCGGAACCTGATCAACATGCGCCCGGCCGCACCCGGCCCGCCCTCCTCGCCATCAGACTTGACCATGATCCGCTGGCCATCGACTTCGGCATTGCGGTCGTCCAAAAACTGGCGCGACCGGTGCACCTTATCCGCCGACTTCGATGCCGGGTCCAGCACGAAGGCCAACCCGCTCACGGGATCGTCGACAAACACCTTCACCTCGTGCGGCGAAGGATGTTCGGGGTCGACATTGCCGAAGGTCTGCTCGCGCCGTGTGCGGCCGTCGCTGTCGCGATAGAACTTGCTCACGGTTCGATGGACGATACGATTGCCGTCCGCAAGGATCTGCACGGTTTCGGTGGTCGTGTCGGCTGAATACGGCTTGCCTTTCACCACCTCCAGCGTGCGCGCCGCGATCTCCAGCGTCACCTTTTGTCGCGCCTCCTGTCCCTCGGCCGATTCGTTGTCCGGCCGCACCAGGATCGCGACGTCCGGTGAAAGTTTTTCCGGCAGGCCCGCGTCCTGCTGGACCTGAGCGATCGGTTTCTGCGCCCAGCCCGCCAGGGCCGAACCCATCGCAGCCGAAAGCAGCAACGCCGCGGCCACACGGAACCCACGTTTTGTCTTCATCACAACTCCTTTTCGAACCTTAAGAATTACCGAACGATGCGGATGGCGCGCGGAAGCCCGTCCTCGCCAACCACCAACTCGGCAAACATGGTTTGCGCAACGGCGTCGGCCGGCGCTTCCAGACCGTACTGTCGAAGATCGCTGCCCCGCAGCTTGATCCGCACCACGCTCAACTCCGCCGCGGGCGGCAGCCCTTCGCTCACCGGCAGAGCAACAAACTCGTCCAGTGAGTTCACGGTGGCCCTATTGGTCGAGGCTTCATGGAAGCGAGGGCGGTTTGTGCCGGCCCTGCGCGCCCGCGCCGAAGCGGTTGCCGCGGCGGGATGGCTCGCTGCGATCTGTGCCGAAGCCAGCGGCTGCTCAGGCATGGCCTGGGGCGCCGGCGCCGACCGTACGTGGTGATCCTGGCGCCTGGGGGCGTTCCGCAACTGCCATATGGCCCCGCCGGTCGCCATTGCCACCAGCAATATCGCCGCGGCGGCCGAAGCCCACCTCAACCACGGCTTTCGCGCCCCGAGCGAATTTTTTCGGCGGCCAGTCTCAGCGTGCAGTGCTGCCTCCAGCGTTTTCGGGGCGTCCATCGCCCGATGTTCGCGCCCAATCTCCGCCAGGATTTCGTCTAACTCCCGATCCGTTGTCATTGAGGCTTTCTCCTCATGCTCGCCACCTCTCCACGCAGTAACCCCGCCAGCCGCGCTTTGGCTCGATGCAGCCGGGAGCGCACCGTGCCCACCGGCACGGACAACACCTGCGCCGCCTGTTCATAGCTCATCTCCTCGAGCGAACACAGAATCACGACTTCGCGCAGAGCCGCCGGCAACTCATCCATCCCGGCCCGAACTGCGGCGACAGCCTCACGCCGCAGCAATAACTCCGCCGGGCCATCGCCGGAGAATTCCAGTTCGGCTGCGGTCTCCTCGTCGAACGCATCCGCTGCTTCGTTTCGCTGCATGTGCTTCCATAGTTGGCGCCGGGCGATCCCGCAGAGCCACGTGGCAAGCTCTCCGCGCGCGGCGTCGAATCGGCCGATTTGGGAGAGCAGCGCAAGGAACACCTCTTGCGTGATCTCCTCCGCGACCGCGTCGTTTCTACTCATTTGCAGGGTGAACCGGTACACGAGCCCACCGTGTCTCCGGTAAAGCGCCGCCATGGCTTCTCCACTGCCGGTGAGCGCGGCTCGGTGCAACTCTTCGTCGCTCCGTTCGCCATCGAGCCGCCTGCGCCGTAGCCGCTTAAACATAGACACTCATGATTACGCGCTGTCGCCGAAAAGTTCCCGGTGCGAGAAGAATTTTTGCAGGATGGAACGCACGCGCCCCATTGCATTCCTGCTGGTCGATGAGCGTTGGCCGGTTGGCAACATTGGAGAATCGGAACCATCCTCCGGTCGCGCGCGTATCCCATTTCTAATGGGAACGCCGACGGATCGCCGCTCGCGATGGCCTCGTTGCCTTGTACCTTCTTTTTTGCATGGAGCATGGGATGCTTACCAGGAATTTAGTCGTGGCTACCGCGCTGGTTTTCTGTGTAGTTGGAGCTTATGGCCAAAACCCGCCGGCGGATGCCGGCGACGGGCCGCTGTTTCGCTTCACGGAAAAGCCAGGCTCGTACGTCGTGGGACTGAAGGTTGTGGACCAATATGACTTTTCGCGGACATATCGTCCCAGGGTCGATGCGTTGGGCAAGCCGGCTGTGGGAGAGCGCGCGCGGCCGCTGCAGACGCTGATGTGGTATCCGGCGGAGAAAAGCCGCGAGAAGCCGATGACCGTCGGAGACTACAGCGATCTTCTGCCTACTGAGACGAGTTTCGATAAGCCGAAGCTGTGGGGCGAATGGAAGTCGTGGATCGATGGTATGAAGCCGACACTTCAGGATTCACTGTGGGCAGTTCGGGATGCGACGGCAGTGAATGAAAAGTTTCCCTTGGTCATCTACGCTCCGAGTTTCTCGGCGATGTCGTGGGAAAACGCGGATCTGTGCGAGTACCTGGCGAGCCACGGGTATGTGGTTGTGGCGAGCACGGATATGGGAGCGTCCGCGCGGGTGATGACCAACGACCTGGAGGGGATCGAAGCTCAGGCGCGGGACATCTCGTTCCTGATTGGATATGCGCGGACGTTGCCGGATGTGGAGATGTCGGAGATTGCGGTAGCCGGATTCAGTTGGGGTGGGATCTCGAATCTGTTTGCAGCAGCGCGGGATAACCGGATCGATGCGTTGGTGGCGCTGGATGGGAGTATGCGGTACTACCCCGGGCTGGTAAAGAATTCGGGCTATGTGCATCCGGAGGAGATGACCTTGCCGCTGTTGTTTTTCACTCAAGGTGCGATTTCACTCGAGGAGCAGGTGAAGGACTTTACGAGCAAGGACAACGAGGGACCGAGCGTGCTGAACGGATGGACGCATGGAGACTTGATTACGGTGGACGATATGGCTCTGACCCACGTGGAGCACAGCTCGATGTATCAGCGAAATGAAAAGATATGGAAGCACTACCCGCAAAATCGCAAGGGTGATTATTCACGGGCAGATGGGATTGTCGGGTATGGGTGGGTGGCTCGATACAGTCTTGAGTTTCTCGATGCCTATTTGAAACATGATGCGGCGGCGATGGGATTTCTGAAGAAGACGGCGGCGGAAAATGGCGTTCCGCCGCACATGATGACGGTTTCGTTCCGCGCCGCGAAAGGAGCGCCGGCGACGTTTGAGGCATTGCGAGTGGAAGCGGGAGAGAAAGGGTTTGATCATCTGGCTGAGGCATATGCGGCGATGAAGAAAGAGAAGCCGGATTTCAAGATCGGCGAGACGCCAATGTATGTCTGGGCGGCCGAGCTCAAGGAGGATGGCCATCTGGCGGAAGCGATCGATGTGCTGAAGCTGCAGCTGCAGATATATCCCGACTCGAGCGATGCCTACGAGAGCTTGGGAGAGGCGTATCAGGCATCCGGGGAGAAGCAGCTTGCAGTCGAGAATTATAAAAAGGCGTTGGAAAAGAACCCGGAGAACTCTGATGCCAGGGAGAAGCTGGCGGCGCTTGAGGCGTTGCCGGCTTCGAAATAAAAGAGGCCGCCTTCGTGAGCCAAGTCGACAGCTCTCCGATATGCGCCGATCTAGCCATCGAGCCGCCGGTTCGTCTTAGGTGCACGATCTGAATGCAACAGTTGAGCCAAAGGTTTATTCGTACGGAAAGGCGACTGTACATTTAAGTGAAAAGTCCACCACTCGAGTTAAGGTGAACACAAGCGCGTTTCTCTTTCAATAATCGCCTTAGCCAAGAAGCGATCCTGCTGTGCAGTTGACGAACGAGAAGTAGATCCCCGCTCGACCGAGTGAGTAACTGTTTGTCAGTCACGATTGATTCGAAGGAATATACTGATTGAGCTCTGCTGGTATTCCTATGAATCGACGTGAATTCCTCCACACCACTGCCTTCAGCGTAGCTGCGGCCGCCCTAGCGCCGGCGCAAGAGTACGATCGCGACAAACGTCGACGGGTCGGTTTGATCGGTTGTGGATGGTATGGAAAATCGGATCTGTTCCGGCTGGTGCAGATATCGCCGGTCGAGATCGTCTCTCTATGCGACGTTGACTCGCAGATGCTTTCGAATGCTGCCGAGATGTCCGCCGCCCGGCAGCGTTCCAAGAAGAGGCCTCGCACGTACTCGGACTATCGAAAGATGCTTGCCGAGAAAGATCTAGACCTGGTGCTGATTGCAACCCCCGACCACTGGCATGCCCTGATCATGATTGAAGCCGCAAAGTCTGGCGTGGACATCTATGTTCAGAAACCGATTAGCAAGGACGTTCTGGAAGGCAAGGCAATGCTGGATGCTGCCCGCCGACACAATCGCGTCGTCCAGGTTGGTCTGCAACGACGTAGCACGCCTCACGTGATTGAGGCAAAAGAGCGCTTTATTGACGAGGATAAGCTCGGGAAGATTGCGCTTGTCGAGATCTACTGCTACTACCACATGCGCGCGACGGAAAATCCCCCGGATACCACGCCGCCGGCGAATCTGGATTACGATGCCTGGACGGGTCCTGCTCCAATGCGGCCTTATAACAGCCTGGTTCATCCCCGCGTCTGGCGCGCATTTATGGAATATGGGAACGGCATTGTAGGTGACATGTGCGTCCACATGCTTGACATGACACGGTGGATGCTCGGATTGGGCTGGCCGACGAAGATCGATTCCACCGGTGGAATCTTTGTCGATACGAAGAGCAAGGCTAACATTTCCGATACTCAGACAGCCACCTTCGATTTCAAGGATCTTCGAGTCGTCTGGCAGCACCGTAGTTGGGGCGAGGCCGCAGATCCAAATTATCCTTGGGGCGCTACATTCTACGGAGACAAAGGAACGCTAAAGGTGAGCGTGATGGGATATGACTTTATTCCCGTCGGCGGCGGACAGCCTGTTCATAAAGATGTTACATACGAGTTGGAACAATACCCTGAAGATAAGACTGAAAAAGACCTTGAGAAACACGTCGCGCCCGCCATCCGACATCATATGCAGAACTTCCTTGCCTCGATCGACGCGCGGAGCCATCCAATCTCCGACATCGAGCAGGGCTACATTTCAACCGCGTCGTGCATCCTGGCGAACAACTCGATGAAGCTGAGCCGAAGCCTGGCCTGGGATCCTGAGAAGCAGCTCGTGATCGGAGATTCCGAGGCAAATGCGCTGTTGCGCCAGGAATATCGAGCGCCTTACACGCATCCCGAAGCTTAAGACAGACTTGCAGTCGCGGTTGGTGGCTTGCTTGTTTCTCTCCCCAAGCGAGGATCTATGAACTCCCTTGCCGGGTCCACTCCAACGCCCGTCTGCGATAAGTAACGACTGTGCACTCGTCCGAACTCGATTCGTGGTAAATCGCCAATGCGTAAACTGACCCGCCCCCGGCCGCCTCTCTTGTTGTCGGTGAGCGGTAAGCCCTGTTAACCGGCCAATCGCTGCTCATTTTTATTCAGTTGGTTTTGAGTTTGCGTATTTCGGCGAGGATCTTTGTAAGCCGGTTTGCGAGCCGGTCGAGTCGAGAGCGGGTGTGACCGTTTGGAAGCGAGCGGCGCAACATGAGCAAGAGAGTCTGAGCGACAAGCAGAGAGTCGATGAGTCCGTCGTGACCGGTGCGCAAAGGAGCGAGCGAGGTTTTGGGTTGTGGGGTCAGATGGCGCGGTTGCGAGCGTGCTAGTTGGACCTCGCGCTGGAGATCGGTCAAGGTCACATCGACATAGCGCATGGTCATGCCCGGATCGGTGTGGCCGAGCAGTTTCATCACCGCGGCGAAGCCCACGCCGGCACGAAGCATTTCCGTTCCGTAGGTGTGGCGCAACTGATGCGGGACGATACTGGTGGGCAGGCCGGCAGAGTGACAGGCCAGGTGCAGGTAATCGCGGAGGCGCGCGAGAAGAGAGACTCTCGATCCATGCCAGGCCAGGAGCCGTCCGTTGTCAGGCAGCGGATCCAGAGAGCGGAAGAAACGCAGACGCTGAACGAGATCACGAACGAACGCATCAACGGGAACCATGCGTTCTGTCTTGAGTTTGCCCAGCGGTACGTGGATCGCCCACTGATTCGGGCTTACGGAGTGCAGGCAGTCATAAGATAGGTCAACACACTCGCCGATGCGCATGCCGGTATGGCGCAGCAACAGGAAGGCATTTCCGGCGAGATCGTTGCGCCGCATCAACTCCTGCTGGAGGATCTGATCCTGCTCTGCAGTGAGCGGCCGAGGCAAGTTCTGCGGTGTGCGTGGAATATCTTCGCGCCGTATCAGGTGCGCAAGTTCAGCAAGCTTGTGTATCCAAGCCAACTCGTTCAAGACGGCACGCAAAGCGATGAGGCGTACGATGCAGGTTGAAGTAGCCAGCGGCGGAGTCTGTGCTCGCATGCCCGCCATCCATCCAAGGATGTGGGGATCGCGCTGCAACTGCTCAAGACCTGTAACCTTAGGGTGTTTGGCGCCAAGATACACAAGGAAACTTCGCACAGCGAAGTCGTAGTTGCGCAGAGTGGCAGGACTGAGCGCTGTACAAATGGACTCAAGGGCACGGGCGAAGGCCGGAGCCAGCGGATGCTGGAGCGGAGGACGGCGCCAACGCTTCACGAAGCGATCCTCGGCTGGGGATGGATGCACTGCGCTGCGGCGCGGGCATACTGAAGATACACGTCCTGTGGAGACACTTGCACATAGTGCAGCGTCGTTTCGATGTCGGCATGCCCCATCAACTGCATGAGGGCAGGCAGGCTGATGCCGGCGCGCACCATATCCGAGGCGAAGGTATGCCGGAAGCGGTGCGGGTTGGCGATCTTTACGCCGGTGGTGCGGCGATGATGGCGGAACAGGGAACGTAATCCGGCCGGCGTCATGCGTTGGCCGCGGGCAGGTCCTTTCAACACCACGAACAGTGCTGCTGAGCAGCGATCAGGCCGCTCAAGGCGCAGGTAGTGATCGAGTAGTTGCGTGGTCTCCGGCGCCAGAGGCGGGAAGCGCATCTTGCCGCCCTTGCCGCGCACGCGGAGTTGGCCTTCGGATAACAGCACGTCATCGCGGTTCAGGGCCATGACTTCAGCCGAGCGCAGGCCATGCATGAGCATCAGGCCCACGATGGCCAGATCGCGCGCGCTGCGAAAGCTGGACCAAAAGCGCGCCACTTCGTCGACCGAGAGAGGAACGATGGTGAGTCTCGGTTCTCGCACGCGCAGTCTGCTGAGATCGAACCTGGGCCGGCCGATCCCCAGTGGCCTGCGATGTAGGTAGACCTGATGAAAGCCGGGTGCGGCCTGACAGGGAGCATCGGGGAACTCGTTTCGGATAGCGCGATCGGCACAAGCCACGCGGTCGTTGATGGTGGAGGCAGATGGCGCTGGTTGCCGACTGGACTGGAAGCGGATGTAGTCAAGTAAAGTCGATTCGGTAAGGTTCGCCTCGGAGATGTCGCCGGTATGATGAACGCCTTCCCACCAGCGGACGAAGTACAACAGGCTGTGCGCATAGCTATAAAGGCTCTTGTAAGCAAGGTGCCGGACGTGCTCACGGTCCAGGTAGCGGTTGATCCAGCCCACGCCCTGGCCGGTCTCTTGTTCGATCACATAAACGGGGCTGTGTGCGCCTGACGCCGCCTTCTCTTGGACTACGCGGAACTTCATGGCTCTGCGGCCTCCATAAGGGACTGAAACTGACGCGCATCTCCGCCGCCGAGGAAGAAAGAGTTGGGATCGTGTCCTTCAGGCAGCAGGACGCGACGAGTGGAAATACCGTGCGCGGCAAGGTGATGGTCCAGCTGTTCTGCTGCTTGCTGTCCACTCTGGTTGGCATCATCGTCGAATGCGATATAGACGATGCGTGGGCCGTCACATAGTTGCCGGAACTGGTCTATGTTGAGATGCGTGCCCAGCGAGCAGGTCACGTTGGAAAACCCCGCCTGTCGCAACGCGGCATAGTCGAACAGGCCTTCGACAAGAATCACTTCAGAGCAGCACCGTACCTTCTCCCACCCATACAAGCCACCCTTGCCGCCGGGCAGAAAGCGATGAGCGAAGGCAGTGCCGATGCTGCGGCCGTAGAGGTTGATGATGTGTTCGCCCTGGCGCAACGGAAAGACGACGCGCTGATAGAGAGCATCTGTGCCCTGGTTGTTGATCAAGCCGGCTTCTCGCAACAGCGAAAATGAATGGCCTTGGGTCGTGAGATGGTGGCGCAAAACTCCGCCTGGTGCATAGCCGATGCCCAACTCCTGGATTAAAGCAAGATCATGAAGTCCACGTTGACACAGATACTCAAGCGCTTCCGAATAGTACCCCAGCTGCTGCTGATAGAAACCGGCTGCTTGCTCGAGTAACGCTGTGCAATCAGCTTCTTGATGGGTCTGTGGATCCAGATAGGCGAGGGTCTGACGGAATGATGCTTGACGGAACAACTGCACGAAGCGAATCAGATCGCCACCCTGCCCGCAGCCGTGGCAGTAGAAGACATCCTTGCGCGTGTTCACATAGAACGACGGCCGGCTCTCCTTGTGCAGCGGACACAGCCCGACATACTCGAAGCGGCCGGCCGGCCGGCCGGCCCAGTTCTGCCGCCGCAAGTACTCCAGCAGCGGCAGACGGCCCTTGAGTGTTTCCACATCGTGGCCCACGGCTCTTCTTCGCCTCCGCAACCCAGTCTGGAATCACTCTTGACTCGTTCCCAGGCAAGGATGGTAGGTGAGCCAACTTTTTTACAGGCGCAAGGGCCAGAGGATCTCCAGAGCCGAAGTCATCCAGGACAACGGGGCTGCCCGCGGATGGTCAGGATTACCTCGCTGAAGCCACCGAGCTACGCAAGCTGTGGCCTGTCGAACGAATGAAACTGCGGGCTCAGAACAGTCGACGCCCGACGACCAGCGACGAACGGTGGAAGCGTCGGGCACCCGATCAGCATCCTTCAGCTTCGGTGCCGCCCTCTCCAATGAGCAGTGTTCCTTGAAGCGTTTCCACAATGCCTGACAGCGTGCAAACAAACTGAAATGAGTGTACGGAAGCGAAAACAGCGGAAGAAAGGTAAAGGTCGTGCCGCAGTCCGGGCAGCGGCCACGCCGAATCCCGATCCAGTCGTGATGCTCGTCGTGCGCCTGCTTGCGCCGCCGACCGTGACCAACAATCGAATCGCGCTTACAGATCGGACACAGGCGTATGATGATCTGGTCGCAGCCGTCGGCCCAGCAGACAGCAAGCTGCTCCAGCCCGGCCGGCACTGGGACAAAGAGGATCGTTACCTCAAAGGGGCTTCGCCGTCGACGTTGACCCGCCAAGATCTCAGCCGGCTGCGAAGCTCCTCCTCCTGAAGAAAATCCAACTGAAAGAGAATATAGCTTCTTACTCGCAGCCAAGATCACATGGCTCAGCTTATTGGCCGGTTATCTCCCTGTTCTCGCCATTTGAACTGTCGCCACTTCGAAAGTAAGGGACGACTTGCACGTTAAAGCTTCGAATGAGAGATAGGGCGGCCCCTCGTTGGGCCTTCGCGGCGTGCCTGTAAAAACTGCCCGCCGGCAGTGTTCTTCAAATCGACCACCGGTTCGCCCGCATGCAGCGCCTCAATCCATACGAAGCAAAGACGAACGCCATCACGAGAATCGGATCAAATTTATCCCACGTACTGCCACCCCCATTCAGTTGTGAATAGAACGCGAGTAAAAGATCGATCACGAGGCCAGCGTAAATCCACTGAGTCAATCGAGGCACATTGGGGATCAGAAGTCCCACGCCGCCAAGGATGTGAGTCACGCCAATCAGAGGGATGATATAGAGCGGGTATCCGAGCAGCTGATTGGCAATTCTCCATTCGCCGGGATCGTGGATTAGATATAGCCTTCCGAAGTACACCCACATGAAGGCAACAAGGACGGTTACTGCCATCGCGGCTATTTGAGTTGCTCGACCCACCGGCGCGGATTTATTGATTGTGTGTTCAGTTTTCATTAGAAACGCTCCCTACTTGCCGGTTAAATGGTTTAAATCGTTCTCGAATAAGTCGGCCATGGCTGAGCAGCAGAGGCAGGAATCGCCAGTCGAACACGAAGCCACGGTGGCCACAGCTGGCTGTTCCCGCCCCCATGGGCGCTGAAGTTACTTGCCCGGGACTTACGCCTTGATGGCGTTCTGCGCAGCCGCAAACACATCGCGTGCAGACGTCTTACCCGCTACGTGCTCCGTACCCGTGACTCCAAGGCCCATCCATCCCGCGTTAATGCCGTCAAACATTTCTTCGGCGGGTCCAGTGTGGCCCTTCGGGACGCCGAACTGCTCGAACGCTGCCGCCCACCCTGCGCGCGGGACTGCAAAGGCTTTTACGTCGAGTTTGAGGACTTCACCCAATTGTCCGGCCACTTCATCTGCGCTTACCATCGAACCCAATTCGATGACGCGATTCCCTGACCACGCCGGCCCGGTCAGGAGCGTTGCCACCTCTGCGCCGATGTCGTCTGATGCGACCATTGTCGATTTCCGGTTTGTAGGATTGTAGAAGACCGGTAGTGTTCCGCCCTGGGCGGCCTGCAAACCAAAAAGAAAGTTTTCGAAAAAGCCGCCCGCGCGCACAAATGCGACCGGAGATGGCAGGCTGCGAAGACCTTGCTCCAGGAGTGATAAGGCCGTGATCATCCCCAGACCGCTTGTTCTATTCGCGCCCATCGACGAGAGCGCGACCACCCGCGGGGGCACTCCTTTGGTTAGGGCCTCGACATAGTTCGCAATCACGCCCTTTGCTTCTCTGAAATCAGGCGAGGGTGCCCATACAGACGGCAACATGACAAACGCGCCCTCAACACCTTTGAGCGCCGCCGCAACGGCTGTCGCATCGTTCCAGTCTCCATCCACCAACTCCACGCCCTGGTCTGCCCACTGCGCCGCATTCCCGCGGTCGCGCACAAGTGCTCTCACGTGTTTACCTTGGTTCAGCAGGTGGCGCGCGGTGGCGCCCCCAACTTTTCCTGTAATTCCCATGACTAAATACATTTCGTTTTCTCCTTTTGGCTCGTAATTGGCCGCCCATCCAAATCAGCGACCTGACCATTAGAGGACTGAATTAACCATTGGTCGCAAATTAATCGATGGTTTTAACCGATGGTTATAAATTAACAATTGGTCGCAAAATCGCCAAGAAAGACTAAGCTAAAGAAGTGACATCCACATCACCAAGTCGACGGGTAGAGCGCAAGGAGAGGTTGCGGGGCGAGATCCTTGCGGCTGCCAGCAAGATGTTTGCCGATCGCGGTTACGAAGCCGTGACGCTACGCGAGATCGCTAAAGAGATCGGCTATACGCACGCCGTGATCTATCAGCATTTCCCCGACAAATGGCACATTTTTGCCGAGTTGAGCCGCGAGACGATCGGATTGCTGATACAGAACTTCGACGCGATTGCCGCTGGGTATTCAGAACCGAAGGAGCGCCTTTTTGCGACTTCACGTGGGTTGATTCAGTTCTGCACCGCCCATCCACAGCAGTTCCGCAACGTCTTCTTCGGGCCGGAGAACCGCAACGGCATCCGCGCGGGACAATATATCGACGACATCGGCAAGCCGTTGTTCCAACGTTTCGTACAGCTTTTCTTCGAAGTTGCCAGGGATGAAGGATTGCCGGGTAAGGATGACATCGTGGTAGCCCACACCTGGTGGTACACGATCTTCGGCCTCGCCACGCTTATGGTCATACAGGGGGTTGTCCCTGACCGGCCTGACCAGACTCTCGTGGTCGAGCAAACCATCGCCACGCTGTGGGCGGGCGTCAAGGCTGTTCCGCGATTGCCGAAGAGCGCAATCACAAAGCGATCCGGCCGGGCCAATGCCACAAAGCGATAACGGCATTTCCTGCCAATGCGCACATCGTCGCGACAGCTCTCGCCTTACGCCAAATCGCCAATGCGCTCAACGAAAGCACCGGTGGCCCGGGAGATCTCTGAACCAAGAGTTCCGGGCAATTGATGGTCAGGCGGGATGAATCGCGTCGAGCTCAGGCAGGAGCACGACGCTCTCCTGTTCGTTGGGGTCGGTGCGGGCGATTACGGCGACGACAGGATCGGTGGAGCTGGGGTTGTAGGGCAGATGGGGAACGTCGGCGGGGATATAGAAGAAGCTGCCAGGCTCGACGATGGTGTGGTGCTCGAGGCGCTCTCCGTGCCACACGCCCGAAGTGCCGGTAAGCGCGTAGATCGCGGTCTCGTGGGTGGCGTGCTTGTGGGCGCGGGCGCGGCCTCCGGGGGGAATGGTGACCAGCTGCATGTGGATGGCATGTGCGCCGACGGTTTCAGAGGAGATGGCGACCGCATACTGCAGGCCCTGCTTGCCGATGAAGGACTCGCCCGATTGCAGCAGGCGGCAGGAAGGAAGCGCGGCGGATTGCGGGGAAGAGCTCATCGTGACCTTTCGGTTTGGGATGGTGTGTTAAACGACATGACGGGATCACTCCGGCGGCATCGTCGACAAAGCATCCGGGGCTAAAGCCCGCATTGAATTCTGCTGGCTTTATGCGGGGGTTAAAACCCCCGCCTCCCTCCGTATCGAGTTATTTCGCAGCCTAAAACTCCCGCCTCTCTCCGTATCGAGTTTTTCCGCAGCCTAAAAGTCGTGTTTTTTCAAACACTGGGCTCTGCAACGGCTGTTCAGGATGCTCGGATTTGTTGCCCCAACAGTGTATCGCTGGATCGCTTATGCGGCGATGTCGTCGTCCCTGGTTTCGCGAATCAGCCAGAGCCCGAGGATGCTGACCACGGCGGAGGCGGCCAGATAGTAGCCAACGAACGGCAGGCCATAGGTCCGGGCGAGCCAGGTGGCGATGTAGGGCGCCAGGGACGCGCCGAAGATGCCGGCGAGGTTAAACGCGAGCGAGCTTCCGGTGTAGCGGACCGAGGTGGGGAACAACTCTGAGACGATGGTTCCGAGCGGACCGTAGGTCAGGCCCATGAGCGCGAGTCCGAGGATGGTCATGGTGAGCGCGCCGATGGTACCGGCGGAAAAGAGCGGCGCGAGGAAGAGGCCGAAGATTCCGATCAGGGCGCTGACCGCGAACATCACGGGGCGGCGGCCGCGTTCGGCGAGAAGCGCGGAGACGGGAATGGTGAGCGCGAAGAAGAGAACTCCCACCAGTTGAATGATGAGAAACGTGGCGCGGTTGTAGTGGAGAGCGGTGGTTCCCCAGGAAAGGGCAAAGACGGTCATCAGGTAGAAGAGAACAAAGGTCGCGAGACTGGCGAGGATGCCGGCGACGAGTTCACGCGCGTGATGGCGGAAGACGGAGAAGATGGGGACGGCCGCACGGCGCGAGCGAAGAGCGGCGGCCTGGAACACGGGAGTTTCGGTGATGCTCAGCCGGACCCAGAGGCCGAGGACCACGAGCAGGGAACTGGCCAGGAAGGGAAGGCGCCATCCGAAAGCGAAAAACTGCTGGTCGGTGAGGAAGCGCGAGAGGAGGAGGAAGACGCCTCCAGAGAGAAGAAATCCGATGGGCGCGCCGAGTTGGGGGAACATGCCGTAGAGTGCGCGCCGGCCGGGTGGGGCGTTTTCGACTGCGAGCAGGACGGCGCCGCCCCATTCGCCGCCGAGGCCGATGCCCTGGCCGAACCGGCAGAGGGCGAGCAGCAGGGGAGCGGTGATGCCGATGGCGTCGTAACCCGGCAGCACGCCGATGATGAACGTGGACAGGCCCATGGTGGTGAGAGCGAGGACGAGGGTGCGCTTGCGGCCGATGCGGTCGCCGAAATGGCCGAACACCGTCGAGCCGATGGGCCGCGCCACGAAAGCGATGGCAAACGTGGCCAGCGAGGCCAGCGTGGAGGATGCGGGATTCGATGCGGGGAAAAAGAGACGCGGGAACACCAGCACGGCTGCGGTGGCGTAGATGTAGAAGTCGAAGAATTCGACCGCGGTGCCGACCAGGCTGGCGAACAGCACCTGTCGTGGAGTGTTGATGGGCTTTCGCGGGGGCTGGGCGGTAGTCATTGACCAGCTTGCATTGTATCGAAATGCAAGAGGGGGTCTTGGATTACTCGCTCACGGGCCGGGAACGTTTCGCCCTGGTGCGCGCCGGCGGCAGGTAGTGGAAGCGGATGAGGTAGATGTTCTCGCCTCGGCCGTGCTTCGCCACTTTGAGCAGATCGAGGACGCCGAGAAATCCGGAAGCGCGGGCCAGCTCCGGAGTGATGTCGGGGAGCCCGATCGGCTCGATCGAGTCGATCTCGATTTCGCCTTCATCCATTTGGTATCGGGCGCCGACCCTCACATGGGGACGGGTCCATATGCGTACGCTGCACGTGATGTCGCCCTGCCGCACTCCATCGCGCAGGCGTTTGGTGAACATCATGCTGAAAATCTACTACGAGGCGCGCGGCCGGTTCATGGAAGGCGTGGACGACGGAGGCAAGATGTGAGATTTGTGGCCTGTTTTATGGCCGATCCGGCCGTGCGCAAGATTTAACCCGGCTGTAACCTGACCGTAACCAAGAGACCAATCCCAGCCTCCTATAGTTCTCTGCGGATGAGAATCTTCCCACATCGTCGCGTCACAGCGGGTTCTTGATCCTGGCCTGAAAAACCATTTCCGTTAACTCGACATAACCCGGATCGGGCGCGTCCTGTTCCCGGCGTTTGCAGTGTGTTCATAACTTGAATCGAGCTCCAAGTCCCACCGGGAGAGGGCCGGACGCGTGGCCGATGCTGCATTCCGGTTTGCAATTTTCCTTTGTTCCATCAGTCCCATTCCGGTCACGTGAAACGTGACTCATTTCCCCTCAGGAGGATGTATGCACCAACGATTTTCCCTGGTTGCGATGGCTGCCGCGGTTTTCATGCTGGGCGCCTCTGCTCAAAACGACCGAGACCTCGGCGACAGTTCGATCAAGCACGTTCTGCTGATCAGCATTGACGGGATGCACGCCGTCGACTTCACCAATTGCGTACACGGAGTTGCCGGGGTCAACAACGGCGAGCCCTACTGCCCCAATCTGGCCAAGCTGAACCGGACGGGCGTCAGCTATGTCAACGCCAGCACCTCAAAGACCTCCGACTCGTTTCCCGGATTGATGTCGATCGTCACCGGCGCTACCCCGCGGACGATGGGTGTGTATTACGACGTAGCGTATGACCGCTCTCTTGACGGGCCCGCGACGGCGACCTGGTATGGAAACGGCCCTGGGCCTTGCACGCCCGGGAAAGCTCCCACGGGCTTCACGACCGAATATGAAGAAGCCATCGATCTCGACTACACGAAGCTGAACGGCGGCGCGCCGGGAGCCAGCCTGACCGACGGGACGGAGGCCTCTCTGGATACGACCAGGATGGATCGCGATCCCGCCAGGGGATGCGCTCCGGTGTTGCCGACGGACTTTGTGCGCACCAACAGTATCTTCGGCCTGATTCACGCGGCCGGCGGCTACGTGGCGTGGTCCGACAAGCACCCGTCCTACTCGTCAGTTGCCGGCCATGGCGGCAAGCTGGATGATTTCTATGGGCCCGAGATCAACTCGCTGGTGGTCGCGCTTCCCGGAGTGACGACGCCGGATGGCGTGAACTGCTCCTCGATCCCGGATACAGCGGCCGATCTGACCGCCTGGACCAACAGCTTTACCAACATCAAGTGCTACGACACGCTGAAGGTGAACGCTGTCCTCAACTGGATCAACGGCAAGAAACACCTGGGCGGCCCGGCATCGAAGACGCCGACCATTTTCGGCATGAACTTCCAGGCCGTTAGCGTCGGTCAGAAGTACATTGAGAACGGGCTGAAGGGCGGCTACACGGATGCGGCCGGAACCCCGACCTCGACTCTCGCCGGCGAAATCAAGTTCGCGGATGACTCCATCGGCGAAATGGTGCGGAACCTCAAGAACCGCGGCCTGCTGGATTCGACGCTGATCATCATCACGGCCAAGCACGGCCAGTCGCCGATCGATCCCAACCAATGGAATGCGGTGCCGGGAAAGACGCACAACGGCTTGTCGCCGGCAACGCTGATCTCCAATGAGCTTCACGCCGCGATGCCTCCGTCTGAGGATCCGAATGGAACCGGCGTTGGCGCCACCGAAGACGACGTCTCGCTCCTGTGGCTGACGAACCCCTCCTACACCGATGCGGCCGTATCGCTGCTTGAAGCCAACCGCACCACCTGGGGCGGCGGCCAGATCTACTATGGTGCGACGCTCGCCCTCAACTACAACGACCCAACCAAGGATCCGCGCACCCCGGACATCATCGTCACACCGACGCCGGGCGTCACTTACACCGGCAGCAACACCAAGCAGGAGGAGCACGGCGGGTTTGCTCACGACGACACCAACGTGATGCTGCTGATCTCGCATCCCTCGTACACGCATCGCACCGTGTACAGCGAAGTGGGAACGCTGCAGGTGGCGCCATCGGTCCTGAAAGTGCTGGGTCTCGATCCAGGCCTGCTCGACGGCGTACGCTTAGAGGGCACCGGCGTGCTGCCGGATGTGAACCTCAACTTCAGCCACTAGTCAAAACCGGCGACTGGCGCGAAATGCGCGGGCGGCATGGGATGCCGTCCGCGCATTTTGTTTGTGGATTGCCGTGGAATTCTCGCAATTCCGGTGGTAAGCTGGCGTGCAAGATGCCGGACGACCAGCAAGTCATAGCCCCAGTCACGACGCCCGCCGCGGGTTCGGACGTTCCGCAGTTTTCCACCGCCGAGTATGCGCACATCCCGGGCACCGAGCGATGCCGCATTTGCGGCAACGCGATTGCGGGAGAGTATTTCCGCGTGAATTCGCAGATGGCCTGCGGGAAATGCGCCGGCGAGGCGCGCGAGGGCCAGCCGACCGATAGCCACGCCGCGTTTTTGCGAGGGCTGCTGCTGGGCGCCGGGGCGGCGGTGCTGGGTCTCATCCTTTATGCCACCGTGGTGATCGTCACGGGGTGGAGCATCGGCTATCTTGCGCTCGCGGTGGGATGGCTGGTGGCGACGGGGATGATGAAAGGATCGAACGGCATGGGCGGGCGTCGCTACCAGATCGCGGCTGTTCTGCTGACGTACGCCGCGATTTCGCTCTCCGCTGTGCCGGTATGGATTGAAATGACCATCAAGCATCAGGACCATCGCCAGGCGCAGACGCGCCCTAACGAGTCGACCGATGCGGCACCTGCTGCAGATGACACTACCAGCACGCCATCCGCTGCGCCGAGGGAAAAGCCCAACCTGGTCAAGTTTCTCGTGCAGTTGTTCTTCGTGGGCCTGGCCTCACCCTTCCTGGAATTACGTCACCCGGGTTCCGGCGTCCTGGGCCTCGTTATTCTATTTGTAGGGCTCAGCATCGCGTTCCGCATGACGGCTGCCAAACCGCTCGATGTGGACGGGCCATACCGCGTGACCGCCTGAAGAGCGCAGGTCTTCCTTGTCGACACTCACACCATCGGTGGTTCGCGAATGCCCCCATTGCCGGCATGCGATTCCGCTGGGCGCCACCGCCTGCCCGGAATGCCACACGCTGGTCCATGGCGCCGAACTCAGCGCGCTGGCCCGGGATGCAAAAGCGCTTGAAGCCAAAGGCGACTATGGACAGGCTCGCGAGATGTGGAATCGCTCCCTGCCATTGCTTCCGCACGATTCAAAACAGGCGGAGTGGGTGCGCGACCACGTGCGCGTGCTGGAGATGACGCAGGCCGGCAGGGAAGAAGCGGCGGCCCGGCAGAACCATCCCGTCATCCGCAAACTGGGACCGGTGGCGCCATTCGCGATTCTGCTCGCCAAGAGCAAAGGGTTGCTGCTGGCGATCTTCAAGCTCAAGTTCCTGTTCAGCTTTCTGTGGTTCATCGCGCTTTACGCGGGATTGTTCGGCTGGCGCTACGGGGTGGGGATCGCGGTGTCCATCCTCATCCACGAGATGGGCCACTACATCGATATCAAGCGCCGCGGGCTGCCGGCGGAGATGCCGGTTTTTCTTCCCGGCCTGGGCGCGTATGTGAAGTGGGACGCGATGGGGGTGGGGAAACGAGCCAGGGCCCAAATCAGCCTGGCCGGGCCGCTCGCAGGGTGGATCGCCGCGGCGGGCTGTTACCTGATCTACACCCATACGCACGCGCCGGTGTGGGCCGCGCTGGCGCGAACCGGGGCGTTTCTGAATATCCTGAATCTGATTCCGGTGTGGGTTCTCGACGGGGCCAAGGCGGTGGATGCGCTGGGCCAGGTGGAGCGGGTGGGCCTGCTCGCGGCGGTTCTTGCTCTCTGGCTTTACACCGGCGAGAACCTTTTCTTTCTCGTCGCGGCGGGGGTGGGGTGGCGGTTGTTCACCAAAGACAAACCGGCCGAGGATGACTGGAGCACGTGGTTCTATTTGGTCGCGTTGCTGGTTGCGCTGGGTCTGACGCTTCACCTTGCACCCAATGTGACCCCCGGCAGAGGCATCCGGTGAGCCGGTCTGCCTCTGCGGGATTACGCAGCGAAACAGGGCTTACCAGGGGAGGGGTTTGCCGAGGTGGAAGTAGCCGCCGGTGGGGCCGCTGTCGGGCAGCGTGGCGAGCTCGGCGCTGGTCTTGCCGCCTTCGCTGATTTCCATCGGAGCCTGGTCGCCGCCCATGTCGGTCTTTACCCAGCCGGGGTGCGCGGAGTTGACCTTGATATTGGTGCCGCGCAGCTCATATGCGAGATGAATGGTGAACGCATTCAAGGCGGTCTTCGACGCGTCGTAAGCAAACGACTTCGCGTTATAGATGGGCGACTTGGGATCGGCCTGCAAGGTGAGCGAGCCGAGAATGCTGGAGAGATTTACGATGCGTCCCGCGGGGCTCTTCTTGAGCAGTGGGAGCAAGGTCCTGGTGAGGGCCACCGGGGCGAAAAAATTGGTCTCAAAGACTTTGTGCAGCAGGTCGCTGGGAACGTCGGAGGCGGAGTGTTCGGGGCCGGTTCCGGGGAACGTTCCGCCGGCGATGCCCGCGTTGTTCACCAGTATGTCGAGCTTCCCATACTTCGAGTTGAAGTAATCGTAGGCGGCCTTGTGATCGGCCTCATTGGTGATGTCGAATTGGATCGAGTCGGCGTCGACGCCCGCGGCGCGAAGCTTTTCCACTGCCTGCTGTCCTTGCTTCGCGTCGCGCGAGCCAATGACCACCTTGACGCCGTCGTTCTTGAGATCGAGCGCTGTTTGAAATCCGAGTCCGCGATTGCCGCCGGTGATGAATGCGATCTTCTGAGCCATGTCTGGTTGAAGTCTCCTGTTCGCCCTTTGGATTCGGGTGGGTGGCGGAAGGGTGCAGAATTCAGGAGATCGCTTTCGAGAGACCCGCACAGGGCCCATATTTCCCCGCCTGGTTTTGCATCCCCGCATGTCATCAACCGACAGAACTCGCTCCACCGCTTACGTTTGCAAACTAGCCGCAAGAAGAGGTATTGTGGCGGCAAGGACACCGAGGTCATGCGCTCTTCCGATTCCCCGGGTTGGGACGCGCCGCATACGCCTGGACCAGGCAATGCCGAGTTCGCCCACGTGGCGCTGGAGAATCTCTTTGAGTTTTCTCCCGATGCGATTTTTGTCACGGACGCCAGTGGTGCGATCCGCGATGCGAACCCGCGCGCGACGGAGCTTTTCGGTTACACCCGCACAGAATTTGCAGGGATGCATGTAGAGGCCCTGGTTCCGGAGCGCTTCCGGGGCCGCCATCCCAGCCACCGCGAAAACTACAATGCGCATCCACGGGCGCGTCAGATGGGCGCGGCAATGAACCTGTTCGGCCTGCGCAAGGACGGGAGCGAATTCCCCGTGGACATCATGCTCAAGCCGATGCACACCATCAATGGAGTGGTGACGCTGAGCTATGTACGCGATGCGACCGAGCAAAGAGAAGCCATTGAGACGGCGCGCCGGCAGGACCTTCAACTGCGCTCCATTGTGGACAGCGTGCGCGATTACGCCATCTATCTGCTCGATCGCGACGGCAATGTGATGACCTGGAATCCGGGTGCGGAGCGCATCAAGGGTTATACGCCCGACGAGATCGTGGGGAAGCATTTCTCGCGGTTCTTCACGCAGGAGGACCGGGATCGCAACCGGCCCGCGGAACTGATGCGCATGGCCCGGCAGAAGGGACGAATCGAAGAAGAGGCCTGGCGGGTGAGGAAGGACGGCTCGCGGTTCTGGGCGGACATCGTGCTATCCGCGATTCGAGATTCGAGCGGAGAAGTGATTGGCTTTTCCAAGGTGACGCGGGATTTCACCGACCGCAAGCGCGCCGAAGAAGCGGTGATGCTGCAGTTGAGCAGCGCCTTGCTGGCCAACATGGACGTGCGCAAACTGCTGGGCGCGATCTCGGCGAGCATTGGAGAGGTAATTCCCCACGATGCCGCGACTCTCGGCCTCTTTGACGAACCCAGAAATTCCATGATGGTGCAGTTTCTGGGAAGCGAGGATAAGCTTCCGCGCGGCGATGTACGTTTACCACTTGAGGGTTCGCCATCAGGAGAAGCGTTTCGCACGCGCGAACCGGTGGTGCTGAACAAGATCGGGGGATCGCACTTTCCGGCGGAAGGGGTGCGGCACCTTACCAGCCTGGGCATGCAGTCGGGTTGCTGGGTTCCGCTCATTCATCGCGGGAATCCGATCGGCGCGCTGGCGGTGGCCAGCCGCAGCGAGTCTGCCTTTGGCCCGCAGGATGCGGCGATGCTGGCCCAGCTCGCCGACCAGGTGGCCATGGCGGTGAGCAACGCCGTGGCGTTCCGCCAGATTGCCGAGTTGCGCGACCGCCTCACTCAGGAGAAGCAATACCTCGAAGAAGAAATCAACGTCGAAAATCGCTTTGAAGACATCGTGGGGGAGAGCACCGGCCTGCGCCAGGTGCTGAAGGATATTGAAACGGTGGCGCCAACCGACGCAACGGTGCTGATCCAGGGCGAGACGGGCACGGGCAAAGAATTGCTGGCGCGCGCCATTCACCGGCTGAGCCCGCGCCGCGATCGCACCTTCGTCAAGCTGAATTGCGCGGCAATTCCGGCAGGTTTGCTGGAAAGCGAATTGTTCGGCCATGAGAAGGGTGCGTTCACCGGGGCCATCGCGCGCAAATTGGGCAGGCTCGAACTGGCGAACGAGGGAACGCTGTTTCTCGACGAGATCGGCGAGATGCCGGTGGATCTGCAACCCAAGTTGCTGCGGGCGCTGCAGGAGCGCGAGTTTGAACGGCTGGGCGGAACGCGGCCCATCAGCGTGAACGTGCGCCTGATTGCAGCGACCAATCGCGACCTGGGGAAGATGGTGGCGGAACGGACATTTCGCGCCGACCTGTATTACCGGCTGAAGGTGTTTCCGGTTTTCTCTCCGCCGCTGCGCGACCGCGCCAGCGACATTCCCGTGCTGGTGCGGCATTTTGTCGCCACGCACAGCCGGCGCATGGGCAAGAACATCGAGAAGATTCCCGACGAAGCGATGGCGGCCCTGGTGCGGTGGAAGTGGCCGGGCAATATTCGCGAGCTCGAGAACCTGCTGGAGCGGGCCGTGATTCTTACGCGGGGCTCGATCCTCTATGTGCCGCTGGCCGAGTTGGAGAGCGACGACGAAGAGGAAGAGGCGGAAGCGGCGGTGAGCGAGAATCCCAACCTGCGCGCTGCGGAACGCGAACATATATTACGCGTGCTGCGCGAGACAAAGGGACAGATCGGCGGACCGGAAGGCGCGGCCGCGCGTCTTGGCGTCAAGCGGACCACCTTAAATTCCAAACTGAAAAAACTCGGCATTGAACGCAGTGAGTACAGTTCGTAGTTCACAGTTCATAGTTCGCAGTTCTTAGTTCGCAGTCCAGTCCAAAGAAAGCAACTGAGAACGAGGGACTGAGAACGGTGTCGCTGGCACTCGCAAAAAAAATCTGACAACTGAAAGCTGACAGCTGACAGCTGACAACTGCGAACTGACGAAGGAACGTCTTCGCGACGATATTTCGTCGTCGTCACTTCGTCACCGGGCTTCGTCACTCTCCTTTCCCGAATCACTCCATCTCAAAATAAGTGCTGTATTTTCAACGCCCGGATCGTCTGATGTGATCTGGCACACACTTTGGCACGCCCCATGCATATAGGAAAGGCGTGGCTCAAAGGCGGGCCGGCATACGTTAAAGATCACGATTCAAAATCAAGACAAGGCAATCGCGATCACGCTGGAAGGGCGGGTGGCGGGGCCTTGGGTTGCGGAACTCAAACGAGTCTGGGTGGAAACAGCTTCGCAGCTCGAACAAAAAACGGTAATCATCGATTTACGAAACGTGATTTATGCGGATGCGGACGGCAAGCAGGTGCTGAGAGAAATCTATGCTCAGACCCGTGCGACGCTGGTAGCCAGTTCCCCCTGGGCCCAATATCTGGCTGAAGAAATCACGCAACCGCATGCACAGGCAATCTGACGAGGAGGGTTCGACATGGAAATTACATACACGACATCGAGCAATTGCAGAAACCTGGCCAAGCCGGCCGGCGAGTTCTTTAACAAACTGACCCCTGCGGCATTGCAGGATTTGCAGTCGATGCAGTTCCCCTCTTCGTATGCGGCCAACGTGGTGATCTTTTCCGAAAAAGATCCGGCCCAGGGTATTTACATCGTGGTTGAGGGAGAGGTAAAAGTCTCCATCAACTCGAGCGAAGGCCGGCGGCTGAGCCTGGCGATCGCGCGGAAGGGCGAGATCCTGGGCATGGCCTCGACGCTTGCGGGCAGTCCTTATGATGTGACTGCGGAGACGCTCTATCCCGCCCGTGTGGCGCACATCGGCCGCCGCGATTTCCTCAACTTCCTTGGCCGCCACCCCGAGGCTTACCAGGTGGTGATTGAAGAACTCAGCCGCAGCGTGACCAAGGCCTGCGACCAGTTGCGCACCGTAGGACTCGCAGCCACAGCGCCCGAAAAGCTCGCCCGTTTGCTGCTGGACTGGAGCGACAACGGACAGACCACCGAATGCGGCGGCCGGCGCTTCCGCTTCTCCATGACCCACGAAGAGATCGGCGAATTCATCGGCGCATCGCGCGAAACCGTCACCCGCACGCTGAGCACGTTCAAGACGCGGCAGCTGGTGGACTTCAAGGGTTCGATGATGACCATTCCCAACCGCAACGCTCTCGCAACCTACGCTCACGCATAAACAGTCAACAGTGGTCAGTTGTCAGTGATCAGTTTTTGACGACGCCATCAACCGATTTTGCTCTCGACTCGGAAAAAGGGACTTTGATCTCCTCCTCAACCCCAAACCCGGCCTAGAAGCCATAACCGATTTTGCTCATGAACGGTGAACTACGAACTACGAACTGTGAACTAAGAACTGAATTGTTTCCTCCTCCAGAAAATGCGCACAGGACCTCCACGATATATATTTGCTAGTCATCCTTACTTTGTGGAGGTTCCATGCGCAGATTTTTTCTCATTGCTCTTGCCGTTGTTGTCGCAGCGCTCTCTTGCGCTCCGCTGATGGCCCAGGGTGCACCGCCGCAGGGTGGCGCCGACCAGCCCTACACGGTTGAGTATTACTACAAGGCGCAATGGGGGCATCAGAAGGAATTCCTCGATCTCTTCCTCAAGAATCATTACCCGCTTCTGCAAAAGATCGTGGGCACGGGCCGCATGCTCTCGGTGAAGATTGAAACGCCGGCTTACCACACCACGGAAGACGGGCGCTGGGATTATCGCGTGACGATTCGATTCAAGAATTCGACGATGGCCACCACCGCCAATCCCGACGAGGAGGCCATGATCAAGGAATTGTGGCCCAACCAGGCGCAATACAACGCGGAAGAGCAGCGGCGGTTCGAGATTCTGGTGAGCCACTGGGATTTGCCGGTGACGGAGATTACGCCGAAGAAGCAGTGATCACGGGTTAGGGAAGCGGCGATTTCAGGATCTCCGCCCAGACCGCTTCCTCCACCGGGAGGCCCAGTCTCCGATTTTCTTCGCGGATTTCGAGAGTGCGCTGTCCCGGGTATCGAACTTCAGCATCGTTTCGGCACGTGTGCAGGGATTCGACGATTCCGTCCGCTATGGAATCCGGTACGGTTCCCGGGTTCATGGCCACAAATACCTGCGACAGCGCCGTCTCCCGCAATGGATCGGCCTCGACCTGGTGCGTTGCCTTGCCCAGCGACAGCATCGCGGCCACGGCATCGAGCACGACCGCGAGCCCCGATCCCTTCCAATAGCCCACGGGAAGGAGACGCTGCGAAGCTTCGATCGCTCCCGCGTCGCGCGTCAAATTTCCGTCCGCATCGAATCCGCCATCGACAGGCAGCGCTTCGCCGCGTTTGCGATAGCTCTCGAGCGCTCCATAGGAGAACTGCGACATGGCCATGTCGAGCACCACGGGTCCCTTCGCGCGCGGCACTCCGATCACCAGAGGGTTGTTCCCGATGCATGGCTCGTTTGCGCCCCAGGGAGGAAGGTTGGGCATGGTGTTGGTCCAGCAGATACCGATCAGACCGGCCTCGGCGGCCTGCCATCCGTAGGTGCCGCCGCGCATCCAGTGGTTGGTATTGGCGAGGGCGACGCATCCGACGCCGTGCTCGCGACCCAGAGCCATGGCGCGTTCCATGGCCGCATAGGCGTTCAGATTGCCCGGGCCGCCGCGGCCATCCCACCGCTCCATTGCTCCGAATCGCGCTACGGCTACTGGCTCGGCATCCGCGACGACGCTGCCGTTGCGCACCATGGCCACGAACCGCGCAAATCGGTTGATGCCGTGGGTGTAGACGCCGTCGCAGGTGGTTTCCGCAAACAGGCGTGCGCACAATTCTGCGCGTCCGGCGGAAAAACCCAGGCTGAGAAGGGCGGCTGCGAGCGTTTCCCGTACGTGTTCGAAGGGGAGCCGATTCATGAATTCATTTCACCATGTCGACAGAGTCGAATGGGGCACTTAGTTCAAGGCCTCACAGCCTTCCCGAATCCACAGCGCAGAAATGCCGGATTTTTCTTTTTTAGCGAGTCAGCGCCGCTGCGCGGCGATAGCGAGTCAGCAAGTCAGCGCGTTATGCATTCTTCGGCCTTGCCACCGCATCTTGTCAGAAGCCCATGATGTTGTAGCCGCAGTCGACGTAGATGGTTTCGCCGGTGATGGCGGTGGAGAGGTCGCTGGCCAGGAAGAGGGCGAGGCCGCCCACTTCGAGCTGATCGACATTGCGATGCAGCGGTGCGCGCTCCATGTGGGCTCGCATCATTTCGCTCAGGTCGCCGATGCCGCGGGCGGCCAAGCGTCTTGATCGGGCCGGCGGAGATGGCGTTGACGCGAATATTTTTGGGGCCGAGATTGGCGGCGAGATAGCGCGTCGCGGATTCAAGCGCTGCCTTGGCGAGGGCCATCACGTTGTAGTTGGGAACCACTTTTTCGGCGGCAAAGTAGGTCATCGTCATGATGCTGCCGCCGTCGGTCATCAGCGGAACCGCGCCGCGGCTCACTGCGATCAGCGAGAACACGCTGACCTCCATGGCGATGCGAAACCCGTCGCGGCTGGTGTTGAGGAAATCGCCTTTCAGGTCCGCGGCCGGCGCGTAGGCGACCGCGTGCACCAGCACGTCGAGCTTGCCGTACTTCTCCTTGAGCGCGGCGAAGAGAGCATCGATCTCCTGATCGCTGGAAACGTCGCACTGAAAACCCGTGGCTCCGGGCAAGTCCGCGATCAGGCCTTCCGCCTCCAGCCTCATGCGCTCGTTCTGGTAGCAGATGGCCAGCGTGGCTCCGGCCTGGTGCAGTTTCTGGGCGATGCCCCAGGCAATGGAACGCTTGTTTGCCAGCCCGAAAACCACGGCCGTTTTGCCAGACAGATCAATCATCGTTCTCTCGTATTCCTCCAGGGATCGCGCAATGTTCGGGGAAGCGTTGGGCCAACCGTTTCTTAGGATATCAGTCGGATTCGGCGTATTAGCCGCCCAGGTCGACCAGTTCCACGTCGCCAACCGGGCGGTCGAGGAAGCGCGACCCGAGCCGCTCAAATTTCTCCACCGAATCGGTGGCAAAGCAGCGGATTAGAGTTTCAGGTTCGCGGGTTTCCGGACCGGGGCCGGCGGAAGGCGACACCACGCGACCGTCGATCATGCCCACCGCGGCCTCGGCTGCCGACTCCGCGGAATCGATCACGCGCATGCCGGGCGGAACGGCCTGCTCGATCAACTCCCGCAGCAGCGGGTAGTGGGTACATCCCAGCACCAGCGCGTCGGGGTTCAGCTGTTGCCGGGCGGCCTCGGCCAGCAACTCGTCGAGATAAATGCGAATGACCTGGGCGGTGACCGGATGCCTGGTCCAGCCCTCTTCCACCAGCGGCACCAGCAGCGGGCAGGCCTTCTCGAGCGCGCGCAGGCCCTGCGCCTGGCAGGCCGCGGCGTAGGCGTGGCTCTGCACCGTGGCGTCGGTTGCGATCACCAAGACGTCCCCGGTGCGAGACGCCGCACGCGCGGCCGTTGCCCCCGGTTGAATCACGCCGAGGACGGGCACGGGCACCGCTCCCTCGATGGCATCGAGGGCCAGGGCGCTGGCCGTGTTGCACGCAATCACCACGAATTCGGCGCCCTGTTCGCGCACCAGGAACTGCGCGCTCTCGACCGCGTAGCGCGCGATGGTGCGCCGCGATTTCGAGCCGTAGGGCAGCCGCGCCGTGTCGCCGATGAATGCAAAGCGCGCCGCGGGAAAGCGGCGAATGAGGGCCCGTAATACCGTAAGCCCGCCGAAGCCGGAATCGAAGACGCCGATGGTGGGCGGGGAACTCACGGATGCGAGACCTCCGCCGGAACCGGACCTGCCGACGCGGCGGCATCGGACACCAGGTACGTTCGCGTCAGGTCGGCATGCCCGGCCAGAGTGGGCCGCTGCTGGCCGTCGACGAGAAATCGGACTTCCGTCACCCGGGGCAGATTGGCGTGAATGGTTCCGCAGATCGACAACACGGTGAGGGTCTCCGTCTCCAGGCCCGATGGATGGCTCGCGACAAAGTTGCTGGTGAGGTTGACTACCGCAATTTCGGGGCTCGAGGGAATGTCTCCGGACAAGGCGGCCCCGTCATCGGTGATGACGACTCGGTTGGTCTTATGCGGAACGGGCCGGTTGGCGGCTCCGGGCAAGGGCAGCAGAAACACCTGGGACACCGAACCGGCGCCGCCGGGCACGGGATGGTTCGCATCCTTGGCGGCGTAGATCTCGAGCAACCGTCCCAGCACCGCCCGGGCGCGCGATCCCGGATCGGCGGGCAAGGGCAGCGAATGCACCTGGGCCAGCAGGGAATTGTCGTCGTCGTTGGCGACCATCAGGGTAGCCTTTTCGGCGGGAGCGACTTCAGGAGCCTTGGTGGGCGCCGAATCCACTCCGGCGACCAGCCGTTCGTGGGCGCGCTGCCGGAGGTGCCACAGCACTCCGCCCATGGCCAGCGACGCCAGCAGCAGGATGGAGAAGATGATGATCTGGTAGCGGGGAATCATGGCTGGCGCCCTTCCGTTCGCGATGCGTCGGTTCGCCATTCGAGCAGGGCGGTTGCCAGCGTTTGCGCCACGCGGGACTGGTAGGCGGCATCATCCGGCTCGGCAGTCACCTTGTGGTCGGAGTCGCGTTCCGGGGCCACCTCAATGGTCACCGCCGGGCAGGTCATGCTTTCGATACCGGGGAGGGGCGTTCGGCCCAGGGTCACGGTCGTTCCCGCCTGGAGGAGGGCGGAGTTGAGTACCCCGGCGAGCGCCAGGCTGCGCGTCACCCACGCGGCCTGCGCGGTTTTCCACGCCATAAAGCGCGTCATGTTCGCGGGAGCCAGCGACGAAACGAACAGATGCGCGCCGGAACCGGTGTCGGCCGTGTGCAGGCTGATGCAGGCCTTGGCGTCGGCGTGATTGGCGATTTCCGCGCGCCGGTCCATGGCGACGGACTGGTCCGACTCGCGGGTGGTGACCACCTGGATGCCGCGGGCGCCGAGAGCCGAGCGCAGCCGGACACTCAGGGTCAGGTTGGCGTTTTTTTCCAGCTGCCCGCTGGAGAGGTGGCCGCCCAGGTCGTCTCCTCCATGCGCCGCGTCGATCACGATGACAAAGCGGGGAGGCGCGGGCGGTGGCGGAGGGACAGGAACCGGAGGAAGGGCGGGAGCGGAAGATTGACCCGGAGTTTGCGCAGGCTGTGGCCGCGGAGTGGAGAGCGCCGGTCTCGGCACCGGGGGCGGGGTCTGCTGCGCGCTTGCTCTCAGGGACACATCGGGATTCGCGGTGAATCCGGCGATCAGCAGCAGGGCCGCGAGTCCGCACCTACTCCAGGGCATAGATGGCGAGACCACTCAAAAGCTTGGGATAGAAGTCGGTCGACTTCTGGGGCATCACTTCGCCCGCGAAGGCGACTTCCTTCAGTTGTTCCATGGTGACCGGGTTGGTGAGAAAGGCGACATCCGCCTCGCCCCGCCGGACCTGTTCGACAGCCTCTCCTCCATCGCGAAGATAGCGGACGTTGGTCTGCTCGCGGATTTTGTCGGGATCGAGGCCGAGCAGCCGCTCCAGCACGATGGTGTGCAGATGGCTCAGGTCGAGCTGGCGCTGGCGCTCGGGGAGATGCCGGAGTGCGCCGGCGACGGCCTCGGGCCTGGATTTGAGCAGGAACGCCGAGGCCCGGGTCACGGCCACGAACGCGGTTCCGGCCTGTTTCTTCAAAGTCTCGAGATACCCGGCGGCATCGGTTTCCAGCAGGGACTCCACGCAGAAGAACTCACCCGCGGCGTTGGCGAAAGCTCCCGCGTCGAACCCGTCCAGGCTGTGAACTACGCGGTGGGTGGGCAGAATCTCCAGGCCGTCCGAATCCATGTTCACGAACGTCATCATGACCGCGGCTTCGGGCCAGGCCGGCTGGGGCAAATGCCCGACGTTCGATTCCGTCTTTGCCTGCGCGGCGTGGGCGTGCTCCTTCGCATAGCCGAGCGCGGTTTCGTAGCGGTGATGCCCATCGGCGATGATCAGCTTTTTGTCGGCCATGGCCGAGACCAGCAGCCGGATGACGGCCGGGTCGTTTACTCGCCAGACACGGTGCAGGACGTCGTATTCGTCGCGGACTTCGGCATCGGCAGGGCCGGCCCCATCGAACAGGATCTGCTCCACGCTGGCCGCGGGATCCGAGTAAAGCATGAAAATCTGGCCGAAGTGGGCGCGGGTAGCCTTGAGCAGATTCAACCGGTCGCTTTTGGGCTTGGAAAGCGTCTGCTCGTGCCGGAAAACAACCTGGTCGGAATAGTCGTGGAGCTTGCCCAGGGCGATGAATCCTCGGCGTTCCTTTACCTGGTTTGAGCCGGGTACCTGGAATCGCTGCGAGTAGGCAAAGACACAGGGAGACTTCTCCTGGATGAAGATGCCTTGTTCGCGCCACGCCCGGAAGTCCCGTGCGGCGCGGCTGTAGACACTTTCGTTTCGCTCCGCATCGAAGAGTTCAGGCAGGCCCAGGATGATGCGCACCAGGTTGTAGGGGCTGCGTTGATAATAGGCCTGTTGCATGGCCGGCGAGATTTTGTCATACGGTTGCGTGACCACCTCGTCTAAACGAACAGAGGCGGGGTTATACCGCCACGCGCGGAATGGGTAAATGTGGGCCATGCGGCAGGTCGTGCTCCATGCTGAAAACGGGGTTCACCCCGCGGTTGGGTCTGACAAACGAAAGAATCGCAAAAGGTTCCAGGTCGATTGTATCGCGAGCACCGAGGCAGGGTCCCCAACGACAGGTCTTCGCCGCCGAGGGGGGCGAGGGCAGGTCAGGGTGTCGAGTTTACGTGATGGAACCGCGGAGCCGCCGCGCGGAACAGAAGTCGGCCGGCCGTGCTAAGATCACGTTCTATTCCAATCGGTGCTGCGGCATGAGGACAATTCATTCCATTCTGGGCTCGAAGCGTTCAGTGGAAACTCGTCCATCCCATCATTCCGGCCGAATGCTTCTGCATGTTCTGGCAGCCCTGTGTTTCGTGGCATGGGCTCATGCCCAGGACGATCCCCTCAACAAGGTTCACGTTCCTCCCCCATCGACGACTGCTCCCGGAACTCCGGCAACGGGCGCGCCGGCCGGAGCGGATGCCCCGGTGGTCTCCGGTCCTGCGGCCGCCAAGGCCCGCCCCGGAGCCATGATCCGGATGAATGTGGACATGGTGCTGGTGCCCATCACCGTCACTGATCCGATGAACCGCCTCGTCACGGGCCTCGAAAGGGACGATTTCCAGGTTTACGAAAACAATGGCCCGCAGTCGATCCGGACCTTCGCCAGCGAGGATGCCCCGGTTTCAATCGGCATCATCTTCGACCTTTCCGGCTCCATGACCTCGAAGCTGCTGCGCGCCCGGGAATCGATCCTGCAGTTCATCAAGACCGCCAACCCGGAAGACGAGTTTTTCGTGATCGGCTTCAACGATCGCCCCGAGCTCATTGAAGACTTCACCAACTCCGTCGAAGACATCCAGGCTCGCCTGGCCACGGTTCGCAGCGGCCACCGCACCGCCCTGCTCGACGCCATCTACTATGGCGTGGCCAAAATGAAAGACGCCCGCCACGAGCGCAAGGCGCTGCTGGTGGTTTCCGACGGAGGCGACAACCGCTCCCGCTACACCGAGGGCGAGGTCCGCTCGCAGGTCCGCGAGTCCGATGTGGAGATTTATTCGATAGGGCTTTTCGATCCCTATGCCGCCACGCCCGAGGAGCGTTCCGGCCCGCTGCTTCTCAATGAGCTGTGCGAAGAGACCGGCGGGCGCATGTTCCGCGTGGACGACCTGTCGGAAATGAGCGACATTGCCGAAAAGATCTCGACGGAATTGCGCAATCAATATGTGATCGGCTACACGCCCAAGGAAATGCACCGCGACGGCAAGTGGCGTAAAGTTAAGGTAAAGCTGAATCCACCCCAGGGACTGCCTCCGCTTACTGTTCATGCTCGCACGGGCTACTATGCTCCACTGCAATAGCGCGATTGCCGCGGTGCTCCTCACCGGAGCGGCCCTCTCGCTGACAGCTCAAAAAACGCCCAATCCCCCGGCGTCCGCACCGACCGCGCCGCTTACGGTGGATCGCGATCCCGTGCGATCGCCTGACGCGCCGGGCCCGGCCGTGGCGGGGAACGAAGTGCGCAAAGAGAGCGGCGGCTACATCCTGCGCCAGGACGTCGAAGAGGTGGTCCTGAACGCCACAGTCCTTGACGGCAACCGGCTGGTCCAGGATTTGAAGAAGGAAGATTTCACCATCTTCGAGGACGGCGTCAAGCAAACCGTCATCAGCTTTCAGCACACCGATCTTCCAGTGTCGATTGCGCTGGTGGTGGATAACTCCGGGTCCATGTCGAAGAAGCGTCCGGCGGTGAATAAAAGCACCCTCGACCTGATCCAGGCCTCCAATCCCCAGGACGAAGCTTTTGTGGTGAACTTCTCCGACGAGGCGTTCATCGACCAGGAATTTACTTCGAACGTGAACAAGCTGCGCGACGGCCTGTCGCACATTGAATCGCGGGGCGGCACGGCGCTTTACGATGCGGTGGTCGCGTCGGCCGACAAGCTTGCCAATGACGCCAAGCGGCCCAAGCAGGTGCTGGTTCTCATCACCGACGGCGAAGACAACGCTTCCACCCTGAACCTGGAACAGACCATCCGCCGCGTGCAGCAACTTTCCGGTCCGGTGATCTATGCCGTCGGGCTCCTGTTCGGCGACGAGATGAGCCATTCCGAAGTGCGTCACGCGCGCCGCGCGCTGGAGATGCTTTCGACCGAAACCGGCGGCATTGCCTATTTCCCCAAGTCCATGGAGCAGGTTGATCAGATCGCTGCCGAAGTGGCGCGCGACATTCGCAGCCAGTACACGCTGGGCTATCACTCCACCAAGCCCACCACTGACACCAGCTTCCGCCGCGTTCAGGTGACTGCGGAACAGAAGGGCACGAAGCTGAACGTTCGCACGCGCACCGGCTACTTTCCGGTGGCGCGCGGGGCAAAGAAGGCGAACTCCGCAGCGAGCCACTAGGTTTGACAACCCGGGCCGCGATAGAATTCCGTTGTTTTCATTTACGTTTTCGCACCATGGATGAGCCGCGACCATAGGGGAGCGGCGGCTACAGGCTATCGGAAGATATTTTCAAAATGCCGGCAGCCGGAGATCACCGTGCATATCAGACGAGTCCTGGTGTGGTTGCTGCTGGTCGTCCCGTGGATCGCCTCAAAGGGATATGCCCAGGTGGAAGCTGGGCAAATCAACCCGATCTTGTTGCGGGCCGGCTCCGGGGTTGCGCGCTTCCCGCTGACCAATCATTCCAATGCCCCCGTTCGCCTGGCGCTCCAGACGGGTCCGGTTCTCGATGCCACCTCGGGCATACCCCTGCAGCCGCCGGCAATCACGTTTTCTCTGGAGGCCGGAGGCGGTTCGCTGCCGGCGATGCTTGCCCCCGGAATTACTCTCCTGCTGGTGATGGACGTGAGTCACCTCACCGGGTCCAGCCAAGCCAAAATGAGGCTGTTTAACGGCTCCCAGGCATTGGCTGAAGTCGACCTGCTCGCGGTGGACGATCCGTTAAAAGTGTCCCTGGAAGGAGCGGGGCAGGCGAACCAGCCTGTTTCCGCGGTGATCAATCGCCCCTTCGCCATCGCCCTGCACAATGACTCGGCGGAATTCCTCTCCCTGGCCTGGACCTTCAGCATCCGGGGTCATGCGGAAGGGCAGGGTTCGATTCGACTTTCTCCCGGCGGCACCGGCTGGTTGACGATCATGCCCAGTCAGAGCGCGTACACGTTCGATGACATGATGTATCCGTCCCATCGCGTGGGAGAACTTCGGCTTCGCCTCTTGGCGCCGCAGGGCGCGCCCACCGACCTGGTGCCGGAGAAGGTCCTGCCGGTGAATCTGCGCATGTCTTACGGCGACTCCACCAGGATGTTTTCGATCTATTGGGTGCTTATCTGCCTCACCTTTGGATGGTTTGTCTCCTACCTCGTAAACCAGATTCGCCATGATGTGCTGCCCGGCCTGTTCAAGAAAGTCGAACTGGAAAGAAAGGTCAATGACCTCGGCAACCGCATTTCCAATTCGAGTTCCCATCTGGATCCGTACCTGGCGACCCTGCTGCAGATAGAGCAGCGCCGGATCGTTTATTCATTGAGGTTTCTTAGCTCGTTCTCGTTTGCATTCGCACAGGAGATCAGCGACGATCAAGCGGCCATCGAGTCGCTTCAAAAGCGGCTGATGATCGCCGAGCGCCTGGAAGGACTGGGCAGAGATTTCGAGAAGGCGGTGCTTACGGCGCCCCCTTCTGTTTCCTTTTCGCTGGATGATGCCCTGACCAGCGCAGCCGAGCGACTCTCTCCTCTTGTTCTGCAGGACCACGACATTTTGGAGGCGATACGTTTCCTTGACGAGGCGGAAGCCTCGCTGACAAAGCTTGGCGATGACAATGCGCAGGCCAAGCTGATTGCGGGACGGTTCGCCGAACTGCGGCAGCGAATGAGCGCGTTCCCGCGGGATTACTATACGGACTTGCGGGAGGCGCTTCCGCGGATCTTCCAGATTGTCGAAGGCTCCGATGCCGATGCGACCATTTATCCGCCTGCGTTCTTCGCTACCGACCACGCCATTGCGGCCGCGCACCTCGCGCTGGATTACGCTACCATCCGCGCGGCCATGCCGGTAAGCCGGCCCGACGAGGTCCCGGAGGGACGTGATTCCTCCCTGTGCCTGCGACTCCATGAGCGGGAGTTGATCCGGCTGCTGGGGACGTCTTCCTGGAGGGCCCTCCGCAATGCCAAATGCTTGCTTCGCCAGATGCAGGAGGACATCTATGTCCATGACCTGATGGAGAAATTCGAGCAGAAGAGGGCGCAGATCGTTTTCGAGACCCGTCGCGCCAGGTCCTTCAAGCCCGTGATTTTTTCAATCCGGTTCGAAGATCCCCGCCTCAACGGAGCCGCGGCGACTGAGTGGCTGAGTGCGCAGTGGTATTTTCCCGGAGATTACGTCGAAAACGGGTGGAAGGTCTGCCATTACTTTCAGGGCAGCGGCACACCGACCCGAAGACAAACTCGAATTCAGGTTAAGGTCAAGGTGCAGGACTCGCGTGATCCGTCCGCTCCGGCCTGCGAACTCCAGACAGAGATGCTCCCTCCGCAGCGTCGCGGGGTGAGCAGCCAGGTGATGGCTGAAATGATGCGCACTTTGCTGGCCATGTCGGCGGCGTTGGTTGGCGTGGTTTCGGGCGCGTTCGACAAACTCGCCAGCATGGGATTCATCAAGGGGACTGCCGCGGTTGTCGCCCTGGGATTTGGGGCGGATACCGTAAAGAATATTCTGGTGCGGTCATCCCAGGCGGGTAGTTCGGCAAACAGCAATCCGGACAAGGAAGGGTAGTTTTTCAGCAGGTGCCGTTCGTTCACGAAGCGGTATAGACTGAACCGCATGGCAGTCGCCACCTCTTCCCTTTCCCCTCGCATCGCAGACGATATAACGCAGTTGGTAGGGCGCACACCCATGCTCAGGCTGGGACGCATTGTGCCCCCGGATGCGGCTTCGATCTTCGCCAAACTGGAGTTCCTCAACCCCGGCGGAAGCGTGAAAGACCGCGCCGCCCTGGGCATGATTCTCGATGCCGAAAAACGCGGGCTTCTCAAGCCGGGAGCAACGATCATCGAGGCCACCGCGGGCAACACCGGCGTTGGGCTGGCCCTGATCGGCGTGAATCGCGGGTACGCGGTGAAGCTGTTTGTCCCGGAAGGATTCGCCGAAGAGAAATGCATCCTGATGCGGGGATTTGGCGCGGAAGTGGTGCGCACGCCTGAAGAAGACGGCATGCGCGGCGCCATTCGCCAGGCGGAAGCACTGGCGGCGACGATTCCGGGCGCGTTCATGGCCGGCCAGTTTTCCAATCAAGCCAATCCGGACTTTCATCACGACACCACGGCCGCCGAAATCTGGGAGCAGATGGAAGGCCGCGTTGACGGTTTTGTCGCGGGTGTGGGCACGGGCGGAACCTTCTCCGGCGTGGCGCGCTATCTAAAGGAGCGCAGCCCGGCGCTGGTCACGGTTGCCGTGGAGACGCAGGGTTCGATTCTGCAGGGCGGCCCGCCGGGCAAGCATCGAGTGGAAGGTATCGGCGTGAGCTTCATCCCGGCGACGTTTCACCGCGAGGTATGCGACCGGGTGAGGATGGTCAACGATGACGATGCTTTTGCGATGGTGAAGCGGCTGGCCGCGGAAGAGGGAGTCCTGGGCGGATCGAGCGCCGGCGCCGCAGTCCACGCGGCAGTAGAATTGGCCCGCGAACTGGGCGCAGGCAAGCGCGTGGCCACGATCATTCCCGATTCGGCGGAGCGGTATTTGTCGAAGAAGATATTTGAGGGCGGAGTCTAGCCCCACCGATCCACGAAATATTCCAATGGGCCACGATAAGCTAGAAGCCAGGAGCTAGGAGCTAGTAGCTTAACTCATGTCCGAACCGAAATTTGCGACTCTCGCCGTGCACGCCGGTCAGGAACCCGATCCGCAGACGGGTGCGGTGAACGTGCCTGTCTATCTCTCGTCCACGTTTGAACTCACCGGCATCGGCACCGACAAGGGCTGGGACTACTCGCGTGCCGGCAACCCCACGCGCGATCGCCTCGAAACCGCCCTGGCCAAACTCGAGGGCGGCCACAGCGGCCACGCGTTTTCGAGCGGCATGGCCGCCATCTACGCGCTGGTGGCGACGCTGCATGCCGGCGATCACGTTATGTGTTCGCACAACGTCTATGGCGGCACGGCGCGGCTCTTCAACCTCATCGTTCGCAATTACGGCATCGACATTCAGTATGTCGACATGAGCAATCTCGAGGCGGTGGCGGCCGCGATCCGCCCCAACACAAAACTGATACACGTCGAGACGCCCACCAATCCGCTGATGGTGCTCACCGACATTGCCGCGGTGGTGGAGATTGCGCATGCGCGCGGCGTCGAAGTCAGCGTGGACAACACGTTCATGTCGCCGGTGCTGCAGAGTCCGCTCGCGCTCGGGGCCGACATCGTGATGCATTCGACCACCAAGTTTTTGAATGGACACTCGGACGGGCTGGGCGGCGCGCTGATCGGCACCCGGCCCGAGCACAAAGAGCGCTTCTGGCTGGTGCAGAAGGCCGCCGGGGGCATCCTGTCGCCATTTGAATGTTTCCTGGTCCTGCGCGGCATTCGCACGCTGCCGCTGCGCATGAAGCAGCACGAAGAGAACGGCCGCGCGGTGGCGGAGTTCCTCTCGACACACCCGAAGTTGAAGCGGCTTTCCTACCCGGGATTGCAGAGCCATCCTCAGCATGCACTGGCCCTCAAGCAGCAGCGCGGTTTCGGGTCGATGCTGAGCTTCGATCTCGGTTCGCGCGAAGCGGCGGGACGGTTCCTCGCGGCCATCAAGCTCTTCCTCAACGCCGAGTCGCTGGGCGGGGTTGAGTCGCTGGCTTCGCACTCGGCCACCACCACGCATGCCTCGCTCAGCGATGAAGAGCGCGCCTCAGTGGGAATCACGGAAGGGCTGATTCGGCTTTCTGTCGGGATCGAGGACAAGGACGATCTGATCGCGGATCTGGAGCAGGCGCTGAAAGCGGTGTAGATTCCGGTTGAAGAAAGGCGCGAGCGTGGCTGATAACGATGACGCTCTTCGGGAGCTGGTGGATGCCATCGTAACGGGCGATCCCGCGACAGTTTCAAGGCTCCTCGCTGCATCGCCCGAATTGGCGGCGGCCTCTTTCGTCCTCGGAGCCAGCCGCCAGGATGCGCAGGCATACTTCCTCAATCCAGTGGCGCGCTATATCTACGCAGGCGATACCGCTCTGCACTTTGCGGCGGCGGGATATAAGCCGGAAATCGTACGAATGCTCATCGCCCTGGGCGCGGACGTGCGCGCGAAAGACCGTTTCGGCGACGAACCGCTGCATGCCGCCGCGGCAGGCAGTCCGGGTTCCGGTTTCTGGAATCCCGCCGCGCAGGCGGCGACGATCGAGTGCCTGATCGAGGCGGGAGCCGATCCCAACGCCGCCGACAAGCGGGGAGTCACGCCGCTGCACAAAGCCGTCAGGACGCGATGCGCCGCGGCCGTGCGCGCTCTGCTGGAGCGTGGCGCCGATCCCGGCCGCAAAAACAAAAGCGGGTCCGCGCCCATCCTCCTTGCCAGACTCAACACCGGGCGAGGCGGCACCGGTTCGCCCGAGGCAAAGGCGCAGCAGCAGGAAATCATCAAATTACTCGAGGGATCTGCTTCGCCCCCCATCGCCGGCAAACGCTAAGGCCATAAGGAAATTCCGCACGAGCCAGTTTGCATTTCCTCCGGGGTTTGCCGGATTGGCACCGCCGACTCTTACCCAACCCAGTTCCGAGGGCAAAGGTTCGGCAAAGTGACGAGTCGTCCAAATTCACCCGGAACCCGGAACGGGCATGGCCTTCTCTATTCCAGCAACCAGAGATATGGGCGTATGATTTTTTTCGAAATGCACTCAAAACCCCGCATCGGTTCTGATAAACGCGCATTGTGGGTGGCAATCATAGCTGCAATCACCAGCGTGCATCTGTGGCTCTTCTTCCACCTTTTTGACTACTCTGACAATCATCCATTGCTGTTTGGCATAACAATCGTCATTCACGTTGTCGCGTGTATCGGGCCGTTTTGGATGTTGGCGCATTGGTTCGTGAAACGACGGAAAAGACTGCGTTGGCAGAATTGGATGTGGCTCTTCTTCGTACCGTGGGGCTTTCTTTGGTACATATTTGAAAAGTGGGAGCCAGCTTCGGATCACGATTTCGTGAAAGCTAGTCGCGACTAGGCGTAGCGATGCCCGGTGGTTTTTATCCGTGGTCCGGACGTCTCACCGCGGATCCGGAAGTCTGATCCCCGCCGAAAGGAACAAACGACAAGTCCGTTCGGCTGAGCTGGCTTCTCACCGTTGGTTGATCGTTCTTATTTCACCAGAAAAGTAACCACGAAGGAATACCATCGTCGCGTAGCTCATTTTCTCCATTGCGATGAGTACCCGCGGTCGCCCCCCGTCAGCTCGATTTCCCCGAGTCGCACGTCACCTCGCTGAAGCCGAGGCCGAGCAACAGCCTGGTCACCGTGGCGCATGCATTCTTGCTGGCCGTATCGAGGATGCCGGCGGTCAGTGCGGACTGGCGAAGGTTGTGCTCCGCCTGGGCCCGAACCTCGGTTTCCAGGCTCGGATCGGGAGGAACGAAGAGTCCGGTCCGGCGCTCATAGACGTGGGTCCTGGTGTTGTCCAGAGCGACGGTAAAAATCTGCGCGGGCGGTAGCACAATGTGAACGCTGCGGCCGGAAACCTGAACTCCGGAGACCATGAGCTGATCGAAGTCGACCCCTGCAACCGCCTCCCCGTGAACTTCAAGCAGGATGCGGTCCCCGGTCAGGATTGCGGGCATGGCCCGGCCTTCGCGGTCCCCCGAAATCATCTTGTCCATGGTGAAGGAGACGGATTCCAGCCGGGCCAGGCGGCGAACCTGCATCACCACCGTGGGCTGAGCGACATCGATGCGCGTGGTGCGGTCGGAAACCTCCGATGCGAGACGATCCCATATGCCGGCCGTTGCGGCGTGGAGGAAAACCGTGAGAATGACCGCACCCACCAGCATTCCCGCAACCACCGAGAGGGCGATGGCAAGAACCGGGGTTCGGCGAACCGGAGTGGTGGTTGGAGGCGTGGTTGTTTCAGAGGGTACTGGGACCTCGGTCACTGTGCACCTGCCAGGGAAATTTGTCGCACGGCCGACATGGTGCTTGGATGCGGGCGGCAGGCAACAGGTCCGTATCCTACTGCAGGACGGCAGTCACGGTGCCCCCGAACTCGACTCTGGCCACGGATTCGCCAGCGGCATGCTCGAATTTCCCCATCGCCCACAACTCGGGAGGTTCGCCGAATTTCACACCCTCGCCGACGCCAAAGCGCTGTCATCCCGAACGCAGTGAGGGATCTGCAGTTGCCTTTATGAATTTCCACCGGGCGACACTTCCGGCTCGGCCACAAACCGGCCGCCATCAACGCTGCGACTAGAAGGAATCCGTATTCGTCGGATCACGGCACCGTATAGAAACCGCTGTTTTCCACGCTAGTGATCATGGGATTGACCGCCCCTGCCTGTTGCGCGCCCTTGTCGTTCTGCTCGATGAGCCCAACCCAAACCACCAGGGTTCCGGAGGGGGGCGGCGCGATGAATCCAGTTACTGCAGATAGATCGGGAATCGCGAGTGTTGTTGATCCATTCTGATAGCTCGCACTTGCCGTGATGGCGATCTGCGTGATGAGCGGGAGACCCCATGAGATGAAAGCCGACTCATTGACTTCGGAACTCTGGGTAAATCCCGAGTAGATGAAATCGAAGGCAGGCAGAGCCGCGGGGGTCGGTCCTGCATAGGACCATGGAGCTGGAAAACTGAAAGAAACGGGTCCAGCAGCGGTCGCGGTCTTCGCCACAAACATCATTTCGGTTGGTTTCGCGCTACTCATTACATTCGCCAGGAACGTGTAGCTGTCTCCAGCTTTGATTGCTCCGGTGGGCAGCGCGGGATACTGCGAAGCGGAGCGGGAAACTCCAAATCCTCCGGCTCCTCCAGCCATGATCAATTCGACGAGGGTGGACGGTGCATCGTATCCGGCTGGAACGTTATTGTAGGTGATGGACTGTGGGGTGGTGCGATCAGTTGCTCCGAGAACCACCTGATTTCCGCCATTGAGCGAACCTGGCACGGCCTGGTTATCGAAATTGCGCGCAGCAAGCAGGGTAGAGGTGGTCTGAAGTCCCTGTAAGGTCGAGTTGTACGCGAGAACCTCAACGCGATCGGTTCCGGCTGGGACCGTGACACTGAAGCTCGTGTCGGAGGCTATGCCTGCAGCGACTGCTTGGTCACCTGCGCTGGCTGCAACCTCGAGCAGATTTGCCTGAGAAATTGCGGTGGCATCGACACTCCCGGTGAGGGTTCCGGTGGACACAGACTTTCCAGGTGAAACACAGGACAAGATGAAGGACGTCCCATCATCAATGGTGGCCTCAAAGATCCGTTCGAAAGTCGGAAACGATGCGGCGGCACAACGATACGCGACCGCGAAATCTGTCGTGCCGCTGGGAATTGAAAGGGTGAGTTTGCCTGAATTGAGCGACTGAGACGTGAATGCGCCTGGGCCAATTCTCGCAGCGACCACAGTCGGGGAGCCCTTCGAGAAGGAGAAGGTGATGTTTGTCGCACCGCCCCCCTGCATCGACCCTCCGCTACCACCGCATCCGAGACACAACGCGATCACCGGAGCAAGAAGAAGAAATCGATTGATAGTCACAATTCAAACGAGCCTCGCTTGTCTTGAGCAGTCCTGGTCAATTCTTGAACGACCTGCCAGTACGGCTCATAAGTTTGTACGATGATGGGCAAGGATTGATGTCATTGAAATGTAGAAGGTGCTCGGTCAATCCCCGGGAACATGAGCCGACCCACGTTAGAGTGTTCCCCGGTTCGCTCGATGGCCCAACCCGTGAAACTGAAAGTAATGCGGACCGTCAGGCAGATGGGCCCTGGCTGTGACACTTCCACTGCTGTAACAGCGATCTGGAGTGGACCCCGAAATTGAGACAGGCCAATGGACAACACCCCTGGACTGCACCCCTGAGGTGAGACGGAGTCATCCAGCGCGCCATCATCCTGGGCCGAGGCTCCACTGTTCGCCTTGAGAACCCGCCGGCGAACCTCCGTGAGGAGGCAAATTCCAACATAGAGAAATGCCTTCCCCGTAGCTCATTCGAACGGCAGCTTCGCGACTACAAGATCCGCCTCGCGGCCACCGCCGTCCGCGATAACCACGCCAATGGCCGCCCGCAGCCTGAGTAGTTCGCGCGCTTACCTGCATCGCCTCGTCCGCCTGGCCGCCCCGGGCGCCATGTGCGAAGAGGTTGGGTTGGAAGTCGAAACCACTTAAACGACCTGACTGTCTAGATGGACTCGCACGCGGGAGTCGCGGAACCGGCGGCGACCTCTCCACAAGCCAACCCGGCTCTTCATCCCCTTTTGGCATAATAAGTATGAGGTCGGTAGCATCGTGCACATCGGTTTTGGAACTTCTGCCGCCGCGGCGGTCCTCGGCTTGCTGGGCGTTTTGGCGTGGCGCATCCGCGAAGGCCGCACCGCCGTCACCGTCAGGAAGATCATCGTGCCTCCGCTGGGCATGGCAACCGGATTCTCCATGTTCCTCGTGCCGGCGTTCCGGGTTCCATGGTCCTGGGCGGCGGTCGCGTTTCTCATCGGAGGGGTAGCCCTGGCCTGGCCATTGCTGATTACCTCGCGCCTGGTGCGCACCGGCGACATCATCATGATGCAGCGGTCGAACGCCTTCTTCCTCGTGGTGATCGCGCTCGCTGCCATTCGCTTCTTCGCGCGCGGCTATCTCGACACACACATGTCAATGGAGCAGACCGCGGGGCTGTTTTTTATCCTGGCCTTTGGCATGATTCTGCGCTGGCGGCTGCGCATGCTCTCCGAATACCGAGCGCTCACCGCACAGACCTCTCTTACGGCCTGACTTCATTCACTCTCCTTGTGTGGTCTCCTTCGTGCTACTTCTTTGTCGCATCGTAGTTACGCCATTGTTTCCATTCGTTTACTCGCACCGGATCGCTTGCATGGGCTGGATTCCCGCGGCGCGAATCCCCGCCAGCAACGAAGCGGCACCGGCAATCATGGCCAGGGCGAGAATGGATCCCGAAAACACCCACGGATCGCGCGTCGACGTTCCATAAATAAAACTGCCAAGCGCGCGCAACGCCAGCAGGGCGGCCACCACACCCGCGCCGGTACCGGCGATCGCGACTGACCAACGCCGGCCCGTACCAAGAGTTTATGAATCTTTCACCGCCGCAGTTACCGCTTCTTCTTTGCGGCTTTCGCGGTCTTTGCGGGCTTGACGGATTTCAACGCTTTCGCTTCTGCCGACCGGCTCGTGGGGATGGGCGCAAGATCGGCCCCTGTGCGCTTCACGACGGTGTCGATCATTTCATAGTTGATGGTGCGCAGATTGGCGGGTCGTGCTGATCCAGTCTCCGTATCGATGGCAACATTCGTGTCGGTGGAGATGCGGAAACTGAAGGAGGGCACGCTTCCCGAGCGTTCAGAAACACGAGAAATCGTGATGGGAAGATACCCCTGGATGGGCCGGATGCGGAAAGCCGTTTCATAGCGATGGCGCTTCACGCTCCACGTGAACACGCGCACCTGGTCGAAGTCGAAAGGCAAGCCTGCCCTGGGCGGAGAAAGGGCCATCACATATTCCGGCACCTGGTGATCGGGCGTGCTGGCGTCCGGATCCGATATCTTCGTCAGCACGTACGCACCAACGATATGCTGTCCCTCAGCATATTGCGCAACCGAATCGGGCACGTCGACGTCCATTCGATTTGACAACAGCCAACCCCCACGGCCGCTGGCGTCGCGCACCAGCCACCAGTCTTCGAGATTGAGTGGAGTCGGCGCCGATGTCGCTGAGTCTTTCGTCAGGCCGGCATCGGCAGGTTGAGCCGGCGCTGGTCGCGAAGTGGAAGCGGTCTTCGATGATTGCCCCGTTGCTGGAGCACCTGCCGCAGGGAGCGGCGAGGCGGAGCGGCGAGGTGCCGGACGAGTTCCCGGCGCCGCTTTCGGCACCGTCGCGCGGGAAAGGAGTTCGACCTTGCTATTGCCGGGCAAAAGTAAAAAGTGCTCGCTGTTCCGCCCGGGAGTCAGGTGCAGATACATGTCATCGCGCAGCACCGCCGTGGCGACCACGGAATCCTGCTTGTGCTGTTCCGCCAGTTTTTGAAACTCGTTGTACAGGTCGCCGTCGATGACAGCATGCTCCTCGATCCACCCGATCTCATTCTTCTGAGTCTTGACCTTGAGGAAGCGGCGGCCGCGCTCCAGCACTTCGAGCGGCTGCCCATTGGTCACTTCGCCTACCCGGTTGGAGACGGCCGCAACCCTGTCGTGCAGGTACATCTGCCGTGCGGCGACATATACCGTGTCGTGCTGCTCATGGCGAATGCGGCTGCAGCCTGTAAAAGGGAGGGTTACAAAAAAAACCGATACGGCAATCAGAAAGCCAAAGGCTCGATCGCTGGCGGTGTTATGGATAAGTTTGGAGCGTGTCAACACAGCAGGGTTCTACTTTGAGGATAGCATCAGCACAGGCGCCGAGCGATCGGCAGGCCCCGAACGGGACGCTGTTTGTGCACGGCACATATCCCTTGCTTACCCTATCCCCCATTGCCGGTTCCCTGTTCTTTTTTCCCCGCCAACGCCGAGGCAACCGCACAGATGGCCAGGATAGCGCCCACAATCGCCAGCGACCATGTGATTGGCACCTCCAGCCAGTGAGCCGCAATCATCTTGAGGGCGACGAACGCCAGCAGCGCGCCCAGCCCGTAGTGCAGATAACGCAATCGTTCGAGAAGACCCGCCACGGCGAAGTAGAGCGAGCGAAGGCCCAGAATGGCCGCGATATTCGAGGTGTACACGACAAACGGATCGTGAGAGATCGCCAGCACGGCGGGAATCGAGTCAACCGCAAACAGAAGGTCAGTAAATTCGACCGCAACAATCACAGGGATCAGCGATTCCTTGGCCGGCTGAAGGCGACGGATCCATTCCGGAATCGCGGAACGCGTCGAGCCTCCCCGCACCAGTCGCCACGCGGCGTAGAGAAGGAACGCGCCAAACACATAGGTGACCCAATCGTACCGCTGCAACACGTTGACGCCCGCGGCGATAAATAATGCGCGCAGCACAACAGCTCCGCCGACTCCCCACAACAGCGCCACATGTTGGCGGCGGGGGCTGATGCGAAATCCCTCGAAGAGGACGAGAAATACGAACAGGTTATCGACACTCAGCGAGGTCTCGATGATGTAGCCTGCCACGAACTGCAGCGCCGAAACGCGCCCTTGTTTCATGGCGATCCAGCCTGCAAAAAGTGCGGCGCATAAGGCCAGCGCGGACGTCCACAGCCACGCAACTTTCTGGGTTCGCTGCGACTCCTGACGAGTCCAAGGCAATAGAGCATCAACGGCCAGTAGCGTGATTACGGCGAGATGAAAGCCGATCCACCATGTCCACGACGCACCACCGATCATAAATTGAATGCTACAAGACGCAGGCGGCCGGGACAGCCTTGGGCACGAAGAACTGCACTACGTCACCAGAACCATATCAGTGTACGAAGTGCGAATGAACCGGAATCCGCTTCTTGACCTCAGTCAGCGGCTGGTTCAATACAGGGACAGCACAAATTCCCGCGCAGAGGCACAGCAATGAAGAAAGGTGGAGGGAAACGGCTTCAACCATTGTGAGCAGATCGCCGCGTTTAGTTAGTCGAGCCGGATGTGAAGGCGGCAATCTCCGGCGCTACTTAGGCGTGCAGAGGATAACTAAGCCTTCGCAGGAATTATCCAGTCTGACGAAGGGCGCACGATACTAAGTGAACTTTCCGTAGGCTTCAATCTGTTTCGCAATCAAGTCTCGTCTCTCCACCGGCGAGGAGAGCACGGTGGACGTGGCAGTCGCGCCGAATGCGGACAGCTTGTCGATGAGCGCTTCGAGGTGGCGCACGGAGACAAGGTGGGCCTCGATCACGAAAGATTCGTCACCGGTGATTCGGTGACAGCGGCTAATTTCTGGGAGTTCCTTGATAGCTGTTACGGTGCGCCCGATCTGCAGGTCTCCTCCAGGAATTGTCAATCGCATGAGCACGTGGATGGGAACGCCCAGTTTGGCGATATCCACGGTGGCGTGGTACCCGGTGATCACACCCGCCTCCTCGAGTCGGCGAACCCGCTCTGCCACCGCTGGGGTCGACAGGCCCACCTTACGACCCAACTCGGCGAATGACATGCGGGCGTCGTTCTGGAGGTTTTCCACGATCTTCCAGGCGATGGTATCGAGCTCTACAACGTGTGGTGAGGTCTTGTGGGTCATTCGCCAGCGATCCTAAGGTTCTATTGGCATTATGCCTAATGGCATTAGGTTGCGGTACATGTTTTCCGTCGAAATCCCATTTTCGATTGTGTTTCCGGAGACCTATGCTAACCCCTAGCCAATGGACCCTTCCCCGTTCGAAAAAAGGGGCCGCCGAGGCACATCAAAGGAGATCGCATGAACGCCTCCCCACGTTCAAACTCCACTCAGTTCACTTCGCAGGCGGTCGCTGAGCCCTCGCAGGGCGGCGACTTTCTTCCGCTGAGGGGAACCGACCACGTCGAATTCTTTGTAGGAAACGCGCGGCAGGCCGCCTACTTTTATCGCACCGCATTCGGCATGTCCCTGGTAGCGTACGCGGGCCCGGAAACCGGCCAGCGCGATCGGGCTTCGTATGTAGTGCAGCAGGGCAAAATCCGCTTCGTACTCACCACTCCGCTGCGCACCAGCGACCCGATCGCCGAACACATCCATCGCCACGGCGACGGAGTCCGGTCGATTGCCCTCTGGGTCAACGACGCTCGGCAGGCGTGGCGCGAGACCACCGCACGAGGAGCGATCAGCGCTGCGGAGCCGTACGAACGATCCGATGACTATGGACGAGTCCTGCTGTCGAGCATTCGCGCTTACGGCGATACCATTCACACATTTGTCGAGCGGGATGCGTATGCCGGACCGTTTCTCCCGGGATTTCGCGCAATTGAGCACGACCATGTTGCCCGACCGGTAGGATTGATGCATATCGATCACATGGTAGGCAATGTTGGCTGGCACGAGATGGACAAATGGGTCGACTTTTACGGACGGGTAATGGGCTTCCGGCTCTACCAGCACTTCGATGACAAGGACATTTCGACAGAATACTCCGCCCTGATGTCGAAAGTGATGGCCAACGGCAACGGGTACGTGAAGTTCCCCATCAACGAGCCGGCGGAAGGCAAGCGCAAATCGCAGATCGAAGAGTATCTCGATTTCTATCCCGGTCCCGGCGTTCAGCACATCGCGCTGGCGACCAACGACATTCTGCACACCGTAAATCGGCTGCACGAACAGGGAATTGAATTCCTCCGCGTACCCCACACCTATTACACCGAACTGCAGCAGCGCGTGGGCGCGATCGATGAGCCGGTGGATGAACTGGAGGAGTTGGGAATCCTCGTCGATCGCGACGATGAAGGATACATGCTGCAGATTTTCACGCGCCCCGTCGAGGATCGGCCCACCCTGTTCTTCGAGATTATTCAGCGCAAGGGAAGCCGCAGCTTCGGCAAAGGAAATTTCAAGGCCCTGTTTGAGGCCATCGAGCGCGAACAGCGCGAGCGCGGCAATCTCTAAGCGCAACCGGGAGTAGCGTTATGCAAACCGAAATACTTGTTGCCGCGGCCCCATATCTCATCGAGCAGAACTACGCGGCATATACCGGCGAGCAGCACGGCGTGTGGGCGGAACTCGTTGGCCGTGTGCTGCCTGAACTGGAGCGGCACGCGGCGCGGGAATATCTCGATGGATTTCAGATTATCGGCCTGCAGCCCGACCGGCTTCCAAACCTGAAAGCGGTAAGCGCGCGGCTGGAGCCGCGGACTGGCTGGAATTCCACCCCTGTCAGCGGTTTTCTCCCTGCGCCCGCTTTCTTCGAGATGCTCGCGGCGCGGCGCTTTCCCACGACGACCTGGCTGCGCAGCAGGGAATCGCTCGAGTACACGCCTGAACCTGACATCTTTCACGACGTATTCGGACACGTCCCCATGCATTCGCACCGGGTATTCGCCGATTTCCTGGCGCATTACGGGCGCGTATGCGCATCTATCGAAGACGGAGGGGTGCTGGAAAAGCTGGGCCGGCTGTTCTGGTATACGGTCGAGTTCGGCCTCATCCGTCAAAATAGGGAAATCAAGGTGTACGGCAGCGGGCTCATCAGTTCTCACGGCGAATGCGCGAATGTCATCGACGGCCATTGTGCGGTTCACGACTTCACGCTGGATGAAGTCCTCAACACGCCTGTCAAAGTGGATGAGTTTCAAAAGCTGCTGTTTGCGGTAAACAGTTTCGATCAGATCTACGAGGCAATGCATGAAGCAGAGCAGCGAGTCGAGCGCGGCAGTCTTTGATACGGAATCGGCCCGGGTCGAGCTTTCGTACCAGTCCGGATTTGGAAACGAGTTCGCAACCGAAGCAGCGCAGGGCGCTTTGCCTGTGGGGCAGAATGCGCCTCAGAAACACCCGCTCGGACTTTACACCGAGCAGTTCAGCGGGACGCCGTTTACCGCGCCTCGTGCCACGAATCGTCGCACCTGGACGTATCGGATCCGGCCGTCGGTAACGCATCGGCCGTACGAAGAAATCGAGTCGCGCCTGGTTCGCAGCGGGCCATTCCTCGAGACGCCGACCACGCCCAATCAACTGCGCTGGGACCCGCTCCCGATCCCCGATCAGCAAACCGATTTCGTCGACGGCATCGTCACGCTGGGCGGCAACGGCGATCCGGCCATGCAGACAGGTTTGGCCATTCACCTCTATGCCGCAAACGCTTCGATGGAAAACCGCTTCTTCTATACGGCCGATGGGGAGTTGCTGATCGTTCCGCAACTTGGCGCGCTGCGGTTTCACACCGAACTTGGCATTCTCGAGGTAAAGCCGGGCGAGATCTGCGTGGTTCCGCGCGGTGTGAAATTCCGTGTGGTTCTCGCCGAGAAGCAGGCGCGCGGATACATCTGCGAGAACTACGGCCTGCCATTCCGATTGCCGGAACTGGGCCCGATCGGCGCCAATGGTCTGGCTAATCCGCGCGACTTCAAGGCTCCTGTAGCGGCCTATGAAGATCGCGACGGAGAGTTTCACATCACCGCGAAATTTCTGGGCCGGCTGTGGTCCGCATTTATCGACCACTCCCCGCTCGACGTGGTTGGCTGGCATGGGAACTATGCGCCCTACAAGTATGACCTGGGGCTGTTCAACTGCATCAACTCGGTGTCGTTCGACCACCCCGATCCTTCTATTTACACGGTTCTGAGCGCACCATCCGCGGTTCCGGGTACCGCCAATTGCGACTTCGCCATCTTCCCTCCTCGTTGGATGGTTGCCGAGCACACGTTCCGGCCGCCGTGGTTTCACCGCAACCTGATGAATGAGTTCATGGGGCTGGTGTTCGGCGCTTATGACGCTAAGGCGGAAGGATTCGTGCCGGGCGGCGCCAGCCTGCACAACTGCATGGCCGGCCACGGTCCCGACGCCGAAACTTTCGAGCGCGCCAGCAACGCCGAGTTGAAGCCCCAATACGTCGCCAACACTCTGGCATTCATGTTCGAAACGCAGCTTGTCGTGCGGCCGACTGAGTTTGCCATGAACACGCGGATTCTTCAGCACGAATATTTCGAATGCTGGCAGGGATTGAAAAAGCGGTTTACCCCCGGAAACCATTCGCAGTGAGCGGCGACAAGAGCGCGATCGAAACACTCCTCGCGGGCCTGATCGACTATGCCGGCCTGTATCCGCCGGCAAGCCTCGACATGCGCCCGGCTGTCGAGAACTATCGCACCTATCGAAGCGGCAAACACGCCTTCGCCTTGGGCAGATTCATCGTAAACATAAGCCGGATGGATGAGCTTCTCGCCGTCGCCGGGGATATCCAGGGATTCAGGCTGAGCGTGATCGTTTCCCAGGCCGGCGATCTCGACACTCTGGCTAAGTTGATCCAATTGGGCGTGCCGATCGAGTCGATCGAGATCAAGGCTGGCTCTGCTGATATGCTGCGAATTCTGTCCACCCGCTTGGCCAGGATGGAAACCTACGTCGAGATCCCCGTTGAGCCGATTCAACCGGACCTGTTGCGTGAAATCTCTTCAGCCGGAGGACGAGTGAAGCTGCGCATGGGCGGGTTGGTTCCAGAAGCATTTCCTTTGCCGGCCGAGGTGGTGAGTGCTCTCGTGGCATTCGCGCGAACGGGAATGGCTTTCAAGGCCACCGCCGGGCTCCACCATCCATTTCGCTCGACTCATCAGTATGCACCGGACATTCCAAGGGGACTGATGTACGGCTTCGTCAATCTAATGTGCGCGGCGGCGTGGATTGACTCTGGCGGGGACGCCAGCGAGGCAGGCCGGATTCTGAACGAGCGTCAGCCGGAATCATGGACGCTGACGCGGGAAGCGATTGCCTGGCGTTCACACTCCTGGACCGTCGATCGCTTGTCCGAAATGAGAAGAAAATTTATCAGCTTTGGTTCATGTTCGTTTGAAGAACCAATCCATGATCTGGAGGCGCTGGGATGGCTTTGAAAAGCTGGGTGGCCTCCGCCAACGATCCAGCCACTGACTTTCCCCTTGAGAATTTGCCGTATGGTGTGTTTCGCCATGCGCACAGTAAGCAAATCGGCGTGGCGATCGGCGACCAGATTCTCGATCTCGGCGGATGCGCGTCGGAGGGTTTGCTCAAGGCGCTCTCCAGCGAGATTGTCGACGCGTGCACGGCACAAGTTCTCAATCCACTGATGGCGCTCGGACCGCAAAGCTGGTCGGCACTGCGGAGCGAGATACAGACTCTTCTCCGCGTGGGTGAAGCAGATCAGCAACGGCAAAGCCGGCTCGCGTCGATGCTGGTTCCCATGCGCGATGCGGACATGCAAATGCCCGTACACATTGGTGACTACACCGATTTCTACGCCTCCATTCATCACGCCACGCGCGTTGGAAAGCTGTTTCGCCCCGACAATCCTCTGCTGCCCAACTACAAATACGTGCCCATCGGTTATCACGGGCGCGCGTCGTCCATCGTGTTGAGCGGTTCTGAGATTCGCAGGCCAGCCGGCCAGACAAAGCCTCCGTCAGCAGCCGAGCCGATGTTCGGTGCGGCGCGGTCGATGGACTACGAACTGGAAGTCGGAATGTTTGTCGGGCCGGGAAACCCGCTCGGCCAGCCTGTTCCTATCGCTGAAGCCGAGCAGCATATCTTTGGCCTCTGCCTTGTCAACGACTGGTCGGCGCGCGATATCCAGGCGTGGGAGTATCAGCCGCTTGGTCCTTTCCTCGCCAAGAGTTTCGCAACGACGATCTCGCCGTGGATCGTGACGATGGATGCTCTCGCGCCTTATCGCGTGCCTGTTGCAAGGCGCGCGGCGGGCGATCCGGAGCCGTTGCCGTATCTCACTTCACCATCGCCGGCCCGAGACGCAATTGACGTGACGCTCGAGGTGTATCTGCAATCGGCGCAGATGCGCAAGGCGGGCACGGATGCGATGCTGCTGAGCCGGGGCAATCTGCGCGATCTTTACTGGACGCCGGCGCAATTGCTGGCGCATCACACCAGCAACGGCTGCAACCTGCGCACTGGGGACCTGCTGGCGACGGGCACGATTTCCGGACCGGACGAAGGAACGGAAGGATGCCTTCTCGAAATGAAGCATCGCGGCGAGCCGATCCGCTTGCCGGGCGACGAGGAGCGTACCTTTCTCGCCGACGGAGATCAGGTAACCTTTCGTGCCTGTGCGTCGAGAGACGGTTTGCCGCGGATCGGCTTCGGCGAGTGTACGGGTACGATTGTCGCGGCGCTTTGATTGGCAGGCCGCCGCGGATCCTCGAAAGCTTTCTCCGCGGTCGCCGGATGACAAACAAAAGAACAAGGATTATTGGGCCGGTCGGGATGCGCTTGCAGCTGCCGGCGAAGCAGACTTCAACTGATTGAGAGCATCCTGAATTTTTTGCCATTTCGCTTCGTCATGCTTCGTCTTTACGGGGGCGGAGCGGTCTGCGTAGAAGTGCAGGATGTCATCGCGAAGTTCAGGGCTGGATTGCGCGAATTTCTTTGAGGCCAACTGGGTCAGCAGCTTCGCATAGGTGTCGTCGGCCAGTGTGTACTCCGCGGGATGGGTGGGTTCCCCGGTGTCGAGATCGCGTTGCTGTAGCTGGGGAACACTGGTGCGGGCTTGTTCCAGCAGATGTTTGTAATCGTCAAACGTCTTGTTGATGCTTTTGATGTAAAGGTCTTCGGTGCGCTGGGTGGGATCGTTGAAGCCGAGACCCTTGAACGGACCGATCTTGGGGACAACGCGCAAAAGCGCTGCGAGGAAACGTGTTCCCAGACCGGGTTTCTGGTACGTTCTGCCCCACGATTTCTCGTAGTCGGTGCGCGAGACGCGATAGAGAAATTTCCTTTTCTGAAAGTTTGGCGATTCTTGTGCCAACTGCTTCTGGTGAAGCTGGAGTGCGACCTTGGTCATGTGCGGAATAAGCTGGCTGATCGCCCATCGATACGATCCGATGGCCAGGTCCTCGTGCGGAAGCACTTCCTTCAATTCCATTCCGTACACGATGGGAAATGCCCGCTCCAGCAGCGGTTCGGAAACTTCGAACCCGATGAAGTCATGGTATTGGTCGGGCGCGTAGCGATTCTTGGCCACCTGGAGGGTGTCGAACCCGAACTCGGTTTTGAGATGTGCCGCCTTGTCCTGCGCGTATGTGACTGAAGGACCGTACTTCGCGCGCAGTTTCGGATAGCGCAGCGCGACAGCCTGGTTCACCGCGGGATGGCCGTCCACATCGGAAACGTAATGCGCCAGCGCTCCGAGGGCGAATGCGTATTCCTTGGGATCCTGGGCCTGGCGCAGCATTTCTTCGACAAAATCGCCGCTGCGCACGTAATGTACGAGGTCGCTGAATTCCTTGCTGCCGAAAGGATAATACCCCAGATCCTGAATGACGGAGCCGCCGTATGCGTACGCGTGAGCTTCCTTGATCTGATCATCCGTGAGGCCGGGGAAGCGATGCTCGATCAGCGGGCGGATGTTCGAAGTCCACAACAGGTCAACGATTTCCTCATGGGTGAGGACGGAGTATCCCATACATCGCCCGACGGAAGTTAGCAGGAAAAGAATCAGCGCGAAGGCGCGGACAAGATTCAAATTCAGTCTCCGTCAGGCGCGCTGCCAGTGCGCAAGGGGTTTATATGCGGTTTAGAAATAGCAGAACTATCGTCAGCACCAAGATCGCTCCCAAGCCCCCGCTAGGATAATAGCCCCAATTCTTGCTGTATGGCCATGCGGGCGTAGTAAAGACGAACGCCAGAATCAAAGCCGGAATCAAAAATAGGATTACCATAGTCCCACCCCCGAAGATACGTAGTCACATGTGGTGCTCATGTGTACCTGTGTCATAGATGCCGGGCGGTCACGGGTTAGTTGTTCGGGGTGTCGCCAGCCGTTCTCGTCAAATCCAAGAACGGGAGTCACCAAAATCGAGTTCTCTTGCCAAGTTTCGCCCTTCGCGCCGGGACAGACCGCTTCACGGCGGGGATGTTGTCGGATCTCGCCTAGCTCACCAGGTGCAAACGTCAGGCTCAACCACGCGGCGCATGACGATCTTCGGCATGGAGCAGTCCCGGTAAGGCGTTAGTAACCTGCTTTCTGGCGTTTGGCCTCGCATTTTAGTAGAAATAACTTCACTACGCATCTCCGGTTCAAGTTCCGGGTTCAAATGGATGTGACATCTTGATGAAGAACGGGGAAAAATTGCTGGAAAATAGAGTGGGTCTGCAAGAATTGCCAGAAGTAACTCCCACAATGCGCCGAGTTGCGCTGGTCGACAATCCAGCGTCGGGGCTACATTCGTCCCGGCGCGAAGCCACCGTCCGCGCGGCAATGGAGGCGCTACAATCCGCCGGTGTCGCGGTCGACCACCTCACCATCGACGGTCCGGGAAGCGGTTCGGCCTTGGCGCGGGAGGCGATGGCACGGGGTTGCGACTCGGTGATCGTATGCGGTGGGGACGGCACCGTGCATGAAGTAATGCAGAGCCTGGTGGGTACTGGCGTGGCGCTAGGCGTGGTTCCCATGGGTACCGCCAACGCGCTCGCATCCAATCTCGGCCTCTCGAAATCGCCCGAAAAGGCGATCCAGGCGTTGCTTTCCGCCAAGCCGGTTCAAGTTCCGGTGGGTCGCGTCTCCTACCGGACGGTGGATGGGGAGGAGCGCTGCCGCTATTTCACAGTCGCGGCCGGAGTGGGAGCGGACGCTTTGTTGATGGCGCGCATGGACCCCGGGCTCAAGCGGCGATTAGGGTACCTGCTATACATCGTGGAGGCGTTCCGCATCTGGGTGAGCCACCCGTTTCCTTTGTTTCAGGCGCGGTTCAAAGCGGATGGAAATGGGAGAGTGCGCATGGAGGAGACGTCGCAACTGCTCGCCGTCCGGGTTCATTCCTTTGGAGGAGTCCTGGGCACGCTGGCTCCGTGCGCCACACTCCACGGTGAAAGCCTGTGCCTCGTGGCTTTCAAGACGCGCAGCCGTTACCGTTACCTGCGTTTTCTGCTGGCGGTGGTCGGGAAGCGCCATTCGTTCTCGAAGGCAGTGGAGCTTATACAGGCCGAGTCGGTGGATTGCGTCACGCGGAGTGGCTCGGCGACCCCGGTGTTTGTAGAAGCCGACGGGGAATTGCTGGGACAACTGCCGGCCCGTCTCGAGATGGCGCAGGAGACGCTGACGCTGCTTATACCGCCGGATGCACAGCCCTGAAGTCGACCTTCATCCCGGTTTCCGGAACGAGCGCGCGGCCACCAGGATTCCTTCAGAATAGGGAGTGCCGGCGAAGCCGAATTCGCGGGCGAACTTGCTCGAATCAAAGAGGTAGGGCGAGTCGTACTGGTAGAGCATTTCGTATAACTCGCGAACCAGGGGATTGAACCAGCCGCCCACCTTGATCATTCCCCGGTTCAGCATCCTGTGTCGCGGTTTCACGCCGAACGCCTGCGCGCCCATTGCAATGAATTCCTGGCCAGTGGGCGCCGGTGCGGCGGTGGGCAAGTGCCAGACCTGGTTCCACGCGGACTCCCGCTCGGCGAGCAGTGCGACACCGCGCGCTGCATCCGGCGTAAAGGTCAGCGAATGCGGAACCGAATCGTTGATCATCCATGCCGCCTTCGAGCCTTTTGCCCATGCATCAAATACAAGCACATTCGGCATGCCGTGCTGGGCGTCGGCCGGACCGTAGAAGTCGGCCGCGCGCGCGATCATGGCTGTCAGCCTCCCGCGCTTGACCTCATCCATCAGAGTGGTCGCGATCTGGGCACGGATTTCGCCTTTTTTCGATACGGGTGCATAAGCCGTCTGCTCGGTCATGGGCCCGTCAACCTTGCCATACATGTAGACATTGTCGAAAAACAGGAGCTTCGCGCCGGCGCGTTTTGAGGCTTCAATGGTGTTGGTCATGATGCGGGGCCACAGTTCCTGCCAGACTTTCAGGTCGTATTTCAGGCCGACAAGGAGGTGAACGACGCTTGAGCCCGCCACTGCCTTGATGGCTTGCTGCAAGTCGGAGAGGTCGGCTGCCACCACCTCGGTTCCAGCCTGCGATTTGGGATTGCGGCTGACCAAGCGCAGGGGAGTTCCGTTGGCCGAAAGAATCTTCACCAGTTCGTTGCTGATCGGTCCGCCTGCTCCAAGAATCGTTGTAAGTGCCATGAGGGGCTAACTCCAGTCGCTATGTCGAGTTGCACGTTTGCGCCCTTAACTGCAATGATTCGCTGCGAACTTTTGATGGAGGCAACCCACTTGCGGAAGCACATTTATGTTTTGTCGGTCCTGATTGCGTTCTGTTTCCTGTTCTGTTTGGGGCTGGAGGCACAACAGCCGGCCTGGCAGCCGGCTCCCGGGCACGTTCCGATCCCGCTCTGGCCCCATGGTGCGCCAGGAGCCACCGCTTCCGCTGCAAATGCCCCGCCGGAAGTGGACACAACGACCGCAAAAGACAACCTGATCGCCGGCAAGCCTCTTGTCCGGCTGGGGAATGTATCCACTCCCACCGTTACTCTCTACAAGCCAGCCAAGGCGAGCGGTGCGGTTCCCGCGGTAGTGGTGTTTCCTGGAGGGGGATATCGCATCCTGGCCATCGATCTTGAGGGCACAGAGGTCTGCGACTGGCTCAACGAGTCGGGTCTGGCGTGCGTGTTGCTGAAATATCGCGTGCCGGATACTGGCCCGTATCCCAAGTCCCCGGCGGCCTTGCAGGATGCGCAGCGAGCGATGGGCCTGGTCCGCCAGCACGCCGAGGAATGGGGAATCGATCCGAAACGGGTAGGCGTGCTGGGATTCTCGGCCGGAGGCCACCTGGCGGCCGCGGTGAGCACGCACTTCGACAAACGTCTTTATGATCGCGTCGATGGCGCGGATGACATCAGTTGCCGTCCCGATTTTGCAATAGTTGTCTATCCGGGGTACCTCGCGCTGGATAAACAGAACATGGCGCCGAACCCGGAGATTACGCCCACTGCGGAGACGCCGCCAACGTTTATCGTTCAGGCGGAGGACGATCCGGTCCACGTGGAGAATGCGACCAATTATTTTCTGGCCTTGAAGAATGCGAAGGTGCCGGCCGAGTTACACATCTACGCCGACGGTGGGCATGGGTACGGCCTGCGACGCACGTCGCTCCCGGTGACGGCGTGGCCGCTGCTGGTGGAAAAGTGGCTGCAGACCATCAAGGTAATGGAGAACCCGGCTCAATAATTCCGGGTAGCCCAGGTCTGGATTTTTCAGACCTGGGATGCGATGCTGGCTGCCCACTTTGCGACCTCTTTGTTTTGTCGCCAAGGTGGGCGGACATCTACTCCACCTTCACCGACGTCTTCAGCCGGATGTCGCGGGACGATGCGCCCACCTGCACCTCGAAGGTCCCCGGCTCCACAGCCCAGTCTTTCTTCTCCGGACTCCAATAGGAGAACGAGGCGCGATCCAGCGAAAACTCAACGGTCTTGGACTCGCCCGGCTTCAATTCCAGGCGCTGGAACGCCTTCAGTTCATGGGCCGGCCGATCAATCTTCGAGTGGCCGTCATGCACGTAAACCTGCACAACTTCGGCGCCCGCGCGCGGGCCAGTGTTTCGCACTTTAACCGAGAAACGCCACAATGACGAAGTGCCCGTTTGTTCAAGTCCCGCCATTTTTAGATCGCTGTATGCAAACGTCGTGTAGCTGAGCCCATAGCCAAAGGGGAACTGCGGCTCCACGTTCTTCGTGTCGTAATAGCGATAGCCGACGTAGATGCCCTCGGCGTAGTCGACCCGGAGATCCTTACCCGGATAATTCGCGGCGGCCGGCGAGTCCTCAAACTTCTTAGGCAGCGAAACCGGCAATCTGCCGGAAGGATTCGCAGCGCCAAACAAAATTGCGGCCAGCGCGTTCCCGCCCTCTTCGCCGCCATACCACATGTCCACGAGCGCCGGAGTCGCGTCGATCCATTTCGACATGGTTACCGGATCGCCGGTATTCAAGACCACCACGGTATGCGGATTCGCCCTTTCCACGGCCTGGATCAATTCATCCTGGCCCGCAGGCAGGTCCATGGTCTTCACGTCAAATCCTTCCGACTCGTTTTTGCTGTAGCGCCCCACCACCACCACGGCGACATCCGCATGCGCAGCGGCATCCACGGCTTCCTGCAGATCCTTGGCTCGAGCCTCCGGCGTGTCGTGTGCCGCGTCCTCGCCCTCCATCCCCACGCCCAACGCGTAGGTCACTTTTATGCCGCTGCCTGCTTTTTCCTTGACCCCATCAAGCGGCGCGACTGCCGACTTGGGGCGCACCAGCGAGCTTCCGCCTCCTCCGGTGCGTGCTACCGCTGCGTTGGGCCCGATCACAGCGATTGACTTCACTTTGGCCGGATCGAGAGGCAGCATTTGGCCAGAATTCTTCAGCAGCACGATTCCCTCGGTGGCGCCCTGGAGGGCGATCGCCCGCTGCTCCGGCGTGTCCACTTCGCCGCCTCCGGCGTGGGGATGATCAAACAACCCGCTCTTGAAGATCACGCGCAGAATGCGGCTGACGTTGTCATCGATGGCTGCTTCGGTAATGTGGCCGGCCTTCACCTCGTCCACCACCTTTTCACCCTCGAGCCAGGTCCCGCTGTTGCCGCTCATGATGGTTCTCGGGCTCGACAACATGGCCTTCGCCGGCGCGCCGCCCGGCATCTCCAGGTCCATGCCCGCATTCACCGTGGGCGCGGTCGAATAGGTGCTGCCCCAGTCCGAAATCACGAATCCCTTGAAACCGAACTCCTTTTTCAAAATGTCCTTGAGAAGTTCAGGGTTCTCGGCGCAATACTTGCCATTGACCTTTTCGTAGGCCGACATCACCGTCCAAACGTCGGCTTCCTGGACACCGGCCTTGAATGCCGGCAGGTAGATTTCGTGCAGGGTCCGTTCATCGATGTGCTCGTCGAGGCGGTGGCGTTCGAACTCCTCGTTGTTGGCCGCGAAATGCTTCAGGGAAGGGATCACGCCCTCGGCCTGTACGCCCTTGATGTAGGCCACTCCCATCCGCGCCGAAAGATACGGATCCTCGCCGTACCCTTCGAAGTTGCGTCCCCAGAGCGGGACACGGTTGATATTTACCGTGGGTCCGAGAATCATGTCGCGCCCGAGCGCTTTCACTTCCTGCCCGATGGCGCGGCCTTCGCGTTCGACCAGGTCGGTGTCCCAAGTAGCCCCCATCGCCACGCCGGATGGAAACGCGGTGGATAGAACTTTCGGAGTGTTGGCCGCGTTGGTCACGGCGGAACTGCCATACCAGGCGCGCACACCCATGGGCCCGTCGGCCATCTTGATGGCCGGAATGCCGAGCCGCTCGATGGGCATCGATTCCATCCAGCCCGATCCGGCCAGCATGGACGCCTTCTCCTCAAGGGTCATGCGCCCCAGCACATCCTTCACGCGCTCCTCCACCGGCGTCTTTGAGTTCTTGTACGGCGCATCTGCGGGAGCAGCGGAGGACGGGCCGGTTTGAGCCAGAAGACTTAGAGGAAGGAAGGCGAAGACACCGAGAAAACCCACGACAGATGGACTGCGTCGACGCATCAGACACGCTCCCCGGGCAGGGAATGGCCCGCATGAATTCGCAGGCAATACTAGACGACCAAGCCTTGGTGTAACAAAATGCCGTGTCGCGCCTGGATAACTGCTCTGCAGGTAAGAACAACCCAAGTGTGCCTGGCGGCCGCGGGGACGGGATGGCAGGCCTACGCCTCCAGGCTGGACGGTCTGCGGCAGTGGCCCTTACGCTACAATGACAGATGGGCTAAAGCCGACATTTTCTGCGCATTGAGCGCAACCACAGCAAGGAGTTTCTTCTTTATGGCGATTCCCGCCACCCAAATGCGTCCGGGTATGATCATCAAGCACAACGATCAGCTGCACTCGGTTTTCAAGGTTGAACACCGCACTCCCGGGAACCTGCGCGCCTTCATCCAGGCCAAGCTGCGCAACCTTCGTTCCGGCGCGATGTTCGAGCACCGTTTCCGTTCCGGCGACGCCATCGAGCGCGTGGTGGTCGACGAAGTGCCCATGGAGTTTCTCTACGCGGACGGCGACGACTACTACTTCATGAACCCGGAGGACTACGAACAGACCGTCCTCAAGGGGTTGACTCTGGGCGACGCTGTCGAGTACCTGACGCCAAATTTGCAGATCAAGGTGAGTTACTTCGACGGCCAGCCGGTAGGCATCGAGCTTCCCGGCACGGTGGAACTGACTGTCGTAGAAACCGAACCGGGCCTGAAGTCGGCCACGGCTTCGAGCGTCACCAAGCCGGCCAAGACGGAAACCGGCCTGGTCGTCCAGGTGCCGCCGTTCATCAACGAGGGCGAAAAGATTCGCGTGGATACCAGCGAGGGTGCTTATCTGAGCCGCGCGTAATCCCATCCTGAAACAGGAAAAGACATTTGGGCGCCCTTGGGGGCGCCCAATGTCTTGGCCCGGTTGATGGTTGACGCGCCGCGGCGAATGGCGTATTGCTTGTACGCAGTTATCCGCACCGTTCCCATCCTCAGGAGCTCGACCCATGCCTGCCTTTGCCTGTATCGCCCAAGCTGCCGAAGACTACCGCTACAACAATAGCTTTCTGCTGAACTCGGTCAAGGACCTGACCGCCGAAGAATGGCTGAAACGGCCTAACGTCTGCACCAACCACATTGCGTGGATTGTGGGACACGTGACCTGGACGCGGAAGGCGATTTTGGCCCGCCTGGGCACCCAATGGTCGACTCCCTGGCTGGGAATGTTCGCCCGCGGCGTCAAGCTGGACGAAACGGCTGCCTATCCCTCCTCCACTGAGCTAATGGACGCCTGGAAAGAAGTTGGCGGGATCCTTTGCGAGGCGCTCGAAAAGGCGCCTGAAGAGGTTTTGGTCAAGCCGGCAACCCCACCCAGCCCGCCCACCACCGACGGAACGATGGGCGGCGTGATCCGGTTTCTCGCCTGGCACGAAACCTATCACGTAGGGCAAATCTCGATCGTGGCGTGCATGCTGGGCCACAAAGGGCTGATGGGTTAGCTGCCAAGTTTCCATCAAGTCAAACTCCAGCCTGAGCATGAAGCCGGAAACCGATCATGGCTGCGCCGGGGGCCACGTTGGCCTGATGATGGCGCGCAGTTGGAAAGTCTCTATGGCGTCAATTCCCGCCGTTTGCGAGTTGTACCAGCCTTACCTCAAGTAAAGCCTCAATTTTAAGCAGCGCTTCAAGAAGGGCTGGCGGTACGGGCGGGTCCACCTGCACAACCGCCAAAGCGTGGATAGGTTTTGCACCGGAGCGGTCCCGTCCCAGAGCGAAGTTGGCGATGTTGACGCCATACTCGCCAAGGATGGTGCCGATCTTTCCGATCACGCCCGGGACATCAAGATTGCGGCAGACCAGAAGGGTTCCTTCGAGCGGGGCCTCCACGTCGATTCCGTCGAACTCCAGCAGCCGGGGCTGTTCGCCGTGAATCACGGTGGCGGTGGCATGGCTAACCCCGCCGGCAGTGTGCAGTTCGACAGCGAGCACGGTCGCGGCGCCCCCGCGAACGCTCTCCCGTTTCTCCTCGTGAACGCGGATACCCCGCTCCTCCGCGACGGCGGCGGCGTTGATGCGATTCACATTCTCCGATCCGGCGAGCAGTCCGGCGATGGCCGAGTTGCGCACCAGGTCGGTCTTGGCGTCGGTCAGGGCGCCGCCGTAAACGACCTGGATGGCCTCGATTCCTCCCTTGCCGGCCTGCGCCAGAAACGATCCCAGCCGCCCCGCGAGATCGATATAGGGCGCCAGCTGGACATATTCCTCATGGGTGAGGGACGGTACGTTGACGGCGTTCTGCACTACCCCCAGCTTGAGATATTCGCGGACCTGGCGGGCGATCTGGATGCCCACGGCTTCTTGCGCTTCGGCTGTTGATCCGGCGATGTGCGGGGTCAGGATCACGTTGTCGAGGCCGGTATAGGGAGAGTTCTTCGGTGGCTCCTCGACAAACACGTCGAGTGCGGCTCCCGCCACCTGGCCGGACTTCAGAGCGTCGACCAGAGCGATGTCTTCGACCAACTCCCCGCGCGCGCAGTTGATGATGCGCACGCCCTTCTTCATGCCGGCGAGCGTCTTTGCGTTGAGGATGCCGTGGGTCTGCGGGGTGAGCCCGACGTGCAGGGTGAGGTAGTCCGATTTGGCGAAGAGCTCGTCGACCGACACCAGCAGAATTCCGTTCTCGCGGGCGATGGCGGCGGAAACAAACGGATCGCTTCCGATGATCTCCACGCCGAAGCCGCGGGCGCGGCGGGCGACTTCAAGACCGACCCGGCCGAGCCCCAGGATGCCCAGGGTCTTGTTCTTCAACTCGGCGCCCTGCAGGCTCTTCTTTTCCCACTTGCCGGCGTGCATGGTGGCGTTGGCGGCAGGGACCTTGCGGGCCAGGGCCAGCATCAGGCCGATGGTGAGCTCCGCGACGGCGACGGCATTCGCTCCAGGGGTATTCATTACCACGATGCCGCGCCGAGTGGCCGCTTCGGCATCGATATTGTCTACGCCCACTCCGGCCCGGCCGATCACCCGCAGCTTCGATGCCTTTTCCATCAGCGCGTCGTCTACCTGCACCGCGGAACGGACGACCAGCGCATCGGCATCGGCCAGCGCCGCAGCCAGCCCGTCAGGGAGCTTGTCGTGGGTCAGAACTTCCCATCCGGGCTCGGCGGCAAATACAGCCAGCGTTGCCGGAGACACCTTCTCCGCCAGAACGATCTTCATCGACTCTCCCTTTTTCTCCGTGGTTGCATACTCGTCAAAGCGAACGCCTTCCTTTTCGCAAAGCAGGTCAAACATGCGCAGCACCGCCGAATGTGGTTTGCCCTCGCCCCGCTCGTATTTCACGATGGAGTTGGGATGCACTCCCAGGCGTTCCGCCATCTGGTATTGGTAGAGATCGAGCTGCTTGCGCGCGATCACGAGTTTTTCGCCGAATGTCAGTGAGTTCATAGTTCACAGTTCGCAGTTCACAGTTGAAAGCCCGAAGAGTCGACCGTTTGTAGTTCGCAGTTGGGAAACTTCATAGTCCGCACTTTGCAATTGAACGGCCCACCGGGACAGACAATGCAAACCTGAACGGGTGGTGCAACTACGAACTGAGAACTACGAACTGAGAACTGCTCTCGCATACACCTCTTGCGCCGCCGCCACCGCTTTGCCGAAGGTGACCGGCAGGCCGAGGACATCCCTGGCGATGTGTTCCATGGCGCCGAGGAAAGCCACTGTGTCGAGGTAGTCGAAAAAGCCGAGATGGGCCACGCGAAAGATCTTGCCCTGCATCTCGCCCTGGCCGTTGGCGGTGACCAGGCTGAATCGAGATTTCAGGGCCTTTACCACGTCACCCGAATTCATCCCCTCGGGGACGGCGACCGCAGTCGCCGCAGCGGCGGGAGCCGTGGGGGCGAACAGCGTGAAGCCTAAAGAAACCAGCCCCGCCCGCGTCGCCTCCGCGTTCACCTGCGCGTTATTCACCAGGGCGATGCGGCCTTTTTCGAGATCGCCGCCGGCCTGGCCGGCAATGTAGTCAAGCGCCGCGCCCAGTCCTGCCACCAGCGCCACCGCCGGGGTATAGGCGCTTTCGCCCTTGACCGCGTTTTTGCGTTCTTTGCGCAGGTCGAAATAGTAGCGGGGGTTCTTCGAAGACTCCATCGCTGCCCAGGCCTTCTCGCTCACGCTCAGGTAGGCGAGGCCGGGGGGAATCATCACGGCTTTCTGGGAACCGCCGATCAGGATGTCGATGCCCCATCCATCCACGTCGAAGTGGGTTGTGCCCAGGCCGGTAATGCCGTCCACCACCAGCAGGGCTTTGGGGGTGACTTCGTTGACCAGCCTGGCGATGGCCTCGATGTCATGGCGCGCCGCGGTCGAAGTCTCCGTGGACTGCATGTAAACGGCCCTGATCCCCGGATGGAGGGCCTTGCGGATATCGGCGAGATCGAAGGTCTGCCCGTAGGGCGCCGTCACCATTTCCACTTCACACCCAAAGGCCTTGGCCAGGTCGCGCCACCTTTCGCCGAACTTGCCCGCGGTCAGCACCAGAACCCGATCTCCCGGCGAAGTGAGATTCGAAATCGAAGCTTCCATCGCGCCGGTTCCCGAACTGGACAGCAGGAGCACGTCGTTCCTGGTTCCGACGAACACTTTCAGCTGGGCGAGCACTTTCTGGAACAGGGCGCGGAATTCGGGGGTGCGGTGATGCATGTCCGCAGCCGCCATCGCGAATTGGGCTGCGGGCAGCAGGGGAGTCGGACCGGGTGTAAAGAGGCGGGTTTTACGGATCATAAACTCTCCTTGAGCGGATTGTGACAATCACATAATACACACAATAGGTATTTATGTGAACGATCGGCCCCTGTGCAAAACGGCAATTCCTGGTGTACAACTGCATCCAGTTGTCGCTTTGTGGGCCTGCTTTTACGAGCCCAACCTTTCGTTGCCGTAAGGCTTATCTCTTTGAAAGGGCGAGGCTTAGACTGGGAAGCGAACGGCTTCAGAGGCGGTGGATGGCGGGGGTCCAAAAAGTGCTCAAAATGAGATAAGTCGTTTAAATAGGTACCCTGTTTTTGACAATTTTCATTAAGAAATCGATGTAAGTGTATGAATTTAGTATGTTTAAGTGTGCTTGTTTCGATGAGGCCCAAGAATTTTTCTTTGCGAATTTGGCAATGTCGCGATGATGAGGCACCGGGAAACGATGAAATGGCAGCCACGGCATTTTCCCGCTTTGCGGTCGCGTGCTGAGGGGCAAGTGAGGGTGACAGACTTGACGAAACCCTGGAGAGCCATCCCTTCCATTCCATTGTGCGCCTGGCGGGGCAAATGATGTGCAAATGGGAAACGGAAAATTTCGCGTCGTCTTGAGCGCATCGGCTGTGGTACGTCCTACGCGGCCCTTGGTTTGTGATGTCTACCGAACCCGATATCGAGGCGCCTGGAGAGAGAGCATCACAAACGCCCCTCGATGACCTAAGCTGGAAGGAACGAATCTGGGCAGGCGTCTGGAGACGGCCATCCGGATTCCATCTTTTCGAAAGAGGCACGCATTGACTGACGCGGGCGCGCTCGAAGCGCAAATCAGCCAGCAGATTGTAATTTCCATGAAGGCTCATGATGCCGAGCGCACCGGCACGCTGCGCCTGATCAAAAACGCGCTAAAGAACAAGGCCATCGAGAAGCGGGGGCTGCTGACTCCGGCGGAGGAGCAGCAGGCTCTGGCCACCATGATCAAGCAGCGTCGCGATTCGATCGAGCAGTTCACCAAGGGCAACCGTCCCGAACTGGCCGCCAAAGAGGCCGGGGAGATCGTCGTCATCGAGGAGTTCCTGCCCAAGGCTCTCGATGAGGAAGGTTTGCGCAGGCTGGTGGTAGAGGTGGTGAACGAGCACGCGTCGGCCAGCGGTCAAAAGCCAACCCCCAAAGACATGGGCCCGGTGATCAAGGCAGTGCAGGCGCGCCTCCAGGCATCGGGGCTTCGCGCCGAGGGCCGGGTGGTGAGCGAAGCGGTCAAAGCCGCCCTGACCGGTTGAAAGCGATACCACTCCCCCTTTTGAGGTCGCACATGGGTATTGCCCAACGCTTGAGGCTTCGCCACTGCTTGCGGACGGTTCTGGCGGTTATGGCTATGGCCTGGCTTGCCGCTCAGCCATCCTGGGGGGCGCCGCAGCCGCACGTGTTTTTCCGTGTGATGGCGCCACAGTCGGACACGCCGGTAAGCGGGCGGCTGCTGATTTTTCTGAAAGCCGGTTCGGGAGATAAGGAAGTTTCGGCCAGCGAACTGCACCCTTCCGACGCGTGGGTGTGTGCGCGCGAAGTGCGTAATCTTCCTCCTGGATCGTCCATTGAGGTCGACGCCGATGAGATCGCATATCCGCGGCCGTTTTCTTCCTTGCCAACCGGCATCTACGAAGCGCAAGCCGTTCTTGACGTCAACCATGTGTATAACTACCGGGAGCGTGCGCCCCCGGACTGGGTGAGCCCGGTGGTAACGCTGGCCGGATGGAAGCCCGGGGTAGGCGCAGAGCCGCAGCTCAACCTGGAACGGCGCATTGTGGAAGATCCGAAACACGCCGAGGCCTTTGGGAAGCTCAAGCAGGCGGCTACGGCAGACGTGGCGCAGTATGAAGCATTGGAGAGTCCGCTGCTGACGCACTTCTGGGGTCGTCCGGTGAGCATCAAGGCCTGGGTCATCCTTCCCCCCAACTACGCGGCACACGGGTCGGAAACCTATCCGACCGCTTACTGGACCCACGGCTTTGGCGGGGATATCGATGGCGGGCTGGTGTACGGGCTTCGCCTTTACGAACGCATGAAGAGCGGAAAGATGCCGCCCATGATCTGGGTGATGCTCGACGAGTCCATCCCGGAAGGCACGCATGAATTCGCCGACTCGGTCAACAACGGCCCGTGGGGCATGGCGCTGACCACGGAATTTATTCCGCATCTCGAGCAGAAGTTCCGCATGGACGCGAAGCCGACGGGGCGCCTGCTCAACGGGCACTCCAGCGGCGGCTGGGCGACGCTGCAACTCGAGGTCAACTACCCCAAGGTGTTTGGCGGAACATGGTCAACCTCGCCCGATCCCAGCGACTTTCACGATTTCACCAACGTGGATCTCTACGCGCCCAACGCCAACCTGTATCACAAAGGGGATGGATCGCCGGTTCCGATCATTCGCGAGAACGGCAAAGTGGTGGCGACCATGGAAGAACTGGCGCATCTTGAAGAGGTGCTAGGGCCGTACGGCGGCCAGTTCTCCTCGTTCGAATGGGTGTTTTCTCCGAAGGGGGCGAGCGGCGCGCCCGAGCCCATGTTCGATCGCGGCACCGGCCAGGTACATCCCGAGGTGGTCGCCTATTGGCATGATCATTACGACCTGGCTCACATCGTGGAGTCCACGTGGGCCCAGCGCGGAGAGGATCTCAGGGGCCGCATTCATGTGGTGGTGGGAACAGCCGACACCTTCTATCTCGACGGTTCGGCGCACAAATTCGAAGCCGTGCTCAAACGCCTGGGCGCAGAAGCGCACTTCACGTATGTTCCCGATCGCACTCACTTCAATCTCTACGACGAAGGGAAGGACCACATGGCGCTGTTCGACCAGATCGCGGCCGAGATGTGGGAGGTGGCGCGTCCGGGCGTGAAGTGGAAGCAAGAAACGTCAGGGGAGAAATCGCACAACGAGAATTGATCGCTGCGGCAGGTTAGTCCACTTCCATGTAAGTTGAGTAGGGCCTTCGGCCCGCGAAATCCCATGAAAATCGCATCGGCTCCAAGTGATAATTCATAACGGCTGGGAGTGGCGAGATCGAAATGACATTGGAGAAACTTAAGCCGAATGTAAGTTTGATCCGGAGCGTGTGTGATCGAGCGAATAAATGGTGCGTTGTCTCTCCCTTGTGGGAGCGGCGATAGCCCGCGACCCAGGTTAATGTAAGCCCGGCACGTTCTCCATTCCCGCCAGGAGGAAGGCGATGCCCTATCGGATAGCGGGAATCGATGTTCACAAAAAGAGACTGGCCGTCGTCGTGGCTGACGTTGAATTCAACGACGAAGAATTTCAATTTGAGCAACGCTGGTACGGTAGTAATCCTGAGCAGTTGCGAGTGTTGTCGGAATGGCTCATTGAGCAACAGGTCGAGGAAGTAGTGATGGAATCGACAGCGCAATATTGGAAGCCTGTTTGGGGAGCGCTGGAACGATATTGGAGGGCGATGTGTCAGAGTCGGGAAGGTGCAGGCCGGATGTCCGGAACACTGCATCTGGCACAAGCCTTGTCCAATCGCGGGCGGCGCGGGCGCAAGACAGACTTTCGAGACGCCGAACGCTTGGTGAAACGACTTGTATCGCAGGAGCTAGTTTTGAGCTTCGTGCCCGAAACAGAACAGCGCCTTTGGCGAACTCTGACTCGCACAAGATATCAACGTACGCGTGAGAAGGTCCGTCTGCAGAATCAGTTGGAGGCACTGTTGGAAGAAGCCCATATCAAGTTGTCCAGTCTGGTTTCAGACCTCCTGGGCGCCAGTGCGCGTCGCATGCTGAACGCAGTCGCAGACGGAGAAACCGATCCCGTGGCTCTGGCTGCCATGGCCCATCAGCGTCTGCGTGCCACCCCAGCACAGCTGCATGACGCGCTCGGTGCCTGCACAGAACTCGATCCGGTCTATCGCCGGCTGATGAAGATGACGCTCGAGGGCTTGCGATTCGTCGAGCAGCAGATCGGTCAACTAGACCAGGAGATCGCGAGTCTACTTCAGAGGCATCAGGACGCAGTCGAAAGGCTGGCGGCAGTTCCTGGACTGGGAGTGGATTCGGCCCAGCAGATTATCGCCGAAGTGGGCGTCAAAGCGGCAACTTTCCCCTCGGCCGAGCAGCTCGCCTCGTGGGTAGGAGCATGTCCGGGAAAAGAAGAAAGCGCAGGCGTAAACCGCAGCCGACGCTCGCCGAAAGGTAACCGCCAGATGCGGCGCATTCTTAATCAAGCTGCAAATGCTGCTGTCAAACGCAAGGGGAGTATCTTCGAGCTCCTGTACCGTCGTCTGGTGCTTCGTCTGGGACACAACAAAACCATCGGCGTGATTGCGCATCGCTTATGCCGCTTGATCTGGATAATTTTGCATAACGGCGTTCGTTATGAAGAGCGCGGACCAGCGGTTTCAGAACAGTCCAAGCAGCGGCATACGGCAAAAATGATCCGGAAGCTCACACTCCTTGGCTACCGAGTCGAACCTTTAGCAAACCCGGCGTAAAGAACGCGATTTTCGACCCAGTCATCTGTCAAGGAAAAAGCACAAGGCGTCTGGGCGCGCTCAGGAGAGCGCGCGGTTGATCTGATCAGGATGTGCCGCTACGCAACTGTGCCTCTCGGCCGCGGTTCCTGCTCTGCAGAACCATACATCCATTGCTGCCTTGGACTCCGAAGAGCCTTTGCAGAAGATTGAGTTTGTGTTCTCTGCCAGTCCCGAAACAATTCGTGGTGAGCCTCCGGAGGTTGACCCTCCTTCGCACAGTGGACTACTTGCGGGACCTGGCAGTCTGCGCATCGAAGAATCCTGATGTTTTTTTATTCCTGGGCAGGTTTTTACGCCGCCGCTGTGCCTCCGAGTTGATCGGCAGACACGAAGTCCTGTTTTCTCCGTTCCACTGCGAGCAGATACGCTACGATCTTCCTTGCCACGGCCAGCGTGGCCCGATTGCGATTGCCTCTCTGCATCTCCTTTTCATAGATCAGCGCCAGGTCGTGGTTCAGCCGGGGAGCCAGCTTCGCCGCTTCGACCAGCACGTGCTGAATGTGTTTGTTGCGTTGCTTGGAAATGGGTGTGCGCATCACCTTGTCGGCTGAACTCTTCTCGGCTCCGCACAGTCCGCAGTAACTGATGGCCTGCTTGATCGATCGGAAGCGTGAGACATCGCCGATCTCCAGGGCCCACGTCAGCGCCGTGATCGGGCCGACTCCTGGAACTGTTCTGAGGCGTTTGAGCCGCTCGGACAGCATGGGGTCACGCTCGAGCGAACTGACCAGCGCATAGTCCAGCTTCTGCGCGCGTACGATGTGTTCGCGGCTCAGCTTCAGCAGCGGCCGGATGCTGGCATCGATCTCCTTGTTCTCCGACATCAGTTCGGCGAAGTAGCCCACCTTGTGCAGCCGCCGCTTGGTATGCGTCACGCCTTTTTCCATCAGCAGCCCGGACACCCGGTTCTTCATCTGCACCATCTGCTTGACCAGCAGTTCCCGATAGCGCAGCGTGCGCCGGCGGTCCCGGATCTCGGTCGATGCCATATGGCACTCAGGCAGAAAATCGCAGCGCAGGCAGTCGGCAATCTTGCTGGCGTCGATCCGGTCGTTCTTTCTCTTGGCCGCGGCGATGGCCCGCAGCATCAGAGGGTGCGCCACCTTCACCTTCTCAGCATAAGGAAGCAGGTGATCGTAAATCCAGCCGGTAAAGATCGTTGCTTCCATGGCGATCGTCCGGGGTTGGGGAAGCGTCCCGATCCAGGCGTCCAGCTCGCGCCGTGTGGAACCGATCTTGCCCTCCATGTGCACACAACCAGCCGCGTCCTTCACGCAATAGCTGATCGTCCTCTTGTGAACATCCAGTCCGATGTAATACATATCCTCTCTGAGGAGCCTCCGAGGTCGTTCTCTGAATCAGCTTCAACGCTGAGTTCAGCCTTTTGCAACACCTCGCGCTCCTCACTGACTTAGCATTCAAACAACTCAGCGCGCCGCGTCTCGAGGACCTGGCGGACGGACGCATCGCGTTCGAGGCCAATGGCGATCTCGTATGCATCGCGGGCTTGCGAGCGAGCACCGATGCGTGCGAGCAGGTCAGCCCGAGCGGCCCAGTAGGGCTGATATTCGAGCACACGCGGATCGGTGCTGACGGCGTCGAGGGCGGCGAGGGCTTCGCTCGCGCCTTCTGTCTGGCTGACCGCGACGGCGCGATTGATGGCCGCCACCGGCGAGCCCGTAAGAGCGAGCAGGGCATCATAGAGCTTCACAACGGCGCCCCAGTTGCCGGCTCCGTCGCGGCGCCGAGCGACATGGGCCGACTGGATGGCGGCCTCCAACTGGAAGCGGGCGATGACACCCATGCCGCTGGCCTTGAGGAGCGCAGCTTCGGCCTCCGCGATGCGCGCGCAATCCCACAGGGAAACATCCTGCTCAGCGAGCGGGATATATGCGCCCTGGGGGGAGCGGCGCGCCTTGCGGCGGGCTTCGGCGTAGAGCATCAGGGCGAGCAGGCCCAGCGCTTCGGGTTCGCGAGGCAGCATCGTCACTACCAGCCGGCACAGATAGATCGCTTCTTCAGCAAGATCGCGGCGCGACACGTCGGTTCCGGCCGGGTCCAGCCAACCTTCGGCAAATGCGGCGTAGATGGCGTTGAGGACTGTTTCCAGGCGCTCGGGGAGTTCCTCGCGTTCCGGGATGCGGAGGGGAATGCCGGCCTGGCGAATCTTGGTTTTGGCGCGCACCAGGCGCTGGCCCATGGAGGCCGGCGACATGAGGAAAGCCGAGGCGATGCTGGCGGCATCCAGTCCCATCACCGCCTGCAGCATGAGCGGCGCGCGGATGGCGGCATCAATGGCGGGGTGCGCAAAGGCGAACATCAGGCCGAGGCGGCGATCGGGGATTTCATTCCCGGGCGCAGTGTCGGGAATGGTTTCAGCCGCGAGGTCATATTCTTCGGCAGGCGCTTCGTTTTTGTGGCGGCGCGCGGTGTCGATCAGCTTGCGGCGCGCGACCGTCAGGAGCCAGCCTTCAGGGTTGTCGGGGCAGCCTCGCCTGGGCCAGTCTTCCAGGGCCGCCGCGAAGGCTTCTGACAACGCATCCTCAGCCGCCGCGACATTGCCGGTGCGTGCGGCGAGGAACGCCACCAGCTTGCCGTAACTGTGACGCGCTGCCGCTTCGGCTTTTTCCTGCACCAGCGCGCCACTGCACGGATTCATGGTTGTCTCAATCACCGGGCGGCGGCCACGGCTTCCTGCGCGGCGGGCTGCTGATGAGGGCCGACGGGCCAGATCGCCCGAATTTCCACCACGCCGTGGCTCACACCGGGGCATTTTCCCGCCCACGAAAGCGCCGAATCCAGGTCGGGCACATCGATCAGATAATAGCCGCCCAGCTGTTCCTTGGAGTCGATATACGGTCCATCGAGCACCTGGGTTTTTCCGTTGGTGGTGCGGAGGGTAGTCGCCGTCCCGCTGGGGCGCAGCCGGTTGGAACCCTTCCAAACGCCGGCGGCCTGCAGGGCCTGGGTGTACGCCGTATAGGCCGCCACGCCCTGTTGCTGTTGTTCCGGGGTCATTTTGCTCCAGCCAGATTCGTCCGAATAAAGCGTCAAGAGATATTGCATGTCGAACCTCCGTTTTTGGATTGTAGGCGGCTTCAGGTTGCCGTCACTACCATGACGCCGGGCGGGTGCGCCATTTCGACATACTTGGGAATTCTTTTTTCTATTTCTATCCCCTGCCTTTAAAACGTCCTCATGTCCCCTTCGCCGGCGGGCGCGAATTTGAGCAGCCCGAGTTCTCCGGCCACGCGCTCCAGTTTCGCCCGTGTTGTGATCATGGGCGGCACCAGCGGCAGCCGAACGGTGTCGCTGCATTTGCCCATCAGGTTGAGCACAGTCTTGACAGGAGAGGGGTTCGACTCCCAGAAATTGGCTTCGAACAGTCGCCCGAAGCGGCGTTCGAGATCGCGGGCGGTGGTCCAGTCATTCTCGAGGGCGGCGCCGATCATCTGCGTGACTTCGGCGGGAATTTCATTCGAGGCCACGCTGATGAGCCCCTGCGCGCCAATGCCGATCGCGGCCAGGGCCAGGTTGTCGTCGCCGGAAAAGACCTTGAACCCCGGGGGGACGCCATGGACAACCTGCGCGATCTGGGGCAGCTTGCCGCTGGCTTCCTTGATGGCCTGGATGTTGCGGGCGGCCTCGGCCAGGCGGATGACGGTCTCGGGCTCGAGGTTGGCGGCGGTTCGGCCGGGCACGTTATAGAGCACCAGCGGAAGCGGATCGATGGCTTTGGCGAGCGCCAGAAAGTGCTGGAACTGGCCTTCCTGGGTGGGCTTGTTGTAGTAGGGATTGGCCGACAGCACCGCGGCCAGGCCCTTGATGTTGCGCAGCATTCCGCCCTGGCGAACCACGACGCGCGTGGAGTTGTGGGTGCATCCGGCCCACACCGGGACGCGGCCAGCCGCCGCCTCGAGGACAACGCGGATGGTGTGCAGCCACTCGTCTTCGTCAAGGGTGGCGGCCTCGCCGGTGGAGCCACACGCGACGATAAAGTCAATGCCGGATTCGATCTGCCAGTTGACCAGGCCCCAGAGAGCCCGATCGTCAATCGACCCATCCACCCGGAAAGGGGTAACAATGGCGGTGCCGCAACCAACTGTATCCATAATGGGCAAGTATAAAGGCAGGGGTCAGTGGTGAGTGATCAGGAGCGGCGGCGAAGATAAGAGGGGATGTCGCGGGCGCCCTGGGTGACGGCGAGAATTTCGATCGCCTCCTCCAGATTCCGATAGATGATGAGGTACGCACCAACAGGCCAGAACAAGACAGAATGCGCGGTCAAGTCCTTCCGCGCATGTCCCACCCGTGGATTGCCGGCGAGCATTTCACAGGCATCAAGAAGCTTCGCAATCCAACGGTCTGCGGCTTCGATGTCGTCCTGAGCGATATATCCCCAAATGTCATCGAGCTCAACGAGAGCCTCGTTGCTCAGGGTATAACGACTCATGCGATCCGCTTTCTCCGCTCACCCGATTTCCGTCGAAAGTGCTCGCGCGCTGCTTCCGCGGTAACGTGCTCGCCGCGATCGAGAGCATCGAGCCGGGCCTTGAGTTCGCGATTGAACTCTTCGAGCTGGGCAGCCCTGGATCGCTGGTGCTCTTCAAGGAGGCGCAGCGCTTCGCGCACGACCTCGCTGGCCGAGGTGTAGCGGCCGGACGCAACCTTGTCGGCGACGAACTTTTCCAGTTCAGGCGTGAGGGAAACATTCATGGGAAACCTCCCATGTCCATGCTGAACTTAGATAACAAAGATTGTCAAACTTTGTTATGACTTTGCCGGAACTTATAACTGGTCGGAGATTTCGCGGAAGTCCCACACGCCGGCGGGCTGGTGGGCCAGCCACTCGGCGGCACGCACGGCGCCTAGCGCGAATCCGCGGCGGCTGAAGGCGTCGTGGCGCAACTCGATTACGTCGCAATCGCTGGTTGCGGTTACCACGTGCTCGCCCTTGGCGTCGCCGACGCGGTGGGAGAAGACCTCGATCTCTACGCCGGGCTTGGCCGCTTCGATGATCTGTTTCAGCGTGATGGCGGTGCCGGATGGCGCGTCGAGCTTGGTGGTGTGATGGGTCTCGGTGATGGAGAACTTGTAGTCCTCGAGCTTCGCCAGCTCGGCCGTGAGCCGGAACAGCTTCTGCACGCCGATGGAGAAATTGGTTCCGTAGAGCAGGGAAGATTTGCGCCGCTCGGCGATGGCCTTCATCGCATCGAGTTGGGCGTACCAGCCGGTAGTGCCAACCACGATGCGGCAGCCCAGCGACAAGACCGCGCGCATGTTTTCGACGGCGGCTTCAGGGTTGGTGAAGTCGATTACGGCGTCGACGCCGGCCAGCGTAGGCGGAGTCAGAGCGCCGGCGCCGGAGTTTTCGTTGATGTCCATGGCGCGCACGATGTGCCCGCGTTCGCGAGCAACTTCGGCGACCAGCGAGCCGGTCTTTCCCATTCCGAGGACGAGGAACAGCATTTGAAAACAGCTCCTAGCTGCTAGCTTCCAGCTTCTAGCTCGATGTTGCCAGATCAGGGTTTGTGCTATCCCACCTCAGGCGCAAAAACAAAAGCGCGCCGAAGGTGGGGCACCCGGAGTTCGAGGAGTCGGAAATTCGGGTCTTGAGAACTGCAAGCCGGCAGCTAGAGGCTAGCAGCTAGGAGCTAGAGGCTAACAGTGGCTTTCTCGCTTCCACGTCGAAGATATCCGGGTCGGGGTTCTGGAAGAAGGCCGCGTGCAGCGAGCGCACCGCTTCATCCGCGTCTTCTTCATCGATCATGAAGCTCATGTTGATTTCGCTGGCACCCTGCGAGATCATGCGCACGTTGATGTGGCGTACGGCGGTGAACACCTGGGCCGCCATGCCGCTCTGCCCGCGTATGTCATCACCCACCAGGCATACGAGGGCCTTCTTGCCTTCGTACTTCACGTCGGCCAGCTGACTGAGGTCGGCAGCAATCAGGGGCAGCTTTTCGTTCGAGTCGACGGTGAGCGAAACCGAAACCTCGCTGGTCGAAACCATGTCTACCGGGCACTGGTGGCGGTCGAAGATGTCGAAGATGGCCTTGAGATAGCCGTGGGTCATCAGCATGCGGCTGGCGACCACATCGATGATGCTCAGCTTCTTTTTCACGGCGATGGATTTGAACGGGCTCTTGCAGCGCGGGGCGAGGGAGATGATGCGGGTGCCTTCGTTGGAAGGGTTGCGGCTGTTGAGCACCAGGACGGGGATGTTTTTCTTGACGGCGGGCAGGATGGTGGCGGGATGGAGGACCTTGGCGCCGAAGTAGGCGAGCTCGGCCGCTTCTTCAAAGCTGATGACTTTGACGCGCAGCGCATCGGGACAGACGCGGGGATCGGAGGTCATGATGCCGTCCACGTCGGTCCAGATCTCGATGGCGTCGGCGGCCAGGGCGCCGCCGATGAGCGCTCCGGTAAAGTCGGACCCGCCGCGGCCCAGCGTAGTGGTGATGCCGGCTTCGTTGGATGCGATGAAGCCGCCCATCACCGGCACCCGGCCCGCATCGATGAGCGGCCGCACTTTTTCGTTGGCGCGCTTTTCGATGGCCGAATCAATGGGAATGGCTTTCTGGAATTGCGAATCGGTGAGAACCACTTCGCGCGCATCCACGTGCGCCGCATCTATGCCGCGTTCGCAGAAAGCCGCGGCAATCATGCGGCTCGACAGGCGCTCGCCGTAGCTGACGATCAGGTCGGAGATGCGCGGCGTCAGTTCGAGAATGGCGGCCAGCCCGCGCAGCACCTCGTCGAGCTGATCGAATTTCTGATCGATCCAGGTGACGAGCGTGGCGGATTCTTTGGGATTCTTCAGCAGCGCGCAAGCGGTGTCGCGATGGCGCGCGCGCAGGCGCGAACTGATCGCCAGGGCACCAGTGCGATCGCCCTGGGACGCGGCGGCGGCACAGCGCAGCAACTGGTCAGTTACCTTGGCCATAGCGCTGACCACGACTACGGGCTGCCTGCCCAGGGACACGCGCCCGGCCACGATGGCTGCGGTTCGATTGATCGCTGCCGGATCTTCCACCGACGTGCCGCCGAATTTCATCACTACAAGGCTCATGCCGAATATCCCATTTGGAGAGCTGAACCTCAGGAGCAAAGCGGATGCGGGAACCAGCTTGTAACCGCCCCGGGGAAAGTCTGCCTGAGTGGTTTGCATTCTAAAGCAGCAAGTCAGCGCCGCTTCGCGGCAAAGCAAGTTAGCAAGTCAGCCCCAAGATTCAGTCCTCACGGAGCACCAAAGCCCCATTGTTCTCAAGATGTTTGCGGCGCTGCTAAACGCGCGCCGCTGTTTCGGCCACGGGCTCGAGCTTGCCGAGGCTTGCCAGCAACTCCGCGTTCAGGATGGCCGCGCCGGCAGCGCCGCGAATGGTGTTATGCGATAGCACCGTGAACTTCCAGTCGAGCAATCCGCAGGGGCGGAGCCGTCCGACGGTGACAGCCATTCCGCGGCCGCGGTTGCGGTCCAGGCGCGGCTGGGGGCGATCGTCCTGCGGCGCCCACTCCACGGGCTGCTCCGGCGCCATGGGGAGATGCTGTCCCGACAACGGCTTGAACTCGGCCCAGGCCTGGAGCAGATCTTCGCGCGTCACGGGCCGGCCGAGCTTGTTGCCAAGTTTGATGGAGACGCTCTCGGTGTGGCCATCCTCGACCGCCACGCGATTGCAGTGCGCGCTCATGCGCGCGGCCAGGGGCTTGACTTCGTGCCCTTCGAAATGGCCGAGCAGTTTGAGCGTCTCGGCTTCCATCTTTTCTTCTTCACTCTTGATGTAGGGAACCACGTTGCCCAGGATATCCATCGAGGGCACGCCCGGATAGCCCGCACCGGAAATGGCCTGCATGGTGGTCACAAAAATCTGCTCCAGGCCGAAGCGCTCTTCGATCGGCTTCAGGGCAATCACTAATCCGATCGCGGAGCAGTTGGGATTGGTAACCATGTAGCCGCCCGATTCCCTGCGCCACGCCTGCTCTTCGATGAGATGAAGGTGATCGGCATTCACCTCGGGAATGACGAGCGGCACGTTGGCGTGCATGCGAAAAGCGCTCGAATTGGAAACGACCGCGCATCCGGCCGCGGCAAACCTCGGCTCCATTTCGCGGGCGATATCCGCGTCAAGTGCGGCGAAAATGATTTTGGGCGCGTCTTCAGGCTCCGCCGGCGCAACGGTCATGCGCGCAATGCGATCGGGCAGGGGAGTGTCGAGTCTCCACCTGGCGGCGTCGCCGTACTTCTTGCCGCTGGAGCGGTCACTGGCGGCAAGCCACGCGACCTCGAACCAGGGGTGGTTCTCGAGCAATTGAATAAAGCGCTGGCCGACCATACCGGTCGCGCCAAGGATGCCGATGGGGTATTTGCTTTGCATGGCAGTAAACATTCCAGTGTACAGGAACAGGGAATCGGGAGCGGCACCCTGGCACCCCAAGGGACTCCATTTCATCCCTGCCGGGAACCATCCGGTCCCAGTGCGCGTAATGCAAAGCAGTGCGGCAGTTTGTGTGCCGCCGCGCCGATGGTCGCAAAGGAGAGTTCTCATGCGCAAGTTCATAGGAATTGCCGGATTGGCTGCAATCTTTTTCCTGGGGGTTTCCGCCGCGGTTGCAGCCTCTCCGGCATCGTCAAAGACCAGCGCCGGCACCATCGTCATCGTCTTCAAGGACGGCCATCGGCAGAGCTTCAGTCTTTCCGACATCGAACGGGTGGAGTTTCCCGCGCCGGCAGTCGTTGCTGAGAATTCTGTCCCGTCCAATTCTGCAGCGCCTCCCCGCGGCCATTACGTGGGCCGTTGGGAATGCGGCGACGGCAATGGTGGAACGTTCTATATCGACCTGAAGGAGGACGGCGTAGCGGTGCGCTCCATCGGCGACGTGCGCGGGCATTGGGAATATGTAAATGGGGAAGCCCACATCGTGTGGGACGACGGCGCACAAGATGCGCTCAGGAAGGTTGGGTCACAGTACAAAAAGTCAGCGTACAACGCTGGCAAGTCGTTTTCCGATCGCCCCGCCAACGTGACCAATGCGCGGCTCACCAACCCGAAGCCAATTTAGTTCTTTCGCTCCACCAGGTAGCGGGCCACGGACTTGAGGCCCTCGGCGCGGCTGCCGTAGGGTTTCAGTGCGGCAAAGGCCTCTTCGATCAGGTCGGCGGCGTCGCGCTGGCTTTGCTCGATGCCGAACACTGCGGGCCAGGTCGCCTTTTCCGTGGCCTGGTCCTTGCCTGCCGTTTTGCCCAGGTGCGCTGAATCCACAGTCATATCGAGAACGTCGTCGACAATCTGAAAAGCCAGGCCGGCCTTGCGCCCGAAGGTATCGAGAGCCGCAACGTCTGCCGCCGTCGCTCCGGCAAAAATTCCGCCCGCCACTACGCTGACCCGGATCAACGCCCCGGTCTTGGCACGATGGATGGCCTCGACCAGTTGGGGAGTAGGCTTCAGGTGTTCGCTTTCCAGATCGAGCACCTGGCCGCCAATCATGCCTTCGATGGTGCCGGTGGCATTGGCGATCAGCCCGATAATCTTCACGGCCGCCGGGGCAGGGCACTCCAGTTCCGCCAGGACTTCGTAGGCGCGCGTCTGCAATGCGTCTCCGGCGAGAATCGCGATGGCCTCACCAAATGCAACGTGGCACGTTGGCTTGCCGCGCCGCAGGTCGTCGTTGTCGAGGGCGGGGAGATCGTCGTGGATCAACGAGTAAGTGTGCAGCATTTCGAGGGCCGCGCCCAGGCGTTCGATTCCCTTGGGAAGTTGGCCCGCGATGGTCACCGCTGCCTGCATCGCGAGCACCGGCCGCAGCCGCTTGCCCCCGGCAAAGGTGGAGTGGCGCATGGCGCCGTGAATGGAGGCCGGAACGGTATCGGCGCCCGGTAGCAACTCCTCGAGCGCCCTGTCGGTGAGTTCCGCGCCTTCCTGAATGAGGGATTTCACGTCCACAGGCATCAACCTCATGATAAACGAGCCCGCATGCGGCGAAATTGGAGCAGCCCCAGGAAGGTGAGGATGGCCAGCGCAGCCAAACTGATTACGCGGCCGGCGATCACGTCGCGCGTGGTGGTCCAGTCGGCAGACAGTTCGATGTTTCCGCTCGGCACTGGAACGGCTATGAGGCCGTCGGCGCGAGTGGGCATCGCCTCCACCGCGTGGTCATTCACTTGCAGGCGCCATGCGGGGTAAGCGCGCAGCCGCAAAACCAGGTATCCCGGATGCGGCAGGCTGGCTTGGAGACGCGGGTGTTCGGGTGATTGGTTTCGGGGCCCATCGAAAGCTGCGTCGCATGACCCCTGGTCGGCCGACCAATCGAGCGTCGTGCTGGGATCGCCCTTCCCCAAAGGCAGGTTTGGATCCGTCACCAGGCACCCAAATGGCAGGCTGGTAGGGACAAGCGAGTCATCCGCCTCAGGCGGGGCATACTCGTCGGTTCCCGCGAATCCGACACCGTCCTTGTAATCGGTGAGCATCCCGCTGACGGCGTCATCGGCATCGCATCCCTGAAAGAAAGACACGGTTGCAAGAGCGGTCGCCGCCACAAAGACTCCGCAACAGGCAACAGCGATCAACGCGCGCCATAAGCGGCGGCCGGCCCACAGCGCCGAGGCGAAAAAGATCGCCATGGGGGCTTCCAGCACCACCAGCCACCGCCAGGGGAATTGGAGGAACCGCATTTTGGGCAGGGTGTTCCAGACGAACTCCGAGACCGGAAATTGGAGAAACAGGACGGCCAGCGGAATGATGGCGAGCGGGATCCACCAGCGGCGGTCGGCGGGCAGGGTTTTACGCCACCAACTCACGCCCAGTCCGGCCAGGGCGACGGCGACCATGGTGACGGCGATTCCAGAGACCCGGATCAGCTCGATATCGTGCAATTCCAGCCGCGGGTCGGCATGGCGGGTGAAGAGCCAGCTGTTCTCGATCAGAAGCCCAGGATCATCGACCGCCTGCCGGATCGCGACCCAGCGCTGCTCCCACGCGGCGGGAACGAGGAAGAAGGCGGAAAGGCCCAAGCCGAGAATGGCACCGGTCGCGGCGCGAACCACCGGAGCCCATGACTTAGCCATCACTGCCACGACCAGGGTGACCGCGGCGAGAAGGTAGCAGAGCATGACGCCCAGAGGCGCATTCGACAACCACGCTCCCGCAACTACGAGCGCCAGCAGGATCGCGGAGCGACCGAATGCGGACCGCAGGATGGAAGCTTCCTGGGCGGGCTTCGGTGCGCCGAGGACCAGGCACAGCATCAACGGAACCCAGAAGCCGCCCGTCATCTCCGCGAACGCCGAGCGCTCATATGCGGTGAACAAGGCATAGCCGGAGAAGATTGCCGCGCAGCCGGCCAGAGTAGCCACGCCATCGTTAAACGCCTGGCGCGCCAGCGCGCGGGTGGCCAGTCCGGTCGCGGCCAGCAGGAGGAAGTCCAGGATCTGCGGCACGAAGCGCCAGGGAATCCAGACTCCCAGGAGGGCGCCACTCATCCACGTCAGCGGCGGATAAAACATGAAGCGGGCTTCGCCGGCGCCGTAATTGGCGCTGGGTGTCCAGTGGGGATAGGGGATGCCGTGGCGCCAGCTGTTCAAGGCATCGAGCCATGAAACCAGGTGGAAATCAAAGTCGTGGCCGCAGGAAGGACCGCGCAGGATCTGCGGCAGGGTTGCAACCGCGGCGCACAACAGGAGCAAACCCGGGCCGGCCAGGCGGCGCCACATCGGCTTTGGATCTGTAGTCTGTGCGGGCTGGCCGGTGATACCTATTCCCTGTTCCCTAATCCCTGTTCCCGGTCTTTTCATGGCGTCAGGCGGAGGGTGTGCCGGGCCTGGGACGCGACCGCCGCGGGAGAGAAGGGAAGTGCGAAGGTGGTCCCGCCGTAATAATCGTTCCATTGATCGCGGAAATACGGGCTATAGGGGTTGCCGCTTTCGCCCAGCGCGATGTTTTCCGTGGATCCGTCGATGTTGCTCCAGTCCATGGTGAAGCGCTGCGACGGGCCGAAGGCGCGGCCGACCTGCTTGACGGTGGTCGTGTCGCCGCTCAGCGGCTGCGCGCCGGTACCGGCGATGCGACCGACGATGGGAAGAAAGCCACCCAGGGGATGTTCGATGTCCACCACGTGCCAGCTTCCGTAGGTCCATTGGCTGACATCACGCGGAGCCGCGGGATGCTCCTGGGTTTTTTCCATGCCCTTGCGCACGGCTTCGGTCAGGAGCGCGTCCCAGTTTTTGAATTGTGCCGGAAGCCAGTCGGAACTGCCGTGCATGACGATTTCTTCCTCGGCAAAGTTCGAGTCGGCCCAGCGGTATTCGCCGGCGAGGTCGCCGAGTTTGGGTTCGAGAATCATGGGCCATAGCGCACGCCGTGCCTGCGTGACTATGGAAGCCGCGGCTGAGTCGGTGGTAAGCCGCCCATCCCAGCTGCGCAGACTGTCGGCAGCCTTGTGAAGGCGGTCGTCGGCGCCGGAGGCGTGATCGATAGCGTAGGCGAAGCGATGCGCCAGCTCCTGGTCCACCTCGCTGTAGATGTCGGTCTGCACGGCGATCATGTCTTTGGGCGTGAGCCCGTCCCGGCCCTGGAGCGATTTGTAGATGCGCTCGGTGCGATATGAATCCATCCATTCGAGCGTGAGCGGATAGGGAGACTTGTCGGTGGTCACACGGGAGTTGGCCGTGGCCAGAAAGCCAGAGGGCGGATCGAGGACGCCGGGCAATGCGTCGAAGGGGATGTAACCGGTCCATTCGTGGAGGGCATCGTGGAGAGGCAAAGCTGCGACTTTTCCGGGCCGGATCGGGACACGCCCCACGGCGTGATACGCAATGTGCCCCTGATCGTCGGAGTAGACCACATTCTGCGTCGGCCAGCACCACGCACTCAGCGCGGTGGAGAACTCCGCCCAGTTCGAGGCGACGTTCATGGCGTACAGAGGAATGGAATTGAGGCTGGGATCATACAGGGTCCATTTCAGCGCGATGGCGCGGCCTTCATGCGAACCCAGCATCGACAGGATGGGATTGATCAAGGGGCCGTGCTGCGTTGACCGGACATCGACGGTCACATCGGGCTTGCCGCGAACGTGAATCACTTCGTGATCGACAGCGAGCGGTTTCCAGGTGGAAGCGTCAGCCTGGTAATTTCCCTTGTTATCGAGGTTCTCCACATACAGATCCTGCACGTCGGCGAAGAGCGCTGTGAATCCCCACGCAACGTGTTCGTTGTGGCCGGCAACCACGAACGGCATTCCGGGCAGCGTCACTCCGGCGGCATGATAACCCGGCGAGCGCAGATCGGCGATGTACCAGATGTTCGGTTCCGTAAGCGACAGGTGCATATCGTTCGAGAGCAGGGGCTTTCCGCTTGCGGTGTGCTTGCCGGAGACGACCCAGTTGTTCGACCCCGCTGCACAACCTTCGCAATCAGGGAGGCCGAGCATGGAGCGCAGGCGGGGCAAATCGTCCGGCCTGGCATCGGCGGCAGCGGCCTGCGTCCGATCGTCGTCCTGATCGTCACTGATGGGAGGCGGCACGGGATGGGGCTGGGTCAGGTCGATCACTTCGCCGGTCGGCGGCCGGTCGCGCCACGAGCCTACCGGGTACAGGTCCGATTCCAGCTTGGGATTGTTCAGCTTTGCCGCGATCTTCTCCCGCGACAATTTCACGTCCCAGTGGGTGTCGAGCATATCGACCATCATCATCCCGATGCTCACCGAGTCGGCGCCGGTCCATGGCTGCGGCTTGTACTTCAGCAGCCGGAACTCCACCGGCAGCGCGTCCTGATGCGCGTTGATGAAGAGATTCACGCCGCGCGCATAGTCGTCGAATCGGCGCCGATCATCCGCGGTGAGATTGTCATAGATACGGTGCGCGGTCTTGCGAAATCCAAACACCCGTTGTGAGATGTCGCGATTGGCCAGCGCTGACCCTAGAACTTCCGCCAGTTCGCCATTGGCATTGCGGCGATAGAGGTCCATCTGCCACAGGCGGTCCTGGGCGGTCACGTAGCCCTGGGCCAGGAATAAGTCGTCAAGCGCCGCGGCATCGATATGGGGGACGCCATGCGCGTCGCGCCTCACCATGACGGGCGAGGAAAGTCCCGCAAGGCGAATGTCCCCATCGAGAAGGGGCAAAGCCGCGCGCGTCCCCGATCGCAGCCACCAGAGGCCGAGGGCGGCTCCGAGCACGATCAGAACGACGAGACCCGCAGCCGCCCATGCGAGTCCACGAAGCCATCGGCGCCTGCGCCGCGGGCTCCCTGGCGCGGAGGAGTCATGAGTCGTGGAATCCAAAGCGTCGGGCGTCGCCATCGGTAACAACAGGATAACGCCGATGGCTTGTCTGGGTGCTGCGCTTCAGGCTGGTTGTCGATCTAGTGCGCGACGCGCCGGGGACGGCGCAGCGGCAGGTTGTAGCCGATTCCGTACACCATGGGTTGAGACGGAGGCGGTTCCAGATCAGGAAGACTAACGCAGTGGCCCGAAAGGCACGACATGGGAAGTCCGAGCAAGGCGCCCAATCCAGCGCCGGCCATTCCACCCAGCGCTCCTGCCAGGTTTGTATCCGGGCCGTGGGTGGTGTTCGCAGTTCGAATTCCCAGCCAGAGCCCTGCTCCAACGGTCAAGCTGGTGAAAATCAAGCGGCCATTGCGTGCATCGTGATCGGCCTTGAAATCAGCAATGGCGGCGCGGTTGATTTGGTAAGCCACCGACCGGCCTGAGTCTTCGGCGGGTTCGCAAAAGAGATAGGCATCGGTCGCGCCGGCGAAGCTGCAGTGTTCCCATGGCCCACTCCCGTAGCTGATCTTGATCTTTTCCCCGCGGGCAAGATGCTCGATGCGGTTCCAAATCGGTGACCTCGCCGGCGGAGCTGGATCGTCGGGCAGTTGCGTCTGCGAGGGCAACGCGGGTTGAGAATTCTCAGACGAAGCCTGCGCGGGGGCGCCGGCGCGGAACGCAATTGCAATCATGAGAAGCGCAATTTGTTTCATGCCCGCGATGCTAGGCGGATCGCGGAGAACTTCGTCGGCGGCTTGGGACAGATTTGCGACTGTCACACAGGCGATTCAGGCTTTGCACTCGTGCCCGCAACGTGCGATTCTACCTCCCGCATCTTCGCGGTCGAAGCCTCATCAAAGAGCCGGAATACCAGCGGGAAACAGCTCTTTGGTAATTCCTGAGCGGTGACCGCGTCGCACACCACGGCGGAGGTCTCGGCCAGGCCGCGCTTCCATCCCGGGCGGGTCGCATCGCGCACCAGCAGGCTGGCCGGCGCAAGTCCGGCGGCGATCAGCATGGTCCTGGCGACGCGCTGGAATTCCGCCCATCGCGAAGCGACGCCGATCAGGTCGGTTGAATGTTCGGGGAAATAGCGCTGCAGATAGGTTTGCAGTTCGGGCGCGACGGGATGTACTTCGAGGACGGTCAGGTCCCGGCCCGGGGGCAGCAGCTTGCGGACCGCAGCGGCCTTGCTGGGCAGAACCGCGGCCATGGCGCCATCCAGCAACTCGGCCGCGCCGCACTCATCGGGGCCGCATCCCCCGACGGGAAGCGCGACCATGGGTTCCATTTCCGCAATCACAATCCGCCGCAACTCGGGATCGGGCTCGATGACCAGCCAGCGCGCCGGCGGTTCCAATTGTTCCCAATGGCGCAGGCGCGCATGCACCTGGGCGGGTGTCGCCCCCAGCTTGCGGGTTTTCGCCATCATCTCGCCGATGAGCGCGTCGATGGCGTATTCAATCGCGCCTTCCCCGCTGCGAGGGGCCGCGGGCCGCGCTGCGCGCACATAGACACCGCTGCCATGGCGAAACTCGAGCCAACCTGAGCTCTCCAGTTCGCGATAGGCCGCGCTGGCGGTATTGGCGTGAATGCCGAACCGCCGCGCCAGTTCGCGGGTGCTGGGAAGGCGCTGTCCCGGAGCCAGTTCCCGGCACAGGATTCCCAACCGGATCTGTGTCGTCAACTGCTCGCGCAGCGAAACTTCAGCCGTTCTGTTGAGCCACAGGCGCATTTGAGGCACCTAACCTGCAAGCGTCTCGCTGCCGGGCGCATTGACGGCGGACTGGCTGCCGCGACGATAGACGACAAGCACCGCACCCAGCAACAGGAGAATCACCAGGAACACCAGCACGCTGCCTTCGGGTCCGGCCGAGCCCCCGCTCCACAACGCCGAACCTTCAGGTATCGACGTGAGCAGGTGTCCGCGTGCATAAAACCCGCTGTCGGCGGTTCCGTAGAAGTAGGACTCGGCCCAGTCCCATGAAGCGTGACAGGCGATGGCCCACCACGCCGAGCCCGTCATCCGCACGCTTACGCAGAATACGAAGCCGACGGTGGCCGCAGCCAGGATGCCCATCCAATTCTCGCCATAGTTGTAGGTGTGAATGAACCCGAACCCCACCGACGTAACCCACGCCGCCTGCCAGAATCCGCTCCGTGCCGTTCTACGCAGATGCAGATACAGGCAGGGAAGCAGTCCCGCGATCGCCACCGCGTAGACTCCCCACGCTCCGCGCGCATCGGGGTTCGCGGCAAGGTAGACGCAAATCGTGCCTGTTACTCCGAGCGCCCACCAGAAATTCAATCCCCGCTCGAAAGTCGAGAGGAGGTAGCAGCGGAAGGCGCCTTCCTCAAAAAGCCCCACCAGCGCGAAGGCAATCCCCCACAGGAACGCGTATTTCACAATCGATGGACCGCCAAGGGCGACCGGGCCGAAGCGCAGCCATCCGCCCGCGTCCAGCACCCCGATCAAAACCGAAATGGCAACGAACCCCGCGGCGGTCCCACTCAGAAGCAGGAAGAACAGCCTCGATCCGCCCAGGTTGTAATCGGCCAGCCGGCGGCGCTCGATGGCGGCAACAATCAGGACAGACGCCAGCACGGCCGCGACCCGCTTTCCCTCGCCAAGAATTGTGTAGAGCGCCGTGCCGGCGTAGACGCGCAGATGCGCGACGTCCACGACCAGGAACGAGAGAAGCACCTGGAACAGGTCGAGCAGAAAGTACAACAACACGGCGAAAATCAGGAGCGACCAGCCGGCGCGCAGGCCGTGGCTGCCGAAGAACACCCAGTTCAGTTCGTCCCGCTCCGGATTGCCGAGCTTCAACCCGGCAGGTGGCGCGGTCGGGTCCGCATTGCCATCGGCGCGCAACGCATCGTCTGGCCCCATGGTCTCCTCAAATAAACGCTTCAATCTGGGCTTATTGCTTCAATCGGAATTCTACGCGCGAAGCGGTGGTTGTCGCCGGCGGAGCTTTTGGTCTCCGCCGGGAGGCATGGGGTTCTATTCGTCGTGCAGGGCCGCCATCGGTTCGATGCGCGCCGCGCGCCGCGCCGGAATCCAACTCGATCCGATTGCGATCAATGCGATGGTAACGGTGATCGTTGAAAACACGATCGGATCATCCGGACGCACACCGCGCAGCAGGGAGGCGGTCGCACGCGCCAGGGCGAATGCCAGCACCAGCCCGGCGCCGACGCCGACAGCAGTCAAGATCGAGGCACGGCGCAGCACCATCCGCAGCAGGTCCTCCCGCCGCGCACCCACGGCCAGACGTACGCCGAACTCCCGGGTCCGCTCGCCAACGAGGTTGGCCATCACGCCGAAGATGCCGATCGCCGCCAGCAGGAGCGCGATGGCGGCGTCCATACCGAGCATGGCCGCGACATAGCTCAGGCCAATGAGCATTTCGTGGATGTACTGTTCGTACGACATCAACACGTCGAGCGGCAGCGCCGGGTCGATTCCGGCCAGAGCTTTGCGGGCGGCCGGAGCCAGCGCCGAGGCATTCCCGAGGGTCGTCACGGCGTACGTAATGCCGAATGGCGGCAACTGCGCCTGGTCGATAAACACCTCGGGATAGATCTCGGGGAACCACGTGCTGTACTGCGTGTCCTCGACGATGCCTACGATCGTGAGCCACGGTTCCGTTTCCCTGGTCCCCATTCGAATGCGATGACCGATGGGGTTTTGTCCAGGAAAGTACTGCGCGACGAATTTACGGCTCACCACTGCGACCGGTACGGACGTGAGGGTATCGCCGCTGTTGAATCCCCGTCCGACAACAATGCCGATCCGGAAGGAAGCAAAGTACCCCTGGCTGACCGACAGGTGGAGTGCGCCCTGGAATTTTCCCGGCACCACCGGCCGGTTTTCCATCGTGACGTTATCCAGCCAGGCCGTATCGCTGTAGGGCAGCGCACTGCCCAGCTCCGCGTGGCTCACTCCAGGCAGTTGGCGAAGCTTTTCCAGGCTGGCGTTGAACCAGGCAGTCCGCTTCTGCGGCGAGTCGTATCGTGCCTCGGGCAGAGTTACGTTGAACATCAGCAGTTTGACCGGTTCGTACGTGTCGGCAAGGTGCGTCATGGCGCGCATGCCCTTGGAGATCAGCGCTGCCCCGATCACCAGCGCGACCGCCAGCGACACCTGGGCGATGGCGAAGATATTTTTGAGCCGCCGGCTTCCCCCGGATCCGATTGCCGAGCGCGAACCAGCTTTCAACTGATCGACCAGGTTGATGCGCAGCGCCTGCAGAGCAGGAGCGAAACCGCCTACAACCCCCGCCGTCACCGCAAGCAGAATCGAGAAAGCCAGCGCGCGTCCATTCAACGAAATGTTCGACCAGCCCGACATGTAGCGCGCCACTCGCTCCGGCATCACGAGCAGCGTGACGCGCAAATAGAGCGCCGCGAAGCCGATGCCTCCGGCAGCTCCTATCAGCCCCAGGAGAATGTTCTCGGTGAGCAGCTGCCGCGTGAGCCGGAAGCGCCCGGCGCCAAGCGCGGTACGCATGGCGATCTCCGGCCGGCGCGCGATGCCGCGCGCAAACTGCAGGTTGGCGACGTTCGCGCAGACGACAAGAAGCACAAACAGCGTTGCTCCCATCACGAGCTTGTAATAGAGGGGGGTAAATTCGCCGTTGATTCCATCGAGCAAGGGCTCGACGTGCACCGACCGTCCCTGGTTCGAAGCCGGATATGCCTCGGCGAGATGAGTCGCAATGGCAGCCATCTCGGCTTGCGCCTGCTTGACCGTCACGCCTGCCCTCAGCCGCCCCGCGACCAGGTAATCGCGGCGGGTGCGGTCGGAACGTTGTTCCGCGGTGGGCGCAAGCGGCGTGAAGATGTCGGCGTCCGACGGGTACTGCAGCGTCTTCGGCATCACTCCGACGATGGTGTATTCCCTCTGGTCGAGTTGGATTTTTCGTCCCAGTACCGCGGGGTCGGCCCCAAAGCGCCGCTGCCAGAATCCGTAGTTGAGCACCGCCACCGCATCGCGTCCGGGAGCGCACTCACCCTCGCCAAACAGGCGCCCCAGCACCGGCTTAGCCCGCAGCACAGTGAAGAAATTGGCCGAGGTGATCGCCGCCTGAATATGGGCGGCATCTCCCACGCCCGTGAGGCTCATGTCGGCACGCCGGCGAATCGACAGATCCTCGAACGCTCGGCTTTCGCGAGCCCAGTCTTCGAAGTTGGCGAGGGCCACCTGCTGGTAGTCGCCGCGATCCTGTTGTTCCGCCACGGTCATCACGCGATCCAACTGCGGGACCGCGAGCGGACGCAGAACAACGGCGTCCATGCTGCTGAAAATGGCGGTATTGGCTCCGATTCCGATCGAAAGGGTAATCACAGCAGCCAGAGTGAATCCTGGCGATTTTCTCAACTGGCGCATGGCATAGCGCAGGTCCTGAAGCAGAGTTTGCACCCAATCCCCCCGACTCTTGCCTTGGAAAATGCAGAGAAGTGCTTACCGGAGTTCAGCACGTTTTCCGCCAAACCGGCAAGGAAGCACGATGACCCAGATTCAGAGGGAGTTACGCTGACACGGAGGGAACGGTTCCCTCGCCCCAGTGTCCGCATCCGTGCCTCTCTGTCCGTAACCGGACAGCGCAAGGCGATATTGCCTTCAGCGATGGCTTTCTCATTCAGGCTGGCTTGTTGCAATTCGGGACAAAGGGGCGCCGACCGTCACACCCTTATGTGTGTCGGCTCCTTGACACATCGAGCCATGCCCTTGATCCTTAACTGTTCCGGGACGCATTTCGGTCCCCACGGGAGGGGTGCGGGTTTTGCGGGTTCGCGTCTTCTATCACGACAAATGCTTCGACGGAGCTTGCTCAGCCTCGTTATTTACACGCTTTCATCGTGAATGTATTGCCGGCGGAGGTTCCTACGAATACCACGGGCTGGTGCATCGGGCCGGGGCCCTTTTCGATGAAAGCGACTTCACCGGCGACGAGAACGCGATCGTCGATTTCAAATATTCAGCGTCGCCCAAAATCACCTGGTGGTTCGATCATCACCAGTCGGCATTTCTTACGGCCGAGGACCAGGCGCATTTCCGCGCCTGTCAAGCCGATCCGGTCTGTGGCATGCGCAAGTTTTTCGATCCGGCTTACATCTCCTGCACCGGATTTCTGGGACACATCGCATTGACAAAATTTGGATTTGATACGGCACCCGTGGCAGAGCTGATCCATTGGGCCAACATCGTGGACGGCGCTCTCTATGAGAGTCCCGAATCCGCCGTGGAAATGGCAGCGCCGGCCATGAAGCTGACCATGGTGATCGAGTCCACGCAGGACCCCGAGTTCATTCCCCGCCTGATTCCCCTGCTTACGGAAATGCCGCTTGATGAAGTGCTGGCACAGCCCTTTGTGGCGGGGCTTCTGGCGCCGCTGATGGAGCGCCACAAGCAGGCTCTCGAACTGATTCGCAGTCGCAGCGAGGAACGCGACGGCACGATCTTCTTCGATATCACCGACCATCCCACGGAGGGGTTCAACAAATTCATCCCCTACTACCTGCATCCGGAGGCGACCTACTCGATCGGATTGTCGAAGTCGAGTTTCCGCACCAAGGTCGCAGTCGGGTCGAACCCGTGGACCAAGGCTGATCCAGCGAAGATGGTGAACCTGGCGCAGATATGTGAGCGTTACGGAGGCGGCGGGCACGCGCGGGTAGGGGCCATCAGCTTCTCGCCCGATAAAGAAGAACAGGCGCGCGCCGCGGCTGCGGAAATCGTCGCGGAACTGCGCGCCCAGAACCCATTCGCCTGAGGGATGCTTGATTTACTGGGGGTTGTGCGCTCCGTCGCGAGCTCCGTTCACGGCTCCTGTCGTCGCGTTCTTGGTCCGGTGCCAACCACGCTTGGTATGACGCTTGGCCTTCTGGGCTCCGTGCTTAATGCCCTGGCCGGTATCCTTCGCGGCCTGCTTGGTTTCATGGCCTGCGTTCTTCATATCCTGTTTTGCGGTATGGTCTTCGCCGGGATAGGGTTGTTGACTCCACGCCAAAGCTGGTACGCACACGAGCGCGGCCCCCAGCAGTATTGCCGACATTTGCCTTTTCATCTTCATACCTAGTAAAGATTCCCTTTCGATACGGGGAGTTGGTCCGCCGTCAAAGATCGGCGATGGGTGAGAGTCGGACAATCGAGCCGCCAGGTCGCGAACTCTTACAGTCCCAGCTCCGCCGCCCTCCGCTTCATCGCCTCGATACAGAAAGCGATGTGCGCATCGAGTTCGACGCCCAACTCCGCAGCTCCCTGGATCACGTCCTGGCGGTTGACGCCCTTGGCAAACGCCTTGTCTTTCATCTTCCTGCGCACGCTGGGAACTTCGACCTCGGCGATCGATTTTGTCGGCTTCACCAGCGCACAGGCGGTAAGAAACCCAGCCAGTTCGTCGCACGCGAACAGCACTTTGTCGAGATGCGTCACGCGCGGCACTCCCGAATACTGCGCGTGGCCCAGGATTGCCGTGCGCACCTCCTGGGGCCAGCCCTGGCGCTCCAACTCGCGCACGCCGACGAATGGATGTTCCTCCAGGGACGGATGGCGCTCGTAGTCAAAGTCGTGGAGCAGGGCAGTGGTTGAATAGAGTTCCAGAAAACGCGCCCGCTCCTCGCCGCCCAGGCCCAGCCTGTCGGCCTCGGCGTCGCCGTAGGCGGTGACGCAGGCCTCCACCGCCAGTGCATGTTTGCGCAGGCTTTCGCTGGAGGTCCATTCGGTCAAAAGCTGCCAGGCCTGCTCACGTCCGTAGCGCTTACCACTCTCGCTGTAGGTTGTCATCGTTAAAAAAAATCTCCCTGTTGCATCATTTGGTTCGTGTTTCTTCGGGTTTTTCGGGGTATTATGGGTGTGGCTTAGAGTTGACCCTAAGTTTGTACTTGACAATTATGGTTCATCCACCTCAAATTAGCACATACGCAGGCGCTGAGAAGCGCCGCGGCCGCCCCGCTCTGGCGATCCGCGAACAATCTATGGCCACTGCTCTTGTGAGTGTTGAGACTCGCGAAGTCGTGCGCTGCGAACACTGCGCCCTGGTGCAGTACCGGACCAGCAATTCCCTTTGCAGAAAATGTCACAGGCCCCTCGATATCGAGGAGCCCTTTGTCCTTGGGCCGCAGCCGGTGCCCGCTCCGACGGTTCATTCGTCGGCGGAAGCCGGGTTGCACGTGGCTGCCCAAGTGCGGGACATTCGCAAAGCGCGTCACCTGAGCCAGCGTCAACTGGCAGGGCGCATGCAGGTCCCTCGCACGTACATCTCCAAAATCGAAAACGGCAAGGCGATTCCCACGCTCGGGTCGCTCGAGCGGCTGGCGGAGGCATTGGAGGTCGATGTCTCGGCGCTGGTGCGGGATGCGCGCAGCCGTCGCGAAGAGGAGGTGGCGGCGATCCTGGCCGATCCGTTCCTGGCCGAGGTTGCCGCTCTGCTGCCGCGCCTGGACTCGCTGCAGAGGACGTTGTTCTACGGAGCCCTGCGGGACAAGGCCTCGGGTCAGCGCCGCACCGCGTAACCGCCGCAGCGTCGCGCGAGATCAGCCGCGCGATGGCTCGGGAACCTGTCGCAGTTTCGTGGTGTCACCGAGCGAAATCGCGACCGGATGGTGCGGCTCATACAGGCCCAGGCTTGCCCCGCCCGGCAGAGCAATACTGCTGAGGACACCCCAGCGGGCTTCCTGGATTTCGCTGTGCTGGACGCCTCGGGCGGAAAGCGAATCGAGCGTCTCCCGCAGGTTGTCGCACATCAGGTAAACGGTGCCCGCGGCCAGATCGTTTCCGGCGTTGGAGTGGGTGAGATTTTTCTCCGCCGGGTGCACTGCCAGCTCCGCCGGCGGGAGCGCAAAGATCAGCCAGCCCTCTCCCGCATCCACGTGAGGAAAATTCAGCACGTCGCGAAAGAAGGCCCGATCGGCTTCCGGATTGATGCTGGCAAGCAGCAGGTGAACACCGTGAATCATGCGCGAAATTGTAGTGCACTTCTCAACTGGTGTGTGCGAAAAAACGGCCAAATCCGGCATCTAAACACTGGGGTTCAGACTCGGGAATCGACAACGCTTTCCTTGTGATGTACCTAATTGCGACCCCCGTGCGGTTGTGCTAGGGTCGATACTGATCCAACTTTCCGTCGGATGCAACCAAGTGCGGCCGCGCGGATATTTGGCTAAGTGCCGTGACCCCTGGCCGGCGAACGAGACTGAGGCGCAGATCGTTCAACTGATGCCGTCCAGGCAGCCGCAACCAGAGCCGGCGGGCGCTTATTGATAAAGGCAGGTCCTTTGTACTCAGCAAGCAGGTCGCGCATTCATGAGCTCACAACCGAAGAGCGCGCCGTCTATGCAACCCTGAAGACCGAATGCCTGCCCGAGCATGTCGCGATCATCATGGACGGGAACGGCCGATGGGCGGGCAGCCGATCACTCAAGCGCTTTCTCGGCCACCAGCAGGGGGCCAAAAGCGTCCAGCTCGTAACGGAAACAGCTTCCCGCATCGGGCTCCCGTGGCTTACGCTCTACGCATTCTCGCTGGAGAACAACCTCAGGCGGCCGCGCGCGGAGGTCAACTTCCTCATGCGCCTGCTCAAGACCTACCTCGAGAACAACGTGCAGCGCATGATGGACAATAACGTCCGCATTCGCTATATCGGGCGGACGCACGAGCTGCCCCGCGAAGTGCAGGACAAGATGGCCTGGGCTGCCGATATCACGGCGCGAAACACCGGCACGACGCTGACCCTGGCCCTGAATTACGGCGGCCGCTCGGAGATCGTGGACGCGGTTCGATCGCTGGCCGCGGAGATTGAGCGCAAGCACATCGCAGCGGAGCGCATCAGCGAAGCGGACATCAATCGCCATCTCTATACGGCACATATGCCCGATCCGGATCTGCTGATTCGAACGTCGGGGGAGATGCGGATCTCCAACTATCTCCTGTGGCAGATTGCGTATGCGGAAATCTATGTGACGGACCGCCTGTGGCCGGACTTTCGCGGCATCCATCTGCTCGAAGCGATCGCCGATTTCCAGCGCCGGGAGCGGCGCTTCGGCGGGCTGAGCGATAGCGTCGGGATTACCGATGAGGAAGCGGAGCACGCGAAGATCGCGGCCAGCTGAGAGTGCTTGAACGTCGTCCCATTTGGAGCGAAGCCCTCTCCCGTGCTGTATTCTCAACCCATCAATGAAACGTGTACTTACCGCGATCATCCTGATTCCCCTGGTCCTGATCCTGGTGTTTCTCGGTCCCCGATGGCAGTGGTTGTTCACGGCTTTTACAGCGATGGTTGCCGCACTGGCCGGATGGGAATTTCTGGGCCTCGCACAACAGAAGGGGGCCGCGCCGCAGCGCATCGCGGTGGTGACTGCCACGGTTGCGCTGTTTGCCGCGACCTATGAGTGGCCCGACCAGGCGGCCGCGATCCTGGGAATCCTGTGCTTCCTGCTGCTGGTGGCCTGCACCTTCGTCAGCCCCATCGACCGGGCTCTTCCCGATGCTTCGGCGGCGGTGTTCTGCCTGATTTACACGGGGTTCACGCTCATCTCGCTGCCTGCGCTTCACGCCCAGAACAACGGCCCGTCGCTGGTGGTGTTTTTGCTGTGCGCAGTCTGGGCGGGCGATACGGCGGCGCTTTATATCGGCCGGCCCTTCGGGCGCCACAAGCTGGCTCCAAGGCTGAGCCCGCAGAAGACCTGGGAGGGAGCCATTGCATCGGTATTCGGCAGCCTTCTTGCCGCCGGTATCCTCCTCGGCGTCGCTGCTTTCCTCGCCCGGTGGAACTCGGTGGCCCTTTCCTACGCGGACGAAGTCTGGTGGTATTGGCTCATCCTCGCGGTTATTGTCAACGTGGCCGCCCAGGTCGGCGACCTGGCCGAATCGGCCCTGAAGCGGTCCGCCGGAGTCAAGGATTCCGGGACGCTGCTTCCGGGGCACGGCGGCATGCTCGACCGAGTGGACGCTCTGCTGCTGGCCGCTCCGGCGCTATGGTACGCTCAACTGATTCACCAGCGGTTTTAGATACAGCTTCCAGCTGGCAGCTTCCAGCCGCTAGCAGTGCGCTCCCGCTCGTACGGCCACAACGGAGAGCAGTGTCGAGGCTTAAGCTAGAAGCCGGGAGTTAGAAGCTGTTTTGAAGAGACTTGCGATTCTCGGTTCTACCGGCTCCATCGGCCAAAGCACCCTCTCCATCGTTGAACAGTTCCCGGAGCGTTATTCCGTAGCGGCGCTGGCCGCCGGCCGAAACGTTGACGCAGCCTTCGCCCAAGCCTCGCGCTGGCACCCGAACATCGTCTCCATGGCATCAGAAGAGCTGGCTGGTCAGCTAGCCGCGCGCCTCCGTCATGCCGGGATCTCCGGGATCGATGTGGTCCATGGAACGGAAGGCACGGTGGCCTGTTCGACCCTGGCGGAAGTTGATTTTGTCGTCTCGGCGATCGTGGGGGTTGCCGGCCTCGAAGCCACGCACGCCGCGATCCTTGCCGGGAAGCCGGTCGGCCTCGCCAACAAGGAGTGCATGGTTGCTGCCGGGGAGATCCTTACTGCCGCCGCCCGCGAACGGAACGTTCCCATTCTGCCCATTGACAGCGAGCACAACGCCGTCCACCAGTGCATGCGCGTGGGCGAGCATGCCGAGGTCAAATTCATCTGGCTCACAGCATCGGGCGGGCCATTCCGCCATACGCCGCTGGAGCAGTTCGCGGGCATCACCCCGGAACAGGCGCTGAAGCACCCCACGTGGGTGATGGGCCGCCGCATCACCATCGATTCGGCCACCATGCTCAACAAGGGCCTGGAGGTCATCGAAGCCTGCCGCTTGTTCGATGTGCCGCCGTCCCAAGTGCGGGTGACGATCCATCCCCAGTCCACCGTTCATTCCCTGGTGGAGTACATTGACGGCTCCATCCTGGCGCAGATCTCGGTCACCGACATGCGGCTGCCTATTCTGTACGCGTTGGCCTACCCGGAGCGGCCCGCATCCAATCTGACATTTGATCTCGCGGCGCTGCGCCATCTCGACTTTGAAGAGCCGGATTTTCAGCGGTTTCCGTGCCTGCGGCTGGCGTACGAAGCGGCTGAAAAGGGAGGCGCTCATGCGATTGCGCTCAACGCCGCGGACGAAGTTGCGGTGGAGGCGTTCCTGGCGGGTCGCATCGCGTTCACTGGAATCCCGGATACAATTGAAAGAGTGCTCGCTTCCACGCCGGAGGCGCATCCCGACACTATTGCCGGGGTGCTCGCCATTGACAGGCAGGCGCGTCAAAATGCTGCCGAGTTAGTCACTTAGCCGGTTGCGAGCCAGAGGTACTATCGCTTGTTCATGCAGAATCTTCACGGTGTTGTTGTCGCCATCGTCTCGTTCATTGTGCTCATTGGCGTGATGGTGGTGGTGCACGAATTCGGCCATTTTGCCGTTGCCAAGCTTTGCCGTGTTCGCGTCGAAGCGTTTTCCATAGGGTTCGGGCCGCGCCTTTTCGGCGTCAAGCGCGGCGACACCGATTACAAGGTCTGTCTTCTGCCACTGGGTGGTTACGTCAAAATGACCGGGGAGAATCCCACCGAGGGCGAGCAGCCCGTGGACGATCCGGGGGCATTCACGTCCCACCCGCGATGGCAGCGCATGCTGATCGGGTTGGCAGGGCCGGTGGCCAACTTCCTGCTGGCTTTTGTGATCATGCTGGTTTATTACAACTGGATCCACGAAGTTACCAAGGACGAAATCGGCGCCAGCACCATCGACTGGGTCATTCCGGGTTCGCCCGCGGCGCAGGCAGGTTTTGAGACGGGCGACGTCATCCAGCGATTCGATACAGCACCCAACCCCGACTGGCAGAAGATCGGCACCCGTGCCTCCATGAACCTGAATCAGACGGTGCCGGTGACGGTCGCCCGATCGGGAAAGACCCTGGATCTTTCGTTGCGCATCCCCTCGGAATCCAAGCTGGAGTCGGATCTGGGGGACATCGTCGGGATTCTGCCCCAGTACACGCCGGCCCCCATTGGCGTTGACAAGGTTGCGCCCGATACGCCGGCCGAAAGAGCAGGACTGCATGCCGGCGACAAGATCGAGTCGGTGGATGGCCACGCGTTTCACTCGGTAGCACCCCTGCTGGCGTATATGCGGCTCGGTTCGGGAAAGCCGCTTGCCCTGGTGGTCCTCCGCAACGGCGCAAGGCTGAATTTGCAGGCAAACCCCGCCCAACTCGATTCGACGGATTATAAGCTGGGCTTCACGCCGACGGGCTTCCGCACCCAGATGTCCCCCCTTCCGGTCCGCCAGGCGGCGGCCAAGTCCACTGCGTTCTGTCTCGAAAATTCCACCGACATCGTGGAAGTGCTGGGGCGCCTGTTCACGCGCAAGGTTCATGTGACGCAGCTTTCGGGCCCCGTGGGCATTGCCAAAATGGCAGGCGAGGCGGCGGAGACCAAGGGTTGGTACCCAAAGTTCTACATCGCCGCGGCGATCAGCCTGAATCTGGGCATTTTGAACCTGCTGCCTTTTCCGATCCTGGATGGAGGGCTGATTCTGCTGCTGATGATCGAGGGCATCCTCCGCCATGACATCAGCCTCAACGTGAAGGAGCGCATCTACCAGGCGGCCTTTGTCGTGCTGGTCGTCTTCTTTGCCTTCGTGATGTTCAACGACGTGACCAAGATCTTCATTCATCCGAAGCCGTAAAAGCAGTTCATAGTTCATAGTTCTTAGTTCACAGTTTCCGGTGCCGCAGGCTGAGGATCGACAACTGAAGACGACGAACTACGAACTGTGAACTACGAACTGAGAACTGAAAGCCATGTCGTAAAAGCAGTTCATAGTTCTTAGTTCACAGTTTCCCGTGCCGCAGGCTGAGGATCGACAACTGAAGACGACGAACTACGAACTGTGAACTACGAACTGAGAACTGAAAGCCATGTCCGTGATCACGCGCCAGAGGGTGCGGTACGCCGAAACCGACCAGATGGGTATTGTCTACTACGCCAATTACCTGGTCTGGTTTGAACTTGGGCGCGTGGAACTGCTGCGCTCGCTGGGCCTCGCCTACAGCCAGATGGAAAAGGATCACAAGCTGATTCTTCCGGTGGTCGAAGCCAATTGCCGCTACCGCGCTCCGGCCCGCTACGACGACGAGATCCTGATTGAAACGCGGCCGGCGCTGGTGCGCGGATCGGTGCTGAAATTCGTGTACCGCATTCTCCGCGCCGAGGGCGAACACCACAAGGTTCTCGCCGAGGGAGAGACCATCCACGTGGTCTGCGATGAGAACCTGAAGAAAATGCCGCTGCCGGCGCAGTATGTCACGGCGCTCAAGAAGCTTATGGACGGGAGCGGCACACGCTAGCCACCCGGATTTCCCACGCCGGAGTCCAAAGCCCGCTGCACGTCTGGAGGCAAAAAACGGCTAAAAAAGCCCCTTTTTGCACTAGTTTTGCGACATTTTGTGACTTTAAATTTGGTGGAAGTGATTGATTTTAGATTCGTTATCATCACTTTCACAGTTTTACAGCCCAGATTTTTTTTTTGCAAATCCCGTTCCGAAGGAAAACAAAAGGCGAAAATTGTTGGTCTTCGCGAAGGGTTGCGATTAGTCCGACCAAGCCCATGGATTCCTGCTTCTTCCTTATCATTGTCCTCCTGACAGACCTAATGATCGGCAAATTGAAGAAAAGAAAGTGGGCGCTGAGAGGCCTCGATGTCCACGTGAGGCGCAAATACAAGATGCGCCGAAGCTGGGGCACACGGATCGGATCTGCCGGGACCAGGTCTCTGATTTCAAACCATGAGGTTTGTGCCATTCCACCCTTGCGACCGTGGTCCCCAGCGACGAAAATCTGTCGCTGGGGACCACGGAGAGTCGCAAGGATGGGGTTTGGAAGATGGTGCGCCTGACCGCTTGTCAGGACCTAGTTGGGGGAGACGGCCAGGTTGAACGTCATGCTGTGCACACGGGACCCGCTGACGCCCCATAGAGTCACGGGTGCGGTCTGGGTCGCCGCGCCGGAAGCCGCCGACAACGTGAGGGTCACCAGTCCGCTGGGGACGTTGTTGGTGCTGAACGATGCGCCGACGCCATAGGGCAGCCCGGACATGGACAGCGACACCGGGCCGTAGCCGAACGAAGCGAGATTCACTTTGGCGACGACCTGACCACCCTGCATGGTGTAGTGTTCCCGGTTCAGGCCGATGGAGAAATCGGCGTAATCGGGGGTTGGCGCGCTGCACGACGAAGGCGGCGCACTCGGAGAGCTAGCCCACGTCGAGCTGTAATCTGTCGTCACCGCCGCCTGCCAGCCGGGCAAATCCACCTTCTTTCCACTTACCAGGCTGAAGCCGGCTGTCGCGGCTGGGTCATAGTAGGTGTTGTTCCACGCGCTCAAGGAACTGGCGAACAGGGACCAGTCCCCCGCGTTCAGGTAGGTCCCAAAGATTTCCTGGCCCGGCGACGCGTTCTCGATGGTATTTCCGGACAAAACCGTTCCGGTGGTGAACAGACTGTAGAACACCCCAGTGAGCCAGTCGATGATGGAATGTCCGTTGGCATAGCCGGCGACGAAGATTTCGCCCGGGTCGTAGATCCCAGTACCGCCGTTGTCGAAGAGCGAGTTGTTCTGAATGGCGACGTTTTGCGAGTTGAGCAGGTTCACCCCCGCGCCATTGGAGCAGATGCTGCTGTTCTGGAGCTTGATGGGTCCCTGGTTGGCCTCGAGCTGCAGGCCCGCCAGCATATTCCCCGAGAGCGTCGCGTTGTTGATGGCGACGTTTTTGTTGTCGGTGTCAAACCACAGACCCTGGGCCTGGTTGTTGTAGGAAAAATGGTTCTGGACGCTGGTATTGCGCATGTACATCAGCTTGGTTCCGCCCATGCCCCAGTCGAAGAGTGCGGCCCGGGCGCCGCGCCAGTTGTTGTAATCGGTTTCGTTGAAGTTGAGCAGGGCGTTCTGATCGCGGGCGGCCATGATGCCCAAGCCGCCATTGTGGCTGGCGACGGAATTCTGCACGGTGAGGTTGTTGGTGGAGTAAATGCCGATTCCGCCCCAGTTGTTCCACAAGGCCTGCACGGAATCGAACAGGATATTGCTGCTCCCGTAGACGTTGACGGCGGTGCTGTTGAGGCAACTGGCGGCGTGCCGGAAGACAAGTCCCCGAATGGCGATGTTGCTGCGGTTCGAAATGTTGAGAGTCTGGGGGCGCATGGCGGCTTCGACCGTGGCGCTGGACATATCCACCGAGGCATCGGGGTAGGCGTAGACGGTATTCCCGGCTTCGCTGGCGAAGAAAGTGCCCGGCTTCAAATCGGCCTGGGACATCACCTGGGTGAGGGGAGCACCGTTCACGTAGAGCATTTCGGTCCTGCGGGCAATTTCGCCAAACGTCGTGGGCCAGCCGGAGGGCACGGGACAAGCGCCCAGGTTCACGGTCCACGGATGGGTATAGACGCCGTCTCCTCGGGCGTTCCAGCCGGTGAACACATCGGAGCCGGCAAGGATGGCGGTGCCGGGGGTGGCGGCTTCGACGGTGAGAGGCGCGCCGGTCGAGCCGTAGCTGCCGATATTCACGGTTTCGCGATAGACGCCGGGATTCACGATGATCTTCACCCCGACGCCCTGTTGATTTTCGCTGTCGGCCTGGTCGATGGCAGCCTGCAGGGTCTGAAAGGGAGAGTTGGACGCGCCGGTGTTTCCATCGGAGCCGTTATTGGCGTCGACGTAGATGTAGGTCGATTGGTTTTCGGTGATGTTAGCCTGGGCGCTCGCGCGAATTCCGATCAGACACAGAACCGCAGGGAGGAGAACAAGACACAGATTTCTGGGAAGCATGGAGCCTCGACAAAGGGGAAATTTTCCAAGGCGTCCTTTGCATGTCTGTGCATATCCTCGGGGGCTTGCAGACCTGGATAGACCTCAAACTAAGCACGACAGATAGTGAGATCGACCCAGTCACTTCTGCTTGTTGGCTGTATGCAAGGAATCGTTTATGCGACCAGTTGCTTTCAGTAGGAAATCGTTTTCTATTCGGCTGTCGATGAGTGTCGCATCTTGCAGCGGCTAAATGCAAAAATGGTTGCCCGTCGAGTCTCACATAGTGAGCCGGAGGATGAATATCAGGCAAAGGCAGAGGCCAGGAGCCTGTGGTGAAAGTCCAGAGTTCGGAAAAACCATCCCTCAGCGGCTAAAGCCGCATTGATTCCTGGGCCTTTACGGCAGGACTAAGGTGGCTGCGGAAAAACCGTGAACAGCGGGCGAAGGGCGAGGAGGAAACGTCCCTCGGGGGCTAAAGCCCCGTTCCTTCTGCTGAGGTTAATGTACGGGCTGAAGCCCGTACCCTCCATGCACGGAGTTTTTCCGCAGCCTGTAAAGTCGTGCCCTTTCAAAGCCGGACTTCTACCACCGGCTAAAGCCGCATTGATTCCTGGGCCTTTACGGCACGACGAAAGAGGCTGCGGAAAAACCGTGAACAGCGGGCGAAGGGCGAGGAGGAAACGTCCCTCGGGGGCTAAAGCCCCGTTCCTTCTGCTGAGGTTAATGTACGGGCTGAAGCCCGTACCCTCCATGCACGGAGTTTTTCCGCAGCCTGTAAAGCCGATACAGATTTTACTGCGGTTACGGCACGGCCGAAGGCGTGCCCTTTCAAAGCTGTGAGTTTTTCGGCAGCCTGTAAAGTCGTGCACTTTCAAAGCCGGGCTTCGACCACAGTCGAGGAGGGCCTGCGGCCCGCGAAAGCTCATGAAAATCATGAGGACCCAGGCTGCGAGGAAGTGACGAGGGCCAGGGCAAACCCGTCATAGCCGCGAGCGCCCACGGTGGGAATCGCGGTGGCGCACAGGCGCGGATTCGCGGCCATCTGTTCGATCATGCGGCGGACGCCCTGGACGTCGGGATCGGGACTATCGGGCTCGATCACTTTTCCGTCGCGGACCACGTTGTCGACCACGATGACGGTGCCCGGCCGCGAGAGCTTCAGCGACCAGTCGAGGTATTCCGGGAGGCTTCGCTTGTCGGCGTCGATGAAGATCAGATCGAAGGGAGGGGAGCCGGACTCGACGAATTCGCGCAGGGATTTGCCGGCCGGCGCCACGCGCACCTCGACCCGATCGAGCACTCCGGCGGCCTGGAGGTTGGCGCGTGCGATCTCGGCGTGGTGCGGATCGATTTCGAGGGTGATCACGTGTCCGCCCTTCGGCAGCGCGCGCGCCAGCCAGATGGTGGAGTAGGCGCCCAGGGTGCCGATCTCGAGGACGCGCCGGGCGCCCGAAATCCGCACCAGCAGCTCGAGGAACTTGCCCAGCAGCGCGGGCACATCGATGGAAGGGAGTCCGGCCTCGCGGTTGGTTTCGAGGCTGGCTGTCAGCGCCTTGTCTTCCGGCGCGAGCTGGTCGCCAAAGTAGCGGTCCACGGCCGCCCAAAGCTCTTTCATCTCGATCTCCGGGAGGAAGATTTACTTTTCGCGAGCCACTACGAAATCGGGCACCCACAGCAGGGCGCGTTTGAAATCAGACTCGGGCAGGGAAGCCAGGGCGTTGCGCGACTGTTCGGCGTAGCGGTCGGCCACGCTCATGGCGTAGGCTACCGAGCCGTTGCGCGCCAGGATCTCCTGGATCTGTTCGCGGCACACATTTTCAAAGCTGCGGTCGTCGAGCACGCGGTGGATGGACTGCCGGTCCGCCGCGGTTCCGTGGTCCATGGAGTGAATCACGGCAAGGGTCGCCTTGCCTTCGCGGAGATCGCTGGCCACGGGCTTGCCGAGGACTTCTTCGGTGGCCGTGAGGTCGAGGACGTCGTCGACGATCTGGAAAGCGAGGCCCACGGCGCGCCCGTAGGTGGCCATGTTGTTTTCCTGCGTCTCGGTGGCCCCGGCAAGCACCGCGCCCAGGCGCATGGAGGTCATGAACAGGCAGGCCGTCTTGCGAAAGATGAGGTCGTAGTATTCGGCTTCGGAGACCGCCTTGCCCAGCTTTTGGATCTGCAGCAGCTCGCCCTCGACCATCTGCTGGGTGAGGCCGATGAGCAGCTCGAGGACGCGCAGGTTCTTCTCTTCGAGGGCGACGCGAAAGGCCTGCATGTAGAGCCAGTCGCCGGCCAGGACGCATTTCTCGTTGCCCCATTTGGTGTTGGCGGAAGGGCGCCCGCGGCGGGTGTCGGCGCCATCGATGATGTCGTCGTGGACCAGGGTGGCGGTGTGGACCATTTCCACCACGGTGCCGAGGCGAATGGCGCTGGGGCCGGAGTAGCCAAGCATGTGCGCGGCCAGCAACAGCAGCGATGGTCTTATCCGCTTGCCGCCGCCTTCGCGGAGATACTCGGCGATTTCGGTGATGGTGCTGACGCTGGAAGCGGCGTCGCGGCCTAACTCCTGCTCGATCGCCACGAGGTCATCCCGCAGCAGATCGAAGACCTCTCTCGCCGTCGCTATCGCCAATGTGCTCAACAGTAAACGATCCCCGTTTCTTTCCCGACCTTTAGCGCGTCCTGCGTTCGCTTCGCAAACCTTGCGAAGGGCCGGAATCCCGTCCTGCCTTTGCGGTTTCCGCGTACCTGGTTATCGCCAACAGCAACCAAGCGGGCAGAATCAAAACTCCGAGCCTCCAGCCGGGGACCATCGCGGCCAGGGAGACATCGCCAAGAATGGAGCCCCAGCCGATCGCCCTGCGCCAGGAAGGCCGAAACAGCATTCGCGGAATCAGAGACTGGTGGAACAACTGTCGATCTTCGCTCACCGGCGCCTCCAGCCGAAGCCTCCAAGCAAGATATCGCCGTCAATTCGTCCGGTAGTTGGTGAATTGCAAATCCACGCCAAGATCCTTGCCCCGCAGCAGGGCGATAATGCCCTGCAGCTCGTCGCGATCCTTGCTCGACACTCTGACAGTATCGCCTTGAATGCTCGCTTGTGCTTTCTTTTTTGAATCCTTGACAAGCTTTACGATCTCTTTGGCCTTGTCGGTGGGTATGCCTTGCTGGAGATTGATCTTCTGCCGCACGCTTTGCCCGACGGCCTGCTCCAGCTTGTCATAGGTCAGATTCTTGAGCGAGACACCGCGCTTCACCAGCTTCTGTCCCAGGATTTCCTTGACGGCTTCGAGCTTGTACTCATTGGCCGACGATAACTGGATGCTGTCGCTGCCTTCGAGCTTGATGTCGGAGTGGGAGTCTTTCAAGTCGAATCGCTGGCGAATCTCCTTCATCGCCTGGTCGATGGCGTTGCGTACTTCCTGAATGTCCACCTTGCTTACGATGTCGAATGAGTTGTCCTGCGCCATAGATCGTCCTCAGTCTCTTGGGCGGCCTCTTCGGGGCCGCCTCAACTCTTTAGTTTCCCATGCCGGAGCGGGTCGGCCGCCGCAATTCGCGACGGGCTTGGCCGCGTCAAAAATACCCCGGTGGTTTTGCCGCCAAACAGGCATATTACCTATTCCGCACGGTTTGGGGAAATGGAGGGGAACAGGCGGTAGAAGTTCTGGGTAGTCGCGGCGGCGATTTCATCGGGCCCGACACCCAGGACTTCGGCCATGACACGAGCGGTCTCGACCACCATCGCGGGCTCATTGCGCTTGCCGCGATTGGGCGCGGGGGCCAGCCAGGGGGCGTCGGTTTCGACCAGCACGCTGTCGAGCGGCACGCCCGCCGCCACGTCGCGCAGCGGCTGGGCCTTGGGGTAGGTGAGGTTCCCGGCGAAAGAGATCAGAAAGCCGAGATCGAGAGAACGCCGCGCCTGCTCCCAACCGCCGCCGAAGCAGTGCATGATGCCGCGCAGGCCGGTGGGCCGCCAATGGTCTTCGAGGACCAGGAACAGATCATCCCAGGCATCGGTTGTCGTGTCTTTGGGCCGGCAATGGATGAGGATGGGGCGCTTGCGCGCGGCGGCAATCTCAAGCTGCCGGATCAGGCCTTCGCGCTGGACTTCATGAGGCGCGCCCTGGTGATAGTAGTCGAGGCCGATTTCGCCGCAGGCGATCACTTCGGGCTCGGCGAGGAGTTGATCGAGTTTTGCGAGGGCCGCATCGGAGGCTTCGGTGGTGCTGTGGGGATAGATGCCCGCGCTGGCAAAGAGGCGCGGCATTCCCGGCTGGCCGTTGAATTGGCGGCAGAGGTCGAGGGCCTGGTGCATCTCCGATGGGCCTTCGCCGATGCCGATGGACAGGACCGTGCCGACGCCGGCTTCGTGCGCGCGGCGCAGCATGGCTTCGCGGTCCTCGTTGTAGCGAGGACTGTCCAGATGGGCGTGGGAATCGATCAGCAAGGGGGCCTCGGAAACAATCGAAATCAATTCAAAGGCAGAGCGGGTGGGTGCAGCGACGTTCAATCCAAGGTGCATCTCGAAAGGGGTGAAATCCCGGTCGTTGTGAAGCAATTGGTATCCACTCTCGATGCAAAGAGTCGCGATCAGGCAATCCACTGTTTTGCGAATGGTAAAGCCCTTTTCCCGGAGTGTTCGATAGTTTCGAGCGGCTGCAATCGCGAGACTGGTACTGCCGGAATCGAAAATGGGGAAACGTAATAGATCTCGGCGAAACGCATGAAAGCGCGCGTCGGTTCGCGCGCCCTGCAATATCTCAAAGAGGATAAGACTGGTCAGCCCGATCTCCTGATGGAAAACTGAACGCTCCAGCCACAGCGCGTGAGGATTGACAGAGTTCCGCAGGAAATCGATCCAGACCGAAGTATCGACGATCACCATGCGCGAGTCTCACGTCCACACACGACTACTTTTCGGTTCATTCCGAGTTTTGGGGCTTACCATCCCCCAGGTGGTCCCAATCGGGAAATCGACCCTCGCGAGATGCCTCTAAATCGCCTTCCCACTTCATCTTGCCGCGCCATTTGAGGATGCCCTCCTGGGCCTTGAGCTGTATGGCCTTGCGCAATGCAGCCTCGACGGCGGCCTTCTTCGTGGTGGTCCCCGTAGCCTTCATCGCCTGCCTGATGAGCTTCTCATCGATTTCAATGTTGGTGCGCATCGGGCATTCTCCCTATGTGTAAGGATAGCACGATTTATGTGTATCAGAATCCGGCAGTATTGCGGCCGGCAGGGCGAGCGGGGTCTGCCCACGAGGGCGGTCGAGCGGCGTGCCGCGGGGTCAGAGGTGGCTACTTCAACCGCGCCCCCAGCGGCACATCTTCGAGGAAGCCGGCCAGCACCGGAGCGCCGTCGGGCGGAAGCGAGGCGGCCAGCAGCATCCCGTTCGATTCCAGGCCGCGCATCTTGCGCGGGGCAAGGTTGGCGACGATGACGATCTTGCGGCCGATGAGCTTTTCGGGCTCGTAGTACTGCGCGATGCCGGCCAGGATCTGGCGCTTTTCGTAGCCGAGGTCGACCTCGAGACGCAGCAGCTTGTCGGCTTTCGGGATCCGCTCCGCCACTAATACTTGTGCTACCCGCAGCTCCACCTTGGCGAAGTCATCGATGCTGATCGCCGAAGGGGTTACATGCGCCGGCTGCGGCGGCGCTTCAGGAGGGTTTTCGGTCTTCTTCTCCTCGGGGTTCAACGGGGCGCCTGACGGGGCGTCTGCCGGAGTGGTCTTGAGCCGGGCGCTGGCCAACTCTTCCGGTACGTGGTGCACCTTGGCGGTGGCAACCGGCTGCTCGGAATTTGTGGGGGCTGTCGTGGTGGAAGTCATCTGGTCGTCGCCCGGCCTGCCGGCTTCTCCGGGGGCGGTCGCGGGACCGTCTACCGATCCAACCGACGGGGAAGCCGTGGCCTGGGTGTGGGCAACCGGTTTTTCGCGCCCGGCCGCGGCATCCACCGCGCTCGTGTTGTTTTCATTCTCGAGATTCTGCATACGTTCAATCGCGTCCTTTTCTGCGCGGGGGAACAGCGGCGCCGGATCGGCGAACCGTGTTCCTGCTTTCAATCCACCCCAGGCGACATCGGTCAAGAACGCCTGCTTTGCAGCGTCCTCAATCGATCCCAAACCAATCTGCTGCCAAACCCTGGCTGCCGATGCCGGCAGGATAGGGTAGGCAAGTGCCGTAATGATGCGGATGGCCTCAGCGGCGCTGGCGAGCACTCGGGCCTGCAGCGCGGCATGGTCGGCGTCGGAGCGATCCGCGGGCTTCTTCCAGGGCGCGCTGGCGGTGAGGTACCCGTCAGTCTCCGCAACCAGAAGCCACAGGCTCTTTAATGCCTCCGAAAAATTCAACTCGTCGAATGCCGGGCCGAATTCGGCGATGGCTTTTTCTGCCGATGCGCGCAAACCGGCCTCGGCGGCGGTTGTGGTGCCGGCCTCGGGCAACACGCCGCCGAAGAATTTGTGCATCATGTTGACCACGCGGCTGACGAGGTTGCCGTAGCCGTTGGCGAGGTCGCCGTTGTAGCGCCGCACCAGCGCATCGAAGCTGAAGCTGCCGTCCTGCCCGAAGGGAATTTCGCGGAGCAGGAAATAGCGCAGCGCATCGGCGCCGAGCACGGTGTCTACCGTCTCCGCGCGCACGATGTTGCCGATCGACTTCGACATCTTGGTATCGTCGAACAGCAGCCAGCCGTTGGCTTTCACTGAAAGCGGCGGAGCGATGCCCGCGGCCATCAGGAATGCGGGCCAGTAGACGCAATGGAAGCGGCTGATCTCCTTGCCGATGAGGTGCATGTCGGCGGGCCAGAATTTCTCGAATCGTTTCTGATCTTCGGGGGCGTCGGAGCCGTAGCCGAGGGCGGTGATGTAGTTGGCGAGGGCATCGAGCCATACGTAGATCACGTGCTTCTCGTCGCCAGGCACGGGAATGCCCCACGCGAAACTGGTGCGGCTCACCGAGAGGTCCTTGAGCCCGCTGCGCACGAACGAGAGGACCTCGCGCCGGGTCGATTCGGGCTGCATGAATTCCGGATGTTCCTCGTAAAACTCCAGCAGCTTGCGCTCGAAGGCCGACAGCTTGAAGAAGTAGTTCTCTTCGCTCACCGTTTCTGTCAGGCGGCCGCAGGTGGGGCAGACGGTGCCCGGCGGTCCATCGACGTAGGCTTCGTCGGACACACAGTACTGACCGGTGTAAGTGCTCTTGTAGATATAGCCGCGATCGCGCAGCGTGGCGAACAGCTTTTGCACGCCGCGCTTGTGGCGGGGTTCGGTGGTGCGGATGTAGTCGTCGTAGCTCAGCCCCAGCCGGTCCCACAGCGCGCGAAACTCGGCCGAAATCGCGGTGGCGAACTCCATGGGAGTGCGCCCGGCGAGCTTGGCGGAGCGCTCGATCTTCTGCCCGTGCTCATCGGTGCCGGTGAGGAACCAGGTATCGATGCCCAGCGCCCGCTTGCGTCGCGCGATGGCGTCGCACACGATGGTCGAATAGGCGTGGCCCAGGTGCGGCCGCGCATTCACGTAGTAGATCGGCGTGGTGAGATAAAAGTGCGATGCGTCGGGCTTGGCCATGAGGAGAATTCGCGGGCGCAACTATCGCTTTGAATCGAGCGGATTACGCGCTATCTTCTCTCCCATCTTACGGCATGCACGGCCGCGGCCGACCTGCCGCCGGGATATGATGGGCAGTCATGAATCCGTTTTTCGGTTGTGGTCTTCTTCTCGCGGTTCTGGCCGGTGTCGCGGCGCCGGTCCTGGATTCCCCCAAGGCGTCTGCCAGTCGTGACACTGACGTTGTCTACGGCGGCCAGGCGCCAGCTTCGGAGGCGTGCGTGAAGCTGGTTCGCAGCGAGCCGTTCCCGCCGGATGAATCGCCGATGCCGAAATACCCGGAAGCGGCGCAGGCGGCGCGCGTGGAAGGAGACGTCTCCTTCCATTTGGAAGTCGGCTCGGGTTGCGCGACCGAGGAAATCAAGATCGACGACGGGCCTGAAGCGCTGCGCGACGCGGTAGCGAATGCGGTGAAGGATTGGAAGTACTGCGGGGTTCCGGAAGGCCAGGAGATTCGCGCAAGCATCGCCTTTCGATTGAACTGCCCCGCCAAGTAAGCCACGCGTCAGCGAAGGTCGCGTACTGCCAGCGTATAACCAGACTCTGACTTCTCCGTGTCGTAGACGCCGTAGTCGCAGCTGAACACGGTCCATGCTTCGGTCGGATCGGCCGCATCGGTGGTTGAGGTCCAGTAATACGAGTAGGGCATGAAACTGGTGAGTGCCGCCGCCTGAAACACGGTCCGGTCCGGATTGAAAAAGGTGAAGTTCAGGTATTCGGCTTCGTTGTTCTGGTTGCGGTCGGCGAGGCTCTGCATCTCGCGCCGGTTGGGCATGCGCCACTGGCCCGCGGTTGAACTGTCAGTCAGTCCACACTGTCCGCCGGCCAGTCTGTTCACCGCGGCCAAGGCCGTGGCCCAGTCTCCCTGGATGCAGTTGGCCAGTTTCAGCCACACCAGGCCGGTCATGGCGTCGACCATGGTTCCGTCGCCGCGATCGAGGAAGCGTGGATACATCAAAGGCACGCCCTTTTGCAAAGTGCCGTCGTCTCCTGCCTGGTAGCCGTTGAAGAGACCGGTCGCCTGGAGTCTGGCGGCGCCGCTCCCGTTGCCGCGCACCGCCCATACGCCGTTGGCCGCGGACTGTTTCACGTTCTGGGCATAGTCATTGATGTAGCGTCCGTCGCTGATGCGGATGACCCAGGCGGTGGGCGATCCAGCCTCCCCGCCAAAGTAGCTGGTCGATGTCCAATAGTTGGGCGCCGCCACGTTGGTGAAGGGATTTCCCACCGACAGTGCGGGATTGCCGGCGGAGGGATCGATCACGCTCTCGAGTTCAACCAGGTTGGGCAGCCGCCACTGGCCGGCGGTGGATCCGTCGCTGAGCCCGCATGCGCCTCCGGCCAGCCCGTTGGCATCCGCCACCGCGGTGGACCAGGTGGAAGGCGCGAAGCAGCCCGCGTTCTTCAGCCAGACCAGTCCGGTCCCATTGTCGGTCACCGTTCCGTCCTGATTGTCTGTATAGCGCTGCAGCGGCCAGGCGACACCTTTCTGGAGGTCGCCATCGTCGCCGCGAGCATACGATGCTGTCTGGCCGGTGACGGCCAGGCTTACCACCGGGTTGGTCCCGTCGTATGCAGTGAAGTTCGCGTTGCTGACCGAGTTGTTGGCGGTGGCCACATAATCAATCACCGTCAGGTAGATGGGAATGCCGAATGTACTCGTGGGAGTGACCCCGGGCTCGAATTGCCCGGTGTGGTCGGCGCGTGTCACCCTGGCGCCGCTGCCCACCGAAGGATAAAAGCCGAATCCTGCCTTCATGGCCCAGAGGTGATAATCGTCCAGCACATTGCCGCTGGTGCGCAGCCCGCTGAAGCTGTATTTGCCGCTGGAGTCGGTGGTGGCCGTGGCCTGGATGGTGTTGGTATTGGTGAGCCATAAGGTCACCGTCGCGCCGGCCAGCGGTGCGCCCTTGAACGTCACGCTGCCGGAGATGCCGACTACGGGCAGCGGCGTATCAGGTTGAGTCATGCCCGGATCGTTGCGAGTGCCCCCGCAGCCGCTGCAAATGGTCATGCCAATCGACGCCGCGATCAAGATCGATTTACGCAAACCGAGCATCTCCTTCAGTCTCCCCGCCTGTTCGTCCCGGAGCGAACGTCGCACTGAACGAACCTCTGATCTGTATCGGCGCTGCCATCGAAACTGCGAGTGCAAAGGCAGGCGAAGCGGAACCGGAGGTAATGCGGAGCCTTGCCCGCCAATGGCGTCCCCAGGCGCGGCGCCGCGGTCCGTCGCCGTCCGCCGATCTGTTAGAATCGCCTTGAAAATCAAGGATTTTGAGGCTATTCGACGTGTATCTGGATTTGCAGAAAAGGCTCGCCGAGCGCATTCGCACCCTGCTCGGAGCGAAGTATGAATTAGAAATCGAGAACATTCCCCTCGAGATTCCGCCGGAAGTGAAATTCGGCGAACTGGCCACTCCGATCGCGTTTGAACTGGCGCGCAAACTGCGCAAGGCGCCGAAGGTTATTGCGCAGGAGATTGTCGCCGCTCTCGGGACTGTGGAAGGATTCGCGGGATTCGACCTGGCCGGCGCCGGATACATCAACGCGCGCTTTGATCGAAGCTTCATCGTGCGCGCAATTGCCAGCCCCACGTGCTGCCTGATTCCCGTGCAGGATTTGAAGTTGCGCCGGCATGCGCTGGTCGAGCACACGAGCATCAATCCCAACAAGGCGGCGCACATCGGCCATCTGCGCAATGCCATTCTTGGCGATACATTCGTGCGCCTGCTGCGCGCTGCCGGCCAGAAAGTCGATGTGCAGAACTACATTGACAACACCGGCGTCCAGGTCGCGGATGTGGTGGTCGGCTTTCTGCATCTTGAAGGGAAGTCCCTCGCCGAAGTGCGTGCACTGCTCGATGAATTGAACCAGAAGCAGGAAAGAATCGATTACTACTGCTGGGATCTCTACGCGCGCACATCGCAGTGGTACACGGAAGGAAGCGAAGAGGAAAACGCGGGCCGCAAAAAGCTGCGCTATGCCACGCTGCACGAAATCGAAGCGGGCGGGAATGAGACCGCGGAAGTCGCCGAGCTGATTTCGACGGCCGTCCTGCGCCGCCATCTCGAGACCATGCTGCGCCTGGGCATCGAATACGATTTCCTGCCGCGCGAGAGCGAGATCCTGCACCTGAATTTCTGGGACGCGGCTTTCGAGCAGTTGAAAAAAACCGGCGTGCTTTATTTTGAAACCGAAGGCAAGAACAACGGCTGCTGGGTGATGCGCCGGCCCGGGGCGACGACGGCCGAGGGGGAGATCGACGAGGACGCGAAGGTTATCGTCCGCTCCAACGGGACCGTGACCTACGTCGGCAAGGACATCGCGTATCACTTATGGAAGTTCGGCCTGCTGGGCCGCGACTTCGGCTACAGGCCGTTCTTCCCATACCCGCAGCATGAGTGCTGGATCTCGGCAATCGAGGGCGAGGAGAAGCATCCGCACTTCGGCGGCGCGCAGGCCATCTATAACGTGATCGATTCGCGCCAGTCCGATCCCCAGGCCAACGTCATCCAGGCGTTGCGCGGCATGGGCTACACGGAGCAAGCCGATCGCTTCACCCATTTCGGCTATGCGATGGTGGCGCTCACTCCTTCGTATGCGGCCCAGCTTGGATACCAGCTTTCCGAAGAGGATCGGGCCAGGCCTTTCATTGAAATCAGCGGGCGCAAGGGGTTCGGCGTCAAGGCCGACGACCTGATGGACCTGATGATTACCGCGGCGAAGTCGGAAGTGGTCAAGCGCCACGCGGACTGGGACGTTGATCGGATCACTGCCGTTGCGTCGAAGATCGCTTACGGGGCGCTGCGGTATTACATGCTGCGTTTCACCCGGAACTCGCTGATCGCCTTCGACCAGGACATGGCGCTTTCTCCGGAAGGAGAAACCGGCCCATATCTCATGTACGCCGCGGCTCGCATTCGCAGCATCTTCCGCAAGGGGGAAACCACGGCCGAGGCGGTGCTGGCGGAGTTTGGCGGCGCGCAAAGCGAGGTTTCGGAATATCTGAGCGGTGAAGACAATGAAGATATCTGGGCACTGTGGCTGCGAGCGGGCCGCCGCACCATGGTGCTGGAACAGTGCATCGCGACTTCAGAGCCGGCGCACCTGGCCAAACATGCGTTTCAATTAGCGCAGGAGTTCTCGAACTTCTATCACCACCATCACATCCTCACCGAGGAAGATCCGGTGCGCAAAAACTTCCTGCTGGCCACGGCGGCCGTCGCATTGCGGGAACTGGTGACGGTGCTGGGCTGGCTGGGGATCGAGAGCCCGGAGGCGATGTAACGCTTATCGCTTGCGGTCCGCTCTCTCCGCTGCGAGCGGGGCGGGATACACGTAGTCGACCAGCGACGGAAAGTATCGCGAGATTCGCCAGATCATGCGCGCCCGCGCGGGAATTACGATGATGCCCCGGTTGCGAGCGACGGCGGCCAGGGTTTCCTCGGCCAGTTTCTCTGCCGGATACGGCGGCCCCGAGAGGCGTCCGAGGTACCGGCGGATGTTGGGGACCCAGACGTCATATTCCGTCCCGTAGATCTGCTTGCTGTCCAGCAGGGGCGTTTCAATGGAGGCAGGGCAGAGCACGCTCACGCGAACGCCGCGGGCTTTCGCTTCATGCCGGAGACTGGTCGAAAGCCCCACAACCGCGTACTTGGTGGTACAGTAAGGCGCCATCAGCGGCGCTCCGCCGAGGCCGGCCAGCGAGGCGGTATTCACGATGTGTCCGAACCCCTGGCGCACCATGTGCGGGTAGGCGGCGGCCACGCCATGAATGACGCCGCGCAGGTTTACGTCGATGATCAGGTCCCATCCGGCCAGCGGAATCTCATCGACCTCGCCGGCCACGCCGATGCCGGCGTTGTTGAACAGGTAGTCGATGGCGCCGTGATTGCGGACGGTCTCGTCAATGGCCGCCTGGACTGCGGGCGCCTCGCGTACATCGACGCGGCGGGCGGTTGCCAAGGGCCCGCATTCGGCGGCGACCCGGCAGGCTGATTCTTCATGGATATCGGTGACGATTACGCGAGCGCCGCGCTTGGCCATGGCCAGGGAAAGAGCCCTCCCGATCCCGCTGCCGGCCCCGGTTACGACTGCCGTCTTGCCTTTCATGCTTGCCTTTCCGGCGGAGTGCCGATCTGTGGGCCGCGTGAAGAGATGTGGCCGCCGTCACACCTGCGGTGTAAGCAGTGTCACATTACGGTGTGCAAACAGGGGAGTATATTCTCCACGGCCAACAGTCATGACAACCACTTCCGACCACACCTGCACGCTCCTTCCCATTCAGGACATTGCGAAAAAGCTGGCTCTGCTGCCCGAGGAATACGAAACCATCGGTCCCTACGGGGCCAAACTCCGCCTGGACCTGCTGAACAACCACGCATTTCCTGTCCGGGGCAAGCTGATCCTGGTGACCGCCACCACGCCGACCACGTCCGGCGAGGGCAAAACCGTGGTTTCGATCGGCCTGGCCCAGGGCCTGGAACAGATCGGGCATAAATCAATTCTTACTTCGCGGGAACCGTCGCTCGGGCCGGTCTTCGGCATGAAAGGCGGCGCGGCCGGAGGGGGCCTGTCGAAGCTGGAGCCCAGCCAGAAGATCAACCTGCACTTCCATGGGGATTTTCACGCCATCACGTCGGCGCACAATTTGCTGGCCGCGATGATCGACACCCACCTGTTCTTTGGGAACGAACTGGAACTCGATCCCGCGCGTGTGACCTGGCCGCGCGCTATGGACATGAACGACCGCGCCCTGCGCCACATCACCGTCAGCGTGGCAGCACATGGGAAGGGAGGCGAGGGCGCCAATCGGGAAACCGGCTTTGTGATCACCGCCGCATCGGAAATCATGGCCATCGTCGCGCTGGCGTCGAGCCGCGAGGACCTTCGCCGCAGGCTCGGTTGCATCGTGGTCGGCGTGTCGCGTGCGGGCCGCCCGGTAACCGCGGCAGACCTGGGCGCGACGGGAGCGATGATGTCGCTGCTTACCGACGCGATTCTGCCGAACCTGGTGCAGACGACCGAAGGTACGCCGGCGCTGGTTCACGCGGGGCCGTTCGGCAACATCGCGCATGGGACCAGCAGCATTCTGTCGCAGAAGATGGGCGTGCGCCTGGCGGATTATGTCGTGAACGAGTGCGGGTTCGCCGCCGATCTGGGAGCGGAGAAATATTTCGACATCGTGATGCGCACTTCAGGGATCCGGCCGGCGGTCGCGGTGCTGGTGACGAGCGTGCAGAGCCTGCGGGGGCAGGGCGACGGAGACCTCGAACGCGGCTTCGCGAACCTCCATCACCACGTGCGCACGCTGCGCGGTTATGGAGTGCCCATGGTGGTCGCCATCAACCGGTTCCCGAAGGACAGCGAAGAGGAACTCGATGCCATTGCCGCCGAATGCGAACGTCAGGGAGCGCCCTGTGCGCGGGTCGAGGCCTTCTCCAGGGGCGGCGCCGGCGCTGTCGATCTCGCCGAGAGAGTGGTCGAACTGATCGAGGCTCATCCGGAGCCCGTCATTCAGCCGGTTTACTCACTGGATGACCCGCTGGAAGACAAGGTGGGCAAAGTGGCTATGCATGTGTACGGAGCCAGGGGCGCCGCCTTCAGCGACAAGGCCCGGGCAAAGCTCGCGCAGTATGCCGAATGGGGCTACGGACGCCTGCCGGTGTGCATTGCCAAGACGCAATACTCACTCACGGACAATCCCAAACTCTTGGGAGCGCCCACGGGGTGGACTCTGCAGGTGAACGATGCGTCCCTGTCGGCGGGAGCGGGGTTTGTGGTGGCGATTGCGGGCAATATGATGCTGATGCCCGGCCTTCCGAGCCATCCGCGGGCCATGGACATCGACGTTGACCCGGACGGGAATATCGCCGGGGTATGATGCCGCGGTCTATGCGGTCATTTCCAGCTTTTCGAGCAGGGCGGCGGCGCAATCTTCAATGGACATGCGCCGTTCGCTCGGATCGAGCAGGTAGAGCCGGTGGCGCATCTGCTGCGCGGCATTCTCGCGCGCCTCGGCGCTGGAGACCTTTGCCGTCCCTCCGCAGAGCACAATGTTTTCCTGTTCCTGGAGTTTACGGCCGACCTTTTCCTCGATCGCGGCCCGTTGGCTGGGTGACAGTTCGACTGTCTGCATGATCATTGCGTATAGCCCTCCGCTGAGATGAGAAAGGTTGAGGACATCCATGCCCATTCGGGCGTATGCCTTGTCATATCGCGGCAGGGTCAGGAACGCAATAAGGATGGCATAAGGAAATTCAAATTGGTCGAGAAAGGCAAGGGTGGGAAAGTGGAAAACGTGGAACCGTGGGCAGTCAGGGCGAACGCCAGCCAGCCAGGGCCGCCCGGCACCATCGGTCGAGTTGCTCGGGGTAGCTCGCGGCCGGGAACGATCCGAGGTCGGCGATGGTGACGGCGAAAGGCGGGGCCGGTCGGGGCGAAGGGAGCGCGGGTACATCCCAGTCCGGGCTCTGTCGTCCCAAGCGGCGGAGGGCGGCGGTTACGCGCTGATAGTCGCTGCCCAGGACGTAGACGCTGTAGAGCAGGATCCAGGCGCGTTCCGCAACATCGGGGGGAAAGCGGCCGGGGTGCTGCAAGGCAAATGCAGAGAACGCAAGTCCGTGGCGGCTTCCCCAGGGCTCGGTACGGGAATGATCGAGGGCGAGGAGGGCGTGGAAGCGGCGGGGGCAGTCGTCGCCGTCGTCCTCGTAAGTCGCGCCGCATTCGAGGCAGGTTGTCATCGGATTCCAGAAGCTAGTGGTTTGTGCGGGCCGCCGCGAACAGGGTCATTTATCGATGCCCGCCGATGGGTTGAGTTTGGAGAAGAGGCTTCGCTCGGGGGCTAAAGCCCGGCTCAATTTGAACCATTTACGGCACGACTGAAGTGGCTGCGGAAAAACAGTGAACAGCGGGCGAAGGGCGAGGAGAAACGTCCCTCGGGGACTAAAGCCCCGTTCATTCTGCTGAGGTTAATGTACGGGCTGAAGCCCGTACCCTCCATGCACGGAGTTTTTCCGCAGCTTGTGAAGTCGTGCCCTTTCAAAACATAAACGACCATCGTAGTGGCGGTTCACCAGTAGATTGCGTCTAGTGGCTAGTACCTAGTTGCATAAGTTGCCGTACAGTATTTTGGGATGTTTCTGGAAGACAACTTGCTTCTTCCATTCGAACGGGTGTGCGGTCTGGTTATAGGCAGCAATGAATTCGTCCATGTGTTTGCGGAGTTGGCCAGGACTGGTGAAGCTGGCCCCGCTCAGCGACTGGCTCTGCAGAATGGAAAACCAGATCTCCACCTGATTCATCCACGATGCGTGTGTGGGCGTGAAATGGAAATGGACGTTCTTGTGCCGTGCCAGCCAACGATCTCGTTTGGGCTTATGGGTGTTGAGGTTGTCGAGGATCACATGAATTTCGCGGTCGGGGTGTTCGGCTACGATCCCGTTCATGAAGTCGAGAAACTCTATACGGCGGCGACGCTTGTAGTGGTCGCCCTTTACCAGTCCGGTGGCCACCTCCAGAGCTGCAAACAGGGTAGTGGTGCCGTGCCGCTTGTAGTCATGCTGAAAGCCCGTGAGCGCCTTGCCGTTTGGCAGCTTCAGCCAACCCTGAGCCCGTTCCAAGGCTTGAATGTGGGGCTTTTCATCCACGCTCAACACCAGCGCATGTTCCGGCGGGTTCAGATAAAGCCCAACCACATCGGCGGCTTTCTGAGCAAAACAGGGATCGGTCGACACGCACCAACTGTGACGCCGCTCCAATGAAATCCCATGCTTGCGCAGAACACGCCAAATCTGGTCGTCGGAGATGTCTTTCAGCGCTGCAGCCAACAAGACTCCATTCCAACGCGCATAGCCTTTGGGCGGCGGTTGATCCAGTTGTGTCAGGATGCGCCGTTCGCTCTCTCGGTCGTAGATCGCCGGTTTGCCCGGTCGCGGTGCATCCTGCAACCCGTTCATCCGGTCGCGCAAAAAACGACCGCGCCACTTGCTCGCCGTGGCTGGCCGCGTCTTCATGCTTACTGCGATTTGCTCATTGCTGGCCCCGGAAGCTGCCCGCAAAATCACACCGGCGCGAAACACATCACGCGTCGCACTGGTGGTGCGACGCACTACCAACTCCAAATCAGCCTGCTCTTCAGGCGTAAGCACAATGCTGCTGGCCTTCATGCATTGCACTATACATCATTCGCTTATTTATGCAACTAGATACTAGTGCAGGCGGCCGCGAACAGGGTCATTTATCGATGCCCGCCGATGGGTTGAGTTTGGAGAAGAGGCTTCCCTCGGGGGCTAAAGCCCCGTTCATTCTGCTGAGGTCAATGTACGGGCTGAAGCCCGTACCCTCCATGCACGGAGTTTTCCCGCAGCTTGTGAAGTCGTGCCCTTCAAAACATAAACGACCATCGTAGTGGCGGTTCACTAGCTTGCGTAGCTTCTCACCCACTCCAGGATCGACCGTACCCCGACGCCGCTTGGGCCCTTGGCAATGTGCGGGCGCGAGTCTTCCACCCAGGCCATGCCGGCGATGTCGAGGTGAATCCAGGGAGTGTCGTCGGCGAACACGCGCAGAAACTCGGCCGCCGTGCTCGCTCCGCCGTAACGTCCGCCGGTGTTCTTGATATCGCCGATATCGCTCTTGATCAGGTCGGCGTACTCTTCGCCCAGGGGAAGCCGCCAGAACTTCTCGCCCGAAGTCTCGAGGGCCGCGTCAAACTTCTCAAATATCTCTTCATCGTTTGAGAACACGCCGGCATTCACCATTCCCAGCGCCACGGCAACCGCGCCGGTGAGGGTGGCGGCGTCGATCAGGTGGGTGGCGCCCAACTGCTTCGCATAGGTCAACCCGTCGGCCAGGACCAGGCGCCCCTCGGCGTCGGTGTTGATGATCTCGATGGTCTTGCCGGACATGGCCGTCTGCACATCGCCCGGCTTCTGGGCCTTGCCGTCGGGCATGTTTTCCGATGCGCACACGATGGAGATTACCCGCACATTTGGCTTGAGCAGGGCGATGGCGCGCATGGCGCCGAGCATCGCTGCGCCCCCCGCCATGTCGTACTTCATCTTCTCCATGTTGTCGGAGGGCTTGATGGAAATGCCGCCTGTATCGAAGGTGATGCCTTTGCCGACCAGGCCCAAAACAGGCCCGCCGGTGACGCCGTCCGGATCGTAGCGGGTGACGATCAGAGCGGGAGGCTCCGCCGATCCCTGCGAGACGCTCCAGAAGGCGCCCATTTTCAACTCATGGAGTTTGTCGGTGGAGTAGACGTCGCACTTGAGGCCTACTTCTTTTGCCATGGCGGAGGCCCGGTTGCCGAACTCGGTGGGAGTGAGGACGTTGCCGGGCTCGTTGACCAGGGTGCGGGTGAAGTTCTGGCTTTCGCCAACGATCGCGCCGGCGGCGAAGGCCGCCTGCAACGCGGCCTGGTCCGCGGCGCCTGGGGCTGCCAGGGTAAACGACTGTACGCTCAGGTCCTTGCGGTCGCTGCGATAGGTGTCGGGGTCGAAATCGCCGACGAATGCGCCTTCGGCGGCCGCCCGGGCTGCGGTAGCGCCGCCCAGGGTTTCGTCGTTCGGCAGCGCCAGCACCAACTCCCGGATTCCGCGCGGCTTGGTAAACCGGATGGCCGTTCCAACCGCGTTGCGGAGGGTGTGAACGGTCGCCTTGGCCTGCTTGCCCAGTCCGACCAGCAGCAGCCGCTTCGCTTTCAGGCCAGCAGGGGCATGGATCAGGACGGTCTCATTGATGCCGGCTTTGAATTCGCCGCTGGCCAGCACCGCCGCGGCGGCAGATCGAGCCGCCTCGTCCCCGGTCAAAAGCACGGGCATTGGCTTGACGTCAGGTCCCTTGGCTGTCTGTGTATCGGCCGCGATCACGGCCAGCAGTTCCGTCTCAATCGACCCAATTCTTGCAAAACTCAGTTCAGTGCGCATGGCTCCATTCTGTCATTGACGGCGAGGCTGCTGGCAAATGCGGCGAGCAAGATAACGATTTCCAGTGACCCCGGCAGGTCCGGTGTGAGACAAAAGAGACAAATGCGTTCGCCCAAATCCCGCCAGCAAGTCCCCCAAATAGTTCAGATTTTCGTAAGGTCAAATTTATTTTGACTTGCGGGAGCCACCTCTCCGGTCGGCTATGTATCATAGACGACACAGTCAGCGGAACGCGCTCCTACCGGCAATCACGCCCTTACAGAGACGCTCTTCGATTCAACCACTCGCCACGGCGAGTCACCCGTAAGAGGAAAGGTTGAACGATGCGCGTATTTCTCGTCAATCCGAGCGACAATTCGTTTGGCACCGCGGTGATCACACCGCGATGGTTATTTGTACTGGCGGCGGCCACCCCCGAAGTCGCCGGCGATCCCGTTCTCATCGATGAATCGCTCGAGCCCATTCAGCCGGATACCATCTCGCGCGGCGATATCGTGGGCATCAGCGTCCACACCGGCAACGCCTTGCGCGGGTACCAGGTCGGGCGCATGGCCCGGGAGCGGGGCGCCTGGGTGGTGTACGGAGGCATTCACGCCACGCTGTTTCCCGAAGAAGCGCTGGAACGCGGCCAGGCTCACGCCGTGGTGAAAGGCGACGGGGACATTGCCTGGGGCGACGCGGTGCGCGATTGCATGGCCGGGAACCCTTCCCAGGTCTATGAAGGCGGACGGATCGAAGGCAGCCAGTTTCTGGCGGCGCGCTGGGACCTGATCAACCCCGAGAAATACATGTGGGCCTCGGTGCAGACGATTCGCGGATGCCCCAAGCATTGTTCCTTCTGCAGCGTCTGGCGCACCGATGGGCAGAAGCCGCGGCAGCGGAAGTACCAGAGCGTGATCGACGAAATCATTACGCTGCGGCGCATCGGCTTCAAATTCGTTGCCCTGGCCGACGACAATTTCTACCCCGTGACCCTGACCGACCTTCGCCTGGCACGCGAGCAGAACAACACCGCGAAGCTCGAAGAGTTGACCGCAATCCGCCGCGAGCGCTTCGAACTGATGGAGGAACTGGCCAAGCTGCCCAAAGACATGGTGTTCTTCACCCAGATCACCATGGAAGCCGGAGAAGACGGCGACTACCTCGATGCCATGCACAAGGCCCATATCGTGGGAGCCCTGGTGGGTGTGGAGGCTGTGACTCCGGAGGGATTGAAGGCGGTTTTCAAGGATTGGAACTACTCCGGCGAGGCGCTGGCCAGGCAGCTGCAGAAATTCCGGGAGCACAAGGTTCATGTCCTGGGATCGTTTATTTTTGGCCTGCCGACCGACCGGCCCGCCACTTTCGATGCCACGGTTGCCATGGCGCTGAAGGCGGGCGTGACCTTCGCCCAGTTCGTGATGATGACGCCCTTTCCGGGTACGGTGGATTTCAAGCGCTGGGAACAAGGCCAGGCCGAGGCGCCGACCATGGTTGGGGATGTGCCGATCACCCGCTACTGGCTGATTCCGACCGAGGTTCGCCCCAAGATGTTCACTCCCCACCCCACCATGAGTTCCGATGAGATCAGGGAACGTACTCAGAACGTGTGGGACCGGTTCTACTCGTGGGGACCGATCTGGCAGCGGTCGGGGTGCTGTCCAAATCTGACTTCCCGGCTGGCTTTCGTCTTTCTGTCCAAGCTCTACCGGCAGATGTATGCGGGAACCGGGATTTCCACCGACAGCGCGCGGCGGAAGAAGTCGAAGCGGTGGGCCCGGTGGACCGCCCGGCAATGCAAGAAGCTCTTCAAGGCCAAGCCGATGCCGGAGTTGAAGAGCCCGGTTTGGGATAAGCCCTTCCCGACGCTGCTGCGCCCGGCGTTCATGAGCAACCAGGGAACGTCCGATACCGGGGGAGCCCGCCATCTTTCAGGCGACTAAAAAGGTTGCGGATGAGGGAAGTTCGACCCCGACCCGGGCCGGAATCCTCGACCGGGACGCGGAAGCCATGTCGTGTCCGTGACACTCGGCAGAAAATTACCGTCTGAATTACCGGCTCTTTGCCGGATAGCAGATGGACCTAGCGTCCCATGCGGTGCTTGCTGGCGTTGATGGCGGAGCGCGCTTCGCGGTCCGCTTCGCGCCGCCGCTCGGTTTCCCGCTTGTCCCAGTCCTGCTTGCCCTTGGCCACGGCAATTTCGCACTTCACCCGCCCGTTTTTGAAGTAGAGCCGGGTAGGGATGAGCGTGTGACCCTTGATCTGCGTCTTCGAGAGTAGCTTGCGAACTTCTTCGCGGTGGAGCAGCAGTTTGCGGGTGCGGGTTTCGTCGTGATTGGCAATATTTCCGTGGGAATAAGGACCAATGTGCAGGTTCAGGAGGAACGCCTCGTCATCCTTGATAAGACCGTAAGCGTCCTTGAGATTCGCCTTGCCCTGGCGGATCGACTTGACCTCCGTCCCGCGCAGGGCCACGCCGGCTTCGAATTTCTCGAGCAGATAGTAGTTGTGGCTGGCCGCGCGATTGTGCGCCGCGTCGCGCTCGCCGGACGCGACGGGGTCGCGCGGGCGCACCGCCTTTTGCGGGGCGGGGCGGTCGGCGGGCTGGATAACGTGGCTGGTTTGGCGAGCCATGGGCAAGCGTCCTCAAATCTTGATCGTAGCACCGGCTTGTCTTTTCATCGCCGGGTGGATGTGCTTTGCTAAAATGAGGCTTCGTACGTTGAGCAGAAACGCACAAAAATATCGCGTCCTGGGCGGCCAAGGCCGCCCGCAACGGCTCGCTTCCGGTGATCCGGAGGCGCAAGGGAGTTCAATGAACCGCGTTCGTTCTGCGGCCATCCCCAAGTCCGCGTTTTCCGCATTTTCTTTTGCGCTCTTCCTCGTGGTGGTGTTTCTGGGCCTGTCGAGCGTCCCGCTGCTGGCCGAATCGGCGGCCAAGCTCTACAAGCGCGGCGAGGCCGCCGAAGCGCGCGAGGACTACGACGCCGCTTTTGAAAGCTACAAGCAGGCCGCCGAAAAGGCGCCCAACGATCTGCGCTATCGCGAATCGTTGTACCGGGTGCGTTTGTCGGCTTCGGGCCTGCACCTGACCCGGGGCCGCAAGCTTATCCTGGCCGGCGACCTGCAAGGCGCGATGGCGGAGTTCGTGCATGCCGCCGAGATCGATCCCGGCAACGAGGCTGCCCAGCAGGAGATGGTCCGGATGCGGGCGTTGCAGGGCCAGGCCGCGCAGCCCTCGCCCGAAGTCACACCGGAAATGGCGACCCGGCAGGACGAGATAGAGTCGATGGGCTCTCCGATCGCTCTGAGGCCGGTCTCCAATGAACCGCTCACCCTGCACATGTCGGAAGACGCCAAGGTGGTCTACCAGGCGGTGGGGCGGGCCGCGGGCGTCAACGTGCTGTTCGATCCCGACTTCAACTCCAAGCGCATCCAGGTGGATCTGACCAACGTGTCGCTACTCGATGCGCTGCGCATCGTGGGCACGATGTCGAACACGTTCTGGCGGCCGGTGACATCGAACACACTTTTCGTTGCGCAGAATACCCGCGCCAAGCGCACCGAACTGGACGAGCAGGCGGTGCAGACGTTCTACCTCAGCAATGCCTGGCAGCAAAACGACCTCAACGACGTGCAGACGGCGCTGCGCAATGTGCTGACCAACATCAAGGTGTACGGCGTGGCCAGCCAGAACGCGCTGGTGGTCCGCGGCACGCCCGACGAACTGCTGCTGGCGCAGAAGTTGATTAACGATCTGGACAAGGCTCGACCGGAAGTGGTGGTCGATATTGCGGTGATGGAAGTCAGCAAGAACTGGCAGCGCACCCTGGGCCTGCAATGGCCCTCGAGCGCCAGCGTCGCCATTCAGACCCAGTCCACCAGCACGGGCACGGGTACGGGCACAGGCACCGGCACGGGAACAGGAACAGGAACGGGCACCAACACCAACGGGCTGACCCTTTATAACCTGGCCCACCTGAACTCAAACGATTTCGCGGTTACGGTCGGCACCGCGACCGCGAATCTCCTGCTTACTGATTCCAATACCAAGATCCTGCAGAATCCGCGCCTGCGCGCCACCGACTCGCAGAAAGCCACCATGAAGATCGGCGAGCGAATCCCCATTGCCACCGGTTCTTACCAGACCGGCGCTGCCACGGCCCTGGTGAGTTCGCTGGTCAACACCCAGTTTCAATACCTCGACGTCGGCGTCAACATCGAGATCACGCCCACCGTTCATTTCGATCACGACGTCACGCTCAAGATGAAGATTGAAGTCACGGCGCAGAGCGGCTCATCGACAATCAGCGGCGTTACCGAACCGATCATCGCGCAGAAGAGCTCCGAGGAAGTCGTCCGTCTGCGCGAGGGCGAGGCCAACATCCTCAGCGGCATCCTCAACCAGCAGGAGCAGGTGAGCTGGAGCGGCATTCCGGGCCTGAGCTCGATTCCAATCCTGAAATACCTGTTCGGTTCCAAGGACCACACCAAGACGGACGATGAAGTGGTGTTCCTGATGGTGCCGCACATTGTGCGGTCGCAGGATCTGTCGCCGGTAAACCTGCGCACCATCGACACGGGCGTGGGCCAGTCGATCGAACTGCGCCACATCGCGATGGAAGGCAGGGGAGCGAATTCGGCGCCCCAGGTTCAGCCGGTGACCTCCAATTCGGTGGTGGGCACGGTTCCGGGACAGTCGGCCACAGCCGCCGCTCCGGCCGCGCTGGCGCAGATGCAGCAGGCGGCCCAGGGTACCGCGATCGCCACGCCGGTCCCCCAGACCAACCTGGGAACTCCCCCTGACACAACTCCGCCTCCGCCGCCCCCCGTAGCCATGCCTCCGGCGCAGCCCGCCGCGGCGCCGACCGGGCCGAGGGTCAATTTCCTGATGAACCCGCCCGGTTCGGTCACCAACGGGTCGGCGTTCCAGGTGCCGGTGGTGATCAGCGGGGCCAGCGACATCGCTTCGATCCCGCTGCAGATTCAATATGATGCGACAAAAATGTCGCTGGTGAACGTGATCGGCGGAGACTTCCTCAGCCGCGATCAGCAGGCCGTCGCCCTGGTCCATCGCGACGACGGACCTGGCAACATCACCATCAACGCCTCGCGTCCTCCCGGCGCAGCGGGAGTTGACGGCGCCGGGGTGGTCTGCATCCTCAGTTTCCAGGCCACGGCTCCGGGGGACAGCAAGATCGAAATTACCCGTCCCGGAGCCCTGACCAGCAAGCAACAACCTGTCCTAGCGCAAGGAACGTCAATTTCGGTGAGTGTTAAATAGCAAACGGTAGGGTGCCAAAAAGCAAATGATCAGCAGGCGGCCAATTCGGAAAACAGGCGAACGCGGTCTTACGCTTGTCGAGCTGATCGTGACCGTTGCCATTCTTGCCATCCTGGCGGCAGGGGCTGCGCCGGTCGCGCGCTACAAGGTGAAGCGCGAAAAAGAGCGCGAGCTGCGCTACCAGCTGTGGACCATGCGCGATGCCATCGACAAGTACAAGGACGCGGCCGACAAGGGAGCTTTCCAGACCAAGGTGGACAGCCAGAACTATCCGCCCGACCTGGAAACGCTGGTCAACGGTGTGGACGTCCAGGGCAAAAAAGTCCGGTTCCTGCGGCACATCCCGGTCGATCCCATGACGGGCAAGACGGAGTGGGGCTTGCGTTCCATGCAGGACGACCCTGACTCCGACTCCTACGGCGGACAAAGCGTGTTCGACGTCCATTCCAAGAGCCAGGGAACGGCCCTGGACGGAACAAAATATTCTGACTGGTAGGGTCTGACGGGTAGGGAACTATGCGCACGAATCATAAAAAGGACGCGGGCTTCACCCTTGTGGAACTGATGATCGTCATGGCCATCATCGGGGTGCTGGCTGTAGTGGCGATTCCGAGCTATGTGGGCTCCGTGCGCCAGGCGCGCGAGGCGGTCCTCAAGGAAGATCTCCACGTGTTGCGCGCTGCCATCGACTCGTACACCGCCGACAAGCAGAAGGCGCCCCAATCGCTGGACGACCTGGTTACGGACGGCTATATCAAGGCCATACCGGTGGATCCCATGACGCGCAACAAGGACAGTTGGCAGACCAGCCAGAGCGACGCGTACCGCTCGCTCGATCAGACCGAATCGGGCGGGATCGACGACGTCCACTCCGGCTCCCAGGAGCAGGGTTCGGACGGGCAGCCTTACAACGCTTGGTAGGTCCGGCGACAGATCGGGAGATCGAAGCCGAAATCGGTGCTGTTCATCGCCTGTATCTCGGGCTCGTTCCCAGGCTCGACCCGGAAGCCGGGCTGGGCGGCAAGCTGATCTATTGCGGCGAACTCAATCCTGAAGGTTTTCGGCTGGTGCGCGCGGCGAACATCGCCGGAGCCGCTTCGATGAGCGCCAGCCCGGATCCGGAGCAGCAAAGACGCGCGATTCGCGAAGGGGTGATCGACTTTCTGGTTACGTCCCTCGATGAAGCCCTGCGGATTTTGAAAAATGAAATCCGCAAGCGCCAGGGCGTGGCGGTGGGAATCGCGTTGCCACCTGAATCGGTCGAGCGAGAGATGATCGAACGAGGCGTGGTGCCCGACCTGCTGTTTCCCGGTGCCGAGATTCCCGAATGGACCGATCAGGGCATTGAGCGGCTGGAGAGCGCGGCCATCCCGTCTGGTAGCACACTCATCACTCTCAAGCTGAACCAGTCTCTTGCCGGGCGCGCGGCCGAAGTTGATGGCCTGTTCCTCGCGGCTCTGGCGAAAGAAGATTTCGCTGGCCGCCGGTGGTTCACTTTGTCGCCCCGTTACCTTGATCCGGGAGCGCGTCAGTTTCGATCGGTGCTTTGCGCTGCTGAGGCCGCGTCAATTCTGATGGATCGGGTTGGACAAAATTCCTAGACAGGTTGGCTCTTTGTTGCTTTTCGGCGAAGGTTCGGGTGCGTCGCGATCACAGCCTTCGTCATCTGGTCCAGCGAAACAGCCGACGTCGGGGGCGGATACAACTGCCGTGTCGTTGTTAAGGAGGAACAAGACACGACCGCGGCATGTTTGCTTGGAGTGGACACACCATTGGATTCCCATTGAATGTACGTGTGGTCACGACGGTACAGGCACCCTGATCTTCCGGACCGGGCAACGACCTTCCACACGTCACGCGCGGAGGCTCTACGCTGCCGATCGCTGAGGTGCCCAACCTGCAGCCAGGCGACAAGATATGGGTTAGCCGAACTTCCGCAGCATTAGCCGAAGGTTAAGGAAATTGTGACTACTTTGAGTCGCTCTTTTCAACAACGGCAAGTGGAAAAGGCTTTGTTTGCAAGGCAGGGTTGAGGGGAGTGGTGCTTGATCGCCGCCGGAGTGGCGTGTAGTGAAGACCTACCCTCTTGCAAGTGGGGCGTAGATCGGTAGGATGAGCGCCATGTATGTGCGGCGCTGCTACCGAAAGAAGAACGGGAAGCGACACGCATATTGGGCCCTTGTGGAGTCGTATCGAACGGCACGCGGTCCGCGGCAGCGAGTGGTCGCGTACCTTGGGGAACTGGATGAGCGTGGCCGGATTGGAGTGCAACAAGCGGTACAGCCGGCCTCCACAGCACAAGCGCATTTATTCCGGCAGGCGGGCAGCGCGGAGTGGGTAGAAGTCGACATTCACGGTGTGCGGGTAGAACGCAGTCGTCAGTTTGGTGGCTGTTGGCTGGGCTTAGAGCTTCTTCGTCAACTGGGCCTTTCTCAACTGCTCGATAGGTTGTTGCCGCAGGGGCGGGAAGGGATTTCCTGGAGTGTGATGGCGCAGATTCTGGTGCTGGGGCGCATGGTGGAAGCCTCCAGTGAGCTTCGACTGGCCGAGCACACCTATGAAGCCAGCTCCTTGGCGGAGTTATTGGGAGTGCCGGCGGAGAAGGTAAACGACGATCGTCTCTATCGGAGCCTGGATCGATTATTGCCGCACAAGACGGCCTTGGAGAAGCATCTTCAGCAACGCTTGGGCGAGTTGTTTCAGCTCGACTACGACTTGCTGCTCTACGACGTCACGAGCACTTACTTTGAGGGCGAAGCGGCAGCTAACCCCCAGGCGCAGCGCGGCTACTCGCGGGATCATCGCCCCGATTGCAAACAGGTCAACATTGCCATGGTGGTGAGTCGCAGTGGGCTGCCCTTGGGATATGAAGTGTTCGCCGGCAACCGCAGTGACGTCACCACGGTGGAAGAGATCGTCGCGGCCATGGAGAACAAGTACGGTCAGGCCAACCGCATTTGGGTGATGGATCGGGGCATGGTCTCGGCAGAGAACGTTGAGTTTCTGCAGAAGGGTGGGCGACGCTACATCCTGGGCACCCCCAAGAGCATGTTGCGTAAATTCGAGCAGCAGTTACTGGACGAGACATGGAGTGAGGTCCACGCCGGGCTGGAAGTGAAGCTCTGCCTCGGGCCAGAAGGGCAGGAGGTTTTCATCCTCTGCCGCAGTGCCCAGCGGCGCCTGAAGGAGCGGGCTATGCACGATCGCTTCGAACGGCGCATTGAACAGAAGCTGGAACAGATGGCCGCCAGTTGCCGCCAGCGCAGGCAGGATCCACTGCTGCTGGCCCAACGCCTGGGCAAGCTCCTGGGCGGGAACAGCCGCGCTGCAGGCTTATTTCGTGTGCACATCCAAACCGATGCGCGCGGCGGCGCCCACCTGGAGTGGAGCAAGCGAGAAGAGTGGCGCGATTGGGCCAGGCTGAGCGAGGGCTGTTATCTGCTGCGCAGCAACGTCACCGATTGGAGCGGAGAAGAGCTTTGGCGTGCCTACATGCAACTGACAGAAGCCGAGGCTGCCTTTCGAATCCACAAGAGCGATCTGTCTCTGCGCCCCGTCTGGCACCATCTCGAGCGCCGCGTGCAGGCTCATATTCTGGTTTGCTTTCTCACCTACGTGCTCTGGAAAACGTTTGGCCGCTGGTGCCATGATGCAGGACTTGGCGATGAACCGCGAAAAATCTTCGCTGAACTCGGGCAGATCGCCTTAGTCGACGTGGTCTTGCCCACGCGCACTGGCATCTCGATTCGCAAGCGCTGCGTGAGCCGACCCACCGAACATCAAGCCATCTTGCTCCAGCGACTCGGCCTCGAACTTCCGACAAGCATCGAATGCGCGGACTTGTAGTGAAGACTTCACTACTCCCGCGCTGTAAAAAAAGGACTTACCGCCGTAACTGCGGAAGTTGGGTTAGGGCCGACCTTCCTGCAAGCCAGTCCAACCATTTGCTGCTCATCGTCGCCTTTCTTCGCGGCACTCCAAACGAGCCGCCCGACAATTGGTTCACCAATCGAAACCTGGGACAAGAAGAGGGTTGAAGGCACGACGGTAACGGTGCCCGCCGAAGCTGAACAGGCCATTCTGTTTGTAGCGCCCGAGACTGGCGGCGACTTCAACACCCTTCGCTCCGCCGTTAAAGGCAAGCCCGTTCTTTTTATTCGCGCCGATGCCGACCTCAATGAAGCCTCTTTTGAGCAGCAGCGCATCGAACGCTATTTTGCCGCGATGAAGACCGTCCCACAGAACGACGAGAAAGCCATCCAGGACCGCTCCGCGAAGGCCAGATGGTCGCCGCCATTTCCTGTCCATTAGGTCACGCACATCAAACGAGCCAAAGTGGTATAGACCGCATTTCCCGCATATGTGACCCTTACATTGTCAACATGGTTCGGAACGTGAGCAAGAAAGCCTTCTTAGAACCGGGAGATACGAGGTAGCCGTGGGAAGGCCCCAGCTAAGTCTCGTTTTTACAGGGATCATCAGTAGCTTGGCGTTGCAACCTCGACGCTGCAGTCACCGACCCACTTATCTTGATTTCAAATCAAGCGCCTCCGAAGAGAAGTAATCCTTCGGGGGCGAGATTCTGTTTGTGTCCGCTATTGCAAAGCACAAAAGAAAACATTTCACATAAGATTTCGCCGAAGGTGAAGGATGTACATTCCTCAGGTGCCCGCCGTGGCCCCTTCTTGAAGCCGCCAAGCAAGCGCCAATGGCTACATCCACTATTTCCATATCGTGGGCCACGAGACCGCGTTGTTTCCTTCATTGTTCTACCGACTCTACGCCGGACCATGGCTATCGCGCTTTTCCTGTCTGAAGACGCCTATCGTTCCAGACTCGAAGCCTTTCTCGACAGTTGCATCGTTGTTGGGCTGGTCGGCATGACGACGTACCAAGTCCAGATGGCGGAGCTCCATGCCCACGATTCGAAGATTTGGCAGCTCATCACAGTCTCTGCGGCTGTGAATGTCATCCTCGTTTTGGCTGCCGTGGCGCGATTTGTTTTCTCAACGTCGGGCAGCTTGCACGGTCTCTTTGCCCGGCAGTTCTCACCAGATCTGTGCTTTGCGCATGGAGCGTTCTAGGTGAAGTGCCTGAATGCGCAGTCGGTGGGGACAGGAGACGTGGAAACTTCGCTAGACAAGGTCCGCGCGGCCCCCGAATTCAGAAGAACAAAAAGGATACTTCAAGGGCTACCTGTTTCGTCCTATTGAGTCTTGACAGCAAGGCGTGGAACGGTGATAGGTTAGTTCGCAGTTTGAACTAATTCGATCAGATCGCTGATAAGACCCTTCGGAGGCTTCCCCATGCATTTCCACTGTGCATCAAAGGTCCTGCTCCCACTCATTGTCGTTACCGTGCTTCTGGGCATTTCGCTTTCCGTTGACGGTCAAGCCGTCAATGGCACCTTGCTTGGAACTGTTAACGATTCTTCGGGCGCCACGGTTGCGAATTCGAAAGTAACCGCGACCGAAGCGGGCACTGGCGCAATGCATCAGTCCTCGACCAATGAGAGCGGCAACTACACATTCCCCGATCTCCCCCCCGGAACCTACAGAGTTACCGTGGAAGCCAGCGGATTCAAAAAGGCGACGCAGGAGAACATCAATCTCGCCAGCAACTCTTCGATCCGCGTAGATTTGACGCTACAGGCGGGGAGTGTTGCGGAGACGGTCCTTGTGACCACAGCCCCTCCACTCCTTCAGACCGACCGCGCCGACATCAGCACCAAGTTGGAGACCGAACAGGTGCTGAACATGCCGCTCACCACCAATCGCAACTTCCAATCGCTTTTGAATCTTGTGCCGGGCGCAGCGCCCGCGACGTTTCAGCACTCCCAGTTCTTCAATGCAGCCAGTTCCTTACAGACCGAGGTAAACGGGCTGCCCCGCCAGGGTAACCTCTACCAGGTCGAGGGCATCGACGACGATGAGCGCACGGGGCTGCTGCAAATCGTCATACCGCCCGCGGAGGCCATCGCCGCTGTCGACATTTCAACCAACAATTTCGAGGCCGAACTGGGTCGCGCAACCGGCGCGGTCGCAAACGTAACCCTGAAGTCGGGAACCAATCAATTTCACGGCTCTGCTTTCGAGTTCCTGCAGAACAATGACCTGAACGCTCGATCCTACTTTTCTGGCCCGCTCGGGCATCTTTCGTATAACTACTTTGGCGGGTCGATGGGCGGCCCGATCAAAAAAGACAAGTTGTTTATTTTTGGCGACTATCTCCGCACATCGGATCACGAATCGGTCGCGAACACCTTTACAATCCCGGATTCGCGCTACTTCACGCCCACCGCGACCCCCCTTCCGGGCTGCAGCGATCCGGCCGGCTGCATTGACCTGAGCGGCGCGATGAACGGCGCCAACGGGCAGATTTACGACCCCACTTCCTACACCGACGGAAGGTCACACGATGGAAGTAAAAGCGACCCTCGACCTCCCTTCCCTAACAACCAGCTTCCCTATAGCCTGGTAAAAGGCTCCGTGCCGGAGGCAATGCTGACGCAACTGAATGCGGAAGCCGCCAAGCTCGGCAAACTCACCCTGCAGCCGCTCAGCAACCCGGCGAATAACTACACGACTAACCTTCCATTCAGAAAAACCAGCGACAGTTTCGATATCAAGTCGGACTATTCTCTCAACGAGAAGAACCATTTCACCGCGCGCTACAGTTACCAGCGAGTCCTCACTTTCCAGGCACCGGCATTCGGAGCCTTTCTCGGGGGACCCGCGGGAGGCGGATTCGAGGCCAATGGGAATCAAAAATCGTACAGCACGGGCGTAAATTACGATCGCGTCTTTTCGCCCACATTCCTTACTGAAGTGCGTGTCGGCGTGGCGCACCTGGGCAACAGCGCCCAGCCTAACGACTTCGGGTCCAATGATGCGACCACGATCGGCGTCCCAGGGGTGAACATTGATGGACAGCCGTTCACCAGCGGGCAGGTGGCCGTCACGCTCAACGGAGGTTTTTCCAATCCGATCGTCGGCTATTCCGCATCGGTACCCTGGATCCGCGCCGAATCCAACGTCGATGTGGTGAATAACTGGACGAAGATAGTGGGGAATCATACGTTCAAGTGGGGCGCTGACGTGCGGCGTGTCCACGATGACCTTCTCCAGGACCAGACGTTCAGCCCGCGCGGGGCCTATACATTTTCCGATTCGCAAACCTCGAGTTCGCAGGCCGCGGGAACGTCGGTATCCAACTTCGTGGCCAGTTTTCTCCTTCAGCAGCCGAGCCAGGTAGGCCGCGATCTCAATACCTTCTTCCCCCGGTATCGTCAGTGGTGGACGTTTGCGTTTGCCAGCGACAAGTGGCAAGCCACGCCCAAGCTGACACTCGACCTCGGCGTGCGCTGGGACTTTTATCCACCAGGCACCCCGGCGGTGCACGGCGGTTTTTCGAATTATGACCCTGTCAACAATCAACTTGTGCTGGCGGGCCTGGGGAGCAATCCGTCCAATCTTGGGATGAAGACCCAGTACCGTTATTTCGCGCCGCGCACCGGGTTTGCCTATCGTGCCTCGGCAAATACGGTCATCCGCGGCGGATTCGGCGTCAGCTACACGCCTTTTCCGGATAATACTTACGCGTATAACTATCCAGTTCGCGCCAACAATAGTTACCAGCCGGGAGGAAGTTCCGCTTTCACACCGGCGGTGCTGGGAGACGGCGTCACGGTGGCGACGTTCAGCGCGGGATTCCCGGCGCCGGTGCCGGTAACCATCCCATCGAATGGAATTATCGTGCTGCCCACGACACCGTCTTCCCTCCTTGCCAGGCAATTGATCGCGCAGGTTTATACCTACGTTCCCCTGAATTACAAGAACCCTTATGCAAGCTCGTGGAATGTCGCGGTGCAGCAGTCGCTTCCGTTTGACATGTCGCTCCAGCTTGCTTATGTCGCCAATCATGGGACCGACATTTCCGGGTCGCAGAACATCAATCTGCCGAGCACCTATGGGGGAGGATCCAAGTCTGATCCCGAGTTTGCGAATTTCGGCCGCACCGCGGCCACCAATCAGTACTTTTTAGGCTTCTCGTCCAACTATCAGTCTCTGCAGGTCGATCTCGATAAGCGTACTTCGCGTGGGCTGACCTTCCACAGCGCGTTTACGTGGGGCAAGGGGCTTGGCTATATCAGTGGCGACGACGGCGGCCTCACGTTCTTTATCAACTGGCGCCGCAACTACGCTCCCAACGACTATGACCGCAGGCTTAACTACGAGCAGAGCTTCACCTACGAACTGCCCTTCGGTCGCGGCCACCAGTGGCTGCAGTCGGGATTGGCTGACGGTATATTGGGCGGATGGAAGGTCGCCGGCATCATCTCGGCGGTTTCAGGTTTGCCGTTCACCGTCATGGCCAGTGGCTCCAGCCTGAATACTCCGGGCACCGCGCAGACCGCCACCATCACCGGTTCCTTCCGAAAACTGGGCGGCATCGGATCTTCGAGGCCCTGGTTCGACAAGTCCGAATTCTCGCAGCCCTCCGGATGCACCGGCCAGAGCACCTGCACCAATCCCCAGTTGGGAAACACCGGCCGTAACCAGTTCTTCGGACCCGGTTACATTCAGGACAATATTTCCCTGTTCAAGAGATTCACCGTCTATCGCGAGTCGGGATTGGAATTCCGCATTGATGCCTTCCAGTTGAGTAATACCCCACAATTCGCGAATCCAAACAACACCCTGACCTCTTCATCGTTCGGCACGATTACCGGCACCCTCGGCAGCGGCCAGGGCAGTGTCAACGGCATCGGAGGCGGGCGAACCTTACAGTTGTCGGCGCGACTCAACTTCTGAGTGATCTGAGGCTGCCGGCCACTATGCCGGCGCCTCGGCGGGGGAAAGTTAACCATGGAGGTGCACGGGCCCAAAGCAGCGCATCCATAGACCCTGCGATCGGTGCAGACGGAGACAACAGAACGATGAAGGCCCCACGACAGGCCCACCTGGGAGACCAGCAGAGTGCCTCCAACCGGACACCGCGGCAGATAAACCGGAACTTGATCCTCCACCAGATTCGGATTCGCCAGCCGGTCTCCCGAGCGGATCTGGCGCGGGTGTGCGGCCTGCAACGAAGCACTGTCTCTCTCATCGTGGAAGAGCTTCTGGAAGGACATTGGATCATTGAGGGACCGGCGAAACACGCCACCCGAGGCAGAAAGCCGACACATCTCTACCTGAATAGCGAGCGAAAGGTTCTCGCTCTGGACGTTCACCCGGCGCGAACAACAATTGCAGTCGCCGACCTCTCGGGCTTCATCTGGGATGAATCCGAGATCGCGTTGCCACCCGAGCCAGGGAAAGTGCTGAACGCCATCGTGACCGCCATTCGGCGAACGATAGCGGCTCACCGGACTTCAAGATTTGAAGGTATCGGGATCACGGTTCCGGGGCGCTTCAGCCACCAGCGCGAGAAAATGATTTTTGCTCCCAACGTCTCCTGGCCTATCTCGCAGATCAAGACCAAAGCTGAACAGGCGATCGGGTTGCCCGTTTTTGTGGATAACGTTGCGAACGCCTGTGCGCTTTCAGAAGTCTGGTTTGGCTACGCCGACCCGGCTCGCGACCTGGTGGTCGTGAATGTGTCGGAGGGCATTGGAACAGGGATTTATGCAAATGGCCGCCTGTTGTACGGGAACGCGGACGGTGCCGGAGAATTTGGCCATGTCCAGATGGATTCTGATGGGCGCCCCTGCGGTTGCGGAAGCCGGGGATGCTGGGAAACCATGGCTTCCAATCGCGCCGCCATGCGCTATTACTCCGAAATCACCGGCCGTTCCCTGCCTGCGTTCGATGCACTGATCGAAATGGTGAAAACCAAAGACGCAAGCGCCGTTGCGGCCATGGAAAAGATGTGCAAAGCACTCGGCTGGGGGATGCATATGATTGTGGCTGCATTGGCTCCTGCCGAGATCGTCGTTGTGGGCGAACTAGTTCGCGTTTGGTCAATGGCATATCCATTGATCAACACCGAACTCCACACTTTCCCGCTGATCGGGTTTCCTCGCATTCGGACGACGCGCGAGCCGGATAAGGCTCGCCTTCGCAGCGCGGTTGCGCTGGTCATGGCGGAAAAGTGGGTGTAACCACAGACCACCAGCGCCGGGGTCGGTGGAGGCTCAGACACGGCTCGGGACAAAAGGTTGAAAGATTTGCTGGTTCACGTGCCAGTGTCCTGCCACTTTGATGGATCGGATGACGCGCGTCGCGGGCGCTTCATGGGTTGACACTGCTTACCGGTTCGGGTATCACGACCAGATGCACATGGTACACGATATTCAGAGATTCACCGGAGAGACACCCACCAGGATTCTCGACGTCTTCCAGCTGTTCTTTCGCGAAGCGATTGACGGTCTCCGCTCAAGCAGTGACCCAACGCACATCCTCCGCAATTCGCGACTCATACTTTGATCGCGGGTCATTCTTCTTTCCGCCGGACACAAACGAACAGCCAAGAGGCGACGAGTCTCGGCTGTCTGGTTTTCCGACAACGGTGTTTCTTCTTGAGTACCGCGCACTCTTCAGACAAATTAGTTAACGGTCGAGTATCCTTTGTCGGGTTTCCTCCCAGCCCAGGTTGCGGAATTCGGCTGTACCGGGTGAGGGCCTTGTAGCGGCTGGAGGCATGCGAGTGTATCCGGCGCGGAATCGAGGGTATTCCGGACCAACCGTCAGGACTGTCGGGCGGCCTCTTCGATTCGCGCCCACAGATCTTTAATGCCGGAGCTGGTTTTCGCGGAGATGGGCAAAATATCTTCCAGTTCGAGGCCCTTCTTCAATGCCGCCATATTGCGCGTGCGCTGGTTGCCGCTGAGGCGGTCGATTTTGGTCGCCACAATCACGAACGGCCGCCCCACGTGGCGCAGCCAATCGATCAACTGCCCATCGCGCGGCTGCGGGGGTACGTTTGAATCCACCAGGCAAACGCAAAGCTGGAGCGACTCGCGTTCCGCGAGATACGGCTCGATGAACTTGGGCCACTCGGCTGAAATGGATTTCGAAATCTTGGCGTAGCCGTAGCCGGGGAGATCGGCAAAGCGCATCGTGGGGCGGTTGCTGTCGTCCGACAGCAGAAAGAAATTGATGGCCCGCGTGCGTCCCGGCGTGGACGAAACCTTGGCGGCTTTTTCGCCTACCAGGGCGTTCAGCAGGCTCGATTTGCCGACGTTGGAGCGGCCCAGGAACGCGATCTCCGGCAGGCCCGGGGCAGGGAACTGCGCGGGAGCCATGGCGGAGAGCAGGAATTGCGTCGCGTAGCGCACGAATCTCCAGTCTACGTTGCCGGGCCGGGTACACTGGTCGCTCGGGAGAAGCTCATGGCGCGCAAGACTGCACAATCGGCAAAGCCGCCGCAAAAGAAGGCGGCGAAGGCGGGAAAGAAGGCGGAGCCGGCGCAGGTTGTCGATCCGCACCAACTGGCCGACTGGATGAAAGGCATCCTGCCCAAGGCGACCGCCCAGCACTCCAAAAAAGGAGTGATGTTTGCGATTGGCGGCAAGGTGGTGGCGTTCACCCGTCCCGGCGGCATCGCCATGAAACTGCCCGAAGCGCGCATTGCCGAATTGATCGAGAGCCGCGACGCTTCGTTCCTGGTGATGGGGACAAAGACCATGCGGGAATGGGTTCTGATGCACTACACGAGCCCCGGCGAATATCTGAAGGACGGGAAGCTGTTTGAGGAAGCGATGAAGTTTGTCGCGTCACAGGAAAAGTAGATTCAGTACACCGTCGCGGGTTCGGCGAACAGGGGTTCGATGTTCTTGAGCCGCATGGCGAGGGTGATTCCCCGGATGACCATCCAAGCGCAGAACGCGCACCACAGGCCGTGATTGCCGAGCGTGCGCTGAAGAACGATCGCCAGCCCCATGAAGCAGACGAAAGAAATCACCATGCTGTCGCGCAGTTCGCGGGCGCGCGTGGCTCCGATGAAGATGCCGTCAAATTGAAATCCCCATACTGAGATCAAGGGCAGGAGCACGATCCAGGGCAGGTAGCGCCGCGCCAGCAGCCGGACGGCTTCCTCGGTGGTAAAGAGGCCTACGAGGTGCGATCCGGCGAGAAGGTACGCAAGCGAAGCGAGGGCAGCGACGACGAATGCCGAAACCGTAGAGGCGCGCAGCACGGCGCGATAGTCGGCGAGTTTCCGCGCTCCGATGGCCTCTCCGACCAGGGCCTCGGTGGCATTGGCGAAACCATCCAGGCCATAGGCCACGATGAAGAACATATTCATCAGCACGGCGTTGGCGGCCAGGGTCGCATCGCCTTCGCGAGCGCCGGTTCGCGTGAACCACGCGTAGGCCGCGACCAGGCTGAGGGTGCGAAGAAAGATGTCGCGATTGAGCGCGAAGAGGTGGCGCAGGCTGGGACCGTGCAGCAATTCGCGCCACGCGACGGTGGGTTCTTCGGATTCCCGATGCAGAGCATTGCGCGCGAGGCCGAGTCCGAGGAGGCAGCCCGCCCAGTCGGCGGTCATGGTTGCTGTGGCGATGCCCGCGACGCCCCAGTGCAGCCCGACGACCAGCAACAGCGCGACCGCTACGTTGACCACGTTGACCGCGGCCTGGAGCGCGAGAGCGGTGCGCGCGCGCTGCCGGCCAAGGAGGTAGCCGAGGATCACGTAGTTGGCCAGCGCCGCCGGGGCAGACCAGATGCGAATGTGGCAGTAGAGCCTTGCGTTGGCCGCGACCGCATCGCTTGCTCCCAGCACGCGCACGGCGATCGCGATGACGGGAGCCTGCAACGCGAGAATGACTGCGCCGATGGCGATGGCTGAGGCCAGCGCGCGCAGAAAATGCAGACGCAGCTGGTCGTGGCGGCGCGCTCCATGGGCCTGCGCCACCAGGCCGGTGGTGCCCATGCGCAGAAAGCCGAAGGTCCAGTAGATGGTGTTAAAGAAGATGCCGCCGACAGCGACTCCGCCCAACGCGGCAGCACCCGGCAAATGGCCGGAGAGGACGGTATCCACCGTGGAAAGCAGCGGCTGGGTGAGGTTGGAGAAGATGAGGGGAATCGCCAGCAGGAAGACCCGCCGGTACCAGTACGCCATTGGCATGATTGTAGCGGCAGGAGATCTGGTGGAAATTTCGCCCCGGGATTGGAACGTCAGGGATTCCCGGGAGGCTCGGCCCGGGTCTGTGACGCATGAATTCGATGCTCCAGGTTTGTGGCGTTCCACCCTTGCGACAGGGAAAAGTCGCAAGGATGGGGCGCGAAGATGGTACATAAACAAGCGGTCAGGGACCTAGCGGCTCGACGATCCGATGACGATTGGGGCGGCGGGCACCGCTGGGACTTCTTTCTTTTTTTGCGCGGCCTGGGGCTCGGCGGCTGCGTGTATTTCGGCGGCGCGGGCCAGCATGAATTTCGCGGCGGCTTCGAGTTCGGCGGGAGTTACGTCCTGCACCACGCCGGCCTCGCCGATGCCTGTGGGCAGCACGAACCGCCGCACTCCGCCGATGTTTTTCTTGTCGGCCGCGGTGGCGGCGACCAGCTTGGCGGGGCGCAGCTTGAGGGCAGGCAGGGGGCCATACAGATAGATCAGGTTTTCCATGCGCTCGGCCTGGCGTCCGGTAATGGTACCGCGGCGGTGGGCAATGTAGAGAGCCGCCACCATGCCCCAGCCCACGGCTTCACCGTGGAGCAGGACCTTGTAGCGCGTTACCTGTTCGATGGCGTGGCCCAGGGTGTGTCCGAAATTCAGGATCATGCGCAGGCCGTTTTCGCGCTCGTCCTTGTTGACCACGTCGGCCTTCATGCGAATGGAGGCGGCGATCACTTTTTCGAGCGCGTGCGGATCGCGGCGAAGGATTTCGTCGGCATGTTCTTCCATGAATCGCACCAGGACGCGGTCGCGGATGATGCCGGCTTTCACACTTTCCATGAGGCCGGCGCGCAGTTCCCGATCGGGCAGGGTGCCCAGCGCGCCAATGTCGGCAAAGACCGCGCGGGGATGATGGAAGCTGCCGACCAGGTTTTTGCCTTCGGGCAGGTTGACGCCGGTTTTTCCGCCGACGGACGAGTCGACCTGGGAGAGAAAGGTTGTGGGGACCTGGATGTAGGGAATGCCGCGCATGAAGGAGGCAGCCACGAATCCGCCCACATCGCCAACGATGCCGCCGCCGAAGGCGATCAGCAACGAGCCGCGATCGCCGCCCGCGGCGACCATCTGGCGCAGCAGTTTCTCCACGCTGGCCATGGTCTTGTGCTTCTCGCCGGCGGCTAGAAAGAGAACGATGGGCGGCTCGGCGAAGGATTTATTGAAGGTGCCGGCCCAGAGCGCCCAGATTTCGGGTGATGTGACAACAAAGACCCGGCGAGGGAGGCGCCCGATCACGCGTTCGATGCGCGGCGAAAGCGCGGCGATGAGGCCGCTGCCCGCAATGACGTCATATCTGGCTGACGGAGTGTTTACCCGTATGGTTTGCACGCTGCTTTTATCGTAAAGCACGGGTTGGCGGAGGGGCGGGCCAATGTCCGTCCAGGCACTCACCACCCAAATGGGGTAAGATCAGTGGAACTAAGGGGCACTGCAAAAAATTCTGCGTCATGATCCTACCTGCAATACCATCTTCCCCGTAACATCAGCCGCGTAATCTCATTCCCCCTCCAAACGTCTCTTGAATGGGCTCGCTGGAAAGCGAGCCCAGGCCTTCCGTTCGCGCGGATAAGGGACCATGGATACCCACCTAGGGAAATCCCCAGCTTACTTTCGTGAGCCCGACCTTTGTGCAGTTTGCTTTTTCGCAAACCGTGTTAAACCAAAGAGGTCAGGACCGCCAGGTCAGACGTGCGCTCATCCTTCCCCCGGAGCATGGCGCTAAATATAAAAAGCGTGTGGTGTCAGAACTCCCCGTTACACCACACGCCATTTTTCCCTTCCGAATTCCCAAACAGCGCCTGGCTCAATCCCAGCGGCTTTGGTCACGCGGGAGGTGGACCACACCCGGGTATCGCCTGCAGTACCTGAAGAGGGACAGACCGAAGCAGCTTTATCCCATAGATCAGCGGCAATAGATCCGCCACTTGTCCCGCGTGATCCACACGGGTCACTAAGTACACCTCGTCGAATCCGCTGAGGTGCACTCGCTCCAACAAGCCTGGAATGTGCATAGGTTATCAGGGGAACTCAGGAAACTACGCGCATTCTACTCAACCACCGATCGCGCGCAACTAGGGAAATCCCTAGTATCTGACCGCAGGATTTCGAACCTTCAAGTTTTGTGCCATGACCTGCCGCTGGGGACCCGGCAAGTTGCAAGGATGGGGCACGAAAGAAGGCTCATAAACAAGCGGCCAGAGATGGCAGAAAGCCGCGCGGGCTTCCCGGCTACCGCGCGGCTTTTGCCGGCCCCTGTTTGTCGACGCTGCTTCGAAAGCCCGTGCCTTCGACTGCGCATGTGTCTGGCAAAGCGCATGGATCAGGGGCTCGCTTGTGCCGCTTTCGGGCGCGCGGCAAGTCTAATCAAGCCCGTTTCATTTATGCAATAGATCGGGTGCATGCGCAAGCTAGGAAAAACCCTGGTTTTTTGGTGTCTGGCGCATGGCCTGGATTCATTAACCGTTGACGAATGCGAGACTCCTACTTGCGAGGGGCTTTCATGTCTCGGCCGCCCTGGTGCAGGATCAGCGCGTTCACCTTGCCGTCGGGGTCCTTTACGAACTCGATCTCTGCGGGGAAGTCGAGGGGGAAGAATCTGTTTTCGGTTTTGGCATAGACCGCAAACTTTGACTGACCCGTGGCCTGGGTCATCAATTGTCCATTTTCCACGGTGACCACCAGGTCGAAGCCGGGCCCGAGCTGATAAGTGCCGGCATAGAGCGCGAGTGTTTTTTCGTCGACTTTGACGGTGGCCCGTACTTCGGGCTTCCAGTCGGGCCAGCCGTATTCGGCGGCAACGCTGTGCATCACTTCGTCGCCGAGCTGGCCGCCGTTATCGCCGCTGGTCATGATCACCGCGCCCTCGCCGCTTTTCTCATAGGCGACGAACAGGTTGCGGAATCCTTCATTGGCGCCGCCGTGAGAGAAGTAGCGCGCGGCCTCCGAACCTCCGATCTGGACGCCGAGGCCCCAGCTTCCCATGCCGGGGGTCAGCATCTGCAGCGTCATTTCGCGGTTGAGGACATGGTTGGCTTTGCCGTCCAGCGATTGCTCGATTTCGATGGCGTATTTGGCGATGTCGGTGGGCGTGGTCCACAAGCCGGCGGCCGCCATTTCGGGATAGGTGTGCGCTCCGCCGTCCACGGGCTTGCCGTCATCGCGATAGGGCGTGGCGGCATTTTCGCGCAGATCGGGCGGCAGCGGCTGTTCATAGGTGCTGCGGGTCATGCCGATGGGCGCCAGCACCGAGTCGTGCAGCAACTTGGGAAAGGGCTGCCTGGACACGTCGATCACGGCCTGCTGCATAATCGTGAATCCGCCGCCGGAATACTTCCATTCCTTGCCGGGCGGCTGCTCGCTGCGAATGGGAGCGGTGTTGGCGGGTTTCTCGCCATTGAGCACCTGTACTAATGTTGGCACCGGATCGGTGCTCGCGTAGCCGGGAAAGCCGTGGACGGTTGTACCGGCGGTGTGGGTGAGCAGTTCGCGCAGGGTGATGGGCTTGCCGCCGGCGATGGGGTCGGCGGGCATCTTCCAACTGGTCAGGTACGTGTTGATATCAGCGTCGAGGGAGAGCTTGCCGTCCTGCACCAGGCGGAGCGCTGCCAGTGCCGCGACCGGCTTGCTGATCGATCCGGCCTGGAACATGGTCTCCGCATTCACGGGGGCGCCGCCGACGGTCCGCACGCCGAACCCACGTGCCCATTCGATTCTGCCTTCGTGAATGACGGCGATGCTGACGCCGGGAACGTGGAGTTCTTTCATGCGGTCGGCCAGGGTATGCGTGGCGTGCTCCTGGCCGCTGAGGACAATGCCGCCAATCAGCCCGGAAGTTACGTGTTGAATGCGCTGTTCTACCGGAATCGGGGGTGGTGTCGCGTTTTGTCCAACCGACAACTGCGATCCGCAACTTGCCAGGGCTGCGAGTAGTGCCACCTTTGCACTCATCGACGAGGGCATGCGCCAATCCTCCCGCGCCCTAACGGTAACACGCTTCCGCAGTGATTGCGGAAGCGTGCGGGGGTTGAGCGGTGTGGGTTGGTGAGAGGAAAAGAATGCCACGAAACCTCTGCACAAAGTGCCTGGCATCCCCTCAGGAGGCGTTGCCAAAAACAGCCAATTCGGACCAATTTTCTGGGCAGGGCCGTGGGTTTCTGGGCAGATTAACTCAAGTGATTTCGTGCGGGAAAAGGCGAAGGTCCGCCAACGGTGCGAGTCCGCGGTGATTGGCTCGGAACGCACCAATATTGAATCGGGATGCAATTTGGGTTCAATGAACAACGTGGAAAGTGCGCTTCCAGCGCGTATCCGGGAAGAAATCCACCAGAACGTGGCCGATCCACGCGAGTTTGTGGCCGAATCCTGTTTGTTCAAGTTGGTGCTCAGTGGCCTTAAACGACCAATAATTGAACAGGGGACGGCCAAGTATGTTCGCGCGCGGCACGAAGCCCCAAAAGCGCGAGTCCAGGCTGTTGTGTCTGTTGTCGCCCATCATGAAGTACATGCCTGGCGGGACCACCAGGTCGCCGTCGTGCACATAATTCGAGAAGTTCACAGCCCACGACTCTGTGGCCCCGGTCGCCTCCGACGGGGGGACTGCGGGAAAATCATCGAGGAATTCGTTGAAGTTATCCGTCGTCGTCGGCTGCGCAAATCCAACAGGCTGCGCGACGCCATTCACAATCACGATGCCGTTGCGTAGATGGATATGATCGCCCGGTACGCCAACCAATCTCTTCACCAGGGGAGTGTACCGCGGCGCCCCATCGGCGTCCGTCGCATCAATACCGGGTTGATAAACGGGCTTGTGGAACACCACGATATCGCCGCGCCTCGGCTCGCGATACCTGATTAGCGGCATCCACGAAGCGGGGGCCATGAGCGTGATCTGGTCGACAACCAGGTGATCGCCCACAAGCAGCGTGTTCTCCATTGAGCCCGACGGAATGAGGTAGTTCTGGGCTAAGAAGGTCAGAATGAACAGGCCCACCACCAGAACTGAGCAGATGCTTGCCAGCGCCTCGAAAGGGGTCTCTTTCCGATTGATGTTGGCGGAGGCTGCGGGCTTCGCTGGATCAGGAGAAATCTTCATCGCTGGACTCATCCAAAGGCTCCTCAGGAAGGCTTGCGAGCCCAAGGGCATTCCATTGCAGTCGAGTTTGTGTCTTGACCGGAGTCTATCAAACCTCTGTGCCGCGTAGGGTTTCCGAAGGATTTGGTATTGCGGGCGTGTTGTGGACGATTCGGAAGTAATCCGGAACGCCAGAGTTCAGAAGCAATCGCAGATCCTTCGACTGCGTTGATCGCGTCCGCGATCAACTCCGCTCAGGATGACAGCGCGTGGGGAGGAGTCAGTCGTGAATTTGGGGTTGCGGGTGAGTCGTGGCCAATTGGAAGTTTGGGCCAAGCGAAACCGGGCGCTCGGCGGCACTTCCTGAGCAAGTTGCCTCTCTTTTTGTGCAGGATGGCATTCTAGGCAAAGCCCCCAGGGGCTAATGACTATTTGGTTCTTCGATGGATTTGTGCGGGCTAAAGAGTCTGCGGAAAAACTAAATGCTTCCAGCGAAATTGGCAACAAACATTCGTCCGGGGCTAAAGCCCGCAAATGATTCTCCTTGGCTTATTGCGGGGGTTAAAAACCCCCGCCTCCCTCCGTCTTAAAAAAGAACCGCCTTCCGCTGTCTTAAAAAAAGCCGCCTCCATCCGTATGGAGTTTTTCCGCAACCTGTAAAGGCCGTACCCTTCAAGATCGGCGTTACAACTCGACTCCGCACAGATGCACGTGCACGCCCAACTCCGCGAACATGGCGGCCTTGGCGGCCAGGGCGCGATCGGCTGCGTCCTCAGAAGGGGCATAGGCAACATTCACGTGGTTGGCATGGTGGCGCGCCATGAACTGGTCGCGCGAGACTCCGTGCAGAATGACGTGCATGATGGGCCACTGCGGAGTGGTCGCCTGCCAGCGGCGCTCGGTCTCTTCGGCGGGGAGTTCCACGGCGGTGGCGCGGCCCAGATCGACATGCACCTGGCCGCCTTCGACGAACACGCGGCTCCACACCACGGGCCCCGGCTTGCAGATGCCTTTCAGGGTGCCGCCGCCGAGGCGGAAGTACATGGAAGGCTGGCGTTCGCTGACGGCCTTGGAGTATCCGCCCTGGATATGGGAGGCGGGCACGGCGCCGGAGATCTGGAACACCCACACGAAGTCGTCAATGCCGTTGCCGGTGTAGCGCTCGCCCCAGCGCACGTCGTGCAGGGTTGACGCGGGATCGAGTTGCATCGCGCTCCACACGCGGTTGGTTACGAGCAGGTCGAGGCCCGCGCACTCGTCGGCCTCGTTGAAGTGGGGCAATGGCTGGCCGGCGAACAGTTCGCGGCCGTCCTTGGCAAACACGGGCGGGCGCTCCACGTTGTTGAGCAGCCCTTCCACCAAGTCCGATGCGGGAGCCATGTCCTTGAGGCCCTGCTGATACTGGATGCCGATGACGTCGCAGCCGAATTCATCGGCGATGCGGGTGGCGGCGATGTACATTTTGCATTGCTCGAGGATCTGGCGGTCGGTGAGGTCGGTCTCTTCATTCGGACCGGTGACAAAGGTGAGGCCGCTTGCATCGAGCCAGGTGCGGATTTTTTGTGCCTCGGCGTCGGAAACGTCGCGCATGGCCGCCACCAGTGCGGCCTGGCTCAGGCGCTCCTTGTAGACGCCCAGCGGATTGAGAAGGTAGTCGTCGATGATGGCGTTGTACATGCCCATGCAGCCTTCGTCGAAGACGCCGAGAATGGCCTTGCGTGCCTGCACCTGTTTGGCGAGGGAGCGTCCGAGGTTGCGTTCCTCCGCGGGGAGCGACTCTCAGCACCAGGCGATGAACGTGGTTGTGGTCGTAAGTGATGCGGTGGTCGCGCAGCCATTCGCGCAGGCCTTCCTTGAAAAGCTCTTCGTCGAAATCCTTGCTCCACAGGGTGCTGAAGCGGACGCCGGCCTTGTGCAGGCAGCCGTTCAGGTTGAGCATACCGACCAGGCCCGGCCACTCGCCCGACCAGTTGGCCACTGTGAGGATGGGTCCGCGATGGCTGAGCAATCCGGCGAGCACATGATTGCTGTACTGCCACACGGCCTCGGCAACCACCAGGGGCGCCTCGGGATGGATATGGGTGAAAACGTCCATGCCCATGCGCTGGTTGTAGATGAAGCCGTGGCCCAGGGTGGGGTCAAACGGGTGCGCGCGCTTGAGCGTGAATCCTTCGGCCTGGAACGCGGCAATGAGTTTTTCTTCCATCTGCGCCTGGGCGGGCCAGCACTTCTGGTTGGCCGACTGGCGAAGGTCTCCGCTGGCGATCAGCAGGATCTCTTTGGCGGCGACGCGGGTTGGTGTTTCGAGTTCGGGAATCGCATAGGTTGCCATTCGACTTGCTCCTTCAGCGCCGTGTTACGAAACGGGCGCGGCTGATTTCATCTCCTGCAAAGCGCAAAAGCGCGCGTAGGGCTTATTCCATCGCGAGGACGAGCGAGGCGCGAATCGCGAACACTCCACGGACCTGGCAATGGCGGCGCGTCCTTCGTGAATGTTGGCGAGGTGGCCGGTTGCCACCGCCTGCACCATGACGTTGCCCAGCGTGGAAGCCTCAGCCGGGCCGCTCACGACTTCGCAATCGCACGCGTCCGCGGTCATCTGGCAGAGCATGGTGTTCAAGCCGCCGCCGCCCACGATGCGGATGGTGCGGAGGTCGCGACCGGTGAGGGTGCGCAACGATTCGAAGGCCGAGCGGTAATTGAGGGCGAGGCTCTCGAAAATGCAGCGGGCGATTTCGCCTACGGTGAGGGGCGTTGACTGGCCGGTAGCGGCGCAGTAGGCACGCATGGCGCGGGGCATGTCGCAGGGGGCCTGAAACTCGGTCGCGTCGGGATCGATGAGGCTGTTGAAGGCAGGGGCTTTTTCAGCGGCGGCTACGAGGTCGGCCCAGGAATAGGTATAGGCCTCATTCGACCAGTGACGCATGCATTCCTGGACGATCCACAGGCCGGTCATGTTTTTCAGCAGCAATATTGCGCCGCCGGCGCCGCCCTCGTTGGTGAAGCCCAGTTGCATGGCGGTCTCGGAGGTGTTGGGCTGGGAAGCTTCGACGCCCATCAGGCTCCAGGTGCCGCTGGAGAGAAACACGCTGTGCTCCTCCATGCCGGGGATGGCGGCAACGGCGCTGGCGGTATCGTGCGATCCGACGGCGATGGCTGGAAACGGATGCGGGAAGCCGCAATCCGCGAGCACGTCGGCGCGCAGCGGGGACAACACGGTTGCGGGGCGAATGACCGGCGGAAGGATTTCGACCGGCAGGTGCAATTCGCCGAGGATGGTGCGCGCCCAGTCGCTGCGGCGGGTGGAATACATCTGCGTGGTGGAGGCCTCGGACCATTCCGTGGTCTTCTCGCCGCACAGGAAATAGGTGCACAGATCCGGAATCATCAGCAGGGTGGCAGCCGAGTCGAGGGCCGGGTCGCGGGCGCGAACCATGGCGGCAAGCTGGAACAACGTATTGATCGGGAGGGTCTGGACGCCGGTTTCCGTGAACCATTCGCACTCGGGGATGGCTCGGAAGACGTGCTGGGGGATTCCATCGGTGCGTGTATCGCGATAGTGCCAGGGATTGCCGATGAGGCGGCCGCAGCGGTCGAGCAGTCCGAAATCCACGCCCCATGCGTCCACGGCGATGCCTTGCGGGGTGTGCGAAGAGGTGGAGGTGTATTTGCGGAGGCCCGCCTGGATCTGCGACCAGATGCCGAGAATGTCCCAGTGGAGAGAGCCGGCGGCGCGGACGCCGGCATTGGCGAAGCGGTGCAGTTCCTGTACGGAAAAGACGCGGCCGTCCCATTCTCCCAGCATGAGCCTTCCGCTGGAGGCGCCAAGGTCGGCAGTAATGAAATGAGCGGTCTTCCTCATACGTCCTGGATAGACCCCAGGCGTGCGAAGGGGCAGCGCTACCGAGCGGATTGCGAGGCATCCGCTCGATCCGCCTGGCCGGATCTTTGGGGCACAATGGAGACACTATACTCCAGCACAAATTGGCTGAAATGTGAGCGAGAATACACATATGACACTCCCGCCTGGAACCTGGGACTATCTGATTGTTACGGCTTCGAATGATTTGCAGGCGGAAGCCTACCGGTCCCAGATCGACCTTCGGCGTTCTATCGGGCAATTAACGCAGGCCAGGAATGTGCTCGTGGTCCCGGATCTAGAAGGCCGGCGAATCGGCAGCGGAGGAAGCACGATTGAGTGCCTGCGGCAGGTGGTGGCGGTGGAACGGGCTGTACTCGCTGCGGATTCCGCCGAGGCGATCCTGGGCCGGCTGCGCATTCTGATTCTGCATGCGGGAGGAGATTCGCGGCGGCTGCCGGCCTACTCGCCGTGCGGGAAGCTGTTCGTGCCCTCTGCCGGGAGAAAGCCATTCCGCACTGGGGCAGACGCTGTTCGACCGGCTGGCGCCGAGTTTCATGGCGCTGCCAGGGGGCGGCGTGGGCCAGGTGGTGGTGGCGGCCGGCGATGCGCTGATCGATTTCGATTCGTCGGCGCTCGATTTCGCGGGGCCGGGAATCACCGTCATCGGGGCTTACAGCACGCCGGAGGAAGCTTCGCGGCACGGGGTGTTTTCCCCTGGCGCGAAGGGTGCACTGCGGCTGTTCCTGCAGAAGCCGAGCCTGGCGGAACAGAGCGAAGCGGGAGCGCTCAACCGCCGCAAGCAGGCCGTGCTCGACGTGGGCGTGATGAGTCTCGATGCCAGTGCGGCCGCGCGGCTGCTGGGTGTGCTTTGCGAGCCGGATTCGCTCGACTGGAAACCGACCATCAAGGACGCGATGCTGGCGTCGGGCATCGATATGTATCGCGAGATCTGCTGCGCGCTGGGAACCGATGCCAGCCTTGCGCACTATCTGCGCGAAGTGGGTCGCAGCGGCGGCAAGCTCGACGAGGGAATTCTGGCCGGGTTCTTTGAGGGGTTGCGGACGATTCCGGTCAATCTGCAGATTGTGGAGCGATGCAGCTTTCTTCACTTCGGAGCGACGCGGCAGCTCATCTCCAATGGCATTGCGCTGCTCACAAAGGATGAGGGGAACGTCCCGGCGGAGACAACGCTTTCGATCAATAACGAATTCACGGACGGCGGCTCGATCGAGGGCTTGGATAGCTGGGTGGAAGGATGCCGGATCGCGGCTCCGGTGCACGTGACGCGAAGAAATGTGCTGACCGGCGTTGATGTTGCCAGGCCGCTCACCCTGCCGGAGGGGGCCTGCGTCGATGTTTCGGACGGAGTCGATCGCGGGGGCGCGCCGGTTCGCTTTGTGCGCTGCTATGGAGTGGAGGACACCTTCAAGCATGCCGTCGATAAGGGCGCAACGTTTTGCGGCCTGCCGCTGGCGCGCTGGATGGAGATGGCGGGAGTTTCCGAATCGGACCTGTGGCCGGAGGCGGGATTGGCGGACCGTACGTTATGGAATGCGCGCATCTTTCCGGCGGAGGCAATTGCCGCGGATGGGGAGCCGTGGCGGCGGTGGCTGTGGTTTTTCGATGTGGCGAATGCGACAGCCGAAGACAAGGCTCGCTTTCTGGCTGCCGACCGGTACAGCGCGCTGGAAATCGCCACGCTGGTGGATCAAACGGCATTTCATGCGCGGCGGGCGGCGACGCGGGCGGACGAGATCGAGCGGGCCGTTCACGGGTTGTTTCGCCTGGAAAGCCCCTTCTCCGCGCGAGATCTTGGCTTTGCCCTGGAGCGCTCGCCGCGGAGCGAACGGATGGTGGGCCGGCTTCTCACGCTGGCGCACGATCATCTCTCGCCGGAGTTTTCTGTCCACGATGCGACGCAGGCGAATTTCAGCTTCGCGCGGATTGTGCACTCGCTTGGCTCGGCTCTCGGCGAGCCGGGCCTGGACGGAAAGAAGGGGGGCAATTCGGGGCTTCCGAGGGTTGCGAGCGAACTTCCCGAACCGGTGAGGAACTGGGCAAACGCCAAATGCCTGACCGTGTCGGCGGACCGGAGCGCGCAGGACTGGGGCGGGCGGCTTTGCGAACTGGCCTTCGAGAATCTGCGGGAGTCGATCCTGGAGAGTTCGCTGCGCACAACGGAACGGCCGAGGAATGCGCTGCGTCCCGACGAAACCATCTGGGGCCGTTGCCCGGCCCGCATTGAGCTTGCCGGCGGCTGGACAGACACGCCTCCCTATACGCTGGAGTTCGGCGGGGACGTGACCAACACCGCCATTAACCTGAACGGGCAGCCGCCGATCCATTGCTATTGCCGGATCCTTGAGGAGCCCGTGGTCCGGCTCAACTCGATCGACGGCGGTCGGCGGCTGGAGATCAACGACCTTTCGGAACTGACCGATTATCACCGGCCGGGGGATCCGTTTGCGCTGGCCAAAGCGGCGCTGGCCATTTCCGGCTTCGCTCCGGGAATGGCCGACTGGCCCGAGAAGGTGGCGCTGCGGGAGATGCTCGAGCATTTTGGCGGCGGCATCGAGATCACGACGCTGGTGGGGATTCCGCAGGGAAGCGGGTTGGGGACATCGAGCATCCTGGGCGCGACGATCCTGGGCGTGATCGCCAGGCTGGTGGGGCAGAAGCTGACTCAGCAGGAGCTGTTCCACAACGTGCTGCGGCTTGAGCAGGCCTTGACCACCGGGGGAGGGTGGCAGGACCAGGTGGGCGGCTGCGTGGGGGGATCGAAGATTACCTCAACCAGGCCGGGCCTATTCCCCGATGCGCGCATTCACTTTGTTCCGAGCGACGTGCTCGACCCCAGGATGAACGGCGGATGCACGCTGCTCTACTACACGGGGTTGACACGAATCGCCAAGGACATTCTGAAGGAAATTGTCGGCGGGTATCTCAATCGCGATCGGGCGATCATGCAAGCCCTTGCCGAAGAACATCTTGCAGCGCGTGCCATCGCGGATACCATGTCACGCAAAAACATCGCCGCCTTCGGGGAATGCCTGGATTCGGCGTGGGCGCTGCAGAAGAGGCTGTGCGGAACCGTGACGAATGCCGCCATCGAGGAACTGCTGGGGCGGGTCCGGCCCTTCGTCCATGGAATGCGGATTTCGGGAGCGGGCAGCGGCGGGTTCCTGCTGATGGTCGCCAAGTCTCCCGGGGATGCTGGGCGGATTCGGCAAACCCTTGAGGACAATCCCATGAACGACAGATCCCGATTCTTCGATTTCGAGGTCAACAATGCCGGTCTCGAAGTGACGACCTGCTAAATAAACTCAACTCCTGGAAATATTTGCGCCGCGACTTGAACCGGTAGAGCCGATGGCCTATACTCTGAATAGGGATATACGACCAAAACTGTCGTATATTGGTTCTAGATCGGTGTATAGGAGATTGGATGGCTTCGAGCGTCGACACGATTCGTGATATTGCCTTGCAGGACTACAAATGGGGCTTTGTCACCGACATAGCGCACGAGCAGGTTCCCCGGGGACTGAGTGAGGATACGGTCCGGCTCATTTCCGCCAAGAAGCAGGAGCCCGAGTTCATGCTGGAGTGGCGGCTGAAGGCGTACCGGCACTGGGCCACGATCGAGAAAGCGCAGGCCGAGCCGACGTGGGCGAACGTGCATTACCCGCCCATCGACTACCAGGACATCGTTTACTATTCGGCCCCCAAGCAGAAGCCCAGCCTCAGCAGCCTGGATGAGCTCGATCCTGAGATTCTCCGCACCTACGAGAAGCTCGGCATTCCGATCGTCGAGCAGCAGCGGCTGGCCGGCGTGGCGGTCGATGCCGTATTCGACAGCGTCTCCGTGGCGACTACTTACAAGGAAAAGCTCGCCGAAGTTGGCGTCATTTTCTGTTCGTTTTCGGATGCGGTGAAGAATCACCCGGACCTGGTGAAGAAATATCTGGGAACCGTGGTTCCGCATACCGACAACTTCTTCGCAGCGCTGAATGCGGCGGTTTTCACCGATGGATCGTTTGTCTACGTGCCCAAGGGCGTGCGTTGCCCCATGGAGCTTTCCACCTACTTCCGCATCAACGCGGCGGAAACGGGCCAGTTCGAACGCACGCTGATCATCGCCGAGGAAGGCGCGTCGGTGAGCTATCTCGAGGGCTGCACCGCTCCCATTCGCGATGAGAATCAGTTACACGCCGCGGTCGTCGAACTCGTCGCGCTCAACAATGCGCAGATCAAATATTCGACGGTGCAGAACTGGTATCCCGGCGACAAGCAGGGCCGCGGCGGAATCTACAACTTCGTGACCAAGCGCGGCAAGTGCGCGGGCGTGAATTCGAAGATTTCGTGGACGCAGGTGGAGACCGGCTCGGCCATCACGTGGAAATATCCGGGCTGCATTCTGCAGGGCGACAACTCGGTGGGCGAGTTTTATTCGGTGGCGCTGACCAACAACTATCAGCAGGCCGATACCGGCACCAAGATGATCCACATCGGCAAGAACACGCGCAGCACGATTGTGTCGAAGGGCATCTCGGCCGGCCACGGCCAGAACACCTACCGCGGAATGGTGAAGATCCTGAAAGGCGCGACCGGCGCGCGCAACTACACGCAGTGCGATTCGCTGCTGATCGGGGACCAGTGCGGTGCGCACACCTTCCCCTACATCGAGGTGAAGAACTCGACCGCGCACATGGAGCATGAGGCGTCGACATCAAAGATCGGCGAGGACCAGATTTTTTATCTGCAGCAGCGCGGACTCAAAGCCGAGGACGCGGTTTCGATGATCGTGAACGGATTCTGCAAGCAGGTGTTCAAGGAATTGCCGATGGAGTTCGCCGTGGAAGCGCAGAAGCTGCTCGGCATCAGCCTTGAAGGCAGCGTCGGCTAGAAACTGGGTGCCCCGGGTCTCGCTTTTGAGACCTGGGAGAAAGCCCGAAAGATGCGCACAAAAAATTGCGGGGCTTTGGCCCCTGAGGATAAACGATGAGTCTTCTCGAAATCAGGAATCTGCACGCCGAGGTCGGCGGCCACGAAATTCTCAAAGGCATTGACCTGACGATTAATCCCGGCGAAGTACATTCCATCATGGGCCCGAACGGATCGGGCAAGAGCACGCTGGCGCAGGTGTTGTCGCGGCGCGAATCCTACACCGTGACTGAAGGCCAAATTCTCTTCAACGGCAAAGATCTGTTGGAGATGAAGCCGGAAGAGGCCGCGCGCGAAGGTGTGTTTCTTGCATTTCAATATCCGGTGGAAATTCCCGGCATCGGCAATGCGTACTTTTTGCGCAGCGCATTGAACGCGATCCGCACCCATCGCGGGCTCGACGAACTCGATGCGATGGATTTCATTCCGCTGTATCGCGAAAAGCTGAAGCTGCTCGAGATGGACGAGAAGCTGATGAACCGCTCGGTGAATGAAGGCTTTTCGGGCGGCGAAAAGAAGCGCAACGAGATTCTGCAGATGGCGGTGCTCGAACCGAAGCTGGCCATTCTCGACGAAACCGATTCGGGCCTGGATATCGACGCGCTCAGGACGGTCGCACAAGGCGTGAATGCGATGCGCTCGCCGGAGCGCGCCATGCTGGTGGTCACGCACTACCAGCGCCTTCTCGATTACATCGTACCCGATTTTGTGCACGTGCTGGTGGATGGCCGCATCGTGCGCTCGGGCGGACCGGAGCTTGCTCTCGAACTCGAAGAGAGCGGCTACAGCCGGTTTGAAAACGCAACCGTGACCGCCTGAGAGGAGCTGAATGTCAACCGCCATTGCCCAAGTTGAAGGCTACCTCGAAGCGTACGCGGAATTCTCACGTGCGACTGCCGGGGCGCCAGTGTGGCTCCGCGAATTGCGGGAAGCAGCGTTCGCGCGTTTCTCCGCTGTGGGGTTTCCGACCACGCGCGACGAAGACTGGCGCTTTACTAATATCTCCGCGCTGGTTCGCACGCCCTTCCGGCTGGCTCGCGGGAGCGCGCATCCGTTCACGGTTTCCGACCTTGTGCAGTGGCGCATGGAAGGCGCCGCGGCCCGGCTGGTGTTTGTTGACGGGCGCTTCGAGCCGCAGCTGTCGAACTGGGGCGAACTCCCCAAGGGCGTCACGGTCAATGGGCTGGGCAGGGAAATCGCCTCTCGCCCCGACGTCGTGGCCGCTCACTTTGGCCGCTATGTCAACATTGAGCGCGACGCGTTCTGCGCGTTGAACCAGGCATTCGCCGAAGATGGCGCTTATGTACACGTGGGCCGCGGCGTGGTGGTGGATCAGCCCATCCACCTGTTGTTCATCTCTACGTCGGACGGCTCGCCGGCCATGACCCATCCGCGCAACCTGATCGTGGTGGAAGACGAGGGCCAGGCATCGATCATTGAGGACTATATCTCCTACGGCGAGGAGACGCCGGCATTCTCGAATGCTGTAACGGAACTTGTCGCGGGCGGAAGCGCCAACGTGCAGCACACCATGATCGAGCGCGAGCATCTGAAGAGCTTCAACTTTTCCACGCTCCGCATACAGCAGGCGCGGAGCGCCAATGTCGCCTCGCACTCGCTGTTGCTGGGCGGCGCGATCGTGCGCAACAACGTACATCCAGTGCTCGCGGGTGAAGGCGGAGAGTGCGTCATCAATGGATTGTTTATCGGGGCCGGGCGCCAGCATCTGGATAACTACATGCTGGTCGAGCACGCCAGCCCGCACTGCGCCAGCCGCCAGTTTTACAACGGCATTCTGGACGATCATGCGCATGGGGTATTTCACGGCCGCATCGTGGTGCACAAGGATGCGCAGAAGACCGATGCCAAGCAGACGAATCGCAACCTGTTGCTGGCCGATGATGCGCAGATCGACACCAAGCCGCAGCTCGAAATCTATGCCGACGACGTGAAGTGCACGCACGGAGCGACGATCGGGCAGATCGAAGAGAACGCCCTGTTCTATCTTCGCTCGCGCGGCATAAGCGAGATGGAAGCGCGGCGTTTGCTTCTCGAGGCGTTCGCGGGCGAGTGTATCGATCGCATGAAACCCGGCGCGGCCCGCGACTACACCGAGGCGGTGGTGTTTGAGCGACTGCTGAGTGTCGCGAACGCTGGCTCGTTCGCAAGAGCGGGCGCTGCGGAAATTCGCGAACGGAAATGGGAGGAGGTCGGATGAGCGCCCAGGCTGCAAGTCCGCGTCTTTCGCCGCAAACGGTTGCCCAGGCATTCGACGTAGAGAGATATCGCGCCGACTTTCCGATTCTTGGCGAACTCATTCACGGCCACCCGCTGGTGTATCTCGATAATGCCGCGACCTCGCAGAAGCCCGAGGTGGTGATTCGCGCCATCACAGACTATTACCGGCACGACAATGCGAACATTCATCGCGGCGTGCACCTGCTTTCGCAGCGCGCCACGGAGCAGTACGAAGGCACGCGCGGGGCGGTTCGGGCGTTCATCAATGCAGGCAGCGCCAACGAAATCGTTTATGTTCGCGGCACCACCGAGGCCATCAACCTGGTGGCGCAGACCTATGGAAAACGGCACGTTGGCCGGGGCGATGAAGTGCTGATCACCGCCATGGAGCACCACTCCAACATTGTTCCGTGGCAGATGCTATGCGATGAAAAAGGCGCGAAGCTGCGCGTGGCTCCCATCAACGATCGCGGCGAATTGCTGATTGACGAGTACGAGAAGCTGCTGGGGTCGAGCACGCGAATCGCGGCGATTCCTCATGTCTCGAATGCATTGGGGACCATCAATCCGGTGAAGGCGATGGTGCGCATGGCGCATGCGCGCGGCGTTCCCGTGCTGGTTGACGGGGCTCAGGCCGTTCCTCACATGCGGGTGGATGTTCAGGATCTGGATTGCGATTTCTACGCGTTCTCCGCCCACAAAATGTACGGACCAACCGGCATCGGAATTCTGTACGGCAAGGCGGAACTGCTCGAAGCCATGCCTCCTTACCAGGGCGGCGGCGACATGATCAGCTCGGTGACCTTTGAGAAGACCACTTATAACAAGGTCCCGCACAAGTTCGAAGCGGGAACGCCGGATATCGCCGGAGTCATCGGCCTGGGCGCAGCGATCTCTTACATGGAGAGCGTCGGCATCGACGCTATCGGCGCGCACGAACATGAACTGCTGCAGTACGGAACCGAGCGGTTGGAAGCGACCGCGGGCGTGCGAATGATTGGGACGGCGCAGGACAAGGCCGGTGTGCTCTCGTTCGTACTCGAGGACATTCATCCTCACGACATCGGTACCATTCTCGACCAGGAGGGAATCGCGGTTCGCACCGGACACCACTGTGCGCAACCGGTGATGGACTTCTTCTGCATTCCGGCAACCGTGCGCGCTTCGCTCGGGCTCTACAACACGAAAGAAGAAATCGATGCGCTGATCGCAGGCATCGAACGAGTGAAGGAGATGCTGGGCTGATGGCTGAGCTGCGCGACCTCTACCAGGAAGTGATTCTCGAACACGCCAAGGCTCCGCGCAATTATCGCGAGCTGGGCGCGCCGGCCGCGAAGGCCGAAGGGCACAATCCGCTGTGCGGCGATCGCTGCACGGTGTTCATCAATCAGAAGGATGGGGTTATCGAGGACATCGCGTTCCAGGGCACCGGTTGCGCCATCTCCAAGGCGTCGGCGTCAATGATGACGCAGAGCCTGAAGGGCAAGACCCTGCAGGAAGCCGAAGACATGTTCAAGACGTTTCACGGCATGGTGACCGGCCAGAAGCGCGAGGGAGACAATCCCGACATCGGCAAGCTGAAGGTGTTCGCGGGCGTGTCTGAATTTCCGGCGCGAGTAAAATGCGCGACGCTGGCCTGGCATACGCTCGAAGCCGCATTGCACGGCGAGCAGACGCCGGTAAAAACCGAGTAGGCGCGGACCATGGCAAATTCAAGCGCAGACAAAGTCGAGCTCAGGCGCGATTGCGAAGTGATCGCGGTGCCCAGCGGAATGAAGCAGACGCTTCCGCAGGGGACGCCGGTGCGCATCGTGCAGACGCGGGGGGGCGCCTTCACGGTCTCCAACGATATCCATGCCATCTTCCGTATCGACGGCAATGATGCCGATGCGCTGGGGCTGGCGCCGCCGGTCACGGCTGGAGCGAAACCGCAAGGGCCGCTTACCGACGAGCTGATCTGGAAGACGCTGAGGACTGTTTACGATCCTGAACTGCCGGTGAATGTTGTCGACCTGGGGCTTATCTATTCGTGCGCTGTCGGCAGTGATGAGCAGGGCGGCAAATCGATAACCGTGCGCATGGCCATGACCTCGCCGGGGTGCGGCATGAGCAACGTGCTCAAGGCCGATGTGGAGAGCAAGCTGCAGCGGCTCCCGGAAGTCGCCGACGTCAAGGTGGAAGTGGTTTTCGATCCGCCCTGGACTCAGGCGCGCATGTCGGAAGCCGCACGCCTGCAACTGGGCATGGACTTCGACGAGAGCGCCGCCCCCGGGCTGGTTCAGATCTCGCGCTTCTAGGGAACCCCTTCACAGTGGCTTTGCATTTCCCCCAGGGGCTGAAGCCCTTCTGATTGATCGATGGGTGATGTACGGGCTAAAGCCCGTACCCTTCGAGATCAGGATTTAGCCCACCCTTCGAGATCAGGATTTAGCCCATCTTCGAGATCAAGACTTAATCGGGCTCTTCGTACGGCCTCGGGGAAGGCCGCCGTTCGTTTTGGCGGAGTTTCGAGCACACTCGACGTTTGCGTCGTGCCGGGCAGGCCCGATAGACTTCTACCCGTGCAAAAGTGCCGCCGGGCACTTGCAGCTAACTTCTCCACTCGAACTCAGCCGCCGGCCGATCAGGCCGGAATACCGCAGACGAACCGCAACGAGATCACTTAAAGGGGAACGCCCTTGCGCCTGGGACGAAGCTTTCTGATTCCTGCCTGCAGCCTGCTTGCCGCCGCCATTTTCACAAACTTCGCCTGCGCGCAATCGGCGCCCGGCACTCTTACGCCGGCGGTGCCGCATGAAAAGCCGACTCACCTCAAGCATGTGCTGGTGATCGGGCAAACCAAGGGGTTCGAACATGACTCGATCCCCGCCGCGATGGACGCCGTCTACTCGATGGGCAAGGAGAGCGGCCTTTGGGACACGATCATGCGCACCGACACCGAGCTGTTGACCAAGAAAAAGCTGGGCAACAACGCGAAAAATCTCGATTACTTCGACCTCATCGTCTTCACCAGCACCACCGGCGAGCTGGATATGGACGCGGGACAGAAGCAGGATATGCTGGCGTTCATCCACGATGAGGGCAAAGGATTCGTGGGAATACACGCGGCGCTCGATACCAACTACAACTGGCCGGAATACGGCGAAATGATTGGCGGCTGGTTCGATCAGCATCCGTGGATGACATTCAACGCGCCGATTCGCAACGAGGATCCCGACTTTCCCGCGGTGCGCCACTTCCCCAAAGAATTCGTGAAGTTCGACGAGATCTACCAGCCCAAAGCATGGTCGCGCGATAAGGTGAACGTGCTGCTGAGCCTCGATCCCGACCGGCTCGACTATAACAATCCCCGCGTCCACCGCACCGATCACGACTTCGCGGTGGCGTGGAGCAAGATGTACGGCAAGGGGAGGGTGTTTTATTCCACGCTGGGGCACACCGAGGAAGCGTGGAACGATCCCGATATTCGCAAGATGTATTTCGAGGCGATTCGCTGGGCGCTGGGAATGACGGACGGCAGCACGGCAAGCCATCCCAAAATGTCATCGGCGACTCAAACCCACTAAGGTCGAATTGCCGCGAGCACGCTTCTCGGGGTGGTGGGCCATTCCCGCAGGAAGACGTTTACATCCTTTATGAATCGAAGAGATTTTCTTTCATCGGCAGGACTGGCGGTTGCTTTTCACACGTTGGGGAGACGCGCCTGTTCGCTGACTGCCCAGGCGAACTCACCAGCGGCCGGCAAGGCCGATCACACCCTGCGCATCGAGCCGTGCACTCTGGAGATCGGTCCGGGCGCGACGGTGAAGACGCTCGCCTACAACGGACAGGCGCCGGGGCCGCTGCTGCGCCTGCGCGAAGGCGTTCCCGTCAGCATCGACGTGACGAATGGCGGCACGGATCCGGACATCGTGCACTGGCATGGACTGGCGATCGATTCGCTGAATGACGGGGCCATGGAAGAGGGGTCGCCGATGATCGCGCCCGGCCAGACCCATCGCTACACGTTCACGCCCAAGCCATCGGGCACGCGCTGGTATCACACGCACGCGGGCGCTTACGGGAATCTCGGCATGGGCACGTATACCGGCCAGTTCGGATTCCTGCTGGTGGAAGGCAATGAGTCCGCGCCGGGGCATGACCAGGAGATCAATCTCGCCATTCACCACTGGGAGCCTTCGTTTGTGCCCATGGTTGAGACCATGCGCCAGCAGTCAGCCAACATGCCGCTGACCACGGGGTCCGACGTGGGATACAAATACGCCACCATCAATACCCACATGCTGGGGGCGGGCGAGCCGGTGCGCGTGAAGAAGGGCGATCGGGTGCTGATGCGCCTGCTCAATGCCAGCGCGACGGAGAACGTGGTGCTGGCGCTGCCCGGACATCGCTTCCAGGTTATTGCGATGGATGGCAATCCGGTGCCGCACCCGGCCAGTGTCGAAGTGCTGTCGCTGGCAGTTGCCGAGCGCGTGGATGCAATTGTCGAGATGAATCATCCGGGCGTGTGGATATTAGGCTCGACGCTGGAGAAGTCGCGCCGGATGGGCCTGGGCGTGGTGGTTGAATATGCCGGGCAGTCAGGGCCGCCGGTATGGAAGGATCCCGCGCCGGCCACATGGGACTACACGCAATTTGCGCGCAGCGACGCCGCGCCCGCGCCGGATGAGACGTTTGTCCTTACCTTCCGCGACATCGGCCAGCAGCATGGCTCGCAGTTCGACACGTGGACGATCAATAACAAATCGTGGCCCGAGATCGACCCGCTGATCGTTGAGCGGGGCAAGCGCTACCGGCTGGTTCTGCGCAACGGCAGCGGCGACCAGCATCCCATCCATCTTCATCGCCACACGTTCGAAGTGACCCGCATCGGGGACAAGAACCTGAGCGGGCTGAAAAAAGACGTGATCAATGTGATGCCTCTGGATACGGTGGAAGTGGACTTCACAGCCGATAATCCTGGAGACACTTTGTGGCACTGCCACCAGCAGCTGCACATGGATTATGGATTCATGCAGTTGATCAAGTACTCCGGGTGAGCGAAGTTTTCGCTGCGGCTTCGCGTTTGTCACCCGCATGCAGTCGAGGAATTCAAGGTTGAAGAAAGTGAAACTTCGGATTGTCGTTATCGCCACGGCGGTTGCTACGGGCTGCCTGGTTGCGCAGTTTGTTTCCAGGCCTATTCGCGCGGCGCAAAATGCGGGCACGCAGGCCACGAGGGCGCCGGCGAGCGACACGCAGGACGGGCAGGATCCTGGTGCTGCCTTGTACGCGAAACACTGTGCGATCTGTCATGGCGATGAGAGGGAAGGCAATCTTCCCGGCTTTCCTCCCCTGGCCGGGATCGAACACCGCATGGCGGACAACAAGATTGCCGAACTGGTGCGAGTGGGCAAGGGGCGCATGCCGGGATTTCCCGCCATCCAGGGCGCCGAGTTGACGGCGTTGCTTCGCTATATGCACAGTCCCGCATCCATGTCGCAAACCGCGGGCGGCGGGAAGGGCAGCGAGGCATCGGATCTATCCGACGCCGGTGCAGCGCTCTTCCACCAAAATTGCGCGTTCTGTCACGGGCGCGATGCAATGGGCGGCGAGACCGGGCCTGATCTAACGCAGTCGAAGCTGGTGCTTTCCGACAAGACCGGAGAGAACATCGCCGCGGTGATTCGGGAAGGCCGGCCGGACAACAAGATGCCGGCCTTCAATTTTTCGCCGCCGGAAATACGCAGCGTGATCGCGTTCATTCATGCGCGCGAGGCAGCGGCGAAGGCTCATCCCGGGGGACGCCGGGGGGTGGCTCCGGAGGATCTGCAAACGGGCAATGCGCAGGCGGGAAAACAGTATTTCGAGGGTCCGGGCGGCTGCGCGAAATGCCATTCGGCAACGGGCGACCTGGCCGGGATTGCCGGGAGGTACCAGGGCCTGCAACTAGAAGAGCGCATGCTCTATCCCAAGGGCGCAAAGAGCACCGTCACGGTTACGCTGCCGTCAGGAGAGAAGGTCTCGGGCACGGTTGCTTATAACGATGAGTTCACGATTGGGCTGCGGGACAGCAGCGGAATCTATCGATCGTGGCCAGTGAGCCGCGTGCAATTCACGGTGCAGTCGCCCGCCGATGCGCACGCCGAACAGTTCCCCAAGTACACGGATGACGATGTCCATAACCTGATGGCGTATCTGCAAACGTTGAAGTGAAGCAAGCTGTCAGCTGTCAGTTGTCAGCTCTCAGTTCGGTTGGTTGATAGAACCACAGCTGATCAAGTTGGGGTGTAAGGCGAACAGCTAAAAGCTCGTACCCGAGGTCGCAGTTCGAAGATGAAACTTTCGAAAGTCCGAATGCTTTGCGCAGTGCTTGCGTTGTCCTTCGCGCCGCTGGCGGCGCAGGATCTTGATGACGCGCAACTGCTCCATCCGAAGCCGGATTCGTGGCCGCTTTATCATGGCGACTATTCAGGGAGGCGGCACGTTTCTCTCACGCAGATCACGCCGCAGAATATCGGCGAGGTTTCCCTTGCGTGGGCGTTCCAGACCAACCAGCCGGCGCAGATCAAGTCGTCGCCGCTGCTGGTGGACGGCATTCTCTACTTCACGGTGCCGGATAACATCTGGGCGGTGGACGCGCGGTCGGGCCACATGGTCTGGCACTATCACCGGCTGGCGATAAAGGGCGACCACATTGGCCATCGCGGCGTGGCCATGTACAAAGGGTGGCTCTACTTCACCACGCCCGATGCGCACCTGATCTCGCTCGACGCCAAGGATGGCAAGGTGCGCTGGGACAAGGTGGTCGCCGATGTGGATAAAGGCTACTGGATGACGCTGGCGCCGCTGGTGATTCGGGGCCATGTGATCGTGGGCGTCGCTGGGGATTTGGATAACCTTCCAATGTATGTGCGCTCGCTCGATGCGGAGACGGGCGCCACCCAGTGGCAATGGAATTCAACGCCTCCTGCGGGCACTCCGAACGCCACCACCGGCGGCACGGTGTGGATGACAGGCACCTACGATCCGGATTTGAACCTCACCTATTGGGGCACGGGAAATCCCACGCCAGTACTGAATGGACACGTGCGTCCCGGCGATGATCTGTATACCTGCAGCATCGTCGCGCTCTCGCCCGACGATGGGAAGCTGAAATGGGCATTCCAGCCGTCGCCCCACGATACCCACGATTGGGACGCGGTGCAGACCCCGATGCTGGTCGATGGAGATTTTCACGGGCAGCCCCGCAAGATGCTGATGCAGGCTTCGCGGAATGGGTATTTCTTTGTCCTGGACCGAAGCAATGGGCAGAGCCTGCTCACGGTTCCGTTCGGGCCGGTGAACTGGGCAAGTGGTATCGACAAGAAAGGGCAGCCGATTCCCAATCCCGCCAAGGAGCCCGCGCCGGATGGGAGGCTGATTGCTCCGGACGAAGGAGGGGTGACCAATTACCGCGCGCCCAGCTTCGATCCCAAGACCGGGCTGTTTATTGTGAATGCGCGCCCCAGCTGGAGCATCTATTTCGCCAAGCCGGCCGATGGCGTCTACGGGTGGGCCGGCGCGGATTACGATGTCTGGGGCAAGAGCCAGATCGAGGCGATTGATTACCAGACGGGCAAAATTCGCTGGACCCATGAAGTAGGCAGTGGTTCCGGGGCGGGCGTGATGACCACCGATTCGGGGCTGACCATCACCGGCGACAGCTCCGGCAATCTGCTGGCGCTCGATACCAGCAACGGGAAGACGCTGTGGCACGCGGGCATGGGGTCGCCGATGCAAAGCTCGCCGATCAGCTATGAACTGGACGGACGGCAATACATCCTTACCGGCAGCGGCAGCGTGATGTTTGCGTGGGCGCTGCCGGAAGGGAAGGTCACCGAGAGCACCGCGGGCGCAAAGACGTTGGGACGTTAAAGGAAGTGTCCTCCCACCCTCGCAGCAGAAAAAGGCGCGAGGATGGGGCACGGAGCATTTTTACCGTTCTGCGCGTTTCAGGATCACGGGTATGCCCGGCCCGATGTGCCAGTCGCCGATGGACGGATCGGAGCCATCGGGCGCGGGACCGATGTCGGGCGCGTCGGGAGCTTTCTGCGGGGGCTTGGGCATCTCCCAACCGAGATTGATGGAGCGCTGCAAGTTCGATGCGATCGCCCTTGATGGTTCCGCTGAAAGTGTTGCTCCCCGCTTTGAATTCGATGGCGCTTCCATCGATCTTCCCGTTCACGATGGGCGCGGGCGCGTCGCTGCCGCCGGTGAAGTTGACGTTTGTGCCTTCCACCGAGCCGGTCAAGCTGGCCGCCATCCTGCTGGAAGGAGTAGACCGAGCTGGCGCCGCCGATGAATTCCATGATGGCCGAGCCGGCTTCCATCGGCACGGGCCTCCACAGGCCCGTGATGCCGGCTCCCTTCGGCACTTCGCGCTCCCACATGGGTACGTGGGGCCGGAGTTCAACGGATTTCGAACTGATGGTCGCTGTGGCCGAAGCGAGGCCGGGCGAGGTGGCTTCAACTTTTATTTCGCCGGCTTTCCTGGTTGATTGCACCACGGCCATGCAGTATCCGCAGAAGGCTTTGCGTGCGGTGCCTTTGTCGGGAGCGTGATCGGTGGGATCGCCGTTGCCGGTGCCGATCAGCTTGCCTTCACCGGAAATTTTGAAGGTGACTTCGTTTTCCGTAATCGGAACAACGCGGTCGTGCGAGTCCTTTACTTCGACGGCGAACATGGCCACGTCTTCACCGTCGGCCGAAACCTCCTGACGGTCGGCGCGGAGGACGAGCTTGGCGGGGGCTCCGGTGGTCTCGCGTTTCTCCGTCATCACCACCTTGTCGCCTTTGTATCCGCGGGCTTCGATGGCGCCCGGCGCGTATTTCACGACCCACGCCACGTGCCTGTCTTTCTTCATTTCTCTGGTGCCGAGGCTCTGCCCGTTGTGCAGCAGTTCCACCTTGTCGAGGTTGGAGTACACCCACACCGAGATTGTCTTTCCTTCCATGCCTTCCCAGTTCCAGTGGGGGAACAGATGAAGGACCGGCTCGTTGGTCCACCATGATTTGTAGTAGTAGAACGAGTCTTTCGGAAAGCCGCAGGTGTCGATGATGCCGTACTGCGAGCTGATGTTGGGCCAGCCGTTGGGCGATGGCTCGCCGCGATAGTCGAAGCCGGTCCACACGAATCCGCCGGAGAGCCACGGCCGCGAATTGCAGAAGCTCCACCAGCCTTCGGCGGATGCCCGGCCCGTGGTGGTGTAGGGATCGTAGGAGGCGACATAGCCTTTCGACGGATCGGTGATATAGATTCCGCGCGTGCCCACGGCGCTCACGGTCTCGGTGCCCATCACCGGCTTGTCGGGACGTTTCTTGTGAAACTCTTCGGCTTGGGGATCCATGTAGTTGTAGCCGGCGACGTCGGACTCGACCAGTCCGCCGGCGGTTCCAATCGCGCCGGTGGGTGCGATCGACGCCGGCCGCGAGCCGTCGAGTTTCGCGGCGAGGGCTTTCATCGCGGTGAGAATCGAGAGCCCCTTGGCGGTGTTGGCCTGGCCCTCTTCATTGCCCATCGACCACATGAAGACGCTGGGGCGGTTGCGATCGCGGCGCACGAGATTGGCGAACTGGCTCAGGCCCTCGGGATTGGACGACATCATGCGCGTCTCATCGAATACCAGCATGCCCAGTTCGTCGCACGCGTCGAGCAGCTCTGGGGTGGGCGGATTGTGCGACGTCCGCAGCGAGTTGCAGCCCATCTCCTGCAGTTTGCGAATGCGGTAATACTGCACGGCATCGGGCAGGGCCGCGCCGACACCCGCATGGTCCTGGTGATTGCAGGTGCCCTTCAGCTTCACAGGCTTCCCGTTCAGCAGAAATCCCTTGTCTGCATCAAACGCCACGGTGCGGATGCCGAAGCGCGTTTCGTAGAGATCGACGGTGCCGCTCTCGGTCTGCAGCTCAGTGATTAGCTTGTAGAGGTTGCGGTCTTCGAGGGACCACAACTGGGGCTGCTTTATGTCGATGGTCTGTTCGAAAGTATTGTCGTCTCCGTTGGGGATCGTTGCGGCGGAGCTTGTGGAGCGGCCCACAGTCTCGCCCGACGGGCTGAGCACGGTCGAGAGGACGCGCACTTTCTGCGGGCTCTTGTCGTGATTCGTCACTTCGGTGCGGATGGCCAAACCGGCCGCGCCCTGCGCCACATTGGCTTTTACGAATGTGCCCCAGCGGGGGATGTGAACGGGATTGGTCTTGACCAGCCACACGTGGCGGTAGATCCCGGCGCCTTCATAGAACCATCCGTCGCTCGAAGTCGCGTCCACGCGCACCAGCAGCACATTCCTGCCGCCGGCATTGGCGAAGTCGGTGAGATCGAAGCTGAAGGGATCGTATCCGCCGCTATGGCGGCCGATGTAGAAGCCGTTGAAGACGACCATGGTCTCGCGGTAGGAGCCATCGAATTCGACGGTGATCCGCCTGGCGGCATCTTCGGCGGGAAGCTCGAACACGCGGCGATACCAGCCGACGCTGGTGGCGGGATAGGTGCGGCCAAGAGGGTAGAAGCCCTTGGAGGCAAGCGCGGGATCATTCTGGAATGGCAACTCGACGGCCCAGTCATGGGGCAGATCGACGGGCCGCCATTGGCTGTCGTCGAAGGCAATGGTGCCGGCGGGCATGAAGTTTCCAGTCTTCTGGAAGTTTCCGGTGGCACCGCCGAACCCGAAGTCCTGGGCGGGGTCGTTGGCATTGCCAAAATGGAAACGCCAGCCGAAATCGAGGCAAAGGCGCTCGCGGCCGGCGCTCTTCATGGCTTGGTCGTCGGAATCGCGCAGCGGCGGCTCGATGAATGGCTCGGCATGTTCGTGCGAAACTTCCATGACCGAAGCCATCGGTCCCATGCCCTGCACGGCGGCTACCGCGGCGGGCGCGAGCAGGCTGGTTTTCAACATATCCCGGCGTGAAAAGGTTTTCATCTTGACTCCGTTCACTGCCGCCGCTTATGTCGATCGCGACACGCAGATTTGGATTTTGGTCTAAGAGTTCTGAGCGACGGAAGTATACGCCCTGAGGGCAGGGTGGGGACAACCCTAGCCTGCGCGCCGCGCCGGCTTTTGCATCGGGACCACCTGCACGGTGACGTCGCGGACTTCGGCGAGGAAGCGGTTGAGCACCGAACCGCGAAGCAGGATGTCCCAGCGCGAGCGCGCCGACTGGCCGAAAACCACGTGCGAAATGCTCTCCTGCTGGGCGAAGCGGATCAATGAATCGGAGACATTCTTGTCCACGAGATTGACGACCTGCGCGCCGAGATCGCGCGCCATGCGTTGATATTCTTCGAGCCGGTGGAAGGCTTCCGGATCGCCGTGTCCTTTGTCATCGTCGGGGCGAGTGACGTAGACGGCGTACCAGTTTGTCGCCAGGCGTCCAGCAATGCGTGAACCCACGCGCAGCAGGCGTTCGGTTCCGGGCCGAGTGCTGAGGCACACCATGACCTTCTCGGGGGTCTGGGCCTGCTCCAGGCCCTGGGTGCGCCGATAGGCCGCTTCGCGGCTGCTCACCTGCTCGGCGGTAGTGCGCAGCGAAAGCTCGCGCAGCAGATTCAGGTTGCCGATGCGGAAGAAGTTGGCCAGCGACTGCTCGATCTTTTCGGCGGCGTAGATCTTGCCCTGGCGCAGGCGATTGCGCAACTCGTTGACGGTGACGTCGACGTTGACCACTTCGTCGGCGCGCTTCAGGAAGCTGTCGGGAACGGTTTCGCGGATGACGGTGTTGGCGGAACGGTTGACGGCATCGTTCAGGGTTTCAAGGTGCTGGATGTTGACCGCGGTCATGACGTTGACGCCGGCTTCCAGCAACTCCAGCACGTCTTCGTAGCGCTTGCGATTCTTGCTGCCGGGGACATTGGTGTGCGCCAGTTCGTCCACGACCACGGTGTGCGGGTGGCGCTTGAGGATCGCGTCCACATCCATTTCCTGCAGTTCGACGCCGCGGTAGGGGATGACGCGCAAAGGGATGATTTCAAGATCGCGGATGCGGGCCTTGGTTTCTTCGCGGCCGTGCGGTTCCACCAGCCCGATCACGACATCCACACCCTGCTGGTGCAGCATGCGGTGGGCGTCGTTGAGCATCATGTAGGTCTTGCCGACGCCGGGGGCCGCGCCGATGTAGATGCGCAGCTTGCCGGGTTCCTGCTTCTGTTCCAGCTTGATCTCGGCCATGCTCAGCCCACCTCGACGGGATGGCGGTCCACTTCAACCACCGCCACGGGCAGAGTGAACTTGAAGGTAGCACCGTTGCCGAGGCGGCTTTCCACGGCGATCTGTCCGCCCAGGGATTCGACCAGCCGGCGCACCAGGGCGAGGCCCAGGCCGGTGCCTTTCTCCGAGGCCGAAGCAAAGCGGTCGAAGATGGTGACCAGGCGTTCGGCTTCAATACCGCGGCCATTGTCTTTGACGGTGAACTGGACGAAGTCTTTCAACTCTTCCGCGGAAAGCAGGATTTCGCCCTGCTCCGGGGTGAAGCGAAGGGCATTGGAAAGCAGGTTGTCGAGGATCGAGCGAAGCGCGCGGCGATCGGCGCGCACGAAGGAGAGATCGGCGTAGGCGTGGATCTCGACAGTGACGCGCTTTTCGGCCGCCTGCTCGCAATAGCGATCGCGCGCTTCGCGCAGCATGGGCAGGGGTTTCAGGTTCTCCAGGTTGAAGTCGCGCTTGCCCACGTCGATCTCGGCGACTTCGATGAGGTCGGCCATGAGGTCGTCGAGCTTTTGCGATTCGTGGCTTGCGGCCGACACCAGTTCAGCCTGCAGCGGGGACAGGTCGCCGCCGAACCCCTGGCCGAGGGCATAGAGTCCGCGGCGCAACTGCAGCAGCGGATCGCGCAGCTTGCGGCTGGCCACGCCGAGGAACTGGGTTTTGAAGCGGTCGGTGTCCTGCAGGCTGGTGACGTCTTCGAGGGTGGTGACGGTGCCCAGCAGGCGGCCTTCGGAGTCGCGCATGGGCGTGGTGCGAAGGCGAAAGCTGCGCGCCTGCTTGCCGATGCGCATGGGGAGCACGGCGGCCTCGCCCTCGGCGGCGACTGCCTTCTGCATGGCGATCGCATCACGAATGGCGCTGAGGATCTTGTCGCCGCCGGGCGTGTTGGCCAGCGCCATGCGGTCGGTGGCGGCTTCGCCCAGCAGCTCGGTTGCGGCGGGGTTTACTTTCAGCAGGTGGCCTTTGCCGTCGGTCACGATGATGGGTTCGAAGATGGATTGCAGGACCGCGTCGGAGAGTTGAAATTCCATCTGGCGGCGGCCGGCTTCCGATTCGCGCAGATCGCGCAGGCGCACGGCGATGCGATTCAGTTCGGCGGCAATGGCACCAAAGCTGTCGCGGCTGCTCCATTCCACGCGATGTTCGAGGTTGCCCTGGGCAATCTTGCGCGCGTCGCGAGCGAGCGAGCGAATCGGCATCAGAACGAAGGCGATGGTGGCGGTCGCCAGCAGCACCGCAACCACGCTGAATGCGACCGCGCTGCCCGACTGCCCGGAGGCGGCGAGAGCACGATGGGCCAGTGCCGCCAGGCCAATGGTGAGGCCGGCGAGCAGGACACATCCAACGATCAGACGCTGCGCAAGGTTGAGCATCTTCCGGCCCCCGTGCCGGCCATCAATGACTTTGCATCCATTCTCGCGGAAAGGACCCCTCTGCGCAAAACATGGGTTCGAGGGAAGGGTGAGGATCTGTGGATAAACCGGAGACGAGAAGGTTGGGAAGCGTGCTTTCCCGCGCTGTTGCAAAAGCCGCGAAAGAATGGGGCACGAAGGGTTGACGTCAGGCCGGCTATGTCTTCGGGATCAGCGGCTCACGATACCAGGAAAAACTAAGGAATCTGGCAGACGGCGTATCCGCGCTGCTGGTAGGGGCACTGCATTCCAGCCGGGGCGCCGCCGTGAATCACGGTCCAGGAGACGGCCGAATACTCCGACTTCAGGCGGTGAAAATCGGCTGCCTGAAAATGATTCAGGCCATAGGTGGCATTGCTCATCTGCTTCCATTCCCCAGCCAGCCCGGGGAACAACGACACCACGCCGCCATCCTTGAAATAGTCGGCAAGCGCGGAGCGCTCCGCGACGGCACGGAAGCCATGGACGTCGGCATCGGAATCCATGAAGTAGCGCGAGTCCACGGCGAACACGGCATCCTGCGGGGTGTTGTTTCGAACCCACAACAGCGTATTCACCCAGCTGTTGGAACTGGCGAGGGAGGGCAACTCGATCTGCGGACTATTGGGGTAGGTGGCGCGCGCCACATAGAACATGCCCGCGGCGAGAGGCAGCGCCAGCGCCGCGGCGACCCAGGGCCGGTCGTTCGCCAGATACTCGCCAATGACACCGCTGAGCAGAAGCACGAGGACCAGCGTGATCAGGTGAAACGTACGCAGCGGCTGCAGGCGCGCGAACATATCGAGCGAAGGCGAACTGGTGAGAAACAGGGCGGCGGCAATGGAGAGAAGTCCGAACGGAAGCATGGCGAAACTGAGGGACGCGAACGCCGGGCGCGTCCCGTGCAGCTTGCTCCTCCAGAACCAGGCCAGAATCGCCAGCGGCGCCAGCATGCCGACCCAGTGGTACCACGTCCAGTTGTAGAGGAAGAAATAATCGCGGGAATAGAGCGCTTCGCGGTACGGGCCGCTGGCAGGGCTGAGATAGAAGCCGGTGGGCAGCATCGCCACCGCCGACGCCATCACCGGTACCCGTTCACGGACCAGGGACTTGCGGCGATCCGCGGCCCAGAGCACAAAGGCCAGGAAAATGAGGTAGGCGACCATCTGGGGATGGAATGCCGCGGTGACCAGAATCGCGATTCCCGCCGTCACGTAGCGTCGCTCCAGTAGTTCGGCCAATGCAAACAAGGTGAGAGGCGTGGAGAAGGACCGGGCGGTCATGTAGGGGTCCACAAGCAATAGGCCGGTATTGGTCGCGGGCATGGCGAGCACGGCGGAGACTACCAGCATGGCGGTCCAGCGGGCCCGCGGCGACGAAAAGCACGCCGTCAAGAGCATCCAGCACGAAGCCAGAGTTGCGAACAACGTGAGCACATACCAGACGAAGACCGACCAGTCGATGGGCAGGTGGGTAAGGCGCGACGTCCACGCCAGAACCGGCCCGAAGAGCGACAGATGCCCATGGGAAAGGAAGAACTCATCGGCGTAGGGATAGAGCGCGGGATGAAGAAGTTTCTTTGCGGTCGGGATGTAGATTTCCGCGTCTTCAACGCCGAGGTGATACCCGTGAATCACCAAAGCCGCCGCTGTAAGACCTCCCAAACGCAGGATGGGGAGCCTGCCATCCTGGCTGTCGATCATCGGACCTCCTTGAGGGTGGCTGGGACGGTGACAGGTTGCGGCTTCAACAGCAAGGGGGGAAAGTCAAAGATGGGCCTGCGGTAGAGACCGAGTCGCGCGGCCATGCAATCGGCCGTAGTTTTCAAGACGCCGAACCCGTAGACGGTGCTGCGCCGGAAATTGATGGAAGATGCCTCAGGAAAATAGCGGGTCGGGCAGGAAACCTCTCCAATGCGGGCTCCGACGCAAATGCACTGAGCGAGGAGTTGGTTATCGAAGACGAAGTCATCGGAATTGGCTTCGATGGGTAGCGACATCAGCAACTCACGACTATAGGCGCGAAAGCCTGTATGGTATTCCGAGAGCTTGGCGCCCAGCATCAGGTTCTGCACCAGCGTGAGCATGCGATTGGCGACATACTTGTGGCGGGGCATTCCGCCGCGCAGCGCGCCGCCTCCCAGAATGCGGGAACCGAGCACGATGTCATAGACGCCAAAGGCAATCATGCTGGCCATGGGCTCGACCAGCAGGGGCGAGTATTGATAATCGGGATGGAGCATGACCACGATGTCGGCGCCGGCATCGAGGGCCGCACGGTAGCAGGTCTTCTGATTCCCGCCGTAGCCACGGTTGCGCTCGTGCACATGGACCTGCAGACCCAGGCGCCCGGCCAGAGTCGCGGTTTCGTCGGTGCTGTGGTCGTCGACGAGGATGCAGGTATCCACCGAGGCGGGGATTTCCTGAACCGTCCGTTGCAGCGTTTTCTCCGCATTGTACGCGGGAAGGACCGCCACAACTTTTTTATCGTTGATCATCGAATTCGCTCAAAATCCTTGGGGTCCTAGTAATGATACGACGGGTTATGCCCGGCAAACTAAGTAAAAATAAGCTATTTGCGCCAATTACGGGGTTGGAGCGAGGTCGACGTTGGGAATCTGGCAGACGGTAAGCCGGGCATTGTGCCATCTGCAGGTTAGACGGGCAGGGGGCGGATACGAAACCACCACCCAGGTGACTCCGTACCGCCGTTTGAGCCGCTCGAAATCGCCGAGTTGGAACCCGCTCCAGCCATTCTGGGCATCGACTTCGCCAGCCCAGCGAGGGGCAAGTTCGGGAACCTGGGTGGCCACCGCCGCGTCCTTCAGCGCGTCGGCCAACTGGCTGCGCTCGGCCAGGGCTCGAAAACTGTGGTAGTCCTCGCCGGGGACGGCCGTGTATTCCGGATCGAGGGCAAAGTAGGCGTCTGCCGGCGTGTTCTCGCGTACCCACGTAAAAGCCTGGAGCCATGGATTTGCTGATGCGCGCGCGGGCAATTCGAGATGCCCGGTGGCGGGGAACAGGAGCCTCTGGGACAGAAACATCCCGCCGTTGATTACGACAAAAAACAAGGCCCAGCGCCAAACGGCGCGCTCCAGAAGATGCCGCCCGATGAGACAACCCGCGATCATCACCAGGAGGACATATTCGAGATGCAGATAGCGCATTGGCTGGAGGGGCAGGATGCGGATCAGTGCCGGCGAAGCGAGCAGGATCATCGCGAGGGCCTGGTGAAATGCGCCAAAGAGGACAAGCGTCATCGCGAACCGCGCCAGAACGGATGCGCCGCGCCTGGCAGCGTAGTGCCACAGCAGCCAGAACAGAACCAGGGGCCCGATCGCTCCCAGCCACTCGTACCACGTCCAGTGGTAGAGGAAGTAGTAAGTGCGAGTGTCGATGGCGCGCCGCCATGCGGGTGTGGGAGGCTCGAAGATCCAACCCAGCGGGAACGCGGCGAATACGGCGGGAGAAATTGCTTTGCGGTGAGCAAAGGCAGTGAGCCGGCAGTAAACGCCATCCCTCGGCACGAATACGAGAAAAATGCAGAACGAGATTCCGAAGGCCGCCATGATGGGGTGAATGAGCAGCGCGATCGAAAGCAGACCAACCGCGATGCGCGGTTTGCGGGCGAGGACGCGATCCACCGCGAGAAGAATCGCCGCGGTGGCCATGTTGCGGGGATGAAGATGCTGGTCGGCAATATTGAGTGCGGTTCCGGCCACGGGCAGCGTGAACATGGCGGCCAGCAAGGCGATCCCCGCCCACCGCGCGCGTCTCTCAGGGAAAAGCTTTTGCGCAATGCCGTGCGCAGCCCAGAGAATGCCATACAGAGAAAGAAACTGCCAAAGGAGTTCGGCCCATGGTACGGGAATCCGCGTGGCATGGATGAAGCCGGCCATGAATTTATCAAAGACAGTGGCCTGCATCTGAAGGCGGAAGAAGTCGGCATCGTGCGGGTAGAGCGCGGGGTTGAGGCGGGTTTTTACAGCGGAAAGATAGACTCCGTCGTCCTCGAGGCCGGGATGGTAGCCCATGACCGCGAAGCCTGCGATGGCAAGTAGCAAAATAGAGACGGGATTCCCCAGCCTGCTGAAAACGCGGTTGGGGATGGATGTGAAGGGCTGGAAATTCAATATGTCTTCCGCGATGAACATTCCATCGTACAGGCCGGGGGAAAGCCGGGCCAGCCCCGCGGTGCTCACTGACGGTGCCCCGCTGCTGGAGACGGGTGAGAAGATCGCCGTGGTCATTCCCACTCTCCACGAAGCCGCGAATCTCGCAGCGTTGCTGAGCGCCGTGCGTGGAATTCTTTTGCGCGTCGCAATGCCGTGGGAAATGATCGTGGTCGACGACGAGAGCCGCGACGGCACGGAAGCGATTGTCGGCGCGGTCGCGAGCCAAGATCCGCGGGTGCGTCTGCTGGTTCGCCGCGGCGAGCGGGGGCTGTCGGGAGCCATTGTGCATGGCTGGCGGCACACGGACGCGACCATTCTGGGAGTCATTGACGCGGATGGTCAGCATCCGGCCGAGGTGCTGCCCTTGCTGCTGGATTCCATTCAAGCCGGTCACGATGTCGCGATCGCCAGCCGTTTCGTGCGCGGCAGCCAATGCGAAGCCAATCCGATTCGCCGCGCGATATCGATGGCGGCAGGCGCGGCTGCGCGGCGCATGCACCCGTCACGCCTGCACCTGAATGACCCTCTCTCCGGTTTCTTCCTGGTCCGCCGTCATTGCATCGAGGATGTCGCTTTTCAGACGTCGGGATTCAAGATCCTGCTGGAAATCCTGGTGCGGGGGCGCGTGAATGCGATCGAGGAGATTCCGTTTGTCTTCGGGCGACGGCGCGCAGGCCGCAGCAAAGTAAGCATGAAAGTGGCATGGGACTATGCGACGTTGCTGGCGAGGCTATTTCGAGCGCGACTTGCCGCGCCGCGCTTGCCCGAGGCGGCTTCGGGCGATTAAAGCGCCGGCAGCAGCAGGCGCAGCAGAAGGAATCCCAGCACCCCCAGGAAAAACACCAGCGCCATGCGGATTCCGGGCTCGCGATTGACTTCGGGAACCAGGTCGCTGGCGCCCACGTAGAGCGCGACTCCTGCCGAGACGGGCAGTCCATAGGGAAGCCACCGGGGGACCAGCTGAATGACGAGGACACCCGCCACCGTGGCCACGGCCAATCCAACCGCGGAATAGAAGGCGGCGGTGCGGCTGCGGCCGCTGGCCAGCATCACCGACGCCATGGTGAAGCCCTCCGGCGCCTTGTGCAGGAAAATGGCGAGAAAGATCAGCCATCCCAGCCAGTTGGAGACGACAAACCCGGAACCGATGGCGACTCCATCGAACAAGGCGTGGACGCTGAGACCGCCCAGGACGGAATAGCCGGTATGCGCCGAAACGAATTCTCCGTGGTGGGTTTCCTCGCCGTAGTGGAAGTGGGGGATGATGGTGTGTTCGAGCAGGTGCACCACGCAATAGCCGGCCATGATGAGGATGGGACCGAGGCGGGGGCTCATGCGCAGGCTCTCGGGCGCCATTTCCACCAGCGCGGTGGCCATGAGAAACCCCGCGCCGAGCGCAACAAAATAGCGCAGGTAGCGCTCGATGCCGCGCGCGCGAACCAGCACCAGACCGCCGGCAATATCGGCAAGCGCGGCCAGCAGTCCCAGCAGAATGGAAAGCTTCGCCATCGCTAGCCGCTGTGCCGGATGTGCATCACGTCGCCGTCCTGCACGATGTATTCCTTGCCTTCAAGGCGCAGCGTGCCGCGGGCGCGGGCAGCGGCCTCCGAGCCGGCATCGAGGAGCTGATCCCAGCGAATGGTTTCAGCGCGAATGAAGTGGTGCTCAAGATCGGTGTGGATGGCGCCCGCCGCCTGGGGAGCCTTTGAGCCCACCGGCACCGTCCAGGCGCGGCACTCGTCCTCGCCCGCGGTGAAGAAGCTGATCAGGCCAAGCAATTCGTAGCTCTTGCGGATGAGTCGAACCAGCCCGCTCTCATGCAGCCCATAGCTCGACAGGAAGTCGGCAGCCTCGGCGTCGTCCATTTCGGCAAGTTCTGCTTCGACCTTGCCGCAGATCGCGGTTGCGCCCGCATTGGGCCGGCCCGCTACGTCGTCGAGCTTGTAGCGGCCGACAGCGCCGTCGAGGTCGTCGCCGAGCGTCATGCTCTCTCCGATGTTAAGTGCATACAAAATAGGCTTTTGGGAGAGAAACATGAAGCCCTTGATGAGCTTCTTTTCGTCCGCCGTCATCTCCAGTTCGCGCAGCGGCTGTTCCTTTTCGAGGGCTTCCTTGGAGCGAATCAGGAGGGCCTGTTCGCGCTCCAGTTCGCTGGTGCGGCCCTTTTTCAGGTCCTTCTCCACGCGCTCCAGGCGTTTCTCGATCTGGGTCAGGTCGCTGACCATCAGGTCGAATTCGACGTTCTTGATGTCGCGCAGCGGATCGATGGGGCCGACATGCGGAATGGAGTCATCGTCGAAGGCCCGCAGCACGTGGATCAACGCGTCCACATTGCGCAGGCTGGTCAGGAAGGCGGTCTCCTTCAGGGCTTCCTGCCCGATGGCCGCGACATCGACATATTCCACCGTGGCGAAGGTGGTCTTCTTGGGCGAGTAAAGGGCGGAGAGCTTTTCGAGCCGCTCGTCGGGGACGCGCGCCACGCCGATGTGGGCTTCGCGCGGGTTTGAGTAACCCCGCTCCTCGAGCTTGGCTTTGGTCAGGATCTTGAACAGCGATGTCTTGCCTACCTGGGGCAGGCCGATGATGCCGGTTTTCATGCACTTCCTAATGGGCTTCGATTCGATTCATGCGTATGGATGAGCCTTTTCGATGATACAAGACAGTGGCGAGTCAAACGGGGGCGGGTGGTGAGCGAGCCTGGTCGCGAAAATCGCGGGGGTTCGGACTGACTATGCCTCGCGGCGGCGTACGAATCGCAACCCGGTGAGGGTGGCCGAGACAGCGCAGACCTTGGTATCGACGATGCCGGCGGCCAGCCCGGTGGACCGCACGTCGTTTTCGCTCAGGGCATGACCGCGGCCCTTGGGGTAGATGAACCAGATCGGCACTCGCGCCGCCAATTGTTTTGCGGTGGTTCGGAGTGCGTGGGCGAGTTCGTCCGGCGTGTTGACGCGCGCGACTATCAAGTCGGCATCCTTTTCCGCGACGGCCCTGGCGGAAGCGAGCGCCGACCGCAGCGCATCGTCATCCGCATTGCCGACCAACCGGACGACGGTGTCGCCGGAAATTCCGAGTTTCCCGGCAAGGGTGGGTGGCGGAGTGGTCAATGCCTTGACCCATTTCTGAGCCAGCACGCTTCCCAGTGCGAGCGCAAACGTTTCTTCTCCGGCTGCAAAATGGAGCGTCTCGCCGCCGGCACGGATTTCCTTTAGCTGCGCTAAGGGAAGGCGCCGGCGGATTTCCCCGCGCAGGACGAGGTCGGGCGGTTCGAGAAGCGCCTTGACTCTGCAGCGGCCGCCGTTCCATGCGCATTCGCATTCCGCTTCGCGTCCCATTGTTTCCTCCCGCGGCGACCGGCTTAAGCCCGCGCCGTTTCCGCACGTGCTACCAGGACCACCGTGGCCAGCCCCATCAGCAGCACAGCCTCTTCCACGCGTTCGCTCAAAACGTGGAGATTGTTGAAGTGGATCCGCGACGGATTGGAGATTTCCGCCGCGTTGATGTCGCCCCCTGCCGCAATGCGATCGCTCTCCATGGAAGGGACAATGCTGAACTGCGAAAAGCAGGTGCAGGCAATCATCACGATCAGAAGAATCATAGGAGCGAGAACTGTTTTTGGCTTGTAGATTCCCCACGCGGGGGCCAGCGCCAGGAGCGCCAGAATGACCAGGCCGGAGACCAGGCCCATTCCGTGCAGAATTCGCAGCAGGTGTCCAACGATTGTGCCGGCGGTGTGGGTGTCGGGCTGCAGCGTCATGAAGGTAATCGCGGCGACCACGGGAAAAAAGACTTCCGCGCCCAGCCACACGATGAGCGCGAGATAAAGCAGCGTGCGAAGTACCGTCTTCATGGGGGAAGAATACAGGAAGAGGCAGCAGGGATCAGCGATAGGCGTCCGGATCGGTCACGGCGTGCCGAAAACATCTCTCAGCGGCGAAAACCGCGCATGGGCGGATCCTTTGAGGCACGACTGAAAGAGGCTGCGGAAAAACGGTGAACAGCGGGCGAAGGGCGAGGAGGAAGTCCCTCGGGGGCTAAAGCCCCGTTCATCCTGCTGAGGTTAATGTACGGGCTGAAGCCCGTACCCTCCATGCACGGAGTTTTTCCGCAGCCTGTAAAAGTCGTGCCCCTTCAAAGGACTTTTCAAAGACGGGAAATCCCTGGTGCCAGCCTTACTGCAGGCTGCCATGCACCGACGGCCGTCCGATCAGCCGCTCGATCCGTTTCTCGATGGGTGGGTGGGTCGAAAAGAGGTTAAGGAACATCTGTCCCGAGAGCAGGGGCTGCACGATAAACAGATGCGCGGACGTCGGCGAAGCGAGCAGCGGAATGCGGCGGCTGGATGCCGAGATCTTTTCGAGCGCGCTGGCCAGGGCGTAAGGATTGCCGGTGAGATGCGCGCCGGTGGCGTCGGCCTCGTATTCGCGCGTGCGCGAAACCCACAACTGGATCAGCATGGCAGCGAAGGGCGCGAAGATGAGCATGAACAGCGCTCCCAGGCCGCCGCCTTCGCGATCGCGGCGGTCGCCGCCCATTCCGCCCATGGCTCCGAACCAGAACGCCATGCGCGCCAGGATCGTGATCGCGCCGGCGAGCGTGGCGGCAATGGAACTGGTGAGAATATCGCGGTTGCGCACGTGGCCGAGTTCGTGGGCCAGGACGCCCTCCAGTTCCTCGTCCGTCAGCAGGTTCAGGATGCCGTGGGTTACGGCCACCGAGGCGTGGCTGGGATTGCGTCCTGTGGCGAAAGCGTTGGGCGAGTCGGTGGGGATGACGTAGATCTTCGGCATGGGCAGGGCGGCCCGGCTGGTCAGCCTCTCCACAACGTCGTAGGCGCGCGGCAACTGTTCGCGAGTGACAGGCTGCGCGCTGTACATCGCCAGGGCAATCTTGTCGGAGAAGAAGTAGCTGACAAAATTCATCACTGCCGCGATCGCAAACGCCATCAGCGCGCCGTTCGATCCGCCGAAGTATTCTCCGGCAAACACCAGAATCAAAGTGAGTGCGGTAAGAAGAAGGGTGGTCTTGAAGGTATTCATAAAAGCAGCCTCTCGCTCCTAGCTTCCAGCTGCTAGCTCAGGGGCTTTCCTGTCTATTGGACGTTGGCGGGGGGTGGAAGGGTTCAGGGGCGGGATCGGGTGGGTAAATCCGCGAAGGTTGGATCGCATGGTTCGGAGCTGGGTTTGAGTTGATTCACCGCACCTGCGTTTGGAGGGTTTCATCGATGAGCCGTTCATAGTCGAGGATGGCGCGATCCATGCGAAAGGGCTCGACCCACGGATGCGGGAACCGTTGGCCGGGGCGTGTTGCATGGAGGGCCAACAGCAACGCCCCGGTGAGTTCCCGCGACGACACCTCGCTCGCCACCCACGCTCCGGGCCGCCCTCGCAACAGGCTCACCACTCCGTCCGAGCACGGCAGGGCCACGATTCCCAGCCCGCCCACAGCCGCTTCGAGCAGGGCATTGGGAAGCCCCTCCTGCCGCGACGGCAGCACGAACAAGGTAGCTCCCGGAAAGAAGGACTCCGGCCGGGAAACGTACCCCACAAACTGAACCGACGCCTCCAGCTTCAGATCGCTCCGGAGCGCCTCGAGAGCCTCGCGTTCCGGGCCGTCTCCAAGCACACGCAGTTGCGCGCCCGGGTACTTCAGGCGCAAAGACGAGAACGCTTCGAGGAGCAGGTCGAATCCCTTTTCGCGGGAAAGCCTGCCAATGGCGAGCAGATGGGGACCAGGGCCGGACCAGTGCATCGCAAAATCGGATCCGGGAGCGCGAATTGCGTCGGCATCGACCGGGTTCGGCAACACCTCCAGTTGCGCCTTGACCACCCCCGACCGGAGCACGAGATCCGCAGCCATAGCGTCTGTCTGGCATACGATCCGGTCGGCGCTGGGATAGAGGAACTGGTAGAGTAAGCGCGTGTAGGCGGGAACTCGACCCGAACCTAAATCGCCGGAAACCGTGGCGTTCTGGCGCACGACCACCCGCGTTTTGGGAGGAAAGAAGGGCCGGAGCAGCAGGACCAGGAAATTCAGATGCGCCATCCCCGACAGGATCACGTCCGGTTCAAGCTGCCGCACCAGTCGCAAGAGGGGAAGCGCCGCGGAGCGCACTCTTCGCGCCCCCAGCGAATGGATCGTCACGGAGGCTGGGATCCGATCAGAGGAGACTACCGAATCCGTGATCAGCCCCAGGTGCACCTCGTATTTTTGAGCCGAAAGTCCCCGCGAAAGGAGGGCCGTAACCCGCTCGGCGCCGCCACCGCCAAGATGCGGAACCAGCAGGAGGACTTTAGAACGTTGCATCATGAGAGAAATATGAGCGTAAAGGGCTGGGGGGCAGTTAATACGTGACGGAGCGCACACCTGCGAACTGTGCGGGACTGATACAGTTCTTGAGATTCCGTTAATGATCCGACAGAGAGGCGCTCGAGGCCGAGCCTGCGGAAAATCATGCCATCTGGGACACAACCGACCGCGTCAGTGGAAGATTCCGGAAAACGCAATCGACCTCCCTCGATCGTGGTCGGCATTACTCACCCCCAAACCTGCCTGGTTCTTCCCGCACGCCTGAGAGCGCTGAAGGCAGCAGGGTTTCACGTAGTGCTGATCTGCAGCCCGGGAGCCTTGCTCGATCGCATCGCCAGGGAAGAAGACGTCGAAACGGTGCCGGTTCCGATCCAGAGGGAGATGGCGCCACTGGCCGACGTGGTTTCGCTGATCAGGCTTTGCCGGGTCTTGCGCCGGCTGCAACCGGATATGGCCGAATTCAGCACACCCAAGGCGGGATTGCTGGGGTGCCTCGCGGCGAGGTTGTGCCATGTGCCGGTGCGCGTTTACATGCTGCGCGGATTGAGGCTCGAGACGCTGACCGGCCTCAAGCGTCGCGTCCTGCTCGCGGCCGAGCGCATAGCTTCGGCCTGTGCCCACTACGTGGTGTGCAACAGCGAAAGTCTTCAGGCCAAGGCAGCCTTTCTTCACGTTGCGCCGCCCGCGAAGCTGCACCTGATTGGAAGCGGAAGCAGCAACGGAGTGGACATCGAGCGCTTTTCGCCGGGCCCGGAACAGATGAGAAAAGCCCTGGGCATTCCCGGGGACGCGCCGGTGGTCGGTTTCGTGGGAAGAATCACGCGCGACAAAGGCGTCCCCGAACTGATCGAGGCTTTCGAGACGATCCTGGAGCAGATTCCCGATGCACGCCTGCTGGTGGTGGGGTGGTTCGACCACTCGGACGATGCCGTGAGCGCTGATCTGCGGCGAACGATTGAACGCCATCCGCGCATCGTTTACACCGGGTATGTCGCCGACACGGCTCTGTACTATCGCAGCATGGATGTCATGGTCCTGCCCACGTGGCGGGAAGGATTTCCCAATGTCGTTCTGGAGGCGGCAGCAACCGGAATCCCGGTGGTCACGACCATCGCCACCGGTTCGCGCGACGCTGTCCTCCCGGAGGTGACCGGCCTCCTGATTCCTGCGGGCTATCCCGCGGCGATCGCCGAATCCGTGCTTCGCCTGCTTCGTAATCCTGACGACCGGGTCCGCATGGGCAGAGCCGCTCGCGCATGGGTGCTGGAGCGCTTTGTGAACGGGCGGGTTCTGGGGCTGACGGTGGGTTTCTATCGCAACCTGATTGAAGCCGCCTGCGAAGATCGCCCGGCGGTTGTGCTGTCTACGGATGCGGCTGCGGCTGGAGACTGATCTCCGGCGTCGTTGGCTCGTTTTGCGGGATTTGCAGCGTATGCGCGGCCGTTTCCGCGGCTCGCAATGCCCGGCCCGGCGTGATTCCCAGCCAAAGCGTCGCGCCAGCCGTGAACAACAGCGCCGCTCCCACTGCCACGCCGATCTGGGGCAGGGCAGTTCGACTCTCGGCATTCTGTTCGTCGGGGCGCTGCGCCGCCGCGAACGCGAGGCGCAGATAGTACGCCGAGGCGACGCCCGAATTGACCAGGCCGATGATGGCCAGGGCTACCGCTCCGCCGCTCACCGCCGCGGAGAATGAGTAGAACTTGCCGAAAAAGCCGCCGGTGAAGGGAATTCCGATCAGCGAAATCAGGAAGAAGATCAGCAGGCTGCCGAGCAACGGAGAGCGATAGATGAGGCCGCGGAAGTCGCGGATCATCGGCAACCGGTCGTCGTATCCGCTGACCAGTGTCACTACCGCGAAGATTCCCACGTTCATGGCAGCGTAGGCCGCGATATAGAACGCGGCGGCGGAGATGCCGCTTGGTCCGAATCCGGCAAATGCGGCCAGCAGGTATCCGGCATGGGCAATCGAGGAATACGCCAGCATGCGCTTCACGTTTTCCTGCCGCAGAGCGGCCAGGTTTCCCACGGTCATGGAGATGGCCGCGATTCCCCACAGCAGCGGCGCCCAGACAGAGCGCAAGCCGGGCAGCATCTCGTAGACCACGCGCAACAACAACGCAAAGGTCGCAGCCTTGGGCGCTGTCGACATGAGCGCCACCACCGGCGATGGTGCGCCTTCATAGACGTCGGGCGTCCAGACGTGGAAGGGCGCGGCGGAAACCTTGAACAGAATGCCCACCATCATCAGGCCGAGGGCGGCAACGATCAGCGGGCGATTCTCCGATCCGGCCACTCGCGCCGCGACCTCGTAGATCTGCGTCGTCCCGGTGGCGCCGAAGATGAGCGCGATTCCATACAGCAGGAAGCCGGTGGCGAACGACCCCAGCAGGAAGTATTTGATGGCCGCTTCCGGTCCCGTGCCGGTGTGCTTGCGATAACCCGCCAGGATGTAGGTGGAAATCGACGAAATTTCCAGAGCGATAAACACTACCAGCAATTCGACAGCGCTAGTCAGCAGGCACATGCCTACTGCGCCGAAAACCATCAGGGCATAATATTCGCCCTGGTGATGGCTGTCCTCAGGCAGGCTGTCCAGCGAAATCAGCAGCGCCACCAGCACAATCGCGCAGATCAGCACGTGAAAGAAAACGGTGAACGGGCTGCTTTCGACGGTGCCGTAAAAAGCGGAGCCGGCAGGCAGATTAAGCTGCCACAGGCTCGACCACAGGGCCACGGTGGTTCCGATTGCCGCGACCCATCCCAGAAAACGTCGCGGCCAGCCCACGGGCAGGGAGGCATCGATCAGCATCACCACCACCCCGGTGATGGTGAGGATGATCTCGGGAAGTATGCGGAGGCTGTCTTGTCCGTTCACTTGTGCGCCTCCTCAAATCTGTCATCCCTTCCTCTTTCGCTTGTCATCCTGAGCGAGGACTCGGAACGAAGTGAAGAGGTGGAGGCGAAGGATCTGTGGTTGTCTTGAGATCCCTCGGACCACCGAACCTGGCTCGATGGCATTCCCCGCATGATTCCAGCCGGTGTAGAACTCTTCTCGATGGACTGCAGCCAGTAATTCGGCGCCACCCCCATCACCAGCATCAGGACTGCGAGGGGCGCGAGGATCGCCAATTCGCCGAATCCGAGGTCGTTCACCGGCCGCGATTCCGCCATGGCGCTCTGCGGCCCATAGAACAGACGCTGCACCAGCCACAGCATGTAACTCGCGCCCAGGATCACCGTTACGGTCGCCGCGATCGCCCAACCCCGGCTGACCGACATAAACGTGCTCGACAGCACCAGAAACTCCCCCACAAACCCGTTGAGCAGGGGCAGCCCCACCATCGCCAGCGACGTAATTACAAAGAATGTAGCCGTGCGCGGAAGCTTCGCGGCCACTCCGCCGTAGCTGGCAATCTGGCTGGTCGCATAGCGCGTCTCGAGCACACCGAGCAGGACAAACAGCGCGCCTTCAATCACGCCCTGGCTGACCATCAGAAACACCGCACCGTCGCGGCCGATCAGGTTCAGTCCGTAGATTCCCAGGGTGGTCACGCTGAAATGTCCCAGCGTCGCAAAGGCGATCAGCCTCCAGAAATCACGCTGCACCAGCGCCAGGCACGCTCCGTAAAGAATCCCGACCACCGCCAGTGCGATCATCAACGGCGCAATGGCCCGCGTCTGCACCGGGAAGAGTCCCACGTGGAAGCGCAGCATCGAATAAAGCCCAAGTTTCCCGGCCACAATCATGGCCAGCGCCACGGGCGCCTCGCTGAACGTCTCCGCCAGCCAGCCATGCAATGGGAACACGGGCACCTTTACAGCAAAGGCAAACAGAAACGCGAGGCCGCACCAGAACAGCGCTCCGGCAGGGATGGCGCCTGATCCCACGTAGTACTGCAACTGCCCGAAGTCGAAACTGCCGGTGCGCGCATACAAGTAAAGGATCGCCACCAGCAACGGCGCCGAGGGAATGAATGTGAACAGGAAGAAGCGACCCGCCGCGTGCGCGCCGTCCTTGCGCCCGTACATCGCGATCAGGATCGCCATCGGCACCAGCGACAATTCCCAGAACCCGTAGTACACCATCAGGTCCAGAGAAATGAACACTCCAAACATGGCCGTCTGTTGCAGCATGAAGAGCGCGTAGTAGACCTTCCGCCGCTCCTTGATGGCGTTCCAGCTTGCCAGCACGCCAACCGGCGCGAGCAGCCCTGTCAGCACCACCAGCCACAGACTCAGCCCGTCTATCGCCACGTGGTAATGGATGGCCGGACTCTTGATCCACGGCTTGTCGAACTCGAACTGGAATCCCGGCTGGCCGATGAGAAAGTGGGCCGGCAGATGCAGCGTGAACCCGAAGGTGACCAGCGCGGTGAGCAGTGCGACCCACGCCGACACCTTTCCCCGATCCGGCAACACGGCAATCAGGATCGCTCCCACCAGCGGAACCAGCAGGATGAGCGTGAGAATCGATTGGTTCAAATCATTCATGCTCATTGCCCCGCCCCATGGCTGAAGAAGAACGAAACTCCCGACGGCGAATACACCCACAGGATGTAAATCAGCAGGGCTGTCGCGGCAGCCGCCAGCCACGCCGCATACGACCGCAGGTTTCCCGACTGCCAGCGCTGCAGAATCGCTCCGCCCAGCGATGCGATGCCGCCCAGCAGCCACGCCGCGCCGCCCAGGATCGCCACATCGATGACCCACTCGAGAACGAACCGCGACAGAGCCAGGATGGGCTTGAGGATGACTGCGCCGTAGATCTCATCCACCCAGTACTTATGGACGAGCAGCTTGTATGGCCCCGGCATCGAAGCCGCGAGCCGCGCCGGAGATTCCGGTCGCGCGTGATACATCCGGTGGGCGATAAACCAGCCGATAGCGGCTACCGCGACCGCCAGTCCGGTAAGAATCCATTCCAGGCTGTTGCCGCCCGCCTCCGCTGCTTTCGCTCCAACCGAAGGCGCGAGGTACGCTCCGAATCGTCCCGCCCCGATCCATCCGCCGCCCACGGAAAGCAGCGCCAGGATCACCAGCGGCCCCAGCATCGACCACGGACTCTCATGCGGCTCGTGCGCATGATCCGCTTCGAGCACGAGTTTTGTATCCGCCCGCGCATGTACCGGCGCTCCGTGTCCCTCAAGATCGTGTGCTCCGGCGCGCCGCTCCTCGAAGAAGGTCATGTACCACAGCCGGAACATGTAGAACGAGGTCAGCATTGCCGTGACCAGGCCCACGAACCAGAACACCTTTCCGCTCGTGCCCTGCATGAATGCCGCGCTGAGAATGGCGTCCTTTGAATAAAACGCCGCCAGAAAAGGCGTGCCGGCGATCGTAAATACCGCCGCTGTCATGGTCCAGAACGTGACCGGCATGTATTTCCGCAGCCCGCCCATCTTGCGCATATCCTGTTCGCCGCCCATCCCGTGGATCACTGACCCGGCCGCGAGGAACAGGAGTGCCTTGAAAAAAGCATGGGTCATCAGGTGGAAGATCGCGGCCGAATACGCCGCCACCCCGCACCCGAGGAACATGTATCCCAGCTGCGACACCGTCGAGTAGGCCAGCACCCGCTTGATATCGGTCTGCACCAGCGCGATGGTCGCAGCGAAGATTGCTGTCGCCGCGCCCACAATCGAAACCATGGTCAGCGCGAAGGGCGATCGGTCGAAGATGAAGTGCGTCCGCGCGATCATGTACACGCCGGCCGTCACCATCGTGGCTGCGTGAATCAACGCGGAAACCGGCGTAGGGCCTTCCATCGCATCCGGCAGCCACACATAGAGCGGCAACTGTGCGCTCTTGCCCGTCGCGCCCACCAGCAGGCAGATGGCGATCGCCGTGAGGCTGCCGCCTTTCCAGTCGGGATAAGCGGCAAGGAAGCCGGCGATGTTGGCAAACGTCAGCGTCCCGAACTGCGACAGCAGCAGGAAAATCCCGATCAGGAAACCGAAGTCGCCGATGCGGTTGACGACGAAAGCTTTCATGCCCGCGCTGGCTGCGGAGGTCTTCTGGAACCAGAATCCGATCAGCAGGTACGACGCCAGACCTACGCCTTCCCAACCGACGAACATCAGCAGGACGTTTCCGGCCAGGACGAGCGTGGTCATGAAGAACAGAAAAAGATTCAGGTAGCTGAAGTAGCGCGCGTAGCCCGGATCGTCGGACATGTAGCCGGCGGAATAGATATGGATCAGAAATCCTACTCCCGTAACGATCAGCAGCATCACCAGCGATAGATGGTCGACCACCAGGCTGATGTCAATGTTAAGTCGGCCGGTACTGATCCACGATCCATACTCTTGCATCACCGGGGGATTTCCAGCCGACGCCGGCATCGAACCGAACATCCCAAATGCATTCCCGACCACCGCAACAAATGAGCCCAGTGGCGCTAGTAAACCAACCCCGGTCACCAGTACCTTTGGCAGCCTGCGTCCCAGGATTCCATTGATAAGAAATCCTGCGAATGGCAAGACCGGAATCAGCCAGAGTGGGAAGAGATAGCTCATAGTTTCATCAGGTCGATGCGATCGACCGCCAGCGTGGAGCGCGCGCGAAATACGGCGATAATGATTGCCAGACCAACCGCAGCCTCAGCCGCGGCCACCACCATCACAAAGAAAACAAAAATCTGTCCCTTCACCGTGTGCCACTGGTGCGCGAAGGCGACAAAGGAGAGATTCACGCCATTGAGCATCAGCTCGATCGACATGAACACGGTGATCAGGTTGCGCTTGATCAGAAAGCCGACCACGCCGAGGCAGAACAGAGTCGCGCTCAGCAGCAGATACCAGGAAATGGGAATCACTTGCTGACCCTCCCTTCTCCGCTTCCGGCGCGGGCCAGCGCCACGGCTCCGAGAATAGCGATCAGGATAAGCACCGATGTGACTTCAAACGGAAGCAGCAGATCGCTGAACAGCACCTTGCTCAGGTCTTCGGTCCTGGTAATGGGGTCGCTCAAGCTGACGGAGCCCAGCCCCTGCGCTTTCAGAATCAGGGTGGCGATCACGCCAAGCAACACCGCCACGGCAGGGAAGCCGACCATCTTGCCCGCGCGGCTGCCCAGGGTGCGCTCTTCGCGACCTGCATTGAGGAGCATCACCACGAATGTGAACAGCACCATGATGGCGCCGGCGTAGACGATGATCTGCGCGATGGCGAGAAACTCCGCGCCCAGCAACAGGTAAAGGACCGCCAGCGAACTCATGACCACCACCAGCGACAGTGCGCTGTTAATGGGATGGGTCTGCAGCAGGAGATTGATGGCTCCCGCGAGGCACAATCCGGCGAAGACGATAAACAGAATCAGGTGCATCGTTCCATCAGTCACCCCTGCGACAAAGGCCTTTCGCCGGGGGCCCCGAGCTTACTTGAGCGGCAGCCGCATGCCTGCCGATTTGAGGAGAGTTCGATGTTGCGTTCGGGAAATCCTTTCCGATTGTAAATGAGCGATTTGCCCGGAACGCTCTATTGCCGGTAGGCAAGCCACAGGCTTGTCCCCACAATGTTCAAAATTGCCAGCGGCAGCAGAAACCGCCAGCCGTAATTCATAAGCTGGTCATAGCGGAAGCGCGGCAGCGTGCCGCGCACCCACACATACAGAAAGAGAAATGAAAATACCTTGAACACGAACCAGAACAGCGGCAGAATCGCCTGAAGGACCGCATTCTGCGGCAGCGGCACCAGGTTGCCGAAGGGGCTTGTCCAGCCGCCCAGAAACAGCAGCGTTGCCACGCAGCCCACCGTGATCATGTTGCCGTATTCGGCCATGAAGAACATGGCGAACTTCATTGAGCTGTATTCGGTGTGATAGCCGCCGGTCAGTTCGCTTTCAGCCTCAGGCAGATCGAACGGCGACCGGTTGGTCTCAGCGTAGGCCGCCATCAGGTAAATGAAGAACGCGATGAACTGGAGCCCGCCGAAGATGTTCCAGCTCAGGATTCCGCGCCGCGACTGGCTTTCCACGATCTCGCGAAGGTTCAGCGAGCCGGCCCGCAGTACCACGCCCACCAGCGACAAACCCAGCGCCAGTTCGTAACTCACCAATTGCGCCGACGACCGCAGCGACCCCAGCAGCGAGTACTTGTTATTCGACGACCAACCCGAAAGCGCAATCCCGTACACGCCGACCGACGTGACTGCGAGGATCACCAGCAGCCCCACGTTGACGTCGGAGATTTCAAAGAACCGGAAGCCGTTGTAGTTGATGGCGGGATTCCCAAACGGAACCACGGAAATGGAGATGAGCGCGCACCCCAGCGAAATCAGAGGAGCCAGCAGGTAGAGCGGCTTATAGACCGAAGTCGGAATCAGGTCTTCTTTTAGAAACGATTTCGCTCCATCCACCAGCGGCTGCAGCAGGCCGAACGGCCCCACCCGGCTGGGCCCCCAGCGGTTCTGGATCCGCGCCACCAGCTTGCGCTCCAGCAGCACCGTGTAAGCGACGCCCATCAGGAAAATTACCGTCACCACGATGCTCTTGAGCAAGCTAAAAACAAAAAACCACAAAATCGTCACTGAACGTCAGCCTCTCTTGCATTGCGCCGTGCTGTCATCCGCCAGCCACATCTGCTCCGTGCCCCACCCTTGCGATTTCTTTTGGCGCAACGGTGGGAGACCACAAAGGCCCAACCTAGTCCGCACCCGTCTCCGCCAACTCCGGTTGCGATTGATGAATTTTCAACTCTCCGAGCGCCCGGCTGTATCGGCCTAGGGAACCGGAAGTAAACAACGTGTCATGCGCCGGCACGATCCCACCCGGCGGCGGCACGGTGAGCGTTGAGACCGGCACAAAGCCAGGCTCTGTGGGCACATCATTGCCACCTAAAAGATTCGCGCGGTCCAGCTTGTACGCCGGCACCAGCCGCTCGATCTCGTCGAGAACCGCGAGCGGATCGAACGGGCTCAATCTCGGCTCCATTCCCTGCGCCGCCAGCCACACCCCGTGCCGGTCGGCCTCGCCGGACTGCGCTCCGCGCGACTGCCCAAGGTCCGAACGTACACCGCCTTTTCCGAACGCGACGAGGGTTTTGATATTGACGTCCATCGAAGCCGCAAGCCGCACCAGGATTTCAAAATCGGGCTTGACGCCAGCCTTGTCGGCTGCCTTCTGTACCAGTTGCACATCGCCGAACGTGTTGGTCACCGTGCCCGACTTCTCGTAGAGACTCGCCGCGGGAAACACCACGTCCGCATGCTTCGCCGTTTCCGACAGGAATAAATCCTGCACGATCAGGAAGGTCTTCTCCAGCGAAGCGGAGTTGATGTTGAGTTTCCCGACCGGGTCGGCGCCAACCACCAGCAGGGCAGCGAGTGCGCCGCTCTGTGCGGCCTCGAACATTTGTCCTTGAGAGAGGCCCGGTGTCGCGGGCATTCCGGGATATTCCTGCGCGAAGACACCGGCGTCGGCAACCGGAACATAGCCGGGCAGCAGATCGGGAAGCAGGCCCATATCCGCCGCGCCGCGCGAATTCGCGTAATCGCCGAGAAACGCGAACCGCACGGTCCCGCGATCCATTCCCCATTTCACGAGCGCGCCGATCTGGTCGCTGGCCTGCTCGCCCTGGAAGTCCTGCCCGAAGATAATCAGCAGGGACTCTTCCGCTATCACCGCCCTGGCAAAATCCGAATCGTTCCGATCAAGAATCGTGGTCAGGTCGCGATAACCGGCCGGGGGCAACCCCTGCACAGCTTTGGCCATGCGTTCCAGCTTGATGGAACGATGATTGGCGATGTACAGCCGGGCCCTGTTGAGGCGCACATTGCTGCGGATCTGCCATGCCAGCAGCGGATGCTCGTTGGTCGGATCGCCGCCCACCAGCAGAATCGCCGGCGCCATGCCCACTTCGCGCAAACTTGCGGTCTTGGCCTCGTGGCCCGCGATGGCACGCGCAAACGCCGCATAATCCGCCGTCCGGTGGTGATCAATATTGTTGGTTCGCAGCACCGTTCGCGCGAATTTCTGCAGCAGGTAGTTCTCCTCGTTCGTCGTTCGGTTCGAACCGAGGACGCCGATGGCCGCGCCACCTTTGCTGTCGCGAACTTCTTTTAGTTTCGCGGCGGCCACGCGGAAGGCATGTTCCCATGTTGCGGGTTCCAGTGTGCCTGCGGCATCGCGAACCAGCGGCTTGGTCAGGCGCTCCGGATTCTCGACAAAGTCAAATCCAAACCTGCCCTTGGCGCACAGAAAATCGCCGTTGATTCCGCTCTTGTCGCGGTTGTCGGCGCGAACAATCTCCGAGCCTTCATTCGCCTGCCGCACGCCCAGAGTGACCTTGCATCCATCTCCGCAGTGCGTGCAGACCGTGGAGACATGCTTCATCTCCCACGGCCGCGTCTTGTAGCGATAACTGCCGCTGGTCAGCGCTCCCACCGGGCACACATCGATACACATGCCGCACTGTTCGCAGTCGAGATGATCCGCCTGGTTGGGCGCGATAACGGAGCTTACCCCGCGGCTCTGGATTCCCAGCGCCCACACATCCATCCCTTCGCCGCACATGCGCACGCAGCGATAACACAGGATGCAGCGCGGCCGGTCGAAGAACACAGCAGGCGACCATTGCTGTTCTTCGCGGTGCTGCTTGGCCTCGGTGTAGAGGCTCTCGCCGGCGCCGTATTTGAACGTCATGTCCTGCAGTTCGCACTCGCCGCCGGCGTCGCACACCGGGCAGTCCAGCGGATGATTTCCCAGCAGCAGCTCGATAGTAGCCTTGCGCGCCTGCGTAATTTCGGCCGACTCGGTGATGAAGACTTGTCCTTCCGCGACTGTCGTGGTGCACGCCGTCTGCAGCTTCGGCACTTTCTCCTGGCGCACGACGCACATGCGGCACGCCGCCTGCAGCGAGAGTCCCGGGTAGTAGCAGAACGCAGGAATCTCAATGCCCGCCTTGCGGCAAGCCTCAATCAGCAGCGTCCCCGCCGGCGCGGTCAGCTTCTTTCCATCGACTGTAAACGTTACGTCTGGCATCTTTTCCTTATTTTTCTACTGATCCCATCCCCTGAGCGTTGTCATCCTGAGCGGAGGTCGCCGCAGCGACCGCAGTCGAAGGATCTGCGTTTGCTTCTTCGTCCGACTCCAAATTAATGGACCTCGACGAGTTCATTCGCCCCATGCTTCGCAAACGGACACGGCCTCCCATCCAGATGATCCTCAAACTCTTTCCGGAACTTCTTCACAAACCCCAGCGTGGGCATGGCCGCCGCATCGCCCAGCGGGCAAAAGGTGCGGCCCATCATGTTCTCGGCGAGGTAGCGAATGTTGTCGATGTCCTTGGCCACTCCAAACCCCGCATGGAACCGCGTCAGCGACTTCTTCAGCCAGTCGGTTCCTTCGCGGCAGGGAATGCACCATCCGCAGCTTTCATGCGCATAAAAACTGATCGTCCGCAGCGCGAATTCGACGATGCACGTCTGGTCGTCGATCACCACCACGCCGCCCGAGCCGAGCATCGATCCCGCCTTGCCGACCTGGTCAAAATCCATTCCCAGGTTCTCGATCTCTTCCGGCAGCAACACGGGTGTCGACGATCCTCCCGGGACAACGGCTTTCAACTTGCGCCCGCCGCGAACGCCACCGCCAACCTCATAAATCATCTTCTTCAGGTTGTAGCCCATGGGCAGTTCATAGACGCCGGGCCGCTCGATATGGCCGCTCAACCCAAACAGCCGCGTTCCGCCGTTGCGTTCCGAGCCCACCGCCGCATATGCAGCGCCGCCCATGCTGATCACATGCGGTACCGAGGCAATAGTCTCCGCGTTGTTGATGACGGTCGGCCCGCCATACAAACCCACCACGGCGGGGAAGGGAGGCTTGATGCGCGGCACGCCGCGCTTGCCTTCGAGCGACTCCATCAGGGCCGACTCTTCGCCCACTTCGTACGCTCCCGCACCCGTCTGCGTAATGACCTGGAACTCTGTGTCGGACCCGAAGATGTTCTTTCCCAGGAACCCCTTCGCATACGCATCGGCGACCGCCTTCTCCACGATTTCGAGAAGATAGCGGTACTCACCGCGCAGGTAGATAAAGCCCAGCTTCGAGCCGATCGCCAACCCGGCGATAATCGTCCCTTCAATTACCGCGTGCGGATCGTGCAGGAAGATGAGGTGATCCTTGCAGGTTCCCGGCTCGCTTTCGTCGCCGTTGATAAGGACATATTTTGGCTTGGCCGCCTGCTTGGGCACAAACGACCACTTCAGCCCCGTGGGAAATCCCGCGCCGCCGCGCCCGCGCAGGTTCGACGCTTTCATCTCGCTGATGATCCAGTCCGGCCCCTGCGCCACGCACTTCTTTGCCGCCTCGTAGCCGCCCAGCTCAATGTATTTGTCGATATTGGCCGCGCCCATGCCGAATCGCCTGGTCACGATCTTTACTTCGTCGGGATGCGAAACCAGTCTAGGCATTTTTCTCCTGGTTTTGGACTTGCGCGCGGTATTGGGAAAGAATTTCCGGCACGCTCTCCGGTGTCAACTCATCGTGAAACGCATAATTCACCTGGATCGCCGGCGCCCAGCAGCAAGCCCCGATGCACTCGACTTCTTCGAGCGAAAACACCCCGTCGGGGGTCACTCCCTTGTGTCCGATGCCTAACTCTTCCTGGAACCTCTCCAGCACTTCGTACGCCCCGCGCAGCATGCAGCTGATATTGGTGCACACCTGCACGTTGAACTTTCCCGCGGGCTTGAAGCGCAACATCGAGTAATACGTCGCTACGTTGCGTACTTCGAGCGGCGTAATCGAAAGCCGATCCGAAATCTCCGCAATCACAGCGTCGGAAAGATAGCCGATCTCATCCTGCGCGTAGAGCAGCATAGGAATCAGCGCCGAGCGCTTGGCGGGATACTTTTGCGCCAGCGCGTCAAAGCGGGCCGCGAGCTTTGGAGAAAAAATGCTCATCGTCTCACTCATGCATCAACTCCCGCGCCCAGGCTTCCGCCGCCATATCCATCTCTTCCTCGTCTTCGCCGTCTCGCAGCCGTCCGGCTTCGGTCAGTTCCAGTGCTCCCGTCCGTCCGTCATCGCGGCGCCAGTTTATTCTTGCACCCCGGCGCTTCAGTTCGAGCCACGCATTTCCGTGCCGCACCGTGATTCGTTCTTCGCCCAGCTCCACCGTGGCCTGGAGACTCCCGTTCAATCCGTGCGCCGCGGTGTAGCTCCTCAGCAGCGAAGCCAGTGATACCCAAAGCTCCATATATACCTGCGCCGTCGTAGGCACTAGCGGTCAATCTCTCCGAGAACGATATCAATCGAACCGATCACCGCCACCACGTCGGCCAGCATCCGCCCTTTGCACATCGTCTCCAGTGCCTGCAGTGTTGCGAATCCCGGATAGCGCATGTGCACGCGCCACGGTTTCGCGGTTCCATCCGACACCACGTAATAGCCCATCTGACCGTGTCCCGATTCAATCCCCTGGTACACTTCGCCGGCCGGCACAGCGAACCCTTCCGTCACGATCTTGAAATGATGGATCAGCGACTCCATCTGCGTCTTCATGGCTTCGCGATCGGGCAGCACAATCTTCGGCGCGTTGGCCTTCACCGGGCCGCCCGGCATCCCGTCCAGCGCCTGCTGAATAATCTTCACGCTCTCCCGCATCTCGTCGAGGCGAAGCAGGTAGCGCGCCCATACGTCGCAGTCGTTCGACACCGGCACGCGGAACTGGAACTTCTCGTAGCTGCAGTAGGGCATGTCCCGGCGCAGGTCAAAATCGATTCCTGACGCGCGCATCACCGGCCCGGTCACACCCAGTGCAATGGCATCTTCCTTCGACAGGTGTCCCACGCCCTTGAGCCGGTTGACGAAAATTGGATTTCCCGTAAGCAGGTTTGAGTATTCATCGATCTTTTCAGGAAACGTCTTGATGAAGGCCTGGACCCGTTCCAGTAATCCCAGCGGCAGTTCCATCGCCAGCCCGCCGATGCGGAAGTAGCTGGTCATCATCCGCTGCCCCGAAACCATCTCGAAGATGCGCAGAATCTCTTCGCGCTCGCGGAACGTATAGAGGAAGACGGTCAGCGCCCCGATATCCATGGCGTGGGTGCCCAGCCAGATCAGGTGCGAATTCAGCCGCGTCACTTCGGTCAGCAACACCCGGATCCATTGCGCTCGCTCCGGAATTTCCAACTCCAGCAGCTTCTCGACCGCCAGGCAATAGCACAGGTTGTTGGCCATCGGGCCGAGGTAATCGACGCGGTCCGTCAGCGGAACAACCTGCTGGTAGAACTTGGCCTCGCAGGTCTTCTCGATGCCGGTGTGCAGGTACCCGATCTCCGGATAAAGACGCACTACGATCTCGCCGTCGATCTCGAGCACCAGCCTCAGCACGCCGTGCGTCGACGGGTGCTGCGGCCCCATGTTCAGGACCATGTGCTGGTCTTTGGAGCCTTCCGCAAGGGGAGCTTCGAGAATGGGCGTTCCCACGATGTCGGGCATCAGCGGTAACCCTCCACGGGATAGTCCTTGCGCAAGGGGTAGCCCTTCCAGTCGTCCGGCATGAGGATGCGCCGCAGGTTGGGATGGCCCTCAAACCGGATTCCGAACAGATCGAAGACTTCGCGCTCGTAGTAGTTGGCCCCCGGCCAGATGGCTGTAATCGACTCCACCGACGGGTCGGCTTCCTCGACCATCGACCGCAGCCGGATCCGTTCCTTGTAGGCATGGGAAAGAATGTGATAACTGAGCTGGAATCGCGGGGCCGAGGGATACCAGTCTACGGCCGTCATGTCCTCGAAGAAGTTGTATCCCGCCGCCAGCAAGGCCCGCAGCGCCGCACAGATGTTCTCGGATCCGACTGTGAGTGTCAACTCGCCTCGATCGAACCTGGCATCCACCAGCCCATCGGCGTTCCACGCCAGCAGTCCCTTCACAGCCGGGTGCGCGGGCAGTCCTTCCATTACGGCGGCTTTGCCCGCCAGGATCTTTGTCTGTGGGTCCGCCATTTAGAGGTCCGCCTTGTCCATGCTCCAGTCGAGGATGCCTTTGCGCACGATGTAGTACAGTCCCACCGCCACGAAGCCGAGATAAACCACCATTTCCCAGAAACCGAACAACCGCTGCCCCGTAATGTGGTACAGCTTCCGGTAGATCACCGCCCAGGGCATCATGAAGACCGCTTCCACGTCGAACAGGATGAACAGCATGGCCACCATGTAAAACCGCACGCTGAACCGGCCCCTCGCATCCCCTACGGCCTCGATGCCGCACTCATACGTCGCCAGCTTGACCTTGGTATTGCGGTGGCGGCCGATGAACCACGACGCGACCACCATAATCACAGCGAGGCCAAAGGCGACCAGGACCTGCAGCAGAAGAGGCAGATATTGCCAGTGGTACGGTATCGCATTCATCCTGTCCTGAATTCCCGTCTTGAATTGATTCGAAATGAGATTGCGGCCAACCCACCCTGGGGGAAACAGAGCACCGCGACCGGCCGCTGGTTTGAGCTTAGGTTTTCGACCTCGTCCCGTCAAGGCGAACGGTGGCCGAAGAGCCTCCATGACCAAGGTCATCAAAAATGATGGGAGGAACCTCTAGCGGTGATCGGGATCACGTAATTTTCCAAAAAAAGGTGGCCATAATTCATTGTCCCAATATGGAACAGTACCTCCGTTATCTATAGAAGAAGGGCCCCAGTGTTCGATAGGCAGAGCAAGGATGAATGGATGGCTACCTCGATCACGGGTCTTTCTCTTCCTGTTTTGGCGCCGGTTGCGGCATCCTCGGCAGTCCGTGCGGGCCGCAGACGCCGCATCACACCGGAATCCGGCCACGCCCTGGAGATTCTCGGGCACGCCATCGAGTACCTGACCGACGAATTTGTGCACGAGGGCGGCTCCTTTTCCGCCTCCGATCCACGCCTGGAAGCGGTTCAGCTGCTCATGGCCCGGAATCGCGAAGTCTATTTCGGCTGCCCGGAGGTTGCAGGCATGCGGGAGCGCCTCCAGTCATTTCTCTACGGGCGCTAGTCTTTGACGAGTGTTTTCAGGCCAAACTTCGGTTTCCCCGGAGAGTGCCGTGAGACTGTCGAAGGTTTGGCGCGTCTACCGTTCGGGAATGAGCATAGCGTTCCCGGATGGTACCCTGTCGCAGTGAATCTCACCCCCCCGGGCGCTCACAACCTCATCCGAGTCTGCCGTCGCCTGTTCTTGGCGGTTACCGCTGTCTGCTTGCCCCTGGCGGCCGCGCCTCCCGGGCGTCCCAGTCAAGCCACCATCGACGCCACTCCTACCCTTGTCTTCAAGCAGTTCGCTCCGGGGTCCCCTATGCGGCTGGTCGCGTATGGCGACATGCGTTTTACCGATCCCGCCGTCACCTCCGGCACCAACCCTCGCGTCCGGAAATGGCTTGCAGCCCGAATTGCGGACGAACGCCCGCAGGCCCTGCTTCTTACCGGAGACATGCCCTTCGTCGGTTCCAAATCCAGTGACTGGCAGGTCTTTCAGAACGAAACCAGCCGATGGCGCGATGAAAAGATCCTTCAGTTGCCGACCATCGGCAATCACGAAGTCCGCGGCGACCGGGTGGTGGGGATCAACAACTACCTCGCCAATTTTCCCGCCATCGCCAAGCATCGTTATTACTCCGCTTTGCTGGGGAACGTCGAGGTCATCTCCCTGGATTCCATGTTTTCATCCACGTCGACCTCGCCGCAGGCGCGATGGTTCGAGGCGCAGCTCAGTCACGTGCCGCCGCAGGTTGACTTCCTGTTCCTTCTCTATCACATGCCCTGGATGGCCGACCGGCAGTCGCAGGTCTTCGTCGGGCTTCCCAGTCCCCAGGCGCTGGGATTGCGCAAAATCCTTGAAGCCCATCTCGACCGGATTCGTGCCAGAGTCGTGGTCTTCAACGGGCACATTCACAACTACGAGCGCTTCGAGCGCCGCGGAGTGGAGTACGTGATCACCGGCGGCGGAGGAGCTGAGCCTTACCCGCTCCTGTATCGCGGAAGCGCCGACCTTTATCGCGATCCCGGCTTTCCGGTTTACCACTATCTGACCCTGGAGGTGAGCAACCACCAGCTTCACGCGGTGATGTGGAAAGTGAAGAACCCCGACGCCGCAACCCTTTCGGTGGAACAGAAAGACGAGTTCACGCTCACCGCACCAAACCGCCAAGCGTCGCCCTGATAAGGCGAATGGTTTGCAGAGGGAAGCATCGGCGGTTATTCGTGCCCTAATTCGCCGAGATGATCGTCAAGCCGCTTTATTCCCATGGTCCAAGAGAACCAAAGGAACCAAATTCCGTAAAGAACGGTCCATCCATGTGACTGGATTATCCGATCTGCCGAGGTGACCATTCCAAATGGATTCTGCTCCGTCTTGCACCCGATAAAGGTGCAGGGCTGACCGCCTTTCGATCCCATGATGCTGTCAAAAATGAGAACCGGTATCCCGTCTCGCTGTCCCTCGATTACGTTCCAGACTTGTCTGATTGCGAATCCTGGAGGATGAAAGTGAGTTGTCCCAACAGGAGGAGAATCTGTCTTGAATGACGGGTTCCACCACCAACGCGGAGGTGCAGAAGGTCCGATGTATCGGAAGCCCCATTTGGCGGCAACAGCGCGCATCGCACGAGCCCGAAACAGATGAACGATTCGCACCACGGCCAAAACTGCGACTACTACAGTTGGCGTCAGCCACCAATTGCGGGTCATCAACTTTCCTTCTTGTTTTCTCTGATCCGATACTACGACACGATGCTCACCTGCGGCTCATCCGCAAGTCCATGGGCGTGTTGTGGGCTATGGGGAAGTTTCGGGCGAGCGAGGTAGCCCAGGTTAGGCCCGACCGCCAAAGTTCTTCGTATGTAGCCTGGCCAAGACCCGACTGGGAGGTTCAATCCTGAACTGCATAGCCTTGTGAATGACCTGGCGTTTATGTGGCACCTATTGACCGAAACTGAGTCGCAGTCACCGGCAGAGCTTCTGGTCACACTCCGCAACGCCAGCCTCCACGTTGCATTTCGAGTACAACTCACGAGCCTCTTGCCAGAGCGCTTTGGCGGCGCTGGTTTTGGCGCTTGCCTCGTTTACCAAGGCTAAACCTCGGAGAGTATTGGCCAAATCAAGCGTCGCTGATTCGCCAAGCTGACGGTAGATGTCCTCGGCTTCTCGGTAAAGTGGTTCGGCCTCCCCAACCTTACCCGTTTCCCTGAGAACGTCCGCCTCGTGCCGAAGCGCATACGCCAGCCTGTCCCGCAGCCCCAACTCCCGATAGAGCGCCACTGCGTTTGCGTAGAGGTGACCGGCAGCTTCCAGATTGCCGATGTCGCGTTCGGCCTGCGCCAGGCCGCAAAGTGCCTCTGCCAAAGAAGGTCGATCGGCCTCTATCGCCGCTTTGCGCACCGCTTCAATGAATACAGCACGGGAGTCAGCTAGTCGATTCTCTCGACGCGCCTGATATCCCCGAGCAAACAGGTCTTTGAAAGTCTCAGTCACTGTATCGCTAGCTTATCAGTCCCATCGAAAACGGCCTTCGGCTCTCCGATACACAAAAGAAATGATCAGTGGCGACTGGCTCGCGCGCCCCTTGACGATGATGCGGGCCGGATTGCGGCAATCGGATGGTGCCCCACGTATCGTCAGCAATCAGGTGACGCCGGACCAATGCGGACTGCCCTTCGCCCACAATCACGCGCGGGCTGTTACACTCCCATTGGCATTTCCGGGGGCATCGAAAATGACGGTTCAAACTGTGGGAGTAGCGGGTGCGGGAACCATGGGTTCCGGGATCGCGCATGTCTTTGCGCGCGCTGGTATGCGCGTGCTGTTGTGCGACGTGGAGCAGAACCTGCTCGATCGGGCGCTCAGCCAGATCCGCGCCAACCTGGGCCGCGAGGCAGCCAAGGGCAAGTTCACCGAAGCGGATGCGGAAGCCGCGGTGGCGCGCATCGTTCCAACCACAGATCATGACGCCCTGTCCGCCGCCGACATTGCCATTGAAGCCGCCACCGAACGTTTCGAGTTGAAGGCCAACCTGTTTCGGCGCCTCGATCGCATTCTTCCCGTTGGCGCGATCCTTGCTACCAACACGTCTTCCATCTCCATCACCAAGCTGGCCGCGCAGACCCGCCGCCCCTCGCAGGTGATCGGCATGCACTTCTTCAACCCGGTGCCGGTGATGGCCCTGGTCGAAGTGATTCGCGGCCTGGCGACCAATGACACCACCTACGACATCGTGCAGGGCCTCGCTCTCCGCCTGGGCAAAACGCCGGTCGCGGTGAATGACGCCCCGGGATTCGTGTCGAACCGCGTGCTGATGCCGCTCATCAATGAGGCAGCCTACGCGGTGATGGAAGGCGTCGCCACTCCGGAAGCCGTGGACCAGGTTTTCAAACTGGGCATGGCCCATCCCATGGGGCCTCTTACGCTGGCCGACTTCATCGGCCTCGATGTTTGCGTCGATATTCTGCGCGTCCTGCACGACGGCCTGGGCGATCCCAAATATCGTCCCTGCCCGTTGCTGGTGCGCATGGTTGATGCCGGCTGGCTGGGCCGCAAATCGCGCCGCGGCTTTTACACCTACGAAACGTAAAGGGCGCCTTCCGTATTACTGCGCAAACTGGAGCGCATAGGCGGTGGCGGGATCAAAGGTCTCGTGCAGAATTCCCAGGGATTTGAGCTGATTGAAGCTGCTTTGCCAGCGTTCTGGCGTCATCTTGCCCACGTTCGCGCCGTTCGGATCGTTGCCGCTCACGAACCCGCCATCGTGCAATGCCTGTGCGGTGTAGGCTTCCTGCGCCGGGTTGAGGGCCGGATTCAGTGTCAGCAGGTGCGCATTGGTCGGCAATGGGTTGCGCAGGTATTCCTGCCACCCGCGTATGCTCGCACGCACAAACTTGGCCACCAGGTCAGGGTGCCGCAATGCGAAGTCGCGCGTGGTGAACTGCACGCGATACGGATCGTACCCGGACGAACTGATAAGCAGCGTACGCACTTCCGCGCCGGCCTGCCTGGCGAAGAAGGGCTCGCTGGTGACGAAGATCTGTTGTACATAGTCGCGATCGGCCAGGAAATTTGCAACGGAGAGCGTGGAAGGAATCTGGCGGACCTGATGCAGGTTGTAGCGGCTGATGACGTACTTGAGCCAGGTGGCGCCCGTCTGCGCCGCAACGGTGTGGCCTTCGAGATCCTTGAAGTCGTGAATGGGCGAATCCTTGTGAACCATCACGGCCTGCGGGTCGTGCTGCATGGTGGCCGCAACCGCGACCAGCGGCAGTCCGTTCGAATTCCACTCCAGCACCTGGTCGCTCGAGCCCAGCCCGAAGTCCGCCTTGCCGCTCGCCACCTGCTGCGCGACGCTCCCGTATTGGGGCAACGGCACAATGGTTAGGTCGAGACCCTCGGCCTGGTAGTAGCCCTGCAGTTGCGCGGCGTAGAATCCGCCTTGCTCGGGTTGCGGATACCAGTCAAGCTGCAGGCTCACCGGCGTGAGGCCGTTGCTTTGTGCGGGCTTGTCCCGGTGGCAGGACGTCAGGAGCACGATGCAGCACGACAGGAGTGCCCACAGAGAGGAATGCACGAAGGATAGAACAGGGCGCGATGATCTTGATCCATGCTTCATGAGTTTTCCTTGGAAACCTATGGTTAAGTCTTCATCTTGAAGGGTACGGGTTTTAGCCCGTACGGAACCACAACAGATTCAAAGGGGCTCTAGCCTCCGAGGGAGAGCAAAAGCGACTTGGGCAGTGCTCATCGGCAACGACCGTTATTACGCGGTCGATTGTTGCGCGGAAGCCTTGCGGCGCATCCCGATCAAGGCGGCAACCTGCAGCAAAGCTTCATCGGCCTCGCGCGCGGCGGCTAGTTGTATTCCGCCGGGCTGGCACGGAATAGTCACAGCGGGAACTCCGGCGAGGCTGAACGGCGTGGTGTAACGCAGAAGCCGTTTCCGGGTGTTGCTGTGGTCGGCGCCCGCGGCCAGCCGCGCCACCGGAGCAGCGGGCAGCATGACCAGTTGATGTTTGGCGAACAACTCGTCCATGCGCGTGCGGAAATCGGCGTGGCGTTTGCGCAGCGTGGCAATCTCGTTGGGCGTAATGCGCGCTCCCCACTCCAGCCGCTCGCGGATCGCGGGTTCGAACTGAGGGAAGTGGCCGGCATGAAGCCCCGCAGCTTCCGAGGCTTGGATAGGCGCGAAGATCTCTGCCGATTCTGCCCACCAGCCGGTATCAATTGTGATCGCGGGCAACCCCAGCGCCTCCATCTCGGCAATCGTCTTCCTGTAGCTCGCAACAATGTCCGGCTCGCAGTCATGCAGGAAGCTTTCATCCACAATTGCGAATCGAGTGCAGGCGGGCGTGTACAAGGGTTCCCGGGCAGCATAGAAACTGCCCAGCAGCGGCGCTTCTTCGAGATCGCGAAACAGCCAGCCCAACGTGTCGAAGGATTGCGCCAGGTGTGCCCCACCGCGCCAATCGCCGCGCCCGAGTGAGGCGCGATACCCGGCAAGCCCGCATAACGCCGCCGGCACTCGAACCGATCCCCCGGTGTCGGTGCCGATCGCAGCGACGGCCGAACCTTCCATTACGCTGGCGCACGCGCCGGAAGACGATCCGCCGGTGAGCGCTCCTTCGATGCCGGGCTGCAGGCAGTCGCCGAATTCCGGATTCTCGCCGGTGATGCCGTAGGCCAGCGGATGCAGATGCGTCTTACCCGTAATCACCGCGCCGGCTGTGCGCAATCGCTCCACCACCCACGAATCACGCGTTGCTATTCCGTTCCGTTCGCGATAGAAATTCACGCCGCAGCTCGTAGGCGAGCCTGCCAGGTCAAAGCAGTCCTTCACCGAGATCGGCAGTCCCCAGAGCGTGTCGCGGCCATCTCCGAACGGCCCACCCTCGCCAGGCGGCATGTTCTCCACGCGCGCGGCTTCCGTTTGCGTCCAATCGGAATCCTGCCAAAGATAGGTGTTGCCACCGGGATTGTGATTTGAATTCGCCAGCGCCTGCCTGGCCAGTCGCGTGGGTTGAGTAATGCCATTGGCGAGCGCGCTGCGCAGGGCTCGAATCGAAGCCGGAATCGTGCCGGGGGAAGCGGTCATAGAGTTGATTGTAGAGAAGCATTCCGGCTTGGGAAAACAGGATCGATACAGCGGATTTTTGTGGAGCGGATCAATCCTCCGCCATGCTAAGTTCGAGTATGGGAGTTGATTCGACAACGCTCCGCCGCGCCGCGGGAAAGCGGAAGCCGGCTCGGAACGCGACCTCCAGTCCAAGCGCGATGGGGGCAAGCGACCGGAACTCGGATCTGGTCCGGATGACCGCGCTAGCCGCCTTCACGGCGCGCTCCATGCTTACTGCCAATCCTCGACCTTTCGGAGCGGCTATCATTCACACCCGCTCGGGCCGCATGCTTCTGCGTGCTCTCAATGCCGTCAAGCAGCAATGCGATCCCAGCGCTCATGCGGAAGTACGCGCCATTCGCCTGGCCACGAAACGGCTCAGAAAGCTCTCTCTCGCCGGCTATACGCTTTACACCACGTGCGAACCGTGCCCTATGTGCATGAGCGCGGCGCTGTGGGCAAGGCTTGATCGGGTGGTCTACGGCGCAACTATCGCTGATGCGAACTGCCACTGCAACCAGATCCAGATTCCCGCCGCCGAAGTGGCCGCGCGCAGCGATATGCCATGCCAGGTCGATGGTCCCATGCTGCGCAATGAATGCTATGCTCTCTTTACTCACCCCCGCATGCTGCGGGCCTTTCGCCTTTGGTCCACGCGAAAGCGCGACTAACCGCTTCGCCGATTCGCTTCTTTCTTACTTGATGAGGTTTCCCCCATGCAGGACGGAATCGCAGCCGCACTGTCGCAGGTGATTGCCGACCCCGCGCGCGTGCTCACCGCTCCGGCGGTGCTCGACCGGCTGTCGCACGATTTCTATTGGTACTCGCCGATCCTGCGCCAGCGGCTTGCGGATAAAACCGCCGATGTGGCCGTGCAGCCGGTCAACGTGGAGGAAGTGCTGGCCATCATGTGCTTTGCCGGACGCCACGAGATCCCCGTCACCGTGCGCGGCGCGGGCACCGGCAATTACGGGCAATGCGTTCCACTCCACGGCGGCATCGTTCTCGACCTTTCGCTGATGGACAAGTTGGAGGAGATCACACCCGAAGGCGTGGCGGTTTGCCAACCCGGTCTACGACTTGGGGTATTGGAAACGGAGGCGCGCAAACGGGGCTGGGAATTGCGCATGTATCCGTCCACGCTGGTGAAGGCTTCAGTGGGCGGATTTCTGGGCGGCGGGTCGGGTGGCATCGGTTCAGTGGCGCACGGGCAATTGCGCGACTTCGATACGGTGCGTGCTTTCGAGGTTGTTACCCTGGAGGAAGACCCGCGGGTGGTGCTGCACGAAGGGCCGGCGGTGCACGAGATTCTGCACGCGTGGGGAACCAACGGCGTTCTGACGCGAATCTGGTTTGCGCTCACGCCCGCGGTGGAGTGGATGCAATTCACGGCCGCTTTCGAGACCTACGAAGACGCATTCACGCTCGCAGAGAGCATTGCCGTGGATGCGGCGTGGACCAAGCGGCTTGTCACGGTATTCGAGTGGCCGATTCCATCGTTCTTCACGCCCGTGAAGAAGATCATTCAGCCAGGAAAAACACTCGTCTTGATCATGATCGCGAAAGACCAGGTGGCGGCGTTGCGCGAGGCAGCGATATGGGCACGGGGCGAAGTGACGTTCGTCGGCGCCTACGATGGCCCTCGCACCCAACCCCTGCTTAGCGATTACACCTGGAACCACACCACACTCTGGGCGATGAAGGCCGATCCGGAATACACCTATCTCCAATGCGGTTTTTCCCCGACGGAATGCCGCGAGCAATTCCGCCTGCTGCGCGAGCGATACGGCATGGAGATCCTGTTCCACATCGAGTTCATGAAGAATGGCGCGGGCGTGGTGATTCCCGGCGCCATTCCGGTGGTTCGCTTCACGACGGAGGAACGTCTCAACGACATGATTGCGTATTGCCGTTCGATCGGCGTGTTCGTCGCCAATCCGCATGTGAACTACCTCGAAGATGCCGGCCGCTTCCGCGCCGATAACATTCAATTGCGCGCCAAGGAGAAATACGATCCGCGCGGGCTCCTGAATCCCGGCAAGATGATCAGCTTCCACAAGGAGGCGGTAACGCGGTGAAGACCTGGATTCCCGACGCCCGCGAATTTTCTTATTTGTCCTGGAAGCAGGTGGATGCCCTTCCACGCGCGACCACGCTGCTGGTGCTGCCCACCGCGGCCATCGAGCAGCACGGGCACCATCTCCCGCTAGCCACTGATACGCTCATCAACAATCTGCTGCTGGGCAAGGCGCTGGAGCGAATTCCCGCGGAATTGCCCATCTATGCGTTGCCGCCGGTCTGCTATGGCAAGAGCAACGAGCACATCGGGTTCCCCGGTACACTGTCGGTCTCTGCGCAGACTTTCCTCGCAGTCGTGCATGATGTCTGCGCGAGCATTGCGGCAGCGGGATTCAGAAAATTGGTTCTCTACAACACGCATGGCGGAAACACGTCGCTGGTGGACGTGCTGGCCCGTGATCTGCGCGCCGAATATGGTTTGCGCACCTTTTCGCTGTTCGGTTCCGGCGGCGCGGCATTCGACGGTGTAAGTGCGCAGGAGCGGACGTACGGATTCCATGCCGGCGAAATCGAAACCGCATTCCTGCTGCACGCAACTCCCGACCTGGTGAACACGAGGGAGTACACGACGAACTACATTGCTCGTGTTGATGAGCCCGAATTGCTCAAGCCGGAGGGATCCTCGGCAAACTTCGCCTGGCTGACCAAAGACATCGCACCCAGCGGTGTGATGGGCGATCCGACGCCGGCGACGGCGGAGAATGGGGAGCGCTGGTCGAATGAGGCAGCCGCGCGCATCGCGGAGATTCTTCTCGCCATGTACAACTTCGAGCCAAGACACGGTGCGTGACCATGCCGCTGGTTGACTGTGGAAACGGAGTGCAGGTGGAGCGGGGCGTCGAGTGCCGGTTGAGCGATGGCACCGTGCTCGTCTCCGACCACTATTACCCGACGGGCAATGGCCCATGGCCGACACTGTTCATGCGCCAGCCATATGGCCGCGACATCGCGTCCACCGTGGTCTATGCGCACCCGATGTGGTTTGCGCGACATGGGTATCACGTCGCCATTCAGGATGTGCGCGGCCGCGGCGGCTCGGGTGGTGAGTTTTATCCGTTTCTCCACGAAGGCGGCGATGGCGCGGAGTCGATTGCCTGGCTGCGCAGTCATGCCGCCTGCAACGGGCGCATCGGCATGTACGGCTTCTCGTATCAGGGCGCCACTCAACTTCTCGCCGCGGCGGAACAGCCCGAAGGACTCGTCTGTATCGCACCGCACATGACTGCTGTCGATCTGTATCATGGCTGGTTTTATCATCACGGGGCGTTGCGGCTGAGTTCGGCGCTGGGCTGGGGAATCCAGATGCTGCGTGAGGACGCCCGTCGTAGGGACCTGCGCGATGCAAGTAACAAACTCGAGTCTGCCTGGGTGAACATTCGCGCACAAGCGCAGGTCGCGCCTTATGCAAGTCATCCGGCGATCGTAGATCCTGCACTGCCGGAGTATGTCCGCGATTGGCTGTCTCACCGCGAGCCAGGTGATTACTGGTCGGGACTGGATATCAGGACCCGCTGCGATCGCATCCTGATTCCGGCGCTTCACATCGCGGGCTGGTTTGATACCTACCTGGAGGGCTCGATCGCGGGCTATCTCGCCCTGCGCAATCATGCAGGTTCAGAATATGCGCGCGACCATCAGTATTTGATCGCGGGACCGTGGGTGCATATCCCCTGGGGCGATCACGCCGGCGAGGCCGACTTCGGCGAGGCCGCCAATCTGAACACCGACGAGATACTGTTGCGCTGGTTCCATCATTGGCTGAAGGATTCGCACGAATTCGAATCGGAACCGCGGGTTCGCTATTTCGCGCTCGGCGCGAATGAATGGCGGACCGCGGCGGAATTTTCATCGGCGGCGCCATACCCGCTGTATCTCCGCAGTGACGGCAATGCCAATTCCCGCAAGGGCGATGGCGTGCTATCGGCCGGTGCTCCGCAGTCTGAAGAGCCCAGCGACGTGTTTGTTTATGATCCCGAAGTTCCTGTAGCAGCGCCGGGCGGCCCGCAGGCATTGACCGGTCCATTCGACCAGGCCTCGATGGAACTTGGAAACAACCTGCTTGTCTACACATCGGCGGAGGTGGCTCGCGACACGGAGATCTTCGGCCAGCCGCGGATCAAGCTCTATGCGGCGACCTCCGCTGCCCATGCGGATTTTACAGCGAAGCTGGTGCGCGTCAAACCGGGTGGGCGCGCGGAATTCCTGTGCATCGGCATCGCGCGCAGTTCCTGGCTATTTCGCGAAAGTGGCTACGCGCCCGATGCGGTTCATGGGTGGGAATTTTCCCTCGAGCCCATCGCCTTTGTGCTCGCGCCCGGCGAACGGTTGCGCCTTGAAATCGCCAGCTCCGCCTTTCCGCTGTACGACCGCAATTCCTCTACGACCACGGCGCCGCAACTCGCGGACAACTGGAATTGGGCTCGTTCGACGCAGCGTGTTTTGCACACTGCTACGCATCCATCGGCGCTCTATTTGCCGTTACAAGGAGATCCGGGATGGTGACGACAGAAGCTTCCGTTGCTATTCCGGAAATCGCGTTGCTGGGCGTGAGCAAACGCTATCGCAATGCCGCCGTGGCGCTCGAAGACATTTCGCTCACCGTCAATCGCGGAGAATTCGTCACCTTCCTTGGCCCTTCAGGATGCGGCAAGTCCACTCTGCTGAAGCTCGTATCTGGGCTGAGCCCGGTGAGCGAAGGCGAGGTGCGCGTGAACGGCATGACGCCCGAGAACGCGCGCGAGATGATGAGCTTCATCTTCCAGGATGCGACGCTGCTGCCATGGCGTACGGTCGAGCAGAACGTCGGTCTTGGCCTGGAACTGGAACACGCCGCCCGTCCGCTGCGCGGAGATCGGGTGGCGCACATGCTCGAAATGGTCGGCCTGGGCCAGGTAGCGCATCGGTATCCCCGGCAACTTTCGGGGGGCATGAAAATGCGCGTGTCAATTGCGCGCGCCCTGGTGAGCCGGCCACGCATACTGCTCATGGATGAGCCTTTCGCGGCGCTCGATGAGATGACCCGCGACCGCCTCAACGAAGAATTACTGCGCCTGTATGCTGAACAGAAATGGACCGTGCTGTTTGTCACGCACTCGGTGGCGGAAGCGGTATTCCTGTCGTCGCGTGTCGTGATCCTGGCGGCACATCCAGGCCGCGTGGCCCATCAAGTATCGATCGATCTGCCGTGGCCGAGAACGGCAGAGACGCGCGAGTCAATCGAATTCGAAGAAGCCGTAACCCATGCGACGCGCTTGTTGCGGGGAGTTCACCAGTCATGAACAAACAGGTCGTGGTCGTCGTCAAAAGCGTGGCCGTGCTCCTGGGTTTGATTGCGCTGTGGCAGGCGATTGTGAGTCTCTATCATGTTCCCGCGTACATGCTCCCCGGGCCGATGGCTGTTCTGTCCGCGGCAGGCGCGCGTTTCCCGTCACTCTTCAATTCGTTTGCGATCACCGCGGAAGAAGCCGCCGGCGGCCTGCTGGCCGGCATCGCGGTTGGAGTGGCGGTAGCCATGGTGTTTGCGCAGTGGCGCTGGCTCCGGCAACTGGTGTATCCCTACACGATCCTGTTGCAGACGGTGCCGATCGTGGCGATCGCGCCGCTGGTGATCCTGTGGATCGGCGCGGGAATTCCAGCCGTGATGGTAGTGACGTTCATCATTTGTCTCGCGCCTATCATCGCCAATACCACGCAGGGGCTGATCAGCGTGGACGAAAACCTGGTTCACCTGTTCATGATGCACAAGGCGACCGCGGCGCAGGTGATGTTCAAGCTGCGTCTGCCCAATGCCATGCCGAACTTCTTCACGGGAATTCGTATTGCGGCGGGCATTAGCGTCATCGGCGGATTGACGGGCGAACTGTTCGCGGGCTCGACGCGTGTGGGCGAGGGCGGGCTTGGCTATGCGATCATTTACGCCAATAACCAGATGGAGACCGCGTACATGTTCGCCCTGGTGCTGGCCGCGACCGTCCTGGGATTCGGTTTCTTTTTCATCGTGATGTTTCTGGAATGGTTGATGCTGCATCACTGGCACGAGTCAAGCCGCGCACAGATGGCGGAATGAACCAACAAGGTCAGAGGGGAATTCAATGTTGAGAATGGAATCGGAGACGGGCTGGTGGTTGATCCGGCATCCCGATCACGCGCGACTGGCGGGAGCCTTTGCCGCAGCCTGGGGCAACGAGTTGTTTCGCAGGCCCGAGCCGCGAGACCGAGTGCTCTATGGCATTGCGACGCATGATGACGGATGGGCCGCGCGCGATGCTCACCCGACCATCACGCGGCAGGGCAAGCCATCTGCGTTCTCCATCGAACTTGTCGGCAAGTATTCGGCATTCGAAGAAATCGACATTTCGGAATATCTCGCAGTGCGCGATCGGGCGGTTCGGATCATTGCCGAAAAGGATCCATACGCCGGGCTGCTGATTTTGATGCACACGTATAACTTGCTCACCGAACACGCGGATCGCGCCACGATTGCGCCGGAAGGACTCGTGCTGCTTGACGCATTTCTGGAACGCCAGCGTGCCTACCGCCGCGAATTGCTGGCGGCCATTGCGGCCGACACCACCTTGAACCCCGGCGATAAGTCGGAAAACGCGATTGCCGATCATTTCCGGCTTCTGCAAGCCTGCGACAACTTATCGCTTCTCAGTTGCGTGGCATTTACGCGACAGGCAAACCTGCTGCATCCGTTACCGCTCAATGATGGGACCAGCAGGGAAGTGGATGTGATTCCGATGGGGCCGCGGCTATTCCGTCTTTCGCCGTGGCCGTTCGCACAAGAGGAACTGACGTTCAAATTTCCTGCGCGTCATGTTGAGGGAAAGACATTCGACTCCTCCGGCGCATTGCAGCGAGCATTCTCTTCTGCTGCGGACGACGCGCTTCACGTGACCCTGCGTTCGTAAACGAAGCGATTCGGACTTTCACTTTTCGGAACAGGACTGAGGGCGGCTCCATGATGGAGCCGCCCTCAGTCTTGTTCGTTCGGACCACCTAGAAGTCGAAGCGAAGCGACATCTGAATCTGGCGCGGGCTGCCGATGGTATGAGTCACGATTCCCAGACCGCCGGGGCAGTTGTAAAAGCTGGAATTGGCTTGCGAACCGTCCGCTTTGCATCCGGTAGGCAAGGGCGTCGTACCGGTGGCCGGAAACGCGTTATAACCCTGGTTTTGGGAAACCTCGTTTCCTGGAACGTCAAAGCTGGTCGTGTTGGTCAGGTTGTAGACGTCGAAAGTGTACTTGAGGGAATACTTTTCCTTCAGGTTGACAATCTTGATCAGCGAGGCATCGGCACGCTTCTGGAATGCCTGGCGGAAGATATTGCGCTGGCCGGTGGCGAAGCCGGTTTCGAAAGGATCGTTGCTGGGAATGGCTCCGCCCAGTCCGCCCGCGGGGAGAAGAGGCAGAGTGAAGCACTCTGGTTTCAGGGCGCTGATGCCGGTAACCGGGAACCACGCGCCGGAGGCCTTGGTCAATGCATTCTTGGCTGTGCACCCGTTGGCGAGGGGAACAATGGGATTGGTGATGCCATCGGCGGTGGAGTAGTAAATGCTGCCCACCGAACCCGAGAAGTCGATGACACTGTAGGGCTGGCCGCTTTGCAGGACGGTGATACCCGTGAGCGTCCAGTCATCGACGAACTTGCCGAGGAGCGAGCTCTTGCGCGCGGTATCGGGAACGCGGAAAGCGTAATTGAAGTTGAGAACATGGGGCCGGTCGAAGTCGGCCGACCCATAGGACTCACGCAGGTTAAGCGGGTTGTTGCCGTTGTAGAAGAGTCCCAGGCCGCTCTGTTCGTCGAGCGTGTGCGACCACGTGTAGGAAGCGCCGACCTGGATTCCGTGGCTGAGGCGCTTGTCGACATGGACCTGGAGCGCATCGTAGGCATCGACGCCGGCAGCGGCATAAGTGATGGATTCGGCGGCGTATCCGATGTAGGGCACGCGGAGATCGACGTTGCCGCCTTCGTAGTTATAGAGGTAAGGCGTGCCGTCAGGAAGGTTGATTGCCGGACCAAAATCCGGTTCGCTGACCGTGTAGCCGTAGGTGTAGTTCTGCTGGTACGGAGTTCCCGCTAGAGCCGGCTCGGACGCGGAGGCGATGTTAGGTTGGTTGAACGGCACCGGTATTACCTGGTGCCGGCCGCGATTTCCCACGTACCCCACTTCGATAGCCACGTCGTTCCGCGGCTGCCATTGGAGATCGAGGGTGTAATTCATGGTGTAAGGCAGCTTGTTTTTGCGGTCGTACACGCCGAGCGAAATCGGCCGCCCGAACTGGTTCATGATGCTGTTGGCGTTGGGCAGATAGCTGTTGAGATCGGACGCCTTGGGGTTATTGGGCGGAGCCAGCAGGGAAGTGCCATAAGGATTCTCAAGATTGCCCTGGGCATCGCTGCCACCGCAAGTCGCGATGTACCCGAGGTAGTAGTACTGGCTTTCGACAGGGCAGCTTGACGCGTTGACGAAAGGCAACTGCTGGTTCACGCCGAATGGGCCGCCAGTGACAGTGCCGATGGCATACCCCGGCGAGAAGTAGCTGAAGAGTTCGCCGCGGTCATAGTACAAGCCGCCGCCCGCGCGGACTACGACCTTGTTGTGGAAGAAGCCCGGCTGCCATGCTGCGCCAAGGCGGGGTGCGATACCCCACTGCCGGCCGGTGAGCGTGGTGGAACTGACTCCCTTGGTGCCGTTGGCATTGTTGCCCGCAATGATCAGACCGGTGTTCGCGATGGTGTCGGACGCGGCTTCGTACTGGTAAGTCTTGGAATCGAAATTGAAGATGCGGCCGTACTTTTCGGTGAGCCCTCCATCCCAGTCATAGCGCACGCCCGCGGTCAGGGAGAGGTTTGGCTTGAGCTGCCACTTGTCCTGGAAGTATGTGCCGAGCTGGTTGGAGCGATAGTAGCGGCTGGCGTCGCCCTGCAGGAATGAGCTTACATAAAAGCCGGTGGAGGAACTGCCGGGAGTTACCTGGCCTTGCACGAACTGGCTGAAGTCGTCCGTAGCCACCGTGCCCATGCCGGTGCGCTTGTCGATGGTATTGAGCTGCGTATAGCCGTAACTGGCGCCGAAGCTCACGGTGTGTTTGCCGAGAATCCAGATGACGTTTCCGGAAGGGGAAAGCCGGTTCTGGAATACGCCGGTATTGGGGGCCTGTCCTTCCGCGTTGGGGCCGATATTCAAAATTGCCGTTGAAGTGCCCAGTGGCTGATAACCGCCGAGCACGTTGTAAACCGACACGCCTGGAAAATATTTCGAGCCGAAGACGTTGATGGACGCAGTACCGGCGGATCCGCCGGGGATGGCATCAGGGCCGAAGGGCTGTTCGTTGTCGCCCCAGATCTTTTCCCGAATAAAGCCCAGCGTCTGCGTGGTGCTCAGGTTGGTCTTCAGGTTGAGCGTGTTGGTAATGGAGGCAACCTGGGCGCCGGAATCGAGATGTTCAGAGAATCCAGGAACGCTGGAGTAGGAATAGGGAGCGATTGCGGGATCGTGTTGATAAAAGTACTTGAGCGCGAGAGTATCTTTGCCGGTTGCGTTGTAATCGATGTCGGCAACCGCCATATCGGCTGTAAATCGACCCGTGCCGGGAAGAAATGCATTGTCGATATGGGCTGCGGTGGGCACCAGGCCTTTTGAGGCGAGAGCGTCGTTCGGGATCAGCCACTTGCCCGGCTCACCAGGAAGCGCCGGTGAATTGAACAGCGCCAGGGCCGTGCGGTCAATCTGGGAAGGCGCAATGGGCGTGCATCCGCCCTGAAAATCGAATACTTCGGGATTGCAGAAGGAATTATTCGAAGCAGCCGCCAACCCCGCTGCCGAGCGGTCGTCGCCGAGACCCACGGGAACATCCAGCACCGAGTCGCCGATCTCCTGGTCGGAAACGTGCAGGTGCTGATAGGCCAGGAAGCCGAAGAGCTTGTCTTTGATGATTGGGCCGCCAAGGTTGCCGCCGAGCACGTAGCGATGCAACTGGGGAACCTTGTTATAGGCGGGAATATCGGAATCCTGGTTGAAGAAAAACGGCGCGGCGTTGAGCCAGCTTGAGCCCCGATGCATATAGCCCGACCCATGGTATTGATTGGTGCCCGAGGCAGTGCTCATGTCAATATGAGCGCCCGACGTGGAACCCTGCTGCGCGTCGTACATGGACGCGTTGACGCGAACTTCCTGGAGAGTCTCCGGCGCCGGGGTGGGGATGGCGTTGCCGATGGAAAGGTAGATGGACGCCAGCGTTTGAATGACGCCGCCCGCGCCGGTGCTGGACGAAACCCCGGTGCTGTTGATAACGCGCGCCGAGGGGACCTGGCTGGTGCTCTTGCCGTTGAACAGGTTGCTGGCATCCACGCCATTGAGAAGAAAGCTGTTCGAGGTATCGCGTTGTCCGTTGGACCAGATGGGAGCGTTTCCGAGACCGCTGACGGCGCCGGTGCCGCCCGAGAGTTCAGCGTTCACGCCGGTGGAGAGAATGGCCACACCGGTGAAGCTTCCGGTGGCCAGGGGCACGGATTCGATTTGCGACGTGTCGAGCACATAGCCGTTGGTGGTGTCCACGGCATTCATCAGCGGCGTGGCGTCGACTTCGATGGTCTCTCCCTTGGCGGCGGCGACGCGCAGTTGGGCATTCACGGTGGCGGTGCGGTTGGCCTGCACGCCGATGTGCGGCGTCTTCTGGATATCGAAGCCGTCCGCGGTATAGGTCAGCGTATAGCTGCTGATAGGAAGATTGACGAAGGTATAAATTCCCGAAGCGTTGGTCTTCGCGGTGCGCGCGGCCGCTGTGTTCTCGTCGAGGAGCGTGACGGTGACGTTGGGAATCACACCGCCAGAAGGATCGGTAACCTCACCGAGGATACCGCCGAGAGTCTGCTGTGCCCGCAGATACGAACCACACAGCGCAATGGCCGCCACGATTGCCAGCAGCCGGAAGAACTGGGAAGATGCAGAACGCATGGAATGCCTCAATGTCTCAGCCTCGAAATAGGGATTTCCCCACAGGTCTTTTGAGCAACTCAGAAGTCCTGGGGGAATGATGTGTCTACTACGTTCGTGGATCTCTCAAAAAAGAGCGAGAAGGAAACTGAATCAATCTTGCCGGGTTGGGTTGTCTCGATGCGGTTTGAACAACGGGGTCATGTATAGAATACCGGCTGCGGAATAATTTTCAACCGAAAATTAACCTCTCTTTTTGCTCGCCGGAAAGCGATCCTGGCTGAGATTTATAAGGATTGCATAAGGGAAACGTGCGCTGAAACGATGCGCCAGCCCTCGGAAAAGCGAACCCATGTCTGACTCTGGCGGCCGTGCTGTGCGCCGCGCTCAAACTCCAACGTGATGCTGGCAAAGTCTTTACCGAAGGTGACGATGTCGAGCCGCTTGACCGTTCGCGCCAGATTCGCGGCGGGCCGCCGCTTTCGAAAATCGTCGATTTCCTTATATCCGTGAAGATTTTCGGACGCGCCGAAGCGCATGACCCGCGGATCATGCCAAAACATTTCAACCAGCTTTTCCACATCATTGGTGACCAGCGCACGTTCGTAGCCGGAATAGAGCTCACGCAATTCGGCGATGACGTCAGGGTCGTTAATGATCATGGATTGAAAATAACTGCCGCGGGGGGAGGATTTGTTTGCTCAGCGAGGCGCTGACGGTGTGGACCGGATCGTTGACAACCTGGCTTAGTCTCAGGCGCATGGCCACGCTCGAAAGAATGTAGGCATGCACGTCGCTGAAACCCCAGCGGCTGACGAGGAGATCGACCATGCGGCTGGTGGCGGCCCGGGCGGCCTCGGCGAGGTCGGATCCGGTCTCTACCACAACCCAGGCATCGGCGGCGCAATCGGCGGCCACGGAATCGCTGGATTCTACGATGGGCCCGGAGAGCGGCTGATGCTTGTGCAGATGAAAACGCAGGGTAACGTCAAGCGGACATTCGATGCCGTTGATGCATACTTCGCCGTCCCCCTGGGCGGCGTGCCCGTCTCCGCAGCTAAACAGCGCGCCGGGATTGTAGACGGGGAGATAGAGACGCGATCCGGCGCAAAGTTCACGCACATCGAGATTTCCGCCGAACGGCCCCGGAGGCCGAGTGCGAAACGAGCCGTCTTCGGCGCGCGCCACGCCCATCACACCTAGGAACGGACGTAGAGTTACGACGGCCGGGGATAGGGAACTGGTGGATTCGCCGTCGAGTTGCCAGTGAAAAAGATAGGGAGTGCGAAAGCGGTCTTTCAGGAAGCCGAGTCCATCGACGACGCTCGACCATCCCCAGCCATAGTGGCGGGTCGCGAGCACGTCGATCTGGAGCACGTCGCCGGGCTCGGCGCCGTAGATCCAGATGGGTCCGGTGAGGGCGTGAATGCGTGTGCGGTCGATTCCGAGGTAAGCTTCAGTGGACATGCCGGGATGCACCTGGCTTCCGCTCGAATCGGCGCACGCAATCTGCACTTCGTCGCCCGATTCGATGTGGAGGCGCGGTGGGAGCGAACGATCCCACACGGAGTGGGTTGGCTCGGCGCTCAGGACATGTTCTCGCATCACTCTTTGACTCGCACGCTCATCTGCACTTCGACGAGGGCATTGCGCGGCAGCGCGCTCACGCCGATGGCGGCGCGGACGTGGCGGCCGGCTTCCCCGAAGACCTTGACAAGCAGGTCCGACGCGCCGTTGATGACTTCCGGCGAATCGTGGAAACCGGTTGCGGCGTTCACGTAGCCGTTCAGAGTGAGAACCTCCGCCACGCGATCGAGCGAACCGAGTTGGCGCTTCAGCACCGCTAACTGGGTCAAGGCGCAGGCTTGCGCCGCGGCGTAGCCGTCTTGGATGGTGCGGTCGACGCCGGCCAGGCCGGTGATGATTCCATCGGGGCCGGTGGAGACGACGCCGGACAGGTAAAGTACGGTTCCGGCCTGCTTCGCCGGAACATAATTGCCGCCCGGGGAAGGCGCCTGCGGCAGCGCTAAACCGAGCGCGGCCAGAGCCTCTTCCGGTGTAGGGTTTGCACTCATGTGCATGAATGTAGCACGGCGAGGGCGGAGAAATATGTTTGGGCCTCGCGGGCGGCGCACGTTAGCATGGGCCATGTTTCGAGCGCCTCTGATTTTGCTCGCGGCGGCGTGGCTGACGGCCGCGCCGGGTGCCGATTGGAAAGCCATCCTGCACCAGGAGCGGTCCTCGGCGGACGATCTCGAATTGGGCGGCGAACTTTCCGGTGTCCCGGCGGGCGAGGCGCGTTTCGTGCGCTACGAGGACCTGCTCAAGTTGCCCCAGGAGAGCTACAGCGTCAGCGACGATTCCAATTTCCACGGCAAAACCGAGATCGGCGGCGTGTCTCTTTCAACCCTGGCCGAAACCCTGGGAAAGTCGGCCGACATGATCGTCGCTATCTGCTACGACCAATACCGAACCAACTATCCAAAGGACTATCTTGCGGCGCATCATCCGCTGCTGGTGCTGCGCATCAATGGGCAATCACGCGACCACTGGCCGGCCGCTGACAATGGCGGATCGATGGGCCCGTACCTTATCTCGCATCCTGAATTCAAGCCATCGTTTAGAGTGCTGTCGCACGAGGACGAGCCCCAGATCCCCTACGGCGTCAAGCGAATTGAGTTTCGCAAGGAGGCTGACGTTTTCGGTGCAATCCAGCCTCCCGGCACGTGGACCACCAATTCGCCCGTAGGCATGGGGTACGTCATCGCCCGGCAGGATTGCTTTCGCTGCCACAACATGGCCGCGGAGGGCGGCACCATGGCGGGACGCTCGTGGCTGCAACTGGCCGAAATGGCGGACTCCGATCCTGCACGGTTTCGGAGCATTATCCGAAACCCGGCCGCAGTAACGCCGGGCGCGAAGATGCCGGGGCAGCCCGGCTATGATGAAGCAACCCTCGATGTGCTGACGGCCTATTTCAAGACCTTTGCCGATCACGGCACCCACGCCGGCGCCGGTTCGAAGAGAGATTCCAAAGAATGATTACGCGTGCTGCGAAGATATTGCTGCTGGCGGCCGTCGCCCTGTTTCACACCCTGGTGGTGTTCAACAATCTCACCGATTTCAACTCGAACTATCAGTTTGTTCGCCACGTGCTCATGATGGATTCGACCTTTCCCGGCAATCATGGCATGTGGCGCGCCCTTCCCTCGCCCGCATTTCACCTGGTGTTTTTCATATCCATCATCGCGTGGGAAGCGGCGACCATGACTCTACTGTGGTGGGGCGCCGTGCGCCTGCTGCGAAACCTTCGCCAACCGGCCGCGGCCTTCAATGTTGCCAAGCGTGTCGCGGTAATGGCTTTGACGCTCTCCATGCTGATGTGGCTGGTGGCGTTCCTCACCATTGGGGCGGAATGGTTCCTGATGTGGCAGTCGCATACGTGGAATGGACAGGAGCCCGCGTTTCGCATGTTCGCGGTCGCAGGACTGGTGCTGCTGATCCTGATGCAGCCCGAGAGCGAGGCCCAGCCGTGATGTCTCACTCGGCGGGCACCACGACTTCTTTGCGCCGGGCAAGATACACCACGATGCCGGCGACAATGTAGGCGAGATAAATATACGGAATTCGCGCATGCGCAGGATCGGAGCTTGAGCGCAGGTCGAAGATCGTGATCAGAATCATGACCACAACGGTGATCACGCTGACGCCTGTGACCGTGTGCGAGTGCTGGCCGCGAGCCGAGCGCGCAAACGGCAGAGCTGCGGCAACCAGCGCGTAGGCAGTCAGGAATCCAAACACGGAGAGCGAGCCGAGAAGGTCGTACATATCAGAGCCCGTGACGCGACGTATGGCCATGGCCACCGTGCTGGCGAACATCAATCCGGCAGACAGAAGCACCGCGGCGGTAGGCGTGCCATGCTTGCCGCTGGTGCGCCCGAATATTGCCGGCAGCAGTTTGCCGTGCGCCATGCGCATCAGCACGCGCGCGCCTGCCGTGGTGCAGGCCAATACACAGGCGAATACGCTGATGAATGCGCCCATGTCGATGGCCACTCCAAGTGGAGAGATTCCCGCCCTGCCGGCAAGAATATGCAGCGGACTGGTGGTCTCGCTCAGCTTTCCGGATGATCCGCGAAAACCCAGCACCTCAGAGTATGCACAGAGCATAAAGAATGCGCCGGCCAGGAGAGCACATTGCAGAACCGCGCGCGGGATGGTGCGCAAAGGATTGCGCGCTTCGACGCCCAGCGTCGTGGCGCTCTCAAAGCCCACAAAGCTGAAGATGGCCAGCACCAGCGCCGGCCCCAGTGAAGAGACGTGAGCACCCTTCAGAGTGAATTGATCCCGATCGAATTGCAGTCCGAAATGAAATACCATTACGAGCAGCAGAATAAGGATGAGGCTGACGGAGGCGACTTCAATCCACAGCATGAGCTCCGCCGAAAGCTTGATGTCGCGATAGGCGATCCATCCGGCCACGGCGCATACCAAAGCCAGCGTGGGGATTGCCGGCGGAACCCAGTGAAAAAACTGCTGCAACAGAACGGACGCGTAGTAAAGCGCGCCGCCCGCGACCGATGCGCCGGTGGCCAGGTATGCCAGCAACAGGGCCCACGCCGCGGTTACTCCAAGGACAGGTGGAAGCGTATTGGCGGTATAGGTGTAGAGCGACCCGGGCGAAGCCGAAAGGCGCGCGAAGCGGCTAACGCAGAAGCCCACCAGGAAGATTGCGGTGGTGGCCAGCAGATAAACAAACCAGGTGGCGTTCCCGGCCAGCGCAAAAACCAGGGGGATCGTCAACGAAGGCGAGGTGGACGGCGCCACGGCCGACACCGATTGCGCGAGCGTTTCCACCGGGCCCAGCACGCCGGCGTGCAAGCCGTAATTTTGGTCGGCACCTTTCGGGTACACGCTCCCTGCGGTGGTCGCCTGATCGGTCACTCGTTTTCCTTTCGCTGTGCGGGATTTGCGCTTCAGGTTGTTTTAGTCTTGCGCGAGACGAAGCCAGAGGTCAAGGTTTACCCGTTACACTAACAGCGATGTCGATTGCCGCCATTATCCTTGCCGCGGGCGGAAGCCGCCGATTGGGCCAGGCGAAACAACTGCTGAAATACGAGGGAGAAACACTGCTGAATCGCGCCATCCGCATGGCTTCCGAGGCTGGCGCTTCTCCATTGCTCGTCGTGCTGGGCGCGCAGTTCGACGCGATTCGCAAGTCGATTCAATCGCGGAGCGCAATTGCCGTTCACAACGACCGGTGGCGGCAGGGAATGGGCCGTTCAATTGAGGCGGGGATGCGCGCACAGGTCTTGTGCGCGCCCGATGCGGAGGGAGTTCTGCTGATAGGTTGCGATCAGCCTCAGCTGACGGCGGAGCACCTGCTCTCACTCTTGTCCGCCTTTGCATCGCATGGGTCGCCAGCCGTTGCTGCGTCGTCGTATGCGGGTGTCTACGCGGTTCCCGCGGTGTTTCCGCGCGAGACCTTTGCTGAGCTTCACGCGCTTCGCGGCGACAAAGGCGCGCGGTCGATCATCGAACGGGCCCATTGCCCGGTGGTCGCGGTGGAATTCGCACACGGCGACGTCGATATCGATTCACCCGAGGATCTCGCAAAGCTCGCTTAGCCTTTATCGTTCGATGACCGCTTCGATGTACCCATGCGGTTCATCAATGGGCACGAAGATGTGGTTGGGATTGTCCTGGCCGAAAGGACTCAAGTCCGCAAGCAGGTGGTGCAGGTTGGGCATGGTGAGCTTGATATTGGAGATTTCCGGAGCGGCTGCGAGCGCTGCCTTGCCCATATCGAAAAGGGTATGCTGCACGCTCATGCTGTCGTGCCCGGCGAAAGTCCGGAGCAACGCGGCAACAATGCGCGCCCGTGCATCGCTATAATCCCGCGCCTCGGATGAGTACCGCCATTCGGCGGTGGCGCTAGTGCCGAAGATGCGATCGGTGGCCGGCTTGAGCGTCGTGAGTTTGTCCTTGATGTACCCGGTGAATGCTGACTTGGTCGTCTTTAGAATCGTCAGTCCAGCTATGCCTGAAGTCACAGACCACTGGCCGTCCCGCGCGCTCTCCGCGGCAACGGTGTTCAGTTCAGGGCCGCCGAGTTTAAACGTGGTTGGCTCGGCCGGCCCATCGCAGTTCATTCGCTCCCATGCCTTTTCTTCGATTTCAACGCAGGCCTTTGCGACCTGTCGATTGTTGGCGAGGACGTAGTCTCCAAGCTCCACAGCAAACTCTTCAATCGTTGCGGCGTTTGAATCGCGCGCGATTGAATACACCGTGTTCTTCATTGTGTCTGTGGGCAGAATCTTACTGTTATCGGCATCGTTGAAGCTCGATTCGAAATCGCCATGCAGCAGAACCCGGACGGTCCACTCCTGGAATTCGTGCCGATCAGCTTTGCGTGTGATGCGCGACAGCCGCACACGTGATTTTCCGTACCGGTTCTCGCCCAGTCTCGCCATTGGTCAGCTTCCTCGATAAGTTGTGTAACTGTTATCGCTCAGCAAAAGCGGCAGGTGGTAGTGCGCATCGTCACGGCATTGGAATGTGACGCAAATCTGGGGATAAATACTGGTGCGCCCCTGCTGCTGCAGGTAGGCGCCGGTCGAAAACGACAGCCGGTACAAGCCGGGGGACGCATTGGGAGCCAGATTCCGGCAGCGGCCGTCGCCATCGGTAGCGCTCTCAGCAAGAAGCATCCAGTCGTCTTCGTCGAATCTCTCCAACCGCACACCGATCCCCGAGGCGGGTTTGCCTAATACCGTGTCCAAAACGTGGGTCGTGATTCCGCTCATTCCACCAACCATTTTCCGAGACGAAGCTGCATGATCTGTCGTTGCTGCTCGGCGGCCTCCCGTAGTTCCGTCTCGCGGTTATTGCCTAGCCGCCGTTTAAGGATTGCCAGCATTTCTTCGGCGCTCTTGCCGGTTGCGCAAACGATATACGTGAACCCGAAGTGATGTTCGTAGAGTGCGTTGCCTTCGGCCAGGTCCGCCAATACCTTTTGCGCCGCGCTTACCGTCGACGATTGCTCCTGCTCGGACCACGCGCCGGCCGGCGTTTTTTGTGTCCTTGCCTTTCGCTCGCCGATGCGCGGATGGGCTGCGAATGCCTCCATCCAGTCAGGCTCTGCCATAGTGCTCCACACCTCGTCGGCACCCAGGCTCAGGCTCGCGACGCCGTTGAACGGGCGAAGCACGACCATCGCCTCGGCCCAGCGGCGCGCCGCGCAGCAGGCCAGCATGGCCGCAGTCGCCGCAGACTCCTCGGCTTCGTTCCATGCGGCCAGCACGGTGTTCATCGGGACGCTTCCGGGCGATGCAGTTCGACAAGAAACTCTTCAAGAAGATTTGCGGCGACCCGTCTGCGGTATTCGGCGGTAGATCGAATGTCATCGATCGGCAGCACCTCGCCTAGTAGCGCGGCCCGCCCAGCGGCGATGGAACCAGCGTCTACACCCTTGCCGCACAGCGCATCTTCGGCACGATAGAGCCGCGTCGGGTAGGCGGCGAGACTGGCTGCGGCGAGCCGCAATTCAGCGATGATTCCGTTTTCGATCAGCGCCGTTGCGCCCAGCGCCACCTTGGAAATTGCCATAGCGCGGCGGGTTCCGACTTTGCGCATGTATTGACGATGATTCGCAAAGCGCCTCGGCAAATGGATCGAATAAAGAAGCTCATCGGACGCCAGGGAGTTCCTCTTGTAGCCGGTATGAAAGTCGCGGTAGGCGATTCGTCGTGCACCGCGAACGGAGATCAATTCGACCTCTGCGTCATACACCAGCAATGCGGGAGAGGAGTCGGCGGCCGGCGATCCGTTGACAAGGTTGCCGCCCAGCGTCGCGCGGCTCTGGTTGGCGATCGAGCCGATCCATGTCGCAGCGCGCGCCAGCAGGGGAAAATCAGCCGCGATGTCTGAGTGGCTGCGAATGTCAGTGAACGTGGCGCCGGCGCCGATCGCGATCGATCCCGGAAGACTCCGGATGAAGCGAAGGTCGGGAATCCCCCAAAGGCTGACGAACTTCGATGGGGGCAGGCGTCCGGCGGCGTGCGCAACCATCAATTCCGTGCCGCCCGCGATCGGTGTCCATTGGCCGGGCTCGCCGGAGATCAGTTCCAGGACCCCGGCCAGGCTGCCGGGCGCGACCATCGCATGTGCCTCGGCGTTACCGCGCATCGGTTGTCTCCGTTTGCGATGCGGCGGAAATCACCGACTCGAAGATGCGGATAAAACCTGTGCATCGGCATAGATTGCCGGCCAGCCCTTCGCGAATTTCCGCCATGGACGGATGCGGATTGCGCTCGAGCAAATGCGCGGCGGCCATCAGCATGCCCGGCGTGCAGATTCCGCATTGTGCGCCGCCGCAGGCCAGGAATGCCTGCTGTAACGGATGCATTCCGCCCTCCGCCGCCAGACCTTCTACGGTTTGCACACATGCGCCGTCCGCCTGCAGAACGGGAACGAGACAACTGTTCACGAGCTCGCCGTTCATGCGCACCGAGCATGATCCGCATTCGCCTTCTCCGCAGCCCTCCTTGGCCCCGGTCAGATGCAGGTCTTCGCGAAGCACGTCGAGCAGGCGCTTCATGGGCGGCACTTGCAATTCGCGAGGAGTTCCATTGACGGTGAAGCGAATTGGGGGGCAGTTGGAATTCATACCGATGCGGGCTCCTCTACAGGCGAGCGCTCGGAGAGTTTCGCAAACAGATCTTCGGGAAGCAGAGGAATTGCGGTGAATCCTGCACCTGTCGCATCACGGATCGCATTCAGGATGGCCGGGGCCGGGCCGTCGTGGGGCAACTCGCCGATGCCTTTGGCCCCGAACGCACCATGCGCGAATGGAATCTCTTCGAAGAAAATGTGGATGGGCGGAATGTCTTCCGCTGTCGGCATAATGTAGTTGGTCATCTGGTTATTGGCCATGTGCCCGTTCTGCCAGACGACTTTTTCATAGAGCGCGTAGCCGATGCCCTGTGCGATGCCGCCCTCGATCTGGCCCCCCGCGAGCACGGGATTCAGAACGCGGCCCACTTCCTGCACCGACCAGAACTCTTCAACCTCGGCGGAATAAGTCACGGTATCCACCGCAACCTGCGCCACCTGCACGCACCAGGCAAACGCCGGATAGGCTTCGCCGTGATAGGTCTGGTCGTCCCAGTAGATGTTGGGCGGCGCTTCGTAGCGGCACAACGAGACCACTTCGCCATGCGCGGCGCGATAGCATTCGCAGGCCGCGAAAAATTCCTCGGGTGTGAAGTCGTCCGCGAGGCGGGTGTGGTTGCGGAGCATTTCGACGAGTTGCGCGCCGGCACGCTCGACGAGGCGGCCGACCACCATGGATGTGCGCGAGGCAACGGTCGGCCCGCTGTTGGGAACAATGCCGGTGTCGGGCGGCGCCATGATCACGTCGTCGTAATCGATACCGATCGATTCGGCCGCGATCTGCGTGAGGATGGTATTAGTGCCCTGGCCGAACTCGGTGCTGGAGACAAGGACGCGCACCTTACCCTCGGGAGTAACATCAACGCCGGCGAGCGAATTCAGGTAACGCTCGCCCGATCCCGTAAAGCCCGAGCCGTGATAGAAGGCTGCGATGCCGAGGCCGCGCTTGACGGGATTCTTATGATTTTCTTTTGCAAATCGTTCGCGGCGGGCGTGGTAGTCGCTCTGCGCAAGTGCGCGATCGAGCAGCCTGTCGAGGATGACCGGATCGCGCATCACTTGTTCCGTAGCAGTAGTGTCCCCGACATGCAGAAAGTTCCGGCGCCTCAACTCAATGGGATCCATGCCGATAGCGTCCGCGATTTCGTCCATGTGGCGCTCGATAGCAAAGATGGCCTGCGGTGCGCCGAAGCCGCGAAACGCCCCGTAGGGCACCGTGTTCGTAGCCCACGCGCTGGAGCGAACGCGCACATTGGGACACACATACGGGCCCGGCGAATGCAGCGTTGCCCGCGAAAGCACCGTCGAAGAAAGCGTGCAGTATGCCCCGCCGTCCGTCGCCAGTTCAATGTCCATCGCCAGCAATTTTCCATCAGCGTCGACCGCGGTGCGATGGCGAATGCGCGAAGGGTGGCGCTTGGTAGTTGCAGCCAGGTCCTCCATGCGGTCGTAGGCGATCTTGACCGGGTGGCCGCTCTTCATGGCCAGCAGTGCGGCGTGCGCGCAGATCGTGGACGGATAATCTTCCTTGCCCCCGAAAGCGCCGCCGGTCTCGGTCTGGATCACGCGCACCTTGTCTTCCGCGAGATTGAAGACAGCCATCAGCGACTTGTGTACGTAGAAAGGGCACTGCAGCGAACCCCACACCGTAATGCCCGCCTCCGCGCTGTACTCGGCGATCGCGCCGTTGTTCTCGATGTAGAGATGTTCCTGCGCGCCGGTGCGGTACTCGCCTTCGACGATGTGCGCGGCTCCCGTCCACGCAGAGTCAACGTCGCCCTTCTCGAGCAGAAAGCTCTTGAGCAGGTTGTCTTCCCCCCATATGATCACGTCCTGCCGTTCGCTCTCTTCGATGGTGAAGACCGCGGGAAGCGCATCGTATTCAATGCGGACCCCCGCGATTGCCTCGCGCAGCTTTTGCCGGTTGGGATGGGCCAGAAGAACAATGGCTTCATCGCAATGGTTTACGCGGCCGTCGGCGAGGCACGGCTGGTCGTCGAAGATGAGACGTATCAGATTCTTTCCCGGGATGTCGAACGCGGTGACGACGGCAAACTCGCTCCAGTCGATGCGCGGATTGAAGTGGATGGAGCGTATCTCGCCGCGGGGAATGGTGCTGCGCACCGTGGCGCCGTGCCATAAGCCGTCGAAGTCGAGGTCGTCGAGATAGCGGGCGCGGCCGAGCAGCTTGTCCACACCCTCTTTGCGGGGGACGGATTCGCCAACGATGCGGGTTTTCGCGGCCGTGGTCATGCGGGGAAGCCTGCCCGGGTCGTACAGGTTGAGGGTTAGGATACAACGGGCCGGGTTGTTTTTAAAGCGGCGGGAGCAAACGAGGATTGACCGAAGGGATGGCTTGGTGATTTGTCAGCTTACATCTTGGGTCTCCAAAGCGAGGCCGGGGGTACCCATCTTTGGAGTCAGCTTGCTAAGTGAGCCAGGGTTCGAGAGAGCACGTGCACGCCGCTGCCGATCCATTGGGGTGAGGCGTATTCGTCGGGGCGGTGGCTTACACCCCCGCGGCAGGGAATGAACAGCATGGCAACGGGCGCGATGCGGGCCATGAACAGGGAATCGTGGTAGGCGCGGCTGACCATTTTTTTACAGGTTTTGGACGAAGCCTTTGCCGAGTCCTCGAGGGCTGCGAGGATCTCGTCGTCGCAGGTTGCGGGCGGATCGGCATTGACCATTTCGGTGGTGATGATTACTCCCCGCCGGCCTGATACGCCTGCGCAGGCAGCGCGAAGACTCTCGATCACGCCATCGCGGCGCCCGGCATCGATGTCGCGAATGTCGGTCTCGAGGCGCACGCGCGACGGAATGCTGTTCACGGCGCCGGGAAAGACTTCGCAAATCCCTACAGTACCCACCGTGTCGATCGCGCCGGTTGATCTGGCGGCGGATTCGAGGGCCAGGATAAGCTCCGCGGCGGCGGCGAGCGCGTCTTTGCGGCCAGGCATGAGCCGCGCACCGGCGTGGCCTCCCTCGCCTTCGATGAAGATGCGCATGCCGGCGGGCGCGGCGATGTGGGTGACCAGGCCGACGTCGACGCCTTCCTGTTCGAGAATTGGTCCTTGCTCGATATGCAGCTCGATGAATTTCTCGAAGCGGCCCGCAGGCAGGGCGACGGATTCGAGCGTGCCGCTGAAGCCCGCTGAAGTGCGCAATTCGTCGAGGCCGCGGCCTTCCTTGTCGCGCAGGGCGCGTGCCTGCGCGGGCATGAGTGCGCCCGCCATCATGCGGCTGCCCAGGCACCCGATGCCGAAGCGGGTGGGCTCCTCGGCGGTGAAGATGACCAGTTCGATGGAACGGCGCGGCTTGAATCCAAGCTGCTTGAGTACGCGAATGGCTTCGAGCCCGCCCAGCACGCCGACGCATCCATCGTAGAGACCTGCGTTGGGGATTGCATCGATATGCGAGCCGGTGCCAATGGGCGCAAGTCCGGGATCAGAACCGTGCCAGCGTGCAAAGGTATTGCCCACCGCGTCTTCCGTGATGACCATGCCGGCAGCGGCGCACAATGATTTCACGTAGGCCCGCGCGCGCAGGTCGGCTTCGCTGAAGACCACGCGAGTCACCACCGGCGGCTCCGCTGCGGAAATCTGCGCCAGCGTCTCGAGTTCCGCGATCATGCCGTCGATGCTGAGAGGGCTGGTCATCGCTCACGCTCCCAGCGGATGCCGCCGCCAGTCCTTGTAGATGAGATACTTGGCGGGCTTCTTGCCGATGGCGCCGAACCATTGCGGGCAATAAGGCGCCATCCAGATGAAGTCGCCGGCCTCGACCGGGTACCACGCATCGCCCAGCCGGTAAATCCCGCCGCCCTCCAGCATCAGCAGGCCGTGCTCCATCACGTGGATCTCGACCATGCTGAGAGCTGCGCCCGGGTCGTACGTCATGGTGTTCACGGCGAAGTCGTAGGGCGGTCCATCGGGCATGAGCGATCGGACGCGCAGCCCCGCATCGCCCATAAGCGGCACATCGGCGATGGTCGATTCATTTCCGAAAGCCATCTGCGGCGCGTCTGCGCCATGGTTCGGTTCATGTGGCTTTTCGATCACCACGGCGCGTGCTTGTTGCGTCGCCCGGACGGAGTGCCGAGCGCCCGCCGGCAGAAACGCGAAACCGCGCTCGACAAGCACATGGCCGCCGGTTTCGGTCTCCAACTGCAGTTCGCCCTCGAGGACATAAAGAAAGCGCTGCGCGGGCGCCGGGCCAATCGCGCTGCCGGGAGCGAACTCGGCGGTCATCTGCGTGAAGCCGGCACCGAGTTGCGGCGCGGCGTGGACGATGAATTCCACACCATCGGCGCCGGGCAACGGTGTACGGACAAAAGTATCCGGTGTCTGCAGCAGGTGGTCGGCCTTCAGGCTGCTCCGAGAGAATCCGAGATGATGCACGCTTTGACCTCGCGGGAAATTGGTGACGCGCGTGGGTCGATTCTAACGGAATCACGAACCGGTTTCTGCGGCGAGACGCTCAAGAAATTTACCACCCACGTGGAGAGCCGCCTCCACGTCCTCTTCGCGCACGGCCTCGGAGGGATGATGGCTGATTCCTCCGGGACTGCGCAGAAACAGCATCGCGGCCGGCATCCGGGCGGCCATTACCATGGCGTCGTGCCCCGCGCCGCTGGGCATGGTCTTCAATGGATAACCGGCCGCCTCCACTCCCAGCTTCAGATTCAAAGAAAGATCGGGATCCATCGCGACTGCCGGTTGGTTCACCTCCCTTACCAACTCGAGTCCGACGCCGCGTTTCCGGGCCGCGATCTCTGCCTCTTTGAGCAATTGACTAATCCACAAGGTTCGAGTGCGATTCGACGTGTGCCGCAGATCGAGACTCACCTCGACCCGGCCAGGGATGACATTGGTGGCATTGGGAACGACGGCCACGTTTCCCACTGTGGCGACAAGACCGGGCTCATCCGCGGAAGCGGCACGGGCTACGGAGCTTTCCACCATCGTGATCCACTCCGCTGCGGCCGCCAGCGCATCGTGACGCAGGTTCATCGGCGTGGTTCCGGCGTGGTTCGCATGGCCCGCGAAGCGCAGCGCCAGCCGGGTCTGCCCCACAATGCCGGAAACCACGGCCAACGGAATATTCTCTGTATCGAGAACGGGACCCTGCTCGATGTGGATTTCGACAAATCCCAACACCTGCGGATCCAGTGCGGCTTCATCGATGTTCGAGGGATCGAGCCCGAAGCGGCGGATAGCCTCATCCATGCGGATGCCGTCGCTGTCTTCATACGCCAACATTGATTTGTCGAACGTTCCGGCCACCGCCCGGCTTCCCAGAAATGGCGGATATCGCACGCCTTCTTCTTCAGAAAACGCGATTACCTCGATGGCCAGCGGCAAGACCGCTTCCTGCGCCAGGCGGACCCACTCGAGCGCGAGGACCACGCCCAGCACGCCGTCATACGCCCCCGCGTCGGGAACGGTGTCGATATGCGAGCCGAGGACAAGGCGCCGCGGCCCCGAGTTTAGCGGCTTCCAAAGACCGCGCAGGTTACCCACCGCATCGACGCGGACTTCCATTCCCAGCGCGACCATCCGGCGCCGCAGGTGCGTGTGCACCTCATGCACCGGAGGTGTAAGGAACCGGCGCGTGATCTGCCCGGGCTGTTCCGTCATGCCGGCAAGGTGTTGACACTCCGCGATGGCATACAGCGCGCGCTCTCTCATGAGCGAACCAATTCCCACCCGCGCGGCTTGCCCTCAAAGCAGTCTTCTCCTCCCAACGGCTCGCACCGGCTGTAGACCGGCGCGCCGCGCAGCCACGTTTCCAGCACCCGCCCGCGCACGTGGGTTCCCACATAAGGCGAAAGCTTGTGGCGAAAGTGCAACTGATCGTCGCTGATGGTCCACTCGGTGTCCGGATCGAAGACCACCATGTCGGCATCGGCGCCCGCGGTGAAGGCACCTTTCTGACCGGAGAGTCCGGCGAGTCGCGCCGGGAAGGCCGACATCCACTGGGCCAGATGCTCGAGGCCCGCCGAGGAACCAACGCCGCGGCGCACCATGGCGGTCCACAGGATGGGCAGCGCAAGTCCCAGGCTGCTGACGCCTCCCCAGGCCCGGTCCCAACTGCCTTCCTCGCGGCGCTTCAATGCGGGCGGGCAAGGGGAATGATCGGTGGCCACCATGTCGATGATGCCGTCCGCCAGGGCGCCCCACAACGCCTCGCGATTGGCGGCGCCACGAATGGGCGGCGCGCATTTGAATTCGGTGGCGCCGTCGGGGACGTCCTCGGCGGCGAACCACAGGTAGTGGGGGCATGTCTCCACGGTGACGGGAACGCTGCGCGCGCGCGCATCAGCCAGCAATGGCAGCGCCTGCGCGCTCGACAGGTGCACGATGTGAATGGGCGCATCGAACTCTTCGGCCAGCCGGATGAGCAGGGCGATGGCTTCCACCTCGGCATCGTCGGGGCGCGATGCGAGGAACGTGGAGTACTTGCGCCAGTCCGCAGCGGCAGCGTTGAGAGCGGCCGTGGCACAGTCGATGGGACCGGCAAGTTCCGCGTGCGCCAGCAGCGGCAGGCCGCTGCCGCGAAGACTGGTGAGGGCCGCGCTCAGGTGGGCCTCATCGACCCACGCAAAACCATCAATGCCGGAATGGACGAGGAAGCATTTGAATCCGGGCACGCCGGCCGACGCCAGGGAAGCCAGCGCATCGACGTTGCCGCGCACCACGCCGCCCCATGCAGCCCAGTCCACCCAGGCCTTTCCGCACGCGGCCTGGCGCTTGCTTTCCAGAGCCGGCACGTTGACGACCTCCGGCGTGCAGTTGAGAGGCATGTCGACGAGGGTGGTCACGCCGCCCGCGGCGGCCGCGCGTGTCGCGGTGGTAAAGCCTTCCCACTCCGTGCGGCCCGGCTCGTTGATGTGCACATGCGAGTCCACCAGGCCGGGGAGCAGGACGTAATCGCCAAAGTCGTGGAGGCGCGCGACAGCCGGCACTTCGTCCCATCCGCAGACACCGGTAATGCGTTCGTGCTCGACCAGCACGGTGGCGGGCGCGAGGCCTCGAGGCGTGAGCACGCGGGTGGAACGAAAGGCATATGCCATACTGTGTTTACTTTCGCCGCTCGGGGAGGACTTGAGCAAGTTGAACGTGCGTCTGGCACCCAACCCGGAATTTCTGCGCCGCGCCATCGCGCTGGCCACCGAGAATGTGCTGGCCGCCAGGGGCGGTCCGTTCGGAGCGGTGATCGTGCGCGACGGTCGGATTGTGGGCGAGGGCGCCAATTCTGTGACCGCGACGTATGATCCGACCGCCCACGGAGAGGTGAACGCAATTCGCGACGCGTGCCGGACGCTGGGGACATTCACCCTTGCCGGATGCGAACTCTACACCAGTTGCGAGCCCTGCCCGATGTGCCTGGCGGCGTCGTACTGGGCGCGGCTTGACGCGATCTATTACGGTTGCTCCGCGGCGGATGCGGCGCGCGCGGGATTTGACGACGCGTTTCTCTATGCCGAGTTCCGCAAAGAACAGCCCGCGCGGACGTTGCCCGCACAGCAACTGCTCCCCGACGAAGCCTGGTCGAGTTTCGATGCGTGGAGTGCCTCGCCGATCAAGATCGCGTATTGAGGAATGGGCGTCATGCCGCGAAGCGTTATTCGCCGGTGAACGGGTTGCTCTCGTGCGGCTTGATGGTGGTGGGGTCGCGGGGCACCGCCGCCTCGTGCTCCTGAATCGGAGTTGCAGACAGGTTCTGGCTGCTGCCTTCAGTCCCGGCGAATGCATTGAACACGCGCATCGGATCGCCGGGCAGCATGTGATGCTCTTCGAGCGCCAGCCGCACGCGCCGCTGAAACTCGCGCATGGGAGCGAATTGCTTCTGCGCTTTTGTTTTGAAGACCACGGGAAAAATGAGCTGCGAACCCCTCAGCGCGTCCACGCCCAGAATCTGGGGATCGGCCACGAACAGGTCCTTGAACTCGGGGTCGTTGCGTATGTCGTTGGCGATCGTCCGCAGAATATCCAGGACTTCGTTGGGGTTGGCGGAAAAATCCACGCTGATGTTGATGGTCGCCACGGAAAAGTCGGCGCTCTGGTTGGCGACGGTGGTGATTTGCGAGTTGGGAACTACGTAAAGGGTTCCGTCGCCGCCGCGGATCGTGGACTTGCGGAGCGTCATGGTTTCCACGGTTCCGGTCAGGCCCGCCACGGTAACCACGTCGCCCACATTGAACTGGTCTTCCACCAGGATCAAGGTTCCGTTTAACACGTCTTTCACGATGTTCTGGGCGGCCAGGCCAATGGCGACTCCGGCAATGCCGGCGGAAGCCAGCAGGGGCGCCAGGTTGACACCGATTGCGGCCAGAAACTGCATGCCCACGATCACACCGATAGCGGTCAAGCCAGTCGTGCGGACTACCCCAGCCAGGGTTCGCACCTGGGAGACGCGGGTCGCCCCTGCAGCGTGGCGCTCGGCGATCCGGATCATATTGTGCGTGGCCAGGCGAAGGAGGCGGGCAAGAATGACTGCGATGATTGCGACCATCACCAGGTGCGGCAGTTTGAGACTGACGAATTCCTGCACGTCCCGGCCCCATTCATCGACCACTTTGCCCAGAAATCGGCCTTCGGCAAAGAGACCGGTTCGGATTGCAACCAGAAGGAAGCTATACATCCCGATACACCTCTTTCCCTATCTATATTTGCAGAGGCTGGGGCTTGATCCGATTCTCTCCAGACCGGGCGACTGAGGAAAAAGTGTGAACCTTGTCGTAAAGCAAGACCGGGTTGCAGGGACGGAGGTAGAATCTTGCTACACGGCATTGGCCAGGGATCTCAGAACGGGCGAGTGGGTCTATGCTGACCCGTGGAGAAAAACACCGCTGATCAGATCTCCCCCCGATGGGCGCCTTCTCCACGACTGAGCGCAATGAGCAGAATTGCGATTTGCAGGCAACGGCCGCCACGGCGAGCCGCGGTTTGAACCAGGATGAACCGTAACTGCGTCGACCAGGAGAATTCCCATGTTGCTCCGGATCAACCCCAATCGGAAGAATGCTCTTGAACCGGCAACCCCCGCCAACGATAAGGCGAAATGGTTCCGGCGGGTGGTTGCTGCGTGCATCGTCGTCTTTGCGGCCCTGGGAGCCACCTACGAACTGCGTTCGCAACAGCCCATCAAATGGGCTGGGGCGTCGCCCCAGGCAAATCCTCCCGATGCCAACGAACAAATGGCCATGCACGAGCAGAACGCAAAAAAGGCTAACTTCGATGCCGTCAACTCCGAGCGCAAGCGGCAGATCGCCGACGACAGCGCCAAACTTCTTAAGCTCGCCAGCGATTTGAAATCGGAAGTGGACAAGACCAGCAAGGACACGCTGTCGCTGGGCGTGATTCGCAAAGCGGATGAGATCGAGAAACTGGCCCACAACGTGAAAGAAAAAATGAAGCTCACCATGGGCGGGAACTAGCGCCGGCGTCAGGAATGGAGAAGGAAGCTGCGATGGAGAAGCCCACTGAATCCGAAAAGCTGACGCGGGCTCACCGGCGCAGGTTGATGCTTCGCTCGGGCCTCGGGTTAGCGCTGGCGCTTGGAATTTCAGTGGCTGGACGGACTGGGTATCCGCAGTTTCCCTCGAACAACAGCGGCAAAGTCGGTCAGCATTATCCTGATTCGACCGGTCAGTTCGGCGACGATTCCAACAGCCCCGATAAAAAGAGAATGCGCATGCTCAACGCCGAACGACAGAAGGCGATAATCTCCGACACGGAAAAGCTGCTCAAACTTGCCAAGGAACTCAACGACGAAGTTACGGAGAGCGATTCCGCTTCTCTGAGCGACGCCCAGTTACGCAAAGTGGCGGAGATTGGAAAGCTGGCCCACAGCGTGAAGGAAAAGATGAGCTATAGCGTGGGCGGATTCCCGGGCATAAATACTCCGTTGACGATGCCTCCCGGAGTCCAATAGATTCTTGTAGTTTGCGGTGCCGGCCCGGCGGAAGGCGAAGTCGGGATCTTGATAAAATCAAGTCTGGTATTCCCGGCATAAGGCGGGGACCGCGACAGGGAGTTTGGCGAATGGGATTTGCGGTTTCCAGCGTTCGGGCGAGCACGGAAGGCCGACTCATGCCGCAGGAGATGGTTGAGATTTACCGGCTGATGTATCTTTCCCGCCGGTTGGACGACCGGGAAATTCTCCTCAAACGGCAGCAGAAGATTTTCTTTCAGGTATCCGGCGCCGGACACGAAGCGTTGCAGGTGGGCGCGGCGCTGGCGTTGCGTCCGGGATACGACTGGTTCTTTCCCTACTATCGCGATCGGGGCCTATGCCTGGCGCTGGGCGTGACGCCTCTTGAGATGCTGCTGCAGGCGGTGGGAGCGGGCGCCGATACCGCGAGCGGCGGCCGCCAGATGCCGACCCACTGGAGCAACCCCAGACTCCACATCGTCAGCACCTCGTCGTCCACGACCACCCAGTTGTTGCACGCTGTCGGCTGCGCGGAAGCGGGCCGTTATTTCAGCGGCCATCCGGAGGCGGCGGCGAAAGCCGAGGGCGACTATCGCGCCTATCACGACGTCACCTTCCACGGGGACGAAGTGGTGCTTACCTGCGTGGGCGAGGGCTCGACCTCGCAGGGGGAATTCTGGGAAGCGCTCAATACGGCCTCCAACCAAAAACTGCCGGTCATCTTTTGCGTCGAGGACAATGGCTACGCCATCAGCGTTCCGGTGGAAGTCAACACCCCGGGCGGCAACATTTCGCGGCTGGTGGCGAATTTCCCCAACTTCTATTTCGCCGAGATTGACGGCACCGATGTCGAAGCCAGCCTGCGCGCATTCCAGGCGGCCGCTGAGCACTGCCGGGCGGGCCTGGGGCCGGCCTTCGTGCACGGCCATTGCGTGCGCCCCTATTCGCATTCCCTTTCCGACGACGACAAGTTGTACCGCTCGGCAGCGGAACGCGAGGCCGACGCCATGCGCGATCCATTGACGCGCATGCAGATGCGCCTGCTGCGCGAGGGAATCCTGAGCGCCGAGCAGATCAACGACCTGGAGAAATCGCTGGACGGCGAAGCCTCCGAGGCCGCGGACGAAGCCCTGAAAGCGCCGCTTCCGCCGATCGAAGGCATCACGCGGCATGTTTACTCCGAGGACCTTGATCCAACCAGCTCATCGTTCGCCTCCGAGCAGGCGGCGAACGGAACGAATGCATCAGCAAAGTCCGCTCCCACAAAGCTGGCCGGGCCGCGAACGATGGCGGACTTGATCAACGTGTGCCTGCGCGACGAGATGCGGCGCGACCCGCGCATCATTATTTACGGCGAAGACGTGGCCGACGCCAGCCGGGAACATGCGCTGAACGAGGTGAAAGGGAAGGGCGGCGTCTTCAAGCTGACCGCGGGTTTGCAGACCGAATTCGGTTCCGAACGCGTGTTCAACTCGCCGCTCGCGGAAGCCAATATCGTGGGCAGGGCGGTGGGCTACGCCGTCCGCGGCATGAAGCCAGTCGTCGAGATCCAGTTCTTCGATTACATCTGGCCGGCCATGCACCAGATTCGCAATGAACTCGCCCTGATGCGCTGGCGTTCCAATGGCACCTGGGCGGCTCCGGCCGTGGTACGCGTTCCCATCGGCGGCTATCTGACCGGCGGCGCCATCTACCACTCCCAATCGGGCGAAAGCATCTTCACCCACATCCCGGGTTTGCGCGTGGTATTTCCGTCCAACGCTCTTGACGCCAACGGCCTGCTCCGGACGGCCATTCGCTGCGACGATCCAGTCCTTTTCCTCGAGCACAAGCGCCTTTACCGCGAGACCTATGGCCGCGCGCCCTACCCGGGACCCGAGTTCGCCATTCCCTTCGGCAAGGCGCGGATCGTACGTCCTGGCACGCACATCACCCTGGTCACTTACGGCGCGGTGGTTCCCCGGGCCCTGCAGGCTGCGCAAACGGCCCACCGCCAGCACGGCATCGACGTGGAGATTCTCGATCTGCGTACGCTGAACCCGTATGACTGGGAAGCCATCGCTGCGTCGGTACGCAAGACCAGTCGCGTCATCGTCGCCCATGAAGACATGCTGAGCTGGGGGTATGGCGCCGAGATTGCCGCGCGTATTGCCGATGAGCTCTTTGAGGACCTCGATGCCCCGGTGAAACGCGTCGGTGCGCTGGACACCTTCGTCGCCTATCAGCCAGTGCTCGAAGACGCCATCCTTCCGCAGCCCGCCACGATTCTGAAAGCGATCCAGCAACTCAAGGCCTACTGACCGAACAAACTCCGTGCCCATCCTTTCGACTTTTTTCCGTCGAAAGGGTGGGAAACCACGGGAGCCAATGTGCCGATGGTTCATCTACCCCCGGGTTCGAAAGGCTGATGGAGAACCAGGACGGGAAACCCCGCGATCCGAGCGTTTCGCGCAATCGCCAGATACAATTACCAGATGGAGTCGTGTGCTCACTTGGAAGACGCGCCCAAACTCTCGAACCGTAAGGCGGTCTTTCCGGCATGAGGCGATTCTTCCGGCTTCTGGGTTTCGGGCTGCCGTATTGGCTGCACTGGTTCCCGGGCGTGCTCCTGCTGGCCGGCGTCGGTCTTCTCGATAATTTCCGCACTCTGCTTTTCCAGCCCATCTTTGACAAGGTCCTGCAGCCCCAGGCGCCGGAAGGCCCCATCACGCTGGGCGTTCAGCATTCCCCGTGGCATTTCGACCTGCGTCTCCTGTTTCCTCATTTCCTGCATATACACAATGCCTGGAACGTGGTCGCCTTCACGCTGGTGGGGTCCACCATCATCAAGGGGCTGTGCGATTACCTCGGAACCTACCTGGTGAACTCCGCGGGATTCGGGATGATCACCGACCTGCGCAATCATCTTTACGAAACAACCCTGCGCCGCTCTTCCAGCTTCTTCCATAAGCACGCCACCGGCACCATCCTTTCCACGCTCATCAACGACGTGGATCGCGTGCAGATCGCGGTCAGCTCGGTCATCGGGGAATTTCTGCAGCAGTTCTTCACCTTCATCGTTGGCCTGGTCATTGTCATTCGCCTGGGTGGTTATCTGAGCTGGGCGTTGCTTTTGTTCATCCCGGTTGTCGTTACGTCATCCCGCAGAATCGGCCGCGAAGTCCGCACCCGCACTCGCAGCGGCCAGGATAAACTCGCCGAGATCCAGAACATCCTGCACGAGACCGTGACCGGCAATCGCATCGTGAAGGCCTTCAACACGGAGATCTGGGAAGTTCTGCGCTTCAAGAAAGCCGCGGGACGCCTGCTGCGCGCCAATTTGCGCAGCGTGCGCATCCAGTCCATCAGTTCTCCCCTCATGGACACCATCGGGGCCATTGCCATTGCGCTCCTGCTGTTCATCGGCCGCAACGAAATCCAGCACAACCGCATGACCATCGGCGCGTTCGGGGCTTTCATCATCGTGCTCTTCAAGCTTTACGACCCGGTGCGCAAGTTTGCTTACTTCTACAACAGCTTCCAGCAGGCCATGGGCGCGTCCGGTTCCATCTTCGCTTTCCTCGACGACAAGGACGATGTGAAGGAAAAGCCGCATGCGATATCGCTGCGGCGCTTCCATTCCTCGGTCCAATTTGAAAATGTCGGCTTTTCCTATTCCACCGAGGAAGGCGAGCACCAGATTCTGCACAACGTCGATCTGGCCGTGAATGCCAACGAAGTGCTGGCGGTGGTCGGCCCCAGCGGCGCCGGCAAGTCGACCCTCGTCAACCTGATTCCCCGGTTCTTTGACGTGACTTCGGGGCGCATCCTGATCGACGGCAAAGATATCCGGGATCTGACCTTGTCCTCGCTGCGCCGGCAGGTTTCGCAGGTGACGCAGGAGACCATTCTCTTCAACGACACGGTGCGCAACAACATCGCCTACGGCCAGCCCGATGTGAAATTGGAACTGGTCGAGCATGCCGCGCGTAACGCCCTGGCACACGACTTCATCCTTCGCATGCCGCAGGGTTATGACACCGTCATCGGCGAAAAAGGCTTCCGCCTTTCGGGCGGCGAGCGGCAGCGTATTGCCATAGCCCGCGCGATTTTGAAGAACTCCCCGATTCTGATCCTCGACGAAGCCACCTCGGCCCTCGATGCGGAAAGCGAATCGCTGGTGCAGGAGGCGCTGGGCAACCTGGTGCAGGGCCGCACCGTGCTGGTGATCGCGCATCGCCTCGGCACCATTCGCCGCGCCAATCGCATCGCGGTGCTCGAAGATGGCCGGATCACGGCCATCGGTTCCCACGACGAACTTCTCTTGAACTCCCCCACTTATCAACGGCTGTATCAACTGCAATTCATGGACGTGCCGGAACCGCATGCTCTGGAACCAATCGAGCTTGAGGCCGGGCCGCACGATCCGCAGCTTCTGGAGCCGGCGCTCTCAGGGGAGGCAGAGGAATAGCACGATGCCGATTTATTCGATGACCGGATTTGCGCGGGTCCAGGTGCGCGTGAACGACCAGGTGAATTACACGCTCAGTCTCAAGAGCGTGAACCACCGCTTTCTCGATGTCCAACTCCGGCTTCCCAACGGCCTGGACGCGCTCGAAATGGAGTTGCGCCGCGCACTGAAGGAGCACCTGGTGCGAGGCCACGTGGAACTGATGCTCTCGGTGGATCGTGGCGGGCAGCAGGTTGCCGGCTACAATCGCGACCTGGTTTCCGGTTACCTGGCCGCGTTCAATTCGGCGCGGGAAGAGTTCGGCATTCAGGGGCAGCCCGATCTGAACGGGATTCTCCGCCTGCCCGGCGCGCTGCAAAGCGACAATCGCGGCAATGGCGAAGAAGAACTGGCGGCGCTGGCCGAAAGCGTGCAGCAGCAGATTGTTCCCCTGCTCAAAGAACTGAAGACGATGCGCGCTCGGGAAGGGGAATCGCTTGAAGCCATTCTCCGCGCTTCGCTCAACCGGCTCGCGGATGCGGTTGAGGGAGTGGCGATGCTGCGCCCCGAAGTGGAGCAGCGCTACCAGGAGCGGCTGACCCAGCGACTCATCTCCGCAACGGGAACGGAGTTCAATCGGCAGCGGCTGCTCGAGGAGGTCGCCGTGCTTGTCGACCGCAGCGACATCGCCGAAGAACTGGCGCGCATGACTACCCATATCGGGCACTTCCGCGAACTGCTGGCCGCCAGCGGCGAAGTGGGCAAGAAGCTCGATTTCCTGCTTCAGGAGATGAATCGCGAAGCGAATACGCTGCTGTCGAAGACCGGCGGGGTGGGCGGGAAGGGAACCCGCATTACCGAACTGGGCCTGGCCATGAAGGCGGAAATCGAAAAGGCTCGCGAACAGATTCAGAACGTGGAGTGAGACAGCCATTAGCTTTTAGCTCTTAGCTTTTAGATCGGGCAGCGGGATTCAATGCGAAGCTGGAATCAGAAAGCTAATAGCTAAAAGCTAACAGCTAACAGCTAGCGCACCAGGGGAAGACACGACATTGGCAGGCATTCTTTTCATCATTTCGGCGCCGTCGGGCTCAGGCAAAAGCACGCTGGTAAGTGAGCTTCGCAAGCAGGTAAGCGGGGTCGATTTCTCGGTGTCGTGGACAACCCGTACCCCCCGCGGCTCAGAGGAACACGGTCGCGAGTATTACTTCACGTCGCGGGCTGAATTCGACCGCATGGTGACAGAGGGAAAGTTCCTGGAACATGCCGAGGTCTTCGGCCATTGTTACGGAACCGCTCGCCAGTCGCTCGACGATGCACGCCGCGAAGGACACGACCTGATTCTCGACATTGACGTGCAGGGAGCCGAACAGGTCAGGCACACCGTGCCCGAGGCAGTGAGCATCTTTGTCTTGCCTCCCAATCCCAAGGTGCTACGGACACGTTTGCGCAACCGCAGCCGCGCGGAAGGCGGTGTGAACGAGGCGGAACTCTACCGCCGGCTCAGCGAGGCCAGCAAGGAAATCGAGAAATACCGCGAGTACAGCTACATTCTCATCAACGACATACTTGACCGTGCCGTGGCCCAGCTTGAAGCAATCGTGCTGGCTGAGAGATACTATCGCAACAGCGAACCGATCGCGTTTCGCTCCAGTCGTGTCCTGGAAGTGGCAGCGGCCTGCCGCCAGACCAATTCCCAGGAGCGGCTCAAACCGGTGCTGGAGGCCTTTGGGATCATCCATCCCACCGGCCAGCAGCAATTGAACTTTGACGAGGATCCTGATGACGATTGAAACCAAGTTCGACTCGAACTATCGCAAGGTTCTTGTGGCCGCACGCCGGGCCCGTCAGTTGCAGAGCGGCTCTCATGCCCTCATCCCCACCCACTCCACCAAGGCCTGCAGGATCGCGCAGGACGAAGTGAATGCCGGCAAGATCGCGTACGTCAAGAAGGACGTTCCCGTCGTCAAGCCCCTCGTGGATGAGGGCGGCGTGCCGATCCTCAGCTAGTTATCAGTTGTCGGCGAACAGTCGGATTGACTGGGCTGCGTAGCGACATCGCCGCGAAGCGTATGGAACGAGCCGGCTCGCGATTGGCTGGCGCTCCGCGTATTTTTAGAATCGGTCGTCCCACCCCGACGCATGTCCGGGTGGGATTTGTTTTTGAACTGACAAACTGAAAACTGAGAACTGACAACTGTTTTACAATCGAGCCATGAGGGTAACCGTAGGCGTATCGGGCGGAATCGCCGCTTACAAGGCGGCGGAGCTGGTGCGCGAACTGCAGCGCCAGGCCCTCGAAGTGCACGTGGTCATGACCGAGGCAGCCACGAAGTTCGTGCAGCCGCTTACCTTTGCCGCGCTTTCGGGACACAAGGTGATCACCAGCCTGTGGGATGAGGCCTGCACCGCGGACGGCGCATACGATTCCTCCATCGAGCACATCGGCGAAGCGCAGTGGACCGAGGCGCTGGTGGTTGCACCGGCCACCGCCAATATCCTCGCCAAATTCGCGCACGGGATTTCCGACGATTTTCTGACCACCATGTACCTGGCCACCAATGCTCCCGTCCTGGTTGCTCCCGCCATGAACGTGAACATGTGGGACCACCCCGCCACCAAGGCGAATCTTGAAACGCTTCGCCAGCGCGGCGTGCGCGTCATCGAGCCCGGCACCGGCGAACTGGCGTGCGGCATGGTAGGCGCGGGCCGCATGGCTGAACCCGCGGCCATCGCCGACGCGGTGCTCAACGCGCTCGGGCGCCGCCACGACCTGGCCGGCGAAGTGGTTCTGGTCACCGCCGGAGGCACCCGCGAAGCGCTCGACCCGGTTCGTTTTCTCGGCAACCGCTCCAGCGGCAAGATGGGCTACGCGCTGGCTGAAGCCGCACAGTGCCGGGGAGCCCGCGTCATCCTGATCAGCGGCCCATCGGCGTTGTATCCGCCGTCGCACTGCGAAATCATCAAAGTCACCACCGCCGATGAAATGCGCAAGGCGGTCCTGGAGCGGATGGGCGAGGCCACCATGGTGATCAAGGCCGCCGCCGTCGCCGACTATCGTCCTCTCAACGTTTCCGAGCAGAAGCTCAAGCGCACAGGGCCGCTCACCATCGAGCTTGCGCCCACGGAAGATATTCTCGCCGAGGTCGTCCGGCGGCGCCATCCCGGACAACTCATCATCGGCTTCGCCGCCGAAACCCAGAACCGCATGGAGAACGGCCGGGCCAAGCTGCTGCGCAAGGGGGCCGACGCCATTGTCGTGAACGACGTGGCCGGCGACCACGTAGGCATCGACGCCGACCGCAACGCCGCAACCTTCCTTACTCCGACCACCGCCAGCGAGCTTCCGGAGATGCCGAAACGCAAGCTGGCCGATCGCATCCTCGACGAGATTCTCGCCCTGCGCCGGCCCAAACCGCTGATGGTCGAGATCGAAGGCACCTCGGCCCAGGATGAAGTACTGAGCCAGTCCTCAATGCCTTCAACCTCCCGCCGCCAACTGATCATCGAGTAAGAATCCATGCCAGGTGCGATCGATCCATCCATCAGGGAAGCTTTGATTGCGCGCCTGCGCTTTTATCGCGACCTCGGCATGACCGAGTTCTATCGCCGCCCCGTCGATCCTGAACTGCTGGCGCAGTCCGCCCATGTCTCAGAATCGAGTCCGGGCGCGCCCGAGCTCGTTTCTGTGGCACCCCAATTCGCACCCCAGGTTGATGTAGTTGAGGAGAACGAAACCATTCCGCCCCGCAAGCCGATTTCCGCGCCGCCCGCCATCGCTACCGAAGTCAAGCCCGCCGACAAAGCCGCCGCCTTGCTCCTCATCCGCGAAGACATCGGCGACTGCACGCGTTGCGCCCTGCACAAAGGCCGCAACAAGCTCGTATTCGCCGACGGCTCGGCCACCGCGCGCCTCATGTTTGTGGGGGAAGGCCCCGGCGCCGATGAAGACGCGCAGGGCCTCCCGTTCGTGGGCCGCGCGGGACAGTTACTCAACAACATGATTACGGCGATGGGCCTGAAGCGCGAGGAGGTGTACATCGCCAACGTGGTCAAGTGCCGTCCTCCGGGCAACCGAACGCCGGAGCCGGAAGAGGCGAATACCTGCTCGCCGTTTCTGTTCCGCCAGATCGACGTGGTAGGGCCTGAAGTGATCGTCGCCCTGGGCGCGACCGCTGCGACGTATCTGCTTGGCCAGCGCCAGCCGCTGGCAGGACTACGGGGACGCGTGCATTCCGTTCCGCGGCGCCAAGCTGATCGTCACGTATCATCCCGCATTCCTGCTGCGCGATCCGCGTCAGAAAAAGGAAGCCTGGGCCGATCTGCAGATTGCGATGCGCGAATTGGGGCTGAAAACGCCGGCCCGGGGGTAATTCTCGCGTGAAGAGGGTGGGGGGAAGGGCATGATTCCGCGCGGGTTGCGGGACCACTTCACAACTGCGAGAATTCGGTGTTTCTGCGAGATTCGCGGACGGAAAACATTGAGTCCTGTTGACTTAGAAGCTTGATCACGTCTTCACTGTCCAATTGGGCAGCAAATTTTGAGGGAACGGCGAAGCGGTTGTTGCGGCGGGGCTGGCGCGGCGGTTTGCGCACCCGGAGGATGCTGCTCATGTTTTCGAGCATGTATTCGACCGCAGCGGAGATCGAGGTGTTGTTTTCGGCGGCCCAGACTCTTGCCTGGTGATACGTATGATCGGTGACGGAGACGGTGATGTTTCTCATAATGGCAGACCCTTTGCTCCTGGAGTTATTGTGCCCCAGGAGGCGGTAATTATCTGCAAAGGGAGTTTCTGCGCAGAAGCGCGGGGATGGAGTGTTTCATAAATCCGTTCCCGGCGGCCCAGAGACATCCCTCAGCGGCGAAGGAGCCTGCGGAAAAAGAGGGATCCAGGAGCGAATTGCAAAAGGGAAGAAGTCCCTCTGGGGCCGGCCCCATGGCTTTGGCTGAAGAGGCTGCGGAAAAACAGTGAACAGCGGGCGAAGGGCGAGGAGGAAACGTCCCTCGGGGGCTAAAGCCCCGTTCATTCTGCTGAGGTTAATGTACGGGCTGAAGCCCGTACCCTCCATGCACGGAGTTTTTCCGCAAGCCAGTGAAGTTGGTGCAGGGGCTGAAGTGTTGCGTGAGAACCAACTTTGACTGGCGGGGAGAATCGGGAAATACCGGTTGAATTCAAAATCAGCAAGTTAGCGTCGCTTCGCGACGTAGCAGGTTAGTCACAAGTTGGCGCCGAGTCCAGTTCTCACGCAGATAGTAAAGCCCCGTTCATTCTGCTGAGGTTAATGTACGGGCTGAAGCCCGAACCCTCCGTGCACGGAGTTTTCCGCAGCCGGTGAAGTTGATGCAGGGGCCGAAGTGTGTGCGTGAGAACCAACTTTGACTGGCGGGGAGAATCGGGAAATACCGGTTGAATTCAAAATCGGCAAGTTAGCGTCGCTTCGCGACGTAGCAGGTTAGCAAGTTGGCGCCGAGTCCAGTTCTCACGCAGACACTGAAGCCCGTACCCTTTGCATTGGAGGCGTCCCTCAGGAATGCGGGAAGCGAAGATTCTGCCGCGGAGATCATCGCTTCCTGGCCGTCAGCACATCGTCGTTCCACAACGCCACGCCCCCCAGCAGGCCGGTTTCGTTGGAAACGATCTCGGCATTCTTGGGCAGCTTGAAGTCGATCTTTTTGGTGTTGCCGCCGCCGATGTAGAGGTGGTCCCAGTTGAACGTGGCAGCGGTCTGCGCGATCGCTTCCTGGATGAACTTGTTCCACGCCTTCTTGCCGTACTTATCAAGGCCGCGGCGGCCGATGTAGTCCTCGTAGGTGTGCTTCTTCCAGGGATGGTGGCCGAGTTCGAGGCCGGGGCAGAGCCGGCCCTCGGTAAACAGCGAAGAGCCCATGCCTGTTCCCAGCGTGATCATCATTTCCACGCCGTTTCCCTTGATGGCTCCGTAGCCCTGTACGGCGGCATCGTTGCAAACGCGCGCCGGCTTCTTCCAGCGTTTTTCGAGCTCCAGTTGCAGCGGAAAACCCACCCACCCGGGGTGCAGATTGGCGGCCGTAAACGTGGTTCCGTGCTTGATCACGCCCGGAAAGCCGACCGACACCCGGTCGAAATCCTGAAACAGCGCGCGCAGCGTATCGAGGCCTTCGAGGACGGCTTTGGGCGCGGGCACTGCCGGCGTGGCAACGCGCTGCCGCTCGCTGACCGGCGCGCCGGCCGCATCGAGCAGCATGGCCTTCAGACCGGAGCCTCCGATGTCGATGGCCAGCGTGATGGGACCCTTGGCGGGGCGGGAAGGGGAAGGAGTCGAGGCTTTCTTGTCGGGAGCGGCCGGCGTGGAGACTTTGGGTGTCATCAGCAATGAATTGTAATGCCCGCACGCGGGGATGCGCGATGCGGGTCCTGTGCAAGAGGCGGCGCTAATTTCGCCGGGATGAGGCTGCGGCGCTTCGTGCCATGTATCGCTGATCGAGTGCCTGGCGAATGAGGGTCTTGATGACGGCCTGGCGACTGATATTCAGCTCCTTTGCGGCCTCATCCAGTTCGCCCAGCATGGGCGCGGCGAAATCGACATTCACACGCTGAACCGGAGAGATCATGCGGCCGGCGCCGGAAAAGAACCGGGAAACGTCTTCGCTTTTGTCGGCAAGCCGGGCGATCTCCTCGGGGAGGGCGTTCGCTTGCTCTTACGAATGCTCTTCATAAAGCGCTTGCTCCTCTTTGGTGGATTTCCACAGTGTTACCAGATGAAAGAACTCGCCCTCCTCGTCGGATCGGACCTCGAAAATCAGCGAATAAAGAATCGCCCCGACCCAGCCGATGGCCCGGAATTGTTCAGGAAAATCGTTGCGCTCATCAAGGTAGTAAGGATGCTCAAAAATCTCCCGAGCTTCTTCAAAGCCGATGCCGCGCCTGGGGTTCTTGCGAAGCATCCTGCTCTTGCGCGGATCGAACTCGAACCTCATATAGTATAACTGTTATACCACTTTCGGCGTTTCTTTCGAGATATATCCCCTACACTGATTCTTGCCGCCCATGCCTGCTTACTGCGAAGTCGCGCTGCCCCTGCCCCTCGACCGGACGTTTACCTATGCGCTCCGCGACGGGCAGCGGCCGCAGCGCGGAACGCGCGTCATTGTCCCGTTCAACAGCGAGAAGCTGATCGGCATTGTGACTTCGGTAAGCGAGATGGCGCCGCCCGAATTCAAGGTTCGTTCTATCGAGGCGATGCTCGATGAGGATGGCGGTCCGCTGCTGGGCGAGCCTCTGCTCAAGCTGGGCGAGTGGATGGCGCAGTACTACCTGGCTCCTCTGGGTGAAGTTCTGCGCGGAATGCTGCCGCTGATGGCGGAAGTGCGGCGCATCGTCTACTACCGGATCACCGACCTGGGGCGCGACGCGCTGGCGAAAGCCATGGATGGGGATACGACAGGGACCAAGGGACCAAGGGACCTAGGGACTAAGGGACCAAGGGACCAAGGACCAAGGGACCAAGGGACCAAGGGAACGAGGGACCAAGGGACCAAGGGACGGAGGGATCGAGAGAAGAAGGGAAAAACCTGGCGCACCGCGTCCTGGAGCGGCTGGCCAGCGGCGACCCCGTGAAGGTTTCCACCCTGCGCACCGCCACTGACGCCACGCTGGCTGTGCTCGCCTCCCTGGTTCGCAAGAAGTGGATTGCGCGCGAGACCGCGGCGATGGAGCGCGATGCGCGCCGCACTGAGCGGTTCGTGGTGCTGCTGCCGGAGACGCGGCTTCCCAGGCTGACCGAAAATCAACAGGCCATCCTGGCTGAACTGGCGGCCTGCGGAGGCGAACTGCCATTGACGGAGTTGCGGCAGAAAGACCTGCCTTCGTCCACGCTGCAGACCCTGGTGCGGCGCGGACTGGTGCGCATCGACGAGCGCCCCGCGGCCTTTCGCCTGGGCGGTCTCGAAGGGCCGCATCTCCCGATCCGCCTCAACGAGCCGCAGACCGACGCGCTGGCGGCGGTGGTTGGCGCCCTGGGCGGCTTTCATGCCTTCCTGCTCCACGGGGTGACGGGATCCGGAAAGACGGCGGTTTACCTTGCCGCCATGCAGCGCGCGCTCGATCGCGGGCTGGCATCGATTCTGCTTGTTCCGGAGATCGGCCTCACTCCGCAAAGCGTCGGGCTGCTCGATGCGGCATTCGGGCAGAAGGTCGCCTTGCTGCACTCCGCGCTCACGCCCGAGGAACGCAGCGAGCAGTGGCGGCGCATCCGGCGAGGCGACGCGCCCATCGTCGTGGGCACGCGCTCGGCGATTTTTGCTCCCCTGCCGAATCTCGGGCTGGTCCTGGTGGACGAAGAGCACGACCAGAGCTACAAGCAGGAAGAGACGCCGCGCTACAACGCCCGCGACGTCGCGGTGATGCGGGCCAAGATTGACAATGCCGTGGTGGTTCTCGGCTCGGCTACGCCGTCACTCGAAAGCTGGCAGAACACGGCGCAAGGCAAATACACGCGCATCAGCATCAGCCAGCGCGTCATGAACCGGCCGCTCCCGGAAGTGGAACTTATTGACATGCGCCGCGAGTTTCAGGCCACCGGGCAGGAGCACCTCTTCTCGCGGGCGCTGATCGAGCAGACCCAGGCCGCGCTCGATCGCGGGGAGCAGGCGCTGATTTTGCTTAACCGCCGCGGCTATTCATTCGCGGTGATGTGCCGAGCCTGCGGCGCCAAGCTGGAGTGCCAGAACTGCGCCATCGCGCTGACCCACCACAAGCCTCCCGCCGACCAGGCCGAGATTGCGCGCGAAGGTCAGCGGCTGGAGTGTCACTACTGCGGCTTTCGGCGCACCGTGCCGGCGCGTTGTCCCAAGTGCGACAGCGAACATTTGTACTACCTGGGTGCGGGATCGGAGCAGGGCGAAGAACGTCTGACGGAGATCTTTCCCACCGCGCGCATCGGCCGCATGGATCGCGACACGGTGCGCGGACGCCACGACCTGGAGCGGCTGCTGGCGCGGCTGCATTCGGGAGAGATCAATTTACTGGTAGGGACGCAGATGATCGCCAAAGGCCACGACATTCATGGCGTAACCCTGGTGGGTGTGGTGGGCTGCGATCATGCCCTGTCCATGCCCGACTTCCGCGCCGCCGAGCGCGTGTTTCAGCTGATGACCCAGGTATCGGGGCGAGCGGGGCGCGGCGATCTGCGCGGCCGGGTGGTCGTCCAGACCTACTATCCCGACCACTACGCAATCGTGGCCGCCGGCACGCACGACTATACGAGTTTTGTGGAAAGGGAATTGAAATATCGCCGCTGGATGCACTATCCCCCCTTCGGCGTGCTCGCGAATGTCCTGGTGCAGGCAGAGAAACTGGAAGACGCTGCGCGCTGGTCGGCGGAATTGGGCAAGTGGTTTCAGAAGGCAGCGCCGGAAGGAGTGCGGGTGCTCGGTCCATGCACTGCGCCGGTGGCGCGGATCAAGGGAATCTATCGCTTTCACCTGATTCTGAAGGCAGCGTCGCGCAAGACGCTGAATGCGGCGCTGCGCGGGATGTTGGCGCATGCCGAGGCGGCCGAGGTGCCGCGCCGAAACGTGGTCGTGGACGTGGATGCGCAGCGGCTGATGTGACAGAGCCAAGAAATTCGCGCAGCTGGATCGGACGCGTATTCAGCACCGCGCTAACTCGCCAGCGCCGCTGCTCTTCACTTGCCGTTTTCAGATTTGCCGGTTTCGAGCGCGTGCAGTTCCTTGCCGGGTTTGAACCGGACGGCTTTGCCGGGGGTGATGCTGACTTCGGTGCCGGTGCGGGGATTGCGGCCGATACCGGTTTTGCGCGCGCGGACGCTGAAAACACCAAATCCGCGCAGTTCGATGCGCTCGCCTGCCGTCAGTGCCTCTTTTAATCCCTCGAAGACCGTGTCAACCGCGGCTTCGGCTTTGGTTCTGGGCAGACCGGTGCGCTCGATGACGTGATGGACGATGTCCTGCTTGATCAAAGGGGGAACCTCGCTGCACGATTCGATGGAGTCAACTTCGCCCTACCCCTGTGATACTACAGGATTTGCGTCGAGAGGGGAACAACCCTTTTTGAGCCGTGCCCGGTTTCCCTCCCAATCCGGGGCAATTCTGCACTGTGGCCGACGAACAGGGACCGGTTTTCCTCCGCTTCCGGGCCGGCCCTCGTTGTCACTGCGCGGACGACTCCCTTAAGATAAGGAATTCAAGCGGAATACACACCCCGTAGTTCAAGCAAAAATTCAAGATCGGCGATTGTGTATTCGAAGCCGGATGGCGCGGCTGCATCCGGAACAGGAGAAGCATGTCCATTCAGAGTGACCGGTGGATCCGTGAGCAGGCACTGAAACACGGGATGATTGAGCCTTTCAGCGAGAAGCAGATCCGGGAGGGAGTCGTGTCCTACGGCTTGTCCTCGTACGGGTACGACCTGCGGGTCTCGGACGAGTTCAAGATCTTTACCAATGTGAACAGCGCCATCATCGATCCCAAGGCATTTGACGAGCGATCGTTCGTCTCGGTGCAGGCCAACTCCGTCATTGTCCCGCCTAACTCCTTCGCTCTGGCCAAGTCGATTGAATACTTCCGTATTCCCCGCGATATCCTCACGATTTGTGTGGGAAAGTCGACGTATGCCCGGTGCGGAATTATCGTCAATGTCACTCCCTTCGAGCCGGAGTGGGAAGGGTTCGTCACCCTGGAAATTTCGAATACGACCCCCCTGCCTGCGAAGATTTATGCCAATGAGGGCCTTTGCCAGATCCTGTTCTTCAAAGGCAATGAACCCTGCGAGATCAGCTACGCCGACCGCAAGGGGAAGTATCAGAAACAGCAGGGCATTGTTTTACCCAAGCTTTGAAAACAGAACGCCGCATCGAAAGCAACCAGGGTCGACGACCCGGGCCCGGAGGAACACAAACCTTGGTTCCTGATTCCAATCCGCCTCCGATCCGCATCGGCGTGTTGGCCGGCGAGCCTATCCGGCTTGCGGGCCTGTCCACGGTCTTTGAGGAGGCGCCGCAGCCGGGAAAGCCGCAGCTGGTTCCCGTGGTCGGCACTCTGGAGGATCTTCTGGCCGACGCGGAACTGCTTTACCTGGTAGTGGATTTCAACTCCTCGGCCGAGGGGATGAAGACGCTGGAGGGCGTCAAGCGGTCGCGGCCGGCGATCCGGCAAATTGTGATCGGGCCTGATAACGACGACGAATTGGTCCTTGAAGCCGTTACCGCCGGGGCGCGGGCCTACCTGAGTTCGTCGGCCGACCCCCACACGGTGCGCATGGCGATCGATATCGTGGTCAGCGGCTCCATCTGGGCTCCCCGCCGGCTCCTTTCCAGGTTAATCGACCGGCTTCTCGGTGTACCCGGCGCCGGGGGTACGGGAGGATTGCAGCTGACTGCCCGGGAGCGCCAGGTGCTTGATTTGATTCTTCTGGCCCAGTCGAATCGGGAAATCGCCGAGCAATTGGGGATTGAGGAGAGAACCGTGAAGGCCCATGTCGGCCGCCTGATGCGAAAGACGGGGGCGGAGAATCGGATCGAGCTCTCGATCCGTATGCTGAACCGGCGCTCGGCGCAGGCAACCGGCGAGGAAATCCAGGTTGACAAATGAACCCCGTCGGGACGGCTGAGCGAAAGCAGGGCGAAATTTGTTACTTATAGTACTGGTTGAGTGGTTACTAAAATCCACTGTCCCTTCGTACTCTTGTCACATGACCTTGATTTCCACAGAATAGCTCTAGAAACAACGCAGATCTGGGGAAAGGAGTTCCCTGCCGGCATGGTTCACATGGTGCCAGGGAACTCCTCTTTTTTGTCTTTTTGAGAGATAGCCTCTCACTCCCGACAGATTTCGTCCTGTTTCCACCTCCCCCATCCCTTTCCTCCCTAGTGCCGCCCAAGGTTCAGAAACCTCCCAGGCCTGTCTCCGTTCCGCCCTCGGTGCGATAGCCTGATGCCGGGCCCTTTCCGGTCGAAGGTTTTGGGGCCTGGTTCGCGCACAACAACTCTTGCCCGCTTTTTCTGTCAAAGGCTTATGGAGCCCGCGGCTCCTCTCCACCGCGGCAACGAAAGGATTTCGGAAATGAAGAAAACGCTTGTCTCCCTGGGGCTCTGCTTTGTGATGTCATGCACGGCTCTTGCGGCCTCGACCAAGGAAGACCTCCAGGATCGCGTCGACGCCGCCAAAACCGTTCTGGATCAGGTCATGGCGGCGGGGGACCGCAGCATCCCCATGAACATCCTCGAGCAGGCTTATTGCGTGGGCGTGGTCCCGGGACTGATCAAGGGCGCGTTCGTCTTTGGCGCCCAGTACGGACAGGGCGTGGTGACCTGCCGCACCGGGCACGGATGGAGCGCGCCGGTATTTATCCGCATGGCCGGAGGCTCGTGGGGACTCCAGATCGGCGGGCAGTCGACCGACCTGGTCCTGATTGCGGTGAACGATCACGGCTTCCAGGACCTGCTCAAAAACAAGTTCAAGATCGGCGGCGACGCCGCCGCGGCAGCCGGACCCGTGGGCCGCAATACCCAGGCATCGACGGACTGGAAGATGAACGCGGAACTGCTCACCTACTCCCGCAGCAAGGGAGTTTTTGCCGGGATCAGCCTGGATGGCACCGTGGTGAGCCAGAACCAGGAAGACACCGAGATCTACTTCGGCCACCCCCACAGCTTTCAGGCGATCCTGAAGGGCGACGTCGCTCCGCCCGCGGGTTCCGTCGAATTTGTGAAGGATGTGGCGCACCACTTCCTCGAAGCCAAGCGCCACTGAGACAACCGTGTGTTGAAAAAAGGGAGCGGGTCTGCAAGCCAGGAATCCTCCGTGCCCACCTTTTCGCCTTCGTTTTGGCGAAAGGGTGGGAGACCACGGCCCCCGCATTTGCATCCTGGCGCGCCGCTTTCAACCCTTGACTCTTTCCGAGCTTCCGACCAATTAGACTTGTTCTTTGCCCAATAAACATGCGGGAGCGGATTGAGTATTGGCTGGTGCTGGCGGTGGCGCGCACCCTGGGATGGCCGCCGCGAAAGCTGGCCCGTCTTTTAGTACGCATCCTCACGGTGACCTGTTATCTCGCGCTGGTCCGCCTGCGCCGGGTGGGAGAGCGCAACCTGGAGTTGGCTCTGCCCCAGCTCTCGTCCCAAGCCAGAAAAAAGATCCTGCGCCACGTGTTCCGCAATCTCGGCTGGCAACTGGTCGAATTCTGCCGCATGCCGCGCTACACCGCTCAGAACACCAACCGGTGGATTCGAACCGAGGGCCTGGAGCATTATGTCGCGGCGTCGGCCCGAGGACGCGGCGTGCTGGTGCTCACCGGCCACCTGGGCGGCTGGGAACTGTCGAGCTTCTATCACTCGCTGATGGGCCACCCGATGGGCATGGTGATCCGTCGTCTGGACAACCGCCTTCTCGATGAGTATGTGAACAGCATTCGCTGCATGCACGGCAACCGCGTGCTGCACAAGGATGACTTCGCCCGCGGTTTGCTGACCGCGATGCGCTCCGGCGAGACCGTCGGCATTCTGATGGACACCAACATGACGCCGCCCCAGGGCGTGTTCGTGAAGTTCTTCGGAATCACGGCATGCACGGCGTCGGGGCTGGCGCGTGTCGCGCTCAAGACGGGCGCCGCCGTGGTGCCGGGGTTTCTGCTCTGGGAATCCGCCGAGCAAAAATATGTTCTGCATTTCGGGCCGGAGCTGGTCTTCACCACCAGCAGCGATCACGAAGCTGACATCCTCGCCGCCACCCAGCAGTGCAACGATGTGCTGGAGGCCTGGATACGCCGTTATCCTGACCAGTGGCTCTGGATCCACCGGCGCTGGAAGACGCGGCCGCCGGGCGAGCCGGGGCTTTACTGAGGGCAGGGCGATCACATCGGCAGATTCAGCACAAACATGACGCGGGAACAGTTCGGCAAATTCGTAGAGAAAACAATCGAAGAAGTCATTCGGATTGCAGAGGAAAAATGCGGCAATGCGCTGCCGCGAAAGTACTCCTTTCGATGGCTCGGACGGTCGCACCCAGTGGTTAAACAGAATGCCGTAGAACATATCGTCGAGCGGGTGTTCGTGGATGACGAGCACATTTACCCCTGCGTCGATCTCGGCGTAGCGGATCTGTTGGAGGATGGGTCGCTATTGATCGTGGGTAATGTGGCAGGTTATGCCCCGAGGCCATTTGGCCAAAACTGGACGGGTCGAGAAGGACCGTTTGTTCCTGTTGTCGGCCAGCCTCTCTTGAACAGAGTCGCCGGGAAGCCTTCCCATTGGTCACCTGATGGCACGTTCGCCTTCGTCATCCCAGATTTGAAGAAGTGAATGGCACACCCTATTGCTCTGGCGAATGGACGGCATGGGGACGAGTCGTCCACGATCCACCAGCGACATGAGTTTTAGTAGCGTAGGGGTGGTGGATGTTGTCGCGGAACTGTGTTTGCAACCACGATGGGGTTCTTCAGTTCTTATTGATCTGGCGAATCCGTATAGTACCCTGTGCGATAGCGGATATTGAGGCTGTTCGCCGCAGCCTTCGGAATGGTCAACTGAATCCGATGGTAGCTCGTCCCCGGTTGCTGGTTGTGCGGATAGTAGGCTAGAAAGTACTGCGTTCGCAAATCCTCGCTCACCTGAGCGAAGGTCTTATCCAGCCCGTAGGCGCTTACATAAAAGCTTTTGCCGCCAGTTTCCTCGGCCAGCGTGATGAGCGCGTGTTCGCCCCGCAGGTCGCGTCCGGCACTGGCTTCGATAGGCACGTCGATCAAGCAGTAGATCACTACTTCGTTGCGGAGAGCCTGCTCCAATGCCTGGGCATAGGTAGCTCCCTTGACCGTATCGTCGCCGTCCGAGACCACTATCAGAACTTTGCGCCCCCGTTGCCGACCGAGTTGCTTTGAACCCAGGACAATTGCGTCGTAGAACGCTGTGCCTCCTCCGCCGCGCAATTGGGCAATCCCGCGTTCGATTTTATTGACGTTGGTGGTCAGTGGGGTCAGTTCCCACACGGTGGACGCAAACCCCAACAGGCCAATCCGGTCCTGGGGGCGCAAGACTGCACGTACGAACCGCCGAACCGCGTGCTGTTCGACCGCCAGGTCTTTGGCGACGCTCTCGCTCGTGTCGATAGCCAACGTAGATTCAATGGTAAGTCCGATTGCCGCTCAAAAATGGCAATCTGTTGCGCTCGACCGTCCTCAGTAAGGGAAAAATCATCACGGGTTAGACCTCCCACAGTGGCTCCATTCTGGTCCGTCACGCCGACAAAGACGTTTACCAGCTTCACCTCCAAGCGGAAGGGAGTATCCTGTGCGCCAAGATCCGCAATTGGGCTTGCCGTCAGCGCCAAGTGGGCGATGAGAGTGAAACTTACCCATCTTCGGTCAAGACACCAAGTCATACCCAGTCTCCGGAGAAACCGCAGCCGATCCAGTGGATTGGTCGAACCGCCCTGTGAGCCCAGGTATTCGACCTCGACAAAAGTCCAAGGTCACTATCCCGTCTTAAGGTTTCAACGGACGGACCGGAGAGCCAGTTCCGGTCGTATCACCGCCGATCCGGACATGACGCCGAAGGCATCCCTCAGGGGCTAAAGCCCGCATGCTTATTGGGCGTTTGTGGCACGACTGAAGAGGCTGCGGAAAAACAGTGAACAGCGGGCGAAGGGCAGAGAGGAAACGTCCCTCGGGGGCTAAAGCCCCGTTCATTCTGCTGAGGTTAATGTACGGGCTGAAGCCCGTACCCTCCATGCACGGAGTTTTTCCGCAGCCTGTGAAGTCGTGCCCTTTCAAAACACATCGACGCGAGCGAATCACCGCCGACTCTTCAATTACTGGTGCGACACGAGCAGCTGAGTCATTTCGTAGGGAGCAGGGGCCTTCAGGCCTCTTAAAAGCAGCAGTCCCGAAAAGAGGCCTTCAGGCCCGGGCCTCATTTCGCCTGCAAGATGCAGAGGCATGGCGTCCAATGGCCCGACAACGGCCGAACTGAAGGGATACATTCCCGAGGCAGAAGCCAGCCCCCGCCGGACCGGGTTGTTGTCGATGTACGAGACACAACGAATGTACTTCTCTTTCGTCATGATTTGCGTCTGGTTGAAGCTGCGCATCCATACGTCCAGCTTGCTTTTCAATCGAAAAGAAAAGCCGCCCTTGATAAATTGCATGGCCTTTTCAAGCGAAACCTCTGGAGCGGGCGTGATCAGGGCATGAAAGTGTTCTGGCATGAGGACGAATGCGTGCAGAAGGAATCTTCCCTGGCTGCGATCTTCGAGGATGGTTCGCTGAAAGAGCTCCGCGTTGGCCATGACCTGGAAAAGGCTGCGGCGTTGCGCCGTGACTGCCGTTACGAAGCAGGTACGCGTTTCTTGCGGTGCCAGTCGCACCTGAGAAGCATAGACGAAAGGCCCGCGGCTAAAGCCGCTTCTATTGCAAACCTGCATTCAGGGGCCTGAAGGCCCCTGCTCCCTCCCTCGGCGACCTGTCGATTTCTGATACTCCGGGAGGATCACCGCCGAATCGGACATGACGCCGAAGGCATCCCGCAGGCCATCAGGCAGTCGCACCTGAGAAGCATAGACGAAGGGCCCGCGGCTAAAGCCGCTTCTATTGCAAACCTGCATTCAGGGGCCTGAAGGCCCCTGCTCCCTCCCTCGGCGAAGCGCTATATCCTGACCAGTGGCTGTGCGGGAGTGGATGCGTGTGCGGAGAGCGTACGCACTGGGAGGAGAGCATGACTTTAGGCGAATTGGTTGAGCGGCTGGGCGGCAGGCTGGTGCAGGGGAGCCGGGACACGTCGATTACCGGCGTGAACTCCACGGTTCAGGCCGAATTCAGCGACCTCGTCTTCGCCCAGGATGGCGCTTCAGCCACCGACGCGCTCAGCAGCAACGCCGGGGCCGTCGTGCTTCGGCCCGGTCTGATGAAATCCTATCCACCCGAAAAGGCCATCGTCGAAAACCCGCAGCCGCGTCTCTGGTTTTCGCGCGCGGCCACCACGCTCAAAACCAGCCCTCTTGCGAAGAACGTCATGGCGGGGGCAGTCGTGGGCAAAGACGTCACACTCGGACAGAACATCACCATCGGTCCCTGCGCGGTGATCGAAGACAACGCCAGCATCGGCGACGGCTCCCGCATCGATGCCGGCGCCGTGATTGGCAGCGGGGTTCACATGGGCATCGATTGCCATATCTATCCCCGCGCGGTGATCTATTCCGGAACCACGCTGGGCGATCGGGTCGTGGTCCACGCCGGGGCGGTGCTTGGCTCCGACGGATTCGGCTACGTGCGCGACTCCACTACCGGCGCCTACACCCAGTTCCCGCAGCAGGGCACGCTGGTCCTCGAAGACGACGTGGAGATCGGCGCCAACACCACGATCGATCGCGGCGCCCTGGCCGAGACCCGCATTCGCCGCGGCGCCAAGATCGACAACCTGGTGCACGTCGGCCACAACTGCGACATCGGCGAGGATGTGATCCTTGTTGCGCTCACCGGAATTTCGGGGTCGAGCTCGGTCGGCAAGGGGGCTGTGATCGCCGGCCAGGTGGGCATCGGCGACCACGCCCACGTTGGCGAGGGCGTAATCCTGGGCGGCCAGGCGGGTGTGCTGAGCGGCAAGACCGTCACCAACGAAGGCCTGAAGCCGGGCACGGTCCTGTGGGGAACGCCGGCCCGTCCGCTCAAGCAGGTGTTGCGCGAAATTGCGGTCCTGTCGCGGCTGGCGCGGGGGCGCGGCCGCGGGCCAGCCGACAGCAAAGAATAGCGCCGATCGTGCCTCGCACCGATTGAATCGAATTGTGTATCGAACCGGGACACCGGGTCCTCAGAAAACGCTTAAAGTTCCACCTCTCCATGCCGATACGAAGAGCAGGGAGGAACGCCATGGATATCGGCCCGATTTCCGCCATTTCCCGGGTTACGATGGTCAAGCCATCCCCGGTTGCGCCCGACCTCTCGCGGGTGTTCGAAGTCGAATACCTGGGTCACTCGCGCGATGACGAATACAGCCCCGCCCATGGCAAAGCGAAGCGGGGATTGGAAGACGAAGACGATGCATTGGAGGCGGAGGAAGACTCCGGCCCCCAGACCGGTTCGCAGGCGACTCTTTCCGGTAAGGTCAGCTTCTTTGCCTGAGCGGATCTTGCGACTCGCTGCAGGGCCAACGATCGGCCGTTGCTTTCAGCGGGCGGGAAGCCCGGTGACGGTGTAGATCACCCCCGAGGCAGTGGATCCGGTGGAGGTGGTGCCGCCCTTGATGGTGGTCCCATAGAGGGTTCCGTCGGCGAGCTGGACCAGCTTGCCGGTTGCGAAGCTCCCGTTCTTGCTGGTGAAGCTCAGACTCTGCACGATCGCGCCCCTGGTGGTGACCGCCAGGACGCGGCCCCAGTTGCCGGAACCGCCCTCGGCAGCCGCGGTCCAGAGATTGCCATCCGATGCCTGGATCGGCTGGGCAAGCCCGAACTGCTTGAACAACGGCTGCGTGATCTGGGCAAGATTCTGGAAGGACCCTGCCGGTGGTGATGTTGAACAACTCGACCGCGGGGGCGCTGACCACATGCGAGAAGCCGTAGAGCAGGCCATCGGAAGCCTGGGTCACCCCTGCCAGCGCATAGGTTCCGCTGCCGAAGAGGTGCAGTGTCGAGAACTGGCCCGACGGCGTTAGTTTGAAGACCGAGCCTTCGCTGAGATTGCCGCCGGTCGCCCCGTAGAGGTTGCCGTCCGATGCCTGCATTACCCCGAGCGGCTCCGATGTTTCGCTGGTTCCGTTGAAGGCGTGCAGAACGGTGTACGCCCCCGATGTAGTCAGTTTGAACACGACCCCGCAACCGAGCGACTCGCAGATTCCGCTGGATGGAAACGTGCCGCCATACCCGGTGGTTCCGTAGAGATTGCCGTCGGTTCCCGCGACAATCGAATTGGGAAAGCCGCCGCTTGTGCAACTGGTGCAATAGCGCTCCAGGACCTGGAACCCGGTCCCGGTCTTGCTGATTCTCCACAGGGTGCCGGCGCTGGCCGAAGTGGTTCCGCCCACCGAAGCGGCGCCGTAAAGCATCCCGTCGCTGCCTTCGGCGATTGCATCGGGAGCATAACCGTTGGGGAAGAAGCCGGTTGTCTGATTTTCCGGGAACGTGTAGAGAACCGTAATCTGTCCCGCCGGCGTCATTTTGAAGATGGTGCCTCCGCCGGCCACTCCTGTCGCGGTGTTGCTGTACTCAGACACTCCATAGAGGTTTCCGTCCGAAGCCAGGATCAGGGCGTCCGGCTCCTTGCCGTCAGGGCAGGATGTGGATGTGCAGGCGAAGGCAAAGAGCTGTTGCAGCGAGGGAGCCTGGGCGCGAGCCGCAAGGGCCGTCACCAGGATGAACAGAAGCGAGACCACCGGCAGTGGGAAGGCGCGTCGCATAAGGGACCTCCTGTCCGTGCGTGAGGGTGGATTCTGGCGGGTACGCAGACCGCGGCGAGAAGTCGCCGGTCCAATCCGCCCGGATGGTAGGCCGCGCCGATCCAGCTTGAACTTGCGCCACGACAACCACTGCGTAAAGTGTTGTAAAGTGTGACGGCCGGGGGAGGGAGCGATTTTTTCCGGGCGCGTGGCTTCCGCCGCCTGCTTTCCGGCGCGATTCGTCCCGCGGAACTCCCGGCCATTCATTGACTCGGCGGTCTACTTCACGTATTCTGGAGACCTTGTGCGGTGTTGCGCCTGGGGTCTGTGTACTGGGCCCCTGACGACGGGTCTCAGTCGTTGGGGTGACGTAGGTGGCCCGGACCCGGCTGGTTGAGTCCCTTCAGGAACTTGGCTGGAAACAGGCACCTTCTGCCGGAGAGGCGTTCCGGTCTGGCAGAGTCAGGATCCCGAAGAGGGTAAGCCCCGTAATCCTCACCCGAACAGAATTGTTTGGCAGTGGGTGGAAATTTTGGCCCGTGCGCGGTTGGCATGGGCGAGCGTGCTGTGCGCCACGGTTTTTTTTTCGAAGGCCGATGTTGGCTCGGCCAATGAACGGCTCCAAAGGTAGGAAAAAGATGTCGACGTTTGTTCCGAGCGGCAACAAGATTGACCGCAAATGGTACGTGGTAGATGCGAGCGGCCAGACCCTGGGCCGACTGGCGACCAAGGCCGCCAGTCTCCTGAGCGGTAAGCTAAACCCCAAGTACGTGCCGTATATCGATATGGGCGATCACGTGATCGTGATCAACGCCGAGAAGGTCCGGCTGACCGGGCTCAAGAGCCAGAAAAAGGTTTATCGCCGCTACACGGGATTCCCGGGCGGCCTGCGCGAGGAGTCGTTCACGCGCCTGCTTGCCCGCAAGCCGGAAAAGATCCTGGAAGAAGCCATCAAGGGCATGCTGCCCAAGAGCAAGATGGGGCGGCAGATGGCAACCAAGTTGAAGGTCTATCGCGGCGACAAGCATCCCCACCAGGCACAGGCGCCGGTGGCGATGGAAGTGGCGTAAAAGCAGCTTTCAGCCGTCAGTTTTCAGTTTGGAACTGCCGGAATTTAGTCGCGGAAGCGGATTTCAAAAACGGTTTGGGCACGAACGGGCTGACAGCTGAAGGCTGATAGCTAAAGAGGATTTTGAATGGCAGATCTGGTTCAATATTACGGAACGGGGCGGCGCAAGTCGTCGATTGCCCGCGTGTTTCTGCGTCCCGGAACGGGCGAGTGGAAGGTCAACGGCAAGGGTTTCGATGTCTACTTCGTAACCGAGCAGCAGCGCGTTTCCGCCAAGCGTACGCTGGTGGTTGCTGACCTTGTCTCTACTTTCGATGTGCTCGCCACCGTGAAGAGCGGCGGCGTATCCGCGCAGGCCGATGCCGTGAAGATGGGCATCGCCCGCGCCCTGATTCAGTTCAACCCCGAACTGCGCAAGATGCTCAAGTCGGAAGGCCTCCTGACCCGCGACGCGCGCCAGAAAGAGCGCAAGAAGTACGGTCAGAAGGGCGCCCGCAAGCGGTTCCAGTTCAGCAAGAGATAGTTCGCAGTTCTTAGTTCGCAGTTCATAGTTCTCCAGTGCTTTGCCGCTGTGAACTACGAACTGTGAACTGAGAACTGAAGTTTCACCATCTCCCGCATGAGCGGGTTTAATTCGGGCGCCGGCATCGACCACCCGGATGCAATCCACGAAGGAGGCCAATGGCCACGATCACAATGAAGGAGCTGCTCGAAGCTGGTGTTCACTTCGGGCATCAGACCAAGCGCTGGAATCCCAAGATGAAGGAATACATCTTCGGGGAGCGCAACGGGATCTACATCATCGACCTGCAGAAGACGCTCAAGCTGTTCAAGGATGCGTCGAAATTTGTTACCGAGTTGTGCGCGGGAGGCAAGACGATTCTTTTCGTCGGCACCAAGCGCCAGGCGCAGGATGCAGTGGCGGAGGAGGCCACCCGCGCCAGCATGCCCTACATCAACCAGCGCTGGCTGGGCGGGCTGCTGACCAACTGGGTGACGGTGCAGAAGTCGGTGAAGCGCCTTCAGGAACTGGACGAAATGGCCACCGATGGCCGCTATGAGCTGCTGACCAAGAAGGAAGTGATTCGCCTGGAGCGGGAGCGCAAGCACCTCCAGGCAAACCTGGCCGGCATCAAGACCATGAAGCGCCTGCCCGATGCGCTGTTCGTGGTGGACTCCAACAACGAGGCGATCGCGGTGAAGGAAGCGCGGAAGCTGGGTATCCCCGTGGTTGCGGTGGTGGACACCAACTGCGATCCTACCGTGGTCGATTACGTGATCCCGGGCAACGACGACGCGCTGCGCGCCATTCGCCTGTTCACCTCGAAGATCGCCGATTCGGCGGCCGAAGGCGTGAACCTGGTGGGCGACAAGGCCTTCGCCGAGGAAGTGCCCGTAGTGCCGGTCGAAGAAACCGTGGCCCTGGAAGCCGCGGCGCCAGAGGACTTCGACTTCGACGCGGCGGTAGGCGGCGGAATTCGCAAGGCGCCGGCGGCCGTGACCGCACTGCTCGACGAAGACGAAGCAGCCGGGGGCACCGTTTAATCATTTTTGCGCATGGATAAGCGCATGATGAAGAGCGTGGCCACAACGAAAGGGTCCACGCTTTTCTTTTATGCCGGGCCTTTGGCCACGCCAGGTCCGGCTTGAAACGGAGATGGAAAAAGAGAGATGACGACAGTGAGCGAGAAGATTTCAGCAACATTGGTAAAGGATCTGCGGGAGAAATCCGGTGCGCCCATGGGCGACTGCCTGAAGGCTCTGCAGGAGACCAAGGGAAACATCGAAGATGCCTTCGTGGTTCTGCGCAAGCGGGGCATGGCCTCGGCGCAGAAGAAGGCGGCGCGCACCACCAATGAAGGCGCGGTGGGGACCTATATCCACGCCGGCGGCAAGATCGGTGTCCTGATCGAAGTGAACTGCGAGAGCGACTTTGTGGCGCGCACCGAGGACTTTCAGGAACTGCTGAAGGACATCGCGATGCACATCGCGGCCAGCGATCCGCGCTACGTGAAGCCCGAAGACGTCACCACCGAAGACCTGGAGCGCGAGAAGGACATTTATCGTGCCCAGGCTGCGGCGACCGGCAAGCCCGCGCCCGTGATCGAGAGGATCGTCGACGGCAAGATGGCGAAGTTCTACGAGGAAGTGTGCCTGCTCGAACAGCCCTTCATCAAGGATCAGGCCATCAGCATCAAGGAACTGATTGCGCAGAAGGTCGGCAAGCTGGGCGAGAACATCACGGTACGGCGCTTTGCGCGTTTCAAGGTCGGCGCTCCTGACTGGACCGTCGCCCAGACCAAGCCTGTCGAAGCGGCGGCCGAGTAACGCACTTGCCCCCTATTCGCGGCTGAAATTGATTACAAATGGAGCGCCCGGAGTACGAGATCCGGGCGCTTTTTACTTGAACCCAAAAACTGCCATCCGGCTGCCAGGCACCGCAAGAAATACTCGCCGCGCCCCACGGGTTACGGAGAATCCGATTCCTGTAGATAATTTTTCCCCTGGTCGGTGAGGTCGAAGTGTTCGTTCAGCTTGAAGTTCGCCGGCAGGTCGTGGATGGGCTTCCAGTTCTTGATGAATCCAGAGTCGCGAAGATGGCGAAGTTCTTTCTGTAACTTGTCGTTTCTCGAATAATTGGTTGTCGGCTGGTCGCGCAGGTTCTGCAGATGCTTCAATTCGGATTTAGGCAGTTCTCGAGATTCACGATGTGCCTGCCATAGCCCTTCCACACGCCGCAAAACCTGTTCCAGCAATTGTCTTTCTGACTGGGTGACAGACGGATCGGGCTTCGCTGCCGGAAGGGCGGCCAGCGTCTGCTCCAGGTCTGGCCACCACTTGCCGAAGGGTCTTTCCATCGATTTTGCATTTTCCCGGAGGTTGTTGATGGTCTCAACCAATCGGTAGGTTCCAGACCTGTCCGCGCGGACATGCTGAAATTGCGCGAGAGGAGACCGCTCTGATTGGGGCGGCAAAAGATCAATAAGGTACGGCACCACCTTTGAGGTGCCAAACTTCTTGGCAATGGCTCCAGCCTCGAACAGGAGCCACGGCGACTCGAAGTTTTCCAGGGTAAGGCACAAGATCCCAAAGTCGGATTGTTCCAGTTCCGCGCCCAGCCGCTGCGCCCAGGCTTCCCCGGGACTTATATGGTCCGAGACAAAGACCTGAACTGCATCCCCGAACAGGTCTTGCAGGAGTGATTTGAGTCCGAGCGCAACCGTCTTGCTGCGCTCCCCTGACCAGCTGGTAAAAATCCGCAAACCTGCCATGGCCTGCTCCTTTCATCCCTGAAATAGTCTCATGGCAGGCACGGATTTCTTCTATCTCCATCAAAGAGAAGCCGGATGCTACCCGGTGTCAGACAGGGACCAGTCGGGACGCGGCACGGGTAATTCGGCCAATTCAAGCGCAAATCAGGCGACCCGCTCGATCGTAACCGACTCGAGCACGACAGGGGTGGCGGGTTTATCCTGCGCCGCCGTCTTGACTTTCGAAATCTTGTCGGCGATGTCCTGGCCTTCCACTACCTCGCCGAAGATGGTGTGCTTGCCGGTCAGCCAATCGGTAGGAGCGACTGTAATAAAAAACTGGCAGCCGTTGGTGTTGGGGCCGCTGTTGGCCATGGCCAGTTTTCCGGGCTTGTCGAACTTGTGCGGAGAGCCCTTGGTTTCGTCCTGGAAGCGATAGCCGGGATCGCCCATCCCTGTGCCGGTAGGGTCTCCGCCCTGGATCATGAAGTTGGGAATGACGCGGTGAAAGATGGTTCCGTCGAAGAGCTTGTTCGTTGACTTCGCGCGCGTGTTGGGGTGAGTCCACTCCTTCTTGCCTTCGGCCAGATCGAGGAAGTTCTTCACCGTTAGCGGTGCGTCCGACTCGAACAGGCGGACAGTGATCTTGCCTTGATTGGTGTTGAACGTAGCGTAGGTACCTGGGGACTGTGGCATAGATCGCTCCTTGAATAGCGGAGTTCCTGTTGTAAGCGAGGCTGGCGAAATTCCTGGTCGCGCGCCCCGAATTATTGTTGTGGCGGCGCCGGCTTCGATGGAGCCGCGGCAGCCGGGGCTGGGCCCGGAAGCGCCGGCAACGGCTGTCCTTCCGGAACGATTGTGACTTTCTTGAGCACCACCGGTTCGAGAGGCTTGTCCTCGCTGTCGGCCTGGACGCGGGCGATGGTCTTGACCACGTTGACGCTGGGCTCGTCGCACTGCCCGAAGATGGTGTGATGCTGGTTGAGATGCGGCGTCGGAACTTCGGTGATGAAGAATTGGCTTCCGTTGGTGTTGGGCCCGCTGTTGGCCATCGCCAGCCGGCCTGGTACATCGAATCCAAGATCGGGATCGAACTCGTCCGCAAAGCTATAGCCGGGGTCGCCCATTCCGGTGCCGGCGGGATCGCCGCCCTGGATCATGAACTCCGGAATGACGCGGTGAAAAATAGTGCCGTCATACAGCGGCTTGTGGTGCATCACTTTCTTTGTTGCCGGGTCGGTCCAGTCGTGCGTTCCCTGCGCCAGGGCAACAAAGTTCGCTACTGTCCTGGGCGCCTGCTTCTGGAAGAAATGGCAGGTGATGCGGCCCATCGACGTATCCATGACCACGGTCGGGCCATTGGGCACGATCGACGCGGCCGCGGTTGCCTGGGGCGCGTCAGGCAGCGGTTCCTGCGCGGGTGGGTTTGATTGCTGGCCGGGAGCAACGGAGGCAAAAGCGAACGACACCGCCAATGAAGATGCCAGGAAAACGTTCTTGAACATCATGCCGAATTTGAGGGTAAATCATTGGACGGAGAGGCTGCCAGCGGGGGCCTGCTCCAGCGCGGGCCGCAGTTGGAACCGTTCTGGACGAAGCAGGTAGCTCCCCGCGGCAAGCGCCAGAACCGCCAAGGGCGTTAGGCGGACTGACACCGGATCATGCACGGCGCAATGGGAGAAGAAAGCGCCCAGGAGGTCGAACGTAATTCCGGCATAGGCCCATTCGCGCAGCAGGCGCGTTCGCGGATAGATAATCGCCGCCATCGCCAGCACCTTGCCCACACCGAGGATCAGGCCCAGGTAGGCCGGATAGCCGAGGTGTTGCAGAATCCTTACCACACCGGGAATGCGCAGGATGTCAAGGACTCCGCTGGGCGTCAGCCACAGCGCGAGCAGAACCGTGCAGATCCAATAGCCGTATCGTTTTGCCATGCGAGAGGTTTCCTCGCGACAAGAGTAGGAAACGGCATTGGGTCGCAGCAAGCCGAATGTTGCCAGACGGACATGTATTGTATTGGCATGACGATTTCTCTCATGCGACCGGCCGCGTTCGGTGTCGCTCTTGCCTGTGTCCTCTCCTGTTCTCTATTGGCGTCCACCCCCGCATGGTCCCAGGCCGACAAGCCACCCGTTGCCGCCGACAAAGCCGCCCCGGACAAAGGCGCCTCCGACAAGTCCGCCGACAAGGCCGCGCTGCCGCCGTTGCCTTCCGAGACGCATGCGTCGCAGCAGATGCAACTCGATGGCAAGACGCTCAAGTACACGGTGACGGTGGGGGCGCTGCCGGTGCGCGACAAGGATGGCAAAGTCGCCGGCCAGGTAGTTACAACGGCCTACACCGTCGAAGGCGAGAACCGGCCCGTAACCTTCGCCTTCAACGGCGGCCCCGGCGCATCGAGCGTGTATCTCAACTTCGGCGCCATCGGCCCCAAGCACATGAGCGCCGGCAACGAAGGCGACAGTCCCTCCGATCCGGTAGCGTTGACTGACAACCCCGGCACCTGGCTTGACTTCACCGACATCGTGTTCATCGATCCGGTGGGAACGGGATTCAGCCGCGCCGAAGTTCCTGAAGATCAGGCGAAGAAGCTGTTCTACTCGACAACGTCCGACATTCAATATCTTTCCCGCGTCATTTACGACTGGCTGGTGAAGAACGGGCGCCTCGGCTCACGGAAGTATCTTATCGGCGAGAGCTACGGCGGATTTCGCGGCCCTCGCATCACCCACTATCTGCAATCCCAACTTGGCGTGGCGCTCAACGGAGTGGTGCTTGTCTCGCCCTATCTGAATCCAGATCAAAGCAGCAATGGCGATCTGTCGCCGCTTCCCTGGATGATGACGCTGCCCTCCATCACCGCTGCCCATCTTGAGCGCGAGAAGAAGTTGACCCCGGAGGCCATGGCAGATGTGATCGCTTACACCCGCGGAGAGTACGCCGCGGCGCTGCTCAAGGGCCGCTCCGATCCTGATGCGGAAAAGCGCATGATCCAGCGCGTGACGGAGATGACCGGACTTGATCCGCAATTTGTGAAGTATTCGGGTGGACGCATCGAAACCGAAGCATACCTGCGCGAGGTGCATCGCGAAGAAGGCAAGCTCGGATCCGTCTACGACTCCAACGTGACTTCGTTCGATCCATTTCCGTTTGCTCCCGAACAGCGCGCCAACGACCCGATTCTCGCCAGCATCATCGCGCCCCTCACCACAGCCATGGTGGACTTTATCACTCGCACGGTGGGATGGAAGGTGGATGCCCGCTACAATGCGCTTTCTTATGACGTGAATCGTTTGTGGGATCGCGACAACGATATGCGCAAGGGCTCGGTTCCGGATTTGCGCGAGGCCGTTGCTGCCGACCCCAAGCTGCGGGTGCTCATCGTGCATGGATGGAACGATCTGTCCTGCCCGTTCATGGGCTCAGTGCTCAGCGTGGACCAGATGCCGGTGATGGGCGACCCGACGCGCGTAGCCGTTCGCGAGTTTCCGGGCGGCCACATGTTCTACACGCGCGACGAGAGCCGCTCGGCCCTGCGCAAGGACGTGATGGAGATGTATGCGAAGCACTAATTAACATCGTCCAGTTATCAAACTTCCGTGCCCCATCCTTGCGATTTCTTTCGGTCGCAAGGGTGGGATCACAAACGCAAATCAACCACCCGTCCCTGGATCGATGCGGATGGTCCCAGCAATTTTCGGCCGTCATTGACTTTCTATCCATAGATAATCTATACATCGGTGCATGGCCAAGAAACCTGACCTGCTCCCGGGCACCCTGGACATGCTCATCCTGAAAACCCTCACCCGGGGCCCACTGCACGGTTACGGCATCGCGCTGTCGATCAAGCGCGTCTCTGACGATGTGCTGACTGTAGAAGAAGGCTCGCTCTATCCGGCGCTGCAGCGGCTGCTGTTGCAGAGCTGGGTCAAGGCCGAGTGGAAGATGACCGATACCAACCGCCGGGCGCGTTTTTACACGCTCACTCCCGCGGGCCGCAAGCAACTCGGGATCGAGCTCTCGCAGTTCGAAGAAATGATTACGGCCATCGGGCGCGTGTTGAGCGACGCGCGGGAGGCCTGAGCCATGACCCTTCTGAACAAGCTGTTCCTCCTATTCCGGCGCCGTCGATTTGATTCCGAACTGGAAGAAGAAATGGCGTTCCACCGCGCCCAGGCGGAGAAAGACTTTGTCTCCGCCGGCATGACGCCCCAACAAGCGCGCTATGCGGCGATGCGCCAGTTCGGCAATGGAGTCCGCCTCAAGGAGCGCAGCCGTGAAGTAATCGGATTCCGCGGCGAAACCGTGCTCCAGGACATGCGCTACGCCATCCGGCAGCTTTGGGCGAATCCCGCCTTCACCGTTGTCATCCTGTTGACGCTGGCCCTCAGCATCGGAGCCAACAGCGCGATTTTCAGCGTCATCAATGGCGTGCTGCTGAAGAAGCTTCCTTACGAACAGCCCAATCGCGTGGTCAGGATTTTTCTTTCCAACTCAACTTTTCCCAAGTTTGCCCTCAACCCATTCGATTTCCGCGATTTCAGAGCGCGGAACCGGTCCTTCGAATCGATGGCGGCGATCAATCGTGGAGACGTGCAGTTATCCGGCTCGGGCGAACCGGTGCGCCTCAACGGATTCGGCATCACGGCAGGATATTTTCACGTGCTGGGGTTGCGCCCCGCAATCGGACGCGAATTCGACCAGGCCGCCGAAATTCCTGGCAATGGGCTGCAGATCATTGTGAGCGACCGCCTGTGGCGCACCCGCTTCGGAGCGGACCCGAATATACTCGGGCGCAAGATCACAATCAACATGCAGCCCTTCACCGTGATTGGCGTAATGCCGCCAGGGACCGTCCATCCCGGCAACGAGTATCACGCGCTGGCATACGGCGAAGACGTCGATGTGTGGTGGCCGTTTTCATTTGGCGGCGATCCCAATCGCCGCGGGTCGCATTTCATCGAGGGAATCGCGCGTCTGAACAACAACGTGAGCATCGATCAGGCCCGGAGCGACTTGAATGCCATCATGACCCAACTGGGCCGTGAGCATCCCAACGGCGATGCCGGCTGGACCGTGCTGGTGATTCCGCTTTACACCGAAGTGGTGGGAACGAGCCGGCCCATGCTGCTGGTTCTGCTGGGAGCGGTGGTGATCGTGCTGCTGATTGCGTGTGCCAATGCAGCCAACCTGCTGCTGGCCAGGGCGTCCTCGCGGCAGCGCGAGATTGCGGTTCGCATGGCCATGGGCGCTCCCCGCATACGCGTCCTGCGACAGCTCATAACCGAGAGCCTGCTCATTTCGTTTCTTGGCGGCGGCCTGGGCCTGGCCCTGGCCTTCAGCGGCGTGAAGGCGCTGGTATCGTTGCTGCCCGCGGACTTTCCGCGGGCCCAGGATATTCACGTCAGCGCGCCGGTGTTGGCGTTCACCATCCTGCTCACGGTGGCTACCGGCATTCTGTTCGGACTCGCGCCCGCCTTCCAGGCCGCCAGTGCCGATCCCAGGGATGGTCTCCAGAAGGGAGGCCGCACCACCATTGGCAGCGGGCGCCAGAGCAGACTGCGCGATGCCCTGGTGGTCGCGGAGGTGAGCCTCGCCTGCGTCCTCCTCATCGGCGCCGGGTTGATGATGCGGAGCCTTTTGAACCAACTGCATCTTGATCCCGGGTTTCAGAGAGATCACGTGCTCACTGCGACTCTCTCGCTACCCCACGCAACCTATGGCAAGGGGGAAACCGGCTCGAACTTCTTCGAACAACTGGGCATGAACCTGGCAGCGCTGCCGGGTGCGGAAAGCGCCGGGGTTGGAAGCGATCTTCCCTGGACCGGATACGACGAGAACGCGGGCGGATTCACCATCGAAGGCAAGAAACCCCAGGCCGGCGAGGAGTTTCACGCTCGCTACCACATGGCGACGCCAGGCTACTTTCGCGCGCTCGGCGTGCCGCTCGTGGCCGGCCGCTTCTTTACCGAAGCCGACAAAAAGGACGCTTTGCCGGTTTTCATCATCAACCGGTCGATGGCCGAGAAATACTGGCCGCATGAAAACGTCATAGGCAAGCGCTTGGCCTTCGACGATCAGCCAAAGGAAAAAGATTGGATCACCATCGTCGGTGTGGTGGGCGACATCAAGGATCAGCCCAACAGTCCCGCGCCGGCGCCGGCGTTCTGGTGGCCCGTGCTGCAGGGTGGCTGGAGCCAGGATATGTCGGTGGTGATTCGCTCCAGCGCTTCTCCGCAATTGCTGACGGATGCTTTGCGCGATCAGGTCCATCGGCTCGATCCAACCCTCGCCGTGGCCGACATTCAGTTGATGGACAAGATCGTGGATTCGTCGGTGTCCACTCCCCGCTTTGCTTTTGCTCTCGTAGGCTTGTTTGCCGCTCTTGCGATCGTGCTCGCCGGCATCGGCACCTATGGCGTGATTTCCTATTCGGTCAGCCAGCGAATTCCCGAACTCGGCATCCGCATGGCCCTGGGCGCGGTGCGGAGCGACGTGATGAGGCTGGTCCTGTCTCACGCTGCCAGGCTCGCTGCTCTGGGAACCGCACTGGGAGTGCTTGCCGCATTCGCTCTTGCCCGCCTGCTGAAGAGCCTGATCTTTGGTGTAAGTACGGCCGACCCCGCAACTTTTGCGTCGGTCGCGGGCATGGTGATCGTGGTCGCGTTGCTGGCAGGCTATATTCCTGCGCTGAGGGCCACGGCTACCGACCCGATGAATGCTTTGCGCAACGAATGACTTTTACGAATAAGACCTGGCTGCGAATCAAGGAGACCCATATGGACTGGCTTTCTCGCTTCGTCAAAAAACTCGCTCTCCTCGCTGGCCGCGGTCGATTCCGCAATGAACTCGAAGAGGAGATGGCCTACCATCGCGCGCAGGCGGAGAAGGATCTCATCGCCGAAGGCATGTCGCCGGCTGCCGCGCACCGTGCGGCCGCGGTGCGATTCGGCAATACCGCCAGCCTGCGCGAACAAAGCCACGAAGTGGTCGGCTTTCGCGCGGAATCCGTCGCCCAGGACCTGCGCTTTGCTCTTCGCCAACTGCGCAACAATCCCGGCTTCGCCTGCACGGCGATTTTGATTCTCGCCCTGGGCATGGGTGTCAGCGTGGCAATCTTCGGATTTGTCGATGCCGCGCTGCTGCAGCCTTTGCCCTATCGTGCGCCGAACCGGTTGATGTCCGTTGACGAAAGAAGCGCAAACTTTCCCCGTTCCAATCTCTCCCGCGCCGACTATGAAGATTGGAAGCGGATGAACCGGTCCTTCAGCAGTATCGAAGTGCATACGGGCATGGGATACCTGATTCGAAATGCTTCGGGCGCCGAGCCCGTACCCGGTACGCGGGTGAGCGATGGGTTCTTCCGCACTCTCGGCGTGAAGCCGATGCTGGGCCGCGATTTCCTTCCTGGAGAAGATGGCCCCGGCCAACCCCGCATCGTGATCCTCAGTTATGGCACGTGGCTGAAGCGCTTTGGCGGCCGAAGCGATGTCATCGGGCAGTCTGTAACCCTGAGCGGAGATGCCTACACCATCGTCGGCGTGCTGCCCCGCGAGTTCGCTTTCGCGCCACGCGGAATCACCGAGTTCTGGATCCCGCTGCTGGGAAAGAGCCCATGCGAAGTGCGGCGAAGCTGCCACAATCTTGACGGAATCGGAAGGCTGCGGGATGGCGTCACGCCGCGGGCCGCGCTCGAAGAAATGAATGCCATCGCCGCGCAGCTCGAGAAACAGTATCCCGATTCGAACCACGGGCAAAGCGCCAGCGTGTACCCACTCTCCGAGCTGATTGTCGGCGACGTGCGTCCCATTTTACTGACGCTGCTGGGCGGGGCGGGATTGTTGCTGCTGATCGCATGCGTGAATGTGGCGAGTCTGTTGCTGGTTCGATCCGAGAGCCGGCGGCGCGAGGTTGCCGTGCGCGGAGCTCTCGGCGCCACTCGCGTGCGCCTCATGCGCCAGTTCGTCACCGAAGGATTGCTGCTCGCCGCTGTTGGCTGTATGTTCGGCGGGCTGGTTGCGGTATGGATTGTTTCGCTCCTGAAGCACCTTATCCCCAAGGTCATGGCCCAGGCCATGCCTTATCTCGCCGGTGTCGGCATCAATTCGCACACCGCAATGTTCGCCCTTGGCGTCGCGCTGCTCGCGGCCTTGCTGATGGCAGCCACGCCGTCGCTGCGCCTCTCGTTTCAGCAGATTCGCGATGCGCTCGGCGATGGGGGACGTACCGGGGCCGGCCGCTTCTGGCGCCGGGTGGGCGCAAATTTTGTCGTAGTTGAATTGGTGATCGCCGTGGTGCTTTTAGTGGGCGCCGGACTGCTGGGCAAGAGCTTCTACCGCCTGCTGCACGTTGAAACCGGCATCGATGTTACCCACCTGGCGACGGTGCAGGTAATGGCGCCGCCCGCCATGTACGAGAAGAATGAGCAACGCCTCGCACTGCTTCGCGCGATTGCTCTACGCGTGTCGAATCTGCCGGGAGTGCAGTCGGTGGGATTCACTTCCGATCTGCCGCTGCAATGCAACTGCAACACCGACTGGATTCGCATTGTGGGCAAGCCGTTCCACGGCGAGCACAACGAGGTGAATGAGCGCGACGTGAGCCCGGGCTATCTTCCCACGCTCAAAGCGAAATTGGTGCGAGGCCGCCTGATGACTGAAGATGAAGATGCTTCCCGGCCGAACGTGATCGTGATCAACGAAACCCTGGCGAAGAAGTATTTTCCGGGCGAGGACCCGATCGGGCAGAAGATCGGCAACGGAGCGCTCGAGCCGAAATCGATCCGCGAGATCATCGGCGTCATCGCCGATGTGCGCGAGGGAGCGCTCGACGCCGAGGTATGGCCGGCAGAATACGAAGCTATCTACCAGGGGCCGGATGTCTATTTCTCCGTGGCCGTGCGCACCGCGCAGGATGAGAAATCGATTCTGCCCCTGCTTGTTTCCTCTCTTCACCAGGTCGATCCTAATCTGGGCGTCTACGGCGAGTCCACCATGGAGCAGCAGATGGACTCGACCCAGGCCGCCCTCATCCATCGTTTCTCCACCTGGCTGGTGGGCGGATTCGCAGCCATGGCGCTGGTCCTCAGCGTGGTCGGCTTGTATGGAGTCATCGCTTACTCGGTCAGCCAGCGCACGCGCGAGATCGGCGTGAGGATGGCGCTGGGAGCGCAGCGAGGGTCGGTCTACCAGATGGTCATGCGCCAGGCGGGCCGGCTTACGTTGATCGGCGTGGGACTCGGCCTGGTCTGCGCCGTGGGTTCATCCATGCTGATGCGCAAGGTACTCTTCGGCGTTGCCGCGTGGGATGCGTCCACCCTCGCGGGTGTCGCGACAGTTCTGGGATTGGCTGCGCTTCTTGCGAGTTTCCTGCCTGCCCGGCGCGCGGCATCCGTGAATCCCTGCGACGCCCTTCGCGCCGAGTAATCGACCACCCACGAAACTCCGTGCCCCATCCTTGCGACTTTTTCCTGTCGCAAGGGTGGAAGATCACGAAGGCAAACGTGTCGCTGTCATCCGGAGCAAAGTGTCGCGCGCATCTCAGACGATCCGTAAAAAACGCCCGGCCGTCAGCTTCGCACCCGGAAACACCAAGTCCAGGTTGTTCGCGCCAATCGTCCGCGTCACCAGCTCCCCCAGCACCTGCCGATAATCCGTGGTAAGCGCCAGGTCGCGGCCTTCATTCAGTTGCTCCTGCGCCAGGCCGGGCCAGCGTCCGTGAACTCTCCCGCCCTTCACATTGGCTCCCAGGACGAACATCGCGTTGGCGTGTCCGTGATCGGTTCCGCCGGTGCCGTTTTCATGCGCGGTGCGCCCGAACTCCGACATCGTAACCACGGTGATGTTGGCCGCATCGTCGCCCATGTCGCGCCAGAACGCAGCGATCGCATTGGAGAAATCGCTGAGCCGATTGGCGAGCTGGCCATTCACGCTGCCTTGATTTTGGTGCGTATCCCAGCCCGTCACATCCGTGAATGCGGCTTCCACGCCGAGATCGGCTTTGAGCAGTTGCGCAATCTGTTTCATGTTGTTGCCGAATTCCGAGTTCGGATAATCCACCCCGGCCGCCGGCCTGTACTGCGCCGGATTGGCGGCCCGCAGCATCTTCACCGCGTCGAAAGTTTCTTCGCCCGTCGAGTGAAGAATGCGGTCGCCGCTGGCGCCGTACATCGCTTCGAAAGCGCTGGCGGCAGGTGTGACGGCCGGACCGCGTCCACCCACTTGAAAGTTGTTCACATTGCTGAGCGCGATGGCGGGAACCTTGCCGGCGAGTGTGCGCGGCACATCGGTTCCCAACGCGACAGCGCGAAAAGCGGAGTGCTGTTCGCGCACGCGAAGGTCTTCCGACTGCAGCGCGCGGTTCAGCCAGCCGTCATCGGTGTTCTTCGTTCCGGGAGTGCCCGACTCCATATAGTCCTGCGCATCGAAGTGCGAGCGTGTCGTGTCGGGCGAGCCGGCCGCGTGGACGATGGCGAGATGCCCCTGGTCGTAGAGCGGCTTGAATGCGGCCATCGAAGGATGCAGGCCGAAGAATCCGTCCAGGTCGATCACCTTGTCCTGCGGGACCGCGATGCTGGGCCGCATGGCGTAGTAATTCTTCTCGCGATAGGGCACTACGATGTTCAGGCCGTCGGCCGCACCACGCTGGAACACCACCACCAGGCGATGCTTGGGTGCCGGCCCCGCCTGCGCCAGCACCGAGCGAACCAGGAATCCCGGAATTGTGGTGGTCCCGGCGAGCGCGAAGGCGCCCTTGTGCAAGAAGAAGCGGCGGTTGAATGGCATGATTGTCTCCTGTTATCGGCGCTGAAATTCCGGAGAGCCGAGCAGCAACCCGGCAAGCAGTTGATCCTGTCTTTCCTGTGGAGTCGGCGCAGCCGGACGATTCTGCCGTCCCGGCGCGGAAACCTGCATGGAAACAGCTCCGCCAGCCCGCTGCGGCGCGCCGGCATTCGCATTCTGCGCTTCGAATTGCTGCAGCACTGCGGTTCGCGTCGTTCCGCTTACTTCACTTGCGAGAAGAACCGACTCGAGCCGTGCCTCTTCCGATTGCGGAGTTGATGGCGAGCTACCGCCTGCCGAAGATTGCGACCAGTTGGTCGTGATTCCCGGCAGGCGGTTGGCGGCAAGCGAGAGAGCAAAATTCATGCGGTTGACAAGAGCTCCCGTCGAAACCCAGTCGGCTGCGTCCCACTTGTATCCGGTAGGCGGAATCGCACCGAACAGCGGCATCCCCATTTCCCGAAGCGCATTGGCAAGCGGCCGCAGGTTGGTGAGATCGGCATTGCTGGCTCGAACCGCGGAGGCCACATACTCGAGCGGCGTCTTGACCTTGGCGCGATATACGTTCGTCGTCCAGAACTCCGGCGAATGAAACATCGTTTTGAGCACTTTGGAAATATCGCCGCCTGAAGAGAGATAGGACGCAGCCATCCGGTCCACCAGGCTTGCCGGCGGATCGTCGCTCACGAATCGGACCGCCAGCTTTCGCGAGAGAAATTTTGCCGTGGCCGGCCGCGTGGCCAGAAAGTGCATCAGGTCGCGCCCTTCTCGTTCGCCGTTCTCCTTGAACTTCTTGCCCATCACTTTCTTGGCGCCCGGCTCGTGACGATTGGGCTCGAACCTGAATCCGCCGCCGCGCTGGGGGCGATCCACCGTCCAGCCGGTGAGAATGCGCGCCACCTGGATCACGTCTGCTTGCGAGTAGCCGCCATTCACGCCCAGCGTGTGCAGTTCCATCAGTTCGCGGGCGTAGTTCTCGTTGAGCCCGTCAAGATTCTTTTTCGCATTTGGGTTGCGTCCCGCATTCAACCTGGCTCGCTCGGCTGCCACTGAATCCGGTCCGGTACTGCCGGCATTGTCGAGATAGAGCAGCATCGCGGGGCTGTGCGCCACTTCTTCCAGCAGGTCTTCAAACTTGCCCAGCGCATGCGGACGAATCGCGTCGCGCTCGTAACTGGCCAGGTAATAGGGCGTGGCCTCGTTCTTGCGCAGAAACACGTTGAAATGATTGAACCAGAAATCGGTCATCACTTCCTCGAGTTGCGCGCTGGAATAGATGTCGCGCGTCAGGCGCTCGGCGACCAGTTCTTCGACCACGGTGCGCTCCGGATTTTCAAGAGCGCCGATCGTCTCCTTCAATTCCGGAGCCATGTCGGAGACAAGGGCGGTGCGCTGCGGTCCCTTGAGAGATTTGAAGAAGGCATCGGCCTCGGCGGGCTGCATCGCAACCAGCCGCGCGATGCGCTCCTGCGCCGGAAGGGCAAGAACGGAAGGGATGCGGGCGGGGTCATAGGCTTGCGCCTCGGCTGTCAACGACATGTCCATGGCCGCTGGTCCGTTTTTTGCCTCGGGAGCCACAGGCAGCTTTGCCGCCTCGTCATTGCCGGCATCCATCGTCGCCGGCGCCTTCATGCTGTCGGCGCTCACCGCCGCTTGGGCCTGGTTCTGCTTTTCCTGTTTCTTCTCGGCTACGCGGTACATCTGGTCTTCATACACCGCGTGCAGAACGCCGCGATCCGGGACCGCAATCTTGCCGTCGATAGCCTGGCGAATTACCGCGTTGCTGGGCAGGCGACGCAGCAGGTCTTCACAGCTCCATTGCATAGCGGGATACGCGGCCAGGCGCGCATTGAGATTTGCCTGGTCAACGTGGGCCGGGTGCAATTGCTGGTCGAACCAGGAATCAAGACCCATCGCGCGAACCGCCTCCAGGTCGCCGGGCCGGGGACCGAACGTGAGCCGGTTGAGCGCGTGAAGGATCCGCTGGTCGCCCTGCATCTGCGTCGATTGGTATGGCGGTCGTTCCGGGTTATGCGAATTGGAGGTTGCGGAGTCGTTCGCCGAAGCGGACTTGCCCGGATTGGCGGCCTCGGACGGAAACACGAGACTGAAGCACATCAGCGCCGCAAGCGGTCCTCGAACGAAATGCATGGAATTGGGTCTCCGTCGGGGTGGCCGGCGACGGTCGCACGGCCCTCTGCTGTAAAGGCAGACGCCATTTTTCCCAGGAAGTTGTGGGAAATGATCGGGATTCTGGCTGGACTGGAGAACCGGAAGAAAAGAGGCCGCCTGCGGGGGTAACAGGCGGCCAAACGATAACACCAGGCATGGAAGGGAAGAGGCTCAGGCTTGGGAATGATCGGGATGGCGCTGGTCCGCGCTGGCATAGTTGTCGGCAATCTCCGCAGGAGTGATCGCGATGCTGGAGTTCTGGGTGATCGCGTCCGCGATCTGCTGGTCGGTGCGGCCCTGCTTGCGAAGCGTTTCTATTTCATCACTGATCATGCCGACAAAGGCTGCAACCGGGAATTGCTCCTGGCCGAGACCGGCAAGTTGACGAAGTGCTTTCTGGGCGCGCAGAGCTTCCTCGATCGGGTAGGTCTTTTCTTCAGATTGGATAGCCATGGGAAACCTCAAGGGATGGTATGACTCTGGCTCGTACTGCTTCAGATTAGAAGCAACCGGGCTTTTGCAGAGAGGTTCGCGAGCGGGAATTCTCGCCTGTTTCCACACCGCCTGAATTGCCGGGGAGGGATTTCAGCTCCATCAAAAATCGGCGGAATCCGCAACCCCTCAGACCTCCAACTCATGCCTGGATGGAGTGTCCAGAATTTGCGGATAAAGAGGTTACAGCGACTTTGGGATGCCGAAAAGCGGGAAAAAGGGACCTAACAGCCTTTTTTGCAGCGTTCCATGATGGCCGCATGAAGCCGTTCGCGGAGTTGGACGGGCATCTCGTAGATCTCGTTCGCATGGCTGCGGTAGATTTCAATCGTTTTGCGCGTGGTGCTCAGCGTCACTTCGCAATGCTCGCAACTCTCCATGTGCTCCCGGAGATCCTGTCGCATAGCCGCAGTTGTGGAATCTTCGATCATGTCGTCGAGTAAGGCGATGAACTCAGTGCAGGTCACTTCTCAACTCCCACCGCCGCAGACCCGGCTCTTTTCTTGAAGTAGCGGCTCAGCCGTTCGCGCAGTTGCAGGCGTGCGCGCAACAGCCGCGACTTGACCGCGGGAATACTCAACCCAAGGGCCTCGGCCGTGTCCTCGGTGGAAAGTCCTTGTACGTCCCTCAGGTCGAAGACAACCCTGAAACCGGGCGGCAAGCCCTTGATAGTCTTCTCCAGGATCGAATGCAGCTCGGACTGGGTGTAATTCTGCTCCGGGTCGGGAGCCCAGTCGGCCAGGTCGCGGGGTACGCTGCCTTCCTCGGTCTCTACGTCCTCGTCGATCGATACCATTTTGCCGGTGCGCCGCCGTCTCAGGCGCATCAGGCTCTCGTTGACTGCGATTCGGACCAACCATGTGTAGAATTTCGAGTTCCCCTGGAATTGATCGAGCTTCTCATACGCCTTCAAGAAGGCGTCCTGCATCACGTCCTCGGCGTCTTCCCGGTTTTGCGTGATGTGCTGCGCAATCCGGAAAACCTGCCGTTCGTACTTGCGTACCAGCGTATCGAACGCGGCAACGTCACCGGCGCGAACCCTTTCTACCAGGGCTACGTCGGGGTGTTGCTCGTTCTCTCCCGCAATCGATTGGATGGTCGCCATTGGAGTTGGATGCGGAATTCCTTGGGATTTGGGAACGGTCCTGGATGAAGCACTCAAAACACAAGTGTACCGGACCGCCCGGCTGGGGTCCAAACAAGGATAGTGCCATTGTGGGAGGACAAAGAGTCTATGACTCAGAAGTGGCAGAGTGCATCAATAACGAGAGAGGTACATCACTGCCCGTCCGTCAAAATTCGGGCTACATTGGAACCATGACGGTTTCAAAGACGCCAAGAGGACCTGGCGGGCTGCTGGTGCGAGGCGCGGCCGGTCTTTTAGCGGGGCTGATTCTGCTCACTCCCCTGTACGGGCAGGGGAGCGGCGATCCCGCGGCTCCCTCCAGGTCCTCCGGAACCCACACAAAGAAGAAGGCTTCAGCCAAGCCAGCCGGCAAGCATTCCAGTAGTTCGAGCGCCGCCGCCCGCCGTAAAGCGCGACGCCGTGGAACCAGGGCGCAGCGGATGGCGCGCACCGCCCGCATCAAAAAGGCGTTTGTGGCCTCCACCGAGCTGCGCCCCATGGCGCAGCAGTTGAGCACCATGCGCACCCCGGCCGCTTATGCAGGTGTCAGCGCCTGGGCCCACCGCCAGACCGGCGACGCGGCCGCCGCCGGCTACCTTGCCGTGGGGCACGCCTACCTGATCGACAAACGCTATTCCGACGCGGCGGCCAACCTGCGCCTGGTCCGCCAGAACAGCGAGGTCCTGTCGGACTACGCCGATTTCCTCGCCGCGGAAGCGGAGCACAACCAGGGCAATGAGGCCGCGGCCGAAGCCCTGCTGAAAGGGTTCAACGACCGCCATGCGGACAGCATTTTCGACATCGAGGCTCCTGAGCTCGAAGCCAACGTGCTGCTCGCCCAAGGCAACGTGACCGGGGCACAGAAGGTTCTCTCAAGCATCGCCGATGAAGCCGGCGAACTTCCCAACTACGAGTTGACGCAGGCCAAAATCCTCTTTGCCCTGGGACGGCAGCAGGATGCCATCGACGCCTTCAAGCATGTTCTGCTTTCGCATCCGCTCAGTCCCGAAGCCGGTGTGGCACGCGCGAAGTTGACCGCGCTGGGAGCCGAGAGCAACCTTACCGCGGCCGAATTGCGCAGCCTGGGCGATGCGTTCTACAACGGGGGTCGCTACGCGGAAGCCGGCGAACAATATCATGCACTGGCGCGCAACGCCACGCTCCCGCCCAACGAGCGCAATGGATTCGCCATCGCCGCGGCATCCTGCGACCTGAAGCTGAAACGGTTAACCGAAACGCAGGCCCAGGAACTCGCCGATACGCAGGATGACAACGGTGCGCGGCGGCTCTACCTGCTGATGGAATTGGCGCGGAATCGCAACGACGAATCGGGCCTTCTGCGCATAGTCGACCGGCTCAAGACCGATTTTCCGCAGAGTCCATGGTTGGCTGAAGCGCTGTTCTCGACCGGCAACATGTATCTGCTGCGCAAGGATTACGCCAACGCCGCCAACTACTACGGATATCTCGCGACTCATTTCCCATCGCACAAGAATGCGGCGGCGGCTCACTGGCGCGCAGGCTGGCTGAATTATCGCCAGGGGCTGTACAGCGATGCCTCGCGCATGTTCGACGAACAGATCAAGCTCTTCCCCAACGCCACCGAAACCGCGGCCGCAATGTACTGGCGCGGGCGCCTCTACGAGATGCAGGAAAACAACCGTGCGCAGGCGGCTCAGAACTACCGCACGGTCTCGCGGGTGTACCAACACTTCTTCTATGCGCAGATGTCGCGGATGCGGTTGCAGGCTCTGGGCGAGCCGCAGCTTGTTTCCGATTCGCAAGTGGAGACGATCAAGGCTCCGCCGATTCCGCACCTGGCGGATACTTTTCCCGCCGACAGCCCGCATATTGCCAAGGCGCGACTGGTCGCGAATGCCGGCCTGAATGACTACATTGCCCAGGAACTCGCCGCCGACCCGGACTCGGATAGCTGGGGCGCGCTGGCCGAAGCGCAGCTCTACGCATCGTTCGGCGAGAGCTATCGCGCCATGCGTTCTTTGAAGCGCGCCCTGCCCTATGCGACTTCCGCGCCGATCAATTCGATTCCGCTGGCCTACTGGCGCATTCTCTTTCCCGAAGCGTGGTGGGATACGATCAAGACCGAATCCGCCAAAAACGGGCTTGACCCGTACCTGGTGGCCTCGCTGATTCGGCAGGAATCCGAATTCAATCCGTCGGCAATCTCCTATGCGAATGCCTACGGCCTGATGCAGCTCTTGCCTTCGGTGGGCAAATCGCTGGCCCGCGAAGAGGGAATGTCTCACTTCGAGACCTACCAGTTGCTCGACCCGGAAACGAATATCCGGCTTGGCACCCGCTACCTGCGCCACATGATCGACCGGTTTGGCGGCGTGCAGGAATATGCCCTGGCAGCCTACAACGCGGGCGAGGAACGCGTATCGGACTGGCAGGCGGCCGGACCCTACCACGGCATCGATGAGTTTGTGGAGTCGATTCCGTTTACGCAAACGCGCGACTATGTGCAGGGAATCCTGCGCAACGAGGACATCTACCGATCGATTGATGCAGTGGCAGCGACACAGAGCAAGACGGGAATTGGTGCTTCACGCTAAGGAGACGTATCTGCGAGTGCGCGCAGGAATCCCGGTTGATACTACCCGCGCCGGATTCTCGGTTGACGGGAAAGTCGCTACCCGGGAACACTGGTCTCAATCCTGAGGGTCTGCGTTCAGGTTTGGCCACTCGCAGCCTGCTGTGGTTAAGAAAGACAGGGCCGGCCGGGTACGACGCGGCTTCGCCCTGCATCTCAACTCTCGGAGGGCAGGATGTCAGCTGACTTGCAGTTCCTGGAAGAATGGATTCCTGAGCGGATGGACCCCGGAACCGTATTTGTCCTCCAGAATCAAGCCAAGCTGGGGCACGCGCAGAACCCGTTTGTGGCCGTCATGTCGTGCCCGCGCTGCGGGACCATGGGGCTTATTACCCGCCGCCAGTTGTGTTGCGGCGAAGCCATGATCTGCGGGGGCGAATTCTGCTCCGCGGAGTACAAACTGGACGGAGAGAATATCCGGTTTCGTAAATCGCAATAGGGTTGGATTTCGCAGCGCAACCGATCCGCCATTCGACGCGGCACTCTCGCGTTGCTTGAGTACTGTTCACTCGTAACGCAGCGCGACGGTTGGCTCAACGCGGGCCGCTCGGACTGCGGGTATGAAAATGGCAACCGCGGCCGTAGCCAGCAGTACGCCTGAAACGACAACGAAGGTAAGCACATCCGTTCCGCTGGTGCCGTAGAGCAGGCTGGCCGTGAATCGACCGAGGACCAGCGCGATCCCGAGTCCAATGGCAATGCCGATGCCGGTGAGAGCAAGTCCCTGGCGTAAAACCATACGCAGCACCTTGCGGGGATGCGCGCCCAGCGCCATGCGAATGCCGATTTCGCGGGTGCGGCGGCGAACCGAATAGATCATCACGCCGTACAAGCCGATTGCCGCCAGCGTAAGTCCCACCGATCCGAAGATTCCCAGCAACAGCGCCGAGATCCGCGGCAACAGGAGCGACTTGTCGACGTGCTCCTGCATCGTTTCCGTGTTGAAGACCGCCATGTTTGGATCGAGTGCGGCGATTTGTTCGCGCACCGTCCTCGCCAGCGAAAGCGGATTCATCACCGTCTTCACGATGAGCGTGGTTCCGAAGATACTGTTCGCCTTTTCCGGGGCCGCGTTTAGAAACATGTAGACTGCGTCGGAGGCGTTTTCTCCAATGGTGCGGGACTTCGAATTGCGCGCCACGCCGATGACCGTATACGTGTCCTTGTCCTGGCGAATCTGCCGTCCAACGGGATCCTGGCCGGGGAACAGATTGGCAGCCGTAGTCTCGTTGATGATGATCGAGTGCTGGTCGTCGATCTGCAGGTTGAAGTCGCGCCCGCGCAGCAGGGGAATGCCCATGGCCTGGAAGTATTCGGTACCCACGTTGTTCACGTTGGCCAGGACGGTCTTCCTGGGGTGATCCTTTGTGGCTTCCGCGTCGAAATTGTTGTTGCTGCCTCCCAGGCTGAGCGGCACGATCCCCGCAAAACTCACCGAGCGGACTCCCGGCAGTACCGCCACGCGCTCTCGCAGTTGAGTGAGAAACTCAACGGTCCTGGCGTGCGAGTAATTATGGAGTTTCGGGTCCATGCTCATCATCAGCAGGTTGTCGGTCTTGAAACCAATGTCGATCGAAGAAGCATTCCCGAGGCTGCGCAGGAAGAGGCCTGCCGTGGTCAGAAGCACGAGCGACAACGACACCTGCACTACCACCAGGGTATTGCGCAGGCCGGATCGCCCCGGGCGGCCGAAAAACGAAGAGCCATCCTTGAGCGCTTCCACCAGGTCAGGCCGCGACGCGCGCATGGCCGGCACCAGCCCGAACAGCAGAGCCGTGACCACCGACAGGCCGAGAGCGAACATCGCTACACGCCCATTCACGTTGAAGTCGAAGACCACCGGGATGGGCAGAGGAAGCTGAAACCTCGACACGGCATGGGCAGCGCCCGCGGCCAGCAGGAAACCCACTCCCGCTCCGGTCAGCGCCAGGAGGAAACTTTCCATCATGAGTTGGCGAATGAGTTGACGGCGTTTCGCGCCCAGAGCGAGGCGAACCGCAATTTCCTTTTGCCTGCCGGTTGCGCGCGCCAGGAGCAAATTCGCGACGTTGGCGCAGGCCACCAGCAGTACCAGCCCCACCACCACCATCAGCACACCCATCAAAGTGAATGCGGGTGTCGCGGAACCGGCGATCAACCCGCCTGCTGCCTGCAGGGTCACCTTCTCGTGGACCTTCTCATTTTTGCGATAGGCGTCGTCGATCCGTTTTTTCACGACGTTCACAAGCACCGTGGCCTGGCCCCGGCTCACGCCCGGATTCAGACGCGCATCGAGCATCACCCACTGGTTGTCGCGCTTGTTTCTCAGTCCCCCTTCGGTCGCCAGGTCGGGCATGATCTCTTCCGACACAGCCATGGGCACCCAGAACTGCGCGACGATGCCGCGATCCACTCCATAGAATCCCGGCGGCGCAATGCCCACTACGGTGTAACGGCGTCCGTTCAATGCGATTTCGTGATTCAGAATGTTCGCATCGCCGCCAAACCGTCGCCGCCAGAGATTGCTGCTCAGCACGGCAACATGGTTTTGCCCGCCTTGCTGATCATCTTCAGGCATGAGAGAACGGCCCAGCGTCATCGGCACGCCCAGGATGGGGAAGAAGTTGCCGCTCACGGACTGTCCCCACACCCGCTCCGGCTCTCCCTTGCCGCCGATACTCGCAGGAATCAGAGGAAAGTGCGCCGCAATGCCGCCCTCGAACACGTTGCCGGTCTGATCGCGATAGTCGATGTAGTCGGGATACGAAAAGGAATTTCCTTCCGAGAACATCACCATGCGGCCCTGATCTTTTACCGGCAAAACACCCCATAGAAGGCCATTGGCAATGCTGAAGACCGTGACATTGGCTGCAAAGCCGAGAGCGATGGAAATAACTACGACGATCGCAAAACCAGGAGCCCGGAGCAGGGTTCGAATCGCAAAGCGCAGATCCTGTATCAGTTTTTCCATCCTCGGCCTCCAGCCCTGGTACTCATACGTAAATTGGCGCCAGAAAGTTCTTCGCCGATTCCCTGGGCTCAGGGCAAATGTGCGCCATATCTCTGGAACACGATCGAAACCGAATTCAGGCAACTGTACCCATCTGCCGTGAATCCCACATCGAAGCGTTTGTTTGAGTCGGCTCGAATCAATGTGAGATGGAGATGGGCGCACTCCCGATGAAGAGATTGACGATCCTCGTTGCGATACTGAGTTTCGGAACGCCGTGTTGGGCGAAGTCAGCACGCGAGGATGCGGTCAACCGGCTGGATCATGCAGCCAAAGTGCTGAACGAGGTCATGAGCGCGCCCGACCAGCGCATTCCCGACCGGATTATGAGGCGGGCAAAATGCGTCGCAGTGATCCCCCATCTGGTGAAAGGGGGATTCGTTTTCGGGGCCGAGGAAGGGAAGGGAGTCGCCACTTGCCGGACGGCGCGGGGCTGGAGTGCGCCGGCATTCATCCAGATGGGCGGCGGTAGCTGGGGAACGCAATTCGGAGTTGAAGCTGTAGACCTTGTCATGGTCTTCAGGAACAGCCAGGGCATGCAGAAACTGCTTTCCAGCAAATTCGAAATCGGAAGAGACGCGTCTGTGGCAGTGGGACCAGTGGGACGGCATTCTTCAGAAAACACGGATGTGGAGCTGAATACGCTGATCCTGACGTACTCTCGCGCCAAAGGGGCTTTTCTGGGAATGACATTCGATGGCTCGGTCGTCAAGGCGGATGACGATTCCAGGCGTGCGCTGTATGGACCCAGAGTCACGACCCGGGCCGCACTTCTTGGCCGGGTTGCGCCGCCGGCTGCGGCTCGACCGTTCCTCATCGCCGTGCGAGGAGCAAAAGCCCAGGCGGTACCTCACGCCGCAAGAAGGCGAGCCCGGGGGCGGAAAGTCCAATCATCCGGCCCATGAAAGGACCAGGCGATCGCGGCCTCGGGATTCTGCTGAAAAGCGGAAGCCCACGGAGGATGGATCCGGGTCGGCGCGACAGGCTGGCTTCGCTGTGGGCAGGGTTGCCAGCCTGCTCTGGAAGATGATATTCAAATTGATCATGTCCCAACAGTCTGGTTCTGACGCTCCAGTTCAGGCTCGCACGTTCAATCGTCGCAACTTCCTGAAGGCGGCTGGTTCTGCCGCGATCCTGCCCACGGTTCTTCCCGCATTTGGAGCACAGGGCTCGGGAGCTCCTGCCAACAACGCCATCAATCTCGGGGTGATCGGCATGGGCTGGCAGGGGCCGGGAAATACGCAGAACTTCCTGGCGTCGTCAGACTGCAAGGTGGTTGCCGCCTGCGACATTGATGCAAAGCACCTGCAGGCCGCCGTCAAGATGGTGAATGACAACTATGGGAACTCGGATTGCAAGGGCTACCACGATTACCGGGAACTGCTGGCCCGCGACGACATCGACGCCGTGATGATCGCCGTGCCTGATCATTGGCATGAAATCGTGGCGACCGAAGCGGCGCGACGCAAAAAAGATATTTACGGCGAGAAGCCGCTTGCCCACACCATCTCCGAACAGCAATCCATTGTTCGCGCTGTCCAGCAGAACGGGGTTATCTGGCAAATGGGCTCGTGGCAGCGCTCGGTTCCGAGCTTTCATAAGGCCGCGGAAATCGTCAGAAATGGACTGATCGGCACGGTGACCCACGTGGAAGTGGGCCTGCCGGGGGGCAACTCGGATTTTGACGACGTACAAAAGGATGCTCTGGCCAGACTGGCCGCCCACGGCGAAAAAGCTGCAGGCCTGGAGCAGGTCGAACAAGGCACGAAGGCCTGGGATCTGCTGGTCTCCCCGCCTCCTCCGGAGTTGGATTACGAGACATGGATCGGGCCGTCCAGGATGGAGCCTTACATTCGGGCGCGCTCCCATAAATCCTGGCGGTGGAACTATAACACCGGCGCCGGACAACTTCTGGACTGGATCGGCCACCATTGCGACATCGCCCACTGGGGCCTGGACTTTGACCACTGCGGCCCATCGGAAATTGAGGGAAGCGGAGACTTGCCATCGGCCAAGGCGGTCTGGAACACTGCGCCGAAGTACCGGTTTGAATTGAAATATCCGCAAGGCGTGACTATGACCATCGCGGGCGGACATGCCGACATCAAGGGCGGAGTCAAGTGGATCGGCACCGAAGGCTGGGTATGGGTCGATCGTGATGGATTTGACGCTTCGAATCCCGCCTGGAAGAAAGGCAAATCCCTCCCCAGGGAGCTGAGGAAGGTGAAGCTTTACACTTCGTCCAATCACGCGCAGAATTTTCTGGATTGCGTTCGAACCCGCCAGGCAACGATTACGCCTGTGGAAGTCGGACATAACTCGGCGCTTCCCGGACACCTCTGCCTTATTTCCATGCTTACCGGAAGAAAAATCCGCTGGGACGCGAAGGAAGAAAAAATCCTTGACGATCCCGAAGCCAGCAAGTTGATGACCCGCGAATACCGGGCGCCGTGGAAGATGAGCTAACAGCTTTTTGGCTTCTGCCGCGTCTGGCTGTTTGACGGCGGAAGTGAATCAAAACTTTTTGCCAACCTTGGCATCGACCGGGGAAAGATGACTGATTTGACTGAGACACAGCTGAATCCTGGCCCGAGAGTTCGTTGGGACTATACCTTTGCGTTTCTGGCTTTGCGGCTCTGGCTCGCCGTGCGCTGCCTGTTTGTCGGCATCGAGAAATTCGGCGCCTATCGATCTGTGGCTACTCCGCTGATCGATCCCTCCACCGGCCAGCCGGACGCGAGCGGAGTGATGGTTAACGCGAACATCAAGTTCTATGCACTGGCCAACTACGCGGGCATCCCCGCCGCGCTCAAAGACAAGTTCGCCCACGAAGCCATGATGCCGAAATTTGCATTGACGGCTTTCGACTACATGCTTGGTCCGGCATTCATTTTGATCGGCATCATGCTCCTGGTCGGGCTGGGCACACGCCTTTCGCTTCTTGCCCAGGCGGCGCTTTACATCGTGCTTACGGTGGGTCTGGTTCTCATCAACCAGCCGGATGGAGTGGCGTACCTGGGAATTCACATTGGCCTGGTTGCAGGGGCTTTTATCCTCGCCGAACACAACCGATTTGTGGTCCTCAAAAAATGGTAAATCCGTTTCTGAATCGTCGAGAATTCATCAGTGCGACTACGGCAGCCGGCGCCGGCCTGTTGTTAAATGGCTGCAAGTCCGATAACGGCCAACAAGGGGCAGCGGCACACAAATCGTCGCTGAACACGATCAACATTGCCCTCATCGGTTACGGCGAGGAAGGCAAGGTGTTGCTCGAATCCCTGCTGAATATCGAGGGCATCAAGCTGGTGGCGCTTTGCGATATCTGGGACTACCACCTCAACGAGGGCGCGCGCTATCTGCAGAAACTCGGCAACGAGGTCCGCACCTACGAGAACTATGAGGACCTGCTTTCCAAGGAGAAAGACCTGCAGGCGGTGTTGATCGCTACGCCGGATTTCTGGCATGCGCCGATGACCAACACGTGCCTGAAAGCCGGCCTGCATGTGTATTGCGAAAAGATGATGAGCAATACGATCGACGGAGCGCGTTCCATGGTACAGACCATGCGCGAAACCGGAAAGCTGCTCCAGATCGGCCATCAGCGGCGCAGCAATCCGCGCTACCTCTTTACGCTGAATCGCCTGCTTCACGAGGCCAAGTTCTGCGGCCGCCTGACGGCTGCCCAGGCGCAATGGAACCGGGCCGTGAAGGAAGACTTCGGATGGCCCAAAAAATACGAGATGCCCGCTGGCACGCTGGCCAAATACGGCTATAAAGACATGCACCAGTTCCGCAACTGGCGCTGGTACAAGGGACTCGGCGGAGGGCCGTTGTCCGATCTCGGCGCTCATCAGATCGACATTTTTAATTGGTGGCTGGGCACGCCGCCCAAATCCGTTATAGGCAGCGGCGGCTTGGATTACTACAGCAACCACGACTGGTATGACAACGCGCTGGTGATCTACGAGTATCCCCTGGAGCAGGGTGTGGCGCGCGCCCTGTACCAGGTGCAGACCACCACCAGCGCCGGCGGCGGCTATTTTGAGATGTTCATGGGCGACGACGGCACCATCAAGATGTCGGAGGATCCCTCCCTTTGTGCAATCTACCGCGAGGCTCGCGCCACCGAGGTTTCCTGGGATGACCTGGTTCAGAAGGGGTATGTGGGGGTCAAGCCGACTTCCGGGGAGAGCGCAGCGAAAGTCGACGTGCGTGAAACCGCGCAGTTGGCGGAATACGAAATCCCGGTGTTTTTCAACAAACCGCCTCATCAGCCCCACCTTGAAAATTTCTTCAACACCATCCGCGGCACCGCCAAGCTCAATTGCCCAGCCGATGAATCGTTCACCAGCGAATACTCGATCCATAAGGCGAACGAAGCGGTTGCCGCCCAGACCAGAATTGCCATCACTGCCGAGGAAGTGAGAGCCTGAAACGATGATGAGAATCCTTCCCGCGAGCTTTTCCGTTTTGTCGTTAACGCTTGTCGCATCCGCTGCGTTTGCCCAGAACCAGGTAGTTTTGAAGACTCAGTTGCCGCCCCCGCTGTTTGTGGGAACGCCGGCGCCTCTGAACGTGCCCAATCTTGAGCCGCCAACCAAAGGCAAGCGGCCCGACTTCATGGTCCCCGCCGGCACTGTAAACCTTGCCAAAGGCAAGAAGGTCACATCCAGCGACAGCAACCCGAATGTCGGAACGCTGGATATGATTGTGGACGGAGACAAGGACGGCAACGAAGGCTCCTGGGTCGAACTCGGGCCAGGCAAGCAATGGGTCCAGATCGATTTGGCGAAGAGTGCGGATATCTACGCGATCCTCATTTGGCATTTTCATGCCCAGGCGCGCGTCTATCGCGGAGTTGTGGTGCAGGTCTCCGATGATCCCGCCTTCAAGTCCGGCGTGACGACGGTATTCAACAACGACTTCTCCAATGAACTTGGCGCCGGCGCCGGCAAGAATTTGAATTACATCGAGACCTATCAGGGCAAGTTGATTGACACCAAGGGCGCGAAAGGCCGCTATGTCCGTCTCTACAGCAACGGCAACACGTCGAACAAATTGAACCACTACATCGAGGTCGAAGTGTGGGGCAAGCCGGCCGCCTGATACTGCCCATCGATGATCGGAACGGATCGCCCGAAACAGAACACGTCTCCCATCGTCAGCGGTGGACTCGCTGGGCGGCTTTTCTTCTTATCGCGCTACTCGGATTTCTCCTTCGCCTGCCGCAACTGGGTGCGCGGCCCATGCACACCGATGAAGCCGTAAACGCCTACATTATTGGCCAACTGCTGGCTGGTCAACCCTTCACCTACGATCCGCGAGATCGCCACGGCCCGGCTCTCGCGGCATTCGCTTTTCCATTGGCCAAAATGCAGGGCGCTAAGGCATTTTCTGACCTCACCGAATCGGAACTGCGCTTGGCGCCGGTCCTCGCCGGGAGCGTCACAATCCTGCTCTTTGGCGCGGCGGTCGAAATGTTCGGCTTCGTGCCGTGCCTGATTGCCGCAATGCTGTTTGCGGGCGCTCCTCTGGCTGTCTACTACGACCGCTATTTCATTCATGAGTCCATTTTTGTCGCCGCCACGTTCGGACTCATTTTGGCCGGATGGCGCGCTTTTCAACGACACTCGGTTGGGCAGGCTGCGCTGGCCGCCGCCTGTGCGGCGTTGATGTTCGCCAGCAAGGAGACGTTCGTCCTTCACTTCTTCGCGCTGGCCGGCGCCGCATTCGCTTTCTGGCGATGGAATCTGCGCGGAAGGGGCTGGGGTGAAAAGTGGCGGCTCAAACCGGCGCTGATTGCGGCGGCCGTTTTCTTGTTGCTGAGCGTAATGCTATTCACATGGCTTGGCGGCAACTGGAAAGCGCTGGCCGGTTTGCTGCCCGCGTTGCCCGACTCTTTTGCGCGTGCGAATGCGGCAGGCCATCAAAAGCCCTTTTGGTATTACCTTCAGCTTTTGACCGGCGGCTGGTCGGGCGGGCTGATATTTGCTCTGGCCTGCCTCGGTGTTTTCGAGACCGCGAGAAAGCGGAATCCTTCCCCCTATGGTTTCGTGGCGTTCTATGCGTTTTTCCTTGCCGTCGTCTACAGTCTGATTCCATACAAGACGCCGTGGCTGGCCCTGAATTTCTGGCTGCCGATCACCCTGTTTGCGGGTCTCGCGATCGACTCGATTTGGCGCATGCCGGCGATGTTTCCGGCTTTTCGCCCAGCCATTCGCGCAATCTGCGTGCTGATGATCCTGGCCGCCGGGGGCCTGATCGTGCACGATACAAGACTGCGCGTTTTTGTCCATCCCGCCGATGAAAACAATCCCTACGCCTATGCCCACACATCGGAAGATTTGCTTGGGCTGCCTGCCGAAATCGATCGACTCGCGAATCAGGATGCGATCGGTTCCCCGCGAATTGCTGTGATTGCTTCCGATCCCTGGCCGTTGCCATGGTACTTGCGCCACACTCCCGAAGTCGGATTCTGGCAGCCGGGTCAACAACCGGGAAAAGCGGATTTCTACATCACATCGACTGAAGTTGCCGGCCAATACGGAGAAATTCTCAAGGATTTACGTCCTGAATTCTTCGGAGTGCGGCCCGGTGTACTGACAATTCTTTGGGCGCCTGCGCCGAGATAAATAGCCATGACTGACATTTTCCAATTGAATCATCGTGCCATGGCGACATATTTCGAGGTGCGCATCGCCGATGAAGAGAGAACGTATGCGGCGCAGGCTGCCCAGGCCGCCCTCGACCTGCTGGACAAGCTGGAATCGCACTTAAGCCGCTTTCGCGCCAACAGCGACATCGCGCAGATCGCTCAGCTGGCGCCGGGAGAGAAGATGCGCCTGAGCGAGCCGGCTTTTGCCTGCCTGGAGATCGCAAAGAGAATGGAGTTGGCCACGCGCGGAGCGTTCTCTGCCACGGCCGCTGCCATGCAGACACAAACCTCCATGCCCCAGTGGCAGTTGCTTCCGGAGGAACTCGCTATCCAGTGCGAGACGGGGCGCGTGCAATTCGATCTGGGCGCCGTCGGCAAGGGGTTTGCTCTCGACCGGATGGGGGACCTGCTGTGTAGCTGGGAATGCCACTCCTTTTTGCTGGTGGCGGGCGGCAGCAGTGTTCTTGCCGGTGATCCTCCGAAGGAAACGGCCGGCTGGTCCTGCGGACTCGGCGATGATAATGCAGAGCAGCGCTTCTTTCTGAGTCACACTTCCTTGAGTGGATCAGGGCTGGCGGTGAAGGGAAGCCACATTCTTGATCCGCGCACCGGCCAGCCAGCCCAGCGGCAAAACCGTGCCTGGGCTTTGGCCGATACCGCGGCTGAGTCGGACGCGCTCTCGACGGCGTGCATGGTTTTGAGCGAGGAGGAACTGGAAGAAGTGCTGGCGCAGGATCCCTCGTGGCTGTGTTTTCTCGAGACGGTCACCGGCGCCCGACCGATAGGAAGCCGCGCGCTCCCCACACAAGCCTGAATGGAGCGTTGCCGTAAGCGGCGGGGATTGCTGTCTTTCTCCGATTGTGTCAATATTGACCGGCTATCAGCAGATGTATTTTATTTTGCCGTTCTTCTCTCTCGCTCGCGCACCGATTCGAACCGAGTGCTGATCCGCTTTCGGTAGACCTCATGAGATTCTTGACGATGTTGAACAAAAGCCCATCCATGGAGATGCGTTCGTGGCAACGATCAACTTTACCGACAATCTGGCATTAAGCACGGATATGGAAATCCGCAATGATTCCCCTTTGGCAAAGGCGGGGATGACAAAGGTCGTATCCACGGCAAAGGAACTCTTCGAAGAGTTTGATAAACCGATCGACCAGGCTGACCTGCAGTCTTTCGCGCTGGGGGCGAATTTCTCCTCGCCCAGCTTTTTGACCGCCGATTTGTCGGCGCTTACCGCGGGCGTCGGCATCAACGGCGGATTGCGCATCATCAAGGCCGCGGACGGCCTTCTGTTTCCTCACGATGGATTTTCGCCTTTGATTCCTGTCAATGCGAATCAGGCATGGCTGGGACTCGAATTCGACTTGACGGGAACGGTCGATGCGGGGGCCCGCGTGAATGGCGTCGGCGTCTCTTTCGCAGGAACAGGAACATTCAACTGCTCGACTTACACTCTATTCGCTGCTCAAGCGCCGCCCCTTCCCTTGTTGCGGGATGCCTGCGCCACGGCATTGGGTAATTTCTCGATGCCCACAAATCCGGCCGCTCTGCGCAGTCAGCCTGCCGATACGGTAAACGTAACCAGGTTGAGCGGCTCTGTTACCGTCGCGGTCGCACTCTCTGTGCCTTTTACTCTGAACCCTCTGGCCTCGGCGAATCTGCCCTTCAACAATACCGCGACCATCGAGCCCGACGTCAAAGTGGAAATCGCGCCTTCGTTACAAATCTCTGGAGACCTCCTGGTCCGTTCCCACAAGGTAAGCGACAGTGTGTTGCGCCTGGGCGTGTACAAAAAGAGCGGCACTACGTTTTCCGTCAGCTTTACGGCCGCTGCCGGCATTGAAGGAGAAATCGAGGGCACAGACGTGCTGGGAACGCTATTGAACATGGCGCTTCCGGGTGTGGATGTAGCAGCGACAGGCATTACAGGCAAGGATGCCGCTGCTCTGCACTCAGTCATCAATGCCAGTCTGGATCGCAGCTTGTCTGCGCAGGCGAATGCGACCTGTTCTGCCGCGCATACCGATGAAGCGGCGGTACTCTACGAGATCGATCTGAATGGCGGAGATAAAGCCGCGACCGATGACGCCCTGGGAAGTGCCCTGCATGGCAATTGGATGGCATTGGAAAAGCTCGGCCAGCAGATGCCGACCAACGTGCGGTGCCTTCGCAACATCGCGGTCGAAACGGTCGACAAACAGCTCTCAATCACCGTGAACCTCTTCGGCTTCTACAGCGCCGTGTCGGCGTCGGAGTACCTCAAGAGCGGCACTGTTCTCGTGGATGAATCGGGTCAAATCTCAATAACTGACAAGGTCGATGCCAGCCGCATCAGCGCTTCCGAGGCGCCGTATGCGGCGGATACCGAAAAATTGAGACGGGCCCTGATGGAAGATTTCCTTTGCACGGCCACCTACGCCGTTGTTGCCGGCAAACTGAATCTGGAACTGGCCGTCGTGCAGAGTTATCTGGATTACAAGCCGGCGATGTCTCGGCACGAAATGCACGAGAATGTTCTGTTAGGTTATATGTTCGGCCTCATTCCTTTCGGATCGTTTGACGACACCCTCAATGCAAATTCGTCGTTCAACCACGCGCGCGCGACCGCGGTGGTGAGCTACGATACTCCCGCTTTGCTCAACATATTTTTCAAGGATCCCTTGTCGATGGAGCCTCGATCGAAGGAGGAGATTGAAATTGAGGGACGCCGGGTAATGGCGGCATTGATTGTCCCCCCGGGGGGCGACGACGACAATACCGACTCAACTCGCCTGGATGTTCTTCGAGACGACGCAGTGTGGGCCAGGATGGATGAGATTGGCAACGTCGCGACATTCAACACCATCAGCGGCTTGAGCCATCTGGGCACGACCGAGCTTGCTGCGGTCAGTGCAGATTGGGTGAGCATTGCCTGGTGGTCCAATGCGTTATCACGGGTTGCCCCTGCCATCAAGGACACGATCCATGCGATTTCTGCTGTTTCCGCCAACGATCCCACGCACGATCCGGCTTTTATGAAAGCCAGAGACACGCTTGCCGATTTGCTCGGGAACGTTGCTCGCAACTCGGATGCGGCCTTCGAGCCTGGGTGGGGCGAGGCGGTCACCTTCGGGTTGAGCGGAGGGCACGGCGTGGCCCAAATGGACATCGTATGGAGCGGCGGAACTCAACATTATGGGCCGCCGAAACCATGAGCTTGTTCGCGGCAAATGCATGGCGAGCGTCACGCCCCATCAGTCTCAATTACCGATCTTTATGAAGAAAGGCCCGTGCTTCATGATTTGGCGCGGTGATAGAAGCAGGAATCGCGTGGTTTTGGATTTCATATAATCTGGTTGAAAAGGGATGGAATCACGCAGGAAGCCCGGATGGCGAAATCGGCAGACGCAGCGGACTTAAAATCCGCAGGCCGCAAGGCCGTGGGGGTTCAAGTCCCCCTCCGGGCACCAATAGAATCAGAAGTTTACATTGTTTTTCTTGCATCATTATTTCCCGGAATCGCTACGGTCCTTCGCATACGCCGGCATCTGCAGGACTCATTGAACTCATCTCTGGTGTAGCGGCTGGCGTTGCTCAGGACTGTCGCGCGTTGGCTAAGCAGTCTAAGAGCCTGTAACAAAACTCTCGCCAGATTTGGAGCGACCACTTCTCCGATTAGCCCTTTCTCGTCAACTTGAACGGCCGAGGATCGATGGACGATGCCCGACATTTCGTTACTTATCCTGCGGCAAGCGTGAGTTGGCGGAAATACGGACCCGTTTTCTCCGTATCGATCCAGAGAGTGTTTCTGGATCTATCGCGAGGAGCCGATCGTCAGCGGATCGGAAATCGAAACCTCGCACTGCTCGAGTGAATGACCGTGGCACGAGCGCCTGAAATCAACTCAACAGTACTAGATATTTCGGCTCGCGCTTGAAGTACGTTGCGCCGATCTCGCGCACCGGCACGTACACGAATCCCGTCTGCGGGCTGTAGGAAGGACTCAGCCAGACCGTGGCGCCGTTGAGATTGGGCCAGATCAGGTTGCCTTTCTCCGTGGGCTGCGAATCCGGCGACAATGGGTTGCCCCTTTGCATCCAGACCCTTGGCCCAGGTTTGTTTCGCATAGGGACGGCCGGCGATGAATTCTCCGGTGCCGCGATCGAGCACGTAATAGAACGCGTTTCGATTCGCAATGGAGATCAGCTTGCGCTTTTTGCCTCCGACATCGGCGTCAAAGAGGATCGGCACGTGCGTCGAATCCCAATCGTGGGTGTCGTGAGGCGTGAACTGAAAGTGCCAGCGCAGCTTGCCGGTATCGGCTTCGAGGGCCAGGAACGAACAGGTGTACAGGTTGTCGCCGGGGCGAACATCACCGTTCCAATCGGGCCCGGGATTGCCCACTCCCCAGTACACCAGCTTGAGTTCCGGATCGTAGCGCCCGTTACCCATGTCGCCCCGCCGCCGGTCTTCCAGTCATCGCCCGACCAGGTTTCATGCCCGGGCTCGCCAGGGCCGGGAATGGTCCAGAATCGCCAGCACTGCTCGCCGGTGGAGGCATCATAGGCATCCACAAACCCGCGGATGCCCGCTTCTCCTCCGCTGACGCCCACCACGATCTTGCCGTCGATTGCGAGCGGCGCCATGGTCATGCTGTATCCCAGCTTGTAATCGCACACTTTGGTTGACCAGCGTTCCGCGCCGTTAGGCGACCAGTTCGCAGTCTAGAGTGGCGACATACAGGTTGTTGTTCAACACCGCGGCGCCACGGTTGGTGTGGCCGAAACCGATGCTGACATAGTCCGTTGGAATCACGCGACTCCACTGCCACAGCGGACGCCCCGATTTGCCATCCACCGCGGCCGCCATATTCGGGCCGGTCAGGTAGAGGATGTCGTCGATCACAATGGGAGAAACCTCGGTTTGCGGATCAGCGAACTGGAAGGCCCATTTCACCTTCAACTGCGCCACATTTGCGGTATTGATCTCTTTCAGCGGCGAGTAGCGCTGTCCGTTGAGGGTGCGCGAATAGGTGAGCCAGTTTCCCGGCTCCTTGTCGGCATCTACTATGCGCTGCAACGGAACCTGCGCGGCCGCCGCCGCGGCACTCAACAAAATCGAAACCAGAAGTTTCATTGTTGCCCCCGCTGGCTGGCCAGAAACGCGACCAGGTCATCGATTTCCGCGCTCGACAGCAAGGGCTCATAAGAGGGCATGAGTGTCTGGCCGCGCAATTTCCGCAGTGCCTTTAATTCGCTTTTGCGCAGGCTGTATATATGGCCAGACGCATCTTTGAGCTGAATCGGAAAGGCTCCTGGGATAGTGTACCGGTGGCTGGCCGCAAGACGGACACCACGAAAAGCAGAAGCGGACTCAGCAACGCCCGTTTTCTTGGTCGCATACCTGTACCTGTATGGAAAAAGTCAGCGAGATTAATGCAACTTGCGCCCGGGAATTCTTCCCAAGCGTAAGTGGCCAGCTCCGTTTCGTCAAGCAGTACTCATCGAAAGCCCTCCGGTATACTTTCTGGATTGTTTTCTCTAGGATCGACAGGAAGGTGAGTGTGGCTGACATTGCGTTGGAGTACAGGGCCTATCGCGATTCCGATGCTGAGCAGGTCACGATGTTGCTGGCCGATGTCTTTTCGCGTCACGATCCTCTTGCGTATGGGGCACACGTGACCCGTGAAGAGTTTGCGGAATTCGTGAGAAGCCTTCTGCTACAGGCCGACAATGATGGCCTGACCATCGTTGCCTGCCTGCCGCGGACGGATGAGATCGTGGGCGTGATGCTGACCAACGACCGCGCAGCAGACTCGGCGCATGAGCTGTCAGTGTTGAACGAGAAATTCAGGCCGATAGCGAGCATATTGGGAGTACTGAATGAAATTTACCTGGCTGGTCACACACCGAGGCCCGGTGAGATGCTCCATCTATATCTTCTCGGAGTTGCCGATCGTTTCGCAGGGCAGGGCATCGGAAGGCAACTCGTTATCAGAACAGTTGAGCACGGAGCGGCCAAAGGCTACAGAGTGGCGTTTGCCGAGGCGACCAACAGGAGATCACAGCATATCTTCAAGAGCCTCGAGTTTCTGGAGCGTGCGCACATCATGTACGGCGAACATGTGTTTGAAGGGCAGAACCCTTTCGCGGGGATCGCTGAGCATGGTGGCCCCATTCTGATGGACAAAGCGCTCGCGGGTACGGTAGTTCCGAGGCTGCCCGGCAACGAACAGGTGGATTAGCTGAGTTGGCGGAAGACTGGTCGCCGGAATCCGGTCGGTTGCCGTGCCTACGCCTTGCTTCCCGCAATCTCGGCAATCATTGAGGCTTCTTCTTGGGGATTGAGCTCTCCATCAGCGGTGGAGATCAATTGTTTTGGAAGAAGCAGGATGAGTGGCAGGACTAGTGCGTACGTTATCGTGATGGCCACCACGCAATAGAGAAAGCCGCTCCTGGGGCTGAGACCGAAGATCCATGACCCGAAAACGTCTCCTATGCGGGAGGAGAACGGATATATTGACATGACGATCATCATGAGCGTTCCCTGCAAGCCGGGAGGACAGGCGCGGATTGCGATATCGATCACGGCCGCGTTCGCCAGGCCGCCCATCAGGCCGATGAAGACCGCCGCGAGCAGGGCCTGGTTGCCGGTATGAATGAAGGCCAAGGGGACAAACTGCGGCATACCGATAATCATTGACAACCACAGCAGCTTGCGCGCTGGAAATCTGGTGCAGAGAAATCCGTACAGAAGGGTGGTGGGAAGAAAGCACGCATAGAGGATGGCGGAGAAATTGGCATAGGCAGCGTCAGAAGCATGGAGCTGATTTGTGAGGAAGTACTGCATGGGCGTGTTGGCGCCCGGAGTGAAGAACCAGAGCATGTTAATGAGGATGACAGGATAAATGGCACGATGCCTGACGAGCCGCTTCACATCGCCCCGGAAACTACTGCCTCTTGCGTGCGGATTTTCATAAGCCCCGCTGAAAACGGAGCGTGGCTTCCAGAAGCCAAACACGCCGAGGATGGCGGTTAGAGCCATCACCAGCAGAAAAACCTGGCGGGGCGAAAGGTCGGTGGCCATCCAACCAGAGGCAAGGTAACCCAAGATAGCAGCAACGTTGATGAACACGTTCGAGAGGGTGCTGAGTCTCCCGGGCATCAGCGCTTCCTGACCTACGAGCGCGAGCAATCCCTGAAATGCGGCGCCCACAAAGCTGTAGGAGATGGTGGCGAAGAGCATTCCCAACACGAGACCGGTATAGGTGGTTCGAGAAAAGGCTCCTCCGGCAAGAGCGATCACGGTGACAGGAACGAAAATGCGAAAGTAACCGGGGTCGCGCCAGCCAAACGGATTCCATGAGTCACGGACCAAGCCAAAGATGAACCCGAGGAAGAACGGGATCCCAGTGATGAGCCGAAAGAGTGAGACCTGCGAAGCAGAGGCGTGCAGCAGGTCCTTGAGCATGTAAGAGGTGGGGATATCCAATACCCATTGGGGGCTGGTGATATTCACCAGCAGCGCAAGCAGGCTGAAATAGAGATAGAGTTCTCGTGTGCTTGACAGCGTTTTGGCTTCGGACATAAGGAATGATGCAGTGTAGCATCTGTGAGTTTCATACCGTATCCGTAAGCTGCCGATGCCTACACGGGGGTCCCGTTCAAGATTCCCTGACTGCAGTCGAGAACCCCAGAATCTAAACAGTGCACCTGAATCGAATATCCGCAGACATTCTCGCCGGCTGACACGATAGCGGATCCCTGGATCCAACCCGACTTCACAGTAGCGATCCCGGTTGAAGAGTTCAATGGCGATTGTGCGCTCAGTCACACTTGCGCGCCGCGATTCTTGTCGGTTCGATAGATTTACTTTTGAACAAGCTACCTTGCTGCCGATCAACCCTTCTTGTATTTGCTGATCGCTGACGAGCTCCATCCAGTGGACAACTTTGCCACTGAGATCTTCTGGGATTCCGATGTGTGTCATCTCCGTCGTGAGTGTAGCACCGTGCCAATGCTTTTCGCCCGGCGCAAAACACACCACATTCCCAGGCCGTATCTCCTCAATTGGGCAGCCCTCGCGCTCAACCCAGCCGCAGCCAAATGTGACGAGAAGTGTCTGATCCATCGGGTGCGTGTGCCGGGCGGCGCGCGCCCGGTTCGAACGTGACGCTTGCCCCCGAAAACAGCGCCGTATGGTCTCATTGCTTGTGGTACTGCTCTTCGCTTACTTCTTCCATCCAGGTGACGGCATTGCCGTCAAGTTGCTCGGTAATGGCGACGTGCGTCATTGAACTCGTTGGAGTGGCTCCGTGCCAGTGTTTCGTTCCCGCGGGAATCCAAATCACATCGCCTTTCCGTATCTCCACAATGGGTTCTCCCCATTGCTGAATCCACCTGGTACCCGAGGTCACGAACAGGGTCTGGCCGAACGGATGCGTATGCCATGCGGTCCGAGCGCCTGGTTCGAAGGTCACGCTCGTTCCGATGGCACGCGAGGGATCATTGAAAAGCAGTTCGATCTTTACCGAACCGGTAAAGTGATCGGCCGGGGCATCGGTGGATGGTTGGGAGCCGGCCCGGGTGATCTTAATTGCGTGCGAGTCCGACGGTGACGAGGCCGATGAAACGTCAGGAGCCCTCGCCTGATTCTGACCAAACAGGGTCCTTGGTGAGACCAGCCAAGCCAAAATGACGATCAACGACAGGTGTTTCATGTGCGCCGTGCCAATGCACGGTTTTCTAGCGGGTGCGAATCCCGCCCGGCAACTTTCGCTCCAGCCGGTAGCAATCGGAGCAACCGTGAAGGTAACGAAACGGTTGAAGCCTTCGATGGAAAGGGTCATTGAGTGATCCCGCGAGTATGCAGGCTGCAACGCGAGTGAACGCTGAGCAAGCCCCGAAATGTGGCCGCAGAAGCCGACCCGTTATGAGACCGGGGAAGGCTGCTATTTCAAGGAGTCAGAGCGAGGAACAATCCTTGAGATTCTGCCGGGGTAGTGGCGGTGGCATGCATACAAGAGGAAGACCGATGCAACACGGGAAGCCCCATGCGTGGGTCGAGCGCATCAACCCAACCGGAAGCCGGTGACGGCGAGGCCGGGCGCACTGGGGTGACGGAGAGGCTCGTACTACCGGGGAAACTGGGTAATGCCAGTGGAGGGAAGGGGCCTCAGTTCAGAACCAGCGTTGAAAGCAGGAAAGGATAGGAGATTGGGAAACCTAGCAACTCCGGCAAGTGTCCAGAAATTGCAGACGACGTTACATGTCAAAGCGAAAGACGAACCCAAGTTCCGGTTCTATGCACTGTATGACAAGATTTATCGGCTGGACGTGCTCGCGCACGCCTACGCCTGCTGTCGTTCCAACAAGGGCGCGGCGGGCGTGGACGGAGTAACGTTCGAAGATGTCGAGGCATACGGGGAAGAACGCTGGCTTGGGGAACTGGCGCAACAACTCAGGGAAGGGACCTATCGTCCGGGTGCGGTCAGAAGGGTCTTTATTCCGAAACCGAATGGAAAACTCAGGCCCCTGGGTATTGCCCGGCTGGCCGATAGGACGTGTCAAATGGCGGCCATGCTGGTCTTGGGTTCTATCTTCGAGCCCGACATGCCCCAAGAACAATACGCCTATCGTCAGAATCGGAATGCCCAGGACGCCGTGCGCGAAGTGATCCGGCTACTGCGCAGCGGCTACGGCGACACCGTAGACGCGGACTTGGCCTCCTACTTCGATTCGATCCCGCACGCCGAACTTCTGAGATCGGTGGCCCGCCGGATTGTAGATCGGCGCGTGCTGCATCTGATCAGGATGTGGCTCGATGCTCCGGTGGAAGAGGAAGACGAGCGGGGTGGAAAGAGACGCACGACAATCAACCGGGACACTAGACAGGGCATACCGCAAGGTTCGCCCGTCTCGCCGCTGTTTTCGAACATTTACATGCGGCGATTTGTTCTGGGCTGGAAACAAACCGGCCTCGAACATCGTCTTGGTGCACGGATCGTCTCCTATGCCGACGATCTGGTGATCTGCTGCAGGCACGACAATGCTCAAAAGGCACTCGACGCCATGCGACAGATGATGGGCCTGTTGAAACTGACGGTGAACGAAGAAAAGACAAGAATCTGCCGCATTCCGGAGGATGAGTTCGATTTCGTGGGATACACCTTCGGTCGGCGCTACTCAACTAGGACTGGACGGTCGTATATCGCGGCTCGTCCTTCGAAGAAGAGTATCAAGCGCATGATGGAGGCGGTTCGTATCCAGACGGCCCATGATCGGGAATGGATGGATGCCGAGGAAGTGGTGCAGGAGTTGAATCGGAAGCTGGGCGGATGGGCCAATTATTTCAATCTTGGCACCGTTGGTCCTGCATATCGATCCATCGACAACTACACAACAATGCGGCTGCGCCGGTGGCTATGTCAGAAGCACAAGGTAAGAGGAAAGGGATCTATGCGCTTCTCCCATGAGCTCCTGTACAAGAAACTGGGACTCATACGCTTACCCAGGCTTCCCCATAGCTCTCTGTGGGCAAAGGCATGATGTTCTGTCCGAGAGCCGGATGCGTTAATTGCGCCTGTCCGGTTCGATGAGCGGGAACAGGAAACAGAGCCATGCCAAGCCGGACTGAGGCGATGGAGCGAAAGCAACATCAGGCAGCCACCGGAAGGCTAAAGCCACTGCGCCTGTTCTCGACTCTACCGGTCTCCTCCAGTCTTATTGATGATTGGGTGAAATGTGCGCAATCTACCGGGGCACAATCCTGATGGTTGCGGCACGGGCGCGATCGCTGATCATCGGCCTGAGGTAAGGACTCCTCGCGTATTTGGCTTGATAGGCCTTATCGATGCGATCGTTAATCGCTTCATCGATTACCGCTTTGAACACGACTTCCTTTGTGATGCCGGCGGCTTTGATTCGTCCCGACTTTTGCTGCACAGCGGCCTGATACCAGCGAGACTTTACGCCGTTGTAGCCACGCACGTAAAGAGCATCATCGACCGCCACCGACCAGATCCAGGTTGGAGTACCGTACGTGACCCCGTCCTCGCGATATGGCGAAATATGCAGATCGTCGGCTTCGGCGACTTTGTGCAGTTTTGCTCTTGACCACCCGGCCATCGCTACCTCCTTTTGCTTCAGAGCATGACGAAGCCGCCATCCACGGAGATGGATTGGCCAGTTACATAGCTTGCCGCATCGCTCGAGAGCCACAGAACAGCATCCGCAATCTCTTCAGGGCGACCAACGCGCCCTATGGGGATACTCTTCTCCATCGCCTTGAGAGCTTCACCTTGTCCGCCCGCGACCATCTGATCGGCCATTGGTGTCCAGATCAGCCCTGGGCATACGGCGTTGATGCGAATGCCGCGTGCGGCGTATTCGAGAGCCGCGCTCTTCGTGAACCCGATGACTCCGTGCTTGGCAGCATGATAGATTCCGCGCTCCGCACCGCCAAGGCGTCCTCCGAGCGAAGAGCAATTAACGATGGTGCCGCTGCCCTGCTTGCGCATCTGCTGCAACTCAAATTTCATGCAGCTCCACACACCGCGCAGATTGATGCCCATTACCCGGTCATAGTCGTCGCGGGTGGTATCGGCCGTTTCCGCAAGAACGTTCTGAACGCCGGCATTGTTGTAGGCTGCATCGAGTTTGCCGAACGTGTCGACCGTCTTTTGCACCATGGCCTCGACCTGCGCGTCGTCCGATACATCGCAGCGGGCGGCGAGCGTCTTATGGCCTTGCGCGGCAAGTGCTTTGGCAGCGGATTGCGCCGCTTCTTCATTCCAGTCTGCCAGCACGACGGATGCGCCGGATTCGGCAAATGCTTTGGCTGTGGCGAGGCCCAGACCTGATGCGGCTCCTGTCACGAGAGCCACTTTGTTCTCAAAAGATAGGATCACGATGAACTCCTCATTTTTCGAATGGGTTATATCCATGTTTCTTGTAGAGCGTGTTCCACTTGCCCTGGATATCCGGCATATAGACGTTGTCGGTCCGATCCCTGGGATCGACTTCTTCGAGCACAACAGAAATGACTTCTTTTCTGTCCAGAATGCGCACCACGTCTTTCACGATCTCCTGGGCAAGGTGTCTATTTTGCGCGCTTCTCAAACACTTCTTTCGCGACAGGCAGTGCGGAGAAGACGTTGGGCCAGCCCGCATAGAAGGCCAGATGCGTGAGCACTTCGGAAGCCTGTTTCTGCGTAAGGCCATTGTCCATGGCTCGATTGAGGTGATAGCTGATCTGCGCCACCTGTCCGGATGCAATGAGGGCGCTGACGGTTACCAGGCTGCGGTCGCGCGGAGCCAGACCCGGACGCAGCCAGAGATCACGAAAGAGAACATCGGTGGTGAACTGGACGACGCCCGGCGCGACTGAGCCGAAGTTCTGCTCGACACTTGTTGCGCGTTGCTTCTCCGCGGCCTCGTTTAGAGGAAGAAGATCCACCCTGGCGGCTGGAAGCTGATCGGGCCGGATCCCGCGTTTGCGGAATTCTTCTTTTGCAATAACGACCGCCGACATCGCATTCTCCCAACCGGAGTAGAACGCGAGGTGGGTGATGATCTCCGAGATTTCGCCGGGCTTAACGCCGTTGTCGAGGGCGAGATTGAGGTAGTACAGCATCTGCACGGTCTGATTCCGCGCGATCAACGCTGCCAGAGTCACGATGCTGCGGTCGCGCGGAGACAGATCCGGCCGCTTCCACAGGTCACCGAACAGGCGATCTTTTGAGTATTGCTCAAGCGTGGGCGAAACTGCGTGGATGTCATCGAGCATCGATTTGGTTTGAGCTGGGTTTGGCTGCGTGACTGCCTTGTTCTCTGTTTGACAGGACGCTGGAATGGTTATGACTAAGAGCGCAAGCGCGAATAGGAACTTCGTCATCAGGTTCCTCTGTCTCTGCTCGATGGCGCTGTTAGCGGTTCGTCATTTGTTCGAGAGCCGCTGGATAGCGGTCTCCATACACGGGGATCTTTGCGGTTGCGGCGTCGAGTTCGCGAAGATCATCGGGGGTGAGTTCGACAGCGACGGCTCCGATGTTCTCTTCAAGCCGCTGCAGCCTGGCGGTCCCGGGAATGGGAACGATCCATGGCTTTTGTGCCAGCAGCCAGGCTAGGGCGACCTGAGCTGAAGTCGCATGCTTCTTCGCGGCGAACGACGCAATGAGATCGACGAGCGCTTGATTCGCCTTGCGTGCTTCCGGCGAGAAGCGCGGGAAGCTGCCGCGATTGTCCTCCGGATCGAACTGCGTGTTTTCAGTAATTGCGCCGGTCAGAAATCCCTTGCCAAGCGGACTGAACGGGACTAGGCCGATGCCAAGCTCTTCGAGCGTGGGGATGATTTCTTCTTCCGGGCGTTTCCACCAAAGCGAGTATTCACTCTGAAGGGCCGTAACGGGCAGAACGGCGTGCGCCCGGCGAATGGTTCGCGCACCTGCTTCAGACAACCCGAAGTGCCTGACCTTGCCTTGCTGAATCAGATCCTTGACGGTACCCGCCACGTCTTCGATGGGCACGTTGGGATCGACGCGATGTTGATAGATCAGATCGATCGTGTCTACCTTGAGCCGTTTCAACGATCCGTTGACGCTCTCTCGAATGTACTCCGGGCGGCTGTTCAAGCCCACGGGATGCGGGTCCTCTTCGGAGTCGATCTGGAAACCGAATTTCGTCGCGATCACCACATGGTCCCGTACCGGGGCGAGGGCCTCACCCACAAGTTCTTCATTCACGAACGGGCCGTAGACCTCTGCGGTGTCGAAGAAGTTGATGCCGCGCTCGACCGCAGTCCGAATGAGGGCAATCATTTCCTGCCTGGTCCCGGCCACCGCCCCGTGACCAGGGCTCAACCTCATGCAGCCTAGCCCCATCGCCGAGACTTCAAGATTGCTCTTTCCCAGTCTGCGTTTCTGCATTGCTCCACTCCTTTGTAGATTTGCGGGCGCGCCGGTTGAACGTGCGAAGGCGGTGTGCGGTCAATAGTGCTGCCAGGTGACAGACCAGTGTTCCTCGGGATTGGCTGAGCGAATGACGAGGATGCCGTCGCCGGTAAACATGTAAATGCGAGGAAGGTCTTTGCCGACGAGTGCGTCGCCCGTAACCGATCCCTGCACATGATGGGTCAGCGTGTGTGTTCTTTCGTCGATCGAGTAGCTGCCGAACGAAGCCTCGTACCCGTTCCGGACGTATTCGTTGGATAGAGAACCGGCCGACGCGGGGTACATCAACTGCACGGACATGTGGCCGTCCCGCGTGTAGATCAGCATGCCCGCAGGCTGCAGCGCATCGCTCGGCTTGCCATCCGCTGTGGGCGAACCAATGTGCTCAAGATGCCACGCCCCGATCAGTCTTTCTTTGTCGGACCCATAGCTCGTCGCCTGGGATAGCAAAGACTGAATCGGCACCAGGCCGGCGACTGCCACAACCGCTACCCATGCACCACAACGCACGATCTTCATTTCCGGTTTCTCCTGGCGGCTGACACTCAGCGGCAAACCAACTGCTCATGGAACCTGGGATAGCGAGCCCCTTCGAGCTTGATCTTTGAAGAAGCTTCCTCCAAGGAGCGCACTTCCTCTGTGGCCAGGCTGACGTTCGCCGCTCCGAGGTTCTCTTCGAGGCGCGCCAGCTTCGTGGTGCCAGGTATCGGAACGATCCATGGCTTCTTGGCCAACAACCACGCCAGTGCGATCTGGGCCGGAGTCACCTGCTTTTGCTTGGCGAAAGAACTGACTATATCCACCAGAGCCTGATTCGCTTTGCGGTTCTCCGGGTTGAATCTCGGCACACTACTGCGGAAATCGGTGCTATCGAATAGCGTGTTCGCGTCGATCTTGCCGGTCAGGAACCCTTTCCCCAGCGGGCTGAACGGAACGAAGCCGATCCCAAGCTCCTCGAGCGTCGGGACCACCGTTTGTTCCGGCTCACGCCAGAACAGAGAGTACTCGCTCTGTAATGCGGCGACGGGTTGAACGGCATGAGCCCGGCGAATCGTTTGTGGGCTCGCTTCCGACAGGCCGAAATGCTTCACCTTGCCTTCCCGAATCAGGTCCTTTACTGCACCCGCAACATCTTCGATGGGCACATTCAGGTCCACGCGATGCTGGTAGAAGAGGTCGATGGCATCGACCTTCAGCCGTTTGAGCGAACCCTCGCAAACCTGCTTGATATGCTCGGGCCGACTGTTGAGAGCACTCCATTTGCCGCCATCATGTGGATTCGCTTCCCAGCCAAACTTTGTCGCGATAACGACTTTGCCACGAAACGGCGCTAGAGCCTCGCCGACCAGCTCTTCGTTCAGCAGCGGACCATACACTTCGGCCGTATCAAAAAAGGTCACGCCCTGATCCATGGCAGCGTGAAGCAGAGATGTCATCTCTTGCTTGTCCCTGGGTGGACCGTACGACCAACTCATGCCCATGCAGCCAAATCCGATGGCCGATACTTCGAGGTCACCGCTTCCAAGTCGCCGCGTCTGCATCGTCTCCGTCCTCTCACTCAAAACCATAGCGAGGAGCAGGCTGTTCTGGCTTTCCCAATCCTGCCAATTGTTTGCCTGATCCTGTCTGGTGTTTAGATTTTGTGCACGGATTGATTGACTTCGCAGTACGCTGTTTGAAGAGGCGTCGAATCAACGTGGCTACAAAACAGAGCACACGCCCGAACCGGGAATTCTGATTTGGGATATTCCCAGCGGCGGTTGTCCGGTACTGATCCGTCTCACGACTTGGCCCATGATTTGCGCGGGCGCGAACTGTCACACTACGTACGAGGAAGAAATTCCCTGGTACCATCCGCGGCGCAACATGACCTGGCGACTGGAAAGATACATCCGTGAGCGGGCGGCAACGCTGACCACGTTCCAGCAAATCGCGCTCGACGCCTGCCAGGACCGAAAGACGGTCCATGGAATCTTGTTCGACGCGATTCGGGAACTCGAAGGAGATGGCAGAAATGATCTGCCACGAGTGTTGGGTATCGATGAGATTTACTTTGGAAAGAAGACCTACACGATCCTGGTCGACATCGAATCCGGAAAGGCGGTTGACTTACTGGATGGCCGTTCGGCCGAATCGGTCCGGAAGAGATTCAAGGAGGCTTCCAACTGCGCTGCAGTCGAGTACGTCACCCAGGATTTCTCACAAAGCTATCGCGCAGCGGCCACTCAGCCTCCCGAGCAACAAGGCACGACGCGCAAGAAGAAAGCTTCTTCTATGGGCCTGAACGAATTGCAGCTTGTGCTCTTCACTTAGACCCCCCAACCTGGCCGAGGAAGCCAGAGCGATTCGCCTTTCCCGCGAAGCGCTCGCGGCCATGCTTCCTAACGTCAAGATTGTTGGCGATCACTTTCACTTCGCGCAAGCAATCGTGAACGAAGGCTTTGATAAGATTCGAATCAAAGTTAGGGAAGACATGAAGAAGAGTTACGGTGCGAAGATGCTGCGCCACTACCTGAAGTTGGAAAGGCAAATGCAACTGCCCAAGCACATTCCCAAGAACATCCGCAAGGAAGTGGACAACGCCGTCAATACGAAGGCAAAGGAGTTCGACAGCAAAAAGTTCCTCCTCTTTGCACGGTACGAGAGCCTGGCTTCGAAACCCGACAAACTGGTGATCGTGAATGAATTGCTGCGCGAATATCCGCTGCGCGCGAGCATGGAATCTGAAAGAAGCTGGCCTTCAGATCTTCCCTGTACAGCCGGCTTTGGGCCGGACCAAAAAAGCCAGAGAAGCCGCGTTGAACGAGAGGGCCAAGCTCCGCCTAACTGCTGAAGAAGCTGGCAGCAGGCTCGACCGCTGGGTGAAGCAAGTAAAGAATCAAGAGGACCTCGCCGGGTTCTTCCAAAGAGCGGTCAACATGGTTAAGAACTGGCGCGAGGAACTTATTCGGATCGGAACGACCGTGTACAGCAACGCGGCGACAGAATCGAAGAACCGTTACCTGAGGAGTCTGGCATCCGCCAGCCGTGGCTTTCCATTTAAGACCTTGCGAGCACGCCTGCTTTGGGAGGACGCGAATCGCCGCACAGATCGCTGGCCGAGCTTCTGTGATGGCTATGACGGCGATATCGATAACAAGACTTTCTTGGCGCTCGCGCACGACTACCTGGCACAACAAAAACCCCGAGACGATCCAAGCAACTCAACGACGAATTGACCGAAGAGCTCAAAGAGAATTTAGATTTGATCCAGTTATTCACGGCCTACCTTGTTAAAACAAAAGATGATTCGAAGGTAGACGATGCCGACATATTTGCCAGAGCGGTAGCGGTGAGCTTGGACATCACAAGGGACCGCTACGACTATTTCTACCGTGAAAAAAGATCGCGCTTCACGGGATGCCTGGCACGCCTGAGTTCACCGGGTTACTTGGAATTGAATAAGCCCGAAGCGCCGTGGGATTTTATGTCGAATGGGCGTTCCTACCTACCGATTCGCTGCAGGACGAGGGCTGTGCTGTCGTAGTCGCCGCTGAGGCGAAGTTGTACGCCTGCACCCATCAGTACGGAGCCGGAGACGGTCTGCGCGCCAGCGTACTTCTCCGGATCGAGCGCGTTAACCCGGTACGTTGCAGCCGGGTCCAGTCCTCGTAACCGCACAATAGGATAATCCACCTGGTAGCGCATAGAGTGCAAGTAGGCCAGCACCACGGCTTGCGAATCGTCGCGCGCCACGTACTCAACCTGCGACGCGCCCTCTTCGTTGCTCTTATCGCCACCACCCAGGGGCTCGGTGAGCCGGTAAAGGCTGCCTTGCTGAATCGTGGTATGGATCGTCTTGTAGAGTGCGGTGAGCTTCGCGCCGAGAGCAAATTCCTCGTTGGTCCATTTGTTAAGGTTGTTGCCGATGCCCAGGGTGATCATCTCGCCGTCGAAATGCCGCCCTCGACACAACTCCCCGACGTTAATCAGCTCGCTCACCGTTGATCCTCAGCTTTCCAAAATCCACTCTAACGACGAGGCGGGCAATTTACACCAGAGCCCATTGCAGCGCGATTCGCGATGGAAATGGCGATATGAATTGCGAGCAAATCAGATTCCCGCATTCGCCCGCTTCAAGATGGCCGAGTTCACAAAGAAACGCCCCGTCTCCTGATCATTCATCACATGGTGTTTGAAGTCGCCGACCACACGTCACGGCCCGTTCACGCCACATAGGTTGCCGACGACGAGAGGTGTGGATCTTTACCCGCATACTCCATAGTGGAACTCTGGACGCTCACAGGGATTCTGCCGAATCCCCGGATTTCAGGAACACACTGAGATTATGAAGAGCCGATCGTTTTTTATAAGCAGCATCGTGCATTAGACGGTGAACGGGTATGTATAAGTGTCGTATTTGCAATCCAATAAGGGAGAAACGGGGCGCGGCATTTGAGGCATGTATGATACAGCCTTTTCGGTATGAAAGAGTCTTACCACGTCTCCACGGCAACAACCGTTGGCGGTCCGGGGTGGCCTTCGATCACATTCGCTTCTATGACGGCCTCTAGATTCATTTGGTCCCAGTTCTTCGGTGTCTTCTGCAGCACTGCATCCAGGTACGCTTGATTGGAGACTACCTCGCTTGCAGCTTCGGTTCCTTCGCCCAAAATGCCGGCCAGTATGATGACAGGTTTTCCGGTGAACTTGTCGTGAAGTCTAGCGACTACGGCGTAGTCACGTGCAAGGCTCTTGCCTGGAACCTGCCATTGAAGCATCCAGATTTTTTTAGGTGAAGTTGTCCGATCTACTATCTCGCGAACATGATTGTCGTATTCAAATCCAATCGGCAAATCCTGCGTTATTCGCATGGTCCAAGGATTGTCGTAAGCGCCAATCAGAACGAATGGGCCTTCTCGCAATTGCGCGAAGCCAGTATCCGAGGCGGCCATTACGCGGAATTCGCCATTCTTCGGCACGATGGGGGCTATAGAACGGGCAAGCGTAATAACATCGTAGACGTTCAGACTGCCACCTTCATTGGGAGGAAACTCGCGGACTGTCCTGCTTTGGAGATCGACAGAGTCTGTCGCTACTCCGAGACAATAGGTAATCCGACTGGAAGTTGCGGTCAGTGGCTCCCAGAAACGCGCCAGATTTGAGAACTCGCTGGGGCGTGGGGCGGGACTTGGAGCTCTCACGCGCCCAATCCAGAAGCCAAGCAGCACAGCGAAAAATAGACCAACAGCAGTCAACAGCCACTTGTAAATTACAGAACGTGCAAGTTTTCCTTTGAAATCTGCCGGCGGAATTTCGGACGACTTTGGGTGGTGAGGAGAAGACTCAACATTCTCAGCGGCCACTTGTATGCCATCGGAGGCGGAGGAATGATGTGCCAGCTCCCGAAACGAGGGGACATAGGATCCTAGCGGCAATTCGATGAGAAGCTCCCCCGCATGGTCGGTGCTGTAATAGTACTGAATGAGCCTTTTCCGAACCTCAGCTGCTGTCGTGCGCACCACTGGATCAAGATTTACATCGTAACTCGGTTCGCGTCCGAAGGCCTCGACGCCGATCGTCCGTTCCTTCAAATCACGTGCGTTGCCAAGCAACGTTTGCTCGACGATGTATGTGAGCAACACTGGGTATCGCTTGCTGTTGGTGAACAACGGGTGCGCGACGAGGCGTTTCAGCTGTTCGCGAACCAGTACCGCATTCGGTTGGGATTCAGCCAAGATCGTGTCTTTGTCGGATTGTGGCGATATCCCCATCCTGCACTCTTCGGCACGTATGAATGAGCCGGCTGCAACCGCTCAAGACCTTCATACAGTTTCGCAATTCATTCCAGCAAGTCCACAGACGCTGTCATCGGGTTTGGGACGCCTTTGCGCCGGCGAACGAGCGGGAATCCCTCACCATTCTATTTGTTTGGGTCGCAATCATGTATCCCAGATCCCTTTCGAGCGCCGAGCCATTCGCCATTAGGCTGTTATTTTTCAATATGTTAGGCAGAATCCTTTAAGCGATTGAAAGTCTTCGAAAATGAAATCCGCCCCCACGTCGAGCAATTCATGGGCTGCGAAGGTTCGAGTCAGAGCCGAAACGCGGCATCCTGCATGCTTTGCGGAAAGGACTCCCGTTAGAGAGTCTTCTACTACCAGGCATTGGGAAGGCTGAAGCGAAAGCCGTGAAGTAACGGTTAAGTAGATCTCCGGCGAGGGTTTGGGCTCAGAAACATCTCCTAGATCAACGACGACTTCGAAGAGGTTTGCTATTCCAAGACGGTTTAGATTCGTCATTCGATTACGCGGCGTTGCCGAGGTTGCAAGAGCCAAACGGCAATACTGAGCCGCCCACTGAACGAACTCAATCGCACCGGGAACTATCTTTATCCGCTGTTCGTCTTGTTCGTAGATCCTCTTCTTTTCATTCAGGACCGTCAATCGTTGCCCCTCAGTCAATCCGTATCGAGCTCCGACATCGTCGACCATAACGGCATCGCTCCGTCCTACATAGGAGAACAGATCAGCATTTGACAACGTGATCCCTGCGTGCGCAAAAGCGATGCGCTTCGCGTGTGCGTGCAATTCTTCGGAGTCAATAAGAAGCCCGTCCATATCCAAAACAATGGCTTGTGGTCCAGTCATAGGCTTTGTCACACCAGCACGTTAGTCGGCATTGTCGACCGTTACATGTTTGCCGAAGATCGGCACACACGCCAGAAGGGCTGCCAGGAACCAGAACGCGTTGTGCAAACCTATTCCCTTGGACAAGAAGCCAATGGCGGCTGGTCCCGTCAGCATACCCGCGTAACCCGCAGTTGTGAGGGCGGCAACGGCCAATCCCTTTGGCATTTTGTGTTGCGTACCCGCGAGTGTGAACAAGATAGGCACAATGTTTCCGGCGCCTAGGCCCACAAGGACAAAACTGACAAGCCCGATCCATGCGACCGGTGCGAGAAGGAGGCCGCACAACCCTAGAAGCGCTATCATCCCACCAAGTGTCAGCACCAAGCGGTTCCCGAATCGTGCTACGATGCCATCGCCGACGAAACGGCTGAACGTCATCGCGATGGAAAAGAGCATGTATCCCAGCCCTCCGTGCGCAGCAGAGACGAGGTGCTCGCCGACAAGCAAAAGCGCACTCCAGTCGAGCAGGGCTCCCTCAACCAAGAACAAGTTTGCAGCGAATATAGCGATGACGAGCACGACACCTCTCGGGATTGCAAAGAGAGGCTGTTTAGTTCTCTCTCGATTCGAGAGCATGCGCGGAAGTGCCACAACAATCAGTGAAACGAGAATAATGGAGCTGACGATTGTGCTTGAACTGACTACGATCCCTCGAGAGAGTAGAGCCGTCACGATTCCCGACCCCAAAAATGCACCAACACTGAAGAGTGCGTGAAATCCGGACATCAACGGCTTCTCAGAGACACGCTCAACATCGACGGCATGCAGGTTCATCGCAACATCTAACGATCCCAGAGAAGCCCCGAAGGCGAACAGTGCGATTCCAAGGGCGATCGGCGACGATACGATGCTCAAGAGCGGCAAAATGAGTGCCAGTCCTACTCCGCCTGAGAGTACGACCGGTTTACTACTGAAGCGCGCACTTAGGTTCGCAGCTAGCGGCATCGCAACGATGGAACCGGCGCCCAAGAGCAGAAGAACCAACCCCATCGTATCGTCGCCGAGATGGCAGCGAGTCTTTGCGAAAGGCACTAAGGGAGCCCAGCAAGCTACGCCGAAACCTGCGGCAACGAACGCCAGCCTGGTCGATAGCTTGGCGCGCGATAGAGACAAACGGTCTGTCATGAAAATTCCGGCTCTCGGTTGTGTCGAACGAGACGCAACTCACGGTTGCCCAATAATGACTTTAGGGCCGGCATTGGAAAAGTTCGAGACAATCTCATCCGATGTACCTGCTTCAAGAACGACATAGTCAAGGACTGCCAGCGGCGCCACCTGAAACGGCGCCCGAGTCTCAACTTTGTCAATAGTGACCAGCGCTGCGGTACGAACACGTGAATGGATCCGGGAACTGCGCACTCATGGTCTTGGGGCCCGCCGAATTCAAAATGAACGGAAGCGCATTCACAACTTCGAAGTCTCCCGCGCCACGATCGACAAAGCGCTTCGAGCCATGAACCGGAACCACTGCTTGCCGACCTTGAGGCCGCAGACACGGCACCAGGGACGCCAAGCTCTTTTAACGCTAACTAACTCTGCTATTGTTTCTTCAACCCCAGCGCATCCACTACTTTGTCATCCACCTTTGCGGGGTTGCCGTCCTCTTTCCACACCGCGCCGAAGCCGCCGCGGTAATCCCACATGGTCCAGCCGATTCCGTCGGCTTCGAGTGCGGTGCGCACGTCGCGAAGCCAGTTCATGCGTGAAGCCGGGTCGGTCACGCGCCGATACGCGCCGAACTCGTTGCACAGCATCGGTACGTTGTACGATTTGCCCCAGTTGGCCGCGGCGTCGATTTCGAGGCGAATGCGGTGCGCGTCCCAGTGATCGAGCCAGTAGTGCTCCTGGGCAAAGCGGTCGGCAAGGTCCGGCACCTGCTCCAGCTTGTCCAGCGAGGTCTCGGTCGCCGGATACGGAATCCCGTGAGTATAAATCAGGTACGGATCGCTCCAGTTTGCGCCCTGGTGGGTGAACTGGTTCGGTTCGTAGAAGTGGAAGGTATAGATCACGTTGCCGTCGGGGAGCGGGTGCTGGGTAAGCAGGTCGATGATGTCCGACCAGTTCGGGCCGGTGGCGATGATGGTGTGTTTCGGCGCGGCTTCGCGGATGGCCTGCGCGGCCGCCGCCTGGATGCCAGCCCAGCGGTAAGGATCGTTCACCTCGGGCTCGTTCATGATCTCGAAGAAAACTTTTTCGGGATCGCGGTTGGCATAGTGGGCGGCCAGCCTTCGCCACAGCATTACGAACCGCTCCACGCTCTCGTTCCCGTTCTTCACCGCCTGCTTGTAGGGCTCCTCAGGGTGTATGTCGATCTGGACCGCCAGCCCATCGGCTAACATTGCGTCAACCACCCGATCCAGGCGCGCAACAAAGTCGGCATTGGGCCCGCCGCCCCAATGGTTCATCGACTGTTCCAGCGGCACCGGGTCGACACTGAGGCGCACGCTGTCAAACCCCAGTTTGGCCATCAGGGCAATGTCGGTGTCGTCGGTGTAACCATCGGTGTATTTAGCCGAATAGTCATGGGAGTGCTGCGCAAACCACTCTGAGGCATTGATGCCGTGCTTCAGGCGCTGGACGCGGGCGAACGCGGTTTTCACGTTGGCGGAGCGATCCTGTGCGAACAGAGGCAGACTCAAAACCAACAGCGCGGCGCACGAAAAGAAACGAAGAAAACGAAAAGACATCGGGGTTCTCCTGACCAGAATTGCAAACGGGAAATGATACGCGCAGGATTGGTGCCGCCCATTTCCGATTTTGCGGGACCGCTCAACCCAATCCCACGCGTTATGGATTCTTGAGCCGAATATCACGTGAAGAAGCTCCCACCAGCACTTGGCTCGCGGGAACGTATTTCCAGCCGTTGGCGTCCACGCTCCATACTGATTGCATCCGCTGAGAGATCTCGATGCTGACCCTTCTCGATTCTCCAGGCTTTAAACCAATCTTCTGCCAGCCTACCAACCTCAATGGCGGTTCGCCCTTATCGTTGATCCGAAGATATACTTGCGGAATCTCTGCCCCCTCCACTGGTCCATTGTTCCTAAGTGTAAAAGTGACGGTCATTGTGTTATCTTGCGCGGTCTTCACGGATAGATCTGAATAAGCGAACTGGGTGTATGACAAGCCATGTCCAAACTCGAACATCGGCTTGATCTTCCTTGTGTCGTACCAGCGGTAACCAATGCTCAATTTCTCTGTGTAGACAGGGTCCTTGGAAATGGTCCCGTCTTTGCCCCAGGTAGGTATGTCTTCGTTCCTTTCGGGAAAAGTAACAGGCAGTTTTCCTGAGGGGTTCACTTTACCAAAGAGAACATTAGCGATTGCACGCCCGCCACTCTCTCCGGGATACCAGGCCTCAAGAATCGCGGCTACCTTGTCTTTCCATGGCATGAGAATGGGATTGCCACTCTCAATTACGACAACAGTGTGCGGATTGACTGCGGCCACCGCCGCGACCAAGGCATCCTGATTAGAAGGATTAGAAAGGCTGAGCGACGAAAGATCCCCAAAGTCCTCCCCTGCCGGTTGGTTCACGACCACCACCGCGACGTCGGCTTTGGCCGCAAGTGCGACTGCCTCTTCAATTTCCGATTTGGAGTAGGCCCTGAATGGAGCAATTTCTTCCCTATTGCCTGCAAAGCTCACTTTGGCGTTGGGAGCAGCATCTTGAATGGCCTTGACAATCGGCACATCGAGCTTCAGCCAAGGGGTTCTCCACCAATCGCAGCCGGCATGCAAGCCGAATTGCAGGCCATCACAATTGTTGAAAAAGCCCGACACTGGATCCATCGTGTCTCCTGATCCCCCGCCCGTTCCCACCGCGACATCAGCATGGGACCCAATGACTGCGATGCTCTTCAAACTGTTAACCAGTAGCGGAAGCTGAGCCTGGTCGTTCTTCAAGAGCACAATCGACTGCTCTTCCACCTGCTGCGCGAACGCCGCCGCAGCGGCGAAATCGATCTTCTCGCCGCCTTTTGGCGCATCGTCCACCAGTCCGGCCACGATGATGGCATAGAGCTTGCGCCGCACCATGTCGTCGATGCGTGCTTCCGAGATGTCGTGATTGGCGAGCGCGTACGTAACGTCAACACGGTTGAAGTATGTTGGCGCGGGCTCGGTTCCTTCCTCTTCATCAAGGCCGGCGTTGATGGCCTTGGCTGTGGAGTGAGTTCCACCCCAGTCAGACTGAACTTGCCCCGGGAAGTGCCAATCGCCTTTCAAAATGTCAGTAAGAAGATGTACATTCTCGCAGGCGAAATCGCCATTGAGCCGGTTGTAGCTGCACATCACGCTTCCCGGGTGTGCCGTTTCAACGGCGATTTCGAAGGGAAGAAGGTAGAGTTCACGTAAAGTGCGCTCTTCGACCTGGGTGTTTCCCGCAAGCCGGTTCGTCTCCTGCTCGTTACCGGCAAAGTGCTTGATACTGGCGATAACATGCTGGGTCTGAGTGCCCAAAATGCGCTGGGAGATCAATTCGCCGGCCAACTCAGGGTCTTCACCCAAGTATTCAAAGCCGCGTCCCCCACGGGGATCTCGGGTGAGGTTGACACCACCGCCCAAGCCCATTCCGAATCCCTGCGCTCTCAGTTCGCGCGCAATTTGAGCGCCGTAGTCGAAGGACAACTGCCGGTTCCAGCTTGCTGCCAACGCAATGGTGGCAGGAAAAGTGGAACTCTGCTGTTTGTTACTCCCCGACCCAGTCCCGGAATCAGAGATATTCAGGTCAGGAATACCCAAGCGTGGAATACCTTGTATATAGCCAGCTCCACCGCCGGGATCTGCGTTGTTCGCATACTTCGAAACCAGGAGTTGCAGCTTTTCATCGAGCGTCATCAGCCTGACGAGCTGATCCGCCCGATTGATAACGGCCTGGTCCTGTCCACTTTCACGCGTCGGTTGGGCATTGCAAGAGACTGAATTGACTCCAAACAATGCACTTGCATGGACCAATAAGAAGAACAGTTGCCGGTTGCGCATTTTTACCTCGACTTTCGACTTACAAGAGCTTGACCCGGCGCCTCTACTGTGTAACATCGAGTTCCGCATGCAAATTGGCAGTTGAGTCTTCGCCAGCCCAAACGTCGAGTTCAGACGGCTCTACGACCCATTGCCTTGTTTGCGGATTCCAATACTCGAAGCGAGTCAATCTAAAAGTCCGTTCGATAGCATGCAGTGGCAGCTAAAAGAATTCCTTCAGTAGATGACCTTAAGAGACAACTGAATTTGCCGCGAAGTACCAGCCGTCTTGGAGATTTCGCCGAAACCAGATCCAGTCAGGATGTTCGAGGGGAGTCCCATGTTGACGATGTTGAACAGATTGAAGAACTCTCCGCGGAACTGGACGTCCATGCGTTCCGCGCCCGAAGGTCTGCTTCCGAATGGAGTGTCCTTGATCAGTGCGAAGTCGTAATCGTAGTAGGCCGGCCCGCGGAAAGTGTCGCGGCCGAGAGTGCCGAAGCGTCCTTGGTTCGGCCCCGTGCCACCAGCGATGTGAATGGGAATATTGAAATAAGTGCTCGCGTTTGCTGCTCCCATGCCAAAGTAGTCCTGGCGGTTGGTGCGGGCCGTGGACAACTTCGGCACAGCAATCTGATCTGGACGGTCGACCCCGTTCGCGCCCGCTCCTGTCTGCTGTATGCCCGAGTAAACCGTGAACGGCGCGCCGGAGGAGATGGATGAGATCGAGAGCAGTTCCCAACCGTAAGTGATTGTGCGGGGAACAGCACTTAGGAAATTTGCATCTTCCAGATGCAAGTCCTGTGCCACACTCAACCCAAAGCCATGGTTCACGTCGAAAGAAGAGGGCCCTTTCTCTGCGCGAAGATTGAACGGGTCTTGCGACGCTCCTGAGGTAGTGGCACCGGTTGAACCCGTACCACTTAACACTATCGAAGTAGTATCGAGCGACTTACCCCAGGTGTACGAGGCCTGAATGCCGGGTCCGCCGTGACCCACGGTACCGAATAGAGAAGCCTGCAGCGCGTTGTAGTTGGAATGCACATCATTCGTCATCACGTTCATCACCCCAAAGCCGCCGGTTATCTCTCCCATTGAGTTGAATTGTGTATAGGGTGCGAACTCAGGGGTAGCGCCCGGATAAGCATTCGGAAAAGAAATGCGGGGAAGCTTCTGAGCCCCGGTTCCCACGTAACCCAAGTCGGCGGTCAGATTGGCGATCTTGCGCTCGAGGCCCAGGGTCCAAGTGTTGAGTGTGCCATTGCCAAACCTGGCATCAATCCCGGCGAGGTTCAGAGAACTCACCGCTCCCGAGGAAATCACCTTGGCTAAGTCCTTCTCATAGCGGTCCACGTCCATCGGTGTGTTGGGAGGAATATCCTTCGTCCCCTTCGCCAGAATGTCGTTACCGCTCAGATCGTAGGCAATGGGCAACATCGATGGGGCGATCGTGAACCCGTACGCTAGTGGCGCGCTTGATGAGGATTGACGCCGCGGGTTGATCGAGAAAGGTGTAGAACCAGTGAGCATGTTATCTTGCCAGATGTTAGGCGGTATTACCGTCACCGCTCCACCCGCGTGCGCGGTAAAGTTCTTGAGCGGCGCCCAGGAGATTTGTACCCTAGGGCCCCATCCATTCCAGGTGGTGGAATATCCCGGCTGAGGGTTGACAACATAGTCCAGGGTTCCGTTCAGCGTGCGGAAGGAGCCAGTTCGATGTGCACGCTCGGTGATCGGGGTGTAGTACTCCCAGCGGACACCGTAGTCCAGCGTCAGTTTTGGCGTGACCTTCCAATTGTCTTCGACATAGGCGTTGTAATCGCCGCGGTTGATGGCAGCCGGACCGATGTGTGCACCACCTGAAATACCTGGAGGCGCAACGGCTACGATATAGGCAAATGGCGAACCTGAGAGCAAACCGGAGAGAGTATCCGGTAGAGGATCGCCTGGGTTGATGTTGTGCTTGCCACTCGCGGATGCAATCGCTTCCGTTGCGTAGGCGGTTCCGCCGCCAAAATCGTACTCCCCGTTCGGTGGAATACCGAAATAGGTGGTGTCCACATTCTCCCTGACCTCGAAGCCCGCTTTCAGAGCGTGTTGTCCGGCGGTGTAGCTGATGTTCTCCCGCTCCTGGAACAGATTGCCGTAGGCTTGCATCACTGATCCGCCGGCGCTGTTGAAGGCTTCGAAGAGACCGTCTTCAAACTTCACCGCGGGGTCCGTGTGATCGGGGGAAGGAAAGCCAGGGGTGGATCGGGTGATCGAGAGCGAGGACTCCAGCACGAGCTTTGGCGTGAACGTCGTTGTGAGGGTCCCGACGACGTTGCGCTGCCGATCGAGGTACTCGACGGCGAAGGCGGGATCGATCGCTGTCTGATCCGGATTGGTTGTCGGTCCGGTCAGGTTGTCCATCGTGAAGCGCGCGAAGAACTGGTTCTTTGCTGAAAACTTGCGGTCGATGCGCAACGAAAACTGGTTGGCGTTGGTGGTCACCTTGGAAGCGGTCGCGTAGGTATTCGCACCAAAGGGGCCAGTTGGAAGATTCGGCAGCGGGTATCGAGCCAGGATCGCAGCAATGGACGGATTCACCGGAATGGCGAGTGAATCTGTTGTACCGTCGGGAAAACTCACTCTGTCGGAGACGATATTTGACCCTTCTGCAGGCCGTTGGGCGGCGGTGGGTACCGGCATGACCTGTGTTGTACCTAGCACCTGGCGGAAGCCCTGGTACTCAGTAAAGTAGAAGGTGCGCTCACGCCCGTCATAGAGATGAGGGATGTAGACGGGACCTCCATTAGTGAATCCGAATTCGTTACGACGGAACGGGGGAATGCGTCCCGGGTATGCAGGCGTCGGATGATCGAAGAAATTGCGCGCGTCAAAGGCCGAGTTGCGCACGAACTCGAAAAACGAACCGTGGAAACCGCCCGCACCCGAACGCGTGTGGATATTTGTGAAGCCTGCGGCCCCGCGGCCAATGTCAGCCGGCATCCAACCCGAACTTGAGTCGATACCCTCAACCGCGTCTACATTGAAGTTCGAAATAGTGGCGCCGCCCATCTCCGGATCGCTAATGTCTGCTCCGTCCATCGCAAATGTGGCCTCCACGCCGCGCTGTCCGTTGATTGCGAATTGCGCGGTGAAGTTCGTGGCGCCATTCGTGTCGGTCATTGTGCCTGCCGCCAGCAACAGCAAGGACGAGAAGTCTCGCTTGTTGAGCGGCAACTCACTCACCGCTTCGCTCGAAAGAGCCACTCCGCCGGTCGCCCCTGTCTGCTGCTGTTCTGTAACCTCGATCTCACCGCGGTTCGACAACGTAACCAATGCAACAGGCGCGGCAGGCGTCAGGTCAATCGTCTGTGCATAGGTAACCTTCCGTCCTTCCGCCTCCACGGTTAGCTTGTATTTCCCTGGTGGCAACGCGGGGAGAGTGAAGGCACCGTCAGGGGCCGTGCTGGCTTCGGCGTTGGCGGCTCCGGCCAAGCCCACTTTGGCATTCACGACCGGTGCGCTCGCTGAGTTCCGTAAGTATCCGTGCCATACGGCGGTTGTGGGCACCTGTGCGGGTAGTGGTATAGAAAACACCAAGCCAAACACCAGGGATTGCGTTGCATAACCTACCAGTCTTTCCAATATCCGTGTCATCGCGCTGCTCCTAACTGCTCGGGAGGTACCGTCGTCGGCTTGATCGTGTAACGACCGGTCAGCCATGCCCGTACAGGTTCGTCGAAATACTTGAGATTCAGCCACGCCAGACTGATAACGAGCGGAATGGTCAGAAAAATGCTGATCAGCTTTACATCCTGGCTTGGATGCCTTGTCCACGAATAGCCCGCGAGTACATATACGAACGGAATGTGTGTGATATAGAGCGGATAAGAGAGGCGACCACTAAACTTGCAGAGTCTGATCATGCCTGTACCTGCGTTCGAATGCGCTCCACAAAGGATGATGACCGGAAACAGGAAGAAAACGCATGCCGCGTCATAGAGTCCGTTCAGCGAGCATTCGCCAATCTTGGGGAAGGCTGGCATCTGAAAGCACACCACAAGCGCGATTGAAAGCAAGAGCAGTCCAATCTTCCGCACGCGAATTTTGTCATGAACCCGATAAAGCCAGAGGCCCATAACAAATGAAACTGTCAGACGCAACGGCGCCATCCAGATTTCCGGGTAATCCCACCCTCCATCCAGCGAGCCTTTTGTGTTGGCTGTCCATATAAGAAGGAATGCGGCACTGCCTCTCAACCCATCGAGCACTTCAAAGTGCTGTTTTCCGCTACTTGTGCGGTCTGTAACAACGGGGACAATCATTGGTCAGCAACTCCACATTTCCGGTGTTGGTCCACACGCCGTTTGCAGTTCCGTGAATAGGACCAAAGTCTGACTCTGAGCCTCTGCCACTCTCATCGAGAGAAAGCCTCAGATGTCGAATGATGGTATAGCGAGTTTTTGGCTTCTCATTCCGATCGCTCGCTCGCCGAGTTGTCACAGGAGTGTGCGACTGTCATCGGTGTTTGATCAAGAGCACCACAAGCCCGTAGGGCTGCACGGTGGTCGTAATCCTCCCGTCCTGAATCGAGACAGCTTCAGCCGGGGGCATAGCACCCGCTTTCTGCAGTCGGACGATCTGTTCTGCGCTCAGGTTCTCCGGCCGGCCCATCTGGTCAAATAGCGCAAGACTGTTCCCGTGCGTGCTGTCCACGCGATAGAGGGTGCCTGTATGTGCGGCGGTGAAATGATCCAGTTTCACGACGAAAGTCCGTGGCTCACCCGGCAGCGCGGTCTGCGAAGTGTAAGTTGGTCCGTTGCCACCGGGTGGGTACCGGCGAGGAGAGGGTCCTCTCCTGCGTATTCGAAGGTGCGGCCATTTCGAGGTTCCCGGGCAAGGTCAACGCCGCCTCCGAGGGTCATGTTGAAACCCTGTGCTCGGAGATCGCCGCCAATCACATCACCGAATGCGCAAGCCGATTCCGCATCCCAGCTAGATGTTGCTCCCAGGCTCGACAGCATGGCGGTTGAATACCTGCCATTCGCGCCGCTGTCCCTCACTCCATAACCGGCGTCTGAGATGACGATCGGGGGTATGCCCAATCGCTTGACGCCTTCAACGTACCCTGCGCCACCATTGGTCAACTCTGTCAGAGGCATAGTCCACTGCGGATTATGCGCCATTCCGTTCCCGTGGAGCAGACACAGCTTTTCGTCGAGTGTCATCTGCTTCAGTACCAGATCGGCGCGCTCTTCAGGGGAGAGGTTGGCATTCATCCATGGGCGGTCTCCCGTTTGAGCGAAGACTACGCATGGTCCGGCAGAGGCTGCGAGGACTGCGATGGCGAAATACGAGAGATGATGACCAATCTTGCGGTTGTACATGTGCCTCCAGCTACGGTTCAGAGTGCTTGTCCGATTGGAATCATTTGGACGCTTTTGTCCCATTTTGAAAGATGAATGTGGCATTGTTGGTGTGAAGCTCTTCCAGATACGTAACTCCGCCTACGACAGACGTGACCACGCCGGTCCTGCCCTGATTCCCCGCGACCACGCGTGCGAGAATCTTGGCCCTCTTCTCGTCTTCCATCTTGATCGTCAACCACACTCGCGATCCTGAGGGTGAGCCCCAGGTCACTTCGCATATCCCACGCGGTAGCTGCACGCTGCCCGCTCGGGCAGGGGTGGCCAGATAGAACGTCTGGGCGTTCTGGGCAGCCATCACGGTGGCCGAAAGAATCATCGCAAAGATGGCGAGTCCCAAAATGCTTTTCATGCGAGGCATCCTTCGGTTCATCGAACGATTCTGCGTCCTGCTAAGAACTTCTCCAGCCCACTCAGACCGGGCCGCGGCAAGTCTCCTTTTTCGCCGCTCCGTCGATCACAGGACGTTTCCGACAGCATGCTTCGTTTCCAATCGGCGATATGGAAGCGGAATCCCGCCCCCCGCAGGATTCCGCCAGTCCCTCATTTCGAGGCTTCGGTGGCGTTATCGAAAATGAATTTAGCGTTCTTCGTGTGAATTTCGACGAGGTACGTGACGCCGTCCACGACGTTCGTGACTGTACCGGCCCTGTCCTGTTTTCCTTCAACCATGCGGGCAACTACTGTGACTGTCCTCCTGTCTTCCGTCTTGATGGTCAACTGCCCCTGCGATCCAGAGGTTGTGTTCCATGTCACTTCGCACTTTCCGTGGGGCGGCTGAACGCTTCCCGCCCGAACATCGGTGGACAAATAGAACGTCTCTGTGTTCCTGGCCGCCAGTAGGGCAACCGAGGACAGCATGAATAAGAGTGCGACACCCAGAATGCGTTTCATGGAAAGTCTTCTTTGGTTGAAAGCGAGGATCTACGGATTCGCCCCAGAACCTTCAAACGCATTGAGCCTAGGCCGGGCCGATCCATTTTTGTAAGCTGCATCGTGCATCAGACGATGAAGAGCGCGTATAAATGTCTTTTCTACAATCAGATAGCATCAACATTGGATGCAGCAAAAAGGGATGTATGATACAGGGATTTCTGTATCAACCGCCGGCGGGCCCGGGTGTGGCGATGTGTTCCCCTCTATTACAGCTTCCGGATGGAGCCGGTTCCATTTCTCGGGGCCTTTTGCAGCATTGCATCCAACTACGCAGGGCTGGAGACGACCACGCCGGCTGCTTCAATTTCTCTCCCTCGGATGTCAGCCAAAGATTATGACTGGCTCACCAGCGTCCTTGACGTGAATCCGGGCGACTACAGCGTAGTCGCGCGCAAGGCTCTGCCCAGAACTTGCCATTGAAGCGCTCAGATTCCTTTGGGAGCATCTTTTGCGATCGGCCACTTGCGAACCCGATTGTCCAATTCGAATGCAATGACGACTGACTGCAAAGTCGACAGATGGGTTTGAGGAGTACAAAGCAACCTGAAAGATTGGTGAGCAGGGCTCTCGTTTACGCCGACGAACCGCAGAGCGGACGGTACCGTTGGGTTTTTCGACCAGACCTTCAACTTCGGGAACGCAACTTTACATCCTAGCGGTACAGGTCGGCGGAATCGGATCCCAGAAGGAGGTTCGCGTTGGAAAGACCCTGCCCCCTCGCAAGTTCAGCGGAAAGACTTCCTGGAGATCGCCCATTGCTGCGAATAGTCCTCATTACTGTTTCCCTTCAGGAAATCCTGGGTGCCATTCCCGTTGCCTGTTTCTGCGATACGAGCACCAAGCGGCCGGAATCCCGGAACGACCAGAATTTGAGCAACAGGGTCATCTACGCTGCCCTTGCGGCGTTGGCCCGCTACCGAGGGCCAGTATCGGTGCTGGTGCAAATGGTGAGGCGCGGAGTGTTTAAGTGCGAGCGGATGCCAAATCGAACGTCCATCAGCAACCTCTCCATGCGGAGTTCCCGCATTAGGATGACACGGCAGCAGTGAGTCTATTCGTAGCACTTGCGTGGACGTGTGGTCCCCACGATAGACCCGGACAAAGATCAAACGCCCTCGTGGAAAAGAATCGTTCCAGCCACCGCGTACCGTATGGAATAAAACATCGTACCGCCGGTTTACTGCTGTGAGTTGAGAGGGTATTTTTGCGACATGATGATCATGGTTTCTACATGTCATTCCCACTGGTCCTCTATGAAGTTGTGCAGGATTGAGAGGGCTATTTTGACGAGTCTGTTGTCACGTGAACGGTGAGCACCACTGGGGAGGAGAACAATAGATGGAGACTGCCCGTTGTACCTACGAGTGCTGCGTGGTTCGTGAAGCGCAAGGCGGAAACCATGCTGCCTTCACACAGCTTGTGCACGCCCACGATGAAACGGTTCTAAGGGTTGCTCTTCGGATCACCGGGTCGCAGAACGATGCTCAGGACATTTATCAAGAGGTGTTTCTAAAGGTTTACAAGAAGCTGAATTGCTTCCGATTCGATAGCTCATTTTCCACTTGGATATCCCGAATCACGACCAATACGTGTCTTGATTATCTGCGAAAAGCACGACATCGCAGAGAAAATGACACAGTAAAGGTTGGCTTCGACGGAACGGAAGAAGACTTGCTGGACCACATCGCCGACGACAGGCCTACGAACGACCCCGAGAAGGAAATCTTGCGAAGAGAACTCAGAGGATACATTTTGTGTGCACTGAGACACCTGACACCGCAAGAGCGCATGGTATTCGACATGAAGCATTTTCAGGGAATGAAACTCCGCGCCGTGGGTGAGATTCTGGACATTTCCGAGGGATCCGTCAAGACCTGTCTGGTCCGGGCCACACGTAAGTTGCGTTTGCATCTCGCGAGTCATACGCGCCAGCAGAGCTCCTCAAGGAAAATCCCGGGAGGCACGAGCTTCTCGGAGGGGTTCGCTCGCAGTTAGAGCCAAACCGGGGATTGATTCGCGTTGCGGTCCGGACCGTTGGGGAGCGGCTCAATGGATCCGAGCAGACCTGCCGGTCTGATACTGTCCATGCTTGTGCGACCAGCAGTTGACACGCGCTGACACACGCCCATCCCCTCCAAACCATCGAAATCGCTCGGCGGGTGATCATGCGGAAGATCTGAAATCGACCTTGACCCCTCTGTAGTTGGCCCAATCAGCGTCGAGTGGATTCCGTGCTCATTGAAGCAGTTCCGGGATGATCTTCGGCTGCTTGGAATAAAGCAGCCAACACCCGGTTCTCTTCTGTGCGGGATTGACGATGGACTAAGCGGACCTATGAGCGGATTTCCCTATCGAAGATTCACTCAGGCATCAGCGTGGATCTGCCGCTAGTGCATGGATAAGTCATGCCGCCGCGTCTAGTTGAGGGCCGGAACACCGGTACCTTGTGTTCAGAATCCTCCACCAACGATGGAAAAGGATATGATGCACAATCTAAAGAAAATCAACAACTCCCGCCTTGGCCAGTATCTGCATACTGTCTTTCCCCGGTTGAAGATCACAGTTTTGTCACTGGTGCTATTCATAACCTCCGCTGCGCAGGCGTTCGCGCAACTTACCACGGCAGACATCATCGGAACGGTCAGCGATTCTTCAGGCGCCGTTGTTCCTAACGCCAACGTAACGCTCAAGAATCTCGACACAAATGAAGTGCGCTCGGCGCAGTCGAACGGATCGGGCGACTACAGCTTCACCCTGCTTCCAGTCGGTCACTATTCCATCACTGTAAAGGCAAGCGGCTTTCAGGCCTGGGTCACCAAGGACCTTGCTATCGAAGCTGGCGATCGCGCCCGAGCCGACGCCCATCTGCAATTGGGATCGGAGTCCACATTTGTTGAAGTGACTGCAAGCACCCCATTGTTACAAGCAGATAGCGCAACCGTGAGTTCAAGCGTAACGGCCATGGCCGTACAGGATCTGCCCCTCAACGGGCGAAACTTTGTGCAACTGGTACAACTTGTTCCAGGCGCAAACGAGGGGCCCGGCAACGGACTCAGCAGCGGCGGGCGACCTGATGACCGGCGAACGAATGCAGCCGGCATTTCCGTAAACGGCCAGGACGACACCCTCAATAACTGGGTAGTTGATGGAATTGACGATAACGAACGAATCATCGGGTCGATCGGAATCAAACCCAACGTTGAAGGAATTCAGGAGATCACAGTTCAGACGAATAGCTACGCACCAGAAGCTGGCCGGACGGCTGGCGGCGTGGTGAACATTGTCACGCGTTCCGGAACCAATCAATTTCATGGCAGTGCATATGAGTTCTTCCGCAACGATATCTTCGATGCTCGGAATGTGTTTCAGACAAACGGGCCGAAACCGGAATTGAGGCAGAATCAGTTTGGTGGCAGCATAGGCGGCCCAGTTCTCAAGGACAAGACATTTTTCTATTTTGACTATGAAGGACTACGCAATGTTTCCGGTGTTACCGATGTGAAGACGGTTCCCACCCTCGCGGAGTACAACGCCATCAATAGCATCGGCGGCGCGAGTCCCCAGGATCTGCAGTCGGCGGCGAATGGGACGGCCGGGCTGCCTATTGATCCGATCGCATTGAATTACCTGAAGCTCTTCCCCGCGCCCAACACCGGCTCGGCCGGCCAGCTGGCCAATAACTTCACAATCAGCCCCAACAAAACTCAGTTCGGCAATACGTATGACGCACGTCTCGATCACAGGCTCGACGATCGAAACCTGCTCTTCGGGCGCTTTTCCTACAACACGGTGAGCACGTTTACGCCTCCGGGACTGGGGACGGTGAATGGTCTACAGATCAGTGGCGGACGATTCGACTTCGATGGCCCAGCATCCGACGTGGCTCAGCAATATGCGTTAGGTTACACGCATATCTTCACGCCTGCGCTCGTGCTGGACCTGAGGGCAGGGTTCACCCGCATCAATAATCTTTCCCTTCCGCTTAACTATGGCGTGAATGCGGATAGCACGTTGGGCTTTCCAGCGACCCAAGTCTCCTTCAGTCCATTCGCCAACTCTCTCACGCCGGTTTCCGTTGGCCCCTTTTCGGACATTGGAGACGGCGCATTCGTTCCTCTGCAGGACATTGACAACACCTTCCAATACACCGGCACCGTAAGTTGGACCAGGGGCAATCACAATATCAAGGCAGGAGCGAGTTTTCTGCGCAGGCAGGCCCGCAATGTCCAAAGCGCCTCCGCAGCGGGTGCTTACGGTTTTGGCCTGGTGACTGACAACAACGCCGATCTCACGGTTCAGCAGGACAACCAACTCGCGTCAACCCTGGTTGGCGCGTTTCAGAACGATACGCGAAACTTCAATCTGAACCCGCCCGACTACCGCAGCTACGAACCAAGCGGCTTCGTGCAGGACAGTTGGAAAATACTGCCAAAGCTGACCATCGTTGGAGGCTTCCGTTACGACGTTTTCACTCCGTTTACCGAGGCACACAACCGGATCTCTAACTTCGACTTCCCCCAGGCGCTTCTGTCGTCATCGGCTAACATCGGGTCCGCACTCAAGGTGGCTGGTGTGAATGGGGTGGACGGCCACGCCAACATTCCGACAGATTACTCGAACTTCGCTCCGCGTCTCGGCTTTTCGTTGTCTCTGATGCCAAAGCTTGTCCTGCGCGGAGGGTACGGGCTTAGCTTCTTCCCGGGCAATTACACCTCAAATGCCGACCTGAAGAACTCTCCATTTACATCGGTCTTCAGCCCCAATTGCCAGTCGGTCCTGGCGATTCAGATTGAGCAGGCCAAGGGGATCGATCCGGCATCGCAAAATCCAAGCTGCGCGACAGTCACGGGGGCCCCAGCTACCTTTGACGTTGGACTGCCAACGCCGTCCGCTCCGAGCATTGCTAATCTGGCCGCCATCCCGGCTCTTTCCTTTGTGGCCGAGGCTCCAACGTTCCGATCGGCCTTGATACAGCAATTCAACCTGCAGGTCGAGGAACAGTTCGGTCCCAACGTGGCCACTATCGGCTACGTGGGGAACATCGGACAGCACTTGCCGGAATCCATTAACAACATCAACCAGCCGGCTCCATTCAACCCGATCACCAACCCGGGAGGATCCGCACGTCCTCTGAATGACGTGCTTCCCAATCTCTCCGGGGTCAGCTACATCCAAAGCGAAGGAGTCTCGAATTACAACGCTCTGCAAACATCCTTCCAGCGCCGGTTCACCAAAGGACTGGCATTCGACGCCAACTACACCTGGGGCAAGGGTCTCAGCGATATTACGGGTTTCTCCCAGCAGGGTGGCAGCCAGGGCTGGAGCAATGGAGATCCGACCCGCATTCGTCAGATTGAGTACGGAATCGCCGAAAACGATATCCAGAATCGCTTTGCCCTGTCGCTTGACTATGCCCTTCAATATGGAAAGAACTTAACTGGCCTCAAAGGACTCGCTCTTGTGGGATGGCAGGTGAATACGATCACGGCATGGCAGAGCGGTAAGCCCTTCACAATTACCGAGACGGGCAGCGGCGCGGATAACCCGATTGAGAGTGATGGGAAACAACATGGCTACAATAATCGGGCCACGCCGCTCAACAGCGGGGGTCAGGATCGCCCTGATCAGATCAAGGATGCCCGGTTGAACAACAAGAGCCAGGCCGCGTTCTTTGATGTCACGGCCTTCGCCCCTCAGTCCCTGGGAACGATTGGCACCGCTCGTCGGAATTCGCTGTTCGGACCAAACTTTCGGCATGTAGATCTGTCCGTTTTCAAGGACTTTCCGATTACCGAACGTGTGAAAATGCAGTTCCGTGCGGAGAGCTTCAATATCTCCAATACGCCCAACTTCTACATCGGCAATGGCAGCAGTGGGGCAAGCTTCGGAAATCCGGCGTTTGGAAGTATTTCCCAGACGGATCCGAATTACACGCCGCGAGAGTATCAGTTCGCTCTCAAAGTCCATTTCTAAACCTGTCCGATGAATCTGCCGGCGAAATGACAATCATGGTCGTTCGCCGGCAGTGAACCACCCAACTCTAATAACCTGTCAGGATTCACCGCGAAGCGACGTGTCACCGCTCAATACCGGGGTCAATTCCTTTGAATCTTGTCTGACTGCAGGAGAGAAATGCGAATCCTGGCCCTTGCTCTGCTTCTGCCGCTCGGTTGTTCCGAGGCCCACGCATCGATCCTTCCTCAAAGGACAATTCCTCTTTCTGAGCTCGAGGCCAAGGCCGATCAAGCCCTGCCTCAAGAACGATGCTTTTTGTATGCCGAGTTGGTAAGCCGCATGACGGACATTGCCGGCCTGCAGTTTGGTACCGGCGATCCGGTTGCCGGCGGGGAAACCATCAAACTGGTTCAGCAGTACGCGCTCAAGCTTCAGTCAAGCATCGGCGATGACAGCAAAAAGCTAAAGCTCGCGGAGACCCTGTTGCACCATACTTCCTTCCGGCTCGAAGGGATTCTGCACGAAGCCTCCTATGAGAATCGTTCTGCTCTGGAGATGGCACTGAAGCAAGTAAACAACGTACAAACGCAACTCATGATGCAGGTGTTTAAGAAGTGAGCATTGCATTCGCCGGAGGCTCGATGCCCTGTGGAGGGCACCGACTCTCAATTGCCGACTCGCCATGGTGAAACAATCTCCCATTGGCGGAGAGCGTTGATCGCCCAGGCATTCGTTTTTCCTGCATGGCAAGAGGTGCAAGGGTTCGGAATTCCCGAGTGTTCGGTTTCCAGAGGCGAAATGAAGCGGAACGTGTGCGCCGCGACATAGCTGTCTCTTATGGTCTGTTCGATCAGAGGCATGTGGCATGCCGTGCATTGACTTCCCGGGCTATTTTCAGCGTGATGGGTATGCTCGCTCACGGTTCCCTTTAGCCCCGCAACGTTATTCCTGGTGTGACAACCTAGGCAGAGCGCATTTCCCTTCTCGCGCAGGTTTGATTCATTCTGATTACTATGGACATTGTGGCAATCGAAGCAGCGAATTTGGCGATGATACATATTGCTCTGGACGAAATCATTGCCTTGCATTCGATTCTTGTGGGCCGTCAGGTCGGCGAATTGATAAAAGTCGGTCGTGCCATGCTTGAGCTCCTCCAACTGCCAGTAGTTTGCCAACTGCCGACCCGCTACAAAACCGACCGGCCAGTCGTAATACCGGCCTTGGATCGGATTCGCTCGCGGACGTCCCTCGCTGTGGCACTGAATGCAGACATCGCTACCCCGCACAAAATCGAGAGCCTCGGGATTGACAATTTTGGTGCGCGTGGGGTGAGCCATATGCTCGCTGCCCGGCCCATGACACTTCTCGCATCCGACGTTCCACTCCGTCACGCGTTTCGTCTGGATGTCGTAGTTTACTGAGTGGCATCCGTCGCAGGTTGGGCCGGTCGGTTTCTGGACCCGTAAAATGGAACCCACCAGTCGGTCCCTGTTTCGACGTGGTACGGCCGCCAGCGCTTCTTTGCGATATCCCATTGGGCAGGAAGCGGGAAATAGACGTCGCCGCGCTTCATAAAATAGCGCTGCTTGTAGCGGCTTCCGTAAACGAATGCCACTTGGTCCAGATCAAATGTTCGCAGCGGATCGGAGTGCGCGAAGTCTCCCAGCACCGCTTCAGGATGTTCCCGCGGATCGAGCACAACGTTCGCCATCCGAGTCTGCTTCCACCCGTTATAGACATTCAGATGGCATTTCTTGCATGCTTCAGATCCGACATAGTTCGTGGTAGCAGCGGCGGACGCATTGCCCGGCTTTTGAACATTTGGACTTTCCGTGCTCGTTGCACTCGATTGGCCTCTGAGAGATAGCGCGGAGATCAACACTGAAGGCGAAACGACCACAGCGATCAATCTGGTTCTCAAAAGCAGTTCTCCTTTTAGCTAGACTTAGCCAAACGTGAAGGCAATCTGAAGATGTCCTTAGGATTCTTACATGGAAGAGAGCCGAGACAAAGAGTCTCGTTGGGCCTGAAGATGACGAGCCTGATGAAGCCGAACAAAGTGGCCTTCTCGCGTTAACTCTGGGCGAGAAGGCCGGCGGGGAAACCAAATATTGGTCTGGCTTATTGAACCGTAATTGACAGTGTGGAAGTGTGCGTCAGCGATCCAGAAGTTGCGGTGACGGTTACCGTCGAAGTTCCTGTCGCTACCGGATTAGGGTTAATTGCGCTTTTGGTTCCGCTGCATCCCGCCAGGAACACCAGAACAAATAGAAGTGAGAGTGTTCCGCCGCCCATCAACAAGGACTTGAGGAATTTCTTCCGATTCCGCATCAAGGGGAAGAACGCTGCAAAGCCGATCGGTGCCAAGGCTCCGAGGGCCGCCATTTGGCCCGCCGGAGCGCGATGGAGGCTAGAAGTGGAATAGGGATTCGGCGAAGGCGCTGTGTAGGTGCCGGCGGTTATGGTCAACGTGGTGCTCGCATTTGCTCCTGCCGCAGGCGTCACAGAAGTTGGAGAGAATTGGAATGTCGCACCGGTCGGGAGTCCTGAAACCGTGAACGTAACTGGTGAAGCGAATCCATCGGAGGGGGAAACGCTGACCTGTACTGTCGCGGATCCGCCTTGCGTCACAGTCAAAGCCGACTGGGCAACATTGATGGTGAAGTCTCCTTTTGCCGGAGCTGCCGTTGCGGAAATAGCCCCGAACAAGCCGCCCTTTTCGTTATTGACTCCGGCGGAGAAATACAGCGTATTCGGATCCCCCGTTCCGTCCGATCCAAACAAAATCTCCCAGAGATTGCCGTTCTGAATCGGTTTTCCTGTCGAGTCCTGCAACTGGCCTTTGAGGGCGAAGCTGGTCGGATCGTAGGCGTTAATCGTACCGTCGCCAAAATTACCGACAAGGAGGTCACCACCAAACGCACCGAAAGAAGCAGGCGCCAAGGCCAATCCCCATGGGGCATTCAGACTACCGCCGGAAATTGCGTGCGCAACGAATTTTCCGTTGTTGTCGAAAATGCTGACATAGCCGGCGGCTGCTCCGGTAGTCGGAGGGCCCCCTGCCGGGTTTTGCTGCGCGTACATCACGAATACTTGATTGTTGATCACGTGCACATTGAAGGGAGCGAATCCGGAGGGAATGGAAGGATCTGTGAAATTCCCCCCAAGCGCCGCCGATGCGAACTTCGAATCGAACACGTTGATCCTATTTTTGGAGAAATCCGCCGCCAAGAGGAAATTCCCCGTGCCGTTATTCACAATTGCGAGACCGGTGTATACAGCGCCTGAAGCCGAGTTATTGGCGACCACCACAGCATTCGTTACGCTCGGATTCCATGCTGAAATGGTTCCATCAAGCGCATCGAAGATGAAAAACGCCGCTGATCCCTGGGGAAGGGCGAAATCTGTTGTTGACGGGTTGAATACAATCCCGGTCGGAGATCCGATTTTGCCGGAACCGGCTGCAGGAATCGTGACGACGAACTGCTTATTGGCGCCGGCGTCGTAGACCTCGGAGAGCCCTCTCCCCGCGGTGTTGATCCAGAAGGGCGTTTGTTGTCCGATCGCCACTCCCCACGGATTGATTAATTGCGTGTCTGTCTGTTGAGCCTTCACCGAACCATCGGAAATCAGGTTTGATTGAGTGTAGTTATTGGCGGTTTGCGCGTACGCCAGAGAAGGCAGGAATACGAGAAGCACAAGGCGTTGAATCCTACGGAGCATGTCGATCACACCTCTATTCAAAGCGATCTGCGCTGACGGCATATAAAAGCGCCGAGCAGTTTCGCGCAGTCTGAGGTGATAACCACGCGCTCCAGGCTTTATTCCGGGGTTCTAGGAAGAACTCCTGTAAGGCGTATTTCGGTAACTGTGGGAATAAACGATGATAGTCTCCGGTTTCCAACACAGCGCATGTAGCAGCGCGGGGTCCGACAAAGAGCCGGAGAAAAACATTCTGGAAGGGGGTATTTTCCATGAAGCCTCTGCCGAACCGACCCAATTCTTCGACGAACGAAATACTTCGCACAAACTTAGCCACGGCGGGCAATATGCTTTCGCGCGTATGCCAGACTGCGTATGGGAAGACGCTGGATTACGACACAGGACCGCTGACCAAGCACGAAGTCGCGGTCCTGAGATTCTTTGCCGCCATCGAGTTGATTGAAAGCGATTTGTGGCAGCAGTATGACGAACTCGGCGGGGTTACCGTGGGTCCTCAGAATCCCTACCGGCTTGCACTGCAGTTTCTCGACCGTGACCGATCAACTTACATCACGAGTAACACGCTCGACGAAATCGGCCACTCCACCTATCTCAATGCCTACCTGGAATCGGAAGGCGCTGATCCCGTAAACTTCGATCGATTCCGGATCCTACAAGGCAGCTGGTCGGCTATGGCACAGAAGATCGGCCGCCTCACCAATCTCAAGCACCTGGACATTGATACTGCCTGGTATGCCCGATACCGGCAGGTAGAGGACCCTGACTTTCAATGCTCCTCGCTGAAGGCGATCCGCCTGGTGAATCGTCAGGCCATTCCGCGTAGCGATGCTGACTTTGAGGGTCCTTCCCACGTTCAGGCAATCGCAAACACCGCGGCCTTTCATTTTGGATATATCGAATTCCTGGTTTCAAGCCTGTACGCCACGTTTACTCACAAGCTGAAGCGAGCAAAGGTTTTGAAAGTGGCGCTCGGTATTGGCGGTAGTGAAATCGCACATTTCCTTGAATGGGTGGATTTCGCAGGCGATGCTGTTCAATGGGCGCCATTCCAGTCTGAGACCCTGCCCTCTCCGACGGACGGATACGACCCGCAATTGACCACGAATCGCAATGTTGCCGTGCCTTTTGAGCGTCCGGGGCTCAATTTCCCCATCCCTCCCTATGTCACCAGCGAATTCCTTAGTGATTGTGCGGCACTTTTGCCGCTCGAGACGCATTCCGGCGGAGCAGTGAATACGATCAACAAATTCTCGCAAAATGGGCTTTTCGTCGGGCCAATCGCCCGAGTTCCTCCGTACGTTGTCACAAATGGCTGAGGAGGCGGACCAGAGCCGGACAATTGTCAGCGAATTGTCATCGAGACATGGAATAAATGGCGACCATTGCAGTTCTCATGACAGATGGAGTTTCAAAGAAGGAAGAAATCGAGGAGGAGGGATCGTGAACGAGAGTGATAAGAGGCGGCTGGTTTCGGCAGGTGGTCATACAGAAGCACAGCAGGAGGACAACAGCTCAGATGGAGTCGATCGCCGTGGGTTCTTGAAGTGCATGGCGTGGGCGGGTACTGGAATGGTTTGGAGTTTCGTTGGAGGAGTGCCCATCTCGCATGCCCTCGGACGAGCGGGACACTCCGCCACCCAGGCAGACTTCAGCTTTGTACAGATCAGCGACAGCCATATTGGTTTCAACAAGCCGGCCAACACAGATGTCACAGCAACACTCCAAGCGGCTCTGGACAGGATTGGCGCAAGCCCCACGACCCCTGATTTTCTGATCCACACGGGCGATCTCACGCACGGCTCGAAGCCGGCGGAATTCGACACTTTGGCACAGGTTCTCACCGGCAGCCGGAAGCAGGTCTTCTACGTACCCGGCGAGCATGACACAACCGTCGACGACGGCAAGATGTACCTTGACCGCTACGGCAAGGGAACCAAAGGAAACGGCTGGTACAGTTTCGATCACAAAGGCGTTCACTTCGTCGGACTGGTGAATGTCGTTCAACTCGAGGGTATGGGAAAACTTGGCCAAACGCAGTTGGACTGGCTCAAGCAGGACCTGAGTGGCATAAAAAGCAGTACTCCTATCGTGGTTTTTGCGCATATCCCTCTCTGGGCAATTTATCCAGATTGGGGTTGGGGAACCTCCGACAGTGAACAGGCCCTGGGCTTCTTACGGCGCTTCGGTTCGGTGTCCGTCCTGAATGGCCATATTCACCAGATCATGCAAAAGGTCGAAGGCAATGTCACTTTCCACACGGCGATGTCCACGGCATTTCCGCAGCCCGCGCCCGGAAAAGCACCTTCTCCCGGACCGCTCAAAGTACCCGCGGACAAACTGCGCGACGTGCTGGGGATTTCTCATGCGAACTTCGTAGCCCAGAAACACGACCTCGCCGTTGTTGACTCGTCGTTATCGGGCACGCCAGTTCAGGGTGAATAAGGAAATCGCGATGGACCGAGCGAAGCTTCAATTGACTATGGGATGCCTGTTCGCGGCGAGCATCGCTCTCTCAACGATCCACCCTTTGGGAAACCCGCGCACGGGTGCCCAATCAGGCGCTCCCGTCCTTGAAGGTACCGCGGTTCCGGAAGCGGTGCGCACGGCTCTGGAAGCAAAATGCGGGGATTGCCATTCGCAGAACACGCGTTACCCACTTTACAGTCATTTGGCGCCGCTCTCGTGGATGATCGACCGCGATGTGCGTAAGGGCCGCGAAAGTCTGGACATGACTCGATGGCAGTTCTACAACATCGAAGATCGAATCAATGTGCTCACGAGAATGGCGTCGGAAGTCCACACGGGACAGATGCCGCCGCGAACCTATGTTTTGCTTCATCCCCATGCACGGCTTTCTCCTGAAGAGCAGAAACTCATCTACGATTGGGCCAAATCCGAGCGTAAACACCTGCGCGGGACGTTTACCCCTGGTTCAGAACAATCTTCCGTCGATTTAAGGACACAGAAACCATGAAACATGATGTTTGCATATGCGCGAGAGCCAATCGCGCAAGAACGACAATGTCAGTCGTATTGACTTCCTTTTTTGTACTGGTTATTGCCATGGCTGTCATCACCACACCCGGAGCTGTTTCGGTGAGTGCTGCGAATGCAGGCGACCCCATACGTGGCAAAGACCTATTCGAGAAGAGGTGCGGAGGATGCCACTCCCTGGACACCGATAAGGAAGGTCCGCGGCTCAGAAACGTGTATGGTCGCAAGGCCGGCAGTATTGCGAGCTTCAAGTACTCCGATGGTCTGAAGGCGGCACCGGTCACCTGGGATCAGGTCTCACTGGACAAATGGCTCACCAATACCGAATCTGTCGTTCCGGACAACGATATGGACTTCCATGTTCCGAAGGCAGAGGAACGTGCCGATATCATCGAGTACCTGCGCGTATCTTCTGGAAAATAGGCCTCGCGGCCTAAATCATTACCCGTTGGAAGGAAAGATGGACGCTGAGCTTTTCGAAGGCGTGGCACTTCCGCTCTTCGACCAACTTTACAATCTCGCTCACTGGCTTACCGGAGATCGGGCTGATGCCGAGGATCTGGTCCAGGAGACGTACGCAAAGGCACTCAAAGGTATCAAGTCGTTCCAGGAGGGCACTAACTTCCGTGCATGGATATACAGAATTCTAAGGAACACATTTCTTACTTCGCGCAGTGGCTTGAAGGCGCAGAACACTGTTTTTCTTGACGATGAAGAAAACGACGCCGTAGCTCCAGCGCACCACATCACCCCGGAGCTCATCGCCCTGCAAGTGGAGAATTCTCAAATGGTGATTCATGCCATCGCCGGTTTGCCTATGATATATCGCGAAGTCGTGCTTTTGTGTGATGTCGAAGAGCTCTCGTACAAGGAGATCGCACACGTGCTCGCCGTGCCCATCGGAACCGTAATGTCGCGCCTTTCTCGGGCCCGCAACTTGTTGAAGCAGGCACTGGTCGTTCACTCAACGGGGAGGTCGCCGTATGCGGTGTGATTCAGCTTCCGAAATGCTTGACGCATATTTGGATGGGGAGCATCCGCCCGAGACATTTGCGGCAATACGAGAACATCTGAATGGCTGTACGCCGTGTTCGGTACAAATTGCGGATACAGCTTGTCTGCAGCGCGCCCTTCGCGTTGCCCGCGGGCACTTCGCTCCGAGCGCTGAATTTCGCCAGCGCATACAAAAACAGGTCGCACGATCTCGACGTCGCACTTGGATCCTGCCCTGGGTGCCAATGGCAGGCGCGGCGGCTGCAATGGTATTTTTCGTCCTTCTCTGGGTAGGTTATCGGCAAACATCCGATGCCTTCGCCGAAATAGCCGACCTGCATGTCAATGCCTTAGCAAGCACCAACCAAGTGGACGTTGTTTCGACCGACCGGCATACCGTGAAGCCGTGGTTTCAAGGGAAGATTCCCTTCACCTTCAATCTACCGGAATTCAGCGGAACCGACTTCTCACTTGTGGGTGGGCGCTTGGTGTACTTCCATCAGCAAGCAGGTGCGCAACTCATTGTCTCCATCCGCCAGCACAAAATTTCTGTCCTGATATTTCAGGAGTCCGCGGAAATGGAGGATGCCTTCCATCGGTCTACCGCAATCGACCGTAGAACGTCATTTGGTTTAGAGACCTGGCGATCGGGTGAGCTCCGATTTGTTCTTGTCAGCGACGCTGACCCATCCGGGATCGAAAACGTCGCCCGCCTGCTTAAAGAAGCCAATAAGTGACAGACAGTGATGGAAATGAAACCGCTCAGGCGTCCCGATTGAGTTTCACTCTTGTGAATAGCCGGATAATCTCGATCCCACCTGGAATAATCCTCTGTTCAGCCGGTTAAAGAGAACGATCAGGCGCTACGTCTCTGCGGGGGTAATCACAGCGGAGCGAAAGAGGAGGAAATCGATGTCTCTTCGTGTTGCAGTTCTTCTGAGCGGCTGCATTCTGGCGGCCGCAGTGAAAGTCGCGATCGGACTTGCCGGAACAGACGGCCCATCCCCACAGGAAGCCCCCGCGGGCTTTAACACCCCTAGCTTCAACGGCGCGCTGAGCGTAAATAACGGGATTGCCGAGCCGCCGGGGGATACCTTTGCGCTCGATCAGCAGATATTTGAACTGAACCATTCAGTGCAACGGGACTGGGACCGGTCTACAATGCAACCGCATGCGTGAGTTGTCACGAAAATCCCAATACCGGCAGCGCGAGTCAGATCACTGAACTTCGTGTGGGTCACAACGACGCGAATGGAAACTTCGTCAACCCGACGATCTCGATTAACGACGGACTGAACACGATCTCCGGGCGGTCAATCGTAAATGACCGAGCCGTTTGTCCACAGGCACAGGAACATATCCCGGCAACGGAAGACATCCGCGCTCTGCGCGCAGTGCTGAATACGCTGGGTGACGGATTCGTCGAAGCCATCGACGACAACACGTTGTTATCCATCGCCGCGCGTCAGCCTGAGGAGAGCGACGGCCTGATTCATGGGGAAGCTGTTCAGGCCCCAATTTTTGAAGCGCCGGGTCAAACCAGGGTAGGACGATTTGGTTGGAAAGACCAGCATAGCAGCTTGCTCTCGTTCATCGCCGACGCTGACGTGAACGAGACGGGAGTTACCAATCGTTTGCGCCCGAAGGACGTGACCACCGTCTGCAAGACAACCGCAGATCCCGAAGATCAGCCCGACACCCTGGGATTGGCGGATATCGACCACTTCGCCCAATTCATTCGCGGTACGATGGTGCCACCGCGTGACGCGGTTCTCGCTGTGACTGCCTCCGCTCATCAAGGGCAGGTCATCATTGAGCGTATCGGATGCGCCGATTGCCACGTGCCGTCGATTACGACGGCTCGCGCCGGAACCGTCATTGACGGAGGAATGTTTACCGTTCCGGAAGCCCTGGGAAACAAGATCATCCATCCCTACGGTGATTTCCTCTTGCATGACATTGGAACCGGCGATGGGATTGTGCAAGTAGGATTGCAAGATACGGCTAATAAGTTACGCACCGTTCCACCGTTATTGATGAAGAAGAATGTCCGGTCCTTGATGATCGGGCCGCCCACCGAATATCCGAAATCATTACGCACATAAGGATTCTGCGGATCGGGCGCAGGATTGGCAGCCGTGGGAGCCCGATTGAAGTAGTCCCGGGCGTCGGCAATTTCATCACGCACTCCCCCTCCACGCGGTCGCCCCGCGTTCAACGTGTTGCTTTATGCGATCCGCAATAGGTTTAAATGGGAGAGTGACCGATCGGCTGCAGAAAGCAACCAGCCGGGCACATGCACTCCATTGCGAACGGTCGACTACTTGCCCTCCGACGCGTTGTTATCGGCGGGCGTGAAGAATCCAAACAACCCGTGCGCCTCGTCTCCTACGCCGGCGGTGAAATACAACCAGTTACTCGGTCCGGCGGCATGATCATTACCGAACTGCAGCGCCCACAACCGGTCGTTCTGGAACGCATGCCCATTGGCATCGCGCAGGAGCCCATCGAAGCGGCCGCTGGCGAGATCGTAAACAGCGATCTCACCGCTGCCGGCATTGCCGATGAGGAGGTGGTTGCTATAGAAGCCAAAGTTTGCCGGCGCCAGCGCAACGCCCCAAGGCGCATTCAACCACGGTCCGCGTTCCAGCCGCTGGAGGAGTTTGCCGGACGTCGAGAACTTGTCAACAAATCCGAAACCCGGAAAGTCGAGATCATCATGTTTGGCTGCATTCTGCCGGGCATACGTGACATACAGGTCGCCATTTATGGCCTGTACATTAAACGGAGCAAAACCATCGGGAATCTCGCGATCAACAAACACTGGGTGGCCGTCGATATCAGGAAGCTTAACGGAATTGAAGTTAGTGTCATAAACTTCGACGCGGCCGGAGCGGATGTTCGTCATATACATATAAGAGGGGCCACCAATGGTTAGCTGCGCAAGGGTTGCGCCTTTATAGACCGCCCCGGTTGCAGCCGTCGGGTTATTGGAATTATCAACAACAATAAAAGCATCGCCGGGAAGATCTTGAGGATTGATTCCCGGACCCCAGGCGACAATTGTTCCATCTTCGGTCACGAACGTGAAAACGGCTCCCGTGGTTTTGCCGTCCGCCTGAAATGCAAATCCCGACGCTCCCGTGAAAACAACACCTGTTGGCGTCCCGCCTACTCCACTCAGTGGCGACGGAATATTTACTACGAGTCCTTGCTTCACTCCTTGCCCGTTGTACAGGGTCGATAGACCTGCGTTGTTGTCCGATACCCACCATGGGCTCGTAGGGGTCGCAACAAGTCCCCAAGGATTCAGGAGTTGGGTGTCTGCCTGCCCACTGGGCGGATTCTGAGCGAGTCCCTGAATGTCGGAGACGAGATTCGTTTGCTGGTAGGCCTGCGCCATGGCGGACTTGCCTCCCACGCACACGACAATTGCGGTGGCAATCAGTGCGCGCAAGTTGCCAATTGCTTTCAAATCCATTACTTTCCTCCCGTTCAATTTGGGCATCGCTGTCGATGCACTGTATCTAACTGCTGCGGAGGGGAAATATTCCAAGGAAATGAAACAGCAGCATTGAGCAGGATTAACTCTCGATCGCTACTGGTAACTGTCGCCGGCAATAAGCTATGCATCATCCGGTAGTCTGCGATCCTCCTATGCTGAATCGCTCCTCATCGAGTGTGGGTGAATCAGAAATGTTTTGTCCGCCGGGAATATTTCCTGCACCAGCCAGTTCACGAGAGTAGCCGGATCGAGCGGCAATCATCGGATATGGATTGGAGCATAGTGCATGAGCGAAGAAAGGCTTCCTTCTGGATCAGCGTTAGAAACAGATGCACAGACAACATCTTCAACGAGCGACAACGTTCAGCGTCACTGGCAGGGTGTCGTCAAGCGGCGTTCGTTCTTAAGCGGAATCGGCATGACCGCAGCAGCACTCTCCGCCGGGGCGTTGCTGCCTGCCGAAAGCAAAGCGCAATCGAGATCGAGCAGCGGCAGGCTTTCTACCGGCGATGTAGCCCTGCTGCAGTTCGCGTTGTGGGCTGAACTTGTCGAAAGCGATTTATGGACGCAATATGCAGAGCTTGGCGGAGTCGGCCCTTCGGGCGGAGGAGACGCCCAGGAGGATGAAGAATTTCAGGGGTTCATCGGTGGAAACCCGGCATACAACCTGGCCCTCCAGAACCTTGACGGGGACATGCCGCAGTATATTACCGACAACACCGACGACGAACTCAGCCATGCGGCCTTTCTGGCCGCTTTTCTTCGGTCCAAAGGGGAAGTTCCGCTCGATCTGAAACCCTTTCAGACCCTGCCCGGCAGCCAGGCGACCGGGGCAAGACAGATTAAGCGAATCACCAACCTGATGAACCTCAGCGTGGACCTCAGTTGGTATACCCGCTACCGCAGCGGACAGAACCCGGACCTGGGCGCCGTATTCAAGGGGCCGTTTGTCATCAAGAATCAACCGGCGATTCCGCTAAACGACACAGATACGCCCCCGACGACCATTCCAAGCATTCCCATCACGGGACGCGACGCCCAACGCATTCAGGCAATCGCCAATACGGCGGGATTCCACTTTGCATTCATTGAGCAGGGCGGAGCGAGTCTTTATCCGACACTCGCATTCAAGGCTACCGATCCTACGGTGTTGCGGATCCTCGTGAGCATCGGCGGCGTAGAGATTGACCACTTCGGGCTGTGGCACGATAAGGGCGGAAATGCGGTCTCGCAGCCCCTGGCCGGTGTCGTCGATCCCGTAACTGGCCTAACCTTCCCAGACCTGAACAATCCCGCCACAGAACTCACGCAGACCAACAAGATCCTGCCCGAACCGTGCAACTTCATCAACAAGGAATTGCCACGGTGTTCTGTCATCCGGCCCACCTCGACGCAACTTGGAGGTGCGGTAGCCACGGTCAAAGCCTTCGTTGCAGATGGAATGTTTATTGGCCAACCCGACGAATTCTTTGCACTCTCGATGAAGCTAGCAGTCGCGGCCGACTCGGTTGTGCGCGGGTTCTGATTGCCAAGGTTCTCTCTGCCGCGCATGGCGGACGCTTAGCTGGTTTATGTTCAAAGCGTCCGCAGTGCGTGATCTTGAATTCATGATGGACATCCCAAAGTCGTTGAGGAAAATCGATGTTTGAAGGATTGTTTCAACCGACGCACCTGTTGCTCATCCTGGGAATCGCTTTGCTCGTGTTTGGGCCCAGGAAGATTCCCGAACTCGCCAAAGGAATCGGCGAGGGAATCCGCGGACTCAAGTCTGCGCTCAAAGTTGAAGACACATTGCCAAGCGGTGACCGGAACGCTTCCGAGATGTAGCTTACCGCTGTCAGCTTGGGTCGCGGCTTCAAGGCGCTGAATCCCTTTCTCCGAAGCGCACTTCCAGAGTCTGCATTTTGTGTGTTTCGTCCCCGGCGGCTCAACCCAGCAGAACACCACGCCTTTGGGTGCGTTCCATCACCATTCCCAATTCCAATTCTCTCGGTCATTGTGATGGAAGATTCTCCAATCCAAATACGAAAGGAATAACGAAGACGTATGAAGACAAGACTTCTCCTTGTGCTAACAGTCCTATGTGGCAGCCTGCAGGCCCAGGTCACTGTGTCATCGTCTGAATCAAATGTTCAGTCCACGACTGACCTCGCGGATTCGCCGAACCCAGTAATTGAATGGAACAAGACACTTCTCACAATTGTGCGTACGCCCGGCGCACAGCCTTCCACCATCCATTCAACTCGTAACTTCGCCATGCTCCACGTAGCGATGTTTGATGCCGTGAACAATATCGCGGCCAGATTCAGTCCGTACCTCGTGCGACAATCAAACGAACTGCGATCGGCCTCCCCGGTTGCGGCGGCAGACCAGGCCGCTCACGACGTGCTGGTCGTTCTCTATCCGGATTTTCAGTCGATGCTCGATGCCCAACTCCAGGAGGATCTTGGAGAAATTGCAGGCGGGCCGGAAAAGACCCGTGGCATCGCAGTCGGCGCTGGCGTCGCTTCGGAAATCGTGGCATTTCGCGCTAAGGACGGATCGGATATTAGCCCTCCTTCGTCCAAAGCTGGGACTGCTCCCGGAGACTACCAGCTGACTCCGCCCAATTTCGCGCCGGCAGATTTCAGACAGTGGTCGGGCGTGGCCCTCTTTGCACTGGCGCGTGCCGATGAGTTCCGCCCAGCTCCGCCGCCCACCTTGACCAGCGATGAGTACGTGAGCGTCTTCAACGAGGTGAAGAGCCTCGGGATCGCCGCAAGCACAACACGCACTGCTGACCAAACCGTAATCGGCAAGTTCTGGAACGGCAATATTCAAGACTTCTGGAACGAGATTGCTCAGTCCGCTGCAGCCGGGCATCATCTTAGCCTCATCCAGAGCGCCAGGTTATTCGCTCTGCTGAACATAAGCCTTGCGGACACAACAATCAACTTCTTCGAGGCGAAATATACATACAATTTCTGGCGGCCCGTAACGGCCATTCGTCTTGCAGGCGAGGACAACGACCCCAGGACACAGGCGGATCCGAACTGGCTTCCCTTGTCGACCAAAACCGCACCTGACCCGTCCTACCCCGGAGCTCACAGCGCCATCAGCTTTGCGGGGGCGGAAATTTTGCGCGCATACTTCGGCGATCGATTCACATTTGACGTAACCTCCGAGTCGTTAGCAGGCGTAACCCGTCACTTCACTTCTTTCACCGCGGCCGCGGAAGAAGCGGGGCTGAGCCGTATCTACGCGGGGCAGCATTTCCGTACCGATCATAATGCCGGCAAGTTACTCGGACGACAGGTAGCAGAATCCGTAATCGACACCATGTTGCTTCCGCGGTAAGAGGCACACAAAGGGTGCATTGCGGACCCACGAAACGTTCTCACAAAAGCATCGGCAGGACAAAGTAATCGTAGAAGTAGCCGCAACACCGCGCTGAAAGGCTGTATCCTGCCGATCCGTCCTATGGGTAAATCAATCGTATTTCACCAGAGAATGGGAATGACTCCCAGATTCCGATGGACTGCACAAGATGCCTACCTCACCGCTCGAAAAATACAACCGTTCCCTCGCAGCAGTGCGGGAAAGATTTGATGCAAACCCTGCCCTTAATGCCGTGCGATCAAATGACGACCCGCAAATGTTGGAGTTGTTCCTACTGTACTTCTGCGCCATTGGCGCACAGATGACTCAGCCAGTGGAAGGCTGGATTCGTCGTGCTGCATCGCGGTGCGCCGAGCTTGGCTTTGAAGAGTTGGCGAAAGCTCTGAATCAACACGCCCAAGCTGAATCTGGTCATCATCTGATGATGATTGCTGACGTTCACTCGCTCGTAAAACACTGGAATTCGCGGCACTCGCGATCGATGAATGCAGATGACTTGCTCAATCTAGTACCGAGCAATGGAGCGCGGAGTTATTGTGAAGTCCACGAGCGGAACATCGCCGGCAATACTCCCTATGCACAAGTTGCAATCGAATACGAGATCGAACAGCTGCCTTTGCGGTACGGCAGCCTGTTCCTGGCCCGCTGTTTTGAAGTCTTCGGACCAGAAATCCTCCCGAGTTTGAGCTTTGTTTCAGCTCACATTGACTTAGATATCGGCCACACGCATTTCAATGAACGGGAGTTGGCCAAGCTGATCGATTCGGCCCCAGAGAGCCTCTCGGCCTTAGTGGCGGCCGGCACCGCTGCACTCGACGCGTATGCGGAGTTTTTGAATGACTGCGTTGCGCTTGCCCAGCGTCACTATAGCGCGATTACGAATTCTTCTAGTCGTCCATCCCAGTTCCTGTCGTGGCGACTTCAACCTCCCCTTAAACTCTCGGCTCGAGAAAGCTCGGAACCGATTCCCACGTGGCTCGAACAGTCGAGATCGTTGCGTGGCGCAGTCTTCTTTGACAACGGAAGACGACCCCGCTTCCAGCGTGCTGCCGGCGGTTATCACGATCCGGATCCGATAGACCTTTATGCCTGGCACGTGCTTGCCTACCACGGATCCTCACTCGCCGGGTGTGTCCGCGTGTACCCGCTCAACGAGAGCGGTCCTCCTTGTCTGACTGAGTCCCTTCTTGGCCGAGAACAGTTCGCCAGAATGCTCGGTAGCTTTGGGAGGAAACACGAACACGTGATCGAAATCGGACGATGGGTCGTCGATCCAGCCTTTCGAAACGGACGCAGTCTTGCTCCTGGAATCGGGCTGGAACTCGCCGCCGGTGCGGGCGCACTTGCAGTTGCGCTTGCGAGTCAAATCGAATCTGGGAAGGGAATAGCGATCTTCGCTGCCGGAACTCGAGACAGGCAATATCTGATGCTTACACGTCTGGGCCTGAAGACGGTTTCCAATCTCTCTCCCGTGCACTCCAGCGAATACGCCGATTTTATTCAGGTCCTGTACTGTGATAGCTCGCTGGCTCTACAGCCGCGTTTCCGACGCATTATCGAATCAATATCGATGGCAATGCGAATGGAACAAGTGGTGAACTCGGCTGGCAACCGAACTCTCTCCAGTTCATCTGCAAGCGACTCAGAAAACAACAATTCCCATCTGCGATGGACCGAAGGTTAGAGCGGAGAGTCCTGTGCGGTTTCCAAATGCACTTCCTTCTGGCCGCTGACTTAAGAGAAATGATGTCGACTCGCGAGTTGTTCGGCATGGAGTAGCTGTAACTCCACTGAACCGCGAGCCGAGACGGATGAGCAGGGCGATTCATCCTTTTGCGATCGAGGTTCAGCCTGGAATAAATACACACTGGCTTAGTTCTCATGAGTGGAACGCAACGATATGAGGATGATTGTTGAGACGGATGCTAAGCATCGCTCTTATGAGATTGATGCCCGAGCGCCACGGATCAGGAACGAGACCTCAACCGTTAAAAGGAGAACAATGAAGAAGTATTCAAAGATCCTAGCCACAATCACTTTTCTGGCTGGATGCGGTATAGCTGCAAACGCGCAAACGCACGACGTTGTCATTGCGAATATGCCTTTCCAATTTGTGGCCGGAGAAACGACGCTCCCCGCCGGCACCTACAAGGTAAGCCGGCTCTCGGATGACCCTACCGGCCCTTTGCTACTTACCTGCGACGACAAGAACATCAGCGTGTTTGTTCTTCCAATGGCGAGTCAAGGCGTTTCGGCAGAAAGGCCCCGCCTAACTTTCGAGCAAGTCGCTGGAGAGCACTTCCTTAACACAATTCAGACCCCATTGGAGACATATTACATCGCAGTGTCGCATTCGGGTGTTAGCGAAGCCGCAGCGAAGTTACATAACAATGGTGCGTCAAGGACCTCTGGAAACGAGTAGTCCCGTGGCCACTGCCCTTCATCGCTTCCCAACTTGCTTTTGGTGGCGTTGTTCTTTCGCGGGATGTGCCACAACGGGGCAGGCAGATGGACGCTTGCAGGGCCCATCAATCGAGCCTGCAGCCGTGTCCGCGATTGTGCTAGGCAGGAGCATGGAAATGGGTGAGGGCTTGGCGTACAACTGCTGGATCTCTGTCGAGCGCCCACCCTCCTCGTCCAACGCAAATGATAAGTGTGCCAATCTACATCGTCAGCGGTGATGAGGGGTGGTTGCTTTTCGCTTTCCGGCGCAGTCGCCAGGTTGGCGCCAAGGCGAAAGAGCGTACGTTGTATTTCTTCCGTCCAGGCTTTGATTTCGCTGTTGTGGCAGATGCTTCTGGCAAATCCGAGCACCGTGTTCAGTTCATCTACGGTTCCGTAGGTCCCTACCCGCAGATCGGACTTGGAGACGCGCACTCCGCCGGCAAGGCCGGTCTAACCGGTATCACCACTCTTTGTTGCAATACTCATCACTCTGCTCCTTGCTTTCGGTGTTCAGCGAATTAGTAAGAATCGTCAGGTCGATGCGTTTCTTTGCGCTCCTGCATCCAACTGCGACAGGTCGATGGTCGCTGCGTACTCTGCTGAGAGTTGGTACGCCTGGTCGACAGAGATGCCGTACACATCGTGCAACGCCGTTCGCATAAAGCCGGCGTGGGTTACCACGATCAGCGCCCGTGATTCGGCTTGGGCTAAAAGAAACGCAATCTCGTGTCGTACGCGATCGAGAAACGCACTGTAGCTCTCGCCGGACGGGATCACTCCTGCCGGGAAGTGTTCTATCCAGGCTTGCGAATCGACAGGAAAGCACCGCTCGATCTCCTGCCACGATAAGTCTTCCCACTGCCCGAACCCGATCTCGCGCAGGCCCGGTCGCACCTGCACGGGAATTGCGAAGTGTGCGGAAAGGATGGCGGCCGACTGTCGCGCGCGCAGGAGGTCGCTGGTGTAAATCACCTTCGGGGCAACTGGCACCATGAATGCCGCGCGTGCGATCTGAATAAGTCCTGCGCGGTTCAATGGTGGATCGGAGTGGCCGCAGAACAGGCCAGCCATATCGGTCGCGCCGTGACGGATGAGGACGCATGCGCTCATCGGACCCACGCTCCACAGAGATAGACAGCGATTTCGGAGAGCTGAATGGTGGCACCCATGCAGTCGCCGGTGATTCCGCCAAGACGGCGCTCGTAATAGAGCCCAGTCGCAGCAGTGACGATCGCCACCGCCAGGATTGGCTGCCACGCGGAGGAGCGCAAGATCAGGGCGGTTAGCGCGATGGCCATTGCTGTGCCAAGGGCAACTGTAATCCACGATGTTGCGCCAGCAACCCGACGGCCCTGGCCTTCTAGCGCTCGCGCCGGCTTGAGCGCGCTCAATGGCAGCGGCGTGCAGCGTGCGAGCACCTGGGCGGAGATCATGTAGCCGACGACCGCGTCGGCAGGCATGGTGGCGAGAAGCAGAACACGGCCGGCGAGCGAAAGGAATAAGGCGATGGCGCCGAAGCTGCCGATGCGACTGTCCTTCAGGATGCGCAACTTGTCTTCGCGGATCCACCCTCCGCCAAAGGCATCGGCGCAATCGGCCAGCCCATCTTCACGCAGGCCTCCGGTGATAATCACCATTACGAGCACCGCGATGAGGGCGGCCAAAGGCCTGGTAAGATGCGCGACCAGAAGCATGTACGCCAACGCAGCGACGCCGCCCACCAGGAGCCCCACCACAGGAAGCCAGGCAGAGGCCCGGCTCAATCGTGCGGGATCCAGGCCCTTGGAGCGGACCGGCACACGCGTCATGAATTGCACCGCGAGCGCCAGGTCCTGGATGACACCCATCATGCGGTGGCCTCACTGACGCCTGCCGACTCGAATGTGGCCATCTCGAAGTAGAGGCGCAACGCCGATTCGATGATGGGGAACGCCAGGACTGCGCCGGTGCCCTCCCCGAGACGCATGTTCAGCCGCAACAACGGAGCGAGTTCGAGATGACGCAACAGCAAGCGATGCCCGGGCTCCTCCGAACAATGTCCGGCGATCAGGTAGTGCCGCACATTGGGTGCGATAGCTACGGCAAGGGCAGCAGCCGCGGTGGAAATGAACCCATCACAGACGATGATCATGCGATGCCGCGCCGCTCCCACCACAAATCCGGTCATGGCGGCGATTTCCAATCCACCAACGCATCGCAGCAGGTCAAGAGGAGATGCGTCCGTCTTGTCGGGGAAGTGCTTCCGCAGGGCCCGGCGAATGATGTTCAGCTTTCGATTTCGCCCCGCGTCATCCAGGCCCGTGCCCCGGCCGGTGACCTCCGCTGCTTCTCGTCCCGTCAGCCTGGCGGTGATGGCGCTTGTAGGCGTCGTGTTTCCGATACCCATTTCTCCCGCGACTACAAGATCCACGCGTTGCGCGTGGGCTTCCTCGGCCAGCACAAGGCCAGCCCCAAGAGCCGCGGTCATCTCGTCTTCGGTCATCGCCGCCTCTTCCAGAAAATTTCGGCTTCCTCGGCGCACTTTCATGGCGCGCAGCCGCGGAGATTCTTCAAAATCGGCGTCGACCCCGGCATCCACAATGGCCAGGTCGACGCCATGCTGCCGCGCAAGGACGTTAATGGCTGCTCCACCGGCGAGAAAATTCTTTACCATTTGCGCGGTGACTTCAGAGGGATAGGCACTCACGCCAGCACGCGCAATGCCGTCATCAGCGGCGAATACATAGATCGCTTTCCGCAATGAAAGCTGTACGTGTTCCCCACGAATGGCAATCAACTGGGCTGCCAGCGGCTCGAGCTGGCCAAGGCTGCCCAAAGGCTTCGTCAATTGATCCACGTGACGTGACGCCTTCGCCAGATCCGACGGGCAGACGGACTGAATGGATTCCGCGGCTCCGCGGACGCGCTCGGCTGCGACAGGATGCGAAAGAGTCATCGCGCGAATTCCCTCCTGCGATGGAAGCTGGATATGAAGTCAAGGTTGGGGGCGGGAAACTGAAATGCCCGCTCCAGGATGTCTGACCGAAGAACCTGTTCGGGTGATCCGACGCGAAGCGGCTCATCAGGGCTGAGCAGAATGACGGAAGAGAATGTGTCAGAAATGAGAGCGAGATCGTGCACCGCGGCCAACACTTTGACGCCCTGCCCGCTCAGCTGACGAATAAGACTCATCAGTTCCATCTGACGTCCGAAATCGAGGTTCTGCGTTGGTTCGTCTAACAACAAGAGCCTCGGTTCCTGGGCCAATCCGAGCGCGATCTTAGCGCGCTGACGCTCCCCACCGCTGAGTTCGTTAAAGATGCGGTGCCGCAGCGGTCCAATGCCGGTGAGTTCAATGGCGCGCGCGCTGAGGCCGCCAAAAAGACCGAGGTAGGGAGTGCGGCCCTGCTCCACGATTTGCTGGACCGTGAATGAGAACGGAATCCGCAGGTCCTGTGGGACGAGCGCAATCAACCGCGCAACGTCGCGGCGCGAACGTGCGTGAAGGTCAGCGCCTTCAAACAGAACCTGCCCCGTCGAGGGGCGCAGCAGACCAGCCGCCAGGCGCAGCAGCGTGGTCTTGCCGCCGCCGTTGGGCCAATCAGGGCCGTGCAGTCGTGAGGACCAATAGTGAATTCAGCGTCGGCGATCACTCGTCGATGGCCGTAACAAAACGAGACGCGGTCGAAGTGGAGGAGAAATTTCATGGCGTGTATCCTCGCTTCGTCCGCCGCAGCAGGTAGAGAAAGAACGGTCCGCCGATAAAGGCCATCAGGATGCCGACTGGAACTTCAGACGGCGCCAACACCGTGCGAGCCAGGGTATCCGTGAGTCCGAGAAAGGCAGAGCCAGTAAGCACCGCGATGGGAAGAAGTCGGACATGGTCCGGGCCTGCGATCAAGCGCGCGAGGTGCGGAACGATCAAGCCGACGAAACCAATTAGTCCACCGAGCGAGACGGGGACGGTCGCCAGCAAAGAACCCGTGAGAATGATGCCGATGCGGACGCGCTCCACACGAACCCCGAGCTGCTGCGCATATTCGTCGCCAAGGGCAAGAGTATTCAGGCGCCGCGAGAGGATCGCCGCGCTGGCGAGTGAAGCCGCGAGCAAGACGGCGATGACACCCAGTTGCGTCCATCGCGGAACTTCGACAGATCCGTGGACCCAGGGCGCGAGGACGCGCCGTCCAAGGCCGTAATCGCGGTCGAGCACCTCAACAAAATATGACGAGTAGCTCAGCATTGTGCTGACGGCAAAACCCGCGAGAAGCAATGTGACCACCTGGGTGGTCCCGCCGACTCTCGCAAGGCTATACACCACTGCTATGGTTGCTACGGACCCGGCAAACGTCATCAGGGCGATGGTGCTGAATCCGAGCCAGCTAACCTGAGGCAGCAGGATCATACCGATGGTCGCGCCCAGCACAGCTCCACCCGACGAGCCGATCACAAATGGAACGGCTAGGGGATTCCGGAACAAGCTCTGAAACAGCAGTCCCGACGCGGATAGAGCCGCACCTACGATGGCGGCAGCCAGGATGCGCGGCAGCCGTATTTCGATCATGATGAGGCGGTCATCCGGCGGCAACGAACGCGAGTGCAGCAATGCCAGAATCATACTGTGCAACGAGACGTGAACTGCTCCGCAAGTAATGCCCAGGACGATCGTGCATACGAGTGCGAGCACGAGGATAGCGACAACAGCCCCTGTGGGCACGCTCGACGGATGGGCTTCAGGCCCCCGCTTCTTCGCTAAGCGGACTACTTCAGCTTCCAGGACTCACCTCCGAAGGTGACCTGCACACCCGAGCGGAACGTGAACGGGAACGCCGGATAACCGAACGTTTCGCTGTAATGCTGGGCGAGCAGGTTCTGGAACCGACTGGCGAATTGCAGGTGCGGGCTCGCCGCATAGCTTGCGCGCAAATCCAGGCGTTGATACGCGGCATCGAGGTTTCGATTCGGCAGCAGCATGGTTGGCATGTAGTTGGCGTCGTAAGCAAGGAAGTCGCTGTCATCGCGCTTGCCCACAAGCGTTCCGGTGAGCAGCGAGGTGAACTTGCCATGCGCGTAATTCACGCCGAAGTAGCCGGAGTGCGGGGCGCGGCGGAACGGACGCACCCAGATGCGATTCGAGGGTGGGAATGGCAGTAGCGGTGACGGTCACGTCCTGGGACAAGCGATTCAGGCGCAGCATGACGTTGCGGACGGCTGTTTCGGAGCTCGCAGAAACGACGGCTTCCGATTCACTCGCGTTGAAGCCGGGCACAAGGACACGGACCTCATAGGTCCCCGCAGACGGAACGGCGGCGACATAATGCCCGCTCTCATCTGTTACCACCGTCACCAACGTGCTGTTGTGCGCCAGCACTTCGACGGTTGCTCTGCGGACAACGGCACCAGTGGGATCGACTACGGTGCCGGAGATCGACGGACCGCCGTCCAGGGCGGCCACTTTCATGCTCAGGCAAAGAGCAAAAGACAGACGCGAAAAAACTCGAATACGAATCATGAATTCCCCTCGGAATGTGTTGCGCAGAACCGGTCTCCTGACTTGCGCTTCGTCGAACTTGCCCGCCTTCCCAGAGCGTGTCTCCAGTGGCACTTCGGACGAGCTCTCTACGCTTACAGTTACGGGGTAGTGGCGGATTTGCACCGCGCTTCTCGAGCATCCTGCGAGTTGAGTGTTGTTGCACTTCCTGACGGTTTTTGACCACCCTCTTATGGGTGAAGTTCTTTGGCTAAATCCTCCATGGCATAGATTGCGGCGGGGCTCGGCAATTCAATGAGCTTGTCCGCGTAGAACACTCGCCGTTCTCGTACGGCTGCGAGTGCCTGCCATCCCGGCCGGTTTTCTAGATCATCAATCGACATTTTGGAACCGTTGATCAGGAGCAATGCATCGGGCTTGCGGGCGAGAATCGCTTCCAGACTGACTTGCGGCCACTCCTGTGCAATGTCGCTGGTGATTGAGCTTCCGCCCGCCATCTCGATGAGTTCGGTAAGGAATGCGTGTTTGCCAACGGTAATGATTGGGTCGTACCAGACGGGCATAAAGAGCCGGACAACCGGCTTGCCCTGAATCCGTGGCCGTATGGACTGCTCTCGTGTCTGCAGATCGTGCAAAAGAGTGGCAGCTTCGGCATCCCGGTTCAATGCACGCCCGAGGCTGACAATCGATTTGTGAATGCCTGCGATCCCGTGAGGATTGACGGTGAAGACGGGAATTCCATAGCGCATTAATTGATCGATTGCAGGAATTTGGTTAAAGTCTCCGGTCGCCAGCACCAGGTGCGGGCGTAACGCAATGATCTTTTCCAGCGACGGATTCAGAGGAGCGCCGATCGACGGTTTCTTCGAGGCTTCGGCCGGAAAGACGGTGTAGTCGGAAACGGCAATGACATCCGGACCCGCGCCAAAGCTGTACACATCGTCCACAATGCTGGGAGCAAGGCAGACGAGCTTATGGGGATGATCCGGGACTACGACCGTCCGGTCAAGGTCGTCGGTAAGCGTACGGGAGACCAGACACGTTGCGGGGCTTAACAGAAACAGCAACAGGAGCAACTGTTTCATCGCACCTCCGCTCTGCAGTGCGCTGCCTGTTCGGCCGCGGCAACAATGCGCTCCGCAACGTCGGGAGCACCGCGGAAGTGCACATGGATATAACTCGCGAACACGTTACCGCTGGCGTATCCCTCGTCTACTGTGGCTCCGGACAGGGTGTACCGCGCCCGGAAGCTCGGCGCAAAGTCCCGTGTATTTGTGCTTCGTGAATGATGAAAGCTGTGACCGCGCAGTACCATGCCGCCGGCGCCGACCAGGCAGTCTTGCAGCAGTTCGATCTCGACATAGCCGAAACGCACCAGGCAATCTGTCATTTCGATTTCGATCGGAAGGAGACCGGCCATTGAATGCGACAGCCCGTCGAGCGTACGCAAACGTTCGCCGAGATACATCATGCCGCCGCATTCTGCGTACACCGGACGGCCCGAAGCGGCAAACTCGCGAACTTCGTTTGCAAGGCTGGTGTTCGCGCTCAATTGCGCCGCATAGAGTTCAGGGTAGCCGCCGCCAAAATAGAGCGCGTCCACGTGGCCCGGCAGGTTCGAATCGCTTAATGGGCTGAACCCCACGAGCCTGGCGCCGGCACGTTCGAGCAGCATCAGATTATCCCGGTAGTAGAAGCAGAACGCGGCATCGCGCGCCACACCAATTGTCACCCTGCGCTCCACGCTCGCCGCCCTCCGTGGGACCTGGCGCGATGCCAAATGGTATTCGGGTCTCAGCAGGAGATCGAGATTAAACCGTTCTTCTGCGAGGAGTTCAAGCGCGTGCCGCTTCTGGTTCCAATCAATCTCATAGGCCGTATACAAACCCAGGTGACGCTCGGGAATGTGCACCGCTTGCTGGTACGGCACCCAACCCAGAATTGGCGCTGTGCAGTTTCCCGCAATGGCATCCGCCAGCAACTGGTAATGTTTGTCTGAAGCAACGCCATTCAATACAACTCCCGCGAACTGCAGATCCGGGTCGAATACTTCGAAGCCGCGGATCACTGCCGCGATACTGCGCGCGCTCTTTGAAGCATCGACCACGAGGACCACGGAAAGCGAGAGGATCTTCGCTATCTCGGCCGCACTGCCTTTTTCGCCTTCTCCTGAGATGCCGTCGAAGAGGCCCATCATGCCTTCAACTACGGCGAAGTCCGCATCGGCGGTAGCTTCACTGAATGCTTCACGGATTTGCTCACGGTTGAGCATCCAGCCATCCAGATTAAGGGCCGGACGGCCGGTCACCGCGGTCAAGTGTCCCGTGTCAAGAAAGTCCGGACCGCACTTGAACGCCTGCACGTGAAGCCCGCGAGCGCGTAAGCCAGCGGCGATACCCAGCGAGATCGTAGTTTTGCCCACCCCGCTTGCCGGGCCGGCGACGAGAACACCGTTCATGGCCGGCCCTCGATGCCGCCCTTGATCGGCAAGGGCAATCCAGCGACCATGAGCACCACATTGTCTGCCACGGCCGCCACGCGTTGATTCATCTCACCCAGCAGATCGCGAAACTGCCGTCCCGCCGCATACGCGGGAACAATGCCGCTGCCCACTTCATTCGACACCAGCACGATTCGGCGATCGGTTTTGCGGAGCGCGGAACAGAATGCGTCGATTGCGGCGTCGATCGCTGCCCGGTCTTCGCCGTACGCTTCCATCAGATTCGCGGCAAACAGAGTGAGGCAGTCGACGATTGTGGTTTCGCTTGCGTCCTGCTCAGATGAAATAGCTTCTGCCAATTGGAGCGGCGCTTCGCGGGTGCGCCAGTGCGAAGGCCTTTCGCTCTGGTGTCGCTCTATTTTTCGGCGCATCTCGTCATCGGAAGAGCGAGCCGTAGCGATGAATGTCACGTTTGGTGCGCCGGAAGCGATTTCCAGCGCGAAGCGGCTTTTTCCGCTTCGGACGCCCCCCAGCACGAGCGTCACCCGGTTTCGGTGCGGTTCCTGCATATGCAGCCTCTGCGCGGGACACAGGCGTGTCACGGCGAAGCGGGATGCTCAGGCAGCTTTCAATGCGGTAAATGGACCGCGAGGAATGCTCTCCAACTCTCCCATCGAAGCTGGATTCGCCCGGAAATGATCTGGCCGGTCTCCTGACTTGCACCTCAATCGAACTTTGAGCGCCTTCCCGGAAGCGCAGCTTCCAGTGGCTGGGGGTTCCCTGCTCACGTTCTCGGTGCTTACAGTTACGGGGTAGTGGCGGACTCTCACCGCCTTCCCGAACACCAGATGATTTGGACTATAGATTGTCCTCCCTTGAGCGTCAAGCAGAGCCGTTGTAGATGCCTTGGGCTTGCTGGGGCTCGAAGTTTTCTTCCCCAGTGCAACGAGGCCGGATTCGAAACCTTCGGCGACCAACAGCAGAAGATGTTCACGTTCGGTCAATGGCTTATTTCTACCGACTTGTATTCTGGCAACAATTCACCGACGTAGCGGCGCGGGCGATAAAGTCCACAACCGGACCCGGATCCTCCGGTGCGAGTGGATAATGTCCCTGGCCATTCTTGACGATGACGTCGAATTTGCCGCCAAGTTTCTTGAATCGCCTTTCAGCCTCGAGCGTATTGTCCTTGAACCACGGGTCGAGGCTGCCGCACACGTGGAGAAGCGGCACGTTGGCTTTGGCCAGGGGAGCGAGATTATCGAGCGGCTGCGTTTTCGCCAGGGCACTGTGCATGCGCGGATTCTCAGCATAGACGCAGGAAACCTTGTCAGGATTTTCGATCGCCCAGACGTAGACTTCGCCGGCGCCCCCGCCGGCACCTTCCACCACTGGCTTCTTCGAAAAGCCGTACCCGGTCAGGTATTCATATACCGTGTCCCAATCTTTCACTACGAAGTCGACCCCTACGGGGCCGGTGACGATGTGAAATCCCTTGGCAAGCAGTGCCTGATCCACCTTTGCGTCACGAAACACAAAGCCAGCCCGGTATACCCAGGGCATTCCCGGAGCCACGATTTTGGGAACAATCACGCTGGTTCTCATCGAAGTACCCTTGATGCTGAAGTCGTAGCGGTCGTAGCACGGCGAAAACAGCGGCCCGCTGCAGGTGATATAGGTGTCCTCATCGGGGTAATCGCGGTAAAAGATATCGCTGCTGTAGTAGGAAGTTCGTTTATAAGTATCGCTAGCGAAGGCTGGCGCCGGACCCCGTTCCGCCCGTACGCCCTGCTCAATAAAGTCGGCGATAGGTTTGGGATTGCGAAGGCTATGTGGATGGTGGGCGTAACCCTCCTTGACCATCATCGAGATGCGTCCGCCAAATTGCTGATAAATGGCCTCGATGGCGGAAGTATACTGGCCAAGCATCGGATCGATAGTGCCGCAGATTTGCAGAATAGGCACATCGGCACGGGCGAGGTCTACCAGCCTTTCAAAAGCTTCGCGCTCCATTCCTGGATTGTCGGCATAGATGCAGGAGACCTTGTCGGGATTGGCGCTGCCCCACCTATATTCGAAGATCCCTCCGCGGCTCATGCCAATGAAAGCCGGTTTCTTCGACAAGCCGTACTGCCCAGTAAGGTAGGCGTACCAGGCGTCCCACTCCGCTAATGCTCCGCTCGACATTCCAAGTTCATCCATCAGTTCATCCATAGTCAATTCCGTGGATGACCTGGGTTTGGGGTCGACCGAAATGTAGGCAACATGAAAACCGCGTTTGAGCAATTCGACTTCAGTCTGGGGCTGGTGATTCCAATAAACGCCGCGCCAGGACCAAGGGTTGCCGGGGGCCGCCTGCCTGGGCGCAACCACGACACACCGTAGTTGTCCTTTATCCGAGTTTCCGAGATCGCCAGCCTCCTCGGAGCCTGGCGCTTTGAAAGGTGTGATCGCCAAGGTCTGCGTATCCATCACGAAGTCGTAACGGTCGAAGCCGTGCCAGTCGATTTTGTCACCCTGGAAGGCCAAGGGGGATTGAAGCGCGACGTCGGCTCTGCTCGATCCCGAAAGGATCCGGCCATCAGGAGCGGCTGGCGCCTGAGCTTCAGCGGTGTTGGTCAAGAGTGGGAGAGCGGCAACTCCCGCTCCCATGGCTGCGATGGCTTTGACGAAAGTGCGGCGCCCTGGGGAAGACGGTTCGATGTTCTTGGTGTTGTCCTGATCGCGAGACATCTTCTTCATAGAGGCGCTCCTGGTTCCATTGGCCGAAGCGAGTCGCGAGGAAAGTTAAAAATAAATGCGCTACGATTTCGCAGCATCTCAACGAACCCGCTGGCTGAGTCATTTCATCCAGGATTGTTAGTGATGATTCTCAGCCCGTTCCCCTCGGGATTGTTACGCAATTCGCAAGGCGTATCGAAATACATCGTTGCGCAAGTGTCAGCGGTGAATGCGGGCCAATGCGGCAGGGCGTCGTGATTGGGATTTCCGGTCCGTGCGAAACTCGTCCATGCCACGGCCATCTGTCTCGACAGGACGAAAGCGCCTTGGTCGCCCGCGCTGTAGTGGTCGCAAAGCTCTGCATTGTCGAAGGCGAACGAGATCTCAGCGGCGTGAAATGTGCCAGGGCGGTTGTCCAATACGGGGGTCCGCCAAGCATAAATGTAAGCATATGCCGGCGCCGCGCCCAGGGCCGCTTTCCTGGTCGCCTGCGCAAATGCCGGTATACGAAATTGAGATGCGGCGATCGTGGCGTAGAGACCAAATGGAGTTGCTTTGGGATAATCCTGCCGATAAGCCGCGATGATCGCCTCGCCATCCCTGCCGAATGCCTCGTTCACTAATCGATTCATTTCTTCAACTGTCATAGCGTCCGCATCAGGACGGTCGATTCCGCTGACAAACTCGTTCAGATTCGTACCTGTGATCAACGGAACATCGGCAGAAATCGCAGGTGCCCCTGGATCGAATGGATGACCTGGAAGAACCCGGCCGTCGACGGTCGGGCCCCAACCGCTCTCTCCAAACTTCCCGCGAAGGGAAGGGTGAGGCTTGGGCATTTTCTTCATCGCTTCCACGGCTGCTCCCGTGAGACGGACCACGGGAATCTTTTGCAATTCCTTTACCTGCGATCTGGAAAGTCCAAGCTCGTTCAATAGCAATTCAGCGATCCCCTGTGAGTAGTCAGGAGTGAGCGCCCTTAGAAATGGCCCGCTCTGAATAATGGCCCGCTGAAACAACCCTTTCGCCGCCGGCACGGCCATCAGTGCGGCAACCTTTCCACCGCCTCCCGATTGACCGAAGACGGTCACACAGTTAGGATCGCCCCCAAAGCTAACGATGTTAGCCCGGACCCACTCGAGGACGGCGACGATATCCAGCATTCCAACGTTGGCGGACATTGCAAACTCTTCTCCACCAATGGCACCAAGATTGAGATAGCCGTACACGTTTAAACGATGATTGTGCGTTACAACAACAACATCGTGATTGCGCGCGAGACTCTCGCCATCGTAGGAAAGAAGATCGTGGTCGCTCCCAGCAGAGAACCCTCCTCCATGCATGTAAACCATGACCGGGCGTTTATGCGAGCCGTTAATCTCCGGAGTCCAGACATTGGCGCGCAAGCAGTCTTCTCCAGGCATAAAGATGGCTGAGCCGCGATGGAGAAGAAATGCGTCTTCGTCGCGGGTCGCAAGGTTATGTCCGTCGGTATCGAAGTGCGCGGTGAACTCCTGTGGACAGACCCGTCCATAGGCCAAGGCGTTGCGAATTCCGGTCCAAGGTTCCGGTTTGGCAGGCGGCATAAAACGCCCGGATCCGGAAGTCGGCGCGCCGTACGGCACGCCTTTGAAAGTGAATACGCCGTTTCGCTGGAATCCGCGGATCCTGCCCGCACTTGTCTCTACCACCGTAGCCTGGTCGGAGGCAACGACCTTGCTGCTTCGGCAAGGGACCGCGGCAGGTTGTGGATTGGACGGTGTTGTGAGTGCCGGCGACGCTAGAAGGTTCGTCTGTGCGAGGGCCGAAGCGGTCACTCCTGCGCACGACGCCACCATAGCAGTCAGCAGAGTGCGTCTTCCACTCGATGGTTCATCCTGCACTCTCACGCATTCCTTTCATTCAACAAATGAGGGTTGCTGCGTTTCGGATCTGGTGGCGATCGGTGTCGCGAAGTTCGAGCATCCCATGCGACTCTGTTCGCCGTTTACAACGGACCGACCTCTTCCATGGAGACGGGTTGGACTTGCAGCAGGCGCGGGATGTCGGGTGTGCGGGCTAGGGCGCGGAGCCTCGGCGAACGCACGCCATATTCATGCATGGGAAAGTTCCTGAATCCTAGCCGGATCGCGGGTGATTCGGCGTTTACGGTGAAGTGGCCATGCTTCGAGTCAAGAAAATCTGCGTCGCCCTCTAGCGAATGAGAGTCCTGGCCAGACAGTTCTTGCAGCTTGGCTGCCGGGTGAGTTTTGAGCATGCCAGAGTGATGCAGCAGGTTGAAATCGATCTCTTTTCCCCAAGCTTCCGGGCGTATCGGACGGTAGGGAACAAAGACGATATTATGGCGCACGACATCTTCACTGTCCGCGAGCCAAACGTGCGGATGAAGCGTATTTTTAACCATGATGTTGTTTTCGACAACGCGAAGAAATCCTTCTCGAAGCTTGATACCACCGCACAGGCAGAGATTCTCAACAATATGAAAATTGGTTGAACCATCGTCGAGGTCGATGTCCCAACCATGCTCACACGTCCATCGGTTACGGATAAGAGTGTTGGGAAGCATGGCATCGAGCGTAGGCAGCGCGCGAAATTTCGGATCGAGCAGCAGTTTGTCGGCGTCGGCGCCTTCTAGTTGCCACCAGCGGTCGCGGCCCCAGGAGTTGAACGCGCCGTGATCGGCGGTTTCGAGCACAGTATCGAAGACATCGCAGTATTCAATGATGTGACCACCCCAGGTGCCGTCGCCGATGTTGATGCCGGCGCGGGGCACGCCATACAAGGAACAGTGGCTGACTGTGATGGACTGCGCCATGGAAATCTCAACGGGTGCAGATTGCTTTTCAACGCGGCCTGTGGCTACGATGAGCGTATCTTCAACAGAACAGTCTCTTGGGTAGGCGTCGTTGCAGGGCCCTGGCGCCAGATCGATTGTGCCGAATGAGAGCTTTTGAGGCCAGGTGATGGCATTTCTGACGGCCTCTGGCCGACCCACGAAGCACACGCCGCTCGCACCCGCTTCCTCGATCCGGCAGCCGCGAACATGCACCCGTCGGTTATAGCCGCTCGCAAATATCGCGTTGCCGCCGAGTTGATCGAAGAAGCACTTTTCGATGACAACGTCTTCTGTGCCTTCAACGTAGATCGCGCCGCCGCGATAAATGCGCCAGTCACTGCGCAGCAAGGGTTCGCGAGTCTCCATGAAGGTGCGCAATGTATGCCGAAATGTCAGGCCGGCCAGAGTTAGGTTGCGCATTTGACGCGATGAGGCATCGCCGATGGTAACGAGATTCGTGAGGCGGACGACGTCGACCGTGGCTCTGTCCAGATCGAGACCGGGCGGCGGATAGAAATAGATGGTTGAGGACTGCTCGTTTAGGAACCACTCGCCTGGCGCGTCGAGTTCCTCGAAGATATTTTCGACGAATAGATACTCCTTGTGCATCGGCTGGTTGCCGCTGTTGATCTGCCAGCCTCCTTCATAATGGAGGGTATTGGCCGCACCCTTGCCGGTGATGCGATAGTGCAGGCTGCCCCACAGCGAGTGCTGTAAGGCGTGGATATACCCACCCGCAGGATTGTTCCATCGCGCCACACGATTGGGGCTGATGGCATCGGCGGCGAAGCCGTTGAGGTACCGAGCATTTGGATTGAAATTGGGATAGCGCGCCAAAACCTGGCGCCGATTGTTGATGAAGAGCTGATCAGTGGTCGTGCCTGCCGGAACGGTGGCTTGGAAGATCCCCTCCCGATAAGGTCGCCAGTCAAGCTGTAGACGCGTGCCACCGCTGAGAATCGCCTCCTCTTCGGCGTAATTGGCAATGCGAAGAGGAGTATTTAGAGCCGTGATGCGAAGCGGCTCAGTGAGTTCGTATGTCCCTGCTCGCAGTAGGATTGTGGACTTTCCAAGCGTGCGGCTCAATTCCACAGCGTGGCGCAGGCTGTGCAGGGGATGGACGAGGTCTCCGGGCGCATCATCGTCTCCCTGGGGGCTGACAATGATGCAGTCACGGGTGGAGACAGTCTCGGTGGGGAGAACTGGTAATGCGAGTGCAAACGTTGCTTTGCCGGCACTGGCAATGAAAGCACGACGATCGAGTTGGCTTGGATCAATCACAATCATTCCCGATGAGCATTGAGTTCGGGTTAACGGAGTCAATTTATTGGGAGTTACCCAAAGCTTGCTTCCGCTGTTGTTCAATAATTTGCAGGGCTACGCTGACACTCGGATCATCCGGTATTAGTGTTTCTGCGATCTTCAGCTCTCGCTCACCTGCATCGAGTTGACCGGCGTGGCAGTATGCCAATCCAAGATTCTTCTCCAGCGCGCCCAGGAGTTTGCACCTTCCGCACAGAACGATTGCATTCTTCAGGTCGTCGATGGCGCCTTTGTAGTTTGTTTCGTACATCTTCGCGTTAGCCTGATTTCCGAGCAGGTTGACTCGATCGATTGTCTGCTGGTCATGTTCCAGCGCTTGAACGCGCTCCATGAGTTGCTTGGATTGAACTGGATCGGTTCGACTCAGCGTCCGTGCGAGAGAATAGATCGCTTCAGAATATTGCGGGTTGAGAGCGATAGCCCGCCTCCAGGCTGCGACCGCCTCCGATTCCCTGTGCTCCTCTTCAAGTACATGGCCAAGCTGATCAAATGCCGATGCTTGATCCGGACGCAATCTGAGATACCGCTTGAGTAAATTCGCCTTTATCATCGTGTTGCCTTCATCGCCTTCCAATTCGGCACAGTGATATAAGGCTTGGGCATTGTCAGGATCGATCTCCAGCGTCTTCCGAAACTCACCCATCGCTTCCTTACGCAAACCTAGATCGCTTAAGAGGCGACCTCGCAGAAAATGTGCGTTTGCCGAACTTGGCGCTAGACGAGTCGCGATCGAACTCTCTTTGAGTGCAGCGGCGAGGTCGGTACGATCTCCCAGTGCTATAGCAAGGTTTTCATGAGTTTCCGGCGAGCGCGGATCAAGCTCGATCACTTTGCGAAACGTTTCGATCGATTCAGGCAAATCTCCCAACTGCTCTTGCACCTGCCCGAGAGCAGTTAAAGCTCGAGGATCGTGGGGATGGAGGGTCACCGCTTGCTCAAACGCCTCCTCGGCCTTTTTGAAATCCCCCTTCTGGGCCAGGGCAATCCCCCTTTCCAGATCTGGACCGGATGACAGGTCAGCATTCACTGCATGCTTCTCTTGGGGGCTTGACTGAGGGGTGACAAACGAAGCGAGAATTAAGCTAGTCAAGACACCGAAAGAGCGACTATAGGAGCCAAGTGAATGTTGTCGGGTATGGAAAGCCACTTGAAGTCTCCGCTTTTCACCAGAATTCGACAAGTTTTCAGCGCCCGCATTCGGCATTCGCAAGACATATCGGCGACCATCGCGGGAGTTGAGGGCGGAACCGAGACCGCATGACGATGGGCTCCCGAGGTCATCGAGCTCAGGCGGTGTTACTAGAAGACGATTTTCCCCGACAACTGCACTTGGCGGGAGCTGTTAACAGTAGAGGTGACGACACCAAAGTTCAGGCAGTTCTGGCAGCTATTCGGGACACCCCAAACAGGATGGTTGAAGGCATTGATTGCGTCCATCCGCAGTTGCAACTTCAGAGACTCGAACATTGGGAACTCCCTGAAGATTGAAGCGTCGAGATTCTTGTAGGGCTCGGTCCGCAACGAATTTCTTGGAGTGTTCCCGAATGTGTACTGAGCCGGCGTTACAAAGGCTGCAGGATTGATCCATTGGCTCGGTGTTTGATGTTGAGGCTTGGGATTGCCTACTTGATTCGGGCGTTCGTAGCCGCCGAAAAAGTTAAAATTGCCTGTGTTGGCAATGTCGCCCGCGTCATAGAGAGTGTAGACACGGCCGGACTCCAAGGTGGCAATTCCAGTAATCTGCCAATTGCCCAGCACGTAATCCGCCGTTCGGTTGCCGGTGGAGAAACCACTCTTTCCGATGGGAACCGCCCACACCCACCCGGCGGTAAAGACATGCGACAGGTCATAGCCAGACACGCTTCGATCGCCCTTGAAGTTGTAGGGATTCTGGATGCTGGTGGTGCCAATCCCATACCATCCGTCCGTTCCATAGTTGAGCCCCTTTGACCACGTATAAGAAACGAGGTAGCTCAGGCCGGTAACGCGGCTTCTGCCCTGCAAGGATGTCTCCAATGCGTTGTAATCGAGCTGTCCTATCGGCTGATCGAAGAAGGACTGTGGCATGTAAGGGAAGGGGGTGCGCGCGGCGACAGGTCCGGGGCCAGGAGTCTTTGCGGTGTTTGCCACTGGGGCATAGTCGATATTCCGGCCTCTGGAACCGACATAATTGACGGTCCAGACGCCGGCGCCTCGGACCTGCTGCTGAACGCCGAACGTCCACTGATCTGAATAGGCGGTCTTGAACTGCGGAGCTGTGGCCCACCCGAGGGACGTAAACGGGGTAGGGGCGGGGTAGGCGCCGCCGAAGGTCGCCAGAGGATTCTCGGCGGTAATGACCGTCGATGGAGTCAGCCCGGGCTGTGTGTTCAGATTTGTTACAAGGGCGCCGCTTCCAAGGAGCCAGGCGTTCTCGTTCTGGGCAGATTGTTCGACAGCCGCCCAGTTATCATAGGTACGGCCATAGCCGCCATGCACAACCGTGCCTGGACGAAAGGTGTACGAAGCCCCGAACCTTGGCTGAAGGTTGCTGTAGTCAGGAAAAAAGAGCTTGCCAGGTTGGCTGGATACGACCACGTGGGCCGGCAAGGTCCCACCTGGCACGCAGGGTGCGAATTGCGTCGTACTGCAGGCCGGCGGCAATTTCTGGATAATATCTGTGCCATGGACGAAGTCGAAGATGTCGTAGTAATTGCCCAGAATGTTATTTGTCACGGGTATTATCGACACATCGTACCGCAGTCCGAAGTTGATGGTCAGATTGTTTCGAATTTTCCACTGGTCCTGGCCGTAGAAGCCATCCTCCCAACCTCCGCTCTCCCAATAGTTCGTGGTGAGCCTCCTGGCGCCTTGAGGCACACTCAACAGCATCGACGCCAACTCATCGCCACCAGTGGAGCCGTTTGAGGTTTGAAATGGCGCGAAGGTCAGCGTTGAATTGCCTCCTGCGGTTCTGCCCAGGTTGTTGGTATCGAAGTTACCGCCGAAGTAGAGGGTGTGCCGCCCGAATGTCTTTTGATAATCCGCCTTGTATTCCCAAATTCCCGAGAGGCCTCCTGCGGTCTCACTAGTCTCGCCGCCGCCTATATAAGCCCCAAGGCCTATGCCGGGGATGTAACATCCGCTGCGACCGTACGGGTAGCCGCACGCAAAGCCCTTTGCGAAACCGGCCGCAGTGACAATTGCATTACCATCTCCAGACGCGCCATAGGTAGTGTTATTGAATTGCGTGCCAATATTTTGGCCAATTCCCACCGTGAGGATGGAAGTTGGACCGAAAGTGTGGATCCACTGAGCTCCGAAGTTGTGCGCGGTAAAGCTCGTAACTGTCCCAAGCTTCGGGAAGCCTCCGTAAGATCCAATTGGGTCATTCTGCCGCAGAAAATGTGCCCAGACCAAGTCCTTCTTGGTTAGGTATTCGTCTCCACGGATGTCGTACTGGTCAGAGGTGTGGGTATGCGGCGTCGTGTTTTGGTAGTTGGCGGCCCCTCCTAGATAACTGCCGGTAGGGCCTGGAAAAATTGCCTTCGCTAAGCCAACCATGTTCTGGTCGATCATGTTGGAAGGAATTTGATTGTTTGGGAAAGGATCCCGGTTGGCGGTGAAGGGATTATAGAGTTGTATCCCCTTGGCCAGCAAGGCGCTGAAGTCGCCATTTAGCTCAGCCGCAGTGGGAACCAACTGGAGGGCAACGGCTCCAATCTCTTGTCTGAACCCTTCATAGCTTCCATAGAAGAACGAGCGATCTTTGCCGCTGTAGTGGGGCAACAGCACCGGCCCGCCGACATTCGCGCCAAACTGATTTTGATGCAGGTCCTGCAAGACTCCGCTCGGATCGCTCGACGCATCCGCGAATTTGCTGCCGCGCCAGAACTCCCAGGCGCCTCCGTGAAACTGGTTGGTACCCGATTTGGTGACGAGATTAATTGTTCCGCCCAGACCCCCTCCAAATTGGCTGGAGTCATAATGGGTCAACACTTTCATCTCCTGAACGTCATCGGGAACCGGTGTGATGATCTCACTGCCGGAAACTGCTTCATTGTTGTTCACACCATCCAGAAGGTATACATTACTGCGGTTGTTCTGGCCTTGAATGGAGGGCGAGACGAGGGTGCCGACGGCATTCGTACGGCCACCGGTCTGGTCGTTGTTGATTGGCGTTACGCCTGTTTGCAGTGTCAAGAGGTTACTGATGTTTCTCCCGGCAAGAGGCAGGTCAGTGACCGCTTTAGACTCCAAATTTGCCCCGACAGAAGACGACGACGTATCCAGCGTTACTACATCTGCGGAAACTGCAATCGTCTGGGTTGACGATCCAAGCTTAAGTGAAAAATCAAACGTAGCACTTTGGCTAACGACGAGTTCAACCCCCGTGCGCATCTCCGATGAGAACCCGCGCGAACTGGCAGTAATCGTATAAACCCCCGGCGGTATGTGGCTCAGGACATAGATGCCGGCGGAATTGGTGACAGTTTGCCGAACCAGTCCTGTGTCGCGGTTTTGAACTTCGACTTTTGCATCGGGTATTAAGGCGCCACTTTGGTCATGTACGGCTCCACTGATCTGTGCAGAATCATACTGCGCCAACAGTGGCGCGCCGACGAGCAAACTACTCAGGCAAACGAAGAGGACGTAAACTGAACGGCGCCACGTCTTCAAGGGGTTGATGACCCCACGATCGAGGGTGGAACTGACTGACAGGATCTGGCTCTTCACGGTTGACCTCCAAAGGGAAAACTTTCGCGAACGCTCTGACACGAAATTCTGAAAGCGATGTTCTCGCATCGTGTTGTTATCACCCTGAGCGGCGCGGAATAGGCACCTATTCAAGTTTGTTAAAAACTCTCCCCGCGTAATTGCAATGCCCCTTCCGGCGAATGATCATCCGAACAGCCATTGCCTTTCATAGGTAAAACTTGTCATTCGCATATCAAATGCGGTAACGTATACTCCCGGGCTGAAACATTTGTCAAGGAGTTATTTCGCGTGCGACTGCATGGGCAGAAAGAATGGCATCAAACTCCAAATTCGAAGGTTGCAGAAATCGCGCCCTTGACGATTCGCTTGTCGAGGCTTTTCATATATGAAAAATGAACTTGAAATCGGAAATAGGCGATATCAAACCAAGCCGGTGCATGCCGCACAAAGGCATACCGGAAATGTGCCATGCCGGGCCAGGCGATGAGAAGAACCCGTGATGACTGGAGAATCTTTCGAGCAAGTTAGCCGGCAATATTCGGCTCCCGCTCTTGAAAAAGGGCTGGATATCCTGGAGCTTTTTGCGGATGAGCCCGCGGGGCTGAGCAAGAGCGACGTTGCCCGCCGCCTCGGCCGTACAGTTTCCGAAATCTTTCGCATGCTTTTGTGCCTCGAAAGGCGAGGCTATATTTCACAATCGCGTGAGGATGAACGCTACAGGCTGACTCTCCACCTTTTTAAGCTAGCTCAAGAGCACCCGCCAACCAAACGAATGATCGCGGAGGCTCTGCCGATCATGCAGAGAGTTGTCCAGGAAACAGTTCAGTCCTGTCACCTGGGGGTGCTTGAAGGTGGGAGCGTCGTAATCGTTGCACACGCGGATTCGCACGCCAGTACGGGGTTTTATGTCAAGACTGGATCCACAATCGATCTGATGCAGTCGGCCACGGGCCACGTGATCCTGGCTCATCAAACGCCAGAAGCCTGCTCTCGTGCGATCGAGACATGGCGAGAACAAACTGGCCAGCGGCCTCCCCGCGATTTGTCGGTGCGCCTGAGCCAAATCAGGCATCGGGGGTACGAAGAGGGAGCTAGTTATGAAGTTGATGGGGTGACAAACATCTCTTTCCCCGTCCTTGACCATCACGGAAACGCCATCGCGGCATTGACGGTGCCCTTTCTCCAAAGGATCGGCGACCAAACCACCCCTGCAACAGTAAGAGAAGTCTTACGGAGCGCAACTGAACTGTTGTCACGGGCTATGGACGGGGTCGAGCCCGCGATGGAAGTGTCAGATCGCAGGATTCTCCAGATAGACCGCATATTGCGGCGAGATGAAATCGAACCCCGGTATACCACCCCGGCCCTGGAGAAGGGACTCGATGCGCTGGAGCTTCTCGCAAGCAAGTCGGATGGTCTGACTAAAGCGGAAGTTGCGCGCCGCCTCGGCAGAAGTGTTTCCGAGGTCTTTCGGATGCTTGTATGCCTTGAGACCCGAGGTTATATAGCACGATTCGGCGATGACGAGCGCTATTCACTGACCTTGAGGTTGTTCAGGCTCGCATGCTGCCATCCTCCCATCGAGCGCCTCGCCACCGAAGCCCTCTCGATCATGCGGCAAGTGGCGCGTCAAACCAGGCAATCTTGCCATCTGGGAGTACTCGATGGAGACCGAGTGGTCATCATCGCCCAGGTCAATTCGACCCTGAACAGCGGTTTTTACGTCAAGGCAGGCGGGATTGGGGATTTGATGCGTTCGACATCGGGGCAGGTCATCCTGGCTCATCAGCCGCCAGAGGTCTCGTCTCGAACAATTAACCTCTGGTGCAAGCACAATGGCGTGAGCCCGGCGCGCGATCTTTCTCGGCAATTGAGCCGAATTAAGCAGCGCGGATTCGACCAAAGAGAAAGTTATGAGGTTGAGGGCGTTATCAATATTTCCTTTCCCATCCTGGATGACCATGGCCACGCTGTCGCTGCAATAAGCGTGCCGTTTCTTCAGAGAATCGGCGATGCCACAACTTCCGACACTGTCGCGGAAATTCTGCGAACCGCAAGTTGCGCTGTGTCGCAGGCGATTGGTGGCATGGCGCTCCGGAACATTCAGGAGTCACACCAAAGACAAGTAACGTCGTAGAGGACCCCACGGCGATTAGGCTGATTTAGTGAGAAATGACGTGTCGCGTTTCCGGCTTAGAAGCCGCTGCAGGATGTCCCTCGCTCTAGCTGGCCGTGTGCCAGCCCCCTTCTTAATGTTGCGAGACTCAAAGGTTTCTGAAGACGGTTGAGCTCGCCCCGCCTAGTAAACCTGCCAGGGAGTTCGTGAAGAAAAGAATGAGGCCGCAGAGACACATACCCGACGTTTGCCTGACAAGCGTGCGAATATCGGATCGATTGGCCAATGAGCTCGGTAAGTAGCACCCCGGCGTGACCATCGGCCGAACATCGCGGTGATGATGGACTGAGGGAGGGCCCGGCTTGGAAACGCGTTTCTAAATTGGCCATCTTGTTTGCCCTGCAACTACGGGCTAATGTCCGCGCCTACGTCACTCGATCTCAAAATCGGTGTAGATACTGAGTTCCTTCCATATTCGTGCCTCCTCTAATCGCACGAGATCGTTCTTCTCCACCGCGGCGTACGCATCGCTGCCGAGCAACAGTCGCAACGGAGGGTTTCGCTCCTGCGTCAGCTGGAGGATCGCCTGAGCCGCCTTTTTCGGATCACCAGGCTGCTTCCCGTTGTAATTGCGCTGAAATCTTGCGGTAGCTCCAACAGTCGAGTCGTATGCGGGATGACCTTCGCTCAATTCGGTGGAACTCCCCGCAAAGTCCGTGCGGAACCCACCGGGTTCAACAATTGTGACCTTGATGCCGAGTGGCGCCACTTCGCGTGACAGCACTTCAGAGAAGCCTTCAACACCCCATTTCGCCGCCGAATAAGGACCACGTCCCGGAGGGCCGATCCTTCCGCCCACCGATGAAAACTGAATGAAGTGGCCTGTGTTCTTTTCGCGAAAATATGAAAGAGCTGCCTTCGTCACAATAATCGTTCCGAAGAGATTCGTTTCTATCTGTGCCCGGAATTCCGATAGAGGCGTGTCTTCAATGGACGAAAGATTGCCATATCCCGCATTGTTGATGATCACATCCAGCGAGCCAAATTGATCGATCGCCGACATTACTGCGTTTGCTGCTGCTGCTTCGTCGGTAATATCTAAAGCGAAGAGCTTGACCTGATCACCATATTGTTCTGACAGATCAGCCAGCGACTCAATGCCCCGAGCTGTCGCCAATACCTTATTTCCCGCGGCCAGGCCAGCTTCAACAATTGCGCGACCCAGACCACGAGAGCTGCCGGTGACTAACCATACCTGCGCCATTCATCCTCCTGTATCGAAGCCTACCACCCGGATATTCTGGGAAGCCTTTTCAAACTCAGGATTGGATGCGATGGGCAAACGAACGGACTTGTTAGGTACGGAGGAAATCGCCGTGCCGCCGGCCTACTCGCAAAATCTAGTCCCTGACGCGAAGACTCTTGAGCTAGACTCGGGCCACCTGATCTTTCTGGAAAAGCCAGTCGAACTGGCTTCCGCCATACTTTCTTTCTGCCAATCCCAGTAAGATTACCCCATTGTCAACGAATTAGCGTCCTGCTAGGGGGATCGGAGGAGAAAAATGTCGCAGACGTTGCAGGAGAGGAATAAAGCGCTTCTGATCGAAGGTTTCGATACTGTCTTCAACAAGCGCGATTTCGCGCTAGGGTTGAAATAAAAACATCGCAACAAGAGAGACGAGGGTGGTGGAAACAGACCACAGCGGATACTATGCGTTCGCGGCCCAACACGGCGGAAGATATGAGATTACGGTGAAAGCCAGCGGCTTGGAACTGCTAAGCCGCATTGTATTTGCCTGATGGGTGGGTTCGTGTAGCGGCTATGGACCATTCCATAGTCGTCCTCAGCCATGCCCTTCGCACCATCGAGCCTGGGGGATACGCTGTAGGCGGAGGCGACTGAAGACTTCAGCCTCGAAGTTGCGACGCGCGAGACACGGTTCAGTGGTCGGCACGTCCGGCCATGCCGTTCCGGAAGTGGCCTCGGTTGCCAAGATCGATACACCGATCGCGCAGCTTCCGTTCGCCGTCCAGGTGGTTCCGGCGACAGTGATCGAGGATCAGCAGCCAGCGCGGCTGGCAGACGTCACTTGGAATGTCAGCGGGGTGCAATCGAACTTCGGTTCTGATCTGCCGGAAGCGTAAGGACTCTGTTCAAGTTGCCCGATTCCGATTCATCGCGCGAAGATCGCTGATTCATCATTACTCCCACCTTTCCATAGGACGCTTCACTAAGGCTCGTCAGGTTCCGTATCCCTGATCTGAGGAACTTTGCTCGGCTCGCGATGGGGATGTACGTGCCGCAATTCCCAGAGCATGACCAGCAGGCTCATGGCGAATGCGAAAATGGCGAGCAACGCTAAGCTGAAAATCTCGAATAGCTTCCATCGAACCTGTCCGAGCCGCCGCTTACTGCCTTTGTCGAAGGTGATCACCTTTGGCATTCGAGCCTCCTTCGAACGCACAACCTGGGCAGCAGAGGGAAACCTGCTACCCAGATCGTGGCGGAAGTGACGGACTGCGTCTCGTCAGAAGTGGAATCCCACTTCTGCAGTGAGCGCGCGGGGAGTCACATAGTGCGTTCCGCTGAAGGTCGAAAGGAAGTTGTAAAGTGCTGTTTTGTCGGCGACGTTTACGGCCGTAAGGCGTAGACTCCAACGACGGCTCGTCTCGCTGTGAAAGAGGTTGTCCGCGCCGATTGAGGCGTCAAACAGGCTTCGGGGTGCGATGCGCGGAGGGTTCTTGTCGTCGTTCTCTGTTCCCGGAGCTGGGATGCTCACGAGCTTCGATTTGAAGCCGGCGGCATCGCAGCTGGTGAAGCCCGAAGTAGGTGTGGCGCTTACCCCGTCGCATGTGAGCCCCGCCTGATATTGCTGATCGGGTGTGAGACCGCTGAGGTCAATTCCCGGCGTCCCATCCGGTAGCGTGATCGATGTTCCTCCGTTGATTGGATTGCATAGGCTGTTGGGGTCAGTGACGTTGTAGCACGGGACCGAGCCGGCCACGAGTCCACTGTCGAATCGCCAATTGAAGCCGACCCACACACCATGCCTTCCGGGGACCTGGTATTGAACGTGGGTGGTCTGGTTGAACTTCTCGTCATGGTCGATGCGGAACGGCAGCCCGGCCTGACCCACCGTCGCGCCTGCGCCGGCATTCTGAGGGGGAAAGAAACGGGCGGCAACCGAGGACATAACCACAAAAGCAGAGAGTCCATGGTAGTTCGGTACATCGGCACGGAGCGTGAAACCCGGAATTTTCGAATTGTGCCAGTCGATCGGGAAGAAGATCGGCGTGTTCCCAAGGATACTGAAGTCGAACGCATTGTGCGTGTACTTCCAAATGTAGTCGCCGCTGATGACTAGGTTCTTCCCGAACGCCTGTTGCAGTCCCGCGTGGAACTCATTGCGGTAGCCAGGCTGCAAAGTGCCATTCACACCCGGGGTGCAGGCAAGCAGGGGCGCAAGCACATCATTCAGGCAGCCCTGGCTCGACAGCACCAGGTTTTCGTTGAATGGGGTTTCGAGCGTTCGGGCGTATGAGACACGAAGAATCGTGTTCGTTGGCTTGATGTTGTAGGCGAGTCCAAGGCGGGGTTCGGCCTGCCGTGCGACAGTGAGACCATTGTAGAGATCGCCGCGGATGCCGAGGTTGAATACCCAGTTCCCGGTCTTGACTTGGTCCTCGACGTAGAGCGCGAGTTCCTTGACATCTGTGTGGCCGAAATATGGATAAAACGCGCCGCTCCTGGTCAGGTCATATGGAAGTAGCGTCGGATCGAAGCTTCCGCCCGCAGAAGCATCGTTCGACACCAAACCGGCAGCCGCACACTGCGAAGGATCGGTGAATCCGGGCTGTGGGTTTCCGTCCGCATCGACGCAAGGAGCGTTGAATGTCGAATCGACAATGCCCAGGTTGTCATGCTCTCGCAAGAGAGTATGCTGATAGACCGTTCCGGCTTTGATGCTGTTGATCCCTTTTTGAATGGTCAGCTCAGCATGAACGCCGGTGTTTAGCAGTGATCGTTGCTGGGAAATCGATTGGCCCTGGATGGGCCCGAGGTCAGCAAGGGGATTGTTACTCGGATAGTAGTTGTACCCATCGCGGCGCAGGAACCCTCCGAGGTTTAGCACCGCATCCTTGTTGAGGATACGCGTGTAGGTGGGAGCGATGTTGTAGGTGCCGATCTTCGATCGCTGATCCGTGTCGCCGAGGTTGTCGAAAACCGGGCTCGCCGAGGTACCCGCGCTCACAACGTTCGAGACGTTGAGATTGTCGTAAGCATTGGGGTTCTGGAACCAGGAGCGAGAGTAGTTGAAGTTCGTATGAATCGAGTCGTTCGTCGTTATCTGGTAGTCGATCCGGTCGAATACATTCTGTTCGTTGCCCTTGGCGTGGAAGACCTTGAACTCCGGAGGATCGAGGAATCGCCCAGTGTTCAGGCCGTCAAGTTCGATGAAGTTGCCCCAGTTCTTGCCGCCATAGCCAAGATCGACGGAGCCGGTCGATGTCCCAAACGATCCATACGAAGCGCTGATGTTGCCGACAGGTTTCGTCAGTCCCATACCGGATCGCGTCGTCACATTGATCACCAGGCTCGTTTTGTCGCCGTACTCTGCCGGCGGAGCGCCGTCGATTACTTCGAGCGACTGAACTGCGTTTGAAGGCAACTGGTTGGAGAAGACTTTGCTTTGTTGATCGCTGATCGGCTGACCGTCAACGGAGAAGGAGTTTGACGCGTGGTCCCCCAACCCATGAAAGAGGCCGTTGGAGTCGGCCGCGACGCCAGGTGAAGCGAGAGTCACCAGTGAACTGAGCGAGGACGATGCGCTCTCAAGAGGCAGTTTGTCGAATAATCCGCGATCCACGTCGGTATGGTCGGTGGGGTCGTTTTCAATCAGATCCCCACCTTCAACCGTAACGGTGGTCGCGGCAGTCCCGAGTTTCAATCGGACATTTGAAGTCACCGGAAGGATCGAGTCGACGTTCACGTCCGAAGCGAAGGCCCCAAATCCTTCCTTTGTGACCGCGAGGTGATAGGGATTGAAAGGAACATTTGCGAAGCGAAAATGGCCCGTGTTGTCGGTAGTTGTCGTTCTGTTGTAGCCGCTGACGGGGTTTTGGATCATGACCGAGGCGCCTGGAATTACAGCTCCAGATGGGTCCGTGACGATTCCGGCGATGGAACCTGAGTTGGATTGGGCATTCAACGTCGAGAATGTTGATGAAAATAGGAACACGAATAGGAAAAAGGGAATGCTGCGCGAAAGCATGCGCATGGACCGCCTCCTGGTGAATCACCAATTTTTAGAAATTGCTCGTCTGCGGGATTTCCGAATCGGTAAACGGAGGAGCGACGACAGCGAACCGCCTTTCCGAAATGAGGAAAAGCCGCGTAGGCAGCGCCTCTGCTGCTCTACGCGAATTCGGAAACGGATCTATGCGACGGGAATTTGGTCAGGTGGAGGTCTGTTCCAATGCGAATAGGAGAAGAGGTGTAACCGGTATAACCGCCTCGTGAGTGGGGCGACACGCTGGACAACGAGGAAGGTGGGCCGGACGGCGGGAGCCGACGACGGCCGGATAACATTATGCGCGTTCTGACACAGCGCGCAATCTGCGTGCCCCGCACCGTCAGCATGAAGGTGCGTAACCTGAACCGTTGTACCGAGAACCAGCAGGCATGCGAAGGCGGCGACGAACAGAATACGAGTCAGAGGATTCACCCGCCGGACCCGCTCGCCGAACACCATAGATAGACATGACTATATACCAGGACACTCACCCCGGAGCGGAGACTTCTCTGTCGCTCAAGCTAAAGGCAACCATCTCTCATTTGGATGTCCCTACCCTGCCCCCAAGATGAACGAAATGAATGGCTTCGGCCCAGCAATTTCCCTTGTGCGGCGGGAAGAGCACCATCGTCAAGTCGCAAACCTACCGCTGCTCGGCCGATGTTCTGTCTGAGAGCGCAACGCCCTGTTCGCAACAAGCGGAGATTCATTAGGATGGGAAACGTGAGAGAACAACTGCGTCAGAAGATTTCCCGTATTCCAATTCGCATCTGGAACGGCTCTACGGGGTGGAATACTTTGGTGAACACCGAGGCCGCATTTGGCGCGATTCGGTTTCCATAGGCGTAGTCAATGTCGTGATCTCTGCGGTTGGGCATATTCAGGAATTCAGCCGAAATTCGCCATTTCTCGCCAACCGTGTATCCGAATTCTCCATTGACCAATGCCGTTGCCTTTGAGCGGTAAATCGCCTCAGAGGTCAGATTGCGAGGGCCGAAATAGCGCAGGCGCAGGCTCGACGAGAAACCCCGGTACGCGCGCAGCGTGACGCCCGACGAAACCACCAATCCTACAGCCTCGGGTACAAGCCGGCCGCCCGTACTGTTTGGCGCTGCATCATCCGGATCGATTTGTGTGAAAAGCGCCTTGGAGTTGGCTAGGTCAAAATCGAAAGCCCAATGCTCAACGGGGGTATAGTAATTTGCCCATTCGAGGCCGTAACGGTCGCTCGGCTGCCGCGAGGCCGTTGTGCCCCCGGTATCACCTGATTGTTGAAGTTCGGAAGCGCTGTGGAGATACCAGACCGAAAGCGTGCTTTGCAGATGCGGAACAGCCAGGGTGCGCATCCCCAGTTCCGCGCCTTTGGTGGGAATGAGCGGGGGAATCTTTTCGGCGGGCACGTTGGAATATGGGTTCTCGCCCGAGATCGGCTCGATCGTCTGCGTTGTTCCGCGCCCGTCGTTGGAGTGAAAGCTGGATCCACCCTGCGCGTAAAACTCGGTATTCGTCCAGGGGCCGAACGTTAAATTCAGTTTCGGACTAGGAATGAGTTTGGTTGCAGTGCCGGAATTGGCCGAAGTAACAAGACTGGTAACATCGAAATGCTGCAGGTCGCCGCGCACGGCCACGACTGATCGGAATTTTGGCGCCCAATGAATTCTGTTCTCCGCATAGAGCCCAGCTTGAGTGTCAATGAGCCGATGCGCCTGCGTAGTCGCCGGCAGAAGATTCCCCGTCTCGGAATCAGTCTTGTCGATCCGCAGACGATTCTGGTCCTGAAAGAGTCCGTTACGAATCCAGTCGTTGCGTATTTGCAGGCCGAAAGTATTCTCCACCCTCCGGCCGGCCCACGAACTGAAGATCGTGTGCCGCGCGTCAAGCCCCGCGGCCCAACGCTCGTCCTGCTGCTCAAACTGGTCGCCGCGTCTGGTATCCGTCAGGTAGTAGGTGAAATTGGAGAATAGATCAAGATCGTAGCGAAATCCGTACGCCATAATCATGGTTGCGGAATCCGTACGCAGGCGATGCCATTCCCCCTGCAGGCTGTAGCGTTGCGAGTTGCCGCCGGTGGTGGGGTCGAGTGTCCCGAACAAGCCAACCTGAGGCACCGCGTCGGCCGCGATCTGGTCGCTGGAGTGCCACGTGCCGTGGTAACCGCGGGCGGTAATACTGAATTCACCCGTATCGTCGCCCTGGCTGTATGTGAGCAGCCCGTTGAATTTGTAGTAGTTGTCCGGATGCTTCCAGGGCCCGTCATGGTGATAGGCTTCTCCGCCCGCTAACAAATTGCCCGCGCCTAGCTTGTGCGATACGCCAAAGACGACCCGACCAAAGCCGTACATTCCGCCTTCCGCGCGGAAGAAGCTCTGAGGCAGGGTCTTGAAGAATTCAAGATGCGCCGAGCCGGCAGAGCCATAGTTACCCACATCGGCGTAGTAAGGACCTTTCTCGTAATTCACCCGCCTGACAAATTCCGGGATTACGGTATTCATGTCCGAATACCCCTCGCCATGGGCGTGCGACGGCAGGTTCACCGGCATGTCGTCGATAAAGATGGCGAAATCCGTTCCGTGATCGAGATTGAAACCACGCAGGAAATACTGGTTGGCCTTGCCGCCGCCGGCGTGTTGCGTGATGATTACGCCGGGAACCGTCTCCAACACTTCTCCGGAACGAAGGAGCGGGCGGTCCTGAATTTCGTTCGCGCCGACCGTTCCCTGAGTCCCCGAATCGGCAATCGCCGATGAGGTCATCCTGGCGGCCCTGCACGTTGATCGTGGTGCTCATGCCGCTCACGGCAAGAGAGATATGCAACGGGGCTGAAGACCCGGTGGTCCCAATCGCGACCGGTAGTTCTTTGTTCTCAAAATCGCGATTGGATATGACCAGTTGATAATGTCCTGGCGGCAGCCCGGAGAAGGCGAAAGAACCGTTCTTATTGGACTGTGTGGCTCTTTCGATAACCGTAGCACCGTCCGTGCTTCGAACCTCCACAGCGGCCCCGGCAATCACTGCTCCAGAGGTATCAACGACGGTTCCTGATATCTGGGACGGAGCCGATTGATCATTCGCCTGGCTCCACACCGGCGGTGCTTCACTGATACTCGCGATGAGTATTACGAGCTGGATAATCGTGTTACGCGTCGCCAAAATACGTCCTCGTGCAGCAGTAGAAAAGATGAATCAATGCTTGTGAGCGTGAGGCTTTCCGTTGCTGCGATGATGCCCAGATTGGGGCTGAGCTACCGTCATGACGAGCCGTCCGTGCTGCACGCCCTTGAGGCCGATCAGCCGGCCGGCGAACTCTTCGACTTTCCCGGATTTGCCTTGGACGATGAGGACTTCAAGGCACGATTCATGGTCAAGATGCGCATGACTGGTCGAGACCACTAGTTCGTGATTTGCATGCTGGAGTTCGGTCAGCTTCTCGGTAACGCCGTGGGCGTGATGATCGTAAATGAGCGTAACGGTGCCGACTACTGTCGCATTCGGGCTTGCCGTCCGCTCGGCGACCAGGCGATCGCGGATCAGGTCACGAACGGCCTCGGATCTGTTGGTATAGCCCAGCCGGGAGATGAAATCGTCGAAGCGCTCGAGCAGATCGGAATCGAGCGCAACTCCGATTCTGCTAAGAACGCCCATTGGCTACTCCTGGAGGAGAATCGTCGATGCAGAAGAAGTGAGAATAGCACGATCACAGAATTCGTCGCACGACTCATCGACAGTATCTCGAATCCTCCGACTGAGTGGTGTGACCATTGTCACCATTGCGGAACTCGAGATGAGAGGTCCACGTCACGAAGCTCGGCGGCGGCTAACACCGCCATGGACGATGAAAAGCAGGACGAAGGGCAGATGCCGGAGGAGGATCCGAAGAAAGCCGCTAAAAATGAGCTGCCGAAGGACGAATCACCAAAGCCTAAATTGGTGAACAGTAAGCTGCAGGCCAAGCTTGCATTTCAAATGGAGACCTTTCTTGCAATCCTTTCCAAGCCCGAGTTTGCTGAGAGCTGCTCGGCAACCCAGATGATTCAGGCGGTGTGCTTTCCGCTTGCAGTGGCGTTGCGGGGACGGCGTCATGGTTGGGTGAGCAGCGATTCGGCGGAGATCTGGGCACGCAAGGTGGTCGCTGTTCTCTTCCGTGGCAAGACAGCGGACTCACTCGGTTTGCTTCATTCGGTCGAGCGGCGCTATAGCGAACGCGGACTCTCAAACATCTTTCGCGAAATAGTCGGAGACGGAACACTGTGGATGGTGCTGATCGCTACGCTCGGGAACTCCGGTTGGTGCGATGCCGAAAGCTACGTTGAGAAAGCAATTGCACTGCGGCAAGTGTTCAGGGACTCGACTCTAATTTCTTCCGCGCAGGCACCAAGGCTCGTGAGCCTGCTTGGCCACCATAGGATCGAGGATGCGTACAAGTATGTGTCTGTTGTCGCGCCGGAACTGGCGTACCTGCTCGATCGCATCGAGGACGAGCTGAAGCCTGTCTGGCAGCGCGAGGCGGGTCTGCAGGTCGAGCGACGGATTGCTCATCGGATCGGGGACTCGCTGTGGCGCGCCAATGTGGGCTGGGCAGTGTGCCTTGCGGAGGCAACTGATCGCGACAGCATCCTGGTAAGAAGAGGGAGTGAACAGGTAAAGATCGGGGCGGCCTTTTTCGTGAATGTATCTGAACTGGCCACTCGGCACCCGCACCTTTCGGCATTGTTCGCTGATCTCCGGGCACGCCTTGCCGCTCCTGCGCCTGCCGATTTTGAGGGTGTGACGGTGTAGACGGCCCACTGGGTAAGGCTGTCGCCGGTAGTTGGCTCAGGTCGGAGATCTCTTCTTTTTTTTGAGGGCGGAGTTTGGAGCTGTTTTGGCATTTCCTTGAACCGAGTTGGTGATCCTCGGCTCAGGATCCCTCGCGGCGTCCACATTGGAGGATTGCCGCGATAGAAAAACGTGCTGTTTCACGTGGTGATACTTGTGGTGATACTTAATTTTGAACTTCCGTGCGGGACTGTGCAGCTCAGTGCAATGCAGAGTCCTTGAGTAAGTAGCTGAATATATTGAGCATATGCATCGACATGCAGATTTGTGCAGCTTGGTGCAGCTTGATGCATTGAGGTCATAATCGGACTTAAAATCCGCAGGCCGCAAGGCCGTGGGGGTTCAAGTCCCCCTCCGGGCACCAATTAATTCAATAAGTTACATAATTTGGCCAAGATCATTTCACCTCCGACTGTGGTCGAACTGTGGTCGAACTCAGAATGTTGGGATCGCACAGGTTCGCGTTTCGACTTTCGTTCGCGATGACGGTCAATCTGAATCGAATCGAACGCGGGGACTGATCTGCACAGATCCCAACGCTCTCACGCACGCCTCCGACACTGCCGCTTCTATAAGAGAAAACGCGACTCCATTTCCTGAATGGCCGCGGATCACTCGTCGGTCGAACTCTCCCGCCCTTTCCAGATCAGCACGTTTTCTTCGTTTGCCCCAACCGATTTGACCCAAATGCCCCTTGGCTCGATGATCCGACACGGTTGCTTGATCGATCGATGAAACCGTGATCGCATCACGCCTTGAGGAGGAACATGCGCGGTCGCGGGTCGCGCCGAGTGGCCATGCGGAGCGCGATCTCATGCGCGCGCTGGGCCACGGAAAAACATGACGGGAGCCGAGCCACAATCGCCTTCGCTGTGGCAGACGTGACTCATCTCCGCGCGACGTCTTGCGAACCCCTACTCATATCTTAAGGCCACAATAGGATCCGCCTTCGTCGCGCGGCGTGCCGGAACATAGCAGGCGAGCAGCGCAACTCCAGTCAGGACCAAAGAGACAACGACGAAAGTTAGCGGGTCGGTGGGCTTGACGCCGAAGAGCAAGTTGGACAAGAAGCGAGTCAGAGCCAAGGCGCCTGCAACTCCCACGCCCACACCCATCACCGTCAAGCCCATGCCTCCCTTCACGACAAGGTTAAGTACGTCGCGCTTCTGCGCGCCGAGGGCCATGCGGATGCCGATCTCGTGCGTGCGTTGGGAAACCGAGTAGGCGATAACGCCATACAGTCCCACGATGCCGAGTAAGAGCGCCATGACGCCCGCCAATGCCAGCATCACCAATGTGAACGAAGTGCGGGCCATGGACTTGGTGTAGTAGTAGTTCAGCGTGTGAACCTGGTACAGCGGAAGGTCCGAGTCTACAGACGATACTGCTCGCCGAACCTCGTTCATCAAGCTCTCCGTCCCGGCGCGCGTGCTGCGCAATGCGAAGGCCGGGGTGTCCAGAAAATCGTCAGAGTCCGTTATCGGCCAATAAACTGTCGCTGGAGCTTCCTGGCTGGTGCCGTCATCGTGGACGTTTCCCACAACCCCCACAATTTGCCGCCAGGCCTTGGGGCTTCCGCCAATTTGTTTCCCAAGCGCGTCCGAGGGATTTTGCCAATACTCACGTGCGAGATTCTCCGACACGAGAGCCACGGGGCGCTTGTTCACGATGTCGTCCCACGCTAAATCGCGGCCGGCGAGGAGGGGGATGCCCATGGTGTTGAAGAAGCTTGGAGAAACCCAAAAGCTCCTGCGAGCCGGCGGGAGCTGACCCTGAAGCATGTGATCCTTTACGAGCACCGGATCGCTCTCGGCGCCCGCATCCATGGGCACGGCACCACTGAAATCGGCATAAGAAACGCCGGGAATCGCCGCGATGTTGTCGAGAATCGCGTGATCCAAACGGAGCAACCGATCGGGAGCCTTGATCATCTCCGGTGGAAAATGGACATGGAACGTTTGGACTTGGGCTGGCGCCGTGAATCCGGGCTGAACGTGTGTCAATGCTTGGAAGGTGCGGATCATGAGGCCCGAGCTCACGAGCAAAACAAGAGCCAGACCAACCTGGACAACGACCAGCGCGTTGCGAGCACGATGCCGCTTCCGGCTGGCGCTGACAGAGCGGCCTGCGTCGCGCAACCCGGTCCCTGCGCGGCCACCGGCGTACCTGAGAGCCGGCATTGCGCCGAACAACAGGCCCGCCACAGTCGTCACGCTCAGGGTGAAGAGCAAGACGAGCCCATCGATGCGGATGTCATTCAACCGGGGCAGATCACTCGGAGCCAACGCGACAAGGGCCCGCAAGCCGCCATAAGCAAAAAGCAGGCCGAGCGCGCCACCAATCAACGCCAGTAAGAGGCTTTCAAGCAGCAGACTACAGGCGATGCGTCCGCGGCTGCCGCCCAAAGCCGCTCGAATAGCCAACTCCTGTTGTCGCCCTTCGACTCTGACCAAAAGAAGGCTGGCTACGTTTGCGCAGGCAATCAGCATTACCAGGCCTATTCCGCCCATCAAAACCCACAGGACTTTGCCTATGTCGCCTATGATGTATTGCTTCAGCGTCTGCACATTCGGTGTTACCCGCGCTTCTTTGAAGAAGTCGACAGGCCGATCGGGTTCCATTGGGATCATGCGAGCCACGTCTGCATTGGCTTCGGCCGGCGTCACTCCGGTCTTGAGCCGGGCAACAGCAAAGTAGTTAAAGCCCCGCAGGGATTGAGTCTTGAGAGGCAGCAATATACCCAGATCGGTCATGTCGAGGAAGCGAAAGCGTTGCGGTAACACGCCGATGATCGTGCTTGGCTTGCCATCGATGTCGATCGTTTTTCCGATGGCTGAATGGTCGCCGCCGAACTTGGTGCGCCAGTAGCCATAGGTGATCATCAGTGTTTCCGGGGTGCCCGGCTCATCGTCCGCCCGCGTGAAGGAGCGCCCCAACAGAGGTGTGACTTCGAGAATTGGGAGCACTCCGTCGGTCACGCCGAGAGCCGGCACGTGTTCGGGTCGTCCGAAGCCGGTGACGTTGGCCGAGTAGAGGTTACCGCCGAACCCCGTATAGTACAGACCGATGTCCTCAAAAGTGCGGCTCTGCTCGCGAAAGGTTAGGTATTCTTGCGGTGATAGTGGCCAGTTGAATTGGTTGATGCCGGGAAGGTCGAGCCCTACTTCTACGAGTCTCGCCGGGTGCGAATAGGGCAACGGTTGGATGAGGACGCCATTCACTACGCTGAAGATCGCTGTCGTCCCACCGATGCCGATGGCCAGCGTCAGGGCGGCTACTGCGGTGAAGCTCCGATTGCGCAGCAACTGACGCAGCCCATAGCGGATGTCCCCGGCGAGAATCTCCACAATGTGCCCGGCGCGAACTGCGCGGACCCCCTCCTTGACCTGCTCGATTCCGCCAATTTCGATAAGGGCCCCTCGACTGGCCACCGCTTGCGAAAGCCCTTGCTCGATCTTTTCTTGCGTCAGGGCCTCCAGCGTTGAACGGAGTTCATCATCCAGCGCCTGCTCAATCGCGCGCTTACGAAAGAGATTCCGAAATAAACTCAGAATTCGCTTTGCCATGATGCCTCCCATCTGGATTCACGTAGACTGAACGGCGGCCGTCATGATCTTCACCACCTGGTTCCATTGCCGCTCTTCATCCTTGAGCTGAGCCCGCCCGGCGGAAGTCAACCGGTAATATTTTGCGCGGCGGTTGTTGTCGGAGGCGCGCCACTCGGCTTCCACCCAGCCGCTTTCCTCCATACGGTGTAGTACAGGAAAAAGCGAACCGAAACTTACCTCGTAAGCGCCCTTGGTGATTTGCGTGATACGTCGAGAGATTCCGACCCCGTGCAAGGGCTCCAGGGACAGCGCTTTCAGCACCAGCAGGTCAAGAGTTCCCCGTAGAAGATCCGTACGTTTTTGCCCCATGCCGTCCTCCTATCGGAATCCGATAAGAATCTTCCCACAATCTCAATAAATTTGCAATGCGCCGTTTCCCGCTTTGGAGAAAGTGCAGCCTGGCCTCAAGCGGGGGCCAGCGGGGACACCTCTCGCTACCGAATGAGGGCCACCACGGAAGTGGTGAACGCAATTGCTCCCTGTTGAGAAAGGGCGAGCGATCACACCGCCCGTTACTCTCGCCACAAGCGCAATGAGAGTATCCATCGACAGGAGAAAGTAGCGCACGACGAGCGATAATCGCCGGGGCGCTCATCCACGGCAGATTAGTCCTGACTAGTGTTCGCTCATCTGCTTTGACATGACCCTGGGTTGACGCGAACAGTGGCAACGCACGCTTCCAGGATAGGGCGAGCTCGGAGGACGGTTTACTACCCGTGGAGAACGGGTTCCGTGGGAATGGAGATAAGACGGAGTGAATTCTGGCTCTTCCGAAGATTAATTCGTCCCCGACAGTTGATACTGATAGACATCGCTCGGTTCTCGACTCCATGCGTTCATTCGCACCGCAGCGAGTTCATGGGGTGTGTGTGCATGGCTCGGTGCGCGGGAAGATAGCAGGCAGCCACAGCCACGACCAGCAATATAGTGGAGACGCAGACGAGCGTAAGCGGATCGCTTTGGTCCACGCCGTAGAGCAGATGAGAGAAATCTGGAAGAAGGCGCACGAGCGCAATACTGGCCAAAGCGCAGAGGCCCAATCCAGCAGCGGCCATGCCGATACCGTGGGTGATGATCATCCGGAAGACCTGGCTCCTGTTTGCGCCAAGAGCCATGCGGATCCCGATCTCGTGCACGCGGCGCGTGACCGAGTAGGAGACAACTCCATAAATGCCGATCGATGAAAGCATCAATGCCAGCGCGGCAAATGCGCCGAGAAGCAGGATGGGGAGATTCCGAGAGGCCATCGACTCCGCTAACAGTTCCTCCATGGTGTTGACAGCGTACACAGGTTGATCGGGTGAGGCGGCGTAGACGACGTTCCGAATTGCAGGCATCAGGTCGGCAGGCGGAAGGGTGGTGCGAACCATCAGCTTGAGAGTGCGAAAGAAGTCAGTGACCATCGCATCCGGAAGCTGGTAGGCGGGGATGTAGATCTGCCGCGGGTTGTAAGTGCCGGGATCGTCTAACCCCCAATGGTGCACATGTCCCACCACGCCGATGATGCGTGCCGCTCCCCAATGTCCAACCGTGAGCGTCTGTCCCACGGGATTCTGACCCGGGAAGAAGGTGTTGGCCAGCACCCTGTCAATGACGACGACCTTGCTGGAGCCGATCTGATCGGCGGATGTGAAAAACCTGCCTTGCAGCAGGGGAATGCCCATCGTCCTCAGATAATCGGGCCCCGTCCAGAAGTAGAGCGCGTGAGGTGCCTCCTGCAATGAGGCCGGCTGCTTCGTGCCGATCCAGAATGGCCCGCCGTTATCGGCGCCGGAAAGTGGAACGATGTTGGAAAGATCGGCTGCTTCCACTCCCGGCAGCTCACGAATGCGCGCAAGCAGTTGTTGATAGGCCACGCGGGTTTGATCTGGTGTGCTGGTCAATTTCGGCGATAAGCCAACCTGGAACGAAATGCATAGCGCAGTTCTTGCCACAAACGTTCGATCGGAGCCCAGCCCCAAGCTTCGTGGGTCTGCTCCCGGATCAGCGTCGTGTTACCGAAGGCGCGCAACGCAGCAGTCCGGGCGTCTTGCGCAGGGAGGCCGCTCTGTCGCTGTTCTTCTTCCTCCAATTCCAGGTCAGACCGCAGCTCTCGCTCCAGGTCAGCGTCACGCGTCTTGGTCTGCCACCATCTCACTCCGACTCTCCACGGCGAAATCGCATTTTTGCTGCTATCAGGCTTGCAGTCTCATTCAGTACGCAGTGCTTGCATCGGGTCGACGGAGGCAGCGCGCCGGGCGGGGATCAGGGTCGCCAGCAGAGCCACGATGGCTACCAGGAGCGCAACTGCGATGTAGGAAATCGGATCACGCGGAGCCACGTTGAACAGCAAACCCTTGAGCAGTTGCGCCGTGCCCAATGCTGCTCCCAAGCCGACCACTCCGCCAAGTACGATAAGTCGCACGCCTTCGCTGGTAATCAAACGCAAGATATCCGGGCGCGTTGCCCCCAGCGCCATGCGCACGCCGATTTCCTTGGTGCGCTGTGTTGCAACGAACGCAATCACGCCGTAAAGACCGATCACTGCCATCAAGAGACCGCATAAAGCAAAGAAGCCAAGCAGTGCGGTCTCAAATCGAGGCCGCTCGGCGAGTTTGCTGATCTGCTCGTTCAGGGTCTCGGTCGTCACTGGAACAGTAGGATCGAGGTGTGCGATCTCGGACCGCACCCACGGGACCGTGGCCTTTGGCGAAAGGACCGATTCGACGACAATCAATGGCGTCCGCCCGGTCCAATTGTCTGTGGTGCTGTGTCTGAGAAAGTAGATCTCCGGGTCATCGGGCTCCAGGAGTCCTCCGTTCTTGACGTTCTCCGCCACTCCGACGACCGTGCACCACGGAGAACCGCAACGGATCCGCCGGCCAATGGGGTCCTCACCAGGAAACAAGCGAGCCGCCATTAGCCTGCTGAAGATCGTCACAGGCTCTCCCGATCGACGCTCCTCTTCGGTAAAATTGCGGCCCCGAATGATGGGGATGTTCAATGCTCGAAAGTAATCAGGGGTGACCGTACGAACAGCCAGCGTTCCGCCCGTTCCTGGCTCTGGCTGCGGCTTGCCTTCAACGATCAAACTTGCCCAGCGGCCCCCGCTCATCCAGCCTCCAGGGGGAACCGAATCGCTGATTGCGACGGCGCGTACTCCCGGAAGCCGCCGCACCGCTGCTTCGGCCTGCAGAAAGAAATCCATGAGTTTCTGGTCGGTGTTGTAACGGAAGTGAGGCAGCGCGATCTGCACCGTGAAGACTCCTCCCGTTTGCATTCCCAATCGCTGGTCTTCCAAGTTCTGGAAGCTTTTCAGCAACAGTGCGGCCCCCGACAGAAGAATCATAGTGATCGGCGATTTGCCCGGCCACCAGAACTTGCCGCAGCACGGTGCTCTGGCGGGACTTCGCGGCACGCGATGCCAGGGCGACGACACACGGTGTTTGCAAGGCCGGCAACAGCCCGAAAAGTCCCGCGCACACAAGCGAAAGAAAGATCGTGAACAACGCGATGCGGAGATCCAGGGAGGCACGGTTCAGGAAGGGAATCCCCGTGGGCGCAAGGTCCACAAAAACACGCAGGAGTCCTTCGGCAAGCGCCATGCCGGCCGCGGCTCCCGCAAGGGAGAGTAACGCAGCCTCGGTGAGCGTTTGCCGGATCAGGCGGCGTCGGCTGGCCCCTAAAGCGGAACGGACCGCGTGTTCACGTTCGCGAGCGGCGCCGCGCGCCATCATCAGGCTGGCCACGTTCGCGCAGGCAATCAGCAACACGGCGAACACTGAGCCGAGCAATATCCACGCTGCTGATTGAACCTCCTGCGTTTCACGATCACGCAGAGAACGAATGCTCAGGTGAATGTCTTTGCGAACATCCGGGGGGATAATCGTGTCTCGCGTATGCTCGAAGAGCGGCTCCATTTCTTCTCTCGCCTGCGCGATGCTCACGCCCGGTTTCAGCCGTGCGAAGGTGCGCATCGGATAGCCGAAGCCGCCGTTGGCCGTAGGCTGATCGGCGCGGTTGAGAGCCTCGGTGAAAATCACGTCGGCGGGTTGCAGGGTGGGAAACTGAAAATCCTTCGGCAACACGCCAACCACGCGTGCCGGCTTGCCATCCACGTTGATGGTGCGGTCCAGTATGCCTGAGGTCGCGGTTGTAGTGGTCCTGCCACAATCCATAAGAGATAAGCACCACGTCTGGAGCTTTCGGACGATCTTCCTCGGGAAGAAAGTTGCGCCCCACCACCGGCGAGACTCCCAGGAGAGGCAAGAAGCCGGCATCGAACGAGAGGCAGCTTAGCTGCGCCGGGTTGTTCTCCACCAGGTCACAAGGATGGGGCATTGTGCTCTGAATCGCCATGGCCTCGAATGGCTTCTGATTGTCACGCCAATCGAAGAAGAACATCCCCATCATGAATTCCTGGCGCTCCAGGGAATGCACCGTCCCGATGGAAACCAGGCGATCGTCATGCGCATAGGGAAGGCTGCGGAAGAGAATGCGATCCACTACGCTGAACACCGCGGTGGTGGCGCCAATCGCCACTGCGAGTGTGGCAATGACGGCAGTCGTGAACACCGGGTTGCGGGCGAACCCGCGCAATGCGTAGCGGAAGTCCTGCTGGAAGCGTTCGAGTCGCATCCAGCCCCAGGCTTCGCGCGTGTGTTCTTTGATCAGGGTGGGATTGCCAAATGCCCGCCGCGCGGCGTAGCGGGCTTCTTGCGCAGGCAAGCCGCTCTCGCGCTGTTCTTCTTCCTCCAACTCAAGGTCGGACCGCAGTTCGCGTTCCAGGTCGGCATTCCGTCGCTTGTTTGGCCGCCATCGCATGTAGAGTCTCCTCAGAATCGGGTAGGTTTCTGCCGACGATAGAGCGATCATTCACTTCGCAGCGCTCGCATGGGATCAATGGACGTAGCGGACAAGGCGGGTCCGAGAGAAGCGGCGACCGCTGTGAGTAACAGAAGTCCGACAACCGCCGCCAACACTTCTGGGTCGCTTGCATTGCCATTCGTCCATTGCGCGAACGTCCCGCTCAGAACCATGCTGAGAAAGAGGCCGATCCCCGTGCCCTCGAAAACCGTGATCGCCGATGCGCGCGTGACCTGCCGGATGATGTCGGTTCTGCCCGCGCCGAGTGCCATGCGCAGCCCCAACTCCCGGGTTTGCTGGGCGACCAGGTAAGACTGGATGCTGAAAAGGCCGCTCGCCGCAAACGACAGTCCCAATAATGCAAACGCGCCGAACAGGCTGGCGAGGAACCGTCCGCGGCCCAGGCCATCGCGATCAAGAACGTCTTTCGCCGCCACCAGGTTGCCGACTGCCTGGCTCGCGTCTACGCTCTTGACCCGCTCCTTGATGGCGTGCAGCAATGCGTTGGGATCTCCGCGACTGCGGAAGACAATGTTAAATCCGTCGTACACCGTCATCGAATACGGAAGATAAACACCCGGTGCGACGGCCTCATCAAGGCCTTTGTTCGGCGTGTCACCCACCACGCCAATAACCTGGTAGTGCTGATTGTTCCCCGGCGCGACCAGCTTCCAGGCGTTTTCGTTGGCAACTCCGTTGTTCAGCACGAGCGTCTGCCCGATCGGATCGCTATTCGGCCAGTAACGGCGGCACATACTCTCGTTAATCAATGCGAGCTTCGCGCCCTGCCTGGCTTCGGATGCTGTCCACACCCGTCCGCGCGTCACGCGAATACCCAAAGTTGAGAAGTACTCCGGGCCCGTCCTCAGCGTAACGGCCCGGCCTTCCGCATTCTTGACTGCGGGCACGCTCACTGGGGTGAAATCGAAGATCTCCTGGGGAAGAACGCCGACGGCGGCTGAAACCACATTAGGATCGCCGGCGATCGCCTCGCGAACTCGCTGGTAAAACTCCACCCGGTCGCCCCATTGATCGTGCGCACCCTCGCGGATTACTACATTGACCGAGGCGAGATTCTGGGGGTCGTAGCCCAGGCTGGCGTGCATCAACTGCGACAGCTTGCGCAGCGTGGCTGCCGAGCATGTCATCAACAAGATGGTGATTGCCACCTGGACGGCCAGAAGCAGGCGATGTGTCCTGCGCGTCCCGTGTTTCGCAGCCAGCTTTTGGGCCGTGCTGTCCAATGTCCGTCGCAGGTCCGCGCCCGACACACGCAGGGCGGGCCACAACCCGCAGACCACGCCTGTCAGGATCGAGACGCCGAGACTGAACACAAGCACGGGAGTATTCACCGCGATCTCGGCCTCGCTGGGAAGAATCCACGCGAGCGGGTGCATCAGGTGCACAACAATCCGAATCCCTGCAAACGCCAGCAACACACCCAGTCCGCCGCCAAGGACTGACAGAGTGACGGATTCCGTAATCAGTTGCGTCACGATCCGGCTCTTTGCGGCTCCCAGTGCTTTCCGCATGGCGATTTCCGCCTGCCGTGCTTCGCCGCGCGCCAGCATCAGGATGGCGACATTGGCGCAGGACAGCACCAGCAGGAACGACACGGCCACGAAGATTCCGATCAGTACCCCGCGGAACCGCCCGATGCTCACCTCGTTGATGTGGACCAGGTGTACTTTGAAATTCTGCGGAAAATTGGCGGGCGTCTCCGTGGCAAAGACATCGAGCATTGGCTGCAGAGCGTCTTCCACCGCCCGATCGCTGACGCCGGGGCGCACCCGGGCGTAGACATTGGCCGGCCGTCGCGGATCTGTCGAGTAGGGCAGCGGTACGTACGCGTCGCCTCCTCTCCACATAAATCGCCGCGGCATCACGCCGATGATGGTGTAGTCTTCCCGATTCAGTTGCAAAGACCGGCCGATCACGTCTGCCCGGCTCGCGTAATGCGACTTCCAGAACCCGTAGCTCAGGACGGCAACCTTGCCCTCCTCCATGGGACCGAATTCGCGTCCCAACAGCACGGGCACACCGAAATACTGAAATGCGTTCGGGGAAATGCGGGCGATCTCAAGCTGCTCCGGAAGTTCCTCGCCGGTGTGGGACATGTTGTAGTCATCTTCGGCGATGGCCCCGTCCAGCAGGGGCGACTTTTCGAGCTCACGGAACTGCGGCCCATCCAAGGCCAGGTCGTTGTATTCGGGATCCTTATCGTAGAGGTGCAGATGTACCATGCGCATCGCTCCCTGATACGGGTACGGATCGATAAGCACCGCATGGATCACGCTGTAGATCGTTGTCTGCGCCCCGATTCCTAGTGCCAGAGCGATGATGCATACGGCGGCAAAGCGCTTGTTCCTGGCCAGTTGCCGTACCGCGTACTGGACGTCCTGCAAGAGGCGATTGAGGACCACCCATTCCCAGGTCTCGTGCGTCTGCTCGCGAATCAACGTCGCGTTGCCGAACGCGCGCCTCGCCGCATACCGCGCCTCCTCCGGTGACACTCCGCTTTCACGCTGCTCTTCCTCCTCGAGCTCAAGATCGGAGCGCAGCTCGCGCTCCAGGCCTTCATTGCGTTTGCGGAGCTGCCACCAGCGCATCTCAGCTCTCCTCGGCCGTCGGCCACATCACCCGCGCAACCGCTTCGGCCATCTGCTTCCACCGCGATTCCTCGACGACAAGTTGCTTCCGGCCCTTTTCCGTCAGCCGGTAGTATTTGAACTCCCGATTTCGGTCCGGCGCCATCTCCCATTTGGAAGTGATCCACCCCTGCCGCTCCAGCCGATGCAACGCCGGATACAGCGATCCGTGCTGCATCTGCAGGAAATCGTTTGTCGTGCGTTGAATGTGCTTGCCAATCTGATGCCCGTGCGCGGGTCCATAGAGAAGCGTCCGTAGAACGAGCATGTCCAGCGTGCCCTGAAGAACGGCCGCACGCTGCTGCGTCTGTTTTGCCATAGTAGTTACCCGACCCGCGATCTGGCGACGATAGTAGACATCCGACTATCGGTTGTCAAGGGCGGGATTTATGTGCAGCACAATCACCAAAACTCTTGTCGGAAAGGAGGTAAAGAGTGCTTCCCAGAGACTCAAGAACCGTTCAAACCTCGATCCCCGATTTACCAGCGTCACCAATAAACGTTGGTCGGTGCGGAGTACTGGCCTGCTCGCATTGTCGGCTCATCCAGTTCCGCACCCGGACTTCCCTGTGCCGGCGATGCCACAAACCATTGGATGGCGAGGTTCGGAATCCGGCCAAAGTCGAGGCGGCAGGTATGTCTGTCGGATGTCCTGGCGAAGGTTCACGGTGTTGTGGAACCAGACGTGGTTTACTCGCTGATTGCAAGCGGCGATGTGTACGTGGACCTGAGTAAGGTCGTACTCGCCGAACCAGCGCACGTCCGCCTCTCTGCTAACGCCAGAGCTGCCGCTGAATATAGGGATACATCTCGCGAACTGGAGGATGGTGTAGGCAACTGCAGAGGTATCAGTGGTCTGCCTGCGGCAGCGCTGGGCGCAAATGGCGAAGCATTTCGGCTATTGGCAATGGCCAGCGAGCGAGATCTAGCGGCGGCAAATCGACGCTTTGCGATAGTCTCAAATCGTCTCGAGCGGGGCACAGAACCGTGTCTCACTCCAGAGAGAACTGTGCGTCGCTGGATCGGGAAGTATCGAACAGCAGAAAGCCTCCATGGCAATGGATATGTGGGATTGTTGGCGAAGGCCAGTGAGCAAGGGAACAGAACCAGGCGTCTCTCCGAAGAGTCGCGCAACCTGCTCGTTCAGTTTGTCGAAAATGACTATGAAGATCTCCGCCAAAACCCGAAGCTTGCCTCGTGGGCAACGCTGAAGCGGAAGTGCGATGAACTTGGCATCGTCGCGCCAACTTACGTTACTTTCTGCACTGCCGTGCGAGAGCGACCGCCGTTTCTGCGAACATTGAAGCGGCAGGGACGACGTGCTGTATATACCCACTCATCGTTCTATTTTGAGTTGGAGCCGACTACTCCCCGTCACGGTGACCGCCCTTTCGAGATTGGTCACATTGATCACACGGAACTGGACGTTGAGATCGTTTGTTCCTACACCGGCCGCCCGCTCGGGCGGCCGTGGATGACCGTGTTGATCGACGCATTCTCCCGCCGCTGTCTCGCCGTCTATCTGACATTCGATGTGCCTAGTTACAGGTCCTGCATGATGATTTTGCGCGACTGTGTTCGACGTCATTCCCGCCTGCCTCAGGTTATTGTCCTTGATGGCGGCCCGGAGTTCCAAAGTACCTATTTCGAGACGCTTTTGGCCCGCTACGAATGCACCAAGAAAGTGCGCCCCCCGGCGCAAGCTCGCTTCGGTTCAGTCTGTGAACGACTGTTCGGCACCACGAACAGCCAGTTCATTCACAACCTGCGCGGCAATACACAGATCACGCGCAACGTTCGACAGGTTACGAAGAGCAACGAGCCAACAGGCCAGGCTCGGTGGCCACTTGGGCGTCTTTACGACTATTTGTCGTCGTTCCTGTTCGAGATATATGACACCATAGAACACCCTGCCCTCGGTCAGAGTCCTCGGGAGGTATGTCTCAAGGCTCTCCAAACCACAGGCGTTCGTCTGAACAGGACGGTTTCGTACGATCAGGCCTTCTTATCGGCTACACTTCCAACGACTCCGCGGGGTGCAGCAAATGTCTCACCTGGGCGCGGGGTCATTATCAACCGCGTATACTACTGGGCCGAAGCATTTCGTGATCCCACTGTGGAGAATCACGACGTCTCCGTCCGGTACGATCCTTTTGATATCGGCACAGCTTACGCCTTTGTGAAGAACCGTTGGACGGAGTGCCACTCCGAGCACTATACGGTGCTTCAAGGGCGTTCCGAAAAAGAAATTATGTTGGCATCGAAAGAGCTGCGCCGGCGACGCCTCTTGCATTCGCGCGAACGGTTCACGCTGACAGCCCGCAAACTTGCCGATTTTCTCGACTCGGCCGAAGCGGAAGAAAAGTGCCTGCTACAGAGATTGCGAGACCGGGAAAGCGCAACACTCCGACACAATAGCCTTGTGTCTGGTACACGCGCACATGGCGCCGAAGCGGAATCCACAGAGTCAGAACCGAGCAATACTACGCGGGAAATCTCAGCGCCCAAGCAGGCTGTGGCTACCGCAGTCTACGGAGACTTCTGATGGCGGTCAACCTGCTTGATAAAGAGGATGTCTCTAAATCACCAATCGATCATTTTCGCGCCTTCACGGTGGCACATCCGCGGCTCGTGGAAGCCAAAGAAATGCTGATGAATGCAATCCATGGCGCTGAGCCGAACTCGCTCATATTTGTGTTTGGACCGACCGGGGTCGGCAAGACAACGTTACGAATGAAGACGGAGCAGCTGATTGACACGGAACTTCTGGGTGAACTTCACGAAGACCCAGCACGGATTCCGGTCGTCAGTGTCGAAGCAATAGCACCCGAGTCAGGAAGTTTTAATTGGCGCGATCACTACAAACGCCTTCTCCATCAGCTTGACGAGCCTTTGATCGACCACAAACTGTATAGAGAGGCCGGTTCGGTCATGCGATTCATGCCACCATCGAGGGTGGTCGGTACTGAATATCGCTTTGCCGTGGAGCAGGCCATCCGATATCGCAAGCCTGTGGCGGTGATGATCGATGAGGCCCAGCATCTCGGCAAAATTCCGTCCGGCCGCCGCCTCCTCGATCAATTGGACGTAATCAAATCCATCGCCAACCAAACGAAGACCGTACACGTTTTGCTTGGAACCTACGAATTGCTTGCATTCCGAAACCTCAATGCGCAACTCAGCAGGCGAAGCATTGATATTCATCTCCCCCGCTACAGAGCCGAAGATCCGGAAGACCGGCAGATGTTCATCAATATTGTAAAGACCTTCGAAAAGGCCCTTCCATTCAAGGGTTCATCTGATCTGGTAGCCGATTGGGAATTCCTGTATGAGAGGAGCCTCGGATGCATCGGAATTCTGAAGGAATGACTTGTGCGAGCTGCGACTGTAGCATCTCGAATGGGCCTCAACCAGCTGACGAGAGCGAATCTTCAATCTCAGGCTTTGTCCATCGCGCAATGTGAACAGATGCACACGGAAACGGCACACGGCGAACTGAAACTGCACGAAGGGAGCCAAGCATCGATTCGGCTTCGTAGCAGATTAGGCTTGAGTGCGGAGGCGCCGACAAATACGAATCCAACGCAGGAAGTTCATTTGGGCAAATACCGCCGGCCGGGTCACAGGCTTCCAATTCGTGATCTTGTTGTACAGCCGGAGGCAAATGCAACGCCTGCTTGAGTCGTGGTCACTATCACGCCCCCTCTTGCCACTGAGGAGCCAGCTCTATTCTCTGGAGCCGATGGGCGTCGGTACCGAATTGGTCGAGAGCCTCACGGGTTATGCCGCTCGATTAGCCGATGCGCACTCAGTGAGCGTGGGGGATCTTGTCGGCAGAGTTCTTGCAGGTCTTACGCATACAAAGGATGAAATCATCACGCAGACAGCCAAGGCAGTCAGAGTAGGCGGCCATGGATTTCGAGCCTGTAACTATACACCCAATGGCGTTACAGAGACAGCGGTGAAATGGGTTCATGCGCTCGATGCCGCCACCAATCGACACGATCTGCAATATCTGACCCTTCTTTCGCTTCGTTATATTGTTCCACGCCGCTTGTTCAAGAGGCGACGTGCGTGGTGTGCACTTTGTTTTGAACAATGGCGGTCCGCCGGGCAGATCGTTTATGAGCACGCTCATTTGGTCAATCCAGGCGGCAGCGAATTGTCACCTCCACGTACGGCCGCTTGATCGCACTTGTAGCCACTGCGCGCGCACACTGAGTCCGATGGGCGTTTTCTCTCGGCCAGGATATTGCAGACGTTGTGAGGGCTGGTTAGGTATGTCAGACAGCGAAGGGAGGCGGTTAGCTCACACTCCGGCCGAAGAAGGGCACAATGCGTGGTCCACTATGCAGGTGGGAGATTTGCTGACAATGATTCCTTTGATCGACCCTATGGGAGCCCGTGCAGCCCTTTGCAGGAGCTTAGCTGCATTTCTCGATCGACTCACCGCTGGCAATGTCGTTGCCCTGGCAGAGTACATTCACTGCCCACCGAGCATTCTCAGAAACTGGTTGGACGGTACAACTGTTCCCACACTTGAGAATTTGCTGCGAACCTGCAGATTCTTAAGTGTTCCAATCACGAGTTTGATCGCTTCATCTGGGCCCTCACCAGCAAATGAAGATGCCGCCAAGGAGGCGATCGCTCGGGCCGGAAGTCGAGGCGTATCTCTATGTCAGAAGAAGAGCGAGGTCAGGCAAGCGCTTGAGAATGCTCTTCATGATCCTGTGCCGCGAAGTCTCTCAGATGTTGCACGGATAATGGGCTATGCAGACACTGAAAGGCTATATCAAGCCGACAGGGACCTCTGCCACAAGATCGCTGCTCGATATCGATGGTCTGGTCAAAGTCATTGGTGGAGGAGGCCCGGAGCTGCAAGGATTTGTGAACCCCTGCGAATCGAACAACTCCTGGAACAGTCTCTTAAATCGTCTGAACCAGTCTCGGTTCATCGAATCGCCGCGGACCTTGGCTACGCGAACGAAGGATACATTCGTCACAAATTTCCGGCGTTGTGCGTGGCAATCAGCAAGAGAGTATCTCAGATGAAGCGAATTCGTTCTCTGAGAATTCGCCAGACACTGGAAGGCGCGCTCAATGAGTTTCCCGCGCCGACCCTAGTCGACTTGAGCCGCCGCCTTGGTTATTCAACCTCGACTGTCTTGCGAGCGCACGAGCCTGACTTATGCGATCTACTTGCGATACGGCGCAGAAATAACATGAGGAAGTACAGATCTGATCTGAAAAGAGCGGCAATGAGACTCCAATCCCATCGGTGCGCGATCTCTGTAGGCGCCTGGGCATGACGGTTTGGTTCATGGGCAAGTACTTCCCATCCGTTCGTCACATGATCGCCGAGAAACGCCGCCGAGTAGCCTCGGAGTGCACAAAGCGCCGTCGTGATAAGTTGTTTCAGGACACATATTCGATTGCCGCACAACTTCAGAGACGAGGCGAGTACCCCTCGATAAATCGAATCCGCGAGGAGCTTCCAGTGGATTCCTGTACCGAATGGAAGACTCTTAGTTTGGCAACTCATGCGGCGCTCCAGGCGCTTGGTATCTCAAGGTAGAGGGCCAGATCCCAACTGCCGGTCCGCACCCAATTGAGCCCGTCCAACAGCCATTTTGCCGCATTAAAGCCGCCTGTGCGCGAAGCCGGCCATACAGACATGCGGGGTAACATCTCAATGAGCGCTTTGGCCACTGAAGTCATGGTTCGAGAACCGAACTGAGCCACGCCCTTGACAATCGATAGTCGAATGTCTACCATCCTCCTCATCGAAGGTCGACCATCTTCCATGACAAAACAGGTACAACCACGGGCGAATCTGATGCAGGGCATGCTTGACATGCTCATCCTGCGAACGCTTCTTTATGGGCCGGCGCACGGCCACCATATCGGCAAGCACATTCAACGGACCACGAACGATTTTCTTCAGATGCAGCACGGTTCACTCTATCCGGCGTTGCATCGCTTGGAGAAACGTGGTTGGGTCGTTTCCAAATGGGAAACCGCTCCCGACCGTAACCGGGAATTCAAGTATTACCGGCTGACGGAAAAAGGCAGGAAGCAACTTGTAGCTGAAGAGTCGCAGTGGAAGCAGATGGCTGGGGCCGTGGCGCGAGTGATGTGGCCTGCCGCCGAGGAGAGTTGAGATGAAATGGTGGCAAATGAAGAAGAGGGACGCGGACCTGGAGCGCGAGCTTCACTCTGACCTGGAATTGGAGGAAGAAGAGCAGCGGGAAAACGGCGTGTTACCAGAAGAAGCCCGCTATGCCGCTCGGCGCGCATTCGGCAATACGACCCTAATTCGGCAACAAACTCACGAGGCGTGGGGCTGGACGCCAGTCGAACGGTTTTTGCAAGACGCTCGATATACATTCCGACAGCTGAGCCGGACACTTGGATTCACGCTTGTCGCCCTGCTCATCATGGCCTGCGGCATCGGTGCCAGCACGGCCGTCTTCAGCATCCTCGATTCGATCCTCCGGCGCCCCTATGCTTTCCGCGATCCTGGCCAGATCGTGGTCTGGCGCGAGGTGGTTCAGGAGGCAGCTAAGGAGTATCCCTCCGTCCCTGACAATTATCGTCACTTCGTTTATCTTCGGTCGCACGCCAACACCATCCAAGATGCAGCGCTTCTTCAGAACGCATCCTTTGCCGTCGCGGCTGGCGGCGATCATCCGCGTATCGAGAAAGGACTCAACGTCTCGCCTAACTTCTTTTCGGTGCTGGGTGTGACGCCGATGCTCGGCCGCACTTTCCTACCGGAAGAGGCTCAGCCGGGCAGGAATGATGTGATTGTCATAGGCTGGGTTGCGTGGCAGGACCTGTTTCACGGCGACCCCGGGATCGTGGGTCGCACGTTAAAGATCAAGGGCCAATTTGCAACGGTCATCGGAGTTCTTCCCCGGGACTTCGAATTTCCGGCAGTGAATGAAATGCGGGGCGGCGCGAGCCCCGACCAGACGTTCCCATACGAAGTATTCCAGCCATTCGTCCCACAGGGAGATGATCTCACCTCAGACGACGCTGACTTCGCCTTCCTCGTCATAGCACGTCTAAAGCAAGGCTCGACCTTCCGCCAAGCGTCTACAGAGCTCTCAGGCATGTTGAGCGCCTACTCGGCCACCAATCACTTGACTGTACACCTGAGCTCCGTCGTCGAACCGCTGTCGCAGGAGGTGACCGGCAACATCCGAAAGGCGCTCTGGCTGCTTTTCGCGGCGGTCCTCGGTCTCCTGTTGATTGCCTGTGTCAATCTTGCCAGCCTGCAATTGGCCCGCGCAATTACGCATGAGCGTGACAACGCTCTTCGCGCCGCACTAGGAGCCGGGCGGATTCGGCTATTCCAAGCGGCATTCATGGAAAGTGTCGTCCTCTGTCTCACCGGCGCTGCACTCGGCATTCTGCTGGCACTCGGCGGAGTTCGGCTTTTTGCGGCCATCGCCCCTGAAAACCTTCCGCGTCTGCATGAGATCCAAATCACTTGGCCGGTTCTGCTATTCGCTTGCGGGATTTCAGGAATTGCCGCCTTGTTGTCCGGCACGCTTCCTGCTCTGCGATCGCTCCGCTCCAACCCTCAACATACATTGCAGTATTCGTCGACGCGCATATCCCACGCCGGCCAAACTTCCTTCGTCAGACGGTTGCTCATCACGTTCGAAATCGCGTGCACAGTCGTCCTTCTCATCGTGACTGGCCTTGTCGTACGAAGCTTTTCCCGGGTTTTCAACCAGCCGCATGATTTTGACGCAAGCCGGGTTATCCTCGCCGAGGGAGATCTGCTCAGCCCTAGGTACGAACAGCCGAATGGTTCCGGCGACTCCGCCCGTTCCGAATTCATCGAGAGGACACTCGACAAGATTCGCTCGACTCCCGGAGTTGAATTTGCCGCAATCACCAGCACTATGCCCTTGAGCGGCGACGCCGCCGTGCACAGCATGTACCGTCCAGATCATCCGCTGTCAGAGAGCGAAGTTCCCACGGCGAATCTTCGCAACGTCAGTCCCGGGTATTTCGCAACGATGCAGACGAGGCTCATCGGCGGCCGCGATTTCACAACCGGCGAGCGCTCCAACCAGCAGAGCGCGATCATTTCGCAAAGAGGGGCGCAAGCAGCGTGGCCTAATGGCCAGGCGCTCGGTCGCAAATTCAAGTTCGATGGACGCATTTATACGGTGATCGGAATCGCCGCTGATGCACGCATCGCGAATCTCAAGGAAAACATTCCAGTCGTCTACTTGCCGTTCTGGCACGATCCGCCCGCCTCCGTATTCTTCCTTGTTCGCACTTCTCGTAGCCTCGACGAGTTCGCGCCGCTCATTCGCCGCCACGTCTGGGATATTGATCCTGAAGCCGCCGTACCTGTCATCGAAATGCTCGATGCGCAGGTAGTGCGGTCAGTTGCGCCGGAGCGTTTGGAATCGATCGTTCTGTCCTCATTCGGCATCGCGGCGCTGGTCCTCGCGATCCTCGGAGTCTATGGCGTTCTGGCGTATTCGGTCTCGCTCCGAACTCCTGAATTTGGCATCCGCGTCGCTCTCGGATCAAGCAAGCTAATGCTCATTCGCCTCGTTCTATTGGAAACCCTGATGCCTGTTGGCGGAGGTATCTTGCTGGGTTTGTTGGCATCCCTTGCAGCCACCCGCGCAATCCGGAGCCTGCTATACGAGACCAGCCCCGCAGACCCCTTATCGATGGTCGTAAGTGTGGGCATACTGCTGGTGGCCACCTTCGTGGCTGCATTCTTGCCAGCGTACCGTGCGTCACGGATTGACCCAATGAAGGTCCTCCGCGCCGAATAAAAGGAAACCTGACGAAATAGTTCTAACAGCCCCTTTTCTGAGCCGTCGGTTTCGCGGACAGGTCGCTTCCGCGCGGCAAAATGGCCAAGATATGCCTTATTTCCGGCCAAAATATGCTTTAAATCACAGCGGCCTCGACGTGATTGGAGGTTGAAAATGGCACGAAACGCGGCGCGCCTCAAGATGGGGCACTATCCGTTACCGGAACCGGAAGCATCGTTGTCTTTGCCATTCGACGGAATGTGCATGGTATAGCTCTTAGCTGAGGTCTGCTCGAGGCCGGCAGCGATGAGCAGGCGACAACGACGGTGGCGATGTGGATGAAGAAGTCGCGTCAGGTGTGGGGCAGGTGGGGTTCGAGCATGCGTGGCTCCGCGCGGTGTGATGCCCCATGATCCAATATCTCGAAATCGCGGTGCGCGGCGGTTGGGCCACACGGTATGACGGAGGAAGCTGGTACGCTAAGGTGAACAGCTATGTGCAGCCGATTCGTTGTCGTGCTTTCCGTTCTCGTCCTGTCCAGCGCTGCCACAGCGCAGCGCGCGGACCACGAGCCTATGATGCTGCGGGCCAGTAACGTGAGCAAGGCTGCTATCGAACCCCTGGTGCCGCTCTGTGCGCGCGCCGCGGGCATCGAAGTTGAGGCTGAGTATGCCAATAACCCGGCCGTCGCCAAGGACATTATCGACGGTGCGCGTTTCGATATGGTGGTGGTCGAAACACACATGCTGGATGATCTCGCGACAAGAAATCTGGTCGCGCGATCCAGCGTCCGTCCCCTGGCTGCGCTGCGGATGGGGCTGGCGACACGGGGGCCGGGCCCGTATCCGCGCATCGATACAGAAGCTGCGTTCAAACGCGCGCTGATGAACGCGCGGTCCATTGGCTATATCGGTGACGGCCACAGCGGCGAGGTGTTTCTGGAGATTGTGGATCGCCTGAAGCTACGCGAGCCGCTGGCCGGAAAGCTGGTGCCGTTCACCGGCGTGTACGCGGGCGCAGCGGAGGCCAGCGAACGGCTGCAATATGTGGTCGCTCCATTTTTCAAACCGCTGCCGGCGCCGCTCCGCCTCGTGGGCTATTTTCCGGCTTCGCTGAACGCGGATGTAGATGTGTCCGCCGGCGCATCGCCCAAGGCCGCGTTCGCGGCCGCGAAATTTATCGCGTGTCTGCGATCGCCGGCGGCTCGCGCGACGTTCAAAGAAAAGGGCTACCGGCTTGATCCGTAGCGGAGGCCGACGACGATGGCGGCGATGTGGATGAAGAAGTTTCTCCATGTATGGGTGGGTTCGTGGGGCGAACGAACATCGAGCAAGGTGTAACTCCGGGTGATTGAGAGAAGTGTAACCGGAGAGGGGCGTATACTCCTGCGATATGAAAAGAGTTACGTGGTGTGGATGCGTGGTCCTAACTCTATTTGCGCAGGCAGGAGCCCAAAGTGTCATGGGTACGCCGACCCTGCAGGCGGCGGTAGCGCAGAGTCATCGTGCTCTGACTGAGATTTTGAACGGTGATCCGAAGGGGTATGAGGCGCTGTTTGCAGACCGCGAGAACATTACTCTGGGGAATCCTTTTGGGCCGTTTGCAAGTGGACGTGCGGCGGTGGTGAAGACGCTGGTGGGAGCGGCAGCGAAGTATCGCGAGGGATCAGCGACTGTCGATCTGGTAGCGAAGTATGCGGACGACAAGCTGGCGTGCATCGTGGAGGTGGAGAACGATCGAGCGAAGGTTGGAACCAGCGATGCGTTTGCGGAGTTTCACGTGCGGGTGACAAGCCTGTACGAGAAGATCGATGGGAACTGGCGGCTGGTGCATCGCCATGCCGATCCGATTACGACGCCGCGGCCGGCGGAGTCGGTCCTAGGCAAGTAATGTAAAAGAATCGGGCTTTCGCTACCGTCGTCATTTAGACGACTACTTTTCCCAGTCGTCGCCAACGGACCAAATCACTCATCTCGATTGCGATTTCGGCGTCACACTGCGAATAGGTCCTGGGAAATGGGCTTCGCTCCAGGTTTTCGACGGTAGCCGCTGCTCGAAACCTGAAGCTTTCGCTCCAGCAGGATTGGCACCAGTGTTCGGTGAATCAGCGGTTCTATGGAATCTCGAGTTCGAGCGCGTAGATATCGGAGTTTGGATGCTGGAAGGAAATCAGGGGAGAGCCGTCAGGTGTCAATCCCGTTAGCACATAGGTCAACACGTCCGCACTTTGAATCTTCTTCGCTGACGCGATCTCTTCTACGCGGCGGTCGGTCAGCCGAACGCGAAAGACAGGTTGATCTTGTTCGCGAAAAACATGTTGATAGTAGACGTACTTTGAATCGAAGGACCACTGGATTCCCCAGACATCAGAAATCCCGGGCACGAGGTCAGACCAGGACTGATGAGACAGATCAAAGAGCATCAGCTTGTGATCTTTTTTGCTCCATGCAGCAATGTACCTCCCATCCGGTGACCATCGGGGAGAATGGAAATCGTCCGACCCGGGAATCCGAACGCCCTGGCCGCTCTTCAAGTCGAAACGGCAAATGGCTGGGTAGCGCCACGCAGGCCAACTGGTAAAGAGGACCGAGGCGCCATCAGGGGACCAACTGGGCTCGACGCCATTGGTTTCGTTCGGCAGCAGGGGCCGCGGCACGCCCCCATTCGCGTCTACCATGTAAAGTCGAATTCCATTATCGAAGGCGATCCGTGTGCCGTCCGGCGACCACACCGGGTGATAGCTGTCCAGCGGAGGAAAGGTTAGCTGAAAGGCCTGCGTTCCATCAGGCTTGGAGCGCCAGAGAGAACCATCCTGCTCGTTGCGGTAAGCCACCCACTGCCCGTCGTGAGAGAAACTGAGGAACCGCGCAGGAATCCCGCCGAGATAAGGCGCGAATGCTCTCTTTTGCGCATCGAAGCGAGCCAGCTCAGGTCGTTCGCGGTAATTCACCAGGAACACCGTCCTCCCATCCGTGCCGAACCTGGGTTGATTGAGCCGATCGGGGCTGCTGTACAGTTGTGCCGGCGCATTGTGACGTCCCCAATGCCTTTCTTCGGAGACGATCCAGATGCTGGCAATCCGATCCCGGCGCGAGCGAAAGATGAAGTACCTGCCGTCGGGTGACCAATCGCCGCAACATTCTCCTTCTCCCCATCGGCTGATGGGAGCCTTCCAGCCAAACGTGAGCTGGTGAGGATTGGCGCCCTCGGAAGAGATAACCCAAAGCGAGAGCACTGACGTGTTGGAGTCTCGCACGGTAAAACTCAGGTGCATACTGTCGGGTGACCAGCGGAGGTATTCAATCACGCCGGTTCCGGTGAAAAGCCTTCGCGGCTGCGATCCATCGGTATTGGCAATGAAGAGGCCGGTATCCTGCGAATAGGCGATCAGCTTCTGGTCGCTTGACCAGGCCGCACTGTTGGCCAGGATGTTGCCCACGCGCTGACCAGCACCCCCGACGGTGGAGACAACCCAAAGAGGTGTGCCCATTTCCGAATTCCCGCTGGTCACCAATAAACGGGAATGGCGACGGTCGATATCCTGGATGGTGAGATCTGCTGCGAAGGCCGGCATGACGAAGGCATCACCGCCCTGCGCGGAGATCTGCGCCAGTTTTCTTGTCCCGCCGATGCGCTCAGAATAGAAAAGCCGTGGCCCGTCAGTGAGGGCCTGGCTGAAGGGCTCGACGCGCCCATGGCTGGTAACGCGCATGGCGCGGACGAGCCTCGGTATCGGGACAGGGCGAAGAAAGATCCAGACTCCGAAGGCTCCCAACGCCGCAGCGAACAAAGCCCAAACGCCGGCCCAATACCAATGGCGGGCGGTTATTGAAGGTTTGGGAATTGGATGAAACGGGCGGCGATCCTGGCCGGGATGGAAATGGGGGATTCCATTTCCGTTCTCCGAGGGCCGCCCGGAAATGCCCTGGGATACATCAACATGGCCTGCAAGTTCGAGTTCTCCAGGTATGGCCCGGACTGTTTGCACAAACCGGTAGCCGCGTCCCGGGACCGTAACGATATACGACGAATCCTGAGACCGATCGCCGAGAGCCTTGCGCAACTGGAAAATGTGCTGGGTAAGGTTGGACTCCTCGACGAAGGTTTCCGGCCAGAGTTCCTTCATCAATTCGTCCTTGAGGACGATCCGTCCGTGTCGCTGGACCAGCACCAGGAGCAGATCAAACGCCTTGGGGGAGATGGGAACAGTCTGTTCATCCCGGAGCAGCAAGCGCTGTTCGAGGTCAAGCCGAAAGGCGCCGAACTCCATCAACTGCTTGGTGGCGTTGCTCATAGCTGCTCTTAAGAACTTATTGAGAACCTATTGATCGCGTCTTGAGGACTCCGGGGCGGTTGGGGGCTGAGGATGCGTATGTTCCGAGAGTGGATTCCCCACCTGCAGACGAAAAACGTGGCCGCAGTTTAGCACGCGGAGAGTCGTGTTGCGAATACCGCAACGCCGGGGAGACCCGTGCCTGCCTGGACAGGGCCACGCCGATTCTGTCCGCCTTGCCGGTGCATTCCGTTTGGGTCAACCCCTGGGATCAGTCATTTTTCAACGGGAATACCGACTTATGGAGGGGTGCGGCGTCAGCAGTTCTTCGCAATTGATCGGGAGGTCTCTTGCCATGCCTAAAATGACGTTGTCTTACAAGGAATTTCCATCGGGAAATCTCCTTCTCGCCCTAGGGACCATCCCGGTAGCTGCGGGAGCGGCCATTTCATTATCCGCATTTACCAGCTACACCGCGGGATCGAACACCTATGGCTTCCTTTTCTGGGACACCGACGTGTCCATCGGTCCTGGCGTATCGGTGTCATTTACGGCTCCGGCGAGCGATTTCGACGTCGATGCCTGGTATATCCCCGAAGGCCCCAGTACAGGTCCGCCGGGAACCGGCGTGTCCGCGACCGCATTCTCCAGGAACGGGCACAAGGCCATTGCCGGTACCCCGATCGCTTCGGTGAATATAAGCGGCGCATGGTCCGGTCCGCCGTCGACCAAGGTTTCTACAACCGTCGGCACGAGCCCGGTGGCGATTACCGCTTTGAAGGAGATGGTCCCCTACGGATTGTTCTTGCGCTGGGTCCAGTTCGGAAATGGAACCATCAGCGCGAATGTTCTTAACGTACCCCCCAGCGGAGCCTCCATGGCGATCGCGTTCTTTGGGGTCCCGGTACCCGATCCGTGCCAAACCTATCGCGATCAGATGGCTGCCCTCAAACCCGGCGACTTCCCGACGGAAGCAGCCTACAAGGCCGCTCTGGATGTGCTTGGAAAGGAGCTTCTGGCTTGCGAGCAGAAGTACGGGGAAATCGCTGCTCCGTGAGCCACGTCGTGAGCCGTTTGGCTGAACAGGCAATCCGCTGGGATTTTTGGATGGGCTGATCCTCTGCTGGAACATACTCTTCGCAACTGAGGTCAAGTGATGAACGTGATTCAAATCTTTTATCCCGGAACCGACGGTCACATCTGGACCCGCTGGCGCAGATCGGATGGAAAATATACAGAAGAAAAGACACTCTATGGAACTCCGGGGAGCCGCATCGCCTTCGCCAGAGTTCCCGGTTCGGGAACTCCCCAACTCTTCTACAAGGGCTCGACTCACAGCAACATCTTTACGCGCTGGCGCAATCCCGATGGAACCTGGTCCGGCGAACAGAAAATCACCGCCAGCATATCGGGCAACCCTGTCGCTGCGCAGGTTCCCGGCACTGAATATCTCCAGATCTTCTACCAGGGCACAGATTCCGGATTGGACACGGTGTACCGCAATCCCGACGGATCGTGGTCGGCGGAGCAGCACCTTGGAGGTATCCTCACCAGCGACCCCGCCGTCGCGCAGGTGCAGGGCACCAATATCCTGCAAGTGTTTTACCGCGGGAACGACGATGGGCTTTACTCCCGCTGGAGAAAACCGGACGGGTCGTGGTCAAGCGAACAATCGCTTGGCGGGATTCTCAACGGTGCTCCTGTTGCCGCTCACGTTCCGGGCACCAATACCCTCGCTGTGTTTTATCGCGGTAAGGATAACAGCATCTATTCCCGCTCCTTAACGGGCGGTGCGTGGTCCAGCGAAGTGCACATCGGTGGCGTGCTCAATGGCGACCCTATTGCGATACAGGTGCCCGGCACCAATACTTTGCAGCTTTTCTACCGGGGCACAGGCAACATCATCAATACGCGCTGGCTGACGGGCGGAACCTGGTCCGCAGAGCAAAGTCTGGGGGGAAGCGTGCTGGCGAGCGACCCCGTGGCCATACAGGTTCCCGGCGCCAGCGTTCTCCAGCTGTTTTACCAGGATGCCGCGGACAACAGCCTGTGGACCCGCTGGCGCAACGCCGATGGTAGCTGGTCCGGCGAGCAGAAGCTGGGCGGGGCCCTGAATGCCGGTCCGGTTGCAGGAGCCCTCCCGGACCCGGTCCCCGCAACTTATACGCTCGTTCTGATGCTCTGGGGTCCGCCGCAACTCCCCGGGCAGACAAAGTGGCAATCCACATTGACAGCCAAAGATCTCGGGAACGCAATGAGCGCGCTGGCCGCTTCCACTTACTTCAGCTCAATGGCGCAATACGCCGTCAAGCAGGTAACCGTCGCCTCTGTCGATCCGCCCCAGCTGTCAACCCCAAAGCTGCCACCCGGCAACGCGCAGTTCACAACCCTGTTCACCGTTGCCACGGATATCGCCAGCGTGGTTACAGACAGCATTGCAAACGGCGCTGTTCCCAAGCCAGACAGCTTCGGTAGTAACATCCCTGTCTACATCGTCATCACTCCGCGCGGCGGGAGTGCAACGGACGCCGTCAATTCCCTGGGCGAGCACTTGACCATGATGTGGGGGCCGGCGAACACGATCATCCTGTATGCCTATGCCGGCGCTCAGTCGGACCTGAACGACACGCTCAACGTTGTCACTCACGAATTGGTGGAGGCAATCGGAAACAACAGCAACGCACCGAAAGAGCTATGCGACGACTGCCAGACGAAATACGGAGGCGGAGTGTCCCCGGGTGTCGGCAGTTACACGGCGGCGAGCTATTTCGACACCAATGGGAATCAGTGCGTAGCCCCGCCCAATTTCGCCAAGCCAGCATGACATGCACCCAAAACAAATAATGATCCGTTAACCCGTCGGCAATCCTGAAGCAGCAATACCGATTGCTTCGGAAAAACAGGCATATGCCGACGAGAAGCAGACCGCCGGCGCCGCGGCTGGAGCACCGCAAGAGTCCTGGCCGTTTGTGAAGCTTGATTTACTCCACTCTTCCGGATCAGGATTCCTCCTATCGTCCTTTCGTCACAATCTTCTTTTCTTCCATAGTCCACCTAGGGTAGATTACCTATGGTATGGAATCGAAATCGCTGCTTCCCGGAACGCTCGATCTATTGCTGTTGAAGGCACTATCACTGGAACCCATGCACGGATACGGCATCGCCCAGCGGCTGCGCCAGATCTCGGGCGAGGTGTTTCAGATCGAGGAAGGAACTCTGTACCCGGCTTTGCAAAAGCTCCTGGCCAAAGGCTGGGTGGCGGGGGAATGGAAGCAGACAGAGAACAATCGTCGCGCGCGATACTACAAACTCACTGCCGCTGGACGAAAACAATTGCAAGCCGAGCGAGCTGAGTTTGAGAAGGTGCTGGGGGCCATCGTGCGGGTGATAGAGGCGTAAGCCGCGGAGAGAAACGATGGAACTTGCTCGTAGACTGTGGTCATGGCTGCGTCGTGATGCTCGTGCCCGCGAGCTTCAGGAAGAAATGCAACTGCATCTCGAACTCAAGGTGCGGGAGCACATTGCGCGGGGCGCATCACAAGGAGAGGCCAGACGTCAGGCGCAACTCGACTTCGGTAACCCGAGCTTAGCGGCAGAGAGGAGCCGGGAGCGATGGGGTTTCGTGCAACTGGAGGATATCCGCCGCGATATAGCATACGGCGTTCGCCAGTTTGTCAGGAATCCCGGCTTTTCTGTAATTGTGGTGATCACTCTCGCCCTCGGCATTGGCGCCAATTCCGCCATCTTCAGCGTGGTGGATACATTCCTGCTGAAGTCGCTTCCGGTCAGCCATCCCGAACAATTGGTGAAGATCGGCATCAAGCCCTCCGGCGAGTTTGAACAGAGCGCATACGAATATCTTCGCGACCACCAGAAAACGCTGACTGGGATTATCGCTTGGGATGATGGAAATATCGCCCCGGTCATCGATGGAAAATCGAGCATCATAACGGTGGATTATCTCAGCGGGAATTTTTATTCTCTCCTCGGCGTCGACCTGTTCTCGGGACGTCCGTTTACTGCCGCCGATGATCTTCCGAAAGCGCCGGCGGTTGCCGTTATCAGCTACGAGTACTGGCAAGAACGCTTCGGACTCGATCCCGCTGTACTGGGAAAACGCTTGCGACTCAAGGACGTTACCTGCACCATCATCGGCATTTCCCGGCCAGGATTTCGCGGCTTGCGCACCGGCGGCACAGCGGCCAAGATCACCGTTCCGGCCCAGTGGCACGCGCATCTGACGTTGAAGGACAACACGACGTTCGCCCTGTTTGGGCGATTGGCCAAGGGCGTGAGCCAGAAGCGGGCCGAAGCCGACCTGGGCCTTGCCTATCGCCAGTGGCTGCTCCCGGAAGTCAAAAAAGTCAACGATCCCACTGAGCAGGAGGCTTTGCTGCGGCAGACTATCGTGATTTCTCCGGCGCGACAGGGATCTCTCGAATTTGATCGGCGTTTTGTCATTCAGCTTCGGCTGGTGGAAGCTGTGGTCGCGCTGGTGCTGCTGATTGCGTGCGTGAACCTGGCAAATCTGCTGTTGGCCCGCGGGACCTCGCGTACCCGCGAGATTGCGGTACGGCTTGCGTTGGGAGCCAGGCGCGGGCGGATCATCCGGCAACTGCTTACCGAAAATCTTTTGCTCGCTATCTTCGGCGGGGTGTTGGGCCTGGCGCTATCCGTGCCGCTGATGCACTTGTTTACGCTTATCCTTCGCGGCAATGCCGATGCTGGTGCGCTTGGCATCCGGATGGATGGCGCGGTGCTGGCGTTTGCGGCAGCCTTATCCATCGGCTGCGGAATTCTCTTCGGATTGGTTCCTGCGCTACGCTCGACCGACGGCCGGCTTTCGTCGAGTTTCCAGGGACAGCCAGTTACGTACGGGACACGCTTGCGGTCGCAACGCATTCTCATTGTGCCCCAGGTGGCACTCTCGCTGGGCGTTCTGATTCTTACCGGCCTGCTGCTCCGAAGCCTCGAGCACCTCGAACAGGTCGATCTCGGCTTCGACCGACAGCACCTGCTCTGCTTCTGGCTGTATCCCACTTTGTCAGGATACGAGGGTCAGCGCGAACTGGACCTGTACGATCGCGTACTCGGGGCGGTTCGACGCGTGACGGGTGTGCGCGCGGCCAGTCTGTCGCGCCTCACGCTTCGACACCGCGGACGACGACACGGTCTTGCCATCGACGGGTCCGTCAACGCTGATGCTCCATTTGTATTCAATACCGCGGCGCCAGGCTTGTTCGATACGATTCGCCTGCCTCTTTTGATGGGAAGGGACTTTACATCACAGGATTGTCCGCCGGCACAATCTGTCGCCATTGTGAGCCAGTCGCTGGCGCGGAAGTATTTTGGCGGCCGGAACCCACTTGGCCACCGCATCGGTATGGTAAACGAGGAACCCGGGGTTGCCCGGACCATCATCGGCGTCGTGAGTGACATGAAGTTCTCGTCCCGCGATGATGCACCCGCGGCCGCGGTGTATCTGCCTTACGCGCAGGCTCCCCAGTCTCTTCGAGGACAGGCTGAGATCAAGGTGAACACGGTTCTGGATCCTGCACTGATGATCCCTGCGATTCGAGATCAGGTTCGAGTCGTTGCGGCTGACATGCCTCCCGTAACGATTGTGCCAGATCAAGAGTTGCAGGACTTCGAAAGTCGCGAAGAACGCTCGCTGGCACGCCTCCTCGCAGGGTTCGGCGCATTGGCCTTTGGGTTAGCAGTCCTGGGAATCTATGGCACCGTGGCCTATTCGGTGTCGCAACGCATGCGCGAGCTGGCCATTCGCTTCGCTCTTGGTTCCACCCGGCGGGGCGTGCTGTGGATGATCATGAACGACGCGATGCTCTACGTGTTCCTGGGTATTGTGATGGGCAGCGCTCTCGCGGCGGGCGCATCGCGTGCCGTCGAAAGCTTCTTGTTCGAAGTGCGGGGGGGCGACCTCGTCACATGCGCGTGGTCGATAGGGCTCATGACCATGACGGCCCTGCTAGCCACCTATCTGCCCGCGCGACGCGCCGGGAGAATCGATCCGATAACCGTGCTACGAAGCGAATAGAGCAAATGACACGGTGATATCTCTGGCTACTGGTAGCCGCAAGGGAGCTCGGCGCCGACCCACAGTTGCGCCAGATCTCTGAGGTTGTGTTTGTATGTGCGCGTTACCAGGTATTCCTTCCCACCTTTTACACGCAGCCTGTACTCTCCCGTCGGTAAAGGCCGGATCTCCTCCACGGCCGAAATATTCACGACTACCGAGCGGTGGATCCGGATAAAACCGTAGGGCTTGAGCTTCTCCGCCATGGATGAAAGAGACTCGCGCAGCAAGTAGGGATTGGGCCGGTGTTGCAACGAAACGTAATTGCCTTCTGCTTGCACCGCCACGATCTCAGCCAATTCCAGGAATAAGATTCTGCCCTCTACCTTGAACGCGATTCGTGGCGCCCGTCGTATTGGAATGTCCGCCAATTGCTGCAAAACCCGGATGAGGTTTGCAGCATCAACTCGGGTTACCGGAAGCAACGATGTACCAAAGGGTTCGAAGAAGGCATCTTCCGCCGTCGACTCAAACGTGTCTTCCCGTTTGCTCCTGCCGGGGTAGATCGTATCCCTCTGCGGTGGTCTGGCCGAAACGTCCGCATTAGTGATCTGCTTGTTGAACAAACATCCCACGTGCGATGCCTTTCTGATCGTGAATCCTGCGAGCGCTCATGATGGAAAAGACCTTGCGTTGCCCTCCGTCTTCGACTTCCCGCCACCCAAAGCGAGAGCGACGAATTCGCTGCTTCTTCATGAAACGTTCTACATCACCGGGGCAATGGATCCGTCTGACCATCTGCTCACGGGAACGATAAACACATCGATAGGTTGGGCGTCTTTGAATTGTGGAATCAGCATTACCGGCGATTTCGGCAGATCGGCGCCCCAAGCCTTGCCGTCCAGCGGAGGCGTATAGAACATCAGGTGGGCCAGGTTGTGACCGCCGCCGTCGGTGAGATAGGCATCCTTCGACATCATGTAACTCATCGCGCCGGGTTCGAGTGGCGGCAGTTCACCTTTTTCGAACGCTGCCTTGTTGCCCGCGACGATCTCAGCCTTTGTTCTGCCTGCCAACACCATCTCTGTTCTCTTGAGAGTAGTCGGCAACACGGATCGCACGGCCGGGGGATTGAAACAGATCGGACCTCGAAGTTTGGGATTCCAGAATTCCGGAGCGTCGGCAGGCGACATCCACCCTCTCTCGACAACACATACAAAACCGTTCTTGCCCTCGCTGGCCGTTTCGTAGCCATGGCGTCCCAGGACCAGAATCGTGGCATCGCGCGAAATGGCTTCCGGCGCCGCGCTTCGAGCCAACGCGATTTCGGTATTTCGGTCTGCCATGAGGTACTGATCGAGCGGCGCCATTTCAGGATAGGCCGATTTGGGCGCTTGTGATTGCCCGCGCTTCATCGGAATGAGCCCCAGGACCAGAACGAGACCTAGAGAAGCTACCGTTACCAACCTTCTTCGATTCATCGTTTTCTCCTTGCTCGGATTCGTCGGCGTTGCCTGGCCACGGGCTTGCCTGGCATCCTCCGTCCGCTTTTCGCAGATTGACGAGGCGCGCGCAGCGACTGCAGCCATCTGACGATATTTCTGATTCCCTCATTCCACAGCTTCACATCCTGGGCATTCTTCGCCAGCACTTCGTAGCCTTCGACCATCGCGACCAGAAAGCTGGCGGCCTCGTCCGGAACCAGGTCGCGGCGTACTGTTCCCTGAGACTGTCCCCTCCGCAAAGCCATGGCGACGCCTTCTCGCCAGGCATGGAACATTGCCTCTAGCCGCTTGCGGAATTGTTCGTCGAGCAGCGACATCTCCTGGGCTAAATTGACAAGGGGACAACCGCCCTTCACGTCTCTCGGCTGAGCTGGTATCGACTCGACGATGTCGATCAAAGCATCGATAGGGTCCTTGTCCTCGCCTTGTTGGAGCGGCAGCAACCACCGGTTACGGAGGAATGTTGCAACCACCTCGTCGACAATGGCGTGTCCCAGAGCTTCCTTGCTGTCGAAATGGTAGTAGAGCGCTCCTTTGGTCACGTTGGCCGCAGCCAGAATCGTATCGATGCTGGCACTCTGGAATCCAGATCGGTAGACCTCCCGAAAACCTGCTTTCAGCAGGCGCTCCCGCGTGCGCTCGGGATCACGGGATCTGCGCTTCTCTGGATCTCCTAACATACCAACCAGTTTGTATGTAGCTCAATCAAAAGTCAACCACAATCGATCCGTGGCTTTTTGACTATGGGCGTTTTCGAATCTCGTAACTCTAGCCCTGATTTGTATGAAAAGTTGGAAAAGCGGGCGTTCCTGGCGTCATGTGACTGTCCCGGAAAGCTGTTAATCCGCCACTCGGCGTCGATATCTCAAAGGAACGCGCTGTTATGTCGCGGAATTGATATGAAGGTGGAAGATGGCGTGCTTCCTCAGTGTCGCGCTCAGCAAGGATTTGTGGAGTTGTGAAGCCGAATCAGCTCTCCACTCCACGCAAACTCCCACACGCCGAGTCAATTCGATTGCTAACCATCTCGGCACAGCCGATTCCCCGGAGGAAAAGAGAACACATGAACGCTACAAGACAGTTGCGGAATTCCTCGATACTGTGTGTTGCGACGATTGCTCTGGCTTTCTCCAGCAATGCGTACGCTCAAACGAGCTACAAAGTTGCTGACCAGGGCACTCTCGGCGATGACAACTTTGGCATGGTCATGGGACTCAATAATCAAGGCTGGACACAGAACATGGACGGAGAAGGAAAGCCGCCCGTCCTTTCCCTCTCCACGACCGTTTTAAGTGGCCGCGCGGTAATGAACATAGACGGGCACAACATCGACCTCGGCACGCTTGGAGGAAAGAACAGTTGGACCAACTATGGCGGGATCAACGATCGCGGGGAAAACGTCGGTATGTCCGAAACATCTGTTCCAGATCCAGACGGTGAAGACTTTTGCGCCTTTGGCACGCACCTGACGTGTCGTGGGTTTCTTTGGCGACACGGCCGGATGACGGCTCTCCCCACGCTGGGCGGAAATAACGCGCAGGCCGCCGCTATCAATAACCGCGGACAAATCGTAGGCATCTCCGAAACGGCCGTCCAGGACCCCAGTTGCCCGCCGGGCAAGACTGCAAAGACGATAGCACCGGTGTTATGGGAAAAGGGCGAAGCCCGGGCTCTTCATACGCTGCCCGGCGAACCAGATGGCTTCGTACAAGGCATCAACGATGAAGGCCAGGCCGTAGGCTCGTCGGGAACCTGCACCAACATAGCGACTCACGCCGTATTGTGGGAAAACGGCACTGTCAACCAGCTTCCAGACCTGGGAGTTGCTGGAGGAGCCGCCTACGCTATCAATGACCACGGCCAGGCTGTTGGGTATGTCCCTACTGCTGACGGGACAACCATCGTTGCCTCCATTTGGCACCACAACGGACTCACCACCCTCCCTATTCTGCCGGGAGATGGTGCCGCCTTTGCCACCGGCATCAACAACCGGGGCCAGGTGGTGGGAAGCACCTTCAAGTCCGGGGAGTGGTCCCATGGCTTCCTTGGGCAGGATGGTGTGGTGACTGACCTTAACACGCTGATTCCCCAGGATTCCAACCTCTTCATCGTCGCGGCCAGCAATATCAATGAGCGCGGACAAATCAGCGGCATGGCAATGGTCATGAGCGGGCCGGACATGGGCAAGGTCCACGCCATTCTGTTGACTCCCGTGGACGAACGCTAGGGGTGTCGGTTGCAGATGTTGCACGTACACGCCCGGGATCCATTTTGCCCGCGAATGCTGGCAGCCGGCATTCGCAGAGATTCAGTCCCGGTCTACTTCAGCGAGAAAGGCATTGCGTTCCCTTAGGTATGTGCCTGACCGTTGCTCGGCTCAAATTCCCCAGACGCAACAGCCGGCATGGTTGGGAACACGAACCCGTGAGGCGCGATGAACGACACGCCTCACGGGTTTCAAGACCTGCACCGACGATGCCGGTGTGTCCGGCCCGGGGAAGTTGGAAGTTGCCGGACCGCGTTTACTCGTGAGTAGATATCCGATCGTTAGTCATTCCGGAACATCCTGAAGCACACATTGAAGGGACGTCCTGTAAACTCGCCATTTTGCGCACAACGGCGAGGGGAGATCTGATACGCTGGCATTGCTTCTCAGACGAACTTGGATGGATAGACAATGCGTATTCATGCTCTCGTTCTCGCAGGTGCAGTGATGGTGAGCGGTAGTATGCAGGTGCGGGCGCAGATGAGCGCCCCCCCGCCGTCACCGCCGTTGGGTACAAAAGAAGACCCCGCGAAAGCGCTGGACGGTTTGCTCTCGTCGATGGAGTTCCAGGTAGTGGGTGCGGCGAAGGCCATGCCGGCCGATAAGTATAGTTTCGCGCCGGCGCAAGGGATTTTTACTCCCGGCCTGACGACGCAGTTCGATACCGTGCGCACCTTTGTCGCGCAGGTGACGCACCTGGCGCAGGCGAACTACTTCTTTTTCGGCTGGAGCGGCATTAAGGCTGACCGCGACTTGAAGGCAATCGGCTCCATTACGACGAAGGACGACGCGGTGGCTGCTCTGGAAGCATCGTTCGTCTACGCGCACAAGGCGATTGCGACCATCACGACTGAAAATGCGCTTATCGCCGTCAAGCCGATCGACGGGTTCAGCACGCGGTTGACGATTGCCGCTTTCGCAGCGGCCCACGGGTATGATCACTACGGCCAAATGGTGGAGTACCTGCGCATGAACGGCATAGTGCCGCCGGCGAGCGCCAAGTAGCAGGTGGTTAGCACGCGAGTTGATTTACAAGGCCGGCCGATCCATAACATCCACCAGACGCTTTCAGACCCGATGTCAGCCGACCCCGATGAATAGGTCGTTGTCTTCATTGTCGACAAGTGCGTTGGCGATTGTGCATTCACCGACCTATCGCATGAACAAAAATCTACCGGCTGCGCGAAGTTAAGTCTCGTCTACCGCAGCGCTCTCGGTGGGTCAGTGATTGCGGTTCGCATCTGACTCGGAGGCCCGTGCCAGTGCTTGTGTATCGACATACTCGCGAACGTACGTCAATTTGCCATTTCGAACTGTAATGTCGAATACCCAGTGATCCTCGAACGTTTTGTTCGTGGCTTTGATTTTTCCCGTAGCGAAGCCAACGACCAGGACCCGGTCTCCCTGCGTGATGAACTCGGGAGGCTGAGGGAATGAAGTCTCCACCGTCTCGTTGGCTTTCTGAAGTAGCTCCTCCAGCCCCGCATGCCCGCGGTACGTGCCGGCCAGTGGCCAGTCCTCGCCCGGAATGATCCACTCAAGATCTTCGGCAACCAACGCCGGCAGAGCTTGCATATCGCGGCGGCCGAGTGCCGCAAGGAAGTTCTTCACAGTCTGGACGTTCTTTTCGATGCTCATCGAAATCTCTCCTTTTCCCTTGCATCAGAGCGTGTCCGATATAGTCGGACGTTTTGTGTCGTACCGCGCGCGCCAAATCACGCGATCGAGGAACTATTGCTGCTTCTTGAACAGGTCCTGGAAGATGAGCGGTCCCCAGACGCGGCCCCGCGCGTGCACCAGCAAGCCGCCCTCGTTAAGCTTTCCGAGAGTGACGGGGGCGAATCCAAGTCTCTTCGCCAGGTCCGCGACGGGAGCGATCGCGTCCTCATCATCGCTCGACAAAAAGATGACGCGATGGCCTCCCTCAACAACCGGATCGCTAGCCAACGTAGCCGCACCCAGGTGGTTAAAACCTTTCACGACCTTAGCGCCGGTGAAGGACTTCGCAATGAAGGCGGAGGACGGGAGACCGTCCAGTTCCTCAGGTGGCAGCGGAAACGAATTCATTGCGTCGATGACCGTCTTGCCCTTCCAACTCGGCAGCGCCTTCGCAACCTCGCGATGTTCCCCGAACGGGACTGCCATGATGATTGTGTCGGCCTCGAGCGCATCCTGCAGCGACTTGGCGACGACCGTGGGTCCAACCGCCCGAGCCTGAGGCGCCAACGCCTCGGGCGGCCGGCGGCTCGCGACGGTCACGTCGATGTTTTTACGGGCGAAGGCGTGGGCGAGGGCCTGGCCGATCTTTCCGAATCCGACAATTGCATAGCTCATGCTGTTTCTCCGATCTTGGTGTCAGGAGCAAAGTTTGAGAGGGTTGGTCCGAGGACAAGCGGAGCTCGAGGGCCAGCCACGGAACCCCGGCGAGGTCAGACCTGCGCCATGCCTCCATCGACGGCGAGATCCACACCGGTGACGTAAGAACTTTCATCGGAAGCGAGGAACACGACAGCGGCCGCAATTTCGTCGGGTTTGCCTCTGCGGCCAAGTGGAACCTGCGAGACGAACTGGTCGGCCGCCTGCTGGGCCTGCTCAGGACTGAGGCCCGCATTCTCAAGTGCTGGAGTCTCGATTGGTCCGGGGCTTACCGTATTCACGCGGATTTTGCGGTCTTTCAGCTCCATGGTCCAGCCACGCGCGAAGCTGCGCACAGCCGCCTTGCTCGCGGCGTAGACGGTAAACGCTGGCACTCCCATCACGTTCGCGACGGAAGAGTTCAGGATGATCGAGCCTCCATCTTTGAATAAGGGGAGGGCCTTCTGCGCCGTAAAGAACAGTCCCTTCACGTTCAGGTCGAAGGTCTTGTCGAAATGAGCTTCGGTAGCCGCTTCCAGCGGTGCAACTTCACCCCAGCCGGCGTTTACAAAGAGTACGTCGATGCGACCGTGTTTCTCTTTCACCACTGCATAGAGCCGGTCCAAATCCTGCAGGCGCGTTACGTCGCCCGTGACTGTCGTGACGTTTCTACCAATAAAGGCTGCGGCCTCTTTCAGCTCTTTCTCGCGTCGACCGCTGATTACAACGTGCGCGCCTTCTTCGACGAAACGCTTGGCTGTGGCTAACCCAATCCCGCTGTTTCCGCCTGTGATTACTGCAACTTTTCCATCAAGCTTTCCCATGATGACTCCTTTCGTATTCGGTACAGTAGAGTAGATTCTTTGGCGGTGGACGGGAACTGCTCAACAGTCCATTCTTTTTGTCTATTCGTCCAACTGGAGGCGAATGTGGACCCAATTACAGACATCTTCAAAACGATGCACGTCACCGCGTTCGGTCTTCACAGGCTGGAAGCGACAGCCCCCTGGGGCCTGAGACAAGAGAACGAGGTCAAAGTACAGGTCAGGCATACCGGCAAAACGATGCCGCCGGCAGACTTGGCGCACTTCGCTATGCTTTCGCGGGGAAACTGCTGGCTGAGTGTGGAAGGGATCGAGGAACCGATTCCGCTCACCGGGGGTGATTGCTTCTTGCTGGCGCGGGGGACTTCGATTGTTCTGCGCGACAGCCCGCGAACGCGTCCGAGGTGGACCTTTCGCGAGATTGGGGCCAGGGCTAACGGCAATGTCGCTCTTTGTGGCGGCGGCGGCGCACCCGCCACTATTGTTTGCGGGTCGTTGAGTTTCGATGACGCCAGCTTGAAGCCAATCACCCAGCTCTTGCCGAACTTTATTTTGATGAAGGCCGATCAGGCACGCACGCTGGCTCTTCACAGCACCGTGCAGGCGTTGGCGTCAGAGATGGCAGAACAGGCGCCCGGATCTGAAGTTGTCGCGACTCGGTTGGCCGAGGTTCTGGTGATCCAGTTGTTGCGAGCGCATATTGCGTCGGAACCGTCTCGCAGCAAGGGATGGCTCCGCGCAGTCTTCGATCCTCAATTGGGGACCGCCCTGAGTGCCATTCACGACAAAGTGAATGCACCGTGGACGGTCGAATCTCTGGCCGAATCGGCGGGCATGTCTCGCTCTGCATTCGCAGCACGTTTCAAAGAGCTACTCGGACAAACACCGCTGGAATATGTAACCCAATGGCGGATGCAGAAGGCGATGCAGTTACTTGAACAGCGCGACAAAAAGCTCGTCGACATTGCCCGGTCGGTGGGCTATGAGTCGGACGCTGCGTTCAGTAAGGCCTTCAAGCGAGTTGTCGGGGCCAACCCTGGGGAATACCTCAAACGTGGTTTTGAACGCCTCAGCCGTGCCGCAATGGCTGAGGGTTCTTGAAGCGGAAGATAGCACTTCAGACGACCATGGGGTCTGTGACAAGTCGCGCGAAGGTTGAATAGCGATATCAGCCCTTACCGCTCGCCGAGGGGGCCGATTGCGGCGTTCAGCAGCGTATCAGTTTTACGATTTGGCGATTTCGCCTCATTCCAGAATTCAAACGGGACGCTAGGGCGTTTCACAGGACCGATCCAGTTTTCTCGATCTAAAACGTACTCACTAAGCAGTTTGGTTTGTTGATTATTACCGCACTTTAGAAGAGAAAATCGAATCGACGTTTTCTCAATTCGATGTGCCTCCACGGGATCAGTGAAGGCTGCTTGCCGGGCTTGAATGGCGGTTACCAACTCGTGTTTGGGATTTGTTGGTCTCGGAGCCCAGGACGTGCAAGCCGCGAGTTCCGGCGTATCCGCTCTTGACAGGACAGGCGTCTTCGGGATATTGTCGCTGACACTTGTCGTAGATTAAATGACAGAGGTCATAGACATGACTGGGATTCGGTTAACAAGGTTGGAGATTCAGATCATGGAGACGCTTTGGACTCGCGGCGAGGCATCCATTCGAGAAATGCTAGATTCATTTCCAGAAAAGAAGCGGCCTGGTTACACAACGGTCCAGAAAACTGTCTATCGAATGGAAGAGAAAAAGGTGGTGCGCCGAATCCGTAAAGTTGGCAACTTTCATATATTCGTGGCCGCAGTCTCTCGAGATGCGGCGCAGCGGAGACTCGTTGACGATCTACTCGCTATGTTCGGTGGGCAGTCACGGCCGGTTGTCGCGCACCTGATCGGCGCTGGCAAGCTGACATTGGAAGACGTCGAATTCGCAGAACAGATGCTGAAGGAACAAAAAAAAGGAGGCAAAGCATGATCTCAGAACAAATGCTTCCTATCGCCGCTCGGATCGGAACGGAGTTGGGGAACCACCTTTGGCAGTCCACGCTCTTCGGGGGGACGGCTTGCGTTATAGTATTGCTCCTTCGCAACAACCGCCCCTCGCTACGTTATGCGCTGTGGACGGCCGCCTCCGCAAAGTTTCTCATTCCTTTTTCGCTGCTTGTTAGCCTTGGCACCCTTTTGCCGAAGATGCTCCCAGTTGCGACGAAACCACACACGTCGCTTTACTCAGCGCTTGAGACTGCGAATCAGCCTTTCAATGGCCTGCGGACGGTCGCTTCGTTCGATCGTCATCCGGGTTCTATGCAACCACTCTCAGCGCTACTGCCGGAATTCCTCTTAGCAGTCTGGCTCTGCGGCGTAATTGTTATATTGCTCGTTTGGTGTCTCCGGTGGCGGCAGGTTTCGAGACTGCTGCGTAAAGGAGAGTTTGCGGACTGTGGACGTGAAGTTGAGATCTTACGCAGCTTGGAAAGCGGGTCGAAACGTGGTTGCCGGATCTCGGTAGTGCGCTCACGCGAGATGATGGAACCGGGAATTTTCGGCATTTTTCGGCCCACCTTGCTTTGGCCGGAACAGCTGACAGTTCAGCTGCACGATCAGCACATTAGGGCAATTCTGGCTCACGAACTGGCCCACGTCCGACGCAGGGATAATCTGACGGCGGCGATGCATATGCTGGTCGAAGCTCTGTTCTGGTTTCATCCGATGGTGTGGTGGATGGAGTCGCATCTGGTGCTCGAACGCGAGCGCGCTTGCGATGAAGAGGTGGTTGAATTAGTAGGCAGCCCCGAAGTCTACGCCGAGAGCCTGCTGAAGGCCTGCCGGTTCTGCCTCGAGTCACCTCTTGTCTGCGTTTCAGGTATAGCTGGAGCAGACCTAAGAAACCGAATCATTCGCATCACAACAGATCAGCGCGGAGCGCGCCTCAGTCTTACACGGAGATACTTTCTGGTTGTTACGGCCTTGGCCGTTTTAACGGTCCCAATGAGTATCGGCGTTATCGGAGCGACGCAATCTCAGGCATCGCTGTTGCATCCTACAGTTTCTCCGGTTCCGGCGTTCGAAGTCGCAACGATTAAGCCAAACAAGGATGTACAACCTGGCTTGCGGATTGATTGGTCGCCTTCTAATTTCAATGCGAGAGGTGGATCGGTAAAGGATCTCATCGAGTTTGCTTACAACGTGAATTCACACGACCAGTTGCAGGGCGAACCCGGCTGGATCAGCTCTCGGCATTTCGATATTCACGCCAAGGCATCAGAGGACGATATGGCCAGAATCCAGAAACTCCCGGCCATGCAACAGGTGAGAGAACTTCGATTGATGCTGCAATCGTTGCTCGCTAACCGCTTCCAACTGGAGGTGAGCTTTAAAACAGAGGACCTTCCCGTCTACGCGTTAGTAGTGGCCAAGGGCGGCCGGAAGTTTAACCAGGTCCAGGTTGATCCTCTTCCTTCGCCGGGAACACAACCTAGACCGGGAGCACATCTTCCAAGATTTGGGAAGACGGGGGTGAACCAATATACCGCCACTGCTTGGGACATGAGCTCAACGGCTGACATCCTGTCCAGCTTTGATGAGGTTGGACACCGTTTGGTGGTGGATGAAACCGGCCTGAAGGGCCACTACGACTTTGTCCTAAATGGGGTTTCAGTCCTACCTTCGCCGGACGGAACAACAACTTCGATCTTTACTGCGCTTAAGGAGCAACTCGGGCTGGAGCTTGTGCCGAGAAAGGCGGCGATTGAAGTCCTCGTAATCGATCGCGTTGAGCCTCCTTCAGAAAACTGACTCCAGGCCTGTCGGGACTCTCAAGGATTAAATGATGCGAAATCTATTAGGCATCTTGCTGATCGGGTGTCTTCCCGTTCTCACCGCGCAAGCGCCACTCTCTAGACTGCCGAGCCCCGAATCCCAACTCTCGCCCCAAGATGTATACGAGCGTGCGGTCCGCCCCTTGGAGATCACGCGCCGCGCCCCCCAGAACTGGTCAGACGTGGAGATCAAGGCGCTGAAGGTGGCCCGGGAAAACGCCAAGGCCGAATGCATTGCCCGCAGCCCTGAAAAGCTCGCGGGAGCAGACCTCCTAGGCCTCGCCCATCTCTGCGCCTTTGCTCTGCAATGGGAGAGCGTGCACTGGGCTGCTTCCGATTACGTCACAGCAGCTCAGAATGCCAATGGCTCTGGGAGCGCCAAAGGCTCGGTCGATCTTGCAACCGCCTTCGACTACAAGATTCAGTCCAGCCTGAGCCTCAAGAATGTGGATGAAGCAATTGCCGACTGCCAGACGATGGTGCGAACCGTCTCCTATGACGTGTTCACTTCAGAAGCGACCAACAGCACGATCCACGCTATCCGATTCACGAGGATGGACGAGGCCCTCGCCCTCCTGAACCAGCGCCAACCCCTCATTCTTTCGCTGATCCGGGGGCACGAACCCTCGGCCCTCGGTGCGACCGATACGAAAGCACCCACGCCGAACATAGATCCACCCTTGCCTCTTCACACGCTCTATGCGGATGCGATAGCCTTGCCGTCCCTGCAGCAATTGGCCGACCAGGAAAAGGCCGCGGCGGGTTCCTTCGCACAGCTAGAATCCGCGTTACCCGCCAATATCTCTCCGAACGATGCGACGTACATAGAGCAGCAACGGCGCCAGTACCGGCTTGTGGGCCAGCATCTCCCCACTTTGAACCCGATGGGGTTTCTCCTTTCCTCGGGCACGGCACCACCGCAGGGAATCAATACCATTTTTGCCAATGGCTCTGTCTTCTTGCTCTTTCCCGATTGGTGCAACCAGTGCATCATGATGGGACCCGATGCAACACAGAAAGGCAGAGAACTCGTCGCGGATCACAAGGTTCGTTTCTTTCTGCTCATGGCACAGGCCAATCCGCCCGAAAAACCGGCCCCAACTCCCGTCAAGAGCGTACCTTTGTCTACCAAGGCCGCGAAGGCAGCGGTAGCGCAGGGGCAGGAAATTCATTTCGACCAACAGGTGAAGATAACCACGGATCCTGACGCACTTCTGCTTGGCACTCCCACGGTAGTGGTGCCGAACGAGACTCTCAACACTTTTGAGGCGACTGATTTCCCGCTGATCGTTGCTACCGATTACAAGGGAATTGTGCGCTGGATTGACCGCGCGTCGGAAAATGCGCTTGACTCCGGAGGAGAGGTCGACCAGATCGTCAAACACATCCTCACGACATGGCCACCGGAATGAGATCGAAATGATCTGCAGACGGAGGCAGTCCGACCTTCCAACTTCCGAATCAGTCTGGAAAAAGTCGGCCAGGGTTGAGGAATCCGCGTGCGACCGTTAAAAGAGCTCTCACCGGACTGTTTGATAGGGTCGCGGACGGATGGTGGGCAATGCGGAAATGTCGAGGTGAGCCAGCTTACCCGACAGCCTAGCCGCCAAGCTTTCCCTATAGGCGGGGTCATTCGCTCCGGAAGAACTTCTCCTTTAACATCGACGACATCACTCGACGGGATTCTTCGGTCGGGAACTGTGCACTACAGCAGTCAATCGTCGAGATCAAATTGGTCATTCCCCCCTTTTCAAGCTCAAAATCGGCAAGAAGCGTGGCTGCATGCCCGCCCTCATCGAGCATCGAGGCGACCAGGTGTTCAGTCCGGATTTCTCGACATTGCTGCGCATCAGCGATCGAGATAGCATGTTCCAGCACTCGGTGCAACTCGGATGTTATCGGAAGATCCATCGTGTCAGGTATTGCCGGTATGAAGGCTTGCGACTGCTCCGATCGAGCCCTAATAGAAGCCGCGTCCATTTCGATAGAATGTTGTTTGGGAAGTTCCGGATGAACGGTCAGAACCCCCACCAGCAGATGCTCAGTGTCGATTGATGTTGCCCCGGTTTGGCCCGCCTCTTTCCGGGCGACGAAAATTGCCTGTCGAGCAAGAACGGAGTAGCGGTCAAACACAATTCCCCCGATTACCAGTCTTCTGGGCTCTCTGAAAATGTTAACTCAGAAAAAACGTTGGATGTGTTGTCGCCAACTCGTTTCTTTGAAGGTTGGTCGCCCCCGGCGCCGCGTCCGCCAAGGACGACCGGGTTGAGGACGGCGTAGCGGTTACACGACCAGAAAAGGCATGACGCGCATCATCGAACAGAACTCGCAGCCGGGAATCGCAGCTGCCCGGCGAACCGGACCGCTCACCATCGCCAGCTGTTAAAGTCTTTCTGACAGCCGAATCAGTATAGAAATCGGCTTGCGCATTCGCTTCCGGAGTCCCGAACTAATGCTCTTGCCAGCGTGCCTGTTGGATCGATTGTGCACGCGGCTCTCGTGAAAAGGGGTACGACTTTGGCTACTCTCCTCGCCGACATCCGCCAGGCCGTTCGCATGTTCTGGAAGAGTCCCGCCTTCACACTCGCGGTCCTGGGCGCGTTGGCTCTGGGCATTGGCGCCGATATCGCCATTTTTTCCGTCGTCAATGCGGTGCTGCTCAAGCCGCTCACCTATCCCGATCCCGATCGCATCGTTCAGTTCCTGAATACTTCGCAGGATGGCGAATTTCCGGGAGCCTCGGCCACCAAGTTCCACGTCTGGCAGGCGCAGACCAGCGTGGTGCAGGATGTGGCGGCATATGACTTTGGCGGCAAGGGCCTGAACCTTACCGGCACGGTTCCGGAGCAGATCCACGGCGTCCATGTGAGCGAAGCGTACTTCCGTCTCTTTGGCGCGCGCATGTTTCTGGGCCGCACCTTCACGTCGCAGGAGGACATGCCGCACGGCGGCAATCTTGTGGTTCTCAGCTACGGTTTCTGGAAACGCAAGTTTGGCGGCGACCCCGGCATCGTGGGCCGCACGCTCTCGCTCAGCGGAGAGCCGTACACCATTCTTGGCGTCACCAACCGGGATTTCGTAACCGATCCCGAGGCCGATGTCTGGCTCCCGTTCCAATTCCCGCCCAATTCCACGGACCAGGCGCATTACTTTACGGCTGCGGGGCGGTTGAAGCCCGGGGTCTCGCTCGAGCAGGCCAAGGCCCAGATGATGCTCGCCTTTGGCGACTTCAAGCGCCTCTATCCCGACGGGCTCTATAACGATCCCAAGAGCGGCTTCAGCGTGAAACCCCTGAAGGACGCCATCGTCGGGGATATGCGCAAGTCGCTGCTGGTTCTGATTGGCGCGGTCAGCTTCGTGCTTCTGATTGCGTGTGCCAACGTGGCCAACCTGCTGATGGTTCGGGCCGCCGGCCGCAAACGCGAGTTCGCCATCCGCGCCGCGATGGGCGCACGCCGCACGCGCATGATTGCGCAGCTTCTGACGGAAAGCATTCTGCTGGCGCTCGTGGGTGGAGCGCTCGGCCTCGGCCTGGGGTTTGCCGGGGTTCGCTGGCTGCTCTCCATCAGCCCCGGAGGTATTCCCCGCATCGGCGAAGAAGGCGCCGGCGTCACCATCGACTGGCGCGTTGCCCTGTTCACCATCGCCGTGTCCATCGTCACCGGCATCCTTTTCGGCCTCATGCCGGCCTTCGGTGCCTCGCGTCCGGACCTGGCAGCTACCATGAACGAAGGCGGCAGCCGCAGCGGCTTCGGCTTGCGGCAGAGCAAGGCGCGCTCTCTACTCATTGTTGGCGAAGTAGGCCTTGCGCTCGTGCTGCTGGTAGGCGCAGCTCTGCTGATCCGCACCTTCATCGCGTTGCATCAGGTGAAGCCCGGGTTTGACGCCCACAACGTCATCACGATGGAGATGGCGCTCAACGGCCCGCGGTACGAAAAGACGGCGGGAGTGGCGCAGCTTATCCACGAGAGCCGCGACCGTATCCACGCGGTTCCGGGCGTGGAGGAGGTCGCCGTCAGCAACACGCTGCCTCTCGATGGCGGGTTTGGTCTGCCATTCATCGTTGTCGGCCGCCCCCTGAAAGACGGTCCGTATCACGGCGGAGGAGAATGGAAGGCCACCTCGCCCGGGTATTTCAGCGCGCTGCACATTCCCATCATCCGCGGCCGCGACTTCACCGTGAACGACGTGGCCGGCGCGCCGCCGGTGGTCCTGATCAGTGAGGCCTTTGCCAAAAAGAATTGGAAAAAGGAGGAAGATCCGGTCGGCCAGCAAATCGTGATCGGCAAGGGCGTAGGTCCCGAATTCGAAGAGCCCGCCCGGACCATCATCGGCATTGTGGGCGATGTGCACGACGGGGCTCTCGACGAGCCGGTTAACGAGGTGATGATCATCCCGCTCGCCCAGATGGCGGACGGCGTCATGGCGCTCAATTCGCGCATCGGCCCGCTGATCTGGGTTGTCCGCACGCGGACCGAGCCGCACCAGGTCATCCCCGCCGTGACTGAGCAGCTGCGCAACGCCAGCGGTGGATTCCCTACCGCCCATATCCGCACCATGGACGAAATCATGATGCGCTCCACCGCGCGTCAGAACTTCAACATGCTCCTTCTGTCGATCTTTGGCTTCTCGGCTCTCGCACTCGCGGCCATCGGCATATATGGGCTGATGGCTTACAGCGTGACGCAGCGGGTGCGCGAGATCGGGATTCGCATGGCACTGGGGGCCGACCGGCGCCACATCCGCCGGATGGTGGTGTGGCAGGGCATGCGCCTGGCGCTTGCCGGAGTCGTCCTCGGCACCGGAGCTGCATTCGGGCTCACGCGCCTGATCGCCAGCTCTCTTTATGGCGTGAAAAGCTGGGACCCTGCCGTCTTCATCACAGTTCCCATCGTCCTCAGCGCGGTGGCGCTGGCGGCCACCTGGTTGCCGGCTGTGCGAGCCTCAAGACTCGACCCAATGAAGGCACTCCGCATCGATTAGCGTGCCGCCGCTTAGCCTAAGTCGGAAGAATTGTCGCCCAGTCGTGCATGGCCCAGAAGTCATCTAGGGATCGGCGGTCATCCCCCCGCTTGGACTCGCTTTTGAAGCGGCACGACTTCAGTTGTGCCGCAGCCGCCCCATTTCGGATACCGGGACCGGCGCAGGACCGCACGACGATCCCGTCGAGGAGAACCTGAGCCACGGAGCCTCGCCATCCGAAGAGGGTGATGCTGTCCTCTTCCAGTCAACAGCGAGGAACTCGCCTTCGAGACCGTCGAAGACAGTGAAGTAGTCTTTGCCCAGTTCCATCAAAATCTCGTTCGCCCACGGCTCGACGCGCAACACGAGCGGGTGTGTGGGAAGTAGCGGTGGCCAGTGCAAGGAGTGTTCCCGGAACTAAATCGACATCCTGCGAGACACAAAGCTGGTGCTCGGCGGTCTTTCCACTGACGTGCGCCCCGGTCCCTCTGAGCCCCCCTTTAGCCCAATCCAGAACAGTGCCGATTCTCTCTACTCCGTGAGATCATAATCGGCATGCGTCGCAGCGTCTGGAGCGTGTCATGCGGATAGTATTCTCCGATCTCCGCTACGCCATTCGGCAACTGATTAGGAATCCGGGCTTCATGCTAACGGCAGTAGTCTCCCTTGCGCTTGGCATCGGAGCCACCACGGCGGTTTTCAGCGTAATCTATGCCGCGCTGTTGAACCCATACCCCTATCCGGCGGCGGACCACATCGTGCGGATGACCTTGACCAGCAAGTCTTCGCCGGACTTTTGGGCCGAGATGAATGGTCCGCAAGTTCGGCAACTGCGGGAATTACCGATCATTCAGAACGTGCTGGCGATGGACTACCATCGCTTCACCCTGACCGGGAGCGCGGTCCAGGAAAATATCAACGAGATCGGCCTCATCGCGAACGGATTCAATGACCTGGGCGTACCGCCGGTGCTGGGACGGGGAATCCTGCCCTCCGATGCAGTCGAGGGGAGCGACCCCGCAGCCGTAGTGGTGCTCTCTTATAAGTTCTGGCATAAATACTTTTCGGGCAGCCGGGACGTACTGGGCAAAGTGCTTGAACTCGATCACCGGAGCTACACCATCGTCGGTGTGGCCGCGCCGCGATTCACCTGGTACAGCCCAGACGTTTGGATGCCCCTGAAGCTCACGCAGAACCGGGACCTGATGCTGACCGTGGATGTCCGCCTGAAGCCGGGAGTCACGCGCGAGGCCGCGAACGCAGCGCTACAGCCCCTGTTCGAACGGATCGCCCGGGACATGCCCAACCATTTTCCCGAGAAATTCAAAGTGCAGGTCCAGGGGCTGAATGACTGGGTTGTCAAAAGCATGGGGGGAACGTTGTATCTCCTCTTTGGCTCGGTCGCGCTCTTGCTGGCGATTGGCTGCGGAAACGTGTCCATCTTGCTGTTGGCGCGGGGAACGGACGCCAACATGAACTGACAGTCCGCTCCGCCGTGGGCGCTCAGCGAGGGCGAATTGTGCGTCAATTGCTGACTGAGTCGCTGTTGCTTGCCTCGATTGGCGCTGCCCTCGGCGTGGCGACCTCCTATGGAATCCTGGCTGGCATCAAGGTCCTGCTGCCTCGCTATGCCTTCGTTCCCGAGGTGGTCATTCGCATCAATTTTCCCGTGCTCCTGTTCAGTGTCGCGGTCGCACTGGCCACCGGAATTCTGTTCGGGCTATGGCCTGCACTGCAACTGTCCCGCACCCAGGCCGGGCAAGCTATGCAATCGAACGCACGCCGAGTGGCAGGTAGGCACACACCGTTCTGGTCGCAGGGCAGATCGCCCTCACCCGCTGCTGCTGGCGGCAGCGGGCTCGGCAATGAAGGGATTCGCCCGGCTGCTGCACGAGCCGTTGGGCTACGACCCGCATAATGTCATCGCCCTTGGACTACCATTGCACGAAAACACCTATACTTCCTGGGCCGGACGCGGTGCATATTTTGAGCAGCTTCGAGCCAGGATCGCCGAGACGCCCGGCGTGACCTCGGCGGCTATCTCCACCAGCGCCACGCCGCCCGAGAACGATTGGAATGGACGATTTGAGATTCTGGGCAGACCTGCCAGCGAGGAGCAACTGGCACTGATCGAACTGGTCAGCCCCGGAGTTCTTCGCGACGTTGCGCATACCCCAACTTCAAGGACGAATCTGGGATGCTACCGAGAACCGTAATGGCGCACACGTGGCTGTCATTAACAGGACCATGGCAAGGCTCTATTTTCCTAACGGAGACGCCATCGGCCACTCGATAAAATTTCCGACCATCGAGAATAATCTACCGTTAAGCTACGCCGCCGTGAACGCGGCGCAATCGTGGTTGCAGATCGTGGGTATCGTTGAGGACAACCTGAACAGCGGTCTGCGTAAACCTGTCGACCTGCAGCCTTTGTGCCCTAAACACTTTGGCTGGTTAACTTCACTCAGATTCTGGTGCGGACCCAAGCTCCGGCTGCCACGATGATTCGGCCAATACTCGCGCAGGTGCATTCGGTGAATCCCGAACAGCAGACCTTCGAGGGCACTGAGGACCTGAGCGCCTGGATCACGGAGACGCCGGAATAGCGAACTCAACCTCACGGCCTGGATCTTCGGCATCTTTGCCGGTCTCGCCCTGGTGCTGGCAGCAATCGGCTTGTATAGCGTGGTTTCCTATACGGAGGCGCAGCGGACTGATATGTGCTCGCCAGCAAGGGTAGAACCTCGTCAAAATCGATCGAACGTTTAAGAGGGTTAAGAGGCATAGAGTACACCCTTTAAGCGAGAGTTGCATTCCTGCTCTTCAGAGCCGTGCCGTCGGCGAAGCACCGATCAATTGGAGTGTAACCGTCCTCGAGAGCGATCGAGGAGATTTCCTCACGCCTGATGCGCGGATCTTGCTGCATAAAATCCAGAAGCTCGGCCTTTGCTTCTTCGCCCCGGCTCGACCCTAGATCGAGATCACAAATATCGCCAAGTATCTGCGCCTGGGTCGGCGCTCCTGCAGGAATATGATCCGATCAAGTTTTAACAGCTCTGCGTCTTTCGTTACCCCGCGTACTCGTTGTCCTTCGAACTGGGAAGAAATGATCGGCTTTCCAAGCACTTGCTGGCGCTGGCGCTGAATTTCCCGCGCCTCGGCCCTTGCAATCACTTTATCTATCTCCTGAGCCTTTGAAACACCGCAACCATGGCATTCCTTGTACTTGATGCCGCTGCCACACGGGCACAGCTCATTTCTCCCAACTTTTGGCATCTCTGGGGCCTCACTCCCCCCGAGTGATTCCCCAAACTCATATAAGGCTGAGTGTTAATACAACTGTCCGAGGCGGTATCTAGCGAACCCATGACATCAAATTTTAACGCCCAAGGCATTTTAGGTCGCGACCGTGGGTGCTCCATCCTAAAACGCTCGCCATTCGTTTTCTTTCAAGTGGGGAGGCCATCACGTGCCCGTTCGATCGGTTTTCGTTTGGACGAGCGAATTTGTACCGGGAAGTCGGCCAGTATCCAGCGATTCCTCCAGACCAGAAATCACTGGTTTTTGATATCTAGGGAACCTCTGAACAACAGCGACTTACAAGGACTTAAATTCTGTTTTGGCTCTCATCTGCTCACAATGAGGGGCTTTTGCGGTTGCATTTCCTGATTGCTTATCCGCTCCAGGCGGGTGCAGCCTCCGGCGGGCACACTATGCCCCCAGAGGGGCCGTCCGGAGATTGATCCGAGCCAGCCGTTTGCGGTGCTGGTAGAGGTTAGCCAAGGCAAAGCTCCCGCACAGCCACTGGTGATTCTTCTTCAAGCCGCGATAGCGCACCTTGGTGAAACCGAATACACGCTTGATGATCCGGAAGGGCCACTCCACTTTGGCGCGCACGCGGGCTTTGGTGCGGTTTCTGCGCTTCTCTGCTCCATCGACGCCCGCCTTAGTCTTCACGCGTCGCGAGGTCATGTCTTGGGCCTCAGGCGCGACTGCATGAATGGCCTCGCTCTGCCCCTGATAGCCGGCATCACCCCAGACCTTCTTCTCATCGCCATGTAGTAAGTCCGGCAGCATGTGTACATCGGAGACCGAGGCCGCGGTCGAGCAGACCGAGTGCACAACGCCTTCCTTGGAATCCATCCCGATGTGCGCCTTCATTCCGAAGTACCACTGGTTTCCTTTCTTCGTCTGATGCATCTCCGGATCGCGCTCCTTCTTTTCGTTCTTGGTCGACGACGGCGCGTGAATAATCGTTGCATCCACGATTGTGCCCGTGGTGATACGGATGCCCTTGCTCTCCAGATAATGGTTCACCGTGTCCAGCATCTGGCCGCACAGTTCGTGCTCCTCCAGCAAATGACGGAAGTTAAGAATCGTCGTCTCGTCCGGAACCGGGGCGCGGCCCAGATCGATGCCAGCGAAGCGGCGCAGCACCGGCGATTCGTACAACGCATCTTCCACGCCGGGGTCCGACAGTGCGAACCACTGCTGCAGGAAATAGACCCGAAGCATGATCTCAAGCCCCACCGGCTTGCGGCCCGTTTCGCCCTTTGGATAATGCGGCTCCACAAGTTCCATCAGTCCTGCCCACGGCACCACCGCGTCCATCTCTTCCAGAAACTGCTCACGCCTCGTCTTCTTCGAGTACCGCTGGAACTCCCCCTGATGGGCCAACGTCATCTGCCGCATGCCGCGATCATCTCCCTCAACCCAAAACTACTCGTCATTGCGGTGCTTGAGGAGTATTTTCAGAGGTTCCCTAGACGACATTAATCAGGTGGAAAGATTCATTTCTGGGTTAAAGTGATGGCGTAGATGTCCTCACGTCCTATGTCGCGGAGGAGCAATGGCGCGTCTGTGGGGTCCAGCCCCATACACCTTCCGAACCGTCCCCCGTCGTGCCAATCTTTCAGATCGACGACCTTCTCCGCTTTCCCGCCACTGGGGCGATTCGAAAAACCCCCAAATCGCCCTCCACTCGACGGAAGTAAATGTACTTGCTGTCCCGACTTGCGCGAGTTCCGACCATTTACCCGTCGTGAAATCGAATACCTTCAGCTTGCTATCTCCCAACCCGCTGCTACCAGATATTGGCCGTCTGGGGACCAGCGAGGCTGCCGTTCATCGAGAGCCCAAATCTGCCCATCAGAAATGAACAGGAAGACTTTCCCATTAGGAGTCCACTTGCCGCAACATTCAGCGGAGGAGGCGCGGCAGTTGGCAGCCACTTCGTGAAGCCCCGATCCACTTGAAGACATCTCCCAAATCCGGTCCTTCATCGTAAACCGGAGCGCGTGACGGTCTGGAGACCGGGCGATGTTGCTGACCGGAAATCCGGCCATGCGGTTGACGGTTTCTCCAACTCGTGGCAATCGCTGGGCGCTGTTGCCGCCCCTTGTGTGTCGGAAAGTAATAGGCTCCGGCCTCCACTTTTGGCCTTTTGTAATGCGCTCGAAGCAGGTCAACCGCTGCAAGCCCGTAGAGGGCGTGTTGCAGGCGTCGACCTTTGCTGAATACGCCTTGCCACCCTGGAGGATAGTAAGACTCGGTTTTGTAATCGAGCACCTCAAATGTCGTGTCACTCAGCTTGTCAATCCTGTCGACGCGGCCGGCAATGCGAATTAATAGGCCCTCGCCCAAATCAATCTCAACAGCTTCCGGTCGAGCCAGTGCCTCCACAGAGTCTTCAAGTGGACGCCCAAATGACACCTCAAATCCGATGGGTGTTGAAGTGGAAGGTTGGGATTCGGCTTCGAAGAACAATTCGATATCGGCGACGAAGTCCTTCGATTCGCGCTCGAAGATCTCTTGTGTCGCCGCTGGCATCTCCATATTCAATTCCTGAAGGCGCGTACGCGTTCGTTCCATCAGCCACGCTTTGTCGTCGGGATTGGGGCGCCGATTTCCGGCTCGCGCCCGCCGTCGGAGATCCGCATAGAGGTCGTGCAGCTCTGAACCGCGCGTAAGTGGATCAAGCCATGAATCTTTGTCTCACTCAGTATCATCGACAGGCCAGATCTTCAGAACCTTTTTGAGGAAGAAGCGGAAAGGACACGCTGCCGCCGCCTCAAGCTCTGTGACGGAATAAGTGTTTGCCGGCGAGCAGGGGTCAAGGATGGCGCCTGCTTGAGGGACGTATCCGTCAAACTCGGTAAGCCAAATCGCTGCTGTCGAGGCTATAAACGGCAGTCATGAAGCTATCCAGCGTGAACACCTGTTCATCGGTCTCGCTAAAGCCGAGTCGGTTTTCAGCGAACTCGAAGTTTCCATGGTCGAATCCAAGTTTGGCGACTACCAGGCTTTGCGCCAAGAAGTGAAGCGTCTGGGCGATTGTTTCCGGAGCCAGAATGTTGATGCTGAAAAGGCGCGTCGCCGTGCGCGCCATCTAGTTAGACCGGGCAGCGCTAGCACGAAAGATCAACGAACCATGCACTGCAGCGCCGCCTGCCGCGATGCGTTCGGTCGCGCCGCGGATCTGGCTTCCCAGATCGCCTTACCGATTCCCACGGCCGCACGGTCGACGCTCGCAACGCCGTTTTCATCATGACATGTAATACGCTCGAAACGCCAAGACGCCTCGGATTTGGTCTTAGCGACGAATGTCCGCCGTCTTCAAAACTGAGGAAACTCGCGGAGCCCTCGAGAGGGAACTGGGCAAGTACTTCCGGCGTGAGTTCCTCAACCGCATTGACGAAATTGTGCTTTTCGATCCGCTCAGTGCAGTCAGTATTCGCCAGATCGCGTTCAGCCACATCAACAGGCTTGCTGGATCGCTCGCTGGTCGCGGCATTGCTCTTGAGTTTTCCCCTGAAGCCGTGGACCTCATCGCACAGGCGGGCTTCGATAAAGAAAACGGCACGCGCCCGCTGGCCCGCGCGATCGATCAGCTTGTAAGGGGTCCGCTTAGCCAAAGACTCATCGGAGCCGACATCGAATCCGGCGGCCGAATCTCGGTCGTTGTTCAGAACGGCGAGATCGCTTTTATCCAGACCGATTCAGAGAATCAGCCTAATTGCACGATGTAATCGCAAAGGCCACCCCCCTCCTAGATTCGGGCAAGATTCGAATGAAGCCCATCAACCAACTCTTTCCCGGGGTGAACCCAGCTGTTCGAGATCAGGGGTTTCCACAACGCGATTGTGCAGGCCAAACTGTCCCGGACTCCCAGCGTCTGCAGCGGCTATTCCGTCATAACTTTTTTTCGTAACATTGGAGCGTTTTCCCCCCACGCTGCAGAATGTGAGAGGGTCGTGCGCTGTGACGCCGTAAAGTAAGTCCTCGATGACAGCAGTCAAACATCACCTCCAAAACGGCCAAGTGCCTGCGTCAGCTTGCAGGTTGAAAGAGTTCTACCGGATTCCCTGACGGATCGTCGAGCAGTATTTCCGATCCCCCGGGGCGGGAGACGATGTCATTGCGAAAGTGCAGGTTTGCTCCGCGCAGCCGCGCCACTTCGGCGGGCAGGTCTTGCACATTCAGGATGATGCGGTTCCAGCCGCCGGGCTCGGCTTTGCGGCCGTCGGACATGGGCTTTGCGGCTCCTCCGGGGCCAAAAGGGGTGCTCAGCACCAATTCGAGACGGCCCCGCTCAAGCATCGCGAAGTTCGGTTTTGATTCCCGCTCGACCTGAAAACCGAGGTAGGTTCTATAGAAATTCACCGCCGGATCGAGCTCGTTGACCATGTATCGGACTCGTACTTTCTCCATATTTGTACTCTCCTTCGACTGCGCTCCTGCTGGAATCTGCAGCGGACTGACCAGTGCGATCAACAGGAATATCGAAATTCGCCAAGCCATTTTTAATCCTCCTTCTTCTTGTTCTCCTCGCGACCGATTGCCGTTTTCGTAGTTCAGATCAGCGGACCGGCCATCGATCGTCGACCGTCCCGCGCTTTTCCAAAAACGCCTGCAACCATCCCAGGATTCGAGGCCAGCCGCGGAAACTCTTTCCCATTTGCGGATGGGCGGCCAGCCCGCTGTGCTGATGCCGGACCATGGTCCCATCGCCCGCCGGTGTCAGTTCCCAGCGAACCGTTGTCTTCACCGGGGCGCTCCAACTCGCGACCCAGGTTTGCACCAGAAGACGCGGCGGATCGATCTCAACGTATTCGCCTGTCGCCTCGAAAGGACGACCCTGCCCGTCCACTCCTCGGCTAAGCCACTTGCCACCCGTTCGTAAATCGGATTGAAAGTGCGTACAGCGAAAACTCTGCTCTGCGCCCTGACCACCCCACCACTTGACCACGGAATCGGGGTCGACAAGGGCTCGGAATACAGCCTCCGGCGGGGCCGCAATGTAGATCTCGCTGACGATTGCGTCGCCATCAGGTGCGATGGATGCAGTAGCCATGGGGTTCTCCAAATTACGGTTTATGTTTGCGCTCGGCAGGAGTTGTTCTCGCGTTCTCGCTCTCCACAACGGCTTTCAAAGACGTCAGGCTCGTCTCCCAGAAAACTCGATATCGATTCAGCCATGCGTCAACTGTCTTCAGCGGCGCCGGATTCAGGCTATAGAAACGGTGTCTGCTTCTGCGGACCTCTTTGACCAGGTGGGCGCGTCGGAGGAGCCGCAGATGCTTTGAGATTGCCGGCCGCGATACAGGGAAGGCCTGGGCAATCTGACCTGCCGGCAGACTTCCGCTGCGCAACAAGTCGAGGACCGCACGACGGGTGGGATCAGAGAGTGCGCTGAAGACGGCGTCAGGCGTAAATGTAACCAAACGGTCACGCATTATCTGTAACTATACGGTTACGGATTGGGAATGTCAAGTACGATTCAGAACCGCTGGGTCGGTTGTGGCGACGACGGCTCCCCCAACATTTCTGGATCGCCTTTAAGTTTCACCCGACTGCCGGTTACCTTTTGTGCTCGCAGGTCGCGACTATGCCAGCCCCGCACGAACGATCAACAGTAATCCCGTCCCGAAAACGACCACTCCGACAATTCGCGCCACGCGTTCGCCGGTCGGTGCAAGCCGCTCGGCGGCGATGGCTGCTGTGACAAATGCCATCGCCCTCAGGTCCATGACGCCGATCGCGAGGAGCACCGCGGTGAGCCCCGCACAACCATAGCTGCAGCGACTGCCGAGGCGCAGGCCATGCCGCCAGGAAAAACCGGCACTCGCGGGGAGTGCGCAGTCGTGCTCCGGCCTCATGCGCCAGCAGGTAATGTGATGTGCCGTCCAGGAGGTGAACTGGAGTGTTCCGGCAATCAGGACAACCAGGCCTGCCGCAAGAGGAACCGTACGGGCCAACCCCGGCAAATCCATTTCAACGCGAGCCAGCGCAACGCCGAGCGCAAAGACGGCTACGCCGATCACAGCCCAAACGGAGAAGTACCCCAAGCCCGCCAACGCAGTCAACCCGTCCAGGCGCTTCTCATCGACCCTGCACACTGCTTCGCGATAACGCCACAGCGCCAGCACAAGTGAGGGCATCATCATTGCGACCATCATCACCATCCACATGCCGATGAACGACGCTGCAGTTACTACCCAGGACTGCCCGGGCATTCGCATCCACGTCATCGACATCGTCCATCCAGCGGGCATCCGCATCCCTCCCATCTTCGACATGGAGGCGCACCATGCGGTTGTTAGCGCTGCACTCCCAACGAAGAGCAGCGCTGAGGTCCCCAAGAATGCTTGCTGTGAAGTTCGCTCGATCACCATGGGTCGTGCCTCCTGCTTTTGAGTTCAGCAGTTACAACCGGATGCTGGTTTACTGCTTGTCGTACTTGTCATGGTGCCGCACCCAGAGGCCGGTCTCGTTGCCTCCCTTGGGGGCCAGATCGAGCCACGGGTACATGCCCCAGAGGGCATCGAGACCGCGCGCGTAGGTGGAATAAGTGTGGTAGACGATGCCGTCTTCGACCGCAAATGCGCTCATGCCGGGCCGTTCGCGGATGAATGACGCTGCATCCGTTCCACACGCAGCCGCGTGCGTCGATGGCCCATCGGGCGTCGAGCGCGAGATGTCGGCACCTTCCCGTCCGCGTGTCCGCAGTGGCGCCTCGTGGCGGTAGTTGTATTCGATACCTCTCTCACGCTGTTGCTCCTCCGTGTAAGAAGCGCAGAAGTCGTAATTAAAGTCGCCGCCGACCGAGGACGCCCATGGAAAGTTCCAGCCCATTCGCCGTTTGAATGCCTGCAACTTTGACTGCGGCGCACGCGAGACCGCCCAGAGCATGACGTGATGATTGGCCAGGTGCACTGCGATTCCGTTGAAGCCATCTGCGATGGACGAGCAGGACGGGCAGCCGTTTGCAAAATCAGGGCCGAACATGAAGTGATAGACGAGAAGCTGCGAGCGGCCGCGGAAGAGATCTGGGAGCGAGGCGCCGCCCTCGTCGGTCTCGAAGCGGTACCCCTTGTTGACTGGCACCCATGGCAGTTCCTGCCGCTGCCTCGCTAACTCGTCGCTGCGCCGCGTGAGTTCCTTCTCTGCCTTGAGCAACGCCAGCCGCGCTGCGAGCCACTCTTCACGAGTTCCGGTTTTATGCATGGTTTGAGTCGTCATCGTGCATTTCTCCCTTCGGAATTTTTCTGTTTGGTTAAGCGTGACTGCCGGTCATGCACAAATGCTGACCCATTTCTCGAAGGGCATGGGAGTGACAAATGTGACGGGATTCCGATCGATGCGTTTATCGAAACGGCAGCATGCGCCTTGCTCAGAAGGCAATCCGCTCAGCGCTTGAAAGTGGTCAAATCGTCGGAGCGTCCGGCGTCGATAAGACGGGTTCAAACGAAGACGGCGCGCGCGGCGCTCGTTCGGGCCGAGTTTGCCGCACGACAAGCGGGAGTTCCCGCCTTGAAAGCAGTGCGTTGAACGTCCTGAAGACCCAGGCAGCGCGTCTGATTGCGAATGGCGAGGCGCGCCCGCTTCTGCTGGAAGAGGTCGAAACCTTGCTGACTTCGAAAGCCCTCATTGTGGACGCTTGCCGGAATGTCGTGCGCAATTCACGCGCGGTCGTGTCGCTCCTGACACGTCCGGTGTTGTTTGCACTCGCCCGCGCTCTGGGCGAAGCGTGGCCCGGTGACGTTTCGAGAGATATTCTTCTCGCCAGGGCGTTCGGCGCGAAGCACGTCGATGAATCGCATCGCATCCGGTTGCGAGTCGAAATCGGACGGCTCCGAAAAGAACTCTGATAGCTTGTCGAAGTCCGCGCGACAGAGCGCGGATTTGTGCTGGCGCCTCGGGGCGCGCGCGAGATAGTCGTGCTGGGGCGGACGGTCGAAGACGAGAATGGCGACGTGCTCGCATTCCTCGCCGACGGCGAATCGTGGTCCAGCTCGGCCCTGGCGATTGCGCTCGGCACCAGCCAGGGCACAGTGCAGAGAGCGCTTGACTCGCTCGCGGCAGTAGGAAAGGTGCAGGCGTTTGGGCGGGCGAGAGCCCGCCGCTGGATCACGCCGCCGATGCCGGGATTCACGACGACTTTGTCACTCCCAGCTCCCCCACTCATTGATTAAGGTGGAAATATGAAACGATCAACTGCTGAAGTTATCCATGAGTACGGTCCCTATCCCGGCGGACAGAAATTCGAAATCCATACCAGTTGCTGTCCATTCGGATAGGCGAGCGGCCGGATCAGGAGCGAGTACACCGCCGAGAAGATGGCCGTTGTGGCGCCCGTGCCCAGGCCCAAGGAGATGACCGCTGCCAGGGTGAAGGGTGGGCTGCGCTTCAACATGCGCCATCCGAACCGGACGTCTTGGCCCAACGATTCAAGATCGCTCCCTGACCGGCTCTCGCGGACCGCCTGTTTCACTTGTGCGACACCACCGAGTTCGACCAGAGCTGCCCGCCGCGCCTCTTTTGCGGTCAAGCCACGTGCGACCTTCTCGTCGGCCGACAGGGCGACATAGGCTTTGAGTTCGTCGTCAAGCTGGCATTCCACATCGTTCCGCCGAAACAAGTTACGTAACAGGCTATTGCAGCGTGACCAATTCCACATTCGATGCTCCTAGATCGAACCCAGTGCGCTTGCCATCGCCGAAACGATCTTTCCCCATTCCGCGGATTCAATGCCAAGCCGCCGTTCACCAGCCTTCGTGAGCCGGTAGTATTTGGCGCGACGGTTGTTCTCCGAGTCACCCCAGAAAGACTTCAGCCATCCCGCTTCTTCCATTCGATGCAGCGCTGGAAAGAGCGAGCCGGGTTTTACCTGAAACGTTCCGTTGGTGATCTGCTCAATCCGGCGCGATACACCCAAGCCGTGCAATTCGCCCGTCGATAATGACTTCAAGACAAGCAGGTCCAACGTACCCTGCAGTAGATTGGTTTGATCCGGTGACATTCTTCTCCTACAGACATTCGATATCAAATATCAGCGAACCTCCTACAGAAGGTCAATAGGACCAGATTCATACGATTCACTGCCCCCCCGCGATATACTGCCCACCATGCGGGCCAGAATTCTATTCTTCTGCCTCAGCTTGATAGGTCCTTGTATGGCGCAGGAACTCCGGACCCCAGATCTCGACAAGCAACGTTCCGCGATGAAGAAGCTTGGTTTCCTCGTCGGCAAGTGGTCGGGCCAAGCTCACGTTCAGCGCGGACCGGGTGAACCTGTCGTATTAGCGCAAACAGAGGAAGTTCGATACAAGCTCGATGGTCTCGTGCTAACGATCGAGGGAATCGGGCGAACTCCCGACGACAACAAGCCGGTCCTGCAGGCGCTCGGCATCATTTCCTACGATGACCACACCGAGACCTATCACCTGCGGGCTTTCAACGACGGGCGTTTCCTCGAGAGTGACGTCAAGTTGCTGGCAGATGGCAACGGCCTGATCTGGGGCTTCAGCTTCGGAGAAATCCGAAGTAGTTCGGTGCTGAAGATGAACCAGCAGGGTGAATGGACCGAACTCGCCGAAATCGCCATCGGCTCCCAACCCCCAAGAAAGCTTATGGACCTGACTGTCCGACGAGAATAGTGGTCGGGCAGGGTAGGTATCGATCCCGTCCTTGCCCTCTACGCCGCGAATCGGTTACTTAATGCGGCGGATGGCTGGATCCCGATGGAACCACAGGCCTCGATGTTTGCCGGTAATCTAGCCGCTGTTTCGCTTGGTCATGTGAATGGGAACCCAATCATCGGAGGAATCCGCGGATGATGACACCGTCGAAGCTCTCGTTTGCCGCCATCCTCATTTGTTTTTGTGTATCGGCTTTCGGGCAAAGCCCGTTTTCGACCAAGCCCGATTCAGATCGCGCAGAGGAGCGCCTCCAAAGTTGATCTCCTGTCTACCTCCGCCGGTCATCGTTAAAGGAGAACAGCCTTCCTGTACTACGCTCACACAGCGGATGAGCGAGCTTCACGTTCCCGGTGTAAGCATCGCAGTCATCCACAACGGATCAATTGAGTGGGCGCGAGGGTTCGGTGTGACGAAGATGGGAGGCTCGCCGGTTACGGAAAATACACTCTTTCAGGCGGGATCCATCAGTAAACCTGTTGCGGCGATGGCAGCGCTTCACCAGGTTCAGAGCGGCAAACTGGCCTTGGACACCGATGTGAACTCCCAATTGATCTCGTGGAAGGTTCCTGAAGCGCCTGCCGCAAATGGAAAGCCTGTAAATCTTCGCGAGTTGCTCACGCATACGGGAGGCACCACGGTTCACGGCTTTCCGGGTTACGGATCTAACGACCCGGTCCCAACGTTGATTCAGGTGCTGAATGGGGAGAAACCGGCAAACACGCCCCCGATTCGGGTGGAAAGCGAGCCGGGAAGCAAGTGGAACTATTCGGGTGGCGGGTACGTCATCATGCAGCAAGTGTTGCTCGACACGACCAAGCAGCCATTCCCGAAATTGGTTCACGACACCGTGCTGGCGCCTATCGGTATGAACCACAGCACGTACGAGCAGCCACTTCCCGCCGAATTGCAGAAGTCAGCCGCGACTCCCTATGAAGATAGCGGTGACCCGATCGCGGGAGGTGCTCACACCTATCCAGAGATGACTGCCGCGGGGTTGTGGACCACGGCGTCAGATCTGGCACGATACTGCCTCGAAGTTGAACAGTCCCTTCAGGGGAAAGCTAATCACGTTCTATCCCAGAAAATCACGGAAGAGATGCTAACCCCAGGAAAAGGTGATTGGGGTCTTGGACTGCAGATTGGCGGCTCTGCCGAAGATCGATACTTTTCCCACGGCGGAGTGAATGCCGGCTTTGAAGGCCTTTTTGTCGCCTATGAGAAACACGGTGACGGAGCCGTGGTTTTGACCAATGCCCAGGGGGGTACGCGGCTCTCGGTAGATGTTATGAGAAGCATTGCGAATGAATATGGCTGGCCGGACTTTCATTCGGCAATGCGCACAGAGGTCAAGGTGTCGGCGGACGTCCTGAATGACTACGTCGGCGCCTACCAAATGGCCCCTGGGATTTACATCACCATCGCGCTCAGCGGCGATCACTTGGTAGGGCAGCTCACCGGTCAGGACAGCATGGCCCTTTCTGCGGAGGGCAATGACAAGTTCTTTCCAAAAGCCGTTGACGCGGAGCTAGAGTTCGTCAAGGACTCGGGCGGGAAAATATCGAGTCTCGTCCTGCACCAAAACGGCCATGATACGTCAATGACAAGGCTGAACGATGCGGAGGCAAAACGGATTGCCGAGCAATCGGCCGCACGTACCGCGCTCGCGGCGCAACGTTTCAAAGATCAGAAGCCCAGTCCCGGCGCGGAGGCAGCTATCCGCCAGAATATTGCGGATATCGTTGCCGGACAGCCGAAGTATGACCGCATGAGTCCCGGTCTGGCCGGAGTCACCCGGCAACAGCTTCCACAACTGAAGAGTATTTTCGCGAACCTGGGCGCAATCAAGTCGGTAATGTTCAAGCGCGTGGAAAAGAACGGCGCCGACGTTTACGACATCGACTTTGAGCACGGTTCAACCGAATGGCAGATCATCCTTGCACCGGATGGGACCATCGATACTTTGGGGTTTCGACCTTTGTAGCTTGTGACGTGCTTATGGTGATTGAGCGGCTCTGTGGGTTGGAACCCAACTCAGGCGTACGGGGGGTTGTAACTCCCTTGATCGAGGAGAGAATCGAAATTCCGGGTTCTGGTGTGGATGAGGTTATCCAAGGATACCCTTCGCCCTGTCCAAATATGGACACACAGACGCGAAACCGGACGGAGCGAACACGGTAGCTCCAAGTGAATCAGCGAGAAAATGCAGCTTCTTGTGGAGTCTGATTTGCATGCTAATCGGGGGTGATCTTGTCCCGGGCCCTTCCTCAAATCCGGAGGTCAGCGAGAGCATTTGCGCGCGCGCCGGGCCTGACATCCGCGCTTCTCCTCACAATTGCGCTTGGAGTCGGGAGCAATGCAGCCGTTTATGGGTTTCTGCAGGGATTGACCCACCCAGCCTCTCCGCTTAGAACGTCTGACAGAATAGTCTCGATATTCAAACAAGATCACTCGCGCGACGCAGGACCTCTCTCCCCCGACGATTATCAGCGGCTTCGAAGCACCCACGGAGTCTTTGACTGGATCGCCGCGGTGCGAGTCAGACCAGGCCCGATTACGATCGATGGCCGCTCAGAGATCGCGACCATCGCCGCTGTAACTCCCGAACTCGAGGGAGCCCTCGCAATACCGCTTACCGATAGGGTGGTTCTCAGTCATCGTATCTGGGAAAGCGAGTTGGGCGGCAAAGAGGATGCGCTCGGATCCAACGTCCGCATTGATAACGCAGAGTACAGAATCGGCGGAATTGCACCGGAAAACCTGGAGGGCCTCTATAGCGATCAGAAAGTCGATCTCTGGATTCAATCAAGAGAGAATCTCGAAGGTGGGAGTCAAGACCGGCGAGACTTATGGGTTCTCGCGCATCTTCGCGAAGACGTCTCCACCCATCAGGCGCAGGCCGCTCTGCGTTCCGGCCCTGCGGGCCTTCATGACATGAGCGTGGCTTCTTTCACGGGGATCGCGCCAAACATGGCGCGCGGGTTGGCGCGCGTACGCCTTTTTCTGACCTTCTCTACGGGCGTTGTATTCTTCATCGCGTGTATCAATGTCGCCTCGTTCCTCCTTGGACGAGCGTTAAGGCGATCCCATGAAACGTCTCTTCGGGTTGCACTCGGCGCATCGCGCGCCGAGTTGCTGCGCGAGTTGTTCGCGGATAGCGTCGTTATCTCCATCGCCGGTGGGGCTACGGGACTATTGCTGGGGATGATGACAGCACACATTCTTCCGGTCTTGCTCTTCGCGGAAGATGCACAACGACTCACCTTCGCGCTTCATTTCTTCCCAACTGTATCCGCCTCGTTGGTCTGCGTTTTTATTACGATCTTCTGCGGAATGGTGCCGGTCATCGGAACTGTAACCGATCGGCCCTGGATCGTTCTTCAGCGTGAAATCGGTTCGCCCTCCAAAACAATTCAGCGTTTGCGATCTGCCCTTGTTGTGGGACAGATCATGGCCTGCTGCATGCTCGTAATCTGCACTGCGCTGCTCCTCTCTGGTCTTCACTCTGCGTTGGAAACAAGTGCAGGGCATCGCCTGGGAGATCCAATACTTGTGACGGTACAAGCACAGGTACGGCCTGACGGGCCAGAGGTTGACACCAACTATTTCAGCGAAGTTGAGAAGAGAGTTAAGTCTGTGGCCGGCCTGTCACCACTGGCGTGGATGGCCCGGCTCCCAGGCAGTCAACCAATGTGGCCAACTTTCAAAATCCAGCAATTCTCTTCGCAGTATCGCGATGTCGCCATGGACATTGCCTGGCTTACACCGGATAGGCTCAAGTTTCTGGACAACCAACCGATCGCCGGAAGGATGTTCGGATTAGGCGATCAAGGCCACAGAGTTGCTGTGGTAAACGAGGAAGCAGCAAAGGAACTGTTCGGCCGCAAGACGGCCGGCGCAGTCATACGGGACTCCGCCGATGATGGAATCGAGATCATTGGTGTGTTCAAAACAAAGGCAGGCGACGCGGAGCAGCAACGGCGGCCAACGATTTACTACGGTTATCTCGATCAACCAGACGCACCGAGCCCGATCAGGGACGCACACTTTCGTGCCCCTCTCGCACCTCCTGTAGAGGGGATACAGCTGAGCGCAAATCTCGTTTCAGCAAACTATTTCCGCGCACTGGACATGCCATTGATCGCCGGACACACGTTTCCGGACCATGGAATTTCCGGCCAGAGACGGGTGGCAGTGATCAATCAGGAAGCCGCCGTCTTCTACTTCAACGGCAAACCGCTCGGCGCCGGAGTCATCGATGACAGTGGCAATAGAGCCGAGATCATCGGGCTAGTCAGGTCACAGGTATTCGGGACATTCGAACAACATGCGGAGCCCGCAATTTACTTCCCGATGTGGCAAGACTGCCCCCCGCGCATGACGCTGATGGTCAGATATTCGAAGTGGAACAGCGGTGTGGCAACCGACCTTCGTGAGAAGGTTCAAAATGTGCCAGGGGGCAGCTCAGCTCCTATCGGCATCGATACCTTCGACAGGCAGTTGGCACACTCAGGTTTGGCAGGATTGCGGATTGCGACCCTGATTGGCGGTGCGTCGGCAGTTACAGGGGTGCTGCTCAGCATCCTCGGTCTGTTGAGTTCCCAGGGCGATGCTGAACGCCAACGCGAGCGGGAGCGAGCGCTTCGCATTGCGCTCGGAGCTCCGCGTTGGCGAATCGTCCTACTGGTTGTGAAGAACGCAGGCGAACTCGCGTTTGTGGGCACCGCGATAGGAACATTGCTGTCTTATGCACTGTTGCGAGTGATGATCGCCGGTATCACGGTCGTCACTTCGCCACCATTTCTCGTGTGGCTGATCGCCCCACTCTTGCCGGCTGCAGCGATCATCATCGCGAGCATGCTCCCTGCGAGGCGTGCCTCTGTCGTTTCCCCTGCTACGATCATGCGGGAGAATTAACAACTGTTCGGAGTCATGGGCTTGAAGCATTTTGCTATAAACGCAAAGAGGGTAACGGCCGAGTCGATGACCAGATTTGTCACCGATCCGGATATTACTCCGGGGTTGTCTCCCCAACGCGGGCGAGTTCCCGTGCCGTATCGTCTGCCGTGCTGTCATGTGTCGAAGGTGTGAGTGGCACGTCCAATGAGGTGCGCGTGAGATACACGGTTAGTATCCGTCGTACGTTCGAACTCCATTTCCCCGGCTCCCAAGGAGGTCCAAATGCTTATTCAGTCTCTTCAACCAGGACTACGTATCGAGGCTTTTCTGAGAGTCACTGTGGCTCTTCTGACTGTAGCGCTCGCTCCGCTCGGCGCACGGGCAGATGCAAGCATTCCGGACACACCGGCGGGCCGGACCCTGCAGGCATTTCTGGATGCATTCAACAGCGGCGCACACGACCGCATCGACGCCTATGTGAAGCAATATGATCCTGCCAATAACACCGACGGGCTGGTTTCGTTCAGCGGCCAGACGGGCGGTTTCAATTTCATTTCGGTCGTTGAGAGCAAGCCGGACCGACTTACGTTTCGAGTTCACGGCCGAGGAGATGGGATTGATGCTTATGGGGTCATGCAACTACAGAGTACGACGCCGCCAAAGGTCAAACGGCTGAGTATTCGCGCGCTACCGCCAGACGCGAAACTTGAAGATATCCAGCTTGATGCGGCGGTTCGGCAGAAGACCATTGATGCCATTGGAAAGCAATTAACCGACCACTATATCTATCCCGATGTCGCTGCGAAGATGATTCAGGCAATCCATGAACACCAGGAGCATGGCGACTACAACTCGATGACCGACGGCAACGACTTCGCCGACGCCCTCAGGCAAGACCTGCGCGCCGTCAGCCATGATCAGCATCTTTTTGTTGGATACGATCCGTATGTGATGCCGGAGCCGCCTGGTTCTGCGCCGGGACCGCACGAGCCCAGCCCCGCTGAGCAGGCGCGCTTCCGCACCATGCTGGAGCATCAGAACTGCACATTTTCCAAGCTTGAAATCCTGAACCACAATGTCGGCTACGTCAAATTTGATGCCTTTCCTCCGCCGGAGTTCTGCGCGCCTACCGTCGTCGCGGCCATGAACTTCGTCGCCAACACGGATGCGCTCATCTTTGATCTGCGTGAGAATCATGGCGGCGATCCCAGCATGGTGGATTTCATGGTGTCGTATCTATTCAGGGAGCCGACCCACATCAATGACCTCACCGCTCGCGACAATAACGAGACACACCAATACTGGACACTCCCTTGGGTTCCAGGACAGCGTTTCATCGACAAGCCCGTGTATGTCCTCACCTCGCATGGGACGTTTTCCGGAGGAGAGGAGTTCACGTTCGACCTGAAGACCCAAAAGCGGGGCACTATTGTTGGTGAAGCCACAGGGGGTGGGGCCCATCCAGTGCGCGGCATGCCTGCCGGAGACCACTTCACCATCGGTGTTCCTTTCGCACGGCCCATCAACCCGGTTACGAAGGGAGACTGGGAAGGCACGGGAGTCGAACCGGACGTGAAAGTCAGCGCCGCTGACGCTTTGACTACCGCAGAAAAGCTTGCGGCGGATAAATTGGCAAACAAGAGCAAGCCCGATAAGGAACTGAAGGAGTAAGGCACCGGGAAATCTCCGCACGCTCGTATTTTTGACATTGCAGAGCGCCGTTGTTGCATGCAGGCGACATTGGGTAGATTCGCGCATGGCGCTGAAAAGAATGGACAACGTAGGAATTGTCGTCGATGATATCGGAGGGACACTTGATTTCTTTCGAGAGCTCGGCCTTGAACTCGAAGGGCGGGCCACGATCGAAGGAGAATGGGCAGGACGCGTCACCGGACTTGCCGGTCAGCCCGATGGCCATAGTCGTCTCGAGCTCTCCCGCTTCCTCACGCCATCTGTCGTTGCGGATCACCGCAGCGCCCGGTGAACGCTTTAGGCTACCTCCGCGTCATGTTCGCGGCGGGCGATATCGACGAGACGCTTGCAGGCTTCTCAAGCACGGCGCAAAGGTCGCGGGCGACGTAGTCCGGTATCAGGACTCTTATCGGCTCTGCTACATCCGCGGACCCGAAGGGCTGCTCATCGGACTCGCCAGGAACTCAACTGAGCGCGATGCGTCCAGGCTACAGTCATGAATTCGACACACGGAGGTGAGTGATGAAGGCGATTGTGGCGACGGATCAGAATGCAAGGAACGTCGGGGGTTAGGCTGGTGGAGCCCCGAGCCGCCTGCCGGGCGACGTTGACTTCGCGGTGGGCGCGGCCCTGGTAATGCCGGGCCTGACCGCGTGGCAGGGGCTGTTCGAGCACGGCGGTCTTCAGCCGGGGCAACGCGTCCTCGTGCACGGTGCGGCCGGCGTAGTCCGTGAGGACTCGAGAAGCGCGTTTTTCTTTATCCTTTCCCACCCACAAAGCCGCGCCATAGAACGGCGATCGCCTCTCCATAAGGATCAGGAACGCTCGACGTGAATCGGTTCCCAACTCCGTACAGTTTGTCCTTGACCCGTGACCCACCGCCGTTGCAAATCGTCCAACATTTGAGTCATTCCCAGCGAGGTTTCGTTTGGACTTTTCAGGCAGCTCCACCCACGTCGACGCACCGGACACCACGGTTGCGACTCCTCCCGCTTCCTGGAGTCCAGCCACCCGCTTCGGCTTTCGTATCGCCTTCCTCTACTTCTTTTGTTTCATCGTCCTCGGTGCTAATGGAACCCTTTTGGACGTCTTACCAGTCGTCGGCGGCTGGATCCAAGACAAGCTTAACTGGCCGCTGAATCATCTCTCCGAGTTCGCCGGCCAGCGTCTTTTTCATCTCTCCGGCATCGCCGCCCATTGGCATCCGAGCGAGTCCGGCGACACTGCGATGAACTGGATTCACGACGGCCTTGTGCTCACCTTCGCTTTGGCTGGCGGCATCCTCTGGACCATCATTTCCCACTTTCGCGGCAACCCTCGCACCAACTATCGCACTCTCCACACGTGGCTTCGCTTCTTACTCCGCCTTACCTGCGCCATGTTCATGATCGGCTATGGCCTGGCCAAAGTCTTCCCGCTGCAGATGCCACCTCCGTCCGTCGCGATCCTAACCGAGCCCGTCGGCAATATGGCTCCCATGACATTTCTCTGGAATCTCATCGGACTCAACCCCGTCTACGAGATTATCTGTGGTTCAGCCGAGGTTCTCGGCGGCATCCTCCTCCTCTACCGCCGCACCGCGTTGGCCGGCGCTCTGTTCTCCGCCTTCGTCATCACAAACGTGGTCTTCTACAACTTCTGCTACGACGTTCCCGTCAAGCTCTTCGCCACCAACCTGCTCCTCGGCTGCATCTTCCTCGCCGTGCCCGATGTTCTCTCCCTCTGCCGCTACTTCTGGAGCCACAAACCTACTGCGCCCACCGCCGCCTGGATCCCTCCCATCAGCCGCCGCGCCGGGCGCATCGCCGCCCTCGTCACCGAGATCGTCTTCGCCGTCGCCTTCCTCGTCGTCCGACCGATCTTCATGACGATCAGCTGGCACCATCTCCAAATCGCGCTCCGCACGCCATCCCCTATGGTCGGCGCCTGGCATCTCGACGCTATGCACCCGGCGTCCGGCGCTTTCATCGACCCGAGGGGCCTTCCAGTCACGGACCTCTATGTTGCCCCCTCCGGCCGCGCGTATTCCCGCTCCACGGACGGCGAACTCTGGCTCTCCGGCGTGAATCTCAACTCCGAACAACACACCGTCCGTTTAAACTGTTACTTCATCGGCGCACCCACCAACTACGCCTGGCAGCTCTCCGACCCCAACCACCTCGTTCTCACCTCGTTGCCACCCGACCCGCCCAAACCCGACCTTAATCGCAAACCCGCCTCGCCCTTCAGCCCCGCTGTTCTGACCCTGACCCGAATCCCAACCCCCTCCCACTACCCGCTCCTCGAGCGCGGCTTCCATTTCATTAGCGAATGGCGTTACGAGCGTTAGCGGCGGGTAAAGCGCTGCTAACGGACAGGGTCCGTTGATTGAGAGCGCAATTCGCTGCATCTATCAATTGCGACTGCGGGTGGAGATAACAGAGCTTGGCGCATTTCCAGAATGGCCCTGATGGAAACGTGGATTGGCCATTTGGCGTTTAAGTTAGGTTGACGAGGGGGAACCGATGTCAAACGTATCGGCTCTTGTACCGATGGATTTTATTGGACCTGCTCTCGGAGGAGTTGTCTTCATCGTCATCATGTCTCTTGTGCCGTACCCGGCGCGACGAAGCTTCAACGCTATCTTCGCGGCTGGCGCGGTGGGCGCGTATATCGGAGGGGTGTTTGGCGTAGGGGAGCTCGTTTATCCGATCCTGGCGACGCCTGTGATCTATCTTGGCCTGCGTTCATACCGCGCGATCGGAATTGCATGGCTGATGCATGCTGCCTGGGACCTTCCCCATCACCTCCTTGGGCACCCCATCTGGCCTTATATGCGGACCTCATCCCTCGGATGTATGGTCTTCGATTCGGTGATCGCCGTGTGGTTCCTCGCAAACGCGCCGTCCATCCGCGGCAAACGTGAGTCAATGCCTGTGGGTTCAGAAAACACGGCCGAGATGCACACGACGGCAATGAGATCCTGAGCGGAGCGTCGATCGGCGCGTACAGGGCAACGCATGCTTACACACTCCCCCTCTGGAACGCGCGTAACGATAGGTCACTTGTCGAGTCCTTTCCATGATTCGAGAGTGACACACCAGGAGCAGGCATTCGTCGCCCATCGCCGAATGACTGCTCCACCGCCGGCATTCATGGCCGAACCGGGGTCGCTTCGGCTAATTGCTCAATCCATTCTGTCGCCGTTTTCTTGGGTTCACCCATGGCCGCATTCGATACGTCCTCCCACGCTTCCCACGTGGCCAGGCGCTCGGCATATGCGGCGCGCGCTCGCGGAAGAATCGAGTTACCCAGCCCAAGCCGTAGCGGCGGATTGTCCGCGTCCACAAGCTTGAGGACGGCCCCGGCTGTTGCGTTGGGGTCGCCTCGTTCCAGGCCGGCCAAACGCGTTAGGAACTGCTTCCGAAAATCTGCGTAGGGTTCGAGAACATCGGCGATCTGTGCGGATTTTCCGAAATCGGTTGCGTAGGCGCCAGGCTCAACCAGCGTCACCTTGATCCCAAACCCTTTCACTTCCTGCGCAAGCGCTTCGTGCATCGCTTCCACCGCCCATTTTGTCGCGCAATAAAAGCCGATCATCGGCAAAGTGGTAATGCCAAGGCCACTCGACACGCCGAGAATGTGACCGCTCCTCTGCTCTCGCATCAGAGGCAGAGCGGCTCGCAGCACTCGGACCATGCCAAAGTAGTTCCCGTCGAACAGGCCGCGGATTTGTTCGTCGCTTGCCTCTTCGGTAGCGGCGAACAAGGTCGTGCCGGCATTGTTAACCAGAATGTCTAATCTGCCGAAATGCCCGTGTGCCTGCTCAACCACCTGCTGAACCTGCTCGGAGTTGGTCACGTCGAGAGCGAGGGGCAGCACCTGATCGCCAAAGCGTTGCTTCAGGTCCGCGACATCGGGGAGTTTGCGGGCAGTCGCTGTAACCTGATCGCCGCGTTCGAGAGCGGCCTCAGCCCAGATGCGGCCGAAGCCACGAGAGGCGCCAGTGATGAACCAAGTCTTCCTCATGTCGATTCTCCTTATTGTTGCGCGTGATCGATGATGGATTCAGGCTTGCGTGTAACGCATGTTCCGAAGATCGGTGAGCAGGTCAGGACCCGTCGGATTCCAGCCCAGCCTTGCGCGCGTCTGGGCACTGGAAATATGTGCGTCTCTGCCTGCGAAGAATCCCAAGAAGCCGAAATGCTCTTCCGCCTTTTCCGGTGAGATAGAAATGACAGGAACGTTGAGGCCGTGGCCGATGACGGTGGCAATGTCCTTTAACGGCACGCTCTCTTCCGCCACCGCGTGATACCGGGCTCCCGCTGTGAATTTCTCCAGGGCGAGCCGGTAGAGCCGGGCGACATCGGTCACATGCGCAGCAGGCCAGCGGTTGTGACCATCACCGATGTACGCCGCGACTCCCTTTGCGCGTGCAATGGCAATCAGGGGCGTGATGAGGCCCTGCTTTTCCGTGTCATGAACCTGCGGCAAACGCATCACCGAGGCGTGCACACCGCGTTCCATCAGGGCAACAGCCGTCACCTCAGATACGCGAGGTAGCGATGGAGAAGAAAGCGGTGGATCATCCTCTGTGGCGGCGCGGCCCTGGGCTACTCCCACACCGGAGGTGACGATAAACGGGCGGCTGGAACCCTGGAGCACTGCGCCAATGGCCTCAATAGCGCGCCTGTCGAGCTCACAGCTCTCCGCAAATCGCGTCCAGTCATGCCAGAAAGCGACGTGAATGACGGCATCCGAAGCGGCCGCCCCCCTGCGCAAGCTTTCCAGGTCTTCCAGATCGCCGCGCTGCACCTGAGCTCCCACCGCGGACAATGACTGAGCGCCCGCATCACTGCGCGAAAGGCCGAGCACCTGATGACCTGCGCTGATTAGCTCCGGAACAATCCTGGAGCCGATGAATCCCGTAGCTCCTGTGACGAAAACACGCATAGGAATCTCCTTGATTTCTAGAGCAGAATTGACGAATGGATGTCGTTCCCATTAAAACGGAGACATTCTCCGAATGAATAGATAATCGGAGACATTCTCCGGTTGCAGGATTTTTGAGGGGATGTTGAGGAAAAATTCACAACTTGGTCCGCGCCGGCCCCGAGCGGATGCACAGCGCAATCGCGAGCGCATTCTGGAAGTGGCGAAGGCAGCCTTTACCCGTCATGGAGCGGATGCCAGCCTGGACGAGATCGCCAAACAGGCAGGCGTTGGAGCGGGCACCTTGTATCGCCATTTCCCTACGCGGGATGCGCTGATCGAATCGGTCTACCGGTGTGAGGTGGAAAGACTGGCTGCCGCCGAGAGCAGGTTCGCCGCAGAGATGGCTCCCATTGACGCCTTGCGGGCCTGGATGCTCATGCTCATCGATTACATTGCGGCAAAGCACATCATTGCGCCGGCCCTCAATAGCGTTGTGGGAGGCCCTTCCAGATTATATGAAGGTTCTCGCAGTCAGATCCAAGGGGCAATCGATAAGTTGGTGAAACGCGCAAAAAAGACCGGCGCTGTGCGAAAAGACCTTGACCCATCCGACCTGCTGCGGGCGCTGATCGGCGTTTCGCATATGGGTTCAGGCTCGGACTGGCAGCAAAGTGCCAGGAGACTGGTAGATATCCTCATCGCAGGATCACGTCCAGCCTGACGAATCTTCTTCCGCAAAGCGATAAAGATAGAAGGGGTGACTCGATCACCTGATTCTGCTTCCGTTTCCCCTCTGGTCCTGCACTCAACTGGTTAACAGACCTCGGCACGGTTCCAGACTGACAAAGACCGGTTCGAAATCCACCGCGGAATGTCCATTGGCTCAATTGGGAGTATGAGGAAAAGCGCAACTCCCACGCTGTTCTCGACCCGTCAACGTGAAGTGCGGCTCTGCGCAAAGCGGCCGTAACAACAATGCATCCACCACACTGAAGATTACGGAATTGGCCCCGATACCGATCGGCAGGGAGGCTAGAATCACCAGCATCAGCACCAGGTTCTTGCGAAACATGCACAGGGCGTAGCGGAAATCCTGTAACCAGGGGTTCTTGCTCCTGAATCGGATATCTGATCATTTGACGGGCCGACCAACTTTGCTTGGAAATGATGCAGCTGGAACTGATTTGGCAGACATGATGATACGACCATCAGCGACGAATATCGTCCACGATTTATATCAACGGCGATGAACTCGGTTTCGACGTTCCTGTTGTGAAGGGGCATTACGCGGGCAAGCTCTCCACTGACGGAAATACGCTCACGGGCACCTGGAGCCAGAACAGCAATGCCTTGCCGTTGACGCTCACACGGCAGAAGGAAGAGATCGCAGCAAAGCCCATTCTGCCTCCCACATTCGATGCAGCAATGGCGCCTGCTCATGCGGCGGATCTCGAATCCGTGCTTGCTCTCGACCTGGCTGTGGCGTTGAAGTCCGGCGAGCTTGCGCCTGCGACGGGAGCAAGCGTTTCGATCGCCGTCGTAGATCATGGCGTGCGGAGGTTCTTCAATTACGGGGTGGCCAGGCAGGATTCGATTTACGAGATTGGATCGGTGACGAAGACCTTCACCGGCCTGATCCTCTCACAGATGGTGGAGCAGGGTAAGGTTAAGCTGGACGATCCGGTGCGCGAACTGCTGCCGCCGGGGACAGTGCAGAAACCGACTGGTTCTGAGATCACGTTGCTCGATATCGCAACACAACACTCGGGGCTGCCGCGGATGCCCGACAACTTTAAGCCCGCGGACGAGAGCAATCCCTATGCCGATTATCACGCGCCAGATATGTATGCTTTTCTGGCAAAGCACGGCGTACAACGACCTGACACCGCGACTTTTAATTACAGCAATTATGGTTTTGGGCTGCTCGGCCAGGCACTGTCGGTCCGCGCCGGAGAACCATATCCGCAGCTTCTCAAAGATGAGGTGCTCGATCCGCTGGGAATGCACGACACTGCGATCGCGCTTTCGCCGGAGCAATAGGCGCGCTTTCTGCCTGGTCATACCGGAGACCATCGCGCGGCGCATGCCTGGGATCTGGACGCTTTCGCGGGGGCGGGCGCCATCCGATCCACTGCATCGGACATGCTGATTTACCTTGAAGCCAATCTCCATCCCGAACAAGTAAAGCCTGCCAACGCGTCGGCTCCAGCCAGGACGATCTCCGCCGCCATCGTGCAGGACCACGAACTTCGTGCCGACTCTCTGGGCGGAATGAGTTCATCCCAGAAGATTGCGCTGGCATGGCTCTACAATGCCGCCACGGGTGATTTCTGGCATAACGGTGCGACCGGCGGATACAGCGCCTATGTCTTCTTCAATCCGAAGGGTGACTATGCCGCTGTCGTTTTGCTGAACGCCACTATCGGGCCGCAAGGTAGCTTCGCGGACCGTATTGGAGAGCACATCAGCGAGCGATTCGCCGGCAAGCCTGCGATTTCACTTGGTAATTAGCCACATACCTCTAAGGGATCATTCATTGCGCAGTGCCAATATAGGGTCCGTGCCTGAAGCTCTTTGCGCGGGAATCACCGCAGCAACCAGTGCCGCCGATCCGAGGAGCACAGTGGCACCCGCCAATAGCAGCGGGTCCCACGGCGTGACCCCGAAAAGCTGGCTTTCCATGAGATATCCCGCTCCAATTGCCGCCGGAATCCCGATCCCCAATCCGATGCCGACCTGGCAGAACGCTCCGCGCAGCACCATGGCGACCACTGAGCGGCGATCGGCGCCCAGGGCCATGCGGACGCCAATCTCGCTCCTGCGTTGCTCGACGCCGTAGGCGGTTACGCCGTAGAGGCCAATCCCCGCCAGCACAAGGCCCACGCCGCCAAACAGCCAAGCCAGGCTGGCGATCATATTCTGTTGACCGAAGATTTCCTGAATCGCCTGTGAATATGGTTGAGCGGTACATGTCAGGTTCGGATTGATTTCGGCCAGCGCGTTCTTTATCTGCGTGAACAGGTTCGCGGGATGGTCGGGTGCCCAGATCACCGTACTCCAGAGGTTCTGCGAGACAAGCTCGTCACTCTGGAGATCGCGCTGATCGAAGGCAATGGTCTGGGTCTCGGGGACATAGTACATGGGCCGGTCTGGGTCGGTGAAACCCCAACTTACGTAGTGGATGTTTTGGACGACGCCGACGATCTCGTAGGTCCCGGAATTCTTTATAGGACCCGGACCGAAGTGCCGGCCGATGGGATTCTGGCCGCCGAAAAACTTCTTTGCGAAGGCCAGGTTGATAACCGCGACACGTCGTGTGCTCGCCGTGTCGTCCTCGTCGATGGCACGGCCGGCGAGCATTCGGGCGCCGATGGTATCGAAGAACCCCGGCGTTATGCGGCTCCAGTCGGCGTAGATATCTTCCGTTGGGCCGGGCTCGGGCTTGCCCTGAATGCGAATTTCGTGGCCCGCCTGGTTGCCGCTCATGGGGGCATAGGTGGCCGCGCTGACGCTGCGCACGCCGGGGATGGCCTTGAACCGCTCTTGAATCTCACGATAAAGCGGGACCAGTTGCTCCTGCTTATAGTTGGCCAGCAACGGTGAACCGATGGAAACCAGGTAGCGGCTATCGGGATTGAATCCGAAGTCCTGGTGCTCCAGATGGCGCAGGCTATCGCCCAGCATGGCGGCCGCACTCAGCAGCACCAGCGATACAGCGGCCTGAACAATGACCAGAGCCTTCTGCGCCCAGTGACCGCCGCCGGCGATGGCGCGACTGGCGCCACGCAGCGCATCGACTGGATCGGCTTGCGAGGTCATCCACGCCGGCATCATTCCGAAGATCGCGCCCGTGAGCACCGAGACCCCGAGCGCGAACAGAAGGACGAGTGTTGAGGGTGAAGAGTGGACGGGAATCCAACTGCTCTGTTTCTGCGTGTGGAAAGCGAGATAAAGAATCAACCGGGCGCCCGCCCAGGCTACGGCCACACCGGCCGCGCCGCCGATCAGGGAGAGCGTAACGCTTTCGAGCAGCGCTTTCTTGATCAGGCGCCCGTGCGAGGCCCCCAGCGCTACGCGTACTGCCGTCTGGTGTCTGTTCTTCAGCCCTTGCGCGAGCAGCAGGTTGGCGATGTTGGCGCAGGCCACCAGCAGCACACAACAGGCCGTGACCATGAGCAGCAGCAGATCCCTGCTGTAAGCTTTGCGCAAAAACGAGAAACCTGCGCCCCCGGGCGACATGCGGAGACTCTGTTTGTGCCACACAGCTTTTTCCTGCGGAGTCATGTCAACGAGGTGGCTGGCCAGCCAGCCCTGCAATTCACCCTGAAGCTGAGCCTGGAGGGCTTTTGGATTCGTTCCGGGGCGCACGCGCCCGATCAAGTCCAGCCAATCGACGCGGGTGTTTTTAATTCGGGCGGTTATCCCCAACAGCAACGGCTCGGTCGCAAGCGGCATCCAGATATCCGCCAAGCCCCAACTGGCCATCTTGGCTCCAATGAAACCTGCCGGGGCGACACCGATGATCGTGAAGGCCTGGTGGTTGATGGAATATGTGGATCCGACGACCGAGGGATCGGAGCCATACTTCTCCCGCCAGGCATGGAAGCTCATGAGTGCGACCGGCGGCGCGCCATCCCGGTCGTCGGCGTCGACGAAGAGCCTTCCGCGCCAGGCGGAAATGCCGAGAGTCTGAAAGAAGTTACCGGAGACAAACTCGCCATTGGCAGTATCGGGCGGTCCCGATGAGCCGGGGCGCAGCACTCTCAAGGGCATGCTACCCGACTGGAGTGCTGCCAGATCCTGGAATCCCGGTGTGTTTGCGCGGAATTGCCTGTAGGCTTCCCAGGAAAAAAGAGTCCAGTTGCCGGGCTCATCGTCGCTGTCCTGGCTGTATCCAGTCCAGTCGCAGCAGTGGGGTTCATCGCCGATGCGCCACAACTGGTCCGGGCTGGCCACGGGCAGCGATTGCAACATCACCTGCTCGAGGAGCGTGAAGATTGCCGTGGTGGCGCCGATGCCGAGGGCCAGAGTGAGGATCGCGGCGAGCGTGAAGCCAGGGGATTTTCCCAACTGGCGAAGAGCGTAGCGAAGATCCTGCACCAGCGACTCCAGCCACATGGTTCCGCGGCGTTCGCGGCAGTCTTCCTTAATCTGCTCGATTTCGCCGAACTCGATGCGTGTAAGCCGACGGGCTTCATTCTCCGGAATGCCGGAAAGAACCTTGTCCGCGACCTGAGATTCGAAGTGGAAGCGCAGTTCCTTGTCGAGGTCGCGCTCCATTCGGTTGCGGGAGAACAGTCTCCGGAGCCAGCCCATCGGATTTCCCCTCCCATCAGATTCCTTCCAGAGTTCCCTCGAGAATCAGGCTGACCACGTCGGTCAGACGCGTCCAGTTATCGCTTTCCGCCTTGAGCTGAGTTCGTCCCCTGGCAGTGAGTTCGTAGAACTTGGCTTCCCGGCCGGTCTCGGAGGCCTTCCATCGAGAGCTAAGGAATTTCTTGTATTCGAGACGATGCAGCGCCGGATAGAGGGATCCTTGCTGGAGTTGGAGTGCATCGCGCGATATCTGCTGAATTCTTTGCGCGATGGCATAGCCGTGAATGGGTCCAAGCGCAACGATCCTCATGATGAGGAGATCGAGAGTGCCTTGCGGAAGGTCAAACCTGTCGTCGGTCTTCTTCATACCTGTAGCTTCTACATATACATTTCCAGATGTAGAAGGTCAAGGTATATCACGGTTGAAAGGTCTGAACACTTCGGGCGAACGCGCCCTTGTGCGTCTGACTGTACCTTTATTCATTGCTATTGCGACTCCCAATCGGGCAGCCTGGTATTCGGGATAACCAGGGTCCGCGTGAAGTGAGATTCCGGCTCATACATCCGAATGACGATCCGCGAATCGGAGAGCTGCGGCCCATCGACCGGGTATTTGGCGAGGCCGGCGGGGTCACGGAATGGAAAGTTGACGCCGAAGCGGGAGAGATCGTCGGAGAATCGGTTCGTAAGCGGACCATACTCGGAGATGCAGGCTGATCGCGAAGGGTTACGCGCACCGCTGGCGGTGTTCTCGAGAAAGGCTGTTGCGCAGATGGGCGCTTGCCCGGGCTTCATGCAATGAAGGGACACAGCGGTTCCGGCTTCGTTCATCTTTGTCTGGCACCAGCCCCAATCGGGTGTGCGCATGTCGCCATTCAGCGCGGGCATGGAGACGGACTTCTCGAGGCCGAAGAGCGTGAGCGAATAGACGAGCCTGACGGAGAGTTGTTGATCGCGGACTTTCTCGTAGATCGCCCTCGGAATGGGAAATTGCTGGTACTTGGGTTCGTCCTTGGGCTGCGGTCCTTCTCGCGCCACTTCGAGTTCTCCCCCGGCGCTGTGGTAGATTGTTCGGCCGTCGCGGTCGACTAAAAAGACATCGACGCGATCTGCCAGGAGGACCGCGTCATTGCCCATTCCTGTGATGTGCAAGGGGAGAAAGAGGAACACCCTGGCGTCGTTCTCATTTCGGTTTCCCTGACCAAGGTCCTTCAAGCCTGATGGCGGTTTATATCGCTCGAGCGTAGGGTCGAATGCGAGATTCATGGCCGCTGCTGCCGCGGGCCTGGGAGAGAGCCGCGTCTCGATGGCGAAGACCGGTTTCCACGGCACATAGGACGAGATAAGCAGGAGGGAGCCAAAGCAGACGAGCACGACGCGCGCCAGGGTGGTTTTTCTGCGGAAGTATTCGAGACCCAGAATGACGATTGCCGCCACGACAATCAGCCCGAATCGAAAGATCTCGGCAATCCATCCGATGCCGCTGTGGGTGACGGTGAGCAGCGTGTGATGGGAGGCGAAGTCCCACCAGCCAGTGAGCGTCAGGAAAGTACCCATGATCAAGGTGCATCCGCATCCGAAGATGAAGGCCTGGGTCATGTTGCTGGTGACGGAGGCAAAGGTGAAGATCGGCAGCACGACGAAGAACAGAAGAAATGCGGCGTAGCCGAGTGCATGGAAGAGCGAGGACTGGAGCGAAAAGCCGTCGGCGAGCCCTTCAGCCAGGTTGGCCGCGACGATGGGCCCTTCCACGGCAACCAGCACGAAGAGGAGCTTTTCCAGGAGCAGGACGCCGCGGGGAAGCGGACGTATGAGCCAATCCTGGCGAACGCCGGGAATGGCGTCGAGATGGACGATAGCCGCAATCAGGAACGCGCTGCCAAAGATGGCCAGTTGAGGGAGATACTCCGCCAGCATTTCGAGCGTGGCATCGTCGCTAAACAGGCCGCGCCGGTAGTAGACCAGTACGTTAATGCAGTGAAGCGACGCCGCTATCGCAACAAACAGCCAAAGGAGCTTCCAATCCTTCTTAAAAATGTGCCAGACCATGCTGTCCCTGCTTTCTATGCTTCGGCGTCACGAGCCGCGCGAGCTAAGGTCGTAAAAATGGAACGAAGAGCCATCGGCTGCGAATCGATGACTCTGACATCTCGCATTCGCGAACGAATGCGCTCACCAAGCTCGACTTCATCAAACTGCGTGTCCACGAAGGTGAGCACGTTCCCGGTCATCTGCATGCCCATCCATTCCTTGGGAGCCGCGCTGGGACGTGTGGCTTCGCGATCCAATGTCACACGGACTTCACGAAACCGTTTAATCAAATCGCTCATCGACTCCTGAAACAGCACCTTTCCTTCATCGACGAACGCGATGTGAGTCGCCACGCCATCGATTTCGGCCAGTTCGTGTGACGAGATCAAGATCGTCATCTCGCCCGCCTGGCCAAGCAGTCCTTCCATGAATTCGTCTCTTACGAGCGGATCGAGTCCACTAAAAGGCTCATCAAGAACCAATATCCTTGGCCGGTACGGCAATGCGCACATCAACGCCATCTTCATGCGCATGCCGTGCGACAGATGTCCAATTTTCCTGTCGAGCGGCAACCGGAGTTGGCGCGCAATCGATGCTTCCAGATCACGGTCCCACGTGGGATAAAAGGGCCGCAGGTAGGCCGTGTATTCCCCAACGGTCAAGCGAGAGGGCATATCCTGGTTTTCTGAGACGTACCCGATTTGCGCGAGTTCCCGGACCGAAAGCCTTTGCGAGTCCACGCCCAGCATCGTCGCATTTCCCCGGGTCGGCTCCAGGATGTTCATCAGCACCTTAATGGTTGTGGTCTTTCCGGCCCCATTGGCACCGATCATTGCGAACGCGCTTCCCTCGGGCACCTCGAAACTCAAACCTCGCAATGCCTCGAAGCGCCCGAATCTCTTCCAAAGGTTATCGACGTGGATCATCTGCGCTTTACCTCCTCAGCCTTTTCGAGCATTGCCCACTGCTCCTCGATCGCGCGTATTACGTCACGGATATCGAGATCCATCCGCTTCGCTTCGACGACAAGCTGCTCCACTTCGCGCTGCAGAAGACGTTTGCGGTCGCCTGGCCTGGGCTCTGGGATCTCTGCAACCACGGTTCCAATTCCCGGGCGTACTTCAAGCCAGCGCTCCTGGATCAAGTGCTGTACAACCTTGTGCGCTGTGTTGGGATGGATTTTGAACTCCACCGCAAGCATCCGCACAGAGGGAAAGGGCTGACCCGGCCGAAGCTCGCCGCTGATGAACGATCTTGTTATGGCGAAGAGTAGCTGATCGAAGATTGGTTCGCCGGGCGTCAGATTGAGCCGGAACAGTGTCACAGCAACAATGTGACACCGCGGAATCAATTTGTCAAAATCTTTGTTAGATGCAACAGGGAGTCCTTGACAATTCCATCCCGCAGCTATTATTTGCCGAGTCGCCGACACATTTCTTTGTCCTCGACGGCCCGCAGGAACTCCAGTTCGACGTGGAGGGCCAGAGGGTGAGCGGAGTCGAATTCATCACGCCCATGACTCAAAGGTATTTGGAGAGGAACGAAGAAGACAAGAAGTGATGACCCTCCGTCGCACCGAGACTCACCTTATGGGGTGTATTCGGCGCTTCGGACAAACGTTGTGATCGCTCAGAACGACGGTCGAATTCAATTGTGGAGGATGTATGAGGACGACGGTGCGCTCGGAATGCGACGGGTCGGTCTCACGCACTCAGCCGGGAATGAGGCCAGCCGACGCATCGCTGAGCGACTCGGCTTCTGGTTCGAGGGTATACAGAGGGGTGCGAATATACTCCCCGGCGGAAAGTACGCGGACAGATACTGCTACGCTCGATTCGACCTTTCCGGTTTACCCGACTTGGAGGTGCAATGGCAGGGCGACTCGGAGTCGTAGGTTCCAGTGAGTTCCCGCGAGAACCGCTTCTCTTCCGCCGGTCTGGTGAATTCTGAATGATCTAGGCAATGCCGATGATCCTCGCCCGGGCATTACTCATAGCGCAGTGCCGACACAGGATTGACGGCCGACGCGCGCCTTGCGGGTAGAAGGCAGGCCAATCCGGCTACGGAGAGCAGCAGGAACGAAACCGCAAGGAGAATGAGCGGGCTCGCGGAGCCATTCTCAACCCAGGTGGAAAGCAGGCGGTTGAGCGCGAAGCTCAATGCCAGTCCCGCGGCGATGCCCAGGCCCACGCTGACTCCCGCCGACGCAAAGACGATTCTGAATACGTGGCGGCTCTGCGCGCCGAGCGCCATGCGGATGCCGAATTCATTGGTGCGTTGCGCTACCGAATAAGACACCACGCTGTAGAGGCCAACGGCAGCCAGCAACAACGCGAGCACCGAAAAGATGGCGAACAGAGCCGACACCAGGCGTCCCCTGGCAAATACCGGCTGGTTGCGGATCCAGGATTCGAGCAGACCGTCGTTCCACATTTCTGCCTGCTGATCGGGATTAACCGCGACAATCTGCTGGCGGACACTGTGCGTGATGGTGCGCGGATCGACGCGACTGCGCACCAGGATCTGCGTCCAAACCCACATGTTCACCGTGTACGGCAGGTAAATCGCGGGTTTAACGGGCTTGTCCAGCCCGTCATCGAGCGCGTCTCCGGTCACTCCAATGATCTGCAGCCAACCGTTACTGCCGGGCACCACCAGGGTCTGCGGAGAATCGCTCTTGATTGACGGGATCTTCAACGACCGCCCGAGGACATCGCCGTTGGTGTAGTAGTGTTTCACGAATGCCTCGTTGACGACGGCCATCAACGCGCCCCGCCCGAGTTCAGCCTGGTCCCACAATCTGCCGCTCTTGAGCGAAATGCCCAGTGTGGTGAAATACCGCGAGTCGACGAAATTGACGCTGGCCTTCTGGTCTTCGGTCGGCGCTTTGCCCTGCAGTTCAAAGGGCTGATTCCAGCCGCTGTTTGGGGGCGTAGCATTGGTGGAAATGCCGGTTGAGATTACATCGGGCAGGGTGGCGATCTTGTCTCGAAGCTGGGTGAAGTAGTTCGCCCGCTCGGTCCACGAGGTGAAGGCATTCTCATGAACCGGAATTCCCACCGACATCACATGATGCGGGTCGTAGCCCAGGTTTACGCGCATCATGCGGACCACGCCCTGGATGGCGGCTCCGGCAGCGGTGAGCAGAAGTAGCGTCAGGGCGATTTGACCAGCGATCAAACCACGGTGGAGCTGTTTCCCCCGTACGTTGCCCGCAACCTTCCGCGCACTGGTTTGCATCACCTGGCTGATTTCTGGGCGCGCAAACTGAAGCGCGGGGAAAAGCCCAAAGAGTATTCCCGTGACCACGCCCAGCGCCACGCTGAACAGCAGAACGGGTACGTGAATGTGGAAGTCAGCCTCGTTGGGGAATGAGTTCTCCGGCAGCCGCGCGACAATCAGACCGAGGCTCTTATAGGCGAGCAACACACCCAGCCCCGCTCCGGTCAGCGCGAGGATGAGCGATTCCGTGAGAAGCTGGCGGACGATACGAATCGCGCTGGCTCCTACTGCCGAGCGGACAGCGAACTCATGCTGGCGGGCGGTACCGCGCGCCAGCAGCAGAATCGAGACATTGCCGCAGCCAATGGCCAGCAGCAATCCGACCGCGCCAAACAGCAGGTACAGCGTCTTGCTGATGGAGTGCAGAACCCGGTAACTGAGATTTTGGATCTCGAACTTCTTGAATTCCTTTGGACAGTGGTCGGGCGTTTGTTTTGCGAATTCGCGGAAATAAGGCTCGAGTTCTGCTGCGGCGGCTTCGGGCTTGACTCCGGGCTTGAGCTTGATGAACGTGCCGTACTGTTCGCTTGCCGCGCCGGAGAGTTTCAAAGGCAGATAGACATCCGGACCCAGGAATCCAAAATGAGGCGGCATCACGCCAATCACGGTGTACGGTTTGTGCACCAGTTGGATGGTCTTGCCCACGATCGAGCCGTCGCCGTTATAGTGGCGCATCCAGAACTTGTAGTTCAGCACCGCCACGGGTTGCGGATCCTGGCCGTCAGGATCGTCAGAGGGAACAAAATAACGGCCTAACATGGCGGGTACACCTAGCATCTGAAACACATTCCCGGTGAAATACATTGCCTGGACATTTTCCGGTACATCGCTGCCGGTTATCGTCAGGTCCCACCCGTTGAAGGCCACAACATATTCCAGGGATCGGGCCTTGGTCAGTTCACGCGTCTGGGGGCCATTCAGCCCATATTCCTGCCCATGTCCCGATTTGTCTAGCAGCGCAATATTGGCGATGCGATCGGCTCCCTGATACGGCCACGGATTCATCAGGACAGAATAGATAATGCTGAAGACAGAAACGGTCGCGCCAATGCCCAGGGCGAGGGAGAGAACGGCCGTGAGGGAAACTCCCGGGTTTTTGAAAAGCTGCCGGCCAGCGTAACGGAAATCTTGGAGAAAGGTGGACATAAGTCACTCCTCAAGGCGAATGCAGTTGCGAATCATCAATGATCGTGACAGGAAGGATTCTTAAGCGAACTGGTTTCATTGACTACTGGTGGAAATGGTGAGTTACTCGCAGCGCAATGCAACCATGGGGTCGACGGCGAGAGCTCTGCGCGCCGGAACGAGGCACGCGATTGCAGCTACCAGGACAAGAAGCATGCAGACCGCCAGAATCACGAGTGGATCGCGCGTTCCGCTTTCGACCCAGCGGGCAATCATGCGGTTCATTCCCAGGCTGAGCGCGAGGCCTGCGACGATACCCAGTCCGACGCTTGTTCCGGCGGACAGTCCGACCAGGCGCAGCACATCGCCGCGCCGCGCTCCCAGGGCCAAACGGATGCCGAGCTCGCTGGTCCGTTGCGCCACCGTGTAGGAAACCACGCTGTACAGGCCAACCGCCGCGAGTGTCAGGCCGAGGATGGAGAAGGCTCCGAAGAGAATCGAGATCAGGCGGCCGCGCTGAAACTCAGGCTCGTTCTGGATCCAGCCATGGAGGTCGCGGACATTGCTTGAAATTTGCTGGTCAGGGTCGATGGTGGCGATTTGCTCGCGGATGCTGTGCAGCATGGACAGCGGCTCGCCCTGGGTGCGGACCAGGACCTGCGTCCAGGGCACCGTCATCAGCGTGTACGGCGCGTAGACGGCGGGTGCTACGGGTTTGTTCAGCCCATCGTTCAGAGAATCCGCCACCACGCCAATGACCGGCATCCATCCATTGCTCCCGGGCGCCATGAGCCTATATGGTGGGACGCTGTTGAGTTGGGGGACACGGACCGAGTGTCCCACAGCGTCGCCGCCGGCCAGATAGCGGCGAACAAAGGCTTGATTCACCATTACCAGAGCTGCTCCGCGAGCGATTTCGTTCTGATCCCAGACGCGCCCCTGGAGCCGAGGAATTTCGAGCGTGGTGAAGTATTCAGGGCTGACGAATTCCATTGCAGCCTCTTGCGCCTGGGAGGCCGGCTTGCCCAGGATCTCCACTGGAAGGCGCCAGCCGCTTTCGGGAGGCGTAGCGTTGGTCGATATTCCAGCGGCGACCACGCCGGGCATGCCGCGGATCTTGTCGCGAAGCTGCGTGAAGAACCGGCCCCGATCGTCCCATGTGGTGTGCGCGGTGATGCGGACCGGAATTCCCACCGACATCACATTCTGCGGACTGTAGCCGAGAGGCACAGTGTTCATGCGAATGAAGCCTTGAATGGCGGCGCCGGCGGCAGTCATCAGCAGCAGAGTCAGCGCGATTTGACCCGCAATCAGGACGGTGTGGATGCGCCTGCCTCTCACCCCGCCGGTCAGGCGCCGCGTGCTGGTCTGCATCACCTGGCTGATCCCGGGCCCCGCCGACTGTAAGGCTGGGAATAGCCCGAATACGATTCCACTCAGCACCGCCAGACCGACGCTGAAAAACAGAACGGGTACGTTGATGTGGAAGTCGGCTTCGTAGGGATAGGAGTGATCCGGAAGGCGGGGGATGATGAACCCGATGGCGCGATACGCGACCAATACGCCCAGGCCCGCGCCGGCCAGAGACAAGAGCAAGGACTCGGTAAGGAGCTGGCGCACGAGGCGGCGGCGGCTGGCCCCGACGGCAGACCGCACTGCGAATTCGTGCTGGCGCGCCGTGCCCCGGGCGAGAAGAAGGATGGAGAGATTTCCGCAGCCGATCGCGAGCAGCAGTGCGACGGCTCCGAAGAGCAGGTACATTGTCTTCTTCAAATCACGCGTATAGGTGTCTGCCAGGCCGCGCACGCTGATCTTGAATTGCTTGGGGAAGAGATTCGGGGTCTGGTGATCGAACTCCCGATAGAAGGGCCGGAATTCAGCTTCCGCGGCTGTAAAACTGACGCCGGGTTTCAATTTGATTTTCGGTTCGTAGCGGTGGAGTTGATCGGACTCCAGTTTCAGGGGGAGGAATACTTCGCCGTCCCCCCAGGTGAAGCGCACCGGCATTACACCGAGAACCGTGTAGGTCTTGTGGGAGAGCTGGATGGTCTTGCCGACAACGGAGGGATCGCCGCGATAATGCCGCTGCCAGAATTTGTAGCTGAGTACCGCTACGGGCTGGGGATCCTGTCCATCGGGTGCATCGGCCGGCACGAAATAGCGTCCCAACAACGGGGTCAGGCCGAGAAACTGGAAGCCCGTTCCCGTCATTTTGACAGCGCGCACGTCATCGGGCACATCGCTGCCGGTTACCGTCAAAGTATCGTTGTCGAAGGCCACGATATCCTCGACCGAATGAGTCTGGCGCAATTCCCGAATCTGGGGGCCGGTCAGACCCCACGTCCCGTCGCGGCCGGCATTGTCGCTTATCCAGACATCGATTATCCGTTCTATTCCCGCATAGGGCCAGGGATGCAGAACAGCGTCGTACAGGATGCTGTACACGGCGACAGTGGCGCCAATGCCGAGGGTGAGCGACAAGACGGCGGTGAGAGAGAAGCCGGGGTTGCGGAAGATCTGGCGGACAGCAAAGCGAAGATCCTGGAGCAGTATTTGCATCAGCGCCTCCTGGGGATGGGAAGGCCGGATCGGACGCCATGGCTTGAGCACTTTGACGACCACTTTGAGGTCGTCAACAGGCTCCTGGCGACAACTCGCACTTATAAGACGGATGGGAAAGAAAAATGCTCACCCGCGCCAGCAAGGTTCCTGGGACGGAACTCTCTAAAGTCTTAGAGGCCTATCGATCGGTACCGAGGCGTTCGTGGCTGTTTCGATTAAGAGCGTCAGCCTGTCGCAAGGAACCATGCCCGATCTCGCACACGACTGTTCAGAACCGGACATCGACTTTGCCTTTCTGCCTGTATCACGGCCCACCATGTCAGGCTGATTTCGGGGCGATCGCCGCGATTGCGCCTTAGGCTGGTCGCGCTCGATCTGCCAGCTCGTGTAGCTGTTTCCAAATCGCCTGGCGCTTATCGGATACCTTCGGCGCTGATTGTGCATCCGCTGCATTCCCGATGACGGAGACGCTCGAGTGCTGCCCGAGCGTTGGATTCCATTCGCGATGCATCATCTTTCTTTCCCGAATTCTTCAACACCTTTGCGTACATGATTTCTACAAAGAAATATAGCTTCGAGTTCTCCTCATTGTTATCTGTTAGCAGCGCCAGAGAATGCTTCATATCCTCCACGGCCCGCGAGTCATCCCCCAGCACGTGATACAGGCGTCCGCGTATGGAATAGGCTGATGCGAGCAAGTAATAGTTAGAACCGTAATGTTGGGTCCACAAATCGATGACACGATTGATTCGATCCAACCCAGCCTGGAACTTTCCATCCGCCTCATTGAGCAGGCACTCTGCGCCGAAGATCCAGGCGAGATTTCGAGGGTCGGGGGTAGCTACCTGCCCTTCCTTACGATATGCATCGGCCATGTAATCGCGAGCTCTTCTCCGGCTTCCCAAAGCCAGCTCAATGACGGCCAGACTGCTCGCCACGCGGGCAACTCCAGCATGGTCGCCGGCAGATTCGTACAACTCCATTGCCCGGATGCGCAACACCTTCGATTCGTTCAACTGACCGTTATCGGCCTCCAAAGAGCCGAGGTTATCGAGCGCGTTTGCGTGTTGAATCTTCTGATCGGGTAAGGCGCGCAGAATCTGGATGGCCGACTCGTAGCTGCGTCGCGCCTCGTCGAGATTCCCCATGTTCTGCAGGGCGAGGCCTCGGATGTTCCAAGCGACGCCGGTGACAGTGGTATCCAGCTTTTGGGTATTGGGTTCAAGTAGAGGCTGGACCAGCTCGAAAGCCGCGCGAAACTTTCCCTCAGCATTCAGGGCCGCTGCACGGGTGAGCACATCCAGGCTTGATTGCTGGGCTCCCAGGCAAGAGACGAGTCCAGCGGCGACAAGGAGTAGAGCTGCAAATGATTGTGATCTCATGCCCTCACCATTAAGAGAGGTGATGCGGATTCCTAAAACAGCCCGATGATCAGTCTGTTCGCAGAGAATCCCCGTATCTGGTTCAGGGGGAAACTGCCAGACGGGTGCTTTGTCCGTTTTCTTCCGATTTCCGGATGAGCTGTGATCTGTCTTTAAAATCGTTATCCAGATGCCGATCGATGGCCGCCAGCTAAAGAACACCAATGCTCGAGTCGCAACGCGCCGAGCGGTACTGGTTCTGGAAGGAGCAAGCAGTAGGCCACTTTTGGCTCGTCACTAACTCATTGATGATTCAGAATTGCATGCATCAAAAATGATTGACTCATTCGCCGACCTGCGTGCAATTACGGGCGCCGCCGTCCACAAATGGATAGTCCGAAGGGAGTATGAGACGGCAGAGGCTGGGCAATCAGCCGCGGTGCCAGCAGGTAGCACGCGGCAATGTTCGCATCACTCCGACCTGGGGGTTAACCTGCAGGAAGGGCACTCTAGCTGGCCGTAGACATCCTACCGGACAGGGGAGTAGAGTGTCTACATCATGAGAAGGCGTGCGTACGAAAACAGAGTGGAAGTGATGCAGGGGACGCTGGACATGTTGATACTTCAGGTCCTGCAATGGGGACCTATGCACGGATACGGCATCGCGCAAGGTATCCGTTTGAAATCGAGTGAAGTTCTGCAGATCGAAACTGGGTCTCTATACCCCGCCCTGCACCGATTGGAGCGGCAACACTGGGTCAAATCGGAATGGAGAATTACTGACAGCAAGCAGCGGGCGAAGTTCTACACGATTACAGCCCTCGGAAAGAAGCAACTCCTATCCGACCACCAACAGTGGCAGACGCTGGTTCGCGCCATTGGCGCAATTATGGACCCTGAGAAGGAGCGAACATGAGCTGGATCGGGCGCCTCTTCGAACGGCGCAAACAGGATCTCGAAGATGAACTCCAGACGCACCTTCAAATGGACATCGCGGATCGGGTCAGCCGTGGTGAAAGTCTGGAGCACGCGCAGTTAGCCGCGCAACGCGGAATTGGGAATCGCCCTCTCATTCAGGATGTCGCACACAGCATGTGGAGCTGGACGCGAGCAGAGCGGTTTCATAATGATTTGCGCTTCGCTCTCCGGGTGCTCGGTCGTTCACCGGGGTTTTCGCTCAGTGTCGTGTTTACCCTGGCGATCGGTGTCGGCGCTGCCTGCGCCATGTTCACAGTTGTCGATCGTGTACTTTTACGTCCGCTCCGCTTTGAAAATCCTGGCCGCGTAGTGAGGGTTACCGAAATAGGGAAACGGGGGTCGGATCAATCCGGAAACGCGGCTTACCTTGACATAGTCGAGTGGCAACGCCGGAGCCGCTCTTTCCAGGCAATCTCTTTTTACGACGAGAACAACAGCCGCGTATGGTTTCTCGATGGAAAGAACGGTACGGTTCACGTCAGCAGTGCTTCAATCAGCGCCAATTCGTTTCCAATGCTCGGCCTGCCGCCCGCATTAGGACGAGGGTTCTTGCTAAAGGATGGAGGAGGGTCGGTCAAGCCGGACGATGCTCACACGATCTTGCTGAGTGACGCCGTGTGGCGCGAGGATTTTGGCGGCGATCCGAACGTAATCGGTACTGTGACGCATTTAAACGGAGAGCCGCTGACGATTGTCGGGGTTATGCCGCCGGAGGTTGTCTTCCCATACGGGTCGGGCGGTTGGAACGGTCTTCCCGTGGTCTGGCGGCCCATTGTTCTGGGTGATTCGGACATGACCCGAGATCGCGATTCGCCACGCTATCGGGTTCTTGCACGCTTAGCCCCGCGCATTTCGTTAACAGCGGCTCAATCGGAGTTGCGTGAAATTCAGAGTGACGTCGCAAAAGCGTATACCGATCTGTTCGATCGCGATCACGTCTCCTCTGTCGATCTTGAGGTTTATGCTCATTCCCTGGTGAATGACAACGTGCGCAAGGCCACGTTGTCTCTGTTTGGTGCGTCTGTCATGTTGTGGCTGATCGCGTGCGTGAATTCTGCGAGTCTTATGTTCGCTCGTTCTGTTGGAAGACAGCGGGAATTTGCTGTCCGGGGAGCATTGGGTGCAAGCCGAGCCCGAATTCTCCAACAAATGCTCGTCGAGGGCGGACTCCTCAGCGTTGTGTCGTCCGTACTGGGATTCGCCTTTTCCGTTGCAATGCTCAAAGCATTTGAGCATGGCGTCATAACCCAGTTCAATATTCACCAAACGCTGCGTCCCGATATGCGCGTCCTGGGCGGTTTGATATTGGCGACGGTGTTCGGGGCCATTGTCGTTGCGCTCTGGCCGGCATTCGGCCTCTTTCACGCAAGATTTGAAGCAGACCTGCGACAAGGTTCGCCGCAGGCCGGAATGAGCACAACCCAGCGTCGAATACGCAGCGCACTTGTGGTCACGGAAATTTCGCTGTCGCTCACACTACTGGTCGGGTGCGGACTACTCTTGCGCACAATCTACGCGCTTCGGCATGTTGCTCTCGGATTTCGTACCGAGCATGTCCTCGTCGCAAATATGACCATTCCATCGTACCGGTTCGTCGGACGCAACATGACCACCGATTTCTACCAACCCTTGATCGACAGAGTGAAGCGGTTGCCCGGCGTCGAGAGTGCGTCGCTTATGACCGAGGTTCCGCTCGGCCACACATTCTCGATGATCTTCACCCTGCGCCCCGCGGGACACAGCGCGATCGATCTCGAGCGGCGTGCAATGAAGACTCAATTTCGAGCGGTTGGTCCTGAAATGCAGCAGGTCTTCGGCTTCCGCATGCTGCGGGGAAGGTTCTTCAATAGCGGCGATAATCCCACGTCTCCGGCAGTTGTGGTTGTTAACCGGGCATTTGTCAGGGCCTATTTTGGCGACGATCGCGATCCTTCGGCCATTCTAGGCGAGAGCCTGATCGGCTTCGATAAGAAGAGGCGCTCAACCGTTGTTGGTGTGCTCGACGACGAGCGCCAGGTTTCAGTTGCTGATCCGTCTCAACCGGAGATCGAAGTCTGCATTCCCCAGATTACTCCGGAAAGCATGTTTTACAGAGGAGCCGTGGGCGTGGCAATGGATGTCGCGGTGCGTACCCCAAACGATCCGTCTCAACTGATTCCAGAACTGCGCAATGTGTTGCGTTCGTCCAGCCCCGATCTCGCGGCAAGTACATTCTCGACCATGGACCAGATCGTGGCGGACTCCTTTGGAAGCCAGCAGCTTGCAGCACAGCTCCTGGAGATTTTCGCGCTCTCCGCCCTTCTTCTTACGCTCGCCGGCATTTACGGTGTGCTCGCGCATTTCGTAGCTCAACGCCGACGCGAAATCGGAATCCGCATTGCGCTCGGTGCACAGCGGCGTCATATTCGAACGCTCGTCATCGGGCAGGCATGTTGGATGTTGGGGACTGGAGTCGCCCTCGGAACAGGTCTTGCAGTGCTGTCGGGCAGATGGCTCAAGGTCTTTCTCTTCGACGTCAAGGCGAACGATCCATGGACGGCAATGATTGTGGCCGTTCTGGTGTTCGGAGGAGGCATCTGTGCCGCCCTCATTCCGGCGCGCCGGGCCGTATCAGTGAATCCAGTCGAAATGATCAGAGCAGAATAGAGCGGGATCATATTTGTGGATCAGGGTTTCCGATGTCCAGACGATTGATGAGATCCAGATCGACGAGAGGCGGCGTGAAGATTAGGCAGGCCCGATTTGTCCTGCTTGGCAGGGTATATGAATTTGTCCCGTTGATGAATTCAGGGGATGCGTTGGCCATTGAGTTCGAGCGCGGTATCGATCAAGTATTTTGCGCCTCGGCCGAAAAGTTGAATCAACTCATTTCCTTGACTCGTTTGAAGAAGCTTGCTGACGCCACCATCGGGAGTGCGCCGGAGGTGCAGCGGTGATGCACTGGCCCTGGGAACGAGCCAGGAAAAGCCTGTCCGAAGAGCTTCAAGCTCATCTACAAAGGGCCATCGCTGAGCGCGTTGCCGATGGGCAGGACCCAGAACAGGCCCGCACAGCCTCCTTGCGTGAACTTGGCAACCTGCCACTTATCCAGGACGTTACGCGCGAGCGATGGGAATGGATGTGGCTGGAGAACCTGCTATATGACGCCCGGCATGCGCTGCGCCAGCTTCGCCGCGCTCCCGCATTTACGGCAACCGCACTGCTCACGCTGGCCTTTGGCATCGGCGCAAATCTTGGCGTGTTCCAGTTACTCTATGCAGTGATTCTGGCCCGGTTGCCCGTTCCTCATGCGGAAGAACTGGTCAGGATCCAAGCTGCGCGCACTCCGTTTGATCAAGGCTGGACGATATCTTATCCCGCATACCAGCGTCTACGCGCGTCCACGCCAGATGTTCCCCTGATGGCGACCGCGTATGCGCAGGATGCCACGCTGGAGCTTCCCAACCGCACGCCGATTACCGCCACCTGCATGTTAGTTTCCGGGAACTACTTTGCCGGACTTGGTGTTGTTCCAGCAGCGGGGCGGTTGTTCGCGCAGGCCGATGAACGCATGGGGCAGGATGAGTGGCCTTTGGTGCTTCGCTACGATTTTGCTCGCAACACGTTCGGCTCCGCGCAGCAGGCCGTGGGCCAGCACGTTCTGCTCAACGACCGCGCATTTGTTGTGATCGGCGTCGCGCATCGGAGGTACCTCGGCGATATAACTGGATTTGCCCCCGACATCTGGTTGCCTCTCGCTCTCCAAAGCACCGGCGCATTTGCGGTTCCGTGGGACTCGCTTGGGCCGGGCCATGATGTAAAGCTCGACAAGCCCTGGTATAGCCAGCCGACAATCTTCTGGCTCGCGCTCACGGCGCGCATTCCGCCCGCACGCCGCGCGGCGGTGCTTGCGCATTGGGACCAGGTTTTTCGCGACGATCGTGAGCTTATGACGGAGGCAACTGCCGATCCGGTGGTAAGAGCCGCGCTTCTGCAGGTAAAAACCGGAGCAGCGCCGCTCAGCGAGAACGGCATGAGGAAGAAATTCACGGTTCCTCTGGCCCTGCTCATGGCCCTTTCAGCTTCGATCTTTCTGGTGGGCTGTCTGAATCTCGCCAACCTTCAGCTTGCGCGACTCCATGCGCGCGCGCATCAACTCGGAGTGCGTATGGCGCTGGGAGCAAGCAGCGGCAGGCTGATCCTTCAGATTGTTCTTGAAGATGCGCTGCTGGTTGCCGGCGGCTCTGTGTGCGCGTTCGTGCTGGGTCGCGGAGCTAGCGGCGTTCTCGTTCGCTGGGCTTCCAATCGTAATTCTCTTTTCACGTTCGACCTGCATCCGAACTTGCCTCTTGCAGCCCTCGGCGCAGGGCTTATGCTGCTGTCGCTACTGAGCTTTAGCATTCTTCCGGCGTGTGTCTTCATTCGAACCGGCGCTGCCCTGACGGCAGGATCGCGCGCTAAAGTTGCGGGGATCTCCCAAACCGCTCGCCAGCGGCTGCGTTCAAACGTGCTGCTGGCCACGCAGGTCAGTCTTTCCCTTCTGCTGTCCACCTTGTCGGCATGTTTCGCCGCGACACTGGTTCACTGGGAAACCGTGGACGTGGGCATGGACCGAGAGCATGTTCTGATTGTGCACCCTGAGCTGCATCAGCCAAGGTACACAGCTCACCGCGAGATGCTACCCCAACTCTATAGCCGGATCCAGGAGCGCTTGCAGGCACTTCCCGGCGTGCGCAGTGCAGCCGTTGAGATGTGCGGCGGCATTCACTGCGGCTGGATTACGGCGCTCTACGTCCATGGTCGCAACGATCTCACGGACGCGCAGGTGCATGGGCAGGAAGATCATGTCGGGCTCGGCTTCTTTTCGACACTTGGCATCGCAATTTTGCGCGGACGCGATTTCTCTTCGAGCGACACGGACAAAACGCAGGCGGTGGCAATCATCAGCCGTTTGTACGCGCGCCAGTTGTTTGGAGAGGCAGACCCAATCGGCCAATGGGTTGGCTATGAGCCAGCACCAAACGATCACCGGTTTCTGGTTGTCGGTGAAGTGGGCGATGCGCGATTGAATGGTGCGCAACGCGAGGCTCCGCCATTAGTTTACATGGACATCAACCAGAATCCTGCCCCGGTAAACAGCATCCGGGTGCGGGCCGCCGGTGATCCGCGCCAGTTGTCGGAGAGTGTGCGTCACGCGCTGTATGAAGTTGATCCCTCGCTGCCGGTCAGCGAAATCGTGCCTTTGGCGGCGGAGTTGAATGGCGACCTCGGCACGGAAAAACTGCTTGCGCGCCTCGCAGGCGTTTATGGAAGCTTGACGCTGCTGATGGTCGGGATTGGCTTTTATGGAGTCATGTCATCGCGTGCATCCCGGCGCAGGAACGAGTTCGGCATTCGTCTTGCGCTTGGAGCCACCCGCCACCATATCCAAATGCTTATCGTCGGTCAAACCGCCCGCATCCTCATCGCCGGCATCCTTCCCGGAGCAATTCTTTCCATCTTCGGCGTGCGCACCGCGGCTCACTTCCTCTACGGATCGGTTACCGCGAATTCCTTCGCCATCCTCGCCGCTGGAATCGTCCTTGCCTTAGTCGGATCTATCGCCACGCTCATCCCGGCTCGACGCGCCGCCCTCGCCGATCCGTTGGAAACGCTCCGCAGTGAATAATCTCGCGCCGAGTATCTTGTCCCAGTTGTTGAAACCTGCTCGATTTTCGATTCGGGGCCGTACCACTCATTCGATCACTCGGCTCGAAGTGCGTTGACGGGGTTGACCTGTGCGGCTCGTCGGGAGGGCAGGTAGCAGGCGATCCACGAGATAGCGAAAATGACGAGAGCCGCAAGAATGTAGGTCCATGGGTCCACCGGACTGACCTTGAAGAGGATTGAAGACATCAGCCGCATGGTGGCGAAGGCTGCGCCCATGCCGAGGACGACGCCGATGGCGGTCAGGATGAGCCCTTGACGGACGAACAGCGATGTTAGTGCCCGGCGCTCGGCGCCGAGGGCCATGCGGATCCCGATTTCGCGGGTGCGCTGGGAGACGGCATAAGAGATGACTCCGTAGATGCCGATGATGCCGAGGAGCAGGGCCATGCTTCCTGCCACGCAGAGCATGATGAGCGTGAACGAGGTGCGTGCCATCGATCTGGTGTAGAGTTCACCCGCCGTGCCAATGTCGGCCAGGGGCAGGTCTCCGTTGATGGACCAGACCGCCTGCTGAACTTGCGAAAGTAGGCCGGATGAGCCAGCGCGAGGCGTGCGGATCACGTAGCTCACGCCGCGACGGACATCCTCCTTCTGGCCTTCGAAATTCGTACGCCAGATGGGCCAGTAAACCGCGGTGGGCGGCTTTTGGCTCACGCCGTCGTAGTAGACATTTTTGGCGACGCCGATGATCTCGCGCCAGTCATCGTTATTGCCGACGCGGATCTTCTTGCCAATGGCGCCTTCAGGAGAGCCCCAGTATTCGCGCGCAAAGTTCTCCGAGATGAGGGCGACGGGACGCTTCTCGTACGACTCGGCCCAGGTGAGGTCGCGCCCCGCGACGAGAGGCGTTCCCATGGTGGAGAAGTAGTTTGGAGAGATGAAGATGAAGCGGCGGATGGGCGGGATTTCGCCTTCATGATAGGTGTGGTCCTGCGCGAAGACGAGATCGTTGGAATCGTGGTTGTCCATCGGGATCTCGGAAGAGAAGGCGACGGAGGAGACGTTGGGAATGGAGGCGAGTTTGTCGGCGATGGCCTGTTGCATGCGCAGGACGCGCTCGGATTCCTTGTCGGGAATGGTAGTTTCGAGAACGTAGATGCGGAAGTTCTCGATTGTGGCGGGGTCTGCGAATCCCGCGGAGACGTTGGCCAACGCGCGGAAGGTGCGGACCATGAGTCCGGAACAGATCAACAGCAAAAGAGCGAGTGCGACCTGTATGACGACGAGCGACTTGCGCGCGCGCTGCCGTTCGCGGCTCTGGCTGAGGGCGCGTCCGCCTTCGCGCAGGCCGGTGCTGACGTGGATGCGCGAGTATTTAAGGATCGGGAGGAGACCGATCACCAGGCTGACAAAAAGGGTGGTGACCAGTGTGAAGAGAAGTACGCGGGGATTGATGCCGATCTCGTGAAGGCGGGGCAGTCCGGTGGGAGCGATGGCGACCAGGATGCGCAGCGCGCCGAATGCGAGGGCAAGAGCGATGGCTCCTCCGGTGATGCCGAGGGCGAAGCTTTCGGTGAGCAGGCCGGCCGTGATTTCGCGTCGGCCGGCGCCAAGCGCGGAACGGATGGCGATCTCCTGGCGGCGGCCTTCCGCGCGAACCAGGAGGAGGTTGGCGACGTTGGCGCAGGCGACAAGCAGGACAACGATAATGGACCCCATAAGGACCCACAGCACGTTGCCGACGTCCCCGATGACGTCGCGTTTGAGCGTATGGACGCTCGACGAGATGCGGACTTTTTCGAAGAGGGCGGCGCTGAATCCTTCGGGTGCGGGGAAGGCATGGACGGCGATGGGCAGGAGGTGATTGACATCGGCGTTGACCTGGTTGAGGGAGACGCCTGGCTTGATGCGGGCGATGCCGCGGAAGCTGAAGTTGCCGAGTTTGACCTTGCTTCGGTCGGTCTGCATGGGCAGGAAGAGAGCGGCATCGTAGTTGTCAAGGAATGTGAAGGATCTGGGAAGGACGCCTATGATTTCGCGGGTATTGCCGTCAATCGTGATGGCGCGGCCGACGACGGTCTTGTCGCCGCCAAATTTGCGCTGCCAATAGGCGTGGGAGAGGATGACGGTCTTCGGTGCGTTGGGCGAGTCGTCCTGGCGTGTAAAGAGGCGGCCAAGGACAGGTTTGACGCCGAGTATGGGGAGAGTGCCGTCGGTGACGTCGAGTCCGGAGACGTGTTCAGGCTGGCCGACTCCGGAGACGGAACAGGAATCGCCGTCGTACATGCCCACGTCCTGGAACGTGGAACCCTGCTCTCGCTCGATGAAGTAGATGAACGCCGCCATGTTGAGGTCGTCGTTGAAGCCGATCCCTGGAGCGGAGTGCCACAGGCCGACGAGTTGCTCGGGATGCGGGTAGCTGAGCGGTTTGAGCAGAACGCCATCGACGACCCCGAAGACCACGGCGTTAGCGCCAATGCCGATAACCAGCGTGATCAGCGTGATGGTGCTAAAGAGGGGAGTGCGCAGGAGGCGCCTGCAAACATGCTTCAAATGGCCGAGAGGAAGAGTCATGGGAGTGTCCTGAACTTGAGTCTAGAGGTCGGGCTACAACAACCCGGCTTCAGATACAGGATTACGCGCTGAAGAGAGCGGGAGTTCGCAAATTACCGGTGGTCGTCCGAAATTTGTCTCTGGAAAAGCGCAATGGAGTGGTTGGACATGAGTTTGCGCTGCGAGCCGGTCCGACCCGTATTCGGCTGGTTTCTCCCGAGATCAGACCGGCAGACTCGCTGCCATTAATTTGTTGAAACCGTGTTGACACGGAAACGAAAAAGCAAAAGGCCCGTTTCGGGGGCCTTTTCTAAGTGATTGATGTTATTGGTTTAAGTGGTGCGCCCGGAGAGATTCGAACTCCCGGCCCGCTGATTCGTAGTGAGATTTCCCAAGAACGGAGGTTTGATAAGCGGGAATTCTGACCAGGGCTCTTGCTGCGGTCCATCCTGGTTCGAACGGCGGCCTTGATCAGATCGCGGTTGGGTTCCTCAGCCCCTCTCCTGCTCGAGGAACTTGACTCTCATCCGTGAATCTTTGGAGAGAGGGTACACCCCAGGACGTTTTCACGATTTTCGCCAGCTACTGGCGCCCGACGATGCGCACGCCCATTCCGTTCAGCTTGGCGCGCGCCTGGGTGGCTTCCGGTGTCTGCGGATGGCGCTGAATGAGCGCTCGGAGTTCGCGAATGCCGGCGTCGCGCTTGCCTTGCTGGATCAACGCCATCCCCTTGTGGAGTTGGGCGGCCGGTGCCTTGGGGCTGCCGCTGAAGCTTTCGAGGACGCCGTTGTAAGCCTTGACGGCGCTGGCATAGTCCTTTTGCTGGTAGGCGATCTCGCCCAGGTAGTATTGCGCATTTCCGGCGAGGTCGTCCTGCGGGTAGTAGGTCAGCACATCCTGAAACTCGCCCGCCGCCACCTGAAAGCGCCCGGTGTTGTAGTCGCGCAGTCCTGCCTGGTAGGTCTCCTGTAGCGGAGGCGCCTGGGCTGCCGGCGGAACCGTACTGGGACCACCGGGGGCTGTGTTGGGACCGCTGGGCATGGGGCTTCCGGTCATCGGCGACCCGCCCGAAGCGGGCTGCTGAAGGGGAGCGGTTGCCGGGGGATTCTGGATGTTCTGCAACTGTCCCTGCAGGTCCTGGATGCTTTTATCCAGCTTCACCATCCGAGACTTCAGTTCATCCACCGAGTCATTCAGCGCTTGCACCTGACCGGATGCGGTATCGAGCTTTCCGCTGGTTGCTTCGTTCTGAGACTCGATCTTTTTCTGGAGTGCATCCACACTTGCCATCATGCGGTTGGCGTTATCGGCGGTCTGCTCCACCAGGTGCTGCATGAGACCGAATTTCTGGTCCACGGTGGATTGCAGGTGCTGCATCTGGTCGAGCAATTGCTGCACCTGGGTCTGCAGTTCAATGATTTCCTTGCTGGCGGCGTGGGCCCGCACCGGGGCATAAAAGAACACCGCGGCCAGAAGTGAAACAGTAAGAACACGATTGCGCAATGAATGTACAGTAAACATCCTTCACCCACCCCATAGAAGTACGGCACCCCGATCAAGCCGGGATGCCGCCGTCTTATTCCATTGTCGCACCTCGGCAGACGCCTCAGTGAAGCCCGAGGAAGTCGCCAGGTGCGAGTTCATGCGAGGTAAAAGTACCTTACCGATCCATGCTGAACCCGGCGCGTCGATTTTGCTGCCAGCATTCCTCGGTTGATTCGGTGCAGAATGGCTTTTCCTTGCCGTAACTGATGGTGCGGATACGGTTCGCGGCCACGCCCGCGCTCACCAGGGCGTTCTTGGCCGCATCGGCCCGGTTCTGTCCCAGCGCCAGGTTGTATTCGTTGGAGCCGCGTTCGTCGCAGTAGCCCCCGAGCACAACCTTGATGTCGGGGTGGCTCACGAGGTACGAAGCGTCGCGCGACAGGGTGGTCTGTGCATCGGCCCGGACGTCGGCAGTGTCGTAGTCGTAGAAAATGTCCTGTACGTTGGCCTTGAATTCCTCTTCGGAGCTCATCGAGTTAGTAGGAACCACGACGGCCGGAGGCGCGTTCACAGTCACACGTGCCGTTGCCTCCGCGGAACCGCCTTCTCCGCGCGCCACCAGGTGGTAGCTCGTGGACGCGGTCGGGGTTACGGTTTTGACGCCGGAAGTGGGAACATCGCCCACACCCTCGATCGAAACGCTGGTGGCATCCGTTGTGCGCCAGTTCAGCACAACCTGGTCGCCGGCCGAAATCGTGGCCGGCGTGGCGCTAATCTGGGCGGTGGGAGCGGGAGTGGCCGACGTAGGCGCAGTTTCCGTTGGCATGGGAGGAGCCGCTTTTTTCTTGTGGCAGCCGGCAACGGTAAAAAGGGCTAATGCAACGACGACAGGGACCAAAATACGATTGGAAAATTTCAAGTCTTGACTCCTTCGCGGGCTCAAAGCGCTGATTTCGAATCAACCGAACATTCTAATTGCTGATTTCGGGCTCGCTTCAATTTTTGCTCTACTGAGCGCACGCCTGTGCAACAGTTCTTTTTGAGCCTCTAACCATCGTTTCTCTAACCCGGGTGGGACACACGGTACCCCCGCGAATGGAGAGGATAAGGCTGCAAAGGACTGTCATAGACATGATACGCCGGAAAGTGTGGAAACGATTACAAGCGATTACCGATTTGCCGCGGCATTTTTAGCGATTCCCCAAGGCTATTTCCAGCTCCAGTTGGGCATGAAGTTGTTACCAACATGGGTGAGCTGATGCTGCTCGGTGCCGTCTGAGAGCATGGTCCAGATCTGGGTGTGCCCCCCGATGGAACGCTCAAAGACGATGTGGCGGGTGTCGGGCGCCCAGAACGGGAAGTCATTGCTGCCGGCATCGTGGGTGAGCTGGAGCCAGCGTTTGCTGGCGATGTCCATCACATAGATGTCCTGGCCACCGGGGGCTCCAGGACCGTATTTGCGGTTCCAGCTAAAGGTGAGCATGGCCCCATTGGGGGCCCATGACGGAGAAATGGCGTAGCCTCCATCCGTCAAACGCTGGATGTTGGCCCCATCCTGGTCCATGATGTAAATCTGGGGCAGGCCGGTTCGGCCGCTTACCCACGAGATTTGCGCGTTTGTACGCGGGTTCCAGGTGGGAGCGACGTCGGGTCCGCGGAACGCGGTAAGCTTACGCAGATTTCCTCCGTTCGCGTCTGCCACCCATATCTCCGGGTCTCCCGATCGCGACGAGGAGAAGGCGATTTTGGTTCCGTCTGCCGACCACGCAGGGGATTGATTGGTGCCACTGGTGCCACCTGCCGGGAAGTTGACCATCCGGCCAAGATCCAAAGAGTACATCCGTACCGACCATCCGCTCCGGTCAAGCGAAGCGAAGGCCAACCGGCTGCCATCGGGTGAGATGCGGGGCGATAGCGAGACGCTGCCCAGGTGTGTAATCTGGTGCTGGTTCTGGCCGTCGTAGTCCATGGCCCAGATTTCCTTGGTCCCGGTGCGCGAACTGACGAAGTAGATTTTGGTTTCGGCGATGCCGTTGATGCCGCCGCCCAGGCGCGAGATGATCTCGTCCGCGAACCGGTGAGCGATGGTGCGCGCCATATCCTGGCTGGCGACCTCGTTGTATTGCTTGCCCAACACCTGGGGGCTGGCGGTGTTGCGGGTGTCGTCGAGCCAGCCGTAGACAATGAGGTGGCCGCTGGACGACGACAACGCCCCGAAGGCGACCATTTCGGCGTTGGCCGGGGCAGCGGACCATTGGGGCAGGCTGATCTCCTGCGGGGAGCCGGGCGATGCCTGGGGAGCCATGGTCTTGGAGACCAGGTCAAAGATACCGGCGCTTCCCAAATCGCTGTAGAGGGTGGCGTCGAAGGTGGCTTTCAGGGCGGGCGTATCGGGATCGGCGCCCACCGGCTTGAAGTCCGCCACGGCCATGCGGATGCGAGCCTGGCCGAGGTTGGTTCCGGTGCGGACCCAGTCCTGGGCACGGACTTGCGGGGGCACAAGACAAATCACAGCCAATACGGCCGAGGGAAAAGACCAGGAAAATAACTTCATGGGTCGAGCAATCCTTCCTCGATAAAAACTGAAGTGACAAAGTGCGCGTGTACAAAGCCGGTCTACGCGCTTAAGGGGTTTGCGGAGCTCGAAAGTCAATACTCACAGTAGTAGGACACCTTTAACGTGCTGGAGTTGTACCCTGGCGGCAGATTCCCGAACGTATCGACGCGCTGCACTCCGCGAACGCAGGAGCGATCGAGTGTAGAGCTGCCGCTGGAACGGTCTACCTGTACATCGGCGGGACTGCCGTCGCGATGAATGGTGTAGGTAAGAAATACGCGCGCGCCCTTCGGCGTGCGGGGATCGACTTCCGATTTGTTCCAGCTCTGCGACATCTTGCGGTTGATTCCGTCGACGTACCATGGAAATCTGCTGCCGAAGTCGCCTTCGCTGACCGAAGTTGGTCCGACGGTGGTGGTCTGGCCGGTAATGGCGCGAGGCATGGAACTGCCCGCCTGTTCGCCGTAGCGGGCGCGGTTGTCCTGCTGGATGGGCTGTTGCTTTGGCGAGGCCTTGGGCACGGGCTGCGGCTTGATCTTTTCCTTTTTGCCCGGGATGGGGATGGCGGTCATGTCGATGGTCTTGGACTCGACTTTGGGCTGCGGAATTTCCGGAGCAGGGCTGGGTTTTTCGGTGGCCAGCACGTTCTGGTTGATGGGCTGATCGGAAGGCAATGGAAGCGCGCTGGTGATGTTGACGCGGATGGCTCCTCCGGCCGCTGAGCCGCCCCAGATGTTGGAGTGAAAGAATCCGCCCACGATGTAATAGACCACGATGGCGATCGTCAACCCGGCGTGGAGAATGATCGAACCCGTAGCCGGCGCCGCGATGGGCTCGCCGGCGAGTTCTCGTTCGAGATGTTCTTCGTTCCCTTCCAGCAAAATGCTCATAGGCTTACGCGAATACCTATCGATTCATCGCCAAACTGAAGGGCCCACTTCCTTGGACGCTCGGCCTGGTTGATCGTCCTCACTTTCCCCTGGTCTCCAACGGCTGCGTCACGATTGAAATGTTGGTAATTCCCGCCTGCTTCACGGCGTCCATGACTGTTGCAAACGCTCCGAAGGGCACGCGCTCATCAGCGCGAAGGTAAATGACTTGTCTGGTTGGATCCGCGTTGCCCTGGCGCAGCTTCTGGGGCAGTTCGTGAATGTTGACGGGAGTGTCGCCGAGAAAAATTCCGGAATCGCGATCGATGGTTACAACCACGCGCTGTTCGGTGATTTCGCGAACCGTGCGGGTTTTAGGCACCGCCACTTCAATGCCCGACTGCAGCACCGGCGCGGTGATCATGAAGATCACGAGCAGCACCAGCACCACGTCCACCAGGGGCGTAATGTTGATGTCGGCGAGGGACGTCTGGGTTCGTCCGTTGCTACTTGAAAAGGCCACGTTCAACCTCGTGCGGCAAATCGCGGCCTTCCGCCGGTCCTCGCTGCGACGCCGTGGCCGGAGCGCCAGCCGGGCGCGAATGAATCTCTTCGAGCGAATTCAGAAGCTCGCGGCTGAAATCATCGATGGCCGATGCGAAGGTCCTGACGCGTGCTGCGAACTGGTTGTAGGCCACGACGGCGGGCACGGCAACGAACAATCCGGCCGCTGTGGTGATCAAGGCTTCGGAGATTCCGGGCGCGACTGCGCGAAGTGTGGCTGCTCCCGCGGTCCCCAATCCGTGGAACGCGTCGACCACGCCCATCACGGTTCCAAACAAGCCCACGAAGGGACTGGTGGCGGCGATGGTCGCGAGCCATGTCAGGCGCCGCTCGAGGACCGTCACCGCTTCGCTGGCGGCAGTCTGCGCGGAACGCTCGAGGGGCGTGATATTGCGTGGAGGCCCGGTGCCGCCGGTCTGCCGCTTGTAGGTCTCGTATACGTCTTCGAACACCTGGGCCAGCGGGCTGTCTTTGAAAGTCGGGAAGGAGAGTGGCAATCTCCTGCAGTCGCGAAGCCTTGCGGAATGTGCGGATAAACCGCCGGCTTTCGTTGGTGGCTCTCTTGAAAGTGGAAATCTTGCCGAGGATGACGGTCCACGAGTAAAGGCTGGCAAATAAAAGAACGAGCAGGACACCGAGCGCGACGCCACCGATATTGCTGAACAAATCCATCAGCGCGCTGGCGCCGTGGGCCATGGGCCCCCCTCCGGGCGCCGGTTCGCTCTCAGCCTGTATTGCAAAACACAGGAACGCAGCAGTAAAAATCGGCATTCACCTCACCTTTAACGGTATCAGACGGGTGACGGTCATCCAAGTTATCGAAAGGATGCCCCTTATCCATTTGGATGCATTCTGACCGGCTCGAAACCTGCCCTATTCGTGCTATGCTGCGCTCGGATTCCTGCTTGCTTTCACTTGCGTAAGAATCACATACGAGCGGGAAACGCTAACCGGACTTCTACTCTCATGCTCATCGAGCTCCGCGCCGAGAATTACGCCGTCATCGATCACGCCATTGCCGTCTTCGGCCAGGGACTCAATCTCCTGACGGGCGAGACCGGTGCGGGCAAATCCATTCTCGTCGATGCGCTGGCCTTGTTGATGGGCGGCAAGGCATCGACCGACGTGGTTCGCCACGGGGCCGACAAGGCCGTGGTGTCGTGCGTGTTCGAGTCCACCCCTGGCGCGGAGAACATTCTCGAAGAGAATGGCATCGATGCCGAGGGTACGGAAATCATTTTGCGCCGCGAGATTCTTTCCAACGGGAAGGGGCGCGTGTTCGTCAACAATCAGCCCGCGACGGTCACGGTGCTCAAGCAACTTGCCCCGGAACTGGCGCTGGTGCACGCGCAGACCGAGACGCTCTCGAGTTTCGACCAGGCCCAGCAGCGCATTCTTCTCGATCGCTTCGGGAGCCTTTCGACCGACGCGGTTGCGGAGGCCCACGCGCGCTGGCGCGAGGCAACCGACAAGCTGAACGATCTGCTTCAAGGCGAGCAGGATCGCCTGCGCATGCTTGATCTTTGGACATATCAGCGCAAGGAGATCGAGTCGGCGCAGCTGCAGCCGGGAGAAGACGAAACCCTCGAGACCGAGAAGCGGGTTCTGGCCAACGCGGAGAAGCTTTATACCGCGGCGATGAGCGCCTTCGACAAACTTTACGAAGGCAGCGACTCGGCCGAGTCGGCGTTACGCGCGGCGCTGCGCAATCTGGAAGAACTGGCTCGCTACGATGGCCGATTCAATGATGCGGTACAGCAGATTCAATCGGCGCGCGCGGCCGTTGGCGATGTAAGCGCGAGCGTAAGGGACTATGCGGAAGGTATTAATGCATCGCCCGAGCGCCTGGCCGAAATCGAAGATCGCCTGGCGCAATTTGATCGGCTGAAACGCAAATACGGCAAGACGATCACCGACGTCATTGCGTTCGGCGAAGATGTTGCGGGCAAGCTGGCGCAAGTTGAAGATCGCGATGAGATTCTGAAGACGTTGCGGGGCGAACTCGAACGGGCGTCGGCGAGTTACCGCGGCGCCGCGGCGGGACTAAGTTCCGAGCGTAAGGCTGCGGCGCTCAAACTCGCCAAGCTCGCCGAGGCGCAGATTAATTCGCTGGCCATGAAGGCCAGGTTTGAAGTCGCGGTTACGATCCACGAGGATGGAACGCATTGGACTGCGTCCGGCTGGGATGACGTCGAATGTCGGATAGCGACCAATGCGGGCGAACCTCTCAAGCCGTTGCATGAGATCGCATCCGGTGGGGAGATGAGCCGGGTGATGCTGGCATTGAAGGTGGCGGTAGAAGAAACGTCGTCCAAAACCAGGAAGAAAAATCCCACGCCGCGTACGCTGGTCTTTGACGAAATCGACATCGGCGTGGGCGGCCGCGCTGCCGAGGCCGTTGGTCAGAAGTTGAAAACTCTGTCGCGGGCCCAGCAGATACTGTGCGTTACGCATCTGCCTCAGATTGCGGCGTTTGCCGACCAGCATTTTCTGATCGACAAGCGCGAATCGGGCGGACGGACCAAGACGCAGATCCGCCTGCTCGATCAGCGCGCCAGTACCCATGAAGTTGCGCGGATGCTGAGCGGAGCGACGGTAACGGAAACCAGCCTTCAGCACGCCGCCCAGATGATTGCCGCCAGCCGTTAGGTAACAATGAATTACTCTCTTGCGTAACTTTCCCCTGCTCTTGCATACTGGGTACGCCTTTGCTTCCCCGGCTTTCTGCCACACAGAGCGCGGCTAAAAATAAGTCACCGGTTGACGTACTCCAGTTAGACGAGAGTATTACAAACTCACGAATGACTTAGCAGCCATGGATACCTGTTTGCACTGCGCATTTGGAATGCGCAGTTTTCGATGGATGTCTCACAGGACCGTTCGATGCGCGCCATCGGGCGTGACGAAAGGCGACGACCATGATCCTCAAGGAGCTTGTTTCAATTTCCCGGCCGGATGAGCTATCTGGGCAAACGCAACGGGTTCAGGAGAGCCGGGCGGCGATGCCGCTCGACGCCCTCAGAGATGCGAAACAATTGACGCAGGTGCAGATGGCGCAACTGCTGAAAATATCGCAGGGCGCCGTGTCGAAGGTGGAGCGCCGGACTGATATGTTCGTAAGCACCCTGCGCAACTACGTACGCGCTATCGGGGGAGATCTGGAGATCCGCGCGGTGTTTCCCGACGGCGATGTGCTTATCGATCAGTTCGGGGATGCGAAGCGCACAGAGAATGGAACCCGGCCGCTGTCGAAGCGCGACGAGCACAAAACTCCCGTTACGGTGTAAGTTTTTCTGTCACGCCCGATTAATGCATCAAGTTGGGATTGGGCGGATCCTGGCAGAGCGTCAACATGTCGGAAACCGTTGCCAGCATGAAAGTGGGATGCAACGGTTTGGCCAGTATGTCAAAGAGATGCCCCTTCTTCCTGGCTTCTTCCAAGAGGCCGCTGGTGCCGGGCTGACCGGAAAACAGAAGGAACTGACAGGCCGGGTAACTGGCTTTGAGAAAGATGGCGAACTCGATTCCGTTCATTCCAGGAAGAACGACATCGATGACCGCCAGGTCCGGACGCCACTCTTCGAGCATTTCGAGAGCCTGCTCGGCCGAGTAAACGGCGCGCGAGTCGTATCCGCTCGAAGAGAAGATGACCGCGAGCGTATCGGCGATGGTTGGCTCATCATCAATGATGAGGATTTTCCGGGCCCCCGCAATGGCCGGCATAGTGCCCCCAAAACGTACCTTCTCCCCTATGAGATGCTTACGAGCTCCGCGGAGCGCCGACGAGTCGGAATCATCGTGCATTCAAATTCACCGGGGCTGCTGAATAAGGCAGAATTGATAATTCATTGCCCTGCGACTGGACCCTGGCGACGGTCCGCCTGCCGTCCCTGGGACTCGAATTCATAAACAGATGGCCCATTTTTAATATCGTCCCGCAGAACAACACTTATTGAGTGTTGGATGCTCAAAACACCTGATAGTATTCCTCCGAAGGCGTTAAATTGTTGTTTTCATTAGCTAAATTGCAGAAATGAAAAGGAAAATTCCCCGTGCCTTCGCAAGAAAAATTTGGAGCCGCGAATGGATGAGGCAAAAAATCCGCCGCACGAATGGTCCGAGCGGATCCTGCGGCTTGCCGCGGAATTGGGATTGACCCAGGCGGGACTTGCCGAGCGGCTGGGGGTGTCTCCAGCCACCGTGTCGAGATGGATCCAGGGAAAGTACGAGCCGACTGCGGAGGGGTACGTCGCCCTGGGCAATCTGGCACAGCGGTCGGAAGGAATGTACTTCTGGGAACGCGCAGGGGTGGACACGTCCGCTTTTCCTGAAGCCAGCTTTCGCCGCGCGCAATCCTCGCTGCGAGTGAATCTGCATGATTTTGCCCTGATCGCAGGGCGCAAAGTCTCGAAAATGCTGCCCGGAAAAGCCGGAGCGGTGGCCATTCCCCTTTTGAACGTGGCAGCCTACGGAGATCCGGTTCCTCCGGTGGAGAACGTCAGCTTGTCCGAGGTGCAGGTGGAAGAGATTCTTCTGGCGCCGCTTTCGTGGTGCCCCCACCCGGAGCAGATGATCTCGATGCACCTGTCGGGAGACTCGATGGTGCCTACCATCTTGCCAGGTTCGATTTTGTTTGTGGATACGGCAGCCACCGACCGAGAAAGCCTGAATCAGCAGATCACCGTGGTCTCCCATCGCGATCTGGGTTTCAAGGTGGCGCGTCTGCAGCGGCTGGCGAACTCGGACCTGCTGGTCTCGTCCAACCACAAGTACGTCCCCCTCGATATCACCAATGCTTCGAAGTGGAAGATCTTCGGGCAGGTTCTGTGGTGGGTCTCGCGGGATGTGGCGCCCACCTCCTGAGGACTCGACCTCCCGTCGTCTACAAATCGCGTAGGCCCCGGTAGGCAAATGTTCCTGGTTTCTCACTTTGAATCCGAAGACGCGCACGCCCAGGGAGTTTGGGCTGCGTCTAATCCTCATCAAGGCTCCTGAATTGTAAACACTGGCGTGCGGCGGCTGCGCAGCCCCGGTCATTTACAATCGACAGGTAAGCAGGAACCAAACTGAATGAGTCTTTTTTCGAAGCATTTCGACCGCGCCCATGCGCCGGTTGTCTATGCAGCTCTCGCTCTTATGATCGCGGCAGTGGTTGACGGATGTGGCGCGGGTTACCGGCCGGTAGTGACGCCGATCAACCCGAGCGGTCCCCCGCCGCAACCCACGTCGCTCGCGGTTGTGGTTTCTTCGCCTTCCCCTTCGTCCCCGGGTGTCGCCAGCATCATCGACTATTCGGGCGATACGATCGTGGCGCAATCGCCGATTGGCGTAGGCCCGATTAACTTCACGGTCGACCAGACCGGCTCGACGGGTTACACCTTCAACAGCGATGGCACGATAACCAATTTTCCGTTCAGCAGCAGCCTGCAGCAAAAGAACGTCACCGTGACGACGCTGCCGTCCGGGACATCGCCGATCAATATGTTTTCCCCGTCCGCAGGACTGTGGATCACGGACTTGAACGGCAACCTGGCGGACGTGTTCAACGGCTCGCCTGAGACGTTCAAGCTGTCCATCCCGGTGTCAGCCACGCCGGTGATGGTGATTGGCCCGGGCCAGATCGGCGAACGCAACTATGCCATTACCCAAGGCTCTGGGGTAAGCGGGGTAACCTGCAACGCTGCGCCGACCTCAGGTCCGCTTGGCGAGGCGGATGGGATCGAAGTTTCCAACGACACGATTTCTTCCCGCATTCCGCTGGGCAGGTGCCCGGTATATGCGCTGATGAGCCCGGACAACAAGCGTCTTTTCGTGCTGAATCGCGGCAGCGACACCGTCACGGTGATCAACAGCCAGAACAATACCCTGGATGCGTGCACTCCTTTTCAAAACCAGAACGGGCAGACGGTGACCTGCCACCCGACGTTACCGCTGTCGACCACGGCTGGGCTGACGGGCGCCAACGTTCCGGCGGTCGCGGGTCCGGTGTATGCCGAATACAATACGACCACGAGCCAGTTGGTGGTTGCCAACTATGATGGCGGCACGATTAACGTGATCGATGTCAGCCTTGACGAATTCGGCAACGACAGCGCCACCTTCGGGACCACGTTCACTATCCCTGTAGGTACGCATCCGGCCAGCGTGACTGCGCTGTACGATGGCAGCCGCGCCTATACCGCGAACCAGTCCGATCAGACGGTGACGGTGGTAAACCTGACCAGCCACACGGTGGAAAAATCGGTGGCAGTTACCGGGCACCCGCGCACCGTGGTTTCGACCCAGAACTCACTTTTCGGCAAGGTGTATGTGGCGTCGCCAGACAGCCCGTATTTGACGATTATCCGCACCGATCAGGACATCGTGGATGCAACGGTTCTGGTACAGGGAAACATTATGGATGTTCGTGTGGGCACGGTGAACGGGACCACGGGCAATCCAAACAACGTGAGCCGCAAGCCAGGGTACGGCCAGCCATGTTATTTGCCAGGAGCCACGGCGGAAGCGTCCTACGCGAGCTGCACTACGCTGCCTACGGCGCCTTAGGTCCGGCGTCCGTGAAATAGGGAAGGGTCATTCCGATGCCGGAATGACCCTTTCGTTTCTTTTGCTCCAGTTCCGCGCGCCCGCTCGTTGAACCAAGATGGCTGCAACTCGGAAAATTCGAGTCGATGTCTTGCTGGTCGAGCGGGGGTTGGTCCCCAGCCGCGAGCGGGCCCGCGCGCTGATCCTCGCGGGTCGCGTGCTGGTGAATGAGCAAAAGGTGGAGAAGCCCGGGGTTTCGGTTGGCGCAGAAGTCACGGTTCGGCTGTTGGGAGAAGACCAGCCATTTGTCAGCCGCGGCGGCATTAAGCTGGCCGCGGCCCTCGACCATTGGTGCGTCGATGTACGCGGACGGGCTTGCCTCGATGTTGGTGCTTCGACAGGAGGATTTACGGATTGCCTGCTGCAGCGCGGCGCCGCGCATGTCACGGCCATCGATACGGGTTTCGGGCAGATTGCAATGAAGTTGCGCACCGATTCGCGGGTTCGGCTGGTGGAGCGCACCAATGCGCGTTTTCTGGCGGCCGGTGCGCTGGCCGAGGCTGGCGCCGCAGAGCTCACATTGCTGGTGATGGACGTATCGTTCATTTCGGCGACGCTGTTGATTGCACCGGTGCTGGGGGCGGCGCCCTCCCTTGGCGAAGCGGTAGTTCTGGTGAAACCGCAATTTGAGGCAGGGCGCGAACACGTGGGCAAAGGAGGAATCGTGCGCGATCCGGCGGCGCATCAACTGGCGATCGACAAGGTGGCGGGTTGTTTCCGGGCCGTGGGTTGGGCGGTGGTCGGAACAATTCCATCGCCGATCACCGGAGCAGAAGGGAACCAGGAGTTTTTGCTGTTTGCGCACAGGGTTGGAGAGCGCCGGTGAAGGGATCCGTGGTCTCCCACGCTGCGACAGAAAGACGTCGCAAGGATCGGGCACGGAGCGTCTGTTGCGGGTTGGCGTCAAGAACAAAATGCGACGCGAGGGCAGGCACACAGATTTCCGAGAACGCTTTGTGCGGCTCACTGATCACTGCTCCCTCACCACTGTCGTTTACACTGGGACCGAATGGCACGCGTCGCAATCGTTTGCAAGCCGCAGAAGGAAGAGCTGAGCCGGATACTGCCGGAGCTGATTGAGTGGCTTCGGCGGCGGGGATACGAACCGCTCCTGGATCGCGAGTCGGGACAATATACGGCCGCGGCCGAGGCTGTCGAACGCGCCGAGATGCCGGTCTTCAAGCCGGAACTGATCATCGTTCTGGGCGGAGACGGGACCCTGCTTTCAGTGGGTCGGATCTTTGCGGAGACAGGAACGCCTATCCTCAGTGTGAATCTGGGCTTCCTGGGTTTTCTCACCGAGGTTCGGCTGGGGGACCTGTACGCGACCCTGGAAAGCTGGTGCAATAACTGCCATACGCTGGATGCCCGCGCGATGCTGCATGCCGTGCTGCTGCGGCAGGGGGAAAAACATTCGGCCTACGAGGCGGTGAACGACATTGTCGTGACCAAGGGCGACATCGCGCGCATGGGCGAATTTACCGTGGAACTGGATGGCAAAAACGTCGCGGGCTTTCGCGCGGATGGCGTGATTGTCTCTACGCCTACAGGTTCTACTGCTTATTCGCTGGCGGCCAATGGGCCGATTCTTACCCCAGACGTCGATGCCATGGTAGTGACGCCGATCTGTCCTCACCTGCTCACGCTGCGCCCCATTGTGGTGCGCGGCGACGCCTGCGTGGTGGTGCGCGCCGAAGATATTCCGCATGTGGCGCTGCTGACGGTCGATGGCCAGAAAGCCGTGGAATTGGAAGTAGGGGACGAGATTCGCTGCCGGCGCTCGAAGTACACGGTGAACCTCGTACGGCTGGCGGAAGGCGGATTTTTCGAAGCGCTGCGGAACAAGCTGAGCTGGGGACAGCGGTGAAAGAGCAGGGACCAAGGGACTGAGGCTGTTGAGGGACTTTACTGCTTCGGATTGAGGAACCTGTTCCGTAGCCCCTCAGGATCTGGTCCCCTCAGTCCCTGCTTTATTGGCTCAACTCACCAAGCAGCGTCTTGGCTTTGTCGGCGAGGTTCTTGGCGCCGTCCACATCGCCAGTGCTGAGGGCGGTGCGGGCCTCTTTAAGGAATTCCTTGATCTGGGTCGAGGTTTTTTCTTCCTGGTCGTTAAGCCTGCGTCCGATCCCGTTCAGCCCTTTCTCAACCTGATCGATGGAATTTTCAGTCTGCTCTTTCTTGTCCTGAGTTTCCGGGGTCTTGAAGTCTCCGAAGGCGTTCTCTTTGGCCGGGGGGGCTTCCGCCGCCACCTGGTTCGACGGCGCGCCGGCTGCGGGGCTGCCTGGCGATGGTGTTGCGGCTTTGGCCGCGGGTTTGTGGTGCTTGGGCGCAGGCTTGATCGGCTGCGGCGGCAATGCCACGGTCTCCTGAGTCTTGGGAATGTTGTATTCCGGGGCGGGCAGGGCGGTGGGCGCAATGTCAGGCGGGGGCGGCGCATCCGGAATGGGCGGGGCCAAAGGCTGCATCTGCGACTGGTTGGTGTTGTGGACACACGCCGACAGCACCAATGGCAGTAGCCATGCCAACCTCCTGGCGACCAGCTTCATTCCACAAACCCCTTCGTGTCTTCAACACCCGCCGGCTGCAGATGCCGACGACCCCAATCGGTGGCGGCAAGCGGAATTCTCAGGCGGAATTCCGTGCCACGCTCCTCTCTCGATTGTACTTCGATGCTTCCATGATGCAACTGAAGAATTCGGTAGGTCATGGCCAGGCCGATTCCGCTTCCGCCGCTCTTGGTTGTGAAGTAAAGATCGAAGATGCGGTCGCGGATTTCTTCGGGAATTCCGACACCTTCGTCCGTAATTCGGATGATGGCAAGCTTGCGGTCGGTTTCGAGCGACACTTCCAGTCTCCCTCCTTCGGGCATAGCCTGGGCGCCGTTCTCGATCACATTGAGAGCGGCCTGCTTGAGCAGGTCGGCATCGACGTTGGCCATGACAGCCTTGGAGGGCATGTGATCGATGAGGATGACGTTGCGAGTGGAGAGTTCCTCGGTGGCGAGCGCGAGCACGTCGCCGATGACCGCTCGCAGGTCGTGCTCGCGGAGTTGCAACTCCACGGGCCGGGAGAAGTCGACCAGCGTCTGGACCACGCGGTCGAGCCGGCGAATCTCCGCATCGATCACTTCGAGGTGCCGGATTCCAGGAGCGTTGGGGTCTCCGAGCTTGTTGCGCAGCAACTCGAGGTGAACCACGATGGCATTGATCGGATTCTTCACCTCGTGGGCGACGCCGGAGGTGAGGCGCCCGATCGCTGCCATGCGGCGCGACAACTCCAACTCGGATTCGATCTCTTCCATGGATTCGAGATCGCGTAGAGTGACGAGGGCGCCAAGCCCCTCCCGCCCCATGTCGTCATGAATGAACTCCAGCGAGGCCTGAAGCCGGCGTCCGTTCTCGGTGCGAATTTCTTCCTTTACCAGGGGGAGCCGCGAGTCGAAGGCATCGTGCAACGTCTTTCCCAGGACGGTGGAGCGATCGAAGATTTCCGAAGCGTGCAGCCCCAGTACCTTGGTGCGTTCCACCTGCAGGAAGCGTCGCGCCGCCTCGGATACGAGCACCGCGCGGCCTTCCGAGGTAAACAGCAGGATGCCGTCCTGGAGATTCCCGAGAATCTGGTCCAGGTTGTCTTTCAACGCGGAGAAGACCTCTTCCACGTTGCGCATACGCTGGCCAATCTGCTCGATCTTGGTGGAGACGCGGGCGGCGGTATCCTGGCGGGCGCGCGCGGCTTCATCTTCGGAGTTCCCGCCGGCCGAAGTCCAGTAATCGAGCTGCATGCTGATCTCTTCCAGGGGCCGCAGTGCGAGGTTGCTGAGCAGGAGAGCCACCAGAAGCGCGATGCCGAGGGCAATGCCCATGAGCCCGACTGCGTCTTTCAACAACGGCGCGTAGACCTGGCGGAGAAACGTGGTGCGTACGCCGACGTGAATGGTGAGGAAGGGACGGTCGTTACGGTCGAGCGGCTGAATTACGTCGAAGACCTGGGCCGGTCCCATGACCACTGTTGTGATGAGCCGGATGGGATTGGCCTTCCGCAACTCGTTATAGTCGGGACGGGAAGGGAGAACCTTGTCCCGGTTTTCCGGGACGGTGCTGAGAATGGTGCGGCCGTTGACATCGATGATGTTGATGTCGAAGACAGTCCTCGAGTAGCGATTGACCGAGTCGATGACCACATGGAGCGGTTCGCTGGCCCGGACGACATCGGCCGCCATATCGCGGAGTTCATAGGGCTTGCTCGGATCGAATTTGCGGTCCTTCAAACCGCCGACGAGCGCATCCTGCACCGCCAGCGTGACCTGGTTGGCGACCATGTGATTGGTTTCCCAGGATTGCTCCACGGAGGCGTGCAACAGCTGACTCACGTAGACCAGCGAGAGCAGGCCCGAGATCAACATCACCAGGGTGGTGATAGCCAGGACGAGTTTGGTCTTCAATCGCATCGAGGCAAATCTTGCTCAACAAAGGGTCCGTCGTTTTTGTGTTTCCGGGCCCATGTACGGACGGCAGAATATGTGGGACCTGCACCGTATTGAATCGGAACGACACCAATCGAACCGCCGGGCAAACGAACTGCCCCGATAGGGAAAGCGGCAGGAGAATTGTGAGAAAAAGGATAACTCAGCGGCCGATGGCGCCGATAGGATTTCTTGCGAGGAGGGTGGTTGCGGCGAGAGGGTAGAGCCGGGCAAGGTGAGCCGATCCGGGCCCTTGTACGGGAACGGACCGGCTCGCTTGACTCGATCAGGCCGTGGATGGCTCTTTCGGCTGGCTGTATTCCTTCAGCTTGTTGTGGAGCGTCTTGAGGCTCACCCCAAGGATCTCGGCGGCGCGCGTCTTATTCTGTCCTGTTGCTTCCAGGGTACGCATGATGAGAAGCTGTTCGGCCTGGTCCACCGTGTTGCCCACGCGGACCGGCACCGCGGACGCGTCGTCGACGGGCGGAGCGAGGGGCTGGGTTTTGCCGAAATTCGGCGGGAGATGGCCGGCATCGAGTGGCGCTCCGTCCGAACACAGGACGACGGCGCGCTCGATCGTGTTGCGCAACTCACGGGCGTTGCCCGGCCAGTGATAGGCGATCATGCGGTCGATGATCGAGGGCGCCACCCCGGAGACTTTGCGCCCGTGCTTCAGGTTCATCTCAATCAGCATGGCTTCGGCCATGGCCGGAAGGTCTTCAAGATGAGTGCGCAGCGGCGGCATGTGGATGTGAAACACATTCAGCCGGTAGAAAAGATCGGAACGGAGTTCGCCCTTCTCGATGGCGTCGTCGGGTTCGCGATTGGTGGCGGCGAGCACGCGGACGTCGACGTCGATTTCATTGCGCGCACCCAGGCGCCGCAGTTTCCGTTCTTCCAGGACACGAAGCAATTTGGCCTGGGTGCCGACCGGCATTTCGGCCAATTCGTCAAGAAGGAGGGTGCCGCCGGCGGCAAGCTCGAAGCAGCCGATGCGGCGCTCCACGGCGCCGGTGAAGGAACCCTTTTCATGCCCGAAGATCTCGCTCTCGATCAGGGTTTCCGGAATCGCCGCGCAGTTCACGGCAACAAAAGGCCTGGGCTTTCGCGGGCTCAGGTCGTGCAGGGTGCGGGCGACCAGTTCCTTCCCAGTGCCGCTCTCGCCCGTGATCAACACGGAAACATTGGACGGGGCGATCTGCTCGATGAGGGCGAAGATTTCCTTCATCTGCTTGGAATTGCCCACCATGGAGCCGAGGACGCCGGATTGGCGCAGGCGCCGCCGCGCCACTTCGAGCTCGATGTCGGTGTCCCGCTGGCGGGTCGCATTGGACAGGATGTTGCGCAGGCGCGCCGAATCGATAGGCTTCAGGACATAGTCATACGCGCCTAGTTTCATCGCGTCGACCGCGGTCTGGATGGTGCCCTGCGCGGTGAGAAGAATGACGGATGTCTTGGCGGCGAGCGAGCCTTCCGCGGCGAACTTGGCCAGCAGGCCAAGGCCGTCGAGGCGCGGCATTTTCAAATCGGTGACGACGATGGCAGGATTCCAGGCCAGGGCCTTTTCCCAGCCCTCGATTCCGTCGTGCGCCGTCTCGGTGCGATACCCCCATCCCGAGATCAGCTCTGCGAGACCCATAAGCGCATGGGGCTCGTCTTCCACTATCAGTACCTTAACCCCCGAGTTCATACACTCTTTCGATGCGGCAAGGTGCCGCTTTCTCTATTCTCTCGTGCCGGAGGGGGTTCGGCGAGACTTTTCGTCGAACCGGTGGAGACGGTGATTCTGCCGCGTCTCAAATTCGAGATTTGGGGTCCAACAGCGGGGATAGAGTCAGCCGGTTTTTTCAGTTAGTTCGGCCCAGCGCGTATACAACGCATCGTTCTCCTGCTGGGCGCGTTCGAGTTCCGCAAGCGCGTCCTGCAGGGCCGCGGCGTTGCTGGCGATGGCGGGATCGTTCACTCGTCTCCGCGCCGCTTCCAGGCGCGTATCGGATTCTTCGACGCGCTGCTCGATTGCAGCAAATTCTCGCGCCTCGAGATAAGAGAGCTTCTTTTGGGCTGGCTGCGGAACGGCCGATTCGTTGGCGACAAGTTTTCCTGGGGCGGGGGCGGACTTCCGACGTTTGCTTTCTGATTCCAGATCGCGGACACCTGACTCCTGTTCCTCTACCCAGGTTTCCCATTGCGAATAATCCGCGAACCGGCCGATGTGGCCTCGTCCGTCGAGGCCCAGTACGGTCGTTGCCACGCGATTGAGGAGATAGCGGTCGTGGGTCACGAGCACCAGGGCTCCGGGGAACTCCAGCAGGTTGTCCTCGAGGATCTCAAGGGTGGGAATGTCGAGGTCGTTGGTTGGCTCGTCGAGAAGGAGCACGTCGGCCGGTTCAAGCATCAGTTTTGCGATCAGGACACGCGCGCGCTCGCCGCCGCTCAGGTTCCTCACCGGTTGATTGAGCTGCTCGCCGGTAAACAGGAATCTGGCGGCCCAACTGGCCACGTGCACGGGCCGGCCGAGGTGGATGACCGAATCGCTTTCCGGTGCGAGGGCCCGGCGCAGGGTCAGGCTTTCGTCCAATTCACGGCTCTGGCTGAAATAGACCAGGCGCAACCCGTCGGCGCGGCGGATTGAACCTTGGGCGGGAACGATTTCTCCACGCAGCAGACGGAGCAGGGTGGTTTTGCCGCTGCCATTCGGTCCTACCAGGCCTACTTTCGCGCCTGCGGTCAGGACGAAGTTCAACCCATCGAACAATGTCTTGGTTGGGTTTGGGTTGGATTCGGTGGCGGGGAGGGGAATTTCGCATGCCACATCTTCGAATTCGACAAGCCGCCTGGTTTTGCGCAGGCTAGCGGCGAAATCGATGCCGGCAGAACTTGCGGCGGTTCGCGCATCCATGTTTGCCAGCTGGCCGATCATGGCGTTGGCAGTATCGATCCGGGCCTTTGACTTGGTGGTTCGGGCTTTCGGCCCTCGGCGCAGCCATTCAATCTCTGTGCGCACCCGGTTGCGCAGGCTTTCCATCTGCCGGTTCTGGGCTTCGAGATACGCCTGTTTTTCCTCGAGGAAGCGGCTGAAGTTGCCCTTCACGCGAAGGAGGCCGTCGGCATACACGCGGTTGAGTTCCACGATCTGGCTGGATGTGGATTCGAGGAAATAGCGGTCATGGCTGACCGTGACTGCCGCGAACGGAGAGGAGGTGAGGAGTTCCTCCAGCCACTCGATTCCGGCCAGGTCGAGGTGGTTGGTGGGCTCGTCGAGGAGCAGCACGTCGGGCTCGCTGACAAGCGCTTCAGCGATCGCGAGACGCTTGCGCCAGCCTCCGGAGAGAGTAGCCGCCTCGGTCGCCAGGCTGTCGAAACCTGTCCGCCCGGCCAATTCGCGCAGGCGGCCCTCTCGACTGGCCTCGTCGGTATGGGCCGCGGTCATGGCCCTCTCGAGCACCTCCCGAATCGATAGCGCTGGAGCAAACTTCGAATCCTGAGGCACATAGGCGGCGCGAGCGCGCTTGCGGACGGCCAATTCGCCGGCGTCGGGTTCGACCTGCCCGGCGAGAATGGCTAGCAGTGTGGATTTGCCTGCGCCATTCGGCCCGATCAGCCCGATGCGGTCTCCGTCTTCGACCGTCAGCGAGATGCCCTGGAAAAGAGGCACCGCGCCGAACTGCTTGGTGACCGATTGGGCATTGAGGATGGGAGGCATCTTCTCCAGAGTAATTGGGTGCCGACGGGTTTCAGACACGGCGAGCACTGAAACCAACGCCCGCCGTGATCCACCCTGGGGATGACGGTGCTGCCAAAGTGGGATGGTTGTCGTGGGGAGGCGTGATTCTAATCACATCATCACCTTCCGGAAATTCCTACACTTTCCAGAACGTCAGAGGAGACGATCCAATGGGCCCTCAACCATCTGAAATCGCCAGCTCTCTAAGCCAGAAGTACCAGGCTCTCCATGCTGCCTTTATCGATCTTGCCACCGAAGCCACCCAGTTCCAGAACTCGGTCCCCGTTACCGACGTGGAGCAGCGAGGCTTGTTCAACTCCCTGTCGAGGATTGTCGCCTTCTCCGACCACGTGCATGTGGCTCTGAACCTGATGAGCGAAGATGTACAGGCGATCAAAACGACCTTCGGCGAGGAAGAGTCTCCGGAGTTCGAGGTTGTGGAAGACCGCTTCGACGAATGGTTCACGACCATGAGCGCCGCCAACGCGAAGGTTCATTGATTTTCAGGCGGCAAATGAACAGGAGACTGTGCTGAGTGTTTTCGCTGCATTCATGGTGCAAAAACGGCCAAAAATGGCCATATTTGCACCATCTTTTCGACAATCTGCAGCTGAAACATCCGCATAATAGATTGAATTTAAATTAGTTAAGCCTAATCTCACAGTTGCACAGCCCTAAATTTTTTTTGCGCAAACCTGGAATCTGCCCTGGGAATCGGGGGCGCAAAGCCGCAAACCTGGATCGACCGCCATGTCCATTGTGCTCCAGGGACACTTAATTTCATGCAATTCGACGGGAAATTCTGGTTGAGTCAAGTTTCCGGTGTTTCCCACCCTTGCGACAGCGATAAACCGCAAAGATGGGCGCGGAGATTTGGTGAGGCCGATGGTGCGCTGGATCAACGGGGGCGGAGGGTTTCGTAGCGGGCGATGGAATAGCCGAGGGCCGCGCCCAGGAACACGTCCGACGGGAAGTGCGCCGCGGTGGTGATGCGCGAAAAACTGACAGCGGTTGCCAGAGTGTATGCCGCCCACGGAACCCACTTGTGGCGCTCGTAACGGTTTGCCACTACCGCGGCCACTGAAAATGCGGCGGTGGAGTGGCCGGAGGGAAAGCTGCTGCCTTTAAGCGGCGACTTGCCGCCATTGAAGAAGGTGTTATGGAAGTCGCCGCCCGGGGGAACATCGGTGGGCCGCTCCCGGCGGGTGATGGCCTTGATGGCCAGATTCACGATCACGCTGTCTCCATAGGCCTGGGCGCAGAGCAGGGCCGAACTCACGGTGCGCTGGTCGTGGCGCATGTACCCGGCGACCATCAGCGATGCCGGCACGGCGATCACTTCTCCAGTGGTGATCATGGGATCAAAGCCATCGTTCAGCTTGTCGAGATTCCTGGCATGAGTGCGGAAATAGGGCATGGCATGGGGATCGGCGAAGATGAGGCCCGCGGTGATGCCGGCTACGGCGAGAGTCGGCACCCAGTGGCGGCCCCGGGCCAGTTGAGTGGGAAACAGCCAGATGTCTTTCTGGTCGCTGAAAAAATTGCCGGGAAGAGTTCGCCAGGTGGTTTCGCGTTCCCCGGGGGAAGCGGGCAGTTGAGGATCGGCGCCGGGGGAGGCATCCCCGTAGGCGGCTGGGGAAGGGCTGTCAGGGAGGTTGAGGGCGGCTTCCTGCGACCAGGTTTGGAGGGAGAAACCGCCCAGGCCCGCAACCGAGGCAAAAACCAGAAATCCAAATCGACAACGCATTTTCATCGAATTGTTACGATGCGGGTTGGCTGAGCCCGGGACGCTTCAGGGTCGAAATCAGGTCGCTTCCGTAGACTGGAAGCATGCTGGATTATGAAATTTCCGCCCACGAAGCCGCGAATCTTCTCAAGGACAACCAGGCCCGGTTGATCGACGTGCGCGAGCCGTGGGAATTCTCAACGGCGCATATTGAGGGAAGCGTGCTGATGCCCATGGGCGATGTGCCGGGGCGCGCCCACCAGGAACTCGATCCCGACGAGCGGCTCGTCATTCTCTGCCACCACGGGCAGCGCTCGCTGAACGTGGCGGCGTGGCTGCGCAACCAGGGGTTTGAACAGGCGCAATCGCTGCGGGGAGGCATCGATGCCTGGGCGGCGCAGATCGATCCTTCGGTGGGCAGGTACTGAGTGCGGGATCGGGGAACCAGTGCGCGAGATTCCGCCACAACTCCGCGGCCGATCCGGATGGAAAAAGTTGGGGCGCTATACTCAACCCATGCGCAGGCTCGTGGTGCCGGTTCTTCTGGTTTCGTTGTCAATGGCGGCTCCCCACAATGCGGCCAGCCAGAGTCAAGCCATCCCGGCAGAAATATCCGCTGATCTTGGGCCGTGCTCTGCACTCATTACCGTCACCGGCGCAGACAGCAAGCCCATATACGGCGCCAAAATCACGGCTCGCGTGCGGTATGGCGCAATGGGTGTGAAGAAGCTCGATCTCGAGGCGTTCACCGGCTCAGATGGCAAGGTGAAGATCACGCGACTCCCCGAATCGCTCAAGAAGCCGATGATCATTCGCGTGGAAAAGGATGACAAAGGAGACCAGGTCGAGTTCAAGCCCGCAGAACGCTGCCGCGCGACTTTCGACGTTCAGTTGCGGTAGGCGGCGTTGCACCTGGGAGGGCGGCGATTGGTAAACAACGTTGGGCGGCAAAATGCCGGGGCACGGGTTGGCTTCACCGCGAACTGCGGGGCGCTTGGCCTATACTCTTCACTTGGTCAAGAGTCTGAAGGAGCCTTCCGATGTCGTCTGCCGCTGTTGCGTTTGCCCAGAAGAATCATCCGCGCTTTCTGAGCGAATTGAAGGACCTGCTGCGGATCCCGTCCATTTCTACCGATCCGGAACACGCCAAGGATTGCCGCCATACGGCGGAGGTGCTGCTGGCGGAACTGAAGCGCATCGGCATGGAAAACGCGCGGATCATTGAGACCAGCGGTCACCCGCTGGTGTATGCCGACTGGCTGCATGCGGAGGGCAAGCCCACCGCATTGTGTTACGGGCATTACGATGTGCAGCCGCCCGATCCGCTGGACGAGTGGCACACGCCGCCGTTTGAACCCACGGAGCGCAATGGCAATCTGTATGCGCGCGGCGCGGTTGACGACAAGGGCCAGATGTACATGCACGTGAAGTCGTTCGAGTCGCTGCTGGCCGCCACCGGGAAACTGCCGATCAATGTGCGCGTGCTTCTTGAAGGCGAAGAGGAAGTGGGAGGGGAGGGAATTGCCTCCTATGTGGCTTCGAAGCCGGCCGACCTGAAGGCGGATTTCGCACTTGTCTCGGATACGGAGTTGTTTGCGCCGGGGCTGCCCACGCTGTGCGTCGGCTTGCGCGGCATGATCTATACCGAACTCGAAGTTCGGGGGGCGAAGACGGACCTGCATTCGGGCATGTATGGGGGCGCGGCGCCCAATCCTTTTGTGGCGCTGGCGCAGATCATCGCCAGGCTGAAAGATGAGGACGGGCACATTCTGATTCCCGGTTTTTATGACGACATTGTTCCGCCGAGCAAGGAAGAACTCGCGGCGTGGAGCAGCCTTCCCTTCGACGAGGAAGAGTACCGGGAGAAGGAAGTGGGCGCGAAGACGCTGGTGGGCGAGGATGGCTACAGCGTGATGGAGCGGACCTGGGCGCGGCCCACGGTCGAGGTGCACGGAATGCCGGGCGGATTCACCGGAGTGGGGGCCAAGACGGTGATCCCGGCCAAGGCCACGGCCAAGATCTCGATGCGGCTGGTGAACGACATGACGCCGGCCAAATCGTTCCAGCAGTACAAGAGTTATGTGGAGAAGATCGCGCCGAAGGGTGTGGATGTTTCGGTGCGGCTGATTCACTCCGGCGACCCGTGCCTGATCCCGGTGAACAACCCTTACATCCAGGCGGCGACGCGGGCGCTGCACGAGGTTTGGGGGAAGGATACAGTCTTTATTCGATCGGGCGGTTCGATTCCGATTGTGGGTGACTTTGACCGGCATCTTGGATTGCCCAGCGTGATGATGGGTTTCGGCCTGCCGGACGACAACCTGCACGCTCCCAATGAGAAGTTTCACCTGAAGAACTTCGAGTTGGGTATAACGTCGATCATCCGCTTCCTGGAGGAGACGGGCCGTTGAGCGCTGAAAGCGACCAAGGGACCGAGGGACCAGCCGAAAGGGACCAAGGGACCGAGGGACCAAGGGACCGAGGGAGCAAGCCGGGTTCCCCAGGTCTTGACCTGGAGATGTGGGAGGGAACTGAATCTGCCGCGGTGGGCTTCGTTCTGGCGGGCGGCCAATCCCGCCGGATGGGGAGCGATAAAGCCCTGGTGGAGTTTGGCGGCCGGCCACTGATCGGCCATGCGGTGGCTATCTTGAAGGCCGCCGGACTTTCGGTTTCGATTGCCGGCGCGCGGGCGGAGAATCGGGCCGCGCTGGAGTGCTATGGGCCGGTGATTTCCGATACGGAACCGGGGCTCGGGCCGCTCGGCGGCATATGTGCGGCGCTCCGGTCCACGGGGGCTCGCTTTGGCGTGTTCCTTCCGGTCGATGTACCGCTGATGCCGTCATCGCTCATCGCTTACCTGGTTCGTCACGCCCAAATCACCGGTACTTTGGTCACGTTGGCGTCGGTAAATGATTCTCCGCAGACATTTCCCGCGGTGGCTTCCCGCGATACTCTGCCACTACTGGAGGCCGAACTTGGGAAAGGCCGGCGGGGTTGTCTTGCCGGGTTCCAGACGGCTGCCGCAGCGCTCGGGCAGAGAATCTGTAGCCTGCCGGCAGAAGTCCTGGTCCAATCCGGGCAAGTGGCCCACCCGGACGGGCTTCCGGTGGTGCGCTGGTTCCTCAATATCAACGCGGCGGTGGACCTGCGGATGGCTTCGTGGCTTCGCTCAAGTCGCGTAAGCTGAACACAGGTATGCTCGATCTCCCACCCAACTCTGACCCGCCATCGACTGATCCAGCGCCCTTTGAGGGGGAATTGTCAGAAGATGTTCGTCCGGTGCCCGCGGAGGAGGCGGCGGGGGCCGAGCCGGTGATTGTGTTTCGGAATGTCTCGATTTCGTTCGACGGCAGGACAGTGCTGGAAGATGTGAGCTTTTCTGTAGATCGCGGGCAGACACTTTGCATTCTGGGCCGCAGCGGTGTGGGCAAATCGGTGTCCCTGCGGATGCTGATGGGTTTTCTCAAGCCGGACTCGGGCTCGATTCGGGTGAATGGCCAGGAAATCACAGAGATGGATGAAAACGGCATGCAGCAGATTCGCAAGCGCGTGACGATGGTGTTTCAAAACGGGGCCTTGTTTGATTCGCTCAGCGTCCGGGAGAACGTGGCTTTTCCGTTGCGCGAACGAGGGGGGCTGGACGAAGAACAGATCCTGCAGATCGTGGACCGGCTACTCAAACTGGTGGGTGCCGATGATGTGGAGGGCTTGCTGCCGGCCAGCCTGTCCACGGGCCGGCGGCGGGCGGTGGCGATTGCGCGTGCCCTGGCGGCACAGCCGGAAGTGGTGCTGTACGACGAGCCGACCACCATGGTGGATCCCATTATCGCGCGGCGTCTGGGGGGAATCATTCAGCGGCTGAAGCATCAGCTTGGGTTTACCAGCATCGTAGTAACGCATGACATGCGTTTTGCGGAACGGCTCGCGGACCTTGTCCTGTTTCTGCACATGGGGGGTGCTCGATTCTTTGGGCCCCTGAAAGATTTCGTGGCGTCTCAGGATGTGGACATCCAGCAATTTCTGAGCTTGGACGCGTACCAGTTACCAACGGATTAACGGCAATTCATCAGTTGGTAACGCTTCTAGGTTAAGATTCGACTTGCCAAAGGATCGCCAAACGAGCGATGCTGTGTATACAAAACGCGCATCTAACATGGAAGCGGATGCCCTACAGACTAATGGATGTTTTCGGTATACTGAGTGTAATCAAAAGTGGGATTCAGGGCGTCTGACAGCCTAAACGCAGCATTACTGTTGCGTTCCTTTTTTCCTAGATCTGGACGCAAGTCCGGTCACGTGGTAGCACTACGGGAACGTCGTCTGGCGTTTTTGTTCAGGTTCCCCCAGAATAGTGAAATTAGCAAAGTGGTCGCGAGCCAACTTGTGTGGATCGCCACCGCTTCACAAGAAAATAGAACTAACCCTTAAACGGGCTGCATTTCTGCCATGCCGCCCGCGCTCACAGATACGAACGAACCTAACACTGGTCCTGAACAACAGTTCGGTTGTGCGCCTGCAAGGGAAATGTCCCCAGGCGAACGATTTCTATTTTCAACAATCGACCTGTGCGGGTTGGCGGAAAAACACCTATGGCAACGTCTGAATTCTGGCAACGAGTTTCTGCCTCGGTATCTTCTCCTGACTGGACGAGAGGAGCGGCTGGGTCCTCCTCGCGCACTGCTCGCGGCACGTCAAAATCGTGGATGTTGCTCGACGCAGCCACGGTGTTTGTTGCCGCGTTGGTTGCCACGCTCTACGAATTCAGGATGAGTCCGATTGCCGAGGTGCGAAGCTTCTGGCGGGGCACCCTCATTCATGGCCGGTCGATGGGAATCCTGCTGGCATTACTGTGCGGATTCATCATCTCCCTGGTGCTCACAAGCCGCCGGCTGCACTTATACTCCCCGGTTCGGCTAGGCGGTTACCTGCACGAACAAAGACTGACAATTCAAGCCTGTTTAACGGCCGGGCTGCTGTTGACGGGCACTCTCTACCTGGTTCATGCCGACGACATTCCACGGCTCATTGTGGTGGGAACCTGGGGACTGGTGGTTGCATTGCTCAGCATACGCCGCCTGGTGTATCGCGTGATGCTCTATCGTCGCTTTGATCGCGGACTGGGCACGCGCAATGTACTGATTGTCGGCACCGGCCCCGAAGCGCACGCGCTGCGCCACCACGTGGAGAGCATTCGCCATCTTGGTTATGCGTTCAAGGGCTTTATCGAATTGCCGGGTACAAGGTCGCGCATGGCAGCCACATCCGGAGACGTATTGGGTACGCTTGACTCGCTGTTTACTCAGGCCCGCAAACAATTCGTTGACGAGATTTTCTTTACCGCGCCATGTGAGCGCGGCATCGTGCAGGATGTGCTGGAGAAGGCGAGAGCGGCCGGAGTGGATCTGCGCGTGGTCCCCGACATGTATGACGGGTTGGCATGGAACAGCCCGATCGAATACATTGGGCAATTTCCGACCATCCCGCTCCACTGCGGCCGGGTTCGCGAGATGTCGCTGGTGCTCAAGCGAGGGCTGGACATCGTGTTCTCGTCGCTGGTGCTGCTGGTCCTCGCGCCCTTCCTTCTGGCTCTTGCGATTGCCATCAAGCTCGACTCGCCGGGGCCGATTCTTTATTCTTCAGAGAGGATCGGCAAGAAGGGCCACGTCTTCAAGTGCAAGAAGTTTCGGACCATGGTTCGCGATGCGGAAACCAAGCGGGCCGATATCATGCATATGAACGAGCGGGACGGGGTGCTGTTCAAGATCAGCAACGATCCACGCATCACGCCGCTAGGCCGCTTCCTGCGCAAATACTCCCTGGATGAGCTGCCGCAGTTTTTGAACGTACTGCGCGGCGATATGAGCGTGGTGGGCCCGCGGCCTCCGATTGCCAGCGAAGTGAGGGAGTATAAGCTCAGTCATCTTCGCCGGCTCGATGTTACTCCGGGAATCACCGGACTATGGCAGGTGCAAGGCCGCCAGGATCCGTCGTTCGACAGCTATATCTCCCTGGATGTGACTTATATCGAGAACTGGACACTGTGGCTCGATGTCAAGATCATCCTGCGCACCATTGCCGTGGTCTTCGCGGGAACCGGAACATAGCCCACGCGACATCATGTTTCCGGAGCTCAAAAGTGGAGTGCGTCGCGAAAGCTGCTGGTCTTGAATGCGGCGCTTCCGAGCATGTTATTCGATGACCGCGCGGGTCCAGTAATTACCATCGGCATCGACTTCTATGCCATGGACCTCGCGCTCGAAACCGGGAAAGAGCCTGCCGAATCGTTCCATGGCAAGGATGAGGCGGATGACCGGCGATTCGGGTCCCCCTAAGCGTTCCCCAGGCATGGACATTGGGATCCCGGGCGGGTAGGGGACGAGCATGACGGCGGCGATGCGGCCAGGCATTTCGCCAAAGCGGATACGCTCGGTTTCGCCGCGAACGAGTTTCTGGTAGGTCTGAGCGGGTGTCAGCACTGGATCAAAATCTTCGTCGCATGCGGAGTTTACAAGGCCGGCCAGGTCGAGGTCGATCATCGCCTTGTGCATCTCGTCGGAAAGGTCTTTGAGCGAGAGATTGCGATAGCGGGCGGGGAATCGCTGGACCAGTTCCAAAAGCGCTTCCTCAAGCGATGCGTCGGAGTCGTACAGGCGCTTGAACTCGAAGAGGTTTTCAAGCAGGCTGCCCCATTTGCCCTTGGAAGTTCCGACCGAGAAAAGCACCAGAACCGTGTAATCGCCGGTGCGAGCGATCTCGACGCGGCGCGAGTCAAGGAACTCGGTGAGAATAGCTGCCGGGATGCCCGATTTGGCGATGATCCCCTGGGCGTTGACTCCCGGGGTCAGGATCGTCACCTTGGTGGGATCGAGCATGCAGTAGTCGTCCGGCGAGTCTTCGTCCTGGTAGCCGTGCCAGTCGTCGCCGTGCTTCAGCGTCCAGCAACTGGGCTCGGTGGCGAGGAGTTCGTCTTCGGCTTCTTCAAACAGTATTCTTTCCCCGCTGTGGGGATCCGTAACTCGCTCCGGCTGATATATACCGAAGAACCAGGCTTCGCCATTCTCGGCTGCGATCCGCAGCCGGTGCGCAATGGAGCTCATGGCCTGACGAAAGCTGATAGCGTCGGCAAGGGTTTCGTCCATAAGGGTCGGGCCTGCGGGCTCGTCCATCATCGCGGCGGCGACGTCGAGCGAGGCAATCAATGGATAGAAAGGCGAGGTGGTGCCATGCATCATGAAGGCTTCGTTGAACTGGTCGAAGTCAAGCGGGGCGCGGTCGGATAGCTTCACGTGGATCATGGAGCCCATGGAAAATGCGGCCAGCATCTTGTGCGTGGACTGCACGGAGAAAATGGCAGGCCGGTCCGTCATGTCATCCGGAACGCCCATCGCGTAGCGTCCTCGATAGATAGGATGAAATTTGGCGTAGGCGTACCAGGCCTCGTCAAAGTGGACGCGCGCAACTGAGCCGGCGAGCTGCTCGACGACCTGGTTCACGTTGTAGCAGAGTCCGTCATAGGTGGAGTTGGTGACAACGGCACAGGTGGGCTCCGGCAGGCGGGCGCCGCTCGAGAATGGGCTGCGCGCGATGAGTTCCTCAACCGATTTCGGAGAGAAGCGTTTCAACGGGACCAGGCCAATCATGCCGTAGCCATTGCGTGTGGGCTTGAAGTAGACGGGTCGCGCACCGGTGATGGTAAGTGAGTGACAGATCGATTTGTGGCAGTTGGCGTCCGCGAGCACGATGTCGTCCTGGGCAATGATTCCCTGGCCGATAATTCGGTTGGAATTGCTCGAGCCGCCGAGCACGTAGAACGTCCAGTCAGCACCGAAGATGCGCGCGGCGTTGCGCTCCGATTCGCCGGGAGGGCCGATATGGTCAAGCCAGGAACCAAGGGGCGCAGAGGATATGCCGAGGTCGGAGCGCAGCAGGTTTTCCCCAAAGAAACGATGAAATTCCTGGCCCACCGGGTGCTTCAGGAAGGCGACACCGCCCATGTGGCCGGGCGCGTCCCACGAATAGGCGGACTGGTCGTTGTATTTCAGCAGTTCGCGGAAGTACGGCGGCAAAAGCTGCTCGTGGTAGCGCTCGATTGCGGTGTCGAGACGGGAAGAAATAAATGCAGGAGTGTCTCCGAAGAGATGGATATATTCGTGGACCTGCTTGATGACTTCGAGAGGTAATTCGGATACCAGCGTGCGGTCGGCAATCAGAAAGATCGGAACCTTCTTGTTGCGGTGGCGGACGCCGCGGATGATGTCGAGCGCGGCGCGTTCCTCGAACTGCGAGTCGCCTTCGAGGTCCCAGTCGAGCAGGACCGCGGAGTAGCTGGGATCGGAGGTAACGAGCGAGAGACCGTCTTCAGGCGAAGTGGTGCGGACAACCTCGTAGCCTTCCTCGCCGATGGCGTCGACGAGACGCTCCATCGCACGGTCAGACACGGAGTCGGTGCGCCCGACTTCACTGGCGATTAACAAAACCCAACGTTTCTCGGTCATTCATCCTCGCAAGGTCTCAGCGGACCTTTGGGCAGCAATTACGCAAACAAGTTATAGTATCGCGGACGGCGAAGGGGAATCGAGGGTTGGGCGGCGCGACGATTCAATTTCCCGATCCCTCTGCGGCAAACAAGCTGTGCGAGTTGTTTTGCAGCGCCGACCCACTGGCAGGCCAGTCATCAGATTGCAACTCTGTCGTCACGAGCCAGAAACAATTTGCGCATATGGTCGGTGGTCGAACGCTTATCTGCGTTTCCCCAGGAGGTAAGTCCACCGTGGCTACAGACCGTCGCACGTTCTTGAAGCTCGCCAGCTCGGGAGCGTTTTCCGCCGCATTTCCGGCGAGCATTGCTCGCGCGCTTGAAATCCCCGCCCACAATCGTACCGGTACCATCGCCGATGTCGAACACATCGTTGTCCTGATGCAGGAAAACCGCGCATTCGATCACTATTTCGGGACCCTTCAGGGTGTTCGCGGATTCGGCGATCCTCGCGTCGCCAAGCTTTCCAACGGAGACCCCGTCTGGTATCAACCGGACGGCTCGGGCGGTTACGTGCTGCCGTTCCGTCCCGATGTTTCCAACCTTGGCCTCAGCTTCATCGAGGACACCGACCACAGCTGGGACAAGACTCACCTCGCGTGGAACCAGGGAAAGTATGACGGATGGGTGGAGCAGAAAGGCACGACCATCATGGCCCACCTCAACCGCCAGGACATTCCGTTTCACTACGCGCTGGCTGATGCTTTCACGATCTGCGACGACTATCACTGCTCGCTGCTGGGCCCCACCGACCCCAACCGCTATCACATGTGGACCGGCTGGGTGGGCAACGACGGCAATGGCGGCGGACCGGTGCTCGACAATGCCGAAGCCGGATACGACTGGTCGACTTACCCTGAACGGCTGGTAAAAGCCGGCATCTCGTGGAAGGTCTATCAGGACATCGGAGAGGGACTGGATGCGGCTCATTCCTGGGGTTGGACCGGCGATCGGCCTTACCTCGGGAATTATGGCGATAACTCGCTGCTCTATTTCCACCAGTATCAGAACGCCATGCCGGGAAGCCCGCTCTATGAGGGAGCGCTCACCGGTACCAACCTCCTCGCGCTTTCCGGCTCCAACCCCGAGGTGGCTCCGCACCTCATCGACCAGTTCCGCGCCGACGTCATGGCCAACAAGCTTCCCAAGGTTTCCTACATCGTGGCTCCGGAAGCCTATACCGAGCACGGAAACTGGCCATCGAACTACGGCGCATGGTACGTCTCTCAATTTCTTGACGCTCTTACCGCCAATCCGGACGTCTGGAGCAAGACCGTGCTCTTCCTCAATTATGACGAGAACGACGGTTTCTTCGATCACATCGTGCCTCAGACTCCGCCGGCAAGCCGAGCCCAGGGCATTTCGACCGTTCCCACGACCAACGAAATCTTCCCCGGCAACGCCTCATTCCTGCCGGGCCCCATTGGTCTTGGCGTTCGCGTCCCGATGATCGTGATCTCACCGTGGAGCAAAGGCGGCTATGTGAGTTCCGAGGTCTTCGACCATACCTCAATCATCCGCTTCATCGAGCAGCGCTATGCTCACGGAAATTCCGGTCTGATCGAGTCGAACATCACGCCCTGGCGGCGCGCCGTTTCCGGTGATCTTACCTCCGCGTTCAATTTCAGGAATCCAAACGCGCGGGTTGTGGCATTGCCCAGCACCGCTGCATATATCCCGCCCACGACGGACCGGTATCCCGATTATGTTCCTCCTGTACCGGCGAATCAGGCTCTTCCCGTGCAGGAGCCGGGAACTCGGCCGGCGCGTCCCGTGCCCTATGAACTCCATGTGCGCGGACAATCCAACCTGTCGGCGGGAACGTTCACCATTCACTTCGGCAACCGCGGAAAGACGGCTGTATACCAGGTGCGTTCTGGAAACAGCAGTCAGGGACCGTGGACTTACACTGTCGGTTCCGGCGACGATGTTTCCGACACCTGGCAGATCACTGCAAACAATCTCACCGGCTACGATTTGTCCGTCTACGGCCCCAATGGATTCTTGCGCACGTTCAAGGGAAGCATCTCGGGCACGGGCATAGCCAACCTCGACATCCGCACTTCGTATGACCGGGAGAACAACAGCATCACCTTGTCGGGTGCGAATCGCGGTTCGCAAACCGTAACGGTTCGTCTCACCAACGCCTACACGGGAGCGGTTCTTTCGGGCGACGTGGAAGCGGGCGAAACCGGCGAGAGAACTTTTGCTCTGCATGGTACGCATGGCTGGTACGACTTCATCGTTGAAGTCGCGCAGGATCCAAGCTTCCGGTATCAGATCGCAGGGCACGTGGAGACGGGCAGGGAAAGCCGGACGGATCCAGCCATCGCTGCGAGCATCTGACGTCGGCCCGGGCGCAATCACGCGATGGGTGCTGTCTCGCGAAGAGACGGCACCCATCGCTGTCTCCCTGCTCTTCCTGCATTGACCGAAGTCGTTCAAACTCTGGCCTTGCCACCTGATTTTCGTCTGCCGTTAACAACATCTTCACAGCGCAGGCAGACAGTACGGATGTCGTGACCACAACCCTGTGGCCGATGTTTCCCCAATTGAAGATCTAAGAGGTCTGCATCCATGCTCAAGAAAGCAATAGTGGGTCTTGTCGCCGCTTCGCTGGCGACGGCCGCCTTCGCGCAGGAAGATCGTATTCCCGCAGGAATTCCGCATCTCGATCACGTCTTCGTGATCATGATGGAAAATCATGGTTATCAACAGGTGATCGGCAATCCCAACCAAACCTATCTGAACAGTCTGATTGCCAACAAGCAGGTAAATCTCGCCACCAACTATTACGCCATCGGCCATCCAAGCCTCACCAATTACCTGGAAATTGTGGGCGGCTCGAACTTCGGTATCCGCAGCGACAATGCTCCGGCATGGGGCAGCACTTCGTGTACGCCAAATATTGAGTCGGGGATCGTGAATGCCGATAACGGCGGCGGGAACGCGCCGGTTCCTGTGGACTCGGGAACCATCTGTCCTATCTCCGGCACCGGCACAGACGCTGCAACCCCGGCGGTGGATGTCTGGAACGAGGTTGGCGGTCCCTTCGTCGCCCTCGCCGACATAGACGGTGTGAAAAGTGTTCCTGCTGCGCCCACCATTGGTAAGACAATCGGGGATCAGCTGGCATCAGCCGGCCGCACACGGAAGTCCTACCAGGAGAGTCTGCCGTCCGGCGCCATTTTCGGCGTCAACTACAGTAACGGGTCAGCCACTAACCTGTCCGACTTTTCAAAACTCGCGCCTCTGACCTCATCGAACATCGTGCAGCTCTACGCCGTCAAGCACAATCCCTTTGCCTATTTCCGGGACGTCCAGGAAGGCTACCACGACAACAACAGCCTGGCCAACGTTGTCGGGTTCGATGGTCCCCGTGGACTTTTCGCGGATCTGGCCGACGGCCGCGTTCCGAATCTTGCGTTCATCGCACCCAACCAGTGCGATGATCAGCACGGACGAGGAAATGCCGACGCGTTCTGCGCATTCGACTACGGGTTGAATAACAGCGGATATACCTACGGTACCCAGGTAGGACTGAACCCCGGGCTCATGCAGCAGGGTGATACCACGATCCAGAGCCTTGTAGGGGCGATCCATGCATCTCCGGCATGGCGTTCAGGACACAATGCGATTGTGATTGTCTGGGACGAAAATGACTACAGCGGCAGCACGAAAGTGCTCTCGGGATTGTTTCCCCCGCAAAATCAAAACCGGGTTGTCCTCACCGTCCAAACCAACTTCCGGAATGAGCACGGCATCCAGAGCGCGGGCAGCTATAACAGCTTCTCCCTGCTCAAATCGCTCGAAGCCGGTCTCGGACTCCCCTGCCTGAATCATGCGTGTGATTCCAATGTACGGGTCATGTCCGATCTTTTTGGCGGCATGGCCGATTAAATCAAACCGTCCGATCCAATATCCGTGCAGAGAGGATCTTCGCATTCGAGTGAAGGTTCTCTCTTCACGGACCGGGACACGAAAGCCAGCCGAAATCATGCTTGCGATCGGGATTGACCTCAACGTCGAATAGCTCCAGGCCCAGCCGCAGTTCCAACACCGCGTTTCGTCTCCGCCTGTTCCCCCCCCGCCCCGAAGTTCCTCTCCATGGAATCTTGCCAGCACCTGGTCGACTCCGGCTGTCTTTGGATTCGCGGGCGCTGGTCCTCGCATTTCGCCACAATATGTGAGATGTTTCCAGAGTGTGTATGCTGCTGAGGATGCCCAGTGAATTGCAATTTGCAGTCATCTTCTGAAAGCATGCCCGCTGTTTCGGCAATTGACGATCATTCGGAGACAATGGATCTATGGAGAGTCGAAGCGTCAAGAATATTTGGGCCCGCCGAAGTTTCATTAAGATCTCAGCCTCTTTTGCTCTGGGCCATATCGTTTCACCTCGAGGGCTCGCGAAAACCGCCGCGAACCCGCGAGTGCTCGCCTATGTGGGGTCCTACACGAGTGCGATCGACGGCGGCAGCAATGGGAAGGGAATCTATCGTTTCGAAATGGACTCCCGCACGGGCGCGTTCACAGGGCAGAAATTGGTTGCGGAGACTCCCAATCCTTCGTGGATCTCGATTCATCCTTCCAAGAAGTATCTTTACTCGGTCAATGAAGTCGTCGATAAGGAAAGCGGCTCAGTGACTGCCTTCGCGATCGATCCGGCAAACGGTGACCTGACTCTTCTGAATTCGGTCAGTTCCGAGGGAAGAGGACCGGCGCACATGAGCCTTGATGCCTCGGGCAGGTACGCATTTGTGGCGAATTATGCCGGCGGCACGATCGCCGTGCTGCCGATTGTGGAGGGAGGAAGACTGGCGCCTGCGGTTGATGTCCACCGCGACTCCGGCTCGGTAGGCGCCCGGTCGGCAAACGACGCACCAGCGGGAAGCTTTGCGATCAGCGGACATGATGCTCCACATGCGCACATGATTGCCGCCGATCCCGGCAATCGGTTTGTGCTTGCCGTCGACCTGGGACAAGACAGGATTTATGTCTATCGGTTTGACGCCAACACAGGAAAGCTGACGCAAAATGAAGGCGAGTCGTTCGTTTCCTTCCCATCAGGAGATGGACCGCGCCACTTTGTCTTTCATCCGAATGGTCGCTGGATCTACGCGCTGGCGGAGGAGTCTTCCACGGTGGCATTCTTCCGCTACGACCCGATGCACGGGACACTGGCCTTGCAGCAGACCATTTCCTCGTTGCCGGCAGGATTCGCCGGGACCAACTTCACTTCGGAAGTGGCCATCTCGCCGGACGGCCGGTTCCTCTATGCGGCCAATCGCTTGCATGACACCATTGCGATCTTTTCAATCGGCAGCACCGGTGGGCTCAAACTTCTTGGAGAAGTCTCGACCATGGGGGACTATCCGAGGCACTGCACCTTCGATCCGAGCGGCGAATTCTTCTATGTGTGCAATCAACGCAGCGACCACATCACCTGCTTCAAGGCGGATCGGCAGACCGGGCTGCTTTCGTTTACGCAGCAATACGTGCCGGTTGGAACCCCCTCGATTGTGACCTTCCTCGCTTGAGAAGATGATCGACGCTCCTACTGCAATTGCTCCAGAATAACGTCCACAAGATAGCGCAAGGACCCCGGACTTACATTGTTGAATCCGACGCCCGCATTGATGGGTGCGCCGGCCGCGGCATGAGCGGTTATCGTGGATGTGGTGTTGGCGTAAGGCGCCGTGCAGTCAGGAGTCTGTTTCTGGACGACACTGTGTCCGGCAACAGGAGAGAGATAAGAATCGATCGACAGAGTTCCGGAATTGCACGGAGACTCGATGAACAGCGTGACGGTCAGGCGGAAGGTGCCTTCGCTGTCAGGGACATAGTTGATGAGGTTGTTTATCGCGGCGGTCTGACTGTCGCGCGAAGCATGCGCCACGACCGCTGGAAATTTCGGTTGCGTGGGCGGTTGGTCATCCTGGATTGAGTACTTGTTGAGCACAGCGGGCCGCAAAGCGGGCGTAAAGCTCGCGTCCTCCTGCCGGCAGATCGCTACCCACTTGCCATCCTCACGCAGGAAGCGCGTGGCTCCCGAGTTGGGTCCGGGATCGGGGACCATTCCCGCGCTGTGATTGGTTCCGCTGCCTCCGAACGCGCTGTTCAACGCCAGCGTGCCGTTTGCCTGGGGCAGATTGAGGGTGACGTCCCCGCCGGTGGTCGGAGCATTCAGAACCCAGTTGTGTGCCTGCCCGGAAGAGTCGATGGAGGCGAATTTCAAACTTGCGGGAGTACCGCTGGTTTCGCTCTGCAGCGTGGACCCGATCAATGGCTCATTCTTCAGATTCAGACCTTTGCCGGAGAGCGAGAGGGTATTGGTGGCAGGCGTGAAGTTGAACGTGCTGTTCCCGCCATTTCCCTGGAGCGTAAAGAAGTTGTAAAAGAAGGCGCTGTCGCCGCACCCGGAGGACGGGCACCCGATATAGAAGGCAGAGCTTCCCGGCGGGTCGGGAGCAAACTCCATCGCCAGCCCATAGTTGAAGAGTCCGGTGGTGTTCCCGGCACCTCCCAGATAGATCCCGCCCGGCGGAGTGACGGTTCCTCCATGGTAAGCGTAGTTTGAGGCCATACCTCCATTGTTGATTCGGTCGGCAGCATAGTAATCGTGGTGAGTAGGATTGCCTCCAGATATGCCCGTCCCGTTAAGATCGAGCACGCGCCCGTCGTTGTTGAGCCTCATCGGGTTGTAGACCGACAGGACGAGATAGCCTGAATCGATCCTTGCGGCATAGTGGTGGACATTTTCCACGTTATCGTTATTGGCCCAGGCTGCGGAATTGGGCTCGACCGTAAAGGTTCCGTTTACGGCTGGAGGAGAAACGGAATAGTCGAGGACATCGAGGACCTCCGCGCCAGGCCATAGGTTGAAGGCGGTGTTGCCGGACGCGGAGGTCCCGTAAGAAACCTCAGCGGTCGCGGAGGTGGCCCCGGTACTGGAAGTCTGGGTGCAACTTAGCTGGCCGGCGGGAGTGGCCTTCGTGTTGGTGCAGATACCGTTGAAACTGGGGTTCGCCGCATTCGAAATGAATATGGATGCCGCATTGTAGATTTCAGGACGCTGCGCAGCATTGCCGGAGGGGGTCATGGTGACCAGGCCGTTGCTGTTGCTGAGACGAGCGGCGTTGACCTTGAGGAAGGTGACGTTACCCGCCCAATACCCGTATGCATAGCTTCCGCTCGAGAAAGCGAAATAGCGGTAGACAAGGGTGTGGGCATCCGTGGCGCCGAGAATGTCGACCGGATAGCGGATCTTCTGAGGTCCGGGCGATACGGTGTTCGCAATGAATTCAATGAATGTGCCGCAGGGGCCACCCTGCATGATCCAACTGCCGGACTCATGAGCGTGGCGGAGCGGGACGGTGAGCGTCACGGGACCGGTTCCTGTCGCCGACGACACGATCGCCTGCTCGTGAAATTCTCCTCCGAAACATACCAGCGAGCCTGGCGCAAAGCGTCCATGAGTAACATTGACGCTAAAGGTCATGTTCGTAAACCCGGTTCCAATTTGAGATGCGACCGGAGTCACCACATTGGCAGCCAAGGTTCCCCATGCCGTGGAGGGAGTCACGCTCGCATCGATAGTGAAAGTTCCGGGAGTAAGCGTTCCGTTGGGATTTGTTTTGCCGGTGACGTAGCCCGTTGCGACAGGCTGCTGGGTGTCCACAAGATACCGGCCATCGCCCGGATTTTGACAATCGGCGGTGCACCGGACTTTGAGAGAAGTTGCGCCCGCTCCGCCTTTCGTTATGTTTCCGGCGTAGACGGTAGTCTGTTCGCCGCCCAATGCGGCCTGAAGGTGATTACCCTCATCAGACTGAGCGACTGCTCCCCCATAGTTGAAGTTGTAAACATAGGAGCCCACGTTGTCCCCGATGCCGGATTTGATCTGACTCGCTCCAAGGGCGATGGAAATGCCCGGAGAATTCACCATGCTGGTGACGTTATATCCCGCGTGAAGCGACCAGCCCCCTGGCCCTACCGGAGGATTTCCAAGGTCGATCCCTGGGGCTGCGTTGTATACAAATTGATGCATGCAGCTGTTTTGGGTACCTGTCCAACCAGTCCCCCCGACATTCCATCCTGGGTGAGAAGTGAAGTTGCAGACCTGGAGCCAGGAATCGCTAAAATTGGAGAAGGGATTGCGGCCAGGATCGTGGAAGAAATCGCCTCGATGGTCGGGGGTGGTATCCGAGTAATGAGTCAGGGACGGACCTTGTGAGTGTGGCTTGTCGCCTGGTTCTCCGTATGTCTGGATCTCAGAGTGGCGGTCGATCGCGGCGTTTGCGGGTGGGGCACTCACTGGTGCTGGCTGCTGATTCTGGGCGGCAACAGAAACCGCCTCCTCATGACGAACCTCGGCGAGCGTAACTCGCGGTCGCGCCGGGACCAGCCAGTATTCGCGGCGGGAGCTGCCATCGTTGAGGTTGTAGTCAGCCGTGTAGACCGTAGCGGCAGGCAGCGCTCCAAAGTTTGGAATGAGATCGACATCGACGAGGCCGTCCGCGCCAATGGTTCTGGTCAGTTTTCCGGCAGGAACCTGATCGTTCGATGCGGTGGTAAATGCCGGCCAGCTGATGGTGATGGAACGGATCGTGTCCGCGCCCTGGGACTGATGGATTGAGTCGTGAATGTTGGTTACTCCGGAAGCACCGGCAACGCCAGAAAGCAACAGAACAAACAGCGCTACCGAGATCAAACTGGCGGCCCGATCGGCCATTCGCAAATGGTCTGTCGAGAGCATAGGCATCCCTCCGTGGTGCAACCCGGCTTCATCGGTTGGCAACACCACCTTACCGGCATTATGAATGATTGAAGGCATCCAAAGATCAGTAAACGCGGACGAATTGAGGTTTACCTGGAAGAATCGTTTCGTTTCTTTTCGAACATTTTGGTCGCGACTCAAGTGCCGAGGTAACACGCGCTGCAACGAGTTGCAGGGCCGTTCAGCTACACGGAGGCTGGCCTGAAAGGAGCGTTTCGGCGAGGTAGCTGATTGTCTTCAAGATCGCAATGAAAACCTGAACACAACGCACCGCAGCCACGAAGATCAGGCAGCGGAGCGAACACAGTGAATTTCGGAAATGGCATACGCATGGTCATGTTTCTGCGCGCTGTCACGAACCGCATATCCCTGAACCTCGCGGCGCCTTATTTTTGAGCGGTAATCAGCATGTTTTGGGACAGGACAAAATCGCGTCCCCCAGTTTCCGCTGAGAGCAGTATCCGGTGAGGCAGAGTACCAGCATCCCACAGAATCCTGCGTATCAGGCTCTTCACGCCATGTACTTTAGGGCGGTCCTCAAAGCATTGCACGTTCTTGAAACCGACTGTTCTTAGCAGTTGCTCAGCGGATTTGGGCCCGAAAGCACGTTCATGCGTGAGATCGCCGTAGCGAATACGCATGCCGAACAGACCTTCCGCGTTCGGTACATGAGCCAGAAGTTTTCCACCTGGTTTCATTACGAGAAAAACATGATCCAGAATGGCGAATAACTCATCGTTCTCAAGGTGCTCCAGTATGTCCATCATGACCACTGCGTCAACCGAGCCGGGAGAGATACTTTGGAGCTCCGAGTTTATGTCGCTGCATTTGGCTTCCGGAATTCCGAGTTTGTGCGCCAGCTCAACCTGCTCCGCAGAGATATCGCACCCTGAGATATTCGTAAAGCCGGCGGTTCGCAGGAAGTAGAGAAATGATCCGTGTCCACAGGCGAGATCGACTATCCTGGCTGAATGATCCTGCGGGAGATGCTGAGCGATTACGCTCCGAATATAGGTGGCACGCGATGCGAAATGCCGTTTGGGGTCGGGAGCAATGGAAGACGACTGTTCGACTGAGGCTTGCCCGCTCGATACATACCCATCATAAAGCCGGCTTTTCCAGGACATACTAGGCATAATTTTAACATTTCGACTTGTGTCCCGTAACTAAAGTTGGCTGCCACAGTCGGCCCGGCCGGCTATCACGCGCGACTACCGGAAGGTATAAATCATGAAGTATTTTATCTCGTCGCAGTATGCGATAATTTTCAAAAGGCATTAAGGTTCGGCGCCGACAAAAAAAGCTGCGCTGCACCAAGTCTCCATAGAAACCAAGCTCAAATCCAGGACAATAATGAATTCGAGTGAGTTCATACATTATGGCTGCGGTACCACGGTCGCTCCTTCATGGCGCAATTTCGATGCCGGACCGGCGTTCTGGCTTCAGTCGCATTTCCGGCCAATCAAGGCGCTGATGGTTCGCAGAGGTTATCCAGATTATCCTCCCGGGATCGAGTACGGCGATGTCATCAAGGGGCTCCCTGTCGTACAGGGCTCCGCATCCTGCATCTATTGTTCTCATGTTCTTGAGCATCTGACTCTTCAGGAATTCCGAATCGCGGTTCGAAATACTTTCCTGTACCTGAGGCCGGGTGGAATATTTCGCCTGGTTGTACCGGACCTTAAGGCGATTGCAACGCGATATGTCGAAGGCGCTAGTTCTCAAGCGGCGGGAACGTTCCTGCGCGAGAGCATGCTGGGCAAGGAAGCTATCCCCAGCGGGATAAGAGGACTATTGCGATCGATGTTCAGCCGCAGTTCACATCTATGGATGTGGGATTACCCATCGATGTCCGCGGAGCTAACGGCGGCAGGGTTCGTGGAAGTTCGTCGCGCCCAATTCCATGATAATCCGCTTCCTCAGCTTCTTGAAGTCGAGTCTGAAGGGCGATGGGCGGACTGTCTGGGAGTGGAATGCAAGCGTCCCTTACCTTGATAAATGAATGGACGACGTAACTCGCGGGTCAGAACGAATTCCGTTTGCATTGTTTAAATATCCCCGGGGGCCAGTTCTTCCCCGTGTGATTGAACACTCGTCGTCAATTGGACGGATCGGATTCCGCCAGGTTCGGTCTTGCCGTTAAAGCCGCGTCCTGGCCATGGCGCGGCCGCGTCTTTACTTTCCTGGCTGGGACACCAGCATAAACTGACCAGGGTTCAAGATCGCGCGTTGCCACCGACGCCAGCCCAAGGACTGCGCCGTTCCCGAGATTAACCCCCGGCATCACCACCGCTCGGGCGCACACCCAGGAGTACGCCCCCAGGCGCGACGGAAAAGAGATAAGTGGAAAGGCCGGATGATTATAGTCATGAGTCGCACAACAAAGGTAAGCCTGCTGCGAGATGATGGAGTGCGATCCCATGTGCACCGGTGCCGGATTGTAGATTTCCGCGCCGTCTCCCAGGCATGCGGCTTCTTCGCAGGTCAGATTCCAGGGAGCCCACACTTTGCCACTCGGATAGAAATGACAGTTCGGACCCATTTTGGCGCCGAATAGCCTCAGCAGGAATGAGCGCCACGCATGCAACGGCCGGGGCGAAGGGCGATAAAGAACTGCGTAGCAGAGCCCCCAGATCACTCTGCGTGCACGATTGGAGAACGAAAACGCCGGAAGGAGGAATGGATCGACTTCTTTCACGCCATTTGCGGACAGGCGCTCGTTGCTAACCGTCATATCGTTGTGCCCCGTGTCGAGCTTCAATGGTATGCGCTGTAGACGGCAACTTGACTGCCCGAGCTGATCATTGCTTCGAGGATTCGCAGGCTGTAGACCTTTTTGAAGCTTACCGGGATGTAAAGAATATCTCCATCGGCGAGGAGTACATCAGGGCTTTCTCCCTTGAGAACCTTTTTGAGATCGAGCCCGTATTGAAGGCGGCCGTTTTCAGTTTTGCGCATCAACTGCGTACCACCCAGGGACGCGGTCTGATTGGCTCCCTGAGCCAGGGCAAGGGCCTGCAGCACCGTCAGGCGGTCATTATGCTCGACGAGGAACCCGCCGGCTCGACCTACATCACCGATGACATAGATGACTCCCGAGCGGGACACCGAGATGGTGTCTCCGGGAAGCAATTCAAAATTGCTATCCGCAATCGACCCGGGAGTCTGCACCGAGACATTGAGCTTTACCTGGCGAATGTCGTTGGGGGAGTCGCGATGGAAGACACTGGCGACTTTTCCCGCGTTCTCGTTCAGTCCGCCAGCCATCGCAATCATGTCCATCACGGAACGATTGCCGAGCAGCGGGTATACTCCCGGGGTGCGCACTTCGCCGGTCACCGTAACGCCTTGCGACTGATACTCGGTGATCAGTACGGTCACGTGGGGATCGAGCAGAACGCCGGACTCCTTGAGTTGATTCGCAATCGCAGTTCCCGCTTCGGCAGCCGTGAGCCCCCTCACTTTGACGGTGCCGCCAAGAGGAAGCACAACCTCACCGTTGGAGTTGACCCGCAAGGAGCCGGACAAGTCGTCGTTGTCAAAAACCGTTACCTGGATCAGGTCTCCAAACGAGATGCGTAAAGACGGCGATGCAGGCACCAGGTTGCGCGTTGACTGACTCGATGCGCCGGGAGCCTGGGCGAACACCACAGCCGGCGCCAACAGCAGAACGACGACGATCCCAGCGATCAAGCGGATCCGGTTACGGTCTTTTTTCATCGCTGTCACTGCCATAGGCCGCTCCATGTCCTTTGTATGCGTAGTACTTGTAACCATAGCTTTTGCTGGAGTACGTGTAGAAGTTTTCAATCTGCAGGTTGATATCGTTCATTACCGCGCCGATGACTCTGATGTTGGATCGCGCGAAAAGATCGAAGGATCGCGAGAGCGCCTTCTTGCGGGTAAGGCCGGCTCTTACTACGAAGACCGTGCCGTCGGCCCGCGCGGCGACGGCGAGGGTGTCGGAAACCATCAGGATGGGGGCGCTGTCAATCAAGACGTGGTCGTATTCCTCGCGCCACTGCTCGATCAGTTCCGTCATCCGGTTCGAGGCCAGAAGTTCCGCGGGATTCGGAGGCTTGGCACCGGCGGGCAATAGTGTCAGATTGGGTATGTCCGGAACCGGAGTGAGGAAAAGGTCGTCCGCATTGACGGAACTGAGAAGGTTCGAAAGACCCGGCAGCGGCCCCGGGATCTGAAAGACCCTGTGAAGGGTGGCGCGTCGCAAATCGCTATCGACCAGCAAGACTCGCGCGCCACGCTGGGCAAGGGCGACGGCAAGGTTAGCCGAAAGGGTGGACTTCCCTTCAGACATGAAACTGCTGGTAATTACCAGAACCTTGCTGGGGCGATCGACGGAACTGAGCATGATCGAGCTGCGGATGCCGCGGAAAGATTCCGCCGCGAGTGATTCGGGAGCGAGGATGGTGATGAGACGCGATGGAATTTTGCGACCGCCGGCGTCGGACTGTTTGGCGATCGTGCCTTCCAGCTGGAAGTGGGGCACGGCGCCCAGGGACGGGAAGCCGGAAAATGTCTCCATATCCTCTGAGGTCTGAAGGGTATCGTTGATCGCTTCGAGGAAGAAGGCGACAAATATAGCCAGGATCAAGCCTGCCAGCCCGCCCGTCGTGACGATTCTTCGCGCGTTTGGCTCCACCGGAGTGGGGGCGATTACGGCATGATCGATCACACTGATCGACGCCGCATTGAGAGCGGCGGATACGCTGGATTCCTTGAGTTTGAGCTGCAGGACATCGTATAGATCGCGGCTGGACTCGGCGTCTTCGCGAAGCAGGGCATACTCGGCGGCGCTTTCGTTCAACTTGAAAGCCTTGTGCATCTGGTCCTGCAGGCGATTCTGCAGAGACTGGACCGTGTTCGCAGAAGTCTGATACTCCTCCTGAACACGTCTCGTGACGTTGTTGCTTTCTGTCCCGATGGCTTTTTCGAGGGAACGCAACTGCGCCTGCAACTCGTGAACTTTAGGGTACCCGGGACCATATTTTGACGTGAGTTCGCCGAGTTGCATCTTGACTTCAGTTTCCTGTTGCCGCAGAGTCTGCAAGGTCGGCGTGGGAACCACGGAGGTCAGAAGTTCAGGATTCCCCGACTGCACCAGGCGCACGCGAGCCTGCTTGATAATCTGATCGGCCTGCGCTTCGGCGATCTGCCCGTTAATGATCTTCAATTCGTCGGTCGTGAGGTTGTCCTTCTCATCGGATCCGACGAAGTTATGCTCTTCTTGAAACTTGGCCAATTTGCGCTGGGCATCCGCGGCGTGGTTTTTGAGGTCCTCCATCTGCACGGAAAGCATATCGGCGGCCTGACTGGTTCCGTAGAGCCGATCCTCGACACTGCGCTCCATAAAGACAGTCAGCAGTTTGTTGACCAGGTCGCGCGCGACCACCGGGTTTGGGTTCCTGTAGGTCACCTTGACGGCGTCGGTCCGGGGTACGATGCTTACCTTCAGAGAGCCTGCCACCGCACCGACGATGCTAGACCGTTTGCTCGCAGAAATAGAATCTTCCGTAACTGGTGCAGGAATACCCTTGAACTCGTTCGGAAAGGGGCCGCGGCCTTCGGCAGCAAGCTCCGCCACAGCCCGGAATATGAGCGAACCGCCGGTGAGCCTGAACGCCTCCGTCTGGACCTTGGTGGTGCCGTTCTCGGACGAGCTTCCGGCGATATCGGAAAGCCCTATGCTCTGCGAACGGGAAGTATCAATCTCGGCCGTGGCGCCCGCTTCGTAAAGAGGAACACTCGTCTTCACGTAAATAATTGCCACAATGACTGCGACCGCGACAATCGAGAGGATAAGGTACTTCCTGGAGAACAGAACACGCCGGGCGTCAATCAAGGACTGGCCCCGGGGCGCACGTCCGGGGGGCAGGTCTTGAAATAGCGTGACATGCGGATCGATTCCCGCCGCCGGAACGCCACGCACGGGAGCGTCAATGGTCTTTGGCATATTTGACAGTTCTGAAACCTCTTGGCTACAACGCACCGTTGACCGTGCGACACCTAATTTGAAGTGCAATGCTTGGTGACCACCGGTCAACTCCCGGGCAAAAAGCAATGCCAGCAACAGCTGATAAGTAAGCGGCCCCTGCATTAATTAATGAGAACAGTCGCGGAGCTGCTACCTACAATTTAACCATAAATCCAGCGTGGGCGTTGCGCAGCAAGCCATACAGCCCAAAAGTCCAGCCACTCTGGAACAAACGCGAAGCCGGGAACTTACCTAGTTAGTTCACGGACCCCGATCGTCTCGTTGGGCGCTGGGAGCCGCCGTCTTTCGTCTGCATGCTCCCCGGACGTACCCGCAATTGAAGTTCTGATGGGAGAGTTTCGTCGGAGCGAAGCGAGTCCCCGGATAGCAGAGTCCCGCTGGATAGCCTTCCCGCAAGGCGTTCGAGACTTGAGTGCGGTCGGTTGACACTTTTCTGTGCGTTCCCCAGAGCATTCTGATCAGCACGATAGGAGGACTGTTGCATTTCAGCCGCGCCGGGCTTGGATAGCCCACCGCGTGTAATCGAGCAAGCGGTACCACAAACAAGTTCGAACCCCCCACCGCTTTCGGCATTATTCAGACTGCCCTCAAAACTCTTCGCAAGAGGATCTTTCACGCCTTCAAATAGGCTATGGGGTTCTTCTTGTTGATCTGTTCCTGCCGAATTGGATCTGTCAGCGGATGACATGTCATTCAAGGCATCGGCGTACTCAGCCGGAACATCCGAAACAGACCGGTATGCGGAACGAGCCTCCCGTCCGGAACCTTGGTAGCCGTGTTCGAGATGTCCATTTGTCGCAGAACCAAGACTCTCACCCGGCAATGAGCCGCTGTGAGACATGCTGCCGGGGGCGAAAGAGTGCGTGGACTGAGCAGAATGCGCATGCGCGGAGCGCAAATAAAGGGACTGCGATGACTGGGAATAAGGGGTCAACCGCGATTGGTTGAAAGGTGCCTGATGCGACTTGCCAGACGGAGTATGCAGGATCCCTGCAGAAGCGGACAGCGATAGCTGAGCCGTCGGCACTGAGAGGCCGGATGGCTTTACCTGGGTTGATGCCGATGACTTGACAGACGACGACAGAGACCCGGAGCCCCTGGTCAACCCGACTGAGCCGGTCGCACCCTGCAGGCTTGTGCTCGGAGACCCCAGAGTACCGACGGAGCGAGGAAGCATTGACCTTGCAAGCGAAGTCCGTCCCGACTGTGTTTCTCCCCCGAACTGATTGGAGATCTCGGTGCTCGAGGGATCGGGGGAAACCGTCACGTCCGATACAACCGTCGAATCAACGCTCGCATCGATGGTGCCGAATGGCGGCAAAGCATGACGGGGAGTCCTGAGGTTCGTCAGGCTTGTGACAGAATTGTTCGTCTCCAAAGGGGTTGCTCGCATGTTTTGCGCGTTTAGAGTCAACGCACTAACCGAAACGGCTGCGGCCACCGCTATCTGGAAATACTGCTGAAATGCCATATTTGTTATAGAGACAGCCTCATCCTGATTATACAGCCAGCCGGTTCCACCTAGTGCCACCCCAGGATGTCTCGACCTGCCGCACTGGCTGCGAAGGTTCTGAGGTTCCGGTTGGCTTGACCGGCGGCGCCGGCCTCATGCAACCTTGAAAGAGTGCCGCATAATCAGTTTTTTCCGGCAAACATCCGGAGTTCAGTCGAGGAGGATGATCAAGTTTGTCTTCTGACAGGGTGACTATGAGGAACGCGTCCCGCGGCAAGACCAGTTCCCGCACACCTGGTGGCAAACTGCGACTGGCATATTTTGTGAGCCATCCGATTCAATACCAGGCTCCCCTGCTGCGACGAATGGCAAGAGAAGCAGATATTGATCTTCACGTATATTTCAGCTCGGATATTACGGTACGCGGACACAGGGACCCCGGCTTCGGCTTGGACATTAAATGGGACATACCCCTTGTATCCGGATATCAGCATGAGTTTTTGCCGCGATGGCGCGATTCGGGGACCCTCAGTTTTTTTCGCCCCGTTAACTGGGGAATCCACAAACGGCTGCGTGACGGGCAGTTCGACGCGGTCTGGGTTCACGGGTATTCGACATCGACCGCGCTGCAGGCGATCTTCGCGGCTCGTTTGCTGGGAATTCCTGTGCTGGTGCGTTCCGACTCAACCCTGTCCGATCGTCCCCGCTCGAAGCTGAAGAAAACGATCAAGGCCGCCTTCTTCCGCGCGCTCAAGAGTTCAATCAGCGCGGTGTTATCGGTTGGCGATGCAAATACCGCGTATTGGCGGCACCATCTGGGGGAACGGGTCCCGATCTTTACCCTCTACTACGCGGTCGATAATGACTTCTTTCAGCTGCAATGCCGCGAGGCTTCACAAAGCCGGGAGGATTTCCGCCGCCAATTAGGACTTGAGGCCGGGCGGCCGGTAATTTTGTTCGCCTCAAAATTTCAGACACGAAAACGTTGCGTGGACCTGCTGGATGCGTTTTTGAAGTTGCGCCTGGAAGGGAGGATCGAACCGCCGCCCTACCTGCTGCTCGTTGGAGATGGCGAAGAACGTGCCGCGCTACAGGAACGGGCTAAGTCGGCGTTTCCGGGAGACGTTCGCTTCCTGGGCTTTCAAAACCAAACGGTGTTGCCGAAGTTCTTCGATCTTTGCGACGTGTTTGTGCTCGTATCCGTTGACGAGCCGTGGGGTCTTGTCATCAATGAGGTCATGAATGCAGCCAAGGCCATTATCGTCAGCGACGAGGTCGGTTGCCAGAAGGACCTCGTCGAGGACGGCGTGAACGGGTGCGTGATCCGGGCTCGAGACGTGGACGGACTCGCGAACAGCCTTTGCCGGGTTCTGGCCGACCCCCAGGCCGCCAGGGAAATGGGCAGAAATAGCCTGGCCAGGATTCAAAGATTCAGCTTTGAACAGAATGTACTTGAACTGCGACGAGCGCTCGAGGCCGTCGTACCGGCTTTCAGTGCCGTTCAGCATTCCCCGGTTTGCCAGTGTCGCACTGATTGAGATCACGTCGGTCCTACCCCTCAAGGAGATGGCTTCGAAACTGGTTTAAGCGGTATACCGGGCCGAGCATGCCCGCAGCGTAGAGCGGCGCCATCCAAACATCATCGAAGATTTTTGCCAAGGGCCGATAACTTGGAGACAGAACCATTCTTAGCAGTATGGTGGCCCAACATCGCTCCTACTGCTCTGGATGCAGGGTATCCGCGAAGAAACGATCCACCCGTCGCCATGCGTCGCCCAGAATCTGCTCGCGGCTGAAGTAATGAAATTCTCCCGGGTACATCATGAAGGAGATGAGGTCGCCCTTCTTCTTCTTCAGTGCTTCGTCAATCAGGCGGACTGATTCGATGAAGGGCACGTTTATGTCCGCGGTCCCGTGCAGAATGAGCAGCGGCCGCTGCAATTCGCCTATTTGAGATAGTGGCGAGGCGTTGTCGTAGACTTTCGGGTTTTGATCCGGAGTGCCAATGCGGCTGGCGGTCCAATCGCCGTGGTATGGGTCCTCGTAATACATTCGGTAATCCACAACTCCGGCGACGTCGACCGCCGAACGGAACAGCAGCGGATGGCGGGTTACCGCGATAAGTGTAAAGAATCCGCCATAGGAAAGGCCCCAGACTCCTATCCGGTTACGGTCAATATACGGAAGAGTCGCCAGGTATTCCCCGGCGCGAGAGGCATCCTCCGCGTCTTTTCCTCCCACATCCATGTAGACAGCGGATCGCCACTTGCTTCCGTAGCCAATACTGCCGCGATAGTCCGGAGAAAAGACCACATACCCTTGTTGAAGCAAATACTGATGAAAGCTGTAGTACACGGCGTAGTTCCGTTGGATGTGCCAGCCATCATAGTTTTGGTTGATTCCGTCTCCATGGATCCAGACGACGGCCGCATGTTTCTTGCTCCGGTCAAGGTTCTTTGGAACGAAAAGCCAGCCAGGCACCGGAGTGCCATCGGCGCCGGGGAAAGTGACATATTCTGGTTTGGTGAGAAGTGACTTATCAATTGCATCGGGCATGGACTTAGTCAGCCGAACAGCAACGCCGTTTCCGCTGACTGAAACCACATATAAGTCTGCCGGGTTCTGCCAGTCGGTGTGCTGATAGACGAGCAGGTTATCCGACCCGGACCAATGCGGCTCAGCGTTAGTGCCCGCGTCATCCGTGACATATCTTATGCCTGGATGATCGGGATTGGTCGCGATGTCTACAATGCCGATTCGTCGGTCCCCGGGATGTTCCGAACTGTTGGTATCGAATGCCAGCAACTTGCTGTCATGGGACCACGCCGGTCGCCACGCTTCGGCGTTTCCGCTCGTGAGCTGGAACGGCTGTCCTCCGTCCGTCGGGCCGACATACAGATGATCCCAACCGTCGGCAGTATCACTTATCCAGGCAACCCATTTACCGTCCGGCGAGGGTTGTGGAGATCCCGAAAAATATTCGGGCAAGCTCCAGAAGTTCGACTCGTGGTCGCTGTGCAGAACGTGCTCGGCGGCGGTGTCCACGTCAACCGCAACGATGTTTCGATCTTTGAAATCCGGCGATCCGCGCTCGAACACGAGGCGCGAATTTCCTGCCCAACTCACACCTTCATATTCGGAATCCTGAACCGCCAGCGGTTTAGGTTCGCCGCCGCTCGCGGCAATGACGTAAAGACGCCCGGACGCATACTCCATGGTGCGGTAAATCAGCTTTTCGCCGGAGTAAGAGGGAGACGCGTCGTGCGCGATCAGTTTGCCGTCGCCGACAAAAGCAATGCGGGTTGCGTCGGGCGACCACCGGATATTCCCAATGACCCCGCCATTCCGGGCCAACGTTTGTGTGGAACCGGTAGCGAGAACACGCACGGCGAGGGCATGCGCGCCGTTCGACTCGGGAATTGCCGCGGCCACTCTTGTTGCGTCCGGGGAAGGTTGCAGGGATTGGGTGCCTTCGGGCATAGTCCAGATGGCCTGGGGCGGTCCTCCTGTTACAGGCACGTTCCAGAGTTTTCCACTGTGCGCAAAGTACACCGACTTGCCATCCTGCGACCAGAAGACATTTGTTACTTTCCCTTCGCTGAAATTCGTGAGCGCGCGCGGTTGAGCCCCGCCCGCTGATTCAACGAGGTAGAGATTTACGATGTCGCAGCGGTCCCACAAGTAGACGATCGATTTGCCGTCCGGAGACCAGACCGGATCGGAAGGATGGCGAATATCCAGAAGTTGATCAATGTTGAGCGGGGCTGCGAGAACACTCGAACTGGCCGCGAGAGGAACCGCGACCAATAAAGTTATCAACCTGAGTCGTGAAAGCAACGGCATGTTGAGTCGGCTCTCCTTCCGGCGTTATGGTCGGCAAAACTGCGTGGATAAAGACTACGGTGCAAGCGGAATAAAACGGGGAATTGGGAATGTGCCTGTTGTCTCTGTTGCACTTCGCTGGTCACACGGCGATTGACATGTTGTCCACAACATTGTATACATCCTTGCAAGGGCCCCGCTTTTGCACCTGGCGGAACATTCATCTTTTCGTCAACTTGCGGTCCCACCGCGACATTACGCTGTTGAATGCGCTCGTGTGTTGCTGGTTCCCTCGCAACGCCAGGTGACCGAACGTTTCTAATTCGGATAACCGAATTCCCCTCGTCTGTGTACGAAACTTCCCCGCAGCCTATCCGCGGATTCGATCTGTCACCGCATAGGTCAACATCCAGTGCACCTGAAGGAGGAGTTCAATGCATAAGAGACAGTGGGCGGTTCTGTCGATTCTGTGCCTGTACCCCGCACTCGTACTCGGGCAGGTCGCAATCACCGGGGCGATCCGCGGAGTGGTTAGCGATTCTTCTGGCGCCGTGCTGCCCAATGTCAATATTGTTGCGGACGGACCTGCGCTCATGCATCCAAGAACGCTCACCACGGATGTGGCAGGTAATTATCTCTTCGATGCCCTTCCTCCAGGCACGTACAAGCTCACTTTTACGATTTCGGGATTTCGTCCTGAAGCAAGATCCAACATTGTAATCACGGCGGGATTCACGGCAACGGTCAGCCCGGGGTTGTCCGTCGGCGCGAGCCAGCAATCCATTGAAGTCGATGCCGAAGCCGCCGTCGTGGATACAACCGATAACACCTCGAGCACCACGTTTGACGAAGCTCTGTTGCAGGATCTTCCCAGCGGTCGCGATACCTTTTCAACCGTTGCGCAAGCGCCCGGAGTTGCATCGAGTGACTTCGACATCGCAGGAAGCCAGAGCTTTCAGCAATCTGTGATGCAGGTGCACGGAAGCCTTCCCGGCGACCAGGTATACAGCTTTAATGGACTGCGCTTGAACTGGCCGGGCCTGAGCGGCGGATATACGTCGTTTTATATCGACGATGACTCCCTGTCGCAGTTGCAGGTAGTGACGGACAGTGCCTCGGCCGATGTTGCTGTCGGCGGAGTCTACATGAACATGGTCCCCAAGCCGGGCGCGAACCAGATGCATGGTCTGGCTGCGATCTATTATCAGTCGGCGGGAACGCAGGCGACCATATCTGATCCCGTTTACAAGGGCGATCCGGTCCCATCCGGAACACCGTTCATCATGGCGCGGGACGTTGCGACAAATCTGGGAGGACCTCTGCTGACCAACAAATGGTGGCTTTTCGGATCCTGGCGTCTCTATGACCTGAAAGAGAGCGTTCTTTCAGTAACCAATCCCGACGGCACGCCTGTTACCGATCCAAATCATCAGAGCAATACCACCCTGCGCACCGACTACGCCATTTCGAAAAACAATCATCTGGACGTGGTGTGGTGGTTCAATGAGCAGAACCGGTTCTTCCGACGCGACACGGCCTATGCGTTTGTCACGGCCGACGCTTCGTGGCGCCAAATCGAGCCCGCGTATATCCTGCAGGCGGATTGGACCAGCACCGTACGCGACAAACTTGTTTTCGATACCCGCATCGGATATCTGCACCAGGTATTTCCGCTGGAAAATCAGGCCGGAACTCCCGTAACCGCGCTCAATCGCCAGGACGTGCAACTGTCAACGGAGACGGGCGCGCCGCCTTATGCGTTTGTGAATCCCGCTCGCGTGCTGGCAATTGCCGAAGGTGTGTCCTGGTATAACGGCCACCTGTGGCATTCCGCGCATAACTTCAAATTCGGCGTAGATACTTCGAATAACCACAATGGCTACAACTATACGGCCGACCTTGGAATCAATGCCATGTATAACAATGGCGTGCCGGTCGAAGTCCTTGCCTACAATACCCCCGTGAATGTGCGCAGTGTCTATCATGAGACCGCGGGATTTGCTCAGGACTCGGTAACTCTCAAGCACAAACTGACCTTGAACCTGGGCGTCCGGTACGATCACTTCAATACGTTCTACCCCAGCCAGACAAGTCCGCCGGCTACTTTCCCCGACCTGTTTCCGCAGCGCACATTCGGGCAGTCGCCCAACATTGCAACGTGGAATACGTTTCGGCCGCGTTTGGGAATGGCCCTCGATCTGACCGGCAAGGGTTCTTCGGTTTTGCGCGCGTATTTCGGACAGTTCGACATCATCCAGGGGGCTGGGCTGGCGGAACAGGTTAACCCGAACGGGCTCAGCTATCAACTCTACACGTGGACTGACACCAACGGGGATGGCATTCCACAGCCCAGCGAATGGAAGTCATCGGCCAACCTGGTCGCCGCGTCCGGCGGAGTGGTTACCACGATCGATAAGAATCTGAAGCGTCCCTACACGAACGAGGTCAACGTGGGGTACGAGCAGCAGATACTCTCCTCGGTCAAGTTCGGCGTCAACTACTATTTCCGCGATATAAAGAACCAGTTCGCGGCCGTGAACCTGGCCAATCCCACGGCGGACTATACCCCAACGACGGTGGATAACTCCGGGAATCCGCTGGTGAATCCGATTACCGGGCAGGCTGTAACGCTGTATAACCTGAATTCCGCAGATGTTGGTCTTTCCAATTACTTGATCACCAATATCTCGGCGCTGGATACGAACCACTACAACGGTGTGGAGCTGACGCTGACAAAGCGAATGAGCAGGGGCTGGCAAGTCCTGGCCGGCTACACGGTGCAGCGCCAGAAGGGCACTTATTCGCGAGGGTTCGGCGACGATTTCAACAATCCGAATGAAGAAATCAACCGGAAAGACGCGGTTCTGAATTACGACGCGACCCAGATGTTCAAAGTGCTCACCAATTACACGCTGCCCAAAGCGATCGCATTGGGTTTGAATTATCAGCATTACACCGGCTATCCGCTCGATCCCAACAATGGGCCTCCGACGGCGGTATTCGAAAATCTCAACCAGGGCCAGGTGTCGGTGATCGCCGAGCCCATTGGGAAGATTCGACTGCCAAACGTCGATATTGCCAATCTGCGCTTGTCGCGACCCACGCATCTTGGCGACCGCTTTACCATCGAACCAATCGCGGATCTTTTCAATGTGTTCAATGCCAACACCGTGATCAGCGAAGTTCCGACGGGCGGAAGCAACTTCGAAAAACCCACGAACCAGTTGAATCCGTTTATTGCGCGGTTCGCGCTGCGGTTTAGTTTCTAACAACAACCCAGCCCAACCAACACGTTCTTTGGCGCATTGGAGAAGCGCGCCAATCGGTGGGCCGCCCTTTGCATGGCGATGTGGTTGTTTGGCGCGAAGCCGCACGGTTGCGGTTGGCGGCGGGTGAGCCCTCAGCCACCCGCCCATATCAGCTCTCCTTGGCGGCCGGCCACATCACGCGCGCCACAGCTTCGGCCATCTGCTTCCACTGCGACTCTTCAACCACCAGTTGCTTTCTGCCCTTGTCGGTGAGCCGGTAATACTTGAATTCCCGGTTTCGGTCGGGAGCCGTTTCCCATTTGGCACTCACCCATCCGCGTTTTTCCAGACGATGCAGCGCGGGATAGAGCGAACCGTGCTGCATCTGCAGGAATTCATTCGTAGTCCTCTGAATGTGCTTGCCAATCTGGTGCCCGTGGGCAGCTCCGTAGAGCAGCGTCCTCAAGACAAGCATGTCGAGCGTTCCCTGCAGGAGCCCGACCCGTTGCTGCGCCGGTTTCTTTATAGAAGACATTCTACCCTCAATCCAGTCGCGATGGTAGACACTCGACTAGCGATTGTCAAATACGGGAGCATGGAGTGGACGTTTACCGAGCCCGATTCGCCGCCCGCCCGACTGCAACAGATCGATCCGGTAAGAGGCATGGCGCGGGCATACCCTGGTCCACGTTTCCCACTCCGGGTTCACCTTCCTCAGATGATTGGCGCGAAACAGGGCCTGCCTTCCAAATCGGCAGCGAGCCAATCTGACGGCTTGGCCAACGTGGCATTCGCCACGCCGGTTACTTTTTTGTAGGAGTTTGCGAAAAAGCAAACTCCGAAGTCGCCCCCAATGCTGTACTCTACTTGAAACAACACAGCTATCAGCAGTACTCATAAATGAACACCTTCTGAGTTGCATTTGGAATTGATACAGAAGTGATTAAAGCGAAGATCTCACTCTGTCGCGGCTCCGTGTTTGCAGTCTGTCCCGCCATACCATAAATCGGGAACAGGCGCAGACGTGCACACGATGCCTTGGTCATATTTCAGCTCCCTGCAGAGGCACCATGGCCCGCCAGAAGATTCTTTGTGTTTTTTTGTTTGCGATTCTGTCCGCAAGTGCAAATCGCGCGAGCGCCCAGGCTACCGTTACCGAGAACCAGACGACCACAATTTATGTGGACGCCAACTCCGGTTCCGACAGCAACTCGGGTGCGCAGTCCTCACCTCTTAAGACCATCCAGGCGGCGATCGACAAAGCCGACGCGGACAATCAGAAGGGAATTGGCGTGAAAGTGATCGTCAATTCCGGTGTTTATCGCGAAACAGTCTCGATCGGTAACTACAAATCGACGAGCGCGGTGCTCACGGTGCAGGCTGCGACGACGGGAGCCGCGATTATCTCAGGGTCCGACGTAATTACAAATTGGGCTAGCGCCGGCAGCGGCGTCTACAGCCACGTCTGGACCGAAAATCTGGGCTGGTGTCCTGTTCCGTCGGGATGGCCCGCGACCTTCGCCCCGGTCGCTCTCCGAACGGAAATGGTGTACGTCAATGGCAATCCTCTCACCCAGGTGATGTCGCACAATGACCTTCGGCAGGGCACTTTTTTCGTGAGCGACGCCGGCAGCATGATGTACATCGATCCTCCTTCAACGGTAAATATGTCGACGGCGACGGTGGAGGGAGCGGTGCGCCCGAACACCTTGTCGATTTCGGGCCGGTCCAACGTCGTGGTCCGGGGCCTGGTGTTCCGCCACGCCGCTACATGCATCAATCAGACTGGAGCCAATATCACAGGTAGCACCAATGTGCTCATTGATTCAGTGCAGGCTTTATGGAACAACTGGGGTGGCCTGGGCCTGTATGGCAACAGCAAAGTCACCATGCAGAACTCCGTTTCCAGGCACAACGGCGGCCTGGGGTTCATGGCGGCCCAGGATCAAAACGTTCTGTTCAACTTCAACGAGAGCGATTACAACAATTGGCGCGGAACCCAGGCTGCGCTGTTCGACTGGGGCATGGGCGGCACCAAGTTGATGTTCATGCGCAACACTACCGTCCAGAACCACTTTTCGTATAACAACCAGGCTCAGGGGTTGTGGTTCGACACCGACAACAAAAACATCACCATCAATAACGCCACTCTTTCAGGAAACGTGATGGCAGGGTTGCAACTGGAAGCCAATGAAGGCCCGGTCACCGTGGAAAACAGCCACATATGTATGAGCGGCGTAGGAATCAACATTCTCAATTCTGAAGGGCTCACAATCAAAAACAATGTCCTGTACAACAACGGCGGGACCGGTATCTACGACGACGGCGAAGTCTTCGTGGCCGGCTTTGCGGGGGGGCATAAGATCACTGACTGGCTTACGGGCCAGGCCTATAACCTGATGACCACCGCAACCGTCCTCACCGGGAATACCTTCTTGAATGCGTCGGCTGGGCAGCGCGTGTTTGGAACCTACCTGGGTGGAAACGACTGGTCGCAATTTGCAAATTCGCTGAGTGCAAACACCAACAAGTGGTACGACCCGTCAAGCGCATCCAGTTTCATGATTCCGGCCGGGAAGCTGGTGAATCTGCAAGGGTGGCAATCGGTTGTGACCACCGACTACACCTCTTCGTGGGCCCAGCCGACTACTTCGCCGGTGGCAGCATGCACCGCGCCGACGCCGACGTACACAGACTTCTCGTTGGGGCTCGATCGGGAAAATTACAGCATGTCCGCGGGAAAAGCAACCGCAAAGCTGCAGGTGCATTCGTTCGGATTTGGAACCGTCACCCTGTCCGTCTCGGGTTTGCCGGCGGGCGTGGCAGCGACGCTAAGTTCGACCAGTCTGACCAGCGGAGCAGTTACCGTGACCTTCTCTGCTTCAGCCAGTGCCGCCAGAAAGGTTGTGCCAGTTACGATTTGGGCAATCAGCGGCGCAAGGGTGCACTACATTACCGTGAATGTAAACGTCATTCCAGCGTAAGCCGAACCCGGCTCCGCGAGCAATGCGCCGCAGCATCGCTCGCGGAGCCGCGTCGGGCCTTCACGGAATGACCTTGTCGTAACCGAACACCGTATATTTCACCGTTCCTGTTGCGATGCCTTCAATGGTGCAGAAAGTCCCCACGGGTGCGCTTGCAGTGAAAAGGCCGGAAGCGGTGATCGACCCGCATTTTGCTGACCATGTGATCGGCATGCTGGCGGAAAATTGCTGCGTCTTTCCTAACGAGGTTGCCGCGGAAGCAGGCGTCATTATGATCGGCGAGGTCAATGTCACATTTGCCGTTGCAGATCCCCCCGACCCGCTGGCCGTGACGGTGCAGGACGTGCTCGGATAGAGCGGCGCCTTGTACAGGCCGGTGGAAGAGACTGTGCCGCAGGTGGTCGTCCAGCTGGTCGCGCCTGCGGCGGTGAATTGCAGCGTCGCACCCTCAATGACCGTTGCCGATGAGGGCGAAATTGTTATGGAACTCACAGAGCCCAGCCCCAGCAGAACCGGCTGATTGTTGACCGTGATCGTTCCGCCGGAGAGGGGATGAACGACTCCGGCCAGATCGGAGTACTGGCTGAACGTCGATCCGACATTGACACTTGCTGTGCTTAACCACTGCGTCGTCCAAATAAACTCCTGCTGTTGGCCGGCCTTGGTGATCGCACAGGACCAGATGGTTCCCGAATGCGTACATGGTCCGTTGAACGAGGCCCCGCTCAGATACGAGAGCATCTGCACCCAGGTCTGGTGAATCGGCGTAAACCCGGCGGGAATGGTGGGATCAGTGGGGCAGCCGGCAGAGGATGCGGGTGTTCCATAACCCATCATTGTGCCCCAGCACGTGTCGTCATACTCATACCAGAGATTGGTCACGGTTCCCGAACTCGCCATCGCGAGCATCCAGCGCGCCACGTACGCCTGACGGAGGAAGTTGGTATTCCAATCTGTCTGGCTGACATTGTCGGTCATGTCATCGTTGCGTCCAAAACCGCCCTCGGTGTTCCAGATTGGCAAATTTGCGGCCCAGGCCCGCTGCTGAAGCGCGGCCCGAACCGCCGCGGTTTCGCCGAACACCGCCGTTCGGCAGTTGGGATTGGGCACATTCGCAGCAGTGCACAACGTGCTTCCCTGAGACACGTTCGTTTCCGGCATCGGATAGGGGATCACGTTTCTGCGCGCGCCATAGGCATGAAAGCTGACCGCATCGGGGAGAGATGCGTTGGGAATATCGTGCCACGCGTCGAGCAGTTGCCCAAGCGCCAGGTCAAACTGCCCCGACACGTTTGGATCGTGAATGTAGTTTGGGTTATATCCGTCTCCACCGGCAGAGGCGTTTCCGGCCAATATGGTGCAGTCCGCGCAGTATTGGCGAATGATGGTGGCTGCGTCGTTGGCCATCTTCGCCATGTCGGTGTAGTTCGAGCTCCAGAACTGCCCGTCGTTGAATTCGTTCCATGCCTCAAAGATCCGGACCGAGCACTTGCCCGTCAGGGGAGCCGAGGGTTTTGATGTAACCCCGCAGGTGTGTTGCATCAGGGCCGTTACGAATTCTGCAAACATGCAGTTTCCATCCGCTGACTTCACGCCGGCCAGGGGAGCCTGGCAAGTCTCGTTCACGTTATTCAGATCGGCCGGCGGGCGCGGTCGTGTCAGCCGAGATCCACGAGGGCACATTGAGGAACGTGAACAGGATTTGCGTGTTTTGCAGTTGGGCGGTCGAGATCCAGCTATCGAGAATGGAGAAGTTATACGTTCCCCGCGCGGTTTCGATTTGTCGCCACTCGGCTCCCCATCGCGGTCGCATGATCGTTGGGGATGGGGAGGGCCAGTGGCTGTAAACGATGGTGCCGATGTTCATACTGCCTGGACTTTGAGCGTCAGAACCGAGTGCAAACGCAAACACACACACCACTGCCCAGCGATGCCTCAACATGGGAGGACTCCTTGGATGGATTGCCGGTGCAATGCGGACTCGACTCAGGCGCCCGCCGCGATCTATGCGCGATCCATGACTGATTCAGGGATTTCGGCATTGCAGGGGTGCCCGGGACTGAACACGAACGAGCCCGGACCTTTGCAAATGCTGGCATAAACAGGAACGGATTGCCTGATGAAAAGAAGAGCAGAGAAATGTGTGCGCGCCTTGTTTACGTATCAGACAGCTTCAGAGTTCCTATCCCCCGACGTGCACCCATTGCCCCCGACTACTAGATAGATGTGATTTGATGCTCAGAGGTTTCTTCGGGCCGGGTGCGCTCCCGGCTTGTTCCAAGCGCAACCGGTCCGAAGTAGAGTGCGTGGAAGAATCGCGGCTTAGAATTTCCAGTTAATGACTTGCTGAATTGAACTCGACCCGCCCGTCGCGGCTGTGAAACCTACATAGGCCGTTGACCCCCCGACTATCTGGGGGATATTCAAGGCCCAGGAGTCGTGTAGGACTTTGCGGAGGTCGAATCGGTAATCTTTAGCTGCAAGGTGCTTCCATCATAAGTAAGTAGCACCGTCATAGGATGCCCGCTATGAAGATCGATGCCGGAAGGTGTTAAGTCGATTGCGGGTGTGGTAGGCCGCGCTCCCGCCTGGTAGAGACCGGTAGAATTCGGGCTCTCTCCGGCGTTGCTGTACAAATCAAACTTGATTCCAATGCTGTTGAGGATGGCGCCCGATTGCGTCGGGCCGTACGAATAACCGAGTGAACTGCCTGACGGTCCAACTGCTTTGGAGCCGGCGGCAGCGTTCTGAATTACGAACATCATTCCGTCTGCCGTGGCGGAAGTTTGCTGAAGGGTGAAGGTGGTAGAGAACTTCGCTACATTCATCGGGGTGGCGAAGAAAGCGCTGGAGGCCTCGCTCGCTCCTCCATCGGTCAACGTAAGTTTTCCGCCGGAGACAACCGACTTTCCGTTCAGCTGCATTCCTGAGCTGGTCGTAAAGCCGTTGCTGAAGTCTATGGAAGTGCAGTTGACGGTGTAAGTCGCCGATGCCGTCCCACTCAGGGTGTAACCGCTTGCCAGCGCAACTGCTTTGAGAGTCATGCTGCCATTGACGGCAATGGCTCCGGTGTACAAGGTTGAAGCGGTGGTCGGAGTGCTTCCATCCGTGGTGAAGTAGATCTTCGCTCCGCTGGTAGCGTCAGTTATGGTTACAGTCTGCGGAGTCGTGTAAGTCCCGGAAGCTACAGAGAAGGCCGGCGTAGCTGTGATTCCCTGGGAAGCCGGAGTAACAGTTACCTTTCCTGCGACGTATGCGAATGAATATTTGGTGGAGACTGCCCCGGAGCAACTCGTTGCCGGAGAAGAACCCGCGGGGCTTGTGGGTGTATAAGCCGTGGTGCACGCCGGAAGCGCAGCGAGGGATGCGGCGCCGTCTCCATTGACGAATCCGCTATAGGTTGCCGTAATAGTTGGAACAGGCGAGCCAAAGACGACGCTTGGACTCGAGGCTGTAATGGTCAGGCAAGCCGGATTCACGGTAATGGTGCGGGTAACTGTGGGTGCTGCAAGGTAATTCGAGTTTCCCGCCTGGTTGGCAGTTATGGTGCAAACGCCGGCGGCTGCAAACGTGAGAGTACTTCCCGAAACCGTGCAGACCCCGGTCGTGCCCGAGAACGTGACCGCCAACCCTGAGGAAGATGTCGCCGAAAGGGTGACAGGCGATGCTCCGTATGTGGCGGAGGCCGGAGTATTGGCAAGAGTGATCGTCTGCGAAGCCTGCACGATCGTTACCGTCCCTGGCACATAGGCGATGGTGTAGTTCGCGGCGCTCGCTCCCCAGCAACTGGAGGACGCAGGCGACCCCGCAGGCAACGAGGAGTAGTAGGTGGTCGAACACGATGGAGCTTTGCTCAGGGAGGCGCTGCTTTCGCCGTTTACGAACCCGCTATAAATGGGCGTAATGACCGGAATTGCCGCTTTGTAGGCGAGGGTCTGGCTTGAGGCAGTTATAGTCAGTGGCGCATTCGAAATCGAAAGCGATACCGTCACCGGCGCGGGAGTGCTGTAGTTATAGGTGTCGGCCGGCGTGCAGTTCACGGTCAAAGTGTGCGTGCCCGCCGCAAGTACCGTGCCCGCCCCCGGAGAATATACGCACGTTCCAGGGACGCTCAAAACCGCGTTGAGCTGAGAAGCACCCAGGGCCGTCCCGTAGGTGATCGCCTGTGGCGCCGTCCAGCTCACAGTGGAGGCGAGCTGGGTCGGCTGTATCTGGACATAATAAGTAATGCTGTGGACGCGAGACCCGCTCGTGCCCCAGACCGTAATCGGCGCTTTCTGCGCGGTTGCGGCCATTGATGACGTGAAGGTAATCGTCACAGTTCCGCTCACCGGATTCTGCTGGCTTACGGTCGCAGTCACGCCGGCAGGCACTCCGCCCAGGCGCAGATTCACCGCTCCAAGCCCGAATGAATTGACATGCACCGTGGAAACCGCCTTGCCCGCCGTCATGGTGTAGGCGCGGCTGTCGGCGTCCATACTGAAGTCGGCAAAGGACGGAGTGGGCGCCGTACAGCTCGCCGGCTGCGGAGTGGCCGGCATCGCCCATGTGGAACTGTAGTCTGTTCCGACCGCGGCTTGCCACCCTTGAAGGTTAACCTTCTGGCCGTTGACCAATTTGAATGAGTTCGCGGTCGCTGGGTCGTACCAGGTGTTGGTGCCGGCCGTCAGCGTGGTTGCGAATTGCGTCCAGTCGGTACCGGTCAGGTAGGTTCCGAATCCGAACTGGTTGGCTCCCGCGTCAACCATCGTGTTTCCCTGTAATACGGTGCCGGTTGTAAACAGGTCGTATACCTGTCCGGTCTGCCAGTCGGTGACAAGGATTCCGCCGGCCTGCCCGGCGACAAAGATCTGCGCCTGGTTGGTCCTGCCTGTTCCACCGTTGTTATAGAACGCGTTGTTTTGCATGGTCACGTTCTGGCTGGTGAGAATGTTGGCCCCGGCTCCGCTCGAACAGAAAGCGCTGTTCTGGATCGTGATCGGCCCTTCGTTGCGCTCAATCTGCGCGCCTGCCAGAACGTTTCCCGAGAGCGTGGCGTTGTCGACAGTTATGTTTTTGTTATCGGTGTCGAACCACAAGCCCTGTGCCTGGTTGTTATAAGAGAAATGATTCTGCACCGTAGTGCTGCGCATCGCAAACAACTTGATGCCCGCCATGGCCCAGTCATAAAACGCGCCCTGCGCCCCGCGCCAGTTGTTGTAATCGCTTTCATTGAAGCTGAACAGGGTGGCCTGGTCCTGGTTGCCCATCATGCCCACCCCGCCGTTATAGCTGGCGACAGAGGATTGCACCGTCACGTTGTTGCTGCTGAAAATACCGAGGCCGCCCCAGTTGTTCCAGACGGACTGCACACTGTCGACGAGAACATTCGTGCTTCCGTTGACAGCGGCGCTCGCGCTGTTCAGGCAATTGGCCGCATGACGGAAGACCAGTCCGCGCAAAACGACATTCGATCGGCCGGCCACGTTGATCGTGCTTTGCCGTGTGGAGGCCTCGACCAGCGCCGTCTGCATGTTCGTGGAGGGATCGGGCGCGATGTACAGAACACCGGCGGCATCGTCTACAACGAAGGTTCCCGGGGCCAGATCGGCGTGCGACATTACCTCGGTGAGCGCCGTGCCATTCACGAAGACCATTTCCGCTCGCAACGCGACGGGCGCGAAGTCGGTCGGCCAACCCGATGGAATCGCACACGATCCCAGGTTTGCCGTCCACGAGGTGGAATAGACCCCGGCCGATTGTTCGGTCCACCCGACAAGCACATCGGACCCGGCGATTACAGCCGTTCCCGCACTTGCCGCCTCGATCGTCAAAGGAGCCGAGGTTTGGTTGTACCCGCCCACCGTTACGGCCTCGCGGTAAACGCCGGGGTTGACTACCACCTTCACCCCGACCGCAGTGCGATTTAACGCATTTGCCTGATTAATCGCAGCCGTTATTGTCTTGAACGGCGATGCCGCAGTGCCGGGATTGCCGTCCGCGCCATGACTCGCGTCGACATAGATATAAGTGCTTTCGTTTTCATTGACGCTGGCCTGACCGCTTGCGCGAATCACGCCGAATAGACTCACCACTATAGTTAGAATTGTTAGCCTGTATCGAAACGAAAACATAGTAGCCCCCAGCGGGCCAAACCATTGGCTCGATTCGTCACCGACGGGAGTGAATTGAACGAAGTTCTCCCGGGCTGGATCCGACGAGGATTCCAGCCTTCGCCCTTGCTGTTTGGCTGATTGCTTGTATCTATCATTCCACAAGGTAACTAAACTGCGGTGACAGCAGTCACACTTGCGGGTAACTTAAGTTTTGTGCGTTCTAAATACCAACATGACCGAAAAGGGGCCTATGTCGGCCTTCGCAAGACTCTGATCAGATCTATCGGCCAGAATTTCCGATAGCCTGGTGCGGAAGGGTGCGCTCCCTCTCTTGCGGTCCATGCTTGCGCGCAGTTCCAGGTGGGTGTGCCCGGTGCTCTGGTGACATCTGCGTTGACCTTATCCATTGCGAAAATTCCTGGTGAGAGAACTTGATTTGCGATCCATGCCTGGTCGCGCCCGGCCGCCACGTCAATTTCATTCCCGCCTCGCGCCGTCTCGGGGATCGATTCCCGCACAGATTAAACTGGAAGAGTGAAGATCGCGCTCGCTCAGATCAACCCCACGGTCGGCGACTTTACGGGGAACCTGGAGAAGATCGTGTCGGTAAGCCGCCGCGCCGCAGAGCAGGGCGCGCGGCTGACGGTTTTCTCCGAACTCGCCATCTGCGGCTATCCTCCCGCCGACTTCCTCGAGAAACCCAGCTTCCTGGCCCGCTGCCGTTCCGCTGTCGATGAGCTGGCTGCGGCAACGCGAGGGCTGCCTACGGCAGTTTTGGCCGGAGTGGCGCTACCCTCGGAGGCGGGATCGGGCAAGCCGGCGGTAAATGCCGCGGTCTTGATGGATCAAGGCACGCTTCTGCTCGAGCAGCACAAGCGCCTGCTCCCGTTCTACGACGTCTTCGATGAGCAGCGGTACTTCTCGCCGGCTCGCTCGCAGCAGGTGATTGAGCTTGACGGCGTGCGCCTTGGGATCACCATCTGCGAAGATGCGTGGAACGACAAGGACTTCTGGCCGCGGCGTCTCTACTCCATCGACCCGATGGAGGAGATCATGGCGCAGCATCCGGCCGTGCACATTAATCTTTCGTCGTCTCCGTTCTGGCATTCGAAGCGGGAGCTTCGCCGTCAGATGCTCGCGGCGGTTGCCCGCCGCGACGGCATCCCCGTGCTGCTTTCCAACCAGGTGGGCGGAAACGACAGCCTGGTCTTCGATGGCTCCTCACTGGCCCTGAATGCTCGCGGAGAATTGATCGCGCAGGCCGCGTCGTTTGAAGAAGACCTGGTGATCGTCGATCCATCGAACGCAGAACCCATTGAGGAACCGGCTTTCGACGACACCGAGGCGGCCTGGCGCGCGCTGGTTCTGGGCACTCGCGATTATGTCCGCAAGTGCGGCTTCCGCAAAGCCATCGTAGCGTTGAGCGGCGGCATCGATTCGGCGCTGGTCGCGGCCATCGCCACCGACGCGCTGGGCGCGGAAAATGTGCTCTGCGTGGGCATGCCGAGCCCCTATTCCTCGCCGGGTTCCATCGACGACAGCCGCCGTCTGGCGGCCAATCTCGGCATCCGTTTCGAATTGGTTTCCATTACCGAACTCTTCCACGGGTTTACCCATGCTCTGGAGCCTCTCTTTGCTGGAAAGGCCGAGGACATCACCGAAGAGAACATCCAGCCGCGCATTCGCGGGACCCTGTTGATGGCGCTCTCCAACAAGCTGGGAGCGCTGGTGCTGACTACGGGCAACAAGTCCGAGATGGCGGTTGGCTACTGTACGCTCTATGGCGACATGGTGGGCGCGCTGGCGGTGATCGGCGACCTGGTCAAGACTCGCGTATACGCCGTCTGCCGTTGGCTCAACCGCGATGGGGAGGTGATTCCCGCGGCGATCCTCGAAAAGCCGCCCTCAGCAGAGCTGCGCCCCGGGCAAATGGATACCGACTCCCTGCCGCCTTATGAAATGCTCGACCCGATTCTCGAGGCTTATGTGGAGCGGTATGAAACCCCGGAACAGATCGCCGCTGCTCACGGATACCCGCTCGATCTCGTCCGACAGGTGGTGCGGCTTGTGGAGAGGTCCGAGTACAAGCGCCAGCAGGCCGCCCCGGTTCTGAAGGTCACCTCGAAATCGTTCGGCATGGGAAGGCGGTTTCCCATCGCCGTCAAGGTCCAGGTTTAAATTGGCGCCGGGTTTGTCCGCGGACAAACTCTGATTGGCGTTTCCCGCGCGCTCCGGGTGATAATGAAAGAATCGCGACAGCGTGTTTCGATAACCTTAAGACTCGCCGCCTGTGTGCAAGGCGCCGCAGCCACGGTTCGAATCCCGGCTGGCTCTAAACCCATGATTCTGAACCGCGCTCTGGAAGGAGAATTCGTTTTGACTCGTTATTTCCGTCTGTTTGCCGGCGTTGCCACGCTGGCCGCCCTCGCTTTGCCTCTCGTCAATGTTGCCGCCCAGGAACAGGTTCCTCCCGCCCCTCCGCAACAGCCCGCCGAGCCTGCCCAGGCAGCACCCTCCTCGCCAGTGCCCGCGGCACCGCCGGCGTTTCCCAAGCCTGATCCGGCGAATTTCACGGCCACCTCACCCACCAGGGAAACCGTCACTTCGTTCCTGCAGCAAAGCTGGGGATACGATGAAAACCGCGTGTGGCAGATCGAGGCCATCCTGAAGACCCAGGTGGAAGGCATCAGCAAGGTCGTTGTCTACGTTGGCGACAAGAGCGGCAAGCAGAAATCCCAGGCCCTGCAGTTTTTTGCCCTTCCCGACGGCAAACACATCATCGCCGGCGACGAGATTCTTCAGTTTGGCGATCATCCTTATTCCGACTTCCGCAACGAGGTGCAACAGAGGGCAAACGGTCCTTACCGCGGTTCGGCTTCAAAGGATCTCGAACTGGTGGAGTTTGCCGACTTCCAGTGCCCCCATTGCAAGGAAGCGCAGGCCAATATGGAGAAGCTGGCAACGGATTTCCCCAAGGCGAGGATCATCTTCCAGAACTATCCGCTGAAGATTCATCCCGAAGCCAGGCACGCGGCCAGCTACGGCGTCTGCGTCGCCAAACTGGGGGGAAGTAGCGCGTTCTTCCAGTTCGCCGGCGCGGTTTTCGAAGCGCAGGATGGTTTGGGCACGGCTGATGGAGCCACTCTGACCCTGAACAGCGCGGTGACCAAGGCGGGCCTCGACCCGACCAAGATCGCTGCCTGTGCGTCCACTCCGGATACCGACAAGGACATCGAATCGTCGGTCAAACTCGCCGAAGACCTGAACGTCACCCAGACGCCGATGCTCTTGGTCAACGGCCGTCAGCTTCCCATCAACCAGATCCCCTACGACACGCTCAAGCAGATCATCCTCTACCAGGCCAAGATCGACGGCGTGACCGCGCAATAACCACAGCCCTCACGGGATAAAAACAGCGCCTTCAGGTCTGCTCTCCAGCTCGGGGAGTAACGCTCTGAAGGCGTTTTTCTGTTTTGCGGGCGACACGGATGAAGTTTGCTTTTTACTTACCAAAGTGTACTCTTTGGTAACTGATCCGGTTTCAACCCTGTAACTTCTCCTATACTGGGTTTCGATCTTGCGCAGCTCGCGCGCACTTCCCCAAACGGTGATTTCATGGGCTACCTTCCCCGGGTAAGTCTTGTTTTGTCTTGCCTTGCGTTTTTTTCGATTCCTGCTTTGGCGGTAACCATTTCGCCCACGTCAGCGACAGTGACCGAAAATGCAACGAAGCAGTTCACGGCCAGCACGCCATCGACCTGGACGACGACCTGCGGCTCAGTCTCTACGACCGGGCTCTTCAAGGCTCCCCTCTATCCCAGCACAACCTGCAAAATCACAGCGAAGGCGACGAACGGCAGCGGCACTGTCACGGCCGCCGTCACGGTGATTTCTGCCATCGTGATCACTCCGCCATCGGCCAAAACGCCCCAGGGTAAAACCCAGCAGTTCACCGCCAATATGCCGGTGGCATGGACCGCGAAATGCGGAAGCATCAGCGCCTCCGGTCTGTTCACCGCGAGCGGGACGGTAGGAACCAGCTGCACCATCGAAGCCATGGCCACTGCGGCGCCCAAGTACACAGCCTATGGCTACGACGCAATCACGGCTCCCACGTCCACCGCTCCGCTCAGCGTGACGCCGGGCAGCGCGACGGTCACTGAGGCTGCCACGCAGCAATTCACGGCCAGTACGCCGGCGACCTGGACTACGACGTGTGGCTCGGTCTCGTCGGCTGGTCTGTTCAAAGCGCCTCTGTATCCAAGCAACACCTGCAAAGTCACAGCGACGGCGACCAACGGCAGTGCTGGCGCCAACGTCACGGTTGTTTCTGCCATCGTGATATCCCCGCCATCGGCCAAAACGCCGCAAGGCAAGACGCAGCAATTCACGGCGAACATGCCTGTCAGCTGGAGCGCGAAGTGCGGCACGATCAGTGCTGCGGGTCTCTACACAGCCAGCGGAACGGTGGGAACCAGTTGCACCATCGAGGCCATGGCAACCACGGCGCCCCAATACACGGCCTATGGGTTCGACACCATCACGGCGCCCGGCTCAACCACGGTCAGCATCAGCCCGTTGAATCCGTCGGTCAAGGAAGGTGCGACGCAGCAATTCACGGCCAGCACCGCGTCTACGTTCAAGGCCTCGTGCGGGTCGATCTCGTCGGCAGGTCTTTTTACGGCGCCCCTCTCGCCAGGCTCCTGCACCATAACCGCAACCGCCACGAATGGGAGCGGAGCCACGGCCACTACTGCGGCCACGGTGACAAGTCCCATCACCATTTCGCCGGCAAGCACCGTCACCGCTCAAGGCCAGACGCAGCAGTTCTCTGCAAACACGCCGGTGACCTGGTCTACCTCCTGCGGGAGCATCAGCGCGGCAGGGCTGTTCACGGCTTCGGCGACGCCCGGGAGTGCATGCGCCGTCAAGGCGACTGCATCGAGCGGCACTGCCTACACCGCAACCGCGCTCGATAGCATAGGCGCAGCCTCAGCGCTCACCATCACTCCGTTGAGCCCTACCTTGCCCGCCGGGACCCACCAGCAGTTCACGTCGAGTGTGGCTTCAACGTGGACGGCATCCTGCGGCGCCATCGGAACCACGACAGGCTTGTATACAGCGCCAGCCACCCCGGGCCCATGCACCGTCACTGCCACCGCAACCGACGGCAGCGGTCATGTCACCTCCACGGTTGTAACGGTCTCCGCGGCCCTCGCTATTACGCCCGGCGCAATCACCACTGCCCAGGGACAAACGCAGCAATTCACGGCGAATTACCCGGTCTCGTGGTCGGCAAGCTGCGGCGGCATTAATTCCACCGGGCTGTTTACCGCCTCGGCTTCGGCAGGCTCTGTTTGTACCATCACTGCCACCGCGACCAGCGGGCCGGCCAATAGCGCCACCGCGAGTGATACGATCGGCGCCGCGGGGGCATTCACTTTGTCTCCGCTCACTCCCGCCGTCGTAGAAAACGCGACGCAGCAGTTCACCACGAACGTTCCCGCCACATTTACGGCCTCATGCGGAACCATCAACGCCGGCAGCGGCCTGTATACCGCTGCGCTCACGCCGGGCACATGCCAGGTGACGGCCACCGCCACCGATGGAAGCGGCGCGACAGCATCCACTACAGTGACGGTGAATTCCCCAATCAACATCACTCCGTCAAACGCCAGTCTCCACGCTCTGAACACGCAATCGTTCACCGCCAATCAGCCGGTTACATGGAGCGCTTCCTGCGGTTCGGTGTCCGGCGCCGGGGTATTCACCGCGCCTGGGACGCAAACGGAGTGCACGCTTACCGCAACGGCAAGCGGTTCTCCCGCCTACACCGCCACGGCCACCGTGGATGTCGACGTGGTGAACCAGGTGCGGTGGAGAAACAACCAGGGAGGCACCGGCTTGCAGCCGAATGAACTGCTCCTCACCCCGGCCAATGTCAACTCGTCGAGTTTCGGGCAGGCGTGGTCGGCTGCTGTGGATGGCGGCGTATGGGCTCAGCCGCTCTACATGAATGCGCTCGCGGTCAATGGCGCCACCCATAACGTTCTGTTTGTCGCCACCGATAATGACAGCGTGTACGCGATCGACGCGGACACCGGAGCGCAGTTGTGGCAGGTCAGCCTTCTTCCCGCGGGCGCGACCGCTGTTGCCGGGACCATGGTCGACGATCAGTACATTGCATCCATTGGCATCCTGGGGACGCCGGTGATTGACAACGACACGCTGTATGTCGTCGCGGAAACTGCCGAACAGGGCGCAACCTACTTTCCGCATCGGCTCCACGCGCTGGACCTGGCCACCGGCAACGAGAAATTCGGAGGTCCGGTTCTGATCTCCGATCCGAATCTTCAACCCGCGCACAAGCTGCAGCGTCCCGGCCTCACCATTGCGAATGGAACTGTCTACGTTGCAACTGGCAGTCTCGGCGACAAGGCGCCCTACCACGGCCTCCTGTTTGCATTTGATGAAAACACGCTGGCTCAAACGGGTGTTTGGAACTCGACCCCCAGCGGCACCGAAGGAGGCATCTGGCAGGCGGGCGGCGCTCCCAGCGTGGATAGCGACGGCAATCTATACGTGGTCACCGGCAACGGATACGCCGATGCCGTGAACAACTTCGGCGAGAGCGCAGTGAAGCTTGGCCCCAATCTCCAGATGCAGGATTTCTTTTCCCCCTACAACGCGGCCACGCTTACCGCTTCCGATCTCGATCTGGGTTCGGCCAGTGTGCCGGTCATGCCCGACCAGGATGGGCCGTTTCCGCATGTTCTGATTTTCTGCGGCAAGTCCCCGACAATCTATGTCGTGAACCGGGACTCGATGGGCCACATGGGATCGACTTCCGACAACGTTGTCCAGGAAGTGACCAATGCCGTCGGTGGAACCGCGACCGGCCGTGACTCCGGACAGGCTTGCTTCACAAGCCCGTCAGCCTGGGGTGCGAACGTGTACTTCATCGCCAACGGAGATGTGCTGAAGCAATTCAATCTGGATCCGGCTACGGGACAGTTATCGACAACGGCGGTGCACCAGGGCGCGTTTGCATACGGATGGCCGGGGTCGCAATCGATGATCTCCTCGAATGGCGATGAGAACGGAATCATCTGGACCTTCGACAACGTGGGCAAGACGCTCCACGCCGACGACGCAACCGATGTAAGCAAATCTCTGTACGTGAGTCCCGCGATCTCTACGGGCTATGTCAAGTGGACGACTCCCACCGTGATCAATGGCCATGTCTATATCGGCGGGACCGGAACAGTCGTCGCGTTCTCCACGCATTGAGATCGCGCGTTGATTGCCGTTGCAACTATCGCGTCTGGAAGTTGCGCTCGATGCGAACCATATTCGTGTGGTCCGCGCTGCGGGGGCTGCGGATGACGTGGGGCGTCAGCACAATCAGCAGCGTCGAGTAATTTGTTTGCCGGTCGTTGCTGCTGATGTTATTCAGGCCCGGGATTTCGCTCAGGCCCGGTGTTCCGCTGACCGCGCGGCTCTCGTTCTTGTCCACTTCGGTGGCCACCACCACCGCCTGGTTCTTGGGGATCGTGACCACGCCCGTCCAGGCGCGATTGGCCAGCACCGGCACGTCGTTGATGGACGTACCCGCCAGCGCGGAGATCTTCATGTCGATCTTGAGGGCGACTTCTCCGGATCGCATCACCGAGGGAGTCGCCTTGAGCGTTAATCCAAGATCTTCATATTGCACCATGGGGATGTTGGGAACGGCGCCGCCGCCCAGAGATCCCAGCAGCGAGGAAAGGCTGCCGGAATTGCCCGCTGAGTTCAACCCGGGGATGTTCAGGTTGCTTGCTCCCACGCTCGAGAATGAGGACGTCTCGATGGGATAACGGGAGCCGCTTTTCAGCGTCCCGTCTTCGCCATCGCCAAGGCGCATCTGGAATTCATCGAGCTCGCGCGAGTCGGACGAGTTCAAATTGAGATTGGCGGTAAATGGCTTGGGCGTGATGCCCGACAGCGTGAGGCCTCCGCCGAACAGGATCACCCCATTTTGCAGCAGCGAACTTGAAACCTGTCCGGAGGCCAGCAGAATGGCCAGGATCGCGAGGGTGTCCCCGGGTGCTGCCAGCCCCGAGCTGATAATCTGCTGGACCAGCGCCTGGTTGGCGTTGAGAATGGACTGCTCCTCCGCGAATACATTGAACGCCGTCACCTGCTGCGGCGGAGTGATGCCGGTATTCAGAGTCCGGTTATGCGCCAGCTGAATCAGCTTTACATCGAGCAGGATCTGGCTGCGGCCGTCCATCAGGCTGGCGAGCGTCGCATTGAATGCGTGCAGCTGGCTCTCGGGCGCGCGGATAGTAAGCGTGCCCGCTGTGGCATCGACGGAGGATTGATTCACCTCGAACACGTTCCTCGCCATGTTGCCGATGTCGGTCATTTCCGTGGCAGTCATCCCGGACAGGTACACCGTCTCCAGTCCGTTACGAGTGAACTGGTTGCGATTGTCGCGCGTATCGAGAGCAACCACGGCGCGATGCGGGTCGATGGGTTCGTAGAACGACTTCGTCACCATCGACAGCACCCGCGCCGCCTGCTCGAACGTCGCATCGTCGATGTCGAAGCGAATCGTCTGTCCGCGAATGGTTTCGTCGAGGGATACCTCGATTCCGTAAGCCCGGAACACATCGGGAATGATCTGGCGCGTGTTGGCATGAAAGTGAAAGGTGTGCAACTCATGCCTGGGTTGCAGCGTTTCCAACTCACCCAGGCTGGAGGCAAGCCGTTCGTTTTGCGCGTGAAGGTCGCCGGGCGGCGGATTTTCGCCCAACTCGCCGAGATGCTGTGCGAGCTGAGGATTATAAGGGTCGATTTGAAAGGCACGCGCGAGCATGGAGCGGGAGCCGAGAGTATCACCCTGCATGCGGGCTTTGGCCGCCGCCTGGATCAGCGCCGTCACCGCGTGGGCGCGCGCTACTTCAACCGCCAGCCGGTAATTCTCGTTGGCAGGATCGAGATCGGCGGCCTTTTTATCTTCTTCGAGCGCCTCTTCAAATTTTCCCTGCTCATACAATTTGGCTGCGGAGAGGAAGAGCTTTGAGGCGCGTCGCCGCTCGCTGCTCGTCGGCTGTCGCACGTCCTTCATCTGGCCTGGAGGCGGCGTGACGGTTGTTCCATTCGACGAAACAGGGCTCTGCGTCGGCTGGGCTTCTGGCGGGCGCGGACTCGCAGAAGAGGGAGCAGACTGTGTCCCGGCCGGCGGCTGCGGCGCGGGCGCTTCCTGGGCCCTGGCGATCGCAGCCAACCCCAGGAGACTCGCGATTACCAGCGACGCTGTCGAAGAGAACCTGCTCACGCTCACGCTGCGGCTCCCTTGAATGCGAGAAGATCGGCCAGCGTGGTTGCGCAAACTTCAGGCCCTAAGATCATCAACTCATCAAAGCTATAACGGCCGGTGGCCACCGCGATCACCGGAAGGGAATTGGCTCGCGCGGCTTCAACGTCGCGCGGGGTGTCGCCTACCACGCATACGCGCGCTCCTTCGCCGGCCATCTCGCGCGCCTTGCCCGCCGCATGCGCAATCAATTCGGAGCGCACCGGAAAATGATCGCTGAATCCGCCGAATCGGAACCACTCGCGCAGCCCCGCGCGTTCCACCTTGATCCAGCCAATCATCTCAAGATTGCCGGTAGCCACTCCCAGGAGCGCGCCGCGCTGGGCAAGATGGTGCAGAGCCTGTTCCACACCAGGCATGCGCACCAGTTCCATGGCATGGCTCTGCTCGGCTACAGACTTGCCCATGGCTTCAAGGATAGCGCCGGTATGCTCCTCCAGCACTTCGGGAGGGATCCCGGCCTGGTTGCAGGCTTCGCGCAGGATCCCGGTGTCGGTGCTGCCTTGCAGGACAATGCCTGCCAGGGTCACTTCGAACCCGGTGATCCTTTGAACGCAGGCCGCAAAGGAATCCATGTGAATTCGGTCGCGACTGCGCAAAAGCGTGCCGTCGATATCAAAGAGGTAGGCATCCTGACCGTCCCACACGAACCCCGGCTGAATCGCAACCCGTGGCTCAACTGTGGGAAAGACGCTGGATTCTATTGCTTTTGGCTGCATGGTCTCCGGGACGGTTAGCCTTGCCGGTAGCCTGGGCGAACCGTGCTATACACAGGACGTTCGCTGCGCGGCGGACGCTTGAGCCCCGCGCGAACTTCCGACAGGCTCAATCCCAATTCTGCCATGGTGCGGCTCAGGGTGTTGCGGTGTACCCCTAACTCTTCGGCAGCCTTGCACTGATTGCCCTTATGTGCCACCAGCACCTCGCGAAGAAACGTCCGTTTGAATTCCCGCACCGCGTCCTCGTAGCGGATTCCGCCGGAATGCATTTGCGTTACAAGGCTGTCCAGTTCCCGTCTCACGTGCACCTCTTCATTTTTTTACTAATCTGTCATATTACGCGCTTGCGCGCGGTGGAAGGCGGTGGAAAAATCCCGCCTCAGTTGTGATAGGAATGCAGGATCCGTTCCGACTCTTTTTCGACAGCTCGCAAGCCATCGCGAACCCGCGAAGAAAGCTCGGAAGGCGTCATGTGCGTGCTCACATTCAATGCGCCAAAAAACATGTGGGGAAGCGTCGAGTCGGCCAGCCATTGTTCCTGCGGGAAGAAGGCCACTATTACGAGGATGAAGACAATCACCAGCACAACCCCTTGAAAGAATCCGAAGATCGCACCGGCGATGCGGTCCAGCCATCCCAGCCCGATGGTCCTGAAAGCTTTTGCCAGCAGATTGCCGATGAATCCGATCAGCGCCATCACCAGCAACGCAATCAGCAAGAAGGCGATGGTGTTTGCCACCGCGGAAACTCGAAACAGCGGCAAAAATATTTGGGCAAGCCGGCCGTAATTCCACGACGCGACTGCGAGGCCCAGCACCAGGCCACCCAGCGAGCATACCGAACGAAAGAAACCTTGCGCCATTCCCGCCATCACGGCGGACACCATGATGATGACCACGGCCCAATCTACCAGCGTCATTCTGCCGCTCCTTCAATGGTCAATTGCTGCTTCATGCGGGATTAGCTCACCTTGCAATTGCCGCTGCCTGTAACCTGTTACAACTCGCGCCCCGTCAGGCGATGGAACGCCTCAAGGTACTTGGCCAGCGTTCGTTCGACCACGTCCTCCGGCAGGCTCGGCGCCGGCGCCTGCTTGTTCCAGTGAATGGCTTCCAGATAATCGCGAACGAATTGCTTGTCGAACGAAGGCTGCGCCCCTCCCGGCTTCCACGTGGAGGCGTCCCAGAAGCGGGAGGAATCCGGCGTCAACACTTCGTCGGCGAGGATAATGATTCCATCGATTTTTCCAAATTCGAATTTGGTGTCCGCAAGAATCAGACCGCGTGCTTCGGCATGCGCAGCGGCCTTGGCATAGATGGCCAGGGTCAAGCGGCGCAGTTCAGCCGCATCCGCGTCCCCAATGTGCGATGCCATCTCTTCAAATGAGATGTTTTCGTCGTGCGTGCCGCTTTCACTCTTGGTCGCGGGCGTGAACAGCGGCTCGGCAAGCCGCGACCCATCCTGAAGCCCGGTGGGCAATGGAATCCCGCAGACCTTGCCGGTCGCCATGTAGTCCTTCCATCCCGAACCGGCCAGGTAACCGCGCGCCACGCATTCCACGGGAAACATCTTCGCGCGCTTGACCAGCATCGAGCGGCCCTCGAGCTGGTCGGCAAAAGGATGCAGAATCGCAGGGAACTGATGTACGTCCGCCGTAATGACGTGATTGGGAACAATCTCTGCCAGCAGATCGAACCAGAACAAGGAAATCTGCGTGAGGATCTTGCCTTTGCCGGGGATTCCCGTGCCCAGGATGTGGTCGAACGCCGAGATGCGGTCGCTGGCCACCAGCAAAAGCGCGTCATCTATGGCATACAAATCACGCACTTTGCCGCGCCCAAGCAGGGGGATCGCGTCGAGTTTTGTGGCAAGAAGAGCGGTCACGAAAGACCTTTCGATTTATTGAATCTGAATCCCGATTCTCAAGCGGCAGGCGGCCTTTGTCAACGTGGGAAGCGGGCGCTGTGACCATCAGGAAATGTTGCGCCGGTTCCTGTCGAAAAATCCACAAACCACTGTGACAGCCGTCACGGAATGAGCTCTCGATATGTTAGAAACTCCATTTGTCGACATGGTTCGGGAGGCAGCTGTAAATAGCCTCTCTTTGAGCCGGGAGACACGAGGCAGCCGTGGAAAGGGGAAGCCGCAGCTAACCTCGTTTGTGTAGGGATTGTCAGTGGTCGCGCGCTACCGACCTCCAGTGCCGGCCACTGGCACCCAACTTTGCTTTCTTGTTTCATACAAGCGCCTCCGAAGCGAAGCAATCCTTCGGAGGCGATTTTTCTTTGCAGCAGAATGCCGCATTTCACAGCAATTTCAGGATCGCTCCTTCCAAAAAAAAACGCCGGTCCTTGTCCCTTCTTTGCGTCAATGCTTTTCAATCAATTCCTCAAGAGCTCCGTTGGCGTACATCGCGCGCAGCGCCTTCTTGTCGAACTTGCCCACACTGGTTTTCGGTATTTCGGCGATGAAAGCCCATCGCTCCGGAATCCACCATTTCGCGACACGCCCGGCAAGGTAGGAACGAAAATCCCCGGGGCTTACGCTCGAGCCGGGTTTCGTCACCACGCAGGCAAGGGGGCGCTCATCCCATTTCTCATCCGGAACCCCGATCACCGCCGTCTCCAGAACGCAGGGATGGCCCATGATGGCGTTTTCCAGATCGACCGAGGAAATCCATTCCCCGCCCGACTTGATCACATCCTTCGATCGATCCGTGATATGCGCATATCCCCGCTCGTCGATGGTCCCCACATCGCCGGTGCGCAGCCAGCCATCATGAAAGCGCTCCGGAGCGGGATTGCCGTAGTACGACGCCGTGACCCACGGGCCGCGTGCTTCATATTCGCCAATCGATTCTCCATCCCAGGGCAGAACCCGGTCTCCGTCACAGAGGCGAAGTTCGACCCCCGGGATCATTCTTCCCGTCTTGGTGGTCCATTCGATTTCTTCGTTTTTCGCGCAACCTCGCGGCGGCTGGGCAACGGCGATCACCGGACTGGTCTCTGTCAGTCCCCAGCCCTGTACGACCTTCACTCCGTGCCGCTGCAGAAATCCTTCGGCGAGGCTGCGCGGCAGCGCCGCGCCTCCGCAGAACACCACGCGAAAGCAGGTCCAATCCGCCGCGTGTTCATCTGCGTAATTGAGCGCCGCTGTGAGTACCGTGGGCACGGCCGCGGCCATGGTTGGCCGGCAGGTGCGAATCATGCGGCATAATGGCTCGGCTTGCAAATAAGGCCCCGGCATCAGGAAATCGCAGCCGGCCATCCAGCCCGCATAAGGAATGCCCCACCCGTTGGCGTGAAACATGGGAACGATGAGCAGCGCCCGATCGCACTCGCTGAGGCCAATGGCCCAGGGCCCGCATATCGAAAGCGAATGAAGATAGATGGAGCGGTGGCTGTAGACCACGCCCTTCGGATCGCCAGTGGTTCCGGTGGTGTAACACATCACCGCCGCCGATCGCTCATCGATGGCCGGCCATTCATACTCGGGCGGTTCGGCGGCGAGCAAGTCCTCATACAGCAAAGTTTCGCCCGGCAGTTCGGCCGCGGAGGCACCGCCCGTTCGATCGCCGATCACGATGTACCGCTCCACCGTGCGCAGGTCCTTGGCGATCCTCAACAACAGCGGAACCAGGGGCGCGTCCACCAGGATAATGCGGTCGGCGCCGTGATTGATGATGTAGGCCAGTTGATCCGGGAACAGCCGCACATTGAGCGTGTGCACCACCGCGCCCATCGACGAAATTGCGTAGTAGGCCTCCAGGTGCTCCTGGGTATTCCAGCATAGCGTTCCCACGCGATCTCCGGGACGAATGCCGAGCCGCTCGAGTGCGCGCGCCAGCTGCTTGGCCCGCGCGCCAACTTCGCAAAAGCTCGCCGTGCGCGATCCCTCGCCTGTCCATGTTTCTACCCGGCTCGCGCCGTGAGCTTTCACGCCGAATTCGAGGATGGAACCAATCGTCAGTGGATAGTCGCTCATCGTAGACAACATTCGGGCGCGGGCCTCCCCAATCAAATTCGACAATTCTACCTGATTAAAAAATGAGCCGTTCTTTGCGCCCGGTGTGCCTCAGTCGTATCGCTGCCGCCAGCGGCGAACAAGGTCTTCGGCGGCCTCATGCCACAGAGGAAACTGAAATTGGAACCCGGCGTCGAGCAGCCGGCCAGGCACCACGCGGCGGCTCTTGAGCACCAGCTCCGATTCGGTGCGGAGAAAGATAGCGGCCAGTTCGATGAGCGGAGCGGGAGGGGGAATGCCGTTGGGGATGCCCCAGGCATCGCGCAGGATGGCCATGAACTCGCGGTTGGGAAGCGGATGGGGCGAGGAAACATTGACCACGCCCGCAAAGTCCTCCCGCGCGATCAGGAATTCGACGGCGCGCGCGAAGTCCAGCTCGTGGATCCAGGAGACGAACTGGCCTCCATTGCCCTGCGCGCCGCCCAGGCTGAGCCGCACCAGGTTCAGCAAAACCGCAAACGCGTTTCCCGCAACCGGGCTGAACGTGATGGCGCTGCGCAAGGCCACCTTGCGCGTCCGCGGCGTCGGCGCCGCGAAGAACGCGGCTTCCCAATCCTTGGCAACCTGGATCGAAAAATTCCAGCTCTTCGGCACGCGGCGCCGGGGGGTCATCCATTCATCGCCGCCCAGCTCGCCCGTGGCTTCGTCCATCGGCCTGTCGAGCGCGTGGCGATAGATGGTGGCCGTGGATGCGTTCAGCCAAACCTTGGGCGGATCGGCAAGCCCCGCGATCACTTCACCCAAAAGGCGGGTAGAGCCGATGCGCGAGTCGTAGATGGCGCTGCGATTGGCTGCGGTGTAGCGGCAGTTCACGTTGCGCCCTGCGAGATTGATGCACACATCGGCGCCTTCAAGGTACTCGGTCCAGGGGCCGGGATGCTCCCCATCCCAATGGACGGTCTGCCAGGTTTCGGCATAGGGAAGACGGGTGAGTAGCGAGACGTGATGGCCTCGCTCCTGGAAATACGCGGCAAGCACGCGCCCCACCTGCCCGCTTCCGCCGGGGATAACGATACGCAGCGGCCGCAGGGGAACCGTGATCGATCCGCTCATTCTCTCGGCCAATGTCCTCTTACGGCCGAGGCGGAATGGGATAGCGCATGTAGGCCCGCCGGCGATGCGCGCGCAATTCGCGCACTACCAGGGTGATGACCAGGACAATGACAAAAAGCGGTCCCCAGAACAGCCATGCCGGTTCCACCACGCGGTCTCCGCCCACGCTCACCGATTCTGCTGCTCCCAGCCCGCTGCCAAACACAGCCACCAAATCCTTGCCGACGGACACATCCTCGCCAAGACGGACGGAGCCGAACATGCTGACCATGTCCTGGCCGATATGGGCATTGTCGTCTGCCTTGATGTTCCCGAAGAAGTTGACCACGTCGTGGTTGGCGGCGCTGCCGATATGAACGTCTCCGAAGAACACCACGATATCGCCCTCGACCGTCCCATCGGCGTCCACATCGCAGAAGAAGCAGACCGCATCGTGGATCGACCCGTCGCGAGGCACATGAATTGTGCTGCCGAACTGCACTTCGTCTTTGCTGGCATGCGCCGGAAGCGCAAGCGCTCCAACGGCGGTGAGGAGCAGACAGAAATAAAACAGTCGACGTTTCATGGAGTCTCCTTCCGACCGTTACGCGCAATCGGACGCGGAAGTTCCCGACCGCGCCAGACCCGGTCCCCGGGACAATCCAGTGTAATCGACTCTAGAACTCGAAACGCATGCCCAGCTGAATGCGACGGGGCGCGTTCACCGAAGTGACCTGGCCAAATGCGGAAGACGTCTCCACCTGGTCCACGCTGGCCGCGCTCGGGTGGTTGAGGATATTGAACGCGCCTGCGGAAAACCCCAGCCGGGGCGCATCTTCGTCCTTGCTGGGCGTGATGGCGAAGTCGTGGCCCCAGCGCAGGTCCAGGTCGACATACGAGGGCAAATTCTCCGTATTGCGCGGCGTATCGGCGGGACGGCCGTTGAATAGATCGGTGCCGAACGGGTCGGTGCCGGTCAGGACGCTCCATGGGCGCCCGGAGTTGGCGAAGATCCCCGCTGAGAGGTTCAACACACCGTCAGGGTGAATCATGGCGTACATCGAAAGCCGCTGGCGCCGGTCGAAACTGGCGTTGGCCCACTCCGCATCGGGATTAAGCTGGTTCTGAGGGAAGAAGCCGATGCCGTCGGTATTCGACTCGTAATGAGACCAGGTATAGCGGCCGAAGCCGGTGAAGTACTTGTTGAGCCGGCCGCGGTACGAGACATCCAGCCCGCTGCCCTCCAGAAAGCCTTCCGACTGCATCTCGCGCACGCGGCCGTACGCGGGATCGGGCCGGTCTGTATACCCGGACCCGGCTGTGGGCGCATTGATATCGATAGACCGGAATGCGCCGACGTCGCGCATCGAGTAAACGCTGACGACGGCGGTGGCTTTCTCGCCCAGCTGGCGCTCGACCGAGAGGCCGTATTGGATCTGGTACGGCATCCGCGAGTGGGGATCGAATTCGACGCGCGCCACCGGAGCGTCGGCAATAGCAACGCACTGATCGATGGGCACGCAGCCCGACGCCGGCTGCGCCGTCGGATTCAGCGAAAGCGTGACCGAGCGTCGGCGCGGCTCCAGGCCCTGGTAGCGGGCCAGGTCAAGCAGGGAACCGGAACCGGTGCGGTCATAATAGATGCCGCCGCCCCCGCGGAGCACGGTCTTCGAAGCGTCGTCAACCACCCACGCAAACGACACTCGCGGAGCAAAACCGAGCCGCTTCTGCGCGAAGAAATTCTGCCAGTCGTACCGAATTCCGGGCGTAATCGAGAAGCGGTCGCTTACCTTCCACTGGTCCTGAACGAACGCGCCCATCTCCTGCTGGTGATAGATGAAGTGCACGTCGCCGGAATTGTGCGAGTAGCCGGAGGGATGATTGGCCTCGTAATTCTGGAGCGCCGACTCCAGCACCGTGACGCCGTCGGACGCGAGCGTGGGCCCGAAAACATAACTGCCCAGCGCGTTGGTGTTGTCGTCGAAAGCGCGGCGATTGATGTGCGGCGTCCCCGCGCCAAACTTGACGAAGTGGCGTGCCGTGCGTCCACGTCATCATGTCGTAAATGCGGAAGTTGTACTCGGTGGATAGAGCGTCGTTCTGGGCCGACCCCGTGGTGAAGTTGCCCTGCACGGAAACACGCGGCGCCTCGGCCGCGTTGACGTTATGGCTGAAGTCGTGTTCTCCCACCATCGAAACCTGGTTCAGCAGCACCGGCGAGAGCGTCGAGTCCACGTGAATCTTGAGATCGTCTTCGTGGTAGCGATTGTTGAATCCTGCTGCTGCCAGGGTCTGCCCGCCAACTCCCTGGTTCTGGCCCGTCCAGTCTTCGTAGCTGTACTCGCGCATAGGCGGAATGATGCTCGCCGAACTGGTGTGCAACCCGCGTGCTGAACTCGGTGTCGCGCGTGGGCGCGGGAACGTTGGCATTGAACGCCACGCCGCCGGGGTTGGCGGTCGAGGGAAGAACGGCGCTCACCACCGCATTGCGATCTTCTTCGGCGCGATTCAACGAGACCAGGAAACTGCTTTTGGGCGCGAAGAAAATCGGCCCGGTGGCGTGGCCCTCATACACGCGGCGCTGCTCGAAAGGCTTCGATGGCGCCAGCGCATTCTGCGCGTTCAGCGCCGAATCGCGAAACATGAAATTGAACTGGCCGTGATACTTGTCCGCCGCCGATTTGGTGACGATCTCCATCTGGCCGCGGCCCGGCCAGTAATACTGCGCCGAATACGGATCCTGGTTGATGCGAACTTCCTGCACGGCCGAAGGAGACACCGTAGCGCGATTGGCTTCCACGCCATCCACAATCAGGCCGGAGCCGCCGGTGGCCGTGGCGCTGTCGTCGAGAAACGCGCTCATCGCGGTGGCGTAGTCATTGTCGAAGATGGGCAGCGACTTGAGTTCCTGTGACGACATCACCGAGGAATCGTGATTGTCTTCAGAAGCGGTAAGGTCTTCACTGGCGTCGGCGTTCACCTGCACATTGGTGGAGAGCGCTGCAATGGGGAGCGTGATACGCAGGTTTGCGGCGAAGCGGCCGGACGCGGAACTGGCTATCGCCGCGGCCGGAGCGGCGACGACGATCGGAGTCTTGATCGTTTCAAATCCCGCTTCAGAAACCACCAGGGTGAACGAACCGGCGTGAGGCGGCGTGACCTGAAAGCTTCCATCTCCGCTGGAAAGACAACTGCCGGTCACGGCTCCGCTGTCGTCGACAAGATCGACCTGTGCGCCGGGAACAATCGCGCCGGTAGGATCGGCTACTACCCCCATGACGGCCGGAGCCGAGGCGGGGGCCGTGGCGGCGGAACTCGATGCAAAAAGGGCAGGGGAAACGAGGAACAGCAGGCAGAAGGCAAAGCGGCGAATCATTCAAAATCTCCAGGACAACGGATTCAGCGCCCGACAGGGGGCAGAATCTAAACGTTTACAAGCCTGCAATCAATCTGCAGGCCTATGACGACTCCGTGGCCGGCGGAATGCATGAGAGGTCACCCGATGTCGCCGCCACGCTGTCGCGCAACACGGTCGACTCACCCCTGACTCGTACCGCAAACTTCGAGTGGAGTTGAACTTCCGGCAAATTTACTGCTGTTGCCCTAAATCGATTTTCGCAGGGTTTAAGGCTGCAGTCCAGTCCCGGGCCGAGTCGACGATCACATCGGGAGACGCTTCCAGCAGGTCTTGCGGACCGAAACCGAATTGGCACCCCAGGCTCCAGGCCCCGGCGTTGCCCGCGGTCAATACGTCCACCTTGCTGTCGCCGATCATCAGCGTCTGGTCCGGACGGGTGCCGGCTTCGAACATGATGGAGCGCAAGCCCAGCGGGTCGGGCTTCTTCAGCGGGAAGCTGTCCCCGCCGTAAATCCTGAAGAAACAGGTGCCCATGCCCAGCCCTTCGCAGATCGCCCGCGCCGGGCGAACCGGCTTGTTGGTCAGTACGGCCAGCAGGCGGGACGTGCCATCGGGCATCTTGCCGAGGCCGGCGATCGATTCCAGAACGCCGTCGTAGGCATAAGTGAAATCCAGCTTGTGCTCGCGATAGTGAGTCAGGAAAAACGTATACGCCGTGGCCAGTTCCTCGTCGTGGACCTCGTCGGGCGCCACGCCGTTCTCGACGGCCAGCGAGCGCCGTACCAGCATGGGCGCGCCATTGCCCACAAAGCTGGCGATGATCTCGTCAGGCAGATGAGGACGGCCCATGTGCTCGAGCGCGGCGTTCACGCTGTTGCACAGATCGCGGGCCGAATCGATCAGGGTGCCATCGAGATCGAATACGATCAACTTGATTTGTTCAACAGGAATAGGGCGCAAGACCCGAATCATCCTTCAAGTGTAAAAGACAGGGACCGAGGGAATAGGGAATAGGGTAGGATGGGCGGCATGAAATTTCTTGTATTGCTTTTGACGGCAATTTTCGGAGTTGCGAGTGCGGCTGCGCAAAAACGGACCGCACCGGAGTTGATCGAACTCGCCGCCTCGCACAGCCCGGATTTGCGCGCTGCCATCGAGGCCAGCTTCGACGCTAAAGATTTGAAGGAAGGAACCGCGTGGCTCGGCCGCGGTCCCGAATTTTTCTTCGCCGTCGAATCAGATTCAGCCCCGGCGCTCATCATTGACGACGCCGCCGGGCAGGCCATGACGCAGTTGCCTGGCAGCAAGCTCTGGTATGCAAATGCACACATTGAGCCCGTCGCACGCCTGCATCAGTTTCATTACATGGTGGGAGGCGCGAAGTTCGGAGGAAAACTCGACTTGCCCGCATTCGGCCCGTTGAGTTATCTCGAGCCGGGCACACCAAGCGGAAAGCTCTCCGACAAGATTGATCCATACCAGCAAAATCTACGACGGCATGACCAGCGAATACTGGATCTATGTGCCGGCGCAATATGATCCGAAAACGCCTGCCGCGGTCATGGTGTTTCAGGATGGCGGCGGGTACACCGACCGCAACGGCAACAATCCCACCCTCAATGTCATCGACAATCTCATCGCCCAGAAAAAGATCCCCGTGATGATTTGTATCTTCATCAATCCGGGCGATATCTCGGGGTCGCCGGGTACACCCACTTACAACTTTGTGAAAGGTTACTCCGATAAGTGGCACCGCACTCTGAAAGACTCGATGCGCAGCACCTTGTATGACACGGTAAGTGATCGCTATCCGCGCTTCTTGCGCGACGAGATACTTGCCGAGGTAGGTTCGAAGTATAACTTGCGCAAAGACGCTTACAGCCGCGCCATCACCGGACTCTCTTCAGGCGGAATTTGCAGCTTCAATGCCGCCTGGCAGATGCCCGACCTGTTCAGCCGGGTAATCACGTGGATCGGCAGCTTTGAGAGCATCCAGTGGAAGGAAGATCCCGCGATTCCCGACGGCGGGCAGGATTATTCCGACAAAGTCCTGCGCGAGCCCCACCGCAATCTTCGCGTGTGGCTTCAGGATGGCTCCAACGATCTCGAGAATCCGAATTACGGCGATTGGCCCATGGCCAACATCCGCATGGCCAATTCACTCAAGACGAAAGAGTACGACTTTCATTTCAGTTTCGGGAAAGGCACCCATAACTCCGGGCACGGCGCGGCCCAATTTCCTGAAGAGATGATCTGGCTGTGGCGTGATTATGATCCCGCCAAGACCGGGCAGCAGTTCACGCCCGACCCCGCCGAAAAAGACAGGCCATATTTCCGGGTAACGATTACCAGCCGGGATGCGGATTGAGACGCGGCGAAAGGATGTGGGACCGGGTGATCAGGTTGAGGCGCTGACCTCGGTAGAAAGCCTCGGTCAGCGCCACCCTCTGTATCATTCACTGGTTACGCGGCGTGCTTGTGCGCCTGCTTATTCACCTTGCTGGCGATCACGCTGAGTTTCTTGTTCGTCTCGCCTTCCTCATCCAGAGTCTGCTGCAGAAGGTCGGCGATTTCGGTCTCGCCAAGCAGTTCGGCGAAAGTGCGCACCGTGCCATAGCCTGCCATTTCATAGTGCTCCACCTTTTGGGCGGCGCCGATCATGGCCGCATCCCGCACTTCGCCTTCCGTCTCCTCCATCACCTCGGATCCTTCTTCCAAAAGCCCCTTCATGGCCTTACAGGTCTTTCCGGTCGCTGCCTTCCCCAGGATCTCGAACACCCGCTCCAGGCGCTTGATCTGACCCTCTGTCTCTTTCAGATGGGTCTCGAAAGCCGTTTTCAACTCAGTCGTGCTGGCGGCCTTGGCCATCTTGGGGAGAGCCTTTGTGATTTGGTTCTCCGCAGAGTAAAGGTCTTTCAGTTCCCCTACGAAAAGTTTCTCAACAGTATCAACAGGCATTTGCTTATTCCTCCGAACTACGCGCAATGTGATGCTTTCACCCAGTTACCCGTTGCCGCCGGGTTGGCAACTAAATACACCCACAACGCGGTGCTTCTGCCGGTTCATGAATGGGGTCTTTCAGGCGACCCACGGGCATGGCGCTGCATCTATTCGCGCATGATAAGAAAGCTAAAATCCGGCCAATTTCGCCTCTATTCGCGCAAGAAGGACGCTTCCACCGGCAAGCGGCGCAACCTTGGCACGTTTTCTTCTCTTGAAGCGGCCAAGCAACACGAACGCGAGGTGCAGTACTTCAAAAAGCATTAGTAGGGAATGATCGCAAAAGCTGGAGAAAGTCAAAAAAGCGTCCGAGAAACATGCATGCGGTTAGCTAAAGGAGACAGGGCCATGCCAGAGGAACAGACCAGGAAAAAAGCCGAAGAGGATTTGCGCGAGGGAAAGTCGCCGACCACCGCCGCGGGTGAATTTGTTCGCGAAGAGATTGAGCACGTGCGGGAAGGAAAGCACGGGGCGCGATCGCCGCAGCAGGCGATTGCCATCGGGTTGAGTAAAGCGCGCCGCGCCGGGATTCCCCTCAAGCCGCCATCGAAGGGAAAGACGAGCGCCACTACGCGGCAGAAAGCCGAGCGCGATTACGAGAAGGGCCAGAACGATCCTCAGACCGGCGAGGAAGGATCGACCAAACGGGGCAAGGCGCGCATGGAGGCGATGAAGCGCGAACCCAAGTCATCCGCCAGCCACGCGGCTTTGTCGCGCCAGGCGCAGAGCGCCGCCAAAAAGCGCAAGACCGGCTAAACGCCGAACTTCTGTCCGTGCCGTTCGCGCCCGGCTAACGCCATCACTGACGCCAGCACGAAGACGCAGATGGCGGTCAGTGCCATCGCCGTCGAATAACTCGTTTTCTGCGCGTACAAGGCTTCTATATAGGGCACGGAACTGGCGATCACTCCGGCGCTCTGGTAAGCGAATCCCGGCAGCAGGGCGCGTACTGAATCGGGCGAGAGCTCGGCCAGGTGCGCGGGGATCACTCCCCACGCGCCCTGCACCATGAACTGCATGAGGAACGCGCCGACCACCAGCAGAATCATGTTTGGCGCGTAGGCCCATAGTGGTATCAGCAGCGCTGCCAGCACGAACGCCAGCACGATAGCCTTGCGCCGCCCCCACTTATCGGAGAGATGTCCGAAGGCCAGCCCGCCCACAATGGCGCCTATCCCTGAGATGGCGGTGATGACAGCCTTCTCCTTCGGGCCAAAGTGCCACTGGCGCTCCAGAAAAGTCGGGTACATGTCCTGCGTGCCGTGCGATGCGAACAGCATCATGGTCATGAACGCCAGCAGATACAGGAACAACTTCCAGTGGGAGAGGATTTCGCGGCGCTGCTCGGGCCACGGCTGGCGAGTTTTGAATTCCTTCTTCCAGACTTCCGATTCCTTTACGCGAAACTTGATATACAGAACCAGGGAAATAGCCGGCAGGCTGCCCAGGTAAAAAAGCGGGCGCCACCCCAGCGGGCCGATCAGGAAAAAGTAGGCGACCGCCGCCAGCACATTTCCCGCGGCGTAGCCTTCCTGCAACAGCCCCGAGAGAATGCCGCGCCGGCTGGTGGGCGCGCCCTCCATGGCCAGCGATGCGCCTACGCCCCAGCACCCCCCCATCACGATCCCGAACAGCGCGCGCACAATCAACAGAGTGGTGAAGTTTGGCGCCAGGCCGGTGAGAATATCGGAGATTGCGAAGACCCCGGTGTTGATCATGAGCGGCACGCGGCGCCCGTACCTGTCCGCGAGGAATCCGAAGATGAACCCCCCCACGGGACGAAAGGCCATCGTCATGGTGATGATGAGTGAGATTTCCGGGACCGATTTATGGAAATCGTGAGCCATCGCGGTCAGGCAGAATGTCACACGAAAGAAATCGAACGCATCCAGCAGCCAGGCCGAGAACCCGGCGATCACCGCCGGAGGATGACTGATCTCATTTGTGCCACCCGCCGAGGAAGGAGAGCCTCCAACCTGCGGCGGATCCATTGCAGACATGCACGCACCCCGGTGGAACGCAATGGATCCACGCTAACAGATCAGCAAGCGAGGATGGAAACGAGGAGCGAGCGGCAACACGCTGCGCTCGTTCTGCATCGCGGTACAGACCACCTTCAATGACTGTTTGCCATCCAACACCTTGGGCCAGATGCGCCATTGCAAGCATTCGCGAATAAACGCGGATCACAACGAAATCAAAAGGTGATCCGACTTATCCACGGTCTAACACCGGTTCCCCATCCTGCCTGGTCAAGCGGCAACGCACGACATTGCGCCGCGGGAGGAACGGAACTGCTCTTCGTGTGTGCGGTAACTTTGCTGTACGTTGTTCGAGCCGAGTGTTTCGCGTCGCTTGGGGAGTTAACAATCGCCCGAACCATCGGGGATTGCGCGGTGTGGTGCCGTTCCGGTTCCTGCCGCAAGGGAATGCAGGTTCTCCGGATTGCAGCATTGTGAAGCAAAGCGCAATGGTCCGCAACGGATTAAGGAGAGAACCACATGCAGTTCCCCCATTGGAAGGCCAGTACCGCAAAACTTCATTCCTCAACGGCGCTTCGAGCGCTGTTTTTGTTGTCCGTAACCTTAATAGTGAGCTGCGCCGCATCGGCACAATTTCGAGCGTCGCTTCAAGGCACGGTGACCGATACGCAGGGCGGAGTAATTCCCGGCGCTAAGCTCACCCTTACCAACCTGCAGACGAATGAAGCGCAGGAGAGGACCAGCAACGACGTCGGCCTCTATAACTTCAATGCTCTGCCTTCCAGCACATTCAAGTTGGTGGCCGAGAAGGATGGATTCCAGACCAAGGTGCTGGACAATTTGCACATCATTCCGGAACAGGCGAATTCGATTGACGTGAAGCTTGAAATCGGGCAGGTAGCCCAGACGGTTACCGTTGATGCGTCGCAGACTCCGCTGATTGACTCTGAAACCGCCAACATCGGTGGAACCATTTCAGAAAATCAGATTCAGCATATGCCGTCGTTCGGGCGCGACGTATTCCAGTTGACCGCCCTTGCCCCGGGAACCACCGGCGATTCGGCGCAGGCCGCGGGTGGCGGGACGTCCAGCCTTCCAGGCACCCAGGGCCCCGGTGGACCTGGCTCCAACACCGGCATCTTCTCCACCGAAAATGGGCCGCAGGCACTGGCTAATGGCGGGCAGTACGAGAACAACAGCATTTCCGTCGATGGCATCAGCACCGCCAGCGTGGTATGGGGCGGAACATCGGTCATCACCCCGTCGGAAGAATCCGTCGACAACGTGCAAGTGGTTTCCAACCAATACGACGCGGAGGATGGACGCTTCAGCGGAGCACAGATCAAGCTGACTTCGAAGAGCGGATCAAACCAGGTGCACGGCAGCGCTTTCTTCCAGGCATGGCGCCCCGGGCTAAACGCGTATCAGCGTTACAACGGACCGGGTTCATTAAATCCGGGAACGCCCGCCAGCCGCGGCCTGCTGCGCGACTCGCAGCAATTCAACCAGTTTGGCGGAAGCGTCGGCGGGCCCCTGTGGAAAGACCACCTGTTTGCCTTCTTCTCCTACGAAACCGAGCGGAACAACTCGACGGTGTCGTCAACGGGCTGGTATGAAACTTCGGCCTTCGACGGTCTGGCGCCTTCCGGCAGCATCGCATCGCAATTCCTTACCATTCCGGGTGCGGGCGTCAATTCGAGCGGACTCATTAACCAGACGTGCGGGGATGCTGGGCTCACAGAGGGAGTCAATTGCATCACCATTCCCGGGCAGGGATTGAACATCGGATCGCCGCTGACAGGTCCTCTTGGTTCTCAAGATCTGAGTTGGAAAAGCCCTACCACACCCGGTGTGGGAGGAGGACTCAACAGTTCGGTGGCCGATATCGCGGAGTACACCACCGTCGATCCCACCCACGTCGTCAACGAGCAATACAACGGGCGGCTGGACGCAAACGTCACCGCCAAGGACCACGCGGCTTTTGCCATCTACTGGGTTCCTACCAATCAGACCCACTTCAATGGACCGGTTCGCAAATACAACCTCTACCATCACTCCGGGATCAACGATGCATTCTCGGCGATTTGGAATCACACCTTTTCGCCAAATTTCCTCAATGAAGCGCGCGCCAACGCGGCAGGTTGGAGATGGAACGAGATCGCAACCAACCCGCAAGAGCCGTTTGGCTTGCCCGCCGACTCCGTCGGCAGCATCGGTACCATCACTTTGCAGGATTTCGGCGCTCCGGGCCCCAGCGTGTTCGACCAGTGGACCTATAGTTATCGCGACATTGCCACCAGGATTGCCGGCAATCACACCATTAAATTCGGCGGCGAACTAACGCGGCTCTATTACCTGAACGAAGCGCCGTACAACGCGCGGCCGAATTTTGGTTTCTTCAACGTTTGGGACTTCCTCAACGACGCACCGAAATCCGAATCGGGAACGTTCGATCCCACCACTGGCACGCCCACCGCGGCGCGGCAGGACAATCGGGAAGATCTCTGGGGCGTGTTTGTGCAGGATGGCTGGAAGGTGAAGCCGTCGCTCACCCTCAACGCCGGGCTGCGCTACAGCTATTTCGGCCCGCTGTATTCGAAGCAGGACAATTTGTACAAGGTCCAGTTCGGAAGCGGCGCCGCCATGTTGACCGGGATGGCGGTTCAGAAGGGCGGCGATCTGTGGAACGCGCAGAAGCTCAACTTCGGACCCCAGTTCGGCTTCGCGTGGACGCCGGGCATCTACCACCAGAAAGTCGTGATTCGCGGCGGCTATGGCCTGAACTACAACCAGAACGAAATCGCCATCACCGCCAACGTCAACGGAAATCCCGGCCTCACGGTTTCGCCGAACTTCAGCATGAATCAGCCAACCTCGGCGAATCCCGGAATCGTCTATCAGATCCCATCTGACTCTCACTCTCTCTTTGGTTATCCCTCCAACCCGAATACAATCGTCAGCTTCGGATCGAACGGGTTGCCCACTACGAGCCAGGTCAGCGTGACTGCTTTCGAGCGAAACATGCCGACCATGTACACCGAGCACTGGTCGCTCGACACCCAGACAGACCTCGGCGCACAGTTCATTTTTTCGCTCGGGTACCAGGGAAGCACCGGCCGGCACCTCTATTTCCATTACGACGAAAATGCGGTCGCGTCGGTGCATAGCGTTCCCCTTAACCCGCAAGTGAACAGCGTGAACTATTTTGACAACGTCGGCCACAGCAGTTACAACGCGATGATGGCGGGGTTGAAGCACCAGTTCTCGCACCAGTTCATGCTCGATGCGGAGTTAACCTGGGGACGCAGCATGGATACCAGCTCGGCTCCCTACGAAGAGCAGTTTTATCCCTACGACACCAGCCTCAACTGGGGACGTTCTGACTACGACATCCGCCGCCAGGAGAAGATTTACGGGATGTGGCAGCCGATGTTCTTCCGCGGCCAGCACAACGTGATGGAAAGACTCGTAGGCGGATGGTCGATAAGTGGAATCCTCAACCTCCACACGGGATTCCCGTGGAGCCCTATCTTCGTTAGTCCGGTGGGCAGCGTGTACTGCGCGACCTGCGGTTACTCCAACCTGCTTCCGGCTGCTTACCTGGGTGGGGCCGGAACCGACAGCAGCAATGACGCTTTCAAATCCGGACCCGGTGTGGGAAGTGGGACAAACAAAAACTTCCCCAATGGCGGCCTGGCCTACTTTGTTCCGCCGGCAGTGACCGCTGGACCTGACTTTCCTGCTACCGGCGGCGTGCCTCCGCAGGCTCCCGGGGTGAGAAGGAACTTCCTCACCGGGCCGGGTTATCGCAATGTAGATGCCACCCTGACCAAGAGCTTCGGCCTCGGCCGAATCAAGGGCATGGGAGAGGGCACGGCCCTCGAGGTCCGCGCCGATGCCTTCAATGTGTTCAACAACCTGAACTTCAAACCGGGCGGAGCGACAAACGGCGGCGGAATCGCCGACAATATCACCGCGCCTAACTTCGGACAGGATGCCACCGCACTTGGATCGCGAACGGTTACTCTGCAGGCGCGGTTCCATTTCTAAGTAAGCACGTCTGGTATTCCATCAACCCGAGCAGCAGATTTCCAACCGAGATCTGCTGCTCATTCTTGTTAATAGGCTTTCCGCAGTCGTTGTGTCCAGGTTCATTCTCACTCTGGAAGGAGTTCTCATGACGCCCTTGCGCCCCTTGGCGTTGGTGTTTGCCCTTGCGCTGGGCGCCGTATCTCTCGCGCCCGCCCAGGAAACGATTAATATCGACGCACAGGCTGCCGCCAGGCCCTTTCCGCATTTCTGGGAGCAGATGTTCGGTTCCGGAAGAGCGATTCTCTCGCTCCGCGAGAGTTATCGCGAAGATATGCGCGCCGTAAAGAAAGTTGCTGATTTCCGCTATGTGCGCTTCCATGCCATCTTTCACGACGAGGTGGGCGTGTACAACGAAGACGAGCACGGGAATCCTGTTTATAACTTCGCCTATGTCGATCAGATATACGATGGCCTGCTGAAAAATGGCGTGCGGCCTTTTGTAGAGATCAGTTTCATGCCCAAAAAGCTCGCCTTCAATCCTGACGCACTGCACCCGTTCTGGTATAAGCAGAACGTTTCGCCGCCCAAAAGCCTGGAGGCCTGGGACGGTTTGATCAAGCATTTTGCCCAGCACCTGGTCGAACGATATGGCATCGACGAAGTAGCCCAATGGTATTTCGAAGTCTGGAATGAGCCTAACATCGATTTCTGGAATGGCATTCCGCGCGATAAGTCATACTTCGAGTTATACGCGCACACTGCCAAAGATTTGAAAGAAGTGAATTCGAGACTGCGCGTAGGCGGGCCGGCCACCGCCGCGGCTCATTGGATTCCGGAGTTCCTGAAATACACCGCCGAGAATCACGTCCCGGTTGACTTTGTCACCACGCACGGCTACGCCGACGACAGCGTTGACGACATGCTGGGAACGAACGAAAACATCCCCATGGACGATCGCGTCTGCCGCGCCGTCGCCAAGGTACGGGACGAAATCAAATCATCGCCAACGCCCAACCTGCCCCTGTTCTGGACCGAGTGGAACGTGCAGGGAATGAAAGAGTCGCGCGACACCACATTCGTGGGGCCTGCCGTTGCCAACACGGTACGCCAGTGTGACGGCCTGTCGGAGATGATGTCGTTCTGGACTTTCTCCGACGTGTTCGAGGAAGGCGGTCCCATTCCCAGGCCGTTCCTCGGGGAGTTTGGCCTGCGCGCCGAGGGCGGCATCAACAAGCCCAGCTACTACGCCTGGGGTTTGCTGCATCAGCTGGGCGATAAGCGCATCCTCAACGACGCCAGGGATGCAATCGTCACCAGGACCGCCGATGGCGGGCTGGCGATCCTGCTCTGGAACCTCGTCGATCCCGATCAGCACGGCCCTGCGCACACAATTCGACTGAATCTATCTCACGTTCCACCCAACGCGCGGATCACCACAGAGCGCATCGACGAAGACCACGGAAACGTTCTTAAGAAATATCAGGCGATGGGCAGCCCCCTCAGCCCGACTCCCGCGCAGGTGGAGCAGTTGAATCGCGAGACCGCATTGCCTGCTCCCGAAGAGGCACAGCTCCAGTCCGGAAAACTTGAGTTATCCCTGACACCCAACGCGCTTGTGCTCGTCAAGATCAGCGCACCGTAGAGACGACCGGCGAAATCCGGTCGCAGATTTACCAGCCGCCCCGTGAGCCTGCTCCGGCCTAATCGGCCTTGAAAGGGAACCCGGCCAGGCTGGTTTGCGTAGTTCAAAGTCGGGCGGTGCAACTTTGCCTGCGGCCCAGCGTCTCAATCCTGAGAGGCGGCCCACGTTGGCAAGTTGGCGCTGCCGGAGGAATAGATTCCGTGACTCCCCAGGAACAAGAACTCCTGTCTTCCCTCACCCAAAAGATCAACCAGACACAATTGCAGGAGAAAGATCCCGACGCCGAGAATCTGCTCGGCCATCAGTTGGGCGCCAATCCCGATGCGCTCTACATTCTTGCCCAGACGGTCCTGGTGCAGAACATCGCCCTCGACCAGGCCAAGGGGCAGATTGCGCAGCTTCAGCAGCAGTTGCAGCAGGCCCGCCAGCAACCGGCGCACGCCACCAGCTTCCTTGGCCGCCTTCTGGGCGAGAAAGACCCGCAGCCGGGGCCGCCCCCACCGCCCCCCTATCAGCCGGTTCAGCAATATGCGCCGCCCCAACCCCAATACCAGTACGGGCCGCCGCAACCGCAATATCCTCCCCAGCAGCAGTACGTGCCGGTCCAGTCCGGCCAGCCCAGCTTTCTGCGCGGCGCCATGCAGACCGCCGCGGGAGTCGCCGCGGGCGCCCTGGCCTTCGAAGGCGTGGAGTCCATCCTGCACGGCTTCGGCCACGGCGGAGGCTACGGGATGGGCGGCATGGGTATGGGTGGCGGATTCGAACGGCCCGTGGAAGAAACCGTCGTCAACAACTACTACGATGAGCCCGGTACACGCGGTTTCGAGCACGACGGCGAACACCAGGGCGGCGCTCAATTCGCAGACACTGACCGTGACTCATCCGATCGAGACGACCAGAGCGGATTCGACGATTCTAACGATTCCGCAAACTCCGGCGACAATGACTCGGGCGATGCCTCGGGCTTTGACGGTGGAGGCGGTGACGACGGCGGATCCGGTTTCGATGATGGTGGCGGAGGCGGTTTTGACGATGGCGGCGGCGGAGGCGATCAAGTCTAGCCCCGGCCTGAACAGCCCCTGGATCCGGGCGTCAGGGCCTGCACAGGCTGCGGAAAAACTCCGTGCATGGAGGGTACGGGCTTCAGCCCGTACATTAGCCTCAGCTGAATGACCGGGGCTTTAGCCCCCGAGGGACGTTTCCTCTCGCCGTTCACCCGTGGTCACTGTTTTTCCGCAGCCTCTCTTAGTCGTGCCGCACAGGCCAGGAATCAATGCGGCTTTTAGCCTGTGGCAGAAGTCCGGCTTTGAAAGGGCACGACTTCAGGCGCCTGCTTCCTCCGAATGACCCTGCTCCCTCCGTCGCAGAGGGTCACGATGATACTTCTTCGGTGACGTTCTCGCGCCGGGGGAGAAGGGAATCGAGGAGGAGCAGGCAGGCTCCGGTCACGATGGCGCTGTCGGCGACGTTGAAGTCGGGCCAGTGGTAGTTGAAGATGTGCACTTCAATGAAGTCGATGACGGAACCGTACTCAATGCGGTCGTGAACATTGCCCAGCGCTCCCCCCAGGATGAGCGCCAGTGCCACGGTCGTGAGGGTCACGCGATTGCCCAGGCGCACCAGCGCAATCAGGACCGCCAGTGCCGCGACACACGTGAAAACAATCAGCGCCACGCGCACCGTGCGCGGAGATGTCGTATCGGCAAAGAGCGAAAATGCGGCGCCCTCATTGAGCCAGTGGGTGATGCGCAGTACACCGGGCACCACGGGAATGGCGCCGCCGATGGTGATGTGAGAAGCGACCCAGGTCTTGGTCCAGCGGTCGGCGGTGAAGATTGTCGCTGTGACCAGCAACAGCCACGGAAGACGTACGGGATAACTCACGCGACGGCCTCCGCTTCCGGCGGTTCGATGTTCATTTCCCGCAGCGCTGACTGGCAGCGCGTGCACACGTTCTGCCAGATTCCGTAGTTGGAAACTTCGGGCATGAAGTTCCAGCAGCGGGCGCACTTGTGGCCTGAGGCGGGCAGCGCTCTGACTGCGGGTTCCGGGCCGGAAATGACACGAACCGCGGAGACATTGAGAAGTTCCTTCAGGCCGCCGGCGTGGCGCCGCAGCAATTCGAGCAGTTCGCCGGAAGCGGCAATCTCCAGGTCAGCTTCGAGGCCTTTGCCAATTCGCTTGCCCTGGCGCGCCTCTTCAAGAACGCGCATCGCATCATCGCGAACCGCGAAGAGCTGTTTCCATTCGTCCAGCACCGGCTGCGGATCCTGCGCAAACACCTCTTCCGGCTTCGGGAACAGCGCCAGGTGCACGCTGACCGGCCGGCCCTCGACCCGCGGCAGGTATTCCCAGATCTCATCTGCGGTAAAGCTGAGGACGGGCGCGACCAGGCGGACGAGCGCTTCGGTGATCTTCCACAGCACAGTCTGCGCGGAGCGGCGCGCGTGGCTCGCGGGCGCGAAGGTGTACATCCGGTCCTTCAGGACGTCCAGGTAGAACGAACTCAGGTCGACGATCGCGAACTCGTTCACCGCGTGATAGACGCGATGGAATTCGAAGGCCTCGTACCACGCGAGAATTTTTTCCGTTAGTTCTCGGGTTCGCGCCAGCATGTAGCGGTCGAGCGGCAGCAGGTCGGCCTCGGGCACCTGCGTCGGTCGCCGGCGAGAACCCGTTCAGATTGCCCAGCAGAAACCGGAACGTATTGCGCAGCTTCCTGTAGAGCTCCGAGCAGCGGGACATCAGGTTTTCGCTGGCCGCCATGTCTTCGCGGAAATCGATCGAGGCGACCCACAGCCGCACGATTTCTCCCCCCATGCGGTTGGCGATATCCACCGGATCCACTCCGTTGCCGAGCGACTTGGACATGGCCCGGCCCTGTTCATCGAGAGTCCACCCTACCGTGGCGCAGTGCGAATAGGGCGCAATGCCGCGCAGGGCCACCGACGTGAGCAGGGAAGAGTGGAACCAGCCGCGGTGCTGGTCGCCGCCTTCGAGGTACAACACCTTGACGCCCTTACCGTTCTGAAACGCGCTGTACGGTTCCTTCAGATCCGGGTCCACTTCGCAGACCGCGTACCAGCTCGTTCCCGAATCAAACCACACGTCCAGAATGTCGGTCTCCTTGCGGAAGGTCGTGCCGCCGCAGTGGACACACTTCGGGCCATCGGGCAGCAATGCCGAAACTTCCGTCGTGTGCCAGGCCTCCGCGCCTTCGCGCTGGAACAGGTCCACGATCTTGCGGTTGAGCGCAGCGTCCATGATGGGCTGGTTGCAACCCTGGCACAGGAATACCGCGATCGGCACGCCCCAGATCCGCTGGCGGCTGATGCACCAGTCGGGCCGGGTCGCCATCATGTTGGTGATCCGCTCCTTGCCCCACGCCGGATCCCAGATGACCTTGTCGATCTCTTCAATAGTCAACTGGCGGAACGACGTTTCGGTCCCGTCGGCGCGCTTGACGGGGTGCTCCATGTCGATGAACCACTGCTCGGTGGCACGGAAGATCACCGGGTGATGGCACCGCCAGCAATGCGGATAGGAGTGGTGCAAGGCGTCCGAGGCCAGCAGGGCGCCGTTCTCCTCGAGCATGGCGATGATGATCGGGTTTGCCTGCCAGATCGTCTTGCCTTCGAAGGGCGGAGGCGACGCCGGCTTCCATGCGGCGGGGTCCACATGCATGCGGCCGCCGGCATCGACCCGGGTGGTCGCATCGAGCCCGTATCTCTGCCCGGTGTAGAAGTCATCGGCTCCATGCGAAGGGGCAGTGTGCACCGCGCCGGTGCCGGTGTCGGCGGTGACGTAAGTGGCCAGCACGCCGAGAATGCTGCGGTCGAGGAACGGATGCTGGAACGTGACGCGCTCGAGCTTGCGGCCTTTAAAGCGGGCAAGTTCGCGTGGTCTCGCCGAGCTTACATGCGGCAATGACAGACGCGGCCAGTTCAGCGGCCACAATGTAAACGGGGCCGTCCGGGCCCCCCACCTGCGCTTGAGACTCGTCTGAATCGGTCGTTGCCAGGGCGACGTAATCGAAGTCGGGGTGGAAGGCAACGGCGAGCGACGCCGGCAGGGTCCAGGGGGTCGTCGTCCAGATGATGGTGTAGACTTCGCGGCCGGCGAGTGCCGGATCGAGTGCCGCCGCGTCCGACGTGAGCCGGTAGCGCACGTACACCGACGGGCTGGTGTGCATCTCGTACTCGACCTCGGCTTCGGCCAGGGCGGTGCGGTCGTGGGTACACCAGTAGACCGGCTTCAGTCCGCGATACACAAACCCTCTCTCGAGAAATCCGTAGAAGGCCTCGAGAGTCCGGGCTTCGTAATCGCGGGACATGGTCTTGTAGGGCTTGTCCCACCGTCCAAAGCATCCGATCCGCTCGAATTGCGAGGTTTGCATATCCACATACGTTTGCGCATACTCGCGGCATGCATCCAACACTTGTGGAGCCGGCATCTCTAGTTTTCGGCGGCCCAGTTTCTCATCGACCTTGATCTCGATGGGCAGGCCGTGGCAATCGTACCCCGGAACGTAAGGAGAGTCGAAGCCCGCCATCGTCTTGGACTTCACCACGAAGTCTTTGAGGCCTTTGTTGAGCGCATGACCCAGGTGGATCGGCCCGTTCGCGTAGGGAGGGCCGTCGTGGAGGACATAGGCGGGTCGGCCGGCGCCGGCCTTTCGCAACTCGTCATACAGGCGCAGCGAGGCCCAGCGAGCCAGGCGCTGCGGCTCATTCTGAGGCAGATTCGCCTTCATCGGGAAGGCGGTTTGAGGCAAAGTCAACGTCGCCTTCAATTCCGGCGCTGGGGGCATCGTTTCTCCCTGGTGTTGGATCAGACGTAAGCGGAACAGAACACTTGAGGTCTGATGGGAACTATTCCTTCTTAGTTTAACTTGCGCAGCCGTGGTTTTTCGGTCGCGGAGGGTTGAGACGTACACGGGCTTCCAGCCGGCGAACGATGGTCATCGGGACGGAAATTGGGGTCCTTTCGACCAGTTTGGGATCCGGTTAGTGGTTCCAGCGGACCGAATAACCATTTTTTTGACATACGTCTAACAACAAAGGGCAAGGGTCGTCTATCGTATATGGGAGTCAGATCGAACGCCGAATATGACTTTTGGAAACAGGACGATGAGAAACGGGCCGGAAATACCCCTGAACGTGGTGTGACAAATGCCGCGACAAACCCCGAGGCACTCACGCATAATGGAAGGATAAGCCTGGTACCTGATCGTCCCCATACCCCGGATCAAAGGGCAGCAGAGCCAGCGGCAAATATGGCAAATGACGTAGTGACAAGGCCGGAAACCCAATCTGGCATCCCGAACCAGGGCGGCCACGAACTGGACTCCTTCCTGGGCAGAGCCTTCGAAGAAAAGCCGATCTGGAGCGATCTCTGGGAGAACGTCAAGGACGTGTTCTTCCCGCGAAAGCTACCACCTCTGGAACTGACTTCGACTCCCATCCCGGTGCCGGACCCGCTGGCGGTCAAGTACAACCCGTGGGCGGTGGGTACAGCCACCTTTGTGAATGGCGCGATCCTCCTGCTGGTGCTTTATCTCGGCGCCCGGGTGGTCATCCAGCAGGTCATTAAACCCCATCAGGTCACGCAGATCGACGTAGGCGACATCAACCTTGCGGCGCCCAAGACCGCCCAGACAGCCGGCGGCGGCGGTGGCGGCGGGTCGCACGACATCGTGGACCCGATCAAGGGCAAGCTGCCCAAGATCGAAAAGGCGCCGGTAACCCCGCCCATGGTCCCGATTCTCGACAAGCCGAAGCTCGAAGTGCCCTCGGCGATCGCCGTCCAGCAGGACATCAAGCTTCCCGATAACGCAATGCCGAATATCGGAGTGACCAACTCCGCCAACGTGACCCTGGCCTCGAACGGCCAGGGAACGGGCAGCGGCATGGGCACCGGTTCCGGCGGCGGGTTGGGCTCAGGCAATGGCAATGGCTGGGGTCCGGGCAGCGGCGGCAATGCCGGCGGTGGCCTGTTCCGCATCGGTGGCGGTGTGTCGGCCCCCGTGCCGATCATTTCCCCTGAAGCCGAATTCTCCGATGAAGCCCGGCGCGCCAAGTATCAGGGTGTATGCCTGGTTTCGCTCATCGTTGACGCCCAGGGCAATCCGCAGAACCCCCGCGTGATTCGCGCCCTCGGCATGGGGCTGGACGAAAAGGCGCTCGAAGCCGTCCGCAAGTACAAGTTCAAGCCCGCCCTCAAAGACGGCAAGACCCCGGTTCCGGTCATGATTACCATCGAAGTAAATTTCCGGCTGTACTGAAAAGCAGGCAACGGAGAGCAACACCAGCGAGGCGCCTTCGGGCGCCTCGTCGACTTTGAGCCCCGCTCGTTCCACGCCCGTTCAATTTCCTTCCTGCCGCTTTGCACATAATTATGCGTCCCCGGAGCACAATGGAAATTGAGCGGAGCAAGGCTCCGAATCTGCGCTCAACTCTCCGGTCGGAGATTCGTCTTTCCTTCGGCCGTTTGGCCTCTCCCTTTCGTCCTGTTGCAAAAAAAAATTCTGGGGTCGGGCCCTAAAAAGCGATTCAACTACTTTAATTTCAATTACTTATACGGTCGGTAAACTAGAAAATGGCTAAAAAATCCGTTGAAAACAAACCACTTAGCTCCTTCGACCTAAAATCCCGCGACCCGCAATCTGGCGCCGCATCATCGGCGTAGAGAAACCGCAGGCGGTTGTAAGTCCAGCATTTACAGCCGAATGGGTTGGTAACAAACCAAACCCCGTTTGCTTCCCGTTCCTCAACGCAGCGTCGGAATTGTCGCGTTTGAAACGACTCCCGCTCTCGCTTCACCATGGATTGCGCAATCGAAACTGACGGCATTTCGTTCGGAATATTTCAGGTCCCGAACAGTTTGCGCATTAGCAACACCCGGTCGTTTCATCACAGGCAACATAATCAGTACAAGATGAACCAGGCACGAAAAGTGCCGGTGTAACTCCGCTGATTCGCTTTTGCCTTGGAGAAAGTATGAAAGCCAGTTTCCCCGCTGTGGCTTCGTCGGCAGTGATTGTCCTGGTTTCCACCTGGGCCCAGACCAGAACGCTCCATTCCGACACGCTGGCACGGTACGAGGCCATTACCTCGTACTGCGAACAGGCCGATCCTGCATCGGCATCGCAATACGGACTGAAACTGGAAGACCTGACCCGTGGCCATTCCAGCAACGAGATTGCGGCTGATCGGGGGACTGCTTCGTATCGCAAGGCAATGGCGCAGGCCAACGCCACGCTGTCGAGAGCATCGTCACCAACCAGCGTGAAGGGCTGCACCGAATTCCTGGCCGATAAGTAGGGCGCGGGGCCGGCATCATCGCTCCGCCCGGCCTTCCACCGTCCGCAGCAAGTTGACGATTTCTGGCGCGGCTATGTGCTTGTAGTCGGCCGACAGCAATCCATAGCTCTCAACTTTGTCGTACGTGCGGCTTCTCCCGCTCGATTGCGTTCCGTTCAGCGGCCAGTAACACCACGACAGCAATTCGTTCTCCTTCAGCAGCCGCAGGAACAGCCGGAACCAATCGGAATTGGAACCGCAGTTCAAGTCCTGGCATGTTCCAAATTCCCCGATCCAGACTGGAGCGCCCGGCTCGAGATGCGTCAGGAACCCGGCGCGCGCCTCGTAGGCCTGCTTCATCTCCTCATAGCTCGAGAACGGATGGCCTGCGATGTTGTACGCATGCGGCGAATAGACCAGACGGTTGGCGATCGGCAGGTGCACCGGCAGTTTGTCGACCCCGGCAAAATTGGTCGAGTATTCCGGCCCTTCCACCATGACAAGCAGGCGCGGGTTGCCGGTTAACACAGCTTTGCCTCCGCGTTCGGCCGCAGCATGCCAGTCGAGCTTTGGATCCGAGCCGCCCCATGCGGCGCCATTGCGGAGTTCGTTGCGCAAATCAGCGCCCACCACCCACCGCTGATTCCGATACCTGCGCGCGATCGTCCCCCAATCGGCCAGCCAGCTAGCCTCGGAGTACTCCGCGTCGTACCAGAGGCCGTTGTCGTCGGTTTCGCTGCAACACCAGTCGGCATGGCTCACGTGGTTGTCGAGAATGATCATGATGTGGGCGCGCGCCAGGGCATCAATCACGGCATCCATGATCTCCATGGCGCGCTTGCCTTTGAACTGGGGATTGGCGGCGATCGCGTAGTCGGGCGGCATGGGATTGTGTTCGAGCGTCTCGTTCGCCCATGGCAGGCGCACGGAGTTGACGCCGATCTCGTGGATCTGCGCGATGATTGTGGCCAGCGGCGCGTGATCGAGGCCGCCCGCGACATACTCCTTCTCGTCGAATCCGTACCAGTTCACAGAGGCGAGACGCACCGTGTGGCCGCCTGAATCGACGATGCGATGGCCTTCCGTGTGAAGGGGCGGCACAAGCGCAGTGGCTTGTGCGCTTGCCGCCACGGCGCTTGCGAGAATACAGAACAGGAAAACAACATCGAATGCTTTTCGCGGAGTCATCGCCAATGAGTATAAGTTGGCTGCCATCTTGTTTTTCAAATACGGCGGCCCGTGTCGCCCCTCCACCGATTCATGAGGAGGCTTTGTGATAACCTTCGCTGTTCCATACCGGGAGGGCTGCGTATGCGACTGGGGCTGAGAGTGGGTGGAATTCTGCTGGCGGGATTGGCGTTGAGCCTGGGCCTCGCGAGGACTGCCGGCGAACAGGCCGACTTTCCCTTTCGCGATCCCAAGCTTGCCGACGAAGGGCGGATCGCGGACCTTCTGGGTCGGCTGACTCTTGATGAAAAGGTGGAGCTGATGTCGAATCATCCCAGGATCCCGCGACTGGGCATCGTCTTTTCGGGCCAGGTCGAGGGACTTCACGGGCTGGCGCTGGGCGGTCCGGGTGGCTGGGGCCCGCGAGGAAAACAGCCGTTGCCGACAACGACGTTTCCGCAGGAGAAGGGGCTCGGTGCAACCTGGGACGCCGACCTGCTGAAGAAGATCGGTTCTCTCGAAGGCTACGAAGCCCGCTATTACTACCAGAACCCGGTGGCCGATTTTGGCGGCGTGGTGGTGCGCGCGCCCAATGCTGATCTGAGCCGCGACCCGCGCTGGGGCCGCACTGAGGAGTCGTATGGCGAAGACCCATTCCTCGTTGGAACACTGACTGTAGCTTTCGCCCAGGGCCTGCAGGGCCCCGATGCAAAGCACTGGCAGGCGGCTTCGTTGATGAAGCATTTCCTGGCCAATGAAAACGAGAATGGCCGTTCGTTCTCGTCCTCCGATTTCGGCGAGCGCCTGTTTCGCGAGTACTATTCTGTCCCGTTCCGCATGGGATTTGAAGAAGGCGGATCGCGCGCGGTGATGGCCGCCTACAACTCGTGGAATGGCATTCCGATGATGATTCATCCGGTGCTGAAAAACGTGATGATCAAGGAGTGGGGCAACGATGGCCTGATCTGCACCGATGGGGGCGCGCTGGGCCTGCTGATCAGCGCCCACAAGAGCTTTCCCGACAAGGAGCGCGGCGCCGCGGCGGCGGTGAAGGCGGGCATCAATCACTTCCTCGACACCTACAAGGACGACCTGACGAAAGCGCTTCGCGACGGTCTGGTCTCAGAAGCCGACATGGACGCGGCGCTCAGGAACCTTTTGCGCCTCTACCTGCGGCTGGGCGAATTCGATCCGCCCGGTGTCGATCCTTATGCCGGCATCGGTCGCGAAAGCAATGGCGAGGTGCCGCCGTGGGAACGCCAATCGAGCCGCGACCTGGTGCGGCAGGCCACCGATGAATCGATTGTCCTGCTCAAGAACCAGAACAATACGCTCCCTCTCGATCGCGCGAAGTTGAAGACGATTGCAGTGATCGGCCCCTGGGTTGGCGAGGTGCTGCTCGACTGGTACAGCGGGACCCCGCCCTACGCGGTGAGCATTCTCGACGGCCTGAAGGAAGTAGCCGGGCGCGACATCAAGATGCTCTACGCCGACGGGTCCGATCCTGCCCAGGCCGCCGCACTCGCCCGCCGCGCCGATGTGGCCATCGTGGTCGTCGGCAATCATCCCGAATGTAACGCCGGATGGGATCAGTGCCCCACGCCCTCCAACGGCAAGGAAGACGTCGATCGCAAGACGATCCTCTTGGAGCAGGAGGCGCTCGTTAAGCAGGTATTCGCTGCGAATCCGCGCACGATCGAGGTTCTGCGCGCCAGCTTTCCCTATGCGATCGAGTGGAGTCAGCGGAATCTTCCCGCCATTCTTCATATGACACACAACAGCCAGGAGGAAGGCCACGGTCTGGCCGATGTGCTGTTCGGGGACTACTCTCCAGCCGGACGCCTCACCCAGACCTGGCCCACCGGCGACGCCCAGTTGCTCCCCATCATGGACTATGACCTGACCCACGGCCGGACCTATATGTACGCCAGGGACAAGCCGCTTTACCCGTTCGGATACGGGCTCAGCTATACGACATTCACATATGAAAGCGTGAGCCTCGGCGCGCCGTCTGTCGCCGCCGATGGCAAGGTTAAAGTTGCCGTGAAGGTGAAGAACACTGGTGCCCGCGCCAGCGATGAAGTTGTGGAATTGTATGTGCGGCACCTGGGCTCGATGGTCGACCGGCCTGAGCTCGAGCTCAAGGGGTTTCAACGGGTTCGAATCGAGCCTGGTGCGGAACAGGAAGTGACGCTCGAACTGAGGCCGCGCGATCTCGCCTACTGGGATCAGGTGCGTCACGCTTGGCGCGTGGAGAAGGAGCAGGTGCGCGTCCTGGCGGGTGGATCGAGCGACAGCTTGTTGGTGCAGGCGACGCTCTCCGTGATGAATAGCGGAGAATTCAAACCCTAGTGTCCCGCTCTTTCCGCATCTCTCAACCCAACCCAGAAGAATTAGCCAACGGTAACGGAAACGTGTAAATCCGACCCAAAGCCCACGCCGTTGCCACGAAAACGACACCTCGCGAGTTCGATTTGAATTGATGATAGTCAACGCTTAAAGGTCTGCAATAAGATAGAGTCAACCCGTATGGCAATCCGCCTGAAAGACATTGCTGACGATCTTGGCCTTTCTTCGGTCACGATATCCAAAGTGCTACGTGATCACCCTGATATCGCTGCGGAAACACGCCGTCGGGTCCTGAAGCGGATCCGCGAACTTAACTATCAGCCGAATTTCGCGGCGCGCTCCCTCGTCACTGGTCGGACGTGGACCCTTGGCCTGGTTGTTCCTGACTTGCTGCATCCCTTCTTCGCGGAAATAGCCAGAGCCATCTCGGTCCAGACGCGCAATCAGGGCTACGGCCTTTTGATCGCCTCGTCGGATGACGATCCGGAACTCGAGGCGAAGGAGATCAAGCAACTTTTGGCGCGACGCGTTGACGTGATCCTCGTCGCATCGGCACAGTGGACGATCGATTGCTTCCGCATGATCGAAGAACAGAAAACGCCGTACATCTTGATCGACCGCCGATTTAAGGGGCTCAATGCCAATTTTGTCGGAGTCGACGATGAAGCCGTTGGCGCCATGGCCACGTCTCACTTGATTGAACAGGGATGCCGTCGCATCGCCCACATCCGCGGCCCCGAAGTCAGCACGGCCGTTGGCCGCTTGGACGGGTATCGGCAGGTTCTTGCCTCTTACAACTTGACCCCATTACCCGGTCATATCGTGTCGCTGGGCACCTCGGGAGATCACCGGGGCGAGCGTGGGGGCTATGATGCAGCCAGGAAATTGCTCGCAGGTGTTCCACGCCCGGATGGCATCTTCTGCTTTAACGATCCGTCTGCGCTTGGCGCCATGCGCGCCATCCTTGAATCCGGCTTCCGCATTCCGCAAGACATTGCCGTGATAGGGTGTGGCAACCTTTCTTACTCCGATTTCCTTCGAGTGCCGCTTTCTTCCATCGATCAAGGCTGCGAGAGCATCGGAAAGTTCGCGGCCGATCTAGCCCTCAAAATCGCTCGGAAGAAAGAGCCGAACAAACCGAAAACCGAACTCATTGCACCTCAGGTTATCGTTCGCGCTTCCAGCCTGCGCTTTCCTGCTTCGGAGTCTTCTCGATAAGTTCCCAAGGATCGCGCCATTTTCTCCGCGACGTCGGCTTGCGGTCCTGCTTGTTGCGGCGTAAGAGTCCCGAACAGCTTTCACTCGGTTGGATCATGCATTTGGCGCCTCGGTAAAGGGCTGACGCTATTGCCGGCGCTTCACCGGCAGTTATCGATGAAGTCACCGCCCGGCAAACAGCCTCGGTTATGGGGCTTTGGTCTTGAACGGGTGGCGCTCTACGACGCCCTTGCCTTCCCGGAGCACGATCCACTGATTTGCATCCACACCCTTCACCGTCTCCACTTTGCCCTCAGGCCAGCGTATGGTTAGATCTGCCTTCGTGGCGTGTCCCATGCCGAAGTGCACCCGGAAGTCTCCCTGCGAGATGTGAAATCCCCCGCTGCGAACTTCGTCGATCTGCTTCCTTCCTCCGGCAGTCAATGTCAACCGGGCGCCAACCGCGTCCCTTCCCGAAGCCGTAACCGCGCGCACCAGCAGCGCGTTGCCCTTCGGGCCGAAATTCTTCAGCAAGGACGGAGGCTCGAAAAGATTAACGACAACGATCTCTTCGGAGCCATCGTTATCCAAATCGCCCACCGCAATTCCCCGTGACGAATGTTTTGTGGTAATGCCCGGGCCTCCGGTCGACGACATGTCGAAGAACTGCCCGTCGCCGCGATTCCAGAACAACTGCCGCGGTTGTTTGAACTCTTCACCCAGGTTGTATTTCTCCACAAATGGATATACGTGGCCGTCGGCGATGAACAGGTCTTTCCATCCGTCGTTGTCGATGTCTAAAAAAGCCGCCCCCCATTTCACATACTGGGTGTGCATGGCAAGGCCTGCCGCACTCGTAACGTCATCGAAGATTCCTTCCCCGCGGTTTCGATAGAGCGTATTCGTGTCGTTCGAGAAATTGGTCTTGAAGATGTCCAGGCGCCCATCTCCGTCATAGTCAGCCGCAGCGGCGCCCATGCCTGCCTGCTCGCGGCCGTCTTCGTTCACTGCCAGCCCGCTGGTGAGCCCCGTCTCTTCAAAGGTGCCGTTATGCTTGTTGTGAAAGAACAGGCTTGGCGTCGAGTCGCAAGTGACATAGAAATCGGGCCATCCATCGTTATCAAAATCGCCGGTCAGAACAGTAAATCCGTAATACTCGCGTGCCGTCTCGACACCGGCCTGCTTCGTGACGTCGACAAAATGCCCGTGCCCATCGTTGTGATAGAGCGTCATGGTCTCGCCTTTCAGCCCGCGCGGGCCGCACGGGACAGGCATGCCTTTCCAATTGCAGCCGCTCTTGTCGCGCGGCGCCGGAGTTTCCTGCGCTTTGAAGTCGACATAATGGGCCACTACGAGATCGAGATAGCCATCGCGATCGTAGTCGATAAATGCGCATCCGGTGCTCCATCGTGATTCTGCCTCATAAAGGCCGCGCTCTTTGGTCTCGTCTCGGAACGTCCCGTCCCCAAGGTTGTGGAGAAACACGTTGTGCCCCCACTGGCCAATGAAAAGATCCACGTGGCCGTCGTTATCCGGGTCGCCGGCACACACTCCCTGCGACCAGCCCAGATGGCCGATGCCGGCTTTGGCGGTAACATCCTCAAAACGAAGTTCCCCCAGGTTGTGATAAAGATGCGGCGTCAAAGGAGGACCCGAGTTCTTGAGCCGGTCCCCCTGCAGAAGAAAAATGTCCGGAAGGCCGTCGTTATCGTAATCAAAAATCGCAACGCCGGTGCCGGTGTTCTCCACGATATAGGTCTGATCGACGTCGCCAGAGATCACCTCGGCGGTCAGTCCAGCCTGCCCCGCGACATCGCGAAAATCTACGGCGGGGGCCTTCATGCCGGGCGGAAGTGGGCGCATCGGCTGATCCGTGGCGCCGCCCGAAGCCATTTGCGAAAGCACTCTCGGACCAACAGCCAGCAGCGTACAGATCACTGCGATCGTCACGGCAAGCGAAACGAGCCCCTTCGCGGTGAGCACTAGGGTGCCTTCCCCGTAGACGCGGCGTGCTGACTTCGAGCCCGGGCGATCAAATCGAGCGCGTGCTGGATCTCGGGGTCGGCGGGTTTAAGTGCGTTCGCAGCCAGTAGTTCCTTCTCGCCGTCCTCGAGATCCCCCGCCTGGCAGTGGATCAGGCCCAACCTCTTGTGAAGGGTCGCCTTTACCGCGCAGTCGCCGCACTCCGCGATGGCTTCCTGCAATTGCCGGGTGGCTTCAGGCCAGTCGTGGGCGGACGCCGCCACTACCCCGTTGTTTGCAAGCGTGCCGGCGCGGTCCAGAATCCGCCGCTCTTTCTGTATTGCGCTGTATCGCGTCATCAACTGTTCGGACTCGGCGGCGTCCGTCGGCCGCAGCGCGCGTGCCAGGCTGAACAGCGCCTGGCTGAACTTCGGATCGATGGCGATCGCCTGGCGCCACGCAGTGATTGCCTTGGCGGTCTCCCTCTCCTGCTCGTAACACTGCCCAAGCAAGTACCACGCCATCAGATTGCCGGGCTCCAGTTTGACGTCCTCTTCTATCAGTCCGGCCGCGGCCGCAAGATCACCCGCCTGTTTGTCGATTAAAGCCAGAAAGTAGCGAGCCCCCGGCATTTGCGGAACCAAATGGTATGCCTCCTCGAGCTCCGGCTGCGCCTCTTTGTTGCGGCCAAGGTCGAGAAGCACGCGCCCGCGATAGAAGTGCGCGACGCCGGACTTCGGTGCCAGGCGCACCGCCTCGGTAGTTTCAGTCAGCGCCCCCGGAAGGTCGTAGCTGTCGGCCAGCGCCAGGGCCAGGTCCAAATGAGCCGCGGCCAGGTCCGGCGCCAGCTCCGTCACCTTGCGAAGCAGCGCAATCCCCTCGTTCGATTTGCCCATTTGCGCTTTCGCTTTTCCCACAGTCGACAGGGTCGCGGGATCCTGTGACGCCAACTCCAGGGCTTTATCCAGTTCCTGTTCGGCGTCGGATGTCCTGCCTTCCTGGGCAAGAATCAGCCCGAGGTTCAGGTGACCCTCCTTGTATTTCGGATCATCCTCAAGGGCTTGGCGGAGTAGCTTCTCGGCTCCCGCCAGGTCCCCCTTCTTGGCGTAAAGCATAGCCAGATTCCCGCGTGGTTCTACGAGCTGCGGGTCGAGGTCAAGCGCGGATTGCAGCCATTTCTGCGCGTCTGGCAGATCGCCCGCCGCCAACTTCAACTGCCCCAATTCCCCCTGAACCTTGGCCAACTTCGGGTTGATGCTCACCGCTTTGAGGAGGGCATCCTCGGCGCCCTTCGGATCGTGCATGGCTTCCAGCGCCAAAGCCAGGTTGTATGCCGTCCAGGCGCTTTGCGGGTTCTGTTCGAGCATCCTGCGATAAATCTCCGCGGCCTCTGCGGGCTTGCCCGCTTGGAGCAGATCATTCGCCTTTATGCCCTCGGATGTCAGTTGGCTGTTCCGGAACTCGTTATCGGTAGCTTTCCGGAACTGGTCCACAATCCGGTCCGCCTCCTCCTTTTGGCCAAGCGCGCGCAGGACGGCCGCCAGCTGGAATTGCGCCGACTTCTCCTCCGGCTTCAACGCCACCGCTTTTCGCAAGTAGGGCAGCGCTCGTTGTGATTTTCCCAAGTGTGCCAGAACGAACCCGAGTTGATATTGCGCCTCGAAATCATCCGGCTCCCTGGAGGCTCCCAGCTCAAGCTCCGGCTCTGCCTTCAAGTAATCGCCCAGTCCTCGGTACACCATTCCGAGCAACACGTGCCCCGAGGCATCGTTCGGTTTCTGACTCACGTAATTCCTGGCCGGCCCGAGCGCTTCCGTGTAGGCCGTTACGTTCAGGAGCGCCTTCACTTGCGCGACCAGTGCCACCGTGTCTCGAGGATTCCGGCGGGTTACCTCCTGGTACTCATCTGCCGCCTCCCGATAGCGCTGCTCGTTCGCATAGATGTTGCCAAGTGTGAAGTACGCCGCTGTCATGTCGGGATGGCCCTTGAGCAGCTCCTCGAAACGATGAATAGCATCGGCCACGCTGGCGCCATTCTCCGCCGGCAGTCCGGCCGATTGTCTGGCCCTTGCTGCCTTATATATGCACGTGGCCAGATCGAGCTGCAAATCCACGTCATCCGGCTGAATCCGGAGTGCTCGCTGCCAATACGCCAGGGCGGCTTCATACCGTCCCCCACCCAGCAGAACCTGAGCCAGTCCATCCAACGCGCAGACCAGGTTTGGATTGAGGTCTAGCGCCTTGCGAAATTCGCTCTCCGCCTCGGCCGCGTCGGTGAGCCCGGAGCCGAGCGCACAGCGCGCCTGCAGCAACCCGGGATCATACTGAACGGCGAGCCGGAACTCTTTGATCGCAGCTGCGGACTGCTCCTGACGTTGGCGAACGAGTCCTAGATCGAAATGCGCTTCCGCCGATTGCGGCTCCAGGCGCAGGGCTTGTTCGAACGCCGCGACGGAACATTTCAGATCGCCCTTTTCCGCAAACCAGGCGCCCTCAGCGTCGTAAATTCTGGCCTGGGGCGTCCCCGCCGGCGCCTTTGCGGCTGACGACGGCAGTTTGCAGCCGGCCGGCAGTTGCGCCGAGGCCCTTGCGCCAATAAGAAACAGGAATGCAAAACAACAGGCGAGCGACCGATTCATGATGGATCCGCCCTCAAGATGACTCAACCATGTCCGCCCACGCTAGCGCTTGTTCCCTCCGCCTGGTTCGGTCACTTCCATCACGCGATCTGCGGCAACGTCGTGGAGCAACTGACGCGTGCCGGACGGCCAGAGAATCTCGATTTCCCGAAGCACGCGCGAGCCCCCCAGACCGAAGTGAACGCGCGGGTCGCTTGAGGCGGAATAACCCGTACTGGTCGTCAGCTCATTGTAAAGCTTCCTGCCGTCGTCGGTAGTGATCCGAATCTGCGCACCGATGCCCATGCGGTTGCTTTTTGTTCCGACAAGTTTAAGCAGAATCCAGTGATTGCGCGTTTCGGTAACATTGCGGAACACACGGACCGAGCCGCCAAGAGCCGTCACGACGAGATCCATCCGACCATCGTTGTCCAGATCTCCGTACGCGAGACCACGATAGGCTGCAGGCCGCGTGATGTCGGCGCCGGCGGTGGCGCTCACGTCTTTAAACTGCCCGTTGCCGAGATTCTGGAAGATTGAGTTCGGTTCAGCGTAGCGGAAATGCCGGGAAACTCCCTCGATGTTGTCCATCACGTTGCTGCGCGCCACCACGAGATCCTTCCAGCCGTCATTGTCGAGGTCGACGATCCCATTCGACCATCCGGACATGGGCCTCGTGAGATTCGCAAGCCGGCTCTCCTGGCCCGCATTCATAAACGTTCCTTTGCCCTGGTTCATGAACAAAGGAAATGTTTCGTTTTCGATAGCGGTATGCCAGATGTCAGGCAGGCCATCGTTGTTTAGATCCCGAAAATCGGCGCCCATACCCGCGAGGGCGCTTCCTTCGTCGTTGTAAGCCACGCCCGCCTGAAGACCGACCTCTTCAAATCGTTTTCCCTTCAGGTTATGGAACAAGCGGTTCGGGCTGTTGTCGTTGGCCACAAACACATCGGTGAAACCGTCGCCGTCGTAATCGGCAAACACGACTCCCATTCCCTTGCCCAGGACGGATGAAATTCCGGTTTCCGCCGAAACGTCGGTGAACGTACCGTCGCCATTGTTGCGGTACAGTGTGTTGGGAAGCGGAGCAAAGCTGCCGGGGTGGCAATAGCCGCGACCGTTCAGGCCTGTGCAGGCCGGCTCGTAGTGCGGATCCCACTCGACGTAATTCACGACAAACAGGTCCAGCAATCCATCGTTGTTGTAGTCGAACCAGCCGGCCGAGATGGACCACATCTTGCGGTCGTTGTGGATGGCGCCGCTCAAACCCGCCTTCGCAGTAACGTCGGTGAACGTACCATTGCCATTATTGTGAAAGAGCTGATTTCCGTTGACGTTGGCCAGAAACAGGTCCGGCCGGCCGTCGTTGTCGTAGTCACCCACCGCCACGCCCATCCCGTAACCTGCCCCGGCGACTCCGGCGCGCTCCGTGACGTCAGTGAAGGTTCCATTTCCGTTATTACGGAAAAGGCGGTTGTAATACTTGGGGCCGGTTTTCACCAGCGACGGCATCTCGGCGCCATTGACCAGGTAAATGTCGAGCAGTCCATCCCCGTCGTAGTCGAACAGCGCAATGCCGGCAGGCATGGTCTCGGGCTGGTGTTTCTCCGGGGTGGGGCTGTTCTCTGTGACAAAATGCACGCCGGCGGGTGCCGCAATGTCCTGGAACCGGATCGGCCCTGACGTAACGCCCAGCGCCAGCAAAAATGAACCGAGCATCACGGCGGAAAATAACAGGGTCAATGCCGATCGCATTCCACTTCACTCATGGCTCTCCAGATGGCATGGCTCGAGCCTCGAAGACAAACTGCGCCACTGCCGAGCATGGCAGTGGCGCCAATGGTTCGAGCCGGCCTAATAATTGAATTTCAGGCCCATCTGCAACTGACGCGGTGAGTTCTGCTGGCTCGTGACCGCCCCAAAATTCGCTCCGCCGAGACTCGAATTCGGAGCACCGAACAAAACCCTGTTGAACAGGTTGAACGATTCGGCGCGGAATTCAAAAAATCTCGATTCTCCCAGGCCTAAATGGAATGATCGGAATAGAGACATGTCGATATTGCGGTTCGAGTCCGCAACATACGGGTTCACCTTTTCATTGCCGTAGGTGTACGGTGACTGCACCGCAAACGCGCTGACATTGAACCATTGCGCTGGAGTATGGAGACCGCTTCCTTTGTTCGGATCTCCGGTCACGTTCACTCGTTGTTGCTGGCAGCAGCCAATGTTTTCAGGGTCGCTGCTGTTAGTTACCGTGTACGGTACCCCGGAACTGAGCTGCACAATACCATTGAGTGCCCATCCTCCAGCCAAAGCGGAGACCATTTTGTTTGAGTATTTCGTGAAGGGCGACTGCAGGGTAAATGCCGCGGAGAACGCGTGAGTCTGGTTGGTATCGGAGGTGCCGTAGTCTGCCTTGCGGTTGTAGGGGTTCGACGAGTTACAGTTTGCCCCGAGGCCGCAACCATCATCATTGGAGTGCGACAACGTATAGGCGACCAGGAAGGTAACACCGTGGCTGGTCCGTTTGTTCAGAGTGACCTGCATGGCGTTGTAACGGCTGTTGCCAACACTCTGGTCGAACCATTGTTGCAGCATATACGGGTAGGGGCGCCGGGACTGAATATCGCCAGGCCCGGGAGAGGGAACGTTGAGGGTCGGACCCCAGTCGAGATGCCGGCCGACCGAACCGACGTAGTTCGCATCGAGAACGGCGTTCCCAGGCAACTGCCGCTCGACGCCCAGGTTCCACTGGTCCATGTATGGAGTCCTGAAGTTCGGATCTACCATCCACTGGCTGACCTGGCTGAAATCGTTGATTGGATAAATGAGCGTTCCGCCGTTGCCGAATCCCAGCGGATCGTTGGCCGATGCCGTTGGAACATTGGTGTTGAGTCCGGCGTTATCGATGGTGTTGACCGCTGGCCAGTTCCCGCCGAAATTCTGTGCGAGTTGAACCACCGTGGCCCACGCGTCATAGAAGCGGGTATAGCTTGCGCGAGCGACTGTCTTGTCGGTGATGCGGAAATCCATACCGAAGCGTCCGGCCCAGTCGTGCAGGGAGTTCTTGATCACACGGTGATCGGAGCTGGGGTTGACGTAAGCATGCGCGGGAAGGCCGCCCGGTGCAGGCGTGCTCGATGCAGTGTAGATTCCGGTGGGAATACAGGGTGCGCCCTGAGTGGCCGAGCAGTTGGCTGGCAGTGCGTTGAGCTCGTATTGGCCGGTAATAGGATTGGCGTTTCCAGTGTAAAAGTTGCCGCCCTTGCCGGTTCCATAAATGGGTTGCCATACCATGTCGTTGCGGAAACCGATATTGACGGTAAGGCGGCTCGTGGCTTTGATCTGATCCTGCACGAACAACCCATCCGTCCATCCCCCGGTATCCACCTCCAGGATATTTCGATAGCTGGCCTCGCGTGGAACACCCAGCAACATGGATGCCCAGGCGTTTCCTCCCACCCCCTGCTGAGCTCCAAGTCCCCCCGTCTGCGCGGTGCCGAATGACGCTCCGGAATAGGCGATCGGAGAGCGGAAGTTGTTTGTCTGGAAATCGCCCCCGGCTTTGATGGTGTGTTTGCCGAGAATTTTGGAGAACGACCCACCGAACTGCCAGTTGTTGGCCAGCCCGGTCTCCTGCAGCTGCGATCCATTCAGCCCAAGATATCCGTCCGGACTCCACTGTGGTGCATACTCGGTGTTATTCAGGACCATCCAGAACTTCGACATGCCCAGGGTCTGCAACTGGCTCAAGAAGGCCGCATTCTCACCGGGGAATCCCTGACCGGTGATGGTATCGCCGAAGTTCCTTCCGAAGTACACGTCGGAGAAGGCGGTCGGAGTAAAGGTATGCGTCCAGTGCCCGATGTAGTTGTGGCCGTAAACGTGGATGGTGTTCAGCCCGACGATGTCCGAAGTGTTCGCCACCTGCTGATCGAACTGGCTGTATCGGAACATAAGTTGGTTATTGTTGCCGAAGTTTTGATCGCCGCGAACCGTTCCAGTGTCCTGGCTGGTGTGCTGGGGTCCAGATGAATAGATGTTGTTCCCGTTCACCAATGCGCCGGCATGCGGGATGAGGGTCTGGTAGAGGGCGGAGATTGGATTGATGCGGTCGCTGGGGATACAGTTCACATGACCGCCGCACAAGGCTGTGTTTCCGGGGCCTTCGTTGTACTCCTGGGTAAAGGTCTGGCGCGAATAAGTACCGCCATTGAGAGTAGTCGTCGCAGGATCATAGATGGGGACGTTCAAATCGCTAAAATCTCCGTTGCGTTCTGCATCTGTCGGTCCCAGCGCTCCGGTTTCACTCGCGGAACTGAACCGGTAGCCTTCCCACGCTGCGTAGAAGAAGGTTCGATTCTTGCCGTCATAAAGCTTCGGAATCCAGACAGGGCCGCCCACGGAAGCGCCGTATTGATTTTGTCGCAGCGGCGGCAGACTTGATTCGAAGTAACCACGGGCATCCATAGCCTGATTGCGCAGAAACTCCCAAAGAGCGCCGTGGAACTGGTTGGTCCCGGACTTGGTGACCACGCTGACAATGCCGCCCGCGACTCCACCGTACTCGGCAAGATCGTTATGGCCCTGGGTCTTAAACTCCTGAATGGCGTCCACGACCGGCGAATAGTTGTACATCCCGAGCATGGTGTTCAAGTCGTTTGCGCCGTCCAGCATGAAGTAGTTGCTGCGGTTGCGAGCGCCGTTGATGGCAGGAAATGTGAAGCTCCCCAGGGAATGACCAGCCCACCCCCCGCCTCCGCCTGCGCTCTGGTCGCGATTGATGTTCGCGACCCCTGCCGTGATCGTCAACAATTGGGTGAAGTTGCGGCCATTCAAAGGCAGATCGGTTACTTCCTGCGTGGAAACGACTGTACCGAGTTCCGAGGTTGAAGTCTCCAGCGCCGCACCTTCGCTCGCGTTCACCGTGACGTTCTGCTGTGTATTGCCGATCTTCAGTTCAAAGTCGAACGTAGCGGTCTGGTTCACTTCGAGAGTCGTTTCCGACTGCGTCATGGTGGTAAAACCCGCCGCGGACGCCTTCAAGGTATATGCTCCTGGCACAATGCTCGGGAACGCATAGACTCCATTGCCGTTTGTGCTTGTGGTTCTCACAACCGCGGTATTGACATTTGTGAGATCGACGCGAGCGTTCGGAATTGCGGCACCCGTCTGATCCTTGACAACGCCATTGATGGCTGCGGATGCCTGTTGGGCCATGACCGATGGAGATAGAAATGTCGCAAGACTCAAAATCATCCCCAGTGCTGTGAGGGACCGCCGCCTACTCCAGTGGCTTCTGACTGACCATTCCATAGTGCCTCCTGATAGCCTTGCCTCAACCTGAACTTTGGGCGAGTTGGCAACACTTTAGATCACCAACACTAATAATGCTTAAATTCCAGTCTGATAACCAAGAGTCAACCTCCCACATTCACCGGCAATGGTGTGTCACAATTAACGCTCCGAAACCTGCGGACCGAATCGAAAGGGGCCTGACTCGTAAAGGGGGCCGGGAAGCCGCGCGTGCGTAAATGTTTTCAACGAATACTTTAGCGTTAACGCTCCGGATGATAATCACGGATTTGCGAGCTGTCAAGAATTTTCCTTACCGTGCTGGTGAGGTGTCCAAATCGCAAAAAATCATGGGCTTACCTGGCTATATCGCGTTCGCGATTTGCGATCGTGCGCCATCCGTAAGGGAATTTGCAAGGCCGAGTGTGCATCCTGCGCGCAGCTGAGACCCACGCTGGTGCCGAAGGCGGCGCCCAGGAGGATCACCCATGAATGGAGGAAGGAGAAATATCCAATCGTTCAGTGGAGGTGCGTTTTTCTGTGACGAGAGCTGAAACGAACGTTCCCGTCGGATCATTATCAGTTGACAACTTCGCGGGGCACGACGCTTTAAGTGGAGACGCGAAACCGTCGACGCAAGGGATCCGGTCCGTTCCGCAGGGCGGACGTCGCGCATCGATGTCGACCTCGCGATACGTGGAAGGCGCACTCGTTTGATTCACGCTAATTTCTCTTGTTTTCGTGCGTTAGTTATTGTTACATTTGTCGGCACTTTGGTTTCCCCAGTCGTGAACCAATTGAGACGAGCAGCCAGAGAGACAAAACGGGGGCAGAGCGGCTTACCGGACGGTTTCAGAAGATATTCTTCTCAGCCCCTGGCAGCGCCCGGGGGCTCAATCCTCAGTTCGTGATTACACATGGCTCATTGCTAAAACCAAGTCCGCCTCCCAAATAAAAGTTTCAGGGGGACTTGTGTATCCAGGCCACTCCGAAGTTATTGGCCCATTCGAATTCCGCTGAGAACGAAAGCGGGCGGAACAGTCTATCTTCCCAGACACCCCCCTGCAAGGGATCAATCGGTACATGCAACTTAGCTCTCGAGGGAGGTCACGTGCCCCCAGCCAGCGCATTTGCAGTCTCGAACCCGGTCAACGAAGCTCAACTGGCCGCGGAACTGGGCGCGCGTTTGCCCGGCACCTCGGCCGATGCATCTCAGCTTCTCAATGTCAGCCCCACCACCATCATTTGGGTCGAACGCGGCGACGAGGTGGTGGTGCACCTCGACAGCTTGCAGGTGCGTCTGCTGGCGGGTTCCCTGCTGGTTTCCGTCGACCTGGAGACGGATCAGACGGGTCGAGCGCCCCTGGTGGCTGCATTTGCCCTTGGCGCTGCCGGAGATCCAGCAGGATTGACCGCCGTAACGGATGACCTGCCAAAGGGTCTGGGAACATTAACCGCACGCTGGGGCAAGACTCTGCAGGCCGCGCTCTGGGCCAGTCTGCTGGGTTTCGCCCAGGATGCCGCCGCCCAGCAAGGCGGAGCGCCAATCGGCCTGGCCGTGAGTCAAGGCAGCCTCACAGTCATCGCCGGAACACCGTTGTCTGCCCAGGCGAGACGCGCATGATTTCGACCCAAGACTTAGCCGGAGAACTTTCCGACCTGGGCCAGGCCATTGGCCTGATCAAGGACGGCGGCCTCAATGGTGACTGGTTCGGGGACCCGCAGGGAAGCCTGAGGACCATCCTCTCCAATGCCGACCAGCGTCAGGCCCTGATGAACCTGGTGAATGCGCTCCTGCCGCCGGCGACGGTTCCTGGCATTCCCGACAACGAAACCTGGCATCCTCTGCTCGGGGATCAGCCGCGCGGAAACGTGTATTTCACGATCAACACTTCCGGCCCCGGAGTGGTCTTCGGCGTAGCCGCCGATTTCGGAAATCCCGGCTCAGCCGGCATTACGGCAGATGTCCAGGTAAGCCTGCCGCTGGTGTCGGCGGATGGAGGAGTGCAGGCCGTTGCCGGAACGGCCGCTGGGCCGCTGCGAGTGGCAGTGCAGGTGCAACTCGGGCTGAAGAAGCCGCCGATTCAGTTGGACGGGATCTCGATTGTCGCATCCATCGCTCCGCCGTCGGGCTCGCTCACCGTGACGCTCGAAAACCTGGACCTGGGAGACGGCTCCGCGCAAACAGTGGTGCTAAATCCGGATCAGCTTGCATCGGAAGCGTTTCACGTCATTCTGGGGTTGCTGAAGCAGGAACTTGCCTCGCTGGCCGGGCCGGTGGCGAGTCATTTGCTCGGGCTGGTGGGGCTGGCCGGCGACAGTGTGCCGCAGTTCCCGTTCTTGAGCCTTACCACCGATCCTGCCGCCATTGCGAACTGGTTCCAATCCATGATTCAGGCATCCGCGGTTCCCGCGTGGATGACGCATATCGCCGGGCTGATCGGTGCCACCGGTCTGACGGTGAACAACACCGGACCGAATGGCCCATGGACCATTACGCTCATTCCGTTTGATTCTCAATCGTCGCTGGACCTCGTGATTTCGGTTTCCGGCACGAACCTGCAGGTGGGCGTAGCGGCGACCGTGTTTCCAGGCGGTCCATCGGGACCGGGCCGGGTTCAGGCTTCCGGTGTGATTGCCTCCATTCCTCTCGGCGGGGCGGGTAACGCCACTGTCCTGCCCAGTGCTTCCTTCGGGTTCTTTACGCCCGGAAATAGTTCGGCGCAACTGCTTTCGACCGGACCCCTCACGGTTGATTCTTTCAGCACCGGACTGCAATGGAACGGTTCGGCGCTACAGCCCTCTGTGGTGCTGACGAATGTGGGCTTCGACGGCACGACATATGACCACATCGACCTGACCAATTCCGACAGCGTGCGAGCGGCCGCTTCCAATGCGGTGCAGACGGCGATCGGCAAGGCGCTGGGCGCGAGTGCCGGTTCGAACCTGATGGCGCTGGCCGGGCTGAGCAACATTCTTCCCACGCACTCGGTGGATTTGACGGCCCTGGTGGCGAATCCTGCCCGGGCCATCGCTGCGTTTCACCGCGGAGTTCTGCTGGACGGCCAAAACTGGTCGACGATGCTGGGCCAGATCGCGGGCCTGCTGGGATTGCCGACGGCCACCACCGGCACCGGCACACCAGGGGATCCCTGGCTTGCGCCTATCGCCTCCAGTGGCCCATTCACGTTGAATCTGGCGGCATGGAACGCGCAGACCTCGGGAGTGGCAACTGACCCGCAAAAACTGCGCCTCGGGCTGCGGGCGGTCGCAGTAAGCGCTCCGCTCACCGCCTCGCTCACTTCGGAATTGCTGGGCTTCGATCTGCCGCAGAATAGTGCGGGGACCGCCAGTTTCTTTGCCGGCCAGCACGCTGCGCTGTTGATCAAGCCGGGAGTAGCGGCGCCGGCTGTCGCCGGCTTCTCATTGACGGCGGATTCTTTTTCGGCGCAGGCCGATTGGGCGCCGAGTGCGTCGTTCTCTTGGCACGCCCAGGTCAATAACCTGAGTCTCACGTCGGGTGCAAACACCATCGGGCCGCTCTCGCTTACGTTCCCCTTCAGCGGCTTCGATGCCAGCAATCCTCAGAACTCGGCGCAAGCGCTGGGCATCAACGTCACGGAACTGGAAACCCTGCTGCGCCTGCTCATCGCGCGCGCTGCGGGCGAATGGGGTGGCATCCCAGCCTATGTCCTCACGGCTCTGCTGGGCGTGCATTCGGGGCTCACCGGTCTGCAATCGGATTGGCCGGTGCTGGCCGATGCTTCAGGGCCGGGTTCGCTGATCACCGACCCGGTGGGCGCACTCAAGCAATGGCTGAGCCAGGTTGCGACCGGAGTATCTTCCCAAGGCACACCGTTCTTTCTGCAACTGCTGAGTTGGTTGCAGTCGCTTCTGTCCAATACCCTTCCTGCTTCGCTGCCTGGGCTTGCGGCGCATGCGGCTGCGGCGGCATCGCCGAGTTTCCCATTCTCGGGCACTGGCACATTTGAGGATCCGTGGTCGTTGCCTCTTCTCACCGGTTTGGAAGCTGTGGACGCGCTCGCATGGCTGGAGCCGACCGGACCGCCGGCGAGTTGGGCATCCGCATTGTCGTCCGCCGCCAGCGCGGCCGCCGATTTCCCCACCCTGATGGCGGTGGTTCAAGCACTGGCTCCATTCATCCCCGGACTTGCCGATGCAACCAAGGATCTGGATCTTGCCCAGGCGGCGGCCGGTCTGAACAATCTCGCAACTTTTCTTTCCTCCAGCGACGGCGTGGTTCCTCTCTCTGCACAGGTTCCCACCGGGGGCACATGGACGGCAGGAACCAATATCCAGGCGGCTCATCCTCTGGAAACCAAGGACGCGTCGGCCATCGCGCAGATCTCCGCGCAGATCGATACGATGGCGGGCGGCGCGGCCTCTCCGCGTGCGGTGCTTCTATTGGGCCCCGCCTTCAGCGATCACACCACATGGCAAACCTTCCTTGGTGCAAGGCCGACGGCCAACTTCAGCTTCCGCGTTCCCAACACCAATCCCGGAGCCATTGATCTTTCCACCGTGACCGCCGCGGTGGACTACTACACGTGCGACCTGAACGACGACGGAACCGGCAATCTTACGTCGCTCAGCGCCCAGATCGGATTCGCTGTGGCGCGCATCGGCCAATTGCGGCCGAGTCAGAAGGTAACCCTGGTGGCCCACTCCACAGCAGGTGTAGCGGCGCGGGCCTTCACGCATGACAACCCGACCCTCGTCCAGGGCTTGATCACGCTAGGTACGCCGCACCTTGGCTCGGCGCTGCCGTTTTTCACCGATCCTTTGATGTCGAGTGTTGTCCGTCTGCTGCAGCCGCTGGCGTCGGGCTTTGCGGCGGGACCGATTCTCGATACTCTCAACCACTACTTCAGCGCGCTCGACGGATATGTGCCTGCGGCGAAGGCGGGAGATCTGCCCACAGCTTCTCCTTATCCCACGGGATCATTTTCAGGCACTCCGACCACCGACACCGCGGGCGTGGCCGCGTTTGCGATTGGCAGCTCCCTTGCATCAACACTGCAACAGGCAGTTATCGCGGCGGTTGCCGCGCTGGCGACCAAGGCCGCCGGCGCGGGAGGGACCGCCCCGACACATCTCAGCCTGGGGGCGCGCGCAAGGCTTGGTTTGCCGGCTTCGGCGAAATCCCCTGTCGCGGCCGACGCCTATCTGCGCGGCGGACTGTTCCGCATTCCGCTGCAAACCGGCGCCCCTCAACCGCTGCATCCGGCACAATTCCTGTCGGTGGATGCCGAGTTGAGCCGCCCGGGCGACTGGCTGGCAGGCGAACCAGCATTGGGCACAGCGCGCGTTCGAAGCGTGGAGTTCGGGGTGGACATGGCGGCGGACGGTTCCGGCGGCCTCACGGCCAGTCCTCGCATCGTCTTGCACCAGGCTTCGTTGAATGGCCCGATGCTGCCGCGGATCGACCTCGGCAGTAGCGCGGCCACTGCCCAGGCGCTTTTCGGCGCCATCGTGAAAGCGGTCACCACGCCGCCTCCACCTGCCGCATCGAGCATCAGCAGTCTGGTCGCGGCTCTCGGCGCGCTTGGCCTCACGGTGACCAATCCGGATGGCAGCATGGGTCTCTCCGCCGACGCTGTTGCCGCAATCATGCTCGATCCGGCTGCATTTTTCTCACCGCGCATTGCTTCCGCGCTCAGCGGCTCGGGCTTGGCGGGATTCACGGGAAGCTCCACCGGCCCGTGGTCGTTCCCGATTCCCGGCTTGCCGCTGACGGCCTATATCCAGCAAGGATCGTGGACCGTTGGTTTGAAGACGGCGCCGTCGCTGCCCCTGGGACCGAACGCATCGCTCGCCTTCGATGTTTCCGTGCTGTTGCCGGCATTCACTCCCTCGTTCACCGCCACGCTTACGGTGGGCGGTTTCGTCCTCAGTTATGGGAACGGACAGCTCGTTGCGCAGGCGCCTCCCTGGCTCCCTGCGACGACCATTGTTCCGTTGCCCGCGCCGGCGGCGCTCCTCGCATTGCTCAATAACGTGCTGCCCCGCATACTGGTTTCCAGTGCGAGCTCGGCCCTGATCGGCGCGGCCATCCCGTCCAATTCAGGGGCATCGACAATCTTGACCGACCTGTTCGGCTCGAACTTCGCACAGATTCCGCCGGATGCCTTGTTTACCAATACGGCGCAGTATCTCGCGAGCGCTTCGGCCCTCGGGCTCAGCGGGGGAACGGGTCTCGATCCCGCGAAACTTTCCAAGCTGCTGCAGGACATCAATCAAGCCGCCGGACTCGGTGCCGGGTCCGGGCTGACATTGCCGGGTGGATTCCAGGTAACCGCTGCCGGATCGGGCACCTCCGCGGATCCGACAAAACTTCAGGTTTCCACCACGGCGCCGGTGGGCGGCGTCCTGGGCGCACAGCTCTCGCTCGCATTCGATCCGACGCTGCATGTCACTCCCGGCGGCACCATCAGCCTTACCACGCCGCTGAGTGGTACCTGGACCGCGGCCACCATCAATTTCGGATTGACCGCCGGCCAGCTTACATTGTCCATCGCACCGCAGAATCAGAGTCCCATTCAGATCCTGCCAACGTTCAGCGGACTGGGCGCTCTCGCCGGAGGGCTGACTGCGCTGCTCCCTGCGGTGCTTGACCAGCTTGTGACTTCGTTGAACACGCCCGGCCCCTCTCCCACCTGGCTGGCCCCGGGTTTGCAGATGGCACAAGCGGTCGGCGTTTATGACGCGGGAGGCGGTTTTGCGGCCCATGCCGACACGCTCAAGACGCTTCTGCAAACCAACTGGCTGGACCTTTTCAATCCCTCCAACCGCGCCGCTGTGGCTACTGCCGCAGCCGGCATGGTGAACGCGCTCGGCGTTACGCCTGCGGTGACTGCTTCGGGCTCCAGTCTTACCTGGGCGTTCCCCTTGTCCGGCGCCGATGCCGGTACAGTTTCGCTCAGCGCCGGTTGGGACGATAAGGGACCTCTGGCCACGGTCGCAGCAAATGGCGTGAAGTTGGGCGGCGGCGCTGTCGCCGTTAGTCTCTCCGCGGGATATGCAACCGGCGCAATACAGTGCACTGCCGGCCTGGGGTTGAGCCTGCCAGCTGAATTGGGCATCAATGCTGCGCCTCAATTCAATATCGGCGTGTCATCCACCGGCGGTTCGGTGGGATTCACCGCACAGTTCTTCCCGCTGGCGGGCTCGGGCGGAAATGGACCGCTGGAAATCGATATCGCGCCCCAGGTCAAGGTAACCGCGGGCGCGCAGACTCCGGTTCAGTTGCTGGAGAACTGGCTCTTGCCCCTGGCCGCAAACGTCGCCATCAAAGCCGCAAACACGCAGCTGAACAACCCGCTATGGACGGGCGCCACCGTTACGCTTAATAGCCTTCTCACCTCCGCCGGAATCCTGAAGGGCAACGCGCTGAACATGCCGCTGCCCGACATTGTCAGCATGGTGACGGGAGCGCTTGCGGGGCTCGCGGGAGCTGGCATTTCCGTATCACTCAGCAGCACGCTAAAACTGGGCCTCGTCAACGACAGCGGCAAAATCGGGCTGAGTTTGAGCGGGTCGCAGGCGTTCGATATCGGCTCGTACTCGCTGTCGGCGCTTTTCGGAGCCCCATCGGCCTGGGCCGCTCCAGGCTTTAGCCCGGGCGCCGACAAGGGACTCGATCTGTACCTTTTCACCGACTCGGGCGGATCGTTCACATTCACACCTGAATTGCACCTCGCGGGCGTTGGGCTCGGGCTAGCCGGCGCCAATGACGCTCCCCTGGTGAACCTGTCGCAATTCCGGATGGGCGGATTCAACGGATTCTTCTTTTTCGACGCCGCGTTCTCCGGTGGATTGAACTTCACAAGTCTCGGCGGCGGATTGGAGCTTCTGCAGGTGGGGATTCCGCTTGGCCTGGCAACCGGCGCAAGCGGCAATCCGGTCGCCACCAGTCTTCTTCAGTCGGGAGGTGCGCCCGGGGACTCTCATCCCGTGAATCCCGGAGTTGACGTGTCCGCCTGGTACTGGAGCGGACCGGCGGGGGATGCGAATTTCCATATCCAGATCGGCGGCCAGACGGGTGTGTTCTGGATTGGAATCCATAGCGGATTCGGACCCATTTACATCGATCAACTGGGACTCAACGTCGAGTCCGCGCAGGTGGACCTGCTCATCGACGGCAGCCTCAAGATCGACGGGTTGGCGGCGGATGTCGACGACTTGACGGTGAGCATTCCGTACAACTCAATCACCAACCCCGGCAACTGGAAACTGGATCTCGGCGGTCTGGCGCTTGGGTTCACAGCTCCCGGGATCACAATCGCGGGCGGTTTGTACAAGAACCCCGGTCCGCCAGTCGAATACGACGGTCTGCTGCTGATCCAGATCACCCAATTCGGATTCATCGCGGTAGGCGCCTATTCCACCCCCACCGATCAGGCCACCGGCGATACCTACACATCGCTGTTCATCTTTGCCGGAGTGTTCATCGTCATCGGCCTCCCTCCCATCATCAACATCACCGGCCTTGGGCTGGGGGTGGGCTACAACCGTGAATTGCTCCCGCCCACCGATGTCAACCAGCTTCCGCAGTTTCTCCTGGTGGAAGCGCTGGACGACCCGGGCGCGATCGCCAACGACCCCATGGGCGCGCTGAAGAGAATGGGCACCCAGGTTCCGGCCAAGCGCGGCAGCCTGTGGTTCGCCGCCGGCGTGCATGGAAATTCGTTTGTCGTGGTGAACGTGACCGCGGTGTTGTATGTGGCTCTGGACGCCGGCCTCACCATCGGGATTCTTGGCGTCGCGCGCATGGCGCTGCCCTCGGACGATACCGCGCTCGTCAGCATCGAAATGGCTCTCGAGTGCATCTTCAGTCCGACCAACGGGACCATCTTTCTGCTCGCCCAACTCACCGATAATTCCTGGCTGCTGAACAAGGATTGCCAGCTTACCGGTGGCTTCGGCTTCTACATGTGCTTCCCGGATTCGCAGTTCGTGATCACCATCGGCGGTTATCACCCTGCTTACCAGCCGGATCCCAAATTCCCCAACCCTCCGCGGCTCGGATACCACTGGTCATTCCTGGGGGTCGTGGCCATCAAGGGCGAATCGTATTTCGCTCTTACCAACTCCGCCGTGATGGCCGGCGCCCGCATGGAAGCCACCTACGGACCGGATTGGATCAACGTCTGGTTCACGGCATACACCGATTTCCTCCTTTCGTGGGATCCGTTCTACTACAACATCTCGGCCGGCATCTCGCTGGGAGCGACCTTCAAGATTCATATCTGTTTCTTCGCCTGTGTGGACATCGACATATCGGTCTCCATCGGTGCCACGCTCCAGGTGCAGGGGCCGCCGCTCAACGGCACCGTCACGGTGAACCTGCTGGTGGGTTCGGTGACGGTCTCCTTCGGACCCGATCCCAATCCCAACAAGAATTTCTCCGATTGGCCGACCTTCGCAACCAAGTACCTGCAGAGCGGCGACACCAGCCAGACGGCAGTGGATACGCACGTCCTCACCGGCCTGCTGCCGCCGTCGCCTTCGGGGGCGCAACCAACGCCGGGCACCCAGAGCCAGCCCTGGGCCATGACCTGCGAGTTCTCATTCCAAACCGAAACCCGCATGCCCGCCACGACATACATCGACTTCTTCGGCAACAACTCCGGACCTTTGGCGGTGCAGAATATCGACCTTGCCCCCATGGGCCCTCATGCGGTTACGACCACACACAAACTCACTCTGGAAGGCCAGAGCGGCGCCGGTTGGACCGCGATCACAGCCGGCGGTCCGGGTGAGTTCACAGCCAATCCTGCCCAGTTCACCTTTGCCCCGGTGATCGGGCAGGTCTCGCAGGCGACCTATCAATACATCGATCACGACGGTATTCCCGCGGGAGCGCAAACCCTTCCAGCGCTGATGGGAGTCATCTTTACCGGCACGTCATTGCTGCAAAATCAGAGCGCACAGATCCCCATCAGCACGCTGGTCGATTCCGGAAACAGCCGACCGCTGCCGTTCGCCACGTGGACGCCGATCCTCATTGGAAACCTGCAGACCTTCGGCGTGGCCGCCGACAACATGGCGACCATCACGGCAGGGGTAACGACGTTGTCGGACCTGAACGCCTCGGTAACGCTTCTGCAGGGCGGGGGACTGTTCAGCCAGGCGCGAGTCGCTGCGGGACTTCCGTCGCCGGGATTGCGCCCCATGTCGGCGCGTGCTCTGCAGAGCTTCAGCTCTTCGGGACCGCTGATTACGCCCATCACCACCGGACTTACCATGAAGCCGGTGGGGCTGGCGCCGCCGCCGATCATCAACCGCGTCGTGCCGCTCAAACCGGTGCCGTTACTCGCGTTCCGGTTGCGTGCCGTGTTGCAGGGCCGTCCTCTGCCGGCCGCGGACGCTCCGCCGGCATTGCAGACCACGATAAAGTTCCTGATGGCGAAACCGGCGCTCGCCGCCGCGGGCGCACCCCTGATCGGACGCTTCACTCCCCCGGTTCCCGCGCCGCTACCCGGTGCGCGCCTCATCTATCTGCGGGAGACCGCCGCGCCGCGTCCCACATCGCTGGCCCGTTCGGGACGCACACTACGCAGCCCGGAACTCGGATGGTCCGCGGGCGCAGCGCACATCCAGGCGTTACAGAATGCCGAAGCCGGAATCACCGCCGCAGGCGTGCCGATTCCGGCAGGCACCATTCACATCTGGGAATTCCCCGCCTCAAACAACACCATCACGGTAGCCGGAACGGCGGGCGTTCGGCTCACGTTCCTCAGCCCAAGCGGACGCGTCATCGCCGACCTGGAAGAGTCAGGGAACGCGTCAAGCAGTTTTACGTCGCCCGCCGGATCCGCTGCAGCTGTGATCACCTGCCTGGGAAACGTCACCTCGGTGGTGAACGGAGGCATGGGTGCGGTGACGCTGCTGGCCGCTTCACAGAACCGCAGACCGGTGGTCGGCTGGCAGGCCGGGAACCTGATGGCGCAGATCAACTCGAGCACCTTTCTGGCGCGTGGTTCCGTTGTCATGCTGGCTCAGCCGAATCTGGTGCAAAAGAACCAACAGGTGACCGCCCAGGGAATGCTCCGGCTTTCCCAGGCGGTTCTCGATCAACCTGGAGTGGAGACGTGGCTGCCCACTTCTATCGGGGTGGTCGGGATCATGCTCGATCAGCAGGATCCGACGGCAGCCGGAGACGGCGACCTGGCGATCGCCCTGAGCGGCGCGACCCTGGCAACGCCGCCCATCCGCATCGTGGGCGGCGCCCGAAAGATCCTGCTCTATGACCTCACCCAGGTCACCGCCACTGATCAAATTGTCATCGCCGTGGCCAGCCGCAGCGCTTCACGACTTTCCGGAATCATCGGGCTCTCCGGCCATGCCCAGGAATGGGCGGCGCTCTGGAACGGAGCCATTCCGGAGCACATCGTCTCCGACGGCCCGCTGACCCCGGACGGCTCGGTAACCGTAACCATCACCGCGGCAACCCCAGCGCCTGCTGTTGGGACTGCCGCCTAGGAAACGTCGAATGGCAAATCCTCAGCAACCTCCGCCTGGACACATGGTTCTCTTCGACGACATTGTGCCGCCGCTGGAAGACAACTTGTATCGCATCACGGTGGAGACCGATGTCGCCATCGATGGAGCTCCCGCGCCCGTCGATCCGAATAACAACCCGCTTTCCAAACAATCATTCTTCAGTATCGAGGGGCCGCGATTCCAGCTCGCCCAGACCGAGGTGGTTGGAGTCTTTCCGCCCCGCAACGGTCATGGATCTTTCTCTGAGGACGTGCCGCACCTTGTCCTGTCGCGGCGGACCCTGCCCTGGGAACGGGTGCTCGATCCAGCCAAAAAATTCCCCGCGCCTGTGGTTCAACCGGGAGATGCTCCGGCGCCTGCCGCGCCTCCGCCCTGGGTCGCGCTACTCCTGTTTGAGGACGGAGACAACTTCAAAATCGTTCAGAATATGCCCCTCCAACAGATCGTTGGACCGCAGATTTTCCAGGATCTGGGAAATCCGGCCAACGTGAATTGCGATGCGCTGGTAACGGACGTGATTACTCTGCAGTCGGTGCTGCCTACGGTGGAAGAACTTACGTTGCTGGCGCATGTGAGGCAGGTGAACATCGACGACCGTGAACTGAACATCGGCAGTACGGACGGCTTCTTTGCCGTGGTAATGTCCAACCGCCTTCCCAGCCCCAATTCCAATTGCACGGCCTGCCTGGTTTCTCTCGAAGCTCGCTCGGACCTCTACCTGAACTTTGCGCCGGGCGCCCAAGAGAAAACAGCAGAGGTGCTGCCCCCCAGACCCCAGAATTTCGTGAATTTCCCTTCTCCCGTGAGATTCCCTTCGCCGGTGCTGATTGGCGGCGTTGGACAGATCGGCTATATCAATCCCATCGTGTATGAGCTCCAGAGCGTTCAGCTGGTTTTGCTGCATAGCTGGAAGTTCTTCGCCACGGGGGATGGTTCCTTTCGCGACCTCATGCAGAAATTGAACGTGGCCATGTTCGGGACCGTGGCCAATCCCGGCCATCCGCCGCTCACCGACAGCGGGCATATTCCCATGGACCTGCAGGACCGGGCCGGCGAGCCCGAGAGGGTTTTCTATCGCGGACCGCTGGCTCCCTTTCAACTCACGCGCGATCTGCTGGGCCCGTATCACTCCGCGGATCAGTGTGTGCGCGCCACGCCGGAGACTGGAGGTAAGGATATTTCTTACGCAGCCGCCTTCGAGGTGGGCCGGCTTCTTGCGGCTTCTAACAAGACCCTGGCCGCGGCGCTCATGCAGTGGCGGCGCACAGCGTATTCGCAGGCGTCGCGCGCCGACACGCTCGGCCGCGCCCAAACAGCGCTGGGAATCGGGTCCATCGACCTCCACAATCCAACCCTGCCCTTCCTGTCGTCCGGGGCGGCGGGCCTGGCCGCCCAGGGTGCTGGCCCCATCGCGGACCCGTTCGGCCTCGACAAAGTGCAGACTGTGGTGGGATTCAATCCATCCGCGGTCCAACAGGCATTCAACCTGGCCAGTACGCAGGAGGCGATCGCCATCCTCGGAGGCAACGCTGGCGCCACGGGCGCTGCGGTGCTGCCGATCACTCAGACCACGCGAAATTCCACCACAATCGACGAGGTTGCCGCTGATGCCGGCGCATTAGGCAGGCTGACGCAGGTTCGCAACCAGGGACTGGCCAACACGGCAGTCCAACTGGGCATGCCGAGCGTGCTGTCCATTGCGCCCCACTCCGGGCCGTTTGCCGGCGGCACCTCGGTCACCGTTACCGGCGCGCACTTCACGGGAGCCAGCGCGGTGAATTTCGGACCGGCCGCTGGCGGCAACGTTACCGTTGTCTCCGATACACAACTTACGGTCGTGAGCCCCAGCCAGCAGGCGGTGGGCCAAAACACAGCCGACATCAGGGTCACTACCCTCGCGGGAGAATCCGCAATCACGCCCGCGGACGTGTTCACGTACGTGGGGCCACCTCAAGTCACCGGCATTAATCCCAAAGGCGGACCCGTGGGCGGCGGGACGACAGTGACCATCACAGGTTCGGGATTCACCGGAGCGACCGCGGTCAACTTCGGCACGGTCGCGGGCACTGCGGTTACCGTGGCTTCCGATACACAGCTTACCGTGGTGAGTCCTCCGGTAGGCCCCACCGGACTGACCGTCGTCGATGTCACCGTCGTTACGCCGATCGGCGGGACCTCGGGAACCAGCGCCGCCGACCAGTTTACATACGCCCAGCCGCCTGCAATCAGCGCGATCAAACCGCCGTTCGGACCTGTGGCCGGAGGGACGCCGGTCAACATCATCGGCAGCGGATTCCTCACCGCGACGGGAGTGAATTTTGGTTCGGCCGCGGCCGAGAAATTCGCCTCGAACGGCGATCAATTGATCATCGGCGTTTCGCCCTCGGGAAAGAGCGGCACCCAGGTCGACATCACCGTCACCAACCCCGGCGGAACTTCAGCCGCGGTTGCCGCCGACAAGTTCACGTATGTGGGTCAACCCTCAGTCGGGCTGGTCGTGCCGGGGTCGGGGAAATCGACGGGCGGCGCCGTGGTGGCGATCTTCGGCAGCGGCTTTACGATGGCGAATTCCGTGATGTTCGGAAATCTTCCCGCCAGGCTGGTCAACGTGGCGGAAGGTGAGATCACGGTCGTCACGCCGCCGGGCCAGGGAGTTGTCTCCGTCACGGTGACCAACCCGGTGGGAACGTCGGCCGTCAACTTCTTGAGTCGTTACACCTACACTGCCACGGCGCCTACCGTCACGGGCGTCAATCCGAATAACGCCTTTGCGGGGCAGACAGTGACCATCTCCGGCTCCGGATTCAGTGTCGGGGTAACCGCGGTCAACTTCGGGCCCGTTCCGGCAACCAGCATCAGTGTAGTTTCAGACAGCCAGGTCACCGCCGGAGTTCCTGTGGGAGGAGGAACCGTGGACCTTACGGTCACTACCAGCGGTGGAACATCCGCCGTGAACCCTTCAGATCAGTTCACGTTCGACGTCATTGGATGAAGCTTAGATGGGAGGAAACGCGTGAGGCTTAGTTGGATCAACTCTTCGCAGGCGCTTCAAGAACGGATGCTCATTCCCTATCAAGTGGCGGATACCGATCCGGAAGCGGAAATGCCTCCTTATATGGAGTCGTTCCTGGCGCACCTGCGGCTGCTGGTCGGCGTACCGTTCGATTATCTCGTCCCCGATGCGCGCCTCCTTCCCGACGAAAGTATCCGTTTCTTCTATCTCGACCGCTCATGGACGGACCGGATGGTCGACGGCGCCATGGCGGTGGGGAAAATCGGCAGCCGCGACCAGGCATATCACCAGGCGCGAAGCGGACCGGTTTCGCAGCAGATCGATCTCACCGAACGCATCGTGCGTGACCTGCAAAGGAGTCGCGACTCCTTTGCAAACCTGAAGCAGGCTAACGATGGCCATCCGGTTCCGGCGGATGTCGTAACCGGGTTTCTGCTTCGGTCCGCAGCGGTAAGTGGATGGCCGCACATGGACGTGCGCGCTTATAGCCAAGACATCCCCGACACAAATGTGCCCTTTGATCCGTCATCGGAGGCAGCCCAGGCGGCTCAACTCCCGACCCTCCGTCTTGAATTGCTTTCGCCCTCGGTGATGATCGCGCTGTTCCAGGGCATTCCCCAACTTGTCACCATCGAACAGCCTCATCACGGAATTGTGTTCGGCGTCCATGCGGCGCCTGACGGAACGCTCGAGATTTCGCTTCGCGATCAGCAGGGTAACCAGATCATGGACGCAAGCAACAACGCCATCCCGCTGCCGGTGCCTTTCCGTGCCGGCAATAAGCGGGTCATCGATGTCAAGGCGCTATATAACGCGCTCGCCAATCAACAGGCCACGCACAACGCGATGCCCGTCATCAATGGCAGCGGAGCATTTGCCATCGAGGCCCTGGATCCACCGTTTCGGCAACGGTTCGAGGGCACGGTGGACAATGCCGGCGGCGGCGGTGGTCCGGTTGGTTTTGTTTCGTTCGTGAACATCGCAGCGCGCGTTACCGATAAGGCCACGCTTACAGCCGTGCAACAGCTCCTCCACCTCTAAAGGATCATCCATGTCCAGTTTCAATTCAACTTTCGCGATCGCCGCCGCTCACGGAATCACCCCGCGGACCATCGCCACATGGTCACCGCAACTTTATCGTTCGCCCCGAGTCCAGGTTCCGATTCACGTCGACGCTCTCGCGGTTCGCATCCCCGGTCAACCGTTCGCCAACTGCGCCATGACCGTGCCGGCGCAGGGCAGCACCGGCAACACGCGCAGCGGGCTTCTGCCCCCGCCATTCGCCAATCTTCCCCCCAACCAGCGGAGCACGGGCGTGTATCTCCACTGGGCGTTGCCCGATGGTCTCACCGCCGGCACTGCGGGATCGGATACCACGGCTCCGGTCTTTCCAGTCATCCCCAACCGCTGGCTTGTTCTGCGCGTGTTTACCTCTCTTTTCAGCATTTCCCGGCGCACGGTCAGGGGGTGGATTCTTCGCTCCGGCGATGCCACTCCACAGGCCATAGAGTTGGATTCCTTCACTGAGGACAATACCGACCAAGGCACGTTAATCAAGCCGCTGACGGCCCTCGGCCACGGCGATATGGCGTGGGCAGCCTACTACGACAACGTTGTCAATCGTCTGGCCTTTTTCGATCCGCTGGACGATACGATTCCTCCCCTGGGGCCGCTGGCATACCTGGTGTGTGGCTGGTACACCGATCCATCGCTTGACCCGCTTGGATCAAACATCAACTCGCTGAGCGATTTTGACGCCTGCATGGCGCAGCATGGATGGGAACTCGCAGCAGGAGAGCTTCAGGAATCGGCGAACCACTCCTATGAACATATCGTGGCCGCCAACCGCATCGGGCTCCCTGTCAATGAAGCGTTCAATCTCCAGCAGTCTCCGGCAGTGTTCGCCGCGGCGGCCGCGGCCGAGCCCAAGCTTGCTCTATCTCCAGGCGCCTTCGTACCGCCGGTTCCCTATGTCAACAGCATTCGCACCACGCCCGCCCCGGTGGATCCGTCGGGACAGCCGCAGGGCGGCAGCTATACGACCGATGGATCGTGGTGGCCGAAGATGACCTTGTATCACGGCTCGGTAGTCGCGATCGCCTGGCCGGGGCCGAATCTTCCCGGCAGCACTACGGGACTGCTCACTGGCCAGGTAGGCGGCCCGCCGCCCGCGAGTCAGATTTCCGTTGCTGCTGGAAGCACCATGGCAGAAGCCTTGAGCGCGATGATCGCCAAGACCAACAATGCGTCGGATGCCGCCGACCAGGCGCGAGCCCTGGAAGCATTCATGTCCGGCTCCATGGCCGATCTCGACCTTCCCGATGGCGCAGCCCGCATCGACGCGCGCCTGCACGCCGACAGCTTCGGATCCTTGCCCGATCAGGAGACGACGGAAGAAATCGTGCAACCGCCCACTCCCGACACCCACCCTCTACCCCCGGCTCCTTCTTCTCTAGACCCCGGAGTGTTCGCAGGCCAGGTCACGGCAATACCTTCACAAACTCCCTTTCGCTCGCCCGTGACCAACACGGTCTCTGCGAACGTGGAGGTTAACCGCTTTCTCAATCCGGAATTGAGCAGCGAGAGAAACTTTATGAGAGGTGGATTACTGGCCGCCTCGGGAGCGCTGGCTCACCCTGCGCCGAAGCCTCCTTTACCCAGCCAGCCCATCACCGTCAAGCGCTCGGCGCCGCGATTCTTTTTTCCCAGCGATCCGGTCTTCCTGGTGCAGAACGCCGATCGCTCGTACAAGCATGGCTACGATGGCCGGTTCTCTGAAGACGGCAGATTGATTTGCCGCCTCAGCGGGTTCACGGTGACCGAATTGAGTTGTGCCGACCAATCGGTTCCCGGCGGCCGCTTCGCGGTGTCGGGGCCGGACGTTCTCGACCGGGGCGTGGAAAACGGGAGTGTCCCTCCCGACTGCGAAGATTTGTTGAAGGAGTTGATCCTGCTCGATCCCGGTTCCGCATATGCAGCCGCCCAGGTCAATGCGGGCCTTGGGGCGGACCTGGCCGCGCGCATTCAAAACCTGCAGGTCGAGCAGACGTCCTGGTGGGCCACTCGGGACTCGCGTGTGGATCAGGCTCCTTTGACGGCGCTTAGCGGGCTGGCGGGAATGCTGCCCTCGCCCATCGCCGTGAACCCGCCGGTTTTGCCCTGGACGCCTTTGCATCTTGACTGGTCGATCCAGTTCATCCCATCGGCTAAAGGCGTCAGCGACTGGGTGTTGGATGAAATTGACTTTGCGCCCGGCAGCCAGCCTCTGCCCGATCCGGGCGACACCGCTTCCGGCGTGAAGTTGTCCGGGCGGGTTCATCTTACCTCGGGAGCACCTGCGGCCATTGCCTCCAGCGTTCGACTCGCACTGGCACAGGCGCAACGCGCTGCCGGCAGCGGGCCTCTGGCGCCCAATGTTCAGATTCGCTTCAACTCCAACGTCAGCCAGACCGTGCTGGGCTCTTACTCCGCACTAATCGCAAACGCGCGTCTTTCGCCGAGAGCCGCAGCGGCTCCCGGCGACGTGCCCACCATAGACAGGACGACCCTCTCCGACCTCGCCAGTTCCCTCGAGAATATGGACGTGCTTACCGGTGCACTCGACAACTTCCGTACCAAGCTTCGCGCCGGAGTGCCCGGCGATGGAACCGCCACGCCATCCGGCCCCGGCGTCCCCGCGAACTTTATTCCCCTTCGCGCCGGATTCATGCGCATTCTGCGGCTGCGTATCGTCGATTGCTTCGGACAGTTCGTCGATCTTGCGGGATCGAGCGACTCCACGATCGCAGACCCCAAGCAGATCGTCGTCTCGCAACCGATGCAGGTTCCCGGGCGAGACGACATCCTTGCACTTCCGCCCCGATTCACTTCGCCCACGCGCGTCTGGTTCCGGTATCAGGATGCGGCCGGCAGCAAGACCGATGCCGGCGCGAATGTCTCGCCTGTTTGCGGCTTCCTGCTTCCCAATCATCTGGACGGAGATCTGGAGTTCTTCGATGGAGCCGGCAATAATCTCGGCGATGTTCGCCCCGATCCACAGACCGGCATTGTGTGGGAAGACTCTCCTGGCACACCCGCGGCGGCAGGCAAATCGCCCTCCGACGTTGTCTCCAATCCGTTTCTCGCGGGGATCGCGCAAGGCCTGATCAGTTGGGGTTTCGCCGACATATCGCTGGGACAGGGTGCGCGCGAGGATGCCCTGAGCTCATTGTTGCGAATCATCGATTCGACGTTGTGGTCCGTCGATCCATACCGCCACTCCGGCGACGAGCACCTCGCACTTCTCATCGGACATCCCGTGGTAGTAATGCGCGGAGTGGTCCGCGTGGAAGTGAGCGAACCGGTGACTCCGTTGACGGTGAACCAGGCCCGCGTGCCGGTGCGGCTGGGAGCGCTCACCCATTGGCAGGATGGGCTATTCGCCTATTTCATCAACGACGATTACCAGACACTATATTGCGCCGACCAGGCCGTCGCGGGCTTTGCTCGCGATGTCGGTCCGGGGCAGGGATTCCTGCGCCCCATCAACCTGGTGCCGAACTTCTACCAGACGTTTTCCGACGATCTGGCCAGTCCCAACCAGTTCGCATATACGTCCGCACCGGCTCCTGCAGCCGCCAAGGCGCGCGCGCCGCGCGCCGACAAGCCTGCTTCAGCAGGCACGCTGATTCCGATGGTGACGGGCATCAGTCCAGCGTCCGGCGCGCCCGCCGGCGGCACATCCGTTACGATCACCGGGCTCAACTTTACCGGCGTTACTGCGGTAAATTTCGGTTCCTCTCCGGCCAGCTCTTTCACCTTCGTCTCTGACTCCGAGGTCACCGCCGTCAGCCCGGCAGGGACGGGGACTCTCCCCATTACCATAACCACGCCCGTGGGCACTTCGGCGAGCAAAGGCACGGTCACGGAAGGGAACAACCCCGTCAACCACCCGTACGTGAACACCAGCGGAGTGATGCTGATTCCGCCCAACCAAGACGTACCCGTCACGTTGCTCGTGGAGCCGCAATGCGTGGTGCATGCCACCACCGGAATCACTCCCCGGAAGGATATTGGCATGCGCCGCGAATGGGTGGCTGCGGCCCTGTCGAAGATCGCGCCGACCTTCCGTTTCGGTCCGGTACTTATAGACCCGCAGAGAATTCGCATGCCTATCCCCAACGAAATTCACGGCGCGTGGAGTTGGGATCACCGCGCCAGCATTACTGCCTGGGCAGAAGACAAAGTGACCAACACAACCGGGGATGCGCTGATCCCGCCCGACCCCGCCAAGGCGCAGGAGGGTTGGCTGCGCATGCAACCGCAGGCTTCCGGCACCCAAGCGCAATAAGAGGTCTTGAAATGGCGAGCTTCGGTCCGACTCGTGGCGCCGCGTGATCGAACGGTTAAAGAGGATAAGCGTGGCTGTGCCGGCAGGTGCGGTTACCGGTGTGACGGAAACTCTTGGGCTTAGATCGGCCCTGCCCCACTGAAGATTGCCAGTTCCAGGTATTCCAGAACGTCGGTCCCGATTCGGGCGAAATGGTCGACATTCCCCATCGATCCGTACGGAGCAACCGACCAGACCATCTTCGTCGCGCCGATGACTGCGGCGGAGGAATCCGCTTTGCGGGCTACGGGCGATCCTGATAACTGGGGCTGTTCACGTCGCTGATGGTTCGCGGAGCGTTGCCGATCTGATAGGGAATCGGCATTGAATACACCAGGGGAATCGAACCGGAGTCTCGGCGTATATTGGCGATGGTCAAAACCGCTGGCCTGCCGCGCATGTGTCGGATGTCGCCCGCCTTTACCGGCTAG